>NZ_FTPL01000001.1 GCF_900156305.1 Edaphobacillus lindanitolerans | reverse complement strand
GATCCCTCGAAGATGACGAGGTGGATAGGTCCGGGGTGGAAGCGTGGCGACACGTGCAGCTGACGGATACTAATCGATCGAGGACTTAACCTCAAGCATGAAAAGGCTTCGGAAGAAATCACGCGTTCAATGTCTGTTCTATCCGGTTTTGAGCGAACAAGCTCAAGGTCCAGTGATGATGGCGAAGAGGTCACACCCGTTCCCATCCCGAACACGGAAGTTAAGCTCTTCAGCGCCGATGGTAGTCGGGGGCTTCCCCCTGCAAGAGTAGGACATCGCTGGGCACAAGGCCGTCTCCAACCGGAGACGGTTTTTTTGTGTTTGTCTTATTCAATCAGGCTGCCGTCTTCGTTTGAATTGTCATCGATCTTGTCTTTCAGGCACAATAGAAGCAATGAAGAGAGGTGTTCACCTTGAAGATACTGGTCGTGGATGATGACAATAAAATCCGTTCCCTCGTGAAGATTCAGCTCGAGGGGGCCGGATATGAAGTGATCCAGGCATCAGAGGCCATGGAGGCACTTGCTCTCCTGGAAGAAGAAAACCCGGCCCTGGCCATTGTGGATGTCATGATGCCGGGGATGGATGGTTTTGCACTGACCGAAGAACTCAAGTCGTTCAGGGACATGCCGGTCCTGCTCCTGACGGCCAAAGGGGCGCTGGAAGATAAGGAACGGGGGTTCCGGGCGGGTTCCGATGATTATGTCGTCAAGCCGTTTGAACCGAAAGAGCTCTTGTTCCGCGTGGCCGCCATCCTGAGGCGGTATGGGAAGGAGGCGGGCTCGGTCATTTCGGTCGGGCCGCTTCAGATTGACAAAGGAAGCTATGAGGTCCATTGCGGGAAGCGAACGCTCCTGTTGCCGCTCAAAGAGTTTGAGCTTCTTGTGATTCTTGCCTCCCGTCCGAATGTCGTGTTTGAGCGTGAACTGCTGCTGGCACGCGTGTGGGGGCTGGAATATGAAGGGGATGACCGGACGTTGTCCGTCCATATCAAGAGGATCCGGGACAGGCTGGAGACACTGACGGATCAAGTGCGGATCGTGACGGTCCGCGGTGTCGGGTACAAGCTGGAGGAGATCAGTTGAAGTCACTGTACGGAAAATTCGTCTTCTCTTCCTTCCTTGTCCTTGTGGCCGGAATTCTGCTGTCCTATCTTGTGGTGAACACAATCTACCACCGGGACATGAAGGTGGACAATGATGAAAAGCACGTTCACATTGCCGAAGAAATGGTCTCCTTCATTGAGTCGACGGATGGACTCGACCTGGAACGGTATCTCCGGACACAGGCGGAAGCGGGATATATCTTATATGTATCCGATCAGGAAGACCGCGGTTCATTCTATGGAGGACCATTCAAGGAAAACTCACTGCCGGAAGGGACGGTCCGGTCGGTACTGGACGGACACGTTTATCATGGCATGCGCGACCTGCCGGCGGAGACGTTTTGGGCCGGGTACTTTGCCAACGACGTCGCCAACACGGTCGGCGTCCCATTCACTTACCATGACCGTCCTTATGCGCTGTTTATCCGTCCGGACATCGGACTTTTATTTAACGAATTGCATTGGTTGACGGCCATCATGTTCATCTTGATTGCAGCCATCGGCTTCATCGCTGTCCTCTATACCGCGAAGAAGCTGATCCGGCCGCTGACCGAGCTCACTGAAGCGACCAACCAGGTGGCCCAGGAGCGTTTCTCTTTCTTTCCGGATATCCGGAGGAATGATGAGATCGGACAGCTTTCAGACAGCTTCAGGAGGATGGTCCGGAAGCTTGAAGAGAACGACCGTGCCAGAAAGGCGTTCATCAGTGATGTATCGCATGATCTTCAGTCGCCGTTGCTGAACATCAAGGGCTATGCGGAGCTGCTCGGGAATCCGGAACTGCCGGAGGGGCAGAGGAGGGAGTATTCGGAGATTGTCCGTGACGAGGCGGTCAGGCTGTCGGATCTGGCCCGTCAGCTGCTCCTCCTGACATCGATTGACCAGATTACCGATCTGGCGGAATTCGAACCGCTCGACATCGCGGCCCAGCTTCGGGAAGTGATCCGGAAATACCGGTGGGCGTTCGAGGCAAAAGAGATTTACGTTTCGCTGGAACTTGATGAGGCGGTATATCCGGGAGACCGGGAGCTTCTGGAGAAAGTATGGGAAAACCTGTTGTCCAATGCGGTCAAATATACGCCGGACGGCGGGGAGGTCTCTGTGAGGCTCCGCACGGCTGCTGAGGCGCTCACCGTAACGGTGGAGGACAACGGGCCGGGTGTCGGGCCGGAAGACGCTCAACGGGTATTCGACAGGTTTTATAGGACTGATGAAGCCCGGACACGGGAAGGCGGTACAGGACTCGGCCTGTCGATCGTCAAGGAAGTGGTCATGCTGCACGGAGGGTCCGTAAAGGTGGATCAGGGCCAATCCGGCGGCGCCCGCTTCACCGTCTCGCTTCCCTGTCGCCATAACCAACCTGCAAAACGATGAAAGCCGGTGCGCGGTGCACCGGCTTTTTTGTGCTTTCCGGCAGGCAGGCCATGCTGTGGCCGTTTTGTCACGCAGAGTTCATCTTCCGTTCAACTTGGCCCTTTACGATAAGGTTAAACAACCAAACGGAGGGATCCTCATGCAAGATAAATGGAGTTTGCGCTTGATGCGCACAGCAGCTCTTTTCGGCCTTCTCGGCACAATCCTCGGGTCGCATATGGCCGGTTCCGGTTCGTATGCATTCCGCCCGGTACACGCTCATATTCTGCTTGTCGGGTGGCTGTCAATGTTCGCCTGGGGTGTTTTCTACAAATTGTATGCCGTTCGGTCCGCAAGGCTCGTTGCGATTCAGGGCTGGACCGGGATCATCGGGGCCATCGGTCTGACTGCCGGCATGTGGCTGCAGTTCCTTCAACCATTCAATGTGAATGAAACGTTCTCTCTGATTTTCTACATCGTCGGAGGCACCATCCTGCTTGTCAGCTTCGCCCTCTTTGCCATCGTCACGTTCATGACAGAGAAGAAGGCATCCCGAGGATGACAGGGAAACGCCGTTATGTCATCACACTGCTGATCTGGATCGTTGCAGCAGCCATTCTGTCCCTTGCCGCCCCCGGTTCCAAAGAGTTCGTGAAGCCAAATCAGAACTCAGGCATGCCTTCGGATGAACCTTCGATCGTGGCTGCCGGAAAAGTGAAAGAGTACTTCCCGGAAGGCGGCGGACTGCCGGCCATGGGCGTCATCCATGACGAAAAGGGGCTGTCAGACGAAGAAATCTCCAAGTTTGCCGAAGCCGTCGGCGCCATCGAAAATGTCCCGGAATTCAAAGACTTGAACGTATTGCCTGCGGAAGCGCTGATCGGGCAGAAAGATGCCTTCCTGTCCGAAGACGGCACGACATTCTTCGTCCCGGTCACGCTTCCTGAAAAAATGGAAGGCCACGATCTCGTGGTCTTGATGGACGACCTGAAAGAGAAGGTGAAATCAGGAGCGCCTGAAGGGCTGGAGATCAACTGGACGGGACCCGCCGGGATCGCGGCCGACGCAACCGAGTTGTTCTCCCGTGCCGACGTCGTGCTGCTTTTGTCCACGGTCGGCCTGATCCTCCTGCTGCTTCTCGTCATCTACCGTTCGCCGCTGCTCGCGTTCATTCCGCTCATCGGTGCCGGCATCGTATATGCCGTCGTCGACCGGCTGATCGGGATCGGGGCGAATGCAGGACTTTTCGCCACGGAAAGTCAGGCGCTCTCGATCATGATGATCCTGCTGTTTGCGGTGATCACCGACTACTCGCTCCTAATTTTCTCCCGCTTCCGCGAGGAACTGAAAGTGTATGAACATCCGGCTGAAGCAATGAAAGAAGCCATGAGGCATGTGAAAGAGCCGATCTTCTTCAGCGGAAGCACGATCTTCCTATCGGTGCTCACCTTGTTCGCTGCACTCTATGAACCTTATCGCAACTTTGCACCGGTATTCGCAATTGCGGTCCTCGTCATGCTGACTGCAGGTCTGACACTCCTGCCTTCTCTGTTCACAATCGCCGGAAGAAAGGCATTCTGGCCATCCATTCCCAACAAGGAAGAAAAGGCGAAGGCGGGCAGGCGGACAATCTGGTCCCGCATCGCGCAGGCTGTGGCGAAACGGCCTGCGGTCTTCCTGACAGTCGTCATGGCACTGCTCGTCCTGTCCGCCCTGAACGTGATGAACTACCGCGAATCATTCGACCTGGTGAAGTCGTTTCCGGATGATTTGTCGTCACGGCAGGGGTACGAGCAGCTCGCCGCCGGGTTTGGCGAAGGCGAGCTCGCACCCGGCACGGTCCTGGTCAGGTCAGACAATGACATCGACCCGGAGGCTGCGGTTCGCCTGTCCGGCCTGATCGGGGAGCTTCCGGGCATCGAACGGGCCGGCTTTCAGGGACAACCGGTGTCCGAAGACGGCCATGCCGCCCGCATCACCGTCACATTCAAAGGCAACCCATACGATCAGACAGCCCTTCAAGCGGCCAAGGAGCTCCGGGACAAAGGCGGTTCGCTCGCAGGGGAAGCAGGAATCCGGGCAACCGAATTTCATCTTGCAGGTGAGAGTGCACTCAATGCAGACTTGAAGGAGATCAATGACCGCGACACGGTCGTTGTCATGATATCGGTCGCCCTGCTGATTGCGATCATGCTCGGAGTTCAGACCCGTTCCATCATTGCGCCCGTCTACCTGATCGGAACCCTGATCCTGTCCTATGCAGCAACGCTCGGCCTGTCGGTGTTCCTGTTCGATAAACTGATCGGGCAGGATGCCCTCAGTTACCGGATTCCCCTCTATACATTCGTCTTCCTGGTGGCGCTCGGCGTAGACTATTCGATCATGCTGATTGCCCGCATCCGGGAGGAAAAGCGCAACCATGATCTGCATGATGCGGTCCGGTTCGGAATCGAGCGTACAGGCGGCGTCATCAGTTCCGCAGGCCTCATCCTGGCAGCCACTTTCCTCGTGCTGGCCACGATGCCGGTCAATGAATTGAAGCTGTTCGGCATGATGATGGCGCTCGGCATCATGATTGACACGTTCATCGTCCGTCCGCTGCTCATCCCGGCGATCATCCTGCTGCTCGGAAAGAAAAGCGGGATATGAGAAGGAAATTTAAAAAGGATGCCCGTAAATGCGGGCATCCTTTTTCACATTATTCGACGGTGATCTCTTTTGTCGGCATCGTGTGCTGCTGGCGTGCAGTGACATGTGAGGTCACTTTGTAGGTGCCGGGTTCGAACGCGTGGTTGATGGAGTAGGACTCTTCACCGTCAAACTCCGCTTCGATCATTTCACTTTCTCCTTTTTCATCTTTAATCTCAAATTCCACTTCATCCGCGTCATCGACCACTTGATCGTTCATCGTCACTTTCGCCCGGACAAGAACGTCTTCACCGGCGGCAGCCGTTTCAGGGAGCTCGAGCTGAACTTCCAGCGGATGGACGCCTTCCGTGGTGCCGCTTTGTGCATCCTTCGGCGAATCACCGTCTCCACAGGCTGCGAGTACACCGGCCAAAACGATTGAAAGGAAAATCAACGACCACTTTTTCATCAGTTTCCACTCTCCTTATCTGCAAATCATCCTGTTAACATCAAAACACACAATCAGCCTGACAGATGTGACGGTCTCTGGGCGATCCCGACATTTTTGTGAATGCCCATCACGCAGGCCTTCTCCGATGTTCCGCCCAGGCCGGGAGCAGCATCCCGGTCAGGACCACGATGATCCCGGCCAGCTGCAGAGCATGGAAAGGCTCGTGCAAAAGGAGGACCGAGACGGTGACGGCGACCGGGAGCTCTGTGGCACTCAGAATCGATGCCAGGCCCGACCCGACCTTCGGGATGGCAACGGAGAAAAGGGTGACCGGAACGATGATGCCGAATGTCCCGAGCAGGAGTCCATATTTCCAGAGACCCTCAGAAATTTGGCCGTTCCAAAGGATTTCAGGGGACTGGAAAACACAAACGACCAGCATGGCCGTGAGGGAAGTGATGAGCAGACGGGTTGTCGTGTCCATCCCGGGCACCGCTTTGCGGTTTGCAAACACAAACAGCGCAAACGACAGTGCCGCCCCGAGCCCCCATGCCCACCCTTGCCATGGTATTCCGGACAGGTCCGTTCCGATCAGTCCCGCAGCCAAGATGGTTCCGACGAACAGCAGGAGCAGCGAATACAGCTCCACCTTCTTCGGGAGACGTCTGGAGGCGATGCAGTCGATCAGCATGCCGATCCACGTGAACTGGAACAGCAGGACCACGGCAAGAGAAGCGGGCAGGTAGATGAGCGAGCGTCCATAGATGATACCGGTCAAACCGGTGAAGATGCCGGCGGGGATCAGACTCGTCCATCCGGTGAATGAGCGTCTCTTTCTCCAGGTCACGGCAAATAAAAGTATGGCAAGAAGAAAGCCGGTCATGTACTGGGCGGTCACCGCCTCCGAAGCGCTGAACCCGGCGTTCATTGCAAGCTTGATATTGGTCGACAAGATTCCGTAGCAGGCGGATGCAAATGCGACCATTGCGAGATAAATCCATTTGGGCATGTCATGCTCCTCCGTTCCAAGGGATAGTATAGCATGTCACGCCAGGATCGGCGGTTGCTGCAAAAAGAGGAAACCAAACGTCTTCCCGTAACGTAAAAGAACCATAAAGGAAAACGGAGGGACAACATGCAGATCGAAGAAATGTTTGCACAGGTGCCTTGGGGGCTGATCTGGCCGATTCTTCTCATCGAACTCATCCTGAAAATCGTGGCGTTCGTGGACCTGTCGAAAAGAAGGGCAACGAACGGCCCGGTCATTCTCTGGGTATTCATCATCCTGTTGATCAATACAATCGGACCCATTTTGTATTTCACCGTCGGGAGGCGAAATGAATGACCGTGCTTGAAGTCAGCAATCTGACAAAGCGGTTTGACGGGGTGGCGGCAGTGGAGGATATATCCTTCTCGCTCACCGAACACACGGCGACTGCGCTCATCGGGCCGAACGGTTCAGGAAAAACGACGACGATGTCGATGCTTGCCGGCCTGCTCAGGCCTACCTCGGGGAAGGTCCGCTTCGAAGGGACGGGCGGCGATCCGAGGGCGACGATCGGCTTTCTCCCTCAGTATCCGAGCTTTTTCCCTTGGATGACGGCCATCGAATATTTGGAGATGGCCGCCGGGCTGAGCGGCATGCCGCAACGGGATCTGCGGGCGGAATGCGAGAAGACATTGGGATTCGTCGGGCTCGCAAGCTCGGTCCGAAAGCGGATCGGAGGATTTTCCGGAGGCATGAAACAACGCCTCGGACTGGCGCAGGCCATTATTCACGGCCCTTCGCTCTTGCTTTTGGATGAACCGGTTTCCGCGCTGGATCCCGCGGGACGCCGGGAAGTGATGGATATGCTCAAAGAACTCGGGGAAACGACGACCATCCTGTACTCGACCCATATTTTGAACGATGCGGAAGAGATGACCGACCAGCTGCTGTTCCTCCGTAAAGGAAAACTGATCGAACACGGGGCACTCGAAGATGTCCGCCGGAAGTACGGCGGGAACGGCTTCCGGATCCGTTTCACAGATGAGGGGTCTGCCCTCCGGTTTGCAGAAGGATGCCCATGGACAGCGCAACGTGAGGATTCGGACGTCCGTATTCCGGCGGAAGCGGCTTCCATGGAGGCCATTCTTCAGTTTGCAGCCGGCCACGCGGGGGGAATCCGATCAATCGGGAAAGACACGGTCCGGCTTGAAGAAATCTTCCTGAAAGTGGTGGGGCAACCATGAGGCAGTTTTGGATTTTCGCGAGGAAAGAGTGGAAGGAGCAGCTGAGGGGATTCAAAATCATTTGGGTGCCGCTCGTTTTCATCTTCTTCGGGGCGCTTGAACCGCTGACTTATCACTTCATGCCCCAAATTCTGGACAGCGTCGGAAACTTGCCGGAAGGGGCGGAGTTCCAACTGCCAGACATGACCGGCACCGATGTCATCATGTCTCTGACAGGGCAATATCAGATGATCGGGACACTTGTCCTGGTCCTTGCGTTCATGGCGACGATGTCGGGAGAGCGGAAAAGCGGAACCGGCACGCTGCTCTATGTGCGGCCCATTTCCTATGCGTCCTATTTTTCCTCTAAGTGGTTCACCGCGGCCATCCTCGGCATCGTCTCGGTCTGGCTTGGTTACGGCATGTCGATGACTTACATCGTCCAGTTGTATGATGTTTATCCCGGAGCGGGGGAACTGATCAAGTTCCTGCTGTCCTACGGCGTGTGGGTCTTGTTTGTCATCACGCTTGCGGTGGCGGCCAGTGCCGTGCTTCCGACAGGCGGAGCGGCGGGTGCGGCGCTCGGGGTGCTGTTCATCGGACAGATCGTGGATGGCATGATCGGGGAATACTGGACCTGGACACCGTGGAGGCTGCCGGAATACAGCCTGCTTTACCTCAATGCGGGACCTGAATCCGGTGAATTTTGGGGTGCGCTTGCCGTGACGGTGCTTCTGATCGTTCTGCTGGCTGTTATCGGCACGGCGATGGCAGGACGGAACTCCTCCAGAGCGAAAGTGTGAAGACGGCACAGGCGGTGCAACAGCAGCTTTCTATGGCAGGGACTTAGCATGATCCCGTCATTTCCCGGGAAATAACGAGTCTGTCCGACAAGGTTCGCAGTGATTCCGATCGGGTATAGGCAGAAGAAATGATTCCGGCAAGAGCCAAAGCCCCAAAAAGGAGTGCCTGTATGTTCAAGCGGACGTTATATTGTTCTAATTGCAACCGGGAAATCCGAGACGGTGAAGAGATTTTTGCAAAGATGAAAGCGCCAAAACATATAATCATGGTGGAAATCAAAGCATATCTTAAAAAAGAGAGTGAGATTTTCTGTACAGATTGCATCAGTAAAATGATTTGATCGTTCCCGCGGTTTGTAGGTCATAAATGCAAAAAAAAGAGGGCAGCATAGGCTGCCCGGACTGCAGACAAAAAGAGGATTTCCCTCCAGGTCTGCAGTTTTTTGTTGTCTGACGAACAATTTCTCCGTTTATTTCTCTTCCTCGTTGTCCATCTCTTCCTGGTTGTTCATGTACTCGGCAGCGGGAAACTTCTGCTCGGTAGAGGAGTCATGCTTTGTCATGCGCGGACGCTCCTCTTCAAGCTGTTCCTGTTTCCGGTCCTCAATCGGGATGGCATCCACCGTCTGCATGTCTTCATGCATGTCATAGATGCTCTCTCCTTTTTGTCCTTTCATGTTTTCCGGATCGTCCTTTTTATCGGGGTTTACATTCAACTCGTTGTCCATGCCCCACTGCTCTTCCACTTTCTTCTTATCTCGTTCAACCATTTTATGGCACCTCTTTTCTTTGTTTGGCAGGGAAAGGCGTCTCCCAAGGGCGCTTTCCGCAAGTTTCTACCTTTAATATTGCCGTGTCGGAGGGAGTTCAAACCCCTGGTCAAGGCTGGTTTAAATCGCTCTATGTAATATTTGTAATAGTTTCATTGAACGCAATCCGGGTACATAAAAAAGTAGTTGCATCGCACTCACGAAAACAAAATTGGAGGGACAAAAATGGACAACAAAAAGTACATCGGCACATTCAGCACAGAAGCAGAAGTTCTCAGCCGGATCGACGAACTGAAGGCCCAGGGCTATAAAGAAGATGACCTTTATGTTGTGACAAACAATGCGGACAAGGTATCCATGCTCAGGGGCCGCACGGATGTGGAACTGCAGGGAGTCCATGAAAATCAGGGCTGGCTCGACAAGTTCATGAACTTCCTCGGCGGTGAAGAGCCGGTAAACAAAGCATTCACAGATATGGGCTTCACGGATGAGGAAGCGGCCAGATATTATGATGATGCGAGAAACGGCGGCATCCTGCTGTTTGCAGACCGTGATTACGGCAAGAGCTTCATGGACAACACCGCCGTCGGAACGGACAGGGTTGCCGGAGATGTCGATCACTATGATTCTGCGGCAGTGAACCAGGACGGGATGACCGTTGACGCACCTCCGCTCGGCGAAGGGCGCGGCGAATCGGTCGGCACCGGTCAGTATAAAGAAAGCGACGCGGCGACATTCCGGGACAACAATTATATGACCGGAACGGACCGGAACGACAATCTGAACAGCGATCTCCTCCACAATCACGACAACCTGTCGGACGAACAGCGCCTCCGGCTGCACGAAGAGAAGCTGAACGTTGATAAAGAACGCGTCCAATCCGGTGAAGTGGACATCGATAAGCACGTCGTCACGGATGAGCAGACGGTCGAAGTTCCGGTCAGCCGTGAAGAAGTGACGATCGAGCGACGTCCGGTCAATGACGAAATGGCGGACGGTGAAGTATTTGATGACGGCGAAAGCATCCATATTCCGGTCACCGAGGAACGTGTGGAAGTGACGAAGCGTCCGGTTGTCAGCGAAGAGATCGTGGTTAAGAAAGAAGAGGTTCAGGACACAGAAACGGTCAGCGAAACGGTCAGACGCGAAGAAGTGGACATCAGCGGAACAGATGATGAAGCGGGCTATGACAGCCGGCTCGGCCGTGCAGGAGGGGAAGCGGACCACCTGCATGATGCTGCCGCCGATTTCGATGACACGGAAGACCTGGAACTCCGCAATCGGGATCTCAATAACCGCGACCTCGACAACCGTGACCGGCTGTAACCAATCGATTATGCAATGACGCAGACCCATTTCCAAAGAGGAGGAATCGTAATGAGTGCACATGATAACGGAATGTCCGACAAGATGAAAAGCGCAGTAAACAAAGTCAAGGGTGAAGCAAAGGACCAGTGGGGCAACGCCACAGGCGATACTTCCAAGCAGGCAGAAGGGAAATTTGACAAGGCCAAAGGGGAAGTCCAAGAGCGGGTAGGCGATTTCAAGGACCACACGTCCGACAAGTAACTCCACTGGGAGCCAACTTGAACCATTGACCGGGGGAAGTGAATCTTCCCCCGGTCTTTTATTTGAAAAAAGGGTCTGAAGACCTATGAAAAATACGAAAAATGTTACGAAAAACAGTAGATAGAATTTTCTGAAAGCTATATAATAGAATTAAAAACGAAAGGGTGGAGAAGGTGATGAAACTAAAAAAGGGAAGGTTTGCAAAGTGGGAAGGAAGGGAATATGAACTGGCGTCCTACCAGCGGATGTATTATCTGGCCACGGAAGACCCCGATGCACAAAAAAATGGGTTCCGGCCACAGGGAGGGAAATCCGGAAAGTACATCCGGGAGGTGTCCCTGAAGGAATTGGAAAACGCATATGAGATTGTTCCATATGCAATTTATGAAAGCCACCGGTTCTTCCTTGAAGGCTTGACACCGGAGGGAAAGGCCGTCCTCATCACGAATGATCCGTTCGTCCAGAAAAAACTGCCCCTCAAACCGTATGGGCGACACGAATTCATTATGGAAATCCCGTGTGAGAACGTCCATATTGCAGAAGACCGGGTGCCGATTCTCGGATTCGGTGAGGAAGGAAGGTGAGCATGTGCCAAAAAATACTGATAAAAAAGTATGTTATCATTGTAACGAGGGTTCGCTTAAGGTGAACCCTTTTTGGATACGCGGATTAAAAGAGACATGAGAGAAGGCGGGGAAATTACATGCTTGTTTTTGAAAACGTTTCAAAAGTCTATCCGGGCGGTAAGCGCGCCGTCGATCATCTGGATCTGGAAATCGGAGAAGGAGAATTCATCTGTTTCATCGGACCGAGCGGATGCGGCAAGACGACGACGATGAAGATGATCAACCGGCTCGTCAAACCGACGGACGGCAAGATTTTATTGAACGGAAAGAACATCCTTGAACAAAATGTGGTGGAGCTGAGGCGGTCGATCGGCTACGTCATCCAGCAGATCGGCCTGTTCCCGCACATGACGATCCGGGACAACATTGCCCTCGTGCCGAGGCTGAAAGGCGTGCCGGCGGAAGAGCGAAACAAGCGGGCGGAGGAACTGCTCGAACTCGTCAACATGCCGAAAGAGTTTCTCGACAGATTTCCGCACGAGCTCAGCGGCGGTCAGCAACAGCGGATCGGCGTGCTGCGGGCACTTGCTTCAAATCCGCCCCTTATCCTGATGGACGAGCCGTTCGGGGCGCTTGACCCGATCACGCGCGATTCCCTCCAGGCGGAGTTCAAAAACCTCCAGCAGTCGCTCGGCAAGACCATCATCTTTGTCACGCACGACATGGATGAAGCGATCAAGCTTGCTGACCGGATCGTCATCATGAGGGCCGGACAAATCGTACAGGTCGGCTCGCCGGACGAAATCCTCCGGAACCCTGCGGACGACTTCGTGCGTGACTTCATCGGGAAGGACCGGCTGGCCGAAGCACAGCAGCACTTCCAGACGGTCGGCCAGATCATGAATCCGGATCCGGTATCGATCGGCCTCGGGGCCACGCTGTCCGAGGCGGTCCGGACCATGCGCAGACGCCGGGTCGACTCGCTGCTCGTCACGGATGACGCCGGAATCCTCCGGGGCAAGGTGACGATCGAGCAAATCGACCGCAACCGGGATCTGGATGCGGCCGTTGCCGACCTCATGGAGCGGGATATCCAAACGGTGCGGGCCGACACGCTACTCCGAGATGCGACGCGAAACATTCTCGTCCGCGGATCGAAATACGTGCCGGTCGTCGACGCGCGCAAGCGCCTGATCGGCATCATCACCCGGACGAACCTGGTGGATGTCCTGTATGACTCCATCTGGGGAGAAGAAGACGACGAAGAACAGGATGCAGTTGTCAATGAGGCGGCAGCCGCTCCTCAAACCGGGGAGGGGTCCTGATGGATGCCATCCG
Organism: Edaphobacillus lindanitolerans; assembly: GCF_900156305.1. GTDB lineage: Bacteria > Bacillota > Bacilli > Bacillales_A > Planococcaceae > Bhargavaea > Bhargavaea lindanitolerans. The sequence continues at coordinate 1,308,651 of NZ_FTPL01000001.1, read as the reverse complement.
GTCATTTTTCTCCGAGTACGGAGGCCTGCTGCTGGAAAAGACGTGGGAGCACCTGTACATATCATTTGCAGCCCTGTTGCTCGGCGTGCTCGTGGCCGTGCCGCTCGGCATCCTGCTCGTCCGGATACCGAAGGTTGCGGGCTTCATCATGAGCATCGTCTCGATTGTCCAGACGTTCCCGAGTTTGGCGATTCTGGCGTTCTTCATCCCGCTGCTCGGCATCGGGAAAGTTCCGGCGATCGCCGCCCTGTTCCTGTATTCAATGCTGCCCATCCTGAGGAATACATATATCGGCGTGAAAAATGTGAACCGGAACCTGCTCGAGGCGGCGAGGGGAATGGGCATGACTTCGTTCCAGCGGACGGTCCGCGTCGAACTTCCGCTGGCCGTGCCGGTCATCATGGCGGGGATCCGGATGTCGGCCGTCTACCTGATCGGCTGGGCCACCCTCGCTTCCTTCATCGGCGGCGGCGGGCTCGGCGATTTCATCTTCGACGGGCTCAACCTCTTCCGGACGGATTTGGTGATCGGCGGTGCACTGCCGGTCACGCTTCTCGCCATCCTGCTCGACTGGGTGCTCGGACGCGTGGAATATCACGCCACTCCGAAGGGGATCCGGGGTCAGGGAGGTGCCGCATGATGAACCATTCCAGACAAACCCGCAATCGCCTGCTGCGCCCTCTATTATTCCTCATGATCGCCTCGGTTCTGCTTCTTCCGGGCTGCTCGCTTCCGGGACTCGGCGGGGGATCGGACGACACGATCAAGATCTCCACGCTGACCCACACGGAAACACAGGTGCTCGGCCATATGCTCCGTCATCTCATCGAGCATGAGACCGACCTGAAAGTCGAAATGATCGAGAACCTCGGTACGTCCATCATCCAGCACCAGGCCCTCACGAGCGGCCAGGTCGACATTACGGCCGCCCGCTATACCGGCACGGACATGGCATCGATCCTCGATACCGAGCCGATGAAGGATCCGGATGAGGCGATGGCGTTCGTGCAGAAGGAATTCGATGAACGCTTCGACCAGATCTGGTACGATTCGTACGGATTCCAGAACACGTACGCGTTCACCGTCACCGACGACCTGGCAAAGGAAAAAGGGCTAGAGACGGTTTCCGATCTCGGCAAGGTCGCGGACGAGCTGACGCTCGGCGTCGACAACAACTGGCTCAACCGCCAGGGGGACGGATATCCGGGCTTCGTCGAAACGTACGGATTCGAATTCGGGGAGGCGCTCCCGATGTCCATCGGGCTCGTCTACCAGGCGGTCAAGAGCGGAAAAATGGATGTCGTCCTCGCCTACAGCACGGACGGCCGCCTGAAGGCATTCAATCTCAAGACGCTGCAAGACGACAAGAGCTTCTTCCCGCCTTATGAGACGTCACCCGTGACGAGAAAAGACGTCATCAAAAAGCATCCGGAGCTCGACGGGCTGCTGAAGCGGCTCGCCGGCAAGATTGATGCGGATACGATGACGCGGCTGAACTATGAGGCGGACGTCAACAAGCGGGAACCGTCCATTGTGGCAAAAGAATTCTTGGAAGAACACAACTATTTCAGGGAGGAGTGAGCTGATGAACATGTTGCAGGAACTTTTGACGTATTATCAACAGAACGGTTCGTATGTCATGGAACAGTTTGTCCGCCATTTCCTCATGTCGGCATACGGTGTCCTGTTCGCCGCCATCGTCGGCATCCCGGTCGGCATCCTCATCGCGCGCTATGGACGGCTGAGCGGCTGGGTGCTGACGGCGGCGAACCTGATCCAGACCATTCCGGCGCTCGCGATGCTCGCGGTGCTCATGCTCGTGATGGGTCTCGGGGCCAACACCGTCGTCATGGGCCTGTTCCTTTATTCGCTGCTTCCGATCATCCGGAACACGTACACCGGCCTGAAGAGCGTTGATCTGCCGATCCTGGAAGCGGGCCGCGCCATGGGGATGACGAGGGCCCAGCGGCTGTTCATGGTGGAACTGCCGCTTTCGCTGTCCGTGATCATGGCCGGGTTGCGCACGGCGCTCATCATCGCCATCGGTGTCGCCACGATCGGTGCATTTATCGGGGGAGGGGGCCTTGGATCGATCATCATCCGGGGCACGAACATCACCGACGGGGGAGCGATCATTCTCGCCGGTGCCATTCCGACCGCATTGATGGCCGTTATTGCGGACATCCTGCTCGGCTGGGTTGAACGGGCCCTTTCCCCTGCGAACAAAAAGCGGGGCATCCCCGCAGCGGGCGAAACGACCGAAATTATCTGATCCCGTGAATGAACGGACTGATCCCCTTTGCCCGGACAGGCAGAGGGGATGTTTGTTTCCATTGAGGTAAAATGAACGAAAGAGAAAGGGGGGAGCCGGTGTGAAGAAGCTGCTCGTTCTATTGGCGATCGGGTTGGCTATTTCTGCATTCGTGTATTGGGACAACGGCCGTCTGACGGTATCCCGCTATACCGTCGCGGACGACCGGCTTCCGGAGGCATTCGACGGGCTCCGGATCGTCCAGCTGTCGGATGTCCACGACGCCGTATTCGGCCACGGCCAGGCCGATCTGGTCGAAGCGGTCAGGAAGGAGAGGCCGGATTATATCTTCATCACCGGAGATTTTGTGGACAGCAACCGGTATGACCTGGAACAGAGCATGGCGATGATCCCGGGGCTTACCGGGATCACGGACGTGTTCTACGTGACCGGCAATCACGAAGTGGCGACGAACGAAGTGGAAGCCATCACGGATGCGCTTTCCGGAGCGGGCGTACACGTCCTTCGAAACGAAGCCAAGGTGGTCGGCCGGGATGAAGGCAGGCTGGCCGTTGCGGGGATCGATGACCCGCTCATGGGCGTGGGGGAGGACGGGGAGGATTCCTATACGGAAGAAGCCCTCGCCGAAGCCGTTTCCGCGGTTCCCGGCGGGATGTATACCCTGCTGCTCGCCCACCGGCCGGAACAGTTTTCATCCTACGCCGGAGCGGGCATGCCGCTCGTCTTTTCAGGCCATGCGCACGGTGGCCAGGTGAGGCTGCCTTTCATCGGCGGCCTCGTCGCACCGGGCCAGGGCTGGTTCCCGGCGCTGACATCGGGCATCCACGAACGCCATGGCAGCCGGCTGGTCATCAGCCGGGGGCTCGGCAACAGCATCGTCCCGGTCCGGGTATTCAACCCGCCGGAAATCGTCACGGTCACGTTGCGGAAAGGGAAATGACCGTCACTTGCCGGCATTCACGAGTTCGATGAGCCGGTCGTCTCCTTTTCGGGGATTGCCCCGTCCGTCCGTATTGTTCGTGATGAAAAATACGGATGCTCCATCGGCATAAACATCGCGGATGCGCCCGTAGCCCCCGATCGAGCGGACGAGCTTTCCCGTGGCAGGGTCAAATACGAGGAGGGCCTCTCCGCGGAGGGCCCCGGCATAGAGCGCCCCGTCATGGTAGGCCAGCCCTGACGGCGCCCATGTCTCGTCCGGTCCGGAAGTCGCTATCGGTGTTTCGTACCCTTCCCGCTGCTCCGTCCCCTCGATGAGCGGCCAGCCGTAGTTGCGGCCCTCCACAATCCGGTTCAGCTCATCATGGGCATTCTGTCCGTGCTCGATTGCATACATCGTGCCGTCGTCCGACCAGGCGAGTCCCTGCGGGTTCCGGTGGCCAAGCGAGTGGATCCGGAACGTTCCGCCCGGCTCCATCCGGACAATCTTGCCGTTGGGCGAATCAGGATCCTGTGCAGTGTCCGGTGCCATCCGGTCCCCGATCGTGGCGAACAAAACACCTTCAGGCGAAAAGGCGAGCCGGCCTCCGTGATGCACGCGGCCGGAAGGGATCCGGTCGAGGTGGATCTCTGTTTCGGTCCATGCCTCATTATCCCTGCGGAGCGTGACGATCCGGCTGGCCGGACCGGACGCATCGTCGTACGTGTAAAAAGCGAATGCTTCCCCCGATTCGGGGAAATCCGTTTTCAGCACAAAGCCCATGAGGCCCGCTTCGGCTGCCCCGGACAGCGGAGCGGAGAGATTCACGGCCATCCGGCGGACTTCTCCCGCCGTGATTTCAGCAATCGTCCCTGCCCGTTCGGATACATAGAATGTGTCCCCGTGGCGGGCGATCGACCAGGGGGCCTGAAGGTCTGCGGCCAGGACGCGGATCTGCTCCCCGTCGTTGAGATCGGCACTTGCATCGACGGCGGGACCGTCCCGGGTCCCGGAGGAGTCCGGCTGTGCCGGGACGGTTTCCCGGCCGGCACTGTCCGGTTTTCCGGAGCAGGCGGCAAGGAAGAGCACAAGGACAGCAGCGGCGGCAAAGGATAGTCTCATGGGGGATCGTTCCTTTCTTCGTCTGTTTGCCGCCATTATACCCGAAGACCGGACGGTCAAATAGCCGATTTTTCCATGTTATAATGGACGGACCAAGAGATGGGAAGTGGATGGATGATGGAAAAGATTGAGGACAGGCCCTATACACTGAGGGATGCGGCCTTTTGGAGAATCATCGGCGCACTCGGCTTTGCTTCCCTGTTCGTCTTCTCGGCGATGTACACGACCCAGCCGCTCCTTCCCGTTTTCACAGAGGAATTCGGAATCGGCGTATCTGCGTCGAGTCTGTCGGTTTCGATGACCACGCTCGGACTCATCATCGGCCTGCTCGTCATCAGCTTCCTGTCCGACCGGCGCGGCCGGACCCTGTATATCAAGAGCTCCGTCGTGCTGGCTGTCATCCCGTTTTTCATCATGCCGTTCGTTCCTTCGTTCGGCCTGCTCGTCCTGCTCCGGTTCCTCCAGGGGATGGCCCTTGCCGGCGTCCCAGCCGCCGCGCTCGCCTTCATCAGCGAGGAGGTCGACCGGCGCAGCGCCAGTTTTGCCACCGCGCTCTATATCTCGACGAATGCGCTCGGCGGGATGACGGGCCGATTCATCACCGGGTGGGTGACCGAACATTACTCCTGGCAGACCGCCTTCATCGGCCTTGGGATTGCCGGGGCGGTCATCGCCGCCGCCGTGCTTTTCCTGCTTCCTGCGTCCAGGCGGTTCGTCCCGGCTTCGGGGACGGTGAAGGAGGACATGCAGGCATTCCTGTTCCACCTGCGGAATCCGCTCCTTCTTCTCCTGTTCGGACTCGGCGTCGTCCTCCAGCTCAGCTTCACCGGCGTCTGGACATTCCTGCCGTTCCATCTCGGCGGCGCTCCGTTCAACCTGTCGCTTGAAGCGATCTCCTATACATATCTGGCCTACGGAATCGGGGTCATCGGCTCTCCGCTCGCAGGCTGGCTCGCCGGAAGGTTCGGCCTGAGGCCCGTGCGGATCGCCGGGATCCTCATCATGTCCGCGGGCATCCTCATGACTCTCGGCGGTACGACCCCGGCGGTCGTGGCCGGCCTGTGCGTCGTATGCCTCGGCTTCTTCACCGCCCACTCGCTCACGAGCGCCACCGTCGCCCGGGATGCCCGGCATCATAAGGGCAGCGCTTCGAGCCTTTATCTGGTCTCCTACTACATCGGGGTCGCGTCCGGCAGCACACTCCTCTCGCCCCTCTGGTCAATCGGCGGCTGGACGCTGCTCATCGTCTTTGCGGCAGCCGTCCCGGTCATTTATCTGATCTTCTCGCTCGCGGCCAGGAAGAAAATCCGGGCGGGTATGAATGGATAGCAAGAGGCATTGACGGGCGGGTATGAATGGATAGCAAGAGGCATTGACGGGCGGGTATGAATGGATAGCAAGAGGCATTGAATAGATAGAATGTGACTCTGAATTGATAGAATGAGACTGTGAACAGACAGAAAGAAGTCGTGCTTCGTCGTTGAAAGCGGCCATGACTCGGTAAAAAGAAAACCATGCAAGCCGGATATCCGGTTTGCATGGCTTTTTTGCGTTATTTAAACAGTTCCGGGACGGTCGTGAGGTCGATGCCCCAGATGGCGGGCAGCAGGAACCAGATGGAGAGCGTGACAAGCACAATGCCGATCAGGTTCAGGGCGAATCCGGCTTTGGCCATGTCCGGTATCCGGAGGTAACCCGAACCGAAGACGACGGCGTTCGGCGGGGTGGCGACCGGCAGCATGAATGCGCAGGATGCGGCCACGCCGGCAGCGACCATGAGGGCGAACGGGTGCACGTCGAGCGCGATGGCGAGTGCCCCCATGATCGGGTACATCATCGCGGCGGTCGCCGTATTTGATGTAATCTCCGTCAGGAAGATGACGAGAGTCGCCACGATGAGGATGACGAGGATGACCGGTACGCCGCGCAGCGAAGTGAGCTGGCCGCCGATCCACTCGGACAGCCCGGAGCTGACGAAGCCGGCTGCGATGGCGAGGCCGCCGCCGAACAGCAGGAGGATGCCCCATGGAAGCTTCACCGCCGTCTCCCAGTCAAGAAGGCGGTCGCCTTTTATGTTGACAGCCGGGATGACGAACAGAAGGACTGCAAAAAACATCGCGATGACACCGTCACTGATCCCCGGCAGGAAATTCTGGAGGACAAACGAACGGGAAATCCAAGAAAGTGCAGCAAGGATGAATACCGCGAATACGAGTTTTTCCTCGGTGGATGCACGTCCAAGCCGTTCTTTTTCCTGGCGCACGAGATGCCGGCCGCCGGGCAGCTCCGTCACTTTCGTCGGGAATGCAATTTTTACGAGATAAATCCAGATGAGCAGGATGAAGATCCAAGCGAACGGCGTGCCGTACAGCATCCACTTTCCGAAGGAGATTTCGATGCCGTACATCTTTTCCATGGCCGCGGCGAGTGCCGTGTTCGGCGGGGTCCCGATCAGCGTCGCGATGCCGCCGACTGAAGCCGAATATGCAATCCCGAGCATCAGCGCCTTGCCGAATCCGAAGTTCTCCTTGTCCACCTCATGGGGCCCGCCCTTCAGGGCATCAGCCACCTGATAAGTGATGGCAAGTCCGATCGGCACCATCATCATGGCGGTCGCCGTGTTGGAGATCCACATGGACAAGAATCCGGTTGCGACCATGAATCCGAGGATGATTTTATTCATGTTCGTGCCGATCGCCGAGATGATGGTCAGGGCGATGCGCCGGTGCAGATTCCATTTTTCCATTGCGAGGGCGATCATGAATCCGCCCATGAACAGAAAGATGTTCTCATCGCCGTAGGCAGATGCGGTCGCTTTGACATCAAGGCCGCCGGCCAGCGGGAACAGCACGAGCGGCAGGAGGGAAGTGACCGGAATCGGCACAGCCTCCGTGATCCACCAGGCTGCAATCCAGACGGTGGATGCGAGGATGGCCCGCCCCTCGCCGGACAGACCTTCCGGGTGATAAAAGAGCATCAGCAGGAGAAACAGGAGCGGCCCTCCGATCAGCCCGATCAGCTGGGGTGTCGTATAACTCCGTTTGTTCCGATTGTTGTCCGGATCTTTGTCCGTGTATCCGAACGGGGCCCCCGAGCCGTCGGAATTCAGCTTAACTTGATTGGGCCGCAGGAAGAACGTGAACATCCGCTTGGCCTCATCGTGCCAGTCCCACATGCGGGCCCAGACATTTTGTACCATACCGAAAAACCCCCTTCTTTAACTGTTCTATCTTAACATTCAGTATACATAAAGGATCGTTCCAATTGGCAGAAATGCGACAAATACGGACAATATAGGGCTTCCTGATCAGTGGAAATACACCAAATCTATGGTTCATAAGTCTTGTTTCTTTCATTTAGTAGAATCGCACGGTTTGATGATCGGATGCATCGGGAATTGAAATGTGAGGAATATGGACGCGGAGCTTGCATTTCCGGTATGAAACGAAGGGAAGAATGGGCATGCTCCCCGTAGATTTCATATTCACAATACCTAAACTGCAAGGGAGGAAGACGGATGGCGGACGAGAAGAAAGACGTTTCCAGGCGCGACTTCCTGAAAACTGCCGGGGTGGCCACCGGAACTTTGGTGGGCGGCGGTGTGATCGGCGGTCTCATCGGCTATAACATGAAAGGCGGCGGGACCAAAACAGCCGGGGATTCGGCAAGCCGCAGCGGTGGCCGTAAGGACGAAGGGGCCGGATCACCGAACGGCCGGATGTTCTTTACAAATGATCACGATTTCAGTGTGTTGTCCGAAGCGACGGAGCGCATCTTCCCGAAAGATGACCTTGGGCCGGGGGCAAAGGATCTCGGTGTTCCTTATTTCATCGACCATCAGCTGGCCGGCGCCTACGGCAACAATGAAAAAGAGTACATGCAAGGCCCATTCCTCGCCGGACAGGCCACGCAGGGCTACCAGAGCCGGCTCAGAAGGAAAGAAATCTTCGTACAGGGCATCCGCAAGATGGACGACGAGGCGAAAAAACGCTTTGACAAATCCTTCTTGGATATTGAGGGAGACCAGATGGATGAAGTCATCACCGCATTCCAGAAAGACGAGGTCGAGATGGAAGGGGTGGCAGCCGGGTTCTTCTTCCGCCTGCTCAGATCTGCGACCCTTGAAGGGGCTTACTCCGACCCGATGTACGGCGGAAACCGCGGGATGGAAGGCTGGAAGATGAAAGGGTTCCCGGGCCATCAGATGTCGTACGCAGACAAGGTCGACAGCAAGGAATTCCAGAAGATCTCGCCGGAATCACTGGGCGGGCAACATTAAGGAGGGTGCGGCTGAATGGCAAAAACATTGGAGAAAGTCGACGTCGTGACTGTCGGCGTCGGCTGGACCGGCGGGATCATCGCCGCAGAATGCGCGAAAGCGGGACTTAAAGTGGTCGGCATCGAGCGGGGCCGGGAACGCGGCACCGCCGACTATCAGCGCGTCCATGACGAGTACCGGTATGCGGTACGATACGAACTGATGCAGGACCTGTCCAAGGAGACGGTCACGTTCCGCAACAAGCGGGACCAGCAGGCACTGCCGATGCGGACAATGGGTTCGTTCCTCCTCGGTGAAGGGCTCGGCGGGTCCGGCACCCACTGGAACGGACATACGTGGCGCTTCCTGCCGTATGACTTCGAGATCAAGTCGATGACAGACAAGAAATACGGAAAAGACAAGCTCGGGCCTGAATACCTACTGCGGGACTGGGGCGTTACATATGACGAGCTTGAGCCATACTACGACAAACTGGAATATTTGATGGGCATTTCCGGAGACGGGAAGAACCCGTTCCAGGGCAAGCGCTCCCGGGAGTATCCGACGGGGCCGATGAAGAAAACACCGATATTGGAACGGTACGAGAAAGCGACGAAAGATCTCGGTTACAATCCGTTCATGATGCCGTCCGCCAACTTGTCCGAAGCTTACACGAATCCGGACGGCAAGACGATCAACGCCTGCCAGTACTGCGGCTTCTGCGAACGGTTCGGATGTGAGTACGGAGCCAAGACGTCCCCGGAAATCACGGTCATCCCGACCGCCAAGGAAACGGGGAACTATGACATCAAGTTCCATTCCAATGTCGTGGAAGTGCTCCATGAAGGCGGCAAGGCGACCGGTGTCCGCTACATCAACTGGCTGTCCGGGGAAGAATACATCCAGCCTGCGGAAGTCGTGGTCCTGACGAGCTATGTCATGAACAATGCAAAGCTGCTCATGGTTTCGGGCATCGGGGAAATGTATGATCCCGATACCGGAAAAGGAACCCTCGGGAAAAACTACTGCTATCAGATCCTTCCGGGTGCGACCGGGTTCTTCGATGAACAATTCAATACGTTCATGGGCGCTGGATCGCTTGGCATGACGATCGACGACTTCAACGGAGACAACTTCGATCACTCGGATCTGGACTTCATCCACGGCGGCAGCCTGTCGATCACACAGACCGGCAGCCGTCCGATCGAAACGAATCCGGTCCCTCCGGACACACCGGCCTGGGGTGCGGAATTCAAGAAAGCGTCCATCGAGAACTATACCCGCTCGCTCAGCATCGGTGCACAGGGCTCCTCGATGCCGCATCGGGACAATTATCTGACGCTCGACAAGAAGTACAAAGATGCATATGGCGTGCCGCTCCTTCAGCTCACGTATAACTTCACCGACCAGGACCGGGCAATGCATAAGTACATCACCGAAAGAGCCGTCGAGATCATGGACAAGATGGGCGCCAAGCAGACAGTCGGCAGAAATCCGCTTACCGATTATGACATCGTCCCTTACCAGACGACCCACAACACCGGCGGCACGATCCTGGGTACGGATCCTTCGGACAGTGTCGTCAACAAGTGGCACCAGCACTGGGATGCAGAAAACCTGTTTGTGGTGGGTGCGGGGAACTTCTCTCATAATGGCGGCTACAACCCGACCGGAACCGTCGGCGCATTCGCCTACCGCTGCGCAGAAGGCATCATCAAGTACAGCAAAGAAGGCGGCTCACTCGTCTAAAGAAAAGCGGAGGGCGGCCGTCCAGGGGCGACAGGCATAAGGAAGGACGCAGAGTGAAGCCTGCCTCACGGCGCGGCGTGACTTATGACCCCGAGCCCCTGCCGCCCGCAGCCGGACAAAGAAAAGCGGAGCGGGCCGTTTTCGGGCTCCGCCAAATTTCATCCAAAAGGAGGCAATTCCCATGGGAGGCATTGCAAGCATCGGAGTACCGGGACTGATCATCATCCTGGTCATCGTCCTCATTCTCTTCGGGCCGAGAAAGTTGCCGGAAGTCGGTTCGGCCGTCGGAAAGACGCTTTCAGAATTCAAGAGATCAGCCAAAGACATCATGGATGACGATGAGGACAAAGTCCGTAAAGAGGAACTGGGCGAAAAGAAATAAGACTGCTCGCCGGCGGGCCGGCCGGAACGCCAATCGGCAGCCGGCCGGCCTTTTGCCGGCAGATTTGATGGATAGACAGGATGTGATTGGATGGACCCGTACGGCAATGATTACAAAACTGTCCTGAGTCCGCTTGACAAGAAGAAAGCGGAGGCGGCGAAATCCGCGTCCGAAACGGCTGGAGAGCGTGCCGGGAAAGAGGCCGAAGCGGCAGCGACAGCGGAAGTTCTTGCAGAAAATGCGCAGGATCATCGTGCAGGTGGCCCGCCTCCACCGGAAGATCCGCCTCCTGGCCAAAATGGGGCGGACGGAGAAGAGCCGGGCCTGCACGAAACCTATGTGACCCACCTCAATGATTTGAGAAAAGCGCTCATCAAGGCGGTCGTGGTCTTTCTGGGGTTCTTCATCGGGGTCTTCTCGACCATCAACCTATGGTTCCCCTATGTGACGAAAGGCCACCAGCTGGTCATTCTCGGACCGCTCGAAGTGGTGAAATTCTACATGACGATGTCCGGAGCGATTGCCATCGGATTATCGCTTCCGTTCCTCTGCCACTTCATCTGGCAGTTCGTGAAACCCGGCCTCAACGAGAATGAGGCGAAGTTCATCGGATTGTATTCGCCGGTGATGCTCGTCCTGTTCATTGCGGGCGTGGCGTTCGGCTACTTCGTCATCCACCCGCTCAGCTACGGTTTCCTCCTGGGGCTGGGTGCAGCCAACTTTGACGTGATGGTGTCCGCACAGGAATACATGCGGTTCCTGCTCATGACCACGATGCCGATCGGTCTTCTGTTCGAGCTGCCGATCGTAGCCCTGTTCCTCGGGTCGATCGGTCTGCTGACGTCCGATTCGATGAAGAACGTGCGAAAATGGTCGTATGTTTCGATCGCGATCATTTCCGCACTCATCACACCGCCCGACTTCATCAGCCAGCTTCTCGTCTTGATCCCGATGGCTGTGCTTTATGAAGCGAGCATCTGGCTTGTGAAGAAAGCGGAAAGAAAACAGGCAAGCGCCGTCGCACAATGATGGCGTCAATATATTATTCAGAAACGGCGGACTGCACAACGATGCTCTCCGCCGTTCGTTTCTGTTCGGCTGAGAGCATCAGAAAACCCCGAAGGAGGCACGCCTCCTTCGGGGTTTTGAATACCCGGATCAGTCAAAAATGCTTGTGAGCAATCCGCCTTTTTTGCCGGATTGATTGCTTTTGCCATTGTCCATCTGCGACTGGCGTTTGGGGGTGTTGCCCTGTGTGCCGGAGAAGTTGTCGAACTGCTTCTTCAGCTTGTCTCTGGAGTCTTTGTTCCTCATCAGATAGGCGGCGCCGAGCCCGACCGCTGCGAGCATCGCTTTGTTTCGGTTCATATCAACGTCCTCCTTTGATTTTGCATCTGTCCTCTGTATTCCCGGCTTCCAATGGACATAAACAGAGATGAAAAAAAGTCCATATTAAGACAAGTACAAAATATCAGACACAAATAGTTTGCATTCTAATAACATTCATAGTAGGATGAAGGACGCTGATATATTGTATATGTCGAAATCAGTCAAAAAAGGCTGAATATTCTACCGTTATCGGTAAGTTTTGAAAGAGAGGATCCTGGTAATCATGCAGGAGAAGTTACCCTTTTCTAGTTACTTGGTCATTGGTGTCATGCTGTTTGCCCTGTTCTTCGGTGCGGGCAATCTTATTTTTCCGGCGCAGCTCGGACAGCTGGCGGGAGACCAGCTTTGGCCGGCGCTCATCGGATTTCTTATCACGGGTGTCGGGCTGCCGTTCCTGAGCGTCCTGGCCATCGGATATTCCGGAAGCCGGAACCTCCAGGAACTGGCGAGCCGGATCCATCCGCTGTACGGACTTCTGTTCTCGGCGGTTCTTTATCTGACAATCGGCCCGTTCTTTGCCGCTCCGCGGACCGGTGCCGTGGCCTATGAAATCGGAATCATCCCGTTTGTCGGCCAGGATGCGGGTGCCCTCCCTCTGCTCCTGTTCACATTCGTATTCTTCGGCGTAACGCTCTGGCTTTCGCTCAATCCGGCAAAGATTGTGGACCGGGTGGGGAAATTTCTGGCTCCGGGGATCGTGGTCCTTCTGCTGATCCTGATCGGCTTCTCCGTGTTCAACCCGCTGGGCGGCATCGGAGAAGTGCAGGCGCCTTATGCAAACGGCTCGTTCGTCAAAGGATTCACGGAAGGTTACAACACCATGGACGCGATTGCCGCGCTCGTGTTCGCCATCATCGTGATCAGCGCAGTGAAAGGGATGGGCGTGACGTCGAGAAAAGGAATACTCAACGCCACATTCAAGTCCGGCCTGACCGCCATCGTGCTCCTCGGCGTGCTGTACATCGGAATCGCGTGGATCGGCGCAACAAGCGTGGAGAAGTTCGGACTGTTTAAAACGGGCGGTCCTGTGCTGAGCTCCGCCGCGGAGCATTACTTCGGCCCGTTCGGTACGATCCTGATGGCAGTGGTCATTACATTGGCATGCCTGACGACGGCGATCGGCCTCATGACGGCATGCGGCGAGTATTTCAGCCTGATCGTCCCGAAAATCGGCTACAAGGCATGGGTGACGATATTCACGGTCTTTTCATTCGTCGTTGCCAACTTCGGGCTTTCCAAGATCATCACTTATTCCATACCGGTCCTGATGTTCTTGTATCCGCTCGCCATCTCGCTGCTGCTTCTGACGTTCTCCTCCCGTCTGTTCCATCACTCACGGCTCGTATATGTTGCGGCAACCGCTGTGGCATTCGTGATCGGGCTCATCGATGGACTGAAGTCCCTTGCCGCTTCTCTTGAAACGGAATTTGGCTGGCTGAACCCGGTCATTCACCTGTTTGAAGAGTACCTGCCGCTTTATAGCGACGGTCTGGGATGGGTGGTTCCCGTCGTCGCCGTGATGCTCATCACGGGCATCATTTCCCGGCTCCTCGGGCTCTCGTCCGAACCGGCAAGCGTGGAAGCCTGAAGGGCCCCCATTGCAAATTGAACACGAAAAAGCCGGCGGAATGATGATTCCGTCGGCTTTTTCATGATGATTTTGCATTCCGGATCGCTTTCAGTTCGTCGATGGCCGATAGCCAGTTGGTCTTCATGATGTCGGCGGCTTTTTCTCCGTTTCCCGCTTTCATCGCCTCGATGATGGCCTCATGCTCCTGGACCGACTGTTCCCTGAGCACGATCGCATCATGGAAGAACTGCCGGCGGACATGTGCCTGAAGATTGTTCACGACCGACTGGATATAAGAGTTTCCGGCCGTGTCCACGATGATCTGGTGAAACTCCTCATCAATCCGGAGCGCCGTCTCGTCGTTGCCGGAGCGGACGGCCTCTGCAAAGCCTTCATTCGCCTCGGTCAGGAGATCGGCCGTTTCTTCGTCGAGCTTGGGCGTCGCGATTTCCGCTGACAGTGCCTGCAGGGCCGCAAGCGGCGGCAGCAGGTCATTGATGGCCTCGGGATCCACTTCGGTTACTTGGGTGGCTTTCCCGGGGTACATTTTGACGAACCCCTGGGTTTCCAGAAGCTGCAGGGATTCCCGGACGGGGGTCCGGCTGACGCCGAGGGCCTGGGCGATCTCCAGGTCGTTCAGTTTTTCTCCCGGCTGCAGCGTCCCGTCAATGATCCAGTGCTGCAGTTGGTTGAATGCAGCTTCCTTGGCGGTCAGCCGCACCGGTCTTGAATGATCCGAAGGAATCGGCATATCTTTTCTCCCCCCTGTCCCAGAAGAAATTGGGTCTCATGCACTGATTATACTTCAAATCCGACCCAAATGGTATGCAATATATTGCTTTGCTTGATTCAGTCGTGTTTATTCTGCCGGTTCCGGGGCCGGGTCGACCCACTTGGTTGCCCATGACTCAAGCTCCTGCAGCACAGGAAGCAGGGCCATTCCCTTTTCAGTCAGGCTATATTGGATGCGCACGGGGGAATCGCCGGAGACCGTCCGGCTGACGATGCCGTCCGTCTCAAGTTCCTTAAGACGTTCGGATAACAGACGGTTGCTGATCCCGATGGTTTCCGTGACCTCACAGAACCGGCTAGGCCCGTCGAGAAGGGAATAAATGATCAGTGCATTCCAGCGGCGGCTGAGCAGGGAGACCGCCTGTTCAAATCGGGGGCACAATTCCGTTCGATTCATGAAAATCACTCCTTGCGCACAGTTTAACACAGTCAAATCGTCAAAAGGTAGCAACTCGGTTACTTGACGTAACTTCATGTGACCGGTAAAGTGGTTACTAAACGTAACTATTAAATGCATAAAAGGAGGAGACGACATGTCTCAGTTTCATAAGCAGCCGGCGACCCATGTCGGGGCAGTCGAATTGAATGTTCTCGATCTGGCGGAAATGACCGGATTCTACACGGAAGTGATCGGCCTGCGGATCCTAGAAGAGCAGGGCCAGAGGGTGGAACTGACCGCGGACGGCCGGACGCCGCTCCTCGTGCTGAACGAGCGCGAAGGACTCCATCCAAAGCTTCCCCGCCGTGCCGGACTTTATCATTTTGCTCTCCTGCTGCCTTCCAGGGAAGACCTGGGGGCCGCCATCCGTCATCTCAGCGTGCATGGAATCGGACTCGGGGCCGCCGATCATCTCGTGAGCGAGGCGATTTATCTCAATGATCCGGAAGGAAACGGCATCGAGATCTACCGTGACCTGCCCCCGGAAGGCTGGATCTGGGAAGGGCCGGAGGTGCGGATGGCGACCGATCCGCTCGATGCGCAGGCAATCCTTGCGGCCGCGGATGCACAGGGCGTCAAATGGGCCGGTATACCGGAACAGACACTGATGGGCCATATTCACCTGCATGTCTCGGATCTGGAGGCGGCGCGGCAGTTTTACGGGGAAGGCCTCGGGTTTGAAGTGGTCAGCCGGTATCCCCAGGCCCTCTTCATGTCCACCGCCGGATACCATCACCATATCGGCCTGAATACTTGGAACGGAGCCGGTGCTCCGCCCCAAGGAAGCGACAGTGCGGGGCTTGCCGAGTTTTCGGTCGTCTATCCCGATGAAACATCCAAGCAGGAAGCCGCGGGCCGGCTTCGCGCCCTCGGTTTTGAGCCGGCGGAGCGTGAAGGGCGGATATCGGTCACAGACCCGTCCGGAAACCGCCTCTCCCTTGTGTGAACTTCTCTTTTTCTTTGAAACCATGGGTGCCCGCATCCGTATGAACAGTTATACTTGATGAAGATCAACTTGAACTGAAGCGGAAGGGGCGCCTATGACAAAGAAACTATGGTTCCAGGCGGGGGTCGGCATTCTGCTCGCCCTGCTCATTGTGCATTTCTTTATTGATATCAAAGGGATCTTCTCTCCGATCCTCATTATCCTGAAGACGATCTTCCTGCCGCTGCTCGTCGGCGGAGTGCTGTTCTACCTGACAGAGCCCGTCCAGCGGCTGCTGGAGAAATACCGGTTCCCGAGATGGGCGAGCATCCTCAGCTGTCTCATCCTGATCGTCGGGGTCTTTTGGGCCCTGTATGCGATGGTCGGTCCGATGATCAACAAGCAGGTGAACGCGTTCACCGACAACCTGCCGGAAATTACGGACAAAGTCGAGGAGTCGGTGAATTACGTGCTCGACCGCCGGGATGAATGGCCGGACTTCATCGAGAATGGCATCCAGTCCGCGAGGGACCGGGTGAATGAGATCGCGCTCGGTCTCGGAGGCGGGCTCGTCTCGTTCCTGACCGGGTTTTTCCAGACCATCTTCATGCTCGTACTCGCTCCGTTCTTCCTCGTCTATATGCTGAAGGACCACGAGCACTTCATACCATTCGTGTCGAAGTTCTTTTCAGGTGACAAGAAGACGTTCGTCGTCAAGACATTGCAGGACGTCAACCGCACGCTCAAGACGTATATCCAGGGTCAGATGTTTGTCAGCCTCTGCGTGGGGATCATGCTGCTCATCGGATATCTGATCATCGGACTGGAGTATGCGCTCATCCTCGCCATTTTCGGACTGTTCATGAACCTCGTTCCGTTCATCGGTCCGTGGGTGTCGGTCGTGCCGGCGCTCCTCATCGCGCTCATCCAGGATCCGAAGCTGCTCATCGGCGTCGGCATCGTCATGCTCCTCGCCCAGCAGATCGAGAGCAACCTGATCACACCGAACGTGATGGGCAAATCGCTCGACATCCACCCGCTCACGGTCATCACGGTGATCCTCGCTGCGGGCAATATTGCCGGGTTCGTCGGCATCCTGCTCGCCGTTCCGGCGTACGCGGTCGGCAAAGTGATCATCGGCAACCTGTACGAGCACCGCCGCCAGATCCGGCGGGCCGCCACGAGCGACGTGGCAAGCGAATAGACAAAGGGAAAACCGCAGACCCGTTCTGCGGTTTTCTTTCGTCTTCATTCGAAATAAAGCCTGCGGTGAAGCTTGCATCCCGGGTTGAAGGACGCCCCGCATCCCGGGCAGGAAGAATCCCCTTCAAGGTAACCGCGGACCGTCATCCGGCGGCCGCAGCTCCCGCAGAGGACCGCCTCCTCGCCGAACCGGTCCGACGGCCACACCGCATGATGGCCGCAGCCGGACTCCTCATGGCAGGCATGGCACGGAAACCATCTTCCGCAGCAGCAGAACCGGATGGCGATCCGGTCTTTTTCCCCGTGATAATGCACGCAGCGGGTCTCCCCGTCAATGACCGGCCCCTCAACTTCCACGCCATGGATCTGCATCTTCCGGCACTCCTTTCATATCCCGGGTTGACTCGGTTTCCTTCAGTATATATGATTTAATGTGTTAACTAAATATTATTTTATGTTTACTCTAAGGGGAATCGAAATATGGGAAATGAACGATTGAAGATGATGATTCTCGCAGCTCTGTTTGCTGCACTGATGGGGGTGGGGGCCCAGATCATCATTCCGGTGCCGCCGATTCCGTTCACCGCCCAGACACTGGTCCTGCCGCTCATGGCCATTATTCTCGGGAAACGGTACGGGACGCTTTCAGCCGCTTTGTACGTGGCGCTCGGCGCGGTCGGCATCCCGGTGTTCGCCGGCATGAAGGCGGGCCTCGGCATCATTCTCGGGCCGACGGGCGGGTTCATCCTCAGCTACATCCCGGCCGTATTCCTGATCGGGCTGATTTTTGAGAAGGGCGGCCGGCACACGGCTGCGGGAATCGCGGCTACCGTGACGGGTGCCCTGTTCATCCTGTTTGCCGGAACGGTCTGGTATAAATGGATGGGCAACCTGTCTTGGGCCGGCGCATTCACCGGCGCGATGATCCCGTTTATTGTCCCGGACATCCTGAAGGCGGTGTTCGCCGCGGTCTTGGGCGTGCTTATCCGGAAGCGGCTCGAATCAGCCCGGCTGCTGCATGCGGCATTGCGGTGATCATAGATACTCAAGGTCCCTCCCGTGCGGAGGGCTTTTTGTTATCGCGAACCTTTTCCGATTCAGGGGAAGGTCCGGCGGACCGGGTTTGGTAGAATGAAATCAACACATCAGAGAGAAGGGAATTCATCATGAAAAAGTGGATGATGCTCGTGTTGGTCGCCCTGCTTGCAGGCTGCGGTGCCACCGGGAAAACGGAAAATGAAAATGCAGCAAATAAGGAAGAGACGGCTGCGGCGGAAAAAGGGGAAGCGGCAGGCGGGGAAAAACAAAGTGCGGAAGGCGGAGCGGTAGAAGTCGACAAAGGACTGTTCAATGTGGAAGTGACGGTGCCGCCTTCGTTCTTTGAAGGCGAAGACGTCGGCGAGGCGGTTGAGCAGGTGAAGGCAGAAGGGAAAGCCGACGCAGTGAAAAATGCGGACGGCTCCGTGACGTTTAAAATGTCGAAGGCCCAGCACAAGGAAATGATGGCCGAGCTGCTGGAGGGTGTGGAACAGCTGACGGACGAGATGAAAGGCGACGGCTACCCGTCAATCCGGGATATCACCCATGACAAAAGATACACAAAGTTTGAGGTAACGGTCGACCGTGAGCAATTTGAAAACTCCTTTGACGGATTTGCGCTGCTCGGCGTCGGCTTTGCCGGCATGTATGTCCAGCTGTTCGACGGCGTGAATGCGGATGATCTCCGGACAACGGTCATCCTGAAGGACGAAGCGACGGGCGAGCAGTTTGATGAAATGCTTTTTCCGGATGTGCTGGATGAGATGGAATCGGAAACAGAAGGAGAATGAACACCGGAAACCGGCGGGGACGGAAGCTCCCGCCGGTTTTTTGTGCCTAATGCCTGCTGCTTTTGTCCATACTGACCGTCAAACCGGCTGTTCCGCAGAAGGAGGAGGGAAAATCCGTGACGGAATTTCCGCATATTACGACGAATATTTGGGACGTATTCCTGGCCGTTCCGCTCGTGCTGATCGGTACGCAGCTTCTCAAATACGCATTCCGTATCCCGCCGGCGGTTGTCCCGACGGTTGCCGTGGCCCTCGGGCTGCTGATTTCGGTGTTCATCAGCCATCCGAAAGACCTTCCGGCCGGTCTGTTCATGGGAACGCTCTACGGGGCGGCAGCCGTTTCGTTTTACGTATCGACCAAGCTGTCGATCCGCGCATATCGGGAAAGGTAGTGTGATTCCCTGAAAATCGGGAAAGAAGGAAAAGAGTGATTAAACGGGAGGGAATCGATATGGAGGACCATGGCAACATGGAGAGAAGTTCGTCCACTGAGCGCCTGCAGCCAATCACATCGGTGAACAGCGGCGACGGCATTCCGATGGGCGGGGACCTGTACAGCTTCACGATCCAGATCGTCAACGTCATCTTTTACGGAAAGCCGGGCCACGGCAATGAATGGGTGCTGATCGACGCGGGCATGCCGAAATCCGGAGACAAAATCATCGAGGAAGCGGAACGGCGGTTCGGTGAAAACAACCCGCCTCAGTCCATCATCCTGACGCACGCGCATTTTGACCATATTGGCGGCCTGATCGATGTGCTTGAAAAGTGGGACGTCCCGGTTTATGCCCATCTCCTTGAAATTCCGTACATCACCGGAAAGCGGGACTACCCGGATCCGGACATGACGGTGGAGGGCGGCATGATCGCCAAGATGTCCAAGCTGTTCCCGACCGAAGCGATCGACATCGGGGAACGGGCGCATGAGCTGCCGGCTGACGGAACGGTTCCCGGCATGCCGGGCTGGCGCTGGCTTCATACACCGGGGCACTCCGAGGGACATGTGTCGCTGTTCCGGGAATCGGACGGCGCCCTCATCGCCGGGGACGCGTTCGTCACGGTCAAGCAGGACGCCATGTACAAAGTGATGACCCAGGAACTCGAAGTCAGCGGCCCGCCGGTTTACCTGACACCGGACTGGGAATCGGCGGAGCAATCGGTGAAGGCACTCGCCATGCTGCAGCCGAAAGTTGCGCTCACCGGGCACGGCATCCCGGTGAGCGGGGAATATCTCCAGGAGCATCTGGGCCGTCTGGCCGCCAACTTCCGGGAACTGGCCATACCCGATCATGGAAAGTATGTTGACGGCAGCGACTCATAAGAGAACGGCCGGAATCCTGATTCAGGGTTCCGGTTTTTGCGTGGGTTCATGGGTTCAAAAGGCAGGGGGGTTGACGGATGGATACCCCGGGTGGTAAATTGGATATACCCAATGGGGTATAAAGACCGTGAAGGAGGAAGGAATCAATGTTTTTTCAATCATTTTTTGATGAGCATCTGGCACAATACGCTTATCTCGTAGGCTGTCAGCGCACCGGAGAAGCCATCGTGATCGACCCGCCACGGCACTCGGAGGCCATCATCTCCAAGGCGCAGAAGGAAGGGCTGAAGATTACGGCTGCCGCGGAAACCCATATCCATGCAGACTTCACATCGGGCGCACGCCAGCTGGCCCATGACCTTGGGGCAACCTTGTACCTGTCGGATGAGGGCGGCGACGATTGGCGCTACACGTACACCGATGCAGTCGATGCCGTCTTGCTGAAAGACGGAGACACATTCTCGATCGGGAATATTGAATTCGCTGTTCTCCATACACCGGGACATACCCCGGAAAGTATTTCGTACATCCTGACCGACAAGGGCGGGGGAGCCAATGAACCGATGGGGATCTTTACGGGTGACTTTGTGTTTGTCGGTGACGTGGGCCGGCCCGATCTTCTGGAGAAAGCGGCGGGAATCGCGGATACGGCAGAGCAGGGGGCCCGCCAGATGTTCCGTTCCGTAAAATCGTTCAAGGCATTGCCGGACCATCTGATCGTCTGGCCGGGCCATGGAGCCGGATCGGCATGCGGAAAATCGCTCGGTGCGGTGCCGCTTTCAACAGTCGGCTATGAAAAGCAGATGAACTGGGCAATGAAGGAAGATGACGAGGAAGCATTCGTCCGCCGTCTGCTCGACGGCCAGCCCGAAGCACCGTCCTATTTCGCCATGATGAAGAAAGTGAACAAGGAAGGCCCGGAACTTCTCGGCGGGGGTCCCGTTCCGCTGTTGGAAAGCCCGGAACGGTTCAACGAGCTCAGGGCGGATGAACAGACCGTTGTGCTGGATACCCGTCCTGCGCAAATAGCGGAAAAAGCCCTGGTCAAAGGCTCAATCAACATTCCATTCAATAAATCATTCACGAACTGGGCCGGGTGGCTGATCCGCTATGACGAACCACTTGTCCTGATTGCAGAAGAGGGCAAAGAAGATTCGGTCCGGAAAGCGCTGGAGTCGATTCATCTGGACCATATCAAAGCTTTTGTCCGGCCGGAGACTGCCCTTTCCGGAAGTGAAACAGACACATACGTCGCTCTTTCGCCCGATGATTTTGTTAGAGAAGGAAAAGAAGACGGCGTGTATGTCCTGGACGTCCGGAACGACTCGGAATGGGCTTCCGGCCGCATGCCCGGGGCCGCCCATCATTTCCTCGGACATCTCCGGACGGAACAACTGCCCGTAGACCGCAGACTGTTGGTCCATTGCCAGAGCGGAGCCCGTTCCGCTATTGCGGCGAGCATCCTGAAAGCGCGCGGGTTCAGTGATGTGGAACATCTGGCCGGCGGTTTCAATGCGTATGAACGTGCCGGCCATGCTATAGTGAAGTAAAACGGGGCCGGGTTTCCGGTCCGAAAAGGAGCGGGAACGATGGACTACGATCAAAAAGTGAAAAACCGCATGCGGCGCATCGAGGGCCAGGTCAAGGGCGTGCTGCAGATGATGGAAGAAGAGCGGGATTGCCGGGACGTGGTCATGCAGCTCCGGGCGGTCAAGAGCGCGCTTGACCGGACGATCGGTGTCGTCGTCAGCACCAATCTCGAGGCATGCGTACGGGAAAGCATCGAATCGGGCGAAGACACGAGCGCTCATGTCCAGGAAGCGATCGAGCTGCTCGTCAAATCGAATTAATCGGAAGGAAGCGGAGAAAATGGAATGGATCATCATCGCGGCCATTGTCCTGTTCTTCGCCTGGCGGCTCATGCCGGCGAAGGGCATCCGGACAGTGGACGCGGACGGATTGAAGGAGATGCTCGGAGACAAGGACAAGCAGTTCATTGACGTCCGGACCCCTGCTGAATACAAGGGCCGGCATATCAAGGAGTTCAAAAATATCCCGTTGAACACGCTGCAGGCGAAACAGGCTTCACTCGACAAGTCGAAAGAGGCGGTCGTCATCTGCCAGAGCGGGATGAGAAGCGCGCAGGCCGCACGCCTGCTGAAAAAAGCGGGATTTGATCGAGTGACGAACGTCCGGGGCGGCATGGGAGCCTGGAACGGATGAGCGGGTCCGAACTGACCCTGCCATTCATTCTCACCCTTTTCGCCATCGGCTTCGCGGGGTCGTTCATTTCGGGGATGGTCGGAATCGGCGGCTCGATCATCAAATATCCGATGCTGCTGTACATCCCGCCGATGCTCGGCTTTGCCGCGTTCACGGCCCATGAAGTGGCGGGGATCAGCGCGGTCCAGGTGATCTTTGCGACGATCGGCGGAGTCTGGGCTTACCGGGGAAGCGGTTATCTGAACAAGAAACTCATCGCCGCGATGGGACTTGCCGTCCTTGCCGGCAGTTTTGCCGGAGGGTTCGGCTCCTCCGGGATGAGCGAGCTGACCGTGAATGTCGTTTACGGAGTCCTGGCCGCGACTGCGGCCGTCATGATGTTCATCCCGAAAAAGGAAGTTCCGGATGCCCGGGAAGAGGATGTTCATTTTTCCGTCCCGCTGGCCGCCGTGCTTGCGTTCATCGTCGGCGTCGGGGCCGGGATTGTCGGAGCGGCAGGCTCGTTCCTGCTCGTCCCGATCATGCTGACGGTCCTCAATATTCCGACCCGCATGACGATTGCCACCTCACTCGCGGTCACGCTCATTTCTTCAATCGGCTCAACGGCAGGCAAGGTGTTCACGGGCCAGGTGCTTCTCTGGCCTTCGGTGATCATGATCGTGGCAAGCCTCATCGCGGCTCCCCTCGGCGCCAAGGCCGGACAGAAGATGAACACGAAGATATTGAAATGGCTGCTCGCCGTCCTGATTGCCGCCACGGCCGTTAATATTTGGCGCGATCTGTTTGTTCAGTTGTTCTGAGAGGAAGCTATATTTTTTTGGATGAATAAATACCCCTGCCCGTAAAGTGGGGATTAAGATTGAAATCGGAGGAATACCAACAATGAAAGTAGCCATCATCGCTGCAAACGGCGGTTTGTTTGACGCCTACAAAGTATTCAACATCGCGACGGCAGCCGCAGCAACAGACGGAGAAGTGGAGATCTTCTTCACTTTTGAAGGACTCAACCTCATCCACCGGCAGGGCATGAACGCCCTGCCGATGCCTGAAGGAAAAGAGCATTTTGCAGAAGGGTTCCAGAAAGCGAATGTGCCTTCCATCGGCGAACTGGTGGCCATGTCGCAGGAATTGGGCGTGAAGTTCATCGCATGCCAGATGACGATGGACGTCATGGGCCTCCAGAAAGAAGACTTTGTCGACGGAACGGAGGTCGGCGGTGCCGTCACCTTCCTCGGAAGCGCGAAGGATGCCGACATGACTCTGACATTCTGATATACAGCATGCCAAGGTTAAAATGGATTCAGCAGACGATCTGGAGGGAATAGATTTCATGTATAATGTGACGAGGACATTGGACGCTAAAGGGCTATCGTGCCCGATGCCGGTCGTCCGGACGAAAAAAGCGATGGAGGATCTGGCGCCGGGAGAGGTGCTGGAAGTGATCGTGACCGACCGCGGGTCCATCGCAGATCTTCCGATGTGGGCAAAAACAACGGGACAGGAATATTTGGAACTCATTGAGGAGAACGGAGTCCTCACACACTACATCAAAAAAGGGTCCGCCCCTGAAAAAGGAGAGACAACAGAAATGAAGACCATCACGAATGAAGAATACTTGGAAGTGGCCGGGCAAGACGGAGTCACGCTGATCGACGTACGCGAACCGGATGAGTTCGAAGCCGGACACGCACCGGGTGCCGTCAATATCCCGCTCGGCCAGATCGATGACCGCCTGGCGGAGATTCCCGAAACGGGCGATGTCTATGTGATCTGCCGTTCGGGCGGCCGGGCCGGCCGGGCATATGAGGCGCTGGAAGCAGCGGGCCGGGACAATGTCACCCGTGTCGCGCCGGGCATGGGCGACTGGGACGGACCGGTCGAATAAAAAGTGCAACAACGGGGCTGTCCTTTGATCAGGACAGCCCCGTTTCAGTGTTTACTTTTTCAGCGGGCAATACCCGCACTGCATGAGTCCCGGCACGTCCTTGGAATGGCAGCAGGTCGTCCGGACGGTCGTATTCAGGAGAGCGGACGGCTGCTGTCCGCGGAGGTAGCGGGCGAAGAGCGATTCCTTGGCAAGGCCATCCCATGTCCGGTCATCCTTCAGGAGATCAAGCACCGCCTGTGTTTCCTCCCGTTGGTAAGGATCGGACAGCAGGACATGGAAATGATAAAGCAGGAAGCCGAACATATTCTCCCAGTGAGTGAGCGACGAGGCCGAGGAAACCGTGCGCAGCGCGTCGGCCACGTCTTTGACGAATCTGCTCAGTATTTGCCGGACGGCTTCCGGCCGCTCCGCTTCGTCGACCGGCCGGAAAGCGCCGCCTGCAAGGAACTGGCTCACGGTCAGGTTGCCGTACTCCTCGACGGCACCGAACCGGAACGCCTCATCCGGCCCTTCCCACACTTCTTCATAGACGATCAGCATGTACAGCTGCATCGCCGTGAACATGCCGAGCCTGCGGGTGAAGAAGGAAGCCGCAATCGTCCGGTTTTCCGTCCGGCTGACGGCCTGCACGAGATCAAGTGCCGCCGCCGGCTCCTTTTTCAGCGATTCCAGTGTGAAAAGCGGATGGGCAGGCGCGCCGGTGTAGATGCTATAGCTATTCAGTTGCCGCTTCATATCAGGGGTCAGGTTCATCATGAGGCTATTATAGCGCATGCCCGTTATGCACCGGAAGGAACGCTGTGATATGTTAAGAGTAATACCGGATGATCGGAGTGTCGGACTGTGGAACGGTTAGCTGTGATGACCGCCGGAATGACCCATAGCGGCAAGACAACGTTTGCCAACAGGCTCGCAGAAGTGCTTCCTGGCTCGGTTGTCATCGATCAGGACATTCAGGCGCGATTTTTGAATACACATTACCCGATGCTGCTGCCGGAGCAGGGACCGAATGAGATCAAGCATGCCCTGACCCAATGCATCGTTGAGCATGCAGTGGACAAGACAAGCCTCCATCTGATTCTCTCGAACTCCAACCTCGGAACGGAGTCGCGGAGGAGATGGCTCGCTTATTACAAGGACCAAGGATTTGTGACCGTCCTCGTTTCCTTTGATCTCGAAGAGGACAGGCTGCGCCGGCGGATCCGTGAAAGCACAAGAAGCACGGATATTTTCCGGGTCAGTCTGTCGTACGACGGACTGCTGGACCGTCAGATGAAGAACTTTCCTGGAGTTCAGCCGGAGCCGGACGAAGCAGACCATGTCCTGACTATAAAAAGTGAAGAAGATGTTCAGCGTGTGATCAACCGCATTTTGGAGATCACAGACGGAAAGGGGAGACGCATATGAAGATCCTGGT
The DNA here is from genome assembly GCF_900156305.1 of Edaphobacillus lindanitolerans. GTDB lineage: Bacteria > Bacillota > Bacilli > Bacillales_A > Planococcaceae > Bhargavaea > Bhargavaea lindanitolerans. Next base: position 1,282,953 of record NZ_FTPL01000001.1, on the reverse strand, counting down.
GGACGCGGACGGCTGTCCGGTCGTAAACGAGACGATCCGCACGGCAGGCCGGCACGGTGTTCCGGTTCTCCTGCTTTGCGACACGGCGCATGAAATGTTCCGCGAAGGGGCGGAGACGATCATTGTGTCCAAAGGGGCCGATTCGGTCGACTTTTCGCTCGTGAACCGGGTCGGCAAGGGCGACATCGTCGTCACCCAGGACTACGGTCTGGCCGCAATGGTGCTCGCCAAAGGCGGACGGCCGATCGACCAGAACGGCCGACTTTATACGGATGACAATATTGAATCACTGCTCGGCAGCCGGTACATTTCCCGGAAGGTCCGGGAAGCAGGGGGCCGCATGAAAGGGCCGAAAAAGCGCAAGGCCGAAGCGAACGAGCGGTTTGAACGGAATCTGGAAGCGCTCATCACCGGGCGCAGGGAAAGGGAAGAGTTGTAATGCCATTTGTCTGGTTCATCCTTGCCGCTGCGGTGACGGTATTCGCCGCGATCAAGCTGTCGAATTATGCCGATGTGCTCAGTACGAAGACCGCGATGGGCGGACTGCTTGTCGGGACGCTCCTGCTTGCGGGCGCCACGTCCCTGCCTGAAGTGACGACGAGCGTTTCGGCCGTCCTGATCGGCAACCCGGACATCGCCATCGGGAACGTCGTCGGCTCGAATATGTTCAACCTGTTCATCTTCGCCTGCTTCGACCTGTTCTACCGCAGGCAGCACCTGTTCGAGAAAGCCGGGCGGAACCACCTGTACACGGCAGGGACGGGCCTCGTCCTCATGGCGGTCACGTATGTGTCGCTCTCGTTCCGGCCCGACTGGTCGCTGCTCGGCGTCGGCGTGGATTCCATTGTGCTCGTGGCGATCTACGCGATCGGCATGGTGATCGTCGGCCGGGTGTCCCGAAGGGTGCCGGAAGAACCGTCCGTCCCGGCAGCCGAACTGGCCGGGGACGTTTCCGGAGGGAATGAAGACGTGACCGTCAAGCGAGCAGTCATCGGATTCGCATTGGCGGCTGTCCTGATCATGGGTGCAGGGACGGTGCTGTCCATCATGGGCGACAAGATCGCCGTCATCACCGGGCTCGGCTCGAGCTTCGTCGGAAGCTTCCTGATCGCGGCGACGACGTCCCTCCCTGAAGCCGTCTCAGTCTACATTGCGCTCAAGATCCGGAACGTCAACCTGGCGCTCGGCGGGATTCTAGGCTCGAACATGTTCAACATGCTCATCATCTTCCTGGCCGACCTGTTCTACCGCGGCGGGCCCGTCCTGTCCGCAGGGGACCCGTCCCACCGCATCACGGCGCTCGTCGTCATGGCCCTGTCCGCCGTGATCCTGTTCGCCCTCGCACGCCGCCGGACGAAATCCGGCCTGTCGTATGTTGTCCCGTCCCTGCTCATCATCGCCGGCTACCTGGTCGCGTCCTACCTCATGTTCCAGGGATGAATGCCCGCAAGCCCGTCTCCCGTCCGGAGACGGGTTTTTTTGGCGGCGGGAGGGGCGGGTGGTTTGAAATAAAGAGTGGAGTTATGAAATAAGAGGCCGTGTTATGAAATAAGGAGCGTCGATATGAAATAAGGAACGGCGATATGAAATAAGGAACGGCGATATGAAATAAGGAGCGTCGATATGAAATAAGGAGCGTCGATATGAAATAAGGAACGGCGATATGAAGTAAGGAGCGGCGTTATGAAATAAGGAGCAGCGATATGAAATAAGGAGCGCCGATATGAAATAAGAGCCGCCGTTATAAAATAAGGAACCGCGATATGAAATAAGGTTCCACACCACGAAGTAAAGCCCCGCAAAATAAAGCCAAATCAAATAAACACTCAGCACACCGCGCCTACACGCAACACCGGGCGGGCTCATATCCTGAGCAAGAAGGGGTGAAGGCGCATGGCACCGATAAACAATCCGGTTGAAGTGGAAAGACAAGAATGGAAAAAGCGGCAGATGAAAGAACGGCTGAAGCAGCTCCTCACCGTCTCCTCCCCGATCTTCATGCTGCTCTTATGGGAGGTTCTGTCACGGACTGCGCTGATCGATCCGCGTTTCTTCCCGCCGCCGACCGCGATCATCACGACGTTCTGGGAACTGCTGGCGAGCGGTGAACTCATTCATCATATCGGCGTGTCGCTGTACCGGATCTTCGCAGGCTTCCTGCTCGGGGTCATCCCGGGCATCGTAATCGGCCTGCTCATGGGGCTTTATTCCCCGATCCGGCATTTCGTGCAGCCGATTGTCATGGCGCTCATGCCGATTCCGACACTGGCGCTTCTGCCGATCATCATCATCCTGTTCGGGATCGGGGATCTGTCGAAGGTGGTCACGATTGCGGGCAGCGTGTTCTTCCCGGTCGTGATTAACACCGCGGCGGGCGTGCTGAACATCGAGCCGATCCATATGGATGTGGCGAAGAACTACGGGGCGGATTCAAAGGACTACTTCTTGAAAATTGCTTTCCCGGGCGCATTGCCGGTCATGCTCGAGGGCATCCAGATGGGCCAGGCGATTGCCCTGCTCACCATCGTGGCTGCCGAGATGATGGGCTCCGTTTCGGGGATCGGGTTCCTGATCTGGACATCCTACAAAGCGTTCCTGCTGCAGAAGATGTACGTCGGGCTCATATTGATTTCATTCTTCGGGTATTTGTTCTCGCTGCTGCTGCGGGGGCTGCAGCGGAAGATTCTGAGATGGAGGTGAAGCCGTGGGGGAAGATGTGAAAATCCGGATCCGCAATCTCACGAAGGTGTTTTACAAGAAAGGCGAAAGCATCACGGCGCTCGACGGAGTGTCGCTCGACATTCTCGACGGGGAATTCGTCTGCATCGTCGGGCCGAGCGGGTGCGGGAAGACGACGCTGCTCCGCATCCTCGCCGAACTCGAGCATCCGAGCGCCGGCGAGTTCTCGATCAAGGCGGGGAAGGAGGACCGGCCGCTCCAGTCGATGGTGTTCCAGGAGCGGGGAGTCATCCCATGGCTCACCGTCCGCGACAACGTGGCGTTCGGTCTTCAGATGCGGAAGCTTCCGAAGAAGGTTGTCAAGGAACGGACCGATTACTATCTCAATAAAACCGGCCTTATGGCGTTCGCCGACCGGTATCCGAAAGAGCTGTCCGGAGGAATGAAGCAGCGCGTTTCGATTGCCCGGGCGTTTGCGAATGATCCCGAGATCCTGCTCATGGATGAACCGTTCGCCGCGCTCGATGAGCAGAACAAGTTCATCCTCCAGGAGGAGCTGCTGCAGATCTGGACCGAGACGAAAAAGACGGTGCTCTTCATCACGCACAGCATCGACGAGGCCCTTCTGCTGTCTGACCGGATCCTGCTCATGAGTGCGCAGCCGGGCCGGATTGCGGACGAGATCCGGGTAGGGACACCGCGGCCCCGCACGATGGAGGCGATCCGGGCCGATCCGGATGTGGCGGAGCAGTTCGTCCGGGTGCTGAAGCACCTGCAGGAGGAAGTCCAGCGGTCCCGGCAATAGTGCGTCCGTTCAATGACAGAAGGGGGATTTAAGTGAGGAAAGGGATTTGGAAGTACGCGTTCGTATTATTCGCCGCCATGCTCCTCATTCTCGGGGGCTGCGGGAAAAAGGAGCCGGCTGCACCCGCGAAGCCGACGGAAAAGCCGGCGGAGGAAGCGCCGTCCGGGGATCTCGCACCGCTCGATGAGCGCGTCACCGTCATGATTGCCGAGGACGGGGCGGCTTCCGGTGCCGGGTTTTATATTGCCAAGGAAAAAGGATATTTTGAGGACTACAACATCGATGTGAAATTCGCCCAGTTTGCGAACAGCGATGAGATGCTCCCGGCCCTCGCGGCGGGCGAGGTCGACATCGCGGGCGGCGTGTCCACGGCATCGTTTTTCAATGCGATCGCGCAGGGGATCGACGTCCGGATCATCGCCGACAAAGGCCACAACGTGCCGGGCAAGTCGTACTTCACGTTCGTCACGCCCGTGGACAGCGACATCAAGGACTACGCCGACATGAAGGGCAAGAAGATCGCCGTCTCGTCCCGCAACTCGATCGACAGCTACATCTTCGACATGATGCTCGAGCATGCGGGCCTCACCGAAGAAGATGTGGAGTTTGTGCTGATCGCCGACTTTGGCAGCATGCTCGGGGCGATTGACAGCGGATCGGTCGACGCCGCGCTGAACATCGAGCCGCTCATCACGCAGGGCGTCGAGAACGGCATGCACCAGCGGTTCCTCGATGCGACGGACTATGCGCCGGAATCCCAGATCGCCATGGTGCTCGGCTCTCCGCAGTTCATGACCCAGGAGAAGGAGATTTCGCTCCGCTTCATGCTTGCCTACCTGAAAGGGCTTCGTGACTACAACGATGCATTCTTCAAGGATGAGGGCAAGGACGAAGTGATCGACATCATGGTGAAGCACACGGCGCTGAAAGACCCGGGTCTTTGGGAGAAAGTGAACGTGACCGGCCTGAATCCGGACGGCAAGATGTTCGTCGACGACATCCAGAAACAGTTTGAACACTACAAGGCCGCCGGTGCGATTTCCGGTGACATTGACTTTGAGACGGCGATCGACACCTCCATCGCCGAAGAGGCCCTGAAGATTCTCGGACCGTACGATCCCGATTGAACAACCGGTTCATAATCTGAGTTTTCTTGAGCCGGTCCGGAAGATAGGGTATAATGGCATAAGAAAGATGGACTACGAAAAAGGACCGGATGCGCGAACATCCGGCCCGGCAGCCTGTGCCCGGACGGGACGTCAGGCGATAATATGCAGCGATTGGCCGTCCCATCCTTGGCCGAGGTGGGGACGGTCATTCTTTTTTGGAAATGACGACAATGAGCGTCACGACAAGCGTCAGAAACCCGACGATCGAGCCGGCCAATGAGATGGCAAGCCCTGCCGCTTCAGCAATTGTCATAGCATCACCCCCTTCCGGAGGATCTGCCCGTCCCGCACATGGCTGCCCTCTTATTATACCATAAATGCGAACGCTTGTTCTTTATTTAAGGATCAATCTGACTATTTTATAAGTGAAAACACCGCCCGCCCGCATTCATCGGTGGGCGGTGTTGCGTGGCCGACGGAAATCCAAGTGTGCAGGTGGCAAAAACCGGGAACAGGAAAGATAGTATGAAAGGGAGGGGAGGAATCCCGGATGAAGAGGCAAATTGCTTTTCCGATGATCGTGGCCGGTTCGCTCGTGCTCGCCGCATGCGGAAGCGGGGAGGCGGACAAAGAAACGGAAGCGGGTGCCGGCGCCGCCCAGGCGGATGAAGGGAATGCCGCTGGTAAAGGCGAACAACCGGCCGGGGACGCGGCGGGCGGCGGCGGGTCCGGTGAGGCCGTCAGCGCGGAAGCTGCCGATATCACCGGCCAAGAAGAGATGCAGCAGAAAATGGACGAGATCACCTACAGTGAATTCGAACTGGAAGTCGAATATGCCGAAGGCCAGGAGTACGAAGCGGAGATCGAACGCAAAAGCGACAACACGGTCAAGGCAAAAATCGAAGACTCCCTCGACGGTATGGAAAAGAAGGGCCTCGAGGCCTTCAACGAACTGTATCCGCTCGTTGAGCAAATGTCGATCACGTCAGGCACGCCAAAGGAAGAAGCCATCCGTGAAGTGCTCTCGGTTTTCAGCCTGCCCGACGACTATACGAAATTTGACCTGGAGCTGCGATTCAAGGATGACAGCACAGAGTTCGTGATTTCGGACCAAAAGTAAAAACAGGGGACATCCGCACGGCAGCGCCGGAGCGGATGTTTTCTGGTAAAGTGGAAATAAGATGATGCGAAAAAGAGTCTGAGAGGGGGACAGGGCATGACGTGGAAAGGGGCAGCGGCAGTTTGTGTGAACGGGGACGGACAGTTGCTGATGGTGCTCCAGGGAACGCCGGAGGAAGAGAAGAAGTGGGCGGTGCCGTGCGGAGGGTTGGAAAAAGGGGAGTCGTTCGAGGCGTGCTGTCTGAGAGAACTGAATGAAGAGACGGGCTTCGAAGGATCGGTTGTCCGTCCTTTATTCCACAAAAAGAATGAGGAAGTGGACGTCCGGTATTACGAAGTGATGCTGACGGGCGGCTGCATGACCATTGATGACCCCGACGGGCTGATCCATGAAGTTGCCTGGAAAGGTGCAGACGAGATGGCCGGTCTCATCCTCTCGTTTCCGGAAGACCGGGATCTCTTGGACTCGATCCTTTCCCTGATAAGCCGTCAACCCATATAAAAGGTCCGCCCTTGTCAGGGGCGGACCTTTTTTCTTCGATTCCATATCTCGTATACCAAGTAGACAAGGGCGATCACGTGCAGGAGGAGCATCGCGGAATAATAGGGGCTCCGGCTGCCCTCAAGCACATAGTCCGTGTAGCGTGCTGTATTAATCAACAGAACGACAAACAAGAGAATGGCGAGTTTCCGGTTCACGTTCATCACATCCTCTCTGCAGCGGCACCCTTCACGCGTCCACTGCCGCTTTCCGCTTCGCGAGCATCGTCTGGAAGCTGTGGAGCGACATGCCGGTGATGATGACGGCGATGCCGCCGAGTGCGACAGGGCCCGGGAGCGGGAGGGACAGGAGGATCATTTCGCCGGCGAGGGCGAAGACGATCTCGAGTGACTGGGTCGCTTCGACGGCGGCGAGCCGGCCCTGGTCATGGCGTGCCAGGTCGGTCGCCATGAAGAACAGCGTCGTCGCGATGACGCCGGACGAGACGGCGACGATGAATGACTGGACGACCTGGGTCCAGGACGGCCAGCCGACCGTGGCGACGGCGACCGCTGCCAGGACGATCCAGAACGGAAGCGAGGCGAGTGTCATGGCGAGCACACGCTGAAACGTGTCCAGCCGGCCGCCGAGCGCCTCCATCATTTTCCGGTTGCCGAGCGGGTAGGCGAACGCCGCCACGACGATCGGCAAGATTCCGAGAAGGATCGTCTTTCCGCCGACCGTTCCGGCATGCGGCAGCTGGATCAGCACGACGCCGAGCAGGATGATCAGCGAGATGCCGAGCGAAACGAGCGGAATCTGATGGCGCACCGTGCGTTCGACTCCACCCGTCTTCACGGCAAACGTGAACAGCGGGGCGAGCAGGACGCCGGCCACGATCGTCAGCTGCCAAGTGCCCGCGACGAGCCAGCCCGGACTGAACGCCGCCGCAAACGTCAGTGGCGCATAGAACAGCACGAAGGCGAAGAAGCTCCAGACGAGGAACGGGCCGGGGATGCGCTTCATTTCCGAAATCGAACCTTTCAGCCCCCGCCGTAGGGCGACGATGAGGAGCAGGAACGGCACCATGAAGAGAAATCGGAGCGACGCACTCCACATCCAGCTGCCGCCGTCCAGTTCCATCGACCGGTTCAGGACGAACGTCACGGCGAAGAACAGGGAGGCGAGGACGCCGAGTGCGATCTCTTTCATGGGAAAAGCCCTCCTTTACGCGCGTTCTTCGTACAGCTTCACCATTTCGATGATGACGTTTGTCGCCTTTTCCATGTCGTCGGCGGAGATGAACTCATACTTGCCGTGGTAGTTGTCGCCGCCCGTGAAGATGTTCGGCGTCGGCATGCCCATGTAGGACAGCTGGGAGCCGTCCGTCCCGCCGCGGACCGGGATGATGTTCGGTTGGATGCCGAGCTTGCCGAACGCATCGGACGCGATATCGACGATCTGCATGACCGGCTCGATCTTCTCGGCCATGTTGTAATACTGGTCGTTCAGGTCGAGTTCGACGGTGCCTTCGCCGTATTTCCCGTTCAGCTTGAGGGCCGTGTCTTCCAGCTTCTTTTTCTTCGCTTCGAACTTCTCGCGGTCATGGTCACGGATGATGTAGGACAGGGTCGTCTTCTCGACCGTGCCGTCCACGTACATGAGATGGATGAACCCTTCGTAGTCGTCCGTCTTCTGCGGAATTTCGTCTTGCGGCATCGCCGCCTGGAATTCATGCGCGATGAGGATGGCGTTTACCATCTTGTCTTTTGCGGAGCCCGGGTGGATGTTCGTCCCGTGGAAGGTTACCTTCGCTGCGGCCGCGTTGAAGCTTTCATACTGGAGTTCGCCGAGCGGGCCGCCGTCCATCGTGTAGGCGTATTCCGCGCCGAATGCCTCGACGTCGAACTTGTGCGGGCCGCGGCCGATTTCCTCATCCGGCGTGAAGGCGACGCGCAGCTTGCCGTGCTGGATCTCCGGATGCTCGATCAAATATTCCATCGCCGTCATGATTTCTGCGATGCCCGCCTTGTTGTCGGCGCCGAGGAGTGTGGTCCCGTCGGTCGTGACGAGCGTGTGGCCGACATAGTTTTTCAGCTGCGGGAACACGGACTCTTCCATCACGGTCTGTTCATTGAGCCGGATATCACCGCCTTCGTATGAGTCGATCCGCTGCGGATTCACGTTTTTGCCCGTGTAGTCGGTCGCCGTGTCCACGTGCGCGAGGAAGCCGATCACCGGAACCTCCTTGTCCGTGTTTGCCGGCAGCGTCCCGAACAGGTAGCCGTTATCATCGAGCGTGATGTCGGTCAGGCCGATTTCGTTCATTTCCTTTTCAAGGACGTGCAGGAGGTCCCATTGTCCATCGGTGGAAGGAGTCGTCGTGCTTTCTTCGTTGGACTGGGTATCGATTTTCGCATAGCGCACGAGGCGCTCGATCAGCTTCTCTTTCATTTCGGTTGTCCCCCTTGATGTTTTGGATAAATTCCGAATAGTACCATTCTAACAGAAGGGCGGAAGGGTGGGAATGGCGCGGAGCGCTCCGTGTAGACGAAACCCGCGGCTCATGTGAGGCGCGGGTCCGTTTTCTGACCGGGGGAAAATCCGATGCTGGAGGCGATCAAAAACTGGGCCGCATAATACGGGACCATGACGAACGCATCCCGGCCGGGGATCGGCACCGTGAACCGGTCGATCGCCAGGATGGAATCGGACAGGATGAACAGAAGGGCACCGGCGATTGCATACGGATTCGCCGTCCGGACGGCGGTCCAGCCCATCATCAGGATGACGATCATGTAGGCGATGACGGCCGCGCCGAGCAGGTTTCCGTCCAATAACAGAGGCAGGGCGACCACCGCAGCCATCACGATGCCGAAAACCAGCAGTGCCGCACCGGCTGACCAGGGCATCGGCCGGACGGACGCCTTCCGGAAAGCCGTGATGTAAAACAGATGGCCGATGAGGAAGGTCACGAGACCGGCGATGAACCAGTAGATGACGCCGTCGGCAACCGCGCAGATGAACAGTCCGGCCATGACAATCGGCTTGTAGCTGGCGGACATCCCGCGTGGGCGCAGTGCCGCATACCCGATGATCAGCACCATCGGGATCAGCTTCATGAAAATCTTCAGCCCGACCGGTTCGGGAGGAATGAAAAAGATATACACGACCCCGAATGCGGCAATGACTGCGGGGAGCAGAAAACGCATGGACAGAACCTCCTTGTGGACCTTATTCGGGTTTGTTTGCCAAGAGTCCTTCCGGAGTGCGGAGAAGTATCCGGTGTGCCCGGGTGCGTTCATTCAGCTCCCGTCACCGTCTTCAAAAAAGCGGCGACGGCTGTGCGTTCCGCCATGAGCGGGGCGTGGAGAAGGGAGAAGGTCCGCTTCTGGGCAGGCAGTCCGGGGTCGAGCCGGACCAAATGGCCGGCAGAGAGACCGTCTCGCGCGGCATGGACCGAGATGGCGGCGATGCCGAGGCCGGCTTTCACCGCCTGGAGGACGCCGCCGTTGGACCGGATGACGAGCCGCTTCGGCGACACGTGGCCGATGGACCGCAGGAGGTGATCGCTGTGCTCGCGCGTGCCGGATCCTTCCTCCCGGGTGATCCAGCGGGCATTCTGGAGGTCTTCCGGAGTAACGGTCTTCCGGGCGGCGAGCGGATGGCCGGCGCCGGCAATGATGATCAGCTCATCCTCCATGAACGGGACGGCAATCAGGCTGTCCTGCCGGATGGTGCCTTCGATGCAGCCGATGTCACAGCGAAATTCATGGACCATCGACTCGACCTCCACCGTGTTGGCGATCGTGATGTCGAGCTCGAGTTTCGGATGTGCCCGGAGCAACGGGGCGAGGAGGCGAGGGAGCACGTATTCGCCGATCGTGTTGCTCGCGGCGACCGACAGCGTGCCGGTCAGCTCGCCGCTCTGGCGGATCATGTCTTCCTTTGTTTCCTCGGCGAGCGTGATGAGCTGCTTTGCCCGGTCGTACAGAAGCCGTCCGGCCGGCGTGATGCGGAACTGCTTTTTCGTCCGGATGATGAGCTCCGTTCCGAATTCCTCTTCAAGCTGCTTGATGTGCAGGCTGACGGTCGGCTGGGCGAGGTTGAGCGATTCCCCTGCTTTCGTGAAATTCTTCAGTTCGACGACGGCGGCGTATGTATGAAGCTGTTCGAGCAGCATGGCCGGTCCCTCTTTCATCAGTTTTTATGATTGATTTTATCATGAAACTTCATTTTACTGATGGATCAATCCTTCCTATAATAAAACCATAAGTTCAGGAAGGGGTCTTATTCATGAAAAGCAAAGGGTTCTGGACGGGGATCGGCCTGACGCTGATCTTGGCGGTCATCGCCAAGCTGGCCGCCGGCCTTCCGTATATATCGCTGATCGGCCCGCTCGTCTTTGCCATCCTGCTCGGAATGCTGTGGAACACATTCCTGCCGGTCAAAGCCGGGTGGGAGCCGGGGACGACGTTCGCGTCGAAAAAACTGCTGCGGGCGGGGATCATCCTGCTCGGGATGCGCCTGAACCTGGCGGACATCGCGGCCGCCGGTTGGCCGGCATTCAGCCTCGCCGCCATCTCGGTCATCGTCGGGATTGCCGCCGTCTATGCGGCTGCAAAGGTCATGAAGTCCGACCCGGAAATCGGCTTCCTCACCGCGTGCGGCACGGGGATCTGCGGGGCCGCCGCCATCGTGGCGGTCTCATCCCAGAAGAAATCAAAACCCGAAGAGACGGCAGTCAGCGTCGCGATCATCGCCATCATGGGGACGGTGTTCACATTCGCCTATGCACTGCTGCACCCGGTGCTCGGCCTCGGCGAAAAGGCGTACGGCATGTTCGCCGGCGGCACGCTGCATGAAATTGCCCACGTCGTCGCGGCCGGTGACGCGGCGGGTGCCGTGTCACTCGACTATGCGCTCGTCGTGAAGCTCACGCGGGTCGTCCTGCTCGTCTTCGTCGCTTCGGCGGTCGGCTTCTGGGCCGCCCGGAAAGAACAGGCCGAAGGGGGCGCGAAGCTTAGCTGGAAGACGCTTCCGATTCCGTGGTTCATCTTCGGCTTCCTCGCCGTGAGTGCGCTCTACTCAACGGGAATCGTGCCGGAAGCAGTCGCCGCCAAACTCGTCGACCTCGCCTATCTGCTCATGGCGATGGCGATGGCCGGACTCGGACTCGGCGTGTCCTTCAGCGCCTTCCGCAAAGCCGGCATGAAGCCGTTCGTTGCCTGCCTCATCGGTTCGGTTGTCCTGGCAGTCGTCGTGTATGTCTACGTCGTTCTCGTTGCATGAAATGAATAAACCCTGCGGCCTTATGAGCTGCAGGGTTCTTTGCTGTGCCGGGCGGTCCCGCCGGAAGAACGGCTGAAGGGATCATCCATTGCAGACCATCAGGACGTTTCCATCCGGGTCCTGGATATTGAAATACGCGAACTCGCCAAACCGCTCGATCTCTCTTACCACCGGTATGCCTTTTCCGGTGATGAACCGGTGAGCTTCGTCAATGTCCCGGACATAGAAATTGAACAGCACATGACCGGAAGGCTTCAGTTCAAAGCCCGGATCAAACGTATGATCATCCAGGGTCAGGCCGGTCTCCGAAGTGACCGGGATATTATAGACAGGAGATTCGATCGCCTCTTCCGGAAAGGGAATCCCGAGCAGGTCGCTGTACCATCTGGCCGATTGCTTCAGATTGCTGACATGGATGAACACATTGTTGATCTTGCAGGCAATGGGTGAAGAGATGGAATTCATGTTGGTTCCCCCTGTAAGTTAAGATACCCATTGTTTCGGCATAGAAGAGAAAAAATCCTTGTGCATGGAGACCACGATAAAAGTCCATCAAGAGTCATCGGTGCCGTTCCAAGGAAGGCCGCTGAAAAGCTGTAAGTTAAGAAAGACGCCCTGCAGGTTAAGAAGGAGAGGCTGTAAGTTAAGAAGGATGCCCTGTAGGTTAAGAATGACCGATTGTAGGTTAAGAAAGGGCCGTCCGGAAAGTACTGAAACGCCCCGCGAGACATTCAATATCATCTTGTTGAATGGGGGGAACGAATCGGAGGTGGGGATTCACTGGCGAGAGGTAGGGATTCGAACACGATTGGTAGGGGTTCGCGGGTGAAAGGTAGGGATTCAAACACAAATGGTAGGGATTCAGAAGGGAAAGGTAGGATTCGCACGCACTTGGCAGCGACTCGCTGTCGCCGCTCTCGTTCCGCCAAAATGTTTTTAAGGGGACTCTCCGCATGCACGGCCAGGCAAACTTACGCAATAAAAAACAGCGCAGCACCGACGGATGGTCGGCGTGCGCTGTTTTTCTCTATCATTCCGTGACGGTATAATGCTTGTGCGAGACGACGGTCATCTCGGAGGCCGCGCCGATCCGCCGGGCGTCGGCTTTGGACAGCTTCACGATGACCGAGTTCTCGAGGATTTTGACGATCGTGCCAAAAACCTCATGATTGTTCCGGACGAACGAAATCAGCTCGCCCGTACTCCGGGCCGCGACAAATGCCGACGGTTCCTTCTGTTTAGCAGGAAAAGCCACTCTCATTCACCCCTTTGCAAAATAAAAAAGCCCGGGTCTTCATCCCTGGGCGTGTATGGAACGGCGAAGGTGCCGCTCCTCCGGACAGTTTGTCCGTCTCCATTATAGCACACTTTGATAATATTCGCTCATCGCGGTGCCAAGGAAATAGTTTCCGTCAAGTTGGACAGAGTGTCCAAAGGTTCGATCTAAAGGATAGACAGTTAGTCAGAAGAAATGAACCGGTTGTAAGAATAGTATGAAATCATGTCCTAGGGGAGTTGAACACGTTATCCGGACCCGGCGAAAGGTTGGGCGGTCTGTCCGTTTCCGAGGGCCTGCAAGTCTTGTATAATGGTAGAATATTCGGAATCAACTTACCGTCCGGAAATGGAAAGGAGCACAGAACATGACGAAGAAAGAAACGACCGACTGGCGGTACAAGGTCGCGAACCGGGAAGCGCTGATCGGCCTGGCGCTCGCGCTGGCCAATTTTATCTGGTGGTTCGGTTTCGCTTACGGGATGGGCTCGCGTCCCGTCGAGGAGTACAAATACATAATGGGCCTGCCCGACTGGTTTTTCATCAGCTGCGTGCTCGGGTTCCTGCTGATCACGGCGGCGGTCATCATCGTGGTCAAACTGTTCTTTGTGGAAGTGCCGTTTGAGGATGAGGAGGAGATGCAATGAACTGGGAAGTCATTATTCCGCTGATCGTGTTCCTCGTCATCATCTTCTTCATCGGCATCTGGTCCAGCCGCAAGGGGGCACAGGTCGAAGAGGGCGGATTCCTGAAGGACTATTTTCTCGGCGGACGGGAGCTCGGCGGCTTCGTGCTCGCGATGACGATGGTCGCCACGTACGGCAGTGCGTCCAGCTTCCTCGGAGGGCCGGGGACGGCGTACACGATGGGCTTCGGATGGGTGCTGCTCGCGATGACGCAGGTCGTGACGGGTTATTTCGTCCTCATGATCCTCGGGAAAAAGTTCGCGATCATGGCCCGCAAATACGATGCGCTCACGCTCGTCGATTTCCTGAAGGCCCGCTATAACAGCGCACCGGTCGTCATCCTGTCGGCCGCTGCGATCATCATCTTCCTGTTTTCCGCGATGGCGGCCCAGTGGATCGGCGGGGCACGCCTCGTCGAATCCCTCACCGGGATGAGCTACAACACGGCGCTGTTCATCTTTGCGGTTTCGGTCCTCGTGTATGTCACGATCGGCGGGTTCCGCGCGGTTGCAGTCACCGATGCCGTGCAGGGCGGCGTCATGGTCGTCGGGACGCTCGTCCTGCTCGTCGGCGTCATCGTGGCGGGCGGCGGCGTGCCGAACATCATGGGAGACCTGATCAATGAAAACCCGAATCTCGTCACACCGTTCGGCCCGGACGGCGGGCTGTCCAAGGCGTACGTGTCGTCCTTCTGGATCCTCGTCGGGGTCGGGGTCGTCGGGCTCCCGCAGATCGCGGTCCGTTCGATGTCATACAAAAACTCCCGCTCGATGCACCGCGCGCTCATCATCGGCACGGTCGTCACGGGGATCATCATGCTGAACATGCACCTGATCGGCGTGTTCGCACGGCCGATCCTGCCGGGCATCGACGTCGGCGACAAAGTCATTCCGCTCATCTCGATGGAAGTGCTGCCGGCTTGGCTTGCGGGCATCGTGCTCGCCGCTCCGATGGCCGCCATCATGTCGACGGTCGACTCGCTGCTCATCCTCGTCTCGTCGACCGTCGTGAAGGACGTCTATCTGAACTACATCAAGCCCGACGCGTCGATCAAGGCGATCAAGCGGGCGAGCTTCGGCGTCACGGCCGTGCTCGGCGTCATCGTCTACATCCTGGCGCTCAACCCGCCGGATCTGCTCATCTTCCTCAACCTGTTCGCATTCGGCGGACTCGAGGCGGCGTTCATCTGGCCGATCGTCCTCGGACTCTACTGGCGGCATGCCAACAAATTCGGTGCGATCGCCTCAATGGTCGTCGGGATCGGCAGCTATATCGCGATTCATTACTATAACGAAGCGAACGGCAACCTGTTCGGCGTGCATACGGTGACCGTGCCGGTCGTGCTGTCGCTCATCGCGTTTATTGTGTTCAGCCTGCTCATGAAGCAGAAAGCGTACGACTTTGAAGGAATCGGGAAAGGGGAGGTTGCATGAAGACGGACACACACAGCAAGTCGTATTTGAGGGACCGCGAGGCGGTCATCCGGCTCACACAGGAACTCGTCCGCATCGAGAGTGTCTACCGCGGGGAAGGCGTCCCCGGCGGCAATGAAGAAAAAGTCGCGCATTACGTGGCGGACAGGCTCCGCTCATACGGCATCGAGACGCATGTCGAAGAAGTCGTGCCGGGCCGGCCGAATGTGATCGGCATCGTCGACTCCGGCAAGCCGGGTCCCGTGCTCCTGTTTGAGGGGCATACGGATGTCGTCACGGAAGGGAACCGCGAAGCGTGGACCCATGATCCGTTCGGCGCGGAGATCATCGGCGGGCGCATGTACGGCCGGGGCACGAACGACACGAAGGGCAATCTGTCGTGCATGATCACGGCGGTTCATTCATTGCTCCAGGACGGGGAAGACTTCCGCGGCAAGATCATCCTGTGCATCCCGTGCGATGAGGAAGGCCTCATGATCGGCATCAAGGACTTTATCAAGAAAGGCTGGGCGGACGGCGTCGACGGGGCGATCATCTGCGAGCCGGAGGAGAACAACGTCTGCATCGCCCAGCGCGGCGCGATGCGTATCCAGGTGGATGTGTACGGCAAAATGGCGCACGGCGCGATCTCCTGGAGCGGCATCAACCCGAACTGGCGGATGGCCCGGCTCATCGTGGAACTGGAAAAGCTTGAGAAGGAAGAACAGGAACGGCTCGGCGAAGACCCGTACCTGAAATGGCCGTCGATCACGCCGACGATCCTGCAGGCGCCCGTCAAGGGGGACGCCCAGATCAACGTCATCCCGGACCACTGCCGGATGACGCTCGACATCCGGACCGTGCCGGCGCAGGACCACGGGGAGCTGCGGGGGAAAATCGACCGCATCATCGAAAAGCTGAAGGCGGACGATCCTGATTTTAACTGTGAACTCACGCTGCTCGATGACCGCCCGGCGACTGCGACGGACAAAGACGAACCCGTCGTACAGGCGATTTGCGAAGCCGTCCGGCATGTGACGGGGAAAGAGCCGATCTACAACGGCGTGCCCGGTGCGACGGACGGGACGTTCCTCCATGTGCACGGCGTCCCGATCGTCACGATCGGGGCCGGCGACCGGGACATCCCGCATCAGATCGACGAGTACGTCGATATCGAGGAACTCGCGGAGACGACCGCGATCTACCGGGACACGGCGCTCCGCTTCCTGAACGGGGAGGTCAGGAAAGATGGCTGACTACAAAATCGCGGTGATCGCGGGCGACGGCATCGGGCCCGAAGTGATGGAAGAGGCGCTCCGTGTGCTGAAGGCCGCAGAGGAATCAGAAGGATTTTCGCTGGAGATCGAGGAATTCCCTTGGAACTCGGAGTACTGGCTGGAGCACGGGCGGATGATGCCGGAAGACGGGCTGGAGCAGCTGCGTTCGTTCGATGCGATTCTGTTCGGGGCGATCGGGGATGCCCGCGTGCCGGATGACATCACGATCTGGGAGCTCATCATGCCGATCCGCAAGGGGTTCCATCAGTACGTGAACTTCCGGCCGGTCAAGTCGCTGCCGGGCATCCAGACGCCGCTCGCCAACGGGGACGGCATCGACTTCGTCATCTTCCGGGAGAACGCGGAAGGCGAATACTCCGACAGCGGCGGCCGGCTGTACGCCGGTCAGGAAGGCGAGATGGCCGTCCAGAACACGATCATGACACGCGCCGGCATCGAGCGCATCACAAGAGCCGCCTGCCGGTATGCAAAAGAGAACGGACGGAAGAAAATCACGAGTGCGACCAAGTCGAACGCCGTGATCCATGCCAATAAACTATGGGACGAGCATGTGCAGCGGATCACAGGCGAAGAGTTCGGCGATCTGGAATTCGAACAATACTATGTTGATGCGCTTGCCGCTTACTTCGTCCAGCGGCCGCAGTCGTTCGAAGTGGTCCTCGCCTCGAACCTGTTCGGCGACATCCTGTCGGACCTCGGCTCCGGCCTCGTCGGCGGGCTCGGCCTGTCGCCGTCCGGCAACATCAACCCCGAAAAGGACTACCCGTCGATGTTCGAGCCCGTCCACGGATCGGCGCCGGACATCGCGGGACAGGGCATCGCCAATCCGATTGCCCAAATATGGTCGGCGGCGCTCATGCTCGAGCACCTCGGCGAAAAGCGGGCCGCCGTCCGGATGGTGACCGCGATCGAGGAAGTGCTCGCGGAAGGCGAAGTCAGGACCCGCGACATTGGCGGGGAAGCGACGACCGGGGAGATGGGAGAAGCGATTCTCCATGCGTTCCAATCAAACTGAAAGGGTGAGCGAGATGAAGATGGCAGACAAAACGGTGATCGTCACAGGCGCAGGAGGCGGCATGGGCAAGGCGATTGTCCGGAAATTGCTCGGGGAAGGCGCGACGGTCGCCGGGATTGACCTGAAGGATGAAGCGATGGCGGAGCTGAAGCATGAACGCTTCCTGCCGTTTGCGGCCAGCATCCTGGACGAGAAGGTGATCGAGCGGGTCTTCAGCGAGATGCATGAGAAAACCGGCCGCATCGACGGCCTCGTCAACGCGGCCGGCATTGCCCAGTCCGCGACGCCGATCGATGACGTCTCGCTTGACGATTGGCACCGGCTCATCGACATTAATGCGACGAGCCTGTTCATCACCGCCAAGCAGGCGGCCCGCTACATGAAGCCTGCGGGCAAAGGCTCGATCATCACGATCGCATCGGTGTCAGCCACCCGTCCGCGTCCCGGCCTCCAGTCGTACATCGCGTCCAAAGGGGCGGCCGAAAGCTTCACCCGGGCACTGGCGATCGAGCTTGCGGAATCCGGGGTGCGGGCGAACACGATCCACCCGGGACCGGCGGATACCGGCATGCTGAGCCAGTTCACCGCTAAGGGGGCCGATTCCGAACAGGCCCGGAAAGAGATCTTCGAAAGCAGCGTGCCGCTCGGCCGGCTCATCCAGCCGGAAGACATCGCGGGCGGTGTCCTGTATCTGCTGTCGGATGACGCATCCATGGTGACCGGCACCACGCTGCATATTGACGGCGGCCGCGGACTCTAAAAGGGAGGACAAACGAATGGCGAAGTATGTGGAACTCGGCTATCCGATCTATGAGGGCATGCCCGTCTACCCGGGCCTTCCCGAAGTGAAGCTCGAAGGCCGGGAGCGGAAGGAAAAGGGAGACCATTGGAACGGAACCGTCCTGAGCATTTATTTGCACGCCGGCACCCATGTCGACGCGCCGTGGCACCATATGCCGAACGGCAAAGGAATCGACGAAGTGCCGATCGAGGACTTCATTTACAGCCATCCGCTTCTCATCGACTGTCCGAAGGACCCGAACGGCTTCATCGAAGTCGAGGACCTGGAGAAGTACGGCGAGGAGCTGCATGAAGCGGACATCCTGTTCCTCAACACCGGCTACTGGAAACACCGGGGAACGGACTTTGTAACGTATTCCAACGACTTCCCGGCACTCTCACCGAAAGCCGCGGCCTGGATCCGGACGAAGCTTCCAAACTGCAAGGCAGTCGCGATCGACACGCTGAGCATCGAAAACATCGGGGAAGGCATCAAAGACGGATTCTCCGTCCATCACGCCTTCCTCGACCACGAAAAATACAGCGAGCCGACGATGCTCATTTATGAAGACATCAACATGGAACCGATCATCGGCAAAAAGCTGAAATCGGCATTCGCAACCCCGCTCCGCATCAAGGGGCATGATGCCTCGGTCGTGAACATGGTGGTGGAGATCGGGGAGGACTGAGGACGAAGCGCCCCGCTCATGCGGGGTGCTTTTTTCGTAGGAGCAGATGGACCAATGTAGATGGACCAATAAGGATTAAAAGACAGCGAAGGGAGACGGGCATATATGAAACGAATCAACATGCTGATTGGCGGCCGTTGGGTCGGAGGAGAGGAAGACGAATGGCTTCCGGTGCATGATCCGTCCGACGGCACGCAGATCGCCGAAATCGTGAACGGGACCGACGCCCATGTGGATGAAGCAGTACGTGCGGCGGAGGCAGCGTTTGAAAGCGCAGAATGGCGCGCGTGGAAGCCGCATGAGCGGGGGAACCTGCTCATTGATCTGGCGCGCCATATCCGGGAGAACGCCGAATACTTCGCGGAGCTCGAATGCCGTGACGTCGGCAAGCCGCTGTCCCAGGCACGGGCAGATGCGGAAGCGGCAGCCCGTTATTTCGAGTTTTACGGCGGTGCGGCGGACAAGGTCATGGGCGACACGATCCCGATCGAGGACGGCCTCCTGAACGCCACGGTGCTCGAGCCGGCCGGCGTCACGGCCCATATCGTCCCGTGGAACTATCCGCTCCAGATTATTGCACGCAGTGTCGGAGCGGCCATTGCGACCGGCAATTCGGTCGTCGTGAAGAGTGCGGAAGACACGCCGATGACCGCCCACGCGCTGACGGAATGGTTCGCGGACAGCGGACTGCCGGCGGGGATCTTCAACCATGTGACGGGACTCGGTTCCGGAGCGGGCGCGGCGCTTTCCGCCCATCCGAACATCAACCACGTCACCTTCACCGGTTCCGTCCCGACCGGCATTGCCGTCATGCAGGCCGCTGCGAAAAACGTCGTGCCGGTCACACTCGAACTCGGCGGCAAGTCCCCGAACATCGTCTTTGCGGATGCGGATGAAGAGAAGGCGCTCGACGGTGTGGTCCGGGCCATCATCCAGAACGCCGGCCAGACATGCTCCGCCGGATCCCGGCTCCTCGTGGAAGAGCGCTATAAAGAGGAATTCCTCGGGAAGTTGAAAGAACGCTTTGACGCACTGGAAGTCGGACGCGGCATGGACGACAAAGACATCGGCCCGATCCTCAACAAGCGCCAGTTCGACGGCATCATGCGGCGGATCGACGAAGCGAAGAAGCAAGGCAAACTCATCGCCGGCGGAGAAGAAGTGAAAGTCGCCGGTGCGGACGGCGGCCACTACATCGCCCCGACGATCATCGACGGACTCGACCACAGCTGTGACGTTGCCCAGGAAGAAATCTTCGGTCCGGTGCTCTCGGTCTTTACATTCCGGACTCCGCAGGAAGCCATCGACCTAGCCAATTCGACCGACTACGGCCTCGTCGCCGGCGTCTGGACGAAAGACATCGACGTCGCCCACACCCTCGCCGCCCGCATCAAAGCCGGCCAGGTCTTCATCAACAACTACGGCGCCGGCGGCGGCATCCAGATGCCGTTTGGCGGATACAAGAAGAGCGGGATCGGGAGAGAGAAAGGGTTCATTGCACTTAGGAACTATGTGCAGGTGAAGAATATTGCGGTGAAGTTTGGGGTTGATAGGGTGAACTGGACATAAACCAATAATCTATTGATAAACGATATATTACCCAAAAAGGATCCGATCTCGGATCTTTTTTAGGTAGATTTAATCATTTTAAACTTCAACTTTTAACATCGTTTTTTTGTTTTTTAGAAGAAGGTTTGAGAAATAATCAAAGCATCAAAGTTTTTATCGAAGAGAAATCCCTTTTATAGTGTGCGAATATTAAAAAATTTTAGATTTATTATGTGATATAGGTCGAAGCAGTCTTGCAAAAGCACATACAGAGTGATGAGTCGCTACTCGTTACAAGAAGCAACAAAGCAGTATTGAAGTATGCCTTGATATTGGGTAGGCTAATGACATAGCTATTTCTGATGCAATACATATATTTTAAAGTAATATTTTGGGGTGAATAAATGATAAAGATAAAAAACCCATACAGCCGCCATAGATTAAGTTTGAAAGAAAAAATCAACAGTAAGTTTACTGATTTTATCGTCCCCTATATTAATAAGGTTCCTTTGGACGATAATTGGAAGAGAAAGTCAAAGTATATTCCTAAAGTATTAGAATCAGCAAGAATTAGTGTGAAAGGTTGGGAAAGAGAAAAAAACAGTACATCAGAGATCCCCGAGGACATAGATTTGGAATTACTATCGGTTTATGTAGCTGAATATATTCCGATTGAGAACGTGGATCAGCTAAACAAAGGACTAAAAAAACTTGTAAGAAAATATCCCTTACGCTTTCAACCTTCGCGAATTGAGTCGATAGATGAGTTTTGTAATGCGGTTAAAAAGAGTATACATGGAGGACGCTGGAGTAACTTTGGCTATATAGACTTGACCAAAGAAGAGAAGATTTCTGATTTTGTAAAAGACATACATATCCAAGGAACACATTTGTCTTCTTCCTCGATTGTTTTACAATTTGTTTTGAACCCTTCCGATAAGTTTATTTCTGAGTATAAAAAGTTAATCGAGAGAGATATAAAAGAGGGGCATTCTTTTAATCTTAGTTGGAAAAACTTATTCAAATTTTGGGGGGGAAGCAGTTTATCATACGATATAGTGAAAAATCAAATGGTGGAGGATTTAATTATCGAGCTAAAATGGAGGTCAATGAAAGAAATCAGTAAATTCTTCCCTCTCTATTTTACAAATAATAGACTTATTCCTCCGAGTATTGAAGTCTACAATTTGAATCAATCCTTTTGTAATATCAAAGATGTTAAGAATGGAAAAAGAAGCTCATTCTGGGATTCAATTGGAATGGGAAAGATTTTTAGTGATATTTCTGAAGATGGTTATTGGCAACTCTTTGCCGAAGGAAGGAAACCTTACCTTATTGACAATTCGGTAAAAATAACTTGTAACTCAGCATTACAGCATAAACCTTATTACCATTCACAAAAGCGTCAAATTATAGTTGCGTTGAAAGAATTTGCGGATTTGTTACTTCCGATCATGGTGATGAGAGAATATGCGATATATACCAGTACAAAAATAGCAATACAACAAAATGAAACTTTTTCATCAATCAAAAAAGAAAGACCCAAATATCAAAAGTTAATAAATATACGTTATGAATTAGAAAGAAACTTACAAATCCTAAAGAGATTCAAAAATGAGATTGATGAGAACTACTTTATTGAAGTTAAGTCTCAAATAAAAAGCCTAATTGGTTTTAAACCCTCGTTCCCTAGGTTTAAAAATGGTATTAGTACAACTGAAAGACTTGTAGATAACACTAATTATATAGTTAATAAAACATATGACTACTCCCAACACTTTGCAAAAATGATAGATGATACTGTTCAATTGCTTGAAATTAAAACAAATAACTCCCTACGAAGTAGATCTTTTTGGCTTTCGATCATTACTGTTATTTTGTCAATAGCAGCAACCATATTTGCGGGATTGTCATTGTTTTATCAGTTAAACAATGACAATCAGAGAAAAATAATTAATATTTTTGGACCAATTACAGACCTTTTTCAATACTTCTACAGATGAGGCAGAGAGGGGACAATCTGTAAAAATCCCTTGCGAGATTGTAGTAATATACTTTCTTGTATGGCCAAGTTATACATCCATAATACGGTGAATGGGAGTATTTAATTGACGTATAAATTATAGGCCGTAACACAATGGTAAACCCTGCATTATCAACAGATTAGGGAGTATGGGTGTTTATTAGAACACTAGTAAAAATTTGATTCTTTCTTAGTAAAAATAAAAAGAAAAATTCAATAAGCTGATTCACTTGGATATAGAAAATCTCAGACGAGAACTATCAACAGAATGAGGACACTCCAAATCCGGACATTTAAAAAATTCCGGTTTGGGTTTTTTTTGGTCCGGTTCTCTACGTTATACTAAACGGGTGCTGCAAGAACTGGGTTTAGGTGTTTCGGACAGCGCGTTTCAGTAATTTACAAAGCAGTTTGAGGAGAATTTCAGAATGAAAAAGAAAATCAACTACGTAATCTTACTTTTAACCCTCACCCTAATGGCTGGTTGTACAGAGGTTGAAGATGCAGCCATTGCAGATGAAACAAAATCACAGACAGAAACTAATGTTAGTACCAATGCAAACAGTAATACTGACCAAAAACAAGTTGAAGAGACAGATCCGAAAGAAGCCTCTGCAGATACCAATAAAGACGAAGAAGTTGCTGTTACGGCTGCCGAAGAAGCGCCAGCGGAAGAAATACCAGATAAAACAAATGAGGAACAGTTCTCGGGATACAAACGGATTGAAGTGGATGGCGGTGATTTGTCTGGACATCGTGAGCCTAAAGTCGCCGTCGACATTGGATTTGGAGATCGCGAGTATTGGGCGTTTACGAACGAACACGGGCAGCTAGTGCGGGTGATTGCCGACGAAATTATTCTGCAGGATGACAGATACAGACGGTAATGGCCAGGTCACCATTAAAGAAGCAAAAGCAGCTGGTTTCAGCATGCCGATAACGAGTGACCATTGGTTATACGCTTATATGCGGGATAATGACGGAGACGGAATGGTTGGAGAGTAAGCCCTCGAAGATTGAGCAAAACCTGGATTAACGATTTCTCCCCTCTGCACCGTCCATTTGGCTGCGGGGGGATTTTTCTCTTATTCTGCCAGCGGGCATAACTCGGAGATGAAAAGGGTACTGGCCGACGAGATCAAGAATGGTGACCGGGATTTTGCCATTTCGCATAATTACCCTGGATGCAACCCATTTTAAAGTTATAATTAACTAAGTCATAAACAAAAAGGACGGATGGGTATGAAATATAATAAATCAATTATGCTCAAGCTGATCAATGAACATCGGGAGTTGCATGATGAATTAAAAAGGCTGAAAGCTGAAATGGGTTTGGAGAAAAACTTTGCAGTCAAGGCAATGTATCATTCATTTGTTGCAGAGGACGGTCAATACATGAAAGAATACCAAGAATTAGACAGATCACGTTAAATCGTAGCACTAGAAAAACCGCACTTGGACTAGTTATGGTGAACCTTGTCATAAGTTAGTGATGGTTTACTCTAGGTGTTTTATAGAAATTAGATATATTAAACACTCAATTATATTAGTTAATATTAAGAAAATAACGTGATTAATTGGGAGTAGATGAAGAAATGAGTAGAAGCATAAGTGCTAATGTTGAAAGAAGAATATATGCCGAATCTATGGGGAGATGTATGAACCCAGAATGTAAAGTTGAATTATTCAAAGAGAATGGAGACATAATGGAAAAGGCTCATATTATTCCCTATTATGATACCAAAGACAACTCATTTGAAAATTTAATAATTTTATGTCCAAACTGTCATACAAATTTCGATAAAAATAATGCATTCAATATAGATGAAGTTAATGAATGGAAGGTAAGGCGTAAGGCTGAGTTCGATAGTTTTTTCAGCGAAAAGTTTAATTCATTTGAAGAATTGAGGGAATCAGTAGTGCCCTTGTTGTTGGATAATAAGTATATCTTCGAAAACTACTATCTTGAAGACACAAGAGATTTGTGGGATATTTTTGAAGGGAAGATTTTGTCGAATAATAGAATGTTGAAAATTATTTTGGTCAAGAACTTTAATTTGATTCAAAGCAATTCAAGTGATGACTTTTCGAATCAGGCAGTGGTAAAAAAGTTTATACTTCACATTGACGAGTTCGAAGCTACACGAGTCAATAAAGAAAAAACAAGGCGTGTACTATTTCCAAAAGAAATAAACTCTTTATTCGGAATAGAACCTTTAGAAGGGCGTTTTCTTCCATCTGTGGAGTCTGTGGAGAGTCTTATAGAGGTATTTGAAAATAATAAACAATTAGAAGATATTGTTTTAGGTGTTGATCATCCATATATACAAGTTAAAAAAAATGGTGTTTCTGAAAGGATTTATCTTAATGATACTCCTAGGTTAAGACAAATTTATAATGATAACAATTGCTTTAGAAAAGTCAATGTTCGATTTGAAAGCTTAAATTACGCTTTAAAAGTTATAAAGTCGAGAGGATTAAAATTTGATTTTGAGGACTTCAATAATTTAAAAGAAGTCAATGTAAATGGAGTGAAGATAGTTTTTGTTTATGAATATTGCTTAAGCAAAGTTAAACTATCACAGTTAACTCCTAAAGAAAAATGTGTAATTTTAAACTTGCATAATTGGAATGGTGAGAGTTGTATTTCAACAGAAGCGTACGAGTTAGCAAGAGAAATGAAAGTTAAGTTACTGACCATGGACAGATTTTATGGATATATTAACAGTATTAAATAGCAAAGATATTATTGTCAAAAAAATCACACACCATATAGAACTGTTTAACACGTTTAAAAAAGTGTACTTGTTTGGTTCAATAGTTAGTAAGAAAAGAAATCCAAATGATGTAGACTTATTATTAATATACGAAGAGTTTTCTAGTGAGCTTTTAAAAGATTTGGATATGATAAGAACTGTTTTTAATCAATTATATGGATTGTCATTTGATTTAAATGTGCTAAGTGAAGCCGAAGAAAAAGAATCAAATTTTCTAGGTAGATTAAACTCAAATTATTTAAGGATAAAATAGATTTTTAGTTGGTATACAGTTACTGGTGGTGATTAACTACCAATACTCGTAAATTTAAAACCGCACTTAGCAACACCATGGTGAACCGTCCTATTAATAAAGGCAAGTTTTGGAAGGGTATAAAAAGCCAGATAAGACATTTAATAAATCTTGCCTGGCTTACTTACCTATTTTGTATTAATGGATTACATAGAAAAACTACCGAAAGTGCCCCAATTCTCCTGTTTGGAAAATTGGGGATAAGCGGATGTAAAGCTGACGATGATATTCGCTTGATCGAGGTTAGGGTATTTGTTGAATAGAAATCTGTCACCATATCGAATAGCTTTTAGTGCAAGGGGTAACTCACGTCTAAACACTTCATTCCGTTTTGCGGATACATGTTGATCGAATTCTCCCTGGCCTATATATACGTATACGCAGAAAAGGTAGCAGTCCCCATTCATCAGCCACTCACCTAAAACTTCATCTCTCATCTTCGTATTCACTCGGTCCCAAGCATACTCGGTTCCAATCGTCAAAAAAAGATCCCCGGTCTCATCTGAGTGAGTCAGTGTGTAACGTCTTGGAATGACAGGCTGCATGGGAGTCATGCCGTCCCGATATTGAACAAACAGCTTTTCTGGGTTGAATTGTTCAAGCATTCAACTCCATTCGTTTTTTATCAATATGCAGATGCAGACCTAGGTAGTAACGAAGTTAGGGGAAATAAAAAACAGGCCCCATACAGGGCCTGTTTTAGAGACGATTTTGGATTAAGCTTTTTGAACGTTGGCAGCTTGAGCGCCACGTGGACCTTGCTCAACGTCGAATGTTACGTGCTGACCTTCGTCCAACGATTTGAAACCGTCGCTTTGGATTGCGGAGAAGTGTACGAATACGTCGTCTCCACCTTCACGTTCGATAAAGCCAAAACCTTTTTCTGCGTTGAACCATTTAACTGTACCTTGTTCCATTTTTGTTGCCTCCCAGTGCGTTGTGCACATTATATTACTATTGTTGCTCAAAGTATTAGCAAGATGAAAAGTGGATATTCATACGATCCTTTACACCGAACAAAAATAATTACTTTTATCATAGCAGGTGAAGGGAAATATTGCAAGCTAAATTAAAATTTACACCCTAAAGGTGCATCTTCACACCATTTATTCGGCTTTCATTAATCGTCGAGCTGTTGAAGTAAAGGCCGTTGATTTGATTGTCCCTTGTCAGAAGGCCTTCCTTCTCAAAGCTGAGCTTCTTGTGTAGAGCGATGGCGAGGGTATTGTCTTCGCGGGCGCCAGGGTGATCGTAGGAATCTCCATAAATCCCTTGTGCCTCATTTGTCTATCACCATCAAAAAGCTCCCCTGCAAACTGGCTAGGGGAGCTTCTTCTTTATTCACTTATCACTCCGGCGACCGCTGCACGCCCACCGGCGTCTTTCCATATCCGACGGCAGCTTTCTTCCGGTAGAACAGGAAGTAAATGCCCACGACACCGATCGCGACGATGCTTGTCAGGATGACCTGGATGCGGGTCGACGGGATGAAGAACATGGCGAGGTAGATGCCGGCGACGACGGCGATCGTGGCGTAGGTCAGGTACGGGAAGAGCCACATCTTCACCGCGAGTTGTTTGTTTTCGGCTTCCAGCCGGCGGCGCATCCTCAGCTGGGAGACGCAGATGATCAGGTAGACGAGCAGCGCCACTGCGCCGGATGAGTTGATCAGGAACAGGAACACTTTATCCGGCGAGATGAAGTCCAGGATGACGGCGAAGTAGGCGAAGACGGTGCTGAACAGGATGGCCCGTGCCGGGACGCCGTTTTTGCTGAGCTTCAGGAAGGCTTTCGGTGCGTCGCCTTTTTGCGCCATGCCGAACAGCATGCGCGAGTTGGCGTAGAGCGCCGAGTTCAGGCAGCTGAGGACCGCCGTCAGGACGACGAAGTTCATGATCTGTGCGGCAGCCGGGATGCCGATGTGGTCGAGCACGGCGACGAACGGGCTGACGAGGATGTTCGCCGAGTTCCACGGCAGGAGCGTGACGACGATCGCGATCGATCCGATGTAGAAGATCAGGATGCGCCAGACGACGCTGTTGGTCGCGGTGCGTACGGCCTTGACCGGGTTTTCCGATTCGCCCGCTGCGATGGCGACGATTTCCGTGCCCATGAACGAGAAGATGACGACGGTGATGCCGAGCATGATGGCGCCGAATCCGGACGGCATGAAGCCGCCTTCTCCGATCAGGTTCACCGTGCCCGGGGCCGATACGCCCGGATACCAGCCGAACAGGACGGCGACGCCGAGTACGAGGAACAGGGTGATCGCGACCACTTTGATCAGCGAGAACCAGTATTCGAATTCACCGAACGACTTGACCGAGAACAGATTCGTCGCGGTGAGGGCGACCGTCAGGATGAGGCTCATGAGCCAGATCGGGAAGTCAGGGAGCCAGTACTGGATGATGGCCGCACCCGCGAGCGCTTCGATCGCGATGACGACGACCCAGAAGAACCAGTACAGCCAGCCGATGGCGAATCCGGCCCACGGGCCGATCGCTTCACTGGCGTATGTGGAGAACGAGCCGCTCGTCGGGTTCGCAGCCGACATTTCGCCGAGCATCCGCATGACGAGGACGACGATGAGGCCGGCAAATGCATAGGACAGGATGGCTCCCGGACCGGCGGAGTTGATGACGGCCCCGCTTCCGATGAAGAGGCCGGCCCCGATCACCCCGGCGATGGAGATCATCGCGATATGGCGGGTTTTGAGGTCCCGCTTCATGCCCGTGTCGCTTAATTCGGGACCCGGGACTTGCTGTTCTGTTTGCTGAGGCATTCAGATTCCCCTCCCAGCGCTTGGTAAGCGCTTTCTTTTTATTCGAAGAAATGAAACTATTCTTGTCTATCATAAAGATTCACGCGGCGGGAAGGAATGGACAGGACGTCAAACGTTGCGCCCGATTCCCGGACGGAATGTAAAAATGGAAATTCCGTCTCGGTTTATCAATTAGTGTACATCCACCGGCCGGGCTGTACAACCTGGCCATGGAATCAAAAAACCCGGTTCCAGACTCTGAGGTCGGAAACCGGGTTCTTTGAATGGATGAATTTATTTGAACAGGTTGATCGTCGTGATGATGATCGGGGCGCCGAACACATCGATCAGGAATGCGCCGACGATCGGAACGATGAGAAATGCCTGGCGGGAAGGGCCGAATTTGCCGACTACCGCGGACATGTTCGCCATCGCGTTCGGTGTTGCGCCGAGTCCGTGGCCGAGGAAGCCCGAGACCATGACGGCTGCGTCATAGTTCCGGCCCATGAGGCGGAACAGGACGAATACGGCGAACAGGACGATGAAGATCACCTGCACGAGCACGATGCCGAACAGCGGCAGGGCAAGTCCCGCCACTTCCCAGAGCTTGATGCTCATAAGCGCCATCGACAGGAAGATGGACAGCGACACGTCGCCGATCAGGTTGATTTCTTTCATATTGATCGTGCCCGGCAGGAACCGGTCCATCAGGTTCCGGACGATGAGTGCGACGAACATCGCACCGATGTAGGCCGGGAGGACGAATCCGGTCAGGTTGGTGAACAGATCGCCGAGATACGTGCCGGCTGCCATGGACAGGGTGATCAGGGCGACCTGGATCATGAACGACCGCTCGCTCACCGGGCGCTCGTCCTTCTCGACATACTGGGCCATTTCATCGGAAGACGGCTTCAGGTCGTGCTTGGTGATCAAATACTTGGCCACCGGGCCGCCGGTGAGGCTGCCGAAGATGAGGCCGAGCGTCGCCGCTGCGAGCCCGATGGTGACGGCCGAGTCGATGCCGAGTGCTTCAACGGTCTGGCCGTATGCCGCCGCGCCGCCGTGGCCGCCTTCCATCGATACGGCCCCGGCCATGACGCCGAGGAGGGGATGGATCCCGAACAGTTTCGAGAGCGAGACACCGATCACGTTCTGGACGAGCGCGAGAAAGCCGCAGACGAGCCAGTAGATCACGAGGAGCTTCCCGCCCAGCTTGATGAGCTTGAAGCTGGCGCCGAGTCCGACCGTCGTGAAGAACGCGATCATGAAGAGGCTTTGCAGGGAGGTGTCGAGCGAAACCTCGACAACGCCGGTTTCTTTGAGTATAAGTGCGACAATCGCAAAGAGCAGTCCGCCGACAACAGGTGCAGGGATGCAGAACCGATTGAGGATCCCGATCCGGTTGACCATTGCCGTTCCGATGAGGAACAGGGCGACGGACAGGAACAGTGTGGTGATCTGGTTGATTTCTATCATAAGTGTCCGCCTTTCTTGAAGGCCATAATGGCTTCATTCATCATATATGCCGCAAGTTTTGCGGTCCGGTTGTCTTCATCGAGTTCCGGATTCGTTTCGCAGAGGCTGAAACTGCCGGTTTTCGGATGAGCGCAAATCATTTTGACGAGTGACTTCACCGTTTTCGGATCGAGCCCGAAGACGGACGGGGCACTGACGCCCGGTGCATCGGCCGCCTGGAGGACGTCCATGCAGAGGGTCAGGAGCACAACGTCGCAGCCGGCCATGAATTGATCGAGCGGCCGGCGGCATGCTTCGGGAGTCGTCTCTTCCTCGAGCATGTAGGTGACACCGAGCTCGTCCGCCCTTGTAAACAGTTCGGTCGTATTGCCGTATTCCTGGATGCCGCAGACGAAGTACCGGGCGTTCGGGTCACTGTCCAGGATCTGCTTGAACATCGTGCCCGAGGAAGGCTGATCGCTGTATTCTCTCAGGTCAAAGTGTGCATCAATATTCACAAGGCCGATCACGGCGTCGGGGCCGGCTTGCTTCCGGACGCCGAGGTAATGGCCGTACAGGGTCTCGTGTCCTCCGCCGGCGATCACACAGCGGGAGCCGGCACTTAGAAGATCCGACACGCGGTCTCCGAGTTCCTGCTGGGCGTCTTCCAGCGCGGTGCCTTCACAGGCGACCGTGCCCATGTCGAACAGGTCGGTTGTGTCGGCCCGCCAAGGCAGTCCGGCCAGTTGTCTGCGGATTTCAGCCGGGCCTTTTCGGGCGCCGGTCCGGCCCTTGTTCCTTCTCACGCCTTCATCGCATTCGAATCCGATCAGCGTGATTGGAGCCGCTTTCATGGATGTTAATTGTTCAACGGTTGAGGGACGGATGACCTGATGATAACGGAAGCTCTCCGGATTCGTATTGCTGTCGATCCGACCGGACCATAGACTGAAATCGCTTTCTTTAAACAAGACAACCATCCTTCCGCGTAAATCGATATTTTTAGTATAAAGCCGGAGACTTATAATTCCCAATACCGATTTATCATAATACAATAGCTTCAGGCTATAAGTAGGAGGAAACCTGATGGATTTAAGGCAGATGGAGTACTTTGTCACCGTCGTCCAGCACCGGAACTTCTCCAAGGCGGCCGCGGCCCTGCATATTTCACAGCCGTCCCTGAGCAAGGCGATCCGAAATATGGAAGCAGAGCTCGGCACCCGGCTTCTCGAGCGCACCACCCGGGATTTCCGTCTGACCGACGCGGGGACGCTGCTGTTCAACCGTGCCCTTCCGGTTCTCCGGCAGATGGACGTCATCATGAAGGAGATGGGCGAAAGCATCAGCGGCAGCCGTACGGAGATCCTCGTCGGCGTCATCGAATCCGCGCATAAATGGTTCACCGAGGTGATGGCGGCGCATAAGGAAGTCTATCCGCACAATACGTTTACTGTGGTGGACACGCTCTATGACAAGACGGTCATGGAGGCGCTTCTTCAATATGATGTCCATGCGGTCGTCACCAATCAGGAGATCAAAAACGACCAGATCGAAGCGATCCCGCTCTATGAAGAGTCGTTCCTGGCGGTGTACCTGCAAGGACATGAGATCGGCCGGCTGGAGACGGTGCGGCTGGAGGACATCTGCCGGTTCCCGCTCGTCCTCGGAATGCCGTCGTTCAAGACGCGGCAGCAGATCATGGATGCATTCAAGGATGCGGGGCAAACGCCGAAGGTGGAATATCAGATCGAGCGGTTCGAAATGGTGAAGAAAGTCGTGGAAAACGGACTCGGTGTCGCGCTCCTGCCGGAGAAGTACGTGTCCGGCAACCTTCCGGAAGAGCTGGCGGGCCGGAAAGTGGACGACCCCCGGCTGACGCGGACCGTTTATTTCTGCTTTGTCAAAGCGCGGTATTTTCCGGCACCGGTCAAAAGCTTTTTCGAACGGATCGTGGACAAGTTTGAATGAGGATAAAGAAAAGGCGCCTTCCGGCGGTTCTGCCGGAGGACGCCTTTTTATTGTATTACTTCATTCTTACTCACTCATCGCAAGCGGTTCTGCGGTCCCGCGTGCCAGCATCCGGTGCGCCTGCACGGCGACTTCCAGTGCAATGCGGTTGCCGGGTTCCATGAAGTTGGAGCCGAGCAGCGCTTCGAGCTTCTCCAGCCGATGGTAGAGCGTCTGGCGCACGATGAACAGCCGTTCCGCGGCCTCTTTTTTGACACCGCCGCATTCCAGATAGACGACCAGCGTCTCGAGCAGCGCGCTGTCGTTGCGCCGGTCATGTTCGATGAGACGGCCAAGGTAATCGTCCACGTACCGCTCAAGTTCGCCGCTCCGCTTCAGCAACAGCAGCAGCCGGTGGATGCCGAGCTTCTCGAAGAACGGGGAGGCGGCGACCCCCTGGCTCCGGAGGGAGATCACGTCTTCCGCTTCGCCGAACGCCTGCTTGACGTCGGGGATTTC
The DNA here is from genome assembly GCF_900156305.1 of Edaphobacillus lindanitolerans. GTDB lineage: Bacteria > Bacillota > Bacilli > Bacillales_A > Planococcaceae > Bhargavaea > Bhargavaea lindanitolerans. Next base: position 1,250,991 of record NZ_FTPL01000001.1, on the reverse strand, counting down.
CTGATACACCTTGCTGATGCCGAACAGGCAGTCGGGGAACTGGTTTTCCGGGATGTCGCCGATCTCCCGGATGACCTGTCCGAACCGGTTTTCGGCATTTTTCTGTTCTTCCCCGGAGATGAAGAATGCCAGGACGGCCATCTCGTTTTTCCCCGACGTGATCGACGGGAAAAAGCCGTTTCGCTGGAACAGGCTCCGGATGACCATCGCCCGCTGGACGAGCTCTTCCTCAAGAAGATCTTCGGAGTCAAACACGGAATCGGGGTTGAACCGGATGGCCATCACCCGGTAGTACATATTCCGGCCCTGCGCGGGCAGGACGGACTGGACGGTTTCCGGATCGGTCCCGCGGCCCGTGATGAGGCTCCGGACGACTTTGTCCTCGAGGTTCTGCTTGCGCTCTTCGACGGTCCGGTTCCGCAGCAGGATCTGGGAGATGGAAAGGCCCGCGCGGTCAAGGATGAGGAAGTAGAAGTCGTCATGGACCGGTTCCTCGATCGACATGCAGAGGCGGCCCCACACCTGGCCGAGCCCCCGGACGGGGACGGTCGCGAACAGCCCGTTTTCCGTCTCGAGGTAGCGGACGGTGTCGGTCAGGGTGCTGTCCTGCACGAGCTGCTGGCGGATGGCGGCTTCCGTCTCTTTGACATGCGACGGATAAAAGTAGTGGGCGGGCCGGTCCGTGACGAACAGGACGTCGCGCCGGAAATACTGGTGCACTTCCTGCAGGATCTTCAGGATGCCGTTTGACGTGAGCGACAGTTCGATGAAGCGCCCGGACAGCCGGTCGAGTTCGGAGATCATCTGATGGTGCCGGTTGATGATCGCCGTATGGAGATCCTGCGTGATGTCGACGAAGCGGATCACTTCTTCGAAGACAATGACCGGGAAGTCGAGTTCGTCGGCAAGCGCGATCACTTCCGGGGCGATCTTATTTTTGGGTTCCGGCAGTTCGATGCAGAGTGCGGAGACGCCGAGTTCATTCAGCTTCCGGATGTAGGCGATCTGCGTCCCGACGTCCAGGGTCATGCTGATGCCGGTCGTCAGGATGAGCTCGCCGCCGTTGATGAGCGACTCGAAGTCACGGACCTCCAGAATGTGCGACCAGCGCACGAGCCGGCCGGTGCCGCCTTTTCCCGCCACCAGTTTCGCTTTCTGGAACGAATCCCGGGCCAGCACATCCCGGACCGTCAGTTCGATCTCTTTCATGTTCGGATTCTCCCCTTCGTCCAATGGATTCATCGGATCATTTGACACAATGTAAAATGACAAACATTCTGAGAGTTTGTAAAGTTGATTATGAAGTGAACGGGAATCCCCGTCAAGACGGTCATTTACAGCTGAAGGAGGAATTTTAAGTGGAAACAACAACGGTAAAAGCGAAAACGCTTTCAAATTTCATCGGTGGACAATGGGTCAAGTCGGCAACGGATCGCTATGAAGACGTGCCGAACCCGGCAACAGGCGAAATCATGGCGCAAGTGCCGGTTTCGACGAGGGAAGATCTCGACCAGGCGGTCTCCGTTGCGAAAGACGCATTCAAGAAGTGGAAGAAGACACCGGTGCCCCAGCGTGCACGGATCATGTTCAAGTACCAGCAGCTCCTCGTCGATCATTGGGATGAGCTCGCGAAGCTGATCACGGTCGAGAACGGCAAGAGCCTCACCGAAGCGCACGGCGAAGTGCTCCGCGGCATCGAGTGCGTCGAGTTCGCGGCAGGCGCGCCTTCCCTCATGATGGGCCAGCAGCTTCCGGACATCGCCACGAACATCGAGTCGGGCATGTACCGCTACCCGATCGGGGTCATCGGCGGCATCACGCCGTTCAACTTCCCGATGATGGTGCCGGCATGGATGTTCCCGCTCGCCATCGTGGCAGGGAACACGTTCGTCATGAAGCCTTCGGAGCGGACGCCGCTTCTCGCCAACCGGCTCGCGGAACTTCTGAAGGAAGCGGGTCTTCCGGACGGGGTCTTCAACATCGTCCACGGTGCCCATGATGTCGTGAACGGCCTGCTCGAGCATCCGGACGTCCCGGCGATCTCGTTCGTCGGCTCGCAGCCGGTCGCCGAGTATGTGTACAAGACAGGCACGTCGCACGGCAAGCGGGTGCAGGCGCTGGCCGGCGCGAAGAACCACTCGATCGTCATGCCGGATGCGGACCTCGACAACGCGGTGAAGAACATCACCGGAGCGGCATTCGGTTCCGCCGGCGAGCGCTGCATGGCCGCTGCGGTCGTCGTCGCGGTCGGTGATGTCGCGGATGAGCTCGTCGACCGCCTGAAGCAGGCGGCCGACGACATCACGATCGGCAACGGCCTCGAGGAAGGCATCTTCCTCGGCCCGGTCATCCGCCCGGCACACAAGGACCGCACGATCGGCTACATCGAGAGCGGCGTCGAAGAAGGCGCGAAGCTCGTCCGAGACGGCCGCGAAGACGAATCCGGCTCCGAAGGCGGCTACTTCGTCGGACCGACGATCTTTGATGAAGTCACGCAGGAAATGAAGATCTGGAAAGACGAGATCTTCGCACCGGTCCTCTCGATCGTACGGGTGGAGACGCTCACGGAAGCGATCGAGTTCGCCAACGCGTCTGACTTTGCGAACGGGGCCTGCCTGTACACGGACAGCGCATCCGCAATCCGCGAATTCCGCGACGACATCGACGCCGGCATGCTCGGCGTGAACCTCGGCGTCCCGGCCCCGATGGCCTTCTTCCCGTTCTCGGGCTACAAGAAGTCCTTCTACGGCGACCTCCATGCCAACGGGAAAGACGGCATCGAGTTCTATACACGCAAGAAAATGCTCACGCAACGGCATTGATCAGAAAAGCGGAGGACGGCTGAACAGGGGCGACAGGCATAAGGAAGGACGCAGAGTGAAGCCTGCTTCACGCCGCGGCGTGACTTATGACCCCGAGCCCCTGCCGCCCGGAGCTGGACAGGAAAAGCGGGAGGCGGCTGAACAGGGGCCAGTAGACCGATTCGGCACCTGAGCCGACCAATTCGGCCGCTGAGCAGACCGATACCACGCTCGAGTAGACCGACTCGGCCTCCGGGCAGACCGATTCATCGCTTTAATAGACCGAATCGCTTCTCTAAGAGACCGATTCCGCATGTCGCGGCCCGTGCCTCCGCGCCGCATTGATTCACATTCCACCCATCTGAAAGGGGATAGCAGGATGACCACCGTAAAACAGGAACAGCTGTCGCTCGTCGAGAAGGACCGCCAGAACGTCTGGCACCACATTTCTCCGTATGTTGAAAAGTCGCCGCCGATGATCTGGGCGAAGGGCGAGGGGGCTTGGGTGACGGACCATGAGGGGAACCGTTACCTCGACGGCATGTCCGGCCTCTGGTGCGTGAACGTCGGCTACGGCCGCGAGGAGCTCGCGAAAGCGGCTTACGACCAGATGAAGGAACTGTGCTACGTGCCGATGACGCAGGGCCACGAGCCGGCGATCGAGCTCGCAGCCAAGCTCAATGAATGGCTTGATGACGATTACCAGATCTTCTATTCCAACTCCGGTTCCGATGCGAACGAAGTCGCGTTCAAGATCGCCCGCCAGTACCACCAGCAGAACGGCGAGGCGTCCCGCTACAAGTTCATCAGCCGGTACCGGGCGTACCACGGCGGTTCGATGGGTGCACTGGCGGCCACGGGCCAGGCGCTCCGGAAGTACAAATACGAGCCGCTTTCCCCGGGCTTCCTCCACACGGCGCCGCCGGACAATTACCGCCGTCCGAAAGGCATGAGCGTGGAAGACTACAACATCATGTGTGCCGAAGAGATCGAGCAGAAGATCATCTGGGAGCAGAAAGAGACGATTGCGGGCGTCATCATGGAGCCGCTCATCACGGGCGGGGGCATCCTCATCCCGGATCCGGTCTACGTCCAGAAGGTCCAGGAGATCTGCAACAAGCACGGCGTCCTGCTCATCATCGATGAAGTCATCTGCGGATTCGGCCGCACGGGCCGGAAGTTCGGCCACCAGAACTTCGGCATCAAGCCGGACATCGTCACGATGGCGAAGGGGCTCACGAGTGCCTACCTGCCGCTGTCGGTGACGGCGGTGCGCAAGGACATCTATGAGAAGTTCAAGGACAGCGCGGAAAACAGCCACTTCCGCCACGTGAACACATTCGGCGGCAACCCGGCGGCCTGTGCCGTTGCACTGAAAAACCTGGAGATCATCGAGCGCGAGGGGCTTGTCGAGCGGGCGGACCGCCACGGCGAGCGTCTCCGCAAGGAACTTGCACACCTCGCGGACCATCCGTATGTCGGCGATGTCCGCGGCATCGGCTTCCTGCTCGGGATCGAAATGGTCGAGGACAAGGAGACCCGTGAACCGGCTGCGGCCGCACGCGTCGGGAAGATCATCGCCGACTGCAAGGCGAACGGCCTCATCGTCGGGAAAAACGGGGATACGGTTGCCGGCTACAACAATATTGTCACGCTGTCGCCGCCACTTGCCTGCACGGACGAGGATGTCGACTTCATCATCTCGGTCATGAAAAAGGTATTCGAGGAAAATAAATAATAAAAACAGGGAGGCGGTGTGCCTCCCTTTCCGATGGAGGAAACGGTCATGAAAATTGGAGTGCCAAAGGAAGTCAAGAATAACGAAAACCGCGTCGCCATGACGCCCGCCGGCGTCGCCACGCTCGTCGGGGCGGGGCACGAGGTCATCATCGAGAAGGGGGCCGGCCTCGGCTCGGGCTTCCGGGATGAGGAATATGCGGGCGAAGGAGCGAAGATCGCCGAAACGGCCGCCGGCGCATGGGCCGCTGACATGGTCATGAAAGTGAAGGAGCCGCTGCCGGAAGAATACGGTCATTTCCGCGACGGGCTCATCCTGTTCACCTACCTGCACCTCGCTGCGGAACCGAGCCTCACGGAAGCGCTCATCGAGAAGAACGTGACGGCGATCGCCTATGAAACCGTCCAGCTGCCGAACCGAACGCTGCCGCTCCTCTCGCCGATGAGCGAAGTCGCGGGCCGCATGGCGACGCAGATCGGCGCCCAGTTCCTCCAGCGCACGAACGGCGGCAAGGGGATCCTCCTCGCCGGCGTCCCGGGCGTCAGCCGGGGCAAGGTCGCCGTCATCGGCGGCGGCATGGCCGGAGCGAACGCTGCGCGTGTTGCTGTCGGCATGGGGGCGCAGGTGACGGTCATCGACCTGAGCCCGGAACGTCTCCGCCAGCTCGACGACCAGTACGGGAACGACATCCAGACACTCATGTCCAACCCGTTCAACATCGCGGAGGCGGTGAAGGACGCGGACCTCGTCATCGGCGCGGTCCTCATCCCGGGCGCGAAGGCGCCGAAGCTCGTCACCGAAGAGATGGTGAAGTCGATGCAGCCGGGCTCCGTGCTCGTCGACATTGCGATCGACCAGGGCGGCATCTTCGAGACAAGCGACCGGATCACAACGCACGACGACCCGACGTACGAAAAGCACGGCGTCGTCCACTACGCGGTCGCCAACATGCCGGGCGCCGTTCCGCGCACGTCCACGATGGCGCTCACGAACGTGACGGTGCCGTACGCACTCCAGATCGCCAACAAAGGCTGGAAACAGGCCGCACTCGACAACGAACCGCTCCGCAAGGGCTTCAACACCCACGCGGGCCGCGTCACCTACAAATCCGTCGCCGACGACCTCGGCTACGAGTACGCGGATCTTCTCGACCTGCTTGAGCCGGTCGCACATTAAATGAACGGCAAACAGGCGCCTTCCGATGATGAGTCGGAAAGCGCCTGTTTTTGTGGTGTTATATTTATTTTGGCCCGTGGGTCTTTCCCGTTACGTCTAGTTTCTTGACCGCCAGCATCGATTGATCCTGAATGATGCCCGTATCGACAAAACCGAATGATGCGTATAAGTTCCTGGCTGTGGTATTGCTTGTTTGATAGAAGAGGGATGCATAATCTGCTTCCCCGTCCGGCATCGTTTCCATGTGCCTCAACATTTTTTTGAAGGCCAACTTGCCATATCCTTTTCCCTGGAAATTGTTTCCGATCATCATGTGCCAGATGAAATAGCTCTTCTTCCCGTAAAACACTTCGTTTTCAAATGACTCGTGATCCATCGTGTCATAGATATACATCATAAATCCAACTGGAATTTCATCGGCATAAATTGCAAGGGGCGTCGCCGGTATCCCGTCGGCATTCAACATGTGGGCGTCAGCAAAGCTCCTGAGGTTGGTCGTCTGGATAAAGTCTTCCTGGTCCTCGGCAACTTCAAGTGCGACGATTTCATCTATGTTTTCCCCGTTTATTTTCCGTAGTTCAATCATGTTTTTCTCCTAAAGAAGGCACGCAGATTAAGAGATGCCTTTTTGATATGTGTACGAGTGAGCCGTTAATGGACCGTCACTCAGCCGCCCGTTTCCTCCCGAACACCGCCGACACCCGCTTTTCCTCGCCGGTCCGGAGCCGTCTGAAATTCTCGAGGTGCTTCCAGACGGCCATGACGAACAGGCCGGCTGCGATGAGATCCGGCCCGAAGCCGGGGGCAAAGACGACCGCGGTCAGGATGAAGGTCACGTACAGCATGAGGACGCCGAACACGATGAAGTCGGTCACGAGCGAGAAGACGATGAGCAAGGCCAGTCCGGCCAGTCCGATTTTCCAGTCGAATCCGAGCAGGACGCCGATGATCGTCGCCGTGCCTTTTCCGCCGTTGAACTTCATGTGGAACGGGAAGTTGTGTCCGAGGACGACCGCAGCCGCCATGACGAACACGAGCAGGGCACCGGCTTCGTCTCCGAGCGCTGCCTGTGCCGCGAGTCCCTTTGCGAGCAGGACGGCGAGGACGCCCTTGCCGATATCGATCGCGGCGACGAGGGCGCCGTATTTCTTTCCGAGCACGATCGCGGCGTTGGAGGCGCCGGCATTTTTCACACCGGTCTCCTTCAGATTTACGCCCGACAGCCGGCCCGCGACCGTCGAGCCGTGCACACAGCCGATCAGGTAGCCGGCCGCGGCGATCAGGATAAGCCAGAGGCCCATATTTCTTCCTCCTTATAGACGATCAGCTGCATTGCATGATCATCTTCGTCCGGTCAAACCGTTCTGCTTCCAGGTCTTCTTTCTTGATGGAGAAGTATAGGATCCCCATGTCGCCCCACATGGCGTCGAGGTCATCGTCGCTGTCCATCTGGAACAGGAGCACGTAGTCGTCCGCGGCCTTTTCTGCTTCGTCCCAGTCCTCGACCCCGTCGCAGTAGTGGGCGGTCTCCATGAACACCGGATTCTGGACGGCAAACGGGAAGCCGAGCATCTGGTGTTTCGGCTCGCCGTTCTCGAGCAGCTCGAAAATCCCTTCGGCATCGTCGTCGTCGATGTCGAGATCGATCAATTCATCGGCGTCAATCGATTCCGCCGCCTCAAACGACGCGGCGTATTCCGGCAGCATCCGGTCTTCCGGGACTTCGGCACGCTCCAGTTCTGCCGGGTCCCCCTCATAGAACATCACCCGCCAGCCGTTACGGTCTTCTTCATCGCCGCCCCACGGCTGTTCTTCGATATCGTAATAAAAAGACAGGATCCCCCGCGCGGGAAACGGATGCGCAATGCCCGCAATCTCCAGATCGGACAGATTAATCTGGGCCAGAAGCGTCAGCGGCCGTCCGTCTGAACCCGGGATGTCCGTACCCGGCGGCAGGTCGGGTGCGCCGCCGAATTTCGATGCACCCGGCGCGAGGGGGCCCGCGGCATCTTCTTTCTGGATTGAAATGCACCGGGCACTCAGTTTCCGGATTAATTCTGTGTATTGTTCAAGCCCTTGTCCGGCCAGTTTGTCGACCAAATTTACCACGATGATGCCCTCCTAAATTGGTTTAATCATTTAAACGGATGGACGGTCAAATAGTTTCAACCGATTCTGAAAAAATACACTTGACTTCAGGAGAAAGACAGGGCTATACTGATTCCCAAGATGGAAAATTGAATGAATTCACTCTTATCAAGAGCGGCGGAGGGACTAGGCCCTGCGAAGCCCGGCAACCGGCAGGTGTATCCTGCAAAGGTGCTAATTCCTACAGTTCCGGAGACGGACTGGCAGATAAGGGGAGGGATACAGCACACTGTATCGGCCCTCTTCCTTTTATGCGAAGAGGGTTTTTCTATTTTATTCGAAAAACCTCCTCCCCGGTCACCGCAAAAAATCCATCGAGTTCCGGCCTTTGGCGGCTACCCGCCGGGCACAACAAATTCAGGAGGTTTTTACCCATGACCAATCAAACCTACAAACCGGAGACCCTTCTCGTCCACGGAGGCCAGCAGCCGGATCCGGCGACCGGCGCCATCGCCGTCCCCGTCTACCGCACGACTGCCTATGCCTTCCGCGACACCGAGCATGCGCAGAACCTGTTCGCGCTGAAGGAACCCGGCAATATTTATTCCCGTATCATGAACCCGACGGTGGACGCGTTTGAGAAGCGCGTGGCGGAACTCGAGGGCGGTACCGCGGCCGTCGCGCTTTCGTCGGGCATGGCGGCGATCGCATTCTCGATCCTCAACGTCGCGCAGGCCGGAGATGAAATCGTCGCGGCTGCCAATCTGTACGGTGGCACGTACAACTTGTTCGCGGTGACGCTCCCGCGGTACGGCATCAATGTCAAGTTTGTGGATTCCACCGATCCTGAGAATTTCCGAACGGCAATCACGGACAAGACGAAGGCGCTCTTCGGCGAAATCATCGGAAACCCGAGCCTGAATGTGCTCGATGTGGAAGCGGTCGCGAATATCGCCCATGAAAACGGCGTGCCGCTCATTATCGATTCCACATTCGCCTCTCCGTACGGGTCGAACCCGATCGAGTTCGGCGCAGACGTTGTCGTCCATTCGGCAACGAAATGGATCGGCGGCCATGGCACGGCAATCGGCGGCATCGCAGTCGACGCAGGCAAATTCGACTGGACGCAGGGACGTTTCCCTGGTTACACCGAGCCGGATGAGACCTATCACGGCCTCCGCTACGGCATCGACACGCCGGATGCCGCATTCGCGACCCGCCTCCGCGTGCAGCTGCTCCGCGATTTCGGACCATGCCTCAGCCCGGACAATGCGTTCATCTTCCTGCAGGGACTCGAAACGCTCCACCTGAGAATCCAGCGCCACAACGAAAACGCGGAAAAAGTGGCGAAGTGGCTGAGCGACCACCCGTCCGTCGAGTGGGTCCAGTACAACGGGCTGGAAGAGCACCCGTCGTACGAGCTGTCGAAGAAATACCTGAAGAACGGGGCCGGCTCGGTCGTCGTCTTCGGCATCAAAGGCGGACGCGAAGCAGGCCGCAAGCTGATCGACGGCGTGAAGCTGTTCTCCCACGTCGCGAACGTCGGCGACGCCCGCTCGCTCATCATCCACCCGGCTTCGACGACGCACCAGCAGCTGTCCGCCGAAGACCTCGAGAAAACCGGCACGAGCGAAGAACTCGTCCGCCTCTCGATCGGCCTCGAAAATGCGGAAGACATCATCGCCGATCTGAAGCAGGCGATCGAATCCGCCGCACCGGTCAACGCCTGAGTGTCGGTGGGTGAGTGAGGAGAGTTTGGGCTCGAGTGAGGCAAGTTGGAGCCCGAGTGAGGAGAGTTGGGGCTCGAGTGAGGCAAGTTGAGGCCTGAGTGAGGAGAGTTGACCCGAGTGGCCCCAGTTTCGCTCTGAGAGGTCGAAGTTTGGCTCTGAGTGGCCCCAGTTTCGCTCTGAGAGGTCGAAGTTTGGCTCTGAGTGGCCCCAGTTTCGCTCTGAGTGGTCGAAATTTGGCTCTGAGTGGTCCCGGTTTGGCTCTGGGTGGTCCCAGTTTCACTCCGTGCGACCGAAGTTTCACATCGGAAGTGAATGCGTCCCACTCCAACACGCTCTCTAAATGCAAAACAATCTGAAAGGTTTCCGCCCGGGGGTTTTATTTCCGGGCGGAACTTGTTAAGCTGAAAGGAATTGGAGGTGATCGCCATGGCGACAGTGAAAGCGGCCATCCTTGGTTTCGGGACGGTCGGCCAGGGCATTTATCGGATAGTGAATGAACGGAAGGAACAGCTTGCCGCGCGCACCGGTGCACCGATCGAAATTGCGGCGATCCTCGTCCGCAACTTAGAGAGGCCGCGCCCCGATACGCCCGGTGTTCTCGTGACCGACCGGTTCGAAGACATCCTCGCAATTCCGGATCTGGACGTCGTCTTCGAGGCGATCGTGGGGGAAGAGCCGGCCGGGACTTATCTGGAGCAGGCGATCGCGGCAGGCTGCCATGTCGTCACGGCGAACAAAGTGATGTATGCGAAGGCGGGGGCTTCCCTGGAAGCCTTCGCCCGCGAATCCGGCACGGGTGTCGGCTATGAGGCGACGGTGGCCGGCGGCGTCCCGGTCATCAAGACGATCCAGAACCTCAACCTGGCCAATTCAATCACGGGCATCCAGGGGATCCTCAACGGCACGTCCAACTTCATCCTGACGAAGATGAGGAAGGAAGAGTGCTCCTTCGCCGACGCACTGAAGGAAGCACAGGAGCTTGGCTATGCGGAAGCAGATCCGACGAATGATGTATCCGGATTCGATGCGTTCTGCAAGCTCATGATCCTGAGCGGTTTGGCGTTCGGCGAGCAGCCGGACTGGGAGCACGTGCCGATGGACGGCATCGACAAGCTCACGCTCGATGAAGTGATCGACGCCGACCGCCAGGGGCTCCGCTACCGGCACATCGCGGACGTGCGCCGGGGCGAAGACGGGGAGATCCTTGCCTCCGTCGGCCCGGTCCTCATCGGTCCGGACCATCCGCTTTACGGCGTAGACGGCGTCGACAACGCGGTCGCCATCGAAACCGCCTACGCCGGCACGCTCACCGTCACCGGGCCGGGTGCCGGCATGTATCCGACCGCGAGCGTCATGGTCGAAGACGCGGCGGTGCTGCTCAAACAGCCCTTTCGCAAACTCGTGACCGATTAATAGTAAAAGCGATGCCTCCCTGCCCTGGGAGGCATCGCTTTTTGGTTGCCGAAAGATGAGTGTGAAGCAATCGGCTCTGAGTGCTAAGCAAAGGTCCGTGAGTGTTAAGCAATCGGCTCTGAGTGCTAAGCAAAGGTCCGTGAGTGTTAAGCAATCGGCTCTGAGTGTTAAGCAAAGGTCTGTGAGTGTGAAGCAACCGGCACCGAATGTGTCAAGCAACCTCAAATCCGTCCATGCCCCGAACCTGCCCACTCACAGGCTCCACCCGCTCACTCCGGGAACAGATCGGACGACAGGTACCGTTCGCCGGTGTCCGGGGCGAGGCACAGCACCCGGGCGCCCTTCGGCAGCGTCTTCGCGACTTCGATTGCAAAGTGGGCGCTGGCAGCGGCGGAGGCGCCGACGAAGATGCCTTCTTTGGCCGCGAGCGCGCGGGCCATCCGCTGGGCGTCCGCGTCATCGATCAGAAGGATTTCATCGAAGATCCCGCGATTCAGGATCGGGGGGATGAAGCCGGGGCCGGTGCCCGGGATTTTGTGGGGTCCGGGTTCCCCGCCGGACAGGACGGGCGAGCCTTTCGGTTCCACGACGTAAATCTTGAGTTCCGGAATCCGCTTTTTCAATTCCTCGCCGGTGCCGGTGACGGTTCCGCCCGTCCCGGCGGTGAGGACGAACGCATCGAGCTTTCCGTCGAAGGCGTCCAGGATCTCAATGGCGGTCGTGCCCCGGTGGGCGTCGGCGTTGGCCGGATTTTCAAACTGCATCGGGATGAAGGAGCCCGGAATGTCCGCGGCCAGCCGTCCGGCTTCGTCGATGGCGCCCTGCATCCGCTGTGCGGCGGGGGTCAGGCGGACTTCCGCGCCGTACGCCCGAAGGATTTTCACCCGCTCCTCGGTCGCATTGTCCGGCATCGTCATGATGCACCGGTAGCCTTTTGCCGCGCATACCATCGCCAGGCCGATGCCCGTGTTCCCGGAGGTCGGCTCGATGACCGTGCTCTCTCCGGGGATGAGTTTTCCTTCCTGTTCCGCCCGCTCGATCATGTTGAGGGCAGCGCGGTCCTTCACGCTGCCGCCCGGGTTGAACGACTCCAGCTTGATGAATACATCGGCGCCGTCCGGATCCGGCAGCCGGTTGAGCTTCACGATCGGCGTATGGCCGATCAAATCCAATATAGAAGAGGCGATTTTCATGGCACTCCCTGCCTTTCCCGCATACATTAAGTTCAATTCCTATTAAACCAGTATAAATAATCAACGACCTGTAGGCAAACAATGTTGACTATTGCAAAATCCGGCTTGACTTCTTCAGAATCCGGGGTATGATTAGCATTAAAACTTAGTATTCTTATAGGGTATGTCAGACAACGATTAAAGGAAGTGCAATCATGTTCCTTTCTATAGAAAATGTAGAAAAAAGCTTCGGGAAGGACGGGCGGCGGGAGCTCGTCCTCCAGGACATCAATCTACGGGTGGAAGAAGGGGAGTTCGTATCGCTTCTCGGCCCGTCCGGATGCGGGAAGTCGACGCTGCTTTCCATCGTCGCCGGTCTCGGCAATCCGGATTCGGGCCGGCTGCAGCTGGGCGGCCGGGACATCCGAAAACCGGGCAAGGAGCGGGGGATGGTCTTCCAGGAAGCCGCCCTGTTCCCGTGGCTGAACGTCGAGGAAAACGTCATGTTCCCGCTGAAGGGCTCCATGTCCCGTGACCGCATGCGAGAAACGGCCCGGCACCACCTCCGGCTCGTGCAGCTGAGCCAGTACGGCGGCCATCATCCGCATGAGCTGTCCGGCGGCATGCAACAGCGCGTGTCGATCGCCCGTGCACTCGCGATGGATCCGGCAGTGCTTCTCATGGATGAGCCGTTCGGGGCGCTCGACGAACAGACGAGGATGCGGCTTCAGGATGTGCTCGAGGGAATCTGGATCGAGACGAAAAAGACGATCCTGTTCGTCACGCACAGCATCCAGGAGGCTGTGCGCCTGTCCGACCGCGTCATCGTCATGGGCACCCACCCGGGCAGGATCCTCCAGGACATCCCGATCCGGCTCGGACGGCCGCGCAATCTTCATGCCGGCGAGATGGCGGAATACGAAGCGCATATTCTGGGCCTGCTCAAGACGGAAAACGACAAAGTGGAAGAAGAGGAGATGCGCCATGCGGCTTCTCACTAAGCGCCTCGTCTTTTACGTCGCCCTGTTCGCGGTCTGGGAACTGGCCATCCGGCTGTTCGGCATCTCGCCCGTCATCATGCCGGCACCGACGGATGTGTTCAGGGCGCTCGGCGAGATGATCGGCGACGGCACGATTGCCCGGGACCTCGGGGCGAGCTTCATGCGGCTCGCCGTCGGGCTCGTCATCGCGCTATTAATCGGTCTTGCGCTCGGCATTCTGCTGGCCAAGTCGAAAACCGCGGATGATACGCTCGGATCGCTCATCCTGGCGCTCCAGAGCATTCCGAGCATCGTCTGGCTGCCGCTCGCCATCATGTGGTTCGGGCTGAACGAGAAGTCCGTCATCTTCATCATCGTCCTCGGCTCCGCCATCGTCATGACGATCAATGTGCGCACGGGCATACAGAACGTTTCACCGATTTACATCAAAGCCGCCCGGACGATGGGTTCTTCGGGTCCGGATCTGTTTTTCCGGGTGCTCTTGCCCGCTTCGGTCCCGTATTTCGTCACCGGCATCCGGCTTGCCTGGGCGTTCGGCTGGCGGGCGCTCATGGCCGGCGAATTGCTGAGCACCGGCCCGGGTCTCGGCTATACACTCAAGTACGCCTCGGATTTCGGACGCATGGACATGGTGCTCGCCATCATGATCGTCATCGGGATCATCGGCGTGACGGTTGACCTGCTGCTGTTCCAGCGGTTTGAACAAAGGGTCCGCGTGAAGTGGGGACTTGAAGCGGCCCACTGATCGGTCCCGGCATTTGAAGCCCGGTATATGAATAGGAGGAATGAACGATGAGAAAATGGTGGTTGGCCGCCGTGCTGCTCGGAATCACAGGGGTGCTCGGAGCTTGCGGAGGCAATGGAAATGCGGATGGCGGGGCGAAAGAGAAGATGGTCATCGGCTACTTCCCGAACATCGACCATGCCCCGGCAATGGTCGCCAGGGAAAACGGCTATTATGAGAAGTCGCTCGGCAAGGATGTCGACATCGAATACATCACCTTCCCGGACGGCGGGACCTTCATGGCGGCACTGAAAGCCGGCGAGATCGACGCGGGCCTCGTCGGTCCGGGCCCTGTCCTCAACAACTTCTCGAACGGGGCGGACGTGAAGATCCTTGCCGGCGCTTCTTCCGGCGGCACGGTCGTCGTCGCCAGCAAAAAGAGCGGCATTGATTCCGTTGAGGAAATGGCCGGCAAGACGTTCATCACGCCGGGAATCGGCTGCACGCACGACGTCCAGTTTGAAACGTATCTTCAGCAGCTCGGGAACGACAAGCTGGCTTCTTCCCGGATCGGCGGAACGCTCAACCATGTGACCGGCAACCCGGCATCGTACCAGGCGATGTTTGAATCCGGCAAGGTCGACCTCGCAGCCGTTCCGGAACCGTGGGGCTCGATCCTCGTCGAGAACGGTGCCAAAGTGATCATCAGCTCGGATGAGATCGCCTACGGGGACACACTCCCGAACACCGTGCTCGTCGCCAACAGCAAGCTCATCAAAGAAAAACCCGAGCTTGCGGCCAAACTGACCGACGCGCACAAGCAATCCGTCGACTTCATCAACGACAACCCCGATAAAGCGCAGAAGATCGCCATCGGGGCCATCAAAGACTTGACCAACCAGGAAATGGACGCCGGCATCGTCGGAAAGGCGATGGACCGCATCACCTATACGACAGACGTCAATGAAGCCGTCCTCAAGGAATTCGGCACGTCTTCCTTCGAGCTGGAATTCCTGAAGGAAAATCCGTCCTTCGACGGGCTCGTCGCCGACGGGGAATAAACAAAAAACGATGCCGCCCTCAACAGGGAAGCATCGTTTTTATTTGCCGAAAAGGCGCATGTTAGAAATGTGCAGCCGGAACCTATGTTAAAAATAATCCGGTGCTCATTCCTCGATCAGCCGTCTGAAATCAATCCGCTTGTTCAGGGCGTGCATCACCGGGATGCCGATCGCCATGACGATGAATTCGCTGATGGCGAGGCTTGGCCAGCCGATCCAGAACGGCAGGCCTATGGCGAGTTTCAGTTCAATTGCAATGATGAACATCGTAAAGGTGAAGATGAGCGTGTTGGCGATCATGCGCTGGATCGATCCTTTGATGAACTTGCACGCGACGATCGTGGCCGTCAGTGAAATGATCGAATGGGCAACCCCAAACGTCAGGTCAAACCAGCCGAGGGTCGACAGCAGCAGATTCGAAATGAACACGCCGAGCACGATGCCGACGATGTACTTCTTATTGAAGACGACGAGATGGTTGAACATCTCGGAAACGCGAAATTGAACGTTCGTGAAGCCGAACGGCGCGATGAGCGCGGTGACGGCGAGATACAGTGCGGCAATGACGGCGTTGATGGCCATCGTCCTGACTTTCATATATGGACCTCTCCCTAGTTTTGATTTCGCGGGATGGTTACGAACCGCGCGGGCAAAAAGCCCGAAAATCAATATTATTACAGGTTACCCCACGGGTCAACAGGGTAAGATGTGGTAGAAAACGGACTTTCTATGTTAAGGTTCAACATTTCTTAACAAATTATCACTTATCACGGTTGTCCCTCCAAGTTCAATCAACTACGATGGGAGGTAGTGAAGGACATCTTAGATGAAAGGAGACAGCCCATTGCTTCCTGTGGAAAGACAGCAACAGATTTTAACATGGCTCGATGAGGAAGGGACCCTGAAGGTGTCCGAGTTGAGCAGGCGGCTCGGCGTATCGGAAATGACCATCTATCGGGACATCCAGCCGCTCGCCGAACAGGGCAAGCTGGACCGGACATCCAAAGGACTTGCCAGGGCCAGCCGGCCGGCTCAATATCCCGGACAGTGCGTGTACTGCGGAAAGGGAACGAACACCCGGTTCGCCGTCCAGCTCATCCGGACGGACAATGGCGTCGAGCATGCGTGCTGCGCGCACTGCGCTCTCCTCCGCTATGGCGACATCCGGGGCGAGGTTGCCCAGGTGATCTGCCGGGACTACCTCACCGACACGACGATGGGCGGGCGGATGGCCTCGTTCCTCATCGGCGCCGATGTCCGGCTGAGCTGCTGCGAGCCCCAAGTGCTTTCGTTTTGCTCAAGGAGCGACGCGGAGCGGTTCCGGTCGGGTTTCGGCGGAACGGTGTACTCGTTCGAAGAGGCGATTCCGGCGATCCGGATTCAAATGGACGGAACCGGCTGCCATGGATAATATGGGACAAATAACACAAATTAATCTTATCAATGGATCGGAGGCAGGGATTTTATGAAAAAGTGGATACTCGCATTGGTGCTGGCATTGATCGCCCCGTCGGCTGCCATGGCGCATTCGAACCTTGAAAGTTCCGACCCCGAGGACGGCTCGACGGTGACGGAGCCGGTTAAAGCCTTGTCGCTGGAATTCAGCGCGGGCATCGAAGGGAAAAGCACGATGACCTTGAACGGACCGGACGGCGAGGTCGACATCCGGGACATCAAGGTGAACAGGAACGTCATGACGGGAACGCTCGCGGAGCCCCTTCCCGACGGTGACTGGACGGTCGCTTACAGCGTCATCAGCGAAGATGGCCATCCGATTGACGGAGAGGTGAAATTCACCACATCCGATCAAGGCGGGAAGACTCCGGATGAAGAAGCCGATGAGACACAGAAGGTGGAGCCGCACAGTGAAGCGGATCCGATGAACAATGAAGACGGAGACAAGGCAGTGGAACAGGCGGAGCAGGAGGGCAACACGGATTCCCTGCAGGAGAACAATGCGGACACCGACACAAAAGCTGAAAAGGGCAGCAACAGCATGCTGACGGTCGGCCTGATCGTCGCGGCGATCGTCCTGCTTGCCATCATCGTCATGGCCTTCCGCAGAAAGAAATGACCGCATTTACCGCTCTTTCGGATTTTCTGCTTTATATCGTGATGGCGCTTGTTGCCGGAAGCGTGGCGCTCCGGTTCGCACCCGGACACAAAGGCCGGGAGGCGGCCCTCCCGCCGGCCGTGTCGTCGCTCCTCTGCATCGCCGTCCCGATTTTAGCAGCTGCGCCCGTCGTCCAGCTGGCCTTCCTCCTTTCACCGGAGGGCCAGCGGATGCGGGCTTTTGTCGATATTGCCAAAGGGTTCCGTGCCGGACACAGCTTCCTGTTCGTAGCGGCAGCGGCCATTCTTCTCCTAATGGCCATCCGCTTTGGGGCAAGCCGGTGGATTCAGGCCGCATTGATGATCGCTGCATTTTCGGCCGTCGCATACGGCAGCCATTCGGCGACAATCCACGAGACTGCCGGGTTCATCGCCCATGCGGTGCACCTGACCCTGCTTTCCGCATGGGCAGGCATCGTGCTGCTCATCGCCTGGCGTCCAGGAACCGTCCCGGACTGGCGAGGGTTCCTCAAGTGGTTCACGCCGCTCGCCGGCTCGTTCATGGCGATCATCATCGGTACGGGCATCTTCCTGATGCTGCTCGTCATGAATGCCGATGAATACGCCGCATCCTGGATTTTGCCGTATGGCCAGATGCTCCTGCTCAAGCACCTCGGGATTGTCCCTTTGCTCGCGGCTGCAGGGATCAATGCCTTCCTCGCCAACAAAGACCATCCGCCGGCAGGCTGGCTCAGACTGGAGAGCCTCATGCTTCTGCTCGTTCTTCTGTTCACTTCATTCATGAGCAAGATGGCACCGCCCCATGATTTGGATAAAACGTTCGCTGCCGAGGGCCAGGCCCCGCTCACGAAGTGGATGACCGGTCCTGTGGATAGTCCGCTTCAGGCACACTTTACACTGCAGGCCGACGGGATTGCCGCACTGTTCATGGCCGTCCTGTTTCTGATCCTGATCCCTTTGGCGGAGCGGCGCTCATTGCCCGGCTGGACAGGCGTCGCCGCGGGAATCGGCTTCATCGCAGCAGCTTATCTGGGACTGATGATGACCATTTCCTTCTGAATCCGGATTTTCCGGTTTCGATTGGGAGCTTTGGGGTAACTTTACAAGTAATGAACGCGCCGTGTAAGCGGGAACCGGTTTCCCGGACGCCCGTGTTTGATTCCGTATTCCCGGCCCCGGTGATTTTCCGGGGTTTTTCTTTTGCCGGCGGGGAAATTCTGAAAAGAATGACGAGAGGAGAAGGCGTATGAGGATGAACGTTACCCAGAAACTGATCAAGTCGCACCTGCTTTCCGGAGAAATGGTATCCGGGCGTGAAATCGGATTGAAAATTGACCAGACCCTCACCCAGGACGCGACGGGGACGATGGTGATGCTGGAGCTTGAGGCGATGGGAATCGAACGTGCCCAGACCGAGGCATCGGCCCAGTATGTGGACCACAACGTGATTCAGGTCGACAACAAAAATGCGGATGACCACTTGTTCCTTCAGAGTGCGACCCGGAGGTTCGGCCTGTATTACAGCCGCCCGGGGAACGGCGTCAGCCACCCGGTCCACATGCAGCGGCTCGCCGTGCCGGGCAAGACCCTTCTCGGCTCGGACAGCCATACTTGTGCGAACGGGTGCATGGGGATGCTGGCCATGGGGGCGGGCGGAATCGATGTCGCCATGGCGATCGCGGGCGAGCCGATCTATATCAAGATGCCGCAAGTATGGGGCGTGAAGCTGACCGGAGAGCTTCCGGAATGGGTGAGCGCAAAGGACGTCATCCTGGAAATGCTCCGCCGGCACGACGTAAAAGGCGGTGTCGGCAAGATCATCGAGTACTATGGTCCGGGACTGGAGAACTTGAGTGCGATGGACCGCCACGTCATTGCCAATATGGGCGCTGAGCTCGGTGCCACGACGACGGTTTTCCCGTCGGACGGGGAAATCCGCCACTTCCTGAAAACTCAGGGCCGGGAAGGGGACTGGGTGGAGCTGCTGGCGGATGAAGGAGCGGAATATGACCTTCATGAGGAGATCAACCTTTCGGAACTTGAGCCGCTGATCGCCCTCCCGTCGAGCCCGGGCAATGTCGTCACGGTCCGTGAAGTGGCGGACGAGCCGATTTACCAGTCGTATATCGGATCCTCGGCCAACCCGGGATACCGCGACTTTGCGGTCGCTTCCAAGATTGTCGAAGGCAATCGGGTGCCCGACAACGTCTCGTTCGACATCAACCCGACTTCCCGGCAGCTCCTGACCGACCTTGTGAAGGAAGGCCACATCGCCAACCTCCTGACCGCGGGCGGCCGGCTCCATCAGGCCGGCTGCAACGGCTGCATCGGCATGGGGCAGGCGCCGGCGACCCATGAGAACAGCCTCCGGACAACCCCGCGGAACTTCCCGGGACGGTCCGGGACGCTGGAAGACAAAGTGTTCCTCTGCAGCCCGGAAACAGCCGCGGCTTCGGCGCTCGCCGGAAAGATCACGGACCCGCGCACGCTCAATATGCCGTACCCGCGCGTCCACGACCCCGAGGAGCCGACGGTCGATGTCAAGCTCCTGGATGAGCCGATCCCGCTCGAGGAGGCCCGGAAAGTCGAATTGCACAAAGGGCCGAACATCGCCTCGATCCCGGATATGGATCCGCTTCACGACCGGCTTGAAGTGCCGGTGCTCCTGAAGATGAAAGACAACATCTCGACGGATGAAATCCTGGCGGGCGGCGCACGGGTGCTGCCTTACCGGAGCAATCTGCCGGAGATCAGTAAGTTCGCATTCGAAATCGTCGACCCGACGTATTATAAACGGGCGATGGAGCAGCGCGGTGCAGGCGGGCACGCCGTCGTGGCAGGGTACAACTACGGGCAGGGGTCGAGCCGGGAGCACGCGGCGCTCGCGCCGAGATACCTCGGGCTCCGCGTGGCGCTGGCAAAGGACTTCGCGCGGATCCACTGGCAGAACCTCGTCAACTTCGGCATTCTTCCGGTGACGTTCATGAATCCGGAGGACTATGACGCCCTGGAACAGGGGGACATCCTCGTCCTCGAGAACCTGAAAGAGAAAATCCGGAACGGCAATGAATTCATGATCTCCGTGAAAAACAGCAACCGCCGGATTCCGGTCCAGCATGCTCTGTCACCTCGTCAGATCGAAATCATGATCGAGGGGGGACTGATCAACTGGGTGAAGAAAAACAACGAAAACGCGGGCAATGCGGACGTCGGGGAAAAGGTTGTCTGCTCCGCATGCCATGGCACGGGCAAGCAGTCCGACGAAGAAGGCTGGCAATATGCCTGCACGGTGTGCAACGGAACGGGCTACGTCACACCGGGTGATACAACCGCCCGGGTCGCCGACGTGGATGCCACGAAACGCATTCTGGACTGACAAAGAACCCCCGCCTGCTTCCTTCAAGGGAAGCGGACGGGGGTTTGCTCTGTTTATTTTCTGGCGGCACGGCTTTCGATCAGTTGTTTTTCATCCTTCAGCGCCTTCAGGAGCGAGACGGTCATGAGGATCATGACGAATGAAAACGGCAGTGCCGCGATGATGATCGTGTTCTGGATCGCCTGGAGTCCGCCGACGTAAAGCAGCAGGATGGCGATCGCCGACTGGGAAATCCCCCAGATCAGCTTGACGTTGTTCGGCGGCGTCAGAGACCCGTGCGTGGACTGCATGCCGAGCACGAATGTCGCTGAGTCTGCCGATGTGATGAAGAAAGAGGCGATGAGCAGGATGGCGATGACCGACAGAATGATGGAAAACGGCAGCGCGTCGAACATATTGAACAGGACGAGCTCCGTGGCCAGTCCGCTCAGATCGGTGCCGGAGTCCTGGACAAAGGCGGCCGTCGTGCCGAATGCCGCAAACCAGAACGAGCCGAACACGGTCGGGATCACGATGACGCCGAGCAGGAATTCCCGGATGGTCCGTCCGCGGGAAACCCGGGCGATGAACATGCCGACGAACGGCGCCCAGGAGATCCACCAAGCCCAATAGAAGATGGTCCAGCCGTCGACGAATCCGCGGTTGTCGCTCTCAAGCGGAGCAGTGCGGAAGCTCATCTGGAGAATGTTCTGCAGGTACATGCCGAACGTCTCGGTGAACAGGTTCAGGATGAGCAGGGTCGGACCGATGACGAGGACGGCGATCAGGAGCACGACCGCCAGCACCATGTTTGTATTCGACAGATATTTGATCCCCCTGCTCAGGCCCGACCAGGCCGACATGATGAACAGGACTGTCACAACTGCGATGATGATCGCCTGAGACATGAATCCGATGTCCAAGCCAAACAGGTGATTCAGCCCTCCGTTAATCTGGACAGCACCGAAACCGAGCGAGGTGGCGACACCGAATGCGGTGGCGAAGACGGCCAGCACGTCGATGAGCACACCGAGCGGGCCGTTCATCCGGTCACCGAAAATCGGCTTCAGTGTTGCAGAGATTAACCCCGGCTCCCCTTTGCGGAATTGGAAGAACGCAAGTGCAAGCGCGGTGATGCCGTACAAGGCCCAAATCGGAGCTCCCCAGTGAAGGTAAGAGTAGGTGAGGCCTTCCTTCAGTGCTGCGCCCGTGCCGGGTTCTGCCGTAGGCGGGTCGATGACGTAATGGGACAGGGGTTCCGAGGCACCGTAGAACACAAGCCCGATCCCCATTCCGGCCGAAAACAGCATTGCGATCCAGGTCGCGGTGGAAAAGTCGGGACGGTCGGTATCCTTGCCGAGCCGGATTTTGCCGTAAGGGCTCAATGCGATGATCAGGGCAAGGACGAGGAAGACGGCAAACAGGAGCAGATAATACCAGCCGAACGTCGTGGAGACGAATGATTTCAGGTTATTCGTGACCGTTTCAAAATGTTTCGGCGAGATGACTCCGAATGCGACGGTGAGTGCAATCAGCGCCACGGTGATATAAAACACATTGGATACCTTTTTCATGATTCCCCCTATATCGAAGAAATGTCTTCGTAGTATACAGTGTTACACCATATCAAAGATTATAATCGTGCGCAAATGGGCTTCCGGAGATTTTTCCGGCCATTGTTCGGGCAGGGAGTCCTTGAAGTGAAGCAGGCTCTGAAGTTTCCCGGTCTGCCTCCCTTAAATTGTGATATAGTCAAGTGAAGAAGTTGAAATTTTCCGGTAGGGGTGTCGAGGAATGAATGTATTGCCGTTCATCATGGTGCTGCTTGGCGCCATTCTTTGGGGAACGACCGGAACCGCGCAGACGTATTTGCCGGAAAGCGTCCATCCGATGACGGTCGGAACGTTCCGCCTGGCGGGCGGAGGCCTGATCCTCCTGATTGCCGCCCTGTCGATGCGGCAGGTGAGCTTCCGCGACTGGGCCTGGGGGCCGACAATCGTCGCGGCGGTGGCGATGGCGGCATTCCAGCCGTTTTTCTTCGGCTCGGTCCGTCTCACGGGCGTCGCGCTCGGGACGGTGACGGGAATCGGCAGTGCCCCGGTGTTCGCGGGCCTGCTCGACTGGGTCCTCCTGAAGCGGCGTCCGTCGAAAAAGTGGGTCGCGGCGACGGTGCTGGCGATCACCGGATGCGCACTGCTGCTCCTGACGGGGGATGACGTGTCGGTCAATCCGGCGGGCATCGCGCTCGCCCTCGGAGCCGGCCTCACATTCGCGATTTATTCGATGACGAGCAAGACGGTGCTCGAGTTTTCCGAGCCGTCTGCCGCCGTCGGGGTGATTTTCACGATCAGCTCCATCCTGCTGGCCCCGGTGCTATTCATCTTTCCGCTGGAAGGAGTGGCGACCCGCGAAGGGGCGTCGGTCATCCTGTATATCGCGGTCGCCGCCACGGCCGTCGCGTATTTCCTTTATTCCTCCGGTCTGAAGGCGCTCCCGGCTTCGACAGCCGTCACGCTTGCGCTCGCAGAACCCCTGACGGCCGCCGTGCTCGGTGTGCTCATCGTCGGGGAGCGGCTCGGATTTTTCGCCTGGACGGGCGTCGGGCTCATCCTCGCCGGACTGATCGTCCTGGCTGTCGGGGGAAAGGTCAAGTCGAAAGAGGAAAAGCAGATCGAGCGGCTGAGGAACGGAATCGAACGGACAAAAGAACTGGACCGGGACATCAGACCATGAGAAAACGGACGGCCCGAAACCTGCGGCCGTCCGTTTTTTTGACTGGGCTTGTCCAAGTTCCGATTTCCGCATCAACCGCTGTCCGGATCGTCCGCTCTCCGCCATTTTTCGTGGCTCAGACCGTTCTTCTTCTCATCGGATCCGCCGCTCCGGTTCCGCTTTTTTGCGGCGTCATTCTGGCCGATCACGCCGAGGTCGTCGAGGCTGAGGTCATATCCGTAGCCGTACTCCTCGCGGTCCTTCGTGCTTCCGGGTTTGTTCTGCTTATTGTTCTTTTGGTTCAACTCCATCACCTCTCCTTTAGTATGCTCCGTTCTCCCAATTCCTTTCTTAAGAATTTCTTCACTTTTTCTCTGCTTTTTTCTTCATTTCCGGACGGTACAATAAAACTAGCGAAAGGGGCGGTATGCGATGGAACGGCTGACGGTTCTGGTCGTCGACGATGACCGGGAGATCCGCGAAGGGATCGAGATTTATTTAAGAAACGAAGGCTACCGGGTGCTGAAGGCATCGGACGGGCGGGAAGCGCTCGATCTGCTGGAGCAAGAGGAGGTCCATCTGATCGTCCTCGACATCATGATGCCGAACATGGACGGGATCCAGGCGACGTTCCGCATCCGTGACTCCCGCAACATTCCGATCATCATGCTGAGCGCGAAGTCCGAAGAGACGGATAAAATCCACGGCCTGTCGGTCGGAGCCGACGACTATGTGACGAAGCCGTTCCACCCGTTGGAGCTGATGGCACGAGTGAAGTCCCAGCTCCGCCGCTACGTGACGCTTGGTACGATCGGAGGAGGCGAAGGCAGCAGCATCGTCCGGGTCGGCGGCCTCGAACTCGATCCCGACTCGAAAAGCCTGACCGTCGACGGAGAGCCGGTGAAGCTGACGCCGATCGAATACCGGATCACCGAACTGCTCATGCAAAATGCCGGACGTGTATTCTCGATCAATGAAATCTATGAACGGGTGTGGAAGGAAGAAGCCTACAACGCCGACAACATCGTCGCCGTCCACATCCGGAAAATCCGCGAGAAAATCGAGGCGGACCCCAAAAGCCCAAGGTACTTGAAGGTGGTGTGGGGCATTGGCTACAAAATCGAAAAGTGACCGTCTGTGGATGATCCTGTCCATTGTGGCAATAGCGGCCGCCGCGGCGAGCCTGCTCTACTGCTCGGGGTTCATCGCCGATTTCCTTGACCGCCGGGGGGCGGGAGAGGCGATCGCGCAGCTCCGGCAAATGATGAAAGGAAGTGCCCTCTGATGAAAAAGGGGAAATGGACACAGGTGATCTGGGTGCTGCTGGCCGCATTCAGCCTGTTCTCCCTCGCGATGCTCATTGACGCGGGGCCGAGGATCATCGGTAAAAGCTATGAAAACACAGAGGAATTCAAATCAGACACACGGTTCTTCATGGATAACATCGGCCCGTATGTACTGAACCCGTTGGATCCCGAAAAAGCGAAGAAGGAAATCCGGGTCTCGCCGGACGAAATCGAAGCGCATCGTTATGAGTATGGTGATCTGGACGAACAGATCGAATCGATCCGGATGCAGTACGAAGACAGGATCGCCAAGACGGAGGACAAAGACGAGAAGGCCGCTCTGGCAGAAGAACGCGAACGCAAGATGGACGACATCCGCAAGAACTTCTCCGATGACGAGCATGTCGCGAAAAAAATCCAGGTTGAAAAGTCCAAGGCGATCGACCAGTACATGTACCGGCTGGCGGACAACAAGATTTCCTTCAATGAGACGACCCGTGCATTCGCCTACGAACTGACCGACACGGCGACCGGGGAGACATTCAAAAGAGGGAACATACAGGAGAGCACTGCCTATCAATGGGACTTCAATGAAGAGAACGGTTATCTGGAGGCGGCCAGCATTGCGCCGGACGTGGATTACAGCGAAGAAGTCCGGCAGATGGTCCCCAATGAAACGAAGACATACGAAGGCATTGTCATGCTTCCGGCTTCGGCAATGAAGGCCGGCGCTACGGGCAGAACGGACGGTTACTCGGATTTGGCGTCCGGCTATTTCACCTTCAAGGCCGAACAGACCGTCTACACCCTCCTCTGGATCGCCGGGCTCATCGGCTTCGTCCTGATGCTGACGGTTTTCAAGTTCAGGCCGGATGCGTGGGCCTGGCCGGCGCTTTCGGCCCGGGTGGATCGACTTCCGGTTGACGTTGCGGTCGTCATCGCCGGAGTCACGGCGTTTGTCGGGGTTGGCTGCCTGGATGTGGTGAAGTACCGCTTTGTCACAACGGTCGGCCAGCCGGGGAACTATTACTGGCTGCCCGAGACACTGTTTTTGATCGGCTTGTATGTGCTGGCCCTTGCAGGCGTGGTCTATATGGCCGTATATCTGTATCGGCGGTTCAAAGAGCCCGGCAGGTTCATCCGTGACCTGGACGGCGCCTATGTCCGCAAAGTGGCGGAAGATGCACAGAAATTCTTCCTCAACCGGAAGATCGGCACGCAGATGCTCTTCCTGCTCTCGGTCATTTTCCTGGCGGGTGTCGGGTTCGGCGGGGTTCTGGTCATGCCGCATCTGATCGCAGTCTGGCTTCCGCTGTTCATTTTTGTCGCCCTTCCGGTGCTGCTGTTCATGATCCGCCGGACCGGCTACTTGAACCGGATCATCGACTCGGCGAGCCGGCTGGCGTCCGGACAGTATGCCGAAGAAGTGCCGGTAAGGGGGCGCTCCCCGTTTGCCCGGCACGCCGCAGACCTGAATAAGCTGCGCGAAGGCGTCGAACTGTCGATGTCCGAACAGGCAAGGAGCGAGCGGCTGAAGACGGAGCTCATCACGAATGTGAGCCATGACCTCCGGACACCGCTCACCTCGATCATCACCTATACGGATCTTCTCAAAAACCCTGAACTGTCACAGGAGGAGCGGGCCGAGTATGTCGGCGTGCTCGACCGGAAGTCGCAGCGGCTCAAAACACTCATCGACGATCTGTTCGACGTCTCGAAAATGGCGACGGGCAACGTGGAGCTGGTCCGGCGCCGCCTGGACCTCGTCGAGCTCGTTCGCCAGGCGATCGCCGAGCACAATGAAGAGATCCAGGCGTCCGGTCTTGAATTCCGGACGAACCTTGCAGAAGGGCCGCTGACCGCGTCTGTGGACGGGCAGAAATGGTGGCGCGTGATCGACAACCTGCTCATGAACACGCTGAAATACTCGATGCCGGGCACCCGTGTCTATATCTCGCTCGATGCGGTTCCCGGACCGACACCGGTCTCGCCGCCGGACATCCGCTTCAGCATCAAGAACGTTTCCCGCTATGAACTCGGCGACAATGCCGATGAACTGTTTGAACGCTTCAAACGGGGCGATGCCTCCCGTCACACCGACGGTTCCGGCCTCGGCCTCGCCATCGCCCAGTCGATCGTCGACCTGCACGGCGGCCAGATGGCCATCGACCTCGACGGCGACCTGTTCAAAGTGACCGTGACCGTGCCGGGTTTGTGAAACAGCGAGAAGAAAAGGAACTCCCGCCCTTGAGGGGCGGGAGTTCCTTTTTGATTTGGGATGTTGAGTGGATCATTTCAGCAGCGCCGGCAGCTGTTCGGGCAGTTCCCATAGATAAATGAGGCCCATAAAGACAACCCACACGAGCAGCGGAATGAGCAGGGCGGTCAGCATCTCGTACCAACGATGAGTCTTCCTCCAGCTCCGGATGAGCCGGTCCGCCATAAATCCGAGCAGGCCGGCTGCCGCCCCGTACCAGAAAAGGGGAAGGCCGAACACCAGATGAAGCGCACCGGACAGCCAGGGTTCTGCGGTCCTCTTGCCGATCCGTACCGCAAGCTTGCCGGCGATATGGTCGGCGGCGAGCGAAGCCGGTACTCCGTAGATCAGGATGACGGGGAAGCTGTACATGAGATAAATGGGGATGCTTGATGTCATATGCCACAGATAGTCGGCCGCGGATCGGATTGTTTCATCGAACATATTGGGGACGAACAGTCCCAGGAGGACTGCGAAGACCGTTCCGGCGAGCGAGGCGGCGATGATTTTCCGTCTGAATTCCATTTCCCAGGCGGTCATTCCGCCGCCTCGACCGTCAGTCCGTCCCGTTCA
The DNA here is from genome assembly GCF_900156305.1 of Edaphobacillus lindanitolerans. Taxonomy (GTDB): domain Bacteria; phylum Bacillota; class Bacilli; order Bacillales_A; family Planococcaceae; genus Bhargavaea; species Bhargavaea lindanitolerans. The sequence continues at coordinate 1,223,831 of NZ_FTPL01000001.1, read as the reverse complement.
CTGAACTTCGCATTGACCCACGTCACGTTTTCCGGGATTTTTTCCATTTTTGTCGTCCGGACATCTTTGCCCGACTTGTCTTTGCTGTAGGCAATGGCGAATGCGGTCGTGCCGCTCCATTCGGCGGGCGTCATATCGAACAGGATGATTTCCCCCTTCTTGAACGGGCTGCCGTCGGCATTCATGACGGACATGCAGGGAACCCGTTCGCCTTCCTTATACTGGATGAGTTGGACATTCCGGATGTCTGGGTCTGATGTGAATTCAACCGAGAGACCGGATCCATGTTCTTCCGCTGTCTGTCCATTTGCCCCGCAGCCCGCCAGAAGCAGCAGTCCGGCCAGCAGGAGCATCCCCCATTTTTTCATCGTTTTCCCCTCCATGGTTTTATTGATAAATCAGGATGGCCCCGATGATCAGCACCGCCAGATCGGCCGACATGTGGATGATCCACGAAGGCAGGATCGTCCCGTTCCGTCCGTTCGCCAGCTGGAAGATTACGCCGCCCGCTGCAAGCCCGGCGACCGCGGCCGCCAAAATCGGCAGGCTGAACCATGGCAGGAAGATGGCGATGTGGTAAACCGCAAACAGTATCGGGGGGACGGCCAGCCCGAGGCGCGGATGTTCCTTGAATTGTGCCGGCAGGACCCCGCGGAAGAAGAACTCTTCCAGGAGGGAGTTGCCGAACAGGATATACATGGCGACGAACGGATAAATCACCCCGGTCACGCCGGCCCGCCCGGCGAGGTCCGAAACGAGTGCCTCTGTGTCAATGAACGGCCGGAGGAGAAAGAACGCCCCGAACACGGCGGCCATGACGCCTACTCCGATGGCCAGTGACATCCGGATCCTCTTCGGATCGGTATCCCGGAACTTCATGAACAGCCGGACTTCCCGCCGGAAGATGAGGAGCGGCAGGATGAGGAACAGAATGAATTTCGCGAGCGTTTTCCAGATGTATGATACGCCGAGCCACTGCTCTACCCACAGCAGCACCGCAATGCCGGCTATGGCCAAGATCAATCCGCGCCTCATGCCGCCACCCCCTTTCCCGATAAGACGAAAAGTCCGGGCGGGGGTTGCCGCGGAAATTCGTGCATGTGCAGGGCGGTCCGGTTACCCGGCCGCTTGCCCGGGTATCTTTAAAGTGAAACAGATTCCGGGAAAGAAGGATTGCCATGTTCAAAAAGCGCTGGCTGGATATTCCGGTCGGATACCGGCGGCTGATTTTTCTGCTGGCCGCCATCCTCATCCTGATAAGCACCGCGGTGATCGGGTTCATGTTTTTGGAAGACCTGAGCTTTTTTGATTCGCTCTGGATGACAATCATTTCCGTCATGACGATCGGCTACGGAGATATGTATCCCGTGACGGAAGACGGGAGGCGGTTCGCCCTTTTCCTTGTGCCGCTCGGTGCGGGGATCGTGACGTATGGTCTTGGAACGGCGGCTTCTTATCTGATTGAAAAACAGCTTTCGCAGAAAGTGTGGGAAAAGCAAATGGACAATGAAATCGAAAAGCTCCAGGACCATATCATCATCTGCGGGTTCGGCCGGGTCGGCAAGCATGTCTATCACCAGCTCCGCGACCAGGAGAAAGAGGTGAAGATCCTGTGTGTCCATGATGATGAAGAGGAACTGCTCCAATTCGTCGACAAGGGGACCCTCCGGCTGATCGGTGACCCGACCGACCATGAGGTTCTGGAGAAAGCCAGGATCAATAAAGCGAAAGGGCTGATCGCGGCCGTCGACAACGATGCCGACAATGTGTTCATTACCCTGACCGCAAAAGGCATCAACGAAGACCTGAAGGTCGCCGCGCGTGTCGAGAAGGAAGGGTCGGAAGAAGTGCTGCTCCGCGCCGGTGCCTCGCGGGTCATCAACCCGTCGAGCCTCGGCGGGCGGGAACTCGCGATGTCGGTGCTGAAGCCGGCCGGGACCGACTATATCAACAATCTCATGCGGGCGGACAAGAAGGACTTTGTCGTGGGCGAATCCACGCTTGAATCGGGCTCCCCGCTGCTCGGGAAGTCCCTTGAAGACTCCCATCTCCGCCGGGATTACGGATTCACCCTGCTCGCGATCATGCGGGGGGAAGAAGTGATCAGCAATCCGGATCTCGACGTGTGCTTTGAAGAGGGAGACACGCTGCTCGTCGTCGGCGATGACGACTGCATCCGTGACCTGAACGAACGCGTCGGCGGCAGGACGCCGGAAATGGAGGAGCAGAAGATCAATCAGAATCCGGAATGGGGAAGCTGATTCCCCCGGAGCAGGCATGCAGGCCGGCAGATTGAAAACAGGATCGCCAAACGGCCCTAAAATGTTTATCGCTCTCCAGTAGCAGGAATAGTCAGAGCAAGGTAGATTACTATACTGCGAAAATGGGAGGGTGTCGGACATGATCGATGAATGGAATTACAACCGGTATCTCGATTGGATACCGGAGTTGCTTTTGGGACTCGTCGTCCTGATTGTCGGTTACATCATTGCAAAGATTTTGGAAAGCGTCGTCGATAAGGGCCTCCGCAAGGGACGCCTCGATGAACGCGTCAACATGACGAAGGACAAAACAAAGTGGACGCCGACCCGGATCATTTCGAAGGTCGTCTTCTGGGGCATTCTGCTTCTCGCCTTCATGATCTTCTTCAACATGGTGAACATGGGGCCGGTCGCCCAGCCGTTCGCCGAGATCTTCGCCGGATTCTCCGGACTCGTGAAGGGCGTCATCAAGGCCGGGCTCATCCTGCTCGTCGCCTGGATCATCGCAACACTCGCGAAGAAGGGCATCCAGATGCTCGGCGGCAAGGTGAACTTCAACAGGATGCTTTCCCGGACCGGTCAGGAACCGGCGGATGTGAACAAAGCGAAATGGGTGGACACGGCGGCGAATGTCGTCTTCTACCTCATCCTGCTCCTGTTCATCCCGGCGATGCTGGATGCACTCAACCTGCACGGCATCAGCGGACCGTTCGAAGGCATGCTGCAGGCATTCCTCGCATTCATTCCGAACCTCGTCGGGGCGGTGCTCATCTTCGCGGTCGGGTACCTTGTCGCGAAGATCGTCCGTGACATCCTGACGAAGTTCCTCGAAGCGGCAGGGCTGAACAGACTTGCCCAGCGCATGCACATCTCGGACTACGTAAAAGGGACAAGCCTGGCGAAGGCCATCGGGACGATCGTCTTCATCCTGATCATGATCCCGGTCACCATTTCCGCACTCGAGACGCTGAACATCCGCGGCATCTCGGAGCCGGCGATCGCGATGCTCAATGACATTCTTGCGATGATTCCGAACATTGCGGTTGCCGTCCTGCTCATCCTGGCCGGCGTGTTCCTGGCCAAATGGCTCAAAGGAGTCGTCGTATCGCTCCTGGACAACCTCGGTCTGAATTCGCTTGCCGGCAAGATGGGCATGAAGGACTCCGGCTCGTCGTCACTGTCGATCTCGAACATTATCGGAACGATCGTCCAGATCATCGTCATCCTCATGTTCGTGGCGGAAGCCCTCCAGATCGTGAACCTTGCGTTCATGACCGGCCTCGCGACAGCGATCTTCGCTTATCTGCCGATGGTCATCGCCGCAGTCGTCATCCTTGCAGTCGGCTTCTGGCTTGCGAATCTCGCGGAGCGCTTCGTCGGCAGCATCCTGAAGAATGCTTCGGGTGAGCCGCATGTCCTGCGATTCGTCGCAAAATATGCGATCCTCGCATTTGCATTCTTCATGGCGATCAGCCAGCTCGGCATCGCCCCGATGATCATCAACACCGCGTTCCTGCTCATCCTCGGCGGTCTGGCGCTTGCATTCGGCCTGGCCTTCGGACTCGGCGGACGTGAACACGCATCCCGCTACCTGTCCAAGATGGAGACGGACCTCCAGCAGACGGAAGTGTCTAAAACGGACTGGAAACAGGAAAAGCAGCAGATGAAGCAGGAATCGGAATCTGCCAAGCAACAGGCCAAGCAAGGCATGGAACAGTCAAAGTACGAAGCACGCAGAACGAGGGAAGATATCGGGCAAGAGGCGAAGCGTAGCGCTGAACGCGGAAGGGACAATGCCACGGGTATGGCCGGCGGCAACCCGGCAGATACTGGTATCACGGGCGGCACGGAGACGGGCCGGTATGATTCCGGCATTGGCGATGCCAACTTCACCCGTCCGCTCGACCAAGGGGAAGGAGAAGACAACCATGACCGATAAACGAGACGGTTATTCAAATAAGCACGAAGACTATCCGAATAAACGCGACTACGATCCGCAGCGCGGAGACCGCAACGAAGGGGAACTCCCGCTTGCAGATCCTTCCGACTCCGACCACTCGCACACATTTCGGGAGTACTCGAACGACCGGACCGGAAAAGGCGATAAGTCTGCTTTCGGAGAAACGGAAAAAAAGATACTCGAAGAGGAAGATGAACAGGCCCAAGGGCCGGAGAAATCATCCGACAAGGGCTACAACGCCCACTCTCCGAGCGAAGAGTTTCCGGGGAAACCCGAATAAGACGAAAAGCCGCAGTCCCTCGAAAGGGGCTGCGGTTTTTTCTTATAGATGTGAGGGATTTGCAGAAAGAACCCTATTCACCGGGCCACGCGCAGTTTCGTTGCAAAATGCCGCCCGGGTCCGCCACAATGAAGGGGAACCGATCAGACAGGAGGAGATTTGAAGTGGCAACAATCGAACAGATGAAATTCGCCCGCGGCTACACACTCGGCCAGCTGAAGAAGCTGGAAGGGGCGGACTGGGACAAGATGCCGGCAGGCTTCAACAACAACGTCCGCTGGAATGCCGGACATATCTTTGTTTCGCTTGAAGGCTTCACGAAAGCGATCGATCCGGATTACGAGATCCAAAACCCGGACTGGACGCCGCTCTTCAACACCGGGACAAGCCCGTCGGACTGGAACGGCCATGTCCCTTCGGCCGAGGAGATTCTCGGAGCGCTGAAGTCCCAGACTGACCGGATCGCAGAAACGCTCGAAGGGAAGCTCGACAGCCGGCTCGCCAACCCGATGAACCTCGGCGGCCATGAGATGAACACCGGTGACGCCGTGCTTCAGTTCACCGTATGGCATGAAGGCGTCCACGCCGGACTCCTCAATGCCTTCGCCCACAGTTTGGATCAATAAAGAAAAGGCTGCCCGCGGGCAGCCTTTTCATATGTAGTCGTAGTTGTTGCAGCCCTTTGAATCCACTTGCCCGCTTTAGCGCTCACTCGCCGTCCGTCCCTGCTCACCCACCGGCAAAATGAATCCGCTCCGGCACCCGATGCGCCTGCTTACTCTCCGCCGTCTTTCCGGCGCTTGGACCAGGCCATGATCAGTGCGCCGGTGATTCCGAGAATGGCGATGATGAAGACCATTTTCCAACGGAAGGCAAGGGCGGGGAACACGAGGTTCATGAGAATGATGACCACGATGAGGAAGACTGCCGCAAGCGGGACGAGTCCGCTGTTTTGCTTCATGCGAGAACACCTGCTTTCCATCGATCTGGGCGGGGCCCGGCGCCCCGGCCGCTGTGCGGCGGCGGACCGGCATCATCCGGCCACATCCGCCCGCATCCCTTCTTATTCTACCAGTCCGTTCTGATAAGCATAGACCGCGGCCTGGGTCCGGTCGTCCACATCGAGCTTGGAGAGGATGTTGGATACGTGGGTCTTGACGGTCTTCAGTGCGATGAACAGGTCGTCGGCGATATCCTGGTTCGTCTTGCCCTTGGCGATCAGGAGCAGGATCTCCCGCTCGCGGACGGTCAGGTCATCATGAAGCGCGCGTTCGCCGCCGCGCATGCGCTGCATCATCTTCGTCGTCACCTCGGGCTCGAGCACGGTCCGGCCGCCGAGGGTTTCCCGGATGGCATCGGCGATCCGCTGGGCCTTCGACGTCTTGAGGATATAGCTCACCGCACCGGCTTCAAGCGCCGGATACACTTTGTCGTCGTCCAGAAAGCTCGTGACGACCATGATCCTCGCTTCCGGCCAATCCCGGATAATGGCGGCCGTGGCCTCGGCGCCGTTCATCTCGGGCATGACCATGTCCATCAGGATGATGTCGGGCCGGAGCCTGAGCGCAAGCTCCACTGCCTCGCGCCCGTTTGCCGCCTCCCCGACAACCTCCATGTCCGGCTGCAGCTGCAAAAACGCCGACACCCCGATCCGCACCATTTCATGATCATCTGCCAGCATCACCCGGATCATCTCGATCCCTCCGTTTCTTCGCGTTCTAGATTAAGAAGTGCCGTGCCTTCCACGCCGCCGGACGGTCTTTCCGTCTCACCGGACTCCGCCCCGTCTTCTTCAAGGTGAGGGGAAGCGGGGACTTTCACTTCGATGATCGTCCCCTGTGACGGCACGGAGACGACTTTGCACGTGCCGCCGATTTCCACTGCACGCTCGCGGACATTCCGCAGGCCGTAGGAGCCGGCCCTACCGTCGCCTTCCCGGAAGCCGACGCCGTTGTCCTGCACGCGGAAGATCGCAATGCCGTCTCGTTCGACGAACAGGACATCGAGCTCGGTCGCTTTTGCGTGGCGCAGGGCATTGGACAGCGTCTCCTGGGCGATCCGGAACAGGTGATCCTCGGCGCCTTTCGAAAGCGGGACGTCTTCGATGCGGCCGCGGATGGCGAAATGGACTTTTTCGTCGAGTTCCCGGAGCAGTTCCCGAAGGCCGTCCGCCAGTGTCTTGTCATTGAGTGCCGCCGGACGCAGGTGAAGGAGAAGGGCCCTCATCTCGACCTGCGCCTGCTGGACGGTCTTCTCCACCTGTTCAAGCACTTTGGACGGGCTGCCTTTCTCCTGGCGTTCTTTCTCCGCCATTGCCGACAGAAGCATCGAAGCGGCAAACAGCTGCTGGGAGACAGAGTCATGCAGTTCGCGCGCGAGGCGCTGGCGTTCCTGGACAAGCCGTTCCTGGACGAGTTCCTCCTGGGTTTCCGCTCGTTCATCGGAAATCTGCTTGAGCCGTTCGCGCTGGGTGCCGAGCAGCCTCTCGACATCAGCCAGCACGCGCTCCGTCTGGTTCGGAAGCGGCGCGGCCTCGCCGGTTTGTGCATCGCGGCCGCCCGTCAGCAGGGCAAGCCGCCGCTCGACGGTCTTCCCGACCGAGCGGACGAGCAGCGTTGACCAGGCGGACAGGCACCATCCGAGCGCCACGGCGACCGCCAGGATCCAGACCGCTGGCGGCATGCCGTATCGTACTTCTTTGATAAGCGGCATCCACGTGTCTTCTTGGGGAAAGCCGAGCAGCAGGAACAAAATCCCGCCGGCGATGAGCAGGAAGAGGAAGGACAGGAGAAAGCCGCGTGTGATGAATGATTTCATTTCCGAGACACCTCCACGTCCCCGAACCAGGTGGCGATTGTGATGATGAGTTCCGCCGCCGGACGTTCCTCCTGGCCGTAGCCGTCCTTCATATGAAGCTGCTCGTTCACGAGCCGGCTACGGTGCCGGTTGAACAAGCGTGAATCACCGAGCAGGGTCGTATAGTGCACGCGCACCGGAATCTCGTACGGAACGTCGATCCGGATTTTCCCGATGCCCTGGCGGACGGAGATGAACGATGTGCCCTTCGGCAGGACGGTCTCCGTCACGTCGACATGAAGATCCCCGAACAGCCCCTGGATGTGGATATCCTCCCATTCATATGCCGTAAACGGCGTCGACTGAACGGAAAACAGGCGGTTGCGGATGATGCCGTTCGGCGTTTCCGGCCGGTACTCCCGGAGCGGCCGGGTGATTTCTTCGGACGGCATGCCCTTCCACATCTGATAGAAAATATAGGCGAGGATGCCGAACACGAACAACCGCAGCGTCCAGAGGGACAGCAGCGCAATCACGAGGAAAAACACCCCGGTCCAGAGAAGCCACTTATGCCGCTTCCGGAGACCGTAATAAATGAAACCTGCACCGAGGAGCGCGAAAACGATGCTCCCGTTATGTGAAAACGCCGCCTCTGCAAACACGAGCAGCAGGAAGCCGATGAGGATGAGTCTGAGCTGATCAGTCGTGAGCCGGTTCATCGGCGTCTCCTCCTTTCGGGGTGGTGGATGGGCAAAAACAATCAATCTCATTCATAAAAGAAAGGAAGGCGGGTCGCCGCCCCCTTCCTTCAGTGTACAAAATCCTGCAGCGGATGTCGCCGTCAAACGGATTCCTTTTCGCATTCCTCGATGATGGTGAGTGCATCGAGCCGGCGTTCCATCGTCGAGCGGTCGGCCTCTGCCTGCGGCTTCGGTCCGCCGAGGTTCTCGATGTATTCACGCATTTCGCCATAGGATGCGACCGGACCGCTGTCCTCCCGTCCGATGACCGCATCCATGCGGCGGTGGGCGCGTGTCGCGTTTTCCTTGCCCATGAGCTGCAGCTGGCGGACCTTCATGTCTTTCACTTTATGCTTCATCTCCTCGAACTTCCGCTCAAGGGCGATCAATTCATTTTCCGTCTCAAGGATCGAGCCTTCGAGCTCGGAGACGCGGGTTCCGTACGCCCGCACTTCGTCACGGGCAAATTCGGCCAGGTCTTCCTCGCCCGCCTTTTCTGCAAGCTCGAGCTGGTCCCGGCGCTTTTCAAGCATGGCGGCCGCTTCCGTGCGTTCCTTCTCCAGCTCCGCCTTCAGCTTCGCCTGACGGTCGAGCAGGCGGCCGGTCGAGTCGGTCTGCTTCTCCGCCGCGCGGATGTATTCATTGAGCATGGTGATCGGGTTGTGCTGTTCTTTTTTGTCGAGCAGGTCGTGCAGGTCGGCCTGCACGGAGTATTTGATCCGGTTCCAGAGTGTGTTCATTGTAGGTTCCTCCTTTGTTGGGTGGGCCGGTGCACGTATCGGTGTGTCCCGGCCGGTCAAAATCATTTCGTCAGTTTGCTCCATTCGCGTTCGAAGTTGTCGAACGGGTCATCCGAAGTGCCGGGGATGGCGGCTTCGCGGTTGTTCCACTTATGGTACACATACCAGAGGGCGGCGACGGCGAGCAGGCCGACGAATGCCGGGATGTTGCCGATTGCGGTCAGTGCGCCGATGATGCCCACTGCGGCCCAGCAGAACCGGCCGAATCCGGACGCGGTGCGGTGATAGAAGTGCCACCCCGCATACATGATGGCGGCTGAGATGACGAGTCCGATGATGGCCCCGAGGTTCGCCAGCACCGTGATGCCGGCGACGATTCCGATTGTGACGAGCAGAAATTTCTTCATTTGTTTCTGCCTCCTTTCGTTGTAACCCTAGTATAGGACGGCACCCGTTCTTTTCGAACAGCCGGCAAGCCGATTTTCCACTAGGTCCAGAGGCTGATTTCCGCCGGGGCCGGAGACCGGAGCGGCCGGGGATTTCATCAATCCGGGCCGAATGTTAAGCAACGCTTTCCGAGTGTTAAGCAAACCGTCCCGAGTGTTAAGCAAAGGGAGCCGGGTGTTAAGCAGTCCGGGCAATCGGACCTATTTTCGCTTTAAAACAGGATGGCGTTGGCAACGCTTTCATGCTAGGATATTTAATAGAATAATCATTTAATTAAGATAAAAGGGGGAGTCGGGATGCGGGAAACGGTCATCGTGGAAGGGGTGCGGACGGCGGTCGGACGGCGCAAGGGGGCGCTGTCCGGCATGCGGCCGGACGAGCTTGCGGCAGTCGTCCTTGACGGACTGGTCGAGCGTGCGGGCATCGGAAAAGAACAGGTGGAGGACGTCATCCTCGGCTGCGTGACGCAGTCGGGCGAGCAGGGCGGCAACATTGCCCGGACCGCGGCGCTGATCGCCGGGTTCCCGGTCGAGGTGCCGGGCGTGACGATCGACCGCCAGTGCGGCTCAAGCCAGCAGGCGGTGCATTTCGCGACACAGGCCATTGCATCGGGGGACATGGACATTGTCATCGCGGGGGGCGTCGAAAGCATGACGCGCGAGCCGATGTTCTCAAATATCGGCGAGAAAAAGCCGAGCAAGAAACTCACGGCTCAACATGAAATCATCAACCAGGGACTGTCCGCCGAGCGGATCGCGGAGAAATGGGGATTCACCCGCGCCGACCTCGACAACTATAGTGCGCAAAGCCACGAGCGTGCATTTTCGGCAATCCGGGAAGGCCGTTTCGGGGGCGAGATCCTCCCCGTCGAAGTCACCGGGGAAGACGGAGCGGTTAAGGTGTTCGACCGGGACGAAGGTCCGCGGGAAGGGTCGACCCCGGAAGTGCTCGGCGGGCTCAAGACAGTCTTCAAAGAAGACGGCGTCATCACGGCGGGCAACGCGAGCCAGATGAGCGACGGGGCGTCGGCCGTCCTGATCATGTCCCGCGAGAAGGCGGATGAGCTGGGACTGAAGCCGAAAGCCCGGATTGTCGCTCGTTCCGTCGTCGGCTCAGATCCGACGCTCATGCTGACGGGGCCGATCGCCGCGACGCACAAAGTGCTTGAGAAGGCCGGGCTCACAATCGACGACATGGACACATACGAAGTGAATGAAGCGTTCGCCCCCGTCCCGCTTGCCTGGCTGGCGGAAACCGGTGCGGATCCGGAAAAGCTCAATGTGGACGGCGGTGCGATTGCGCTCGGCCACCCGCTCGGCGCAACCGGCACGAAGCTTCTCGTCACGCTCATGAACCGCCTCGAACGGACCGGCGGCCGGTACGGGCTGCTCGCGATCTGTGAAGGGATGGGCATGGCCAACGCGACGATCATCGAGCGCCTCTGAACCGGAGAGGTGCTCGATGGAGGAAACCGAATGAACGTTCATTCAAAAAAGATTTGAACAGGGGGAATGGTTCGTGGACATGAACAGAGTGAAGGCCATCATCACCGGAGGTGCTTCGGGACTCGGTGAAGCTACAGCCCGGCACATTGCCGCATCCGGCGGGAAGGTCGCCATTTTTGACCTGAATGAAGAAAAAGGGGCCGTGCTCGCCGAAGAACTCGGCGGGGAGGCCGTGTCATTCCATAAAACGGATGTCTCCAGCGGGGAAGACATGCAGAAAAACGTGGCCGCCGCGAAGGAAGCGATGGGCGGCCTGAACATCGTGGTCAACTGCGCGGGCATCGGCACGCCGGGCAAGCTCCTCGGCCGCAAGGGGCCGCACGCACTCGAGACGTTCGAACGGGTCATCCAAGTTAACCTGATCGGAACGTTCAACGTCATCCGCCTCGCCGCGGAGGCCATGACCGACAACGAACCGGGCGAGGACGGGGAGCGCGGCGTCATCATCAACACCGCATCCGTCGCGGCATTCGAAGGCCAGATCGGCCAGGTTGCCTACAGTGCGTCCAAAGGCGGCGTCGCCGCAATGACACTCCCGATCGCCCGCGAACTGGCGGCCTACGGCATCCGCGTCATGACGATCGCCCCGGGACTCATCAACACGCCGATGTTCGACGGACTGCCGGATGCCGCCCGCGAATCGCTCGAACAGATGGTGCCGTTCCCGCAGCGCCTCGGCCATCCGGAAGAATACGCCCGGCTCGTCGAAGCCATCGTGACGAACCGCATGCTCAACGGCGAAGTCATCCGCCTCGACGGCGGCATCCGGATGCAACCGAGATAACCGGCCGGGAAGGATGAGCCCAGTGCCCCCGACAACGGGGTGGAGACTCGCTGCATCCGTGGTAAAACTCGCGGCGCTTGAGGGGGAACTCACCGCCCCCGGGGGAAAACACTCGCTACTTAGAGGAAAACTCACGGCATCAGGGGGGAAAACCCGGCGTTCAGGGAAACTCACGGCACCCGGGGGAAAACTCGGTGCTCAAGGAAAACTCTCGGCACCTGAGGGAAACTGCCACTCAAGGGGAAACTCACGATCCTCTAGGAAAACTCACGGCACTAAGAGGAAAACTGATGATGCCGGAGGGAAAACTCGTCACTCAAGGAAACTCGGACGCTCTTAGTAAAACTCACGTCACCCAAGGTAAAGCTCGCGCCACTCAGAGGAAAACTCACGGCATCCGGGGGAAAACCCGGCACTCAAGGAAAACTCGGACGCTCTTAGTAAAACTCAAGGCACCCAAGGTAAAACTCGTGCCACTCAGAGGAAAACTCGTGTCATCCGGGGGAAACCCGGCGTTCAGGGAAACACGGACCTCTTAGTAAAACTCAAGGCACCCAAGGTAAAACTCGTGCCACTCACAGGAAAACTGGCGGCATCCGGGGGAAAACTCGTGCTTAAGGAAAACTCGGACGCTCTTAGTAAAACTCACGTCACCCAAGGTAAAGCTCGCGCCACTCACAGGAAAACTCGCGACATCCGGGGGGAAACCCGGCACTCAAGGAAACTCGGACGCTCTTAGTAAAACTCACGATACCTAAGGGAAAACTCACGTCCCCCATGGTAAAACTCGTACCACTCACAGGAAAACTCACGCCACACATGGTAAAACTCACAACACTCGGAAGAAATCTCTCACCACTCATAGGAAAGGGGGAGCGACACCATGCCACGCTATCACTGGGAAAATGACGAACACGACTTGTTCCGCGAGTCGCTCCGGAAATTCCTCCGGAAGGAAGCAGAACCTCATTTTGAACAATGGGAGAGGGAACGCCTCGTCCCAAAATCATTTTGGAAACGGCTCGGGGAGCTTGGATTCCTTTGTCCGCAAGTCGACGAGTCGTACGGCGGGCTCGGCCTTGATTTCAGCTACGGAGTGATCATCGGGGAGGAGATGGAGCGCATCGGCGCGGGCTTAACCGGCGTCGGGCTACACAATGATATCGTCGTGCCGTACATCGAGTCGTACGGCTCAGACAGCCAAAAGCAAAAATTCCTGCCCGGCTGCGTCGCGGGCGACCGGATCACGGCGATCGCGATGACCGAGCCGGGGACGGGATCGGACCTGGCGAACATCCGGACGACCGCCATCCGGGACGGCGACCATTACATTGTGAACGGCCAGAAGACGTTCATCACGAACGGCATCAACGGCAACCTTGTGCTCGTCGCCGTGAAGACCGACCCGGACGCCCAGCCGAAGCACCGCGGGGTCAGCCTCCTTCTCATCGAGGAAGGGACGCCCGGCTTCACAAAGGGAAGGAAGCTCGACAAAGTCGGCATGCACTCGCAGGACACGGCGGAATTGTATTTCGAAGACTGCCGCGTTCCGGCGGAGAACCTGCTCGGGGAGGAAGGCAAAGGATTCCAATATATGATGGAAAAACTCCAGCAGGAGCGGCTTGTCGTCGCACTCGCCGCACAGACCGCCGTGGAGGACATGCTGCAGCTCACCGTCGACTATGTGAAATCCCGCGAAGCGTTCGGCCGCCCGGTCGCCTCGTTCCAGAACACCCAGTTCAAGCTCGCAGAGATTGCGACCGAAGCCGAACTCGGCAAGGCCTTCCTCGAATCACTCATCGCGGATCATCTGGCCGGCAAAGACATCGTCACGAAAGTATCGATGGCTAAATACTGGATCACCGAAAACGCCCGGCGTGTCGCCGCCGACTGCATGCAGCTCCACGGAGGCTACGGCTACATGGAGGAATACAAAATCGCCAGGCGCTACCGCGACATCCCGGTCATGTCCATCTACGCGGGCACGAACGAGATCATGAAAACGATCATCGCCAAAAACATGGGCCTCTCTGGAGGGAAAGGCCATTGAAGGAAATCAGCGATGCCCATCCCGCATCCGTGGCGGCAACGTCCGACGGTCGTACGGGTCTCGTGAATCCCGGTATGCCCGAAGGACGGTTTCTTGACGGCATCCGGGTGATCGATCTGACGTATTATCTTCCGGGTCCCCATGCTGCCTGGCGGCTCACCGAAATGGGGGCCGACACGGTCAAAGTCGAGCCGCCCGGCGGGGAACCGAGCCGGAAACTCGGCGGCGGGGTCGTCCATGAAGCGAACAACGGCGGGAAGAAGATCGTGGAACTGAATCTAAAAGCAGCGGAAGGGTGTGCCGCCCTGCAGGATCTCGTCCGGGAGGCCGATGTCCTCATCGAGTCATTCCGTCCGGGCACGCTCGAGCGGCTCGGCTTCGGTGAGGCCGAATTGGCCCGGCTGAACCCGGGGCTCATCTATTGTTCGATGACCGGCTACGGCCAGGCCGGACCCTTCGCCCGTGCCGGCAGCCACGACCTGAATTATCTTGCGCTTTCCGGCGTCCTGTCACAGCTGGCCGATGAAAACGGCAGGCCGGTCCATCCGCTCAATACGATCGCCGACTATGCAGGCGGGCTCTCCGTGTCCGAAGGCGTCTGCGCCGCACTCGTCCGGAAAATGCAGACCGGCCGGGGCGCACGGCTCGATGTGTCGATCACCGATGTCCTCGCCGGCTGGCAGGGCGTCCACCTCGCCTACCGGGCGGCCGGCCTGTCGGATCGCGGCATCCCCGGCATCGACGGCAGCCTGGCGAGATACTCGATCTATGAAACTTCAGACGGCCGGCATGTTGTGCTGGCCGCGCTTGAAGAGAAATTCTGGCATGCGTTCTGCGATTATGCCGGACACCCCGAATGGAAAGGAGGCGATGAACGGTGCGGCGGCCCGGTCCACATGGAAGTTGCCGATCACTTCCGGAGCCGTCCGCATGAACACTGGCTCAACGTCTCGCTTGAGACCGATTTCTGCCTCACGCCCGTCCTGAGACCCGGCGAGCTGGACAACCACCCCCACTGGCGGGGTAGGACGCCGCTTGCTTAACCCCCGGGCGGGATTGCTTCCCACCAGAGCTTAGCACTCAGGCATGATTGCTTCACACTCAGGCAGGTTTGCTTAACACCCGGTCACAGTCTCTTAACACTCAGGTAACCTTGCTTCAAACTCACCGTTTTCCGGCTTTCCCCGTCGTTCATTCCACCAATAAAGGAGATGGAACCCTATGATGGACACACCGCTGCTTTTGAACATGTTCGTGGACCGCGCGGAGCGGTTTTTCCCGGACAAGGAAATCGTCTCGAAGACCCGGACGAAGACGCACCGGATCCCGTACCGCGAATTTGCAAAGCGCAGCCGAAAGCTCGCCGATCTGCTGACGAAGCTCGGCATGGAGCGGGGGACGAAAGTCGGGACGTTCGCCTGGAACACGCACCGCCACCTCGAAGCGTATTTCGGCGTGCCGTGCGCCGGTGCCATCCTGCACATGGTCAACATCCGCCTGTCGCCCGAGCATATCGCCTATGTCATCAATCATGCGGAAGATGAAATCCTGCTCGTCGATGACGACCTGTTCCCGCTGATCGAGAAGCTCGCACCGCAGCTGACGACGGTCAAGCACATCGTCGTGATGGCGGATTCGACCGACATCCCGGACACGCAGCTCACAAACGTCCACTCCTATGAAGCACTCATGGCGGAGGCGTCCGATGGGTTCAAGTTCCCCGAGGATCTCGATGAAAATACACCGGCCGGCATGTGCTATACGAGTGCCACGACGGGCAATCCGAAAGGTGTCGTCTATACCCACCGGGGGCTCGTGCTCCACAGCTACGCACTCGGTCTTGCCGACGGGATGGGCCTGTGCGAGCGGGACACCGCCCTGTCCGTCGTGCCGATGTTCCATGCAAACGCGTGGGGGCTGCCGTTTGCGGGCGTCTTCTTCGGCACGAAGCAGGTGCTCCCGGGTCCGGGCGGATTCAATCCCGAAGTGCTTCTCGACCTGATCGAAGAAGAGAAGGTCACCCTCACCGCCGGCGTGCCGACCATCTGGCTTGCCGTGGCAAAGGCGCTCGAGAAAAAACCGCGCGATCTCAGCTCGCTCCGCGCAATCGTCTGCGGCGGTTCCGCTTCGCCCAAAGGACTCATCCGCAAGTTCGAAGAGACATACGGGGTGCCGTTCATCGTCGGCTATGGCATGACCGAGACGACGCCGCTCGTCAGCCTGTCGAATTACACGTCCGAGACCGCCGGCAAATCGATGGACGAGAAGATCGATGCCCGTGCGACGCAGGGCATGACGATTCCAGGCATCGACACGCGTGTGGTCAACGAGAACGGCGAAGTGCCATGGGACGGGCAGACGATGGGCGAGCTCACCGTCCGCGGTCCGTGGATCGCGGATGAATACTACCGGGATGAGCGCACGGCGGACGCCTTCCGCGACGGCTGGCTCTATACGGGGGATATTGCCGTCATGACGCCGGAAGGCTATATCAAGATCACCGACCGGACAAAGGACCTGATCAAATCCGGCGGGGAATGGATCTCCTCGGTCGATCTCGAAAACGCCCTCATGACCCATCCGGACGTGTTCGAAGCAGCCGTCATCGCCGTCCCGCACGAAAAATGGCAGGAGCGGCCGCTCGCCTGCGTCGTCCTTAAAGAGGATGTCGCCCGCACCGACGACAAGAAGCAGGAACTGCTCGACTATCTGGATGGCCAATTCGCCAAATGGTGGATCCCGGACGAAGTCGCCTTCCTCGATGAAATCCCGAAAACGTCCGTCGGCAAATTCCTCAAGGCGAAGCTGCGCGATCAGATGGGCCAGACCGTCTGATCATCGGCGAACAAGCGAACCGGAGCTTCATACATGTTCGGCGCCCCGAATATTGAACACCCGGCAGAACTGCCGGCACCGGGGAGAAACTCGGAACATATTGCACCGGCAGGAACCCCAGTCATCCCGGACCAAGCTTTGGCCGCCCATCACCAAAACTCCGTCACCCGTTCAAAAAAAAGCCGGAGGGGAACAGGTTCAGCCTGCTCTCCTCCGGCTTTTCTTTATTCCTTCAGTCCGTCATGGATGTTCCGGATGTTGTATTCCAGGAAGTCGGTGTAGGTCCCGCCCTCGGATCCCGGCTTGCCGAGTTCGTCCGAGTACAGTTCGTGTGCAATCGGCACGCCGGTTTCGTTGGAGACCGTTTCCATCGGCCGGCGGTCGACGTTCGATTCGACGAACAGCGACGGCACGTCCCGCTCGCGGATGAAGTCCACGAGGGCCTTGATCTGCGCCGGCGATCCGTTTTCTTCGGTGTCGATGGCCCAGATGTACCCTTCCTCAAGTCCGTATGTTTTCGCCATGTACTGATAGGCCCGTTCGCCCGTCACGAGAATTCGGCGTTCCTGCGGAATTTCAGAAATCTTGGTTTTGTAATCCCGGTCGATGTCGCGGAGCTTGCCGAGCAGTTCTTCTGCATTTTTCTCATATTCCTCCTTGTGGTCCGGGTCGGCCTTCACGAACGCTTCGCGGGTATTCTCCACCATCTTCATGCCGACGGTCGGGTCCAGGAAGGCATGCGGATTGATTTCACCTTTATGGCCTTTTTTGTCCGAAAGGTACAGCGGCTCGACGCCTTTCATCAGTTCGAACACCTTTGATTCGTCGGTGCCCGTCGTATCGAGCAGGCGGAAGAACCAGCCTTCCTCACCGCCCTCCAGGTTCAGCCCGTTGTAGAAGATCACATCCGCGTCCGACGTCTTCTTCACATCCTCGGGCAACGGTTCGTATTCATGAGGCGCGGTCCCGATCGGCACCATGCTGTGGACCGACACGCGATCGCCGCCGACTTCGTTGGCGATGTCGTATAGGATCGAGAATGTTGCCACGACATGCAGTTTGTCTTTGTCGCGGTTCCCCGGCTCCTGGCCGGATGTGTGTTCGTTCTCTTTGCTGCTGCAGGCGCCGAGTGTGAATACAGCGGCGAGCAAAAGAACGAGCGCTCCCCGGGTTTTATTCTTCATTTGAAATAAACCCCTTTCATCTCAATAAGTATTATTTACAGCGGGAGGACGAAGCGGACGACGCACTCTCCTGCCGAACCGCACGCTTCCAACCGGAATCAAGCTTCATTCAGTTTCCGTTGCGTACCGCCTTCCGGTTACTCGAAGTACGCATGCTCCGCCACAGCAGCCCCTGCTTCGGCGAGAAAAACAGGGCGAGCAGGAACATGGCGGTCGCGGCGAGTACGATGACTGCACCCGATGACAGGTTGTAGTTGAAGCTGACATAGAGCCCGGTCACTGCCGACAGCGCTCCGAAAAGGGCGGACAGGCCGATCATGGCCGGGAGCCGGTCGGTAAGCAGATAGGCGGTCGATGCCGGAGTAATGAGCATCGCCACGACGAGGATGATGCCGACTGTCCGGAGTGAGGCGACCGTTACCAGCGTGAGCAGCACCATGACTGCATAGTGGAAGAGCCGGTTCGGCAACCCGAACGTGGCAGCAAGCGTCGGGTCGAATGTCGTGACGAGCAGTTCCTTATAAAACACGATGACCGTGAGCAGCACAATGGTCCCGATCGCAAGAGTCGTCCACATGTCGGCGGACCGAACGGCGAGTACATTCCCGAACAAAATGCTCGTCAGGTCGACGCTGCTCGCCGCCTTCGCCATGAGGATGATTCCGAGTGCGAAAAACGCGGAGAAGATGATCCCGATCGCCGAGTCATTCTTTATGCGGCTTTTCTCGCTGACAAAGCCGATCCCGACTGATGTGAGGACGCCGGCAACGACCGCACCATAAAAGTAGTTGACGCCGATCATGTAGGAAATTGCGACACCCGGCAGGACGGCGTGTGAGATGGCATCCCCCATGAGCGACATGCCGCGCAGCACGATAAAGCAGCCGATGACCCCGCAGATGATTCCAACCATCATCGATGTGAACATCGCCTTTTGCAGGAATGCGTAGTTGAGGAGATCTGTCATAAATCCGCTCATTGGTTGACACCTTCTCCGGCGACGGGTCCTCCGAATGCGCCGTATGCCTGCCCGAGGGGCCCCGGGCGGAGAACTTCAACGGCAGGTCCGCATGCAACAACCCGTCCGTTCAGGAGCAACAGATCGTCAAAATAGGCAGTCCCCTTCGACAGGTCGTGGTGTACGACGAAGATGCTCTTGCCCGCATCCCGCAATTCCTTCAGCAGTCCGATGATGACATCCTCGCTCGATGCATCGACGCCGACGAACGGTTCATCCAGGAACAGAAACTCCGCATGCTGGAGCAGTGCCCGCGCAAGGAATACCCGTTGCTGCTGACCGCCGGACAGTTGTCCGATCTGCCGGTCCGCAAAATCTTCCATGCCGACCTTCACCAGGCATTTGTCGGCTTCTTCCTTTTCGGTCTTTCCCGGCCGGCGGATAAGGCCGAGCGCCGGATAGGACCCGAGCAGCACGGTGTCCCTTACATTGATGGGGAAATCCCAGTCGACCGAGCTTCTTTGAGGAACGTACGCCATCCGCTTTCTCATCTCTCTGAGCGTTTTCCCGTTAAATCGGATCGTGCCGCAATCTGCGTTCAGCAGCCCGAGGACCGCCTTCATGAATGTGGACTTCCCTGCGCCGTTCGGCCCGATGATGCCGGTCAGCCGGCCGGGGGGTGCCGAGAGGCTGATGCCCCGGAGCACTTCTTTGCCGTCATAGGAAACATGCAAGTTTTTCACTTCAAGCGCAAACGCCATGTCATCACCCTTTTTCCGCTTAGTATATGTAGAGCATCCAATAAGTTTCCCTTGCGCAACTTTTTCCTTATTCTATCCCCTCTGATCCGGAAAGTAAACTGTTCCGATGAGCGGAATGAACCCGGCGCTTTAAAAGCACCAGGGCCGCAACAGCCGCCGTGCTACAATTCATGTACAAGAAAGGGAGGGGTCTTCATGCCGGCAGACATAACGGGGAACGATGTCATCTCGCGGACGCTTACGGTGTACAACGACGGGTTTGCACTTGTCAGGGAAGAACGGAAGCTGCCTTCGTTCCCGGCGGACGGGGTTCTGCGCTATCTTGATGTGCCGGAGCGGATCGAGACGGAGTCGATCGTCATCGAGGGGGTCGGGATCCGCGAGCTGAACTACGAATACGACCTCGTGGACAAGAATAAATTACTGGAGAAGTACATCGGCCTTGAACTGTCGGTGGCCGACCGGAAAAGCGGGGAAATCCGCCGGTTCAGGCTCTTGGGCGCACAGAACGGCCTGGTCATGGAAAACGCGGAAACGGGTGAGATCGTCCTCGATCCGGAGGGCGAGATCCGGCTTCCCGGGCTTCCTGGCGGGCTCATCCTGCGTCCGGCACTCGTCTTGCATGCATTCCCGGCGGAAGGCAGCGGGGGCAGTGTGCGGGTGAGCTACCTGACCGGGGGCCTGTCGTGGGAAACCGACTATGTGATTTCCCTTCCTGCGGAAACAGGAGGCGGAGAGGATTTCAGGCTCACGGGATGGATGACGCTGAACAATGATTCGGGCATGGCGTTCGATGATGCGAAGCTGCGCATGGTTGCGGGAACCGTCAACCGGGCCGATCGCCTCGAGGCCCGGCACATGCTGTACAAGGCATCACCGGCCGGGATGATGCGGAACATGAATCATTTGCGGACTACCATCTATATACGGTGCCGTTCAATGTGACCGTGAAAGACCGGCAGCAAAAGCAGATTAAACTCATCGAGACCGAAGGGGCCAGAGGGAAGATCGTCTACGAGGCGGGCTATCACAAGCAGAAGCCGGATGTGTTCCTCGAGTTTCGGAACAGTGCGGAAAACGGACTAGGTTTCCCATTGCCCCAAGGACGGGTGAAGCTATACCGGCAGGCGGCGGACCGCTCCCCGGAGTTCATCGGCGAGGACAGGATCAGCCATACCGCAAAAGACGGGAAGGTCCGTCTCCATACGGGGCAGGCGT
This sequence comes from Edaphobacillus lindanitolerans, assembly GCF_900156305.1. GTDB lineage: Bacteria > Bacillota > Bacilli > Bacillales_A > Planococcaceae > Bhargavaea > Bhargavaea lindanitolerans. The sequence continues at coordinate 1,203,312 of NZ_FTPL01000001.1, read as the reverse complement.
TTGACATCACGGTCGATTCGGGGTTGGCTGATTCTTCGAAGACCGGCCGGTATGAGGTCGAATCCTACGTCTATGAAATCCGGAATGCCAAAGAAACCGATGCGGAGATCCTCATCCGCCATTCGGTGCATGATCGTCACTGGGAACTCGTCGACTCCAATTTTCCGGCTGAGCGCCGGTTCGATGAAGTGCTGATCCCGGCAAAGGCCAAGGCGGGGGAGAAGACCGTCGTCCAGTTTACGATCCGGTTTGACCGTTCGGAGACGGCGCCACAGGAGGACGGCCGCTGAGCCGGCAAAAGAGAGCGGACGGATGGCCAATGTGAACGAACCCCCGAACTTTTCCTTCGTCCGCACGTCTATTAAACCGGGCAGGTACGGGCCGCATTGGGGATTTTCCTGATTTGGAACAGAAAGAGCATGGTTTTTCTTCCATAAACGCCGTTTGCACCCGGCCTTTGCTTCTAGTAAACTGTGGTAAGAAAATCGGAGGAACCGGATGGAAAACTGGATTATTCAGTTCATGTCGGAGTATGGCTATGTCGGCGTGTTCCTGCTCATCCTGGCGGAGAATGTGTTTCCGCCGATCCCGTCGGAGGTCATCTTGACGTTCGGCGGTTTCATGGCGGCGGCCGGGCCGCTTACGAAGCCGATGGTGATCGGCGCGGCGACGCTTGGGTCGGTGGCCGGCGCGCTCGTCCTGTACGGGATCGGCCGGGTGTTCGACGCCGACAGGATCGGCCGGGTCGTCGATCGCTGGGGCGGTGTGCTGAGACTGTCACGCGGGGACATCGGGAAGGCGGACGCGTGGTTTGACCGGCACGGTCCGTGGACGGTGTTTTTCTGCCGGCTCGTGCCGCTCATCCGGAGTCTCATTTCGCTGCCGGCCGGCATGTCACGGATGTCCCTAAGTGTGTTCATCGTACTGACAACCGCCGGCAGCCTGCTCTGGAACACGGTCCTCGTGTCACTCGGAGCGGCCGTCGGAGAAAACTGGCATGAAATCGTCGGCTACATGGACATGTATTCAACGGTCGCCTACGTCGTCCTTGGAATACTCGCTGTCGCCGTCATCCTCTGGTACTTAAACTTCCGAAGAAAGCGAGCTTAACGCAATATGGACTTATTTGAACTTTTGAAAGCCCTCATTCTCGGCTTCGTCGAGGGGATGACCGAGTTTGCACCGGTTTCATCGACCGGGCACATGATCATCGTCGACGACATGTGGCTGAGGACCGAGGAGTTCCTCGGCAAGTATTCGGCCAACACATTCAAGATTGTCGTCCAGCTTGGATCAATTCTGGCGGTCGTCGTCGTATTCTGGAAGCGCCTGTTCAGCCTGATCGGCCTTTATCAGGGGGATGTCACGGAGGGCAAGATGAGCGAGCGGTTCAATCTTCTCCATGTCATCATCGGCATGCTGCCGGCCGTTGTCATCGGTTTCGCCTTCAAGGACTTCATCGACGACCACCTGTTCGGCGTGGAGACCGTCATCTGGGCGCTTGTCGCCGGTGCCATCCTCATGATTGCGGCCGACAAGTTCGGTCCGAAGAGACCGCGTGTCACGTCTCTGGACCAGATCACTTACCGCCAGGCACTTGCCATCGGGCTTGTCCAGTGCCTGTCGCTCTGGCCGGGCTTCTCGCGCTCCGGCGCCACGATCTCGGGCGGTGTCCTGTTCGGCCTCAACCATAAAACAGCTGCCGACTTCACGTTCATCATGGCCGTCCCGATCATGGCGGGCGCGAGCCTCGTCTCGGTCATGAAGAACTTCGACGAAATGACTGCAGCCCACCTGCCGTTCTACATCGTCGGTTTCGTGAGTGCCTTCATTTTCGCACTGATTTCGATCAAGTTCTTCCTGAAGCTGATCGACCGGATCAAACTCACCCCGTTCGCCATCTACCGTCTTGTTTTGGCGGCCGTGCTGGCATGGATCGTGTTCTGATCGCCGAAAGACCCCGCCGCGAGCGGGGTCTTTTTCATGGACTGCCAATCACAAAAATCTCAGAACCATACATTCCGACCTACGAAACACTTCCCGGCTTGAACCGATAGAACCACATTCGAAAAGCGGATATGCGACTAAGTGGCTGAATATTCTATCAACTATTGTCCGTTCTCACGCTGCCTGTTAATCTATCAGTGAAAGTCCAATCAAATTGAAGGGGTGTGGGGGTATGAAGAAGTGGGCAGGCAGAGTGGGGGCGCTCGCATTATGTGCGGGTCTTTTGGTGCCGGCGGTGCCGGGGGAAGCATTGGCAAAAGAGGAGTCGCACCATGAGTTCCCGATTTCGGGCTTTACGGACTATGCGGAAATGACGAAGAAGCTCAGACAGATTGCCTCCAGCAGCAAGGGTCTTGTAGCGCTTGACGTGGTGGGGCAGTCCAACAAGGGCCGGGATATTTATACGGTCCGCGTCGGCTCAGGGGACAAGGTGATCCTGATCCAGAGCGAAATCCACGGAAACGAGAAGACCGGCACGGAGGCCATCCTGAACATCCTCAAGACCGTATCCGGGAACTCTCCGTATGCCCGCGCCCTCCGGGAAGAAGTGACATTCGTGTTCATGCCGATGATGAATCCGGATGCATCCGAAGGGGACAAGCGGCGCAACACGATGACCTGGGCGGAAGTGGTGGAGGACTTCCCTCAGCTTTCAGGGGCGCGGCCTTCCTGGAATTACATGGACCGCGGCATCCAGCAGCAATACGATTACGGGAAAAATCCCGGCTTTGACGTGAACCGCGACTTCAACCCGGATCTCAACTATGTGCCGAGACCGCAGGACTTCCCGGGCAACTCTGCATCCCCTGGCTGGTTCATCACACCGGAGGCCCAGACTTCGCGGGATGTGTACAAGTCGCTCACCGAAGAATTCGGCAAAGTGGAAGTGTTCATCGACCTCCATCACCAGGGACTCTACTATGTGGAAGGGACATCGGATCAGGTCACTCTGTCGCTATCCGGCAATTTCGTGCCGCATCCTTCCACTCCTGAAGGCGCCAAGTATGCGCAGTACGCGGACAAATACAATTATGACTTCTCACGACAGCTGAATGTGGCCGCTTATGATGCTCTGCAGTCGGTGGGCAATTCGGTCTTCAACAATATCACGCTGTATTCGCAGGGGCTGGACCTCCCGGGCACGGCGCTCGGAAGCTATGCACTCAACGGCAGCGGAACAGTCCTCTTTGAAGTGACGGGCCAGACCCAGTCATTCGGGCAGAAGAAGAAAGGCCAGCTCGTCAAAGCGGTCGAGCGTGGGCTCACCGGAATCATTGACGCGGTCGCGGACGGCTCGGTCCACCAGCTGGATCCCGAGGCATACGAAGACATTCCGCTCACTGCCTACCAGCCGGCGGACTGAAATTTTTAAGGTACTGTCCGGAACGAGTTGAGAAGCTTTCGGTCACTCGGGGGTCAAACTTCGACCAGACGAAGGGAAACTTCGGTCACTCGGGCCAACTTCGACCACCCGAAGCGAAACTTCGGCCACTCACGGTAAGGCCGGTCGGCCGGTCCCCATTTAAGGAGATGGCCCGCAGCGCTTTGCTTTTACGCACTCACGCCAATCATTGTATTGACACAGCTTGGTACCCGGTTCGGAAAGCGGACCGGGTCCTTGCTTTTTTCTTGTCCGGATGGAAGGGCTTTTTGCAGCGGCTGCTTCAATTGCCGGAGGAAAGTCCCCGTCCGGGACCGCCGGCCACTGCCGAAAGGCCCGCTGTCCGGGTCCTGCTTTTCGGTCGTCCGGCATATGGAAGCGCTTCCTTTGAACCGATACGATAGACTCATCAGATGAGAGGGGGATGAAAGATGAAAAAGACGATGATGACGATGGCAATTGCGGGCGCATTGACGCTCGGGGCGACGCAGTTGGTCCCGCTTCAGGCAGAGGCGGTCGGGAATGGTCCGAACTACGGGGGAAATGAGACGATCAACACATCGATCCTGAGCACTTACAGCGAGATGGCTTCCTACCTGCAGAAGCAGGCCGCCAAGCAGAAGGATATGGAACTCGAAGTGATCGGCCAGTCCGTAAAGGGGCGCGACCTGTACCTGGTGAAATATATGAAAAATCCGGAGAACCCGACGATCCTTTTCCTCACCCAGCAGCACGGCAACGAGCAGCTGACGACGGAAGGCGCACTTGAGTTCATCAAGCATCTCGGCACGGGCAAGATGAAGGGCGTGACGGACAACGTCAATATCCTCATCGTGCCGATGCTGAATCCGGACGGGGCGATGGGGGATGTCGACTTCCCTCTGGATGATTATGTCGCTTCGGGAGACCGGCATCTCACCCGGTACAATGCGCTCGGCGTCGACCTCAACCGGGATCATGTGTCCAAGATCCAGCCGGAAACCCGTGCACTGCATGAACGGGTCATGTCCGCCTATGACATCGACTATATGATCGACCTCCATCATCAGGGGACAGACCGGGTGATCAACGGGGATGAACTCGTGTCCGGCTCGATCCTTTATCCGACGACGCCGAATGTCGATCCGTCCGTGCTGGAAGGGTCGAAGCAGCTCGGGGCGGTCGTCTATGACACGCTCAGCAAAAAAGGCTGGGGCCATCTCGGCAAGTATCCGGGAGGATCGGCAGAGACGATCAGCCGGAACGGAATCGCGGTGGAGTATGGCATTTCCACGCTCCTCTTTGAAATGCGGGGGATGTCGGACCATGAATACGATTCATACGTGCTCGGCCAGAAGAGCAACGGCTATCTGATCAAGCAGACGATCGAGACGCTGGATTCCACGGTCCGTGCGATCGCAGACGGGTCCATCCGTTCGAAGGATGTGTCCTTCTGGGACGAGCTCCCGACCCAGACCAGCCGCCAGTCAGAAGAATGAGTCAAGAAAAGGAAGCTCCCGCCGCTGAGGCAGGAGCTTCCTTTTCAGGTTGAATCACTGCCATTTTCGTCAACCCGTCCCAGCTTTGCCCTCTTCCAAACATTCGGCCCTTTCTCTAGATTGCCACTTCATCAAAACGCCTTCATTTCGGTCTGACGGTCCGATATACTACTCGGAGTGCCTATGACCAGGCACTTAGAAGACTGAATTTTAACTGTCATCTAAGAAAGGAGAAAACATGGAAGCGACCAAGAAAAAAGGGTTTTTCCAAAAATTCCTCGATTCGATCGAGACCGTCGGGAACAAGCTCCCGCATCCGGTGACGCTGTTTGCCGGCCTCGCACTTCTCGTGCTGATCCTTTCGGCGATCGTTTCGTCATTCGGCATCTCGGTAGAGCATCCGGGCAAGCCGGGAGAAATGATCGAAGTGAAAAACCTTCTGAACAAAGAAGGGATCCATTACATATTCACGAGCATGACCAGCAACTTCATCGGCTTCGCGCCGCTCGGAGTCGTGCTTCTGACGATGCTCGGCATCGGAGTGGCAGAAGGCTCCGGCCTCATCTCCGCAGTGCTCCGCGGGTTCGTCATGTCGGTGCCGAAGCGGCTCATCACGCTCGGCCTCGTGTTCGCGGGCGTCATGTCGTCCGTCGCATCCGATGCAGGCTACGTGGTGCTGCCGCCGCTCGGTGCGGTGATTTTCGCCGCACTCGGCCGTCATCCGCTTGCGGGTCTTGCAGCGGCATTCGCCGGGGTTTCCGGAGGATTCAGCGCGAACCTGCTCTTGTCGGGAACGGATGCGCTCCTCGGTGAGCTGACGATTCTCGGTGCCGAGATCATCGACCCGGCCTACGCGGGCGGCATGAACATCGCGATGAACTATTACTTCATCGCCATCTCCGTCTTCGTCCTGACGTTCGCCGGCGCCTGGGTGACCGAGAAGATCATCGAGCCGCGGCTCGGTGAATACAAGGGCGAGTTCCGCGAAAGCATGGACAAGCTGTCGCCGGTCGAGAAGAAAGGCATCGTCTGGGCGCTCGTTTCGGCTTTGGTCGCACTCGGCCTCATGCTGCTCCTCGTCCTGATCCCGGGTGCACCGCTCCGGGGCGACGAAGGCGACATGCCGATCATCCGCTCGCCGTTCATGAGCTCGCTCGTCCCGATTATCGCCATCCTGTTCTTCATCCCCGGCCTCGTGTACGGGAAAGTGACGAAGGTGATCCGGGATGACAAAGACGTCGCGGAAATGATGGGCAAGACGATGGCGTCGATGGGCATGTTCATCGTGCTCAGCTTCACTGCGGCACAGTTTGTCGCGTACTTCGCCGAATCGGGCATGGGCCTCGTCCTCGGCGTGTATGGTGCGGAGTTCCTGCAGAGCATCAAGCTCACGGGCATCCCGCTCGTCCTGCTGTTCATCCTGATCGCGGCATTCATCAACCTGTTCATCGGAAGCGCCTCCGCCAAATGGGCGATGATGGCCCCGATCTTCGTTCCGATCATGATGCAGCTCGGCTATTCGCCGGAGCTCACGCAGATGGCGTACCGCGTCGCCGATTCTTCGACGAACATCATCTCGCCGCTCATGACCTACTTTGCGATCATCATCGCCTTCGCACAGAAGTATGACAAGAAAATGGGCATCGGTACACTCGTTTCGACGATGTTCCCGTACTCCATGGTCTTCCTCATTGTCTGGAGCGCAGTCCTCATCGTCTGGATGCTTCTCGGACTCCCGCTCGGTCCGGACGCGCCGATTTATTACAACGCAAATTAAGCAGTAATGGAAAAACCCCGCGACGGCGGGGTTTTTTTGTTCTCTTTTTAGCCGGCGCCCAGTTTCACTGCGATCCGGGTGCCGGCCTCCTTCAGTTTCTCCACCAGGAACTGCAACCGGTCATCCGACAGATCATAGCTGATGAAACCGATGGAAACGGCACCGATCAGCGAGCCGAGGCCGTCCTTGACCGCCACCGCAACGGATGAAGTCCCCTGCGTCCGCTCGCCGTGGCTTTCGGCATATCCCGCATCGCGGACCCCGCCGAGCATCTCCATCCATTCCGGAAGGGTTTCCTCCGGAACGAGTTGTCCGAGGATCTTCCTGGATTCGGCGTCCGGCATCGCGGCAAGCATGACTTTGTTTGCCGCGCCGATATGCATCGGGATGCGGAGCCCGAGTTTGTCATTGATGCGGATCGGGTTGTGTTCGCTGTCAATCCGCTCCATGACGACGGCCTCGGTGCCGGAAGGACGGCTCAGATAAATGCTTTCGTTCACTTCCCGGGCGAGCCGCTCGAGTTCAGGCCGGATTTTTGATATGTAATCGATCGAATCATAGATTCTCAGCCCGTATTCCATCCAAAGCGGACCGAGCCGGTAAAGTTTCGTTGTTTCATCCTGTTCGGCGAGCCGGACGTCGGTCATCGACTTGAGCATCCGGTGCATCGTGCTCAGCGGGAGCCCGCTCCGCTGAGCCAGTTCAGAAATGGACAATCCTCCGTTTTCATTGTCAGCGAGCAGTGCGGCGACGCTCATTGCCCGTTCCAGTGCCTGCATGGTTTCATTCCTCCATATGACGCCGGTTTTCCTGCCAGACAGGAAAATCAGCGCAACATTTCCAATATCTATTTCTCACTCAACGGAAATTTCAAAATACATTGACAGTATAGCATGAAATCCGTATATTGAGTGTATCAACTTTCCATTCAATGAAACAAGTTTCCGTTCAACGGAAAAAGGGGGAGCAACGATGCATTTTCTATCATCCATGTACGGCCCGTTGGAGCGGGTCGTCGTAAAACGGCCGGAACAGGCATTCAGGAGTCAGCCTTACCTGGACGATCAATGGCGGACATTCAATTATGTAAGCGCTCCGGATTTCGAAGAGGCGATCCGGGAGTATGAAGAGTTCCTGGGAATTTTGGAAGCCCATGTCCCGGAAATCGATTTTCTGCCAGAAGCCGAAGAGGCGGGCCTCGATTCGCTGTATGCGCACGATCCGGTCAAGTTCACGCCGGAGGGTGCCATCATCCTGAAGTCCGGAAAGGCGCTTCGTCAGCCGGAAGCCCGGATTTACAAGGAGTACCTCGAAGGAAAAGGAATCCCGGTCATCGGAGAATTGACCGGGGACGCGGTTTCCGACGGCGGGGATATCGTCTGGCTGGATGACCGGACGATTGCCGTTGGCCGGGGATACCGGACGAATGACGAGGCGATCCGGCAGCTGCGCCGGATCACCGAACCGTATGTGGATGAATTCATCGAAGTCCAGCTCCCGCATGATCGCGGAGAAGCCGAATGCCTGCATCTCATGTCGTTTCTGAGTCTTGTTGACCGGGATCTTGCGGTTGTCCATTCTCCGCTGATGCCCGTGTTCCTCCGCCAGCGATTGCTCGAACGCGGCGTCCGCCTCATCGAGGTGCCGGCTGATGAGTACGATCGTCTCGGCTGCAATGTCCTGGCGCTCGCACCGCGTCATGTCGTGCTCCCTTCCGGCAATCCGGTCACGAAGGCCGCACTGGAAGAGGCCGGGGCGACGGTCCATGAATACAAAGGGGACGAAATCACATTCAAAGGGACGGGCGGTCCGACATGCCTGACATGCCCGGTCGTGAGAGGGAGATGACTGTGCCCTTCATTGAACAACGGAATGCCGGCAGAGATGACACAGCCAACGGAAAGGGAGGCCTGCATATGGGACGAAAGTGGAAAACGCCTGAAGCTCGGCGGGCCCTGCTCTGCGAACTGGTGAGCTGGGACAGCCGGACGCTGACCGAAGGGGAGCGGCTGTTTGCGCATCGGCTTGAGATGAAGCTGAGGGAGATGGACTATTTCCGTGTGAACCCCGGTCATGTCGGGCTTCACGACGCCGGTCTCGGCCGGCAGACGGTCACGGCACTGTACAAGCATCCGGATGCAGTGGACACAATCGTGCTCATCAGCCATTTCGACACTGTCCAGACCGAGGAATACGGCGTGCTGCAGGCGCTGTCCACCTTGCCGGAAGAACTGACTGCGAAGCTCCACGACGTGAAAGATACCCTCCATGCCCAGGCGCGCAAGGATCTGGAGTCCGGCGAGTATTTGTTCGGACGCGGAACGATGGACATGAAGGCGGGACTCGCGGCACATCTGGCGCTCGTCGAGCAGGCAGCCGATGAAGCCTGGCCGGTGAATCTGCTTCTCCTGACCGTCCCGGACGAAGAAGTGAACTCGGCGGGGATGCGGGTGGCGGTCGATGTGCTGCTCGAACTGGCCAACACGCACGGGCTGGATTACAGCCTGTTCCTGAATGGAGAGCCGTCGTTCACACAGGAGCCGGGGGATGAGAAGGAATACATTTACTCGGGCACAATCGGAAAAATCATGCCGGCCGCGGTCTTCTATGGGAAGGAAACCCATGTCGGTGAGCCGCTCCAGGGACTGACGGCCAATTACATGGCGTCATACCTGACGCAGGAAATGGAATTCAGCAGCCTGTTCGAAGAAACCGGGCACGGCGAGACAACGCCGCTTCCGGTCTCCCTTTATCAGCGTGACCTGAAAGATGCCTACTCGACCCAGACGCCTTACCGGGCGGCCGCGCTGTACAATGTGTTCCTGTTCAAGAACACCGCATCCGACGTGATGGAGAAATTCGAGCTTGCCGCACACCGTGCGGCGGAACGGTGCAACACCGCCTACCGAAAGCTTTGTGAGGAACAGGATGTCGGGGGAGTTGGCGATGTCCGGGTATTCCGCTACGAACAGGTTGTCGCCCATGCCGAAGACAAATTCGGGGCTGATGCAGTGCGGAAACTCAAGGAAGAGGCAATTGCGGGCGCAGGCACCGACGAGCGGGCCCAGAGCTTTGCCGTTGCGGACCGGCTCATGATCGAATGCCAGGAACTGTCCCCGGCGGTCATCCTGTTGTATGCGCCGCCTTATTATCCGGCGGTCAATTCCACAGATGAGCCGCTCATCCGAGAAGCGGTCGGGCTCATGGAACAGACGGCCAAATCCCTCGGCACCGAACTCGGTCAGATCCACTATTTCAATGGAATCTGTGACCTGAGCTACGTGAACTACCGGGACGAAGGTACAGGCTGGATGACCTACGAACGCAATACGCCGGTCTGGGGAGACACCTACATGATTCCGTTTGAAGGCATGCGCAAACTCCGTGCACCGGTGCTCAACATCGGCCCGCTCGGCCGGGATGCCCACCAGCGGACCGAGCGCCTGCACATCGACAGCGCGTTCCGGAGACTGCCGATCATGCTCGAAACGCTTATCCAGGAACTGTTCATCAAGAAAACGGCCGGTCATCCGGCCGGCTGAATCCATCAATCTCACCATCCAACCCGAAAGGAAGATCACCATGTCCCAATTCAAAAATGTCATCGTCAAAGCACCTGCAGAAAGCTATGTGACCGGCCTCACCACTTCGGATCTCGGAAAACCGGATTTTGAAAAAGTCGTGGAGCAGCACAAGGCCTATGTGGAAGCGCTGAAAAGCTGCGGCGTCCAGGCAACGGAACTGCCTGCCGACGAACAGTATCCGGACTCCGTATTCGTGGAGGACCCGGCCGTCCTCACGCCGGAATTTGCCGTGATTGCCAACCCGGGCGCAGAAAGCCGCAACGGCGAGAAGGAAGCGATCGAGCAGGCGCTCCGCCCGTTCTACGAGAAGTTCTATCACATCGAGTCGCCGGGCTATCTGGACGGCGGGGATGTCCTTCAGGCGGACAACCGTTTTTATATCGGTCTTTCAGAGCGGACGAACGAAGAAGGCGCCCGGCAGCTGAAGGAGATCCTGGAGCACGAAGGCTACACGGCGGAGATCCTGCCGCTCGAGAAGTTCTTCCACCTCAAGACGGGCATCGCCTATCTCGGAGACAACAAATTGGTCGTCGCCGGCGAATTCATCGGCCATCCGGCATTTGAAGACTACGAACAGATCGTCATCAGTGACGAAGACGAATACTCGGCCAATTGCATCCGGGTGAATGATTTCGTCATCATCCCGGCCGGTTACCCGGAAACCAAGCGCAAAATCGAAGAAGCCGGCTTCCGCACAATTGAACTCGACATGAGTGAAGTGCAAAAGCAGGACGGCGGCCTCAGCTGCCTGTCCCTCCGCTTCTGAACGCTGCGGCCCGCCAAAGGTGAATAAAACAGGGAGGAACCGTCGCCGATCATCCGGCGAAGGGCCTCCCGTTTATGATAGAGACTGAAAATTTCCACTCATGCCCTTTGTTGTAAGCGGATACACATCGATATGAAACGTCGGCGGACGGGGAGTTGGGGGCCGGACCGCCGGCAAGGGGGAATCGAAAATGAACGGTAAACCGAATGCAGAACAGTCCGCCCTTCAGCCTGTCGAGCTGAACCGCTCCATGAAAAGCCGGCACCTGCTCATGCTGTCGCTCGGCGGGGTCATCGGGACGGGCTTGTTCCTGAATGCAGGCTATACGATCAATCAGGCCGGTCCGGGCGGGGCTATTCTCGGCTATCTGGTCGGCGGGTTCATCTTGTACATGGTCATGACCTGCCTCGGGGAACTGGCGACCTACATGCCCGTGACCGGGTCGTTCCAGACCTATGCGACAAAGTTCATCAATCCGTCCACCGGCTTTTCGCTCGGCTGGATGTATTTCGTCGGATCGGCCGCAACAGCCGGCGTGGAATTCACGGCCGCCGGCATCCTGATGCAGCATTGGTTCCCGGACGTGCCGGTATGGATCTGGTGTGCAGTATTCATGGTCCTGCTGTTTTCGCTGAACGCCCTCTCGACCCGGGGGTTCGCCGAAGCGGAGTTCTGGTTTGCGGGCATCAAAGTCCTGGCGGTCATTGCCTTCCTCATCATCGGGTTCCTGGCCATCACCGGCATCGTCCCGCTGGCGGACCGGCCGGTGCCGGGGCTCGGCAATCTTGCGCCGAAGGGGTTGTTCCCGGCGGGAATCGCCATCATCTTCGTGACGATGATGAACGTCATCTTCTCCTATCAAGGCTCTGAACTCGTCGGAGTGGCGGCGGGGGAGACGGAGGAACCCGAAAAGAATATTCCGCGGGCCATCCGCACGATTCTTGTCCGGATTGTCCTGTTCTATATTTCGTCGATCATCGTCCTGTCGGCCATTTTCCCGAGTTCTGAACTCGGGCTGATGGAAAGCCCGTTCGTCACGCTGATGGAACTGGCAGGCGTACCGTATGCCGCGACAATCATGAACATCATCATCCTGACGGCCATCCTGTCCGTCGGCAACTCCTGTCTTTACGCATCCACCCGGCTGCTCTGGTCGATGGCCGGGGAGGGCATGGCACCGCGGGTGTTCCGGAATCTGACAAAACGGAAAGTCCCGCTGAATGCCCTGCTGTTCACGATGGTCTTCTCGCTCCTGTCCCTGTTGACGAGCTTCATGGAAGCGGATGCCGTCTTCGTCCTGCTCATGTCGGTCGCGGGCATTTCGGTCACGATCTCCTGGATGGGCATCGCGATGAGCCAGTTCATGTTCCGCCGGAAATACGTCCGGGACGGGGGACGGGTGGAAGACCTGAAATTCCGGGTTCCGTTTTATCCGGTGCTGCCGCTGTTCTGCGTCGGGTTCTGCCTGCTCATCCTCGGTTTCCTGTTCATGGATCCGACCCAGCGTCCCGGGCTGCTGTACGGCGTCGGCTTCTTCATCGCCTGCATGGTCTTTTACAAGATGAAAGAAATCCGCAGCCGGAAAGTCCCGGCCGCGCAGACCGGCGGGGCGGACTGACGCCCGGCGTCCTCTGCTGAACCGAAGCCCGGTATCATCGGAAATTTGATGTCCAGCCACGGCAAACCAATCAGACAGGAGTGCACCCCCCATGACCAAGACCATTGAACGACCCGCCGGCGTCAAGCCTTCCGGCCCCGGAGAGGGAAAGCCAAAAAAATCATTGAACCCGTTTGTGCTCATGTTCGTCATCATCGCCATCATGGCGATCCTTACCTATATCGTCCCTGCCGGCCAGTATGACCGGGTGGAAGTGGACGGCCGCAGTGTCGTCGATCCCGGGTCATTCCATTGGGTGGACCAGCAGCCGATCGGCTTCCTGGAGATGTTCAACAGTGTCCACCACGGATTCGTGGAAGGTGCCGCGATCATTCTGTTCGTATTCCTTTTCGGCGGTGCGCTCGGCATCATGCAGAGCACGGGCGCCATCGACGCGCTGATCAAGGTGACGGCCGCCCGGTTCGCTTCCCGTGAGTATGTGCTCGTCCCGATCCTGACGCTCATGTTCGCCCTCCTCGGTGCCCTGATCGGCTCCGCCGAGGACCAGCTCGTCTACATCGCCATCATCGCCCCGATGCTTCTCGCGCTGAAGCTGGACACGCTGACGGGCTATGCATCGGTCGCGCTCGGCATGATGTCCGTCGGGTTTGTATCCGGGATCACCAACCCGTTCAACATCGGGGTCGCCCAGTCGATCGCCGAACTGCCGGTCTACTCGGGCATGGGTCTCCGCATCGCACTGTTTGCCGTGTTTTATTTGATGGTGGTCGGTTACATTTTCCTTCATATGAAGCGGATCAAGAAAGATCCGTCCCGTATGGAATTCGGGAAATTCAATCCTGCCGAGGTGCCGGAAATCGATAAAAACTATAAAGCCTCGCGCAGACATAAGCTGGCGATGGCCGTTCTCGGCCTGACATTCATCGGGCTTGTCTACGGCGTCATCGCCCAAGGATGGTACATCAGCGAAATTGCCGGCATCTTCCTTCTCGGGGGCATCGTCATGGGGATCATCTGCCGGGTTTCCCCGGGGAACATGGCGGACGGCTTCATCGACGGTGCCAAGGAAATGACGTCTGGGGCGCTGATCATCGGGGTGGCCACGACCATTCTGGTCATTGCACGCGAAGGCGCTTTGCTCGATACGATCCTGCATGCGGCAGCCGGCCTTCTCGGTACGTTACCGGCCAGCATCAACGCCGTCGGCATGTTCATCACCCAGCTGTTCATCAACTTCCTCGTCCCGTCCGGAAGCGGACAGGCGGCGCTCACGATGCCGATCATGGCTCCGCTTGCGGACCTGCTCGGCGTCACGCGCCAGACGGCCGTCCTCGCCTTCCAGCTCGGCGACGGCCTGTCCAACATCGTTATTCCGACGAGCGGCGTCACGCTTGCCGGCCTTGCCATGATGGGCATCCCGTTCTCCCGCTGGGTGAAGTGGGTGTTCCCGCTGTTCCTTGCCCAGGTGGCGGTCGGCGCCATCTTCGTCATCATCGCCCAGGCCATCGGCTACGGGCCGTTCTGATCAACCCAAAAGGAGTCGGTGTCATTGATTCAGACTGAAATGAAACCCTTGGCGGAGCGCATCACGGAGTGGCGCAGGCATCTTCATCGCCACCCGGAGCTTTCCCATCAGGAACATGAAACGTCCAAGTATATCGAAGAAGTATTGCGTGGTTTCGGAGGCGGGCTTGAAATTTCCAGACCGACCGACACGAGCGTGCTGGCTGTCCTGAAAGGTGAAAAACCGTCGGCAGCCGCCGGACCGGTCATCGCCTTCCGGGCGGACATCGACGCCCTCCCGATCCAGGAAGAAGCGGATATTGACTTCCGATCTGAAAATCCGGGTGTGATGCACGCCTGCGGACATGACTGCCACCCGGCGATGCTCCTCGGGGCCGTCAGCGAACTGGCCGGCCGGCGGAGCGAGTTTGCAGGGGAGATCCGATTCATCTTCCAGCACGCGGAAGAAGTCTCTCCGGGCGGTGCCGAGCAGCTTGTCGGGCGCGGGGTGATCGAAGGGGTCGAGCAGATCTATGCCCTGCATATCCAGCCCGAGTATCCGGCCGGCGTGTTCGCCGTCCGGGAAGGTTCCCTGACAAGCGCAGCCGACGACTTCGTGGTCTGCATCATCGGAAGCGGCGGCCACGCCTCCACGCCCCAGCTTTGCGTGGATCCGCTCGTGATCGGATCGGAAATCGTCATGAGTGCCCAGCAGATCGTCTCGCGGAAGCTCCCGCCGCTTCAGGTGCCGGTCCTCACGGTCGCGACGTTCCACTGCGGGGAGGCCAACAACGTCATTGCCTCCAGTGCGGAACTCACCGGGACGATCCGCTCCCATGATCCCGCCGTCCGCGTAAAGGCGAGAGAGCTGTTTGAGCAGGTCATCCGGGGCATCACCGACGCACACGGAGCCTCGTATGAACTCGAATGGGAACTCGGCTGCCCGGGCGTCATCAACGCGTCCGGTCCGGTGGCGGTCTCACGGGATGCCGCGCGGGAAGTGTACGGGAAGGACGGGGTGATCGAAGCTTCAGAGCCATCCTTCGGCACCGAAGACTTCGCGTTCTATTCGGAAGCGGTGCCGGCCTCGATGCAGTTCATAGGCGTCCACAACGATGCGTTCGGAAAAGCCTACCCGCTCCACCACGGCAAGATGAAGGTCGACGAATCCGCACTCCCGCTCGGCGCCGCCTACTACATCCGCGTCGCGGAAAAAGTGTTCGGGATGTGAAGGTGGGGGAAGACCTCCGGGGATATCGGTTGCTTAACATTTGCGAGGGTTTGCTTAACATTCAGTGGCGGTTGCTTAACATTCACAAGGGTTTGCTTAACATTCGGCCGCCGTTGCTTAACATTCATGAAAATACCCAGTTTATGGCGCCTCCAGCCGCTTTCCGGAGGCGTCATTTTTCAGTTTTGGCATCGTAAAGTGCCTCAAATTTTAAAGTCGGGAAATTGACTGTTCACTCCCTTCTTTCCGTGATAGGGTACGGGGTGAAAGGGGGAGAGCGGAAACATGTCGATTGCCGTTCTTCATGAGTCTGCCTATGACCGGGCTCTTCACCGGCTGGCCGGTAAACACCGCAGGGTGGAGGAGATTGAACGCAAAAAACGGGTGATCGGTGCCGGGATTGCAGGGGAGGAGCGGGTGCTGAGCTATCTGGGGACGCTCGACATCAAGTGGCCGGTCCTCTGGGACGTCAACCTTGAGATTTCTCCGGGGCATTGGGTACAGATTGACGTTCTGGTCTTGCTGCCTGCGTATGCAATCATCTACGAAGCGAAAAACATTGCCGGCCGCCTCCGTTTTGAGTCCAACCCTGCGGGGCTGTACAAGTACGATGAGCATGGACAGCTGACGGACCGCTATGACTGCCCGATGCTGCAGCTTCAGGACGAGATGGCGAACCTGCGGATTTGGCTTTACCAGAAAAATATCCCGTACAGCGTGGACGGGGCGGTGGTGATGACGGGAAGCGGCATCATTGAAAAACCACCTGCAAGGGGGAAGCTGTTCAGCCTGCGCGAATTGCGGGCTGACATTTTGGGACGGACGGGTAGCGGGGGACGGACGATCGGGGAACTTTGGGAACTGGCGGACCTGCTCGTCAGGGAAAACATTCCGTTCATCCCGTTTCCCCTCTTCCCGAGGCTCGGCATCGGGGAAAATGAAGTGTACTGGGGCCCGGTTTGCGAAGCGGGAACGTGCAAAGGCCGGCTGGACCGGCCAACCCGCCGGAAGTGGAGATGCAGTCAATGCGGCTGGAAGACGCCCGATCCGTATACAAGAACACTGGAAGACTGGTTTCTCCTCAAATGCCGAACCATCACGAATGCCCAGGTCCGCGAACTGTTCGGCATCGGCAGCACCAGCGCCTCCCGCCTGCTGAGCGGATACAATCTGAAAAAAGGCGGAAGCGGACGGAGCACTTACTATTACTGGGACTACATGAAGCCGTTGATGAGGGGATGAAGGCGCAGCCTGAGACAGTTCTGGCATGAATGTTAAGCAATGGCCGCCGAATGTTAAGAAAGGACGCCCGAACGTTAAGAAGGAGCCTCCGAATGTTAAGAAAGGCTGCCCAAACGTTAAGAAAGCTTTCGGCCGGCAGCCGAAAGCTTCTTTTTCATGCTGTTGGAGGGTTCGCTGGAGCGAATCCAAACGCTCGCCATCAAATCTCCACCACGCTGCCCGGTTCCGCCAGTTCGGTGCTGCCGCCGAATGCGTCCATGGCGGCGGCGCGGATCACCTGGACGTCGCCGTCCTGCGGAAGGTGGGTCAGCAGCAAGCGCTTCGCATCCGCGAGCCGCGCCAGTTCGCCCGCCTCGCTGCCGGCCATGTGCCCCGGCGACTTTCCTTTGTACTCTTCATACAGGTTCGCCTCGCTCACCAGAAGATCGGCACCGGACGCAAACTCCGCCAGCCCCTCAAAGAACTCCGTGTCCGCCGTGAAGACGACCGCCTTGCCGTCCGCCTCAAACCGTGCGGCCAGGCAATACACCGGGTGCACGGTCTCCGCGAAGGTCACCGAAAACGGGCCGATTTCATACCGCTCGCCCGGCGCGATCACCCGTCCCGCGGTGACCTCCTTGTAGCTCAGCCCGGCGAAGCCCTCCGCGTCCCGATCATGACCATAGATGTCCAGCTTCCGCACGGGTTTTCCCGTATAGTACGAAATCAGGTGATGGTACTGCAGGCTCCCGATATCCGCCACATGATCCGCGTGATAATGGCTCACCACGAGCGCATCGATCTCATCGAGCGTGATGTACCGCTGCACCTGCGACAGTACCCCGCTCCCGCAGTCGAACAGCACCTTGAACCCGTCATGCTCGATCAGAAACGACGACGTCGCAGACTCCGCCTTCGGATAACCGCCCCAGATCCCCACCGGAATGACCTTCACAACTACCACTCCCTCTCATTGATATTCTCAGTCTACCACCGAACGCTCCAATCTACGCAGCCCGATCGGCTCAGCCGACCCGCGGCCCGTCTTCCCTGACATACCCGCCCGGGCCGGGCGATACGCCCTCGGGGTGACCGTAAGGAAGCAGGCTATAGTAGAATAGGAGGCACGAGGAGGTTCGGGAGAATGGCTGAACGGATTTTGATTGTGGAAGATGAAGAGAATATTGCCCGGGTGCTGCAGCTCGAGCTGGAATTTGAAGGGTATGAGGCCGGCGTCGCGCATGCGGGGGATGAGGGGCTCATCCGTTTCCGCGAAGGCGGCTGGGACCTCGTGCTGCTGGATCTCATGCTGCCGGGGCTGTCCGGGCTCGATGTGCTGAGGCGCATCCGGGCGACGGATCCGGCGGCGCCCGTCATTTTGCTGACGGCGAAGAACGACGTGGAGGACAAGGTGGCGGGGCTCGATCTCGGGGCGAACGACTATGTGACGAAGCCGTTTGAAATTGAGGAACTGCTTGCCCGGATCCGCGCGGTGCTGAGGACGGCGAAGACGCTGAACGGGAACGGCGGGGCGTCCGGGAGCGGACAGCCCGACCATATCCATTCGTTCGGCGGAGTGACGCTTGATGAGCATACGAGGGAAGTGACGCGAGACGGGCGGGAAATCGAGCTGACGCCGCGTGAATATGATCTGCTGCTGCATTTCCTGAAGCACCCGAATCAGGTGTTCGAGCGGTCGCAGCTCCTCGATGCAGTCTGGGGCTTTGACTATTACGGCGACACGAATGTCGTCGACGTATATGTCCGCTACGTGCGCAAGAAGATCGGCGACGGGCTCATCCATACGGTGCGCGGCGTCGGCTACGTCATGAAGGAAAGCGCGAAATGAAGCTGAAGACGCGGATCCACGTGTTCACGACGCTTCTCATGTTCATCATCCTCGCGGCGGTGAGCATCGGTGTGTATTTTCTGTTTGCGGATATGATGTATGACCGGCAGGCGGAACAGCTGCGTGCACGGGGGGAGGAGCTGACGGTAAGTCTGAACGAGCTCACTCCACTCGATGACCGGCAGCAAGTCGTCCGCGCATATACCCCGCCGACGGGAGCCATTTTGGTGGCCGATGATAAGGGGAAGAATTTGATTTTAGCCGATACGGACAAGCGCGTCCGCGGATTCAAGCCGGAAACAGATCCTGACAAGCCCTACACGCTCACGAAAGTTGACGGCACGACGGCGCTGACCGTGTCGCTTCCATACATAGATCCTGCAGGCGGGGTCGCCACGATCCATGTTACCCAGCTGTCCGGTGATATTGAACACAACCTGTCCCTTCTGCGCTGGATTCTGATCGGGATCCTGTCTGTCGCAATGATTGCGGTGTTCGCTTCCAGCGTCGCACTCGGCCGGATTGTCACGCTGCCGATCGACCGGCTCACCCGGACGATGCGGGCGAACCGCGAAGACGGGACCTATGAAAAAATCGAAGGGCAGAACGGGCGGGACGAACTGTACGAGATGACGCTCGCCTACAACGACATGATGGACAGGCTCGGCCGGAACTATGAAAAACAGGAGCGGTTCGTGTCGGATGCCTCCCATGAATTGAAAACGCCGATCACCGTCATCGAGAGCTATGCACGTCTCCTGAAGCGCCGCGGATTCGACGACCGGGCGGTGGCGGATGAGGCGGTGGGAGCCATTTTAAGCGAAGCGGTGCGCATGAAGATGCTCACCCAGCAGCTCCTGGATCTGGCGCGCTCCGACAAGGCCGACTCATACAAATTTGAGAGGGCCGATGTCCGGGTCCTTGCCGAGGAAGCCGTCCGGCCGATGCGCCAGACGTACAACCGGGAATTCTCCATCGAAGGCCCCGACCATGCAATTGCCGAAACGGACCCGGAGAAACTGAAACAGATCCTGTTCATTTTATTGGACAATGCGCGCAAATATAGCGACGGTCCGGTGAAGGTGACGATCGAAGACAGCGGCGGGCCGCAGCTCATCGTCTCTGTCGCTGACCACGGATCCGGCATCCCGGAAGAAGCCCGGCCCCACCTGTTCGACCGGTTTTACCGGGTCGGGAGCGACCGGAACCGCAAAACCGGCGGCACCGGCCTTGGCCTGGCACTGGCGAAGGAAATATCCAAAGGGCTTGGAGCGGAGCTCACTGCCGAAAGCGTCATCGGTGTCGGCAGTGTGTTCCGGATCGGACTGCCGAAGGAGCAAGGTGGTGGAAACTGAGGGGGCGGCGGGCCGGCAGGTTTGGCAGCTTGCTTAACACTCGGGACGGCTTGCTTAACACTCGCGAGGAGTTGCTTAACACTCACGGTCCGTTGCTTAACACTCGCCCCAAAAATCAGGGTTCTCAGCAATTTTTAATCTAGCCCCTGTATGATGGACGGTAATGAAGGAGGAGACGGCATGACGAAACCGAAATGGTTGCTGCCGGCGGCGTTCACAGCGGCGGCCGTCATCATCGCCATCGTGGCTGTCCTGGCATTCCGTAACGGCGGGGAAGCACTCGCGGCAGAAGACATTGAGAAAAAGCTCAAAGACATGTATGGCGCGGAAGTGACGGATATCCGGGATGACGGCAACGTCTACCGGGTGACCTTGGAGCGCCGTGACGGTGAATTTCTGGCCGTTGTCGACTCTGACGGCGGGGCCGTCATTTCGCTCGAAAAGACCGCAAGCCCTGAACTGATCCCGGAAAAGGAGATCAAAGAAAAGCTCACTGAGCGCTATAGCGCCGAGCCGACGGGACTCGCCCTGAAAGATGGAATGTATTATGCGAAAGTGGAGAAGGATACGCACTTCACGGACGTCCAGGTTGATGCGTTGACCGGCGAGATCAAAGAAAAAGTCACCGAAAAAACGCCTGCCGGACAGGAGGAGACGCCCGAGGACCGAACGGTCGCCGGAAAACCGGCAGCAAACAACGGAACCGGAGCCGGGCAGGGCGAAAATAATAACGGGAACCGGAACACCGCCGGCCGGGGGGACAATCAAGACAGCCCGCCGCCGGCCAGGACCGTCCGGATCACCGAAAACGAAGCCGCCGCAATCGCACTGAAAGAAGTGAGCGGGGAACTGGATGACGTGGACTATGAGGAATCCGACGACGGCGGCTATTATATTGTCGAAATCGAAGCAGGAGACATGGACGCCGAAGTCCAGATCCATGCGATTACCCGAAAAGTGATGTCCGTCGTGTGGGATGATTGATAAAAGGGATGCAAAAAACGTCCCTTTTAACCAGGGGGAAGCAAACATGAATGTAGAATTGACAAGGTTCCGGGTGAAGCCCGGCAAATCGGAGACCGTCGACGAATGGCTCCGGTTCCTGAATGAGCATATGGACGATGTGCTCGTCACGCTTGAAGGGGAAAAAATGTGGGTCGAGACCATCTTCCGAGAGGAATTGAACGGCGATGAGTATTTGTACTGGTATGCGGTCCAGGGAGAAGGCGGCATCGATGTGGAAGAGTCCGAGCATTGGATCGACAAGAAACATCTCGAGTATTGGGATGCCTGCATCGACCCGGATTTCCGTCCGGTCGACCTCAAGACGGAAGTCGTGATGATCCCGGAGCGGGTCCGAAACGCGATGAAATGAGGCACGGGTTCGCACAAAAGGCTTGCGCCAACCTGCTTCTCACCAAATTCTAATCTTCCCCTCACCGGGGTCTCATCTTGGCGGGATATAGTAAAATCAACATCATTCAGGAGGAGATCAAATGAGGAAGAGATGGATCGTTGCACCGGTTGCTGCAGGCGCGCTCGCCATCGGAGGCGTGGCATTCGCGGCGAACAATGCGGAGCCGGGCGAATTGGCTCCCGTTCAGACTGTGCAGTCGAAGGTGATGGGCAAGACGGCCGGCTGGATTTCCGCAGATGAAGCCAAGGACATTGCCGTCGGCGCAGCCGGCGGAGGGGATGTGCGTGAACTGGAACTGGACCGCGGCGACCGGATGTATGAGCTTGAACTTCTCACCGATCAGGGCGAAGCCGAGGTCGATATTGATGCCGCCACGGGCGAAGTGCTGAAGCTCGAGCGGGAAGATCGGAATGACGACGGCGACCGGCATGAGCGGGACGATGATGAATTCAATGAAGATGAACCCGCTGCCGGACTGATCACGCGGGACGAAGCAATGAACATCGCCATTGAAAAAGCCGGCGGGAACGCAAAGGTGATTGAAGTGGAACTGGATCGCGACGACCGCCATCCCGTCTACGAACTCGAACTCCATGACGGCACGTTCGAATATGAACTCGATATCGATGCCGAGACCGGCAATATCGTTGATTTTGAAAAGGAAGAACTCGACTGATCCGGTTCCGGCACAAAGAAGTCGTTTTGATTGCCAGCCGAACGGATGTCATAGCCGGAAAAGCAGCCTCCATGCGGGGGCTGCTTTTTTGTGCTCTTTCAACCGAATAGTTCCCATCACTGAATCAATCCTACCACTCAACAGTGGGACGGAACGGTTCACCTTTTCCATTTTATCGTTTCATAAAGAAATGCCATTTTCCGTCCGATGTAGAAAGTTTCTTGCAACTTATATAGAATAATAGGTCAAACAGTCAATGACAGTCAGGGGGCGGCATAGGGGATGGAGACCAACAGGGCGTACCTTCAAAGGAGATTGTCCGAACTGGAACAGTACTTCTTGGAGAAGATCAGGAACGGCGAGCTCAAGCCGGCAGGCACTTTGGAAGAGACTCAGTGGATTGTTTTTCTGTCAATCGGCAATCCCACTATCCGGGCAAAAGTCGTTAAAGCGGCATCGTCAGATTTCCGGCAAGCTTTTGATCGGGTATCCGGCAAGGCAGAACAGCTTGTAACGAAGAACAATTTGATGCCTGATTGGATCAAGGTGGATGTCGTGAGCGAGAAACGGGCTATGCCTTTCTCGGAGCTGGATCTGTTGATTAAGAAAACGAGGAAAAACTATTTCCGTCATGGGATATCCTTTGACGGGGAATTCCGGACGGCATTCTTGGAACAAGAGATCAATGGCAATGCAATGATCAAAGCGGCACCCAAACAACCGCTGGCACTGGATGATCAAAATATTAACCGTTACCTGAGCTATCGGGACAGCCGGGCGGCCATTTTCTCAACACACGCACTGCGGGACAGTGAGGTATGGATCTTCCGGACAATGGCGGCTTTTGCGGAGAGGGAAACCGGACAAATCCGGCCTCTTTACAACGGTGACCGAACGAACGGCATACGCCTGGCAACCGATAAACGCGAAGAAATCCGGCATCTGATCGAAGGCTCGACCGGTTTTCTAACCCGGAATGTCAAACAGGATGGTCAGTTTGAGTATGGTTATTTTGCTGCTTTCGCCAAGCGGATCGGAACTTACAATATTCTTCGCCATGCAAGTTCACTGTACGCCATGCTTGAGGGATATGAGGTGACGGGGAAGAAAGAGACGATGGAAGCCGTTGAGCGGGGGCTTGAATACCTGATCCGGGAAGCGCTTGTTTACAAAAATGAAGGCACCGAAAAAACGGCATTTATCGTAGACTACGCGAACGGCAGTGAGATAAAACTGGGTTCAAATGCAACCGCCATCCTGGCCTTATCGAAATATATGGATGTAACAGGGAGCAAGCGATACATAACCGAAGCCCGGGCACTCGCCAAAGGGATCATCAAGATGAAAACGGTCAGCGGGGGATTTGTTCATGTGCTGAGCTATCCTTCACTTGAGATCAAGGAACTGCACCGGATCATCTATTATGAGGGGGAAGCGGTATTCGCTCTCCTGCGCCTTTACGCAATTGACAGGCAGCCGGAATGGCTGCAGGAAGCGAAAGCTTCATTCGATTATTTTATTAGGAACCGCTATTGGACCCATCATGATCACTGGCTCAGTTATGCGGTCAACGAACTGACCCTATACGAACCGGAACCCACTTACTTCGAATTTGGTTTGAAAAATTGCCAGGACAAACTCGGTTTCATTTACCACCGGGAGACGACTTACCCGACATTCCTTGAACTGACGATGGCCGCCTACAAGATGATCAAGACCATGCAACGGCAAGGACAGCACGGGCTGCTTGATACCTTCAATGTGAAGGACCTCGAAGATACCATCGAACGGAGGGCTGAATATCAGCGGGTTGGGTACTTTTATCCCGAGCTGGCCATGTACATGAAACAGCCCGGACTGGTTCTTGACGGGTTTTTCATCCGCCATCATTCGTTCCGGGTAAGAATTGATGACGTAGAGCACTATTTATCGGGTTATTGTCAATACTATCATGATCGTTTACCGGATTTACCCATTGGTTATGAACCGGAAATGATAAAAATCTAAAGGGTCATATTGGAAAACAGGCAGCCGTACAGTCCGTTTGGAGACTGGCCGGGCTGCCTGTTTGGTTTAACCGAAAATTTTCACGAATAAAAGAAAGACATTCGATAGGATGATGACAATGAGCAGGCCCAAGACCAGAATTTCGAATATCCGGTTTTTGGGCGGGTGCTCTTCTGCCTGGGATTCCTCGTCTTCCATCTCCTGCAACCGAACCAGTTCCTCCTCGATGTTTTGATTCCTTGCATCGAGTTCCTGCTCCGTGTAATCCGAAGGTTCTTTCAATGTTTCCCCCGTTCCTTTCTTTCCGGCACATTAGCTCCGTGCAGATGTATTTTATCCCAATAGGTCGCCTAGCAGATGAGCGAGCTCGCCTTCCGTCCGGGCACCGGTGATGGTACACAGCTTGCCTGATGAGTAGGCAACACAGGAAAGACGAAGTCTTCCGGTGACCAGTCCGCGAACTTCATTGGGGGATTCAATAGGCAGAAGCGGCATCAGCGAAGCGCGGTTGCTCAAGTGTTTCCCGATCTGCGCGAGATCGTCAAGACCGAAACCCTGAACCTCTTTCTTGCGGTATCGGCCGGTCAGGTTTAATGCCGCTGAGGTGCCGAGTCCAAGCCGGTCCGCGATTTTCGTGACGGCCTGCATGGCCAGCCTCCGATTGCCGAACAGCCTGTTGGCCACTTCAAAAACGAGGCTCGGATGCGGAGAGAAAGTCAGTTCCTCCACCATTTCTGTGAATGAAAACAAATTCCCCGTTCTCAGCTCTCTTCCGGTTCTCGAGACAGCCGGGTTCGTCGGCCATGCCTGAAGCTCCACGGCATCCGGCCAGTCCGCTCTTTTGCTTTGGGCAGCTTCCCACAGAAGAAGCGGTGCCAATCCCTCTATTGAACGTGAATCCGCATTGCCGGACGTCAGGAGAGGTTTTTTCCTATTGATTAATTCATAGACCCGGGCACCCCAATGAGGCTGGAGCACTTCGCTCAATTGGACGGCGGTAGGCTGGAACAGGAGAGATTTTGATTTTCGGGCCTCCGAAGAAAACAGCTCCCCGGTCTTAGAAAAGTCGGATCCCGTTACAGAGCCCTTGAGCAGTACGAGTGAATCGTCCGTACAGTATAAGGGAAGATGGGCGGCAAGATCCTGAGCGTGATTGAACCAGCCTCCAATTTTTCCTTCCGGCAATTGTTTGATGGCATTGCGCATAAGCGGCCCGTGTCCAAACACGAAATCAGCCCCTGAATCGAGGATGACCGGAAGCAGCTTCTCGTGCAGTGATTCGGCCTGCTTGCCAAGATCCGCCACCTGCCCAAGCACGAGCAGGCCGCGGCCTCTATAAAAGGGACGCTTTGCCTTGAATGCCTGTATGGCATTGATCATGGACGGAATGGCTGCATTGTGGGAGTCGTCGATGACTTCTATCTGCCTGTTGTCCGGAGTTATAAGTGTTTTGCGTTCCATTACTTTTGGAAGAGAAGAGAACGACTTGAGTTTTGGCAGCAAAGGAGCCGGATCTTCCCCCATTTCCATCAGGCAAAGAAGGACGCCCAGCGTATTTTGGACCGTTCCCTCTCCGGAGAGCGAAAGAGTGAATTCGTATGTTTCTCCTTTGTGGGAGAACGCCACATGGGTGCCGTCTTTGGCATGCGTGATGCAAGTGGCATGTAAGTCTGCTGTCTGATCATGAAGACTGTACGTCCGGATCCGCCGTGTCCGCTGCCCGGCACGTTTTTTAAGAATCTGGAATTCTTCTGTTGGAATATCGGCATTGATGATGGCCAGCCCGTCTTTTGTCAGACCATCAAAAATTCTGGCTTTGAATGTTGCCACAGTGGTCGTTGAGTGCAGGGTGGACAGATGGGCTTCCCCGACAGAAGTGACGATACATATATCGGGGCGGACGAGTTCCGCAAGATTGCCGCGGTTATTCAATGCATTCAATGAGATTTCCAGAATTCCGACTGACGGATCCGAGGCAAGTTTAGCGCAATAAAGCGGAACTCCGGTCCGTGTATTATGATTTCCCCTTGTGGCAATGAACGAGC
This sequence comes from Edaphobacillus lindanitolerans, assembly GCF_900156305.1. Lineage (GTDB taxonomy): Bacteria > Bacillota > Bacilli > Bacillales_A > Planococcaceae > Bhargavaea > Bhargavaea lindanitolerans. The sequence goes on along the minus strand of NZ_FTPL01000001.1, from coordinate 1,177,397 downwards.
GGCTATCACCCAGCAGGTGCTCAAAGAGCAGACGGGTCGTGCTTTTTCCGACAGAACCGGTGATTCCGATGACTGGATGGTTCATCTTCCGTCTTGCTTCCCGGGCGAGGGAAAGGAGTGCTTCAAAACTGTCCTGGACGATGATCTGCGCGATGCTGCCAAGAAGCTCGGGTATTGGTTTTTCCGTGATGATCAGGCCGATTGGCCCAAGGTGCTTTAAAATGGCCTCATTTCCGCTTGTCCAGTTGGTTTCTTTGAGTGTCACCTGATTCCAGCGATTACGGGAGATGGAGATGAACGCGGTTTTCATTGCTGTTTCGGCCGTATTTGGGAGATTTGAGACAACATATTCGAAGTTTGAGATGATTTCAGGTTCTTGGTCAGGCAGGTATGTCGATTTGGAGTCCAGCAATTTCTCTATCTCGTTTATTGTGAAACCGCTCATCAGGTCATCTCCATTGTAGTGTTTTTATATTTTTTCGGGAGTATCGGACTACGGATTTTCGTTCTTATGGCCCAAAGTCATTGATTCAAGATTTCTTAAAATACTATTCGAAACTGTGATTGGGCAATCTTAATCATTTTTAATTATTCGGGTAAATATCAGAAAAGTTTATGATAATGTTAAAAACATATAAGCATCATTGTTTACTTTGTAAAATCATTACATAGCCGAAGGGTTTTCGGGAAATCTTTACACAGTAAAAAGTTATCACAATACTAACATAGGTGAGAAAAACGCAAGGGGAAACTCACCAAAGGGGGATATCATGAAAAAATTCGACTACAAGAAAAGGATGAGCCAGCTAAGCAACCGCAAAATGCAGCAGATCAAAAAGACCATCACCACTTCTGCCATAGCCTCGGCCCTGATATTGAATTCTGTCCCTACTGCATTTGCACAACGATCGGTTGAGCAACAAAGCACGTGGGCGGTGGCCGATGCGGCAGAGGTGGCCAAAAGCCTCGCCGAAGTAAAGCTGCTCACGGATGTGTCCATCAGTGCGGATTTAAGTGATCTGGGGGAAATGTATAATCTGAGTCTTGGCATGACCGGTACAGGGTTGGCGGATGCGGAACTGTTGACGCCTGACCGTGTGGCCGTTTTCTATGCTCCTGAGCTTGCCGGCAAGATGGAAGCCCGAGGGCCGGCATCAGTTCAGGTGGAGATTTTGCCGATTCATCTTCGGGAAGATTTGCCGGCATTGTATGAAGCGGTCGGTGGATTAACCGGTACGCTGACGGGCCTGTTGGGTGAGCTCACAGGTTCGTTGGATGAGATCTTGAACAAGAATCCATTATTGAAACCATTCGTGTCCATTCAGGGATTGACTGAAGTGAACACCGCCATTGATAACTTGAATAACCTGGATCAGGCACTGGCTGATCTGACTGCGTATACCGATGATGTAGAGGTCATCGTCAATCCCGATGGTTCTGTCGTAATCAATTTCTCGGATGGGCTTGGGAACCATCTGGAGACCGCAATCAGCGATGTTGTGACCGGTCTGGTGAACGATCTGCTCGCTGCAGTCGGCGAATTGAGGATAGAGGTACTACCGGGTGTAAGGGATATCCCGATCGTCGGACCTGTGCTCGATGGAGTTGTAAATGACTTGATCCTGAACGGGATTGTCGGAAACCTGTTGAGCGGATTGACAGGCAGCCTTCAACCCGCAGTTTCAGGGGTCACTGAGGCGCTGACCGGGGTGGCTAATGAACTGGCCGGCGTGCAGGTGATCGGACGGACTGCGATCAATGCAGACCTGGCCGTCGACAAGCCGGCTGGGGTAAGCGGGGAAACAGAGGTTTACGGAGGAGGTGTATCCACCTCGGCGATCGATCTCCAACTTCTGGGCAGTCTCGACAGCAGTGCAACAGTAGCCGTTGACGAAGAAGACGATACTGATGCGGATGCGGATGCTGACGCCGATGCGGATGCGGACGCGGACGCCGATGCCGACGCCGATGCGGACGCGGATGCTGACGCGGACGCTGATGCTGACGCTGATGCCGATGCGGATGCGGATGCGGATGCTGACGCGGACGCGGATGCGGATGCGGACGCGGACGCGGATGCGGATGCGGACGCTGATGCGGATGCGGACGCTGATGCGGATGCCGACGCCGACGCGGATGCGGACGCCGATGCGGACGCCGACGCGGACGCTGATGCGGATGCGGATGCGGATGCCGACGCCGATGCGGATGCGGATGCGGATGCGGATGCGGATGCGGATGCCGACGCTGATGCGGATGCGGACGCGGATGCGGATGCGGACGCCGATGCGGATGCGGATGCGGATGCGGACGCCGATGCGGATGCGGATGCGGACGCCGACGCTGATGCGGATGCGGATGCGGACGCCGATGCGGATGCGGATGCGGACGCCGATGCCGACGCTGACGCGGATGCGGATGCGGATGCTGACGCCGACGCGGATGCGGATGCCGACGCAGATGCGGATGCTGACGCCGACGCCGATGCGGATGCCGACGCCGATGCCGACGCGGACGCGGATGCGGATGCTGACGCTGATGCCGACGCGGACGCTGATGCCGATGCGGATGCCGACGCTGATGCGGACGCCGATGCGGATGCGGATGCTGACGCGGACGCTGATGCCGACGCGGATGCGGATGCGGATGCGGACGCCGATGCGGATGCGGATGCAGACGCAGACGCCGATGCAGACGCTGATGCTGACGCTGACGCAGACGCTGATGCTGACGCCGATGCTGACGCTGATGCCGACGCGGACGCTGATGCCGATGCGGATGCAGACGCTGATGCAGACGCCGATGCGGATGCCGATGCTGACTCTGACTCCGATGTGGATCTGGAGGCGCCTCCGCTTTCGGATGTGGAGATTGATGGTGATTATGTTTATGGGTATACCGTATCCGGAAAAACTGAAGCGAATGCCACGATTTACTTAAGGGATAAGAATGGAAAACAAATTGCACAAGGGAAGTCCGATTCAAATGGCCACTTCGAATTCTCCCTGACGAGCGACCAGGTCAATGAACGTCAAGTGCTTCATGTTACGGCTGTTGACCGGGCCGGCAATATCAGCGATCCGGAAAAAGTAACCGTACCGTTTACAGAACTGGAAGCACCAAAAGCCGGTAACATCTTTGAACACGAAACCGTGATTGTAGGAGAAGCGATTGTCGGAGCGGAGGTATATGCATATGTGGACGGACGGGTTGTCGGGAAAGCAGTAGGCGTAGCGGGGAATCTCCGCAATGCATCTCTGATGACCGTGCAGAACAATGGCATATTCAGAATGGAACTCGACTGGCCTCTCCCGGCGGGTACCCAAATAACGTTCGTTCAAGTATTCAAGGACAAAGTCAGTGAACGAAATGAAATTAATGTACTGCCGTCTGACTCCGATGATGCAATCGTGGATGCTCCGACCCTCAATGATATTTACAGTGATGATTTGGTGATCACCGGTACGGGTAAGCCGGGATATCGGGTGATTGTCCGGGTCGGACAAGAAGAGATCGGTTCAGCGGAAGTCGATGAAAATGGAAAATATGCCATCCACTTAAGCTCCCCTCTGGAAGCAGGTTCTGTTGTGGAGGCCTTCCAACTGGATGTGGACGGAAATCAGAGTACTGCAATCCGGACCATTGTTAAGCTCGCAGGCCAAGTACCTGGCGGGAATGGAAATGGAGACGGCACAGGAAACGTTTCCGGAGGAGGAGGCAACTCTTCGGGATCAGGAGGAAACCCGTCAACTCATCCGGGCACATCGGAAAAGCCGTGGTCGAATGGAGGCGGTTCGGCGGGACAAGTCCTTCCTAAAACTGCAGGCATGACGGCTCCAATCGGGTTTGCGGGTGGCGGATTGATGCTGGCCGGCCTTGTCGGGCGCCTTCTTGGCCGCAAAAGGAAGAAGGATGAGAAAAACTAAAGGATGTCGGTTATGAGGATGATTGGAAATGTGCTCTTGACAGCAGGAGCCATCGCATTACTCATATCCGGTTGGATGTATGTAGACCAGCGGCAATCTCAGAAGCACACTCTTGCAGAAGTGAAGGAGATCCTCGAACCGGAGGGTGCCGCGTCTTCGATGTCATCGCCGGATGGTCCCTCTGAAACAGACGATCTTTCTTACGCTGCAAAAGAAGGAGAAGCCATTGGTTTGCTCAAAGTCCCGAAATTGGGCAAAGAGCTTCCGATAGTGGAAGGCACGGATCCTTCGGCTCTATCCAAAGGGGTCGGTCATTTAAAAGATTCTGTGCTTCCGGGCGATTCAGAGCAGATTTTGCTCTCCGGGCATCGGGATACGGTATTCACTCGATTTTCCAAGCTGGAGATTGGTGACGTCTTTATGGTAGAAATGCCGTATGGCACGTTCGAGTATGTAATACGGGAGACTGAGATTGTGGATGCACAGGATACGACCGTCATCCGGAGCATGGGTGAGGAAGTACTCGTGGTCACCACTTGCTATCCGTTTCATGCGCTGGCCACGGCAAAAGAGCGCTTTGTCTTCTACGCGTACCCGGTCCAAAAGTAAACAGAAGGAAGGCCGCCATCATACGAGTGATGGCGGCCTTCCTTGTTGATGCATTCGACTATACGGAGAAAAGCCTAAGCAAGGATCGGCAAATGGATTTCCACTTCTTCCTCGCCTTGCGCCTTCGGATGGTAGGTTTCCACGATGCAGCGGTTCAGATCCCGCTCCATCCCCTGATCTCCCAGCCACTGCAGCAGTTGATGGTGAAGAGAATCCAGCCGGCTGAGGGGCCCTCGGATGGATGCATAGGGCTGGCTGAACTCCATATATTCCATTCCGGCAGGCGGGTCGGCAACCGCCTCGTTTACAATCAGGCCGACGTAAAAACTCCCTGTCAGATGCCCCTCATCGATCTTCGGTTCAAACAGGGCGATTTCCACACCCGAATGTTGCGGGATTTCGTCTGCCCGCGCCATAAATTGCCGGGCGGCATCAGGTACAACGGTTCCAAAGGTTGAATAAGAGCCGCTGCCTTTCATGGCGACCAGCCGAAATCGTTTAGTGGCCGTCCTGCACGCCATTTCCATTCCCCCTCTTCCTCGTCGGTTTCCGGTGTCATTCTCCGTATATGAGCGGAACTCCTTCAATTCGGACACAAAAAGGGCCCTCGGCTAAATGCCGTGGGCCAAATACCTGCATTCTCTAAAAGGGGGAAATAGAGAAGTGGGGTTGCTGTTATGTTACCCGCCTGTCAGAAGTTTAATCATTTTCCTGAGAATTTTTTTATCCGGTCAGTTAAAATGAGTGGAAAAGGAGGCGGCCGATGTGGTGATGACAGTATTTTTGGTGGAAGATGACCCTTCGATCTTCCGGTCCCTGGAGGAAAAGCTGGGTCAGTGGCAACTCCGGGTGGAGGGGCCTGCCGACTTCCATGATGTGATGGGCTCATTCAGCGAAATGCAGCCGCATCTCGTCATTCTCGACATCGGCCTGCCGGCGTTTGACGGGTTCCATTGGTGCCGTGAAATCCGGGCCGCATCCAATGTCCCGATCATCTTCCTGTCATCGCGCGACCATCCGATGGATCAGGTGATGGCGATGAACATGGGTGCGGACGATTTTATCCAGAAGCCGTTCAACGCGGATGTGCTGCTCGCCAAAATCCAGGCGATCCTCCGCCGGACGTACTCTTACGGGGAGGAAAAGCCGGATGTCGTGGAATGGAACGGGTCGGTCCTTGACTTGAAGCGCGGAATCATCCGGTCCGGCGGAACAGAAGTCGATCTCACGAAAAATGAATTTTTCATTCTCACGGTTCTGGTTGAGTCCAGGAACGAAATCGTCTCGCGCGATGAACTGATCCGGAAGCTTTGGGATGATGAGCGGTTTGTAAACGACAACACCCTGACGGTGAACATCAATCGGCTCCGCAGCAAACTCGGTGAAATCGGCCTCGGCGACGCCATCGTGACCAAGAAGGGCATGGGCTATATGGCGACCGCGGAATGACCGGACAGGCAGAGCGACGCACTCGGCGCCGTGATGACTCACTCACGATGAAATGCGACTCACCCGCTCCACAAGGCGACGCGTTCAGAAACACAGCATGAATCGGCCGGCATTCCAAAACAGCGGCCCTGCACCTATCCCCGAAGGAGGGAACCCCTTGTTCATCCCCTATATCCGATCCCGCATTCCCTGGATCCTTTTCTATCTGGCCGCACTATTCTTGGCTGACCTTCTGATCTATCTGGACAGTGGCCTTCCGGTCGATTTCAGTGCAGCCGTTTATTTCAATGTTTTGCTCCTGGCCGCGCTTGTCTTATTCATCGTCTGGCGTTTCAGGCGGGAAACGAAATTCCTGAGTGAGATCCGGTCACTTGAAGGGGAGCCGCTCTCGGACTGGGAGGCGCTGCTTCCGGTCCGGCCCGTCGGCCTGGACTGCGTCACGATGGAACTTCTTCAGGAAGTGTCACGTACCCACCGGAAAGAAAAGGCCGCCCTGCAGGAAGACCAGACGATGGAAGCGGATTACACGGCGGCGTGGGTGCACGAAGTGAAGGCGCCGCTCACGGCGATGAAGCTCATCCTCGACGAGCACCGGGGACAGCCGGCCATGCGTAGACTCTCCGCGGAGTGGCTGCGTCTCCACCTGCTCATCGACCGCCAGCTGTACATTTCCCGCCTGCCGACGATCGCCTCGGACTTCATCCCCGAGACGGCGGATATCCAATCACTCATCGCGCCTGAAGTGAGGGATCTTGCCGCCTGGTGCATGGAAAAGGATGTCGCGGTCGAGCTGGAGGGCGAAGATGTACCCGTCCGGTCCGACGTCAAATGGGCACGCTTCGTCATCCGGCAAGTCCTCACGAATGCAGTGAAATACAGCCCGGCCGGCGGAACGATCCGGATTTGGACCGGACATGACGAATCCGGTCATCCGAACATCCGGATCGAAGATGAGGGGCCGGGCATCCCGGCACATGATCTCTTCCGCATCTTCGAGAAAGGATTCACGGGCGGCACAGGCCGGATTCATAACGCTGCAACGGGGCTCGGACTGTATCTTGCGGACACCGTCGGCGCTCGGCTCGGGATGGGGCTGTGCGCGGTTTCCGAAGAGGGGAGCGGAACTGCGGTGACGGTGGTGTTTCCGAGGGAAAATGAGTTTGACCGGATGATGGAAATCAATTGACGGGGCTGTCTTTTGACGGCCTCTTTTTTTATGGGTGCCAAGGTCTTTCAGCCTGCGACTTCTTGCCTGTCTGTTGCGCATAAGTAGTTATTCCGTAGTATTTACACTATTCGGACAAGGGAGTTACGATGGAAAGAACGGAGGGGAAGGGTTTGGATAGTTGGTTAATAATGATTACTAACTAACTGTTTAAGAACAACCCATTCGAAAACAAGCAACGAAAGGAGATAGAAGATTGAAGAGGCTATGGTATGGAATGTTGTCCGTCCTTCTGGTCACGTCGCTTATGCCGGGTGCGACCGCAGCGAATGAGCAGGCGAAACCTGACACGGACCTGTGGAGTGCCGTGAAACCGCTCGAGACCACTGTTACGTTCCTGAATACGGGCGCACACCCGGATGATGAGCGGAGCGACTTTCTCGCTTATCTTTCAAGAGGGCTGGGGGTCAAGACTGCAAGTTTGATCGCCAACAGAGGCGAGGGCGGCCAGAATGCAATCGGCAACGAACTCGGCAACGGCCTTGGAATCATCCGTTCCAATGAAATGGTCGAAGCGGCCAAGGTCAACGGAGTGAAGGCCTATCATCTGAGCGAGACGACTTCTGATCCGATCTATGACTTCGGCTTCTCGAAATCGCCTGACGAGACTCTCGAGAAATGGGGCGAAGACGTCACGTACTCCCGGCTGATCCGTTTCATCCGCACCTATCAGCCGGATATTGTCATGCCGTCGTTCCTCAATGTGGACAGCCAGCATGGCCACCACCGGGCGATGAATGTTCTCTCTGTCAGGGCGTTTGAAGATGCGGCGGATCCGTCTGTCTTCCCCGAGCAATTAAAGGACGGCCTGGAACCATGGCAGATCAAAAAGCTCTATCTCCCGGTTGGAAAAGGGGATGCAACGACTTCCATCGAGATCGGTGACTATGATCCGATTTATGAGATGAGCTACCCGCAGTTGGGCGAGGCGTCCCGCTATTTGCATAAAAGCCAGGGGATGGGCCGGGAGATTCCGGTTGAGCCCCGGCAGACGCATCTCCAGCTCGTCGCTTCTGCAGAAGACGACGATTCGGACGACTTGTTTGCAGGGATTCCCTATGACTTCAACGAGTGGGCAGACGCGGTCAAAGACAAGAAGCTGAGCGGCAAACTGGCGGACCTGCAGAAAAGCCTGGATGGAATTGTGAACGCGTATCCGGACCGTGCGGCCATTTTGCCAAAATCCCAGAAAGCGCTGGATGAAGCCCGGAAACTGGCCAAGCATGTGGAAAAGTCGAAACTGGACGGAGCGGTGAAGCATGACCTGCTGCACAAGCTCCAATTGAAAGAGGAACAGCTTGGTGAGGTGAGCCTCCTATCTTCGGATCTCCAGACCGACATTGACATCGGCTCCTACGTTCTTACAAAGGGTGAAGAGACAGAAGTGACGGTCCGGGTGACCAATACCGGCAAGCAAAAAGTGCATCATGTGGAAGCAACCCTGCTCAGCCCCGACGACTGGAGGCACGAAGGTCCGGCCGGACTGAAACATCTGAACCCCGGCGAATCAAAAACGGCCACATTCAAAGTGTCCGTGCCGGAGGATGCCGGCTATTTCGAGCCTTATGCAGAGCCTGCGCTCCAAGTGAAGCTGTCGTTCAAGGAAAACGGGGTGGAGACCTCAAACGTTCTGGACCTTGACAACACGGTGAGCGTGCTGCCGGAACTGAGCGTTACACCGGATCCGGTCAATATTACGGTGAATACTGCAGAGGCCCAAAATGAAATCCCGGTTAAAGTGAAAGTGAAAAATTACAAAGACGGTGCAGCAAAGGCAACCGTTTCCCTGAAGCTTCCGGACGGTTGGACGAGCGTACCTGAATCTGCCGGGGCAAATTTCGCCAAGCGGTTTGATGAGGAGACAGTCGGCTTTAAACTGATCCCGCCGGAAACGGTGCAGGAAGGGGAATTCAATGTCGGCGCGGTTGCCGAAATGGACGGTGAAACATTCAATACGACCGTCCAGGAGATCAAGTATGAACATATCAACGATTCGTACGATCTGTATCCGTCATTGATCAACGGCGTGGCCTTTGAGCTGCTCAAGCCGGAGGGTCTGAAGGTCGGGTACATCGACAGCGGCTTTGATCAGATGGCCGATTCGTTCATCAATGCAGGATTCGATATTACGAAACTGACTCCGGAAGATCTGGCGAACGGTGATCTTTCCCGGTACGACACGATCGTCACGGGCATCCGGGCAACCTTGGGCAGGGAAGATCTGCTTCAGAACAACGAGCGGATCAAGGAATACGTCCGAAACGGCGGACACTTTGTCATGCAATACGTAACGGCCGCGGACCCGTGGGATGCGGATCTGACCCCGCCTTACCGGCTCAAGATCGGAACGCCGTCCATCGAATGGCGCGTGACGGACGAACATTCGGAAGTGACCATGACGAAGCCGGATCATCCGCTGTTCAACTATCCGAACAAGATCGGTGCCGGCGACTGGGATAACTGGGTTCAGGAGCGGGGGCTCTACTTCCCGATGGAATGGGACGACCGCTACGAGACATTTGTCTCCATGGCCGATCCGGGTGAAGACCCGTTCACCGGAGGGATCCTGATGGCAGATTACGGTGAGGGGACCTACCTCTATACCAATCTGGTCTTTTACCGCCAGGTCGGTGCGCAGGTACCGGGCGGCTACAGGATTTTTGCCAACCTGATGAGCTACGGGGCATACAAGTAAACCGTGCCATTCAAGAGGACTGTCCATTTAGTCGGACAGTCCTTTTCAATCCATGGAAGATTGAGAAATTTCGGTGAAATCCTTTACATTTTTTCTCTCGTACTCTACAATGGCGTAAAGAAGTTAGTAAGTTAAGTTAACAAACGAACAGAAAAGGAGAAGCGAAGCAGCGGATGAGGCTGATCCTTCGGAACCGGCAGTTATTGAACAAGGTCTGCGGATTGACCGGCAGGAGTAAGGGGCAGTGCCATGCAAAATTTCAATGAAGAGACGAACAAAAACCGGAATTCGCGCCAGGTGCTTCAATACGTGCAGAATTCGGAACCGACAACCAGGACGGAGATTGCCAGGAAACTTTCGCTCAGCAAGCCGACAGTTTCGACGATCGTTGCAGAACTGGTCGAGGAAGGCTGGATCATCGAAACCGGGAGCGGGGAATCATCGGCAAGCGGGGGCCGGAAGCCGGTCAATCTGATGTTCAATCCTAAGAAAGCCTACTGTATCGGCGTCGATATCGGCGGAACAAAAGTGGCCGTCGGGATCACCGACCTGAGAGGGAAGCTGGAGAGCTACCGCACATTCCCTGCACAGGAGCACCAGGACGACAGCCTGTTCAAGATGATCAAGCACATGGTTGATGAGATGCAGGAAGAACTGTCCATCAGCGACAGCCAAATCTTTGGGGTCGGCGCCGGCGTCCCGGGAGTCACGGACATGGAGACCGGCATCGTCGAAGAAGCCCCTGCTTTGGGGTGGAAAGAGTTCCCGATCAAAGAGAAGCTCCAGAATGTCTTTCCGTTCCCCGTATACGTGGACAATGATGTCAACATCGGGGCCCTCGGGGAACATTGGAGAGGGCTCGGCCGGAACAAGCGGAATCTGATCTTCATCGCTGTCGGGACCGGAGTCGGCAGCGGGATCATCCTGAACGGGCAGCTGTTCCGCGGAAGCCACTACAGTGCCGGGGAAATCGGTTATATGGTCACGGACCGTTCCTTGGCGAAAAGTTATGAACCCGCCTATGCAGGCTATGGGTTTTTGGAGAGTGTGTCTGGGGGGACCTCCATCGGCACCGCACTTTCCGGCAGGCTGGGGCGCCGGGTCTCTGCAGAGGAGGCTTTTGAGCTGTACCGTGCCGGGAACCCGGAGGCATTGGAGAAATTGGGTCCGGCACTGGAACACCTGGGCATCGCCATCGCAAACTATGTATCCATCCTGGATCCCGAGCTGATCATTTTGGGAGGTGGTCTGTCGCAATCATTCGATGTCATCCATCCGGTCGTCTCAGGCATCGTGAGGCAATATGCACCGAAAGAATGCGAGATCGTCAAGACGGCGTCCGGCAAAGAAGCCGGTGTGATCGGCGCAGTTGCGCTGTTGTTGAAGGAACATGAGGGGCTGTACAACATTTAAGGGAGAGGGGTAGTTCACGTGGGGAAAATGTTCAAGAAAAGCTGGTTGCTGCTCGTTGCCGCATTGTTCGCTTTGATGCTGTCGGGCTGCATGGCGGATTCCGGCGGAGACGGCAAGTCGGAATCCGGAGAAGGGGACGGCAAGTCCGGCACGGGCGACAGCAGCGGGGAGGACAAACCGGCAGCAGAAGACCTCGAAGACAAGGTGGTCATCTATTCTCCGCACGGAAGCGACATTCTGGGGGATTTCAAGCAACGGTTTGAGGAAGAATACGGGATTAAAATGGAGTTCCTGGACATGGGGTCCCAGGAAATCCTTGACCGGATCCGCTCCGAGAAAAACAACACCCAGGCAGATGTATGGTGGGGAGCGCCTCAGGTGAACTTCGATCAAGCGAAAGACGAGGGCCTTCTGGCCGAGTATAAACCGTCCTACGCTGATTCACTGGATGAGATGTACTACGACGAGGACTGGATGTGGAGCGGTACATCGATGACACCGGAAGTCATCATGTACAACAACAAAGAGATCTCTGAAGATGAAGCTCCGACAGACTGGGATGACCTGGTCGATCCGAAATGGAAAGATGAGCTGATCATCCGCTATCCGCTTGCTTCCGGAACGATGCGGACGATTTATTCTGCCATGATCTACCGGACTTACAAAGACACGGAAGACACGGAAGAGGGCTATGAGTGGCTCAAAAAGCTGGATGCCAATACGAAGGAATACTCGGCCAACCCTGAACTGATGTACAACCAGCTCGCAAAGGGTGTCGGAACGCTGACGGTCTGGAACATGCCGGACACCGTCATGCTGGCTGAAGAAAAAGGCTATCCGTTCGGCTACGTCCTGCCGGAAAGCGGCACGCCGGTCCTGACCGAGGGGATTGCGATCGTCAAGGACGCACCGCATCCGAAAGCCGCAGAAGCATTCTATGAGTTTGTCAACACGACGGAAGCGGCCAAGCTCCTTGCCGAGAAATATTACCGGATTCCGACGCGCGATGACGTGGAAGGACTTCCGGAGTGGATCACGGAAGCCGAAGACAAGATCAAGCCGATGGATATCGACTGGGCGCTGTTCCAGGAGAAGTCGGACGAGTGGATGGATTACTGGGATAACCATATCAAGAGCTCGGATAAGGAAAAGGGAGAGTAACCTGCAGTCTGCATGGCACTCTGTATAAGGATCAGCCACTGACAACGGACTATCGCAGGCGAGGGAGTGCCGGCGGTAGTCCTCTGTTTTTAAAGGAAAGGGTGTGAATCAAATGTCTATTGTCCATTTATCGGCGATCACCAAGCAGTTCGGAAAAGTCACCGCGGTAGAAGGTCTGGACCTGTTGATCAAGGAAGGCGAGTTCTTTACGTTTCTCGGGCCGAGCGGCTGCGGAAAGACGACGACATTGAGGATGGTCGCAGGTTTTTACTATCCGACAAAAGGGGTCGTCAAGTTCAATGACCGGGACATGACGACGGTGCCGCCTGAAAAACGGAATACCGGAATGGTGTTCCAGAACTACGCGCTGTTCCCGCATATGACCGTCTTTGAGAATGTTGCGTTCGGCCTGAAAGTCCGCAAACTGAACAAGGCCGAGACGAAAACACGCGTGACCGACGTTCTGAAAAAGGTCAGGCTCGATCAATACGCCGACCGGCAAGTGAGCCAGCTGTCCGGCGGCCAGCAGCAGCGTGTGGCGCTGGCGCGGGCGATCGTCATCGAACCGGACATCCTCCTCCTCGACGAACCGCTCAGCAATCTTGACGCCCGGCTGCGGGATGAAATGAGGGCAGAGATCCTGCGGCTTCAGAAGGAGTATAAGATCACGACGATCTACGTCACCCACGATCAGGTGGAAGCACTGACGATGAGCGACCGGATTGCCGTTTTTAACTTCGGGCGATGCCAGCAGGTCGGCACGCCGACCGAAATCTACAACGAACCGGTCAATGATTTTGTCGCCGAATTCATCGGTGAAACGAACCTGCTTCCGGTGACTGAAGTGCAGGGCGGAGGGGAGAAAAGGACCTACCGATCGGAAGCGCTCGGCCGGGAGGTCACGGTGAACGATACGCCTCTCAATATTGCCCGCTACGGAGAAGTGGATGAGCTGCGCATGTCGATCCGCCCGGAGGCCGTGGAGGTTTCCGTTAATCAGTTTTCCGGTCCGAATGTTTATCCGGGAACGGTGAAAAATGTCCAGTTCACAGGAGCGGCCGTACATACTTATGTGGAAATGAATGAAGGCCTGACACTCGTCGGCACAGCGCTGAACCAGGGCCCGAGCACGTATTTAAGAGAAGGTGCGGACGTGTTTGTCCGTTTGCCGGAAGATCAGATCCGCATCGTGCCGAAAGCGGGGGTGTGATCATGATCAAACATGTTCCAGCGATCATGTCCAGCCGGCACCGCCTGCCGGGTACTTGGAACCGGGTCGGGAAAGGCGGGATGCAGCATGCTGAACGCTGATAAAAGGAGAACGTTGCTCCTTCTGATCCCGGTCATCCTCGTCCTGGTCGGCTATGTCCTGTATCCGACACTCCGGACAGCGTATGAAAGTTTCCTGCACAACGGAGCTTTCTCCCTGCAGAACTATGAGGACTTCTTCGGAACGAAAGCCAGGGCAAACCTGCAGGCGCTCTGGAATTCTGTCTGGATCTCCTTGCTGTCCGTCCTGTTCAGCGCGCTGATCGGCATTCCGCTGGCCTACATCTTCAACCGCTATGAATTCCCGGGCCGGCGATTCTTCTCCAACATCGCCATCATGCCGATCGTGCTGCCGTCGCTCGTCGGCGTCATGGCATTCATGTTCCTCTACGGGGAAGCGGGCCTCATCCCGAATGCCATCAAAGACCTTCTTCATCTGTCGGACGTGCCGTTCAAGATCGGGGGAATTTCCGGCATCCTGATCGTGCATGCCTATACAATGTATCCCTATTTCTATATGACTGCGTCGTCGGCACTCGGCAATCTGGATCCGTCGCTCGAGGAAGCAGCATCCAATCTCGGCGCGAACCGGTTCAAAGTGTTCTGGCAAGTGACGTTCCCGCTGCTGACACCGGGTATTGTGGCTGCTTCGCTCCTCGTCTTCATGGTATCGATGGCCAGCTTCAGTGCACCGTTCCTGCTGGCGGGCGGATTCAGGGTGCTCAGCCTTCAGATCTATTTCTCGAAAATCAACGGGGATCTGGAGATGGCGGCCACACAGTCCGTCATTCTGTCCATCGTCTCCATCTCGTTCCTGCTGTTCATGCGCTGGTATCAGAGCAGGAAGGATTACCGGATGGCTTCAAAGGGGATCGGTGCCCACCGCAGTGAAGTGAGCAACCCGGTCCTGAAGTGGACGATGGTCACCATCGGGATCCTCGCGATGATCGTCCTTCTGCTGCCGCACGCGACGCTGCTGCTTCTGTCGCTTGTGCCGGAAGGGACCTGGACCTGGCAGACGTACCCGACGGCCTTCAATTTTGAGAACTATACGATGCTGTTCGATACCCCTTATATATGGGAGCCGGTCCGAAACAGCCTGATCATGGCATTTCTCGCTTGTCTGGGCGTGTTCGTCTTCGGGATTTTCACATCCTATGCACTCGTCAAGCGGAACTTCATCGGCAAAAACCTGCTCGATATCCTTGTCATGATCCCTTGGGCGCTTCCGGCTACCGTCGTGGGGATGAACCTGATCCTCGCCTTCAACTCGCCGAGTCCGTTCTCGTTCGGGAAAATCCTTGTGGGGACGTTCTGGATCCTGCCGCTCGCCTATTTCGTCCGTTTCCTGCCGCTGGTCGTCCGTTCGACAAACGCGGTATTGGAACAGCTGGACGATTCCATTGAGGAGGCTGCACAGAATCTGGGCGCCAAGTGGTTCTATACATTCAGGAAAATCGTGATTCCAATCATCCTGCCCGGCGTGCTGAGCGGAACATTGCTCGCATTTGTCCAGGCGGTCGGGGAGTTTCCGACATCGGTCCTGCTCTATACGATCGGCAACCGGCCGATCTCCATCGAAATCATGAACCAGCTGCGCATGTTCAATGTCGGACAGGCGGCCGCCTATGGCATGATCCAGGTGGGACTGATCGCAATTGTCATGTTCATCTCCAGCCGGTTCCTCGGCGTCAAGGCCGAAAAGTCGCTGGGCTGACGGGTTCGACCAACATCCATTAAAAGAGGTGCTATGTAGTGACTGCGTGGAGGAAAGAGTTCATCTTATCGGACGGGGAATCGTTCCCCGGAAAAACTTACGCGGATATGCTGTTGAGGCCTGTGTTTGATGAGCAGCGGGAGTATTTGTTTGATGCCATGTTTGAAGTCCATGCAGCCCATACGAAAATGCTGGCGGAGCAAAAAATACTGAGTCAGGTGGAAGCGGAAAAGATTCTCGGCGCTGTCCGCAAAGTCGAACAGATGGACCGCAACGCGCTGACTTATTCGGCTGACTACGAAGATCTCTTTTTCCTCGTCGAATCAAAGATCGGTGAACTGATCGGCGATGAGCTTGCGGGGAAGATGCATATCGCGAAGAGCCGCAATGATATGGGAGAGGCAATGTACCGGATCGTTCTCAGGCAGTATCTGGAGGAGACGATCGAGAATGCCGAGAATCTTGCAAAGGCCATCCTGGCACAGGCGGAAGAGCATGTGGACACAGTGATGCCGGCGCATACTCACACCCAGCCGGCCCAGCCTACAACGTTCGGCCATTATCTGGTCGCGATCTATGACAACATCAGCCGGGACATCGAACGGCTGAGGGTTGCCCGGCGGACGGTGAACCGTTCGCCGATGGGGGCGGCGGCGATTACCACGACCGGTTTTCCGATCAGCCGGGAGCGGATGGTTGAATTGCTCGGTTTTGACGGCCTGATCGAGAACTCATATGATGCCATCGCCACAGGCGACTACCTGATTGAAGCGGCACAGAGCCTGATCAGCCTCATGACGAACATGGGACGCTGGATCCAGGAATTTCTTCGCATGGCGTCCAAGGAAGTCGGCCTCCTGCGCGTTTCGGATGCCTACGTCCAGATTTCGAGCATCATGCCGCAGAAGAGGAACCCGGTATCCATGGAACATTCACGGGCATTGGCCTCAAGCGCCGCTTCAGAGGGGCTTGCGGTCATCCATATGATCCACAACACGCCGTACGGTGACATCAACGACACGGAAGACGATCTTCAGCCGCATCTGTATCAGGGCTTTGAAAAGGCGAACCGGGTACTGAGGCTCATGACAGCCGTCGTCCTGACGTTCGAGTTTGACAAAGCCCTCGCCTGCCAGCAGGCGAGGGAGAACATGATCACGATCACCGAGTTGGCGGATGTCCTGGCCCGGGACTACGGCGTGTCATTCCGGCGGGCACACCACAAGGCAAGCGTCATCGCCCGCGAGGCCGGAAAGCTCGGAAAAGAACTGTACGAGATCCCGCTACAGACGATCAACGGCTGGCTCGGTGATGTGGCCTTGAAGGAAGAAGACTGGAACGCGATCATTGATCCGGTCGCCTTCGTCAAGCGACGGAAGATTACCGGCGGCCCGAACCCCGACATCGTGCGGGATATGATCACCAGAAGGAAAAACTGATGAAAAGCGGTGCCGCGGCACCGCTTTTGTTTTGAGCAGAACCGGCCGGGACGCCATTGACGGTGGGTTTGGGCGGGTATATAATTTATGATTGTATATTCTGGCAGGGCGATCGGATCCATGCCCGTATAACGGGGGTGCCGACCGGCCTTTTCTTTATCACTTCATAAGAAGGAGTCCTTCATCCGATGAAATCTCTATATACCCGGCTGTTCGGCCGATACTGGAATGCCTACACGGCGCTCATCGCAGCGGGCGTGCTCAGCGCACTCTATTTCGGGCTGACCGGCACGGTGTGGGCGGTGACGGGTGAGTTCACCCGTCTCGGCGGCCACATTCTGAACTTCTTCGGGTTCGACACAACCGGCTGGGCGTATTTTGACCTCGTCCATCTCAAGGGCTCTTCATTTGAGCGGTCGGACGGCTGGATCGTCTGGGGCATGTTCATCGGCGCACTCATCACGGTGCTGCTCTCGAACAGCTTCAAGATCCGTGTGCCGAAGCAGAAAAGACGGCTCGTCCAGGGGCTGATCGGCGGAATCATCGCAGGCTTCGGTGCCCGTCTCGCTATGGGCTGCAACCTCGCTGCCTTCTTCACCGGCGTGCCTCAGTTTTCCTTCCATTCGTGGATCTTCATCGTGGCGACCGGGTTCGGAACGTACCTCGGAGCGCAGATCGCCAAAACCAAATGGTGGAAAGGCAAGCCGGCCCTTACAAAAGGCTCGGCCGTCTCAAAAACGAGGGAAAAGCGGGTCATCCAGCCTTATGTCGGCGGCGTTGTCGCGATCGCCTACAGTGCCCTCATCATTTATTTCTTTGCGACCGGAAAGCCGCTGCTCGGCACAGCCGCCATCTTCGGCGCTTTGTTCGGCATTCTGATCGAACGCGGGCAGATCTGTTTCACATCCGCTTTCCGTGACCTGTGGCTGACCGGACGCAGCCTGATGGGCAAGGCGATCATCGCCGCAATGGCCGTGAGCTCGGTGTTCACAATCATTGTCATCGCCATCTATGGAATGGAGCCGATCACCCAGGTCACCTCGCCGGGCACATTCGTCGGCGGCTTCCTGTTCGGCCTCGGCATCGTGCTGGCGAGCAGCTGTGAAACCGGAATGATGTACCGGCTGATGGAAGGACAGGTACTTTACCTCGTCGTCTTCGCCGGCAACCTCATCGGCGTCACGCTCCTTGCCTACGCCTGGGATCACCTCGGCGTGTACAATCTGCTTGTCGCAAGCGGTACGAAGATCAATCTCGTGACGGCAATCGGTCCGGTCTGGGCAATCATCGCCACCTTGACGATGCTCGCAGCCTGCTGGGTCTTTGTCGACTACTGGGCGAAAAATAAACGCTACCGGATGACGGTGAAGAGGGAGGAAAAGAAACTTGTCAGCTGACTTCACACTTGACCTGCGCGGTGAATCCTGCCCGTACCCGGTCATCTACACACTCGATGCACTCAAAGACATGAACCCCGGACAATTGCTGCAGGTCATCACCGACTGCCCCGGCTCGTTCCGCAACGTGCCGGAGGAAGTCGTCAACCACGGCTACAAACTTGTGAAAGAACCTGAGAAGAACGGCCAGGAATATTTGTTTTATATTGAAGCCTGAAGTTGGGGAGACGCTTTGTGCGTCTCTTTTTTGTTGGACGAAATGAGGGGGACCGGGGTCGATAGGGATGACGGACACGCGGCATCGCCGCCTGGAGGCCTGCGTTTATCCACATGTGGATAAGGGTAAGGCGGACCCGATTCATCCACAAAACGGCGGGATTCATCCACAATCGGGGATGAATCGGCAGAAATGCGGGAGGTCGGAGACTCACTGTCTAAATCGGCCATCCGATTCCGGGATTGGCCGATTGTGTATCAAAACTTACGAAAATGTCACTTTGCCCGGCGCATTTGTCACCTCAATCAAACGACTGCCGCCGGAGGTCCGCGGTATGATAAGGACAATAAAGCGGGCGGGCCGGAATGGGATTACCCGCCGACCGGGAGGAAATCAATCATGCAGCAAAACCAATTGATTCTGGAAGCACAAGGAGTCCGGAAGTCGTTGGGTACCAAGCAGAACGCCCAGGAAGTTCTGAAGGGAATTGACCTGCGGGTCCGGAAAGGCGAATTTGTCGGGATCATGGGTCCGTCCGGGGCGGGAAAGACGACGCTTCTCAACGTTCTCGCGACCATCGACCGGCCGACGACCGGAGCCATCCGGATTGACGGGCAGGAAACGTCCGGGATGAAAGATGTCCAGCTGTCCACATTCCGACGTGACAAGCTCGGCTTCATTTTCCAGGACTACAATTTGCTCGATACGCTTACGGTGAAAGAAAATATCCTGCTGCCTGCATCGCTTGGCGGACTTTCCAAGAAAGCGGCGGAGGCCCAGTTCCGGGACATCGCCGGCATCCTGGGCATCGCCGATCATGCAGGCAAGTATCCGCACGAGATTTCGGGCGGGCAGAAACAGCGGACGTCTGCCGCACGGGCGCTGGTCAACGAACCGTCGATGGTGTTCGCCGATGAGCCGACCGGGGCACTTGACTCGAAGTCCGCCGCCTCTCTCCTAGGGACGCTGGAAAACATCAACAAGGCACGGGGTGTCACGATCATGATGGTCACCCATGATCCTGTCGCCTCCAGCTACTGCAGCCGTGTCGTGTTCCTGAAGGACGGCGCCGTCTATTCGGAACTGTACCGGGGGGACAAGACGCGCCAGGCGTTCTTCCAGGAGATCCTGAACGTGCAGGCCGTTCTCGGGGGTGACCGCGTTGACGCTCGTTGACCTTGTCTTCCGTTCCATGCGGAAGAACATCAAGCATTACTATCTTTACTTCTTTGCGCTTATTTTCGGCGTCACCCTCTTCTTCATCTTTTCGACGTTGCAGTTTGACGGAGCGGTAGCGGAAGAAACGGATCTGTCGGCCAAGATGGCCGCCGGGTTCAAGGCAGCGACTATTCTTCTGTCCGCGATTCTACTCGTTTTTGTCACGTATGCGAATGATCTGTTCCTGACGCGCAGAAGCCGGGAAATCGGGATGTATCAGCTCGTCGGCCTCTCCAAACGTGCGGTGTCCCGCATGCTTATCATCGAGAATTTCATTTTGGGCGCCGGTGCATTCGTCATCGGCATCGGGGCAGGGCTTCTCGTTTCGCGCTTGTTCCTCCTGCTGCTCATGAAGCTGGTCGGATATGAAGGGACCGTCAATCTGTCATTCAGCGAAGCGGCATTTGGACAGACAGCCATCCTGTTCGCCGTGGTCATCTTGGTTACATCGGCCAGGATGTTCATCAAAGTGCGCCGGTCCAAACTCATTGATCTGTTCAATGAAGAAAAGAAAGATGAGCACCCGAGGGCGCCAAAACCGGCAAGCTCGGCAATCCTTGGCATCCTCGGTGTCGCAATGATCATCTTTGGCTACTGGTTTGCCAATTCAGAGTACATGCTGAATGCTTTCCTCATGCTGAACATGCTTCTCGTATTGGCACTTGTCATCGCCGGCACATATCTCGTATTCCGGGTGACGATCGGGTGGATGCTGGCAATGATCCGCCGGAAAGAAAACGGCCACCTCGGACTGGCCGGCGCCCTTTCGATCGCCCCGCTCATGCACCGGATGAGGGCAAACGCGAAGTCACTGACGGTCATCACCATTCTTTCCGCGATGACACTGGCCATGGCAGGTTTCGCCTACTCGCTCTACTACTCGACCGGGCAAGAAGTCCGCGTCGCTTCGCCGCATGACTTTATGTTCGAGGAAAGCAGCGGCGCCGACGGTCCCGCGCCGGAAGAATCGGCACGTGTGTTTGCTGATTCACTGGACAAAGCAGGAATCTCTTACAAAGAACAGCCGCTCACTTATATCCAGGCCGTCGGTTCATTCAGTGGAAAGCATCTTCCGCAGATTATTGACTTTGAAGGCAAAACCTTCGACGTGCTGATTTTTGACCCCCGGCAGCTGAAGGCGGCAGGAATGGACTATGAAGAGCCGGCGGACGGGGTGGCCGTGCTCCATGACTCCGGAATTTCCTGGCTGATGACGGATCAGGCATTCCCGTTCTCGGCAACGGTCCAAGCGGGAGAGGAGAAGACCCGGCTTCAGGTGAAGTCGATGGGAGACCGGCAGCTGGCAAACGGCTATACAAGGACACTCACAAGCCTGGTCGTCGACGGTGACACATACGACGGTCTGAAAGCCGCTGTGTCCGAAGAAGACCTTCAAACGGTCGTTGCCTTCAATCTCGAAGACAAAAAAGACCTTGCGGAAGCATCCCGTTTGTTTGAAAAACTGAGCCCGGGCAACCCGCGTCTGAACTACTATGTGTCTTACCAGGATGCCTTGTCCTTCAGCGGCATCACGATCTTCATCACCGGATTCCTCGGACTGGCGTTCCTCGTCTCGACCGGAAGCATCCTGTATTTCAAACAGATGAGCGAAGCGGAACAAGAAAAGAGAAGCTATACGACGCTCCGTCAGCTCGGATTCCAGACAAGCGAGATCATGAAAGGAATCCGGCGCAAGCAGGCATTCGTTTTCGGTATCCCATTGGTGATGGGGATTGCCCATTCGATATTCGCCATCAAATCCGTGTCGATCTTCTTCATGGCAACCGATATCAAAATTCCTGTGGCGATCGCCATGGGGGCTTATACACTCATCTACCTGGTGTTTGCCGTGCTCACGGTCGGCTATTATCGGAAGACAGTGAACGACGCGCTTTGACACCAATCGCCCTTTCATTTCTGGAAAGGGCGGCTTTTTGTTCATTTCCCGGGAAATAACTCGAATGATGTTTCATGTGGAACGTTTGTTCCGGAAAGGTTCTGGTTGCCTTTAGGCAATGATTTGATACAATGAGGGCAACCTCATATTTGAATGTCCTCTAGGGTTCCGCGGCGGCAAGTCCGCCGGGCTGGTCCGAGAGAGGACTCACGGCGACCCGTTGTCGCCGTGCCACGGAAGGATAAAAGCCTGGGAGATGCTGTTGGATCAGCATGCTCCCGGGCTTTTAATTTTGCCTGAGGGCCTTCCGGGGGAATTTGGGGCAATCTGAAATAGGAGGATACAGCATAATGAAGGATTGGTGGAAAATCGTCATTGCGGCAGTTTTTGAAGTCGGCTGGGTGATCGGCCTGAAACATGCGGACAGCATGCTCGAGTGGCTCGGCACGGCGGTGGCCGTGTATGTGAGTTTTTATTTGCTGATCATCGCAGGACGTACGCTCCCGGTGGGGACGGCTTATGCAGTATTCGTAGGGCTCGGGTCTGCCGGGACCGTAATTGCGGAGATCGTCTTGTTCGACGAGCCGATCAATCCGGCAAAACTCATTTTGATCGGTGTTTTGCTTGCAGGTGTTGCCGGATTGAAACTTGTGACGGACCAAGGAGGGGAAGAAGAATGGAATGGCTCTCACTGATTGCCGCCGGTTTGTTTGAAACATCGGGTGTCATGGCCATGAACCGTCTCAACAGAGACCGGAATGCCAAATCGCTGCTTCTGCTCCTCGGAGCTTTCGGGGCAAGCTTCCTGGCCCTGGCCTATGCGATGGATTCCATCCCGATGTCCACCGCCTATGCAATCTGGACCGGAATCGGCGCATCGGGCGGGGCGCTTGTCGGCATGTGGCTGTACGGGGAATCTAAAGACTGGCGGCGGGTGCTGTTTATCGTGATGATCCTCGGGGCTGCAGTCGGACTCAAATTGGTCGGGTAAAGTGCAGGAGAGCACGCCGGCTTTGTTTTTGGTATAGTGGAAGGCGTGGTCTGACAAGGTTCGCCAAATCTCATAGTCTTTTGTCCTATTCAGGTTTGGGATACAATATGTTAGGCTATATGAGCAGTGACAACACAATATGTAGTAATACGATGGATCGGTACCGATCGCGGTTTAATAGGGAATCCGGAATGAGCCGGAGCTGTCCCCGCAACTGTGAACGCGGACGACCGCCGGGATTGCCACTGTGGTGAAAACCATGGGAAGGCCGGCGGAAGGATGATGCGCAGCCAGTAGACCTGCCGGCCGTCGTGCAGCGACACTTTCTTCGGGGATTGAGGAGTGGAAGCGAACGGGTGCCGACCCTTTCATTTCTTTTTTCATTCCATTATTCCAGGCCCCGGTCATTCCATTTATCATCGCAGTGGGCAGGAGCCCCGCCGAAGACTTGTTCTTTGGCGGGCTTCTGCTTTTTTGTTGTACTTGCTGGAAGAAAATCGACCCGCTCGGACCTGGATACGACGGGCTGGATCCAAACGATGTCCATTGCTTCATACATAAAAAGGAGGAATCATCATCATGGTCACAAAACCGGCTGATCATCTTGCCATCATTCATGCGCTCGAACAGGAATTCACACAGGAGAAAATGATGCCGCTCCGGCAGGCGGCAGAACAATATGTGAATCGGCGCGGCGAAGCGGATGAGGGGCTCGCCCAGCACCTGATCCGGGAATCGCTTGCGCGTGT
Source organism: Edaphobacillus lindanitolerans (assembly GCF_900156305.1). Classification (GTDB taxonomy): domain Bacteria; phylum Bacillota; class Bacilli; order Bacillales_A; family Planococcaceae; genus Bhargavaea; species Bhargavaea lindanitolerans. The sequence goes on along the minus strand of NZ_FTPL01000001.1, from coordinate 1,154,025 downwards.
CGACGAGGCCGAGACGTACTGGACGGGAGTGGCGGCAAGGCTGCTGCTCGATGAATTGTACGGCCGTCAGCAGGCGCTGCGCGGCACGCCTGATGTGTACGGCGATTTCACCGGACATGTGCGACGGCTTGTCGAGGCGGGCCTTTATGCATCCTGGCTTCCTGATTTCTACTCCGGAAAGGATCTCGCTGAAATCGGGCAGCTCATCGACCCGTCCCGGGACCGGCTGTTTTCCTATACGGGGCTCAAAACGCTCACCGACCGGTACGTGGCGACCGACTTCAGCAAGCGGCAGGTCGAGCTGCCGCAGGAGCGATGGCTCGTCATCGCCATGACGCTCATGCGGGGCGAAACGGAAGACCGGATCGGCAAGATCAAAGAAGCCTACTGGGCGCTCTCGAACCTGTACATGACCGTTGCCACACCCACGCTTGCGAATGCGGGGAAACCGCACGGCCAGCTGTCGAGCTGCTTCATCGACACAGTTGATGATTCGCTTCAGGGGATCTATGACTCCAACACCGACATTGCGAACCTCTCCAAATATGGCGGCGGAATCGGTGTCTATATGGGCAAGGTGCGGGCCCGCGGAGCGGCCATCCGCGGATTCCGGGGAGCCTCATCCGGCGTGCTTCCGTGGATCAAGCAGCTGAACAACACCGCCGTCTCCGTCGATCAGCTCGGACAACGACAGGGAGCGGTCGCGGTGTACCTGGATGTCTGGCACAAGGACATCCTGACGTTCCTGGACCTTAAGCTGAACAACGGTGATGAGCGGCTGCGCGCCCATGACATCTTCACCGGTGTCTGCCTGCCGGATCTGTTCATGGAACAGGTGGAGGCACGCGGCGATTGGCACTTGTTCGACCCGCATGAAGTCCGTTCGGTGATGGGCTGGTCGCTTGAGGATTTCTATGACGAGAAGCGCGGGGACGGATCGTTCCGGGAACGGTACTTCAAGTGCGCGGCGCACCCCGGCATTTCTTCCGAAAAAGTCCCGGCCATCGATATCATGAAGCGGATCATGCGCAGCCAGCTGGAGACCGGCGTGCCATTCATGTTCTACCGGGATGAGGTGAACCGGATGAACCCGAACAAGCATGAAGGGATGATCTATTCGTCGAACCTGTGCTCCGAGATTGCGCAGAATATGAGCGCGACGGGCGCCTCTCAGGAGACGCTGGAAGACGGCATGATAGTAAGCCGCCGGACGCCGGGTGATTTCGTCGTGTGCAACCTGTCATCGATCAACCTCGGCAAGGCGGTGCCGGCAGGTGTGCTGGAGCGGCTCATCCGGATCCAGGTCCGCATGCTCGACAACGTCATCGATCTGAACCAGATCCCCGTGCTGCAGGCACAGGTGACGAATGCCCGGTATCGCGGCATCGGCCTTGGCACGTTCGGATGGCATCATCTCCTTGCTCAGGAAGGGGTTCAGTGGGAGTCGGACGAGGCGGTCGAACGGGCCGATGAATTGTATGAAACGATTGCATTCCATACGATCCGTGCCTCGATGGAGCTCGCCCGTGAGAAGGGGGCTTATCCGCTATGCGGCGGATCGGACTGGCAGACGGGAGCCTATTTCGAACAACGGGACTATGAGAGCGGCCGCTGGGCGGAGCTGCGCGAGTCGGTCGCGGAGCACGGCGTCCGCAACGGCTATATGATGGCCGTCGCACCGAACTCGTCCACGTCGGTGATCGCGGGATCCACCGCTTCGATCGATCCGGTCTTCAAGCCGTTCTACCACGAGGAAAAGAAAGACTTCAAGCTGCCGGTCGTCGCACCTGATCTCGATCACCGCACATACGACATCTATCGCCGCTCGGCCTATATCGTCGACCAGCGCTGGAGCGTCCGTCAAAACGCCGCCCGCCAGCGTCACATCGACCAGTCGATCTCATTCAATCTGTATGTCCCGAATACGATCCGGGCAAGCGTCCTGCTGGATCTGCACCTCCAGGCATGGAAGTCCGGCCTGAAGTCGACGTATTATACGCGGTCCACCGCAAGCGACGTGGACGAGTGCGAATGGTGCCAGTCGTAATTTGGGGGCAAAGCGGTCTGTAGGTTAGCAAGACGGTCTGTGGGTTAATCAGACCAGGCTGTCTGTTATGTAAGCGAACTTGTAGGTCAAGCAAACTCGGGAGGTGATCCGTACATGAATAAAGTGCTCATCGCCTATGCGACCTATAGCGGCAATACGAAAGAAGCGGCGGAGCTCCTGGCGCACAAGCTGGGATCTGCGGGATGCCCTGCGGAACTGCACCGGATCGGTACGGTGCCGGTGCCGGACCTGTCGGGATTTGATGCGCTCGTCGTCGGCTCATTCACCTGGGCGGAAGGCAGCGTCCCGGAGGAAGTGAAGGATTTCATCCTGGATGTCGGCTACAAGCCGCCCCGGGTGTTCGTGTTCGGGACCGGCGATACCCAGTTCGGCGGTGACGGGCTGTTTTGCCGGGCTGCGGTGAAGCTCGCCCGCTTCTACGAATCTACGCTGCCCCCGCTCAAGATCGAACAGAGCCCGCGCGGCGGTCAGGAAACGCTCGTCCAGGAGTGGGCAGCGGAAGTTGCGGGCGCGATGAGAAAGGCGCCCGTCAGAAGAAGGGTCCCGCAAGATCAGGCGGATCGGCCACAAACCGGACGGCATTTCTGCACGGGGCAGCCGCAATCAACCGGCGTGCCTGCATCAAAAACATAAAGGAGCCTTGTCATCATGAATACAACCACGAATACGCTTCTGACACGCGTGAAGGTCCTTGACCCGTTGAACCCGAACCGGGCGACGGCGATCTTCGGCGGAGAAGCGAGCGGAATCCTGAATTGGAATGACCTGAAATATCCTCATTTTTATAAGCTTCGGCAACGGATCCGGTCGCTGTTCTGGACGGCGAATGAAGTCGACATGACTCAGGATGTCAAGCAGTTCCCGCGCCTGGAACCCGGCGAGCAGGAGGCGTTCCTGAAGATTATCGGGCTGCTTGCGACATTGGACGGTCCGCAGACGGACGTGGCGGCGAAGCTGTCGGCATATGTGACGGATCCATCGGTCAAGTCCCTGTTCGCGACGATTGCCGACCAGGAAAGCGAGCACAATCACAGCTATGCGTACGTGCTGAGCTCGGTAACGACGTTCGACAACCAGGTGAAGTCGTTTGAAATGGGGCGCCGGGATGCGGTTCTCCTGAAGCGGAACGAACGGATTGCCCAGGTCTACAACGACTTTGCGGAAAATCCGACGGTCGTGCACGCGCTGAAGGCGATGGTGTACACGACCTTGCTCGAAGGACTCTTCTTCTACTCCGGATTTGCGTTTTTCTACAATCTGGCCCGCAACGGGAAGATGGTCGGGACATCTACAATGATCAGCTACATCAACCGGGATGAACTGGAGCATGGCAGGGCGATGAGCGATGTATTCCGTGCGGCAATGGGCGAAAACCCGGAGCTCAACACGGCGGAATTCACCGAATGGATCTACGATGCCTACCGCCATTCGGTCGAGCAGGAAACCGAGTGGAGCCGTTACGTGCTCGAAGGCATCGACGGGATCGACCCGGACGAAATGGAAGGCTACATTAAATACAGGGCGAATAAAATGCTTCGGATGCTCGGCCTGAGCGAACTTTACGAAGAGCATACCGACAACCCAATGAAGTGGATCCGGGCCTATGTCGACTCGTTCGACAACACGAAAACGGATTTCTTTGAAGGGACGTCCAGACAATACACGAAGACGAGCGACCTCAATGGATTTGACGACTTGTAAATAAAAAAGAACGCCGTTCCCGAATGCTTGGGGATGGCGTTCTTTTTGTCGGGATCTTACCGTTCACACGCCCAGCCGTCTTTGTCCCTGTCCATCTTGGGCTGATAGGCGGCATGGCTGGACGGAACACCGTTCGGGTAAACGGCAGTCAGCTCCGTACAGTTGGCGAAGTTTTCTCCGCCTCCGCCTGAGGCGACGGTTTGCTTGGAAGAAGCGGATGATGCGGATTGGCCAGAGCCTGAAGAAGCGGTTTGCTTGGAGCCTGCGGAGGAGGCTTTGCCGGAACTTGAAGCAGCCTGGCCGGAGCCCGAAGAAGCGGCGGTCTTTGCAGTCTGCTTGGAAGATGCACTCGCCACCTGGCCTTCAAGCTGTGTGACCTTGCTTTCAAGGCTGGTTTTCTCTTTTTCCAGGTCGGCAATCTTCTGTTCCATCTCTTTTTTCCCGGTTTTGTAAGTCTGCTCGGTTTCCTTGAGTTCCGCCTCTTTTTTCTCGACCTCGGCAGATTCTGTTTCCAGCTCATCCACGCGGGCCGTGAGGGTTTCGATCTCTTTTGAAGCGGCTTCCCCTTCTTCGCTCAAGGCGTTGACCTCGCCCTTCAGTTTCACGTTTTCGGCTTCGAGGACGGAATTGGATTCCATCGCTTCTTCCAAATCGGCTTTCGCACCGGACTGCCAGGACAGGCCGAAGACGAATGCCAGGAAACCGCCGATCAATAGTGGATAGAACTTCTTCTTGGATAATTTTCGAGCCGGGTTGTTCAGTTTCATGATTCCGAATACCGCGAGATAAATCAGGGCTCCTGCAATGGCCAGGAATCCGACGACTGAGATGAATAGCATGTGATTTCCTCGTTTCTTAGATTGGAATGGATGGGGGAGGCATCAGGAACTGATAAAATATTCCTGGTTTTATGTAATATTTTAGCATGTCTTCCTGAGATGTAAACCCTTTTTGGAAAGTGGATGAAAAAAAGGGCAGACAGCCATCTGGTCCGACAAGAGAAGCGAATTAATTAAAATTTGGGTTTGCTCCTAAACTCCTACATAAAAAATGAAAAATCGACCTTCATTCATAGACAAATGTGAAGAAATATTTGTTATAATTGCGTCAATGAATCTATTGTTCAAAGGAGAGAAGAGCATGGCGGAAACCGCGTACGAAGAGAAAGAAACGAAACCACAAAAAACATTTGAGCAAAGGCTCCGGGCAGTCAAAGAAGTGACGGAGAAAAAACGGAAAAAAGGTGCTGTGGCGAGAGAGCTCGGCGTCCATCCGAATACGCTCAAAAACTGGATCGATGCGTTTGAGTCCGAGGGCGAGGAAGGACTCATTCCGAAAAAACGCGGCCGCCAGCCGAAATCTCCGTCCGTCGATCCGAACCGCCGCATGAGGGAACTGGAACGGGAAGTGCGCCGTCTCCGGGAGGAAAATGAAATCCTCCAGAAATTCCTCGGCAAGGTCAGGATCAAGAAAACCGAGCGCTTTGACGCCATCACCGAGATGAAGGAAGAGCACAAGGTCCGCCGCCTCTGCATGACGCTCGACGTGTCCGAGAGCGGCTACTACAACTACGTGAACCGTCCGGACAACAAACTGTCCGAACGCGACAAGGAAGACATCCTCGTCATCCGGCGCCTTATGGAAACGGAAAGCGTCGATGATCCGGACTGGATCCTCCTTGAAATGCGCAAAGAAGGCCACCGCATCAACCGCCGCCGTCTCCTCCGGCTGCTCGATCAGATGGATCTGGTCGATGCAGCAGGATATGAGCCGGAACATGATACGGATTCCGAAGAAGCAGAAGAAGAAGTACTGCTCGAGCCGGTCGCTGCAGAATAAGAAAATGAATGAGCCGCCGGGCATCAAAGTCCGGCGGCTTTTCACGAACTGACGGGATTCCGGAAGGGGGATGGGGGACAAGATGAAGAAAACGGTGTTCATCACACGAAAGCTTCCCGACGAGGCAGTTGCCCCGCTGCGGGAGAAGTTCAATGTGGAAATGTGGGACAGCGAAGACGAGCCGGTGCCCCGTACGGTGCTGCTCGAAAAAGCAGAAGAGGCCCATGCACTCTGGACGGTGATTTCCGAAGAAGTCGACCGGGAACTGCTCGGCCGTGCAAAGAATCTGGAAATCGTCGCGCAAATGGCGGTCGGCTACAATAATATCGACGTGGCCACTGCGAAAGAACAGGGTGTGATGGTGACAAATACACCGGGGGTCCTCACCGAAACGACCGCAGACCTCGCGTTCACCCTCATGCTGGCCGCGGCGCGGCGGACCGGCCAGGCGGAAAGGGCTTTGCGTGCGGGCGAGTGGAAATCGTGGACACCGATGGGCTTCACCGGTCAGGATGTGTTTGGCGCCACGCTCGGCATCATCGGCATGGGCCGCATCGGCGAAGGCGTCGCCCGCCGTGCCCGCGGCTTTGAGATGGACGTGCTGTATCACAACCGCACACGGAAAATCGAAGCCGAATCCATGTACGGATTTCAACATGCGGAACTGGATGATCTGCTGCAAATGGCCGATTTTATCATCGTGCTGGCTCCGCTCACGGACGAAACCCGCGGGCTGATCGGCAAGCGTGAGCTCGGCCTCATGAAAAAGACCGCCGTGCTGGTGAACGCGGCCCGCGGCGGAATCGTTGACGAACAAGCCCTGTACGACGCACTCCGGCATGGACAGATCTGGGCTGCGGGACTCGATGTTTTCGAAGATGAACCGATTGGCCTCGAGCATCCCCTTCTTGAATTGCCGAACGTTACCGCGCTTCCTCACATTGGCAGTGCAAGCATCCGGACGAGGCTCGCCATGATGAAATTGAATGCCGACGCGATCAAGGATGCCCTTGAGGGGCGCGAACCGGCAAACCGGGTGGTGTGACCGATGAAAGGGAAGATAATCATGGCCGCCGGATTGATCTACGTGATCGGTGCCCTTGCAGGCCCGCGCCGTGTGACCGGCGCCCTCGGAACGCGTGATAGGAGAGAACAGATTAAATGAGACTCAACACGAACCAGAAATTCATCCTTGCCGGAGGGCTCATCCTGCTGATCGCCGCGCTGTCGATCGTCTTGCTGACTTACTTCAACACGAAGGAAATCAAAGCCCTGATCGACGGATGCGAGCAAAACGGCGGCACCTACGACCTTTCGATCACCAAGCCCCTCACGAGCGGGTATGAATTCGAGTGCAAGAAATAATGGAAAAGCCTTGTCCCCGGGGACGAGGCTTTTTTCGAGTTGATCTCTTGAGTGCCGGAAGTTCTGGTGCGATTGCCGACGGGAACCTTTGGACATCCAGTGCGAAACTGCCGGCATCCGGGGAATCCGGTCACCAAAAACCACCGCTTCCATGTTTATCCCACCCCCGGCGACAGGGTATACTGAAGGCACCAAATTAAAAGGCGGAGATATGGATGAAGCGGTGCATACCTTATTTGATGTTCCATGGCCGGGCTGCGGAGGCGGCTGTGTTCTACCAGGATTTGTTTGGTCTTGAGATCATAGAGAAGAAACGGTACGGAGATGCGGATTTTCAGACGCCGGAAGGGGCGGAGGATTATCTGATCCATTGCTATCTGAAGGGTTCGTGTCTGGAGCTCATGCTGGCGGATTCGACCGAGCCCGAGCCGGAGTTCCCGATCCGGAGTGTTTCGTTCATGATGGATTGCGAGTCGGAGGAGGAGATCCACCGCCTGTACAACGGCCTGCTTGAAGACGGGCGGCGTCTGATGGAGCTGCAGGAGACATTCTGGGGGGCGACCTACGCGAAGGTGGAGGACCGGTTCGGGTTCACATGGGACCTGAATTACGAATCTGCCGGCAAAGCGGACACCCCCGGCCAATAAATTCAAACAAGCTTCCGGGATGCAGTCATCGCTTTGCAGTTCCGGAAGCTTTTTTGATTTTGAAACATAAAGTTCACCTGGAGTTCAACTTCGTCCGGTAAAATGGATCATCCACTAATGGGTCCAGGACAAAACCCAACGGGAGGTGCAATCGTGGCAGACGCAAAAAAACATTCAAAAATGAATCTCGGCTTCGTTGTGCTCCTGATCGGCGTGTTCATGGCGGCGCTCGACAACGGGATCATCAGCGCGGCCCTCACAACGATCAATTCGTCGTTCAACGTGTCCGCGACACACGGTACATGGGGCATCACGCTTTACACGCTCGGCCTCGCCATCGCCACTCCGATCGCAGGAAAGCTTTCCGACCGGTACGGCCGGAAAAAACTGTTCCTCATTGAAGTGACGATCTTCACGCTCGGCTCGCTCGGCGTTGCGCTCAGCCCGAACTTTGCATTCTTCCTTGCTGCCCGGCTTCTGCAAGCGCTCGGCGGCGGAGGGATCTTCATTATTGCGAGTTCCTACGTCATCAGCACATATGCGAAGGAAAAGCAGGGGAGCATGCTCGGCCTCATCGGCGGCATGAACGGGATGGCTTCGGTCATCGGTCCGAATATCGGGTCATTCCTCATCGACCTGACGGGCAGCTGGCACTGGCTGTTCCTCATCAATGTGCCGATCGGTGTCCTCCTCGTCATCTTTGGAATCACCTCGCTCCAGGAATCGAAAGTGCCGGTCCTGTCGAAGATCGACTTCCTCGGCATCCTGCTGCTGTCGTTCTCAATCCTGAGCATCATGTTCGCGGTCAACAATCTCGGCCAGGGAAGCTTCCTGGATTGGAGTGTCCTCGGTCTTCTCCTGCTCGGCGTCGCCATTTTTGCAGCGCTCATTTTTGCGGAAAAACTCGGAGAGGAGAAAAACGTCGATCCGATCCTGCCGGTCAGCCTGCTGCGCAAGACGACTTATTCGGTCACAATGATCATGGCGCTCTTGTCCGGCACATTCATCGGCGCGATCATTTTCATCCCGTCGTTTGCTGAGCAGATCCTTGGCATCCCGGCCGAAAAATCAGGCTACTGGATGACCCCGCTTGCTCTTGCATCCGGAATCGGCGCGGGCGGCGGGGGCTACTTTGTCGACAAACAGGGCCCGGTCCGCACGCTCATCATGTCGGGCGTGATCTCCATCATCGGTTTCGGCGGTCTGGGCTTCTTCACCGACACGAAGGTGATGTTCATCATCTTCTCGGTCATCGCCGGCATCGGGTTCGGATTCGTCCTCGGCGCTCCGCTCACCGTGCTCACGTCAAATGCGGCGGGTGAGCAAAAAGGTTCTGCGCTCGGCACCTTGAGCGTCGCCCGCCAGATCGGGCTCACGATCTCGCCGACCGTCTTTGGCGCGATGATCCAGCGCGGTTTCAGCCAGCTCGGTGACCTCATTCCCGAAAAACTGAAAGAACACGGCGTCGACCCGGGCACCATGCCGCCCGGCTCCATGGACAGCATCCAGGGCGCCGGCTACAGCAACATCCAGGAAAGCATCTCGAATATTCCGTCGCCCGATGTCCAGGCGGCTCTCCGCGAAGCCTTCAGCGAAGCGGCCCACCGGGCATACGATCCGATCTATCTGACCACCGCGGTGATGGCCGTGCTGCTCATCGTGCTGGTGGTGATCTTCGCGAAGAAGTTCCGTGCAGACGCGGCCGAGGATGCAGCTCATCAGGCCGAATGATGGATCAGGAAGTCCCCCCGGGGGCTTCTTTTTTTGTTGGCCCGGCTTCAGAATGAAGTGGGGCTGCCGAACCCAAAGAAGCGTTCGCCGGGGCGAACGCTTCCTACACGGCTTCAATCCATCCGTCTCTTCTTATAGACGACGACAGTCACAGCGACTGCGGCCACGGCCCAGACGGTCAACACAAGCAGGTGGCTGCCGACTTCCGAGCCGTTTTCCAGTCCGCTCCAGACCGCCGCTAGCTGTTCGCTCGGAAGGTAGTCGATGACTGCGACGATCGTTTCGTTGGAAATCATCTCTTTGAATATGCCGGCCATGCCGAAGACGACCATGACGGGCGTGCCGAGGATGCTCGTTTCCATGACGGTCCTCGACAGAAGGCCGAGCAGCGTGCCGATCGCCAGGAATGTGACCAGCCCGAGCAGGATGCTGACGGCAAACAGCGGCAGGGACGGAACCTTGAAGTCGGCGAGGAAAATCGATCCGATGATGATGACCAGCGTGGACACGCCGCTGAGCAGGCTTTTGCCGACGAGGATCTCCATCGTGCTTGCCGGCGACAGAAGAAGTCCGCGCAAGGTGTTTTTCTCCTTCTCTTCGGCGACCATGGCGGCCTGGACGAAGGCACCGGCAATTACGAGGGCGAATGTGATCGGCATGGCAGCGAGCGAAGTGCTGCCTTCACCCATCCGGCCGATCCAGGCTGCAAAAACCAGGGGCAGGGCAAGGGTGATCAGCACGTATCCGTTGCGTTGCATGTCTTTCCAGTCTTTCAAAAAGATTGCGTTCACACGTTTCATTGAAAATGTCATCATGCCAGTTTCCTCCCTGTCATCTGTACGAATAGATCGCCGAGCGTCGGCTCGTTCGAGTGGATGGTCAGCAATTCGCCGCTTTCCATAAACCGGGCAATTGCCGCGGCACCGTCTGCATCCGGCTCGACGGTCACGGTCCGCCGGTCTTTCAATAAGACCGAAATTGTCGGGCGCCCCTGCAGCATCCGCAAGTTTTGCGGCGTGTCGAACAGCCGGATTTCCCCGTCGTCAAGGAACGCCACGCGGTCACAGAGCGACTCGGCCTCTTCCATATCATGCGTTGTGAGGAAGATTGTCGTCCCGGCACGGTTCAGTTCCTTCAGCCCTTCGTGGATGTCCCGGGTGTTCGCCGGATCCAGTGCGGACGTCGGTTCGTCCAGGAACAGCAGGTCGGGTTTGTGCAGGATCGCCCGGGCAAGGGTGACCCGCTGCTTCATTCCCTTGGACAGCTTCTGGACGGGCTTCTTTTCCTCGCCGGTCAGATTCACCATTTCCAGTGCGTCCACGATCCGCTTCCGTTCCGTTCCGTAAAGGTCTGCATACAGTCCAAGGTTGTCGGCGACCGTCAGCCGGTCGTACAGCCCGCTGTTGTCGGTCAGGATCCCGATGCGTTTCATCTCCGCCGGATCCTTCAATGAATGAACCGGTTTGCCGAACACCCGGACGTCCCCGGCAGTCGGTGCAAGCTGCGCGGTGAGGATCTTGATCGTCGTCGTCTTGCCCGATCCGCTCGGTCCGAGGAAGCCGATCGTCTCTCCTTTTCGCACGCTGAAATCCACATCTTTTAAAGCCAATTTGTTTCCGAATGATTTGACGAGGTTGTGCACTTCAATGATGTTCTCCATGTTTCCGCCCCTTTTCTCCCGTGTCGTTTGCTTGACTCTAATTTACCGCGCTTCTTCCGGGAATGCAGTAATATCAAGGCGAAAGGAGCGAATGGAGGGGTGAATGGAGCATAGGGAGGCTGAATGGAGCACGAATTTGGCCGAACGGAACGCCTCAGATCCCGAGAAATGCCTTCAGTTCCGCATACTTTCCTTTGGAGAGGGGAACGGAGCTTTTATTTGGGTCTTCAAGAATGAGGCTATAGCTGTTCCGGGTCCAGGTGATCACTTCACGGACACGCTGGAGGTTTACGAGGTACGATCGGTGACAGCGGAAAAACCCGAACGGCACGAGCCGCTTTTCCAGATCGCCGAGTGTGATCGCACAAGGGAACATCTCCCCGTTCACATGCAGCATCGACACCCCGTCCGTGCTCTCGACGAACACAATTTCCGTCGGATCAAATAAAATCAGCTTATCGTTCACTTTGGCCGGCACCTTGTCGAACCGGATCTGGAAGGAGGAAGGTTCGGCCGCTGCATCCGGGGTATCCGCTGCATCCGGGGCGGGGGCCGGCGGCACTTCTTCCACAGTTGCCTCAATGGCCGGTTCCCCATTGCCTCCGGCTTCAGCCGGCTGTGCTCCGCCGGTCGCCTCCTCTGCCGCGAGTTCGATCGGCTTCAGTCCGTCGCGGTTCAGCCGGTAGACGGTCGGGCTCATCGCCAGCGCGTTTTCCAGGTTGCTTGTCGTCAGCAGCACAGCCCCGCCCGCAGCCGTGAATTCCTCAAGCACCCGCTGGAGGATGATCCGGCTCTCGATATCAAGGTTCTGCTCCGGTTCCTCGAGCAGCAGCAGCGCGGGGCCGTGCACAATGGTCCGTGCAAGCTGCAGCCGTCTCTTTTCCGAATGGGTGAGCTTTCGGATACGCGTGCGCGCCTTGTCGGCGAGCCCGACTTTCGCAAGCAGCCCGTCCGGCGACACCCCCTGCCCGTACAGACTGCGGAATAGCAGAAGATATTCCGTCGGCGTCAGCCGCTCATACAGCGAATCATCGAGCAGAAATACGCCGATCCGTCCGGCCAGATCACGCGCCCGGCCCGCCGCCGGCTCACCGGAAAATCGGACTTCGCCGTGCAGGACCGGCTCCGCGCCCGCCGCCATCCCGATGAGCTGCCGTCCGGTCTCATGATCGCACTGAACCGCCGTGATCTTGCCCGCCGCTACCGCAAGATCAAACCGCGGAAACACAATCGCATTCCCCGCCGATTTCTCCACCTGCCTAAACTCTAGCACCGCCATGTTGCCATCCCCCTGTTGTCGTCTGAATTCTTTCTATCAGTTTAATGAAAGAAGGGGAGGGCGGCAATAGGCATGGGCTGGGAGGAAATCCGGTCGGTGGGATAAAGTCACATGGGCTCCAACGATTGCTATAATGGGCATAGCAACCACTTTATGAGCAGGTGAGCATATGTCAGCGATTGAAATTTTATTTTGGCCGTTCGAACAGAAAACCATCAATCAGATCAATAATAATGAAAGCTTCCTGAACTACCCCGTAATTTATATATTGAATGGAAAAAAGGAAGCGTACATCGGGGAAACGGTTTACTTTAAAAACCGGATGAAGGCTCATTTGAAATCCAGGAGAAATATTGATCAGATCAACTTGATCAAACACAAGAAGTTCAACCGGTCGGCTACGTTTCACCTGGAGACCAAGCTGATCAATTACTTTCTGGGCGATGAAAAGTATACATTGCAGAACAAGAGTAAAACAGCGAGTGATTTCACACACAATTACTACAATAAGTCCCTTTATGATCAGAAAATCTTCGCTGAACTCTGGAAGAAGTTATATGACGAACAATTGGTCAATAATCAGCTCCACGAAATCGAAAATAAGGATATTTTCAAGCTGTCTCCTTTCAAGGAGTTGACCCTTGAGCAGCTGGATCTAAAAGAACGGGTCCTTGAATTCTGCGCGACGCAACTGCAGACCGAGCCTGGCCAATACGGCAGTTTACTGGTCGTGGAGGGAGAGGCGGGTGTAGGGAAAAGTGTTGTATTGAGTTCGATCTTCAACACAGTCCAGGAAAATGCTTCGGAACAGTCGTCCGTTTTTAACGGCACGCGAAATTATCTTGTTGTGAACCACGAAGAAATGTTCAAAACATACAAGGGAATTGCCAAGCAGGTGAAGCACCTAAAAGTGAAAGATTTTGCGAAGCCTACGCCCTTGATCAATCAGCTGCAGAAAGAAGACGAGAGAGCGGATATTATCTTTGTGGATGAGGCCCATCTGCTTCTTACAAAGCAAGATGCCTATAATAATTTCTACGGCCACAATCAATTAGAGGAACTGTTGAAATTAGCGAGAGTGGTCGTGATGATCTATGATCAGGACCAAGTGTTGAAATTAAAAAGCTTATGGAATGCGGAGTCGCTGGAAAAGTTGAAAAGGCTGAGTACATACCATGAAGAATACCAGTTGACGAATCAATTTCGCATGCAGGCGAATGACGACGTGATCAACTGGATCAATGATTTTAAACAAAAGAAAGTAGGTCCTTTGCCCAAAGATGAGGGCTATGAACTAAGGATCTTTGAAACGCTGGAAGAAATGCACGGGGAAATCATAAAGAAAAACAACGATTATGGATTAAGCCGGGTCGTTTCAACGTTTGACTTTCTTCATAAGAAAGACGGAAAAACCTACTATGTCCGCGAATCCAACGGCGACTATCGGATGCCGTGGAATACGACCAGCACCCGGTACACGTGGGCGGAAAAAGCCGATACGGTCAATGAAGCCGGATCGATCTATACCATCCAGGGATTTGATCTGAATTACGTGGGAGTCGTCCTGGGGCCTTCCGTCCAATATGACCCGGCAAAAGATGAGATTGTCATTGATACTAGCAAGTACATGGATATCGGCGCGTATACCGGTACAGAGGGAATTGAGGATGTGATTCAGGCCAAAGAAAGGATCGTACTGAATTCGCTCAATGTATTGATGAAGCGGGGGATCAGGGGCCTGTTCATCTATGCAGTGGACCAAGCGCTGAGAAAGAAATTGCTGGATGATCAGGCGAAATTGGAGGGCTGCTGAGAAAACAAGGGAGGGCGGCTATAGGCGGGGGACGAACCCTTTATGTGAATCAGTTAAATCCATCCGGCATTCCTGCTTAATCACTCGGGGAGCACAGAAATCACCGGCAGTGGAGAGGCAGTCGCTTGAATGAACAGGCAACCTTTTCTGCATCGGGCGGGTCTGACTGTAAAAAAAACGGGGGGGCAGCCCATGGGGATTTCAGAAGTGCTCATCACGGCACTAGTGTACGGCGTGCTGTTTTTGTATGTATATCGCTTCCGGTTCGGCCGTCTTGCCGCAATTGTGCTTTATGTCCTGGTTGGAGTAGCCACAGTCGAGATATTCCAGTCCGAGCAATGGCATGTCAACGCCCACAGTGGCCTGCCGCCGGTCAGCTACCGGACCGAAATGATTCTCACACTCACCGGGATCACCGCTTATACTGTTTTCCTTCTTTGGATGGGGCGAAAAATGATGGACAGGAAACAGAAATCCGAAAAACACGTCGATATTCGATAAAGTGATAAAAAGCAGGGCAAGGCACAGATTGTGCGCATCTGCTTTTATGTAGAAGTGAAAATATAGGCGTCGGCGAACGCACTTTGCGGTTAATAAACCGCTTTAATGGAAAGCAGGTAAAGGAGAAGAGAAAATACGAAAATGATTCCGGTGACAATGAGATGGCGCTTGCGCTGCATCACGATGACGGCAATATATTCCCGGATCATGGCATTCAGCCAGTAGTAGAAGGCCGTTTTCGAGCCGATTCCCTGGCTTTTTAAACCTGCCATTCTTGCGTACAAGCCGGCCCTGAACAGATGAAAATTGTTGGTGGCAAAAATACTGTTGTACTTGCCTTCTTTCAAAGAATCCATGATTTCTTTTGAGTAAAGCATGTTCTGCAACGTATTGACTGAACGGGTCTCTGTCAATGTGTGTTCAATCGGGATACCCTGGCCAACGGCATACTTCTGCATGGCTTCTGCTTCGGGGAGTTTTTCGTCCGCCCCCTGCCCGCCTGAGAAGATGAGGGTCGGCGGGAAAGCGGCAGCTGTCTGATTCCGGTAAAAATCAATCCCCTTATCGATCCGGCTGGCAAGGAGGGGCGGAACTTTATCATTGATCAAGCCGCTTCCGAGCACGATGATAAAGTCTTGGTTGTACGTTGGCCTGTTGAGCTGATACAGAAAATAAGTAGATAAAAAATTGGACAAGTGCAGGAAAAGATAAATCATGATCAGGTCGACGCTTGAAAAGATCGGCGCAAAGTACTCGGGCAAGAAACGACTCGGATTTATGATTCGGACGACCATCATTACAAGAAGAGCGATGGCCAAGATGAATGTGAGACTGTTGGCCAGGCGCCGGCTCTCCTTTTTCATCATGATCCGGCCATTTAAAAATAGCCCGATGGCCAAAGCGAATAATCCAAACACCGAGATGCCTAGAATAAATATACCAATCGGAATAACGGCGACGATCCTCAGGATCATGATGTCTGAGCTGAATCCTAAATACCCGCAGAAGAATAGAATGGAACAAATTGGAAGGTTGAATAGGAAGCCGTTTATCATCCGGCCGGGTTCGGTCAGATAAAATGCCAGGAAAACCAAAAATAAAATCACAGGGATGGCTCCGATGATCACCATTTTGCACCTCGATATTCCATAATAACGGATAGTGGTACCAGTTTATCATTCCAATTACCCCTTTGAGAACACGGTAATTCATCGGACGTGCCCGTCTTTCATACCTTATAGGCGGGGGTGTATGAATTGCCGAGAGTGAAATACCGGGATGCCGATGTGGACTTGATGGCCCGGATGATGCGGGCGGAGGCAGAAGGGGAAGGGAAGCAGGGGATGTTGTACGTCGGAAATGTCATCGTCAACCGGGCGGTCGCGGATTGTCTGGACTTTAACGATGTGCGGACGATCGAAGATGTCATTTTTCAGGTGCAGGGCAATAACTATGCATTTGAAGCGGTTCAGAAAGGAAATATGTTTTACCAGCGGGCACGTGAAACTGAACGGCGGCTGGCCAGGCAGAACCTGGACTATTGGCGTGTCCAGCCGGCCAAATACGCGCTCTGGTACTTTAATCCGTATGCACCTTGCCCGCCGACCTGGTACGACCAGCCGTTTACGGGTCAGTTCAAAAATCACTGTTTCTATGAGCCGGCTGCCGGCACCTGTGCGAGTGTTTATAGCTAGGTGTCAGAACACGCCCGGACAGTGGGCATACTCATCCGGGCTCGCTGAATACCATGAACCGAATATGACTCTGTTCACCGGATGCCCGACCGCGGGAATCCGGTTTTTTTATCGCTTCTTTATGATATACTATTCGGAAAAGTGATATTTCGAGTAAGGAAATATCAAAGGGGGAATGGGCATGACGAACAATCAGACCATGACGGAGGAAGAGTTGCTGCTGGAATACCTTACGGTGAATTCAGCGTATGAACCGCAGGCAATCCCGGAAACGGAACGGTTCACATTCATTTCGAAGATTACGGGAATCCCGCAAGTGTGGACGCTCGGCGAAAACGGGGAGCCGGCTCCGTTTGCCGAGATGCCGGACCGGGTGCTCAGTGTTTTCCATTCGCCCGATGGACAGCGGACGGTGATTGGGATGGATCATCACGGGAACGAGAAGCAGCAATTGTATATTCTCGACAACAATCCGAACCGGACGCTCGAGGAAGCAGGGGAGGAGCTGGACGGCCCGGTCCGCGGCAGCCGAGAACTTCCCGAGCCGATGAAGCTCGTCCACTCGCCGGAGCATTTCCATTACTGCGGGGGATGGTCGCCCGACGGCACCCGGCTCGTCTACTCGAGCAACCGACGGCACCCCGGCCATTTCGATGTGTACACAGTCAACGCCGACACGGGTGAAACGGAGACAATCTACGAATCGGATGCGAATTGCATTCCGCTCAGCTGGATCGACGATGGGACGGTGCTCGTCTCCCTGAAGGAAACGAACATCGACAGCGCGGTCCTGGCCGTTGATGCCAAGTCCAAGGGGACGACCCGGCTCGGCCCGCTGGACACGCCGGCGCGCTATCATTCGCCGGCCATCATTCCGGGGGCAGGACGGGGCTATCTCCTCACCGATGCCGGCGAAGACACTCAGTACATCGCTTCCTTCTCGGTCGGGAAACCGGAAAAAATGGACAAGCTGCTTCACTGGGAGGACTGGGACATCGAGGAGATTGCCCTGTCGCCGGACGGCCGGCTGCTTGCATTCACGCTCAATGAAGGCGGCATCTCCCGGCTCGGCTTTTATTCACCGGAAACCGGGGCGCATGAACTCGCCGACGGCCTGCCGGGCGGCGTCATCGGAGGGCTCTCGTGGCTGACCGGCGCACGGCTCCTCTTCACCCAAAAATCACCGACCCAGCCGGGAGACATCTGGGAGTACCGGCCGATGGAAAGAACGGCGGTACGGCACACGCGCCTCGGCCGGTCAGACGCCGCCGGCCCGCTTTGGGCGGAGCCGGAGCTGCATGCATTCCGCTCGTTCGACGGCCTGGAAGTCCCATATTTCTTCTATGACCAGTCGGCCGAGGCGGGCCGTCCTGCGGTGATCTGGGTACACGGCGGGCCGGAGGGACAGTCGAAGGCCGAGTACAATCCGGTCGTGCAGTACCTCGTCCACCGCGGATTCGCGGTCGCGGTGCCGAACATCCGCGGCAGCCTCGGCTACGGACGCCGCTATCTGAAACTCGATGATGCGGACAAGCGGCTCGATGCGGTCGCGGATCTGGCGGAGCTAGCGGGGGATCTGGCCGCATCGCACGGCGTGGATGCGGCGAAAATCGGGATCATCGGACGCAGCTACGGCGGATTCATGGTCCTGTCGGCGCTCACCCATTACCCGGAAAAGTGGGCGGCGGGCGTCGACGTCGTCGGCATGTCGAACTTGCGGACGTTCCTGGAGAACACAGGCGAGTGGCGGCGGTACTTGAGGGAAGCGGAATACGGTTCACTCGCCGAGCATTCGGAGTTCTTCGACCGGACCGCGCCGATGAACCTGACCGACCGGATCGAGGCGCCGCTGCTCGTGTTCCATGGCCGCAACGATACGCGGGTGCCGGTGAGCGAAGCCGAGCAACTCGTCGCGGATCTGGAATCCCGGGGGCGTGAAGTGGAACTCGTGATTTTTGAAAATGAAGGCCACCAGACGGAGCGGATTGAAAACCATATTCTGATGCATACGAAGACAGTGGAGTTTTTCGGGAAGCAATTGAGGGGGGACCAATGATGGAGCAGTTGTTGAAGGACGGGAAAGTGCGGGCCGCGCTCACGTTCATCGAGCAGGACAATGACGCAACGACGGAAGAGCAGATCGAGCTTACGGAAATTGAGGCGCCGACGTTCGCAGAAGCGGAAAAAGGCCGTGCGTACCGGGCCAAACTGGAAGCACTCGGCCTCGAGCAGGTCGAGACGGATGCGGCCGGCAATGTGTTCGGTTTGAGGAGGGGGAAGGGGAATGGCCCGACGCTCGTCCTCTGTGCGCATCTCGATACCGTCTTCCCGGCCGGGACCGACGTGAAGGCAAAATGGAAAGACGGAAAAGTATACGCTCCCGGCATTTCCGACGACGGCCGCGGACTCGCCTCCGTGCTTGCGATCCTCCGCGCGCTGGAGGCGGCCGGCATTGAAACGGAAGGCGACCTGCTCATCGGGGCGACCGTGGGCGAAGAAGGCCTCGGCGACCTGAACGGCGTGAAGCATCTGTTCGCGGAGCGACAGGACGACATCGACGGCTTCATCTCGGTCGAGCCGGGCTCGCCGGACCGGATCACCTATCTTGCGACCGGTTCGAAACGGTATTCGGTGACCTACCGGGGCCCCGGCGGCCACTCGTTCGGCGACTATGGCACCCCGAGCCCGATCCATGCGCTCGGCCGGGCGATCGCAGACATGGCTTCGATCCGGACGCCGGAAAAACCGAAAACGACCTACAATGTCGGCATCGTCGGCGGGGGGACGTCCGTCAATACGATCGCTGAACGGGCGGAAATGGTCCTGGACCTGCGTTCGAACTCCGAAAAGGAACTCGCCCGGCTGGAGCGCGAAGCCCTGCGCATCATCCATCAGGCGGCAGAGGAAGAGAATCGGTTCCGCGGCCGGACCGACGCCATCACGGTTGAACTGAAGCAAGTCGGGGACCGGCCTGCGGGCAGCCAGGATCCGGACAGCCCAATCGTCCGGGCGGCATCCGAAGCCGTCCGCGCCCTCGGCCTCGAACCGACGCTCGAAGCCGCATCAAGCACCGACTCGAACGTGCCGATTCATCTCGGCATCCCGGCCGTGACACTTGGCGGAGGCGGCGACTTCGGCGGGTGCCATACACTGGGCGAATGGTTCGATCCGAAAGATGCGTTTGCCGGCGTGCAGAAAATCTTGCTGACGGTCCTGGCACTTGTCGGCGTTGCGGGTGTCTCGGAACCGGTGCTCGAAGTGCGGGAGAAGGTCGCCCGCTGAGACCGGTGTGGGCGGTTCCGGAAAATGAGTGAGCTCAAAATCCGGACGGGTGCGTTGCATTCGTTTTCAGGTTTGTCATCCATAAAAATGCTTCCGGAGATCAGTCGCCGGAAGCATTTTTTCATTTCTCACCGATCCAATCCCGGACTGCCGATCGACAGGGCAAAGGCGACCGCAAACAAGATGAGCAGCGCTCCGTGCCACCGTGTTTCCCGCCGCACCCCGAGCCGCTTGCATGCAACATAATCCACCAATGTGATGATCATGCCGAAGATGGAAACGACGAAGAGGCCGACATACACATACATCAGGTTGAATCCGCCCTGTGTCATGACGAACGCCAAGAGAAGACAGGATAAGGTGACTGCCATGATCCAGCGCATCCGCGTAAAAAAGTGACGGACCGACGGTTGCCGGTAGTGCACCCGGTCCACAAAGAACCGGACGATCGTAAAGCCGCCCGCAATGAGTCCAAACACCGTCAGGATGAAAAAGAAGATGTCCATTCGCCGTTCCTCCCCAGCACAATCCGTTTCTCTCATCATACTTCAAAAAGAGAGCACCGGCTGCCCGCCGGGCTCTCTTATCTGCCGGATTCACCTTTTGGACGCCCGGTAACCGGCCGCCTGGGCTTCCGATTCGGAGCAGAACATGACTTCCGCGTTCGTGCGGTCGTAATATTGTCCACCCGGCATGTGGTAGATGCGGCTGCTGGCATTGCCTTTGATATTGCAGGCTCCGGCTGCCGGCTTCTGCGGTTTCTGCGCGGGCTTCGGTGCCGGTTTTGGTTTGCTTTCGGCCGGGGGTGCCGACCCCTGCTGCCCGCCGTCCACAACGGCTGCATCAAATCCGCGGTCCGTTGCATAGTTTTCAACCGACCAGATTCCGATGGCCTTTTGCTGGGCCTCTTTCTGCAACGCATCATAGCGGTCCACGTATTTGGTGTTCGGCGCGTACACGTAGGCTACCCGGGCGAGACCGTTCTTAAGAAGTTCCTCTTGGACGGAGACGCCGTCGACATACACATACGCTAGCAGTCGGTTGTACTTATCGCGGTCCGACACGTCGAACTCAAGCTCAATCGACCCGCTCTGGACCAGCTTTGTCGTGAATTCCTTCGCCTCCGGACCGAACGGCTGCACGCCGAGGCGCGGGTGGTTCGTCTCCGGCGTGTCCACGAGCAGGAAGCGGACGGATTCTGTCCGTCCGTCGATGTTTACCTTGATCGTGTCCCCGTCGATCGGGTTTGCAAGCGTGACCGGCACACGGCTGGACGCCGTCTTCGGCCGGGCCGCTTCCTTCTTTGGGGAAGATTCGGTTTTGGCCGGAGGCAGAGTTGCTGCGACCGTTGTTCCTTCGTTTTCTGATGGATCGTTCCCGACTGCCGCGGCCTCGTCTTTTGGAGTTTCTTTGCCGGCGATTTCCTCCGTTGCCGACTCGGACGTCACTTCTTCATCAGAAGCGACCTGATCGGGCGCCGGGTTGGCAAAGACCAAGGCAATCAGGGCGACCAGAAAAGCCCCCGCCACTTTGGAATGCCGCTTGATTGACGGCTTGGTCCGGAAGGCCAGTTGTAGAAGAAAATCAGAAAAGCTGCCGATCAGCCCGGCAAGCGCGGCTGCGAATAAACTAAAGTACAGCCGGTCAGACAGCAAACCTTCAGAACTGAGGAGCATCGCAGCGAACAGCGCCACCCACAGACCGATGGCCAACCGTGCCCCGAGCAGCACTTTAGGGGCGTCATGCTCCATTTTCAGGGCCAGCCGGACGACCAAAATGATGGCTCCGGCTGCCAAAACAGCGGTCGCCAGGAAAAATAAAGCGGCAAACAAGATAGACATCCAGGAATCTCCTTCTCGAATAAAATAACCGAGAATGATTTTCTCACGGAATTGGATAACCGTCCATATAATTATTGTCAGAATGAGTAAAAGGAAAGGAACTTCCAACGGTGGAAGTTCCTTTTTGAGGCTATGTAGATGCGGCACTACCGGGCACTCGGACCCCGGCCGGAGATGCGCGTCATTCCATTTTTCACTTCCCGTCGGAAGTGCCCATTCGCGCGGGACAAGGCGGTGCCGCGGCCTTGTAGTGGAGATAGTATACACATATGGAGTTGAAGATATACATGGAATTTAAAAGATCTATAGGAAAGTTCGAGTGAGGAGAGTTGGGGCTCGAGTGAGGCAAGTTTGGCTTTGAGTGAGGAGAGTTGGGGCCCGAGTGAGGAGAGTTTGGCTTTGAGTGAGGAGAGTTACCATGTATGCCGCCTAAACTGAACTGCTCTTCTGTGGAGAACTTCCTTTTGCCTGCTCCTCGGCCGCGCAAAATCCAATTTTGGCAACGGAAAAGGCTTCATTTTTCAACTTTCAAGAGTTGTGTTTTTTCTTGATCTTTTTATGCTATGGTGTCGCTGAGGGGGTGGGGGCATGGGGGAGAGAAGGTATCCGCTCGAATTGCGGAAGCTGGAGGCAACACTCGGCAGGATGTGGCCGAATGATCCGAGGAGAGAGGAAATCGAAGCGAAAAAGTATCGGGCGGAAGCCGGGTACAAAGGCGAAGTCATGGTCGACCGGCACTTGCGGGGACTCCGTCTGCCCGGATCCTGGTCCATCCTCCGGGACATCCGCCTGCAGATCCACCGCGACTATATCGCTCAGTTCGATACACTCCTCGTATCCGACCGCGGAATCTGGATTATTGAATCAAAAATGATCCGCGGCCGACTCCAGTGGCACGAGAACCCCCGGCGGCTAGAGCGGATTGATGAAGATGGAACCGTCCTGTCGATGAGTTGTCCCATCACCCAGCTGGACAATCAAAAAAGCGCCCTCACCGGCTGGCTGAGCGAGCGGGGAATTCATATGACCGTCTCCGGAGCGGTCGTCTTCACCCTGCAAAATGTATGGAGCGGCCTGCCGGGCGACGCGCCGCTCATTTCGGTGAAGGAGATACAGAGCTACCTGACACGGGAAGTCGGCCTGGCACAACGAATCGCCGGAAATGTGTCTCCGGAACAAGTGGCGCAAACCATCCTGGCCAATCAAATCAGGCTGGATTCGACACCTGCCGCAGAACTGTTTAATTTGCGGCCGGAGGGGCTCAAAGCCGGCCTTCTCTGCGAGTCATGCTTCGGCAAATTGACGAGGATCACCCAGCGTACTTTCGTTTGTGGCTCCTGCAATGAGCCGGTCGGCGGAAATCCATATGAGCGTGCGCTGCTTGACTATGTATTGGTGTTCAAGTCCACTTTCACCAATCGGGAGTTTTGTGAGTTTGCGGAGATTTCTTCGCCTGCCACCGGACAAAGGCAACTGGATCAGTATCATTTTCACATCACAGGAAACACAAATCGGCTCCGGTATCGATTTATCCCTGAAATCCATCTGGACGGGACCGGCAAGCAGCTGAGGAAAAGGTAACAAAGATGAAGGCTGGAAACTAGTTTTGAATGAGTGAGGAGAGTTGAAGCCCGAATGAGGAGAGTTTAGAACATCCCAGGCATATTCACCGGGCGGCATGAGTACAATGTCAACCGATCGGTCATTTTGCACCCATTCACATACCCGACCATCCCCATCGAAAAAATATTTTCAAAACCGTCTTGACTTTCCGCAGACTCCCCGGTAAAGTTAGACTCAATTCTTCGGAACGCTCAAAATTAAATACATATTCATCATTTTCTTATCAAGAGAGATCGAGGGACAGGCCCTATGACATCTCGGCAGCGGACTCCACAGAGAGTACTGTGCCAAATCCTGCAGATGCAACTGCATCTGGAAGATAAGAAAAGGATGGCCGTACAGGCCTTCTTTTTCTTGTCGTGTTCAAGAAAAAGAAGGCTTTTTCATTTTCCAAGGAGGTACACCCATTGATTGAATTCAAGCAAGTGTCCAAGACATTCAAAATCGGCCCGCGCGAGGTCCACGCGGTGAAAGATGTGACCCTCACCGTTGAGCAGGGCGACATATTCGGGATCATCGGGTTCAGCGGCGCGGGGAAGAGCACGCTGCTGCGGCTCGTCAATCTGCTGGAGCGCCCGACATCCGGACGGATCGAAATCGGGGGGACGGACGTCACGTCGCTCAGTGCAAAGGAACTCCGCAGGCAGCGCCAGAACATCGGAATGATCTTCCAGAACTTCAACTTGTTCAACTCCCGGACGGTCGCGGGGAACATCGCGTACCCGCTGAAGCTCGCCGGCACTCCGAAGACGGAAATCAGCCGGCGGGTCACAGAACTTCTGCAATTTGTCGGGCTCGCCGACAAGGCGGCCAACTATCCGGATCAGCTGTCGGGCGGGCAGAAGCAGCGCGTCGGCATCGCCCGGGCGCTTGCGAGCAACCCGGACATCCTCATCTGCGACGAGGCGACGTCGGCCCTCGACCCCGACACGACATCCGATATCCTCCGGCTGCTCAAGAAAGTGAACCGGGAGTTCGGAATCACAATCCTCCTCATCACACACGAGATGGAAGTGATCCAGTCGATCTGCACGAAAGTCGCGGTCATGGAGGACGGCGAAGTGATTGAAACGGGCGGTGTGTTCGACGTCTTCACCGACCCTCAGCACGGCACGACCGAGCGGTTTATCCGCTCCGTCCAGCAGGATCTTCCGTCACCCGGAATCCTCAAAGAGTGGCGCGATGCGGGCGGCGGCAAGCTGTACCGGCTTCTGTTCAAAGGGCCGATCGCGAACGAACCGGTTCTGTCCCGGGTGACGGCCAAACACGGCGTCACATTCAACATCGTATACGGCTCGGTCCGGGAACTCCAAGAGCGGCTGTTCGGCAACCTGATCGTCTCATTCGCCGGCGACCCGGTGGCCACCGCGGCCGCCATCGACGAAATTGCAACGCTCACAGACATCGAGGAGGTGATTGAAATTGAACGTTGACTGGACTACATTCTGGCCGCGGATTGTCGAAGCGACCGGAGAAACACTCATCATGGTCATTGCGACACTCATTTTCGGTTCGATCCTCGGGGTTGTCATGGGCCTGCTGCTGTTCGTCACCCGGCAGAACAATATCCTGGAAAATAAGATCGTCTTCAATCTGCTGAATCTCATCATCAACATTGTCCGACCGGTGCCGTTCATCATCTTCCTCGTCGCGATTTCCCAGCTTACCCGCCTGGTTGTCGGCACGACGATCGGCACGGCGGCCGCAATCTTCCCGATGACGATTATCGCGAGCTTCACAATCGCCCGCGTCGTCGAGAACAACCTCGTCTCCATCGACCCCGGCGTCATCGAGGCGGCACAGGCGATGGGGGCGAGCCCGCTCCGGATCATCTTCACTGTCCTGATCCCCGAAGCGCTCGGACCGCTCGTCCTCGGGCTCACCTTCGTCTCTGTCACGCTCATCGACTTTTCGGCGGTTGCCGGAACCGTCGGCGGGGGCGGCCTCGGACATGTGGCGATGACATACGGATACCAGCGGTTCGACGGCAGCGTCATGATCGTCACCGTGCTGATCCTCATCGTCCTCGTGCAGGTTGCCCAGTGGATCGGCAACACGCTGTCGCGCAAGATCATGCGGCGCTGAGGCAGCAGATAAACGACCGGGTAAACCCCCGGCTCTCATTGGAATAAAACCGACTAACCAAATAAAGTCACTAACCATAAGGGAGAGAAATCCATTGAAGAAAATCTGGCTACTCGCACTCGCTCTGGTCATCGCGCTTGCTCTTGCGGCATGCGGGAATGCGAACGCAGACGGTGAAGGCAAACCCGTCGAAGTGAAGATCGGCGTCAACGGGGCGGATGGCGCCCAGTGGCCGATCCTGAAGGAGAAAGCGGCGAAGGAAGGCATCGAAATCAAACTCGTGGAATTCGCTGATTACACGCTCCCGAACAATGCACTGGCACAAGGGGAAATCGACCTGAACGCGTTCCAGACGATCGCGTTCCTCGCCCAGTACGGCAATGAAAGCGGCAATGACCTCGTGCCGATCGGATCCACGCAGTTTGCGCCCATGGGGCTGTATTCCGATAAGATCCAAGACATCGCCGAACTGAAAAAAGGCGACAAGATCGCCATACCGGATGATGCGGTCAGCCAGGCGCGGGCCCTCCGGCTGCTGGAAAGTGCCGGCCTCCTGACCCTTTCGGATGACTTCGGACTGTTCGATGATCCGTCCAAGATCACGGAAAACAAGCTCGGTCTCGACATCATCCCGATGACGCCTCAGCAAACACCGCGTGCCCTGCCGGACGTTGCGGCTTCTGTCATCAACAATGGCATCGCCGGACAGGCCGGGCTTTCCCCTTCCGAAGACCCGATCTTCCGGGAAGACGAGTTCGATGCGAGCGTACGGCCGTATGTCAATTGCATCGCGGTCCGCGGTAAAGACAAGGACAATGAAACGTTCAAGCGCATCGCGGAGCTTTATCAGACCGAAGAGATTGCCCAGGCGATCAAAGAAGATACGAGCAACGGGTCGGTCCTCGTCAAGCTCACGAAAGAAGAACTGGACGGGACATTCAACGACCTGAAGGAATAAAAATCAACTAGACAAAGATACGGGGCGCAAGCGCCCCGCCCAAGGAGAGAAACGATATGAAGAAAATCTGGCTACTTGCTCTCGCGCTCATCACCGCACTCGCTCTTGCGGCCTGCGGGAATGCGAATGCAGACAGTGAAGGAAAAACGGTCAAGGTGAAAATCGGGGTCAACGGGGCGGACGGCGCCCAGTGGCCGATCCTGAAGGAAAAAGCGGCGAAGGAAGGCATCGAGATCAAACTCGTTGAATTTGCCGACTACACGCTTCCGAACAACGCCCTTGCACAAGGAGACATTGACCTGAATGCGTTCCAGACGATTGCGTTTTTCTCCCAATATGTAAAGGAAAGCGGCAATGACCTCGTTCCGCTCGGTTCCACCGTGTTTGCGCCGATGGGCATTTACTCCGAGAAGATCAAAGACATCTCCGAACTGAAGAAGGGGGACAAAGTCGCCATTCCGGACGATCCGTCGAACCAGGCGCGTGCACTCGTCCTCCTTGAAAGCGCGGGACTCATCACGCTTTCAGACGACTTCGGACTGTTTGATGATCCGACCAAGATCAAAGAAAACCCGCTCGGACTCGAAATCATCCCGATGACGGCACAGCAGACGCCGCGAGTCCTTCCGGATGTCGCCGTCTCCGTCATCAACAACGGCGTTGCCGGGCAAGCCGGGTTCTCCCCTGCGGAAGACTCGATCTTCAAAGAAGACGAAACCGATGAACGCATCCTGCCGTATGCCAACATCATCGCAGTCAGCGCCAAAGATCAAGACAACGAAACGTATCAGCGCATCATCGAGCTTTACCAGGAAGACGACATTGCCGAAGCGATCGATGAAGACACGAACGGCGGCTCGGTCCTCATCCAGCTCAGCGAAGAGCAGCTTGAAAAGACTTTCGAAGACCTGAAGAAATAAAACAAACCCATTCAATTCAAACCAAACGGAGGGATCCCCAATGACTGTAGTCCAAGATGCAAAGACGAGGATTTTGGAATCCATTGAAGCGAACCGTGATCGTTACGTTGAAGTGAGTCATGATATCCACGCCCGTCCGGAAATCGGGAACGAGGAGCGGTACGCTAGCGCCCGTCTCGCGGAACTTCTTCGAGATGCAGGGTTTGAAGTGGAAACCGGTGTCGCCGGTCATGAAACCTCGTTCCATGCGGTGAAGGACAGCGGGGAAGAGGGGCCGACGATCTCGTATCTTGCGGAATATGACGCACTTCCGGGGATCGGCCACGCATGCGGGCACAATATCATCGGAACGACGAGCGTCGCTGCGGCGATTGCACTGGCAGAAGGGATCCGTGAAACCGGCGGCCGTGTCGTCGTGCTCGGCACGCCGGCCGAGGAAGGCGGGCCGAACGGCAGCGCAAAGGGAAGCTTTGTGCGCCACGGATATCTGGAAGGGGTCGATATCGCGCTCATGATTCATCCGGGGGCAAGAACCGCGCCGACGGGCGAGTCGCTCGCCGTCGAGCCGCTGGACTTCCACTTTTATGGGCGCCCGGCCCACGCATCGGGTGCCCCGGAGCAGGGCATCAACGCACTGGACGGGGTCATCGGTCTGTTCAACGGCATCAATGCGCTCCGACAGCAGCTGCCGTCGGATGTCCGGATCCATGGCATCATCACGCATGGAGGCGACGCCCCGAACATCATCCCGGAATTTGCCTCCGCCCGGTTCTTCATCCGTGCGGAAACGTGGGCACGGACCGAGGAAACAGCGAAGAAGGTCCGTGCGATTGCGGAAGGCGCAGCACTGGCAACCGGTGCAACCGTCAAAATCGAGCGCTTCCAGAATGAAGTGCGGGATTTCGTCCTGAATCCGGTCCTCGATGAAGTGATCATCGGGGAACTCGAGGCGGTGGGCGAGACGGTCGTCCGTGAGAAGCGGAAAGGCAAAGGTTCGACCGACGCCGGCAATATCAGCTACGCCGTCCCGACCGCCCATCCGAACATCAAAATCGGTCCCGATGATCTGATCGGCCATACCGTGGAGTTCCGCGAAGCCGCCAAATCACCGGCAGGCGACGAAGCACTCATCCGCGGTGCCAAAGCGCTGGCTGCGACAGGGCACCGCCTGCTCACCGATGCACCGCTCCTGCACAATGTGCGGAAGGAATTCGAGGAAGCGCTGAAGCGCAAGGAAGAACAATAAGATGAAAATAAGCCTCCGGCATCCGCCGGAGGCTTTCTTCTATAAGAAGGTAAATGGCGCTGGACGCCCGAAGTCATCAAGCGACGCAACCAATGCGACGCCGCACAACAGTAAATCCACTCATCCCCGTATTTACCCCCGCCGTCCCATCTCTCCCGAAATCCGTTCAGCCGCTTCGACCACTTTTTCGATGAACCGGTCCACCTGATCATCCGTCACCTGGCTTTCGATCGCTTCGACGCTGATGGCTGCCAGCACTCTTCCTTCAAAGTCGAATACCGGGGCTGCCACGGCCAGGGTGCCGGGCGTTTTTTCTCCGCGGCTGATGGCGAAGTCTTTTCTTCTGATCAACCGGAGCTGGCTCTCCAGCTCAGTCCGTTCCGCTGTGTCCTTCACCCGGCGGTCCAGCAGCCTGGCTGCCGTTTCACGCGGCATGTTTGCCAGCATCACTTTGTTTGCCGCACCGATGTGCATCGGGATGCGCTCCCCGATGGCGTCGATGATGCGCACGCTCCGCGGGGAGTCGATCCGGTCGACGATGATCGAGACGTCATCGTTCGGCGTGTTCAGATAAACCGTCTCCCGCACATCTGCCGCGAGTTCTTCCATCACCGGCCGTGCCACGACCCGCACGTCGAGTTTTTCATATTTCCGCAATCCGACTTCCACCCATTTAAAGCCGAGTTCATATTGTTTCGTCTGCACATCCTGGGAGACGAGGCTGTGCGCCTCCAGCGACTGCAGGAGCCGGTAAACGGTACTGATCGGCAGCTCCGTCGCATCGGCGATCTCGGCGGCGAGCCACTTCGGCCTTTCGGGATCGGACGCCATGGCGTCGATGATCCCCATTGCCCGGTCGATTGATTGGATCATGCCGTTCGCCTCCTGTCTTTCCTTTCATTGTACCAAAAATCCCGCAATTGCCAGAGTCATTTTCAGAACTCTCCAAAGAAAAGAAACCGATTGACAACCTTTGTTCCGGCGAATAGAATAAAAGAAAGATTTCGCATTACAGAATTTATTCCACGATGCGGAATAAATTTTTAACTCAAATTGTAAACGCTTTCCGTTAGTTGGCAAATCGCACAGAGGGGTTGGATAGGGTTATGGATGGATTCACGAAAGCAGTTGCAGGATTGACGGACTTCATCTGGGGTGTCCCGCTGATGGTCCTCCTGATCGGAGGGGGGCTCTTCCTGACGGCACGGTTGGGATTCTTCCAGTTCCGGTATTTCCCGCACATCGTTAAACAGACATTCGGCAAGATCTTCTCAAAATCCGAAGGCGACGGGACGCTCACACCGTTCCAGGCGACCACGAGTGCGCTCGCGTCCACGATGGGCGCTGCGAACATTGTCGGGGTGCCGGTCGCCATTGCACTCGGCGGACCGGGAGCCATCTTCTGGATGTGGCTCGTTGCATTGATCGGCATGGGCACCAAGTATTCAGAAGTCGTGCTCGGCATCCACTACCGGGAGAAAAACAAAGAAGGCGAATACGTCGGCGGCCCGATGTATTACATCAAGAAGGGCCTCGGATGGAAGAAAGTCGCGACATTCGTGGCATTCGCCCTCATGATTGAAATCGTCGCAAGTACGATGGTCCAGTCGAACTCCATCGCGACCTCGATGAGCGGCTCGTTCGGCCTTCCGCCGGTTGCAACGGGAATCTGCGTTGCCCTGCTCGTCATCCTGATCACATACGGCGGCATCAAGACCATCGGGAAAGTGACCGAAAAGCTCATTCCGTTCATGGTGGTCATCTATCTCCTGGCGGCCCTCACGGTGCTCGTCTATAACTTCAAGGAATTGCCGCAGGCGTTCATGATGATCTTTGAATATGCATTCCGTCCGATGTCCGCTGCCGGCGGATTTGCCGGTGCAGGCGTCGCGGCCGCCATCCGATGGGGGCTCGCACGCGGACTTTATTCCAACGAAGCCGGGATGGGGACTGCACCGATCGCACACTCCGCCGCGATGAACAACCATCCGGCGAAACAAGGATTCTGGGGTGTGTTCGAAGTCATCGTCGATACACTCGTCGTGTGCACAATCACAGCGATGGTCATCCTGACGTCCGGTGTCTGGCAGACAACATCGCCGGATGAAGCCTCGAACATGGTGACCCAGGCATTCATCCCGGTGTTCGGCTCGTCCATCGCTGGGACGATCGTCTCCGCGACCTTGTTCCTGTTCGTCATCACGACGGTCGTCGTCATCATCTTCTACGGGGAGAAACAGGCCGAATTCCTGTTCGGCACCGGCTTCTCGAAAGTGATGCGCTTTGTTTATATCGCGGCCATCCTTGTCGGGGCAATCGGCGGACTCCAGTTCATCTGGCAGTTCCTGGACCTGCTGCTTGCGGCAGTCGTCATCCCGAACGTCATTGCCGTCCTGTTCCTGAGCGGCAAAGTCAAAGAAATCACGAAAGACTATTTCACCAACCTGTATCCGGTTGAAAAGAAAAAAGCAGCCAAAGGAGGCAACCGTCATGTACGAACAACTGAAAGCGATGGAAATGCAGGAGCAGATTGAACTGATCACCCGCCATCTTGTCGGACTCAACAGCATCAACGGAACGCTCGGTGAGGTGCGGATCGTCCAGGAAATCCACCAGATCCTTTCGTCCTTCCCTTATTTCCGGGAACACCCTGCAAATCTCTGGCTCCAGAAGATCGAAGGCGATCCGATCGGACGGCAGAACGTGTTCGCACTCGTTGAAGGGGCCCACAAGTCGCCGCAGACGGTGCTTTACCATTCGCATATCGACACGGTTGCCGTCGAAGACTTTGGCCCGCTGAAAGAGCATGCGTTCAACCCGGACGCAATGGAAGAATTCTTCCGCGGATATGAGGCTGATCCCGAGCTCCAGGCAGAAGCGCAGTCCGGCGACTGGATGTTTGGACGCGGTTCCGTCGATATGAAAAGCGGCGCTGCCGTTCATATTGCGAACATCCTTCACTTCTCCGAGCATCCGGAAGAACTCTCCGGAAACGTGCTGCTGCTGTGCAACGGGGATGAGGAAAGCGAACATCGCGGCATGGTCGGCGCGCTCGGCGAGCTGAAC
The DNA here is from genome assembly GCF_900156305.1 of Edaphobacillus lindanitolerans. Lineage (GTDB taxonomy): Bacteria > Bacillota > Bacilli > Bacillales_A > Planococcaceae > Bhargavaea > Bhargavaea lindanitolerans. Next base: position 1,122,706 of record NZ_FTPL01000001.1, on the reverse strand, counting down.
CGCCTGCAGCACGAAATGGGCATCCACTTCGTCACCGCGATCAACACCGATTTCATCACGCCGCTCTACGACGGCGATCCGAATCGATACATCTATACCGGCGCAGCCGGCAAAATCCTCCCGAGCTTCCACATCTACGGCCGGGAAGTCCACGTCGGAGACACCCTGTCCGGCATCGATCCGAACTTCATCGCGGCGAAACTGACGGAACGTCTCCATAACCGCTACGAGCTTGCCGAACAGATCGAAGGAGAAATGGTGCTGCCGCCGACGGTGCTCAAACAGCGTGACACGAAAGAACTGTACACGGTTCAGACCGCCATCTCTAGCCACCTGTATTTCAACTGCTTCGTCTACGAAGAAACACCCGAGCAGATTCTCGAGAAATTCGTCCGCGAAGCGAAGGCGGCGGCGCTGGAAACCGAGCTCTATATGAAGGAACAGTTCGAACAGTTCATCCGCGTCACCGGCCTCCCGACACGCAATCTGAGCTGGGAAATCGACGTCACGACCTACGAAGACTACATCAACTACCTGACCGCACGCGGCGTCAATGTCCGCGGCGTCATCGACGGCGTCCTCACTTCCGAGCGCAGCGGAGACCTGCGCGACCTCAGCTTCGATATCGTCTCCGCCCTGCAGGCCGCGGATCCGGAGAAAAAAGCACGCATCATCCTGTTCTTCGCTCCGCCGTTCCTTCCGCACAACTATCTGAAAGAGGAAGACGGCCGTGATGCACACATCCAGGAGACGATCGCCCGCGTGCTCGACGAAGTCGGCACCGCGACCGGTGAGCGATTCGAACTGAAGAAATTCTTCCCGTACCTGGCCGACGGCAGCTTCCTGTCCCTGCACGAAACGGAAGAGCAGCTCGAACCGCTCACCCGCAACCTGCCCGAGTGGAACACGATCTACGGCATCCCGTTCGGCACGATCAAGAAGCTGAACATCCCGAGCGTCAACATGGGCGTCTACGGCAAAGACGGCCACAAATGGACCGAACGCGTCTACAAGCCGTATTCGTTCGGCGTCCTGCCGGACTTGATCCGGAAGGCGACGGTGAGCCTGCTTGAACACAGCACAGAGAAGAAAGTCCTCGAGATTGTATAAATAAAAAAGCTGTTCCCTCCATCCGGCGGGAACAGCTTTTTTCTTATTTGGAAGTTTCGACGGACTGGCCAAGATTCACCTGATTCAAGAAATCCTCCATCCGGTCCATTGCCGCAATCAGGTTATTCATTGAGGTGGCATAGGAAATCCGGATAAATCCTTCTCCGAAACCGGTGAACGAGCTGCCCGGTACGACCGCAACATGCTGCTGTTCCAGCAACTGTTCGGCAAACTCGAATGAGGAAAGACCCGTGCTCCGGATCGAGGGGAACAGATAAAACGCCCCGGAAGGCAGTTTGACGTCAAGCCCCATTTCCAGGAGACGGCCGTGAACAAAATCCCGCCTTTTTGTATATTCGAGGTTCATCATGGCCGGAACGGTCCGGCAATGGTCCAACGCCTCAATGGCCGCATGCTGGCTTGGCAGCGAAACGCAGATGGAGTTGGACAGATGGACCTTCAGGATATGTTCGATCAAGTATTCAGGCCCGAGTAAAAATCCGACTCTCCATCCGGTCATGGAATGCGATTTGGACAGTCCGTGGGCAAGTATGAGCTTCTCGCGGATCTGCGGATACGATGCAAAAGATGTATGGGGGACTCCGTAGGTATTCTGGCTGTAAATCTCATCCGAGATGATGAAGACATCGTGCCGGGCGAGGACCGCCACGATTTCATCCATCAGCTCCTTTTCGAGTGTCACCCCTGTAGGGTTGGATGGATAATTCAGCAACACTGCCTTTGTCCGGCCGGTGATCAACGATTCCAGTGCTGCCGGATCGGGGAGGAAGCCGGTGCGGGACGTATCCAGATAGACAGGCTTGGCGCCAGCGAGATGAATCACCGGCTCATATCCGGAATAGATGGGGGCAGGGAGGATCACTTCATCGCCTTCCCTTAAAATCGCCCTGAACGTTGAATCAATGGCTTCGCTTGCTCCGGTGGTGATCAGCACTTCAGATGCCGGATTGTAGTAAAAACCGTATTCGTCCCGGAAGAAGGAAGATACGCTCTCACGAAGTTCCTGGAGCCCGGCATTATGAGAGTAGCCGGTTTTATTTTCTCTGATCGCCGCAATGGCGGCTTCCTTGATCGGTTCGGGTGTCGGGAAATCAGGTTCACCCAGCGTCAGGTTGATGCCATCGGAAAGAACCGCGACCTTGTTGGCGAACACACGGGTTCCGGGGACACTGATTTCAACCGCCTTCTCATTCAACAGGCTTTTCACAGCAAACACTTCCTTCGATTCAATCTGTATACTGTATACATCATAAGTTAAATGATCGAACGTGTAAAATGAATTTTAAGACTAGAATCACTTATTTAAATAAAAGTTCAAAATCGAATTGACAACCAATTAGGCATAAAGTAATCTTGAAGTACACCATGTATACGGTATACAGGGGGACATGAGAGAAAGCGGTTTCTTCAAACGAGGGGGAGGAAGATTGATGAGAATCACCAAACTACATGCAGGACTGGCGGCAGTCTGCCTTTCAGCGGCAATGCTGGTTGCAGGGTGCGGAGACTCGGATAAAGCCGAGGCGGAGGGGGAGCAGGTGAAGCTTCAGCTCGGGCATGCGATGTCCGAGGGGACGCCCGCTGCGGACCTGATCGAGGAAATGGCCAAAAACGTGGAGGAGCAAACGGACGGCCGGGTGAAGTTTGACGTATTCCCGAATAGCCAGCTCGGCTCGGAAACAGAAATGCTGGAGCAAGTTCAGATGGGTACGATGGAGTCTGCGGCCATCATGGTCGGAACGATGCAATCACTTGATATGAAAATGGCAATCGAAGACCTTCCTTATATGTGGAAAGACATCGACCATGCAAGGGCCGCGTATGACGGCGAGTTCGGTGAGTATCTCGCGGGGGTGATGGAGGAGCAGGATCTCAAGCAGATCGGCTACCTGGAATGGGGCTACCGCCATATCACGAACAACAAAAAGCCGATTGTGAAGCCGGAAGACATGAAGGGGCTGAAAATCCGTGTCGCCGAGTCCAGCCTGCGGATTGATGCGTTCGAGCAATTGGGGGCACTTCCGACTTCCATGGCATTCAGCGAAGTATACGGCGCTCTCCAGCAGGGCGTGCTGGACGCACAGGAGAATCCGCTCGCAAATATTGTGGCGCCGAAGTTCGATGAGGTCCAGGATTACCTTTCTCTTACGGGGCACTTCTACAACACGGTCATGTTGGTCGTCAACAACGGGGCGTGGGACAAGATCTCCCTTGAAGATCAGGAAATCGTGCTGAAAGAAGCAGAGCGGATTTCGAAGGAAGTCCGTGAAAAGAATGATGAAATGCAGGAAGAGTATCTGAAGACTCTTGAAGAAAGAGGAATGGAAATCAACGACGATGTTGACACGAGTGCATTCCGTGACGCGATGCTGCCTGTCTATGATAAGTGGGAAGAAAAGCATTTCGGTCAAGAACTGATGGATATCTATAGAGAAGCTTCCGGCTGGTAATGAATTGTTTTCTCTTCCTGTTATATCGATCAACAGGGAGAGAAAACTTTTTTCTGGGTTCGAATTTCTATTTAATTTATGAGGAGACGGGGGAGTAGTTTTGGACAGAGTAACGAATGCGGTCGCCAAGGTGCTGTCTTACTTGTGCATAATCGCGATCACCGGACTGGCTGCCATTGTGCTGGTCCAGGTAGGTTCAAGATTCTTTAAAGTTTCACTTCCTGCAACCGAGGAGCTATCAAGATTATTGATCGTCTGGCTGACCTTCCTTGGCGCGAGCCTGGCAATCCACGAGAAAATGCACCTGGGGGTCCGCTACTTCGTCAGCCTGGCGAGCGAGAAATATCAGAAGATCATCGATACATTCATTTACATACTGACACTGGTCTTGCTCCTGATTCTCACGGTTTATGGTTTTAAGCTGACGATGTCTGCGATGACGACCATGTCTCCGACGATTAAGATGCCGATGGCGATCTTCTATCTGGCGATCCCACTCAGCTCTGTGTTTTCCATTTATTTTGTCTTGGTGAACATCATTAAACCGGACCCTATGAAGCAAGGGGAGGCGAGCCTGTGATCATCGGGATATTAGTCGCATTCTTTGTCCTTCTGTTCCTCGGAATGCCGATCGCATTCACGATCGGGCTCGTCTCGATCGGTGCATTGGTAATCGGCGGAGTTTCAATCGAAGTGGTGGTTCAGCGAATGTTTGCGGGCGTCAACAGCTTCTCCTACCTGGCGATTCCTCTGTTTATCCTTGCCGGGAACATCATGGGGGAAGGCGGGCTGACCAAACGGCTGATGGCATTGGCTGACGCGATCGTAGGTCGTTTTTCGGGCGGCCTGGGCATGACAGCGGTCGTGACGAGCGCCTTCTTCGGCACGGTATCCGGGTCGACCGTTGCCACCACCTATGCGGTCGGATCTGTCATCGTGCCCCGGATGAAAGAGCAGCGGTACAGCAACTCATTCATCGCCAGCATCATCGGGCCCGCAGGGGTTCTGGGGCTGATCATTCCGCCGAGCATCACGATGGTCATCTTGGGGATCACGGCGAACATTTCCATCGGGGACCTGTTCATCGCCGGTTTCCTTCCCGGCATCCTCCTGACGATCGCTTTGTGCGTCTATGTTTCGTACATGTCCAAGAAAAAAGGCTTTGGCGTGGTGGAAAAGGCGCACGTGACCGGGAAGGAATTCTGGTCGATCTTCAAATCTGCCCTGTTCCCGCTGCTTTCTCCCGTGTTCATCCTGGGCGGGATATTCAGCGGGTTGGTGACTGCAACCGAAGCGGCCATCATCGCGGTCGTTTATGGATTTATCCTTTCGATGTTCTACGGTGAACTCTCGATGAGGCAGTTCCGGGACATCATGGCGAACACGGCAGTCACTTCTGCCATCATCCTGATTATCATTTCGTTTGCAAACGTATTTACATACGTACTGACTGCCAACCGGATCCCGGCAGCCATCTCTGACTTCTTCCTTCAGTTTGCGTCGACGCCGCTCCAATTCCTGTTGATGGTTTCCCTGATTCTGCTGATCCTCGGCACATTGACGGAAGTCACGTCGTTGATCATTTTGCTCAGCCCGATTTTCATGCCGATCGCGATGCAATACGGCATCGATCCGGTCCACTTCGGGATGGTGCTCATCATGAACTTTGCGCTGGCCAACATCACTCCGCCGGTCGGCCTTTCCTTGATCGCCGGCTGTAACGTAACGGATAAGAACATGGGGATCGAGAACACGTTCCCTTATGTGCTGCAAGTCATCGGCATCGTCGCGGTTGTTGTGCTCATCATCATTTTTGTGCCGCAAATCTCGACAGTGCTTCCGAATCTGTTTGGTTAAGGGGGATGGAGCATGATTAAACAGGCAGCAGAAACAATCAGGATCGATCACTCGCACGGGGGAGAGGGAAGCATTGACCTCTCCAGGATCGTGGTGCCGGAAGATCGGCTGGAAGGAATCAAGCTATTTGCACGTGTGACCGTTCACCCTCGTTCAACGATCGCCTACCATATTCATCGTGAGGAGTCCGAAGTTTATTATCTCCTTGAAGGAAAAGGGATTTTCATTGATAATGGCGGTAAGAGAATCCCTGTCACGGCCGGAGATTTTTGCATGATCCAGAAAGGTCAGGGCCATGGCATCGAAAACCCGCACGATGAAAAGATCGAGATGTTGGCGATAGTCTTTTAAAGCATCATGAAACGAGGCGGTATAAATGAAAGTGATCAAGCCAAGCGAGACATTGGCGGAACAAGCGTATGCATTGTTGAAACGGGACATCATCAATGGTGAACTGAAAGAAAATCAGCCGCTTCCGGAAGAGACGATTTCAAAAGAATTGGGAATCAGCCGGACACCGTTGAGAGATGCCCTGAGCCGCCTGGCCTTGGAAGGGCTGATCATCCAGAAGAAAGGCCGGCCGGCGATCGTGGCCGGTTTCACGAGAGAAAAGTCACTGGAATACATGGAAATCCGGAGCGTCCTGGAGATTCACAGCATCACGAAAATCATGGACCGTGTGGACGCGGAGTTCATCGATGCATTAAGAGAAAACTTGGCCGGACAGCGATCGGCAATCGAAAAGAACAACTTTCAAGAGTTCATCGAGCTGGACCGGGAATTTCACATTCTGCTGGCATCCAAAAACTCCAACGAAGAATTGAAAGACATGGTGGAGCGGATGAACACGGGCGTGAACCGGGCATTCCTCATCCTGTCCAGCACGGTGCCGCAAAGTGCCCGGAGCGCTTATGCGGAGCACGTCGAGATCATCGAAGCCCTTGAGCAAAAAGACGCCGCGCTGGCCAAGGAAAAGACCATCATTCACCTGAACAATGTAGAAAAACGCTTTCTGAAGTACTACTCCAACATTTCGCAATGAACAAGCATAAAGCAGACGGAGGCACCATATGGTGTTCCTGTCTGCTTTTTTTAATGCTTTGGTCCTGTCCCGGGTCCATCGGCCTGATGCACCTATTGTGATTCTTCCATCTCCTTCACTTTCTCCATCCACTCATCGTAACCTTTGCCGTTGAGATGGATTCCGTCCACCGTATAGGCCGAATCCATTTTCCCCTGCCCGTGTGTGAACAGGCGGTCGAGATTCATATAACGGGCGTCGTTGTCGCGGGCAATCTTTTTCACAATCTTGTTGTACTGGATGACTTTCTGATTATCAATGGGCCGGTCCGAGATCTCTGTGTTCACGGGCAGGATGGACAGAAGCGTCACCTGTGTTTTCCCCGGGTCGAACGCGCTGACGATCTTCCGCATGTTCTTCTCGTACTTCTCCGGCTTCACGTCCTGCATGATGTCATTCGTACCGATCATGATGTACGCCTGTTTCGGGGTACGTGCCGCCACTTCACCAATCCGTTTCAGCACACCCTCCGACGTATCATCCCGGATGCCCCGGTTGATCACCGTCTCTCCCGGAAAATACTCCGCAAACTCACCGTGATCGGTCAGGCTGTCCCCGATGAACGCCCGGTCCACCGGCTCATCCGGCAGCGCCTTGAAGATGGATACTTTATTGATGTAATACGGATTCTCTTGGTCCGGTGATGTGAGTTCCTCCCACTGTGCCTTCACCTCCCGTACGCCTCCATGGCGGGAAAGATAGAAACCGCCAATCCCCAAAAGTAATACATTCACCAAAACCGATACGGCCAACACGGTCTTTAACTTTTTCACCGTAAACCAACTCCTGCTGTCTATTAAAAGGATAGTTGAACTGTACCCGATAAGAGAACAAGACAATCAGGAAGAATCCGGATAAGAGTACCGGGTGAATTGAAAGTCCTGTATTTATATTTACTATTTTTAAAAATAAATAGCTTATATAGGTCATATATCCTCTATCACTCACATATATATAGGTATGCATGGTCAGAATCGGGCATTCCGTTCCGTCTGATGCATAGATTTGATCATAGGAGAGGAGGAAGACCTATGCCGAAGCTGAAGGGGCTTTCGGCGTTGCTTTGTGTGCTGTTGATCGTGCAGCTGGCCGTTCCGCTGCTCGCCGGACCCGCAGATGCGTCCGGCGGAACAGGCGATGCCGGTAGGGTAAGCATTGGAAAACTGGGGCAGACCCCCGACTCCTTGACGTGGCGCGTGACGATCAATGCTTCCGGCACTGAGCACGAGGGCCTGCAGACGGCTCTCACACTCGGACCGGGACTTTCGCATGGAACGCTCAGCGGAGAAGGGGACAGCCAAGTCACGAAGACCCCGGATGGATGGAAACTGCAGACTCCGCCCGGCAGTACGTCCGTTACACTGGACCTCAAAGCAGCCATCGCGGATCCGGCTCAGGAGATATTGAAATTGCAGGCGGCCGTCACGTTTCCCGACGGAGTATTCAAGTCAGTCCAAGAAGCCGCCGCGCTGAAGCCGGAGGTCCAGAAAGAGGAGCCGCCTGCCGTGAAGACGGAAGAAGACGCTAAGGCGGAAGACTCACCGGAAGCACCGTCCACTCCGCCGAAAGAGACGTCTCCTCCGGAGAAACAGCCGGAGAACGGCGGCTCGAAAGAACCCCCGCCGGCGACGGAGTCCGGTAAACCGGACGGTCCGTCATCGCCATCGGCACCAAAAGATGAAACCGATAAAGGTTCATCTCCTGCCGTAACACCGTCGGCGCCGGGCGGGTCAGATCCGCAGCCTGGATCGTCAGGAACAAACCCTGCTCTTCCAGAAGGCAGCGGATCGCCGTCTGTTGAAAAGCCGGAACGGCCGCCGCTGGTTGACTCGCCTCCTCCTTTGGAACCAATCACGCCGATTGAGAAGCCGGTCCGACCGGTGGCTGATTCGGAGCTTAATATGGTTGAACCGGGCGGAGCAACAGGTCCGCTGGCAGAGACTGCGGCCACTCCCCAGGATTACGAGCCGGATGCAGATGCCATCATCGTGCCGACCACGATCGAAGGGGTATCGACGAACACCCACACGAGGCCGTTTCTGATATGGGTGAACGACGGGATTGTCCATGTGGCGGTGAAGTCGACGCACGGACTGGAATACATGGACCTTAACGGAGTGCGAAACATCGGAGCGAATCTGCATCCGGTGATGACGGCGATCAGTGTGCAAGGGAACAAGTATAATCCGGATGCCGATCTGAAAGGCAACACGAAAGACTCCCGCTGGACGGTGTTCAAGTTCAATGCATCGGCACTTTCCCTTGAAGATGATGTGCACATCCCATTCTTCATCAAAGGAATCGGCGGCGGCCATGATGTCGGAGACAAACTCGTGCTGACCATTCCGCATCAAGACATCACCGCCAATAAAGTGTGGGCCGGCGGAACGGAACGGCCGGCGGTCAAACTGCAGCTCAAGGCACAGGCGGCAGGGGAAGCCGTAAGAATTCTCGGCACCGGGACGGTCACCGGCAAGGAAACGCCTGCCTGGACCTATACGTGGGCAAAGGTCCCACAAAACAACCCGTACGGCAAGGCGTATGTGTTCTCGGCCGATGAAGAAACGGTTCCGCCCAACTACAAGAAGACGATCTCCGGCCTGACGGTTACAAACACGTACAATCCGGAACAGCGCGCGATCCGGGTCGAAAAGAGATGGATCGGTCCGGCTGCAGAATCGGTGACGATCAAGCTGCTCGCAGACGGGAAGAATACCGGCAAGGCAATCGTCCTGAACGAAGCAAACGGATGGACCGGTTCGTTTGAAGTGAACCGATTCGACGATAAATCCGGAAACCCGATCGTCTACAACGTCGAGGAGCTATCGATTCCGGGCTACCGCTCGGCCAAAACCGGTTCGATGGACAGCGGATTCATCTTCACGAATACGAACACATCCAAGACAGAAGTGAAGGTCGCAAAAGAGTGGGTCGGTCCAAAGGCGGGCCCCGTCACGGTGAGCCTGAAAGCGGACGGTCAGCCAACCGGGCAGACGCTCACCTTGAATGAATCCAGCGAATGGAAGGGCATATTCACGGACCTTCCGAAGCACGATCCGGAAACCGGTCAGCCCATCCGGTATTCAATAGAAGAAACGGAAATCCCGACCGGATATGAAGCGACTTATTCCACTGGAGACGACGGGGTGCTCATCGTCACGAACACGGCGCAGGCAGGGTCGATCACTGTGCTGAAGGTGGACGAAAGCGACAACCCGCTTCCGGGTGCAGTTTTTGAACTGCATGATTCGGAAGGCCGCGTTCTCCATACGGACACGACCGGCGATGACGGGAAGATCGTCTTTGCGGACTTGTTGCTCGGTGACTACACAATCGTCGAAACGAAGGCACCGGCCGGCTACCGGCTGTCCACGGAGCCGATCGAGATCATCCTGAAAGCTGATTCGCGGAACATCTTGCAGAAGGTCGTGAATTCAAAACTAGGCTGGGAGCTGCCGGATACCGGCGGGCTCGGCACTGGACTGTTCTACGGTGGGGGCGCGCTCCTGATGGCGGCCGGGCTTCTGCTGTTCAGAAGAAGGGAAAAGTGAGAGGAGAATGAAAATGGCTGTGGCCAAGAAGAAAACATGGAAATTACTATTTGCATTTGCGCTGATTGCGGCGCTGTTCATGCCCCAGATGGCGCTGGCGTACGAAAAGGCCGGTGATCCTGAAAACCCGAAACTGACGATCTATAAGTATGAGCAGGAAAAAGGCACTGCACCGGGTGAAGAAGGGACCGGGCTTCCGGGGCAGAAGGCGGATGGAACTCCAGTCGCCGGAGTTGAATACACGCTGAAACAGACGCACTCCTATAACCCGGAAACTGACAAATGGACACCGGTTACAGAAGGGGCGCCGATCGTCAAAACGACGGATGCCAACGGAATTGCGGTCTTCTCCAAGGAGGACGGCCTGCAACTTGGACGCTATGAGGTCGCCGAAACGGACGGTCCCGGCCATATCCTCTTGAATACGGAGCCATTCTACGTGGATGTACCGATGACGAACAAAGAAGGCACAACGCTCAACTATGATGTTCATGTGTACCCGAAAAATGAAACGATCCGGTCGGATGTCGAGCTGACGAAGATCGCGGAAGACGAAAAGCCGCTCGCGGGTGTGACGTTCAAACTTTACAACGCGGATGGTACTGCGGCAATAGACAGAGAAGGAAATGAAATTCCGGCGATGACGACCGGAGATCTTGGCAAGATCAACGTTTCGGGTCTTGCTGCAGGCAAGTACTACTTCCAAGAAAAAAATGTACCTGAAGGATACGCCCTCAACAACACGAAAATCGAATTCGAGGTCAAAAAGACGGGCGAAAAAGGCCAAGACATCGTAGTGGCGTGGACGTACAAAGATGGTTTCGTGAATGACAATGGAACCGTGACGAACTATTTCAACCCGGAGATCATCAAAGACGCTGAAGGTGAATCCAATCTGATCGTAGACCGTGACAAACTGTTTGAATACAATCTGACGATCAAAGCTCCGAAGGACATCAACAAATACAAATCGATTGCCGTGACAGACAACTTGGACAGCCGCCTCGAGTACGGCGGCAGCTGGGACGTCGCCGGCACGGGGAAGGACAATATCGAATTCACTCAAGACGGTCAACTGCTCAAGTGGACGGTCAAAGATCCATCAAAACTGACACCTGGCCAAGACATCAAAATCACTTTCTCCGCAAAGATCAAGCCGGATGCCGAACTTAAAGAAGGAGAAACCGGCATCCCGAACACGGCAGACCTGGAGTTCAACAACGACCGAGGTTGGGAAAAGGTAGAAAAACCTAAAGACCCTCCGGTAGTCGTACCGACGAACGGCGGACTGAAAGTGATCAAAGTCGACGCTTCCAATAACAAATTCAAACTGAAAGGGGCCGAATTCAAGCTTACGGATCTGGACGGAAACCCAATTGATACTTCCCGTATGGGCAATGTCGTCAAGGTGAATGATGTCGTTCACAACGGTCTGCTTGAAAATCTGGCAACTCCTAAGGACGGCACGATTGTCATCACCGGCCTCACGCCGGGCACGTATCAGCTACATGAGACGAAGGCGCCGACCTACAAGGACCGGGAAGGCAATACAAAGTCATACCGCCTCCTCACGAAGCCGATCGAAGTGACCGTCGCCAATAACGAGACAGCCACATATGAAGTAGAAAACTCCAAATCCGGCTGGGTACTGCCGACAACCGGCGGGCTCGGGACCGTCCTCTTCACATCGGGCGGCCTTGCCCTCATGGTGATGGCAGCGGGAATGTATGTCCGCCGCCGCAAAACGGATTCCGACATGGTCTGATGAACTGGATGGGGGAGCAGCTGCTCCCCCTTTTTACATAAAACCCTTGAGACAGGACGGGAAGCGCTGTGAAGAAATATGTATTCCTCCTCATCTTTATCGCCGGGCTGGCCATCTTTTCCTACCCGTTGATCAGCAATTTCTTCTCGACGAAAGTTCATCAGTCGGTCATCCACGACTACGATGAAGCGGTCCGAAGCATGGACACCGTGAAGATCCGGGAGGAAAAAGAAAAAGCCGAGCGCTACAACGAGAGCCTGGCCGGGGTGCCTGTCGGCTTCACCGATCCGTTCTCCGAAGGAGGCGGTCCGGAGGAAAACCAAGATTATTATGACGCGCTCAACATCGGTCCGGCCATCGGAACTGTTGACATCCCGAAAATCGGAGTCGAACTTCCGATCTACCACGGAACGAGCGAGGAAGTACTGTCGCAGGGCGCCGGCCACCTGGAGAAGTCTTCCCTCCCGACCGGCAAACCGGGCACGCACGCCGTCCTGACCGCCCACCGGGGCCTTCCGTCCGCGAAGATGTTCCGGAATCTCAATGAACTGTCCCTCGGGGACCAGTTTCTCGTGAAGGTCCTCGATGACACGATGGCCTACGAAGTGGACCGGATTGAGGTCGTCCTGCCCGACGAAACCGAATGGCTGCAGATGAGCGAAGGGGAAGACCTCGTCACGCTGCTCACATGCGACCCGTACATGATCAACACCCATCGTCTGCTCGTCACCGGCAAACGCGTTCCCTATGAGCCGGAAACGCTTGAAACGAGTGCTGGTCCGGGGAAAGAAGTCCCGACAGACCGCCGTTACGTCTGGGCCGCGATGGCTGTCGCTATCGCCACAGCGGCGGCATTGATCCTGTATCTCAGACGGAAGAAAAGGATGGCTGCCCGTGATGAAGCATAAATGGATCCTTCTCATGTTTCTCGTTGGTCTCCTTGTCATGATCTATCCCCATGTCGCGCAGCTGGTCAATAGCCAGCTCCAGCGCAACCAAGTCGAAGAGTTCCGGACCGCGCTTGACGACATGCCGGCGGATGAGGTGCAGCGTCTGATTGAACGCGCCCGTCAATACAATGAAGAAATCGCGGTAGATACTGCCGGCCTCCGTGACCCGTGGGGTGATCAGGAAGAACTGGTGACCGCTTATCGTGACCTTGGATTTGGCGACGAAGAAATGTTCGGAGCCCTGGAGATACCCAAATTGAACTTGCGGACTCCGATCTATCTTGGCTCATCCGAAGCGGTATTAAGCAAAGGGGTCGGCCAGGTTGAAGGCAGCTCGCTGCCGCTCGGCGGCCTCAACACCCATACCGTCCTTGCCGGCCACCGCGGCATGCCCACGATCCCGATGTTCCGGGATCTCGACCGGCTGAAATCCGGTGACGTGTTCTATATCCACACGATGAATGAAACACTGGAATACCGCGTCATCCTCCAGGAAGTCATCTACCCGGACGAGACCGATTCCCTGGAAATTCAGGAAGGCCGCGACCTCGCCACGCTGCTGACCTGCCACCCATACCGGTATAACTATCAGCGGCTATTGGTGCACGGAGAGCGGGTGGAGAAGTGAATGGGGAAACGGTGAGTGCGTCGCAATTAAGCTTGAGTAAGTCTCTTGATCTATAAGCATTTACTTATGCTGCTTCTGGTATCGCGGTCAAATAGTTTAAGCGCTACGATGTAAAAAGATGATTCCGGAATGCTGTCGGAATCATCTTGTGGGTCACTTTTAAGTTGACTAGTACTTTACTTAAGATCGATGGTTACAGCATGATCTTCTGAATAATCCATGTCATCCCATGAGAAAATATGAAGGAGCATCTCTATGTTGTCTTCAAGAGATGGCAGGTCGCCCTCGTAATTTTCAATTGTCAAAACAGCGTCAGCACGTTTTCCTCCTGATACTTCTTGGCTCATTGACAGCATCGAATCATCAATCATTTTACCATCGGCGGAAACTTCGTTTGCTTGGAATTCAAGGGTGTCTTCGCGTTTGTTTTCGACTTCGAACGTGACGACAAACTTCTCTTCGTCCCATTCCTTGTCGATGATATGCTCCGCTTTACGGAGAGTCGCTTTGATATTTTCATTATCGGCAATTACCTCATTGTACTCTTTCGAGAAGGTGTCATCGCCTTTAGCCTCTTCCTTGGAATCATTTTTGGCACCTGCCGCATCACCACTTTCCTCAGCCTGTTGTGCCTGACCGTCTTTATCCGTAGAAGCATCTGAATCTCCGGATCCACAGGCAGCCAATGTGATTGTTGCACATCCCAAAATTAGAGCCATTAACCACTTATTCATGAATTGTCCTCCCTTAATAAAGTGCTATAGTTCTATATTACTATAGTTTCTAATTCGCTATATATAGTCATTGTTATAAAAGTAATTATCTAAATAAAATGAAAAGAGGGACTACGCACAAAGCCATTAATAAATGGCTTTGTGCGTAGTCCCTCCCAGACTGTAGACAAAGTGAGTATATTACTCCGTTGTCTGCAGTTTTTTTCTTTTCCATAAAATCCTCCGGATTTCCGCTGCGGGCCCTCGCTTACCGCGGGCGTTGCCTTAGCCTCCTCGAGCTTCGCTCTGTGGGGTCTTCGGCTAACGCTTTTCCCGCAGGTGTCTCGGGCCCTCCGCTTCAATCCGCCATATGGCTTATTGAGGCAAACCGTACCTGTTTATATAATCGAATTAACAGACTACAAAACGGGTGATGAATATGCTGTCGAAATCGAATGGAACCAATCGCGATCAACTGGAAATGATCTCACTTGATGAAATGGTCCCGGAGGACCATCTGGTCAGGAAACTCGAGAAGGCCATCGACTTTTCGTTCATTTATGATCTTGTAGAGGATCTGTATTCGGACCGTGGCCGTCCCAGCATCGATCCGGTTGTTCTCATCAAACTGCCATTTCTCCAATACACCTTTGGCATCCGTTCTATGCGTCGGACCATCGAAGAGGTCCATACGAACTTGGCTTACCGATGGTTCCTTGGCTTCGGATTCTATGATAAGGTGCCTCATTTTTCGACTTTCGGCAAGAACTACGAACGACGTTTCAAGGACACGGATCTATTTGAACAGATATTCTACCGGATTCTAAAACAGGTTGCAGACCGTGGGCTGCTCCGGGCGGAGCACGTGTTTATCGACTCTACCCATGTCAAGGCCAGCGCCAACAAACTGAAGTTCACGAAGAAAGTGGTCCGCAAGGAAACACGCGCCTACCAGTCCTTGCTGGAAGAAGAGATCAACGCGGATCGTGAGGAGAACGGAAAGAAACCGTTCCCTCCGGACAAGTGGGACCGTGAAGAGGAGAAGGAAATCAAGGAAAGCACAACCGATTCTGAAAGCGGTTATTACGTAAAAGACGAGCGGGAAAAGAAATTCGCCTATTCCTGTCACGCAGCCACTGACCGGAACGGCTTCTTCCTCGCTTCCATCGTGACACCCGGTAATGTTCATGACAGCCATATTTTCGAACCATTGCTGAATGTTGTTAAAGAGAAAGTCGGAAAACCGCTTGCCGTTGCTGCAGACGCTGGATACAAAACACCTCATATCGCCAAGGTCATGATCGATGATGGAATCCGCCCTTGCCTGCCTTACACTAGGCCGCGCGGTAAAAAAGGATATCTGAGAAAGAGCGAGTTCCATTACGATTCCGAAAGGAATGTCTATATCTGTCCAAATGGACAGGAACTCCGGTATTCGACCACCAATAAGCACGGCTACCGGGAATATAAGTCGAACGGAGCCAAGTGTGCAGGTTGTCCACTACTTGCTCAGTGCACTCAAAGCCAGAATCATGTAAAAGTCATCACCCGTCATATCTGGCAGGACTACCTCGATCATGCAGAGGCCATTCGGCTCACCCCGGAGAACAAAGAAATCTATGCAAGGCGGAAAGAGACCGTAGAGCGCGGTTTCGGAGATGCCAAGGAGAAGTGTGGCATGCGATGGACAACCCTTCGCGGGAAGGAAAAAATGTCCATGCAGGCGATGCTTACTTTTGCTGCCTTAAATCTGAAAAGATTGGCCTGCTGGACCTGGGAGTCACCGGAACCGGCCTGACGGCCGGTCATTCCAAGGGGGGGATGGGAAAAAACATGCGAAATATCCACGAAAATGACAAAACGGACCCAAAAAGATTTCTTTTGGGTCCGTTTTGTCTACAGTCTGAGAGGGACTACGCACAAAGCCATTAATAAATGGCTTTGTGCGTAGTCCCTCCATTTTTCGGAAGGCCGTATTACAAATCCTTAAAAGCTATTTAAACTTCAGCCACCAGTCCTCGTTTCCGTTCAATGGCATCGGCAATCATGAGCAGGTCTTTCTCCGTCAGGAAGTTGCCGACGAGGAACACATCTTCTGTGGGGTAATCCGGCAGGTCGGTATCCGTGATGATGAGGTCGATATCCGATGTGAAATGAAAGGGTTGGGGCAGATCGGAGACGGCTTGGATGCGAAAACTTGCTTTCCCTCCAAAGTGATCTGTCAAGATACTTTTTACATATCGGCTGAAGACGAACGATCGGGAGAAAATCAGCAGGACATTCACTTTTTCACGCTGTATCAATTCATGTGCGAGCAAGATGGTCAGGGAGGCGATACAAGTGCGATGGAACGGAAAGCCGCCAAGTGCTGACCAATTGTTGCATAACATCTCAAGTTGATCGTAAAGTTTCTTGTTCTTCTCGATAAAGATTCTCAGGACCGAATCCTGATGCATGTATTGGAGTTCGGGCACGATGCTCCGAAGCTTGGCGATCTGAAAGATGCTGAATATGTGGAAGATCATCAGGTCGTCGGTCCGGTTCATGAAATTCAGCTGGGCAGAAAGAACATCCAGAAATCCGGCAAATTCATTGTAATCCCTATGCTGTTTTAAAGCTTCTGCCGTGTGCCATCCATTGGCCGACGTCAATTCGAATTCAGTCATCATCAAGGCCAGAAAAACATAGATTCGCTCTTTTTCCGGAAGTGGCTCTCCATGCAATTCTTCAAGCAAGCCAAAGAAGCCGTCCAGTTCTTTAAAGAACGGGTATTGCCGAACCCGGTCACCGAAAGAAAATGGCAACTCGTCGGCATGAAATCCTGCTTCCACCCTTGCCCGGCTGATTTCATAAAAATGAAGGAATGCATTCAACCCGTAATTCGTGAGCCGGACACCATGGTGTTCCGTCAGATAATTGTTCAAGAGACATCCATCCGTACGGTTGCCCTTCGTGTACAAGCTGGGAATTCCATTTTTCTTCATGCTGAGATCATAAGCCAAAAGCCGTTTGTACCCTTCGCTGCCCTTCAGTGAAAACGGCCGGCGCCGGATCTCCAAATGGAACGGGCGTACGTGGTCTTCGGCCAGAGAAACGAGAGACAGCACGGAATTCGGGTTCATGAACAATCTTTCGCTCAGCTGCTGCAGCGTATAGGCGCTGCCGTTCAGGAGCAGGTGCAGAATATCTGAGAGCCGGTTATGTTCCTCGATAATAAACGTGCTGGAAATGGTCTCATCGGGAGGCAATTCAAGCCGAAGACCGACCCCGCGTCTTGAATGGATCGTCCAGTGATGGGGCAGCACGCTTCGGATCGCCGTCAATTCATTTTGAATGGTTTTATAGGAGCATCCGTTCCTTTGTCCGAGCTCAGTCTGTGTAAGCCAACCGGTTGCCTCTTCGAGATCGCACAGAATGTCATATTGTCTCTTGGGAATAGGAACTTTATCAACCAATCCATCCACCCCTCGCAGCGTTTTTTGTCTATGAACAGATTTGTGTCAAACATAGCCCATCCCCGAGGGTAAGTAAAGACTTTCTGCCGGCAGCCTCTATTAAAGGGCCGCTTTTCCTTTGCAATGGAAAAAATGAAAAGTGTACCGCATATGCATATTTGCTATAGTCAATAGAAGCTGAATTGGGGACAAATGCCCAAATTCGTCGAAAATGCGATGAAAGAGACCTAATAGAGAACGGGCTTACGAACCAATAAAGTGATTTGTGAGAACAGTTTTATAGGTTGAATTATCTGTTTTTCGAAAAGGAGCAGGATTTTTGTAGAATCCTGTCGACCAATTGAAGGGGGAATGGAAGAAGTGCGCAAGAAGTTCAATCTGTTCGCGCTGGCACTGCTGGTCATGGGCCACACATTATTTGGTCCTATCCTGCCGGCCTTTGCTGAAACCGGGGAGGTGCCGGAGACGGTATCCGTCCAGGAAGTTGGCGGGATTGAGGCAGAGGGCCAAGAAGAACCGGCCATCGCCTTGCCGGAGACACCGAAGGAAGAACCGGCCTTAGACGAAGATAAGCCGGCTGATCCGGTGAACCAACCGGAAGACGATCCATCAACAAAGCCGGAAACAAAACCGGCACCGGGCCAGACGGAAGACAAGCCTTCCGGCAGTGAGGCGGTAGAGGAAAAGCCGGCAACCGACAACCCGGAGGCACAAGAGGCAGTTGAAGAGAAGACAATAGAAAAGGACTCTGATGAAGAAACCGATGAAAAGGGGACTGAAAAGAGAGCGGCCTATGATCTGGTCATGCCGGAGTCGGTGATCAAAGAGATCTTGGTCACAATAAACGGTGCGGAAGTCGAAGATGCCGCGGACGTGAGAAATGGTGACAACGTCCGGCTTGAGTTCAAGCTGGAACTGGGAGCCGGACATAACTATGGACCGGGCACTACGCTCACTTACAAGCTGCCGGAAGTATTCCGCGGGGCCACTTTCTCCGAAGGCAACAAATTCGGTGAGCTTGGAACGATGTCCATGGACGGCCAGAACCTGATCATTACGTTCAATGATGCAATCCGCGATGAACTGGGACAAGGAACGGCGATTGAACCGGGTTCCTTCTTCTTCATCACAGCTTCAATCTCTTCAACGGGGGACAATTGGGAAGAAGTCATCGTCCTTCCTGGCGAAAAAACGATCACATTGAATTTCCAACCGGTCGGCGGTACGTTCATTGAAAAATCGGGCACGCCAGATAACGGAGGAAAGAACAGCAAGGAAATCGACTGGACGGTCAATGTGAACACGAACCTTGGTGAATCCTCCGAAACACTCAGCTTCACCGATACCCTGACAGCGGACCATGAAATCATCCCCGATTCCGTCCATGTACAGGAACTGATCGTACGTCCGGACGGCAGCATTTCGGATGGACCGGCCGTGAATGTCAGGCCGACCTTTACGCAAGACGGCATGTCATTCAACCTGCCGAACTCCCCGAAAAAAGCCTACAAGATCAATTACAAGACCGTGATCACCGATGCGGGGGATGAGGAGTCGAAGAACTTCGGGAACACCGCAAACGTCAACGGCAAACCTGCAACGAAATCGGTCAGCGTCAACTTCGGCAAGCCACTCGCCAAATCCGGAGCGATCCAGGGCGACCTGTCAACCGAATGGACGATCCATTACAATTTCAACAACCGGCTCATCTCCAAAGAAAATGCCAAGCTGACGGACAGCTGGACAGTAAGCGGCGGCAGTGGAGACGGGAATCACTCCTACGTGGATGGCAGCTTTGTTGTCTACGAAGAGGACGGGAAAAAAGTCCCGTCTTCTGCCTACTCATTCGCACTGGACGGGAACGGGCAGGGCTTCACTCTCCGGTTCCATGACGATGTCAATACTCCGCGGGTGATCAAGTACAAGACGGAACCGAAGGATCACCAGATCACGAGTGACGTGACCGTCAAAAATACGGTCAAACGGGAAGACAACAATAAATCCGCCGATGCCTCTGTCACCTATTTCCGGGGAACTTATTTGCTCGATAAATGGCATGGCAAATTGAACTATGAAGACAAAACGATCAGCTGGATCATCCGGGCAAATACCGCAGGGTATACGTTGCCGGCCGGAACCATTTTTGACGATGTGTTCATCGATGGCCTGCTCGAGTTGGATCAAGACAGTCTGCACGTCACTGTCGACGGCCGGCCATTCAGCGGCTACACATTGGAAGGCGTCAGCAAATCCGGTTTTAAGCTCATTCTGACGGAAGCGATCGACAAAGAGATTGTCATCCAGTACACAACGAAATACGATATCCGCGATATCGGCAAGAATAACCGTGAGTACCGGAACGAAATCACCATTAAAAACGGCGGGATGAAAGAAGATCCGAAAGCCGGTCACACGGTTAAAGTGAACGACAACCAGAAAAACAACGGCTACAAAAAAGGTCATTACAACTATGAAACGAAAACCTTCCACTGGGAGGTTGTACTGAACTATAACCTGAACGAACTGAACAACGCCGTGTTCCAGGATATCCTTCCGGAAACCCAGGAACTGAAAGGGCCTGTCCTCATCCAAGAAGTGCAAGTGCAACCGGACGGCGGGCTGAAAGAGGTCGGTACAGCCCAGCCGGTCAACAATGAAGCAGGCAACGACGAGATCAGTCTATCGTTCGGGAAGCTCGACAAAGCATACAAGATCACCTATACGACCGTCGACAAAGACGGAGTGTTCCCAGAAACGAATGGGGATGTCACCATCAAGAACAAAGCGACCCTGTCGAGTGACGCAGGACCGAACGCCGAATGGAGCGCGTCGGTCAAAGTGAAACACACCGACAAAGTGATCAAGAAATTCGGCGAAGGAGTCCGTCCGACTGAGCGGATCAAGTGGAACTTCGAATTGAACTACAGTCAGTCGGAACTCCACGACGTCCTCATCACCGACACGGTCGGCAAAGATGACAACGGCAGTCCGGACCAGCTTTATCTGGAAGATTCATTCAAGGTCTATCAAGTGAAGATGACCGGCACGACTGCTGACGGCGGTCCAAAGATGTCAAAAGAACCCGTCGATGAGGGTCTGTATACGCTGAATATCGACCCGAAAAAAGGTACATTCACGCTTGCTTTCAAACAGCCGATCAAAGAAGCCTACTATGTCGAATATGAGACGATTTTCCTTGCCCCGTCCGGTTCAGACGTGAGCAATGAAATCAAGGTCTCCTACAACAGCACAGAGGGATCTGAAGGCAGCGACTCCACCTTGATCAAAAACTATCAATACGGCAGCGCAGGCAACACCGTGAAAGTGCCGTTCAAGGTGATCAAGACGGACAAAGACACAAAAGAACCGATCGAAGGCGTCGTTTTCACGCTTTACAACAAAAATAACCTGGAACGTGCGCTTATTTCGGGCAGCACCGACGAGAATGGAATCTGGGACCTCGGTTTCAGCATCACTGAGGGAGAATACGTCCTCAAAGAGATCCAACCGGCCGAAGGCTATGCGATCCCTGCTGATTTCGAATTCAAACTCGACCGGAATGAGAAAGAACGCGACGGCAAGCACGAAGGGTTCCAGCTTGTCAAAGTGACGAACGAAAAGCTCAATCATTCTTTCAAAGTCCAAAAAGTGGATGAAAACGGTCAAGGACTCCCGGGAGCGGTGTTCGCTCTGAAAACAGAGGACGGGCAACCGGTTGAGGGGCATGAGAAACTCGTATCCGGCGAAGGCGGCTGGATCGAAGTGGAAGAGCAACTCACACCGGGCGAATACCAGCTCGTTGAAACGAAAGCGCCAAATGGCTATCTTCTGCTTGAGGAACCAGTGTGGTTCACAATCGACGATCAACAGACATCGATGAAAACACTTGATCCGATCCGCAACGAAGTTGCACCGGGTGCTTCACTTCAAAAACTCCACGAAAACCCGGATGGGACCCTGGATCGGAACCGTCCATTGCAGGGTGCAGAATTCCACCTGTACCAAAAAGACGGGGATGGGTATACCCGTGTGGATGATACCGTCTACGTCACGGATGAAAACGGCGAACTGCATGCGGACAATCTGCAAAACGGCGCTTATCAATTTGTTGAAGTGAAGGCTCCGAAGGGATATGAATTGGATGATACGCCGGTCGGATTCTCGATCCCGGCTGAAGGCAAAAAGCGGGTCGTCCTTGATGTGGGCAACAAAAAACATGTCCCGCTCAAAGTGAACAAAACGGACGTTGACACAAAAGAACCGATTGCCGGCGTCCAATTTGAACTTTATGCGCAAGAGAATCTTAATGATCCGCTCGTTGCCGGTGAGACGGATGAAGCCGGTGTCTGGGAAGTCCGTTCCCTGATTGAAGGCAACTATGTTCTGAAAGAAGTCCGTCCGGCCGACGGCTATGCGGATCACCTTGAAGTCATTGAAATCACGCTTTCAGAAGGATCGGTCAGTGATGACGGCTATCAGGTTGTCAAAGTGACGAACAAAAAGCTCAATCGTACGTTTAAGGTGCAAAAAGTGGATGAAAACGGGCAAGGGCTCCCAGGTGCGGAATTCACTCTCCAAACAGGGGACGGGCAACCTGTTGAGCGGCATGAGAAACTCGTATCCGGCGAAGGCGGCTGGATTGAAGTAAAAGAGCAACTTGCACCAGGCGAATACCAGCTCGTTGAAACGAAAGCGCCAAAAGGCTATCTGCTGCTTGAGGAACCGGTTCGGTTCGCAATCGACGATCAGCAGACGTCCATAAAAATACTTGATCCGATCCACAACGAGGTTGCACCGGGTGCTTCTCTGCGTAAATTCCATGAAAATCCCGATGGGACCCTGGATCGGGAACGTCCATTGCAGGGCGCAGAATTCCACCTGTACAAGAAAGACGGGGAAGGATTTACCCGTGTGGATGACACCGTCTACGTCACAGATGAAAATGGCGAACTTCACGCAGAAGGTCTGCAATACGGTGCTTATCAATTTGTTGAAGTGAAAGCTCCGGCAGGATATGAATTGGATGAAACACCTGTCGGCTTCCTCCTCTCTGCAGAAGACGAGAAGCCGGTCGTCCTTGATGTCGGCAACAAGCGACTCGTTCCGCTCAAAGTGATCAAAACAGACGTTGACACAAATGAACCGATTGCCGGTGTTCAATTTGAACTGTATGCAAAAGAGGACCAAAAAGAGCCGCTTTTCGCCGGTGAGACGGATGAAGACGGTATCTGGGAAATCCGTTCCCTGATTGAAGGCGACTATGTTCTGAAAGAAGTCCGTCCGGCCGACGGCTATGCGGATCATCTTGAAGACATTGCAATCAAGCTTTCGGAAGAATCGGTGAGCGACAACGGCCATCAGGTTGTCAAAGTGACGAACGCAAAGCTCAATCATACGTTTAAAGTGCAAAAAGTGGATGAGAACGGAGAAGGGCTCGCCGGAGCAGAATTCGCTCTCCTCACAGAGGACGGGCAGCCGGTTGCGGGCCATGAACATCTTGTATCCGGCGAAGACGGCTGGATTGAAGTAAAAGAGCAACTTACACCGGGCACATATCAGCTCGTCGAAACGAAAGCGCCAAAAGGCTATCTGCTGCTTCAGGAACCGGTGCGGTTCACAATCGACGATCAGCAGACGTCCATGAAGACGCTTGAGCCGATCAGCAATGAAGTTGCACCGGGTGCTTCACTCCGCAAGTTCCACGAAAACCCGGATGGTTCCCTGGATCAGGAACGTCCATTGCAGGGCGCGGAATTCCACCTGTACCAAAAAGACGGGGAAGGATTTACCCGGTTGGATGACACTGTCTACGTCACAGACGAAAATGGTGAACTGCACGCAGAGGGTCTGCAATACGGCGCTTATCAATTTGTTGAAGTGAAGGCTCCGAAAGGATATGAATTGGATGGAACGCCTGTCGGCTTCCTCCTCTCTGCAGAAGACGAGAAGCCGGTCGTCCTTGATGTCGGCAACAAACGCCTCGTGCCGTTCAAAGTAATCAAAACGGACGCTGACACGAACGAGCCGATTGCAGGTGTTCAATTTGAACTGTATGCTAAAGAGAATCAAAATGAGCCGCTTGCTGCCGGAGAGACGGATGAATCCGGTGTCTGGGAAGTCCGTTCACTGACAGAAGGCGACTATGTTCTGAAAGAAGTCCGTCCGGCTGCCGGCTACGCGGATCATCTTGAGGACATTGAAATCAAGCTTTCGGAAGAATCGGTCGGCGAAGACGGCCATCAAGTTGTCAAAGTGGAAAACAAAAAGCTCGTCCGGCTGTTTGAGGCTCGGAAAGTCGATGAGAGCGGCAATCCTCTTGCCGGAGTAGAATTCGAGCTGCGGAATGAGAACGGTGAACCGGTCGAAGGCGTCGAAACACTCGTTTCGGACAACGACGGCTGGGTCCGTGTGAGCCAGCCGCTGGAGCCGGGTCATTATCAGCTCATCGAAACGAAGCCGCTCAAAGGGTATGAGCCGCTGGAAGAACCGATTGAATTCACGATCGATGATCAGCAGACGGAAGTGAAAGACATTGGACCGATCGTCAACACGGTCATTCCGGGAGCATTCCTGGAGAAGTACCATGCGGACGACGAGGGCAATCTCGATCTCAACCGCCCGCTGGAAAATGCTCAATTCCATCTGTACAAGCAAGATGAAGATGGGAATTACCAGCTTGTTAAAAACGAAGACGATCAAGCTGCCGTCTACGTCACCGATGAAAACGGTGAATTCTTCACCGGTCACCTTGATGACGGAAACTATCAGTTCATCGAAAGTCTGGCCCCGTCCGGTTACAGCCTGGACGAAACGCCGATCTTATTCAGCATTCCAGCCCAAGACGGCAAGCCGGTCATTCTCCAGATCGGCAATAAACAACTTCGCGACGAAGGGGGCACCCCGCCTCCAACAACGGATCCTGAAGGGCCGGTAGATCCGGCAAAGCCGGGTACACCGACAGATCCGAACAAACCGAACATCCCGGGGAAACCGGTCAATCCTGATAAACCGGCTGAAAAACCGGTTAAACCGGGCAATGACAATTCCGCAAACGGAGGCAAGCTGCCGCAGACCGGAGAAGAGCAGTTCATGTACCTCTTCGGACTCGGTGCAGTCCTCGCGATTGCAGGCGGATGGCTGCTTATCGGCAGCCGGCGCAAGAGAGCCTGATTGAAGGCAAAGCAAGGCACCGGCCCTGAATGGGTCCGGTGCCTTTGCAAAAGGAAGTGAACGCATGAAGAAACTCATTGGGCTCGTCCTGCTTATTGCCGGCCTTGCCTTCATGGCCTATCCGTTCCTGGAGGAAGGGAAACAGGCAAAAGACACACGCTCCCTGGAACGGGCGCTTGCATTGATCAACAGCGGAGAGCCTGCAGATCCGGCCGACCTTGACAACCTCCCTGTTTCAGAGGAAGCGTTGGAAAATACAATCCGCATTGAAATTCCGTCGATTGGAATAGACCAGCTCGTCCTTCCGGAAACGACCGCGGAGAATCTCAATCTGGCGCTCACCCAGATCAAACCGGATCAGACACCGGGAGAGGGCAACTTTACGATCGCGGGCCACCGCGGCTGGCGGGACGGCCGACACTTCAGCAACCTCTCCAAAGTGAAAAAGGGCGACCGGGTGATCCTTCAGGCAAACGACAAAGAGTATATCTATGAAGTCACCGGTTCGGAGGTCATTCCCCCGACTGCGGTGGATGTATTGAACGACCGTCCGGGAAAGCATGAACTCACCCTCATCACCTGCACCGTCACAGGTGCGGACCGGCTTGCCGTGAAGGGGAAACTGATTGACGAATAAGATGGGAAAAGGACTGCCGTTGCGGCAGTCCTTTTCTGTTATATGAAAAGAATATTTTTGTAAATTATACCCATTTCATTTGTCGCTTTTAAGTGTTGATGTTCAGAAATTGTTCGACTCGGGCTGATATTCTTAGGAGTGGACTCTCATAAAATTGTTTAGCAAGAAATAGTAAATTTCGTCCATTTACTATTCGGGACCATTCTTTATGATTAATATATGGCAACCTGTCCAAAGTGAACGTGGAAGCCTGATCCGGCAGGACATCTGACCGGAGTCGGAGAAGTGATAGATTTAAGAGGAGAAGGACTGCCGCAGGGCGGTCCTTTCTTTCAATGAAACGGGTCGGAGCCAGTATTTGCAGAGTGAAGAGGAGTGAGGGAATCTCATGAACATCATCATCGCCATGGACTCGTTCAAGGGCAGTGTCACCTCGATGGAGGCGGGCGAAGCGGTCGCCTCTGGAATCCGGACAGCCGTTCCCGGCGCCCGGCATACGATCATCCCGCTTGCGGACGGCGGGGAAGGCACCGCCGATGCACTTGTCCGGGCCACCGGCGGCCATCTCATCCGCACCCGGGTGACCGGCCCGCTCGGCGAACCGGTCGATGCGACATACGGGCTGCTGGGAGACGGCGAGACCGCCGCCATCGAAATCGCCGAGACATGCGGCCTGACGCTTGTCCCGGAATCGGAGCGGAACCCGAACAACACGACTACTTACGGCGTCGGCGAACTCATCCTGGACGCGATCGACCGAGGTGCCCAATCGTTCATCATCGGTCTCGGCGGCAGTGCGACGAACGATGCCGGAGTCGGCATGCTCCAGGCACTGGGCTACCGATTCTTGGATGAAACCGGGGAAGAAGTGCCGAGGGGCGGGAAGGCGCTCGGCGCCATCCGCTCGATCGATACGGCCGCTGTCCACCCGTCACTCCGGGGTGTCTTAATCCAAGTTGCCTGCGATGTGAACAACCCGCTTTACGGAGAACAGGGCGCGGCCCATATATACGGACCCCAAAAAGGTGCCGACCAGGAGACGGTGAAGGAGCTGGATGACGGACTGAGGAACTTCGCCCGGGTGGTCCGGGAGCATTTCGGAATCGATGTCCAGGCAATCCAAGGAGCCGGTGCCGCCGGAGGACTCGGTGCGGCCTTCGCCGGCCTGCTCGGAGGGGAACTTCGGAGCGGCATCGACCTGATGCTGGAAGCCGTGGACCTGAACGAACACCTAAAAGGCGCCGATCTTGTCATCACCGGCGAAGGCAAACTCGATGCCCAGTCTTCCATGGGCAAAACCGCCATGGGCGTCGCCGGATTGGCCAAAGAGCTGGGAGTTCCGTGTGTGGCGCTCGCGGGGAGCGTGACGGAGGATGCCGCCGCTCTCAATGAATTGGGTGTGACGGCGTATTATTCGATTATGTGGGAACCTATGAGTCTGAAAGATGCAATGGAATCGGAACGAACTAAACTCAATCTGAGCAGGACAAGTCATCAGGTGATTCGACTGTTCCTCCGCTCAAATTAACAAAGAAGCCGCTCTCGGATTAAAAGAGAGCGGCTTCTTTGTTAATAGTGAAGGTTGTGCTGAATGAAGAAGACTCCGGGAAATGTTGTCGGGAGGAGATGTGTTTTATCTCGATGCGGTCTTTTTTCGGATGGAAGCCTGATGATCCGACATCATCAAAAAATGGATCACCTCTTGGACAACCCGATCTGCGTCACCCCGCTCAAAATCGTCAGGAACGGGGAGAGCAGGCAGAAGAACGCGAACGGTACGTATTCCACCGTGGGGACGCCCAGCACGCCGGCGATGAATACACCGGCGACGCCCCAAGGCACAAGCGGATTGATCACGGTGCCCGTGTCCTCCAGGGCCCTCGATAACGCCTTCTTATTGTAGCCCAGCTTCGTGTATTGTCCTTCAAACGCCTTCCCTGTGATCAGGATGGACAAGTACTGTTCGCCAACGAAGAAGTTCAGGCCGATTGCCGTACAGGCCGTGGCAGAAATCAGGCGGAGGGCACTGGTCAGCCCACTTTCAAGTGCCTGCAGAATCGTTGGAATGATCCCAAGCAAAAACAGCAGCCCGCCCATGCCGAGCGCCAGCAATACCAGCGATATGGAGAACATCATGCTCTCAATTCCGCCGCCGGACAGCACCGAATTCAGCTGCTCCACGTTGCTGTCCATGACAAATCCGGAAAACAAAATGTCGGCCATCTTGGAGAAAGTGAGGGATGGGTCATAAATGAAGGCAATCACGACACTGCTGACAATCCCGGCGGACAAAGTCGGGATCGCGGAGACCTTCAGCATCGCCAGAGCCGCTACAATCACAAACGGGATAAACGCAACCCAGCTAATATGGCTGTAATCCTCCAACGCCTGCAGAAATGTCGAGATTTCTGTTGTGCTTTGTCCTTTTTCCGGTGACAACACAACAAACGCGATGGCTGTGATGATAAACGCCGGAACCGTGGTCCACATCATATTCTTAATGTGTTCAAAAAGGGGGACACCGACGGTTTCGGAAGAGAGGTTGGTCGTTTCTGAAAGAGGGGACATTTTATCTCCCAAAAAGGCTCCTGAAACAATGGCACCGGCCGTTATGGCCAAAGAGGCGTCCAGTGCCGTGGCCATCCCGATAAACGCCACCCCGATTGTCGCGGCCGTAGTGAACGCACTGCCGATCCCGACCCCCACAATGGACGTCACGACAAAGACGGAGAAATAAAGCGGCAGATCCGAGAATAAATGAAAACCATAGAACATGAGGCTCGGGATCGTCCCGCTCGCCATCCAGCTGCTGATCAGCATTCCGATGAAGAAAAAGATATAGACAGCACCCAGACCCGAAGAGGCCCCGTTGATCAAACCCTTCTCAATCTCTTGGTTTGAAAGCCCCTTTAACCGTCCGTAAAGCATCAAGAAAATGATCGAAAAGATGATGGGCAGGTGCGGATTCATCCCGAGCCCGATAATACAAATGCTGATGGATGCAAAGATCACCAGCAAAACCAAAAGTGCTTCCCAAACCGGCAGCTTCAACTTCGTCGACTGCAACATTCGAATTCCCCCTTAAAAAAGCGCACAAAAAAAGCCCTTCTCCACATAGGGACGAAGAGTCTTCGCGGTACCACCCTAATTGACAAGCAACGCTTGCCCTCTCAAAAAATCATCTGCATCATTCAGGCAGGTGTAATTCACTCCGGGTCCGCTCGGATTCTCACCAACCATCCGATCTCTATCTTCTGCAGGAATCCTAAGCTACTGCGTCTGCCAACAGACTTTTACGCTTTATGTTGTGCTAAAGTGTACGGCGGAAACAGGATTTTGTCAACAAGGGAAGCGGAGCCCCATCATAAATAGAGCATCTGCCGGAACGGCCGAAACCTTGCATGTCGGTATCTGTAGTGAAAAAAAGAAGCGCCATCAGGCACTCCTTGATTGAAAAAGCCCATGAAATACGAACTTTAAAAACATAAATGAAAAAAGAGCAGCTCTCATTAGAGGACTGCTCTTAAATGTTCCTGTTCTTGCTGTGATTCTCTTTACTTCACCCGATTCCTCAACACCCCAAGCCCCTCAATCTCAAGCTCCACTTCATCCCCGGGTTTCAGCCATGGCTGAACGTCCGGTCCGGCTTCGAGGATGCAGCCGGTTCCGACTGTGCCGGAGCCGATGATGTCTCCCGGATAGAGCGTGGTCCCTGATGAGGCTCGTTCGATCATTTGGCCGAATGAGTAGTATATGTCTTTAAAGTTTCCTTCGGACAGTTGTTTGCCGTTAATTTTGGCAGTCATTTTCAGGTCGTACCGATCACCATTCCGATGTTCCTCCAGTTCATCTTTTGTGACAATGAACGGTCCGATGGAAGTGGCAGCGTCTTTTCCTTTTGCCGGGCCAAGTCCGACTTGCATTTCCTGCATCTGCAAGTCGCGTGCAGACCAGTCGTTGAAGATGGTGTATCCAAAGATGTATTCATCTGCTTCTTCTGCTCTGATATTGCGGCCTTCTTTACCGATAACCGCGGCGATTTCCAATTCGATATCAAACTTCTCGCAATGCGGCGGAATTTCAACTTCCTGTTCCGGGCCGTGGATCGACTGGTGATTCGAGAAATAAAAGACGGGGATTTCATACCATTGCGGGTGCACGGTCAAACCACTTTGTTTGGATGCATTGAGCAGATGCTGCTCAAATGCCATGAAGTCTCGGACGCTTGATGGATTCGGAAGAGGGGCAAGGAGACGGACTTCTTCCAACCCATACGATTGAACGTCTTTACCCAGCTCTTCCAATGCGGACAATGCCTTGCCGCTATGGCGAATGAAATCCAGCATGGTGGTGATTTCTGTTCCATTCAAGTCCAGGGATATGGGATAGACCTTCCCGCCCTCAATGTATCCGGCCTGTTGTTGATTGTCTTGGTATACAAAGGTAACGAACTTCAAATGTGTTCTCCTCCTATTGTGTCACTGTACTTCCTGAAGGGCAGGGGCTGGCCCTGAAATACCGCTGTATTTTTGAAGGATCCCGTTGCCCTGGGGACTCAAGATCACCTGGCGTCTCCATAGCCCCTTTTCAATCAAGAAGCCCTGTTTGATGAGTTTCGACAATATTGCAGATGCATGCAGAGAATCAAACCCGGTCTCGCGAATATATTGATTCAGCGCTCCCATCCCATGTCGGAGCTTTTGCAGGAAGATAAAGTCTTCTCCGGTCAGCTGATCATCAGAATAATGCAGGCTGGAGCCTTTCAAAAATAATTCTGGAGCCAGGCCCTTCTGGATGTGGAATGTATAGAATCCGGGACCCGAGTATTTTTTCCGTCCGATCAGGTGCCGCTTGTCCAGATTTTCGATGATTTTATTGCTGACAGACGAATCCACACCGAGCATGTCACTGATCTCAGCCATTGTGTCATATCCGTAATGAATCAGGGTCATGACCTTCTTCTCTTCTTCGGTCAATGTGCCCGTCGGACCGACCGGGCCATCAAATCCTTTCAAAGCATAATAATCAGGTTTTGTCAGGAGGCTGATGATCACCGTGGTCAGTACAGTGGCGATGAGCCCGACCACCCCGACATGGGTATAAGCTCCAAGTGGAAAGACTTTCGTCAAGTCCAGCACGGTGAATACAGCGGTTGCGGAAATCCCGACGACTGCTCCATAGAAAGCGCCTGTCTTCGTCGTCCGCTTCCACCACATTCCAAGAAATACAAGAATGGAAGGAGCTCCAAGCCAGGCAGTGGAAAACGCAAAGAGATAGAGCGGCCCGCCCGGATAGAAGCACAGAAGCCACACGATCAACCCCAAAGCGAGCGTGATCAATTTGGACGGAACAGTCAGCTCTTTAGAGGTTGCGTTCGGTCGGACATACCGCTGATACAAGTCACGGACTGCAGTACTGGAAGCCCCTATCAGCGCAGTTGTTGAAGTGGAAATCGAGGCAGCAAGCGCTCCGAGTAAAGCGAATGCAGCCACTACGATTGGCAGCGCTTTCAAAACTACGCCGAAAGCGGCTGTCGGATCGACGGTTCCGTAGGGGAGGAATTGATCACCCATTGCGGAACCCGCATACAAACCGGTGAATGCCAGAATGAGAATGGGAACGAAAACGAGCAGCAGTGCTCCGTAGACGAACGAAAGCTTGGCAGTCCGTTCACTTCTGGTTGAAGATACACGCAGCCAATAATAATTGTTCCCCCACACTAGGAAGCAGGCGAACAGAATACCAAACGTCAGGACACTCGGATACTGCAGGGACAAGACCGGCAACTGGCCGCCGCCAATCCCGCTCGTCCAGTAACTTCCGGGACCTGCCCAATTTGACCCGATGAAGGACATGCCGCCAAATTTCGATATGATGGTGATCAACATAACCGGCAATGCAATCAGACCGATGCACATCTGGACAAAGTCTGTCAGAGTGACTGCCCAGAACCCGCCGATGTACGTAAACAGAAGGAACATGGCAAAGATTGCGGAGAGTGTCCCAATTAATGACCAGCCCGTAAAGCTGGTGGTTACGATCGCCATGGACATGACGTTGTTCGCCATGATGCCCAGGAGACCCAGAATGGTCGCCACTGTGACGAGCGTCCTCGTCCGTTTATCAAACCGCATTTCCAGCCACTCGGACAACGTATGGGCTCCGGAGCGGCGGATGTATGGCGCAAACAGCAAGCCATAAAGAGCCAGCCCGCCAATACCATAGATCAGTCCGAAACCAAACGATCCCCAGAAACCGGTCATGATGGCGAGCCCCGGGCCAAGTGTGATGATTGTGCCGGCGAATCCGATGGCGGCCACCCCGAAGATATTTACGAGGAGCCCAACTTCCCGGCCGGCGATAAAGTAGTCATTTGAACCGGTCACCCATTTGCGTGTCACCCATCCTCCCGCCAGAAGAACGGCGATGAAGGCAACGAAGAAGAGCAAGAACACACTGTTGAAGCTCATTCAAATCCCCCTTTATTCGAATATCGCAACCGGTCTGGCCCATCCTGCACTGGCATTTTTAATATTGATGGGGAAGGCAGCCACCTTGAAACCATGTTTTTTTGGCAGTTGATCCAAGTTTGCCAGCTTCTCGATTTGGCAGTATTCGGCTTCCTTCCCGACGAAGTGTGCGGCCCAAAGAATATCATCTTGCGGGTTCTCCCGGTACTGCTGAGCCTGCAGGGGGAGGGGGATATCCCAGCCCCAAGCGTCAATCCCCATCACTTTAATTCCCTCGCTTATCAACCAACGGGTCGCATCTGCGGAAACACCTGCGTGGCAAAACGCATAGTCTTCCTCGTAGAAACGTTTGTCGGCGTCTGTCCGAACCAACACGATGTCATAGGGTTTCAAAGCATAATCCATCTCTGCCAGCCGCTCTTTAAAGTCACTTACTTGAAGTTCGTAACCGGCCGCTTTATCACTGAAATCGAATAGGACCCCGTCTCCATAAAACCAATCCAGCGGCAGCTCATCGATTGTGCGTGAGCGTTCACCTGCCGTTTGATCTGCATAATGCCAAGGTGCGTCCACATGTGTACCGGTGTGGGTCGTTAGCGTCAGTGTTTCAACCGCCCAGGCCTTACTATCCGGGAAATTGCTTTTCTCCAGTCCCAGAATGGCTGCAGCCTGTTCCGCACCCCTTTCGTGTGCCTCGTACTCAATTTTCGGCGGGAACGGCTCCTTCGCGTTTGCGTCCATCGGAACGCTTAGATCAATCACTTTTCGTTTGTTCTCCCCCATTGGATAATCCCCCTTTGAGTAATGGTGTTGAAGATTCGGCCCTCCTTGTTCTTTAGTTCTATAGAAGTCAGTCATTGATGCCGATTAAAAACGATTCAGCAGTCTTTCAAATTGATCGCCGTATTGTTTAACGAGCTCCTTCGGGAAGTCTTTGACAACCTGATTGATGTAGATGTCATGCCTAATATAGTTAATGGTTGTCCGGATCAAGGCGGCATGGCTGGAGATGATCGAATGGGTGTCCGCTCCGGCAGAATGGAGAATGAATACTCTCCGGTCATCGACTGCGCAAGAGAGCTCTCCGATATGACGTTTATCGGAAAATGCACCTACATGGTGATGATAGTGATGCCACGTAACGGGAGCTTCGGGCTGATCAAATGAAATGGAGACCACTTTGACGCCACGGCTTTCCGCCTCTTTCAATTCATGCATCAGATGGATTAACTCCTCATTCCAGCAACTAATGTAAATGTTGTCGGCAGCCCCGTTGATCAACTCCTTTAAAGCTTCAAGAGAAGCTGCATACCCCGAAATATGATAAAGCTCGGACCAGTCTACATTGTTTTTTGTGGAGAGATTTTTGAAATAATCATCCAGCAGTTCATGGTCTTCCTCGAATTCTGCTTTCAATGACTGAAGCAATTCATCATAGGGAAGCGGCGAATATAGTTTCTTGTTCACCACCGTACCTTCCGAAACGTTAAATATGACGTTTCGATCGGTCAGGCGCTTTAACGCTTCATATACTTTGGGATTTGGAACGCCTGACTGAGTGGCGATTTCGTTCCCGTTAAGGGGGTGCCGCTCAAGCAATGCCATGTAAATCTTTGCTTCATATTCAGTAAAACCGTATTTTTTCAGTGTCGATAAAGCCTTATCAGTTTTCATTTAACTCCTCCTGAACTAAATTTACTACCTGGGTAGTAGTAAGTCAATGAGTGTTTTAAATTTTCCGTTTACTTTTTAGCGTGATCATCAATCAAATCAAAAAGCGCCCGCAGCAGGACGCTTTTTGCTGCTTATTCATCAATCTCATCATCGTTTCGCCTGAAGACTCATGACAGGGCTACCAGGAGGAGGTAGTGACTCAGAGGAATTAGGTAGCGATTCAGGTGTGTTAGGTAGCGACTAAAGGCCCGGAGGTAGGGATTCGAAGGGGATGGGTAGGGACTCGTCCCTCGATCGTAGGGTTTCACCGGAACTGCCAAATTTCAATTTTGCTCCACAACCCAAACGGCCTCCGAATCCGTTTATCCGCGAGAACTTGAAGCGAAACAATCAAAAATTCACACACCATCCGAGCGTCCCGAAATTCAATTTCCGGGTAAATTCCGTACTCAAATTCAAAAATTGCCGGTTGGCCCACTTCACCAGTCCCTTGCTATGCTGGGGGGCAAGGGGGGATGGCATGTTCGTGGCGAGGGGAAGGTCGGTTGAGTTGCATGCGCTGGAGCGGCTGCTGGTTTTGCTGCCCGATTCCCATGAGAAGCAGAATGAGATTCAGGATGCAGTGTATCGGGCGAAAGCCGGCAGGGCCGGTGAGCGCATGGTCGATAAGTATGTGAGGCTGACGCGAATCCCGGGACCGGCCAAGGTATTGACCGATTTGGAGCTGGAAATCGGGCCGGACCATATCGTGCAGATCGATACGGTGATCTTGACCCCAAGGGGAGCCTGGATTCTGGAAGCGAAGCTCTACAAAGGGATTCTGCGCTATCGGCACAATCCCCGCAGACTGGAGCGAGTTGACCAAAACGAAGAAATCACCCCGTTTCCGTGCCCGATTATGCAATTGGACACACAAATGAAGGGACTTGAACGATGGCTCACAGATCGGGGGATTGTGCTCCCGGTGAATGGAAAAATCGCGTTTGTCTCGAACAACCTGTGGGAGGGGCTGCCTGATGAGGCGCCGATCATTCCGGTCCGCGAAGTGTCACTCTATCTTCAGCAATCGTTTGACCACATGCGGGACTCGATGAACGTTTCCGAGTTCAATCATTTGGTCAGCTTGCTGGCGGAGGAGAAATACCGCTTCAATCCATTCCCGCTCTGCAAGCGTTTCGGGATCAATCCGAACGACTTGAAACGGGGATTCCTCTGCCCGGTCTGCCACGCTCGGATGCGGTTTGTCACTGAGCGCACCTGCCGCTGTGACGACTGCAGCGTCCAGACAGCCCCCGACTATGGCCGGGCCATCCTCGACTGGTTCCTTCTCATCCATCCGACGATCAATAACCTGCAGTTAAGGAAATTCCTCGGCCTCAAAGATAAATATGCCGCCACCCGCATCCTGGCGCTGTTCGACCTGCAACGAGTCGGCACTTCCGTGAACACAGCTTATACCATTGACCCATTCCGGGGATTAACCAACATGCAGCTGAGGCGGCGGGTGAAGGTGGGAGGGACGGACGGGAGGTAGGGACTCGGAAGTGATAGGTAGAGACTCAACAGCAAAAGGTAGCGACTCACAGGGGAAAGGTAGGGACTCGAGTGCGAATGGTAGGGATTCGACCGCAATAGGTAGGGATTCGTATCACTCATAGTAAGCGGAGCCCATCCCTCCGGATGGGCTTTATACATTCTCGCTCTTTCTAGAAAGGTAGGGATTCGGGAGGAAAAGGTTGTGATTCATCGATGAAAGGTAGCGATTCGACCTCAAATAGTAGCGATTCAAACTTGATAGGTAGGGATTCGACCGCAATAGGTAGGGATTCATATCACTCATAGTGAGAGGAACTCATTCCTTTTGGGATGGGTTCTGGTTTTTCTTTATTGTAAAGGTAGGGACTCGGAAGGGAAAGGTAGGGGCTCGAGCACAAAAGGTAGGGATTCAACCGTGATAGGTAGGGATTCGGAGGCGTTTGGTAGGGACTCGCCGCCTCGCCTATATAAAAGCCCATAAAAAACAAGCACAGAGCGCACTCTGTGCTTGTTTCTGGCACATTGATCTCAAAACACACTCCGCACCAGTCCGCCGTCGATCCGCAGGGCGGAGCCGTTGACGGCGGAGGAGAGAGGGCTGCTCAGGTAGGTGACGAAGTGGGCGATTTCTTCCGGACGGATGAGTCGCTGGATGATCGAGGTGGGCCGGTTTTCTTTCATGAAGTGTGTTTCGGCTTCTTCGATCGACAGGTGTTCATCCGGGTACAGAGTCTCCAACATCGTTTCCACGCCTTCTGTCAGGGTGGAGCCCGGCATCACCGTGTTGACCGTCACTTTCGTTCCCTTTGTCAGTTCGGCGAGGCTGCGGGATAGGGAGAGCTGCATCGTTTTGGTGGCGCTGTAGTGCGCCATTTCCAGGGAAGGCATGATGGCGGCTTCGCTGGCGATGAAGATGACGCGGCCGTCGCCTTTTTCAATCATTTGCTTCAGGTAGCGGCGGGTGAGCCGGACGCCGCTCATGATATTCGTTTCAAACATGCGGAACCACTCTTCATCCGGGATGTCGAAATACTCGGCAGGCTCGAAAATCCCGAGGTTGTTGACCAGAATATCGACTTCGGGATACGCTTCAAAGATTTCCTGGCATCCTTGTTCCGTCGCGAGATCGGCGATGGCCGGATGAAGGACCGCCTCGGGATGTTCGGCTTGGATGTCCCGGATGGTTTCGGTCACTTTTTCTTCGCGCCGCCCGTTAATCAGCACGTGAACCCCTTCCGCCGCCAATGACGTCGCGATGGCTTTGCCGATCCCCGATGTGGAGCCCGTGACCAATGCGGTTTTTCCGTTTAAGTAAAGTTCCATGCAAGTCCCTCCCTGGTTTGTTCGTTTATTAATAGGACGGGCAGCCCCACATCAAGCGGGACTGCCCGGTATTTCACTACAGATTAAAAGTCGAAGTTGTCCGGATCCGGCCCGACGCGGTGGTCCTGGTTCAGTCCGTCGATGGTCTCCATTTCCTCTTTCGATAATTCGAAGTCAAACACATCCGCATTCTCTACGATGCGGTGCTCTTTCGTGGATTTCGGAATGACCACAACGCCTTGTTGCAGATCCCAGCGCAAAATCACCTGTGCAACCGACTTGCCGTGCTTGTCGGCAATCCCCTGAAGGACATCATTGTCCAGGAGCTGACCTTGCATAAGCGGGGACCACGCTTCAAGCTGAATCCCGTGCTCTTGGCAAAATGCCTGCAGTTCTTTTTGCGTCAGACGCGGATGGCGCTCAACCTGATTGACCATCGGTTTGACTTCAGCGTCTTTCATCAGATCCTCCAGATGATGGATCTGGAAGTTGCTCACGCCGATCGATTTGACGCGGCCTTCTTTGTAGAGGGTTTCGAGGGCTCTCCAAGCGTCTTTGTACTTGCCTTCAACCGGCCAGTGGATCAAGTACAGGTCCAGATATTCGAGGCCGAGTCTCTCCAGGCTCGCTTCATATGCGGCAATAGTCGACTCATAACCAAGGTCGCTGTTCCATACTTTCGACGTGACAAACAGGTCTTCTCTTGTAATGCCGGCTTCTTTCAGGCCTTCCTGAATCCCTTGGCCGACGCCTGTTTCGTTTTCATAAATCGCGGCGGTGTCAATGCTGCGGTAACCGTGTTTAATTGCGGTTTTGACTGCATTCACCAGTTCGGGGCCTTCCTCAACTTTAAATACGCCAAGGCCGAACCAAGGCATGTTGACGCCGTTGTGCAATGCTGTCGTGTCTTTCAAATTAGATGCTGTCATGTGTAGTCCCTCCAAAATGTTTGATCGTTTCTTGATCTTTCCGTTCCAGGATCCGGCTCCAGCCGGTCAGGACGGCCGCTGCCGCAACCATGATCGCGCCGACCCAGGTGGTATGAATCAGACCGATCGAGTGCGTGATCAGTCCGCCTAAATAAGAGCCTAACGCAATTCCGGCATTAAATGCAGCAATATTGATCGCAGATGCCACATCGGTCGCGCTGGGAACATAGCGCTCAGCAAGCATGACCACCGATACTTGCAGGCCGGGCACGTTCATGAAGGCCAGCAGTCCCATGAAGAAGATCGTGATGAGACCGGCGATCTTGAATGGAGCCGTGAACATCAGGATCAGCAAAACAACCGCCTGTACGATGAACATATAGAACAGAGCGCGGATCGGATCATGGTTCGACAGTTTCCCGCCGACCGTATTCCCGATCGCGATGGCGATTCCGTAGGCAAATAGGATAATGGCCACCGTTCCCTCTTTGAACCCGGTGATGTTCTGGAGCAACGGGGATAAGAAGGTGAACACGACAAATGTTCCGCCGTAGCCGAGTGCCGTAATGATGAACAGGAGCAGCAGCCGGCTGTTCGTCACCAGTTTAAACTGATCACGGAATGATGACTTGGCCCCTTTGCGCAAATTACCGGGAAGCAATACGCTGTTTGCGATGAAGGCAATCACGCCGATCACCACGATCGTGGCAAACGCAGCCCTCCAGCCGAACTGCTGTCCGATGAAGGTACCGAACGGGACACCGGTGACCGTGGCCACGGTCAGGCCTGTAAACATTATTGATATCGCGCTCGCTCTCCGGTTTTCCGGGACCAGGTCTGCTGCGATGGTCGAACCGATCGACATGAAGACCCCGTGAGAAAGGGCGGAGATGACGCGTGCGGCCAGCAAGACCCCGATTGTCGTGGACAATGCGGCGAGCGTATTACCGACAATAAAGACGACCATAATCCAAAGCAGCAATGTCTTGCGTGACATTTTGGATGTCAGGGAAGTCAATACAGGCGCCCCGAATGTGACGCCCAGGGCATACAGGGAAACGGTCAGCCCCGCGGTGGTCACCGGGATATTTAAGTCGCCTGCAATCAAAGGCAGCAGGCCGACGCTGATGAATTCAGTTGTGCCGATGGCAAATGCACTGACTGCCAAAACAATCAATGCCAACGTGCTTTGTTTCTTTCCAATATCCATGTTCTACCCCCTTTTCTGTGTTGTATTCTGCAGCACAAATGTTATTATGATATCTACAAGCGGATATGGAAAGTACGCACTTTAAAGTGATATAGGAACACAAAAGTAACATAGGTACTTTTTAGTGCCTATGACAGGAGGAATTATGGATGCACAGAAAAAAATACAATATTTCCGTTGAGGCCACATTGGAAGTGATCGGCGGGAAGTGGAAATGCGTGATTCTCTGCCATCTGACCCACGGAAAAAAACGCACGAGCGAGCTCAAGCGGCTCATGCCGAACATCACCCAAAAAATGCTCACCCAACAGTTGCGTGAGCTGGAGGAAGACGGGGTCATCAACCGGATCGTCTACAATCAGGTCCCCCCGAAAGTCGAATACGAGCTCAGCGAATACGGACAAAGCCTGGAAGGCATCCTGAACTCGCTTTGCACATGGGGAGAACAACATCTGACGAAAGTATATGGAGACAAGTCCTCTGTATTGGAAGAAAGCGTGTTGAACGAACCGTCGGTGTGAGGGAGAGAGACACAAAAGCGAGCCGGGACATCCGTTACCCGGCTCGCTTTCTCGATTACCTTCTATAATAGTTCGACACTGTTAGACTTCGAAAGAGACTTGCCCGCACAGTAAAAAGAAATTTTTATAGTCCACCTTAATTGAGCTCAGCCCAAGCCTGACTGGCATCAGCCACACCTTAACGAAATCACAATCCAGAATATTAATTAAATTTTTTGCGCCATTTTAGGTGAAATGGATTATAATGTAGGAGATTCTACAGAGAGAGACAAAAAACGATGGGAATAGGGGAATAGCAAATGGCAGAAAAAAGAAGGGGCCGTCGCAAGAAAAAGCGGATCTGGCCGTGGATTGTCGGGCCGATTGTCCTCATCTTGCTGGCGGTCGGCGTGTATGCCGGACTGGTATACAAAGAGTTGACGGATACCGCAAAGGAGATCCATTCACCATTGGAGCGGAAGGCCTCCGATAAGCGGCAAAAAGCAGTGGAGCTGGACAAAAAAGAGCCGTTTTCGGTTCTTGTCCTTGGTGTGGATGAGCGTGAAGGAGACAAAGGCCGTTCGGATACGATGATTGTACTTACAGTCAATCCGAAAGAGAAAAAGACGACGATGGTCAGTTTGCCGCGGGATACATACACTGAGATCGTCGGGAAGGGCGTCAAGGACAAGATCAACCATGCGTTCGCGTTCGGCGGAGTGGAAATGTCCATGGCGAGTGTTGAAAATCTGCTCGACATTCCGATTGATTACGTCGTCCAGGTGAACATGGAGAGCTTCAAAGAGATTGTCGATGCGGTCGGCGGGATTACGGTGGATAACGACCTTGCCTTTTCTCAGGGACAGTACACATTCCCTGAGGGCCCTGTCCAGATCAACGGGGATGAGGCACTGGCCTATGTGCGAATGAGGAAACAGGACCCGCGTGGAGACTTCGGACGCCAAGATCGGCAGAAAGACGTCATCCAAGGCGTGATCAAAAAAGGCGCTTCGCTCGACAGCCTGATGAATTACCGCTCGATTTTCGGGGCGATCAGCAAAAACGTCCGGACCAATCTGACGTTCGACGAGATGAATGACCTGCAGAAGAACTACCGGGATGCGACGCGCAACGTTAATCAGATTATCGTGGAAAAAGGCCAGGGCCAGAAGATGGACGGCATCTGGTATTACCTGATGAACGACGAGGAACTTGATTCGATTTCCTCTCAACTGAAACAGCAGCTCGAAATCACATCATGAAACAGCAACAGCCGGCCCATTTGATGGCCGGCTGTTTTGTATCTTCATCTTTATTTACCCGTGAAATAGTTGATCAGTGCGCCAGACCATGTGTCAATTCCTTTTTCGGTCAGTTTGTAGTCGGCATCCACATACTCAAGGATTTCATCTTTTCCGGCGTCCGGCCACTCTTCCCAATGGTCGATATAAGCAATCTTCTGGTCGTCGGCAAACTTCTGCAGAGCATTGATCTGAGTTAGATAGTAGTTCGGATTATGAATCGCCTGCGGCGGGGTGATGAAGAACGCTGCATCGTC
The DNA here is from genome assembly GCF_900156305.1 of Edaphobacillus lindanitolerans. Lineage (GTDB taxonomy): Bacteria > Bacillota > Bacilli > Bacillales_A > Planococcaceae > Bhargavaea > Bhargavaea lindanitolerans. The sequence continues at coordinate 1,082,118 of NZ_FTPL01000001.1, read as the reverse complement.
CACTTCTTCCTCGGCCCGGTTTTTCACCGTCAAGATGTCCTGATGCTCCTCTTCAATGATCACCTGACCGTTATTGTTCAGTGTAAACGGTTCATAGACGACAAGGTCATACCCTTTCTTCCAATCGACCGCGTCCAGTTCCGACTCAATGAACTGTTCCGACGTCCCGTCAAAAGTGTAAACGTCCGGCTCGATGAAACCTCCATAGGCCTGCTGAACCTCTGACGTGAATTGACTCGCCGGTGCATCAAACGAAGATGAGCCAATCACAAGCAACTGAGCTTGCTCTCCGTTGTCCAGCCGATCGGCAAGCATGGCCGCAGCACTCTTCGGCAAGTTGGCAGTCAACTCCTCCAGCTGCCCGGCGGACAGATCCGATCTCGCACTGACATCTTCTTGCTCACCTTCTTGCTCATCCTGGACGTCATCATTCGATGATGCTTCTCCTGAACCTGATTTGATCACTTGCTGGGCGGCACCCTGTTCGACTCTGGACGTCCATGCGTAATAGCTAAAGCCAAGAATGAGTGCACAAATAATAGCCACCGGCAATAACAATTTCAGTCTCATTCGCTTTCACTTCCCTTCTGATATAGACTTATCAAATTATCACATAAGTAGACTTATTCTAATCTATTTTAACAGAGAGTTGTAATAATCGACACAATTCTTACCAAACTCATGCTATACTGAGGGAGTGAGTGTTAGATATACAGTTATTAACAAAGTAAAGGGGCACAATGGATGGAAGAGACAATCAGTTTGCAGGACCTGTTCAAAACACTGCGGAAACGGCTGACCTTAATCCTGCTCAGTGTTTTACTGACGGTGACGGCGGCGGGGGTCATCAGCTTCCTGGTCATGACGCCAATCTACCAGGCCTCCACCCAGATCTTGGTGAACCAGACGGAAAGAGAAGCATCCCAGTTCACTTCTCAAGATATCCAGACGAACCTTCAGCTCATCAATACATACAATGTCGTCATCAAAAGCCCCGCGATCTTAAACAAAGTGATTAAAGAATTGAACCTGGATGAGACTGCCTCTTCGCTCAACAGCAAGATCTCGGTGAGCAGTGAACAGAACTCCCAGGTGATCACAGTGGCCGTGCAAGATCCGAGCCAGCAGCGTGCGGTGGAAATTGCCAACACGACGGCCAATGTTTTTGAACATGAAATTCCGACATTGATGAATGTGGATAACGTCAATATCCTGGCTCCTGCTGTCATGCCCGCGTCTCCTGCTCCGGTGAAACCGGATCCGATTTTGAATATGGCGATCGGCGCTGTGATCGGTCTCATGCTTGGAGTGGGTCTGGCGTTCCTCTTGGAGTATCTGGATACGACCGTGAAAACAGAAAATGATATCGAAGAGCTGACCGGCCTGCCGATCATCGGCCTGATCAGCCCGATTCCGGATTCTGATGTGAACCTCTCGAACGTTGTCCGATCACAAAGGAGGCGCAAATGATGCTGAAGAGAAAAAAGAGGAAAAACCAGCTTGAGCAGCGCGCCCGAAAACTAGTGGTTTCTGCAAGTCCCCGTTCCGTCGTATCCGAGCAATTTCGTACGCTCAGATCGAACATCATCTTCTCTACGGTGGATGACGAGCTGAACACCCTTCTCGTCACATCGGCGACTCCCGGAGACGGGAAATCGACCGTGTCAGCGAATATCGCGACTCTTTTTGCGCAGGACGGCAAGCGTGTCCTTCTCATTGATGCGGACATGCGCAAGCCGACTGTGCACTATACGTTCAACCTGGTTAATAGTGCCGGTCTTTCCAGTGTCCTGACGCAGCAACAGACTGCCAATGAGGCGATCCGCCAAACAGAAATCTCGCCGAATCTACATATTATGACGAGCGGTCCAATCCCTCCGAATCCTGCAGAGCTGCTCGGTTCCAGGGCAATGACCCGGCTTGTGGATTCGTTGAAGCAACAATATGAAATGATTGTTTTTGATGCGCCCCCAACTCTTTCGGTGACAGATGCGCAGATTCTGGCAAACCAAAGCGACGGGACTATTTTCGTGGTGAATTCAGGCGCTACGGAGAAGGAAAACTTGGAAAAGGCTATTTCCCTTTTGGAAAAAGCACGCGCACGCGTTCTTGGCACGGTTCTCAATAACTATCAGATCGACAAAGACGGATATTACCAATATTACGGAACACAGGAGTAAGAAGAGCGGGCCTTCTTGCTCTTTTCCTGTATCTACAGAAGGAAAGGAAAGGGAAACATGATCGATATCCATACGCATATCATTCCCGACGCGGATGATGGGCCGACAGACCTGAAAACTGCGGTCGACATGCTGAAACAAGCAGAGAAGGAAGGCATCACTCATTTAATTTCCACTTCCCATGTTTGCCATCCCCAGTTCCATGTATCAAAAGAAGCAGTGGAAGATGGACTCGGAAAGCTGAGGGCGGCTGCAAAAGAAGAGAGCCTTCAGATCGAGCTTTCATCAGGCCATGAAATCAGGCTTTGTGACGATCTGGTTGACCGGCTAAAGAGAGGAGAGTTCTGGACACTCGCAGAATCCCAATATCTTCTGCTGGAACTCCCGTCCCAAAGCATCCCGAATTATACAGTGGGAGTGATCCAGGGGTTGATGAACCACAAAATCACCCCAATCATTGCTCATCCGGAGAGGAACAAGGCGATTGTTGAAAAGCCTGAGCGCCTGTTGCGACTTGTCAACCATGGTGCGCTTTCCCAAGTGACGGCAGGAGCCGTCAACGGTTCATTCGGCTCCACGATCAAGGAAGCTGCCCTCCGGCTGATTGATGCTAAACTCGTTCATTTCTATGGTTCTGATGCCCATAACACAGAAAAACGGAAGTTCTACTTTGATGCAGGTCTTACCTACCTGGAAAAGAGGGGCCGGGCAGATTTTGTCGATATAGCACTGGAAAACAACGCCAGGGTAATAGAGAAAAGAGACGCCATTGTGTTGGAACCGGAGGTATTGGAAAAGAAGAAAAAATGGTTTATTTTCGGGTGAACTGTCGGATTTTGCAATTAAATATACCAAAGGTTACTAGTTGAGAGGTATAATAGACTCAAGTGTTGCTATGGCTTTCGAATTAAGAGGAGGTATTGGCAAATCAATGAGTTACCCTAAACGACTTGCAGGTTTGGCAACGATCGATTCATTTATTGTGTTTTTGTCGATTTATGTAAGTTTTCTACTTTTAAATCCGACACCTGGCATCATCCAGTCTAAAACCTTGCTCATCAGTGCCCTAACCATTTTTGTCGCGCACCATGTGACTGCGTCGTTTTACGGTCTGTACAAAAAAGCGTGGGCTTACGCTTCGGTCGGAGAGCTGAAGGCAATTATAAAGTCAGTAACCATTACGATTGCCGTAGTGTCTGTCGTTCAATTGATTGGTGTCCAACACATCTATTTCCGGGCACTGATGATTACATGGATGCTTCACCTAATGTTGATCGGCGGCTCTCGGTTCGTATGGCGGATGTATAGAGACTCAAAAGTCAAGCGGACGAACGGGGAATTCAAGCCAACGATGGTCGTCGGAGCCGGTCAAGCCGGTACAATGGTTGTCCGACAAATGAACCAAAACCCGGAGAACGGCCTCAAACCGATCGTTTTCGTGGATGATGATCGGACAAAACAACAACTCGATATATACGGTGTCAATGTCGCCGGGGGCCTCAAAGACATTCCCAGGTTAGTTAAAGAACATCAAATCGAGAATATTGTCATCGCTATCCCGTCGATGCCCAAAATGGATACAGCCGAACTGACAAAGCTTTGCATCGACACAGGTGCCCGTACTCAGACGATTCCGCGTATCGAGGACCTTATGACCGGGAAAGTATCGGTGAATGACATTCGTGACGTGAAGATTGAAGACCTGCTCGGCCGCGAAGAAGTTGAACTCGATATGAAAGCCATCGCGGACAAGCTTGAGAATAAAACGATATTGGTGACCGGTGCAGGAGGCTCGATCGGCTCGGAAATTTGCCGACAAGTCATGAGATTCCAGCCAAAGAAGCTTGTTCTGGTCGGTCACGGAGAGAACTCGATTTATCTCATTGACCGTGAACTCAAAGGAATGGGACAAAACACAGAGATCATCCCGGTTATCGCAGACGTCCAGGACCGCAACCGGATCTTCGACATCATCTCTGAACTAGCGCCGGACGTGATCTATCACGCAGCTGCACACAAGCACGTCCCGCTCATGGAAGCGAACCCGTTTGAAGCGGTGAAGAACAACATCTTCGGCACGAAAAATGTTGCAGAAGCCGCCGACACATTTGGTGTTGGCTACTTTGTCCTCGTCTCGACAGACAAAGCCGTCAATCCGCCGAATGTCATGGGCGCAACGAAGCGCTTTGCCGAAATGGTCGTTCAAAACCTTGCGAAGACGAGCAACACAAAATTCGCCGCTGTCCGGTTCGGCAATGTCCTCGGCTCCCGAGGCTCGGTCGTTCCGTTGTTCAAAAAACAAATCGCGGCAGGCGGCCCGGTCACCGTCACCGACGAGCGCATGACCCGCTACTTCATGACGATCCCGGAAGCATCTCGGCTCGTCATCCAGGCCGGCACACTCGCAAGTGGCGGGGAAGTATTCGTCCTCGACATGGGCGAACCCGTCAAAATCACCGACCTCGCCCGCAACCTCATTAAGCTGTCCGGCTATGAGGTAGAAGACATCGGCATCGCCTACTCTGGCATCCGGCCGGGCGAGAAACTGTATGAAGAACTTCTGGATACTTCTGAAATCCAACAAGAGCAAGTCTTTCCGAAAATCCATATAGGACGCGCGACGCCAATTGCGGAATCAGAACAACTTTACGTCCTTAGCACGCTATCTACGATGAAGGAAGAAGAATTAAAGCTAACGCTCATCTCTCTCGCAAATCGAAAAATTCCTGAGTCTCCGTCCAAATCACTTACAAAAGTATGATCTAGAACTTTAGATCCTTGAAAAGATTTAGGAGATGAAAATAACTTTAGATTTAAAGAAGAATATTCCTTAGTGAGAATAACTTTAAAATCGGACAGAAATGGATAGTTAAGTTATTTAAGAAAGAGACTGTTTTGATGAAATCTATAATGAAAAAAATGAGCTGGATATTTATAGCAAATGTTATTTCCGCATTTTCGAAATGGCTTATTATTATTGTGATTGCTAAGCAATTATCAGCAGTTGAAGTAGGACTCTATTCTTTAGCGCTTGCGGTAACAGCACCAATTTCTTTGCTGGGTAACATGAAATTGAGATCCCTCTTTATCACGGAACAAAACAACAATGTTGGGAACTATTTAAGAACTAGAAGCATTACTAGCTTACTCTCTTTAACTATTATGCTTTTTGTTATTATGGTTTTTTACAAGGAATACTTTTTCTTAATGTTTTTCGTAGGACTAATAAAGATATTAGATTTACAGTCAGACATGTATTACGCGATTCCGCATAAAGAAAACAACTTGAAGTTAGTAGCAAAACTAATTATTTGGAAACAGGTCGTTCTTTTATTGGTATTTTCCATCTCATTATTTTCTGTTAAAAATATTCTCATTGCTTTATTTATACAAGTGATAGTCCAATTTATGTTCTATATGTTTATTGAGAAGGTTCTGATGAAAAGGAAATATCACCCACTTTATACGACGTCAATTAACCTATCAACGGTTAAAGATATTATTAAGTTAGGAATTCCGTTGGGGATCGTTCAGTTCTTGTTTTCACTTAATGCAAATATTCCTAGATACTTTTTAGAGCTCTTTACCACTCCTGTCAAGTTAGGGATTTTTTCAGCCATAGTATTTTTACTGAACATATCTAATACATTTATGAACTCAATGACGCAAGTGTTTCTTCCAAAACTTTCAAATTTGTATAACGAAAATCAAAAAAAAGAATTTAGGAAAGTATTATTTGGTCAATTAACAATTATATCAATAGCAATTAGCTTATTGATGCTTGTAATTGTATTCTTCTTTGGAGAGTGGATATTAGGGGCTATTTACGGAAAGGAATACTCTGATTATAAAAACTTGTTTATTCTTATAACTTTATCCGTTTCAATTAATTCCATTAGTTGGAACATGGATAATGGTCTTATGGCTGCCAGGTGTATAAGAGTTCAACCAATTATCACCCTCATTAGCTTAGTAATAAATATAATTACGAGTATGTGGCTTATTAGAAAATACGATATTATGGGAGCGGGAGTTGCATTGATTATTTCGTCGAGTGTGTTGCTAACTCTAAGGATAGTGTTTTTAAGTAGGGAATTAAAGAGAGAAAAAGAATGAACATTAGAAGTATTAGTGCCAGAAAGATTTTCTACCCCCTTTTAAGTTTTTTTATATTTGGCGTATCCCTCCTTGTTGCAATATATATAGCTTATACTCCTATCCAAGCAGGATACGAGAAGTTATATTATCTCCCGTTACTATTCGGCAGTTTGTACTTTGTGTCAATATTAATTTTGAGAGAAAAAATAATTAACTTGTTCATGTTTGTTTTTTTGGGAACTAGTTTTCTTAGATATGTAATCCTTCCATTTTTGATCACTAGTACATCGTACTATGGAGGGAGGTCAAACATCCCGCCTACCTCAAGCTCTCTTGATTATGCTTTGCAGTTAATGGTTTATGAATTAGTTATAGTTTGGCTATTTATAACAATATCATTTAAAGTGTTTCTGAAATTAGGGAATGTAAACTTAACCTATCCTAAAAATCATTTCGTTTATATTTTATTCATTGGCGTTTCGATCGTTAGTGCCTTTCTTTTTCCTTCTTCATTGAATGGTTTCTCTTTTGGAAAAATAATTGTGTCAAAAACAAATATTTATGATTCAGCTATGGGTAATTTAATTACTTACGTGCTTGTAATTTCTAAATACTTGGCTTTTGTTTTAATCATGTCTTATTTAAGTAATTTGTATAACAAAAGAAAACAAAAAAAAGTAATTCTCATAGCTTTTATGGTGGTTATAGTTAGTATTTTATTGGTTTTTGGAAACAATCGGATGGATTATGTAATAACAACAATTGTTACTGTTGTATTTTTCTATAAATTATTTTCGAAAAGAACTTTGATTTTTATATTACCGCTCATTTTTGTAGGAATATTCATCACAAGTTCTATCACTGAACAACGTAATTATATGACAGCAACGAACGGCCAAGACCCACTTACAGACTTAGCCGAAACATTACAAGTATATTTAGCTGGCCCGTATAATGTTGCGATAGCAATTGAGGCAAAGAAAGTATTTAGTCAAGAAATTCATGACATGAATATTTTCTATGAGATTTTTCGTTCCACAATAGGTTTTAATGTCTTTTTAAAAAATATGGAACTAAAGACTGGTAGCGAAATATTTAACGAAAGAATTTATTATAGTGATCATGTTTCTCAAATACTTCCAATGATTGGGCAAGGCGTAATTTATTTAGGAATTGTTTTATCCCCTCTACTATCCTTAATGTTCATTTCTTTAGCTATTTGGCTCATGAACATTCGCAATGGTAGTAGCAGAGTAGAACTTCTGTTTTTTTTGAGTATAGCTATTGCACGGTTAGGATTAGTCAACGCACAGAACGGGGCAATCTTGGCTAATGACATTTCATTTTTCTTATTTCTGTTTTTAATAATTTACTTTTTGAATGATAAAGTTTCTTGGAGGTGAATTCATTGAGATTATTATACGCTCATGATGTAAGAATAATAAAGAATAATCAATTATATTATAGTTATACATTTGATTACTCACTTTGGAAAAGATACTTGAAAGAATTTGAAAGTATGATTGTAGCTTCAAGACAGATTGAACTAGATCAGTTGCAGCACGAAGTACCCCTTTCTAGCGGAGAGAGGGTTGAGTTTATAGAAATACCATCGCTAAATAATAATTTCTCTAAATATTTCTGGAATAGAAATAGAGGAAAAAAAATAATCAATGATATCTTAAATAAAGTTGACTGCGTGATTGTTCGTTTGCCTAGTTCAGTTGGGTTATTAACTTATCAATTGGCTAAAAAGAAGAATATCCCTGTTGCGGTTGAATTAGTGGGATTTCCTAATGATGCTTTTCGGTATCATGGAAGTTTACTTGGAAAAATGTATGCACCATTAGCAACATTTAAATATAAAAGAGTATTAAAAAATGCAACGCATGCAATTTATGTTACTGAGTATGCTCTTCAAAAGAAGTTTCCGACTTTAGGATTTACTTATTCTGCATCTAATGTTGTTATAAATCGAGAATATCAGAATCGCTATTTGGACAGCCTAGATAAAAGAATACCAGAGCGAGAAGAAATTAAAATAGGTTTAATTGGACAAGTAGATATTTATTATAAAGGTGTTGATACTGCATTATTAGCGCTGAAGAGAATAATAAAAAAAATGCCTAACCTAAATATCAAATTGGAAATAATCGGAGGGGGCGATTTATCAAAATGGAAACAATGGATTGAGAACAATAAAATGAAAAACAATGTTACTTTCCTTGGAAAATTAACTAAAAATGAAATAGATAAATGGTTTGAAAGTATCTATATCTATATCCAACCTAGCAGGACAGAAGGGCTTCCTAGATCGGTAATAGAAGCTATGAATTTTGGTCTGCCGATTGTGGCTACAAATGTGGGTGGTATTCCTGAGTTAATTGATAGTCGATTTTTACATAATTCGGGCGATTATAAAGCATTAGCAACACTTATACTGGACTTGCTGAATAATGAAGATTTAAGGATTGATCAATCGAAAAGAAACTATAACCGGGCTGGAGAGTTTATGGTTGATCACTTAGATAGAAAAAGAAATGATTTTTATCATGATTTCAAGGAATTCATCAAAAAATAAAAACTGAGGAGTTTTTAATTTGAAGGTAATGATTACTGGGGTTGCGGGATTTATTGGGTTCAACTTGTCGAAGCGGCTTTTAAAGGGAGGATATGAAGTAGTTGGGGTTGATAATTTAAATAATTACTATGATATCAAACTTAAACAAGATAGGTTAAAAGAAATTGAGAGTCATGAGAAGTTTGAATTCTATAATATTGATTTGATTGATGAGAAGAGATTAACTCTTATTTTTGAAGAACATGAAATTGAGACAGTGATTAATTTAGCAGCTCAGGCCGGAGTGCGATACAGTCTGGAAAATCCCCGAGCATATGTTGATTCAAACATAGTGGGATTTATGAATGTCTTAGAAGTCTCGCGAAACTACAAAGTACAACATTTACTTTATGCATCATCTAGTTCTGTATATGGGGCAAATGAGACATTGCCGTTTTCTGTACAGGATAATGTTGACCACCCACTCAGCCTCTATGCTGCTACAAAAAAAACAAACGAACTCATGGCACATACATATAGCAGTCTTTATACTATTCCTACTACTGGTCTACGTTTCTTTACAGTTTACGGCCCTTGGGGACGTCCTGACATGGCGCTCTTCAAGTTTACAAAGAACATCATTGAGGGGAAGCCAATTGATGTTTATAACAATGGAAACATGCTGCGCGACTTTACGTATGTAGATGATATCGTCGAAGCGATTTCACGTCTTGTTGATAAGCCGGCAAAGCCGAATCCTTACTGGACAGGAAAGAATCCAGACCCGGGGACAAGTTATGCACCATATCGGGTTTATAATATCGGGAATAACAGCCCTGTTAAGTTGATGGATTTTATTACAGCTATTGAGGATAAGTTGGGGATCGAAGCGAAGAAGAACTTCATGCCTCTCCAGCCCGGTGATGTGCCTGAAACTTATGCAGATGTTGAAAGCTTATATAGAGACATTGATTTTCGACCGCAAACGTCCATTAAAGAGGGCATCGGTAAATTTATTGATTGGTATTTGGATTATTATCAAATCAAGTTATAAGGGGTTTTTGAGATGGAGCTTAAAATTGCAGTTGTAGGTCTCGGATATGTCGGGTTGCCGGTAGCTGTTGCTTTCGGCAAGAAGCATCCTATTACAGGATTTGATATTAGCTCTCGCCGTATTGAAACTCTTAAGGCGGGAATTGATTATACAAATGAAGTGGAACCGAAAGATCTTAAGAAGGCAGAGATTGATTTTACGAATGAAGGAGAAAAACTTAAGGCGGCTGATTTCATTATCGTTGCTGTTCCAACACCGATTAATCAGCATAATCAGCCTGATTTAACTCCCCTTTTGAATGCTTCTGCAATGGTGGGTCGAAACCTATCGAAGGGAACAATCGTTGTCTTCGAATCTACCGTATACCCGGGAGTAACCGAAGATGAATGTGTTCCCGTTTTAGAAAAAGCATCAGGCTTGAAGGCTGGAGAAGATTTCTTCGTGGGTTATTCTCCTGAACGGATTAATCCAGGAGATAAGGAGCATACGTTTACAAAAATTTTAAAGGTCGTTTCCGGCCAAACGCCCGAAGTATTGGATACAATTGCAGAGGTTTATAGTAGCGTTGTTGAAGCAGGTGTACATAAAGCGAGTTCAATCAAAGTGGCAGAAGCAGCCAAGGTAATTGAGAATACACAACGAGATGTAAATATCGCGCTTATGAATGAATTGGCGTTGATCTTTGACCGGATTGGCATTGATACAACAGAGGTATTAGAGGCAGCGGGCACTAAGTGGAATTTCCTTAAGTTCTCCCCTGGACTCGTTGGTGGTCACTGTATTGGCGTGGATCCTTACTATCTTACACATAAAGCGGAATCGGTGGGCCATTACCCGGAAGTCATACTTGCAGGTCGTCGGATCAACGACGGAGTCGGCCGTTATATAGCACGCACGGTCGTCAAGAAACTTATTCATCACGGTGTAGTCATCCAAGGAGCAACTGTGACTGTGCTCGGTCTAACATTCAAAGAGAATGTACCCGATCTCCGCAATTCGAAAGTGATAGATATCATCCGGGAGCTCAAAGAGTTTGGTGTCTGCATTCAAGTGGCTGATCCTCAGGCAGACGCAGACGAAGCGTATCGTGAATATGGAGTGAACCTCATTCCGTTCAATGAACTTGAGAAATCAGAGGCCGTCGTTATAGCGGTGCCACATGATGAGTACAGAGATTTAGATTGGGAGGGTATCTGCCAGCTACTGAAAGAAGATACGAGTGTTATAGCGGATATCAAGAGTGTTCTTCCATTAGACAAGAAACCAGAAGCAGTTGATCTATGGAGACTATGAACGAGCAAAAAAAGATTCTTCAGATATGTGCAATTGACTTAAGTGCCGATGCCCTATTGAAGCCATTGATCAAACGTTCTATGGAAGAAGGGTTCGTAGTACATACTGCATGCTCTGATCAAGGCCGTTTTGCTGCCCTTCGGTCCGAGGGGATGGTCATGATTGATGTACCCATCGCGCGGGAGATAAATCCGATTAGCAATATGAAGTCAGTAATGGCTCTTTATAAATTGATGAAGCGGGAGAAGTATGACATTGTCCATGTCCATACTCCGGTTGCCGCATTGCTTGGTAGGATGGCTGCCAAACTTGCTGGTATTAAAAATATTGTCTATACGGCGCATGGATTTTACTTTCATGAGGAAATGACGAAAAAGCAGTATAGCTTATTTTTCAATATTGAAAAGTACGCTGCACGCTGGATGACAGATTGGTTGTTGCTTCAGAGCCGAGAGGATTATGACTTAGCACTGGAAAGTAATTTTAAATCTAGGGAGAAAACAATCCACTTAAGCAATGGCGTGGATATTTGGAAGAAGTTTAGCCCTGAACTGTTTACAGAGGAAGATAGGCAGTCATTAAGGAGAGATTTAGGGTTAAATGAAAAGGATATTATTTTTTCCTTCATCGGTAGGATGGTTCGTGAAAAAGGGGTATTTGAACTGATCTCTGCCTTCAAGAGGGTTTCCAAACGACACTCCAATGTAAAGCTGTTATTGATAGGCGGGTTGCCTGAGAGTGAACGTGATCTTTGTAGTTATCAACAACTACTGAAGGACTTGGATTACCCAAGCATTAAGCACTTAGGGTTCCGAACAGATACGCCTGAACTTCTGTCGATCTCAGATTGTTTTGTACTTCCTTCACATCGTGAAGGGTTACCGCGATCAATTATTGAAGCAATGGGCATGAGAAAGCCAATTATCGCTTCAAACATCCGGGGCTGCCGAGAAGAGGTATTTCAGAAGGAAAACGGTTTCCTTTTTGAAAAAGGGAATGATAAAGAGTTAGAAATAATGATTGAAAGAATAGTGGAAGACAGCGAAGCCAGAGAATCATTTGGCAAGAGAAGCCGTGAAATTGTTGAACAGTTTTTTGATGAAGAAAAAGTACTGCAGAAGCAAATTAACTTGTTTAAGACACTTTAAAGGTGGGTGTGCGATTTGAAACGCGTGTTTGATACGGTAATTAGTTTGGTCGCCCTCATCTTACTGTCACCGATCATTGGTATTACAGCTTTCCTTATTCTTATGAAAATTGGTTCACCAGTTATCTTTAAGCAACAACGACCTGGGCTTTTGAATAAGCCATTTAATGTCTATAAGTTTCGTACGATGACGGACAAGAGGGATGAGAGAGGGGAGTTGTTGCCGGACGCCTTCCGATTAACTTCTTTTGGAAAGCTAATCCGTAAGCTGAGCCTAGATGAGCTCCCGCAACTTTGGAATGTTCTTAAGGGAGATATGAGCTTTGTCGGTCCCCGTCCATTATTGATGGAGTATCTCCCGCTGTATAGTGACCGGCAGGCAAGACGTCATGAAGTCCGGCCAGGTATAACCGGGTGGGCTCAGGTTAAAGGGAGAAATGCGATCTCTTGGGAAGAGAAGTTTGAGTATGACGTATGGTATGTAGAGAACCAGTCCTTTTGGTTGGATATGCGTATTTTGTTCATGACCGTGCTGAAGGTGTTTAAAACAGAAGGCATCAATCAGGCTGGCCAGGCGACGATGACGAAATTCACTGGAACTCCTGCAACTTTGGAGAAGGAGAAGGAGCGTGTGCGATGATCAGGGTTGTCGTCATTGGGGACAGTGGCCATTCAAAGGTGGTAGAAGATCTCGTAAACGCGAATCCGGAAGTGTCTCTTTTAGCTAAACTGGATGATCGATATGATGAAGTGTTTGAAAGGCATGGAATCATTCGTGGGCCGCTTTCATATCTGAAAAGGATAATTGATCCTGATACCAAAGTAGTGTTCGGCATCGGGTCAAACAAAGTTCGTCAGAAATTGGTCGAGGAGTTCGGGATACCTCTAACATCGTATATTACATTGGTTCATCCTTCTGCAACCATCAGTCCAAGCGCTTCCGTAGGAAGGGGAACGGTCATCATGCCGGGGGCTGTGGTGAATGCGGATGCAGTTATCGGGGATCATGTCATCTTGAATACGGGGTGCGTGGTGGAACATGACTGCAAGGTTGGGGACTATGCTCACATTTCCCCGAGGGCGTGCTTGACTGGCGGAGTGGTGATAGGTGAAGGAGCGCAAGTCGGTGCTGGTGCTTCGGTTATACCACAAAAAGCGATCGGGAATTGGACTGCAGTAGGAGCAGGTGCAACAGTAATAACGGATATTCCTGAGCGTGTAACGGCGGTCGGGGTACCCGCAAGAGTGATCAGGAAAGAAGGAACCTAACATGGCAGATCGAATCCTACTTTCCGCTCCTCATATGAGCGGGAATGAGCAGAGGTACATAAATGAAGCATTTGAGACAAATTGGATTGCGCCGCTTGGTCCGAATGTGAACGCATTTGAAGAGGAACTTGCATCTTATGTCGGAATGAAAGGTGCTGCTGCTCTATCATCAGGGACGGCAGCCATCCATCTTGCCTTGGAGCTGATAGGGGTCGGGAAAGATGATCGAGTCTTTTGTTCAAGCCTGACATTCATTGCTAGCGCAAATCCGATTGTTTACCTGGGAGCCGAACCGGTGTTTATAGACTCGGAGCCGGACACATGGAATATGTCTCCAAATGCATTGAAGCGTGCATTTAAGGATGCTGAGCAGGAAGGGCGGCTTCCGAAGGCGGTCATTATTGTAAACCTATATGGGCAGAGCGCCAAGATGGATGAACTCCTTGAAATCTGTGAGCAGTACGATGTGACGGTGGTTGAGGATGCGGCAGAATCACTTGGTTCTGAGTATAAGGGGAAGAAAAGTGGGACATTCGGCAAGTATGGGGTGTACTCATTTAATGGGAACAAGATCATTACCACATCCGGTGGGGGAATGCTTGTTTCAGATGATCTGGAGGCATTGGAACGAGCGCGCTTTCTCGCTACTCAGGCAAGAGACCAGGCGAAGCACTACCAGCATAGTGTGACGGGCTACAACTACCGCTTGAGTAATATCCTGGCCGGAGTGGGCCGTGCACAGCTGGAAGTGTTGGATGACCGGGTAAAAGAGAAACGAGAAATTTTTAATCGATACGTAGAGGGGCTTGGGGATATCGAAGGTCTTGAATTTATGCCTGAGCTGGAAGGTACTTTTTCGAATCGCTGGCTTTCTGTGATTACCTTGGATCCTGAAAAGAATAGTGTGTCTCCCTATGAATTGATTGACGCACTGGAAGCTGAAAACATCGAAGCGCGTCCTGTGTGGAAGCCGCTGCATATGCAACCGGTGTTTGAGGGCAACAAATTCTTTGTTCATAGCGAAAATGACACAGTCAGTGAGCGGTTATTTATCACAGGTGTTTGTTTGCCGTCGGGTAGTGCGATGAAAGAAGATGAGCAAGCCCTTGTTATTTCTGTTATAAGAAAAAAACTAATGGGAGCAACATAAAAGTCCTATTGTAGAAGGTGACTCTAGTAATGAAAATATATGATTATGCACCTATTGCTCTACAAAATATTGCTGTCTCTCTTAAAGGTTTGCAACTCAATAAACAAAGATATAATGTAAATTACTATAATGAATTGGAACTCCTAAGAAAGAATAGTGAGCGAAAAGAGGAATTTCAGCTTAACAGACTTAGAGAATTCATTGCTTATGCTAAAAACAATAGCGAGTATTACAGTGAAGTGCTGCAAGAGATCAATCCGTCAACATTCTCGCTTCAAGAATTGAGTAGTATTCCAATACTTGAGAAAGAGACCTTGCGAACAGAAATTGAGCGGTTACGAACGACTGATCAGAATGTAATTGTTGGCAAGACTGGAGGAAGTACAGGGAAAAGTTTAACTTTCTATACTTCTGCATTTGACATGTCCAGAAAAATAGCTTTTCTTGATTATTTTAAGGAACAACACGGTGTAAAGAAGGGTATGAAAAGAGCAAGCATCGGTGGACGGGAAATAGTTCCTAATTCACAAAAGTCAAAAGTTTTTTGGCGGTTTAACAAGTCATTAAATCAGATGCTATTTTCAGCATACCATGCTGATGGAGAAAATCTTTATTACTATATAAAACAGTTAAACAAATTCCAACCACAGTCTATCGATGGATATACTGCTACTATTCATCGAATTGCAAAGTTTATTTTAGACAAAAATATTAAGTTGAGTTTTTCACCTTTGGCTATTTTTCCTACGGCGGAGACATTAACAGAAGAAATGAGAACTGATATGGAACAGGCCTTTGGCTGCCCGGTTCGAAACCAGTATGCTTCATCTGAAGGAGCTCCATTTATTACTGAAGATCAAGGTGGTGTTCTTATTCCAAACATTGAAACTGGAGTTTTTGAATACCGTCCCTTATATGATAACGTTTATGAACTAATAGTTACTGCATTTTATACTACTACTACGCCTCTAATTAGATATAGAATCGGAGATGCAGTTGAACTATACGATGATCCTAGTAAAGTAAAGGTAACGAAAATAAAGAAAATTATAGGGCGCTCCAATGACTTTCTTGTTTCAAAAGAGCGTGGAGTCGTAACTAATGTGAACCTGTCAACAGCTGTTAGAGAAGCAGATAGGAGGATTATAGAGTCTCAATTTATCCAAAATGAACTGGACAGAATCAAAGTTTACTTAGTTGTTAGTGAGAAAGATAAAATTCAGCAAATAGAATCAAGATTGTCAAGATCTTTGAGAATCCGGTTTGGGGAGTCAACTATATTTGATTATGAATATGTTGAGGCAATACCAAAGACAACTGGTGGTAAACGCCGTTTTGTCGTGAATAATTTAAATGATTGACATAGACTAGACCTCTCCAAGTTGGTGAGGTCTATGTTTATATAAGGGGTTAAAACTTGGAATAAACTAGCCAGTTGGGAGGAGAGCAATGGAGCAAAGAACTGAGTTAAAAAAGACGCTGAAGCCTCACTGGGTTTGGGCGATTGCCCTTGGATCATCAATCGGCTGGGGAGCATTTGTTCAGCCAACCAATTGGATTGCCCAATCTGGGCCGCTTGGCGTAATGATCGGTTTCATCATCGGCGCACTCTTGATGATGCTTATTGCGGTCAGCTATGGATTTCTGATACGAGAATACCCGGTGTCGGGCGGGGAGTTTGCGTATGCTTACATAAGTCTGGGCCGGACCCATGCATTTATCAGTGGCTGGTTTCTCACATTGGGTTACATCTGTATCGTCGCACTCAATGCGTCAGCGTTGGCACTGATGTTCAAGTTTGTTTTTCCGACAGTTATCGAGAATTTTATGTTGTACACGGTCGCTGGTTGGGATGTCTATATGACTGAAATCTTGGTGGCCACAATCGGACTTCTGATTTTTGCATACCTGAATATTAAAGGAAGCGGTTTGACGGGAAGTATGCAATTCGTCTTTTGTGTGGTCATGTTGCTGAGCGTGTTCTTGCTGACTGGAATGGTGGGAGCTGCACCGGGAACAGGATTGGCCAACGTACAGCCATTTTTCAATCCAGAAATGACGACATTCGCATCCATCATTTCAATTGTCGCAATCGCTCCTTGGGCATATGTAGGATTTGATAATGTTCCACAAGCAGCAGAGGAATTTAACTTTTCTTCCCAAAAAGCATTTGGGCTGATCATCTTCGCATTGATGGCTGCCGCCCTGTTGTACTGTTTTATGATTCTGGCGACAGCGATGACTGCCCCCTGGCAAGACCTGATAGGTCAGAACGGCGTATGGGGAACAGGCGACGCCATTCAGCGTGTGTTGGGGAACGGCGGGCTTGCTATCCTGGTGACTGCTCTCAGTATGGGGATCTTCACGGGGTTAAATGGTTTTATCATTTCTTCGAGCCGTTTGCTCTTCGCGATGTCCCGTGCAAAGATGTTGCCACGGGCTTTCTCGAGACTTCACCCGCGCACCCAGACACCGTACGTGGGGATCGCATTCACGGTCGGACTATCAATGGTTGCCCCATGGTTCGGCCGGGAAGTACTCATGTGGGTCGTGGACATGTCCTCTATTGGAGTATCCATTGCCTATTTTTACACGTGTTTCACAGCCTATAAGCTATATGGCTGGTCAGCAGACAGCGAGCGTACATCATCAGTGTTTGTTGTTTCACCGATTAAAAAGTCCATGGCGCTCCTTGGAGCAATAGCCAGTGCAATCTTTGTAGCATTATTACTGGTACCGGGCTCACCGGCAGTCCTGGGAAAAGAGTCTCTGATCGCCTTGCTGATCTGGACAGCATTGGGAGGGATTTTTTACTTGGTTAAGCGTCAGGAATATTTACTTATTCCAGAGAGAGAACTTAATTACCTGATTCTTGGGAAAGAGGCTGGGAAAGTAATGAGGCAAAACTGTTCGGAAGTGAATACTGAAGAATTTATGGGATGACGGGCAAAAAGAAAGACGGGCTGATGAGACCGTCTTTTTCTAGACTGATTAATGGCAAATGCACAAAGCTTCCCAATGAACCCGCTGTACTTAAACCTTAAAGCCTGACTCTGCTGCCACTCTCTGCCTTAATCACCGGATACACTCCGCAAACAATAACAATTTGAATAGAAGATCTAAGCGCCAACTGGACACTCCACATCGGCAGAGTGAGTGGAAGATTGTGATGGCTCCGTTCCAATATATAAGGGCATATCGAATTCTCCCCAAAAAGGTAAAAAGGGATTGCTTACATGTATTTTTGATCGGTGTAAGAGATTACCCATCATTGGGCGTGAGCTATCAAACCAGTTCGGAACACGCTGTCTAGAATGGCTCTTGCGCTGGGTATAATGATTGATAATCATGTCTGTTGCCCTCTGGAAAAGAAAGTTGGTCGGAATGCAATTAGCTTATAAATAACGATAGAAAGAACGTGTTACCTATTCCATTTATATATACTTTGCTGTGGACCGCTCTCATTGTCATCTCTACATGCACAAGCGATCCGCATGCCTTTTTATATGAACGTACAGTGAATTTTCATTTTGAATCTGCACCAAACGTTCATGACCTTCTCATCATGGATGATATTAAACTGAACAGTACCTTTTACTTGATTCAAAAGATCGGGCATTTTTTATCTTTTGGAATCCTGTATGGATTGCTTTTAGCATGGATTAAACGGCCTGGTAAGGCGTTTGTTCTAAGTGGACTCTTTGCGTTGTTCACAGAAGTTCTTCAGCTGTTCTTCCGTCGGAACGGCCGCCTTTTTGATGTCGGCATTGATTTGCTTGGGATCTTTTTGGCTATCAACTATGCATGTATCTAGATAGACGAAAAACTGTGGATGAACATTTGTATTGATATCATTCGGCTGAATTTTGTACGAGAGGTTGCTTCTATTGGTGGATCTCAATGAGAGTGTAGAGCTGCCCTGTATGGTTGCTTATCCTATACAAGGTTAAGTGATTAGGTCGCATTGGTTTGTCTAATAATCCGGATGGGAAGCTGACTCGTTTCCATCCGGATTTTTATTCTTGCTCTTCTTTCTTTCTATCCAAGAACCGATTCTCTCTGGAGGTACCAGATCTAGTTGGACCTGGGTATGAACTATCTGCTCGGCGTCAGTGCCCTCAGGCTGCCAAATGGCTGTTTGAGGGCACTGTTACTCGTTATCAATAAAGAAAGCTTCACCCGTTCCTCACCTGGTTTCACTAACATGTTGGACATTTTATAGAGGTAGTTGCGGATGTTAACCTCAAAAGACTCAAATTCAAGATTGTCAGTCATTAGGAATTCTGCTAAACTATATTTAGTTCTTATTTACTAAGTTGTTTTCTTAAAATCCCATGTTTGCTAATTGTTATTCATAAAAAAGGGTAAAAAGTATTGGGTTAATAGTAATGCTTTATTTGGCGGGAGGAATTGTAATGTTGCCGGCAATGAAGAGTGAGTGGGGGCAGGTTGCCCAGGTGTCTGTAAGAATAGGCCGAGAAGGGGACGGGATGAGCGTGACTCCACAGAAACCGTTTTGGAGCGCTGAGGGATGGTCGGAGAGGCTTGAGATTGTCGAGACCGGTTGGGCAACCGAGCGGGAGTTTATCGTGGTTCTGGAGGCAGAAAAAGAAGAATTCCTTCAGAGCGAGGGTGCCCAGGCATATGCCGGAGTCGTGGCAGGAAGAAGACGATGTAAAACGGCGGTCCGTTCCGGTTCCATTGAAGAAGGGGAAACACTTCCGTTTAAGCGAGCTTTTTTGTTTACCCGGTGAGCCATCGAACTGAATCCTTGCTGTGTTTCACTAAATAGAGAGAACACAAACGCCTCCTCCTGCAGAACGATTCTGCGGGAGGAGGCGTTTGTGGTTTATTTAAGAAGGCTGGCCATCTTGGCTTGTGAAGCCGGTCCGAAGTAGCCGTCCGCCTCAAGTTTATATTTCTTCTGGAACTCGATGGCCTTCTGGCGAGAAGACGGTCCGTAGCTGCCGTCGACGTCCATCTTGAATCCGACTTTGTTCATGTCCTGTTGCCATTGCTTGATGTGCGCTCCGGTCTGACCGAACGAGAGGACCTTTCCGTAGATGAGGCCGTTGGATGGAACCGTCGGCTTCGGATCGCTCGGTTTCGGGTTGGACGGAGCCGTTGCACCGCCGAGCAGGCTGGCCATCTTGGCCTGTGAGGAAGGACCGAAGTAGCCGTCTGCCTCAAGCTTGTACTTCTTCTGGAATTCGATGGCTTTCTGGCGAGAAGCCGGTCCGTAGCTGCCATCGACGTCCATTTTAAACCCGACTTTGTTCATGTCCTGCTGCCACTGTTTGACGTGTGAGCCGGTCTGTCCGAGCGAGAGGACCTTTCCGTAGATCAGGCCGTTGGACGGCGGCTTTGGATCAGACGGTTTCGGGTCGGATGGGGCAGGGTTGCTGGCTCCCTTGAGCAGGCTGGCCATCTTGGCCTGTGAGGAAGGGCCGAAGTAGCCGTCTGCCTCAAGCTTATACTTCTTCTGGAATTCGATGGCCTTCTGGCGTGAAGCTGGCCCGTAGCTGCCATCGACGTCCATTTTAAACCCGACTTTGTTCATGTCCTGCTGCCACTGTTTGACGTGTGAGCCGGTCTGTCCGAGCGAGAGGACCTTTCCGTAGATCAGGCCGTTGGACGGCGGCTTTGGATCAGACGGTTTCGGATCGGATGGGGCAGGGTTGCTGGCTCCCTTGAGCAGGCTGGCCATCTTGGCCTGTGAGGAAGGGCCGAAGTAGCCGTCTGCCTCAAGCTTATACTTCTTCTGGAATTCGATGGCCTTCTGGCGTGAAGCTGGCCCGTAGCTGCCATCGACGTCCATTTTAAACCCGACTTTGTTCATGTCCTGTTGCCACTGCTTGACGTGCGAACCGGTCTGTCCGAGCGAGAGAACCTTTCCGTAGAGGAGACCGCCGTTTGCAGGCGGTGTCGGTGGTGCAGAATCGATCCGCTTCAAGTAGTCTCCGCTGACATAGGCGGTATTGCCCTTGAAGGAGAACTGATACCAGCCGTTCGACGTAATACCGGTCACCTCGATGCGGTCACCTTTGTTAAGTTTTCCGAGCGAGCGGTACTGGGTGGTGTTGCCGCTGCGGACGTTGAGGCTGTCGGTGGTGGACTCAAACGTGCCGGACATCTTCTGGACCCGGATGTCCCCTGTCTGATCCACACCGCCCCCGATGGTCGGAGGCGTGGCGTTTTCTTTGAGCGACAGGTCCATCGCTTGTGCGACGCCGAGTGTGATGGCAGAAGCCATGTCATTCATGAACTGATTGTTCTTCAGGTGTGCCGCATCTCCGGGATGATCGACAAACAAGATCTCAAGAAGGATGGACGGCATGTCCGACTCGCGGAGCACGTGGAAATTCGCTTTTTTCTCGCCCCGGTTGTTTAGCCCGTATTGGCTGAGAACCCGTTGGACTTCCTTGTTGATCTCCCGCTGGACTTCGCGGTCTTTTTCAGTCGTGTTGGTGGTATGTATGTAATCCTCATATCCCGAACCCCCGGAGGAGTTATGGTGAATGGATACAAACAGATCGGCTCCCCATGCATTGGCCATATCGGTCCGGCCATTGAGAGAGATGAAGACGTCGGAATTCCGGGTCATCCGGGTTTCGACTATGTAGGATTTATTTAGCTTCTCATTGACCAGTCGGGACAATTTCAGGTTCAGGTCTTTCTCATACAGACCATATCCGAGGGCACCCGAATCGCTCCCGCCATGGCCCGGATCGACCATAATCTTGCTTGGAGAAGCAGCCAGCGGCACGAGTGGTGCAGAGAGTGAGAATGCAACAGTAAGTGCAATGATTTTTCGTGAAAGTTTTGTGTTTTTCATCTGATCCACCTTACATTTTTGATTTTGGGCTCATTGAGATTGTGGGCAGATACTGATTATTTAACAATAGTCTAGCAATCTTTTAATCATGATATCAATAGAAACCGGCTTCATTATAACATAGTTTTCAACACAGTTAATTAGGATGGAAGATTTATTTTTCATGAATTGGAGGAGAATAACAAAAGAGCGGTAGGAAAAAAGGTGGAATTTTGAAAAGGGTGTAGAGGTGGATGTTGGTATAAATGTTGCTTCTCTGGAGAAGGGGGGAATGAGCCGGTGATATTGGAAATGGTTGCGATTCAAAAGTGATTGGTAGTTATTCGAGGGGGATTGGTAGCGACTCGGAACCGTTTGGTAGGGACTCAAAAGTAAAAGGTAGGGATTCAAGAGGGAAAGGTAGGGACTCGACACAGTTTTGTAGGGACCGAAGGATAGGGGGGCAATACAGTTTGGTAGGATCCAAGAAAAAGGGGTAGGGACTCACCACTGTTTGGTAGGGACTCAAGCAACATTGGTAGGGGTTCAACGCAGTTTGGTAGGGACTCAGGCGTAAAAGGTAGGGATTCATCCTGTTTGGTGGGGACTCAGAGGTAAAAGGCAGTGGGTTCGCTCATACGGCAGCCAACTGTCGCCACGGATACCTTCAGTATCCGGACAAGAGCGGTGCAGACGATGTCAGGACTTACGATTGATTTCCGAGTATGGATGTGTGAAAAAAAGAGGGCTGATAACCGAATTCCCGCCAAATGAATAAGATGAGGGGAGGTTCAAGGAGGGGGATTGACGATGAGCAGCAGTTTTGGTCAATGGCCGGGGGCACAAGACGACGTACAGTGGCACGTAGGTCCTGACTTTTCCATTCCGTATTCATCCGGACACTCAGAGTATCGGGATAGGGGGCGGCACAGGCAAATGGGTCCTTTCTATGCCGTGCCGCCATTTCCGCAACAGGGCGGGCATGAGTGGCAACAGCCGTGGAGTGATAATCATCCACCCGTGTACGGTCAGGGTCATATGGGGCCGGTATACGCCGTACCTTCTTATCCATGGCAGCAATGGGACAGCTATGGAGCAGACGGCGGGCACGGGCATTCTTCTCAAGGATGGATGCCCTGGTGGATGTATGGATCGCACCCAGACTATCAATGGATGCATCCAAACTTCGGGTACTAAACGGACCGGACGACGAAACCCCACCTTTCATCCAAGGTGGGGTTTCTCTTCGTCATTATGGTTGGCGTTGGCTGCGGAACAGATGTCTGCTGCAGGGCATCGGGAACAATCCCGTGGTGATTCGTTTCGATCCTTGCCAAGTAGCATTTTGGCGAATAGAACTGTTGGATTTGGTGAATCCGCCGATTTCAAGTTGTTCACCCAGCTCACGTGATTCTCTCTTCTTCCAGGTTCCTCCACAAATGATGCGCTTCCCGGGCGATGTGCTCCAGCAGATCCGGCGGCGACGTCGTGACGGCGGCGCAAGTTTTGACGAGATCGTCCAGCTCCAGTTTAAACTCCTCGAGGCTTTTGGCTTCTTTGATGATCATGTTCTTAAATTGGGTCAGGACCGGCAGGGTTTCATTTCTCGGAGTCCGGATCATGGTTTGCAGGGCAGTCGCCTGCATCTGCAAACGCTCAAACTTCTGCATCATTTCCGTCACCCTGAAATTCAAATCGTAATTAGACACATCTAAGTAATGACGGATGTAGCCCAGGTGGTCGGCCATTTGCCTGATCCAAAAAACGCATTCATGGATGATCGCATCGGATGGGGAAATCTTGGCCCCGCTTTCAATCAGTTTATAAACCCTTTGGGATTCCTCGGATTCTCTGACCATATGGTCCAAGAGGGAAACCGGCGTGGAGATAATGACCTCACAATGCAGCGACTTATCCATCGTGTACGCAAGCAAACTATGGAATTCCTTTGTCGCATGACGGGCCTCGTCAATCAGCTTGCCCACATCGCCCTGCTTCTTGACCGCCTTCTCATAGACTTTCCCCAAACGCTGGATATTGTTCAGGTTCGCCCGGGCCAACTCCGTTTCATAATGGCTGATCTCCCGGTCAAAAAACCGGCCATGATCATAATCATTCTGCAGCCAAAAGGCGATAATCCCATAGGCATCCCGTTCATAACGATCCGTATACCCCATGTACCCGACCCCTTCCTTCCCGGTTATGGCACAGCCTTATGAATTGTATTCATGAGGGGACGGGGCTATGTGTAGCGGGAAAGGAGGAGGAATTGTCATGATTACGAGAATCGTGACTGTTAATGGCACATGGTCGAATAACACTGTAGCCCCGCATCTCAACAATGCCGGGCTGATTTCATTACACCGTCTGTCCCGAAGCATCGTCACCGGCTGTTCCCTGGAGCAGAGTATGGTACGTCCCCTTCTGTTCAGCTTTGGAAACACACCTGGCATGGGCGGAACAGTTGATGGAGACGATAACGCGGCCGCCGGCAGGGATGGGGACGACGATGGAGCACCGGCCTTCCTCAATCAGCTGATTAAATTTCGGTCCATAAGCATTCTCGGATTTTCAGCAGCATTTGTAAATTTGTTGAGTACCATTTCTTACTCGCCGTCATGTGGCATAGGTTAAAGCAGCCGATAATGTAACGAGCCGCAGGATAGTAGTTGTAAATGCGGTCGGAGGGAGTGTCAGTAGAATGCCTGAGAACGAATTTTAGTTAAAATATTTAATAAATTCTAAAGAGTTTGTTGACAAGCGTTTCTTGATTTGAGATAGTGATAGCAAGAACGTGGATGCGCTTTCTCTTCGAAAACACGAAGGAGAGAGCGCGTCTTGCATTTTATCATTAAAGGACATTAAAGGACCTTTCCTTAAAAGGAGGTGTTAATTTGAACGTCAAAATCGGTTTTATTGGGAACGATATTTTGATGCCGACTTTGAATAAGGTAGCTAAGTCCTTGAATGGAGTAGAACTCAGTTTTTACTTTTACCATGATGAGCAAGAAGCAATCAATAAAGTGATAGAGGCTGAGAAAAAGGAAGATGTTCTGTTGTTTGGCGGTCCTGTCCCTTATTTTAGAGTGAAAAATACCTACCAGAGTCCTCTTCCTATGATTTATCTCTCTTATGATGGTTCTGCTTTTTATAAAGGTCTAATGCAGGTTGCTTTTATGGATGGATGTGATTTAGAAAGCGTCAGCATTGATGGTATTTATGAAGAAGCCGTAAGGGACATTTATAAAGAGCTTGGTTTATCAGCAGAGGCGATTCATTGTTATAGCATTCCAAACGAAGAGCAAAAGAAACTTAGAGCGTTTCATGAAGATCTTTACAAGAAAGGAAACTCCACTTGTGCAGTCACATCGGTGAAATCCGTCCATGAGTATTTGCGAAAAAAAGGAATCCCGTCAGTCCTTATTCTGGCTACGGAGTCCTCGATCAAGGTAGGTATCCAGCATGCTGTGCTTGAGAGCCGGTCAGCCTATTTCAAGAAGTCGCAAATTGCTGTAGGCTATATTCGTTTTTTTGACGAGGCAGATCTAACGGGTTATAAGAAGCAACAACTGCATTTGGAAAGACATCAAAAATTGTTGGAGTACGCTAAGAAATTGAGTGCCGATTTATTTTCGCTTAGTGAAGGCGAGTTTGTCTTTTATACCACCAGGGGGATGATTGAGCGAAGAAATAACGACTTTATTGAACGTTTGTTTAGTGAAATGCATGCCAGCAATGAAAATAGGGTGATCAATGTTGGGCTAGGATTTGGCACTTCTGCTCAGGTGGCTGGAGACCGAGCTAGGAAGTCGCTCGCCTTTTCTGCGAAAAAGAGGGGGAATCAATGTTTCTTGATACAAGATGAAGAGACGGTGCTCAACCTTCTTAGCAAACAACAAATCGAATATCGGACAAGTGACCGATATATTTATGGGCTTGCAACGAAGTATGGAGTATCCGCGATGGTGATTCGTCGTATCCTTGAGGCCATGCAGATACTCGGAAAGAACCGAATCACCGCAGAAGAATTATCAAAGGAACTTAACCAGACGGTCAGGAATAGCCGAAGGACCTTAAATGAATTTGTTGAAAAGGGTCTTGCTGTCCAGGCGGGTGAAGAACATTTAGGAGGCAAAGGAAGGCCTAAAATTGTATACCAACTGCTGTTGGACGATGAGGGGGATGGAAGCAATGAAAAATGTAAAGTTAGCCAACAATACAATTAAGAGCACAGAGCACCACTCAAATCTTCTGAGTTTTTTAAGCAAAGATGCCATCGAGCCCGTCATTCAATTCCATAAAAGCTATGAAGGTTATGACGAGACACCGCTCATAAGGCTCAAAGATTTGGCTGGGAGTATCGGAGTAAAAGACATTTATGTAAAAGACGAGTCAAAACGGTTTGGGTTAAATGCTTTTAAGGTGTTGGGAGGCCTCTATGCAATAGGCCGATACCTTGGTGAAAAAGCGGGCATCCCCATTGAAGAACTCACTTTAGAAAAGTTACTTTCGAAAGAATTAAAAGAGAAAGTAGGCGATGTGGTCTTTGCTTCGGCTACAGACGGCAATCACGGAAGGGGAGTTGCCTGGGCAGCAAAAAAGCTGGGGTTTCATGCAGTGATTTATATGCCAAGGGGCTCTTCCTTACTGAGACTAAAGCATATTACTGATACAGGTGCCGAGGGGACTATTACAGAGTGGAATTATGATGACACGGTACGTTATGTGGCAGAACAAGCAGAGAAGAATGACTGGGTCGTCGTACAGGATACTGCATGGGATGGATATGAAGAAATTCCTGAATGGATTATGCAAGGGTATTCCATGATCGGGGCGGAGCTTGAGGAACAACTAGGGGATGAAAGACCAACTCATCTTTTCTTGCAAGCTGGTGTTGGTTCGTTTGCAGCGGCAGTTTTAGGCTATATGGCACTGTTGTATGGTGAGGAATTGCCTAAAACCTATATTGTAGAGCCAGACGTCGCAGACTGCTATTACAAGTCATTTAAAACGGATAGCAGCAACTCAGTGACAGTTGGTGGAGCCATGCAAACTATTATGGCTGGTCTTGCTTGCGGAGAACCAAATGAAACAGCTTGGCGCATCATCTCGGAATATGCTCACGGTGGATTTTCGTGTGATGATGAGATTGCTGCATTGGGTATGCGAGTACTCGGGAACCCAATGGGCACAGATGATCGAATTATTTCAGGGGAATCGGGAGCAGCTCCGCTCGGACTCGTATATGAACTTATGACTGCAAAGGATTCTCGCGAAATCGCTGACGAGGTTGGGTTGGATGAAAAATCGGTGATACTTGTTATTAGTACAGAAGGAGACACAGATCCACAACATTATCGAAAAGTTGTTTGGAGCCATACAACTTTAAAAAGCGAAGTAGGTGTTGGTTGAAAATGACACATAACGGCTGGAAAGAGCAGCTCCTCAAGATGTGCCAGAATCTGATCCGGAAACAGAGTTACTCCGGGGAAGAAGGCGATGTTGCAGAAGCAGTTAAAGGAATGTTCCAGGAACTTGGATACGATGAAGTGCTAACAGATGAATATGGAAATGTAATCGGCAGAATCATAGGTGAGAAACCCGGACCAGTTGTTCTGTTTGACGGACATATCGATACGGTTCCGGTTAATGAAGATAGCTGGACAGTTCCTCCATTTGAAGGGATCGTAAAAGACGGAAAGTTATATGGCAGGGGAGCAACTGATATGAAAGGGGCCGTTGCTTGCGCAATCGCAGCAGGAGCAGCGTTTGCAGAAGTGAATGGCAGGGCATTTGCCGGAGAAATTGCAGTTTCCTGTAGCGTGCATGAAGAGTGTTTCGAAGGCGTAGCCACCAGAAAAGTCAGTGAAGCAATAAAGCCTGATGTCGTGATTATAGGAGAAGCCTCTGCTTTGACCATCAAACATGGGCAGAGGGGGCGTGCGGAAATCGTCGTTGAGACTTTTGGCGAACCTGCCCATTCTTCGAATCCTCAGGAAGGCATTAATGCCGTCAATAAGATGATGAAGTTAGTTGAAAAGATCAATACACTCAAGTGTCCTGCACATCCTATTCTTGGCGAAGGAATATTAGAGCTTACTGATATTAAATCAAGTCCGTATCCGGGGGCTTCTGTTGTTCCCCATTATTGCAAAGTGACCTTTGACAGAAGAACACTCGTGAATGAAACGAAAGAGAGTATTTTAGCCCCAATACAGTCTTTAATCGATGAGCTTTCAGGTTCTGATTCGACCTTTAAAGCAAAAGTCTCATTTGCATCGGGGGAAGCAAAATGTTACACCGGAAACTTGATACAAGCAGAACGTTATTTCCCGGCCTGGCTGTTGGACTCTGATGATCCTTTAATCCATGCTCTGCAGAATGAACTAAAATCAAAAGGATTCTTAGGGGAACCTTCCTATTACGCATTTTGTACTAACGGCAGCCACTTCGCGGGAGAAGCGGGTATCAAGACAATTGGATTTGGACCGTCTTTAGAAACTTTGGCTCATAAGGATGACGAGTATATCGAACTGGCACAGCTATACGGAGCTTTTGAGGGTTACGTTACTATATTCGAAACTCTTTGCCTGCAACCAAATCCAAATCTGAAGGGTGGACACCTTTATGTATGATCTTTTGCTGAAAAACGCCAAAATCATAGATGGCACTGGCTCACCGTGGTATTACGGAGATATTGCAATCAAAAATGGACGGATAGAGAGAATTGGAAAGCTCGATGTTACGGCAAAACAGATTATCGATGTTATGAAGAAGGTAGTCAGTCCAGGTTTCATTGATATGCACACCCACTCTGACTTGGTAATTCTAGATCGTCCGTTGATCGAAGAGAAAATTCGTCAAGGTATCACGACTGATCTCCTAGGTCAGGATGGCATTGCTGCAGCCCCGTTACCTGTTGAATATCTAACAGACTGGCAAAATAACTTAGCCGGACTTGATGGCACACCGCCAATTGAATGGAACTTCACAACAATAGATGAGTATTTAGAACAGATCGAATTAAAAGGGCCAAGCTATAACCTTGCTACACTTGCCCCACACGGAAATATTCGTATGGAAGTTATGGGGCTTGTCAATCGCCCTGCAACTGACGAAGAGATTCACCAAATGAAAGAAGTTCTACGCCGATGCTTGGAAGAAGGAGCGGTTGGTCTTTCAACAGGCCTAATTTATCCTCCTTGCTGTTTTGCTGAAATGAAAGAGTTGGAGGCACTCTGCCAAGTGATAGCAGAATATGGAGCTCCTCTAGTAATTCATCAGCGAAGTGAAGGTGATGAAATTCTGGAGTCAATGGATGAGTTAATCGAAATGATGAAACGCTGTGGCGCACATCTTCATTTTTCTCATTTGAAAAACTGTGGTAAGGAAAACTGGCATAAAACTCCAGACGTACTACAGAAAATCGATAAAGCGCGTGAAGAAGGACTGGAAGTAACGTTTGACCAATATCCTTATACGGCGGGGAGCACGATGCTTAGTGCCATACTTCCCCCTTGGGCCCATGATGGTGGAACAGAAGCGATGCTCGAACGGCTCAAAGATGCCGCTCTTAGAGAGCGGATAGTATCTGAAATGGCCACGGCAGTGAAAGGCTGGGACAGTATGTCGAAATGGGCAGGTTGGGACGGAATCGTTATTACATCTGTTGCTTCATCACTACGTCAGTCATATGTTGGGAAGACTATCAGGGAGATTACTATAAAAGAGGGACGGGACGACTATCCATATGTTGCTCTGGATCTAATTTTGAATGAGCGAAATGCTGTAGGCATGATTGACTTTGTGATGAATGAGGAATCTGTCAAACAAATTTTATCACACCCTTCCGGCACAGTTGGCAGTGATGGCCTACTTGGCGGGGAACCCCACCCAAGAGCCTATGGCTCCTTCCCGCGTATCATAGGTAAATATGTGAGAGAGGAACGCATCACCAGTTTGGAAGAAATGATCCGCCGGATGACCTCCCAACCGGCCCGCATTATCGGCCTGCAGGATAGAGGAATTATTCGGGAGGGGTTAGTAGCAGACTTGGTGATCTTTGATCCTGATACGATTTCTGATCGAGCAACTTACGAGAAACCAAGGCAATATAATCATGGGATTAGGTTTGTAATCGTAGGTGGCCGGGTTGTAATAGACGGGGAAAATGCAATTGCTCAAGGTTCAGGAGAGGTTATTCGACGAGTGTACAGTATAGAAAGGAATTCTATTCTGGAGCAAATCCGATAAGGACACCCAAAAGGGAGGGAAACTGAATGGGGACGAATATGGTGGTCATTTCCGTAGTGATAGTCTACCTTGCTGTCATGGTCCTGATTGGTTATTTGGCATCCAGAAAGATACAAGATAATGAAGACTTCTTAGTAGCTGGCAGAAAGATGGGGCCATGGTTACTTGCTGGAAGTCTTGCTGCAACAGAAGTAGGTGGCGGTTCTACAATGGGAGTCGTCGAAAAGGCTTATGGTGATTGGGGATTCTCCGCATTTTGGTATGTAAGTGCTATGGCCGTAGCATTTATCGTCCTTGCCTTCATCGCACCTATGCTCCGCAGAGCGATGGTCAAGACGGTTCCGGAGTATTTTACAAAGCGTTATGGTAAGAAAAATGGGCTGGTCACAGCGATTATCATGATGTTGCCCATGGTTGGTCTGACGGCAGTTCAGATTATTGCATCATCGACGATTTTATCAGTAATGACAGGTTGGGATTATGCACTTTCAGCATTCATTGTCACCGTAGTAGTAGCTGTTTACAGTGTAATGGGTGGTATGTACAGCGTGGTCTATACAGACGTTGTACAGTGGCTGTTCATCTTGGTTGGAATGGCACTGATCATACCGTTTGCTCTGAATGCAGGCGGAGGGTTTACGGCATTGACAGCCAATGTACCAGAAGCCAAATGGAGTATGACTGACGGTACTGGAATCTGGACAATTATTGCATTGGTGATTATGTATATTGCTTCATTTACTGTCGGACAGGAAGCGGTCCAACGCTACTATTCGGCAAAAGATGAGAAATCCGCACGAAACGCTTCAATTATTACCTCGATCGTATATGCCATCTTTGCTTTTATCCCTGCATTTATAGGGATTCTGATGTATGGCATGGTACAGAACGGTCTAATCGACGGAACCGTTATGGCAAATCAAGGAGCTAACTATGCATTGCCTCTAATGGCAGTAGAAGTCCTCCCCTCCTTTGTCGTAGGAATGCTATTTGCAGCGTTAATCTCCGCAACAATGTCTAGCGCTTCCAGTAACTTGCTTGCAGCAGGATCAATATTTACTAACGATATTTACAGTCAATACTTCAACAAAAATGCTGATGATAAACACCTTTTGAAAATGATTCGCTGGACAATGTTTGTTGTGTGTGGACTAAGCTTATTCATTGCAGTAGCTAACTTTACAGACATTATTACACTGCTAGTGTTTTCATTCACTCTACGTGCGGGAGGGGCATTTATCCCATACTTGGTGGGGCACTTTTGGAAACGCGCAACGGCAGCAGGAAGCATGACGTCTTTAATTTTTGGTAGCATTACAGTCGCTCTTGCGGAAAATGGCTTTTTGAGTTTTGGTGGTTTGGATCCTATTTATCCGGCGTTGGTTGTCAGTGCAATTAGTTTCATTGGCGTATCACTCCTGACAAAAAATAAACCCGCTGAAGACACTGAAAATATCAAAGATGAAAAAACAGACATCGTAAATATTCAACTATCTAAAACACTGAAGTAAATTGAAAGCGGTTTCCTTTGTGAAAAGGAAATAAGAGAAGCTATTTAATGGACGTTTCCCGTGTAGTTAGGTTGACTATTCGTTCAGGGAAGGCGTCCTTTTCCTTTTCATAAACATATCTGAATACCTCCATGGCTTCCTCTATCATTCCCTGTCCAATCATCTATAATGGATAGACAATTCTGCTTTTTTAGCATGTAGGAGGGAAGTAGGATCATGTTGCAATCCATGTCCGACAAAGTGACTAAACTACTGGAGCTGAATAAGATTCTCACACGTTCTCTTCAGTTGAAAGAGGTTTTAGAAAACTTAGTGCATGCTGCTAAAGAACTGGTGAACGTGGCGGATGTTTTTATTATTTACTTGTACAACGAGGATACCGACACCTTGTGTTTTGCTGAAGGAGCAGGGGTTAACAAGGAATACATGGAACGTCTGTCTTTCCGGTCGGGTGAGTCGATCGCCGGGAAAATCTTTCAGCAAAAAGCGGCCAAGTTATTCACTTCAGAAAGAGAAATTGACGATTATATGGAAAATATGACCGCGGACAATTATCGGTATTACTTTGAAGGTGTAGGGCGCCGAAAGATCAAAAGTGCATTTTGCATTCCGATTGTAAACAAAGAAACTTGTCTTGGCGTCGTGGCGGTCAACAACTTTAATCACAATGGCGTGTTCTCCACGGACGATATGCAGATCATTGAGATGCTGACAGATCAGAGTGCCATTGCAATCGATAACTCCAATGTGTACCAGGCATTAAAAGAAAAAAACCACCTATTGAAACAGTCGTTTGCTATTCACGACCGGTTTTACAAGACCTTGCTTGACGGTCGGGGTGTAGAAGAAGTGCTGTCCCTTTTAAAGGGCATGATTTCATCAGAGGTGAGGTTTCACGAGAATCAGTATGGGAGACAAGACGGCTTTTTGTTTCCGGTCGGGCGAGATACGGACCTGCTGGGACAATTGGAGCTAGAGAAGCCGTTCGGTGCATTTTCAGAAATTGAGCAGACCGCAATCGAGCAGGCAAGTCTCGTGATTGCTTTGGAGGTTATTAAGGAAAATGCCATCCATGCTAAGGAAATTCATTTCCGGGAAGAGGTTTTTAACCAGTTGCTTGACGGGGACCTGTACCAGGCGTTGCAATACATCCGATGGAATCCCCGGTGGAATGTTCAATGCCTGATCGTGGAAGGAAAAGAAGCGCCACTCTGGAATACCGATCGTCTGGTTGACAAAGAATCATTTGTAAAGTCCGTCGAGCATCTTGCCTTATCTATCTGCCCGGACAGCTTGATTTTTACGAAAGCATTTCAGTTAATCATCATTGTACCGGTGTTCAGTGACTCTGCCATCCGGGATATGATTGAAGGAAGCCGGTCATTATGGAGCAGACAAAAAAAGTTTTACTTTGGCATTGGACGTCAGACTTCAGTTAACGAGTTGTCAATTTCATACAAGGAGGCCATGCGATCGGTAAAGTATGGCAAACTCAATGACCAAGATATCGTGGAATACACGATGCTAGGGATTGAGCGTCTTCTTTATGAAGTCAATCCTGAAATTCTCGCGATGTTCGCAAATGATAAGCTGGGTAAGTTGAAGGAAATGAATCATGCCTATCTGGAGACGCTTCAATGTCTGATCGAGACGGACAAGAACCATAAGGAGACAGCGGAACGGCTACATATACATCCCAATACACTTTATTACCGACTGAAGAAAATTGAAGAGACGTTACAGGTCAACATGAACCATGGCCAGGAGTGGATGGACTTGGTCATTGCTTTCAGGCTCCTTGTGTCAGGCGGTGAAAAAGAGCAGTAAAATTCGTGGGTCTCCACATTCTTTTCTTGTCTTATTCAAACTATTATGCAAATAAGGCGAAAAGAGAGGAGACAGCACAATGACCGAAGTTTATTATAACTACATTAACGGCGAGTGGACGCCGTCCGTCACAGGGGAAACCTATGAAAGCATCAATCCTGCCAATAAAAGTGAAGTCCTCGGGTTTTTTCAGTCCTCAAATGAGGAGGATGTGGAAACTGCCATCGCTTCCGCGGAAAGCGCTTTCCCATTGTGGGCCCATACCGCAGTGCCGGAAAGAGGGGACGTTCTGTTCCGGCTGATCCGTCTTCTGGAGGAGCAACGGGAAGAGTTGGCCAGGATTATCACACTTGAAGTAGGAAAGTCACTCCGCGAGGCCAAGGGAGAAGTCAATAAGACGATCGAAGCCATGAAACAATTTAGCGGCGAAGCTACTCGGATGGCCGGCGAGACTGTGCCGTCACATGATCCCGACATCTTTGCCTATACGATTCGTGAGCCGCTTGGCGTAGTCGGGGTGATCGCGCCATATAACTTCCCGCTTGGAATTGGAATTTGGAAGATCGCGCCGGCCATTGTTGCGGGAAATACCGTGATCTTCAAGCCGGCGAGTAATACATCCCTCATCAGCGTGAAAATAATGGAACTGTTTGAGGAGGCAGGTGTACCGGCGGGAGTGATCAATATGGTTACAGGTCCGGGCGGCGTCATCGGCAATGCGATTGGCAATCACCCGAAGATCAAGGCAGTATCGTTTACCGGTTCTACAAGTGTCGGAATGGCGCTCGGCCGTGCCGTGGGCGGCCGAGGAGCGAAGATGCAAGCTGAGATGGGCGGTAAAAATCCATCCATCATCCTTGAGGACGCTGATTTGGATGAAGTGGTAGAAAACCTGGTCATCAGCAGTTTCCTGGACAACGGCCAACGCTGCACCGGGACCAGCAGAGTCATTGCGCTCCGAACAATCGCAGAAGAATTGACGGAGAATTTGGTGGCACGAGCAAAGAACCTGGTGATCGGCAATGGAGTTGAAGAAGGTGTCGACAATGGTCCGGTCATTGACGAGGGACAACTCAACACGTACCTCCGTTATGTCCGTTCTGCGCAGGAAGAAGGGGCGATGTTGGTATTCGGCGGCAGGCAAATTACCGAAAACGGACTGGATCGGGGATACTTTGTCGAGCCGACCATTTTCAGCGGAGTAACAAAAGACATGACGATCTTCAGGGAAGAGATCTTCGGTCCGGTCGTCGGCATTACAGTTGTGGACACCTTCGAGGAGGCTCTCGAACTGGCGAATGACAGTGACTTCGGATTGTCATCAACCATCTACACAAACAACCTGAAAAAAGCGATGTATTTCGTCAAACACATCGAATCCGGTGTGACACACGTGAATATTCCGTCCAACTACTTCGAGAATCAATACCCGTTTGGCGGCAAGAAGGAATCCAGCATCGGTCCGCGAGAACAAGGCTCGTCTACACTCGATTTCTGGACGGATTACAAGACGGTATACATCAAGGCTTGATTCAGGGAGGTGATGTGCATGGAGCGAATTGGCGTAGTGGGCTGTGGCCTGATGGGGTCAGGACTTGTGAAAAATTTGATCAAACATCAATATCGGGTTTATGTGTTTGACGTTAACAAGGAAGCCGTCAGACGTGCAATTGATATGGGAGCCTCTGTATGCGAGACAATCCCGGATCTCGCTGGAAAGGTCGAATGCATGATCCTTTCCCTTCCAAGTCCGGAGCTCGTGGAACGAACAATGGAAGAGGCTTTCCCGGAGATAAATGAGGGCACAGTTGTCATGGATATGAGTACGAATGACGTAGGGTTAACACGGAAGCTGGCATTGAAAGCAAGTGAACGCAAAGTTAATTTCTTTGATTGTCCGCTCAGCGGCGGGCCGGCCGGGGCCGAATCAGGAACATTGACGGTTATGGTGGGCGGGGACGAAGAAGGACTACCGAACGCCATGCCGGTTTTGAGGGCAATCGGCTCTCATATTGAATACTTAGGAACGAGCGGGGCCGGCCAGATTGCTAAGCTCTGCCATAACATGGTCGTCGGGGGCGTGATCTCGCTGCTCAGCGAAGCCTTTATGACCGGTGAACAGGCAGGCGTGCCAAAAGAAAAGATTGCAGCTGTTCTTCAGAAAGGAACGGGCCAGACACGGGTCATGGATGTATTCGGTCCGAATCTGCTGAAGGAAAGTTTCGCGGAAGTCATTTTTTCTCTCAGCAACATGAGGAAAGACGTTACTCTTTACCGCAGCCTGGCCGAGAGTGTCGGCGTCCCGACTATTTCCAGCGAACCATCCAGACAGCTTCTGGACATCGCTGCCCATTTGAATAATGAACAAAAAGATGTAACAGCTGTTTATGAAATCATTGAACAGTTCACCGGGGGGAAAGAACAGAGACGCCGTCTGTTCAATAAATAGAATTGGAAATGGGGGATGGCCATGAACGAGAACGCCAATCAGGTACACGGCCTTTGGAAAGACTGGCGCCTGCATGTGCTTGTGCTGCTGACCGTCATCATCACAGAAGCCATTGGAACATTCCGGATCCCACTTGGGCCGGGTGTCATTCTCTTGCTGCCGATGCTCTATGCGCTGATTATTGGATTACTGCTCTATTTCACTCCGCTCGTCAAGGAAAAACAGTCCAAAACAGCAGAGCCGATCATCGTGCTGGGCGTTGCGCTCCTCCTGGCAAAAATCGGAGTCATCATTGGCCCCTCTCTGCCAGATGTCATCGCCGCCGGGCCAGCGCTGTTGTTGCAGGAACTCGGAAACTTGGGGACGATCTTCTTAGCATTGCCAGTAGCCATTTGGCTTGGAATGAGACGGGAAGCAATTGGGATGACCCACTCAATCGGCCGAGAGCCAAACGTCGGGCTGATCATGGACAAATACGGCATCAGTTCTCCTGAAGGACGCGGAGTCATGGCCATGTACATCTTCGGAACGGTGTTCGGCGCAGTCTTCCTTGGGTTGCTCTCCGGGTTGCTAGCAACCATCACCCCACTAAGCCCGCTATCATTCGCAATGGCATCAGGCGTGGGGAGCGGAAGCATGATGGCAGCGGCAAGTGGATCTCTGATCGCGGCATTCCCTGAAATGGAAACCCAGATCATCGCTTTTGCAGGAGCAAGTAACCTCCTGTCGCTCTCGACCGGGTTATGGGTAAGCATTTTCATTGGGCTTCCGCTAACCGAAAAACTGTATACCATCATGACCCGGAAAAGGGGAGAACAGTGATGCTGAAAAATATTCAGGAATGGATACTGTTACTCGGTGTGTTTGGCATAATCGCTATCATCGGAAACTGGATCGGCTACGACATTCTACCGGTAAGCGCGTTGCCGGGGATGATTGTCCTTGTCTTAATCTGCCTGTCCGGCTTCATTTTAAGAGACCTCATTCCAATCAACTTCCCTAGCATCGCTTATATCTCCATTATTGGGGTTCTCGTCTCCATGCCATGGATGCCAGGTTCTGAAAAGGTGGTTGAATGGACGAGTCAGGTAGAACTACTAGCCCTGGCCACTCCAATCTTGGCCTACGCCGGGATTGCCATTGGCCGGTCATGGACGGACTTTACTAAGTTAGGGTGGAAAACGATCATCGTGGCAACGTTCGTCATGGTCGGTACGTTTATTGGATCTGCGCTGATAGCGGAAGTGATTCTGAGGGTGCAGGGGATTATTTGAGAGAATGGGTAAGTTATGGGGCCTCCGGAGCGGGTTGCTGCGGGGGTTTTTGTGTGTCGTTTGGAATTTTCATTTCGGCAGAATTGCTTCTATACGGATGTGAAACAGGATCAACATCGATCTGGCAGTCACCGGAAAAACCGCATTGCTCCTCTCGTTTGATGAGCTGAAAGAAGGTGCGGAACTGGATAAAGAATTAGAAGCAGGAATTAAGCGGGCAAATGGAAAAAACCGCACCAAAGGTTTGCGCTGGATCGGATCTACCCGGTTGCATCCTGAAACATTGAACGGTAAAAAGCTGGAGGTCCCGATCCGTAAACTGTTGCTCGCATTTGAAGCCGAACGCGTGCTTAATGCAGACCCCGCAACTCTGAACCCACCTACTATCGTTATTGAACTAAAAGTGCTGATTACATAGGTTAAAAAATCTTAAAAACACACTGATAATGACAACTAAAAATTAGAACCATTGGTTACATTTATGATATTATAAATGGAACCAATATACTTAAAATTATGATTTCTAGAGGTGGGATTGTATGAAGATTACTGAGGCAAGGTATCTCGACAATGGGGAAATTCATAAAATTGCACTTGAACAGATGACAGTTCGTAAATATGAAAATTATTACAAAGGTAAACTATATTGCCCTACACCCGCTTGTACTGCTCGTGTTGCATTCTGTGCTGGCCGTACTCCGTACTATAAAACATGGAATCTGGATAACCATTCAGACAACTGTCTACATAAGTTCGATAGAATACCAAAGCAAATTGGAACCTATTCCGGCGAAGTTTTCATTGTTAATATCAGCAGGAAGCGTCGTAGTGATGCACTGAATGAGGCATTTAGATTATCGCAGATGACAGATGAAGAAATAGAGGAAGCAAAAGCCAGAAGAAAAGCTTCAAGGAGAAACAAACAACAAGAAACAATGAGTAATAAGAAGATAATAAAACCTTCTATACAAACTTCATTGTTTGATGGTGAAGAAGAAGGGAAGTTAAAGATTCGTGGTAAAAATATTATGAAACGAGACGTTGATCGTATTACGCAGAATGACATAGGTAAAATTCGCTTAGTAACTGGCTTTGTAGAGAAAATCGAACTACTTGATAACGTTGCTACTTTTAAGGTGATGAAGAATGGGGTTACAATTAAAGTATTATTCGAAGAAGCCTTCGTTGCCGAACCGGAAAATAAGGCTTATCTTAATAACTTCCATGTTCCTAAGATATATATCAAGAAAAGAGGAGTAGCTATTTTCAATGGTATTGGTGAGATCAGGACAAGGGATGATCATCTTATACTAACGGTATATCATGGAAACGACTTCTATTTTGATGGTCATAATATGCTTAGATTGGGTTTTGTGTAAACCTCAAACCGCTACCGGATTGAAGGGTAGCGGTCTATTTACAATTCACTCCTGAAAAGCCCCTCCAACACCACCCCAAACAGCACGCGTTGCTCATCCTTCAATGAAATTTTCCCCCGGTTCAGACTCCAGTTATAAAGTACTCCGCGCATCGCATGAATGAGCACCGTGACAATGTCATGGGCCGTATAGCCCGGTTTGAATTCTCCGTTGTCGATTCCTTCCTGGCACAGATCCAGCAGGATGCCGTATAGCGGCCGGTCGGGGTTGAGGAAGTAGGAGGAGCGTTCGGTGCTGAGTTCTTGTTCGTAGATGGTGCGGGTGACGTCCCAGCCGATTTCATTTTGGATGTAGGTCATTTGAAGATCGAGGAACTGAGCCAGCCGGTCCATGACCGGTTTTTTTGCGTCCAGCTGGGGGACGAGGTGGTCGACGTAGAACTGGTCGATCTGCTTGAACTGTTCGGCGAAGACTTCATGTTTGCTGGCAAAGTGGTTGTAGAAAGCGCCTTTGGACGTATTTGTTTTCGTGACGATTTCATCGACGGTGACGTTGTTGAACCCGCGTTCATGGAACAGGGCGATGGCGGTCTCGGTGATTTTTCGTTTCGTTTTCTGGCCTCTTTTTAAACGCGCGTCCATATAATCACATCTTTCGGAATAATTTAATTAATTCATTGACAAGCAGACTATGGTCTGTCATTTTATTAGTTACAGACTACGGTCTCTTTATTATTTCGGAATTTGGCAACCTTGTAAAGACTGTTGAAAACGGTTCCATTCCAATGGAGGAGACCGAGCAAAGGGGAGGAGTTGAAGGGAGCGGGACAGGCGGGACAGCCAACATGCCTTTTCAATTAGAAAGGCTAAAGTGCCCTTACTTCCGTTCCTGCAATGCAGGGGAGAAATCAGTATTGCCGATGGGATGCAACAGTCACCGGGATGGGTTAAAAAGAATTCAGAACGAGGGGGAAATCGCATTGAACCAGGCGGAAGTCAATAGAATTGAGAAAAGCACGGTTTCCAAGACGATGAAACGGATTTTGCCGTTTATTCTGCTGCTGTATGTCATTGCTTATCTGGACCGGGTCAATCTGGGGTACGCCGCACTGGAAATGAATGCGGATTTGGCCTTGACCGCCGAAGTGTTCGGTCTGCTGTCCGGCATTTTCTTCATCGGTTATTTCTTCTTTGAAGTTCCGAGCAACATGATCATGAGCAAGGTGGGGGCGAAGCTATGGATCATGCGCATCATGGTCACCTGGGGGATCGTCATCATCCTGACCGGTTTTGCGCAGTCCGCCGCCCATCTGTATATTCTCCGGTTCCTCCTCGGGGTGGCAGAGGCCGGTTTCTTCCCGGGCATCATCCTGTACCTGACGTACTGGTTCCGTTCGTCCGAGCGGGGACGGGCGACGGCCGTGCTTCTCCTGGCCCTGCCGATCGGCGGGATCATCGGCGCGCCTTTATCCACTTGGATCATCGACAATATTGCGTGGGCCGGGATGGAAGGCTGGCGCTGGATGTTCATCCTGGAAGGGATTCCAGCCGTCGTGCTCGGAATCGTCGTCCTGTTCTATTTGACCAACCGGCCGGCGGATGCGAAGTGGCTTACGGATGAGGAGAAGGACTGGCTGGAGGGTGAACTTGCGGCAGAGCAGAAAGTCTCTTCTTCGATCAATAAAGTGTCGAAGCTCGAGATGATCAAGGATCTCCGGGTATGGAAGCTGTCCCTCTTTTACTTTGCCGGATACAGTGCGGTTTACGGATTATCGTTCTGGCTGCCAACGATCATCAAGTCGCTGTCCGTGAGCACCACCACGAATATGGAGATCGGCTGGCTGGCGATGATTCCGTCTCTGGTCGGCATCCCGGCGATTCTGTTCTTCGGCTGGAACGCCGACCGGACGGGGGCACATAAGGCCCATCTGATGTTCGGTTTCCTGATCGCGATCGCCGGGTTCATCGGCTGCGGCCTATCGAGTTCCGTTCTCCCGGTCGTGTTCATGCTGACGATCACTTCCTTCGGACTTTACGGATTCACCGGATGCTTCTTCGCTTATATGACGTTCTTCTTCACGAAAAGCACGGCACCGGTCGGCATTGCGCTTGTGAATTCATTCGCCGCGCTCGGCGGATTTGTCGGGCCGATGATTTTGGGAATGGTGACGCTGCAGCAGGGGATGTTCATCCTTTCCGGCATGCTCGTGGTCGGCGCGATCACGCTGCTGTCGCTTAAACTGGAAAAGAACATCGCTAAAAGAGAAGTGATCAAGGCAAAGGCATTGGTTTAAGAGGAGGTAAGTGGATATGACGGGGAACACACAGGGAAAAGTCATCTGGACGCCGTCAGGAGAGCGGATCGAGAAATCGGTGATGACGGATTATATGGACTGGCTGAAGAAGGAAAAAGGCGTGCAGGCGAAGGATTACACCGAGCTGTGGAAGTGGTCGGTGGACGAGCTCGAACCATTCTGGGAAAGCATCTGGCAGTATTGCGGAGTGGCCGGCAATCGGTCTTATTCGAACGTCCTGCAGGGGGACTCCATGATCGGGGCGAAGTGGTTTTCCGGTGCCACGCTGAACTTCACCGAGAACATCTTCTCGGAGCGGAACCCGGGCCAGACGGCGCTTTACTTCCGTTCGGAATCAACGCCGACCCGTTCGATCAGCTGGGGCGAACTGGAGAAACAGGTCGCCTCTGTCGCGAAAAAGCTGAAGGACATGGGTGTGAAGGCCGGAGACCGGGTGGCCGCCTATCTGCCGAATATCCCGGAGGCGGCGATTGCCTTTCTGGCGACGGCCAGCGTCGGTGCCGTCTGGTCCATCTGCTCGCCTGATTTCGGATCGAAGAGCGTCATCACCCGGTTCGGTCAGATTGAACCCGTCGTGTTCATCGCGGTGGACGGATATTCCTATAACGGGAAGACATTCGACAAGCGGAGCGATGTGGAAGAGATCCGGAAACAATTGCCGACTGTGAAGCAGGCCGTATTCGTCCCGTACATCGGGGAAGGAGTCCCGGAATCCTACATGGCCTGGGAGGAGCTGCTTGAAGAGGACGTCCCGCTTGCTGCCGAACCGATGCCGTTCGACCATCCGCTTTGGATCGTCTATTCTTCCGGCACGACCGGCCTTCCGAAGCCGATCGTCCATAGCCACGGAGGCATCGTGCTGGAGCATAAGAAATTGATGGCAATCCAGCATGATCTGGGACCTGACGATGTCGTCTTCTGGTTCTCCTCGACCGGCTGGATCATGTGGAACCTGCTGATCGGGAGCTGGCTGGCCTGCCCGACCATCGTCCTGTATGACGGCAGCCCGTCGTCTCCGGACTGGGGCATCCTCTGGGAACTCGCCGAAGAAACGGGCATCACCTTCTTCGGGACGAGCGCACCGTTTATCGCCGCCTCCGCGAAAATCGACGCCCGACCGAAGGAAAAGTATGATCTTCACAAGCTCAGATCGGTATTTTCCACTGGTGCACCTCTGACGGCAGACGGCTACGAGTGGATCTACGAACACGTGAAATCGGATGTGTGGCTCGTCTCGGTCAGCGGCGGAACAGACATCAGTGCCGCGTTCGTGGGCGGCGTCCCGATCGAGCCGGTGCGCATCGGGGAGATCCAGGGGAGGTCACTCGGCGTGGCGGCGGATGCGTTTGATGAAGAGGGGAATTCCCTGATAGACGAAGTGGGCGAACTCGTCGTGACGAAGCCGATGCCGAGCATGCCGCTCTATTTCTGGGGAGACGAAGGAAACGAGCGGTACCACGAAAGCTACTTCGATCACTACCCGGGCATCTGGAAACACGGCGACTGGATCAAGATCGACGGAGAAGGAAGATGCATCATTTACGGCCGGTCCGACTCCACCATCAACCG
Organism: Edaphobacillus lindanitolerans; assembly: GCF_900156305.1. Taxonomy (GTDB): domain Bacteria; phylum Bacillota; class Bacilli; order Bacillales_A; family Planococcaceae; genus Bhargavaea; species Bhargavaea lindanitolerans. The sequence continues at coordinate 1,039,977 of NZ_FTPL01000001.1, read as the reverse complement.
ATCCGGCGTCCGGATGGGTACGAGCGACCTGTACCGGGTCATCGCCGGCGTCGATGAAGTGTTCGACAGCCTCGTCATCGATCTGGAAGTCATCGGGAAAAGTGCATCCCTGCTGCTGTTCGTCGTTTTGAAAGAAGGAGCAGAACTGAACGAGGACCTGGAAGCGCGGATCAAGCAGGAAATCCGGGAGCAGCTGTCCCCGCGATTTGCCCCGGACCGGATCTACCAAGTTGAAGACATCCCCAAAACGCTGAACGGGAAAAAGTTGGAGGTCCCCATCCGGAAGCTGCTGCTTGGATTTGAGGCAGAACGCGTGATTAACGCAGACTCCATGAGCAACCCGGAGTCCTTGCCATTCTTCCTGGAACTGGCGAAGGAGTTGGAAGCGGAGCGGACGGAGAAGTTGTTTTCGTGAGGGAATGAGTCCTTTTTCATTAATAAAAGTTAATCCGAATGCTTCAGCACACGTTTTAAGGAGTCCAACCAAATCACCAGCAGATAACAGCTCGGGATCCTTCCATATATTAAAGCACCCCTGCCCAGCCAATTGGCTGAGCAGGGGTTTCTCTTTGATTGAATTTAGAAGGAACTGTGCAAAGTCACCGAATGGCCGATGTGGTGCTCTGCTTCAGTTCGGCAATCACTTCTTCGGTGACTTCGAGGAAACGTTTGGCGGCTTCCTGCCTGGCGCCGTTTTTCAGCGTGACCAGGTTTAGCTTTGAGCTGACGGATGGGCTGTCGATCCGCGCAAGCGGTGGCAGGTCAACTCCGTGAATATGGAGCAGGAGGGCGGGGACAAACGCAACGCCCAGGCCTTTCTTCACCATTTCCAGCATAGGGAAAGTTTCCGCGCCCCAATAGATGATCGATGGTTCGAACTCCTGCTCGCTGCATTCCTCCATTATATAGTCGGCGATTCCGAGTCCAATCGAGGTGTAGGGCATGAGGAAGTCATCGTGCTGCAGCTCATGCAGGTTGACCTGGTCTCTTCCGCTGAGCGGGTGGCCCGGCGGGAGGGCGGCGTATACCGGACCGGTCAGGAGGGCGGTCAGATTCAGGTCGGCTCTGTCAAATGTATTGCCGATCAGCCCGATGTCCATCCGGTGCTGCCGGAGCTGATCGAGAATATAGGCGGTGTTTCCTTCCATCACCCGGACCGTGATCCGGTAATCCCGGTCGCGCAGCCGCTTTACGACTTCCGGGATGATGGTGAGGTTGGCGATTGTCGAGCAGCCGACGGTCACTTCTCCGCGTTTGCCCATGATCCGCTCCTTCATCTCTACCTGGAGGGCATCCGCCGAAAAGAGCAGTTCCTTGCTCCGCTTGTAGAAGTATTGACCGGTTTCATTTAAGATCAGGCGGTTTCCCTGTCTGAAAAAGAGCGGTACCCCGAGTTCTTCTTCCAGTTTTCGGATCGAGATGCTGAGGGGCGGCTGGGTCATGTTCAGGGAGACGGCTGCTTTGGAAACCGACCCCTCCTCGACCACACGGACGAAATATCGTACTTTTTCCAGATCCAATCGCAATCCCCCCTTCTATATACGAGATGTATAGTGACTAGTTTAATTATATATTTTACATGTAGTATAGGCTCCTATAATATTAAGAAAAATTGTTCAAGTCAAATTAATAAGGGGAGTTATCCATGAATGTGAAAGCGGTTGCGATATTGGGAGCAGGCAACGGGGGCATCACCGCAGCGGGGGATCTGTCCGGCCGGGGCTTTGATGTCCGGCTGTATGAAACGCCTCAATTCGCCTCGAATCTGGATGGAATCCGGGAAAAAGGCGGTGTCCTTCTGAAGACGCTTGAGGGGGAGTCCTTCCATCCCGTCTCAGTCGTGACGACCGATCTGAAAGAGGCGGTGTCCGGCGCAGAGGTGGTCATGCTGACGGTTCCGGGTTTTGCGATTGAGTCATTCGCCGAGCTGCTGGCGCCTTTATTGACCGAAGATCAGGTCGTTTTCCTGAACGGAGCGGCGGCAATGGGCTGTGTTCGATTCGTAAGACGCGCACGGGAACTGGGAATTGAGACCCGCATCAAAATCGGCGAGACGAATTCCCTGACTTATGGAACCCGGGCATTCCCGGAAGAGGCGGTTGCGGAGATGTCCCTCCGGGTTAAAAAGCTGTTCTTTTCTGCTTATCCGGCAGAGGACACAGGTGCTTTGCTAGAGATCTGTTCCCAGTTGTACGACTGCCTCGTCCCTGCGGAGAACATCTGGCAGACGACGCTGGAGAACGGGAATCCGGAAGTCCATCCCGGGCCGAGCCTGCTGAATGCGGGGCGGATCGACTATTCCGGGGGTGAGTTCTGGCTCTACAGGGAGGGCATCACGGAACATACGGTGAATGTGCTCCGTGCCATCGAGCAGGAGCGGCTCGCCCTCGGCAAAGCGTTCGGGCTGAAGGTCGAGGGAGCGGTGGAAGCCCGGTACAACCGGGGTTATTTTGATAATGACCGGGAAGACCTGCAGACACTATTCAATAAAAGCGAAGTGTTCACGCAGATCAAAGGTCCGGTCAGCGTCACGGGCCGTTACTTTACTGAAGACATTTCGAGCGGTCTCGTATTGTGGTCGGATCTTGGCAAGGCGTCAGGTGTCCCGACGCCGAACATCGATGCAGTCATCACATTGGGCGGAACGTTGCTGAAACGCAATTTTTATGAAGAAGGGCTCACTCTGAAAAAGCTCGGGTTTGACGGACTGACGGTCAACGAGATGATTTCAGAAGTTTGATGGAGGGGGAGCGGGAACTGATGCGCACTAAACGCAGACCGACAATTTGGGAAGCCGTTTCATGCTTGCTCGTGATGGGGGCCGTCATAGGCGTGGGGTTTGGCGTCTACGGCATTGGCATACAGATTTTGCTTTTGGTATCGGCGGCCTACGCGGCGTTCATCGGCTGGCGCGTCGGGCTCAGCTGGGATGAAATGGAACGGGGGATCGCCGTCCGCCTCGGCAATGTCATGCCGGCAGTCTTCATTCTTTTTGCAGTCGGGATTGTCATCGGCAGCTGGATCTTCTCGGGCACTGTGCCGATGCTGATCTACTTCGGGCTGAAGGTCATCAATCCGTCCTTCTTCCTCGTGACCGCGTTCATCATCGTGGCGGTCGTCTCAACGGCCACCGGCACTGCATGGGGATCGACAGCCACTGCAGGCGTCGCGCTGATGGGCGTTGCGGCACAACTCGGCATCCCGCTTGGCATGGCGGCCGGCGCCGTCATTGCCGGCGGTGTGTTCGGCGATAAAATGTCCCCTCTGTCGGATACGACCAATCTGGCGCCGCTCGTCTGCCGCGTGAACTTGTTCGACCATATCCGCCACATGCTCTATACGACCGTTCCGGCGTCACTCGTGGGAATCATTGTTTACCTGGTAGTGGGCATGAAGCTGTATGGCGGACAGGAGGCGGATGCTTCTGGGATACAGGCGATTCTGAGCCAGCTGGACAGCATCTTCAACTGGAATCTCTTCATGTGTCTGCCGTTCATCATCATCATCTGGGGAGCGCTGAAGCGGAAGCCGACTGTGCCGATCATGTTGCTTTCGGCTGTTGTTGCGGTCATCGTCGGAGTGTTTTCGAATGGATTCAACCTTGTGGATGGCATGCAGTCCATGGTAAACGGATTTAACCTGTCGATGGTACAGGCCTCGGGCTTTGATCCATCCGCCATTTCCGATACGGTGTCGAATCTGCTCGTCCGCGGAGGGATTTTCTCCATGACGACAATTGCCGTCACAATCATCTGCGGTTACACATTCGCGGGGATCATGGAGGTTTCCGGCTGTCTGGATGTGATCCTTGAGGCGTTCCTGGGCAAAGTCCAGAAAACATGGCAGCTCATCGGTGCAACCATTGCAGGCAGCCTCGCACTTGTGTTCACTGCAGGGGTCGCGTCGATCTCGATCATCATGATCGGCACCCTGTTTAAGGATGCGTATACGAAGATGGGGCTCAGCCGCCTGAACCTGTCCAGGACATTGGAAGACTCGGGAACGATGATTCTCCCGTTCGTTCCGTGGGGGGTCTCCGGGATCTTCTATCTGGAAGTCCTCGGTGTCGGCCCCGGTGACTATTGGATGTGGGCGGTCTCCTGTTATCTGTGCATCGTCTTTGCGATGCTCCTGGCCTTCACCGGAATCGGAATCAAAAAAGCGGATCCGGAAGAGCAGGCAGGCACGGAAGAGAACAAAGGGGAACCCGCGAATCTCGCCGTTCAAAAAACGGTCTGACTTTGGCTGGCGCATATGAAGACGGGCACCGCGTGTGAAGCGCGGTGCTTTATGATGGGGGGAATGCAATGTGACGATGGGCCTCGTCTTCCACTCAATCGGGGTCATCACGTTGATGATCGGAATCGGAGTGATCCTGAGCAGGACGTTCAACTTTAATGAAGATACGAGAAACGCTTTTATCAGCCTGATCACGAATGTCGGGATGCCTTGCATCATCCTGTCGAGTATTTTTCAGGTGGACATCGGTGGAGACCTGTTCGGGCAGATCATTTTCGTATTCCTCGTGTCCATCGCCATCAACCTGGCCGGCATCGGGTTGGGCTATCTGTTTGCGGTTCTATTTCATAAAAAGGTGAACCGGGCAAAGGAACTCGCAATTCTATCGGGGCTCGGCAACACCGGATTCATCGGCATCCCGCTGTGTGCGGTGCTGCTCGGGCCGGAAGGGGCACTATACGCCGCCATGTTTGATGCGGGTGTTGATTTCACCATCTGGACGGTCGGCGCCCTGTTGCTGCAGCAGAAAAAACAGGTCGGCCTCGGCATGCTCCGGACCATGCTGAACGTGCCGATCTTGTCCATCGTGATCGGGCTGACCCTGGCGTTCTTCAACCTTCGGCCGCCTTATCTGCTCACAGACCTGTTCGACCGGCTCGCGGCAATTGCCGCACCGCTTGCGATGTTTTACATCGGCATCATGATCATGAGCCTGCTTCGACAGCCATCCGCCGCCGGCCGGCTTGCGGGGACCCGAAATACGCTCTGGCTCCCGGTGACCGTCAAACTCGTTCTGTTGCCTGTGCTCGCGGTCCTGGTCGGAATCGGCCTGTCCGTGGATCGATTGATGCTGCAGATATTGCTGATCCAGGCGGCCATGCCGACCCTGACGCTATCGTCGATCTTATTTGCCAAGTATTCGGCGGACGAAGAGATGGGGGCGTTCGTCACCATCTGCTCGACGGCCGCCGCACTCCTCACCATCCCGGGCATGATTTATCTGATGAACCTTTGGGTGGCCGGGGGGTGAATCAGCGCTGCATCAGGTTGGTAGGGACTCAAAGGCAATAGGTAGGGACTCGGGAGTGAGTGGTAGGGACTCAAAGGCAATAGGTAGCGACTCGAGGACGATTGGTAGCGACTCACCAGTGAAAGGTGGGACTCGCGGTCGATAGGTAGTGACTCGTACACCCTCGGCAATAAAATGAACACCCCTGTGCAGCGAGTCCGCCGCACAGGGGTGTTTTCAATCCATCAGTTCACCGGAATCTTCCCGGCCGACGATGCGATGAGTTCTTCCTCTTCCTTCCGGCTCTTCGCAACGGCCAGTCCGATCAGGAAGCCGATGGCGCCCGTCATGATCCAGCCTGCGCCGTTCTGGAACAGGGGGATGAAACCGAATGCGTTGTTGATGGCATCCGGGGCAATGTTTGCGTCTTTCAATGCATCCAATACCGCCACGATCCCGACGCCGATCATTGTGCTGACGTAGACGGATCGGTGGCCCTTGAACAGGTTGTTCGCAAAGATGAGGACGATCAGGGCGATGGCCAATGGATAAAGCAGCAGCAGGATCGGGGAAGCGAGTTCCAGAATCTTCGTCAGGCCGAAGTTGGTGATCGTCAATCCGACCGCCGCGAAGATGATCAGCCATTTCTTGTAGGAAACGGATGGAAGGATCCGTTCGAAGTATTCCGCCACCGCAGACAGGCAGGCCACGTTCGTCGTGATACCGGTCAGCACGATGACGGTTCCGATGATGAAGATCCCGACTTGGCCGAAGAGGGCGACCGCACTTTGTGCCAGCACTTCACCGCCGTTTTCCTTGGCGCCGATCTGGTCGAGGCTCGTTGCCCCGATCCACGCCATGGACACCTGCAGCAGGACCAGGCCGATGACCGTGATGACGCCGGCCTGGATGAACACTTTGGAGACTTCCTTGCTCGACTGGATGCCGAGCGCGGCGATCGATTTGATGAAGATCCCGCCGAAGACGAAGGCCGCCAGGACGTCCATTGTGTAGTAGCCCTGTGTAAACCCTTTCAAAAATGCACCGCTGGCGGTGACATAGTCTCCGGTCGGTACGCCGAATCCGCCCATCGGCGTGATCAGGGACTTGACGATCAGGAGAAGGAGCAACATTCCAAAGATCGGGGTGATGATTTTCCCGAGCCGGTCGACAAATTTGGTGGTGTTCCATGAGAGGATCACTGTCAATACGATGAACACGGCCGAGAAGGCGAACAGGATGGCCCCGGTTTTGGCGGTGTCTCCGAGCAATGGATGAATGGAGATTTCATACACGACCGAAGTGGTCCGCGGAATGACGTAGATCGGTCCCAGTGTCAGGAACAGCAACACGGAAAAGACGACCGCAAAGACCGGGTGGACCCGTCCTGCCAGTTTCTCCACCGTTCCTCCGCCACGTGTCAGCCCTATGATGGCCAGAAGCACAAGCCCCACACCCGTCAGCAAGAAACCGCCCATGGCGATCCAGGTGTTCGTGCCTGCCTGCTGGCCAACCATAGGGGCAAAGATGACATTGCCGGCACCCAAAAACATCGCAAACAGCATGAAGCCGATGGCAAAGATCTGGCCCGTTTTCACTTGTTGCATCTTCATACCCCCTATTGGTTGTCAGTTTATATGAAAGAGCGGGTCAGCGTCTTGTTCTCTTGCTGATTCTGCCGAGCAAGAAGGCGCCGACGCCCAATCCGATCATGGTATTCGTTTTCTTGTTGAATGTCTGTTTCACGATGAGGTTCAAGTTCTGCGGGCGTTCCGCGAGACGGCGCATGAAGTAGCCGTACCAGTCGATGCCGAACGGTACGTATGTACAGAAATTGTAGCCTTCTTTCGTGAGTTCGAGCTGCATGTCGGTCCGGAAACCGTACAGCATCTGGAATTCAAATTTATCATTCGGGATTCCGTGTTCGCTCACGAATTTCTTCACGTGATTGATGACGTGGTGGTCGTGGGTGGCAATCGACGTGAACGGACCATTCAGCAGGTGATATTCGATCAGCTTGATGTAGTTCGCATCGATCGCTTCCTTCGTCTGGTATGCCAAGTGTTCGGGTTCTTTGTAGGCGCCTTTCACGATGCGGAGACGGTAGTCTTTAAATTTCTCGATATCCTCCTCCGCGCGGAAGAAGTACGCCTGGATGACAGTGCCGACATTATCGTAATCACCGTGAAGTTCTTCCAGGAGATCGAACGACGGCTGGAGGTGGGAGTAGTCCTCCATATCGAAGTTGACAAAAATGCCGTATTCATGGGCTGCCGCGACGATTTCACGCAAGTTTTCGCGGCAGAAATCAACGTCCACATCGAGGCCGAGCTGGGTCGGTTTCAGTGAGATGTGTGCGTCCAGCTTGTGCTGGTGGATCGCTTCGACCACGGCAAGGATTTGTTCCTTCGCCTGCAGGGCCTCTTCTTTTTCAAAGACGAATTCGCCCAGGTTGTCGATCGTGGCAGAGATGCCGTTCGCGTTCAGTTTGCGGATGCTGTCCACCATTTCGTCGATCGTCGTGCCCGCGACGACGGATTGTGCCCCGAGTTTCAGGCCCCATCGTTTGGCGGCTCCGTTCAGCATCCTGTTTTGGGACAACATGATAAAGAAATCTTTTGCTACACTCATTTTTCCTGACCTCCGATTATTTTAATAAAAACCCTTCGCTGAACGGATCGGTTTCATCCAGCGTGAACTGGTGCACACCCGTGATCCAGGCGGACCCAGTGATTTTTGGAATGATCGCTTCATGATCGCCGACCGTCGCTTTGCCGATGATTTCGCCTTTGAACCGGGAACCGATGATGCTCTCCTGGATGATTTCCTCGTTTTCTGCCAGACCCAAAGTGGCGAGCTTGGCGCAGGTGCCTGTTCCGCAAGGGGAGCGGTCCACCTGGCCGTCTCCGAAGATGACGGCATTCCTGTAGAGGCGGTCGCTGCGCTTCAGGGAGAACTCCACAAGATCCACCGTGTTGATATCGGGGATTTCGGGGTGCATGATCGTCAGTTGCTCGTTCGCCGCCTTGCGGATGGCCATTCCGAGCTCTGCCAGCTTGTCCTGCTCGTCGATGGTTAAGTTAAGGCCGAATTGTCCGGCGTCCACAATGGAGAAGAAGCTCCCGCCGAACGCGATGTCCATCGGGATCTCACCGAAGCGTTCCGTGGATACCCGGACGTTTTTCATGAGGACAAAGGCCGGCACGTTGATGAAGGATACTTCCTTCACCTTGCCGTTTTCGTAGTGCACATCACAGGTGACAATCCCGGATGGCGTATCCAGCAGCAGCCTGTCCTTCTTTTCGACCAGCCCCTGATTGATTGCCATCGTGACCGTGGCGATCGTGCCGTGCCCGCACATATTCAAGTAACCGCCGCTGTCCATGAAGATGACCCCGAGGTCGCAGGACGGTTCGCACGGCTCCGCCAATATGGCACCGAACATGTTCAGGTGGCCGCGTGGCTCATGCATGAGTAATTTCCGGACCGTATCCAGATGGGTCTGCATATATTGTTTCTTCTCCATCATCGTGCGTCCCGGGATTTCGGGGAGGCCGTCCACCACGATGCGGGCGGCTTCTCCCATCGTATGGGCGTCGATGGTTCGGATGAAATTCTGCGCTAATACCATAGAGACTCCTCCTTCAAAAAATCTACCCTCAGATATCTCTATGCAAGAAGCGTGCCAACTTTAATTGACTATCAGAATGGCGATTTTCTTCAGAAGATGTACACTTAATTAACAATCATGTAAACTGTAAATGTTCTACCGAAGAAGGAGAGGATCCGATGCTTGACCCAACGCCGACGCGCTATTCGTTTTATTTACAGGCGCTTCTCGATACGAGCAATGATGCCATTTCCATCATCAACTCGGATGGAGTGGTCGAGTTCTGGAATGAACACGCAGAGAATCTGTACGGTATTCCGTCCGGGTCCATCCTCGGAAAAAAGATGAATACCTTTTTCAAGAAAGAGGATTTGAAGATCCTTGAGATCCTGAAAACACAGGAATATGTATTCAACATTTATCATCAGCCCCGCCCCGACAAACACATCATGATCAGTGCTTCACCCATCTTTAACGAGACAGGCGGGCTGCTCGGAGCGCTGTCGATCGATCAGGACATCTCGAACATCGTCGAGCTGAATGACAAACTGACGCTGACGACGTCGGAGCTTCAAAAGATCAAACACCAGTACAACGAGCAGAACCTGCATGACCCTTTATCGACGATCAAAGGAAACAGCCCGGCACTGCAGACCGTGAAAAGCCTGGCAATGAGAGTCGCGAAGACCGATGCGACCGTCCTGATCCAGGGGGAAAGCGGAGTGGGGAAGGAATTGTTCGCCAAGGGGATCCACGAGGCAAGCCCCCGCAAGGACAAGCCGTTCATCGCCGTCAACTGCGGCGCCATCCCCGAAGCGCTGTTCGAAAGCGAGTTTTTCGGATATGAGAAGGGTTCCTTCACGGGGGCAGATAAAAACGGCAAGGCCGGAAAAGTGGAAATGGCGACATCCGGCACACTGTTCCTTGATGAAATCGGAACACTTCCATTGGATATGCAGGTGAAGCTGCTGCGTGTCCTGCAGGAGCGGGAAGTGTACCGGATCGGCGGCCACTCGCCGATCAAGGTCGATATCCGGATTGTCGCGGCCACGAACAGCGATCTGGAGGAGATGGTCCGGCTCGGCCAGTTCCGGGAGGATCTATATTACCGTTTGAATGTCGTCACGCTTGACATCCCTCCGTTGAGGCGGCGGGCAGATGACATCCCGGCGCTGATGGAATCGTTCATCCAGGAATTCAGCTATCATTACGACAAGGAGCCCCCCGACTTCACGGAAGCGGCGATGGCGGCCTGCTGTCAATATGACTGGCCGGGCAACATCCGGGAACTGCGCAACCTGGTGGAGCGGCTCGTTATCCTGATCGATTCACCGACGGTCAAGCTGTCCGACCTGCAGCTCATCATGCCGCATTTTGCAGCGGAGACGAAACGGCCGACGCTTTCGCTTGAGAAGGATCAGCTCGAAAAGAACCGGATCACCGAAGCCCTTCAGGAAACGTACGGCAACAAAACCGCAGCCGCCAAAAAGCTCGGCATTTCCCGCGTCAGCCTGTATAAGAAGATCAAGCAGTATGGGATTGAATGTTGAACGTGAATGGATAGGAATAAGGTCACATTGCATGGAGATAGCGCCGGAGACCCATTTCAAGCAGCCTGCGGGCTGCTTTTTGGTGTTTGCGGAATATGGGAAGTGAGCCGGGCAGTCAATGGACCCGCTGCGAAATCGCTTTGTGAGGCTCGATACAACAAACCCAGAAAGCCCCATCAGCATGCAGCTAGCGCAATATCCAATCTAAAACCAAGACTTCAAATCCTCCGAAAATTAGTTTGACTCACCCCAATCATACAGTTAAAATTATTGTCGAATAAGAATGAAAAGATAGCCCTTTTTGTCTATTGTAGCCGGACGGATGGGATTCCTCTTATTCGATATAGAGATAGATGGGGGAAAGAACGTTATGCAGACAAAGAAGAAACGGCGTTTCGAGATGCCGGATGCGTTCGTCATCATCTTCGGGATTCTCGTACTGGCCGTATTGCTGACATACATCGTGCCGGCCGGGGAGTTTCAGCGCGAGGAGGTCGATGGACGGAATATTGTAATCGACGGGACGTACGAGCGGATTGAGAGTCAGCCGGCGTCATTATTGTCGACGTTCACGTCGATTCAGCAGGGTCTGGTCGATTCGGCACCGATCATCTTCATGGTGTTGATCGTCGGAGCGGCAGTTGCGGTCATTGACCATACCGGGGCGATCAACTCCGGTGTGAATGCGCTCATCAGCAAGACGAAGAATCAGAAATACTTGTTGGTGGCGGCGTTCATCTCGATTTTTGCGATCCTGGACTTTTTCGGCATCAGCGGAAACGTCATCATTGCCTTCATACCGATCGGGATCGTCCTGGCACGGGCACTGAAGCTGGATCCGATCGTCGGGGTGGCGATGGTCTATCTCGGGCAGTATGTCGGGGTGGCGACGGGGACGTTTGACCCGGTCATCACCGGGCTGGCGCAGTCGATCGCGGAACTGCCGCTGTTCTCAGGCTGGCATCTCCGGCTGACCGCCTTCTTCATCCTGATCATCATCACGATGATTTACATTCTTCGGTATGTGAAACGGATCGAAAAAGACCCGTCGAAGCGAATCATCACGTTCGCCGAAACGGATGGGGGCGTACAGGGGCCGGTCGAGGAGTTCGGACCGTTCACCGGCCGCCATAAAGTCGTGCTTCTGACGGCGCTCGTCTTCATGGGGTCGTTCATCTACGGCGTGTTCAAGATGGAGTGGAGCACGAATGAGCTTGCCGGGATCTTCATCATGATGTCGATCGCGGTGGCGATTGTGGGCCGCATCCATATGAATGATTTCGTAAAAGTGTTCATCAAGGGTGCCCAGGACATCGTCTACGGTGCGCTCGTAATCGGACTGGCGCGTGCGGTCGTGGTCGTTCTCGAAAACGGGAAGATCCTCGATACGATCGTCAGTGCGGCAGTCCAGCCGATGGCAGAGATGCCGATGTTCCTGGCTGCCGAGTCGATGTTCGTCTTCAACTTGCTGTTCAACCTGATCATCACATCCGGTACCGGGCAGGCGGCGATCGTCATGCCGTTCATGGTGCCGCTTGCGGACATGCTGGACATCACCCGGCAGACCGCGGTGCTTGCGTTCAAGATGGGTGACGGGATCACGAATATCATTGCGCCGACATCAGGCGTTCTGATGGCGGTTTTGGCGATCGGGAAGGTGCCTTACGCCAAGTGGTTCAAATTTGTCCTGCCGCTCGTGCTCATGTGGTCGGTCGTCGGCCTCATCATGGTCGCGATTGCAGTCATGACCGGTTATAACTGATTGACAGGGGGAGGACGGATCGCGTTCTCCCTTTTGTCATTGGCGGTGAAAACTGAAAGGAGTGTTCAGAATGGATGAAGTGCTGAAGTATATGGAGGAGCACCGAGATGAGATGCTTGCGGACATCCGCAGTCTGGTCGAAAGTGATTCGCCTTCTTTGGACAAAGAGCGGATGGATCTATGCGGGGAGCGGATCCAGGAACTGCTCCAGCGGCATTTCGGCAGGCGGGCGGACGTGATCCCCGAGGAGCAATACGGCGATCATCTGAAGTTCGAATACGGGGAAGGGGAAGAAGCGCTGCTCCTCCTGTCCCATTTCGATACGGTTTGGGATCCGGGCGAACTGGAGTACCGGACGGACGGCGACCTCGCTTATGGTCCGGGAATCCTGGACATGAAGGGCGGGCTCGTCCAGGCGATCTGGGCGCTCAAGGCGGTCCGGGACCTGGGGCTGCCCCTGTCCAAAAAAGTCGTCCACCTGTTCACGAGCGAGGAAGAGCTGAGCAGCCCGGTGTCCCGGGAAGTGATCCGGCGGGTGGCGGAAGGCAGTTCCTGCGTACTGGTCACGGAGCCGCCGGTCGTCGGGACAGGTGCCCTCAAGACTGCGAGGAAAGGTTCCGCCCGGTACACGATCCGGTTCGGGGGGAAGTCGGCCCATGCCGGCAACAGCCACAGCGAAGGGGCCAGCGCCATCCGGGCGGCGGCCCGCGCGACGGAATACCTGGAGTCGCTGACGGATTACGAAAAAGGCACGACGCTCAATGTCGGCCTCATCCAGGGCGGCGGGAAGCTGAACGTCGTCTCCGACCAAGCGGAAATTGGCGTCGATGTCCGGGCTGTAACAGTCGGAGAGCAGGAGCGCATCGACCGGACCATCAAAGGGCTCAAGCCGTTCCTTGAGGGGACGACCCTTGAAGTGAGCGGCGGCATTTCCCGCCCGCCGATGGAGCGGACTGAAGCGACGGCGGCGCTCTTCGGACTTGCAAAGGAGGCTGCCGGCGAACTCGGCTTCGAACTCGACGAAGCATCTGTGGGAGGCGGCAGCGACGGCAACCTCACCGCCGCGATGGGAATCCCGACACTCGACGGACTCGGGGCTGTCGGTGTCGGCATCCACGCACGGAACGAACAGATCGTGATCAGCGAACTCCCGAAAAGAGCCGCCCTCATGGCGAAACTGCTGACCCGGGTGTAAAGCATGGCGAGCGGCCGATAGGAGTTTGTTTGTTCTCGATAGGTGATGAGTCGTTCCTGTTTGGTAGGGGTTCGTTGGGATTGGTAGGGACTCGATCTTGATTGGTAGGGATTCGTCCGGGATTGGTAGGGTCTTGCTCCGGTTAGGTAGGGACTCAACCATGATTGGTAGGGTCTCAAGAGGAAAAGGTAGGGATTCACCGATGATTGGCAGCGACTCATGTGCATTTGGTAGGGACTCAGCTGGATGTGAGTAACGGAAAAGAATGATAGGCAATCAACAATAGTGGGGCCCCGTGCAGTCATCCCGGCTGCGCGGGGCCTTTCATTTAATGCCTGCCGGTCAACAGAACTGATTCGTTAGAATTATTAAAATATTTATAAAAACGCATTGACTCGACGGGGGCATGTCAGTATACTAAGTGAAATACTTTCGTGTATAACATTATAACTTTTGATGGGTGATAACGTGGAAATCAATAAAAATACGGTCATGCCGTTGTTTTATCAAATCAAAGAGAATTTAAAGGCGAAGATTCTCTCCGGGGATTGGGAAGTCGGCCAGCAGATCCCGACAGAGAAAGAATTGGCCGCGCAGTTCAAAGTGAGTACGATCACGGTAAAGCGCGCGGTCCATGAACTGGTTGCAGAAGGCATGCTATATCGCCGGAGCGGAAAAGGCACGTTTGTGATCCGCCAGGAGGAACAGAGCCTGTCCAAACTCGTGACTCTGAAGAACGAGGCATGGGAAGACCATCACCACCCACACAACCTGATCCGTTTCACAATCGACAAGACGGAACAGGGCGTCCGACCGAAGCTTGAACTGAACGGGAATGAGAAGGTTTATTCAATTCACCGGGTGAAGACAGAGAACGATATTCCGCTTGCAATCGAGTTTTCGTATCTCCCCGTATCGCCTTTCCCGGACCTGACAATCGAGATGCTGGAAAACCAGTTGCTGTATAACCTGATCACCGAACACTATCAGATTGAACTTGGGAAGGCCAAGGTTTATTTCTCGTCGATTGCCGCCACCCAGTATGAAGCGGAACTGCTGCAGGTTCCCCTTGGGGAGCATTTGCTTATGCTGGAACGGTGTACGGCGGCCAAGGACGGCCGGATCCTCGAGTACTCGAAGTTCATATTGAAAGACACTCAATCCAAGTATTTCCTTGAGATTGAGCTATGAGCTTCTTTTTAGGATATAAAGTTATAACTTTATATATTATAAAACAGCAGGGGTGGTTGTCGAAAAGAAAAACAGCCTTGAAGTACCGGAGCCAAAGAAGGAGGGGGAAATATGCAGACGTTCAACCAAACTGTAAACCGGAATGAAGATTTGTATTTAGACTGGTTGCTCGAAGCTTGCCGGCAACCGAGTGTTTCTGCGACAAATCATGGAATGGCTGAGATGAAAGAACACGTAAAGAGGCTCTTGGGCAAAGTCGGCGCCACGATTACGGAGATCCACACCGGGGGCTATCCGATCATTTATGGAGAGTTGGATTACAACAAGGAGAAAACCCTGACATTTTATAACCACTATGATGTACAGCCCGCCGATCCGTTGAGTGAATGGGAAAGTGATCCTTTTGAGCCGGCTTTGAGGGACGGGAAACTATTCGCCAGGGGAGTAGCGGATAATAAAGGGAATCTGGTTGCGAGGATTTGTGCGGTGCATGCCTATCAGCAGGCACATGGAGAGCTTCCCGTAAATATCAAGTTCATCTTCGAAGGGGAAGAGGAAGTGGGAAGTCCGCACCTCGAATATTTTGCTGAAAACCACCGGGACAAGCTGGAGACGGATGCGCTGATCTGGGAAGGCGGCCTGAGGGACGCCGTCAACAAGCGTCTGCACGTGGGGCTGGGCGTGAAAGGGATTTTTTATGCCGAATTGGTCTGCAAAGGAGCGAACACTGACCTGCACTCTTCGGAAGCGGCGATCATCGAAAACCCGGCATGGAGATTGACCTGGGCACTGAGCACGCTGAAGGATCCGTCCGAGCGCATTCTGATTGAGGGGTTCTATGACGATGTCAGGGAACTCAGCAAAGAGGATCAGGAGTTTATCCGGACGATCGACTATGACGAAGCCGGAACTCTCCAGCTGTATCAACTGAATCAATTTAATCAGGGACTCACCGGCGAAGAGCTGAAGACGGCGTTGATCGCCTCCCCGACATGTACAATCTGCGGATTGGAATCCGGCTACACCGGCGAAGGGGCAAAGACGGTCCTGCCGGCGGTTGCGACAGTGAAGCTGGATTTCCGATTAGTTCCTGATCAAAAACCGGAAAGAATCCATGAACTGCTGCGGGCTCACTTGGATCGGCATGGGTTCTCCGATATTGAAATCCGCCCGGCGAACCACTTGACGCCTTTCAATACGAAGTCAGATCATCCCTTCGTGGACACTGTGTTGAAAAGTGTCGCGGAAACGTATGAGGAGAAACCGATCATTTACCGCAACCTGGCAGGTTCAAGTCCGATGTATAACCTGTTAAAAGGCACGGACATCCCCGCTGTACAAGTCGGGGTCGCGAATACCCAGTCACGTTTTCACGCGCCAAACGAAAATATCTTCGTCGTTGACTATTTCCAGGGCATTAAGCTCACAGGATCCGTCATCAAAAATTTTTCGATTAAAAATACTGAAGATTTGAAAGAGGGGGTTTATTGTGAAGAAGTGGAGAATTAATGCCTTGCTTGTCGTGTTGCTGATGGTCGTGGCGGGTTGCAGTGATAAAGAAGCATCTACAGGCGGAACATCCGGATCCGATTCAAACGATGGGACACTCGTGATTGCACAGGCTTCCGATGTGACGACGATGGATCCGCAAAACTCACTGAGCACGACGGGGGACCGGGTGTTCCGCAATATGTTCAGCAGACTGTTTTACTGGGACGAAAACATGGAACTCCAGCCGGAAGTCGCCGAATCATATGAGCAGACGGACGATACCACCTGGCACTTCAAATTAAAAGAAGGCATCACGTTCCATAACGGCGACCCGCTCACGGCCGAAGATGTGAAATATAGCCTTGAGCGGGTCATGACGGACGACACCCTGAAGGAATTCCCTTACTTCAAACAGCTCAAGCAAGTGAATGTCCTGGATGAACACAATGTTGAAATCATTACGGATGGCCCGATGCCGACAATGCTCAATGTATTGGCGAAAAGCGGGGCGGATATCATCCCGAAACAACACATCGAAGAAGTGGGGATGGATGAATTCATCAAAAATCCGATCGGGTCGGGCCCTTACAAATATGTCGAATGGGTGAGGGACGACCGGGTGGTCATGGAGCCGTATGAAGACTACTTCAACGGAACGCCCAAATGGAAAAAAGTCACTGTCCGTGCGATCCCGGAAAGTTCGACTCGTGTTGGCGAACTGATCACCGGAGGAGTGGATGTCATTACAGATGTTCCGCCGAACGAGTGGGCACGGCTCGACTCTGAAACTGGTGTCGAACTGGTCAAAGGAGAAACCACCCGGGTCAATCTTCTCATGGTGCGGACAACAGAAGGCACTGTAACTGCCGATCCGAAGGTCCGGGAGGCCATCGACCTGGCGATTGATGAGCAGGCGATCGTGGATTCCCTGTTCCAGGGCAACGCCGTACCGGTCAGGACACGGGTTCCGAAGGGAGTATTTGGTGCCAATCCGGACCTGTACGACACGAACGTCTACGACCTTGACCGGGCAAAGAAATTGCTGGAAGAGGCCGGGCATCCGGATGGAGTGGATCTGACGTTCACCGCATCCAAAGGGCGTTACCCGCTGGACGGGGAAGTTGCCGAGCTGATCACGGCGATGCTTACGGAGGCCGGTTTCAATGTCAACCTGAAGCTGCTCGAAACGAGTGCATTCATTGAAGACTACAACGCCAATAAAAACGAAGAGCTGATCATGATTGGCCTCGCTGACGGATTGCTCGATGCCTCTTACTCGCTTGTCCACTACACGAAAGAACGCGCAGCCGGCCAAACCGACTACTTCAATGAAGAAGTTGAAAACCTGTACAAGGAAGCTGGACGCAATCTGAATGACGGGGAACGGGCGAAACAGTATGAACGGATCCAGGAGATCGTTGCAGAGGAGCGTCCTCACATCTTCCTGTTCCAGCAGGGGGCCAATTACGGCATCCGGGACAATGTTCAATTCACCCCGAATCTGAACGAAGTCATTTTCTTCGATGATATGGACAAGAAGTAAAGGGTCAAGCATCTGATTCCGATGTGATTTTGATAAAAGGGGGCCGCCATGAGAAAGTACCTGATCCGAAGACTGCTTCAAATTATTCCGGTTCTGTTCATCATCACTTTCGTTGTATTCGTCCTGGTCTACAAGGCGGGTGATCCGGTAGCGCTCATGCTGCCGGAGGACGCCTCCGAAAGTGATCGGGCGGCTATGAGGGAAGCACTGGGGCTGAACGAGCCGTTCCTGGTCCAATATTTCAGCTTTGTGGGAGACCTGGTGAAAGGTGACTTCGGCACTTCCTTCCGCTCCAACCAGGAGGCACTCCCCCTAGTACTGGAGCGCCTGCCGGCAACGCTGGAACTGGCAGCCGCCTCGATGATCGTGGCCATTATCCTGGCGATCCCGCTGGGGATTTATTCGGCAAGGAAGCAAAACACGTTGACTGACCTGTTTATCACGGGAGGCTCGGTGCTTGGGAAGGCCATGCCGAACTTCTGGCTGGGGATCATCCTCATTCTCCTCTTTGCGGTGAATGTCCAGATGTTCCCGGTGTCAGGCAGGGGGAGCCTCATGCACCTGGTTCTCCCCGCCATCACCCTGGGAACGGGGATAGCTGCGGAAATGACCCGTTTGATCAGGTCAAGCATGCTGGAGATATTCAACCAGGACTATATCAGGACCGCCAAAAGTAAAGGTGTCAGCAATTCTGTTCTCGTGTATAAGCATGCTTTCCGGAACTCGCTCATACCGGTCGTGACCATTATGGGACTGCAGATCTCCCACCTGGTGAGCGGGGCGCTGATCACCGAAACCGTCTTTGCCTGGCCCGGAGTCGGCCAACTATTGATCCAGGCCGTGAACGGGCGGGACATGGCGGTTGTCCAGGCTGCTGTATTCGTGATCGCCCTGTTGGTCATCATCGTCAATCTGCTGACGGATTTAGCGTACAGATTGCTCGATCCGAGAATTCATTACTCGTGAATCCACAAACTGCTTGAGAATCTTCGCGAAGGGGGAGAACCATGGAAGCTGAATCGAAACCCGTCATGACCCTGCCCAGAGTCAATGCCGGAATGAAAACGTCAAGCCATCCGTTGAAGCGCTGGACCAAACTGCTATTGCAGAGCCGGACGGGGACCGTCGGAATGATCATTGTGCTGGGCGTCATTTTCGTCGCCGTCTTCGCCGATCTGATCGCCCCGCACAATCCTGCGGCCAACAACTTGTCCAATATCATGCAGCCTCCCGCATGGGTGGCAGGAGGCTCATGGGACTTTGCGCTGGGCACGGATAATCTGGGGCGTGACATTCTGAGCCGGATCATCGTCGGAACCCGTGTTTCCCTGCTCGTCGGGGTATTCTCGGTCGTGCTGGCCGGTTTGATCGGTCTGGTTGTCGGGATTGTGGCCGGGTACTACGGCGGCTGGCTCGATAACGTACTGATGAGGCTCGTCGACTCCTTCCTGGCCATACCGAGCATTTTATTTATCCTCGTGTTCCTTTCTGTGTTTGAACCGAGCATCACGCTTCTGATCGTCGTGATCGGGCTTACCAATTGGGTCACCTATGCGCGTGTGGTCAGAGGAGAGGTTCTGAGCATAAAGGAACGCGAATATGTCAAAGCATCCAAGTCGATCGGAACCAGCCACCGGACCATCATGCTGCGCCATATCCTTCCCAATATCGTGTCCTCTTTCATCGTCATTTCTGCGCTGAGCGTCGCGACCACGATCATTCTGGAGGCATCGCTGAGCTTCCTCGGACTGGGCATCCAGCCGCCGGATGTATCGTGGGGAGCCATGCTCACGGACGGCCGGAACTACCTGGCCACCAACTGGTGGGTTGCGACATTCCCTGGCGTCGCAATCGTCATCACCGTGCTCGGGATCATCTTCTTGGGCGACTGGCTGCGGGATGTACTCGATCCGAGAGCACAAGTAAGCAGGAAAGGAGGAGGGAAGTGATGAGTGAGCCGCTTCTGGAAGTCAAAAGCCTGAGTACCCACTTTTTCACGGAAGATGGCATCGTGCCTTCCGTCAGAAATGTATCTTTTACTGTCAATAAAGGGGAGATCGTCGCCATCGTCGGTGAATCCGGCTGTGGGAAAAGCGTGACATCCCTTTCCATTCTTCAACTGGTCAGCAAGCCCGGGAGAATCGTAGGGGGAGAAATCTTATTTAACGGCATGGATCTGACGAAAATGACTGAGCGGGAAATCCGGAAAATACGGGGCAATAAAATCTCGATGATTTTTCAGGAGCCGCTCACTTCACTGAATCCGGTTTTTACAGTCGGTAACCAGATTACCGAAACGATCCGCCTGCATCAGGCGGTCGATAAAGAACAGGCCAAGAAGTTGGCGATCGAATTATTAAAGACCGTTGGGATGCCGAATCCCAAGAAGCAATATTCTTCTTTTCCCCACCAGCTGAGCGGGGGGATGAGACAGCGCGTCATGATCGCAATGGCTTTGTCCTGCAATCCGGAACTGCTCATAGCGGATGAACCGACGACGGCACTGGATGTGACGATCCAGGTCCAGGTCCTTAATCTGCTCAGGAAGGCACAGCGGAAATTTGATACTTCGGTGATCCTGATCACCCACGACCTCGGTGTGGTCGCGGAGATGGCCGATCGCGTCATCGTGATGTACGGCGGTGAGATCGTTGAGCAGAACGACGTCTATAACCTATTCAAAGAGCCGAAGCATCCTTATACGAAAGGGTTGCTGAACAGCACACCAAAAATACACCAGCTGGAAGATTCATTGGAGTCCATTGAAGGGAACGTACCGACGCCCGAAAATATGCCTGCCGGCTGCAAGTTCAACACGAGATGCCCATTCGCAATGCAGAAATGCATCGAGAACAACCCGGATCTCGAACGCAAGGGGGACGGATCGTACATCCGGTGCTGGCTGTACGAGGACTCGGAACAAGAGAAAGCCGAAGCGGTGGTGAGTCTATGAACATGCCGGTTGAAGTGAAGGAAACCCCAGAGGGAAAGACAGGGCATCTGCTCAAAATCGAAGGGTTGAAGAAGCATTACGTTCTATCAACCAATCTTATGGGAAAGCCGGTCAAGTCACTGAAAGCCGTGGATGAAGTGACTCTGACGATCCGAGAAGGGGAAACGCTCGGGATCGTCGGTGAATCGGGCTGCGGCAAATCCACATTGGGCAACATGATTACCCGCCTGATTGAGCCGACCGGAGGGAAAGTGGTCTTTGAAAACCGGGATTTGCTGAGCATGTCGGAGAAGGAAATGCGGAATGTCCGAAAAGATATCCAGATGATCTTCCAGGATCCGTTTTCATCGTTGAATCCGAGAATGCGTGTGTTCGACATCATCGCAGAGCCGCTCAGGACCCACGGTGTCGCCACCGGGGAATCTTTGAAGAAGAGGGTGGAGGAGCTTCTGGAGATTGTGGGGCTCAACCGCTCACAAGGCAAACGATTCCCGCATGAATTCAGTGGCGGACAGCGGCAGCGCATCGGCATCGCCCGTGCCATCGCCCTGCATCCGAAGCTCGTCGTATGTGATGAACCTGTATCTGCATTGGACGTATCGATCCAGGCGCAAATCTTAAACCTGCTGATCAAATTGCAGAAAGAATTGAACCTCACCTACATTTTCATCGGCCATGGAATCCCGGCGGTCAAGTATATCAGTGATCGGATTGCCGTCATGTACATGGGAGAAATCGTCGAGATGGCTTCAAAGGAAAACTTGTTCAAGGCGACCAAACACCCCTATACCCAGGGATTGATCGATTCCGTTCCGATACCGGATCCGCTGTTGAGGAGAGACCGGGAGGAGCTGTTGATCAAAGGGGAAGTGTCCGGTGAATCAGATCCAGGAGAAGGTTGCCGGTTCTATCCGCGTTGCCCGTTTGGGACAGAAATGTGCAGGATTGAAAAACCGTCACTCCGGGAACACGCGCCTGATCATTTTGCAGCTTGCCATTATCCGTTGTCTTGAAAACAAATTAAGGAGTGATGAAGTGAAAGTAGCCATCATCGGATCGGGAATCGTCGGTTCCAGCGCCGCCTATCATTTAAGCAAAAAGGAAGGCATCGAGGTTGTCCTCATCGACAAAGAGCAGGACGGAAAAGCAACTTCTGCCGGGGCAGGGATTGTCTGCCCCTGGGTCTCAAGTGTAAAGGATCCGGACTGGTACAGGCTTGCGAGGGAAGGAGCCAGGTTTTATCCTGGCTTGATTGACCGCCTGGATAAAGACGGCGAGACCCAAACGAGTTATAAACGGGTGGGCGCTCTTTGCATCAGCGAAGGGTCCGAGGAACTGGATCAAATCGAATCGGATGTCCGGGCCAAGCAAGCGGATGCGCCCGAATTGGGGGAGATCCGCCGGCTGAGCAGCGAAGAAACGAGACGGCTCTTTCCGCCATTGCATGAAAACCTGGAATCTGTTTTCGTCTCCGGAGCCGCGAGGGTGGATGGAAGGCAACTTCGTGAAGCCATGAAAAATGCGGGGGTGAAAAACGGCGTCCGCTTCGTCAGTGGCGAAGCCAGCCTAGTTTTGGATGGAAGACAAGTGACCGGCGTATCGGTGGATGGAACGGATCTGGGTGTGGATGAGGTGATCCTCACTGCGGGCGCATGGGTTCCGGAGCTCTTGAATCCGCTGGGTGTACATTTAAATGTTGTGCCGCAGAGAGGCCAGATTGCCCATATCGAACTGCCGGATATGGATACGTCGGAATGGCCGGTGATCCTGCCGCAAAGCAGCCATTATATGCTTGCTTTTGACGATTCAAGGGTAGTGGCCGGGGCCACAAGAGAAACAGGTTCCGGTTTTGACTATCGGCAGACGGTAAGCGGGGTCCAGGAAGTGACGAATGAGGCCCTGCGGGTGGCTCCGGGTCTCGCTCAGGGCACGCTCAAAGAGGTGAGGATCGGCTTCAGGCCGATGGGAGAAGACATCCTGCCGTTGCTTGGAAGGGTCGATGAACTTGGGAACGTCGTGATTGCGACCGGATTAGGTGCTTCCGGTCTGACGATGGGCCCTTATGTCGGGTATCTTGCAGCGTGCCTCGTTGCGGAAGAGGACATCGATATCGACTTGGCTCCTTATCATCCGATGCGTTCGATGAAGGTGAACGAGCAGGTCTGATATGGAAAAGTTACGAGATCAAAAGATATAACATTATACTCCGGGTAGGTGAGGAACATTTGGTGTCTGTTCAGCCACAAGCATATGTAAGCTTTTCATTTAACGGAACGGAAATGAGGGCACTGAAAGGACAGACGATTGCTGCGGCACTGTTGGCAAACGGCATCCGGAAGCTGGGAGTGAGCCGGAAACTCAGACAGCCCCGCGGGATATTTTGTCATACCGGAAGATGTTGCAGCTGCTTTGTAACGGTCGATGGAATCGACCATGTGCTGAGCTGTATGAAACGGATTGAAGAAGGCATGAAAATCGAGCCTGGTACATCGGATCCGGTCGTCTGGAGGAGTGGAGATGGAGACTGATGTGCTCATAGTCGGCGGGGGCCCTGCGGGTCTGACAGCGGCTTGCCGATTGGCTGAAGGTGGGGCAAAAGTGGTCTTGGTGGATGAGGGTTTTGAGCTTGGCGGTCATATGCACCATCAATCCGCTGTTGTCCGGTCGCTTCCTGACTCCTATGAAACGATGACAGGAACAGAATTCATCGAACAGCTGATCGGACGGGTGAATGCATTGGAGATCAGACAGCTGCTCAGCCATTCGGTTGTCGGAGTATATCAGAACGGGGATCTGGGTGTGACGGACGGAAACAGGACATTTCCGATCAGTGCCGGACAAGTCATTCTCGCAACGGGCGCTGCTGAAGACGCAGCCCTGTTCCCGGGATGGACTTTTCCCGGTGTGATGACATTGGGTGCGGCCCAGCTGCTCATTAACCGGGAGCGGGTCAGGCCCGGAAACACAGCCCTCATAGTCGGGCTGAACCAATTTACACTGGAAGTTGCCGATTTATTCAGCAAAGAAAATGTGAGCATCGCCGGAATCATCGAAGAACGGGACCGTTCAGCGGTCCCGGAAGAATGGATCGCCCGCATCCACGAAGAGCGGATCCCGGTCTATTTCTCGAGCCGGATCCAAGCCGTCCTCGGGAACGGTGAAGTGGAAAAGGCGATCATCCAAACTTCGGGCGGGGAGAAGGTCATGGAAGCCGACATGATCTGTATCAGTAATGGGATGAGCCCGATTACAGATCTGGCAGAGCTGCTCACTTGCGAATTGACTTACAATGAGTCGCTGGGCGGGCAAGTTCCGATATATAACGAGGGATTCGAGACAACCGTTCCTTCCGTATTTGTGATCGGCAATGCAGCAGGTGTGACATGTGCCGGCGGTCTCTTATTGACTGCGGAGATTGCGGCCAATCAGGTATTGAAGAATCTCTCCCTCAGGACCCGCGAGGAATACCTGACCCGGAATCAATCACTCTGGGAGGAGCTCCGTAAAACCGAAAATCAACATTCCGGAATCGTGCATGAAGAACGGGCAGGAATCATAAATGAATCAGTTCAGGAGAACGCCTATGGATAAAAGTGTAATCGTCTGCAAATGCGAAGAGGTCAATATCGATGAAATTGAGACGGCGTTGAAGACGGGTGCCCGCCATTTCGATGATGTCAAAAGGCTGACACGCTGCGGGATGGGGCCTTGCCAGTCCAAGCTATGCGGCGGTCTCGTCCGCAGGGTCATCAGTGAGTATCGAAACGTTTCAATCAGTGAGGTGGAGCCGCCCAAAAAAAGAATGCCGATCAGCATGATCAGGCTGAAGGCGCTGGCCACTGATAAAGAAGCCACAAAAGTGATATCTGTGTTCAAGGAATCGGTGTCGGGAGTGAGCCGCTCATGAGCCGTCAGTATGATGTTGTCGTGATCGGGAGCGGAGTGGTGGGAAGTAGTATTGCTTACCATCTTTCCGAACGAAAGACGAAAAAGGTTGCTGTGATCGACAAAGGGTTCATTTTAACCGGAACATCCGGCTCCACGCAGGCATGGGTCTGGGTTCACAACAAGACGCCTTCATGGTACGGGGAACTCAGCATGTACAGCGCTGAGCTTTACCCGACGCTGAAGAAACGGATAGGGGACGTCGAATACAAAAGAACAGGCGGCATCGCTCCTTTCTTTGACGAAAAAGACAGGGAACACGCCCTGCGGCTCGCTGAAATGCAGGAGAAGGTCGGGATTGATGTAAAAGTTCTGACGAGAGAAGAATTGCTTGAAAAAGAGCCTTTCCTGTCCGAGAAAGCCGCGGGGGCCACCTACAGTGATATCGACGGAAATGTCAATCCTTTCCGGCTGGTGGAGCTGTATACGAAGGCTGCCAAGAAAAACGGAGTGGACTTTTCTTTTTACAATCCCGTAACCGAGATCCGGAGAGACAAAGGCTATTATCAGATCCGTACGGAAAAAGAGGGCGTTTTTACCGCGAAGCAGATCGTGTTGGCCGGAGGAGTCTGGACGGGGGAACTCGGCAGGATGTTGGACATCACAATTCCCGTCAAACAAGTCCGAGGTCAAATATTGGTGACGGAGCCGCTGGAGCCGTTTATCCAAACGACGATCGCAGGTGTTCGGCAGGCGGAAAACGGTGAAGTGCTGATCGGTTACTCAAAGGAAGAAGTAGGATATAACCGGCAAACGACATTGGACGTCATGCAAGAAACTGCCGGAATGGCCCTTGACTATTTCCCGGTGTTGGCGGAAGCGAATGTGGTGAGGTGTTTTTCCGGGGTGAGGGTTATCCCGAAAGACGGGCTTCCGATACTGGGCCAGATCCCGGGAATGGAAAATGCGTATGTTGCAGTAACGCATAGCGGCGTTACACTATCTCCTTTGATCGGAACGTTGATGACCGAACTGGTCATGGACCGGGAGACTTCTTTGGATCTGTCGAAAATGAGCCTCAGCCGGTTTGAACGATCTGCTGCAGGCGAACTGATTGTGTGAGAAGAAAGGGGAATGGGGATGTACAAGGAAATCGGCAAATTGAAAGTTGCACAGACGCTCTGCGAATTCATTGAAGAGGAAGCGTTGAACGGAGTAGGCGTCGACAAAGGTTCCTTCTGGAAGGGCTTTGAGCAGATTGTTGAGGAATTTGCAGGAAGGAACAAATCGCTGCTCGAAGAGAGAAAGCGCCTTCAGAAAATAATCGATGACTGGCATGAAAAAAATGAGCCGTTCGATCCAGGACGCTATCAATCGTTTTTAAAAGAGATCGGATATGTTGAAGATGAAGTGGAAGATTTCACGATTTCCACAAGTGGCGTTGATTCGGAGATTGCCAACCAATCGGGTCCTCAACTGGTCGTCCCGCTGGATAACGCCCGCTTCGCCTTGAATGCTGCCAACGCCAGATGGGGCAGCCTGTACGATGCGCTGTATGGAACAGATGTGATCGGCGGGGAAAGTGGAGAGGGACCGACCGCGGGATATAATCCGGTGCGGGGCAACAAAGTGATCGAGTACAGCAAGGCGTTTCTGGATGAAGTCATTCCATTGAAAGGGGCTCAGCACCGGCAAGTTGTCCAGTACTCCCTTTCGGATGGTTCGTTGAGCGCAAAACTGAGTGACGGCTCAAATACGTCCCTGATAAACCCGGAAGCATTCATTGGGTATCAAGGCGATGCGGCCGATCCCCATACATGGCTCTTTAAAAACTACGGAATTCATATCGAATTGAAAATCGATCGGGATGATCCGATCGGAAGCACGGATGAGGCAGGGGTTAAAGACATTCTGCTTGAAGCCGCGTTGACGACGATCATGGACTGTGAAGATGCAGTGGCGGCAGTGGATACAGAAGATAAACTGAAGATCTATCGAAATTGGCTTGGCCTGATGCAGGGAACATTAAGCGCCTCCTTTGAAAAGGAAGGAAAACGGATCACCAGGGTGTTGGCGGCAGACCGTGAGTATCAATCCGCAAACGGAGACCCGTTCTCCTTGAAAGGACGCTCATTGCTACTGGTCCGCAATGTCGGTCATTTAATGACGAGCGAAGCAGTGATGACCGCCAATGGAGAAGAAGTTCCCGAAGGAATCATCGATGCTGTGGTGACCAGTCTCATCGCGATGCACTCGTTCGATGAAAAATCGGCCTATGGGAACTCTGCCGAAAAATCGATCTATATCGTAAAACCGAAAATGCATGGTTCAAAAGAGGTGGCATTCACCAATGACCTGTTTGACCGTGTGGAAGACCTGCTCGGTCTGCCCCGCCACACCATCAAGATGGGTGTGATGGATGAAGAACGCCGGACATCCCTAAATCTGAAGAACTGTATCTTCGAAGCGCGGGAGCGGATTGTCTTCATCAACACAGGGTTCCTGGACCGGACCGGGGATGAGATCCATACAGCCATGAAAGCAGGGGCCATGATCAGAAAAAATGACATGAAGACGGCCAATTGGCTGCAGGCTTACGAACGTTCGAATGTACTGCAGGGTCTTCTGGCAGGCTTCAGGCAACGTGCCCAGATCGGCAAGGGGATGTGGGCGATGCCGGATCAAATGAAGGCAATGCTCGAACAAAAGATCAATCAGCCGCTTTCCGGCGCCAGTACGGCATGGGTCCCGTCTCCGACCGCGGCCACATTGCATGCGATGCATTTTCATCAGGTCAACGTGCAAGAAATCCAGCTGCACATCACCGGAAACAGGAGCGAACTCAGAACGCAGATGCAGGAAGTTCCTTTGTCTGATCATGTCTGGTCGGATAAGGAGATTCAAGAAGAACTCGAGAATAACATCCAAGGGATTTTAGGGTATGTGGTGCGTTGGATCGATCAGGGGATCGGGTGTTCAAAGGTGCCGGACATCCACGGCACCGGACTGATGGAGGACCGGGCCACCTTGAGGATCTCCAGCCAGCATCTCGCCAACTGGCTCATGCACGGAGTGTGCACGGAAGAGCAGATCACCGGGATGTTAAAGAAAATGGCGAAAGTCGTGGATGAACAAAACATTCAAGATCCGAATTACCGGCGTATCGGCGACAACTACGACAACTCCCTTGCTTTCAAAGCTGCCCACGAACTGATTTTCAGCGGCGCCGAGCAGCCAAACGGCTATACGGAGCCTATCCTGCATTACTGGCGTAAAGAGGCAAAGAAAGAGTATGCCAAAACGGGCGTTTTGAAATGAATTAATATCGAGGAAGCCGGAGAAAGTGATGGCTATGCTGAAAAGAGGAACGCCCTGATCTGACCACGATGCGGTCAAGTCAGGGCGTTCTTTTTCCATCGCTTCCTTGATGTAAGCATTCGGTTCTGAGATGGCGAGAACGCAAGTGATGGTGAACTGAAAATCGGAAGCCTTATCTGCCGAACTTCTCTTTCACAAACACCAGCGATTCAGCCAGGTCCCGGTCCAGCTGTTCCTCGCGGGTGTCCGCGGAGAGTTCCCGCCAGACCCGGATATCCCGGCCCACCTGTCCGCCTGTTTTGACGAATGGTTCCATCACTACGTAGCCGGTGTAGTCGATCTCCCGGAGGGCATCGCCGATTTCCTGCCACGGGATGGATCCCTTGCCCGGGACTTTCCGGTTCGCTTCGCCGATATGCAGGTGGCCGAGGTGGCGTCCGGCCAGGCGAAGGGCATCGGCGATGTTGTCTTCTTCGATATTCATATGGAATGTATCGAGCATCACTTTGACGTTCGGTTCATTGACTTCTTCCACATAGCGCATCGCTTCCTGTGCGTCATTGAGCAGGAATTGCTCGAAGCGGTTGAGGGTTTCGACCAGCAGGATGATGTCGTATTGTTTGGCGTAGCGGGCCAGCTCTTGCATGCTTTCGATGCTATGCCGGCGTGCGGTTTCTTTGTCGACCGGTCCCGAGTAGTCTGCCGGCCAGTAAGAATAGATGGTTCCGCCGACCCGGTCGATCCCCGCTTTGTGCATGGCATCCATCACTTTCTTCATGAAGGCGATTCCTTCTGCACGGACGGAGGCGTCAGAAGAGGATACGTCATATTGTTTCGGAAGGCCGATGCCCGCGGTGAGCAAAACTTCATGCTCTGCAGCGAGCTCTTTGAGTCGCCGGAGCTTGCTGTCCGGCAGGCTGACGAGGCCGAGTGCGGCCACTTCCAGCACGTCGAATCCGAGATTCTTCACTTTTTCGATATAAGGTTCAAAGTCCGTGTCCCATTCATTTTCCCAGTATGCAAAGTAGACCCCGTATTTCATTTCATCCCCTCCGATTTTTGCTAGGTTCCTTTGTAATGATATTGCGATGTAGTGACTAAATGATATAATATTGAAAGCGATATCTTTCCGTCAAGTGTGAAGATTCGACTTAATATATTTTGATTGGCAATGAGGTGCAGGCATTGAACAAGTTAGACAAAAGTGTTCCGATTCCCCTTTATTTTCAGCTGAAGGAATTGATCTTAAAGCAAATTCAGGATGGTACGTATCAGGTCGAGGATGCCATCCCGACAGAAAAAGAACTCAGTGAAATCTTTGATATCAGCCGGACGACTGTCCGCCAGGCCATTACCGAACTGGTCCAGGAAGGTTGGCTGTACCGGGTCAAGAGCAAAGGCACGTTCGTCAGGACACCTAAAATTTCGCAGAGCTTCATCCAGGCACTCGGATCGTTCAACGATCAGATCCGGGCGCTCGGGATGTCGCCATCCACGGAGATCCTCGACTTTGAAGTGATTTCCGCGCCGGAGCAGGTGGCGGAACATCTGAAACTGCAGCAAAAAGACAAAGTCATCTATATCCACCGGAGGCGCTTCGCGGACAACGAACCGATCGTCATGGTGAAGACGTACCTGCCGTACAAACGGTGCAAATTTGTATTGGACCATGATCTGGTGAAGGAATCCCTTTATCCGGTCCTGGCCATGCAGGAAGACACATCCATCAACAAAATCCGGCGGTTCATCGAAGCGGTCGAGGCCAACCCGTATGACCGTGAGCACCTGAGCGTGGAAAGCGGGAGCGCAATCCAGAAGTTCGAGTCGATCGGATACAACGTAAAAGACGAACCGATCGAGTACTCAGTCGCCCGTTATCGGGGAGATAAAAACCGATTTGAAATCGTGATCACAGCAAAATAAGACGTAACGAGGGGGAAGTCGTGTGGGACAGTACATTTTGGCGCATGACCTGGGGACATCGGGAAACAAGGCTTCTTTATTCACGGCGGAGGGACGGATGGCCGGAAGCCGGACCGTCTCTTATGGCACCCGCTATTTCAATGAAAAATGGGCGGAACAGAATCCGCAGGACTGGTGGGAAGCTGTCTGTCGGTCCACGAAAGAACTGATCGCGGAGCAGGGAATTGATCCGTCCGATATTGAGGTTGTCAGCTTCAGCGGACAGATGATGGGCTGCCTGTGCGTGGATGGCGAAGGCCGGCCGCTGCGGGATTCGATCATCTGGGCGGACCAGCGGGCGGTCAGGCAGGCGGAACAACTCGGGGAGCACCTGACCCAGGAAGAGTTCTACCGGATTGTCGGTCACCGCAATACGCCGTCCTACGGAGTACAGAAATTGATGTGGATCCGTGAACATGAGCCGGAAATCTATGAACAGACTTATAAAGTCCTCAATGCGAAAGATTACATCGTTTTTAAGCTGACGGGGGAATTCGTAACCGATTATTCGGATGCAAACGGCATGGGCTGTTTTGACCTGAACAGCCTCGATTGGTCGGACCGCATTGTCAAAGCGAGCGGCATCGATCCGGCCAAGCTCCCCGAGCTGCGCCCGTCGACTTACATGGCGGGAGGCGTTACCCGGCAGGCCGCGGCAGAATCGGGAATGGCCGCCGGAACGAAAGTGGTGATCGGAGCCGGAGACGGCGTGACTGCCAACATCGGTGCGGGATCGGTGGAAGAAGGGAAAACGTACTGCTCGCTAGGCACTTCCGCCTGGGTGACGACGACTGCGAAAGCGCCCATTTTCGATCCGGAGATGCGGACGGTCACTTGGGCGCATGCCATCCCCGGATACTACGCTCCGAACGGAACGATGCAGTATGCGGGCGGCGCGGTCAGCTGGATGAAAGATGCGGTCTGCACAGACGAGCAGGCAACGGCCGACCGTGAGGGGCGCAATGTCTATGACTCGATCAATGAACAGGTTGAACAGGCTCCGGCCGGCTCGAACGGACTGCTTTTCCTTCCATACTTGCTGGGGGAGCGGGCACCAAGATGGGATGCTGCCTCGAAAGGGTCGTATATCGGCATCACATCCGAAACAACACGGGCTGAACTTCTCCGCAGTGTGATGGAAGGGGTCACGTATAACCTGGGCATCATCCTGGACGTTCTGCGGAGCCACATCGAGATCGAGGAACTGATGCTGATCGGCGGCGGGGCGAAAAGCGGAGCGTGGCAGCAGATCATCGCAGATGTGTTCGGCCTGGATGTTTCCGTACCGACGATCCTGGATGAAGCGGGCTCTATGGGGGCGGCCATCATCGGAGGTGTCGGAGCCGGGATATTTGAAGATTTCCGGGTCGTGGACCGTTTCCTTGAGGTCCATCATTCGGTTGAGCCCAACCCGGATCACCGGGCGGTCTATGACCGGGCCAAGAAGCGGTTCGATGACATGTATTTCGCCCTGCGCCCGGTCTTTGAACAGCACCAGTCGAAGGGAGAATGGAACTGATGACGCTTGTGACGACGAATGAGATTCTCCGGCATGCGATGGAACATGGCTACGGTGTCTGTGCGTTTAACGTCGAGAACATGGAAATGGTGCAGGCTGTTGTGGATGCGGCGAAAGAGACTGCATCCCCGGTCATCATCCAGACATCCGCCAATACCGTGAAATATGCGCCGATGGATATGTACATGGCGATGGTATCGGCAGCCGTCAAGGATGCGGATGTGCCGGTTGCGCTCCATCTTGATCACGGAGACGGGGCCGGACTGGCGCTGAAGGCGATCCGTGCGGGCTACACATCGGTCATGATTGATGCCTCCAAGCAGCCGTTTGAAGAGAACTTGAGGATGACCGCCGAGATCGTCGGACTCGCAAAACCGGTCGGTGTATCGGTCGAGGCGGAACTCGGGAATGTCGGCGGAAAGCCGGGGGACCCGGAGTACGGAACGGACGGCTATACGAAAGTGGAACAAGCGGTACGATTCGTCGAACAGTCGGGGGTGGATTCGCTCGCGGTGGCGATCGGAACGGCGCATGGCGTGTATCACGGGGAACCGGTCCTCGATCTCGAGCGGCTGCAGGAACTCCGGGATGCACTGGACGTGCCGCTCGTCCTCCACGGGGCATCCGGGCTTACCGAACAGGACGTCCGGAATTGCATCCGGCATGGGATCAGCAAGATCAACTATGCGACGGAACTCCGGATTGCGTTCACCGAAGCGGTCAAGGAGTACATCGGCATGAATGAAGACTTTGTGGATCCGAAGAAATTCACCGGCTATGCACGGGACCGGGTGAAGGCAGTGGCCATCGAAAAAATGAAGTCATGCGGGAGCCATTCCCAGGCCACCGGATGGTGAGAAGGTTGTGAGCGAAGATGAAACGATTATTGCTTGGAATCGACATCGGCACTTCTTCGTGCAAGGTGGCGGTATTTGAAGAAGACGGAACAGTTGTGGTCCAGTCCTCTTCGAATTACCCGCTCTACACGCCGGAGACCGGATGGGTGGAACAAGAACCCGATGAATGGTGGGAAGCGGTCTGCCGGTCAGTGAAAGAGTGCCTGGCGGATGAAGCCGTTGATCCCGCCGACATAGCGGCCATCGGTCTAGCAGGGCAAGGGTGGTCCGTGATTCCGGTCGACCGGAACGGTCGGGTGCTCGGCCGGACCCCGATCTGGATGGACACACGGGCTTCGGAGATCGTCGGGCGGCTGAAGCTTGAAATCCCGGACGAGGAAGTGTTCTCGGTCTCCGGGAATTCATGGTCCCCGTCCTACTCGACGCCGAAAGCCGTCTGGCTAAGGGAAGAGCGGCCGGATGTATTTGAACGGACGCATAAGTTCCTGCAGAGCAACGGGTTCATCGGGATGAAGCTGACCGGCCGGATGACCGCCGACCGCAGCCAGAGCTACGGCTGGCACTTTTATAACCCGGTGACGTTCGACTATGACCGG
This sequence comes from Edaphobacillus lindanitolerans, assembly GCF_900156305.1. Lineage (GTDB taxonomy): Bacteria > Bacillota > Bacilli > Bacillales_A > Planococcaceae > Bhargavaea > Bhargavaea lindanitolerans. Next base: position 1,007,297 of record NZ_FTPL01000001.1, on the reverse strand, counting down.
GACATGGCGGCGCGGATCGGCATCCCGATGGAGAAGCTGCCCGATCTCGTCGCCTGCGATGAAATCATCGGAACCGTGACGGAGAAAGCGGCTGCCGAAACCGGCCTGCGGGAAGGCACCCCCGTGATTGCGGGCGGCCTGGATGCCGCATGCGGGACGCTCGGGGCAGGCGTGATCCGTCATTACGAAACACAGTTGCAGGGCGGCCAGGCAGGGGGCGTCAGCATCTGCCTCAACGAGCCGAAAACCCATCCGAAGCTGATCTTTTCTCCGCATGTGGTGCCGGATCGGTACCTCCTCCAGGGCGGGACAGTCGGAGGCGGAGGCGCTCTCCGGTGGTTCCGGGAAGAATTTGGCGAAGACCTCGGTTTTGACGAGCTCACACGACTCGCTTCAGAGGCGCCGGAAGGATCGGGCGGGGTTGTGTTCCTTCCGTATCTATCTGGTGAACGGAGTCCGATCTGGAACCCGAGAGCCAAGGGGGTCTTTTACGGCCTGAGCTACAAGGAGAAGAAAGCCCATGTCACCCGCGCGGTGCTGGAGGGTGTTGTTTTTTCGGTTTATCACAATCTGCTGACGGCGGAAGAAGCGGGCGTCCGGATCAGAGAGCTCGATTTCCATGCGATGGGCGGTGCCGCAAACAGCGAGCTGTGGATCCAGATGTATGCGGACGTGACCGGATGCCCGATCAAAGTGCCTGGATCGGATACGGCGACGACTCTCGGTGCGGCCCTGCTTGCCGGAGTGGGCGCCGGCATCTACCGGGACTACGAGGAAGCGGTGGAGAAGACGGTTGACGTCCAGCGGGAGCACACGCCCGATCCGGAGAAACGGAAAAAATATGAGCCGTCTCTGGATCTGTATCTGAATCTGTCGAAAGTGTTGAGCGAGGGCGTATTTCAGTGAACGGAATCGATGAAAGAAGGTATGTGTGATGAAGGCCGGTGTGTTGCATGGCAAGGAACAAATCCTCTTTGAAGAAGTGGAAACCCCGGTACCGGGTCCGGGTGAGGTCCTGGTGCGGGTGATGTACACGGGAATTTGCGGCTCTGACATCCCGCGGGTGAACGGGGAAGCGGCCCATTATTATCCGATCATCCTCGGACATGAATTCTCCGGGGAAGTCGTGGAAACGGGAGAAGGCGTATCCGGAGTCCGGCCGGGGGACCGCATTGCGGGCGCTCCGCTTTTGCCCTGCATGAACTGCGAACACTGTGAAAACGGGGACTATGCACTTTGCGGTGATTACAGCTTCATCGGTTCGAGACGGGACGGAAGCTTTGCCGAGTACGTCGTGCTTCCTGAAGCGAACGCCATCCGGTTCGATGAGTCGGTCCCTTATTGGAAGGGGGCCTTCTTCGAGCCGATCACCGTGGCGCTCCATGGGATCCGGCGGCTGCCGTTCAAGCCCGGCTCGTCCGTGGCCGTGCTCGGCATCGGGAATATCGGCTTCTTCACGCTTCAGTGGCTGAAGGCGCTGGGCGCCGGTTCCGTGACGGTGTTTGACATCAATGACGAACGGCTGGAGCTTGCCCGTCAGTACGGTGCAGATGAATGCATCAATACCTGTGATCCGGATTTTGCCGTGCAGCTGCAGGACGGACAGGGGAGGCGCAGGGAGTTCGATTTTGTGTACGAGACGGCGGGCAACACGGCGACGATCAAGCAGACATTCGGCCTGGTGAAAAAGAAAGGGGCCGTCTGCCTCATCGGTACGCCGACGAGGGAGCTGACTTTCTCCGTGGAAGAATGGGAAGCGCTGAACCGGAAAGAGTTCACGCTCACCGGCTCATGGATGTCCTACAGTTCAGGCTTCCCGGGCCAGGAATGGAAAGAGACCGCCGAGGCGATCCGTTCCGGCACCATCCGGTTTGATGAATCGCTGCTTTACCGGGTGATGCCGCTGCAGGACATTTCCGATGCGTTCGGGATGTTCCGCACACCGGGCAAGGTAAAGGGAAAAGTTCTCATCCAAAGCGGCAATCAAGAGGGCCTTCAATGATTTTGACGGTTACGCTGAATGCAGCGATCGATCAGACGTACCGGCTGGAGCGGCTGTACGCGGGAGAAGTGAACCGGGTGGCCCGCGTCATCCCCAGTGCCGGCGGCAAAGGGTTGAATGTCGCCCGTGTGGTCCACTCGCTGGGGGCGGAAGTGCGGGCAACCGGTGTCCTCGGCGGACGGAACGGTGACAGGATCCGGGACCTGCTGGAGCAGGAGCATATACCGAATGATTTCTTCGATGCTCCGATCGAGTCCAGGATCTGCATCAATATCATCGACGGAGACGGCACTTCCACTGAACTGCTCGAACCGGGAGATGAGGTTGACAATCGGACGGTGGAGGGCTTCATCGGCCACTTCAAGGAACTTCTGAAAGATGCCCGGGTCGTCACGCTTTCGGGCAGCGGCCTGAGGGGCATGCCGGACAATATGTATGCCCTGCTGGCGGAGGCGGCGCATGAGGCAGGCAAACCCGTGATCCTTGACTCGAGCGGGCGATGGCTGACCGAAGGGCTGAAAGCCGCGCCGACCGTGATCAAACCGAACCGGGACGAGCTCGTGCAGCTTGCCGGAATGGAGCTGGATGAGCCGGGCGTGGTCAGATTCTGCCAAAACTATATCCGGGCGGGGATCCGCCATGCGGTCGTTTCGCTTGGGAGTGAGGGCGCCATCCTCGTCAGCCGGGAAGGAAGCTACCATGCCCGGCCGCCGAAGCTCAGCACCGTCAATACGGTCGGCTCCGGGGACGCCATGGTCGCCGGTCTCGCCGTCGGACTCATGAATGGCAGCGCCCCCGAAGAACTGCTTCGCCGGGCGGTGGCAGTATCGGCAGCCAATACGCTGACTGAACAGACCGGCTTTGTCGTCGAAGAAGAAGCGGGGCGCCTGTATCAGGAAATCCGGGTGGAACGGCTGGGCCATTAACAAACAGATCAGGGAGATGACAAACGTGGATATTCTGAAAAACCTGTTTTCACTTGAGGGGAAAACAATTTTGGTGACCGGGGGCGCACAAGGCATCGGCCGTGCGGTCGCCGATCATCTCGCAGGAGCGGGGGCGAACATTGTCATCTTCGACCTGCAGGGGGAGAAGGCGGAGGCGGCTGCCGGGGAGATTGCGGAAGCATACGGCCGGAAGACGTTTTCCCGGCAGGTGGATGTGACGGACTATGACGGCATCCGGAAGGCACTAGAAGAATCCGTACAGGAGATGGGGCAGATCGAAATGCTCTTCAACAATGCGGGCATCGTCATCCAGAAGCCGGTCATTGAAGCCACTCCGGAAGAATGGAAAAAAGTGATCGACGTGAACCTCAACGGCGTCTATTATGTGGCGCAGCTGTTCGGCAAGTATCTGATCGAAAACGGCATCAAAGGGTCGATCGTGAACACCGCGTCCATGTCGGGGATCATCGTCAATTACCCGCAGCTTCAGGCGTCCTACAATACGTCAAAGGCGGGCGTGACGCATCTGACCAAATCCCTTGCCTATGAATGGGCAGAGCACGGAATCCGTGTCAACTGCATCAGCCCGGGATATATGTTTACGGAACTCACTTCCTATGTCCGGGAAGACTGGCGGGCAAAGTGGGCGGAATGGACGCCGATGCAGCGTCTCGGGAAGCCGGAAGAGCTGGCCGGCGCAGTCATTTATCTTCTCTCGGATTCCGCTTCATTTACTACAGGGGCAGAGCTGGTAGTGGACGGCGGCTTTACGATCGTCTAAAATGCTTGCTGTTTTGAGTTAATTTTCCATTCAGAAAAATATTTAAAATACTATTGAAAACGCTAACAGTTGATTGTATAGTATTAATACATTGTATTGTCACTACATTACAATACAGCGACGTAATGAACTTACCGAATGGGGGATAAAAAGATGAAGAAGTGGTTGGGGTTTGCGTCTGCAGTTTTGGCAACATCGTTGTTTGCTGCCGCATGCGGCGACACGGAGGGCGGCGGATCTGCCGAAGGCGGGAAAGACGGGGAGAAACAGCTTGAAGTCGGATTTGCTCTCAAAACACAAGATTCGCCTTACTTCGTATCACTTGCCGATAAGGTAGAGAAATATGCAAAAGAGCAAGGCTGGAAAGTGACGATCCTGGATGCAGGCGGCGATGTCCAGAAGGAAGCGGCCAACATGGAAACGTTCATTGCACAGGGCAAAGACTTGATCTTCCTTGATGCGATCGAGCCGGACGCGGTTGTGCCGAGCATCGACAGCGCGGCGGAAGCCGGCATTCCGGTCATCAACCTGGACAGCGGCGTTGCGGAAGAAGCGAATGACGTGACGACGGTTTACTCGGATAACCGCCAGAACGGCCGTCTTGTCGGTTTGGAATATGCCAAGAAGATGGGCGATGAAGAGATCAAGGCAATCGTCCTGAGCGGTGCGAAGGGGAACGTTGCAGGCTACGAGCGGCGCACCGGGCTCTTTGCCGGGATCATCGAAGGGAAACTGGGTGTTTCCGAAGATGAAGCATGGAAGCTCGCCGAAGAGTTTGAATCCGCGCTCAGCTCGAAAGGCAAGGCAACGAACGAGGAAGCCAAGTTCTCTGTTGTAGGCCAAGGCTGGGGCAACTGGACTGAGGAAGAAGGCCTGAAGGCTGCGGAAGACCTGATCACCGCCAACTCCGATCTCACAACGGCCCTGGGCGAGAACGACCAGATGCTCTTCGGAGCGATGACTGCGCTGGATAATGCAGGCATCAAGGATGTGGATATCGTGGCAGCTGCGGATGGCGCCGTTGATGCGTTTGACCGGATCAAAGAAGGCGGCTACTTTGCAACAGGACTCAACAGCCCGACGCTTGTAGCTGAAAAGGGAATAGAAATCGCCAAGGAAATCCTGGTGGACGGAAAAGATCCGGAAAGTTATGAAGAAGTGACGCTGACGGAGCCGGCTGCGATCACGAAAGAAAATGTGGAAGAGTATTACGATCTCGGATTCTGATCAGTTTCCGATTCAGTGAGCAATGATCCTCCCGGCTTCCGGGAGGGTTTCTTTGCGAAAGGGACAGAAAAAAGCCCGGAACGTGCGACCTTGAGAAAGGAGAGAGGCTGTATATGACTCCTGAGTATATTGTCGAAATGAACCATATCTCAAAACACTTCGGAGGCGTCAAAGCGCTGCAGGACGTGCACCTGAACGTGAAGCGCGGGGAAATCCATGCGCTGATCGGTGAAAATGGTGCCGGTAAATCCACCTTGATGAAAATCCTGGCGGGGGCCTATCCGAAAGACGAAGGGACCATTCTGATTGACGGTGCAGAAGCCACGACGGCCACGCCGCGTGCCATGCTCGATATGGGCGTATCCGTCATCTATCAGGAATTCATGCTGGCACCGGATCTGACGGTCGCCGAAAACATTTTCATCGATCATATGCAGCAGGGTCTCTTCATCAATTGGAAAGACCTGAAGCGCCGTGCAAAAGAACAACTTCAGAAAATCGGATTCGGCAACATCGATCCCGGAAAGAAAGTCGGAGAGCTCAGTGTCGCCTATCAGCAGATCGTGGAAATTTGCAAGTGTCTGGCGAAAGATTCAAAGGTGCTCGTCTTTGACGAACCGACTGCCGTCCTGACCCATTCCGAGACCGAGAAACTGCTGGAACTGATCGTCAAGCTCAAGCAGGAAGGCGTGACGATCCTCTACATCTCACACCGGCTGGAAGAGTTGTTTGCGATCAGTGACAAAATCACCGTCTTGAAGGACGGGAAGTATGTCGATACCGTCGAAACCGCCTCCATCACGAAGGAGCAGCTGGTCACGATGATGGTCGGCCGGGAAATCGAGCAGCTGTTCCCGGAACGTAACGCCGAGATCGGGGAGGAAATCCTCCGGGTTGAGAACCTGGCTGCGGGAGACCTCGTTGAAGACGTGTCCTTCTCCCTCCGGAAAGGCGAAGTGCTCGGATTCAGCGGGCTTGTCGGTTCGGGCCGCACGGAAACGATGCGCGCCATCTTCGGGGCAGATAAAAAGTCTTCTGGAAAGGTGCGCTATTTTGGAGAAGAAGTCAACTTCAGAAGTCCGAAGCAGGCAATCCGGAAGGGGATCGGCCTTCTGCCTGAAGACCGGAAAACGCAGGGGCTCCTGCTGAAGCAGCCAATCCGGTATAACGCGACACTCGTATCCCGCCAGGGGAATGGCTTCATTAACCATAAAAAAGAGCAGCAGGAAGTCCGTGAGCTTCTCGCGCGGATCGCCACGAAGTACGGATCCACGGAAGACAACGCAGACAGCCTGAGCGGCGGGAACCAGCAAAAAGTCGCCTTGGCCAAATGGCTCGCGGTCGACACGAAAGTCATCATTCTGGATGAGCCGACCCGCGGCGTGGACGTGGGCGCCAAAACAGAGATTTACCGCATCATCAATGAACTGGCCGAAAGCGGCGTCGGCGTCATCATCATTTCTTCGGAGATGGCCGAGATCATCGGTGTGTGTGACCGGGCAATTGTCATGAGGGAAGGCCGGGTGACCGGCGAAGTTCCAAAGGAAAACCTGACTGAAAACCATTTAATCAAACTGGCGATGGGGGTTTAACATCGATGGAAGCAACTAGAAAGAAATTCGACTGGAAAGAATTCATTATCAACAACAATACGTTCATTATCCTGTTGCTGTTGGTCATCGTCAGTGCTTTCTTATCTGATACATTCCTGACGACGATGAACTTGCGGAACATTCTCCTGCAGCAGGCCGGGCCGATCTTGGTGGCCATCGGGCTTCTGTTCGTCATCCTCGCCGGCGGCATTGACCTGTCAGTCGGCTCGATCATGGCGGTCGGAGCCACCGTCTCTGCCATTCTGATCACGGACCTCGGAATGCATTTCTCCGTTTCGATCGGTGTTGCATTGATCATCGGCCTCGCATTCGGCCTCTTCTCCGGCATCCTGGTCGCATACGCCGGCATTCAGGGCTTCGTTGCGACGCTTGCCACGATGACCATTGCCAGAGGGGTCGCGTTCGTCCTGACGGAAGGGCGTCCGGTAAAAGTGGAAGCCGGCACGATCAGCACGCTCGTCAGCAAAGATTTCATGTACCCGATCATCTGGATCACCATCCTTCTGATCATTGTCTTCACCATCGTCCACCGATACACCGGCTACGGCAGGAAAGTCATCGCGATCGGAAGCAACGAGACCGCGCTGAAGCTTGCGGGTGTCCGGACGAAGCAATACATCATGTCGACCTATGCGCTTTCGGGAGCGCTTGCCGCGCTTGCCGGTGTGTTTGTCGCAGCCCGGTCCTCGACTGGGAGCGCGACGGTCGGCACAGGGCAGGAACTGGATGCCATTGCGGCAGTCGTCATCGGCGGGGCCAGCCTGATGGGCGGCCGCGGATTTGTTCTCAACACCGTCGCCGGTGCCCTCATCCTGGGGCTGATCGGCAACATCATGAACCTGATGGCCGTCCCTTCCTATCCGCAGGACATCATCAAGGGTGTCATCATCATCGCGGCAGTGCTTCTGCAGATTGCCACGAGCAAACGGGATCGCACGATTTAAGGAGGGCAACCATCCATGAAATCATTGGTAGTGAACCAGGACGGAAAGCTGGAAGTCCAGGAAGTGGACATGCCTGAGATCACTGAACATCAGGCATTGGTCAAAATGCTCAGCTGCGGCATCTGCGGGACTGATGCGACGATCGTCCAAAGGACGTTCAAAGGGTTTGGGACAGAAAATTATTCGTTGGTCTTGGGTCATGAGGGCTTTGGTGAAGTGGTCGAAGTCGGTTCGGCGGTCACCCGGTACAAAAAAGGCGACCGGGTCATCCTCCCGTTCGTCCCGGCCCCGCGCCAAAACGGACAGCAGATCGGCTCCGGCTGGGGAGCATTCAGCGAATACGGGATTGTGGACGATCTGGATTCCTATCCGGCGGATGCTGCACCCGAGACGGCCCTGGCCCAGCAGGTGCTGCCGGAGTCGATCGATCCTCAGGAAGCTCCGGTGATCGTGACGCTGCGTGAGGTGCTGAGCACGATCCGTTATTTCAACATTGATCCGGACGAAACCGTCCTCGTGTATGGAAGCGGCCCGGTTGCGATGGCGTTTGTAAAGCTCCTCCGGCTGTCGGGCGTCTCTGATGTCGTCTCGGTTGTCCGGAGTGCAGAGAAAGCAGCGCTGATGCAAGGATTCGGTGCCACCCGCTGCATCAATAGCAGGGAGGAAGACATCGGGATTGCCGTAAAAGGACTTTATCCGGACGGCGTTAAATATGTGCTCGATGCCGTAGGATCGAAGGAAATCCTGAATGAGGCGCTTACCTTGCTGAAAGACCGGGGCGAAGTATTGTGCTATGGAGTCCCCAAAGCGAATGCCATGGAACTGGACTGGTCTTCCGCGCCGTATAACTGGAAGCTGAACTTCCAGCAGATGCCCTACAAGGAAGAAGAGGCGCAGTGCCATGATCAAATCATGGAATGGCTGGGACAGGGAACGTTGTCCCTCTCAGAATTCATCTCAGAAATCGTCGATTTCGAAGAGGTGCTGGAAGCATTCGGGCGGTACCTGGACGGACAGACATCGAAAAAAGTAGTCGTAAACTTTAACTGATGGGGTGACCGATATGAAAATGAGACAGGCGGTTATGACACAACCCGGCACAATCGAATTTCACGAAACAGACATCCCGGAACCCGGTGAACGCCAGGTCCAGATCAAAATCAAGAAGATCGGCGTCTGCGGATCGGATATCCATGTGAACCACGGGACGCACCCGTACACCTCTTTCCCGGTCGTCCAGGGCCATGAGGTATCGGCGGAAGTTACGAAGCTCGGAACGGGCGTGACGGAATACAGTGAAGGGGACCGGGTCACCGTACAGCCTCAAGTGGTTTGCGGCCGGTGTTTCCCTTGCCGGAACGGCATGTACCACGTATGCGAAGACCTGAAAGTAATGGGCTTCCAAACGACCGGAATGGCCAGCGATTACTTTGTGGTCGATGCGGACTGGCTGACCCGTCTTCCGGAAGGAATTACATATGATGAGGGCGCCATGGTGGAACCGCTCGCGGTTGCCGTCCATGCGGTCCGGAGGATCCGGGACCTTGAAGGGAAGAACGTGCTCGTCATCGGCGGCGGGCCGATCGGAAACCTTGTTGCCCAGACTGCAAAAGCGTTCGGTGCCGAGAAAGTGGTCGTTTCCGAACTGAGCAAAGTCAGGCTCGAAATGGCGGAAGAAGTGGGCCTGCACACGATCAACAGCAAGGAAGAAGATTTGGATGCGGGCATCAACCGGCATTTCGGGGACCGGAAAGCCGATGTGATCTTTGAATGTGTCGGATCCAGCTACACGGTTGCACAGGCGATTGAAAAGGCCCGGAAAGGAAGCACGGTCGTAGTGGTCGGCGTGGTTTCGGCATTGACGGAAGTCAACATGGGGTTTGTCCAAGACCATGAACTGACCGTCATGGGCAGTGCCATGTACCAATCGTCCGACTTCGATGGAGCCGTAAAGCTGATCACGGAGAAGAAAGTCCAGCTGTTTCCGCTGATTACGGATCATGTGGATTTCGAGGCTTATGCCGATGCATATACTTTGATCGAGGACGAGAAGGACCGTGTGATGAAAGTGATCATCGATATGGAGTAAGGAGGCGAATGCTGACGCCGGCGGATCGTCCGCTTGTGTCTTTCCTCCTATTGTAATGTCATGACATAATAATGTACCTTAAAAGTGAATATATACGAATGAGGTGGACGAATGGATAAAGTGCTCATTACTCCGAAATCGTTTCACAAGTATAAAGAGGAACCGCTTCGCATGCTGGAGGCGGAAGGATATGAAGTCATTCTCAACACTTCGGGAAAGACATACTCCGAAGAGGAATTGATCGAGATGGCGCATTCGGGCGTCAAAGGAATCATCGTCGGGGTCGACCCGCTCAGTGCCGATGTGCTCGATGCATGCACGGATCTGAAAGCCGTATCCAAGTATGGAGTCGGGATGGACAACATCGACTTGGAGCGTGCGAAGGCCCGCGGCATCCACGTGAAAAATGCGGTTGGCACAAACAGCATTTCTGTCGCGGAACTGGCGATCGGATTGATGTTTGACAGTGCACGCCTGTTGTCCGCCCATATCGAAAGGGTCAAAGCCTCCAATTGGGACCGGGTCATGGGGATTGAACTGACCGGGAAGCATCTGGCCGTAATCGGCGGGGGGCAAATCGGCAAAGAGGTGGCCATGCGTGCCAAGGGCCTTCAAATGCAGGTCACGCTGTATGATCCGTTTTTCAAAGACACGCAGTTTTTGGATGAGTACGGGATCGCGCGTTCGGAAGACTTTCTGTCACTCGTAGCGGACGCTGATTTCATCACCCTCCATCTGCCTGCCACAAAAGAGACCCGCCATATGATGAACGCGGAAGTCTTTGCAAAGATGAAGCCGACGGCGATTCTCATCAATACTGCCCGGGGTGAACTCGTGGATGAGCCGGCGCTGTATGAGGCGCTCGTCAACGGTGAAATCGGCGCTGCGGCACAGGATGTCTATTCGAAAGAGCCGCCGGAAGAGGATGACCCGCTTGTCGCCCTTCCGAATTTCCTCCTGACCCCCCATCTCGGAGCATTTACCGGAGAAGCCGTGGAGCGAATGGCCGTCACCTCCACAAGAAACTTGCTGGAGATGCTCAAGGAGCGCAATGACGCATGACTCAGGAACTGCGCATTACAACGGTCAGGGGAAGCATCCATCCGGAAGAGATGGGGGTCTGCCACAGCCATGAACATCTGTTCATCAAAAAGGGCCAGCCGGAGAAACTCGACCGGGCGTTGAGGCTCGATGACTTCAGTAAAACCCAAGAAGAGGTTGAGCGCTTCAAGAAAGTGGGCGGGCGGACGATTGTCGATGCCCAGCCGCTTGGAAGCGGACGGGATGTGGCCAATCTCGTGAAACTGGCAGCCGATACCGGCATCAACATCATCGCTTCGACCGGGTTCCATAAGTCCGGATTTTATCCTGACTCGCACTGGATCCGGGAAAAGTCGGTCGGGGAGCTGGCGGACTTATTCATATCCGAAATCCATGAGGGGATGTTCGCGGACGGGGAAGAAGGATGGCCGCAAATGAGGACGACGGCGAAAGCCGGACTGATCAAAACGGCAGCCGATCTGGAAGGACCCGTCGGAAGATACGCAGAGATGTTCGAGGCCGCTGCGATCGCTTCCGTGGAAACGGGGACACCGATCATGAGCCATACGGAACTCGGCTACAAGGCAATGGAACAGGTCGTGTTCTACAGTACCCGGGGAGTGCCGGTGAGCCGGCAGATCATCTGCCATCTCGACCGGAGGATGGAGAATGCTGACGATATGCTGAGGGTTGCCGAAACCGGCGTGTATCTGGAATTGGATACAATCGCCCGCTTCAAGTATCACTCGGATGAAGAGGAAGTCCAATTGATCCGGATGCTGATCGATCACGGGCACGAGGACCAGATTTTGCTGGGCCTGGACACGACCCGCAAAAGAATGAAAAGCTACGGCGGCGAAATCGGGCTCGACTATCTGATCGGCACCTTCCTGCCTCTGCTGGCCGAATCGGGCGTGACCGAAACCCAGGTCAAGAAAATGATGATCGGGAACCCGGCGCGTGCCTACAGCAAATGAACACCAAGAAATGAGCACCGAGAGAGGAGCATCCGAATTGATCCAGATTGAAAAAGCGAAAGTCCCGACGATGTATTTCATCGGTGTCACGACGACCAAGTCATCCATCATGAAGCTGTTCCCTGAATGGGCAAAAGCGCTTGGACTGAACAATGCAGTCCTGAAGGGCATCGACCTGGAGATACATGCGGATCCGGAAGAATACCGGGAAGTGGTGAAGTTCATCAAAGAAGACGAGCTGTCACTCGGCGCGCTCGTCACCACCCATAAGATCGACCTTTATGAGGCCGCAAAAGATCTGTTTGATGAACTGGATCCATATGCCCGGATGTTCGGAGAGCTGTCGTCGATCTCCAAAAAAGACGGAAAACTGTGCGGACATGCCAAAGACCCGATCACGAGCGCACTGGCGCTGGAGCGGTTCGTCCCCGAAACGTATTGGCAGGACCATGAAGGGGAACTGCTGCTGCTCGGGGCAGGCGGAAGTGCGATTGCCATCTCCTCCGCGCTGCTCGATCCAAAGCACGGTGACAACACGCCGTCCAGGGTGGTCATTACGGACATCAACGAGTCCAGGATGAATGAAATCAGGCACATCATCCAGAAAGTCAATCCGGCCATTCAGGTTGATTATCACCTGGTTGGCGACACGGAGGAAAACGGCAGATTGCTGGAATCCCTGAAGCCGCATTCCCTCGTGATCAATGCGACCGGAATGGGGAAAGACCGGCCGGGTTCCCCGCTTCCCGGGAATGCCAAGTTCCCGGAGGACAGCCTCGTCTGGGAACTGAACTACCGGGGAGAACGCGAATTCATGCATCATGCGCTTGACCAGAAAGAAGCGTTGAATCTACATGTCGAGGACGGATGGATCTATTTCCTGCATGGCTGGACGCAGGTCATTGCGGAAGTCTTCCATCTTCCGATGACAAAAGAGCGGTTTGAACGGATCGAAGATACATCTGACAGCATGCGCTGAACCGAGCACCGATTAAGGAAACGGAGGAATCATCATGACGAAAACGAATCTTGCAAATGCAACTCTGTTTGACCTGAACACCGGATTATCGAACGAGGAAGAAAGCGTAAAGAGACATCTGTCCGACATGAAGAAACTGTTCCATGATACGGAAGCGCTGGAGCAGCAGCTGGACAACGGCGACAACCCGCTCATCTATGAATACTATGCACTCGACCTGCCCAATACGGCCGGGGATATCCAATACGGGACGAGCATCGTCTATCCAGGCACGCTGAACGGTGAATATTACATGACGAAGGGCCATTTCCACGAAATCCTGGAAACCGGAGAAGTTTATTTCTGCCTGAGCGGACAGGGATACATGCTCATGGAAAGCCCCGAGGGCGAATGGGAAATCGAAGAACTCGTACCGGGCCGTGCCGTCCAGGTTCCACCGCGCTACGCTCACCGGAGCATCAACACAGGCAATGAACCGATGGTGACATTCTTTACCTTCCGTGCGGATGCAGGCCATGACTATGGCTCGATTGAAACAAAGGGCTATCGCAAGCTGGTCGTTGAAAAAGACGGGAAACCCGAAATCATCGACAATCCGAAATGGGCACTTTAAGGGGAACGATGCAGATGCGCAAGGGAGAAATCTTATCGAGAATCGAAGAGAGCGGACTGGTCGCGGTTGTGCGGGCAGACAGTTCCGACCAGGCAAAGCGGATCACGGAAGCGGCAATGAAAGGCGGAGCCGCTGCGATGGAGATCACGTACACGGTCCCCGGGGCAACGGAAGTCATCCGTGATCTTCAGGAGGAATTTGGAGATGAACTGATCGTCGGGGCGGGCACCGTCCTGGATGCAGAAACCGCCAGGATCGCGATTCTTGCCGGAGCCCGATATGTCGTGAGCCCTTATCTGGATGAGGACACGGCACGGCTTTGCAATCGGTATCAGATTCCGTATATGCCCGGCGTCATGACGATCAAGGATGTGATCCGGGGACTTGAATGCGGTTCGGAAGTCCTGAAAGTCTTCCCGGGTGAACTGATGGGGCCGAAAGTCATCAAAGCGATCAAGGGGCCGGTCCCGCAGGCAAACCTGATGCCGACCGGCGGGGTCACCGTTGACAATGTCGGCGACTGGATCCGTGCCGGGGCCGTCGCCGTCGGGGCGGGCGGCAGCCTGATTGGAAAGCCGGAAATCGACGGCTATGAGAAAATCACAGAAAAAGCCCGGCAGTTCATCGGGAAGATTCAGTCCGCCCGAAATGAATGAGCAGACCAGATACCCGGATCATGCATCAAGCCATGATCCGGGTTCACTTCATGTGAGGAGGCTGTTGGAATGGACAGTATTATTTTTGATCTCGATGGCACCTTGTGGGATTCGAGGGGAACGGTGGCCAAGGCCTGGACGCAGGTTGTCAAAGATTCGGACAGTGTGCGCAGGGAAGTGACAGAGAAGGATCTGAAAGGGACGATGGGCCTTCAAATCCACGAAATCGCAGATGTCCTCTTTGATGACTTGAGCAAGGAAGAACGGATGAAACTGATCCGGGCCTGCTGCCGGCAGGAGCTCCCGGACCTTGAGCGGGACGGCGGAGAACTGTATGAGGGACTCGAAGAAACATTGAGCAAGCTCGCTGAAACATACCGGCTGTTCATTGTCAGCAACTGCCAGGAAGGCTATATCGAGTCATTCTATGCGTACCACGGGCTGGGCCACTATTTTGAGGACTTCGAAAACCCGGGAAGGACCGGCCTCAGCAAAGGAGAAAATATCCGGCTGATCATCGAACGCAATGGATTGCAATCTCCGGTTTATGTGGGGGACACGGAAGGAGACCGGACGGCCGCAGAATTTGCGGGCATCCCCTTTGTCTTTGCCTCCTACGGATTCGGCCAGCCCCGAAGATATGATGCGCGGATCGGGAGTGTGGGCGAGCTGGTGGGGTTGAGGTTTTAGTATTGTTGCTGCTTCTATCTGATACCGGACAGTGACTCAAGGTGATATAGGTAGGGACTCAAAACAATTTTGGTAGGCGATTCAAGACCGATACGTAGGGACTCAAAGTGAATTGGTAGGGATTCGGTATGGATTGGTAGGGACTCGGCATGGATTGGTAGGGACTCGACGATGCTTGTCCGCCGCATCCGCATAAACCGCCGATGGACCGGGTACTGTATCTGCATAACCGAAATGAGGTGATCAGATGAAGCAAGAGGAATTGGAGACGCTGAGGGACCTGATCAAAGATGTGGACACGGCAATGCTGACGACGGTATCCGATGAAGGCCTTGTATCCCGGCCGATGAAGACGCAGGAAGTCGAGTTTGACGGGGACCTGTGGTTTTTCACGAAGAAAGAGACCGACAAGTACAGGGAAATCCTGCATGAACAAGACGTGAACGTGGCATATGCCGGCAAGTCCTATGTGTCCGTGCGGGGACGGGCGGAAATCGTTGAGGACCTGAACAAGAAAAAAGAACTGTGGAGCAAAGCATACGAGAAGATCATGCAAACGACCTACGATGATCCCGATGTGATCCTGATCAAGGTTCAGGCAGAAGCCGCAGAATACTGGGAAACAGGCAGCCTCATCAAAAACATTGCATTTATGTACAAGCGGATGAGGGGGAAGGATGCGGAGTCGGCGGGTGTGAATGAGACGGTGCAGCTGGACGATAAATGATTCAGTCCGAAATATAGGGAGGGGGCGGGATGCTCTCCTCCCTTTTATAATGCTTGCAGAAACTCCACATCCTTCTTCCGGCGCAGAAGGCTATGATAAACTATGGAAAACATCTGTGAAAGAGTCTGGAGCGAAAATGCCGATGCCGAATTGTCTGCACTGCGAAACATTACTTATGGATCAGATTACTTTCCCCGAGGTTCTTAAATATGGAAAATAAGCTATTGACCAAAGATGAAGTCGGTGAAATCGGTTACGATTACAGCGATTTAGAGATGGCTCCCCCTGATGACGTTTTGTTTATCACAGAAGGAGATTCGATGGATGACTGGGTGCCGGTCACGGGTGTGGTGTACGATTTAGATGACGACGGGGAAACCCTGCTTTATTACGGAGAATACGAGTCCGGTCTTCCCCATGGAATATCTGTTGATTTCCATTCCAACGGGCGTTTGAAGCGGAAGTGCCACATTTTTCACGGGGCGATTCATGGGGAGGACCAACAATGGGATGCTGAAGGTAAACTCGTGTTTCAAGGCGAGCACGTCCATGGTGTCTTGGCATGGTATAAAAAGTGGAATTCTGCCGGCGAGCTGATTGAGCAGCAAAAGGAGCCGGCTGACGATATGTTAAACCTGATTGAAACACAACGGAAGTTTTATGAAAACCGTGACTGGAACCTGCGGTAGGCTGAGGTGATCAAGCGTGGATGAGCATCTACTGAACAGAGAAGAATTAATCGAAAAAGGGTACGACTATGATGATCTGGAGATGGTCCCGTCAAGCGACCAATTGTTTGTTCGGACCGGTGAGGAAGGGGACGACCTGGTTCCGGTCAATGGACTGGTTTATGAGCTGAGCGAGGGGGACGGATCGCTCCTGTATTACGGGGAATTCGAAAACGGCCTGCCTCATGGGATCTCCGTTGATTTCCACCCGGGCGGCGGGGCGAAGGAAATTCACGCTCATTTTCATGGGCCGATCCACGGGGAGCGGAATAGGTGGAACAAGGAGGGCTGTCTCGTGTTATGGGGGGAATATGCGCATGGTCATGAGCTAAGGTTGAAAATATGGGATGACTCCGGCCAACTGGTTGAGGAGAAAAAGGAGCCGGATGACAGTCAGTTGGGCATAATTGAGAAGAGCCGTGAATTCTATAGAAGGCATTATGGAGGAGATTGAGCGTGTACACACCTGTTCTATTGAATGGCGTTCTGTATGGTGACTTCGTTTGAAGAGTGGATGGATGACGGGCAGGGTGGCGAGAAACTCAGGGCATTCTGTTAGGAATGCCCCCTGCCGTTTGGCAGTTATTTTATGTTCTTCGTGCAGGATTTCCTGACGGCCGGTGGCCAAAAAGAACTGGCCGGATGAAGCGTCCGGACTCAGCTATGATTTTCTTGAGAATAATGGCTGTCCGGAATGTTGAGGAGGATTCAAGCCGTTTCATCGGAGAACAGACCGAACCGGATAGGACAGGCTCAGTCTGAACAGTTCTCAACGTGATACGATGGGAATCGTAGTTCTGTCGCCCTGAATCAGCAAAGGAAGTGGGAAATGTGCAGTTGAATGACGTCTATTCCCTTCGGACGGAGCCGGAGGAATTTATTCATATCCAGGAACGGCTGGCGGGACAGATTGATGTAAGCCGGCCGTTGCGGCTGGATGACCTCCGGACAGTCGCCGGCGTGGACTTGGCATACGCGGGTGAAGAAGAAGGTGAGACCGGTTTCTGCCATATTGCCGTGTTCGATGCAGCCACGATGCAGGTGGTGGAGCGAGCTGAGGCCGTCGGCAAGATCGACGTTCCGTACATACCCGGTTTTCTGACATTCCGGGAACTGCCGCTCATCGTTGAAGCTGCGCGGAAACTGGAAACGGTGCCGGATCTGTTCCTGTTTGATGGGAACGGGATTCTTCACCCGAGGAGGATGGGGATTGCGGCACATTCGTCATTCTTCCTTGGCCGGCCGACCATCGGCGTGGCCAAAACCTATTTCAAAGTCCGGGAGACGGAATATGTTGAGCCGGAGCGGGAGAAGGGCAGCTGGACGGACATCATCGTGGACGGGGAGGCCTTGGGACGCGCCGTCCGGACATCTGCCGGCGTGAAGCCGGTCTTTGTTTCGCCGGGCAACGGGATTGATTTGGATTCAGCGACGGAGGTGGCCCTGTCGCTCACCGGTTCCGAAAGCCGCCTGCCCATTCCTGTGCGGGAAGCGGATATGGCGACCCGGAGGATGCGCCGCAGATGGGAAGAGGAACAGAAATCATGCCCGTGATCCCGTATGGGCGCCAGGGGTGTTGCTCGTTCGGCGGGCTTGGCCTGCTTGTGGCAACTCATGAAGAAATGGTCATGCGAATAAAATGGATTGCCCGATTTGGGCAATCCATTTTGTTTTGAATCGGTTCTTATTGAATTTCAGACGCTCCCTAGACTACAGCCGAAATATCCACCCGAATCTCATCGCCGTATCCAACACGCGCGATCATCCAATTCTCTGATAGCATCTGTTCCATACCGGCCAGCTGCTCCTGATCCAAGACAAGGTCCCTGATGCCGGTTTCCATTAATTCATAGTCCGTGCCCGGCTCGATTCCATACCGTAGCCGCAACAGGTTCTGCAATCCTTTGAACGTGACGAATTTTACGCGGTAGCCGAGTGAAAGGATGGCTTGAAACCCCTTCAGGTTCTGTTCAGCCAGCATCGCCAGCTCACTGAAATCAAAACGGGCGTTCAGTTCTCTCCAGTTATCCGTATCGCCTTGCCTGGCCTGCGCAAGGATCTCCTCATCGGAAATTCCATTGCTGCGCAAGGTTTCAATCAGGTAGGCGTCCATTAAAGAGATGCGTGGAAGCTCCAATTTAAATCCCCCTTAATTGTTCTCTGAAGGTACCGGTGTTCCGTGATGAATCGGGTAGAAGCATGAAACGAGATGTTCTGTGTTTTCGTCTTTCGGTTCCAGGCAGGGGATCTCCATTTTGCACCGGTCCTGTGCAAGCGGGCATCTCGTATGGAACACACATCCCGAAGGCGGGTCGGCGGGTGACGGAAGTTCCCCGCCGAGCACCAGGCGCCGGCGTTTTTTTTCTTTTTCAGGGTCAGGGAACGGAATAGCCGAAAGCAGCGCATTGGTGTATGGATGCCGGGCATCCTGGTAGAACGATTCGCTGTCTGAAACCTCCATGATTTTGCCCAAGTACATGACGGCAACCTGGTCGGCAATATGTTTGATCACGGACAGATCATGGGCGATGAACACATACGTCAAACCGAGTTCTTTCTGCAAGTCTTCCAGCAGGTTGATCACCTGTGCCTGGATGGAGACGTCAAGGGCACTGACCGGCTCATCCAATATGATCAGTTTGGGATTCAGCGCCAATGCCCGTGCTATGCCGATTCGCTGCCGCTGGCCGCCGGAAAATTGGTGGGGGAATTTAGCGTAGTCCTCCGCTTTCAATCCGACGCGGTCCATTAATTCCTTGACCCTCCGTTCCAGGTTATCGGTCATCCGATAGGCCTTGAGCGGCGCAGCGATGATTTCCCCGGCTTTCATCCGTGGGTTCAAGCTCGTGTAAGGGTCCTGATAAACCATCTGGATGTCCTTTCTGAGCTGATGCATCTGCTTTCGGCCGGAACCGAGAATGCTTTTACCCTCAAACAATATATCTCCCGCGGTCGGTTCCAACAGGCCGACTAAGGTCCTGGCCAGCGTGCTTTTCCCGCAGCCGGACTCGCCGACAATCCCGAGTGTTTCCCCTTTGTTCACCTTCAGATTGACCCCGTTCACCGCTTTGACGAAATCCTTCTCTTTTTGAAACACTTTCCCTTTAACCGGGAAGAACATCTCCAAATTCCGGATTTCCAGTATTGGTTCAGGCATCGGTCAGCGCACTCCTTCCATCTTCACTGCTTCCCATTCCTTTTTCTTTTCATTGAATTCTTCTTTCGTCAAAACACAGGCCGCCTGATGGCCCTCGCCTCTGGGGCTCAATGCCGGGTCGACCGCCAGGCATGTTTCCGTGGCGAACGGACATCTTGGAGCGAAATTACATCCCTTCGGCGGGGCCAGCAGATTGGGCGGATGTCCTTCTATATGGATGAGGCGCTGATGCCCGCCGTCAATCCGGGGAAGTGAACGGAGGAGTGACCATGTATACGGCATGGCCGTGCGGTGGAAGATGTCATTCACCGTTCCCTCTTCCACGACTCTGCCCGAGTACATGACCAGCACCCGGTCAGCCATTTGTGAGATGACGCCCAAGTCGTGGCTTATCAGGATGATCGCCATCCCGTACTTCTTTTGCAGTCCGAGCAGCAGATCCAGGATCTGTGCCTGGATCGTGACGTCGAGGGCGGTGGTCGGTTCATCCGCGATCAGCAGTTTCGGGTTGCCGGCGAGTGCGATTGCGATCAGCACACGCTGTCTCATCCCGCCCGAAAATTGGTGGGGATAACTTTGCATACGCTGTGCTGCGTCCGGTATTCCTACGTCCTGAAGCAGTTCAACGGCCCGTTTCCTTGCTTCTTTTTTCGATATCTTTTGATGGGTCAGGATCGCTTCTTCAAGCTGTGCGCCCACTTTGAAGACCGGATTCAGGCTGGACATCGGGTCCTGGAAGATCATCGCAATCTCGTTTCCGCGGATCTTGCGCAGTTCTTTCTCCGACAGGGTCAGGAGATTCCTGTCTTTATAAATGATTTCACCCTCCGGGTAAAAGGTCGGCGGCTTTGGGTTCAACTGCATGACCGAATGCGCCAGCACACTTTTCCCGCTGCCGGATTCTCCGACGATTCCGAGTGTCTCGCCGGCGTTCACCCGAAAGGAGATGCCGTCAACGGCTTTGACGATCCCTTCATTTGTTTCAATCTGTGTTTTGAGATGGTTCACCTCAAGCATGTGGGGAATTCTCCTTTCCGGTTCGTTTATCGTGCACTGACGGGTGTTTTTAACAGGCCTTTTTTCTTTTTTATCTTTTCTTTTGCATGTGGGTCGAACGCTTCACGCACGCCTTCGCCGAGCATGTTCAGGGAAAGGACGGTCATCATGATCGCAATTCCCGGGAAAATGGAAAACCATGGCGCGATCGTAATGTACATCTGGGCTTCCTGCAGCATATTGCCCCAAGTCGGAGTGGACGGTTCAACACCGACGCCGAGGAAGCTAAGTGCGGCTTCCGCCAGGATCGCTTTTGCAAAGATGAACGTTCCCTGGACGATGATCGGGGAAAGCACATTCGGCAATATATACCGTGAGAGGATGACGGGATCACTGACGCCCGATGTCTTGGCAGCCTCTATAAATTGCGCGGACTTCATCTGCAGGACCGCAGAACGGACGATTCGCGTCATCACGGGCCAATAGGAAAAGGAGAGGGCGATGATGATGTTCGTGACACTGCCTCCGAGGGCGGCCACGAGCGCCAATGCGAGAAGCAGGGAAGGGAAGGCGAGCATCCCGTCGATGATCCGCATGATGACGAAGTCGGCCTTCTGATAAAAGCCTGCGATCAATCCGGTGACCGTGCCAAGCACAGTGGCGATCAGCGCCACTGTCAAACCGACGAACAACGAGACGCGTGCGGCCATCACGGTCTGCCCAAAAATATCTCTCCCGAAATGATCGGTTCCGAACCAATGGGCCGCAGACGGTCCGTTCAGCCGCTTGGTCGAATCGATTTCCAGTGGCGAAACGGGCAGCCACCAGAATGCGGTCAGGGTGGCGACGGTGAGCAAGAGCAGGGTGCCTAATGCAATCAGATTTCGTTTTTTCTTTAGCATTCGGAAATCTCCTTAGCAAGTATTCAAATCGTAGGTTCAGTCGTATCGGATTCGCGGATCAAGCAACGCGTAGAGAAGGTCGATGAGCAGATTGACCAGGACATACACGACTGCGATGAACAGGACAACCCCCTGGATGACGGGATAGTCCCGGCGGTGGATGGAGTCAATCAAAAGCTGTCCGACGCCGGGAATCGTGAAGATCGTCTCGATGATCACCGTGCCGCCGAGCAATCCGGCGATCGTCAGGCCGACAACGGTCGTCGTCGGGATCAGGGCATTGGAGAACACGTGCTTCATCAAGACGGTGCTTTCCTTCAGCCCTTTGGCGCGGGCTGTTTTTGTGTAATCCTGATTAACCGATTCCAGCATGCTGTCCCGAAGCATTCTCGCGATGAGTCCGACTTCCACGGTTGCAAGGATGATCGACGGCAGCAGCAGATGATGCAGCCAGCCACCGACTCCCGCTGAAATCGGGACATACCCTGCAACCGGGAAGATCGGCACCGCTACGCCAAAGCCCAGGACGAGCAGCATGGCAAACCAGAACTCCGGAATCGACGCCCCGACAAGGGAAGCGGAAGTGAACAGGGGATCCAAAACCGTATGGCGGCGCCAGACAACGAAAATTGCAGTCGGAATGGCAATGATCAGTGTCAGTACAATGGATGTCAGCATCAGGCTGAACGTCGGACCGACCCGTGCGAATATCACGTCAGTCACCGGTTCGGAAGAGTAGACCGACTCACCCAGATCACCGGTGACGATGTTTTTCAGCCAATCGACAAATTGCTCTGCCATTGGTTTGTCGAGACCCAGCTGTGCCTCGAGCTGTGCGACCGCTTCTGGAGAACTGTCTTCGCCCAGGATCAGATAGGCCGGGTTCCCCGGTGTTAAATGGACGATCAAAAAGACGATGACACAGACAACGAGCAGTACGGGGATGATGGAAACCAATCTGCGAATCGTGTATTGCAGCAACATGTACCCTCCTCAATTCATGCGCATTTACAAAAAGAAGGGAAGTCACGTCATTCACCATGCATGACAAGACTTCCCGTGAAAACTTTATTCACTCTTCCATGTGTTCCAGAATCGTTGACCCACCCAGCTGTCGTAAGCCGGAATGTGAGCGCTCTTGATATCCAATTTTGTCTCGTTTGCGATTTTGATGAACGGCAGTTCGTCATTCACGGTTTGGTTCATGTCGGTCAGAATGTCTTTTCTCTCTTCGGATGATGCCGCGAGACCCCAGGCGTAAAGCTGGCTTTCCCATTGCTTGCTCTTGTACCAGCCGCTGCTTGCCGTGTCTTCGATGAGCATCCCCAATTCGTTCGGCGAGAACCGGGTGGACCAGCCGACAACGACCAGGTCCCAGTTTGCAGGATCTTGCCATTTCTCCAGATACGTTGCCCAGTCATACGGCACGAGTTCCACTTTGAAGCCGACCGCTTCCATCTGCTGTTTCATGATCTGGGAAATGCGCTTATAGGTTTCGGTGTCATTGGAGTACATGATTTTGATCGGCTTGCCGTCATAACCGGATTCCTTCAGCAACTGCTTCGCCTTTTCCTGATCGAAGGAGAGATAGTCATCTGTTCCGTCTTTGCTGTACAGTTCCGTCTGTTCCGGATCAAACAAGGCCCCGTCCATGCTGTAGAAATCTTTATTGCCATAAGCGGACTCCGCGATCACTTCTTTGTTCAGCGCGTGGTTCAACGCCTGGCGGACTTTCAGGTCATCGAACGGCGGCTCGGATTTGTCCGGAGTGGTGACCGTGTAACCGTTGATGTAGGTGACCGGGTCAATGTTCGGGTCGCTTTCAACGACTTGGTACAGATCGGGCGGGATCGTTTCGGCATAGTCATAGATTCCCGTCTTCAGACCGTTGATCATCACTTGCGGGTCCTTGACAATGAGGAATTTGATCTCATCGAAATACGCCACTTTCTTCCCGGTCAAACCGCCCCAGTCTTCTTCTTCCCGGGCGGAATAATCGTCGAAGCGTGTGAGGACAATCTGGTTTCCGCGTTCCCAGCTCTCGAATTTGTACGGGCCGGTGCCGATGTATTGTTTTGGCGTCAGCGGTTTTTCACCAGCGGCTTCGGCTATCTCCTTCGGAATGATCATCAGTGCCGATTTCGGTGCAGTCATATCGGAAATGAACGCGTTATACACTTCGTTCAATTTGATCTCCACGGTCAGTTCATCCAGTGCCTTCACCGACTCTATGTATTCATCGGCGATCGTTCCTACGGAAGAAACGGTTCTCCAGCGATTAATGGACGCTACCACATCGTCCGCAGACACGGTCGACCCATCATGAAACTTCACGTCTTTGCGAAGGGTGATGATGTACACTTTCTCATCATCGCTTTTCTCAAAGCCTTCCGCGATCATCGGTTTTGCCTGAAAGTCTTGGTCCAGTGCGAACAACGTCTCGAAGATGTGCCAGCTGACATCCCGTGTGGGGGAGGCGCCGGTGGACATCCAGTCCAGCGTATCCGGATCCGCTCCAAACGCAACCTTCACCGTACCGCCCTTTACCGGCTCTTCGGATGCTTGATTCTTTGAATCGGATTTCTTGTCGCCGGATGCATTGCTGTCGCCCGAACCTTCACAACCGACCAAAAGGATGGCGAAGAGCAGGGCGATGACCAGCAGATAACTTCTTTTCATTAAGAAATATCCTCCTATTCCTGGTATTTGATGTCCGCCGCAGCTTCAGACTTAATAACCAGAAAAATTATTCGATATAAAACTAGAGACTATAATATCCTTACTAATCTTAGTTGTCAACTAGGCTTTGGAGCGTGGGTTTGCAATCGTGATTCTTTTGTAGGCATCCAGTGACGATTGGCAGGCAGGGATTCGGGGTCGATTCAACGGTGAAAGGTAGAGACTCGGCATCGATTGGTAGGAATTCAGGCGAGAAAGGTAGTAATTCACAGGCTAAGGGTAGGGGCCCTGGAATGATCGGTAGCGATTCGATGGCGAAAGAACAGGAACAGCGCTAACGGATGAGATGTAGAAGTTCATCCAAGAAAGGTAGCGATTCATTAGTGAAAGGTAGGGATTCGAGGAGGATAGGTAGGGACTCAACGACGATTGGTAGGGACTCGACAATAAAAGGTAGGGACTCGACAACGCTTGGCAGTAACTCAGTCGGGAAAGGCGGCAAATCTACGAATTACGGATAGGGCCACCGCGATATTCCTGATCCTTTACAAGAGTTTAACACGGACCGTATATCGGCTTTACAAAGTCTCCTTATAGTAGACAGCGTATGGAGGTGGTCAGTTTGCTGCAACTAGAGCGGATCAGCAAACAGTTTAACGGGAAGACCGTGCTGCACGGAATCGACGCAGAGATCGGGACGGGTGAGATTGTCTCGCTTCTCGGCAAGAGCGGAAGCGGGAAGACGACGTTGTTGAATATCATTCTTGGAATGGAAAGTCCGGACAGCGGCCGTGTGCTGTTCAATGGGGCAGATATGACCCGTGTGCCGGTGAAGGATCGGGGATTCAACATTGTTTTTCAGGATTATGCACTGTTTCCCCATCTGAACGCCTACGAGAATATCATTTATGGACTCAAGAATCGGAAAGTCCCGTTAAACAAACGAGAAATCCAGGATTATATCGACTTCCTGGAACTTGGCCCTCACTTGCTGAAGAAGGTGTACCAGTTGTCGGGCGGGCAGAAACAGCGGGTGGCACTGGCGCGCACGCTCGTCATGAAGCCGCAGATCCTCCTGATGGACGAGCCGCTCAGCGCGCTTGACGGCGTCATCAAGGAATCGATCAAGGCCCGTATCCGTTCCATTGCCAAGGAGTTTAATCTGACGACGATCATCGTCACGCATGACCCGGAAGAGGCGCTGACGATGTCGGATCAGATCATGATCATCGACGAGGGAAGGGTCGTGCAGTTCGGGACACCGGACAACATCATCCATTCGCCGGTCTGTCCGTTTGTGGAGAGCTTCATCCTCCGCCAGCTGCACATCAAGCGGGAAAACATCTACGCGCTGTTCGGTGTCGCGAAATGACCGGTGAGCGCAGGGGGATGCGGGGGCTCTATATTGCGCTGATCGTGCTCCTGGCCGTTCTTCTGGCTGCGCCGCTCGCCGTTCTCGCCTTCCGGTCATTCCGGACTGATGCGGGTACAGGCCTGGATAACTATCAGTCGGTCCTGACGGATTCCGGGCTGGTCGGCGCATTCTGGAACAGTGTGAAAATATCCGGCCTGACCGCGGCGGTGACCACAATCCTCGCATTCCTGCTTGGGTATGCCCTGCACTGCACCCGGCTGCCGGGACGGTTCAAATCCGTGGTGAAGACGGGCATTCTCGTACCGATGCTGCTTCCGACCATCACCTACGGGTTTGCCATCATCTATTCGTACGGCAATCAGGGGCTGATGACCCGACTCTTCGGCGGAAACGGTCCGGATATTTACGGGTTCGGAGGATTGCTCATCGGCTATGTCATCTACACGCTGCCGCCGGCGTTTCTCCTGATCCAGGATGCGTTTAAATATGTCGACCGGAAATTCATCCTCGTCTCCAAGCTGATGGGGGACTCGCCTCTCCGGAGTTTCGGGAACACGATCGTCCGGCCGATGGCGGGTGCGGCGGGCGGTGCATTCGTTCTCAGCTTCGTCCTCAGCTTCACGGACTTTGGAATCCCGGCTTCGATCGGCGGAAATTATGAAGTCGTGGCAACGATGCTGTATCAGGCGATGCTCGGCTCGATCCCGGACTTTGGAAGGGGGGCGGTCATTGCAATCGCCATGCTGCTCCCGGCCTTGTTCTGCATGTTCCTCCTCGGATGGCTGGAGCGGTTTAACTTCAGGCATGAAGCCGGATCGGAAACCGGGCCGCCTCAAAACCGCCTGAGGGATGCCGGTTTCGGGCTGGTCTGCCTGCTCACTTTGGCGGGCATGGCATCGGTGTTTGCGGTCATGTTCATTTCGCCGTTCATGGGCGGCTTCCCGTATGATCTGAACTTCACCTTCAAGCATGTGAAAAAGGTGTTTGCCTCACGGGACCTGCTGCACAGTTTCCGGAATTCCGTGGCCGTCGCCATCCTGACCGCGGTGATCGGGACGGTCATTGCCTATGCAGCTGCGCTGCTCAGTGCCCGGACACCGCTCCGCGGAAGAAGGGTCTTGGACGGTGCATCGATGGTCACGAACGCGGTTCCCGGCATGGTGCTCGGCCTCGCTTATCTGATGCTGTTCAGCGGAAGTCCGCTAAAGGGGACGCTCATCATCCTCGTCCTCTGCAACCTGGCCCACTTTTTCACGACGCCATATCTGATGGCGAAGAATGCCTTTTCCAAGATGCCCCCTTCCTATGAGAAGACCGGGGAACTGCTGGGCGACAGCTGGACCAGGACCGTGTTCCGTGTGCTCGTGCCGAATTCGGGCGCGACACTGACGGCGATGTTCGGCTATTACTTCATCAATTCGATGGTGACCATTTCCGGCGTGATCTTCCTCGTTTCCGCAGACACGAGCCTGGTTGCGAGCAAGATCAAAGAGCTTCAGCATTTCGGGCAGTTTAATGAAATTTTCGTGCTTTCTCTGCTGATCTTCTTCACCAATCTGGCGGTCAAGCGGGCGGGTGACCGCATCGAAGCACAGTTTCTTGCATCGGCGGCCGGAACGGCATCCGGAGGGGGGAAATCCCGGTTCCGCGTTGCCTTGCCGGCGGCCATTGCCATTGTGTTTCTGTCGTTTGCCTTCCTGGGCGGACCGGGAAATGCGGCGCGGGCAACGATCACGATCCAGACGAACGGGGATGAAGAAGCGGTCAGCGCCATGAAGACCGCCCTAGACGAAGCGGGATATGAAGGTCGTTATCAGGTCCAGTCGCTCGGCACCTCGGAGCTCGGCGGGAAACTGCTTGCGGAAGGCAAACGGATCGATGCGGATATTGTCACCATGAGTTCCTATTTCCTCGAGACGGCCCAGCAGGAGCACGGGATGTTCGCAGAACTTGCAGGGACCGGCAGTCCGCTGGAGAAGCAGCCTGCCTATTACCGGCCGATCCTGGCACTCACGGGCTCGATCTTCATCAATCCGGCAGTCTTGGAGGAGCGGGGCCTGCCCGTCCCGGAATCAGTTCTTGAACTCGCCGATCCGGCCTATCAGGGGCTCATCTCCATCCCGAATCTGCTCGATTCCTCGACGGGGTGGCTGCTTGTCCAGGCCGTGATCCATGAATACGGTGAAAAAGAAGGACAGAAGATGTTCCGGCAGCTGCTCGAAAACGCCGGACCCCATCTTGAAAGTTCGGGATCCGGCCCGCTCAAGAAAGTCCTGGCCGGAGAAACGGCAGCCGGCTTCGGATTGCGCAATCAGGCGATCGCCGCAAACAAGCAGGGTATGCCGGTCGAGACGGTGGACCCTGCCGAAGGAAACTTCTCCATCACGGAATTCGTGGCGGTGATTGACCGGGAAGATGAACAAACCGATCTGGCCAAAGAAATGGCGGCTGCGCTGATCGAATACGGACGCGAAGAACTGCTCCGCCACTACCCGGTCCCGCTATATGAAGGAGAAAAAGTAGCGCCGGAAAACCGTCCCGGCCATCCGAAGGCTTTCGGACAACCATTGACGGTCGAACTCTTGGAAAGCCATCAGCAATGGTTTATCGATGCCAAGGACAGACCGTAAACCGAGAAGGAGTGACAAACGATGAATCACTATAAACTACTCACCCCGGGGCCGCTCACAACGAGTGAAACGGTCAAGGCCGAGATGATGATCGACCGCTGTACATGGGATGACGACTACAAAGTCATCACCCGCAAAATCCGCACCCGCCTTTTGGAGCTTGCCGGGGCCGATGAATCAGCCTATACATCGGTCCTCATGCAGGGCAGCGGCACATTCTGCGTCGAGTCCGTCATCACGTCGTCGATCGGCAAGGAAGACAAGGCGTTGATTTTAACGAATGGCGCCTACGGGGAACGGATTGTCCGGATCGCACAGATGGCCGGCATCGCCCATACTGAATTCAAGTTCGCCTATGACGGGCATCCGGACGAAGCAAAGCTGCGGGCCGTCCTGGAAGCGGATCCCGCGCTGACCCATCTCGTTCTCGTCCACTGCGAGACGACGACCGGCATCCTGAATCCGCTCGACCAGGCATCCCGGCTTGCCGAAGAATACGGCAAAATCCTGATTGTGGACGCGATGAGCAGCTTCGGCGGCGTGGAGATCGACGTGCCCGCCCTCGGGATCGATTTTCTCATCAGCAGTGCGAACAAGTGCATCCAGGGCGTTCCGGGATTCGGATTTGTCATCGCCCGCCGAGACCTTCTGGAAGCGTGCAACGGACGTTCGCCGAGCCTGTCGCTGGATCTGTACGACCAATGGCGGGTCATGGAAGCCGACGGGAAATGGCGCTTCACTTCGCCGACCCATACAGTGGCCGCCTTTTCGAAGGCGCTCGATGAACTGGAAGAGGAGGGCGGCGTGGCTGCCCGGAACAGCAGGTATGCGGAGAACAACCGCAGGCTCCGGGAACGCATGGAGGCCGCCGGATTCAGGCCGTACATATCCGCAGACAAGCAGTCCCCGATCATTACGGCGTTCCGTTACCCGGATGAAAACTTTCACTTTGACGCGTTTTATGATTACCTGAAGGAAGAAGGGTTCGTCATTTATCCTGGGAAGCTGACCGACGAGGATACATTCCGGATCGGCAACATCGGGGAAATCTATCCGGCGGATATCGAACGTCTCTGCGGGCTGATCGAAAATTACGGGGGAGTGATGGCATGATGGGAAAAGTGGAAGGCGTCATCTTTGACTGGGCCGGCACAGCGGTCGACTTTGGATGTTTTGCTCCGGTCCGCGTGTTCATGGACATCTTTGAGAATGCGGGTGTCCCGGTCACGGCGGACGAAGCGCGCAAACCGATGGGCCTGCTGAAGATCGACCACATCCGGGAAATGCTGAACATGCCGCGCATCACAGCGGCATGGGAAGACACAAAGGGACGGGCATGGACGGAAGAAGACGTCCATTCGCTGTACGCGGAATTTGAGCCCGCCCTTCTGGACAGCCTCCACCGGTATGCCGATCCGATCCCGGGAGTCCCCGAAACGGTCCGGACCCTCCGCGAACGCGGTGTGAAGATCGGCTCGACCACCGGTTATACAGACCGCATGATGGCCATCGTCGCATCCGGTGCCAAAGAAAAAGGGTATGAACCTGATGCAATTGTCACGCCGGATGATACCGGAGCCGGGCGGCCTTATCCGTATATGATCCACCGCAACATGGCCCTGCTCGGCCTTCTTGATGCGGGAGCCGTCGTCAAAGTCGGCGACACCCTGTCCGACATCCGGGAAGGACGCCATGCGGGGGTATGGTCCGTCGGCGTCGTGACCGGAAGCTCCGAAATGGGGATGAGCCAGGAGGAATTCAGTGAACTGGACCGCCCCGGACAGGAAGCCGCCATCCGCAAAACAGAGTCTGCATTCCGGGAAGCAGGCGCCGATTTCACCATCCGTACGATGGAGGCCTTGCCGGATTTGATTGAGGAAATCGAAACGATGTTGGCAGACGGGAAGCGTCCCGGCTCGGCAAGAGAATAAAGCGTGACTGATATGGGGTCCTGTCCGGAGAGTGTGGACAGGGCTTTTTTGTTTGGCTTCGGAAAGCTTGTAATCGGAGGGCCGGCCAAGAGCTGATTTGGATTTGGTCTGTTTAAGATGGCGGCAATCCAAGCAGATTTTCTATAGCCGATTACCATCCGCGGAAACTTAGGAAAATTACGAAAAATAATTGACATATATTGAACGTGTCTATAATATATTAAACAATATTCTAAATACTAATAACCGTTAAATATATTAAATCCATTTTTGGAGGTTTACTTTATGGCTGACATACATGAAAAAATCCGATCGTTGAGGAATGAGCGCGGGCTCACGTTGAAGGAATTAGCGGAGCTGACCGGCTTGTCTGCCGGGTTTCTTTCAATGATTGAACGAGGGTCATCGTCGCTTGCGATTACTTCGCTCAAGAAGATCGCCGACGCGTTCAACTTGGATATTACCTATTTCTTTGAAAGTCCAAATCCTAACCGGAAATTCCATGTTGAGAAGGCAGATCAGAAAAAGTTCTGGATTGATACGCCCGATAACGGATTTGTGAAGCTGAGTGGCCAGTTTGCCAACCGCGGTCTTGAAAGCCTTTTCGTCACGTTAAAGCCGAATCAGCAAAAAGAATATGATGATTCTCATGCTGGAGAAGAATTCTACTATATCCTGGAAGGGGTTGTCCGCTTCACGGTCGACGGGGAGAAGTTCGATGTTCAAAAAGGAGAATCGATTCATTTCCCGTCCAAGCTGCCGCATGACTATGAGAATCCAACGGATGAAGAGGCTTCGATGCTTTGTGTGATGACTCAATTATTATTCTGAACGGGGGAGACGGAAATGCGAATTGCAACAGACATTGGAGGAACGTTCACGGATCTCGTGTATATTGACGAACATGATCAGGTTCAGGTCGCCAAAAGCTCGACGACCCCTCCGGACTTTGAACAGGGTGTTATGAATGTCATTGAGCGTGGGGGACTGGAGTTTTCAATGATTGAAGAGTTTATCCATGGAAGCACGGTCGTCATCAATGCCATCACAGAACGAAAAGGCGTAAAAACAGCACTCATCACGACAAAAGGTTTTCGGGATGTACTGGAGATTGCCCGTGGAAACAGACCGGATCTCTTTAATATCCGCTATGAAAAACCGGCACCGTTTGTCGAACGTTATTTGCGCAAAGAAGTAGAGGAACGGCTGAATGCAAACGGGGAAGTCCTGTTGCCGCTTAACAAGGAAGAGCTTCTGAAAGTAATCGGGGAATTGAAGCAGGAACAGGTGGAGGCGGTGGCGGTTGCCTACCTTCACGCTTATTTGAACCCGGAACACGAGTTGATCACTAAGAAGCTGATCGAAGAACATTGGCCGGAAGTATCTGTGAGTGTGTCGCATGAAGTGACGATGGAATGGCGGGAATATGAGCGGACGAGCAGTACGGTGCTGAATGCGTATGTACAGCCTGTCGCTTCATCATACATCGATCGTCTCGACGGCGAACTGAAGTTCAGGTCATCGAGCCGCAACTATATCATGCAATCGAATGGCGGGACAACGACATTCGAACATGCAAAGGAATTGCCACTGCATATGCTTGAGTCCGGTCCGGTGGCGGGGGTTTACGGAGCGGCTGTTCTCGGCAGAGAAATGGGAGAATCGGATATTATCGCATTTGATATTGGCGGCACTACAGCAAAATGCTCCCTGATTGAAGATGGTGAGATGAAGATTTCCACTGACTATTCAATAGAGAAAGACAACCGGAACGCAGGATATCCAGTCAAGGTACCGGTTGTCGATATCGTGGAAATCGGCAACGGCGGGGGCTCGATTGCATGGATTGATGAAGTCGGATCTTTGAAAGTCGGACCACGTTCAGCAGGATCCCGTCCCGGACCAGTCGCTTACGGTCTTGGAGGAGAGGAACCGACCACGACAGATGCCAATTTGCTGACAGGACGGCTGTCTCCGAAGAACTTTGATTACAACGTTGATATAAAAGCAGTGGGAAAATCGATTCAGGAGCGGATCGGTGATCATTTTGGAACAAACGCGGAAGATGCTGCGCTTGGCATCATCCGAATTGCGAACGCCAATATGCTGACGGCACTGAAACTGATCTCCATCCGCAAAGGCCATGATCCGCGCAACTTCTCACTGATGGCGTTTGGGGGCGGGGGCTCAATGCACGCTGCGGCACTTGCAAAAGAACTGGGTGTCCAGAAGGTCATTATCCCGTTTGCTTCTCCTGTGTTCTCTGCGTGGGGGATGCTGATGACCGATCTCCGGCAGGATAAGATCGTCACCCTGAATGAATCTCTCAAGGACATTGACCCGGTAAGGATTCATCAAGAGTGGACTGGTATTGAAGCCAGGTTGCAGGAACAGTTCATCAGTGACGGATTTAAAGAAGAGATCCTATTCAAACGGTACGTGGATATGAGATATGCCGGCCAGGAGCATACCGTAAAAGTCCCGGTGATGTTTGGGGAGTGGGGCGCTGAACAAATCGCAGTACTGACGGAGCATTTCCACGAGTTGCATGAAAAAAATTATACGTTCCGGCTTCCGGATGCGGAGTGCGAAATCGTAAACTTGCATGTCACGGCCATTGGCGAGGTAAGGAAGCCGCCAATCAACCGTAAGGAACGGTTGGGCAAAGTGGAAGATGCATTGAAGGAAACCCGTCCGGTGTACTTTGAGGAAACAGGCTGGACGGAGACACCGATTTACGATAGGGAACTGTTGCCGACGGGGCAAAGGCTTGTGGGTCCGCTGATTGTCGAGGAAAAGGCGGCAGTCACGGTTGTGGAGAGCGGACAGTCACTTTCGGTGGATACGCTTGGGAATTTGATTATCAGTACGGGGGTGACAATAGATGAACGCAACAAAATTGCAGGATCCCTTCACGCTTGAAATTGTTAAGGATACTTTGTTGTCAATCGGGGATGAAATGTTTCATACACTCGCGAGGACATCGATGAGTCCGATCATCTACGAAGTGCTTGATTTTGCCTGCGGACTCACTGATCGGAAAGGACAGTTATTAACACAAGGGAATGGGGTCGCTGGTTTCATTGGCACATTGAGCTATATGGTCAAGGACGTTTTGGAGTCTTATCCAGATCAAGAGGATATCCGGAACGGTGACATATTTATCATTAACGACCCTTATGGCGGCGGGGGAACACATTTATCAGATGTCGGTCTTATCATGCCGATTTTTCATGACGAGGAACTGGTGGGGTTTTCCGCAAACAAAGCCCACTGGACGGAAGTTGGCGGAAAGGATGCCGGATCCTTTACAAACGACTCGACGGACATTTATCAGGAAGGGCTTCAGTTTCCGTGTGTAAAGCTGGCAGAGGCCGGAAAGCTGAATGATGCGCTAGTGAAAATGATCCGGGCGAATGTCAGGTTCCCTGACCTGTCAATCGGTGATATGTGGGCACAGATTGCCGCCTTGAAAATCGGGGAGAAGCGGTTGAATGAACTGTATCAAAAATATTCTAGGGATACTGTGGGAGCATCAATTGAACTGCTTCTGAATCAAGGAGAGCAGATGGCGAGAACGGCGATCCGCAATCTGCCGAAAGGGGTTTATACTGCCCGGAACTATATTGACGGAGACGGCCTCGGCAATGGACCTTTCCCGATTCAGGTGAAAGTTACGATTACGGATGATGAGTTCATTTGTGACTTCACAGGCAGCCATCCGCAGGTCCCCGGCCCGGTGAACGGTTCTTATACGACGCTTGTAACAGATGTCCGTACGGTCTTCCTTGCAATCACCAATCCTTCCCAGGACGCAAACGACGGAGTGTTCCGTCCGTTGCAAGTCATAGCGGAAAAAGGGTCCGTCTTTGCAGCAGAACGGCCGGCCCCGGTTTCGAACTATTGGGAAAGCGGCTCGTCCGGAGGTGATCTTGTATGGCAAGCACTGGCTCCCGTCTTGCCCGAACGTCTGAATGCCGGACACTTTTTGTCTGTTTGTTCCGTGACGGTGTCCGGCAGACAGCCCGACAGTGATGAAATGTTCTTGATCGTTGAACCATCGGTTGGCGGATGGGGAGCAGGAAAGGGCCAGGACGGGGCAAGGGGACAGTTTTGTATTGGGGACGGAGAGACCTATAATATTCCGGTGGAAGTTGCGGAGTCGAGATACGGGGTAATGGTGGATTCCTATCGGCTGAGATGTGATGGCAAGGGGACAGGAGAATATATCGGTGGATCCGGGGTCGTACGCGCCTACCGGGCAATGACTGACGGTCAACTGGCCACTGTCACATACGGCCGCCATCTGTTTGCGCCATGGGGGGTAAACGGCGGGGAGGAAGGCTCACCGAATGAGTTTGTTGTCATCAAACAGGACGGCACCAAGGATGGGCCGTACGGCATGTATGCCCGCTACCGGTTGAATAAAGGAGACGTATTGGAACTCTCTACCGGAACAGGGGGAGGGTATGGTCACCCGTTTCTGAGAAGCGCAGAACGAATCCAGAAGGACGTCAAAAATGGATATTTCACAGTGGAAGACGCAAAAGTCAAGTTCGGGGTGATCTTGGATTCTGAGACGCTGGATATCTTGGGGGAAAGCGCAGAGCGTGCAAACTACGGGGGGATAAATGATGACATTAAAGAGCGACGTTTCGATCACGTCGGCAGAATCGGCCAAACGCGTATCTGATGAAGCTTTGACACCTGTACCGATGGAGGAGCGACAACACTGGATTATACCGGCGATGATTTTTGGGGGTCTTGAGTTCTCCATTCCTGTTCTGCTGACCGGCGCTGTTCTCGCCACACACTTTGGAATAACGAAAGTGTTCTGGATCCTATTCGGTACACTTTTTGTCATTCAGTGGTTCGGAAATGCGGTGATGGGCTATATGGGGGCAAAGACAGGAGTTTCTTCCTCAGTAATCGCCAGAAGCAGTTTTGGTCATGTACAGGCCAGATGGATCATCGGTTTAATTACTTTTTTTGTCGGTCTTGGATGGTGGGCTCTACAGACGGCGGTAACCGGGGAAGCCATCGCCGCCATGCTTGGCGTAGATTATCAAAATAATTTCTTGATGCTCGCACTGATCACAACGGTATGCGGCCTGATCTTCGCCATCCCTTCGGTACTGGGCTATGCATCCATGAAATGGACGGATATTGTAGCAGTTCCGGCAGGTCTGCTCTTGATTGTCACTGGCATCTATCTCGTAATGAAAAACGGAGGCTGGAATTCGGTCATGTCCTGGAATCCAACTCCCGGCATTACAGTACTTGCTGCCATCAGCCTGATCCTGGGCATGAATGTGTCCCAGTGGGTTGGCGTTCAAGATTATACGCGCTACGCCAAACCGAAAATTAAAGACAATATTCTCATACCGCTCGGAATTGTCGGAGTTGGATTTCCACTGTTTCTTGTAGGCGCCATTATGTCTGTAGGTGCGGGTGAAGCGGATATTGTACAGATTATGATGGGACTGGGGTTCCCGGTCTGGGGCTTCCTGATTCTGTGGTTGTCGACGTGGACAAGTCAGATCGTCAACAGCTACAGCATGGGGCTATCCATGGCGAACATGCTCAATATCAACTCCGGAAAGGGCCGTGCGCTCCTGACGCTTCTCGGAATCATCTTGGGACTCGGGTTGGCGCTGGGCGGAGTTCTGCACTTTTTTGAGGACTTCCTCTATGTGTCCGGTGTTATCTACGGACCGATTGCGGGCGTCATGCTTGCGGACTTCTTCTTTATCCGCAAGCAATCTTATATTGATAATCCCGGTTGGAATTGGGTGGCGACGTTTGCAATGGGCATTGGGGTCATACTTGCTTACTGGACACAATATGTGCAGGAGATGGGCATTCCGGCAGTTCAGTCCTTAATCATTTCGGCTGCTTTGTACTGGGTCGGTATGAAGGTGAAAAGGAATATTAAGCCTGATCAGTTCACGGAAGTAAAAGAACCAGAACCGCAAGCCGTCAAATAAAGCGGCAATAAAAATCGGAATGAGAGTGGTGCTACGTGCCTGAGAAAATGAACCGACAACAAGCAGAGGACATCTTATTTGGTGCGTGTATACTGGGGGCCGGCGGCGGTGGCAGCCTGAGTGAGGGGCTTGGCCTGATCAAACGTTTATATGGAAATGGGCGGTCTGTTCAGATCGTGGATGTAGAAGACGTCGGGGACAACTGGCTTGTCGTCTCTCCCTATTATGTTGGATCAGTCGCACCTCCGACAAAAGAAGCGATGGATAAACTTTCTGGGATTTCAGAAAGGGAAGGAAATCCATCAGTCTTCGCCACAAGAGCATTGGAGGAATATCTGGGATGCCCTGTGGACGGGATATGTGCCACGGAATTAGGCGGAAATACGGCATGGGCCATGGATGTGGCAGCTGAAATGAACTTGCCCCTCGTAGATGGTGATCCGGCAGGAAGGGCTGTGCCGGATTTGGCCCACACGTCATTTAACGTTCATGGTGCCTCTATCACGCCATTTGCACTGGCCAACCGGTACGGCGAGCATTTGATCGTCCAGTCGGTTGCCAATCATGATCGTGCAGACCAGATTGCCAGGAGCTTCGCGATGAATTCAGGGAACTTCTCGGGGATTTGTGATCATCCTTTAAACGGCAAGCGGTTCAAAGAAGTGGTCATCCCAGGGACATTAAGCCGTGCCAAAAAAATTGGAGGAGCACGCAGGAATGCAACGGAAATGGGGAAAAATCCAATCGAGGCTATCGTGGAAGCGGATGAGGGATGGCTCATCGTAAGCGGAACAATCATGCGGGCTGAGTGGGTAGACGCTAATGGATTCATCGAAGGGGAAGTCCTCATCAGATGCCACAAAACTGATCGGATATTTGCCGTTAACTTCCTGAATGAAAATATGACAGTGGAGTGCAACGGCAATCTTATTGGGATTATTCCCGACATCCTGAGCATTCTTGATGCGGCAACAGGCATGCCTATTTTAAATCCCTCCTGCCGGGAAGGAATGGAAGTGGCACTCATTAGGTTTACATCGCCGGAAATTTGGACAACGGCGGAAGGAATGGCTGTGTTTGGACCTCGTTATATCGGAAGGGAAATAGAAGAGTATTTTAGGTGTCGGGAAAATTCGGATAATGGGCTTGGGAAAGAGAAGGATTCAATCGTTTTTTGATGGCTTAATAAGCATAGAAAACCAAGTAAGCTTGTTTGGCCCCTATAAAGCGGACAGTCCCATTGCTTTGGCAGCGTCCTGTTCAGAACCAAACTCAATGTTGTGACGGATTTGAAAATAGCAACGGCCTCGGGAACGTGGCAGATCTCGGTGGCCCTCTTGGCTTTTAACACAGGGGGCGGACTCTGCCACGGCTTCGCAAATCGCTTATTCAGTTCCTCCAGCGGATCCTTCCGTCAATAAAAAGTCTGCTTACGCAGCGATGAGATGATTCCGGTATTGAGCCGGGATCATCTTTTTGCAGCCCAAAAAACGTAATCAGACTAATTGATATATTGACAATATCCAAACACACGACTATCATTTACCCGCTATAGAACCGGTGGTTCGATATAAGAACCAATATGTGAGGAGGCAAATATCATGCGTGTGGCAACGGATATTGGCGGAACGTTCACGGATCTGGTTTACGTGGATGATGAAGGATCGGTCGGATACGCGAAATCAAATACGACTCCTTCCCATTTTGAAAGCGGTGTCATCGATGTCGTTCAAAAAAGCGGGCTCTCTCCCGAGGAAATCGAAATGTTCATTCACGGTTCGACGGTCGTGATCAATACGCTCACAGAGAAAAAGGGCGTGAAGGTCGGCCTGCTGACAACGGCAGGCACGCGGGATGTGCTGGAGATCGGACGGGGGAACCGGCCGGATCTTTATAATTTCCGTTTCCAGAAGCCCGAACCGTTTGTCGAACGGCATTTGCGAAAAGAGGTCCGCGAACGGCTTGATGGAAAAGGGAATGTCATTTCGGAGCTGAGCACCGACGATATTCTGCAAGCCCTCGAGTACTTCCGGAAAGAGAAAGTGGAAGCGATTGCGGTCTGCTACCTGCATGCCTACATCAATCCGGGACACGAACTCGAAACGAAGCGGGTGATCCAGGAAGAGTGGCCCGAGGTATCTGTCACCGTCTCAAGCGAGATCATCAAGGAGTGGCGCGAATACGAGCGGACGAACACAACCGTGCTGAATGCCTACGTCAAACCGATCGCAGAGGCATACATCGACCGGCTTTCCGGAAGGCTGGATGAGCTCGGAATGACGGAAAACCGGTATATCATGCAGTCCAATGGCGGCGTGACCACTTTTGAGAATGCGAAGAACGTCCCGATCCACATGGTGGAGTCCGGCCCGGTGGCAGGAATATTCGGTGCGGCGATGCTCGGCGAATTGATCGGCGAGCAGAATATGATCGCGTTTGATATCGGCGGGACGACCGCCAAGTGCTCACTCATCACGAACGGGGAAGTCCGGGTGACGACCAATTACTATATCGAAAAGACCGAGAAGACAGCCGGCTATCCGGTGAAGGTGCCGGTCGTGGACATCGTGGAAATCGGCAACGGCGGGGGATCGGTCGCCTGGATCGACGAGCTCGGATCCCTGAAGGTCGGGCCCCAGTCGGCAGGAGCGATGCCCGGTCCCGTGGCATACGGCAATGGCGGCGTGCAGCCGACGACGACGGACGCCAATTTGTTTGTCGGCCGTCTTTCGAAGAAGAACTTCGAAAACCCGGTGGACATGGACGAGGTGAAACGGGCGATCGACCGCCATGTGGCCGATCCGTTCCGGACCTCGACCGAGGACGGGGCGATGGGGATCATCGATATTGCGAACTCCAATATGCTGAATGCCCTGAAGCTCGTGTCCGTGCGAAAAGGCTATGATCCCCAGGACTTCACCCTCGTCGCATTTGGCGGAGGCGGGCCGATGCATGCGGCTGAACTGGCCGAAGAGCTCGGCGTCAAAAAGATCGTCGTCCCGAATGCGTCCTCCGTGTTTTCAGCATGGGGCATGCTGATGACCGATCTCCGTCATGATGACATCCGGACATACAACCGCAAGCTTCAGGGCATCGATCTCCATGACCTGAACGAAACATTAAAGGAAATGGAATCCGAATCAACCCGGCAATTTATCGGGGAAGGCATCGATCCGTCCCGTGTCCTGTTCATGAGGAATGTAGATTTCCGATACGTCGGTCAGGAGCATACGGTCAAGCTTCCGATCCCGGCCGGGATTTTGGATGGTCCGCAGATGGAGGAACTCAAAGCCCGTTTTCATGAAGCCCACGAAAAAGCGTACAGTTTCCATCTGAAGGAGAATGAGATGGAAATGGTCAATCTGCATCTGGTCGGCCTCGGCAAAGTGAAAAAACCGCGCCTGTCCCGGATTGAAGCTCACCGGGAAGCCGGCAGCGGTCCCAAAGAGGTGCGGAGCGTTTATTTCCGGAACGGCGGATGGACGGACGTTCCGGTCTATGACCGCGAAACGTTGGGGGCCGGTTTTGAAATGGAGGGACCGGCAATCGTGGAAGAGCCGAACACATCCACACTGATGGTCAAGGGGCAGCGGCTCCAGGTGGATTCTTACGGCAATTTGATTATTGAAACGGGGGTTAAGGAATGACAACGTCAGAAATCAGCCCATTCGTCCTCGAAGTCATCAAGGATTCCCTCATGTCGATCGGGGAAGAGATGTTTCATGCGCTCGCCAGGACGTCCATGAGCCCGATGTTTTACGAGGTGCTGGACTATGCCTGCGGGCTGACGGATAAACACGGCAACCTTATCAGCCAGGGGAACGGCGTGACCAGCTTCATCGGCATGCTGA
Organism: Edaphobacillus lindanitolerans; assembly: GCF_900156305.1. GTDB lineage: Bacteria > Bacillota > Bacilli > Bacillales_A > Planococcaceae > Bhargavaea > Bhargavaea lindanitolerans. The sequence continues at coordinate 967,775 of NZ_FTPL01000001.1, read as the reverse complement.
GCCCGATGGTCCAGCGGGTGCTGGAGAAGTATGAAGGCGGTGCCGGCCTCTCGGAGGGAGATGTCATCCTGATCAACGATCCGTATGTCGGCGGAGGCTCTCACCTGTCGGATGTCGGCCTCGTGATGCCGATCTATCACGGGGGCGAGCTGGTGGCCTTTTCGGCGAACAAAGGACACTGGACCGAACTAGGCGGGAAAGACCCGGGCTCGTTTACAAACGATTCGACCGAGATCTATCAGGAGGGCCTGCAGTTTCCGGGCATCAAGCTCTATGACCGCGGCGAGCTGAACGAGGCGATCGTGGAAATGATCGGCGTGAACGTCCGGCTGCCGGATATGTCGCTCGGAGACATGTGGGCGCAGGTGGCCGCACTGAAAACCGGAGAAAAGCGCGTCCGTGAACTTTGCCGGAAATACGGACGGCCAGTCGTCACCGGTGCGATGGAGAAATTGATCCGCCAGGCTGAGCAATATTCCCTGGGCGAACTGTCGAAATTGCCGAAAGGGACGTATGAGGCGGAAGACTTTATCGAAGGAGATCCCGAGAAGGGCGGACCATATCCGATCAGGCTGAAAGTGACGATCACCGATACCGAGTTCATCTGCGACTTCCGGGGTTCCCACCCGCAGGTCATGAACCCGGTGAACTGCTCGTTTTATGGACTGATGGCCAGTGTCCGGGTCATGTTCCTTGCGATTCTGCGTCCGCAGTTCAACGTCAATGAAGGGCTGTTCAAGCCGCTCAAGATCATGACCGATCCGGGGTCGATCGTGTCAGCCGAACGGCCGTCCCCGGTGTCGATGAACTTTGAGGCACGCATGGGCGGAGCCGAACTGATATGGAAGGCGCTCGCACCGGTATTGCCGGACCGGCTGACGGCAGGGCATCTGCTCTCCGTCTGTTCGTTCCTCCTGAGCGGGAAACATCCGGACACCGGCGAGCGGTTCCTGATCGTGGAACCGACGCTCGGCGGATGGGGAGCCGGTGAAGGCATGGATGGCCAGCGCGGGCAGTTCTGCATGGGCAACGGTGAAACGTACAACATGCCGATTGAAATCGCCGAGTCGCGATACGGTGTCCGTGTGACCGATTACCGGCTCCGCTGCGACGGGGCTGGTGCGGGAACGTTCACCGGCGGATCGGGAGTCGTCCGGGAATACGAAGTGCTGACCGACGGACAGGAAATGACGGCCAGCTTCGGCAGGCACCGGTTTAAACCTTGGGGCATGAAAGGTGGCCATGATGGCTCATCCAGCTATCTGAGGGTGATCCGCAAAAACGGGGAGACCGAGGGGCCATTCGGCGTCGCGACCCGGCTTCGCCTGAACCGCAGCGACAAAGTGCAGCTGGTGACCGCGACGGGCGGAGGCTACGGCCCTCCGGAGGAACGGGACCCTGAACAGGTTCGGGCCGATCTGAAAAACGGCTACATCACTGCCGGCCAGGCAGAGGCGGTTTACCGGCTTGCGGAGAACGGAGCGGATTCTTAATGGCCGATCAGCCGACAGGCGTGTCTTCATTGAAAACACTCGACAATGCGCTGGCCGTCTTATCGGAATTCACTCTTGAGACGCCGACATGGGGACTCCGGGAGCTCTCGAAGAAGATGGACATGAACCATACGGTCCTGCACCGGATATTAAGGACATTTGAAGGCTGGGGATATCTCCGGCAAAATCCGTTGACCAAGGAATACGAGCTGGGATTGAAGATCCTCGAGTTCACGAGCGTGGTCAAGCAACGGATGAAGCTGTCGGAGTTCGTCGTGCCGGTCATGCACGAACTGGTCGAGGAAGTCGGGGAAACCGCCTTTTTGACACTGAAGGACGGGGACAAAGGCGTCACGGTTGAAATTGTGGAGTGTGACCGGCCGATCAAATTCAACGTCTCCATCGGAACACGGACACCTTTGCATGCGGGGGCATCCTGCAAAGTGATCCTGGCTTTCATGGACGAGGAGGAGAAACCCGGGGTACTCCCTGAATCCCTGCAGGCGTTCACGGCGAGAACCGTGACAGAGAGGGAAGCGCTTATCCGTGACCTCGAAGAAGTGCGGGAAACCGGAGTGTGTGTCACAAAAGGGGAATTCTCGGATGCCGTGTGCGGCATCGCCGTTCCGCTGTTCAATGCCAGGCGGAAAGTGGTCGGCTCCCTCACCATTGCGGGGCCGGGCTATCGGATGCCGGACGAAGAAACACCGGAACTTGCGGAGAAGGTCATGAACAAAGGGCGGATCATCCAGCAATACATTGACCGGTTCGGAAGCTTTTATTAAACGGAAACATTAGGGGGAAACCGAATGGCAAGCAGAGATCAGTTTGAAACCAAACATCCGACCATATTCTCGCCTTCGCTGCTCATTGTCATGATTGTTTTATCGGTTCTTGGGGGAATCATCGGCGTACAGCTCATCACCTCGCTCGGAATTTCTGCCAACACGTCAATCGTCGGGGCGGTCTTTGCCATGATCCTGGCAAGGATTCCGCTGAATGCGCTTATGAAATTCAAGTCGGTCCACAACCAGAATCTTGTCCAGACATCGATTTCCGCCGCCACCTTCGGAGCAGCAAGCAGTCTGATCCTGCCGATCGGCGTCCCGTATGTACTGGGGATGGAACACCTGATCACCCCGCTGTTTATCGGCGTGGCCGTGGCGATGATCGTGGATGCCTACCTGCTCTATAAGATGTTTGATACAAAAGTGTTCCCGGCTAAAGGAACCTGGCCGCCGGGAGTGGCGACAGCCGAAGCGATCAAAGCGGGGGACGAAGGCGGAAGCCGGGCCAAGTTCCTGCTCGGTGGCATTGTCATCGGCATTGTCGGCTCGATCCTGAAAATCCCGATGTCCGCTTTCGGGGTCGCATTCATCGGGAACATCTGGGCACTCAGCATGTTCGGGATCGGACTTTTGCTCCGCGGCTACTCCATCCCGCTTTTCGGAGTCGACATCAATGAGTATTACATACCGCATGGGTTCATGATCGGCGCGGGGATTGTGACGCTCGGCCAGATCATGGTCCTGATCTTCAAAAAGAAGAAGTCGGAAAAACAGGAAGAAAGCTATGCGAAGGAAGGCAAAGAGTTCGGTCAGGCGTTCGGCCAGGGATTTATTGCATATCTGATCATCTCCCTGTTCCTGGCGATTTCCGGCGGGCTTTATGCAGACCTGTCTCCGGGAATGTTCGTGCTGTTCCTGGTGTTTGCGACCATCGCTGCGTTCGCCCATGAACTGATCGTCGGCATTGCCGCGATGCACGCCGGCTGGTTCCCGGCATTCGCCGTTGCATTGATCACCCTGATCCTGGGCATTCTGATCGGCTTCCCGCCGGAGGCCCTCGCCCTTCTTGTCGGCTTCAGTGCCTGTACCGGCGTGGCATTTGCGGACATGGGGTACGATTTCAAAACGGGCTATATGCTGCGGGGGAACGGGGAAAACCAGGCGTTCGAACGGCAGGGAAGGAAACAGCAGCTGTTCGCAGCGTTCATCGGATTCTTCGTCGCGGCGATCGTCGTCTTGTTCTCCTTCCAGTCCTACTTCGACCAGGGCCTCATCCCGCCGGTCGACAAAGTGTACGCAGCCACGATCGAATCCGGAATTTCCGGTGATGTCGCCAAGCAGCTGATGATCTGGGCCATCCCGGGGGCGCTTCTTCAACTGATCGGGGGCTCCACCCGCCAGATGGGCATCCTGTTCGCAACCGGCCTGCTCCTCACCTCTCCGCTTGCCGGATGGGCCGTCCTGGCCGGAATCATCATCCGGTTCGCCGTGCTGCGAAGCCCTGCTGCCAAATATGAACAGCACATGACCATCATGGCCGCCGGCGTTATCGCGGGCGATGCAATTTACAGCTTCTTTAGTTCGATCCTGAAGATTGGGAAGTGAGGACCTTGGGTGCCGGTGATGTGAAGTTTTGTTTTGGTGAAGAGTGATTCACCTTCTCTGATACGTGGTTTGATTATAGGTTTCGCCATGCAATAGAGAAAACGGAAGTAACAGCCCCTGTCCAGGAAGTAATGGACAGGGGCTTATTGATGACTTTTCATTTTGTTTAAACCGTTTGGCGCCGTTCTAGCCAAATAAGTGCAATTATTCTGTGAAGTATTGAATACCCTGAAATAAATGTTATAATATGAGGAACAAAGGTTCTTGTTTTAGGTGAGTAGACTTGGCTTGATGAAAACAATTATTGAGTCTAAGGAGGGCCCATGGAAAATAGAATGCCAAGGGTTTTTATCGGTTCTTCCAGAGAAGCTCAGGTGTATGTGGATGCAATTCATGAACAGCTAAATTACGTTGCAGAGGTTACTCCTTGGACAGCTGGCGTGTTTGGAGCAAACCGTTACACATTGGAAGACTTGGATCAGCAATTAAACAGTAATGATTTTGCTGTATTCGTCTTCGCGCCGGATGATTTGGTGATTTCAAGGGGGGAAGAATCATACCGAGCACGGGATAATACGGTGTTTGAAATGGGAATGTTTTGGGGTAAGCTAAAGAGGGAAAGAGTATTCTTTTTAGTCCCCAACAAGGCACCGAATAACTTTACTATACCTTCTGACTTTAACGGGCTTGGGCGTCTTGAATATGAAGTCAGAGATGATCAAAACTATGAGGCGGCTGTTAATCGGGCATGTAGTGCGATAAAACGGCGAATCGAGGATTTAAATCTTTTTCAAGATCCTATCGACCTATTGGAAGAAATGGAAAAGGATTTAACGGCAATGAGAAAGATTCGTCTCTTTTATAAACGGTTCACCAAGCTAATAATGCGAAGGCAGACACGCCCCCATGATTGTTTATTTGAAGCAATCCGTGACTCTCATACTTGTCCGGCTGATTATGATGTTACCGGTGTTGGCATTTGGACAGCAACAGATGAAGGGATTCAATACCTTTCTGGAGATGTGGGAATTGGGCGGTTTTATCCTTTCTCTATAAACCAAAGTAAAGGTGGAATGGATAAAATTCTTGTGGTTGAAAGTTATTTAACCTCAAAAGAACAAGTTGTTGAACTGCAAAATTCCGTTATTCGCTCATATTTAATGTGTTATCCAATCAGAAGCCATGTGATTTCTGTCCATATGGAAGGAAGAGCTAATCTATCTCCTGAAGAGTTAAGAAAAATGCTTGACGCGAACTGCATGTTAATCGGATGCGTAAAAGATCTTTTAGGGGAGATGTCCAATGAATAAAAAAATGATGATTAAACGATCTGCCGGAAATGGTTCGTATTCATCAAAAGGCAGGAAGGTCATTGCATACTCGGTCAATGGCGAAGAACAGGTCGGGCGAGTAATTATTGAACGTGCTGCCAATTACCCTAAGCCTGAATACCTGGACGACGAGAACTTCTGGAAGAAAAAGATTCATGGTTTGAAAATGCAACGCGTTCATTAATAGTGCTTTTAGCTCTGAAAAGATGAGTTTCCAGAAGCTGACGTCGAAATGCCCAGTAAATCAATTGTAGGATCTTCAAAAGAGCCGCCCCAAAGCATTCGCTTCGGGGTGGCTTCCTTTATTTACCTCACAATCACCTTCACTTTACTACTCGCCAACTCCTTGAACAACTCCACTCCGCACTCGATCAATTCATCCCTGAAGTCATATTCCACCGTATGCACAGGCGGGTGGTCTTCGCCGTTTCCGATGATGCAGTAGGCGCCTTTCGTGAGCTTGGTGAAGTGGCCGAAGTCTTCGGAACCGCGGAACGCTTCGCTGATTTCAATCACATCCATGCCTTTCGCTTTTGCGGCGGCGCGGATGTGATCGGTGCTTTCCGGGTGATTGTAGGTTTCGGGGAATTCGTCATTGTATTCAAAGCGGACCCGGAGTCCGTATTCTTCTGCCTGCTCATTGGCCAGGTTCTCAAGGTTCTCCTGCAGCCGGTCCAGTTCATCCTCATACAGCGCGCGGATTGTCATGCGGAGGTCGCCTTTGTGTGCGGCAATGCCGAACATTTCTTCGCCGACATCGATCTGGACGACGGTGCAGAGGACGAGTCCTCTGTGGTGTTCCGGCTGGATGAGGCGGGGGATGGCATTGACGATGTTGGCGATGGCGAATGACGGGTTGATGCCGGTTTCGGGCTGGCTGGCGTGTGCAGGCGTGCCTTCGAGATGGATTGTCATGCCCTTGGAGGCGCACATGAAGGTGCCGTCCATAACGCCGACCGACTTGAACGCGAATCCGCTCATATTGTGGCAGCCGTATATTTCGTCGATCTGTTCATCTTTGATGAGATCGATGCATTGGATGGCGCCGTCGCCGGTTTCTTCGGCGGGCTGGAAAAGGAAGAAAATATTATTGTCGGCACCGTTCTGATCGACTTCGAGTGCGAAGGCGGCAAGCGTCGCCGAGTGCCCGTCATGGCCGCATTTATGGGAGACGCCCGGAATTTTGGACCCCCAAGGAAGGTCGATCGTCTCTTCGATCGGCAACGCATCGAAGTCTGCGCGGAAGGCGATGTTCGGCCTGCCATCGCCTGCGCGGTAGGCGGCGTAGAACCAGTTCCCCTTATCGATGACTTCCAGGTTCGTATTCGCATGGATGAACGCCATCAGATGCCCTTTCGTCCATGTCTCTTCGTTGGAGAGCTCCGGGTGCTCGTGCAGGTCATGCCGGAGTTTGATGGCCAGTCCGAGGTTTTGATCGTTCATGTGCAAGGTCCCCCTTCGATGTATTATCATTCTATTATGACAATAATCATTGAACATACAATGCCCAATCATTATTCCAGGAGGGGCTTTTGACGAAAAGGCGGGGTTCATTTCAAAAAACGAAATAGTATTCTTAGAAACTGAAACTTAAGGGGGCGTTTGGGTGATTACGGTGAAGCAGATTGCAGAGAAGCTGGCCGATGTTGGGATCCCGCTTGTTGCAGGACATGAAGGGACCGGCCGGATGGTTGAATACGTGACAACGATTGAATTGAATGAACGGACCGGACGAATCCAGAAGGATGGATTCCTTTTGTCCACTTTTCATGCGTTTCAGGGTGCCCGGGAAATTGTGGATCACTTGGAGTGGCTTGTGGAGGTCGGTGTGTCCGCAGTCGGGTTCCACACCTCGGTCTATTCGTCCATTCCCGATGAGGTGAAGCAGTTCGCGGATGAGTCCGGTCTGCCGCTTTTTCGGCTTTCCGCACAAACGCCTTACAATCTGATTTTTGAACTGTTTAACGGAATGCGGCAAGACATAAGAGACAAAGGCAGAAACCGGATCAGCCAGCTTAACAATTTATTGATCGAATCCATTCTTTCCGGACGAAGCCTCAGACAGATTGTTGAAATGATCGGCGAGTACGCCGGGGGGGATTATGTCGCGTGGATAGACCCCGGCTTGGAGGTGCTGGAAAAGTGGATCGGACACAATGCCGGCTCCGGCACGGCACAATCCGTCAGTCTGATCCTTCAATCCGAAAGGGAGCGGCTGCAGGAGGCCAGAGTGCTGAATGAGCCATGCAAAATTCCGGCTGATCTTCTGGATGGGGCATTGGTGGTGTTCCCCATTTCCAATGAAGCGGGATTTGGAGGCTATTTGGCGTTTCATTTTATGGAGGAACGGGAAGCCCCGGAGCCCGAAGAGATGGGCCAGTTGATTGAGACTGCCTCCAAGATTCTTTTATCGGATCCGTATTATCCGGGCAGACGGGGACAGCCGGAAGTCATAAAGATGCTCAAGTATTTTTTGGCGGGCGGGGAAGATCATCAGATGGGGGGAACCTTACCAATTGCCGAAGGCATGGAATTTCATGTCGTCGCCGTGGAGGCGGTTGATGGAGAGAGCCGGGCATTGCTGGAACGGTTCGGCCGATGGGTGGAACTGGACGCGGATCAAGCCCCGGACCGGTATATCCTGTTCCCGCCCTTTGTACATGATGACCGGCTTATCTTATTCATGAAAACGGAATTCCGGATAGAACAGTGGGCGGAAGCAGTTCCGGAGAGTCGGCAATGGATGATCGGGGTCAGTGATGGCGCATCCAGTACGGAGCCGTCCGTCTTTCGCCGTTTGTATGGGCAGTCGGTCATTTCACTCAATCTGTGCCGGAAGCAAAATCTGTCTATCTCCAAATGGACAGAATCGGGAGCCGGCAAAGTTGCCGTATTTCTGGAAACACAGGAACCGTTCAAAGGGTTTGCTGAGGATCTCCTGCTTCCTCTGATTCAATATGACCGCCAAAAGAATACGGATTTGGTTCACACGCTGCGTGTGTATCTGGACCACTTCTTCAACTTGAAGAATACCGGAGAGGCGTTGTTCGTGCATCCAAATACGGTGAAGTACAGAATGGAGACCATACGGGAACTGTTGCCTTTTGAGATTGAAGACGCCTCTTTCTTTGCTCTGCTCGTGTTGGCTTATCGTTCGTACGGAGCACCAGACGTGAATTCCGAATGATCATCAATTTGTTGGTCACAGACAATGGATGACAGAATGTTTGGCGACGGCTCATATGGTGCATGGCCAGAAATGCATGTAAGATTTGATTATTCGGGATTGTCTGTTTTCCTCTATGGAAAGCGCTTTCCTGGTTGGGGATCGAGGATGCACAAACACGAGAAGGGGTGAACACATGTGAGCATTTACCTGATTGCGGTCATCATTTATTTGTTGCTGATGGGGTTGCTCGGAGTCTACTTTGCCAAAAGCACAGTGAAAAACAGCGATGATTTCATGGTGGCGGGAAGAAGACTTCCGCTTTGGATTGTCATCGGTACATTGCTGGCCACATTTGTCGGATCGGGAACGGTTGTCGGTGGCGCCAGCTTTATCTACCAGTACGGACCGTTTGCGGCCATCTTCAATTTGTCGGGTGGTTTTGTCGGGGCATTCATCTTGTACATGATTGCCAGCAAGGTCCGCCAGAGCGAGATGTATACGGTCCCGCAACTGCTGGAGAAACGTTTTGGGACGGGCACCCGGGTCATTGCTTCAGTGTTTATTTTACTGGCCTATGTCGGAATTACAGCCTATCAGTTTACCGGTGGGGCCTATGTCCTCCAATTGACGACAGGAATGCCGCTTGAGATAGGCGCGATCGTCATGTGTGCGCTCGTCATCTTCCTCACGATGAGCGGCGGATTATTTTCGGTCGCCTATTCGGATGCATTGAGTGCTGTGCTGATCCTGATCGGGTTCATCATCGGGATCCCGTTTGCGCTGAATTCAGCCGGCGGGTTCAGCGGCCTGGCAGAAGCCTTGCCGGCGATTACGAAGACATGGAACGGCGGTCTATCCATTCCGCAGCTGCTCGGCTTTTTCCTGCCGCTCTTCCTGCTGGTGCTCGGGGATCAGAATATGTACCAGCGGTTCGCAGCCGCGAAAGATGAACTGACAGCCAAGCGGTCGGTCATCGGGTTCATCATCAGCAATGCACTGGTCATCGGGCTGGTCATCATGATGGCGACCGCGGCGATTGTCCTGTTCCCGAATATCAGCCCGGACTCGGCCGTTCTGACCGTCGCGCTCAAAGGAGTTCCGGTGGCGGTAGGGGTGCTGATCCTCTGCGCATCGGTTGCATTTTTGATCACGACCGCCACCTCCTATCTGCTCTCTGCATCCGGAAATATCGTGTATGACCTTGTCCAGCGCTTCAGCAAGAAGGAAATCCCCGAACAGCGGCTGCTCTGGCTCAACCGGGCCACCGTGCTCGGACTCGGTGTGTTCGCCTATATCCTGGGCCAGTTCTTCCCGAGCGTCCTGGCGATCCAGATGTACTCCTATACGATGTACGGTGCAGCGATCACGCCGGCGATCATCGCGACCTTGTTGTGGAAGCGGGCAACGACGGCGGGCATCATCAGCTCGATTGTTGTCGGGGGATCCGCGACGATGTTCTGGGAGCTTGTGCTCAACCGGCCATTTGACTGGAACAGCGTGCTGTTCGCGCTTCCGCTCTCGGTCATTACATTGATTGTCGTCAGCCTGGTCACTCAAAAGAGGGGAGAACGTCTTTCATTTTTGAATAAGAAACTGAACTTGGAGTAAGAAGGGGTTTTGACTGTGGAATATATCATTTCAAATGTGTGTTTGCTGCTCGGTGAAGAGCTGGAGCCGGTGAGTGACCGGGCAGTCTGGGTGAAAGACGGGGTCATCCGGGATGTGATTGCAGATTCGGAGATTCCAGGAGATGTGCTCGTCTATGACGGCGGCAACCATCTGCTCATGCCGGGACTGGTCGACCTCCACATCCACATGATGTGGGACGGGTCCGCCGATCCCGTGGCGACACTGGAATCGGAAGGCTATGAACAGATGCTCATCCGGGCGGTGGCGAACTGCAGACATTATCTTGAACACGGCATTACAACGGTCCGTGACGTCGGCTCTGTCGATGATATCGCACTTCATGTTGCCAAGAGCATCCGTCGGGGATTGGTGCCGGGGCCGGCAGTACTGGCGAGCGGAAAGACGCTGACGATGACCGGCGGGCACGATCCGTTCTGGGCCCGTTTCGTGGATGGACCGGACGAGGCACTGAAAGGTGTCAGAGAACAGATTTACAAAGGGGCACAGGTCATCAAGGTCAGTGCAACAGGCGGTGCATACGGGCGCGATGAAGGTGAACAGGTCGGACACGCCGAACTGAATTTGTCCGAGCTGACGGTCATCGCGGATGAGGCTCACCGCTTCGGGCTCAAAGTGGCCTCCCATGCGATCGGGAGAGACGGGATCCGGAATTCCCTTTTGGCGGGAATCGATACAATCGAGCATGGTCATTTTCTGGATGATGAATTGATCGGGCTGATGAAGGAGCGCGGGGCGGCGTGGATACCGACGCTGCATGTTTATCGTCAGTTGGCCACGATGGACGAAATCCCGGACTACGCGAAGGAAAAGGCGAAGGAAATTACGGAGATCCATGCAGCTGCCTTTAAAAAGTACTTTAAGTGCGGCGTCATGGTCGGGGCCGGGTCTGATGCGGGATCGCCGGGCACCTCCCACCATGCGATCAAAGACGAATTGTATGCGATGTACCACCTCGTCCCAGACGCGAAGGCCGTATTAAAAACCGCAACCGTGAACGCCGGGAAGATTCTCGGGATGAATGTGGGGCAGATCGCAAAGGGATATCAGGCCAATCTGCTGATGGTGGCGGGCAATCCGCTGGAGAACCTTGAACATCTGGAAAAGGTGAAGCAAGTGATCGTGGACGGGAAGATTGTGATCAACCACAGCTTTGCAGCCGTTTCTGAAATGGAAACCGTGCAATGACTTTTATGAAAAGGCGGGATCGGGATGAATACAGATAAACGTGTGCAGAAACTGCGTGAAGTGATGGATGCAAGAGGGATCGATGTATCCGTCATCTGCAACTTTGAAAACCAATACTATTTTAGCGGGCTCAAGGCCATTACGTATTCACGGCCCATCGTGCTCCTGGTGGACAAGCAGGAAACATCGCTCATCATCCCGTCGCTTGAGGAGGAACACGCCAAGGCGAAGACGAGGGTGGACCATCTGCATGTGTATCACGAGGTGAAGTCGAAGGCGGGGCAGGGTGAGTCGTACACCGAGCATTTCGATGCCCTCTTGTCCCGTTATCCGAAAGGCACGGTGATCGGGGCGGAGTTCGCTTCATTCCCCGTGAGGCTGGAACAGATTGCCCGCAAGCACGGAGCGGACCTCGTCAGCATCGACAAGGAGATTGTGGACATGCGGGCGGTCAAGGATGAGCAAGAGATGGGCATGATTGCGGAATCCGGCCGTCTTGTCAGCCTGGCGCTCAAGCATTCCCTTGAACATGCGGCTGCCGGGATGTCCGAAATGGAGATGGACCAGTTCGGGACGCGGGCACTCTTCATGGAGGTTGCGGAGAAGCACCCGGATGCGACACTCGATTACTTCGTCATGTCCCCGTCCGGAATCGAACGGACGAACATGCCGCATGTCTTTTCAAACACCCGGCAGCTAAAACAGCAGGACATCATCATCCATAGCCGGCAGGTCGGGCTCAACGGTTACCGTGCCGAATGTGAACGGACCTTCTTTATCGGCGGTGCTACTGAAAAGCAGAAGGAAGTGTTCAAGGTTGCCCAAGAAGCACAGGCGGCGGCCTTGGACTTCATCAAAGTCGGCGTCACGGCAAAGGAAGTGAACGAGGTTGCACGGAAAGTCATTGAAAAAGCCGGCCTGGAAACTTTCGTCAATCACCGGACCGGCCACGGAATCGGCATCGGCCTACACGAAGAGCCGTCGCTGCGCTACGACAATGATCTGGTGCTGAAGCCGGGCATGGCCTTCTGTGTGGAACCGGGAATCTATATTCCGGAAGTCGGCGGCTTCCGGCATTCGGACACGGTCATTTTGAGGGAGAACGGAACGGAATTGATCACGGAATACCCGCGCGGCCTGGATGCATTGGTGTTCGGCGGGGTGAAGCAGGAAGTCTGATGAAAAGTGGATTGCGATGCTTCGGGAACATTCCAAGGCAATGAAAATCACCATATAGACGTTTACCGCACAGTGTGTCTGACTGTGCGGTAAACGTTTTTTGTGTGGGGACATTTATGGTCATCTTCCTTAACTCCCGAAACTAAACTGAGGCCGCTTCAAGAGAAAGTGATCCTAAGAAGATGGGCATGGTCTGTCCATTTCTCATACCATTTATAAAAATCTAAATATTCCGTTGACACGATAGATTCATTGCTCTAAAGTAAAGTTCAGCATAAAGGACATTTTCCTTAACTGAAGGGGTGGTTGGGTGGTTTGTTGAAACGGGATGTGTTGACAGTCATTGAGGAGAATCGGGAGAGGTACATAGAGTGGCTCGTGGAGTTCTGCAAGATTCCGAGCGTCGCGGCACAAGGCCGTGGGATGGAAGAAGCGGTCAAGTTTCTGGACGGACTGTTTGAAGAGGAGCTTGGGCTTCAGCCGGAAAAGCTGGATGCCGGCGGTTATCCGGTCGTTTACTGCGAGATGAAGGGGGCTTCGGACCATACGATCAGCTTCTACAACCATTACGATGTGCAGCCTGAAGATCCTGTGGATCTCTGGCAGACCCCCGCTTTTGAGCCGGATCTGCGGGACGGGAAAATCTTTGCCCGCGGAGTGGCGGACAACAAGGGCAACCTGATCGCACGGATGGCTGCGGTCCATGCGATTTTGCAGGCCGATGAAGAACTGCCGATGAACGTGAAGTTCGTCTTTGAAGGTGAAGAAGAGATCGGAAGCGTCAACCTCCCTGAGCTAGCGGAAAAACATGCGGAGAAATTGGCTTCCGACGGCTGCGTGTGGGAGTTCGGCTACCGGGATCCGGACGGCACGGTCCAGCTGTCGCTCGGGGTGAAGGGCATGCTCTACGTGGAGCTCACGGCTTCCGGTGCATCGACAGATTTGCACTCCGCCAATGCGACGATCATCGAGAATCCGCTTTGGCGTCTCGTCTGGGCGCTCGGAACGCTGAAGGATCCCAAAGAACGGGTGCTGATCCCGGGATTCTACGATGAGATCGATGAAATCACCGAAACGGAACTGGCCCTTCTGGATTCCTATGAGTTGGATGAGGACGCGATGCTGGATAGCCTTAAGCTGAAGAAATTCGTGCTCGGCCTGAAAGGGGATCAGCTGAAGAGGAAGCACATCTTCGAACCGACATGCAATATTTGCGGAGTTGAAGGCGGTTACACGGGGGAGGGTTCGAAAACCGTCCTTCCTTCGAAGGCTATGGCCAAGCTGGACTTCCGCCTCGTACCGGGGCAGGATCCTCAGAAAATCCTGGCCGCATTAAGAGAGCACCTGGATGCAAACGGATTTGAAGACATCGAGATCCGGGAAATGAGTTCCGAAGTGGCTGCACGAACGCATCCGGATGAAGCACTCGTCCATGTGATGAGGTCGGTGGCAGAGAAAGTGTCAGGGAAAAAACCGAATGTTGTACCGAACACACCGGGCACCGGCCCGATGCACGTCCTTTGCCAGGCACTCGGAATCCCTTCCGCTTCGTTCGGTGTCGGCAATTTCAGTTCCAACAACCACGCGCCGAACGAGAACATTAACGTCGAGGATTATATCGACGGCATCAAGATGGCCGCCGTTCTGATCGAAGAATTCAATGCGCAGCTCAACAAGGAAAAGAGCGTGGTCGGATGATGACAGGACAGGAGATTTCGACACCGTTTGAAAGACTCAAGGAGACCCGTCCGGATCTTTACGAGGCCGTTCAGAATGTGTTTTCGGACACAGTGGAAACGAGGAGGCAGATCCGCCGTCATCCGGAGCTGGCCTTTCAGGAAACGGAAACGGCAAAGCTCGTGGCCGGCCGGCTGAAGGAATGGGGATATGAAGTGCAGGAAGGCGTCGGCGGTACCGGGGTCGTCGGGGTTCTGAAGGGCGCCCGGCCGGGACCGGTGGTCGGATTGCGTGCGGACATGGACGCCCTTCCGATGAACGATCTGATCGACGAGCCGTACAGGAGTGAGCACGGCGGCATCGCCCATACTTGCGGCCATGATGCCCATACGGCGATCCTGCTCGGTGCGGCGAAAGTCTTTTCGCAGGCCGGTCTGTCCAGGGGAAGCCTGAAAGTCATTTTCCAGCCTGCCGAGGAAATCGGAGAAGGCGCGGCGGCGATGATCCGCGACGGGGCCCTTGGGAATCCAGATGTGGACGTCATGGCCGGCCTGCATGTCCACCCGACCGTCTGCGTCGGAGAGTTTTCCCTGGCGACTCCGGAGTTCACCTGCGCTGCGGTCGATCTGTTTGAACTGGAATTCAGGGGACAAGGCGGGCATGCCGCGCACCCGCATGAAACGGTGGATCCGATCATGATGACGGCACAGGCCCTGGTCACCCTGCAGCAGATCGTCTCCCGACAGACGGATCCGCTGGACTCGGTCGTGCTCAGCTTCGGGCAGATCCACGCGGGAACAAAGGACACGATCATCCCGGATGCGGTGAAAGTATCCGGCACGGTCCGGACGCTCAAGCCGGAAACCCGAAACCGGATGGAAGAGCGGATCCGGTCAATTGCGTCCGGAATTGCATCCGGACTCGGGGGTTCCTGCACGCTCGATTATCGATATGGCCCGCCTTCAATCAAAGTGGGCGAAGTTCCGCGCCGCATGCTTGAGGAGACGATCTCCCGCCTGTTCGGATCCGACGCACTCAAAGAGACGGCCCCTTCCATGGGAGGAGAAGACTTCTCCTACTTCTCGAACGAAGTTCCGTCGGTCTTTTTCCGGCTCGGAACGAACGGAGGCGAGCGGACCGCTTACCCGAACCATAATGCCCGCTTTGATGTGGACGAGCAGTCATTCCTGTACGGAATATCCACACTGGTCGAATTGACCAATACATTTCTTGAAAAGGACAAGGGGGAGTTTGTATGAAAATGAAGTGGAGGGCGGGAGCCTTGCTTCTGAGTGCCGGCCTGCTGTTGGCAGCCTGTTCGGACAAAGGGGAGGCGGACGAAAAGTCTGGTTCGAAACCGGTCGAGCAAAGTGACAGCAAGACACTGACGATCGCTAACGGCAGCGACATGGTGACATTTGATATCCATGACCACAATAATACGTCGACTGAAGCGATCCATGTGAATATGTTCAATTACCTTGTGAAAAACGGCGGAGATGAAGGATTCCTCCCGGATCTTGCCGAGAGCTGGGAGAACAAGAACGATACCACTTGGACGTTCAAGCTCAAAGAAGGTGTGAAGTTCCATAACGGCGATGATTTTACGGCGGAGGACGTCAAGTTCACGCTCGAGCGGGTCGCCAGAGACGAATCGCTGCTGGAATACGGCAGCTACAAGCAGATCAAAGAAGTGAACGTGCTCGGAGATCATGAATTTGAGATCATCACCAACAATCCGGAACCGGCCTTGCTGAACCGGTTGTCCCGCCTGGGCTCCGGTATGCTGCCGAAAAATTATATCGAGACCGAAGGATGGGAAACGTTCCTCAAGGAGCCGGTCGGCACCGGGCCTTATAAATTCAAGGAGTGGAAGCGGGATGACCGCCTCGTGCTCACGGCGAATGAAGATTACTTCGGCGACGCACCAAAATGGGAAGAACTTGTTTTCCGCGCAATCCCGGAAGATTCCACCCGAGTGTCTGAATTGCTGACGGGAGGAGTGGATGTGGCCGTAAATATCCCTCCGACCGATGTGCAGCGGATTGAGTCCACTGACGGCGTCCATGTGGCACAGTCTCCGACACAGCGGGTCATGCTGCTCGCAGTGCGGACTGCAGGAGAGGGTCCGACGGCTGATCCGAAAGTCCGGGAAGCGATCGACCTGGCCATCGACAAGGAAGCCATTGTCGAGTCGCTTCTCGGGGGAGCTGGCACGGTCACCCGGACCCGTGTGACGCCGGGTAATGCAGGGGCGAATGAATCGCTGTACGGCGTATCCGTGTATGACCAGGAAAAGGCAAAGAAGCTGCTTGCCGAAGCCGGATACCCGGACGGAGTGGAAATTACATTAAGTTCACCGAACGGTCGTTACCTGAAAGACAAGGAATCGGTGGAACTCATGTCGGCGATGCTCGGTGAAGTCGGGATCAAAGTGGAACTGGAACTGCTTGAGTGGAGTGCATTCAGCGAGAAGTACCAGAACCGGACATTCGGCGACATGTTCTACATCGGGTACGGCAATTCGATGTTCGACGCTTCCCTCGCGCTTGAGCGTTTGACATTCGAGCAGGCGGCAGGTGAAACCGATTACGATAATCCGAAAACAGAGGAACTCCTCAAGGCGGCAGAAAAGAACATGAATCCGGAAGAACGGACGGCCCAATATCAGGAAGCCCAAGAACTCATCGCGGAGGATCGTCCGCAGATCTATCTGTATCAATTGGATGCGATCACCGGTGTCAATGACCGCCTGGATTATGAACCGCGGCTGGACGAAATGTTCTATGCCGATACCATTACATTGAAATAAAAAGGGGGGATTTCCCCTCTTTTTTGATTCAGGGAGGAACGCCATGAAGTACTTACTCAAAAGCCTTCTCAAAACGATTCCGGTTCTTCTCTTCATTACATTGATCGTATTCGTCCTGATGAGGCTGACGGGGGATCCCGTCTCTTTGATGCTGCCGGAAACGGCAACTCAGGAAGAGCGGGAAACCCTTAAAAATTCGCTCGGTTTGAACGACCCGCTTCCGGTCCAGTACATGCATTTTCTGGGCGACCTGGTGAAAGGGGACTTCGGGGATTCTTTCCGGTATAACACGGATGCCCTTGAACTTGTGATGGAGCGGCTTCCGGCCACGATCGAACTGGCCATCGCCGCCATGATTGTTGCGGTCATCATTTCCATCCCACTCGGAATCTTGTCGGCGATCAAACGGAACAGTTTCATGGACCTGTTCATCACCGGAGGGGCGGTGCTCGGCAAGGCGATGCCGAGTTTCTGGCTCGGCATCATGCTCATCCTTCTCTTTTCTGTGATGTTCCAGCTTTTCCCTGTATCGGGAAGGGGGACGCTGGGTCATCTGGTTCTCCCGGCTATCACGCTCGGCACCGGGATTGCGGCGGAGATGACCCGGCTGATCCGTTCGAGCATGCTGGAAATCCTCGGCCAGGACTTTATCCGGACTGCGCGGAGCAAGGGGCTGCGGGAGACCGTCGTTGTGAATCAGCACGCTTTCCGCAATGCGCTCATCCCGGTTGTGACGATCATGGCGCTTCAGACTGCGACATTGGTGGGCGGGACGCTGATCACCGAAACAGTATTCGCATGGCCGGGGCTCGGCCAGCTGCTCGTGCAGGCGGTAAACCTGCGGGACATGGCTGTTGTCCAGGCCGCAACCTTCATCATCGCGATTTTCGTCATCGTGAGCAATTTATCGGCAGATCTGATCTATCGCTTGCTTGATCCTCGGATCAAATACGAATGAGGAGGGCGAGATCATGACACAAATCACCGAACCGGCAATCAAAGTCACCCGCAAGCCAAAATCCTCTTCAGGCAATCTGATCCGGCGGCTGCTGAAAAGCCGGACCGGCATGCTTGGCCTCATCATCGTCCTGCTCGTGACATTGATGGCGATTTTTGCGCCGTTTCTTGCAATGCATGATCCGGCGAAGACGGACATCATGAATCGCCTCGTTCCGCCGTTCTGGCTGGACGGAGGGAATATGAGCTATCCTCTCGGCACGGACAACCTGGGCCGGGATGTGTTGAGCCGGATCATTTACGGCTCCCGCGTCTCCCTGCTCGTCGGGATCAGCGCCGTGCTGCTGGCAGGAGCCATCGGCATCGTGATGGGTCTGCTCGCAGGCTACTACGGCAAGGCATGGGACTTCCTCATCATGCGTCTCGTGGACTCGTTTTTGGCGATTCCGAGCATCTTGTTCATGCTCATCGTCCTGGCGGTCATGGGCCCGAGCCTGTCGACCCTCATCCTGGTGCTTGGAGGGACGACCTGGGTCGTGTATGCACGGATGGTGAGAAGCGAGACGCTCAGCGTCAAGGAACGGGATTATGTCCAGTCAGCCAAGGCGATCGGGGCGCTCGATTTCCGGATCATCGTCAAGTATATCCTGCCGAACGTCATCTCCTCGTTCATTGTGATCGCGACTTTGAATGTGGCCACCACGATCATCATGGAGGCGAGCCTCAGCTTTCTCGGACTCGGGATCCAGCCGCCGGATGTATCCTGGGGCCTGATGCTCAGTGACGGCAGGGAGTACATCGCGACGAGCTGGTGGGTGGCCACATTCCCGGGTCTTGCCATCACGATCACCGTACTGGGTGTGATTTTCTTTGGAGACTGGCTGCGCGATGTCCTCGATCCGAAGATAAAAGACTAACGGAAGGAGCATCCGACATGCAGGAAGCGGTATTAAAAGTGGACGGTCTGAAAGTCCGTTTCAAAACAGAAGACGGCTATGTCAGCACGGTGAACGGGGTCTCCTTCACCGTGCACGAAGGAGAAACCCTGGCGATCGTCGGAGAATCCGGCAGCGGCAAAAGTGTCACCTCGCTCGCGCTGATGGGCATCCTGCCGCCGAACGGAGAAGTGGTCGAGGGAAGCATCCTTTACAGGGACCGCGAGCTGACCAATCTGTCCAAGAAGGATTACCGGAAAATCCGGGGCAATGATATATCGATGATTTTCCAGGAGCCGATGACGGCCCTGAACCCGGTCTTCACGATCGGATTCCAGCTCCGGGAGCCGCTTATGCTTCATGCGGCGCTGAACAAGCAGCAGGCACACAGCCGGGCGATCGAGATGCTGCGTTCGGTCGGTATCTCCGATGCGGAGAAAGTGATGGGCAGGTTCCCGCACCAGCTTTCAGGCGGGATGAGACAGCGTGTGATGATCGCGATGGCCCTTTCATGCAATCCGAAATTGCTCATTGCCGATGAACCGACGACGGCACTGGACGTGACGATCCAGGCGCAGATCCTGACTTTGCTGCGGAACCTGAAAAGACAGTCCAGCACGAGCATCATGATCATCACCCACGACCTCGGCGTGGTGGCGGAAATTGCGGACCGGGTGGTCGTCATGTATGCAGGGGAGATTGTGGAGGTCGCGACCGTCGATGAATTATTCGAATCGCCCCAGCATCCGTACACGAAAGGACTGCTCAATTCGATGCCGAAGATTCATGACGTCGTCGATGAGCTCTATTCAATAGAAGGAACCGTCCCGAGTCCTCTGGAAATGCCGACCGGCTGCAAGTTTCATCCGAGGTGTCCGCTCGGTGACAGCGAGTGCGCCAAGATCCACCCTTCTTTGGAAAGCAAAGAAGGGGACCACCTGGCCCGGTGCATCAAAGTGGCCAAAAAGGAGCTGGTCGTATGATAGCCTCCAAAGAGCGAACGGTCATTTTTGAGGTGAAAAACCTGAAAAAGCATTTTGAGCTTTCGAAGGGGATGTTCAAAAAGCAAAAAACGATCGTCCGCGCCGTGGACGGGCTTAACTTCAGGGTGTATGAAGGGGAGACGCTCGGCATCGTCGGCGAGTCGGGCTGCGGAAAGTCCACAACCGGGCAGCTGATGCTCGGCATGCTTGACGCCACCGACGGCCAGATCATATTCCGCTCCCAAGACCTGGCGACGATGAATAAGGAAGAACTCCGAAAGGCCAGAAGGGATCTTCAGGTCATCTTCCAGGATCCGTTTTCCTCCCTGAACCCGAGGATGACGGTGGAGGAACTGATCGGGGAGCCGCTCATCGTCCATGGCATCATGAAAGGGAAAGAGCTGCGTGCGCACGTACTGGAGCTGATGCAGCTGGTCGGGCTGAGGGAGCATATGATCAACCGGTATCCCCATGAATTCAGCGGCGGGCAGAGACAGCGGATCGGAATTGCACGGGCCCTTTCGCTCAACCCGAAAGTGATTGTCTGCGATGAAGCGGTTTCCGCGCTGGATGTTTCCATTCAGGCGCAGATCCTGAATCTGCTCAATAAGCTGCAGAGAGAGCTGGACCTGACTTACATTTTCATCGCCCATGGCCTTCCGGCAGTCCGTCACATCAGTGACCGGATCGGGGTGATGTATCTCGGGAAGATGGTCGAGCTAGCCGGCCGGGACGACTTATTCAATCAGCCGCTCCATCCGTACACGCATGCGCTTCTGGATGCGGTGCCGATCCCGGATCCGAAGCTGCGGAAAGAGCATGATCTGATCGAGGGAGAGATCCCGAGCCCGAGCAATCCGCCGTCTGGGTGCCGTTTCCATCCGAGATGCCCATACGCGACGGATAAATGCAGCAAGGAAGAGCCGGAGTATCGGGAAGTTTTGCCGGACCACTTTGTTGCCTGTCATTATCCGTTGACAGAAGTGGCAAAGCGTCCCGTGCCGAGCGTATAATGGACGGGAATCATCGCGTTGAATACAGATGGGGTGTCCGCCGCAAACGGCTGGCAGACCCATCTGTTTATTTTGACTGCTGAATATGAGGGATGCCAAGATGAAAGTGCGGATAGGTGCCATCGGTGCCCCGGATTCTTTGCGGAAGATCGAGGCTGTGGCCGATGAAGATCCAAGAATTGAGTTAGTGGTTTTTGAGTATGAAGAACTGCCGGAGCTGGATGAAATCCTGAACGTCCACCGTCATAGTGTGTCGCAGTGGATTTTCTCCGGCTCCTCTCCGTATCTTTACTGTGTGGAAAACGGGCTGATCACTTCCAGGGAAGCGATGTATCCGCCTGTGCATGGAATGGCGCTGCTCGGGACCTGCCTTCGGGTCATGCAGGAACTCGGCAGCGATGTGAAGCGGATGAGCCTGGACAAAGTCGACGAGGAGCTCGTCCAAGAAATGTTCAGCGAATACGCTCTGGACAGGCTTCAGTTTGAACTCTGTCCGGTCTCGGGCTATGACTGCAACGACGAACTCATCGCGTTTCACAGTGAGTGTTTTGAGAGCGGGAAAACAGAAGTGGCGCTAACTTGCCACCTCGGTGTTTATGAAGAGCTTCAGAACCGTGGAATTCCTTCGTTCCGGATCATCCCGCCGAAGTTGGCCATCCGGACCGTATTCAATCTCCTCGTTTCCAGAGCGAGAAACCACCTGTACGGAAAGATGAAAATGGCAATCCTCGGCCTTGCGGTACAAACAGGGGACGGAAGGACCTGCCGGATCGCGCACTCGTTTGCAGACCAGGAGAGGCTGCTGGAGCTGAAAACAGAGCTGTTGGAAATCGCGAAGCAGGTGAATGGTTCCCTCGTGGAAAGAGGGGCTTCCGGCTTCTTCATTTACACCACTCAGGGAGATTATGAATTGATGGAGTCCTCCGACCCGCCGTTTTACCGTTATCTGGATGAGATCATGAGCAGGTTATCGTTTGAGTATCAGCTGGTGATCGGGGTGGGCTATACCGTCTATGACGCGGAACAAAACGTCCAGCTTGCCTTCGACCATGCTTCCGGAGCCGCAGGAACCCGGATCATCGCAGTAGACGAGGAAAAGAACCTGTTTGATCTAACGCCTGAACGACTCACCGACTTCCCGGACGGTCACTTGCCGGAATCGTGGAAAGAGACATTATCGAGGCATCAGTATAAACCGAACATCCCGGCCAAACTGTATCATTACATGCAGATCAAGGGCCTGAACGAACTCACAAGTGAAACCCTGGCGTTGATCCTAAAAAACACCGAGCGCAACTCAAGGAGGATCCTGAATGAACTGGAGCAGCTGAAGCTGATCGAAGTGATCCGGGAAGAAAGCCTCGGGAGACCCGGCCGCCCGCGCAAAGTGTATCGCCTGGTGACTTGACCTGCAGGCGGAGCACGCGGCAGGAGTTAGTGATTCGTAGATGATTCGTGGCGATTATCGAGTCAGTGGTAACGACTCAAGCGGGATTGGTAGGGACTCATCAGGGTTTGGTAGCGACTCACGGGTGATTGGTAGGGACTCGTAAAGGTTTGGTAGCGACACATGAATAATTGGTAGGGACTCAACAAATCATCGTCTATAAAGGACGCTTCCCGCGTGGCCCAAAAGGCCGGGGAGGCGTCTTTTTCGATAGGATCGGCACATTCAAATGAAGCAAAATGAACGTTTCCGGAACTGAACCAAAAATGAACAATTAGAACCGGGGCTATCGCCCTGTTTTCCAGGCATACCGGCCTGCATCAAGTACTTCCGTATGATAGACGCCTTTTGAATAGTCAGATAATCTAGCTGAAAGCGCTGACAATTCTATGAGGAAGGCAGGAGAAAAGATGCGGAAGATCAGGAAGGCTGCGGTGGCCGCAGTTTTGGCGGGTGTGATGATGGCAGGCTCCGTCCAGATGGCACCGGTTCTGGCGGACGGGGGCGGGAACGGAGCCAAGGTATGGGACCGGCCGGGGCCGATGTCGCCGGTGCTGCATCCGGGTTCGGTGAACGGAGCGGGGATGGTGCAGGCGCCATTGGATGCGATTGACGGTGCGATCGAGAAAGGGATGGCGGAAAAGACACTGCCGGGCGCCGTGGTGCTTGTGGCGAAGAACGGTCATATCGTCAAGAATGATGCGTATGGCTATTCGGCACTTTACACGGACGACAAGTTTACAAAGATGGAGGATCCGGTCGCCATGACCGAGGAAACGATCTTCGACCTGGCGTCCATCAGCAAGATCTTTACGACGACCGCGGCGATGAAGCTGTATGAACGCGGGGCGTTCAACCTGGATGATCCGGTCGCCCGGTACCTTCCGGAGTTCGCCGACAACGGGAAGGAAGCCGTGACGATCCGTCAGCTTATGACCCACACATCCGGCTTCACAGCTTGGGTCCCGCTGCACAGCCAGGGGAAAACCCGTGAGGACCGGATCGATATCGCCCTGCGCTATCCGCTCGCGAATCCTCCCGGGACGACGTACACGTACAGCGACCTGAACATGATCACGCTCGGCACGATCGTCGAGCGGCTGTCCGGAAAGCGGCTTGATCGATTCATCAAAGACGAGATCACGGGGCCGCTCGGCATGAAGGATACGATGTACAACCCGCCTGCATCTCTGAAGCACCGGATTGCCGCGACGGAATATCAGCCGGAAATCGGACGCGGCCTTGTCTGGGGAAGCGTCCATGATGAGAATGCCTGGTCGCTCGACGGCGTGGCGGGCCACGCGGGTGTGTTCTCGACGGCAACGGACCTGGCGAAGTTTGCCCACATGTTCCTGAACGACGGCCGTTACGGCGGGAAGCGGATCCTGAAGCCGGAAACGGTCCGCCTGCTGGAGGAAAACCAGATTCCGGACTTCCCCGGCAACGACCACGGCCTCGGCTGGGAGCTGAACCAGGGCTGGTACATGGACGCACTTGCGGATGACAACACGGCAGGACACACAGGCTACACCGGCACCAGCATCGTCGTCAGCAAGAAAAACCAGACGATCGCCATACTGCTCACAAACCGGGTGCATCCGTCGAGGAACACCATTTCCTTGAATGCGATCAGGAGGGCGGTTGCGCAATCCGTCGCAGATGCCATACCGGCACCGCTTCCGAAAAAAGAGACGATGTGGTTCTCCGGCTACGGGGACAAGATGGAGCGTGATCTGCAATTCAATGTGGAGAAGGGCGCATCCCGTATTTCATTCCAGTCGTGGCACCGCCTTGAGGACGGATCGGACTTCGGCCGGGTGGAAGCCTCGGCAGACGGAGTGAACTGGACAGAGATCATGGCCCCGCTCACGGGCAATGGCGGAGAGGTGAAGCGGATGACGGCGGAACTCCCGGCAAACAGCCAGTTTGTCCGATTCCGCTATGCGACCGATGCAACCGTGAACGGCCGCGGCTGGTATGTCGGCCGGGTGCAGGCCGACGGGAAAGACATCAAACCGATCCAGGATACAGAAGGATGGAAACTCAGGGGATACTGATGAATAGGAGAGGTGACTCATGCGGAAATTCAAGAAATTACTGATGGTGCCGCTGCTGGCTGCACTTTCGTTGACACCAATGGCAACTGGAGTGAATGCAGCGGTAAAGCCGGACGCATCGGACCTGGTCATTCTTCAGAATGTGCCGGAGATGGACACCCGGATCGGGGAAGACGGGCTGCAGCTCACTGCACTTCGGGTGTATGATGACGGGCATTTCGTGAAGACAGATGATGTTGAATGGACCACTTCGAATGGGAATGTCGCAACGGTGGACGGAGCCGGGAATGTCACGGTCACCGGGAAGCCGGGCAAGACATTCATCGGAGTGAAGGACGGGGACATGTCCGACCGGATCGCCGTACAGGCGAAGCCGGATCCGGGTGCAAGGACGGGCAAAGGCAAGCCGCCTGTGGTGGCTTCACTCGTGAAGGAGGGAGGCGACCGCCATGACCTCATCGGCCACGCCATCTCCCAGATGACGATGGAGGAAAAGGTCGGGCAGATGCTCATGCCGGACTTCCGGACTTGGAAAGGCAAGAACGTGACGGAAATGCTTCCCGAAATCGAACGGCTTGTAAAAGACTATCATCTTGGCGGCGTCATCCTGTTCCGTGAAAACGTCGTGACGACCGAGCAGACGACGAGGCTTGCAGATGCCTACCAGGCAGCGTCCGACAAGTACGGCATGTTCCTGACGATTGACCAGGAAGGCGGAATCGTCACCCGGCTGCAGTCAGGGACGGATATGCCCGGCAACATGGCGCTCGGTGCAACGCGCTCCCCGGAACTCGCCTATGACACCGGACGGGTGATCGGGGAAGAGCTTGCTTCACTCGGCATCAACTTCAACCTGGCCCCGTCTCTCGACATCAACAACAATCCGGACAACCCGGTCATCGGGGTCCGCTCGTTCGGCGAGGACCCTGAACTGGTCGCGGAACTCGGCATTTCTTATGTGAAAGGGGTTCAGGACACGGGGACCGCGGCGACGGTCAAGCATTTCCCGGGGCACGGAGACACGGCGGTGGATTCCCATCTTGGCCTTCCGGAAGTGCCGTATGACAAAGAGCGGCTGATGGAAGTGGAGCTCATGCCATTCCGCAAGGCGATGGATGAAGGGGTCGATGCGCTTCTGACTGCACATGTCACGTTCCCCAAGATCGATGATACAAAGGTGATCTCGAAGAAAGACGGGACGGAAATTAATCTTCCGGCAACGCTCTCCCATAAAGTCTTGACGGAGCTTGTGCGCGAGGAAATGGGCTACGAAGGATTGATCTTCACGGACGCACTGAACATGCAGGCGATCGCCGATCACTTCGGTCCGGTGGATGCGGTCATCAAGGCCATCCAGGCGGGTACCGATATCGTGCTCATGCCGGTCGGGCTGGAAGATGTCGCAAACGGTGTGTACGATGCTGTGCGTTCCGGAGAGATTTCCGAGGAGCGAATCGAAGCTTCGGTTGCACGGATTCTTGAATTGAAGCTGAAGAGGGGCATCTTGAAGGAAGAAAATCCGGAAAGCCTGGATGAAAAGATTTCAAATGCGCTGGAAGTCGTCGGTTCGGATGAGCACAAAGAAATCGAACGGCAAGTGGCGGAAAAGTCCGTGACGCTCGTGAAGAATGACAGCGTGCTGCCTCTGGCCCCTGCGGCGGATGACCGAATCGTAGTCGTCGGGAATACGTACATTGAGGATCTATATGGGGCGGTGAAGGAAAAGCATGAGAATACGGTGCTGATCAAGACGACCGGTCCTCTGACGGAGGAACAGCTGGATCAGGTGAGGGCGGCGAAGGCGGTGGTTGCAGGAACGGTGACTTCCACGGTGGCGCAGCGCTCTCCGGACAATGCCCAGATGCGGATGGTCAATCAGTTGAAAGCGGAAACTGAAACTCCGGTGATCGCGGCCGGCATCCGGAATCCGTATGACATCATGGCCTATCCGGACGTTGACGCGTATCTCGCCCAGTACAGCTTCCGGACAGCGAGCTTCAGGGCGACCGCAGGGATCCTGTTCGGTGAAGTCGCACCGAGCGGACTGCTTCCGGTGACGATTCCGGGAACAGACGGCGGCGTCCTGTACGGATACGGGCACGGACTGACTTATTAAGCGAGGGGGAATGAACGTGGGGATGAAGAAATCCTTGATGTTCCTGCTGACGGCACTGCTCGTGGTGTCGATGGTGTCGGTCGCATGGGCCGATCACGACAAGGGGAACGGAAAGTCACAGGACCACAAGAAAGGCGGCAAAGGGAACGAAATTTCCCTCGGTGTGGACGTGCTGCTCGGTGATCAGAAAGATTTGATCCGCGGGAAGAAGGTCGGGCTGATCACGAACCCGACCGGCGTGGACAAGGATTTGAACAGCATCGTCGACCTGCTGCACAATGACCCGGAAGTCGAGCTCACGGCCCTTTACGGACCGGAGCACGGCGTCCGCGGGGATGCGCAGGCCGGCCAGTATGTGGAGTATTACATCGACGAGGTGACCGGACTTCCGGTGTACAGCCTTTACGGAAAGACGAGAAAGCCGACGCCGGAAATGCTCGAGGGCGTGGATGTCCTGCTGTTTGACATCCAGGATGTCGGAACCCGCTTCTACACCTACATCTACACGATGGCGCTTGCCATGGAAGCTGCCAATGAGAACGGCATTCCGTTCGTGGTGCTCGACCGGCCAAACCCGCTCGGCGGGGAGAAGGTGGAGGGCCCGGTGCTCGATCCTGAATTTGCATCGTTCGTCGGACAGTATGCAATCCCGCTCCGGCATGGCATGACCGTCGGCGAACTGGCCCGTCTGTTCAACACGGAATTCGGGATCGGGGCAGACCTGACGGTGGTGGAAATGAAGGGATGGAAACGCAAGGCGTACTTTGACGACACCGGATTGCCATTTGTGATGCCGTCTCCGAACATGCCGACACTCGAGACTGCGCTCGTCTATCCGGGCGCCGCCCTGGTGGAAGGAACGAACCTGTCCGAGGGAAGGGGCACGACAAAACCGTTCGAGCTGATCGGCGCCCCGTTCGTGAACAGTACGGAGCTGGCCGCCGCGCTGAACGATCTGCAGCTGCCGGGCGTCAAGTTCCGCGCCGCCTCCTTTACGCCGACGTTCTCGAAGCACTCGGGCAAGCTGTCACACGGCGTGCAGATCCACGTGACGGACCGGGACAAGTACCAGCCGGTCGAAACCGGGCTGCACATCGTGAAAACAGTGCATGACCTGTATCCGGAAGACGTCACGCTGACCGCGTTCTTCGATAACCTGATCGGCAATGGCTGGATCCGGGAAGGGATCGAAAATGGAATGAGCGTGGAGGAAATGAAGGCTCAATGGAAGAATGAGCTGAAGAAATTTGAGAAAGTGAGAAAACAGTATCTGATCTATTGACGGATACCACTTCGGAGTCGTCTGAAAAGGCGATACCTCAGAGAAAAGCAAGGACCTTGGTCGTGTTCCACGAGCCAGCCACCGACCCCTCCGGCATACAGCCGTGCAGGACATCGGCCGGCAGGCTATCGCGGAGACCACCATCGTCCTTGCTTTTTGCATTCTCAAGAAACAACCATTTTCCGTGTACAGGCAAGTTAATCCTGATCTTTCACACTCTCTTTACACTGCAGCAATATTACACAGTTAGAGTTGAATTGTATTGCCTATAACCAGGAGGGATTCCATTGTTATCAGATCAAAGACGTGGTTTACTGGCTCCATTCTTTGCGGTGCTTCTATTCGTCCAGGTTTTGGTTCTGCCAATTACTGCGGCGACACCGGTTGTACATGCAGAAATCGGTGAGGAACATTCACTCGGAACGTTGATTGATGAGTGGTCGAAAACGATCGCGCCCGGGGTGACGGAAACGAACTTGATCCTGGACGGGTCCGGCGGCCGTCAACAGGTTTCTGTGATGGATGTTGATATCGGCATTCCGAGTATCCATCTGCAGGCAGGGATGCCCGATGGAGACCGATTTGGCATGCAGACCGTCCGGCAGCAGGCGGCGGCCGTCTCCGTTCCGGGCCACGTGGTGGTTGGCGGGGTGAACGGTGATTTTTACAACACGGCGAACGGGATGCCAAACGGGACCGTCATCCAGGAAGGAAGGCTATTGAAGGCCGGATCAACCGAATCGTTCGGGATTAAAGCGAATGGGGAAGGAATCATCGGCTACCCGGATGCTTCGTTTTCTGTTGGAATTGGAGGGGAGGAACGGACCCTGAAAGGGATCAATCAGCCGCGCGGTGCCGATGAGTTGGTTGCCTACACATCCGAACAACAGACAACCGGAACAGACGACGGCGGCATCGAGGTGATTGTAAAGGGTATCGAGCGTGATGTCCGAACCATCGGCCAGGTGACCGGCGTCGTCGGGAAAGTGGTACATAACACAGGGGATCAGCCGGTCAATGAAGGAGAGATTGTCCTGTCCGCTGCTGGAGCGGCCGCAGAACATCTGAACGGTCTGAAAACGGGTGATCAAGTGATATTCCATACTAACGTCGACCCTGCATGGAAGGAAGTCACCCAGGCGCTTGGGGGGCAATACATCCTGACAAAAGACGGAGCCCCTGCGTCCATCCGGGAAAACAGCTTCACGACAGCGAAGGCACCGCGGACCGCTGTTGGAATCCGCGAAGACAAAAGTGTTTTCTTCGTGGTAGTGGACGGCCGCCAGCCCAGATTCTCTGAAGGAATTACAATGTTCGAACTCAGAGACCTGATGCTCGAACTGGGGGCGAAAGATGCGCTTAACCTGGACGGAGGCGGGTCCTCCACATTCGTCAGCCGAGAGCCGGGTGATGCGGAACTCACCGTGAAGAACAGCCCATCCGACGGCTATGAGCGCACGGTGGCAAATTCGTTCTTTGTCATCTCCACAGCGGAAGAAGGCAGTCTGAGCCAGCTGGCCGTGAAACCGGATCACTCCCTGATTTTGGCAGGCAGCACACAATCATTCGCTGCCAAAGGAATGGATGCTGCTTATAATCCCGTCGAAGTGAAAACAGTTCCTACCTGGAAGGTTTCTGATCCAACTGCCGGCAGTGTGGATGGCCAAGGCAACTTCACTGCAGGAAATACCGGAATCAGAGGCGAAATCCTTGCGTCGGTTGACGGGGCGGCCGGTTCCTCGGCGATTACTGTGACGGACAAGTTGACAGATTTAAAGTTCGTCCAACAGGCGCTGACTGTAAAGCGGGGTGAACAGGTTTCTCTGGAAACAGCAGCTACGCTCAATGGCCGCAACGTCCATGCCAGTCCCGACCGCTTCAAATGGACAGTAAGCGGAGAGATCGGTTCGGTCGATGACAAGGGAGTCTTCACCGCAGCGGACACAACCGGAAGCGGTACGATCACCGTCTCTCACGGGGATGTTTCCGATACGATGGCCGTGCAAGTCGGAAAAATGCCGGTGATTCTGGAGACGTTTGAAGATGGTCTGGACAAGTGGACAGCCAGCGGGGCACGTTATAACTCTGTGTCCATTGACCAAACGACCTATCCGGAACCCGCCCGCTTCGGAAATCATGCATTGAAATTGAACTATGATTTCATCGGGACGATCGGGACATCCGGTGCTTATGCACATACGAAGGAGCCGGTTGAAATCGAGGGTTACCCGGAAAAGATCGGCATGTGGGTATACGGTGACGGGGCCGGTCACTGGCTCCGTTCCCAGATGCGCGACGGCAATAACAATGCCTTCGCTTTGGACTATGCGACGGACATGGACTGGAAAGGATGGAAGTACGTTGAGGCGGATGTGCCGCCCGGCAAAGAAACTCCGCTTAAGCTCGATTTGGCTGTTCGTTTGATGGAGACGAAAAATGAAAACAAAAATGCAGGGGCCATTTATGTGGACAACATCCGTGCAGTCTACGGGGAGACGGACGATGACCTGATCAATCCCGAACTATCTCAGGAGATGCCGGCTCAGGATGAGGTCTTGGCGACAAATGAATTCAAGATTTCCGTCACCGCAAAAGACGATGAAGGCGGGACCGGCATCAATCCCGAAAGAATCTACATGGATTTGGACGGCATCCGGGTCCAGCATTCATTCAATGAAGAGACAGGGGAAGTTTCCTATGTTCCGGAAGAGGCATTTCTGGACGGATACCATCAAGTCAAAGTTGCTGTCCAGGATCGCTTTGGCAATGAATCAGAAAAGACATGGGTCTTTGAAGTGAATAGCGGAAATGAGGGCGTGAAACCGGTATTTGAAGAAAAGGCTTATGTCGGCAGCCCCTATACAATCGGAATTCAGGGAAGCAGCCTGGAAACGATGGACCGGATCAGCCTGTCGTTCGAGTTCGACCCTGGGCAGCTGGACACAGCATCAGAACTTGCGTTGAACCCGGCCATTTCCGCAAAACATGTTGTGAGAAATGAAATCGATGAACACGGAAGGATCCATCTGGAACTCAAAGGACTGAGCGGCATTTCGGGAATACAAGACATCAATGAATTGGCGGAGATTCCGTTCGTCATTCCGCTCGCCGGAAAAGACGAAGCGACGATCCGGTTTGTCGATGGAGAAGTTCAAGTGGTTGGGGAATCCACATCACGTAAGGTCTTTATGCCGGACATCCGGGCGAACATCGCTGCACACTTGGCAATCGGTATCGACCGGGCTTCCACCGGGTTCAGCTCGAAGATCAAGGTGATGGATGAATCCGGCCGTCCGGTGAAGGATGCGGAAGTGCATGTGGTGTCCCCGGACAGAGAACTGGCCAGGATCAAATCAAAAATTGCTCCTCTGTATGAGAGGCCGGATCAAGCCAGCCCGGTCATCACGGAGCTTGAAAAAAAGGAGTATGCCGTAATCCTGAAGCAGGCCGATGGTTGGCTTGAAGTCGGAACCTCGGGAAGAAACGGTTGGATCCGGGCGGATCAAGCGGTAATCGAGCCTTGGCAACTCGGAAGAACGGACAGCAAAGGAGAGTTCAAAACTGACAAGCTTTCCCTCAATCCCGGCAAGCTGATTGTCCAGGCTGTGAAAGACAAGCGATACAGTCTGCAGACGAATGTTGAGGTGTTAAGCCACCTGGGAACAGGAAAGCCGGAACAGCTGAATCTCACATTCGCTGATCAAGCCAATGCCAGGAACATCACATGGACCACTTCGCCGGCAACAACGGATACGGTCGTGGAGTTTGTGCCTGCCAAGCAGTTTGGACAAAGCGGATTTTCAGGTAAAAAAGTTAAACGCACAAAAGGTAAAAGCGTTCCGCATGCTTTTGATGCAGGCGAGATTCAAGTCCACTCTGCCAAGCTCAAAGGACTGAATCCGCAGGAAGAATACATTTACCGTGCCGGTGACGGTACAGCAGAAGGCTGGAGCGAAGCGGGCAGATTTACGACTGCGCCCAAAAAGGCTGAAGCGTTCAACTTCATCTTGATGGGGGATACACAAGCGCCTCCAAATCAGACGGAACAAGGTTTTGGCCTCTTTACGGACCTGTTCAAAAAGGCGAAGGCCGAATATCCGGATGCTGCCTTTATGATGCATGTTGGCGACATGATCGATGACGGCAATCTCTACTCACACTGGAGCGCATTCTTTGAATCAATGAAGGATCCATCCTTGGCCGCATCAACGCCGATCGTCCCGACGGTCGGCAATCATGAGAATATCGGAAACGGCGTCGAGACATACAGGCAGTTGTTCAAGACGCCGGAGAACGGTCCCGAAGAGTTCAAGGGCACCGTCTACTCCTTTGATTATGGGAATGCCCATTTCGCAGTGCTCAATACAGAAACGACCATTGAAGGGCTCGAGCTGCAAGCTGATTGGCTGAAAGAGAATATGGCCAAATCGAAAAAACAATGGAAAATCGCTGTGTTCCATCGTGCCCCTTATTACTCGAATCCACAAGGGGGAAGCGAAAACGTCCGTGAAATCTTTACAAAAGCGATGGATGACGCGGACATTGATTTGGCGATCTCCGGCCACGATCACGCTTATGTCCGGACGATGCCTTTGAAAAATGGAAAGAAAGAAGATGACGGAACGACCTATCTGATCGCCGGGTCGACCGGAAGTAAATTCTATCCGACCACTCCGCAAGATTATATGGAGAAGTTCTTTGATGAAAAAACACAGATCTATACCAATGTCGCTGTTGAAGATAACAGCATCCGGCTGCTCTCCAAGACGAGGGACGGAAGGATTGTAGATGATTTTACGATAAGTAAATGACGGGTTGAAGCTCCCTGCAGAAAGTCGGCGGGGAGCTTTTTTGTATCTGATGGAGACACAATCCTTTGGGTTTCCCGATCCTTCCTTCCGTACAGTTTTTGGAATCATAGAGTCCGCTCTCACCCTCCTTGACTGCAAATGGACAATAGGATACGGTTGAATGAGTGTCGATAATATTCTGACTTATGAATATGTTCATCTCCGGCACTTGCAACTTTTCGTACTTCCAGCGAAAGGAGGATTGCGGCTTTCTCGCTTTAGACAAACGTTACCATCCATTCTTGACCAAAAAGGAGAGGATTCAGGTTGACGGTTTCAATTCGAGAGAAGTTAGAGGGAAAAGGACTTACCGTGAACAGCGAGCATTTGCCATTGCTCCAGGCCCGTTGGGATGCCATTCAGGATTTAAAGGCGCGGATCGACAGTGCCAATCTGGATGATGCAGACATCAGTCTTGTGAACATTCCTGGGGGTGACCACATTGAATGAAGAACTCATCAAAAAGCCGGTCGAGGAGTTGGCTCCTCTCATCAAGAACAGAGAAGTCTCCTCCCTGGAACTGACAAAAGCAGTGATCGATCACGCAGAATCCTTAAACGAAAAAGTGAACGCCTATGTGAGCTTCCGCCGGGATGAGGCGGAAAAAGAGGCGGAGCAAGCCGACCGGGAGATCGCTTCCGGCCAATATAAAGGGATGTACCACGGCATCCCGATGGCTGTGAAGGACAATATTTATTTAAAAGACGAAGTGACGACCATGTCATCGAAAATACATGGAGAGTTCGTCTCCGATTACGACGCGACGGTCATCACAAAAATGAGAGACGCAGGGATTGTCTTCACAGGCAAGCTGAACATGCACGAATATGCATGGGGCATCACGAATAACAGCCCTCACTTCGGGGCTGTCCGGAATCCATGGAATCTCGATAAAATTCCCGGAGGATCCAGCGGCGGTTCGGGTGCCGGGGTGGCAGCCGATATGACGACGGCCACGCTCGGAACGGATACGGCCGGCTCGATCCGGATTCCGTCCTCTTCGTGCGGAATCGTAGGCCTGAAGCCGACTTTCGGCCGGGTCAGCAAGTACGGCGTCTTCCCGCTCGCCTGGTCATTGGATCACGTCGGACCGATGACCAAAACGGTGAAGGATGCGGCCGGGCTCCTCGAAGTCATCGCCGGCTACGACTCCAATGACCCGACATCGGTCAATGTACCGACCGAACCTTACACGTCAAAACTTACCGGAGAAGTGAAGGGCCTCCGAATCGGCATCTATGAGGAATACTACTTCAAGAATGTGGATTCCGTGGTTGAGGATCAGGTGAGGAAAGCGATCAAGACTCTGGAGGAGATGGGCGCAGAAGTTGTGACGGTCAACATACCGGCGCTGCAGTATGCAGAGTACGCAGAACTTGTGACGTCACTCTCCGAAGCGTCGACCATCCACCACCGCAACCTGATCAAGCGTCCGGATGACTTTGGCGATGACATCCGCCTACTCTTTGAAATGGGAGAGCTTTTCTCGTCCGTCGAATATCTGCAGGCACAGCAGCTGCGCCGCCAGCTGAAGCAGGACTTCCGGAGTGCCTTCGAAAAAGTGGATGTCCTTCTGGCCCCGACGCTCCCTGTGATGCCGCCTGACATCGGCAGCGATTTCGCAGACCTGAACGGAAAACAGGTCGACCTGATCGACAACTTCATCCGTTTCATGGGACCGTGCAACCTCGCGGGGCTTCCGGCCATGACCGTCCCGTGCGGGCTGAACAATGGCATGCCGGTGGGGCTGCAGATCATCGGACCTGCCTTCAGCGAAAGTGTGATCTTGAACACCGGCTTCGCCTTCGAACAGACCAACCCGCTGCAGGGCAAGAGAGCGGGCCTCACCAGTTCGGTTTCCTGACCCTTTCCTCAATAATGGGACGAGCCGAAGGGCAGGGTGAGGCTTGTTTGTAACAAATGATGATCATGAATAGAAAGAACACATTAAACGAACACCCCCCGCTCTCACATTCGTGAAGGCGGGGGGTGTCTCAGATTGTCAGTAATTCAGCTGCTTCTCCGGTGAAGGTGCCGCCGGGGCAGCGAGGCTGTCGGTTTCTTCCGATTCAACAGGTTCCTCATACCGCGTGACTTTCCTTGTATCCGGCGAGAAGATCGAGAGGCAGAGGGACAGCAGGAGTCCGCCGATCATGAAACCGCCGAATACATACGGGGCGGCGCCGTAGTGATCCGCCATCGTCGTCCAGAGCATCGGTCCGAAGCCGACGATGGCCGCAGCGACCTGATAGCCTAGAGACAGTCCGGTGTAGCGGACGTTGGCCGGGAACAGTTCTGAGAAGAAGGTTCCCTGCGTGGAGAAGATGGACGCCCAGATCACGCCGAGCAGGATGATCTGCATCGTCAGGAACCACCCGTTCCCTACAGGGATCATCAGGAAGTAAGGGATGGCCAGCGCCACCATGGCGACCAGTCCGGCGATGTAGATGTTTTTCCGCCCGATGAAGTCGGACAGGTAACCGACGATCGGAATGGTGATGATCATCGTGGCACAGCTGAGCGTCAGTGCCAGGAGTGCTTGGTCGCGCGTGTAGCCGACATACGTGGTGGCATAGACCAGGATGAACGACATTAGAAAGACGTTGAAGAATCCATCGCCCAGCTTGAGGCCGATGATGCGGAACAGGTCTTTCTTGTTGTTGCGGAACAGGTCGGCGACCGGAATTTTGGCGATATCCCCGGATTCTTTTTTCTTCTGGAACTCCGGTGTTTCTTCAATCGTGCTGCGGATCCAGATGGCCAGTACGATCAGGACGGCGCTGAACAGGAACGGGATGCGCCAGCCCCATGCCATGAACTGGGCTTCCGTTGTAAATGCGCTGATGACGGTGAAGCTGAAGGTTCCGAGCACGAGACCGATCGGCACGCCCAGCTGCGGGATGGAGCCAAAGAGACCGCGGAGGCCTTTCCCTGCGGATTCCGTTGCCAGCAGGACGGCGCCGCCCCATTCTCCGCCGAGCGACACCCCCTGGATGAGCCGCAGGATGACGAGCAGGGCAGGGGCCAGCACCCCGACTTGTGCGTACGTCGGAAGGAGCCCGATCAGGAAGGAGCTTCCGCCCATCCCGATGAGCGTCATCATGAGAGAGGCTTTCCGTCCGACCCGGTCCCCGATGTGGCCAAAGATGATGCTTCCGATCGGGCGGGCCGCATAACCGGCACCGAATGTGGCGAAGGCGATCAGGATGGAGATCGCCGGGTCATGCGACGGGAAGAACAGCGTAGAAAATACAAGAGCAGTCGCAGTTCCATAGAGATAGAAGTCGTACCATTCAATGACAGAGCCCGAGAGACTGGCCAGCAGCACTTTGCCTTTTTTCATAAGCTCTCCTTCTTCCTTTGTATGGGATAGGGTGGCGCCGGATTGTTCATTGCAGCACGGATTGTCGGATCAGGTGTTTTTGAATTTTGCCGACCGCAGTTCGGGGGAAGTCCTCCACGATATCGATTGTGTCCGGCACTTTGAAGTTGGCGAGCCGCTCCCGGCAAAACGCGATCAATTCCCCGGAAGTGGCTTCAGCTCCGGCGTGCAGGATGACGAATGCCTTGATGGACTCGTCTTTGATCGGGTCCGGTACACCGACAACGGCTGCTTCGTACACAGCCGCATGATCGGTGAGCACACTCTCGACCTCTCCCGCAGCCACGTTTTCCCCGGATCGTTTGATCATGTCTTTCAGCCGGTCCACAAAATAGAAGTTGCCGTCATCCCCGAGCCTGGCGTTGTCGCCGGTCATCAACCAACCATCCCGGACGGCCGCTTCGGTCGCCTCCGGATTTTTGAAATACCCTTTCATGATTGTCCGCCCCGGGGTGCCCTTTACCGCAATCTGTCCGGCGCTCCCTTCCTGAACTTCCTTGCCTGCTTCATCAATCAGCTTCACTTCATAGCCGAGTGTGGGCCGGCCGATGCTCAAATTATTGGGCATGGAATAAGGCTGGTTCATGAGAGGGATGCCCACGGTCTCGGTCATTCCATAAAGCTGATAAAGGCGGGTGTCATACCGGGATTCGAACTCATCGAGTTCCTGCCGGCCGACTGACTGGGCAAACAGGATGAGGCGAAGCGGATTGTCCCTGTCTGCAGGATCATAGTCCTTTGACAAAATCATGCGGATCGGGGCGGCGAATAGGGAGCCGACCGTCCCGCCGAGTGCCTTGGCCTGCTTGAAGTAACGGGAGGCGCTGAACCGTTCCGTCAGGGCGATGCTTCCGCCGGCAATGAGCGCAGGCATGCACGTATAGTACTGAGCGTTGCCGTGGAACATCGGAAGAACGGTGAACGTCCGGTCCTCCGGCGTCAGACCGATAGTCTTGGACATCAGCTCCCCGGTGAAAATATAGTTTGCGTTTGTGACCTGGACGCCTTTTGGCCTGGAAGTCGTCCCGGATGTGTAAAGCATGCCGACCACGTCTTCCGGATGGACTTCCGGAAGAGGCATATGCAAATCCCGTCCTTCAAGGACGAGCTGTTCAAAGCTGAGTGTGTGGTCGGGGCCTTTTGAGCGGGTAACGATCGTATGCCGCACAGCCGGTATTTCATTTTTGATCGTGTCGAATTTCGCCAAGTGTTCCTCTTCTGTGATCAGAAGGACGGAGTCTGAGTGTGTAATCAGGTATTTCATCTCGTCTGCCGTGGACAGGATATTGGTCGGCACCATGACCGCCCCCAGCTCTGCGGCCGCGAACCAGATGGCCAGGAATTCCGGATTGTTCGGCAGATGAACTGTGAAATGGTCGCCTTTTCGAATGCCGAGATTGAAAAGCGAGCGGCTGAAGCTGATCACGTCAGAAAAAAATTCAGCATAGGTTTTGGTGATCCGAATGCCTGTTGCGTCTTCAAAAACAATGAATGCCTTCTCCGGATAACGCCCGGCCTGTTCACGCAACACCTGAGGCAACGTTCGGTTTCCGATGATGTCCATCTACTGACCTCCTAAAATAAAGCGCTTTCAATCATGCGAAAATCTTCCATAGACCGCAGTCTTAGACTATAGTCTATATATAATCAGAATTCAAAAACGATGTCAATAATATTTTGAATAATCCGCATAAGAAAGAACGGAGAGTGGAGAAATGGTCAACGGGAACCGGCAAAGCCAAGCGGAACAGACCAAACAGCGCCTGTTTGAGACGGCATTGGAGCTTTTCAAGGAAAAGGGATTCGACCAGGTCAGTGTCGATGAAATCGTGCAGAAGAGCAACAGCTCCAAAGGGGCATTCTACGGTCACTTTAAATCCAAATACGGGATTTTCATTGAGAAATTCAAAGAGATTGATCATTTCTATGAAGAGTATGTCGGACAGATTCCTGAAGACCGGTCATTTAAAGAGAAAGTCCTTCTATTGTTTGAAGGACAGATGAACTATCTGGAACATGTACTCGGCAAGGACTTGATGAGGACGGTCTATATCAGCGGTCTGAACGAGACGGATGAAAACTTCTTCTCCAACTCGGAGCGCAGCCTGTACCGGATCGTCCGGGGACTTATCGGGGAAGCGATCGAAAGAGGCGAACTACGCCGGGATGCGGATCCCCGCCAGCTCACCTGGCTCATCACCCGTTGCATGCGCGGCACTCTTTATGACTGGCATGCATTCGGCGATACATTTGATCTGCAGAAAGAGAGCAAGGAATTTATTGAGCTGTTTTTGGATGGATTGATGGGGCGATATGGAGTGGCAGGACAACGGGGAAAGTGAATGGAACCCGGAAATTCAAGAGGCAAATCTAATTGCATAGCTGATGAAAAGCCCCCCGGTCGCAGACTGGGGGGCTTTAAAATGCCGTAAACCGAAAACTGGAAATCAGTCGATGTTATAAGCATTTAGGATGGAGCGGTAGAGGATATCGGCTCCGTTGATTAAGGCTTCTTGATTGAAGGTCATTTTCGGATGATGGAGACCGGGCCCGAGTCCACAACCGAGACCGACCATTGTCGCTTTCAGGTTTGGATTATTCACAGAGTAATAATGGAAGTCGTCTCCTCCGGGCGTTAAGAGCGGCGGATCAACATTTTCGGGACCGAGTACATCAGCGATCGACTGCTGCATTATATCGATCGCCTCTTGATGATTCTCTGCCGCGACAACTCCGCATGTATTTGTAATCTGGATATTGGCTCCATTTAGATTCTTGATCGAATCAAGGATGCCTTCCACCCTTGCGGTGAGTTCGTCCATCAGTTCGTTGGTCTGGGCCCTCAGATCCAGGGAGAATGTTGCGTTCCCGGGAATGATATTCACATTTTTTCCGCCGGATTGGAGCTGGGTCATCTTCACGGAATGCGGTATGCGGGGATCTAGATGGATCTGCTGGATCATAGCTATTATCTGTGCTGCGACTTCAATCGCGTTGATGTTTTGGTGCGGCCGGGCACCGTGGGCATCGTGGCCTGTAATTTTGGCTTGATACATTTTTGTCGCACCGTGGACGATGGCCGGAGTTGCATGTCCCGTTCTTGTTTCCTGCTCGGGCCGGAGATGAATTCCGAACAGATAATCAACATCTTCGGTGACACCCTTTTCAACAAATTTCAATGCGCCAGCAACTTTTTCTTCAGCAGGCTGGAATATGAATTTAACTGCAATTTGCTCTTTCAGGTGAGGCTCATTCTGCAGTCTCCAAAGCACCCCGAGCACCATGGCCATATGGGCATCATGACCGCACGAATGATTCGCACGGAAAGATCCGTCCACTTCCTGCCAAAGTGCATCCATATCCGCCCTTACGGCGACTATGGGCAAACCCTTATCAAAATCCCCATACTTCCCGATCACGCCTGTGCAATCATCAAATGTGATGGTCTCGCAGTCATTCTCTTCGAGGATTTCCCGGATAAATTGTGTTGTGTTCACTTCCTCCCAACTGATCTCCGGATTTTCATGCAAATAACTGAAGGCCTCTTCTACTTGCTCCTTAATCGAAGTCGTAATGGTCATTTTTTTCCTCCCCGTCTTTGATGAAATATTTATAAGAAGCCGGCGTGACGCCTTTCTCTTCAATCTGGTTGGCGGCTTCCGCCAAGATGGAATTGATGACCGATAATGTGACGGGCCCTTTTCTGAGAAGAGAGGCCCGTCCCAGGCGGATCAACACAATATGGTCTGCATACTGAACCACAGGAGAAACGTGGGAATCGGTGATCACGATGACGGTGATTCCTTTGTTCTTCGCCTCTTTGACAAACCGGATCGTATCCATGGCATACCGGTAAAACGAAAATACGATGACGCAGGAATTAGGCGGAGTCAGATCCAGGAGGCGGGCATCGGTTTCCGGGCGATAGAGATGAGCGTTCCCTGTAATGTAGTTGAGATTGAAAAACAACCAGTATGCGAAAGCGTTGGATTGGTAGTAGCCGACAACGATGACGCGCTCGCTTTTGATGATTCGCTCAACGACCGACGATAATTCACTCGTATTGAGTTGTTGAAGATTGGACTCGATCAAATCAAGATCACCCCGGATGTTGGTTGTAAATGGGGTGGGTACGTAATCATCCAGAGGTATAGGTGAATCAAACTTTAGCATTTCTTGCTTTAATGTTTCCTGCAATTGGCTGAATCCATCGTATCCAAGCGCTTTGCAAAATCTGATGACCATCGTCTCGCTGACACCCGTGATACTCCCGATTTGTTTCGCAGGGTGGATTACAAAAGAGTACGGATCGTGCAGGAGAGCCTCGGCTACTTTTTTCATTCCTTTGGTTAAAGAAGGAAATACTTTTTCTGTTCTAGTAATATATTCCGGAGTCATTGAATCACCTTTTAAAGTTTTTGCAACATTTGACCTTGAAATGAATTATACGCTTCACTATAATTCATTACAAGTGGTAATATTCAGACTAGAGTGTGTATTGCCAACTAAAACATAAGGGGTGGAATGGAAGTGAAGTTCAGAAAAAGAGGAGTGGGATTGCTGGTCATGGCGGCTGTTCTCGCATTATCTGCCTGTTCAAAGAATGATGCCGAGTCGCCTGAATCCTCGGGGGCAGATAAAGCAGTGCAAACCGGAGGGACACTGGAGGTCGCGTACCCGACACAGCCGCAATCGCTGGATCCCCATGGCACCACCGCTGAAGCGACGCGCGATGCTGCCAAGGTCATTTATGAAGGCCTCGTAACGATCAACGACAATTACGAGGTGATCCCGCAATTGGCAGACTCATTCGAAGTCAGTGAAGACAATAAGAAAGTCACTTTTAAGCTTCGTGAAGGTGTTCCGTTCCATAACGGAAAAGAGATGACTTCAGAAGATGTGGTCGCCTCCATGGTGAAGTGGAGTGAGAACAAGCCGGAACTCGGCGAACATGAATGGATCGCTGTGGACGACTACACGGTTGAACTGAATATGTCCCAGCCGTCCTCGCTTGTTATGCACTTCCTGGCGGACGTGGGCAACCTTGCTGCCGTCATGCCGAAAGAAGTAGCCGAGAGCGCAGAGGCAACCGGAGCAAAAGAGTACATCGGTACTGGGCCGTTTGAATTCGTCGAGTGGAAGCAAGATGAAATGATCAAGTTCAAGAAGTTCGAGGACTATGCCCAGGATGAGGACGAGGCAAATGGTCTTGGAGGGAAAAAGGAAGCTTTGGTTGATGAGATCAACTGGCGCTTTGTGCCGGATGCTTCCACCCGGGTAAATGGACTGATCAGCGGACAATACCAATTTGCTCATATGCTCAACTATGACTCAATCCCGCAAGTTGAAAATAATCCGCAGGTTGAAGTGGATGTATGGCCGTACGGAATTGAAGGATTGGTGTTCAACAAAAAAGAAGGGCTCTTCAAGGATGTCAAGGCACGGCAGGCCGTTAACAATGCTCTTGATATGGACGTGATCATGAGCTCAGCGTTTACCGGCAAAGATTACTATGAGCTTGATCCAAGCCTCTTCCTCGAAAGCCAGACCGACTGGTATACAGATGCCGGCAAGGAAAACTACAACCCGAAAGATCCGGAAAAAGCAAAACAGTTGTTGGCTGAAGCAGGCTATAACGGCGAAGAAGTCGTTATTCTGACAAGCCGGGACTATGAACACCACTATAATGCGGCCGTTGCAACCCAGCAAATGCTTGAAAAGGCCGGGATGAACGTGAAGCTTGACGTGTATGACTGGCCGACATTGCTGGAGCGGAGGGATGATCCGTCTGCCTACGACATCTTCTATACAGGGTTCTCCACTTCGTTCACCCCACATCAGTATGTATTCCTGGATTCAGGGACACAGTGGCCGGGATGGACGGAAGACCCTGAAATAGACCGTCTTCTGGATGAGATCAATGCTGCCGCTTCACAGGAAGAAGCCCATGATCTGTACGCACAATTGCAGGAGGAAATGTGGGAATACCTCCCGATCATCAACACAGGGAAGAATTCCCGGGTGTCCGGATACTCTAAAGATCTTAAAGGTTACACCAATCTGTCCGGCCCGAACTTCTGGAACGTGTCCATCAATAAGTAAGTTGAGAGAGGCAGAATTCATGATTGGATAATTGGCCGGTTTGTCACGGAATGAGGCAGAAGACAAGGACCCATTTTGAACTCTCCTGAACAGGAGACTAGTCCTTGTCTTTTCCTTTTTCATGTTGGCATTGTGTGTTCTGCCGGAAGTCCTTTCATCCTGCCGACTTTATACCTGGAAGAGGGGAGTAACTTTGAAGGCGTATATTATCAAGCGTTTACTATCGATGATTCCGGTTCTCCTCATCGTTGCAATGTTTGTTTTCTTTCTGATCCACATGATTCCGGGTGACCCTGCTGCTGTCATGCTGGGGCCTGAGGCAACCCCTGAAGAAGTGGCGGCCCTCCGGGACAATATGGGGTTAAATCTCCCGATCTACGAGCAATTTTTCAACTGGTTCACAGACGTTGCCCGGGGCAATCTCGGAGATTCCCTTTACATGAACGTACCGGTCATGGATGCTTTCGTCAGTCATTTGGGACCGACCCTTTCCCTTGCTCTGCTCGCTCAAGGTTTTTCCATCCTGATTGCAATTCCGATCGGCGTATTGGCAGCGAGGAAGCGGGGAACCGGGGTTGATCGGACGTTCATGATCATTGCAATGCTCGGAATGTCGATTCCCAGTTTTCTTTTGGCCCTTCTCCTGATGCTGGTTTTCGGTGTGCGGCTGAACTGGCTGCCAGTGGCCGGATATTCCTCATTGGCTGAAGGTGTCTGGCAACATGTGAAGTTCCTTATTCTACCTGCAATTTCATTGGGCGCCATCCAGGCCGCGGTAATTGCGCGGATGACCCGCTCGTCCATGATCGATATCCTGAGCATGAACTTTATCAAAACCGCCAAAGCCAAAGGTCTCAAGCAAAAGGTGGTCATCTACAAACACGCATTCAGAAATGCATTGATCCCGATTCTGACGATCTTGGGAGAGACGTTCGGCGCCTTGATCACAGGTGCCGTCGTAACAGAGACGGTATTTAACCTGCCGGGACTGGGCCAGCTGGTGATCAATGCGATCACACGCAGGGACTATGCGGTGATCCAGGGAACGATTCTCATGATCGCCGTGACTTATCTGTTCCTGAATCTGATCATTGACCTCCTCTATGGCCTCGTCGATCCGAGAGTACGGCTAAGTCGGAAATGAATGGAGGGCTAAACTATGGTCATTACGAATGACGCTCAAGTCAACGAACTTTCTTTACTGGAGAAGAATGTCAAGAAGGAACGGCGCAAGCTTTTGGTCAAACGCTTCGTGTCCAACAAAACCTTGGTGACCGGAACGGCGATGCTGGTCTTTCTGACTCTGTTCTCCTTTGCCGGTCCGCTCATCAGCCAGTTTTCGCCCCTCGACATTGACCCGGCAAACCGGCTGCAAGGTCCGACTGCAGAGCATTGGTTTGGTACGGACAACTTTGGCAGGGACCTGTTCAGCCGGGTTGCAAGCGGTGCTCAAGTATCGATGGGCGTCGGACTGTCGGTGGCTGTCCTGACGGCGATCATTGGCATGGTGATCGGCCTCTATGCGGCCTATTATTCGATCCTGGATCACGTTCTCATGAGATTCAGTGATGCCCTGATGGCTTTTCCGGATATTTTGCTGGCGATCGCGATCATGGCGGTTCTGGGACCTCAGCCGGTCAACGTTGTGATTGCCGTGACGCTTGCGAAAATCCCGGTGGTTGCCCGGATCGTCCGTTCCTCGGCACTGGTCATCAAGGAGCAGACGTATATCGAGGCAATGAGGGCTCAGGGGGCCAGTTCCTGGAGGATTATATGGAGGCATATTTTACCGAATACCGTCTCTCCGCTGATTGTCCAGGTCACCTATGTGTTTGCCAT
This sequence comes from Edaphobacillus lindanitolerans, assembly GCF_900156305.1. Lineage (GTDB taxonomy): Bacteria > Bacillota > Bacilli > Bacillales_A > Planococcaceae > Bhargavaea > Bhargavaea lindanitolerans. Next base: position 923,923 of record NZ_FTPL01000001.1, on the reverse strand, counting down.
TGCAATTATTTTGGAAGCGGCGCTCAGCTTCCTGGGCGCAGGCGTGCCGGCACCGGACCCGAGCTGGGGCAACATCCTGTTTGACGGGAAAATCGTCATTTACAACGCATGGTGGATGACAGTATTCCCGGGGGCATTCATCGTTTTAGCCGTGCTCGCATTGAACCTGTTCGGGGATGGCCTGCGTGATCTGCTGGATCCTCACTCAAACAAAGCGATCAAGGAATAAAACAGATTTACCGGACCGAGTCCATTGCCAAAGGAGGTTAGTGCGATGTCCCATCCATTATTGGAAGTCAAGGAATTGAAGACCCGTTTCTCTACCGAAAAGGGAACGATCACAGCCGTGGATGGCGTGACGTTCAATGTGGACTACGGAGAGACCCTGGGCGTTGTCGGAGAGTCGGGGTGCGGAAAGAGCGTGACCGCCGAATCGATCATGCGCCTTCTGAATGAGAAATCAACAAAATATGGCGGAGAAATTCTCTACAAGGGCAGGGATTTGCTCTCTCTTCCGGAAAGCAAAATGCTGGATATCCGCGGCAATGAAATTTCTATGATATTTCAAGACGCGATGACTTCCTTGAATCCCGTCTTTACAATTGGTGACCAAATTGCAGAATCCATCGTTGTCCACCAGAAACTCAGCAAAAAGGAAGCGATGAAGAAAGCGGTCGAAATGCTGCGGGTTACCGGGATTCCCTCACCGGAAAAGCGGATTCACGAATATCCTCATGAAATCTCAGGCGGGATGCGGCAACGGGTCATGATTGCCATGGCGTTGTCCTGCCAGCCGAGTCTGCTTATTGCGGATGAGCCAACGACCGCACTTGATGTGACCATTCAGGCGCAGATCCTGGAAGTGATAAACGAGTTGAAAGAGGAACTGAATATGGGGGTCATCATGATCACACATGACCTGGGCGTTGTCGCGGAAGTTTGTACGCGTGTGGCAGTCATGTACCTGGGACAGGTGATCGAAGAAGCGGATGTCGATACTTTGTTTGACAGTCCCCGTCACCCCTACACGAGAGGATTGCTTCAGTCCATCCCGAAAATCAATGGAGACCGGGAACAGAAGCTTCATACGATCAAGGGGGTTGTGCCTGCACTGGATAATGTTCCAAAAGGCTGCCGCTTTGCACCGAGGTGTTCATTTGCAACAGAGAAGTGTCTCGAAGAAGCGCCGGTGCTCGATGAGTTGCCAAACGGGCAGAAGGTCAGATGCTGGCATCATGCGAGGATAAAAGAGAGGGAGGACGTACCTGATGCTATTGAAGCAACATGATAAGGAATCTTTGCAAAGAGACAATTCCGTTTTACAGGTACGGAACTTAAAGAAATACTTCCCGATCGCCTCTCCGTTTGGCCGGGTCAGCGGCCATGTCAAGGCAGTGGAAAGTGTCAGCTTTGACTTGTTTGAATCCCGGACACTTGGACTGGTGGGTGAGTCCGGTTGCGGGAAGAGTACAACCGGAAGGTCCATTTTGCGCCTGATCGAGCCTTCGGATGGTTCCGTCATTTACAAGGGTGAAGATGTTCTCAAGCTAAAACAGAAACAGTTCCAGAAATATCGTCGTGAGATGCAGATGGTCTTCCAGGATCCCCATTCATCCCTGAATCCTAAAAAGCGGATTGGGGAACTGATTGAGGAGCCGATGGAGATCCATAAGATCGGGACGAAATCGGAACGCATGGAACGGGCGATGGACTTGTTGAGGCGGACCGGCATAAGGGAAGATCAGTATTTCCGGTTCCCCCATGAATTTTCCGGCGGCCAGCGGCAACGGATCGGAATCGCACGGGCACTTGCCGTGGATCCTTCCGTTATTGTCCTGGACGAACCTGTATCGGCACTGGATGTTTCCATTCAGTCCCAAGTGCTGAACCTGCTGGAAGAAATACAGGATGAGTTCAAATTATCATACCTGTTCATCTCCCACGATTTAAGTGTGGTCCGCCACATCGCCGATGAGATCGGGGTCATGTACTTAGGCCATATGGTTGAGAAGGCCCCGACGGATGATCTGTTCGCCAATCCGCTCCATCCGTATACCCAAGCATTGCTGTCGGCCATACCGATCCCCGACAGAAAGCAAAGGAGAGAGCGGATCATCATCAAGGGAGACGTGCCTTCTCCGATCGACCCGCCAAAAGGCTGTGTGTTCCATACGAGATGTCCGTTCGCCATGGAGCAATGCAAAACAGTGACGCCGGTGATGCAGCAGCATTCGACAGGGCATGAAGTGGCCTGCCATCTATATTGAAAAGGGGAGAAGCGAATTGAAAATCGATAAATTCAAGCTGAGAAGAATGATGCTTCAACTTAAAGAGCCGTTCCAGACCAGCTTCGGTACTCAGCAAGATCGGGAGTTCTTCATCGTGGAAGCATACAGCGGCGATGACGTAGGCTACGGGGAATGTGTGGTCAATTCCCGTCCGCTCTATAGTGAAGAAACTGTAAAAACTGCTTGGCATATTGCAGAAGACTTTTTGATCCCGGCGATTTTTGAAAAGGGAGAGATTCATCACCCTGACGAAGTAAGCGAACTTTTTGCCCCTTACCGCCGCAACAACATGGCGAAGTCTTCTGTGGAAGGCGCAATATGGGACTTATACGCGAAAAAGAACAAGGTCACATTGGCTGAAGCGCTCGGCGGAGACAAGAAGGAAATTGACGTCGGCATCAGCATCGGGATCCAGGAGTCCACAGAAAAGCTAATCCAGACAGTCGGAAAATATGTTGATGAAGGGTATAAGCGGATCAAAATAAAAATCAAACCGGGTACCGATGTTGAAGTGCTGAGAGCAGTCAGAGAGACATATCCGGAGATCGCCATGATGGCGGACGGTAACTCGGCCTATACATTGGACGACATCGAGACACTGAAACAGCTGGATAACCTGAACCTGACGATGATCGAGCAGCCTCTTGCACACGATGACATTATTGACCATGCTTCGCTGCAAAAAGAAATTAAGACCCCCGTATGTCTGGATGAAAGCATCCACTCGCTTGATGACGTTAAAAAAGCAGTTTCACTGGGCAGCTGCGAAATCATCAATATCAAGATTGGAAGGGTCGGCGGCCTGACGGAAGCGAAGAAAATCCATGACTATTGTGAGGGGCACGGCATTCCGGTATGGTGCGGCGGGATGCTGGAGTCGGGTATCGGCCGTGCGCATAATATTGCCCTTACGACATTATCCAACTTTAAGCTGCCGGGTGATACCGCAGCGTCGTCCAGGTACTGGTCGGAAGATATTATCAGTCCGGAAGTCACCGTCGAGGACGGCGTGATCCATGTCCCGGACAAGCCTGGAATCGGTTATGAACCGGTTGAAGAACTGCTGGATCGGTACACACTCGAAGTGAAGGAATTCAGACCGGAACCGGTCCGGGCCTGATCTAGATTCGCTCAATTGGAAAGCAGGATAAAAAACGCGAATCTCTGTTGAGATTCGCGTTTTTTCTACTCCTGATGGCTGCTTACTGCTTTACCAGGTCTCCGCCCTTCATGACCTTCAAGATGTTGTCATGGTCCGCCAACGAATAAATGTCCTCCAGCGGGTTCCCTTTCACGATGACCACATCCGCGAACTTTCCTTCTTCCAGCGTTCCCACCTTGTCTTCCCAGCCCATGCATTCCGCCGCGACTTTTGTCGTTGCGACGATGGCGTCCATCGGGGGCATGCCGCCCTCGACCATGAGGCCGAGTTCACGGAGGTTTGTCCCATGCTTGAAGACACCGGCGTCGGTGCCCATTGCGATTTTCACGCCTGCTTTGTATGCCTTCGTGAAGCTTTCTTTATGGGCTTCGATGACTTCCAGCGATTTATCCACTGCGGATTGCGGCATGCCGACTTCTTCCGCCGTTTCAAGGACCGCGACCGGAGCGAGGAGTGTCGGCACGAGATACGTGCCATGTTCCTTCATTAATTCAATGGCTTCGTCATCGAGGTAAATGCCGTGCTCGATCGAATGGATCCCTGCACGGACAGCGTTCTTGATGCCTTCTGCGCCCTGGGCATGTGCCATGACTTTGACGCCTTTGCGGAAGCGTGCTTCTTCGACGATCGCCGAGAGTTCTTCGAATGAATACTGCGTGAACTCCGGGTGATCGGTCGGGCTGAGAACGCCGCCGGTTGCGTGGACTTTGATCACTTCCGCACCCGCACGCAGCATTTCGCGAGTTTTTTTGCGCACTTCGTCCACACCGTCTGCAATCCCGGTCGGCATGCCGCGGTAGCCGGAAGGGGAGATGTCGAGCACATCGCCATTGATCTGCATGCCGTCGCCGTGTCCGCCTGTGATCGTCAGCGCATTGATGCTGAGCTGGATGCGCGGTCCTGTGATCAGTCCGTCCTCGATTGCGCGTTTGACACCGAGGTCCGTGCCGAGTGCATCCCGCACGGATGTGACACCCGCATCAAGCGTCTCTTTCATGTACTTCATGGCCTGATAGTACATGTAGCTGAACGGCGTGGTGAGCCGTTTTTCCATCGGGGTGTATTCGAACATCATATGGACATGAGTATCGATGAAACCCGGAAGGACCGCATTGCCCTCCGCGTCGATGATTCGTTCATCACCGGTTTTCTGATAGCCTTCAGCGTCTCCCACATACACGATCCGGTCGCCGTCCGTGACGACGATGCCTTGCCGGGGTTCCGATCCTGTTCCGTCGATGATGAGTCCGTTCTCAATGATGGTTGTAGTCATTTGAATGCCTCCAATTATAAGAATGAAACGAGTATGCCGGCCACCACGACCGAAGCGATTGTCACGGTCGTGAATCCGCCGATGAGCATCGGCGTCAGCAGTTCGTTGAAAATCATTTTCTCTTCTTCTTTTGATCGTGCCGTACTGCGTGCCACTTCTTCGCACATGATGTAGTCCGCCGGGAATCCGAACAGGGCGGTCAGGGCGACCGGCATCCCTTTGAACGGATCCCATTTGACAAGCTTGGAACCGACATACCCGCCAAGCGCGATGCCGGCAGTCCCGAGTACGATGATGACTGCGACTGCCGGGAGCTGTTCCAGAACTTCATGCGGCGACACGCCGGCCATCGAGCCGATTACGACGAATATAATGCCGAGCATCGTGATGGTGAACGAGTTTGCCTTCACGAGGGACTCGTGCTCGAGGAACCCGATTTTTGAGCCGATGATTCCGAATGCCAGACACCAGAGGCTGTAGTGGATCGGCGTGACGCTGCCGAGCACGACACCGGCCGCGCCGACAAGGAAGACGAAGAACAGCCGGATCGTCATGCTTGAACGGACCGGGCCGAGCTTGCCTGGCTCATCCTGGCCGGCCGAAGAAGTGCCGTTCATCGGCTTGAATGAACCATCGTCGATCTGGCCCAGCATGCGCTTGGCGTATGTGCGCATGAGGTTGAGCGCCAGCGGCATTCCGATCAGCCCCTGGAATGCCACGATCAAGGCAGGAATCAACACGATGGTCCCGAGGTCGAGTTCCTGCAGTTTCTCGGTCGTGATGATCATCGCGACAATCCCGCCGCTGATCGGCCCCATCCCTGCCACCGCTGTCTCAAAATTAAAGACGAATGGAATGACGGCGAAAACCAGGGCGGCTGCAATCACAATGCCCGACAGGGAGATGATGACTGCCCGGTATTGTTCCCGCAGTACTTTCATCGGGATGAGCGTGCCCATATGGACAATCGCCGGTCCGATCAGAATGGATCCAAGAACGGCGAACTGAGAACTTTCCAGCAGATCCGATGGGAAAATGCCTGTCCAGGAAAGGACCATGAAGCTGAACATGGCCGTCAGCAACATCGGAATCCGAGCGCGCGATATGATCGAAAGCCACTCTCCTAAAGCAATCAGCGCAAAAATCAGTACAGTGGCAACGAGTGGTGAATGAATAATTTCCGACATCCGCAATCCTTCTTTCCCAATCATAAGAATTCTGATAAGCATAAAATTATCAACGGTCTGATTCTACTGGCCTATCGGCATGAAGTCAATGAATTTTTAGAAATATATCGGATACTGTCGAATGGAATATCGCTTTTTGTAGTGACTGGTCGTCCGCCGTCTTTTGCAGAAATATTAATTTTGTTATGATAAGTCAATGGAGCATGAAGGAAGTGAGCGTTGTGAAATATCCGGATCATGAAGATGCCCCCGGTTTTCCGGTAGGATCCCTGTTCGGTTCCGCCCCTGTCGGACTGGTGATCCTGGATGGCCAGGGCAAGGCAAAAGTAAGCAATGCCCATGCGGGAGAGCTGTTCGACAGGCTGGGCATCCCGGAGGATCTGAATATCAAAAGCCGGTTGGAGATCGTTTCGGCCTCTGATTCAGCCAGCGTCGTCAAGGGGACGTTCAATGGGGAGACGCTCATCGGGAAAATGATCGAAAATGGCGGGGACGAGCTTCTGTTTTTATTGACGGAAGGGGAACTCGAACAGCTTCTGAATGGGGTCGATGCCTACCGGAATCTGATGCTGGATGTCAAAGCCATCTTTGACCACTCGTATGACGTGATCTATGTGTCCGACGGCAATGGGAAGACCTTGCGGGTGAGCTCCGCGTGTGAACGGCTATGGGGGTATAAGGAGAGCGAACTGGTCGGCAAGACGGTGTATCAGCTTGAGGCGGAAGGGGTGTATAAACCGTCCATCACGCGTGAAGTGCTGGAGCGGGGAGAAAAGGTTTCGCTCGTGCAGACGACCAAAACGGGACGCCGTTTGCTGGTGGTCGGTACCCCGATCAAAGACGCTTCCGGCAATATCATCCGGGTGGTGAATGCGTCCCGGGATGTAACTGAACTGAAGGAGCTCAAGGCGGAAATCGACCTGCAGAAACAGATGATGGAGGGGTACCGACAAGAGATTGAGCAGCTGCGCGAAAATGAAGCGCTGGAGCGCCGGTTCATCGCGAGGAGTTCCGAAATGCGCCGGGTGGTCCAGTTCGCCAAGCGAGTGGCGAAAGTGGATTCGCCGATTCTGCTGCTCGGAGAGTCGGGTGTCGGCAAAGAAGAGATCGCGATGCTGATCCACAAATGGAGCAACCGGAGCAGCAGCCCGTTCCTCGTCGCCAATTGTGAGACGGTGTCGGCTGAAATGCTGGAGCAGGAATTGCTCGGGGCGGACGGGCAGCTCGGACTGATCGACATGTCGAATTCGGGCACCTTGTTTCTGGAACAAGTGGACAGGATGCCGATGTCCACACAGGCGAAGCTCGTCCGCATTCTTCAGCGCGGCAGCTCTGAGGATCAGAAGGCGGATGTCCGGATTATCGCAACGGCGAACGAAGATTTGAAGAACCGGCTTGAGGATGGCCGGTTCAGGGAAGATTTTTATTACTTCCTGAACATCGTTCCGATAGAAGTGCCCCCTCTCCGGGCAAGACGGGAAGATATTGTGCCGCTCGTCCTCCATGTCTTGAGAGGGCTGAATGACCTCTATAAAGAAGACCGGAAAATTCAGCCGGCCGTGCTCAAAAGGCTGGAGGCTTATGACTGGCCGGGCAACGTCCAGGAGCTGAGAAATATTATCGAGCGCGTTTATGTCACGTCCGAGGGGCAGTGGATCACGCCTGACGCGCTGCCGCATTCACTTGCATTGAGTGGACAGGAAGCCGAGGCGGTTCAGGTACATAAGCTCATGCCGCTTAAACAGGCAGTTTCCATGGTCGAACGGCAGCTTCTGGAGATGGCCGGCAGAAAATTCTCTTCGACCACCCAAATTGCCCAGGCTCTCCATATTGACCAATCGACCGTAAGCAGAAAGATGAAACGGTACCTGATTGAAGACGAATAATGCAAAAAGGCAAACAGGCTATGCATTTCTGCATAAGTCCTGAAATCAACGGCCGTCCATGCTGAACTAGCAGGGCGGCCTTTTGGTTTGCGGAGAGTGAAAGCTGAGGAGATCTTGCAAAATTACATAGAAAAGTGCCGGAGATTGAATTGTCCGCGAATTATTCCGGTGATATAAATGAGGAAGCCGGCAAAGTACGAAGGTGTATCTCTGATTTATGGAAGCGTTTGCTTGAGAACAGAATAGGGGGATTGCAATGTTCAAGAAGAATTATCGATATCAGATCATGTTCATGATGGTCATCATGGTCATCATCAACTATATCGACCGCGGGGCCATCTCATACGCCCAGGCGGACATCATCAAGGAGTATGGGTTCGACCCGATTTCATGGGGAGCCGTGTTGGGGTACTTCGGGTTCGGTTACTTGTTCGGATCTTTGTTCGGGGGCTTCATGGCAGACAAGAAAGGACCGAAATTCGTATGGATCCTGGTCGGGATCGGCTGGTCCGTCTTTGTCATCGCGACCGCATTTGCCGGTGACATCGGGCTTGCTCTGTTCGGAGGGTCGGCACTCACCGGATTCGCCGTGATCCGGATCCTGTTCGGCTTCGCGGAAGGTCCGACCTTCTCCACGATCAACAAGACGAATGCCAACTGGGCGACTCCGAAAGAGCGGGGATTTGCCGTATCCATGGGCCTTCTCGGAACGCCGCTCGGCGCCATGCTGACTGCTCCCGCAGCAGTGCTGCTGCTATCTTTTACAAGCTGGAAAATCATGTTTCTCATCCTTGGATCGCTGGGGATCATCTGGGTGTTCTTCTGGGCGAGAATGTTTACGGATCTGCCGGAGGACAACCCGAAGGTTTCGAAGGAAGAACTTGAAAAAATCCGTTCCGTCAAAGATCTGCTGCCCAATGAGAAAGTCGTCAATCCTGATGATCATTCGATCAAGTGGTATCACTTCTTCAAAAACCCGACGCTCGTATTTAATGCATTCGGCTATTTTGCATTCCAGTATATCAACTTCCTGCTCCTGACCTGGACGCCGAAATATCTCCAGGATCAGTTCGGGTTCCAGCTGTCGTCCCTTTGGTACCTCGGAATGATCCCATGGATCGGCGCGTGCTTCACCGTCCTCTTGGGCGGGAAGATTTCCGATTACCTGCGGATGAAAACAGGCAGTCTCCGGATTGCCCGCTCAGGACTGGCCGTTGTGTCTCTGGCGCTCACGGCAATCTGCTTCATGCTTATCCCGACCGCCGATTCCATTATGGGTGTCATGATTCTGATGTGCATCGGGAATGCCTTCAACTCACTGCCGAACTCCGTCTACTGGTCGGTCGTCATTGATACGGAACCGAGCCGTGCCGGGACTTATGGCGGCATCACGCACTTTATCACGAACACGGCTACGATTATCGCACCGATCCTCACCGGCTTCCTCGTAGTGAGCTATGGCTATTCCGCCATGTTCACGGCAGCGGCAGTGGCTGCGGCAATCGGAATGCTCTGCATGATCTTCGTAAAGCCGGGACAGCGGCAGAAAGATGGAAAACTTAAAAAGGCGATGGCGTAAATGACATTCACTGATTTGAATCGAAAAATGAAAGCCGGAAAGATTTCCTCACTCGAACTTGTGCAAGAGAGCCTGAAGCGAATCGCGGAAGAAAATCCGGCAACGAATGCATTCATCACGATTGCAGCAGGGGAAGCACTGGAAACGGCAGCTGTGTTGGACAGGGAGGCTGCTGCCGGCAAATTCAGAGGTCCTCTTCATGGTATCCCTGTTGCCGTAAAAGACCTGATCGATACTAAGGGGATCCGGACAACGATGGGGTCCAAAGTGTATGCGGACAACGTCCCGGATGCAGATGCGGAAGTGGTCCGAAAGCTGAAAGAAGCCGGTGCCGTCCTGATCGGAAAGACGAACACGCACGAATTTGCCTATGGGCCGATCGGCGACAGATCCTACTTCGGCGCAAGCCGGAATCCGTACGACCCGAATAAAATCACAGGCGGCTCAAGCGGAGGATCCGGTGCAGCGGTCGGAGCGGGAATGGTGGTCGCTGCTATCGGGACGGACACCGGCGGCTCGATCCGGATTCCGGCTGCAGCCTGCGGGATTGTCGGGATGAAACCGACTTTCGGACTCGTTTCAAAAACCGGTTCCTTCCCGCTTGCCTATACACTGGACCACATCGGACCGATGACCCTGACCGTGAAAGACAATGCCGTACTGCTGAACGTCATGGCCGGACATGACCCGCACGATCCTTATTCCCTGAAATCCGATTCCCAGGAGGACTATGCTTCTGAAATCGGCAAAGGGGTGCGGGGGATCGTGATCGGGGTTCCCGATTGGTACTTTGACAGGATCGATCCGGAAGTCCGGGCAGCCGCAGAACACTGCCTGGAACTGTACGAAGGGCTGGGGGCCGTCGTCCGGAAAGTCAAAATGCCGGTGATTCCGAAGATAGCCCTTGCACAGTTCATCACAATCCAGGCAGAAGCCGCCGCTGTTCACCAGGAAACGCTGAAAAACCATGGCGGGGAGGTCGACGAGGAAGTCTACGAACGGCTCGTCGCCAGCCTGTCTGTGAAAGGCTATGAGTACGTCGATGCCCAAGTCGGAAGACCTGAGCTGATCCGCGAATACAACCGGGTGTTCGACGAGGCCGATGTTCTCCTGACCCCGACCATCCCGATGCTTCCGACGTGCATCGGGCAGCGCGAAGCCGAAATCGGCAACGAAACCGAAGCGGTTCGGAGTGCCCTGTTGCGGCTCACTTCGCCGACGAATTATACCGGAAACCCTTCATTGTCCATCCCGTCCGGCCTGTCCGGCAGCGGGCTCCCGATCGGTGTGCAGCTGATCGGCAAGCATCGGACCGAGGCGACGCTTTACAGGGTGGCGTATGCATTGGAGCAGGAACTTGGGCTGCAACGCGTGAATGGCCGGATACAGCCGGTTCTAGCAGCAGAGTGAATGGAAAAGGAGGACGCCGGCCGAGGCGCCTCCTTTTCTTTTGGCTTCAGGCAGGAGCAGGCTCCCCGGTGAAGAGGAAAGCTTGTTAAATAGTGTTTGATTGTTCAGAATGGGCAATAACAGAGGCCGTGGCGGATCGAACACAGCCGGAAAAGGAGTGGGTTCGGATGGAAGCGGGACAACCATTCAAAGCAGCCGTCGTGCAGGCGGGATCAGTGGTGTTTGACCGGGAGCAATCTGTAAACAAGGCTGTGAAACTGATCAGGGAGGCGGGGGAAAACGGGGCAAATATCATTTTGTTCCCGGAAGCGTTCCTGTCCGCCTATCCGAGGGGCATGTCATTCGGAACGAAAATCGGCAGCCGAAACGAAGAGGGCAGAACGGATTTCCGCCGGTATGCCGACAGCTCAGTCTTTGTGCCCGGTCCGGAAACCGACCGGATCGGAAAAGCCGCCAAGGAAGCGGGCGCCTATGTGGTGATGGGCATAATTGAAAAAGACCGGAATCAGAGCGGGGGAACACTGTATTGCACGGTCATTTTCATCGACCCGGACGGTCAGGTCATCGGCAAGCACCGCAAACTGAAGCCGACCGGAACAGAACGGCTTGTCTGGGGCGAGGGGGACGGGAGCACCCTGCCGGTATTCGATACGCCGTACGGACGGATCGGGGCACTGATCTGCTGGGAGAATTATATGCCGCTGGCCAGGATGGCAATGTATCAGAAAGGGGTCCAGATTTATTTGGCCCCGACAGCAGATTCCCGTGATACCTGGTTTGCCACCATGCGGCATATCGCCTGTGAAGGAAGATGCTTCGTCCTTTCCTGCAATCAATATTCGACAAAGGATATGTACCCGCCGGATATTGCAGAAAGGGAACTCGGGGACTTCGGGCACGAGGTGACCCGGGGCGGAAGCTGCATCGTGGATCCGCTCGGCGAATTCATCGTCGAACCCGTGATGGGCAAAGAGGAGATCCTTTATGCGGAACTCGATTTGTCGAAGATCACCGAAGCAAAGTTTGATTTTGACGTAGTCGGCCACTACGCACGCCCGGATGTGTTCAAATTCGAAGTGAATGAGAAGCCGATGGGTAATGGATAATTGGTTCACTAAGAGAACCACCAGAACAGAAGCGAACATGTTCGGTGGTTCGTAGTGTTTCTCTAATACGAGGGAGAGAAAAATGAGACGAGCGCTGGGAAGTGGCTTGAAGTTTAGATTTATGTATATAGGGGAATATTGGAAACATCGAAAGTGGACGGAGGAAATGCAATGCATGAACAACATCCTGAATATACGATGTTCCTATATGAACTGTCCCGCCTGGCAATGGACCACGAAAGTTGCGAAGTAGACGAGATCCGCCTGCAAATCGCCGAAGACATCGACCTTTTGGAACGAGCCCTATATGCACTTCAATGACTGTCTTGGGGATGGTCATTTTTTATTTTCTGAATGTTTGTTACGGATTCCCTTGGCTGTATAGAGAAATACAACTTAAATATTATGAAATTTTTGATATAATTTAAATGCGGGGTGACATTTTTGATTTTATATTAAAGGAAGAGAAGTATCTTTATGAAAAAGAAACGAAAAAAGCGTGTTCCAATAGGTGTTAAGATACTTGGACTTGTTATATCTTTGATTGTCATCATTGTGATTACAATAACTGGTGTATTCATTGTGATGAGTTTTAAAAAAGACCAAGAGAAGGCAGGGAATATTGCCCACCAAACTGCAAGATCATTATCTTATATGCCAATTGCTCAAGATGCATTCTATCAGAATGAGAAGATAGAGGACCTAAAAAATATCGTAGATAATCTACTAGAAGATATTGAGGCTTCAGCGATTGTTGTAACCTATCATAATCGCTTTTTTATTGTAAGGGGAAATCCGGATACTATTATTCAATTAATGGATGATCCAGCAAATGAAAAGGCGTTAATATTTGGAAGCAACTATGTAAAAACCATTGGAGATAAGAAAAATAAGGTGCTTGTCGGAGTTTCTCCAATCTTTGTAGAACACGGTGAATATAAGCAACTTGAAGGGACTATAATGGTTGCTTATGATCAAAAACAAATATTAAAGGATGTTATGAGCGAGTCAATTACACTCCTTATTGTATCCTCAATAGTATTATTGGCTGGTCTATTTGGCAGTATCATGCTTGCTAAAGATATTAAAAAAGATACATTGGGATTGGAACCTGGAGAAATCGCAGATCTCTACCATGAGAGAAAAGCTGTATTTATGTCTATAAAAGACGGGTTAATCGTGGTTGACCAAACAGGTGTCATCAATATGATCAATCGTTCCGCAAAACACCTTCTAAATATTAAAGGTGATGTGAAAGGGCTGCATCTAGCGCAATTATTCGATGGAGCTGATACCATCTGGAAGTTGTCGAACTCTGATGTGAGTAAGGAGTTTGAGTACTGTGGAAAAGTTATGCTGATCAGCAGGCAAGAAGTTCGTCGGCACAATCAAGTAAAGGGAATGATCATCAGCCTTTATGATAAAACAGAGATTAGAAAAATGGCCCGTTCACTCAGTGAAGAACGTCATTACATAGAAGATCTAAGAGCACAGGCACATGAATTTAAAAATAAAATGTATGTAATTTCAGGCCTAATCCAACTTGGGAAGACCAGGGAAGCAGTGCAGTTTCTTATGGAGGAGACTAGTAGTCTAGAGGATCAGAACAAATTCATTTCAGAATCTATAAAAGATGAAAAAGTGCAAGCGATTATTCTAGGCAAAAAAGCTAAAGCATCAGAACAACATGTCACTTTCAATGTTCATCCGGAATCTGCTCTTGGAATTCTTCCGCCTCACATTAGTTTAAACGCGTTGGTGACGGCATTAGGAAATTTAATAGACAACGCCATCGAGGCAGTGAAGGGACAAGATGAGACGAACGTCTCTCTTTTCTTTACAGACGTAGGGAATGACATCATTTTTGAGGTATCAGACAACGGGCCGGGTGTACGAGAGGAAGAAGGTTCTGTATTTAAAAAAGGATTTTCAACAAAAGGAGAAGGCCGGGGTTACGGGCTATGGAATGTAATGATGGAAGTTAATCGGTTATCAGGCGAGATTGAAATGCAATCTAACACTAAGGGAACTACTTTTACTATATTCATCCCTAAACATCCATGAGATAGGAGATGCATTGACCATGCTCAATGTTTTAATTGTAGAGGATGACTTTCGTGTAGCACAAATTCATGAGGGCTATTTAGGAAAGGTGAACGAAGTAAATTTGGTCGGCAAGGCAAAAAATGCTTTGGAAGCTTTGAAGTTACTTGAAGAGTATGAAACCGACTTGATCCTTCTTGATGTTTATATGCCGGATCAACTTGGAACCGATCTCTTAGCTACAATCCGTAACAAGTACACTGGCATCCATATCATATTAATCACAGCTTCGGACCATATAGATCATGTCCGAAAAGCTATAGAGTTCGGGGTCTTCCGCTATCTTTCCAAGCCAATTGAGATGGACCAATTTATCGGTGTCATCGAAGAAGTAAAAGATCGAACAGCCCTCTTGCATAGAGGAAGAGTTGATGAACACACGATCAATAAGCTATTTGGAGGAGAGTCCGAGCAAGAAGAAATTCTGCCTTCGGGTATTGACGCTCTTACATTAAAGAAAGTGACTGAACTAATAAAACAGCATCCAGAGGGGCTAAATTCCGAACAAGCCGGTACTTTATTAGGCACATCAAGGACAACAGCGAGAAGGTATTTAGAATACTTGGTCTCTACCGGATGTGCGAATTCTGAAAGCATATATGGACTGGTAGGCAGACCTGAACGGAAATATTTTTATGACGGCCAATAGTAGCCGTCTTTTTTGATGAGTCGTGAACTAATCGTGAACTAAATGAATAAAAGAGACTAAATATATTTAAAAAACAATAATTTGAAAACGTTTACACAACGTTATCTTACATACTAAGATAATCTCAATCACTCATATAACAAGGAGGAGATTCTAAATTGAAAAAGTGGCTGCTTTTAACTGCTACTGCTCTTATGCTTGCAAGTTGCGGTAATGGTACTGGCACTGGTAACGAAAGCGGTGATGCGGGGGAAGGAAAAACAGACTTTCCAAAGAAAAATATTGAAATCGTAGCACCTGCATCACCCGGTGGCGGCTGGGACCTGACAGCAAGAACAGTACAAAAAGTTTTGAAAGACAATGACTTGGTCGATAAAAACATCAATGTACAGAATAAGCCGGGCGGTGGCGGGGAAGTAGGGTGGAAGTATTTACAGAAAAAAGACTCTCACACATTGGCAGTGAATTCAGGATTGCTTGTAACCAACAAGCTTCTAGGAACAAGTCAACTAACCTATGAAGATTTTACGCCTTTGGCAATTTTGGCTACAGAGTGGCAATCTATTGCAGTCGCTGAAGATTCTCCATACGAAACGCTAGAGGACTTGATGAAAGCAATCAAGGAGGATCCTAAGGGAATCAAAATTGGAGTGGGCCCGGCTCTAGGAAATGATGATCATCTGTCTTTGGTACAGGCAGCAGATGAATATGGCATTAATCCGAGTGACTTGAACTTCCTTGTCTATGAGGGAGGGGGCGACGTAGTCACAGCACTGCTGGGACATCATGTAGATTTCGTGACAACCTCAATGTCAGAAGTTAAAGATCAACATCTTGCAGGCAAGGTGCGTATCCTAGCAATTTCTTCGGATGAGCGGCTTGATGAGCTGAAAGACGTGCCGACATATAAAGAGGAAGGCGTAGACATGGTGTTCCCTCACTGGCGTGGAATCATGGGGCCTCCTGGAATGAGTGAAGATGAGATCGCATATTGGGATGACAAGCTTGGAGAAATGGTGCAGACAGATCAATGGCTTGATTTACTGGATAACAACGACTGGGATGATTACTACATGGACAGCAAAGAAACTACCAAGTTCTTGGGAGAGCAAACCAAGCTGTATGAGGAACTTGTTGAAGACGCAGGATTGGGGAAATAACCTCTCCTGTGATCTTCATTTAAGGAGTGTTAGAAATGAAATGGTTTAAGATCGGCATGCCTGTCTTTTTGATATTACTCGGGCTCTTTTCATTAATCATGGCAATTAATTTACCTAAGGCCCACCTGGGTAATCCGAATGGGCCGTTGTATTTCCCGATTGGCATCAGTGTATTGTTACTAATATTTTCGGCGATTTATCTCTTTCAAGAAATTAAAGATGCGGAAGAGATCAACGAGCATATCGCAGATTTATTTAGCGGCAGGACCCCGAAACTGATTATCAGCACAATTATTCTGGGAGCACTATACGCCCTAATCTTTGAACCTTTTGGCTTTTTAATCTCAACTGTTCTTTTTCTAGGGGCACTTTTGTTCGTTGTGAATGGGCCAAAACGATGGAAAGCCAATATTATTGTAACTCTATCATTTTCGCTTATAACCTGGTATGCGTTCGGTGAGTTGTTGGGCGTTAGCCTACCGTAGGAGAGTGAATAAATATGGATGCATTTCTTGATGGATTGGTGACATCACTCCAACCGGTCAATATTATGTGGATCGTACTCGGGGGATTCCTAGGTACAATTGTTGGTATGCTACCAGGACTGGGACCAGCCACGGCTGTAGCGGTCTTAATCCCGGTAACGTTTGGAATGGATCCGGTAAGCGCTTTGATTTTAATGGCTGCTATCTATTATGGAGCAATGTATGGTGGATCCAGGAGCTCAATATTGCTAAACACTCCAGGTGATGGTTCAGCCATTGCAGCAACCTTTGATGGCTATCCAATGGCCAGGCAAGGGAAAGCCGGGCAGGCAATGGCATTGTCTGCGGTCGCCTCATTCATTGGCGGTATTATGGCCACTTTTGGCTTCATTCTGCTAGCCCAGCCGCTCGCAAACTTCGCACTAAAGTTCGGTCCTGCCGAATACTTTTTGCTTATGCTTCTAACTCTCTCGGCGATCATTTCACTTTCAATGGGCAAAATGATCAAAGGATTTATTTCTATGAGCCTTGGTCTCCTAATCAGTACAATTGGTATCGATACACAGACAGGAGTTTATCGGTTCACATTTGGAATGGTTGAACTCAGTGAGGGCATAGACTTTCTGATTGTAATTATCGGTATTTATGCTGTCGGGGAAGTTCTATATAACTTTTTGAACATTGATGACGAGAAGAGGGAAAAGAAAGAAGTAGGGAAAATATGGTTTACGAAAGAGCAGTGGAAGCGGTCTAGATGGCCTATCCTTAGAAGTGGACCTCTCGGTTTTATCATCGGAGTTTTGCCCGGAGCAGGCGGTTCAATTGCGGCGATGCTTTCTTATACAACAGAAAAGCAGTTGTCTAAGAAGCCAGAGGAGTTTGGAAAAGGAGCGCCTGAGGGCTTGGCGGCACCAGAATCAGCAAATAACGCAGCATCTGTAGGGGCAATGATTCCACTGCTGACGATGGGTATTCCAGGTTCCGGAACAACCGCAGTCATGCTCGGTGCATTGGTTATGCTTGGAATACGTCCGAGACCATTACTGTTTGAAAACGAGCCGGAAACCGTTTGGACACTTGTAAACAGTATGTTTGTCGGTAACATTGCCTTAATTATCATCAATATCGTATTAGTTGGCCTTCTCGTGAAAATTTTGGATACTCCGGCCAAAATACTATACCCTCTTATCATCATGCTGGCGTTTATTGGAACTTACACTTTAAGCTATACAGCTGTCGATTTCTTTTTCCTTTTGCTGTTCGGCTACTTTGGTCTTGTATTAAAGATTTTGGACTTCCCGATCGCTCCGTTAATTTTGGCAGTGATTGTAGGAGGAGACATGGAACAGAACTTCAGGATGGCTTTAACCTCTTCGAATGGCAGCCTTGGTATCTTCTTTGGTTCAGGAGTTTCGATAGTATTGATCACCCTTACCGTTCTTTCACTATTCTATCCACTGATCATGAACATTGTACAAAGGCGTAAGGCTGCAACTAATACAGACTAAAAGGAGCATGAAATTAATATGGAGACAAAATATGACGTAATTGTAGTTGGAGCAGGAAATGCTGCACTTTGTTCTGCAATTGCTGCGCAGGAGCAAGGAAGCTCGGTTCTCGTTATAGAAAGGGCACCGAAAGAAAAGAAAGGAGGGAACTCATTCTTCACGGATGGAGCAATTCGTGCTGCTTACAATGACTTAGAGAATATAAGGACGGTTGTAAAAGATTTATCAGAGGAAGAAGCCGTCAACACAGTTATGCCTACATATACAGAGGATGATTTTTATGAAGACTTGATGCGGGTTACCAAGAATGAGAGTGATCCGGAACTGGCAAGTACTCTCGTAGCTGAGTCGTTTAAAACTATACAGTGGATGAATGAACATGGTGTTGAATTTGAACTTAATAAAGGAAATCAATCCTTCGTTGAAAAGGGCAAACGAATTTTTTGGGGCGGCTTGCCCTTGAAGACAAAGGAAAAAGGTATTGGGCTTATGAGAACATTATTCAGACGCGCAGAAGAACTTGGAATTCATATTATCTATAATTCCAGAGCTACAGAAATATTGCTGGACCAGGAACGAGTCTGCGGTTTGAAAGCAGTCATTGAGGGTGAGAACAAAATATTCACATGTAAGAGCATAATCCTTGCCTGCGGCAGTTTTGAGGCAAATAAAGAAATGCGCAAGAACAATATCGGAGAAGAATGGGAAGCTGCCATTGTAAGAGGAACGGAGTACAATACCGGTGATGGAATTGATATGGCACTGCGCGTGGGTGCCCGACGTTTCGGCCAATGGGATGGGTGTCATGCAATCGGTACAGATGCGAACGCACCAAAGTCCGGTGACTTTAATAAACCGGGAGATATTTTCAAGAAACATTCTTACCCACTCAGCATTATGGTGAATAAGGATGGGCAAAGGTTTGTTGATGAAGGGGCAGATTTCCGAAACTATACCTATGCGAAGTATGGCAAGGAAGTGCTTAGACAACCTGATCACATTGCTTTTCAGATTTTTGATTCAAAAGTCCGACCGCTACTTAGAGAAGAATACAATCTTGAAGAAGCAACAGTTTACAAAGCCGCTACTATTGAAGAATTGGCAGAACAGTTGCCGATTGCATCAGAAGCTTTCCTTTCCACTATTAATTATTACAATGCGGCAGTCCAAGAGGGAGATTTTAACCCCTCCATAAAAGATGGAAAGCACACTGAAGGCATTATGCCTCCGAAAACTAACTGGGCCAATACAATAGATAAAGGGCCATTTTACGCTTATCCGGTTACGTGTGGAATCACATTTGCTTTCGGAGGTGTCCATGTAGATCCAGAGGGACATGTTTTGAACGAGAACGAACAGCCTATTCCTGGATTGTATGCTGCAGGAGAAATGGTGGGCGGTATTTTCTATCATAATTATCCAGGAGGCTCGGGTTTGATGTCAGGGTCTGTATACGGAAAGATTGCTGGCACCAGTGCTGGGATATTCAGCAGCATGGGCTAACAAACCTTAAATGCCGCCAGCTTATTGGTGGCATTTTCTTTAACGAAGGAAGGGCAGAGAGTGATGAAAAAAGTCCTGTTTTTAATATCGCTGGTAATGTATTTCATTTTTGTACCCGGATATACTCCTTTCCCCGTTGAAGTAAGAGCCCTTGCCGTGCTCGCCATTATACAGATTCTTTGGATTGGCCGTGTTTTTCCCTTGGCACAGGGAGCCCTTCTACTAATGGTCATTCTATCGTTTCACTTCTTTACATACGAAGAAACTTTGACCTATTTTGCATCCCCGATCGTCTGGCTATTGTTCTCAACATTTTTTATATCCCATGCTTTTATTGAAACTGGCTTGGCTGCTCGAATATCCCTGAAAGTATTACAGCTATCCGGTGGAGAGAGCCGATTGCTCATTCTTATCTCATACGTACTCACTATCCTTCTGTCTCTCGTTTTGCCATCAAATGTGGGAAAAGGAAGTTTGGTCGCATCAGTTTTCGATGGGATTTTAAAAAACATGAGGCCTATAGCTGATATAAAAAATGTCGGACGCTCCATGTTTATCGGGTTAACCTATATCGTTCCAATTTCAGGAGCTCTTGTAGCCACGGGAGCCAGTTCAACTATTTATGTCTTTGGGATACTCGGAGAACAAGGAGAGCAACTTACATATTTATCTTGGCTTATTGCCTTTGCTCCACCAGTATTCTTGTTTGCATTTTTTCTATGGCTACTATCGATAACTGTCTTTCCCCCAGAAAAAATTAATCGGAAGTCCTTGGTCGATGTGCTAAGACAGAAAGAAAAGGAGCTGGGAAAGCTTAATGTTTCGGAGAAGAAAGTCTTAGTCATTATTAGTGTGACTTTAATTCTTTGGACAACGCAGCCCTTACACGGCATCTCGATTCCGCTGATCGGTCTTTTTGGCGCTTCTTTGACAATGCTGCCCGGCATAGGCGTATGGACTTGGGAACAGGGAAGACAGTCGGTTGACTGGGATATGATGTTGTTTTTCGCAGCCACCATAATGGTTTCAGGAATGTTGATCCATACAGGCACAATCCGTTTGGTATCTAATGTACTGGTTAATCTTCTAGGTGGTCACTCCATGATCCTTATAATTCTCGGAATGCTCACCCTAACCATGTGTCTGCGCTTAATCTTTGTTAATATCCTTGGCCTGCTAACTATTGTACTGCCTTTGAGCATGGCTGTTGGAGAATCCTTATCGTCCCATGCGGCTGAAAACCTTGCCATGGCCGTGTTTCTGGCCGGAGTTCCAGGGTTTTTATTCATTACACAGTCTCCAGTACATTTAATCGCACATTCCTATCAATACTTTTCGGAGAAGGACCTGGTTAAGCTTGGAATACCGGCTACTGCTATATGGGGAGTAATGATAGTGGCAACTGCATTCCTATGGTGGTAATAAAGTGAATGGAAAACCTGTTTATGAAAACAAATTATATTCATTTGAATAAGGAGGATTCCCATATGAGTTGGTTCGTACAGGAACAGTCCAGGCAGGAAAAGCTCGCGGAGCGATTTATGGAAGAAGTGCGTAAGAAGGAGATTTTAAAAATTCCCGGGGCTCATGATGGAATGTCTGCATTAATTGCTAAACAAGCCGGATTCCAGGCGCTCTATTTATCGGGGGCTGCCTATTCGGCGAGCAGGGGATTACCTGATCTTGGCATGATTTATTCAAACGAGGTTGCAGAGCGAGCAGGGGAACTCGTGCGAGCAACCGACCTTCCTGTTCTTGTTGATATTGATACCGGATATGGAGGTATTCTAAACTGTGTCCGGACAGCGTTGGAAATGAAGGAACACCGTGTTGCTGCCGTCCAGATAGAGGACCAGGTCATGCCAAAGAAGTGTGGACACCTTAATGGAAAAGTGTTGGTGTCCGTAGTGGAGATGATACAAAAAATCAGGGCAATCAAAGAAGCGGTTCCTTCCCTCATTGTTGTGGCGAGGACAGATGCGGTCGCTGTCGAAGGGATGGAAGGGGCGATTGAACGTGCGAATGCTTATGTGGGGGCAGGGGCAGATGTCATTTTCAGTGAAGCCCTCACCTGTAAGGATGAATTTAAGGCATTTAAAGAACGTGTGAGAGCTCCCCTCCTTGCCAATATGACCGAATTCGGTCAGACGCCATATTACACTTCAGAAAAATTCGAGCAATTCGGTTACAGTATCGTTATCTACCCTGTAACCTCCCTCCGGGTTGCCGCAAAAGCATACGAGCGAGTATTCAATGAGATTTATAAACAAGGAACCCAAAAAGGTAGCTTGGCTGACATGCAAACCCGGAAAAGCCTGTATGAGACTATTAGATACTTCGAGTATGAAGAGTTGGATGGAGAGATTGCGAAAACAAAGGGATGGATGGAAGGTAATAGTGATCCCGAGCACGGTGGGTCATTAAGCTGAAGAAAATCTCTATTTACCTATCTCTCAACTTTCAGCAAGCCGATTGAGACTATTAAGAGTACTGAAATAGCGGAATCTCCAAAAGGAGATTCCGCTATTATCTTTGGTTTCAATGGTTTCCATCAGAATGGTCCCCAACCCATCCAGACACCGATCATCAGGAAGATTGCTCCGAGCACGGTCCAGATGAGCAGGAGTGGTGCCACGAACTTTGCCCATTTTGTCCAAGGCACGCCGGCTACGGCAAGGCAGGCCATGAGGACACCGGAAGTCGGTGTGATGATATTCGTGAATCCATCGCCCATTTTATAGGCTTGGACGGCAACTTGCCGCGGCACTTCCATGATGTCCGCGAGCGGAGTCATGATCGGCATGACGATCACGGCCTGCCCGCTTCCGGATGTGACCAGGAAATTGAACAGTTCATTGGCGATGAACATGACGACCGCTCCGGTGGCGCTTGTAAAGGGAGTCATGAGCATGGCCATCCCTTCCACAATCGTGTCCAGGATTTTCCCGTTTTCGAGGATGACGACAATGGAACGGGCCATCCCGATGATGAGTGCGCCGTAAACCAGCCCTTTTGCCCCGTTAAAGAATTCTGCGACCAGGTTGTTCGGCGTAATCCGGTCGATGAGGGCTGTTCCGACAGCGATCACCAGGAAAATGGCCGCCATCTCATTGAGCCCCCATTGATGCTGGAATACGCCATACACGTAAATCCCGATTCCGACTGCCAGCCAAAGGAGTACGAGCTTATGTATCAGAGTCATTTCCTTGTTTCCGTCCACTTCTGCATCTTTATCGACTTTCGGGAACGGGTTGCCGCTCAGGACCCCTTTGGAAGGATCTTTCTGTATCTTCTTGGCGTACCAGAAGATGTACAGCATGGTCACGAGCACAATGGTAGAGAAGATCACGACACGATAACCGACCCCGGAGAAAATCGGGAGCTCAGCTATCTGCTGGGCGGTCCCCGTTGTCAAAGGATCCAGGAAAGCCGTGGCAAATCCCGAGTAAGCCCCGAGATAAATGATCGACACCCCTACGATCGCGTCGAATTTCATCGAGCGCGCAAGGATGATGCCGATCGGGATGAACGCGATGACGGCGTTGACGACAATGCCGAGTGCCCCGAAGATGGAAAACAGGATCATGACCCCGGCGATCAGGACCAGTTCCTTGTTTTTCGTTTTCTCGATCGTTTTCAGGATGAGCGCATCAATTGCGCCGGTCGATTCGATGACCGCGAACGATCCGCCGATGATGAGGACGAGGAAAATCAGCGGGGCGGCCGCGACCATGCCTTCCTGGATGGCCAGGAATACATCGAGCAGACCGGCTGACGAGGAGTCGATCTGCGAGTAGCTTCCCGGAACCACGATCGTAGCGGAGTCCGTTTCCTGCCGTTCGTATTCCCCGGCCGGCACAACCCAAGTCAGAACAGCCGCCAAGGCGAGGATGATGAACAGGATGACATAAGCATCCGGCAATGCGAATTTTTTCTTCAATGAAGGCCTCCCTCTTCCAAAAACAGCAGAGTTTTCGGAATGTTGTATTGACTACGAATAGATTAAACCATATAATTTATTTTAGCAATAATAAATTTATTGATTCAAAGGATGGCTGTTTGATGGCTTACCGTGAAAAAACAATGCAATCGTTTGAGTCCCTGACGCCGGGGTTGAAAAAAGTGGGGGAGGCGCTGATCGCCAATCCGATCTTGTTCGCGACGAAACCGGCTCGCCAGATTGCGGAAGTATTGGGCGTGGGGGAAACGATGATTGTCCGGTTCTCCAAAGCGGTCGGGTTTGGAGGATTCGGAGATCTGCAAAAAGATGTGAGAAAGACGTTGATGGCCGGTCCGTCTCTGGTCGGGATGGATGATGAAGGACGCACAAACTCATTTGCAGGCGTGATCAAAAGTGATATCCAAAACCTGCAGCGGACTTCCGAAGAGCTGGATGCGGAATCGGCGCAGATGTTCGTGGAAACGATCGCAGAAGCGAAAACGATGCAGGTCGTCGGCTATTATCAGTCGTTTCCGTTTGCGCACTGGTTTGCGTTTTTGCTCAACACCATAAAGGAGGATGTTTCGCTTTTTCGTCCTGAAACGGATATCGGCATCACGAAAAAGGGACCGGCCCATTGTGTGTTGATCTTTTCGTATTATCGGTATGCGCTCGGAACGATCCGGCTTGCCGAAGAAGCCAAGGCCAACGGGAACCGGGTCCTCGTCATCACGGACTCTTCCTTGTCACCGGTCGTGCCCCATGCCGACCGGGTGCTCGTCCTGCCGGGGGCGGAAAAGTCGGCGATTGAAAAAGGGCCGGTCACCTTATCGGTGATGAACGCGCTGCTGCTTCATATCGCGGAGCGGGTGGGCAAGCTGGACTTCATCAATCCGGCGAATCAATATTTCATTCAATAAGAGGGGGATGCGGACATGAACGGATTAAAAGAGCGTGTACAAGAAACGTTTGACCATTTCCATCAGAATCCAGAGCTGAGCTGGGAAGAAGTGGAGACGACGAAAACGGTTGCAGCTTTGCTGGAAGAGGCGGGGTGCAGGGTGAGGACATTCGATGACTGCACAGGCGTCATCGGGGAAATCGGCAATTTCGGTGAAGGGCGGCCTGTAATCGCAGTGCGGGCCGACATGGACGCGCTGTATCAGGAAGTGAAGGGAGAGCTGAGGGCCAATCATTCATGCGGGCATGACGCACATATGACGATGGTGTTGGGCACGCTGTGGCGCATTCAGCAACAGCCGGAACTTCTGGAGAAGATCGGTGTCCGGTTCATCTTCCAGCCGGCGGAGGAAGTCGGCTCAGGTGCACTTAAACTCGTTGAAAAGGGAGTCGTAGACGACGTGGATTACTATTATGGAATCCACCTTCGTCCGCACCAGGAAACACCGGATGGCAAGGCATCCCCGGCAATTGTACACGGCGCGACCGGCTCGATCGCCTTTGATATCCGGGGAGATGATGCACATGGTGCACGGCCTCATTTGACTCATAACGCCGTTGAAATCGGGACTTACCTGATCAATGCATTCCATACCATTCATCTGGATCCGAATATTGCCCATACGGCGAAGGTTACACGGTTCCTCGCCGGCGGCAGGAACGTCAATATCATTCCGGGCAGTGCCCAGCTGGCACTTGATATCCGTGCACAGACGAATGAATTGATGGAGCAACTGCGCGAGCGGATTTTGGAGATCATCCAGTCTGCCCGTGATCTTTACAAGGTTGAGATCAATATCACCGAAGACTTCGGTATCGCTGCGGCAGAGGTGCATCCGGAGGCGGAGGAGGTTGCCCGGCAGGCAATCATCCGTGTGCTGGGTGAAGAAAACCTGACCGATCCGATCATTACACCGGGCGGGGACGATTTCCACTTCTATACGATCAAACGGCCGCAAGTCAAAGCGACGATGGTGGGCCTCGGATGCGGCCTCGCCCCCGGACTTCATCATCCGGATATGACATTCAACCACGATGCGCTCATGAATGGTATTTCCGTGCTGAGCGAAATTCTCAAATTGCACGCAGAAGGAGTGGCCAAACCATGAAAACGATTAACCTGAAAGAAGTCCGCCTCCATCACATTAATGTATCGTTGATCGCCCCGTTTACGACGAGTTTTGGGACGATGGAAAACAAGGATGTCTGCCTCGTTGAAGTTGTGGACGAGTCGGGGGTGTCCGGCTGGGGGGAGACGGTTACGAGCAACGAGCCGTATTACAATGAAGAAACAACCGAAACGGCCGTTTATATGCTGAAGGACTTCTTCATCCCCCGGCTGCTGCACCGCGAGATCGGGCATCCGTCAGAAGTCCATGGCATGCTTGAATTTGTCCGGCGCAACAATATCGCCAAAGCGGCGATTGAGACGGCAATCTGGGATGCATTCGCCAAGAAGAACGGCCTGTCGATCGCCGAACTGATCGGCGGCACAAAGAAAGAGATCGAATCGGGGAAAAGCATCGGCATTCAGGAGAGCCCGGAAGTGCTCGTCAAGAAGGTCGATCAGTATGTCCGGGAAGGATTCCGCAAAATCAAAGTGAAGATCAAGCCCGGCGCGGACATCGAATACATGCGGGCGGTCCGTGAGGCCTTCCCGGACATTGCCTTGATGGCGGACGCCAATTCGGCATACACGCTCGATGATGCGGATCACCTCAAGCAGTTGGATGAGCTGGATCTGCTGATGATCGAGCAGCCGCTCGCCCATGACGACATCATCGACCATGCGAAGCTTCAAAAGCAGATCAAGACGCCGGTCTGCCTGGATGAAAGCATTCACTCCTATGAAGACGCCAGAAAAGCCATCGAGCTCGGCAGCTGCCGGATCATCAACATCAAGATCGGTCGGGTCGGCGGACTTCAGGAGTCCAAGCGGATCCACGATCTGTGCATGGAAAACGGCATCGATGTCTGGTGCGGCGGCATGCTGGAAACGGGCGTCGGCCGTGCCCACAACATCCAGATGACCACCTTGCCGAACTTCACGATTCCGGGGGACACGGCCCCGTCGAGCCACTACTGGACGGAAGACATTGTCACACCGGAAATCGAAATGCACAACGGTCTGATCCGGGTGCCGGACGGGGCGGGCATCGGATATGAAGTGGACCCTCAGAAACTGGCAAAAGTGATCCGGTCGGAAGAGCGGATCACTAGTACAGAAACACCGCACCCGATTCCGAACTGAATAAAATAATGATGAGTTCCCGGTCCTTGATGACCGGGGACTCTTTTGTTTTTTGAGAAGTGGTAGCAGAAATAACGTGCCGGTTTATAAATGCGGACGTACAGTTTTGATTTTCACCCACAGTGAAAAATACATTGACTTTACTATTAAGGTGAAATAAACTTCACTTAAGAATCAGATTAAAAATTCTGATTTCAACAAGCGGTGGGGGGATGGATGATGAAAAAGAAAGTGTGGGGACTTTTGCTGTTGGCAGGGATCATGCTTTTGAGCGCTTGCCAGCAATATCAAACGATCCCTGAAGGGGAGGCGCGGGTCTATAAATGGAGGATGGTCACGCACCAGATCCCGGGCACGGCCCGCTACGAGGGGACGGTCGTTCCCTTTGTGAAGGCGGTGGAAGAGATCACGGGCGGCCGGCTGGTCATTGAGCCGTTCGGGGCGAATGTCCTTTTTCCGAATGACGAGGCATTTGACATGGTGAAGAACGGCGTTGTGGAACTTGCGGCGATCTATACAGGCTTCTGGACTGGTAAGGATCCGGTATTTGCGCTCGGCGGGGGGACCATTCCTGGGGATCCCATCGCAACTTTTGATGAGCATTTCTACCGGTCGGATCAGCTCCAGCCAATCATCGACAGGGCCTATGAAAAGCACGGCATCAAAAACTTGGGGGCTTTTGACTATGCGCCCGAAGAAATCCTGATGTCCAAAGTTCCGATCCGCTCACTTGAAGACTTCAAAGGCAAGAATATCCGGGCCGCGGGGGTGGCCAGTTTGTTTTACGGAAAACTGGGGGCATCGGCGATCTCACTGTCGGCACCGGAGATCTACACAGGCCTCCAGTTGGGCACAGTCGATGCAGCCGAATACAACGACTATCTCGTCAACGGGGAGATGGGATTGGATGAGGTCACAAAGTACATTATCGACCCCGCCCTTCATGTGGGCCCGAGTACGGATAAGGAACTGATCGTGAACCCCAAGGCGTGGGACGAGTTGCCGGATGACCTGAAAGCGGCGTTGTATGTGGCCCGTGATAAGGTGCGTTATGAGTCGGCCATTGCATACGGCGTCGAGAGCCGGAAAGCGATGAAAGAATGGGAAGAAAACAATAATATCGAGTTCATCGAGCTCCCGGAAGAGGATGTCAAAGAGATGCGGCGCCTTGGCTTCGAACTGCTCAATGATTACAAGGAGAAGAGTGACTTAAGCAGGGAGTATGTAGAAGAGTACTCGAAGGTGCTGGCAGAATTGGGATACACGGAAGATGCAAAAATTCTGGGCTATGAAGAGTGAGGCGGTGATCAGATGAACGCATTATTAAAGGGAATCGAGGCTTTGTCATCGTTTATGGGAAAACTGGCCGGATTCCTGATGATCCCGTTGACACTGGTCATCGTCTATACGGTCGTCCTGCGGCGATTCTTCTCAAACGCCCCGGACTGGGGATTCGAGGTGCCCATTTTCTTGTTCGGTATGATGATTTTGCTTTCGGGAGCAGATACCCTGAGGGTCAAGGGACATATTGCGGTGGATATCATCCTCAAGTATGTGTCTGAACAATGGGGGAAGATCCTGGTCACTTTCGGACTGCTGATCGTCTTATTTGTAAGCGCATTCTTGGTGTTCAAGGGCATGGATTCAGCTGTTGAGTCGACAAGGATCATGGAAAGATCGTCCCATCAAAGTTCGTTTAACCCTCAGATCTGGTGGTTCAAGTGGTTCATTCCGATCGGTGGCCTGCTGATCTGGCTTCAGGCGTGGGCGGAGATTTATAAAGTCTGGCGCGGAGGTGAACAACGATGATGCTCATCTTCGACTATGCGCCGATCGCAATGTTCGTCCTGTTGTTGTTCCTCTTGTTCCTGGGCGTGCCGATCGCCTTCTCGCTGGCATCTGTCGGAATCCTTTTCGCACTCATGATGTGGGGAGTCGACAGTACCGCGCTGTTGACCAGTGCCACTTGGGGAATCATGAACAATTTCACGCTGATCGCCATTCCGTTGTTCATCCTCATGTCCGTGTTACTTGAGAAGACGAATATTATTTCTGAGCTGTTCGATGCGGTTTACAAATGGTCCGGAGGATTGCGAGGGGGGCTGGCCATCACTGCGATCGTCGTCGGTGCAATCATCGGTGCGATATCGGGGGTTGTGGCAGCCGGCGTCATCGGACTCGGACTGATCGCGCTACCTCAGATGATGCGTTACAAATACGATGAGACGTTGAGCCTCGGATCCATCATGGCAGGCGGCACACTCGGACAGTTGATCCCCCCGAGCCTGAATATGGTTGTCTACGGAGCCATCACGGGGGTTTCGGTTTCCAGTCTGTTTGCAGGCGGATTGAGTTCCGGAATCCTGTTGATCCTGATGTTCATTGCGTATATTCTCTTCCGGGCATACCGGAAGGACGATGTGGCACCGGCACTTGCAAAAAAGGACCGCGCCACAACCGAAGAAAAATTCGCTTCGCTGAAATCAGTTTTCCTGCCGATGCTGCTCATTGTACTTGTGCTCGGTTCCATTTTCACCGGTGCTGCCACTCCTACCGAGGGGGCAGCGGTCGGGGTCCTGGGTACGGTCCTCATCGGCGTGATCTCCAAACGGCTCAATTGGACGAAGATGAAAGAATCCATTTATGAATCAATGAAGATGACCGGGATGGTGGGATGGATCTTGGTGGGCGCGGCGGTTTTCAGTGCAGTCTTTTCCGGAGTCGGGGGCAATCAGTTTGTCTCCGAAATGGCAGCCAATGCACCCGGCGGCAAGTGGGGAATCCTCATCTTTGCGCTCGCATTCATCATTCTCCTCGGAATGTTCCTGGAGACCATGGCGTTGATCATGCTTGCCACCCCGATCATTACACCTGTGGTGGTCAATGCAGGGTTTGATCCGCTCTGGTGGGCAATCATCTTCATGGTGGTCCTCCAGATGGCATTCCTGACACCGCCGTTCGGCTTTGCGATCTTCTATCTGAAGAGCGCAGTTGGCGAAAAGGTCAGCATCGGGAAGATCTACCGGGCAACGGTGCCGTTCATTATCATCCAGCTGATTGCGGCCATCCTGCTGATCGTATTCCCGCAGTTGGCAACATGGCTGCCAGAATTGCTTAGTGAATAAATTTAATGGGGGTTTTAAAGATGAAAGAATTTAAGGGAGTCTATCCTGTGCTCGTCACACCGATGAATGAGGATGAAAGCATAGACTGGAAAGGCTTTGCGGAGAACATCGAGTATTACATCGGAGAAGGTGTGGACGGCCTGGCCATCAACGGCAGCACAGGCGAGTTCGTCAGCCTGACGAAAGAAGAGCGGTTCAAGGCAGTGGAAGTGGCGGTCAAGCAGGTGAACGGCCGCCTGCCGCTCATTGTGGGGACAGCGGCGGAAACGACGGCTGATGCCATCGAATATACACGGCAGGCAGAACAGGCGGGTGCTGACGGGGCGCTTCTGATCAATTCATACTATGCCCATCCGACGGAACATGAAATCTACGAGCACTTCAAGGCTGTGGCAGACTCGGTCTCTCTTCCGGTCATGATTTACAACAACCCGTTTACAAGCGGGGTGAACATTTCGGTGGAGACCATTCTCAAAGTGGGAAGAGATGTGAGCAACATTACCCACATCAAAGAGTCAAGCGGGGAAATCCGGAATGTGAGGGATATCTCGAGACAGGGCGGGGGGTTCATCAAGACATTTTGCGGGGCGGATGACCTGGTCCTTGAATCGTTCCTTGCAGGGGCGACAGGGTGGATTTCGGTCGCCGGGAATATCGCTCCACGGACAGCGAAAAAACTGTATGATTCCTATGAAGCGGGAGAGCTTGTAAAAGCATGGGAAATCTATGATCAACTTTTGCCGCTCTGTAATTTCCTTGAGGGTTCGGGCAAGTATGTGCAGGTTGCAAAACGAGCGATGGAACTGAAGGGATTGGCCGGAGGACCGCCTCGAAAACCAAGGTTGGGACTCACGGATGACGAGGAAAAAACGTTGAAACAGCATATGCAGGAACTAGGTGAGCTGATGGTAACACAATAATGTGAGGAAATCCCGGAGTGACAGCTGCTCCGGGATTTATGATTAAAGACAATAATTAGCACAGTGATGATAGAATGGATTGCAAAGCGGGGACAATGCAAGGGGAGTGATGGTTCATGGATAATCAAATCGGGGAAGAGTTCAAACGGATTCGCAAAGAACGAAAAATGACGCTGCGCGAACTGAGTGAGCGGAGCGGACTGTCCGTAAGTTTTCTGTCACAAGTTGAACGCGGGATCAGCACCATCACATTCACCTCGCTCCGGAAGATTGCGGAAGCCCTCGGAGTGAGCGTAAATTTCTTCTTTGAACCGGAAGCGGATTCACCGATCAAAAAGAGATCGCTGAAAAAAAGTGCAGACCAGCCGAACTTTACATACACTAGCCTGGCAGGTGATCTGGACCAGCCGATGTTCATTCCCGCCCGGATCGAACTGAAAGCAGGCGAATCCCAGACAGCCCCATACTCTCACCAAGGGCAGGAATTTGTTTATGTACTGGAAGGCGAACTGAAAGTAATGCTCGAGGGTCATGAAGAAACCCTTTATCCGCATGAATCTCTTCATATTGATTCATCGAAGAAGCACACCTGGTATAACGAGACCGACAAGCCGGTGGTGCTGCTCGTGGTCAGTACAAATGGAGCGGATTGATGGCTTTCGAACCTGCTTATAGCATCACATCTATAATATACTGAGCCCCTATTAGGGGGCTTTTTTTGTTGGGAGATGAAGCTGCGCACTATTGCTTTTAGATCTCAATCCCTGTATACTCCTATTCATATCTAAATAAACAGACAAAAGTGAATAATTAAACCGAGGAGGTGCCGGTCCAATATGTCATCTTTTTACTTGGAGTCCAATCCGACTCCGGAAGTATTCGATTCTTCCCAGGAAGACTTGATCGTCACAAACCGTGACGGAATCATCATCAAGGCATCGAAACAGAGCGGAGCTCATTATGGCCTGACGCCCGAAGAGTTGCTGGGCGCATCCGTCTATGATCTGGAGGAGCGGGGGATTTTCACTCCGGCGATAACACCGCTTGTCATGAAAGAAAAGAAGAAGGTGGTGCTCGTTCAGGAGACGCCGTCCGGCAGCCGCGAACTGATCATGGGATTTCCGCTGTTCGACGGGGCGGGGGATGTGGAGTTTGTCGTCAGTTATTCGTATGAGTGGTCAGAGCTGCTCGTGATCCAGGAGTATCTGGATGGGCTGGAAGCGGAGATGGCGAGCCTCAAGGAAGAGCTGAGCCGACTGCGGAAGGAGACGGTGGAGACATCGGGCCTCATTCTCTCATCCCGACCGTCTTTGGAAGCGTTTTCGACCGGTTTTGAAGTGGCGGAGCTCGATGTGCCCGTGATGGTGTACGGCGAGCATGGAACGGGGAAGTCGACGCTGGCAAAGGAAATTCATAAACGGAGCGGGCGAAAGGATCAGGCGTTCTTGTCGCTCGACTGCCGCACGATTCCGGAAGCGCTGTTTGAGCGGGAACTCGTCGGTGACGGACGGGAAAAGATCGGGTTGCTGTCGGTTGCGGACGGCGGGACGCTGTATCTTGAGGGAATCGACCGGCTGCCGCTTCATCTGCAGACCCGGCTGGCAGCGCTCCTGAAGGACAAAGAGTTCCGGGTCGGAGACGGGCCCGAGATGGTCCCGTTTGATGTGCGGCTCATCTGTTCAGCGGAAGGGGATCTGGCCGGGGCGGTGAAGGACGGGGAGTTTCTCTGCGAGCTGTATTACATGCTGCAGATTGTGCCGATCGAATTACGCCCGCTGATGGAACGACGGGAGGATCTGACGTTGCTG
Organism: Edaphobacillus lindanitolerans; assembly: GCF_900156305.1. Classification (GTDB taxonomy): domain Bacteria; phylum Bacillota; class Bacilli; order Bacillales_A; family Planococcaceae; genus Bhargavaea; species Bhargavaea lindanitolerans. The sequence continues at coordinate 891,620 of NZ_FTPL01000001.1, read as the reverse complement.
ATCCCACATTTCCTGGAGGTATTCAATGAGAAGCACGCCAGGGAGAGAGAGCTGTCCCAGGAGCTGTTCGATGCCCTCATGAACCTGCCGTGGCCGGGCAATATCGATGAGCTGCAGAACGTGATGGAACGGCTCGTCGTATCGGGAAGGGAGCAGGTACTCCGGCCGGATCACCTCCCGATGGAATACCGGCTCGCTCCGGCATCGACACTGTCCGATATCGGGCTTGACGGACGGTCGCTGCCGAGCATCCTTGAAAGTGTGGAGAAACGGGTGCTGAAAATCGCGAAGCAGCGATACGGCACAACAACGGAAATGGCGAAGCAACTCGGCATCAGCCAGCCGTCGGTCGTGCGGAAGCTGAAGAAATATGAAGACACTTGAATCAGGACTTCACCCGGAAAGTTGCGGATGGGTGCTGATTAAAGTGGCGGAGGTAGCGACTCGGGTGTAAAAGGTAGGGACTCAGCAGCGATTGGGAGGGATTCATCCCCGAGTTGGTGGCGGTTCGAATGTGCAAGGTAGCGATTCGCCCCCGAAGCGTCTCGAATACGAGAGGTAGGGACTCGAGTATGAAAGTAGGGACTCACCCCCGTTTGGTAGGGACTCAAGCACGAAAGGTAGGGTCTCCGACGCTACGGGATGAGAACCAAACACCGCGGAGCTGCAACACACCAAGATATAACATGTTCCATGAACAGGAGGATGCATCATGACAAAGCAACTGGAATCAAGCATGACAGAAGCACAGCCGGACTGGACATCGATGGTCGGCAACATCGGGAACTTCCTTGCACCGAGTATGGCGAAGGACCATCCGAACCTGCCCGTCGTGAAGGCCGAGGGCTGTTATTACTACGGAGCGGATGGACGCAGGTATCTGGACTTTACGTCGGGGATTGCGGTCGAAAACGTCGGGCACCGGCATCCGAAGGTCGTCGAGGCGATCAAGAACAGTGCGGACCATCTTGTCCACGGGCCGTCCGGCGTCATCATCTATGAATCGATTCTGAAGCTGGCGTATGAGCTGCAGCAGGTGCTGCCGCCGAAACTCGATAATTTCTTCTTTGCGAACAGCGGGACGGAGGCGATCGAGGGTGCGCTGAAGCTCGCGAAGTACGTGACAAAACGGCCGTACGCGGTATCGTTCACCGGCTGCTTCCACGGCCGGTCGATCGGAGCGCTCAGCGTCACGACGTCGAAAAGCAAATATCGCAAGCATCTGCAGCCGTCGTGGCTGACGTATCAGCTGCCGTACGCACTTCCTGAAGACCTGCCCGAGGGGGCGGACCCGGAAGTATTCTTTGCAGAAAAGCTTGAGCGGGATGCGAAGCGCCTATTTGCCCATCAGGTCGATCCGTCGGAAGTCGCCTGCATGATCGTTGAGCCAGTGCTCGGTGAAGGAGGATACATCATCCCGCCGAAATCGTGGTTGAAGAAGATCCGGGAGATCTGCGACCGGCATGGCATCCTGCTCATATTCGATGAAGTGCAGACCGGGTTCGGCCGGACGGGCGACTGGTTCGCGGCGCAGACATTCGGGGTTAGGCCGGACATCATGGCGATTGCGAAAGGCATTGCAGCCGGTCTTCCGCTGAGCGCGACTGTCGCTTCAAAGGAGCTGATGGAGCAGTGGCCGCTCGGTTCCCACGGCACCACCTTCGGGGGGAATCCGATCGCCTGCTCCGCCGCGCTCGCTTCGCTTGAGGTGCTGAAGGAAGAAAAGCTGATCGAGAACTCGCGCGAAATGGGCGCGTACGCAATGGAGCGTCTCACGCAAATCAAAGAAACTCATCCGGTCATCCGTGACGTGCGGGGAACCGGCCTGATGATCGGCATCGAACTTCAGGATCCGAAGACAGGGGAGCCGGATGGTGCGGCGGTCATGGATGTGCTCGACCGGTGTCTGGAAAAGGGAGTCCTGTTCTACCTGTGCGGCAATTCGGGGGAAGTGATCCGCATGATCCCGCCGCTGACCGTCACAAAGGAACAGATCGATGAGGGGCTCGATATGCTGGAAGCGGTTCTTCAGGAGTGCGGTGACCCGCGCTGAATTAAATACAAGGGGGAATGAACATGTCCGTTGTTTACAAGGGGGAACAAGCAACAGCGAAGAGCGCGGTATGGAAGTTTCTGATTCCGTCACTGATCGGGGTTCTCCTGTTCCTGGTGCCGGTCAGATGGAACGGGGAGATCACGATCGGCATCGGAATCCTCGCATCATCAGTGCTTGGAATGGGAGAAGCCTGGATTCCCGGATTCATCCTGGCGATGCTCGGCTTCACCGCACTGATGACCGTCGTGACCGTTGTTGCAAAGCCGGCGTTCATCGTGGACCGGCCTTTCTGGAAAGCGCTGTTCCTCGTGGGGCCGTTCGGTTTGATCACACGGATTTTCGGCTTTGCGGTCGGGTTCATGGCTTATTTCAGCGCAGGCCCGGAGTTCATCTCTTCCCGGGCGACCGGCGGGGTGGTGCTGTTTGATCTCGCACCGGTCCTGCTGACATGGTTTTTGTTTGCGGGTGTCATGCTCCCGCTGCTCGTGGAATTCGGTCTCATGGAATTCTTCGGTGCCATGCTGACCAAGTTCATGCGCCCGGTATTCACTTTGCCGGGCCGTTCATCGATTGACACGCTCGCGTCGTGGATGGGCGCGGCACCGGTCGGGGTCGTCATCACGATGAAGCAATATGATGAGGGGTATTACACGAAACGCGAAGCGGCCGTGATTGCGACCACATTCTCCATCGCGTCGGTCGCCTTCTCGCTCGTCGTCGCGAATGTCATCGGCCTGGGTCATCTGTTCATTCCCTTTTACCTGACGATCGCGGTCGCCAGCATCATCGCGGCCATCATCATGCCGAGGATTCCGCCGCTCTCCAGAAAAGCCGATACGTATTTCGATGGGTCTGCCAAGCGGAACGATGAAGCGATCCCCGCGGGTGAGACCGGTCTCAGCTGGGGCTGGAAACAGGCAATTGCGACAGCCAGTCGGGTAAAAGGGCCGAAAGCCCTGATCAAGGACGGCGTCGAAACGGTTCTCGACATCTGGCTCGGACTGATTCCGCTCGTCATGAGTCTCGGCGCGCTGGCATTGATCATTGCGGAGTACTCGCCGGTGTTCCAGTGGATCTCCTACCCGCTCGTGCCGGTGCTCGAGCTCATGCAGATCCCGCAGGCGGGAGAAGCGGCACCGACGATGCTTGTCGGATTTGCCGACATGTTCCTCCCGTCGGTCATCGGAAGCGGCATCGAAAGCGAACTGACGCGCTTCGTCGTCGGCACGCTTTCTCTCACCCAGCTCATCTACATGTCCGAAATCGGGATTCTGATCCTGAAATCCAATATCCCGGTCAATTTCCGGGAACTTCTCATCATCTTTTTGCAGCGGACGATCATCACACTGCCGATCATCGTGCTCATAGCGCACTGGCTGGTGTTTTAAGAAGGCATCCCAAGTCGAAGATCCAGGAAAAACAGAAAGACATCCGGTTCCGCAAAGCGGACATCGGATGTCTTTGTTTTTGTTATTTGATTATGGCGGCCTCGCCGGTCCGGCAGCCGAGAATTCTCAGGGCTGCATCCACGAACAGCCGAACTCCGATATCCAGCGATTCTTCGTCAATCGTGAATTTGGGATGATGATGCGGCCAGACAATTCCTTTCTCCTGATTTCCTGCACCGATGAGGAAGAAGCATCCCGGGGCTTCCTTCTGATACCGGGAGAAATCCTCGCTGATCATCATCGGATTCATCCGGAGGAGATGTTCCTCCCCGAGCACTTCCCGGACTGTCTCCTCCATCATGCGGGTGACGGCCTCATCGTTGAGGACCGGGCTGTATCCGTATTCGTAGTCCAGTTCATAGGTTGCGCCGTGTGCAGCGGTGACCCCGCCGATGATCCGTTCCATCTGAGCGGGAACCTGCCGGCGGATCCCCTCGTTGAACGACCGGACGGATCCGACAATTTCCGCAGTGTCCGGAATGATGCTGTGTGATGTGCCGGCCGTGAATTTGGTGACGGAGACGACAAGCGATTCAAACGGATCGGTCTGCCGCGACAGAATATGCTGCAGGTTGTTCACCACCTGGGTCCCGACAGCGAGTGCATCGATCGTCTCATGGGGGACAGCGGAGTGGCCGCCCTGTCCGCGGATCTGGATGCGGAAGATGTCTGCCGCCGCCATGAGCGGCCCCGCTTTCGTAAACACGTTGCCCGTCTCGATCGGTGACCAGAGGTGGGCCCCGATCACCGCATCGACCCCGTCCATGACCCCTGCGCGGACCATCTCATCCGCACCGCCCGGAAGCTGCTCTTCGCCGTGCTGGAAGATGAAGCGGATTTCACCCGGGATCTCGTCCTTCAGTCCGGATAGGACACTCGCTGCACCGAGGAGGATGGCGGTGTGTCCGTCATGTCCGCAGGCGTGCATCTTGCCCGGATGGATGGATCTGAATTCGAAATCATTCTCTTCCGTGATCGGCAGGGCATCCATGTCCGCACGGATGGCGAGGGTCTTTCCAGGTTTGTTCCCGGCCAGCCTGGCCATCACGCTTGTCGGAGTCGGATTTGAAATCTCGAGCCCGGGAAAGGATTCAAGGGTCTCCCGGACAAAACGGGAAGTCTCGATTTCTTCAAAGGACAGCTCAGGGTGCCGATGCAGATGCCGGCGCCAGCCGATGACTTGGTTCCGGATCTGATCGGTTGCCGGCTGCAGTGATGTCCGTCCGCTCATGAAGTCACCTTGCCGGATGGAAGGACGGGTGTCCGGGTGATCTGCCGTGTGGCCTCGATGAACCGGTCCACTTCATTTTCGGTCGTATAGGGGGCAAGCCCTGCCCGGATCCAGCTGCCGTCCTCAAGGACTCCGGCCCGCTCCGCAAGGCGGGTGGCGTAAAAGTGGCCGTCTGCAACGAAAATGGCGTGCTCTTCGGCCATTCTCCGGCTGAACTCGGCAGGAGACAGGCCATCTACCGTGAATGCGAGCGTCGGTGTTTTCATGACGGGGTCGGGAGCTTGATAAAGACGGATCCCCTCGATCCCGGAAAAGGCTTGCCGGATCCGGTTTGCGAGACGATTTTCGTGTTCTTCGATCTGCCGGTAGCCGTCCATGATCCGCTCCCGCCGGGTATGGCCGTTGCCAAGGCTTTCAATGAATCCGATGGCCGCCTTCACCCCCGCGATCGCCGCAAAGTTCTGGGTGCCGGTCTGTAAATTGTCCGGATAGCGACTGTCCGACGGCCCGACCTTGTATGGCTTGAGGGTCCCGAAGACCGGTGTCCGGATGACGGCCATTCCGATATGCGGCCCGAAAAACTTGTAGGCGGAAAAGAACAAAATGTCGGCACCGATCTCTTCACGGTCGATGGCCATATGCGGAACCGCATGAACAGCGTCGACGGAGGTGATGGCCCCGTTCTTTTTCGCCAACTGTATGATCTGCCGCAGATCGGGGACTGTGCCGACTGCATTGGAGGCAAGCGTGACGGCGACGAGCCGGGTCCGGTCATGGATCAGATCATCCAATCCCGTCAGGTCCAGCGTGAGTGTAGCTGGGTCCACCCCGATCCAGTTGACCTTGACGCCCTTATCCTCTGCAGCGGACAGCCAGGGGTCGATGTTTGCGGGATGGTCCATCTCTGTCAGAACAATTTCATCACCGGGCTTTCAGTCCCGGCTCAGCGCACGGGCGACGGAGAATGCCAGGGACGTCGCATTCTGGCCGAAGGCCACCTCTTCGGGACGGGCATTGACAAGGTCGGCCACAGCCTCCCGGGTTTCCTGGATCATTTTTTCCGTTTCCCGGCTTGTCGGAAATTGGCCGTGCAGATTGGCCGTGCCGTTTGTCATGTAGCGGACCATAGCGTCCATGGCCCCTTTTAAGACCTGTGAACCACCCGGGCCGTCCAGGAATACGGCAGGCAGTCCGTTGTACGTACGTCCGAGCGCCGGAAACTGGCTGCGGATCTCGTCCATCGGGTATGCGGACATGGTATTTCCTCCTTCTATATAAATGAACTGTCCGGGCTGGAGTCGGGCCGGGTCAAGGAGCCTGGCGGCGTCTTGCTGTAAAAGTCTATTCCGGATATCGAACTATTTCGACACAAGGGAAAGGAACTCCTATAAAGTCAAAATGAAATCAGGGAATCCGAGAGAGGATTGGGGAGTAGGGGGGAGAATGAAAAAGTTGATTGTTGTACACACATAGAGTTTGTCCAGCCACCAAATTGTTGCTAATATATATAAGTAAAATAAAGTCATGTCCCTTCATTAGATTGAGAGGAACAGCGTTTGCCATGAGGCAACGTTGTTTATTTTTAATTATAGAATGGGTATAAGTGCTTATCTATGAATGTTCAATTTTATTCTGTTTTGGACGTTTTGAAGGTTTTATTAGGACTATAGTATTATTTTTAGAAAATGGAACATAGCAATTCATTGAAAAAGGAGATGCGCGAGGATGAATCTAATCAGTGAGCGAGAATTGGATGATGTGGTGGCGTGGAAACTGGGCGTTCTTTATGCCGGCTGGTCCGATGACTGGGAATTCATCGTCCGGCTGGAGTCCGACTCGCCTGTACAGTTGGAAGATGACGACGCATTGCGGTATGCCTGGATCATCGCCAAACGCCGGCGCTGCAAAGTGCTCCGCTCCATCGGGCCGGTTGAATCGGGCACAGGCGAAATGCTGTACGAGCGAACCTTCCGCTTTGCCCGGTGGGAGTAGGGGGAAAGAAAATCGGAAGCCGTGCTTGATCAAACAGAACTTTTGAAGAAGGAGCCCCCGGTTCCTTCTTTTTTATATGATCCAAGTCAATGGCCCATATTTACAGGACAAACCGTCCAAAGAACGATAGAAAGTTTGTACATTCCGTATAAGACTTGCCCTCTTAATAAGAATATAATATTCAGAGTAGGTAGATTGAATATTTAGCAAAATGCAAGCGCTTTACAGAAGACCAAACAACAAAGATACCAAAGTAGAGGGGAAGCTTGAAAAAATGGACGCAAGAGACTTGGGAATTCCATTTGAAGGGAAGACCGGAGCGTTTAATGCCATCACGGATGTTCCCGGAGTGACAGTCGGATATGCAACTCTATTGCAAGGGGACGGGCAGCTTGAAGTGGGGAAAGGTCCTGTCCGAACAGGTGTTACGGCAATATTACCGGCGAGTGACCGCAGTACGCTGAGCCCTGTTTGGGCCGGTATGTATGCCTTGAACGGAAACGGCGAGATGACGGGCACCCATTGGATCCAGGATGCCGGTTACTTCCTGAGCCCGATTTGCATCTCCAACACGCATGCTGTCGGCACGGTCCACCAGGCTGTGACCAAGTGGATGGTGGATACGTACAAGGAGCAGTATCACCGCCGGCATCTTTGGGCCATGCCGGTTGTCGCCGAAACTTATGACGGGATCTTAAACGATATCAACGGATTCCATGTGAAAGAACATCATGTGCTCGAGGCGCTGGAAACAGCCAAAAGCGGAAAGATCGATCAAGGAAATGTCGGCGGCGGGACCGGGATGATCTGCTATGAGTTCAAAGGCGGAACCGGCACCTCCTCCAGACAGGTTGACATCGACGGGGAGAATTATCATATAGGTGTGCTTGTCCAGGCAAACCACGGCAAGCGTGATTGGCTGAATGTGGCTGGTGTTCCTGTCGGCAAGCATCTCACAGAGCACGTTCTCTACGGAAAAGAAATGGGTTCGATCATTGTCATCATCGGAACGGATATCCCGATGTTGCCCCATCAGCTGAGACGATTGGCCAAACGTGCTGCAATCGGCATCGGCAGAAGCGGGACCCCCGGCGGGAATGACTCAGGGGATATCTTCCTCGCCTTCTCGAATGCCAATGAGATGGAAATCCCCCAGCAGGAAAAAGCGAGGCTTCATATGGACTTGATCAATGATGAATATTTTGATTGCATCTACGAACAGGCCGTGCATGCGGTCGATGAAGCGATCATCAATGCGATGGTTTCGGCTGAAGATATGACCACCTTAAAACCTGAGGGCAAAGTGATCAAAGCAATCGACCATCAAGAACTGCTCGCTGTCCTCCGCCGGTATAACCGGGTCAGTCCGGAAAAGGAAGGTGAGCGGTCATGACCGGTGCGCTGGCGGGTTATTCAATTTTATTTGTCTTTGCCGTAATTTTGATCGGCATTTCGGCATTGATCAACAAGAACAATAGACTGAACCAGGTCGATGAATTATTGACCGCAGGCAGGGGGATCCCGTTTGGGTTTATCGCCGCGAGCGTTTTTGTCGCATGGGTATGGGCAGGTTCTCTCATGGGGGCCGGGGAAGCCGGTATTTGGTACGGGGTGAGCGGAGGCTTTAACTATGCGTGGGGAGCGGCATTGCCTTTCCTGTTATTCATCCCGATAGCGTTGAGGATTCGGACGCTCATGCCAAAATCCACGACGTTCATCGAATTTATCCGGGAGCGGTTTGGCACCCGGCTCGCCAATACATTTCTCGTGTTCGGAATTTGCCTGGTCCTCTATGTGTGTGTCATGCAGGCGGTGGGGATTGCCTATGCCTTTGAATACACATTCGGATTGAATTTCAAGATCACCGCTTTCCTGGCGTCGATGCTATTTGCGAGTTTCATCGCCATCGCAGGATTGAGGGGCTCGATCTATAACTCGGTATTTCAGTTTTTTGTGATCTTGCTTGTTGTTTTCATTACGGTTCCCTTTATCGTCAAGGAACTGGGTCTGGCGCATATCTTCGAGTCTCTGAAAATCATTTCGACAGATACCGCGCACCCGGAACACAACCCGGATGCACTCATTTTCTTTAACACGGCCGGCCTCCGTTACGGACTTTCCGCAGTGGTGATTGCCATGGGGCAAGTCTTGCTGAGCCAGAGCTATTATTCCACTGCGGCTTCTGCCAAGAGTACAAAGAGCCTGTTCTGGGCTTACCTGATCGGAACGGTTGTAGCTTGGATGCCGATCCCGATCATCTTCGGGAACGTAATCGGAGGAGGTTTCTACTCGCTCGGTCTCACTTCGGAGGAAGTGGCCGTCAACAGCGGTGCCGCGCCTTATATCTTCCAATTGGTCCTGGGAGATTTCGGAGCCGTGGCCTTTGTGATTCTGATCTTGATGACCGGTTTGACGACCGGAGGAAATGGACTTGCAGGCCTCCAGGCGATGTTCACGCTGGATCTCTACAAAAGATACATCCGAAAAAATGCGACCGAGTCCCAGCAAACGCGCTTTGGCCGGATGATCATTCTCCTGGCAGGTGTGGTCATCGGCGCTGCGGCCACACTTCTTGACGGGGTATCTTTGCTGATGATCGATATTTTCAGCGGAATACTGTTTGCTGCACCCGCGGCTTCTCTGATCTTGGGTCTTTGGCTGAAGCGGCTCAACAGCAAAGTGGCCTTTGCATCGATTGCCATCGGCCTGATTTCGGGGTTGAGTGCATTTGTGATGATCCAGGATGAGGACCTGAACTGGTTTGTCGGCAATATGCTGTCTCTGTTCCTGCCGTTCGTTGTCATTTTGGTTTCCCTGCCGTTTACAAAACACCGGTTTGACTATAACGTTTTGAGAACATATGAGCCGGATCATCATCTGAGCGGAGGGGGTGAAAGGGTATGATGTCATTTGGCGCATTCTCTTTCTTCTACCTGTTTGTTTTCGCATGGGGCGGAGTCGGCATGTTGTTCATCGCCGTTGTTGTGATCCGTGAAATGTTGCAGATCGGAAAGCACACTGCTCATGCGGATCATCTAAAGGCTGAAGAAACGGCGCTCCCTGAAACAGAAGAGCCGGTCACCCCGGTCGGCAAGAGCCCGGTTGTATGAATAGAGAGGTGAACCGACCCGCGGGAAAAAACCGGCGGGTCTTATTTGTTTTAGTGGTGGACTCGAAGGGATGAAGCACTCTTAATTCAAGTTGTTTTCCCGTTTCCGATATCCTAAACTGGGAAATAATGAGGAGCGTAAGGGGGGATTGCGTGAGGCGTTTTACAAGGGTTGCGGGTCTATTGGTTTTCTTGCTGATCATGTTGGCAGGCTGCAAAGAAGAAGTGCAGCCTGAAGCGGGGGCGGCCGGGGTGCCTGAGGAAGAGGAGCCGGAAGAAGCGGAACCGCAGAAGGGTCTTCCAGACGGGGAGCCTGCATTTGGAAGCCGGCCGATGCCGATTGCCTTGAAGGAAGTGGTTGAGTATCCGGCAGGGGAGTTTGCTTCCGACGATGCAAATATTCCCGAACAGGATCTGGAGACAATTACGGACGGAATCCCTGCCCTAACGGAGGGATGCGAGCGATGAAGAGCTGAGGCAGTTGCTGGAGCATTTGTATTCATTGTTCAAGATGGAGTACGAAGATCCGATGGGGGCCCTCCGATCAGGCAGCGTCCCCGGCGGTCCGGGAGGCAGCGGTCCGGACGGGTCTGATGCTTCCTATAATGTTGAAATCTTGCTTGATGCGAGCGGCAGCATGGCCAATGTCATTGGCTCTAAGACGAGGATGGAGCTCGCCAAGGAAGCGATCCGGAGTTTTGCATCTAGTTTGCCGGCCGAGGCAAATGCCGGGTTAAGGGTGTACGGGCACAAAGGGACCGGTTCCAAAGCAGACAAGGCCATGTCTTGTGCATCGAATGAGCTTGTTTATCCAATTCAGCCTTATGAAGAAAGCCAATTGGCCGAATCCTTGAATCAGTTCAATCCGGCAGGCTGGACACCGCTTGCAGGCGCGATCGGGCAGGCGCAGAAAGATCTGGAGCCCTACAAGGGCGAGCATGATGAAAATGTCATCTTTGTCGTCAGCGACGGCATGGAAACATGCGGCGGCGATCCGGTCCAATCCGCAGCAGCACTCAAGGCTTCGGGAATTTCTCCGATTGTCCATATCATTGGATTTGACGTGGCGAGCAAGGAAGAACAGCAGCTGCAGGATGTCGCTGAAGCGGCAGGCGGAACGTATACGAATGCACGCAACCACGAGCAGCTCAAAGCGGAATTCGACTGGTCGCTTGAGGACGCAAAAAAGTGGCAGGATTGGTGGCTCGAAGAAAAGAACAATCTTGTAATGGATAAATTTGGAGAAAGATCTGATATAAATAAGATTGAAATAAACTGGAAAGTGCAGAACCGCAGCGAATCACACAAAATGCAACATGCGTTGCTGACTCTTCAGACGCAAGGCAAGATCAACAGTCCCCAGCAAAAACAAGATCATCGACATGCGCAACGAATACTACTGGGAAATGGGCGACCGTATAGTTGAAATGAAGAAGTACCTGATGAATAAGTCGTACAGTGATCTGGATGAGAAACGCAAAGAGATTGACCGGATTTATGAGGGGAAGTAGCCCCTGCAAAACCAACAGAACAGATTCCGTCATTCCAGAAACCTGGATTGAAGGGATCTGTTCTTTTTTTCGTCCGACAGCAACACAGCACAAATCTTGCAACCTATGTATAAACGGGTTCCGGAGCTTTCATACTGTCAAGTAATCACAACGGGAGAGAAGGGAAGCTTGTTGAGTTTGTTTGATCAGAAGAAAGGCGGACAGCCGGAAGCTTCCGGCCGGGATTGTCTTCAGAAAAGCCTGCAGGACAACCTGCTCCTGTTAAAAGTGACCCTCGGGGAAAGCACGGATGTCATCATCCGGGAAATCCGGATCGGGCGGGAGGGGATCCCGGCCGGCATTTTGTATACAGACGGCCTGACGGACACGGCCTCCCTCCAGAAATTCCTTCTGGAAACACTGATGATCGAGTTGCCGGAGATTGAGGAGAGGGAAGGCGGAAGTCCGGACGAATGCTTTTTGTCGGAGCTGAAGGAACGGATTTTGACGGTCGGGGAAGTGGAAGAATCCGGTTCCGTCTCTTCCTTGCTGGGAAGTCTGCTCTCGGGTGACACGCTCCTGCTCGTGGACGGGTATGCGGCAGGTCTCGTCATTCCCAACCGCAAATGGGCGGAGCGGGCCGTCACAGAGCCGAATTCACAGACCGTCGTCCGCGGGCCGAGGGATTCATTCTCCGAAAACATCCGGGTGAACTCGGCGCTGATCCGGCGCAGGGTGAAAGATCCGAATCTTTGGAACGAATCCAGAAAAATCGGCACACGAACCGAAACGAATGTGGAACTGATGTATATTCACGGTCTCATTGAAGAACGGGTGCTGGATGAACTGCGCAAAAGGCTGGACTTGATCGAGATTGACGGAATTCTAGAAAGCGGGTATATCGAGGAATTCATCCAGGATACAGACTATACGATGTTCCCCACGATTTACAACACGGAGCGGCCTGATGCGGTCGCCGCCAACCTGCTGGAAGGAAGGATCGCCATTCTGGTGGACGGGAGTCCGTTTGTATTGATCGTGCCGGCGCTGTTCACTCAGTTTTTCCAGTCTTCCGAAGACTACTACCAGCGGGTGTTGTTTTCGAGCTTTATCCGGATCCTCCGTTATGTGTCTTTTGGAATCGCTATGCTGCTGCCGGCTTTTTACATTGCCATCACGACCTTCCATCCAAATATGCTGCCGCCGCCTCTCTTGATCAGCCTGGCCGCCCAGCGTGAAGGAGTGCCGTTCCCGGCATTCATCGAAGCGCTCATCATGGAATTGGCATTTGAGATTCTGCGTGAGGCCGGGCTCCGGATGCCCCGGAATGTCGGTTCGGCTATTTCCATCGTAGGCGCGATGGTCATCGGGACGGCTGCAGTGGAAGCGGGGATCATCTCCGCGGCCATGGTAATCGTGGTGTCCTTGACGGCCATTGCCAACTTCGTTTCGCCGGTATACGATCTTGGCTTTACGGTCCGGATGCTGCGCTTCGGTTTCATGATCCTTGCGGGATGCTTTGGTTTTTACGGCATCATGATCGGACTGATCGTCACCATCCTGCATCTGTGCAGTCTGCGGTCATTCGGTGTTCCATATATGAGCCCGCTTTCGCCGTTTAACTGGAGTGGACAGAAAGATACGATGATCCGGGGACCGATTCCCCGCATGTACAGGCGTCCTCGGCTCATCGGAAAGGCGAACCCGACCCGGCAACAGCCGGCCGTAGCTGAGGAATCAAGTCCAGACAACTCTGAATCGAAAAGGTGATCCCCATTAAAAAGCCGCTGGTTGCCACTATCATCTGTTGTTGTTTTCTCACCGGTTGCTGGGACAAGCGGGAGTTGAACGAGATTGCCATTGCCGTCGCTTTCGGAATCGACAAGTCAGACGAGGGCTTCCGGGTCTCCGCACAGGTTGTCGTTCCTTCGGCGATTTCCTCGGATAAAGGAGCGGAAGGGACCCCGGTCCTTCTTTTTCAGGCGGATGGCGAGACCGCCTATGAAGCGATCCGCAAAATGACGAAGCAAGTGCCGCGCAAGATTTATCCGGGTCACTTGAAGCTTCTCGTCATCGGCGAGGAAATGGCGAGAGAGGGCATCTGGGATTCGCTGGATCTCTTCGTTCGCGACTGGGAAGTGCGGCCTGATTTTTCAGTCGTTGTGGCAAGAGACCGTCCGGCCTCGGATATTCTGAGGGTGCCGACTGCGCTTGACACGATCCCCGCCAACAAGCTGTTCGACATGCTGGAGAATTCCTCGGATAATTGGTCCGAGGTCCATAAAATGACGCTCTTTGAGCTGCTAGCGGATATCTCGAGTGACGGAAAGGATGCCGTGCTGACCGGCATATTGTCGAGTGCAGATGCCGATTCGAATACCGGAAAGGAAGCGACCGAAGAAATCCATCCGTCCGCCCGGCTGTATTTCGACAATCTGGCTGTGTTTGAAAAGGATCGGCTGGTCGGCTGGCTGGATGCGGAGCAGAGCAAGGGATTTAACTATGTGGCCGGCAACATAAAAAATACGGTTGAAACCATCTCCTGCCCCGAGGGCGGCAGCGTGGCCATTGAAGTGACGAAGTCGGATGCAAAAATCAAGGCAAGCTTCAGCGGGGGAAATCCCGAAATGGAAATCATCATCAAGAACAAAGGAAATGTCGGATCCGTCCAATGCGGTCTGGACATGAAAAAGCCGGAAAGCATTCATATTTTGGATAACCTCTTTGAAAAGAAGCTCACCGGGATCATCGAGGAAACGGTGAAGGAGACCCAGTCTCGGGGCCGTTCTGATATATTCGGGTTCGGCCAGACGATCCACCGGTCCCATCCCGATAAATGGAAAAGTCTGAAGGGTGAATGGGACGAACACGGCTTTGAGAATGTTCCGGTGAAAGTCAAAGTGGAGATGAACATCCGGATGACCGGCACGCTGCTGAACCCGCTTTAAACGACTGTGAGGAGGACGGCGAAGATGAAGGGAATAGAGAGAATCAGTGCCTATCAATTCGGTGTGCTCGTCTTTTTCTTCACGACCGGCACGAGTATTCTGGCGGTCCCGGCCATCCTGGCGGAAAAAGCGGGGCAGGATGCCTGGCTGGCAGCCGCAGCCGGGACGCTGGCGGGGTTGGGAATCATCTTCCTTTACGGGTTGCTGGCCCGTTGCTTCCCGAGAAATTCGCTTTTTGGGGCAATGGAGTGGATACTCGGTCGCTGGATCGGAAAGTTTATCATGGCGTTGTTCATCCTTGTCATGGTGAATTACGCATCCAGCTTGCTTTATTACTCGGGTGCGTTTCTGCAGACCGAAATGTTGCCGAATACACCGATGTCCATGTTGAACTTTCTGATGCTCGCGACTATTCTGATCGGCGTGTTTCTGGGACTGGAAACGATTGCCCGGACGGCAGAGGTTTTTATTTTGGTATACGCCGTATTTTTATTCCTGCTGTTCATCTTTCTGCTGCCGGCGATCAAGATTGAGAACATCCAGCCGGTCTTTGAGTCCGGGGCTGGAACGATCGCCCGTGCGTCTTTCCCCCTTCTTGAGGTGTTTGCACTGAACACGATCACCATGCTCGTGATTTATTCTGCATCCACAGACAGTGAGAAGCAGGCGGGCCGCTCTTTTTTGATCGGAAGTGCGATCAGTGCGGCCGTGATCATCCTGCTGACTTTTTTATGCGTGTCAATACTGGGCGGCGACAATACGGCAAAACAGCAATACCCCGGCTATGAACTTGCCAAGAAGATCAGCGTGGGAAACTTCATCCAGAGGGTCGAATCAACCATCTCCTTTCTGTGGCTGATCACCCTGTACTTCAAAGCCTCCATTTACATTTATGCGGCTATTCTCGGCACTGCACGGCTGTTTGGACAAAGGAATTACCGGACATTCATTCTTCCGCTGGGAACCATCGCTTTTCTCCTTTCCCTGACTTTGTATCCAAGCATCATCGATTTCAAAGAATGGCGGGCAACCACAGGCATGACTTTGTCCATTTTCTCGGGAGTGTTCGTTCCGCTTTTGCCTGCATCCGTTTATTTAATCCGGAGGAAAAAGCTGGCAGGAAGAGAGAAGGCCGGTTAAATTACTCTTCTGGTTCATTGGAAATCAAACGGAGGCGCCCCGGAGTCGCTAGTCTTCTTTTTGGCCATACTCAAGGACAAAGGGATTTGGAGGTGGCAAGGTGGATTTTTTCATGCGCAAGAGACGCTGACGGTGATGCAATGGGTGCTTCGGGCAGTGGTGGCGTATCTGTTCCTGCTGCTCGTCGTGAAAGTGATGGGGCGCCGGTCCATCTCTCAGCTGAATATCCTCGATTTTGCGATTTCCCTCGTGATCGGGAACGTGATCGCCCACCCGTTGTCGGATGAGGGGCTCGGGCTGACGGGGGCCATGATCACGATGGGCGTCCTCGTTCTGCTTTACAGCGGAAGCGTGCTGCTTGTGCTCAAATCTCCCCGGGCCCGTGTACTCGTCACGCCGGATCCGATGCCGCTCGTCCGGCGGGGGCAGCTCGTTTATCCGAACATGAAGAAAGCACGGATCACGATTGACTACCTGTTGTCGGAGGCACGGAAGGCGAAGATCGAGGACATCCAGAAGCTGTCGCTCGCCCTGTGGGAGCCGGACGGGACGATTTCATTTTTCGAAAGTCCGCAGTACCAGGGGCCCACACGAAATGATTTCGATCTACCTTCGCAGCCGTTCAACTTGCCGAAAGTGGTGATCCGGGAGGGCCGTGCGGATCATCGGGCGCTGGAGGAGGCCGGTCTGGACGAGGCCTGGTTGCTGCAGGCGTTGAAGACCGAGCATTATATTGGTCAAAAGGACGTGCTGCTGGCAACCCTTGATGAAAGCAGGCGCCTGAACGTGTTTATATATGGAAGATAAAAGTGGCGGGATGTTCATCACATGGCCGTGCGGATGCTATACTATTCCTGCATTCATTCCCAATGAAGAAAAGAGGAGCCGCCCATGCTGAAAAAGATTGCCTCCGACGCGCTCGGCCTGTCCGATATCGGAAAGATCATCGGGCCTGAAGACTACGACAAAACAGATGCGGATGACTATATCCGCCATGAAGATGATGAGAAGATCTATTTCCTGATCAAGACGAAAGCTGATGAGTACTGCTTCACGAATCTGGCATTCGTCCATGTCGACGGCGAGAACGCCGTCACGTCCAAGCGGCTGCTGAAGCGCCATCCATATGCCCAGCACAAAATTTCCGGTGTGATGCTGGAGACAGCGGGCCGGGTCGACCTGGACGTGGAGATCAAATTCACGCTCGGCAACCAGGCATACAGCATTGATGTGGACAAAAAGCAGATCGACAAGC
Organism: Edaphobacillus lindanitolerans; assembly: GCF_900156305.1. Classification (GTDB taxonomy): domain Bacteria; phylum Bacillota; class Bacilli; order Bacillales_A; family Planococcaceae; genus Bhargavaea; species Bhargavaea lindanitolerans. Next base: position 874,951 of record NZ_FTPL01000001.1, on the reverse strand, counting down.
TGAATGATCTTTACAAAGCACTCGTCTACATATCGGAGATCACTCACGAGAACGGCATCATGATGGAAATGGCCGCTCAGAGTCTCGACCGGGCCGGCACGGTGCTGCAGAACATGCGCAGCTCCCAGACGACCCTGTCCGACGAATACAAGAAACTGACCGAATTCGGCTTCTCCTGGATGGAATCCGCCCGTGAGAAGTACCATGACAAAGACTTCGGCGAGGTGTTCGAGAAGTACATCAATAACTGATAGAGTGAATGGCCGGCCACACGGAATCGTGGTCGGCCTTTTTTGTTGGAGCGGGGAAAAATGCAAGATGGGAAAAGTTTTATCCGAAAGCGACGCACTCGCCGGGGATTGCGACTCACTCGCGGATCCAAGCGACGCACTCCGCACAGATTGCTTCCCGCTTCCTTTTAGAATCCTGTCGTGAAACGGACCGTTCGCCCATATGATGAAGGAAAGTCATGAAGTCGGGCGGGCGGCAGGCAACTGAGAGGGGGATCGGGCGGTTGGGCAAGCTCAGGGTTGGCGTGGTCGGTGCCGGGATGATTTCGGATTTTCATCTGCAGTCATATGCATGTAACGAAGAAGTGGAATTGTATGGAATCTATGATCTGTCCGCCGGACGTGCAGGGGAAAAGGCGGCAAAGTACGGGGTGCGCAAAGTGTTCGGATCGACGGCAGAGATGTTTGCGGATGCCGAGCTCGATGCGGTGAGCATCTGCACGTGGAATGATACCCACGCGGAACTGGCAATCCAGGCACTGGTGCACGGGAAGCATGTGCTCGTGGAGAAGCCGCTCGCGATGTCTTATGCGGAAGCGCTCCGGGTCCGGGACGCGGCGCGGGGAAAGGATGAAGTGCTGCAGGTCGGTTTCGTCCGGCGGTTTGCGGCGGGGACGCGGGTGCTGAAGAAGTTCATCGATGACGGACTGCTGGGGGAGATCTATTACGCGAAGGCGACGCACCTTCGCCAGATCGGAAACCCGGGCGGCTGGTTCGCGGACCGTACGCGGTCGGGCGGCGGGCCGCTCATCGACCTCGGTGTACATCTGATCGACACGGTCTGGTATCTGATGGGGAAGCCGAAAGTCGCCCGCATCAAGGGTGCGACATTCCTGGAGCTGGGCAACCGGGGGAATGTGGACAATCTGTCGTATTACAAGGCGGCGGACTACAGTGTCGACAGGAATGATGTCGAGGACCTGGCGGCGGCGATGATCACATTCGAAAACGGCGCCACGCTCATGCTGGACGTATCGTTCAGTCTCCATGCGAAAGACACCGAGACGAAGATCCAGCTTTTCGGGAAGAGGGGCGGTGCGGAACTGGAGCCGGAACTGCTGCTCGTGACCGAACGAAATGACACGATTTTGAACGTGCATCCGCAGATCGACCATCTGACGCTCAATTTCAATGAGGCGTTCGGTGCGGAAATCAATCACTTTGTCGCTTGCTGCATGGGCGGCGGGAAGACGCTTGCCCCGCTCGGGGACGGGCTTGAGGTGATGAAGATGCTGGACGGTGTATATGAGTCGGCAAGAACCGGACGGGAGGTCGTTTACGATCACAATCAAGCTGGCGAATAAAGTCGGGATCATCACGGACAATCTTCGGCTGCCGGTACGCGAGGCACTGGAGAAAGCGAAGGAAATCGGTGCGGACGGCGTCCAGATGTATGCGGTGGGGGGCGAGCTGGAGCCATCGCAAATGAGCCCGGCCAAAAGACGGGAGCTGTCCGGGGTTCTTGCCGGACTCGGTCTGGAGGTGTCGGCGCTGTGCGGGGATCTGGGAGGGCACGGTTTCCAGGATCCGGCGGCGAACCGGGCGAAGATCGAGAAGTCGAAGCGGATCATCGATCTGGCGAAGGATCTCGGGGCGGATATCGTGACGACGCATATCGGCATCGTGCCGGATGATGAGTCAGGGCGGATGTATGCGGTGATGCAGGAAGCGTGCGAGGAGCTGGGGGCGTATGCGAAAAGCGTGGACGGGTACTTTGCGATCGAGACGGGTCCGGAGACGGCGGTCCGGCTGAAGCGGTTCCTCGATTCGCTGTCGGGCGACGGAGTGTCGGTGAATTATGATCCGGCGAATCTCGTGATGGTCACGGGAGACGATCCGGTCCGGGGGGTGCATCTGCTGAAGGAGTATATCGTTCATACGCATGTGAAGGACGGTGTCCGGCTGGCGCCTTTGGATCCGCGGGAGGTCTATGGCATGTTCGGGTATAATCAGGGAAGTTCGCACAACGACATTGCGGAGCTCGTGGAGAGCGGTGCGTTTTTCCGTGAGGTGCCGCTCGGGGAGGGGAGTGTCGGGTTCGATGCGTACTTCCGGGCGCTCGCAGAAATCGGGTATGATGGATACCTGACGGTTGAGCGGGAAGTGAGGCGTGATCCGGTGCATGATCTGTCAGAGGCGGTGCGGTTCATCAATCAATACCGTTTTCCGCCGTGAGAAGGGGGCTGTCGGAGATGACAATTTTGGCAATCGACGGCGGCGGCACGAAAACCGCTGCCGTTTTGTGTGAGTTGGACGGAAGGGTGCTGGCTCGCCTGGAGGCCGGGCCGAGCAATCCGACGGTGATGCAGCCGGGGGAGTTTGTCTTGGCCCTGTCGGAAGTGTTTGAGCGGCTGCGCTCAATGGAACCGGAGGCGTTTGGCCGGCTGGCATTTGTCCAGGCGGGAATGAGCGGAGTGACGGAAAACGGCAATGAGCGGCTCGTCAAAGAAGCGGCGGACCGGTTCTTGCCTGCAGGGTGCCGGCTGAGTGTATCGAATGACTCGGTCAACGCGCTGATGGCCGGAACGCTCGGCACGCCCGGAATCGTCCAGGTTGCCGGGACCGGGGCGATTACATACAGCCTGGATGAAGAAGGCCGGGCGCACCGGGTCGCCGGCTGGGGGTATTTATTTGACGATGAAGGAAGCGGCTATGATCTCGGGAACCAGGCGCTTCGGTGCGTATTCCGTGCGTATGACGGCCGCGGCAGGGAGACGGCACTGACCGGGGCAGTTCTGAATCATTTCGGGGTGCCCGCCGTCCCGGATCTCATCCCGCTGCTTTATGGAAGCGGCGGGATGCACCCCCGGAGCCTGGTGGCACCGCTCGGGCGTTACGTCGTGGAGCTTGCAAGGACGGATGAGGCCGCGGGATCGATCGTCCGGCGGGCCAGTGAAGGGTTCTATGAATGTGTGGTGAGCTGCTTCCGCAAAAGTGCGTTTGCGGGCAGTGACGTCCCCGTCGTGCTGGCCGGTGGCGTGTTCTCTGATTTTGAGCTGTTCTTCGGAGAGCTGGAGCGTTTGCGGTCGGGAAGCGGCCACGAGTTCAGGTTTGTCCGGCCGAAGATGCCTCCGGTCGGCGGAGCGGCGATTGCCCCGCTGAAGCTGGATCTCAGCGAGGCCGAGGCATTTGCCGAGAAGTTCAACGGTAGTTATTGAATACGAGTGAGCGCGGCACCTTTCCCGGCGGAGAGGTGCTTTTAGGTTATCCGGAAAGGAATGCATCGGCAGGAAAGGTGCTTGCACATCGATGCGGCCCCTCCGGTCATCCAAGGGAGAACTTGCCGCACTCGAGGGAGAACTTGCCGCACTCGAGGTGAAACTGCGACCACTCGAGGGGGAACTGCGATCACTCAAGGCAAAACTGCGACCACTCGGGAGGAAACTACGGCCACTCGAAGCGAAACTTCGACCACTCGCCCATTCCCATCGTACTTTAGTCACGCTGACCGGTTTACACATCCCCTTGATCCGTGTTACCCTACAGTTTGTCGAATCATCCTACAAATTTCGAGAGGTGAATTCAGTTGACGGGGATTTTGAAGGCGAGCCGCTCATCCCTTGTGGATCAGGTGGTCGCGCAGATGGAATCGCTCATCGATGCGGGGGAGTGGCCGGTCGGAGAGCGGATTCCGACGGAAATGGAGCTGGTCGCCGAATTCGGGGTGAGCCGGAACACACTCCGCGAGGCGGTCCGGGCGCTCGTGCATGCGGGGCTGCTGCAGTCACGGCAGGGGAGCGGCACGGTTGTGCGCTCGTCGAGCATGTTGGAAGCCGCCATCCGTAAGCGGGTGGACCGGGCGGACGTGCTGGATACGCTCGAAGTCCGGCATGCGCTGGAGCGCGAGGCGGCGCGGCTTGCGGCCATCAGAAGGAACCCGGAAGATCTGGAGGAACTTCAATCGGCTTTGATCCTATGCAAGGATGCCCTTGTCGCAGGAGACGCACAACGGTACTTGACCGCAGACCTGGCGCTGCACCGGGCGATTGTGGAGGCCTCCCACAATGAGGTGCTGATTGAGTTATATGGCCATCTCATCGACCCGCTGGAAGTGTCGATCCGCAATATCTTCGAGGCATCCGAAGAAGAAACGGGCTACATCCAGGTCCATGGCACGCTGGTGGATGCCGTCATCCGGCAGGATCCGGGAGGAGCGATGGACGCCGTCAATGTGTACATCAACCGCTTCAAGGAAACACTTTCAGACAGATAAAGGGGAAGACCATGAGAGTTCAACATCAACCAGAGTTGTTACACCAAGAAGAAAAAGTAAAGATGATCGGAAGCGCCGAGCTGCTGCTCGTGTTCCTCGCGATCATCACGGTCGGGGCCAATCTGAGAGCGCCCCTGACATCGGTCGGCCCGCTTGTCAGCGATATCCGTGCAAGCCTCGGTATTTCAAGCTTTGCCGCCGGGTTCCTGACGACGCTGCCGCTCCTCGCGTTTGCGGCCGTCTCGCCGTTCGCAGCGAAGCTGTCCCGGAAGTACGGGATGCAGACAGTGCTGTTCGCGGCATCCGTCCTCATCACGACCGGCGTGTTCCTCCGCATGGTGAGCGACGTGGGGACTTTATTTGCCGGAACACTGCTGATCGGCCTCGGCATCGCATTCGGCAACGTGCTCATCCCGGGCATGATCAAGTCGGGATTTCCGGGGCATGTCGGTCTCATGACGGGTATTTACGCCGTGTCGATGAACGTTTGTGCGGCGATCGCATCGGGCCTCAGCGTCCCGGTTGCCGGGAAGCTCGGCTGGAACGGTTCACTCGGTTACTGGGGCTTCGTCTCGATCGTTGCGCTCCTCGTGCTATTGCCCCAGGTGAAGCTTCCAAAAAGTGATCCGGGCGGACAGGCCGCAAAGTCCGGCGTGAACATGTGGAAATCCAAGCTTGCGTGGTGCATCACCGTGTTCATGGGACTTCAGTCGCTTATCTTTTACACAACTGTCGCCTGGCTGCCGGAAATCATGACCGGACGGGGCATCACCATCAGTGCCGCCGGATGGATGCTGTCGATCATGCAGTTCGCACTGATCCCGTTCACGTTTATCATCCCGATCATCGCCGGCAGGATGAAAAGCCAGATTCCGCTCGTCCTGCTGACCGGTGCTCTCTTCATCACCGGAACGCTCGGCATCCTGTACGGCAGTTCCTCGCTCATGCTCATCTGGGTCATCCTGATCGGCATCGGCGGGGGTACCGCGTTCAGCCTGGCCATGATGTTCTTCAGCCTGCGCACGCGCAGCCCGAAGGAAGCCGCAGAACTGTCCGGCATGGCGCAGTCGTTCGGTTATCTGCTCGCCGCAGCCGGACCGGCGCTGTTCGGCATCCTCCATGACGCAACGAACAGCTGGACGATGCCGCTTCTGCTGCTCCTGCTCGTTTCTGTCGTCATCCTGCTCGCCGGACTTGTCTCCGGCCGCAATGTCCAGATACGGTAAGTGGAAGGCCGCCCGCCGAGGCGGTCTTTTTTTCGAAGCAGATCGGAGGCATGGAACGGGCACGTCCGGCCATACTAACGGGCGAATGGAGGCGACAGAAGCAATGATTCCTCATCAAGTGTGCGTCGAGTGCGGCAAGGAATTCGACGGCAACCTGTCCCATGACCCCGAGCGCTGCAAAGACTGTGCTTCTCCGGAAGGCACGCCGGTTTCTGAAAACAGCGGGCCGAGCGTTTTCGTGGAAGATCCGAATGACTCGGTGAGCGAAGATGTCTATGATCCGAATCCGGATGATCTGGAGCCGGGGGATTACGAAAAGATGATCAAGTGAACGGAACGAGTTACAAAATGCTTGTCGAGACGGCCGGCCCTAATAGGGTGGCCGTTTTTTTGTAGGTGTTCCGTTTTGCAGATCTTTCAACGAATCGAATTTTAAAAGTGAGCGTGACAGGGAAGTAGAAGGGTAACTAGCTTCTTGAGGAGGAAGGTCGATGACGAGACTGAGAAAAGTGGATTTCTTCCACGGGGCGCTTGCAAATGTGCTCCTGAACAAAGGATTCGAACTGAAGGGACTTGCGGATCATCCGGAAGGCGTGTACCGGGTGGGCAGGGACGGCGAGGAGTTCACCGTGTACTCGAAGTATTTGTCGGCGCCTTCATCGAAGCGGAAGGAAAAGTCGATCCGCTGGTCGTTCTCATTCCGCCCGGAAGAAGTGGAGCGGATCCGGCAGTTGAACAACGAATACGGCAATTGCCATGTCGCAATCATCGGGTCGTACGGCAACCGGCCGGGGGGCGAGCTGGTGATCCTTGATATGGAAGAGCTGAACCGTTGCATCGGCGGTCTGGATCTCGGCGACCGCCGGTGGATCGTGATCTGGCGCAGAAAGCATTACCGCACCCGCATCTATGGGAATGCCCTCTCGCGAAATGAAGCATTCATACCGAAGATGCAGGTGATGGGCATCGACGTGGATGTGGAGGAGGAAGCGGAGGACGAGGACGTTCTGTGAACAGTCATGCGACGCAGGGACTTGACGGTGCTACACAGCGTATTGCGGGGGAAAGGCAGGGATTCAAAAGGGAAAGGCGGCGATTCGCCGTCGATTGGATGAAAAGACAGATAAAAAACGTCCGGAAGTGAGATGCCTTCACTTCCGGACGTTTCTGTACATTGGCCGCACCTGCGCCAGATCGCCGATCAATCTTTATCCGAGCATCACTCCGGCCACACAGCTGCCGGTGAGCAGGAGGGCGAACAGGCCTCCGAGCGCCCAGTCACGAGCGCCAAGCTTCACGGGCCGGTAGAACTCACTCCTCGGTTCGCCTGTAAATCCCCGTGCCTCCATGGCGAAGGCGGCGCGTTCGGCTTTTCGGACCGCGCCGGCAAGCATCGGGATGAGGAGGCGGCGCATTCCGAGCACACGCTGCCACCAGTGTTTGCCTTCGTCGACGCCTCGGAGGCGCTGTGCCTGGCGGATCTGGACAAGTTCGTCCTTCAATACCGGCAGGAACTGATAGCTGACCATCGTTCCGTAGGCCAGCTTCGGCGGGACGCGGAGTTGTTGCATGAGGCTCATGATGAACGTGACCGGGTCGGTCGTGAGCGCGAACAGCAGCGAGAGGCTGGAGAATGAGAGGACCCGGAAGGTGAGGGACCAGGCCCGTGCCCATTGTTCATCGGTCACTTCGATGCCGAGAAATGAACCGATCACATCTCCGCCGGTGTCGGCGCCGAATACCAGCGTCGTCCACAGATAGCCGATTGCTCCGAGCCCGAACGGGAGCATCATGAGCGCCCACAGTTTCCAGTTCACCCGGCTCAACAGAAGCTGGACAATCAAAAGACCGAGCCAGAATAAAAGCGGCGTCCATGGATTGAAGAAGAACGCCATCGTGAGCATCGAGACGATGACGACGAGGAACTTCACAGACGGATTCATCTCATGCAAAAGCCGGCTCATGGGCGTTCGCTCCTTTCGGCGGAACGAGATGGTGGGCGGCGAGGAGGGCGTGGTCCGTCCAGACCTCCTGCGCGCGGTATTTGCCGGTGAACACACCATCTTTGATGAGCAGAACCGAGTCGGCGGCAGCCGCGGCGAATTCCATGTCATGCGTGATGATCAGGAACGTGTTGCCTTCCCGTCTTCGCTCCTCAATTAAATTGAACAGTTCCAGCAGGGCCCCGGCATCCTGTCCGGAGGTCGGTTCGTCCATGACGATGACCGGCCGGTTGTCCGCGAGCATCGCACCGATGGCCACCCGCCGTTTTTGCCCGTGGCTGACGGAGAATGGGTGGGCGTTCCGTATTTCGCCGAGTCGGAGCCGGTCGGTGAGGTCATCGATCGAATTGGGGGAGGCGAAGCCGGAAAACGCCAGCTCATCCCGGACCGAAGAAGTCAGAAACAGGAATTCCGGTGACTGGGGAACATAGCCGATGCCGGATGCATGCACTTTTCCGCCGGACGTTTTATAAATGCCGCAAAGCGCCTTCGCGAGGGAGGATTTGCCGCTGCCGTTCGGACCTGCGAGGACGGCGACCTCACCTGCCCTCAGTACAAATGAAAGCGGGGCGAAGATCTGCTGGCCCTTGATCCGGACAGACAGGCTTTCCACGCTCATTGCCGATTCGGATCGGATCGCACTCGGGCGTTCCGGAAAACGGATGGCGGGTTTGGGGGTGAATGGCCGGTCTCCGATGAGTTGCCCGTCTGCACCGAGGCAAATCTCCCGGTCGAAGAACTCGTTCCAAAGATCGAGCCGGTGTTCCACTGCCACGATTGTCAGGCCCGTCTGTTTTTGCAGCTCATCCAGCCAGCGGACGAGTTCAAGCGCGGTATGCGGGTCAAGGTGGGCGAGCGGCTCATCCAGGAGCAGCACATCCGGGTGCATGATGAGTGCGCAAGCGGTGGCGACGCGCTGTTTCTGACCGCCGGACAGTGTCTGGATGACCGTATTCCGGAATCCCTCAAGTCCGGTCAGCTCCAGTACGCCGGTAATCCGGCTTTCCATTTCATCACGGGGAATGCGGATGTTTTCGAGCGTAAAGGCAAGCTCCTCCTCGACGGTGGGCATGCAGAACTGGGCGTCCGGATCTTGGAAAACGGTCGCAATCCGGCGGTTGATCTCCCCGGGCTTCCAGCTATCCGACGGCCGGCCGAACAGTTCGAGCGATCCCGATACGATGCCGTCGCAGTTCGCCGGGTACAGCCGGTTCAGTAAATACAGGAGTGTGCTTTTTCCGCAGCCGCTCGGTCCGGACAGGACGACCCGCTCGCCGGAATTGACCAAAAAGGAAATCTCGTTCAATGTTGCCCGGTCGTCTTCCGGGAACCGGAAAGAGACCTTTTCAAGCGAGAGGACCGGTTCAGACACGGGCCTCACCCTTGTCCGTCCTGGAGATGGCATAGCCGCGCAGCGCACCGGTCGCGAGCAGCCCGTCCGCCAGGTATTTCCCGCCCACCCCGGCGATGATCATCCCGCTCATCACACGTAGTGTCAGCATCAGCAGGACAAATTTAGGATCGAGCGCCGAGTAGCCCGAGACGAAATAACCGTACACAAAACTGAACAGGGCCGAGCCGGCCCCCGCCAGCATCATGACCGGCAGATTGAACCGTCTGTAGCCGGTTGCGGCAAAGGCGGCTTCGGCCCCGAGCCCCTGGATCATCCCGGACAAGATCAGCCGCGGACCGGCTCCGTTGCCGAGCAGAACCTCGATCACCGCAGCCAGTGCTTCCGGCAGGAAGGCGGCCCCGGGCTTGCGGATAATCGCCATGCACAAAATCGACACGATGAACCAGATGCCGAACATCCATTCATAGGCAAGCGGGCCGATGAGGCCGGCCCAGATGTTCCCGAGATGGACAAAAATCAGATAGACGATGCCGAACACGACACCGAAAAGCGACATGAGGACGATTTCTTTCATTTTCCAGGACTTCATCATCGCTTTACAGAACCTTCGTGGGACGGGGAATTGATGCTCATCGATACGGTCATGACGAGGTGCCGGTGGGCATCGGACCGGGCATTTTCGAATGCCTCTTCATAGAAATCAAACACGTCATGGATGTCCCCGTGGATGCCGCTCGCGTAGTGCATCGATTCGTTGAAGACGCCGCGCTCTTTTGCGCGGTCGACCTCACGGTAAATGACTGACATATAGTCCGGATTGTTCATCGGATAGAGTGCAAACTGGGAGGACACATATTGTTTTGTCTCATCCTGGTTAAGCAGCTCATCGGGCATGTCGAGATACACATCTCCCGCCGAGTCACCCGGGCAGCCCACGGAGAATGTGCCGTTCAGTGCAACATGCACTCCGGTTTTTGCAGCGTGGAGCGTTATTGCCTTGGCGACGTTGAAAACGTGCGCCTGCTTGCCCCGGATAACCGTCGAGACATCGTCGGTATGCATCCATACGGCCGATGTGTCAGTTTCTTTCATTGCACCTTTGATCACCTCGACGAATCGGTCGGTCATCGGGTGGAGCGAGAAACGGAACCCGACGATCGGGCTCGTCCCGCACTGCAGTTCGTTCATCGTTCATATCCCCCTTTGTGATAAACACAAAAAAGCTGCATCCGTGAAGATGCAGCTGAGATTCCGAAAGATGGCCATGCGAATAGATAGGCAGGCGCATTGAAATCCGCCGCACTTCCTCACGCAGGTACGAACCTGTTCGAGTCCAAAGGGATCGGAGCATTCGCTCGCATCTCAGCCCAAGACGGGCACCCCCAGTGCAGTAAACGGTATGCAGTTTTCCGTGCAGCGGGTTTGCCCGCTGCCTACAGTGTAGGGGATTGCTTGGAGGAAGGCAAGGGCAGCCGTTAAAATCGGGTATAGGGAAAATGAAGTTCCTGAAGACATCGACGAAGGGAGCATGGCCATGACTGAACCATTCGATCTCAAACGGTTTGCGGAGCTATTGTCCGAGCAGCCGGTTGAAAACGCAATCGCTTATAAAAACACCTGCATCCCCTCGACGTTGTATAAGTTTTCGCCGCTGTTTGATGAACGGAGGGTGGACTGGCAGACGGAGAATGAGCTCCGGGTTGCATCCATCCGGAACGGCGAGATCTGGGCGAGTGCGGCGGAGTTCCTCAATGACCCGTTCGAATTCAAGGCTGTCCTGCTCGATGAAAGCGAGTTCGACACACCGCTGGAAGCCAAAATCATGGACCGCCTGCTTGACCGGATCCGCAGTGTATTCCTGTCTGCGAGCTTTACAGGCAATCTGCATAACTTTCCGATGTGGGCGCACTACACAAACAATTATCAAGGATTTTGTGCGGAGTATGAAGTGTTGGACGGACATCGCCTGTTCCCGGTCATCTATTCTCATGACCGCAGGAATGCGGCAGTGCTGCTGAAGCGGATGGTGCATCATCTTTATTTATTGTTCAAGGGCGAGATGAGGCGCGAACAGGTTTCGGCGGTGGAGCCGATGCTTCTTTATTTGACGCATTTTGTGAAGCATGATTCGTGGGATTACGAAGAGGAGTACCGGATCGTCCCGCCAAACCGGGAGCGGACAAGCGGAAAGCTGCTCAAGAACAGGGAGGCGGGTTTGCGGTTGTCCGGTCTGTATCTTGGCACTAAATGCCGGGAAGCGGACAAGCTCGCGCTCTTTGAAATTGCCCGTGAACAAGACATTCCAATACGGGGAATCGACATCGACGACAGCAGTTCAAAGTTCAAACTGGCATTCCGGGAGTACCTGCCTGGTTAAAGGCGGAGAGGCGGACCATAATGCTCTCTTTTTTGACAAATAAAACGCAATATACAATAAATTAAGACAAAATTTTATAAATCTTCTGGACAATTACGGTGGGCAATAGGTATAATGAAATACATAATAGGAATCGAAAAGTAAAACTTACAGTCAGTGGATATTAATTTCGGTGAAGCACCGCTGGATAAAGCTGTAGGAGACATCTCGATCGGACGGCATAGGTTCCTGGGAACGCCTGCCGGTTCATGCGGGCCGAAGGAAGGAGGGGAATCACGGTGTCCGGCAGATCCGGACATCAATTTGGGAACAGTGCTGTTTGGAAATTCGCTTGTTAAATTGTTGCTAATTTCTCATGTGTTCACATGAACACAAATAAAAAGAGGGAGGAACTAGTTTCAATGCATAAGAATTTCTGTCGGATCGGGCCGAGAACGATGGCCATCCTGCCGACCTTCAGTAAAAATGGACACCCTGTGTCAATCGTTCTCGAATTTGGAAAATCTCCATGCGAACTGGAGATGAAGCCCCGTCACGTAATCGACCGGACGCTCCGCTCCTATGCGTCCAGCTATGTGGGCGCCGTACAAGGTGCAGCATACATCTTGAAGCGGAATCACACTCCGCCGATCCTGATCAATGCCGAGAAGCCGATCATCATGCTGCCGACGTGGTCGTCTGCAAAGTCGGACTGTGCCTGGTTTTCGCTTGATCATATCGCCGAATTCTTCGAAGAGGAGAAGGGATTCACCCAGGTCATCCTGTCAGGTGGAGAAAATATCAAAGTGCCCATGAGCATCCAGAGTTTCAATCACCAGTTCCAAAAGGCACTGTTTTTTCGCCACCAGCTTGACCGGGCGGACAAGTTGACGAGCCGGGCACATGAGCCGAAAGTCACCTACCATATCTTCAAGGGAAGGGGCATCCGGAAGTCCGGAAAATTAGAATGAAGCAAAGGGACAGCCGAGGCTGTCCCTTTTTGCGTTGGGAGCGGATGGGAGCGACCGGTGCCGGTGTTTCGCGTCGCCGGACTGAAGCGGACATAAATCACATTCTTCCGGGTATAGGAATTTAGGCAGACATGGAGAGTTTGGCACAGACTTGCGAATAATAGAATGGAGGATTTTATGGAACTGGAAGCACTTGTAGAGGAAATCAAAGAAGACATGGTAAGGGTGCGCCGTCAGATCCACATGCATCCGGAACTGAGCCACGAAGAGTTCAAGACGACGCGGTATGTTCGGGAACTGTTGTCGGACACGTCTATTGAGTGGCGGGATCCGGGGACGCCGACGGGACTCGTCGGCTTGATGGAAGGGAAGGCAGGGGCGGGGCCTGTGCTCATGCTTCGTGCAGACCTCGATGCCCTTCCGCTGAACGAGGAAACCGATTTGCCGTTTGCGTCCAAGCAGACCGGCGTGATGCACGCGTGCGGCCACGATATCCATACGACCGTATTGGTCGGGACGGCACTGCTGCTGGACAGGCTGCGTGATGAATGGCGAGGGACAGTCAAGTTCGTTTTCCAGCCGTCCGAAGAGAAGGAAGGCGGTGCGCCTGAATTGATCCGGGGCGGGGTCCTGGAAGATCCCGTGCCGGATCACGCAGTATGCCTGCACACCTGGCCGATCACGGATGCCGGGAAAATCGGAATCCGGCCGGGACCGATGACGGCGGCGAATGACAGTTTCCGGGTTACGGTGACGGGGACCGGCGGGCACGGTGCCCATCCGGAAACGTCGATTGATCCGATTCCGGTGACCGAGGACATCATCGATTCGTTCCAGCGGATCATTTCGCGGAATCTGTCGCCGTTCGATCCGGCAGTGATCACGGCGGGACAGATCCACGGAGGAACGGCAGATAATGTCATCGCCAAGAATGTGGTGTTCTCGGGCACGATCCGGACACTCAACGCGAACACCCGGGAGTATGTGAAAAAACGGATGGAGGAAATCGCCTTTCACACGGCGGCAGCATCCGGGGCAGAAGCGGAAATTGAGTTTAGCGGCGGCACCCCGCCGGTCATCAACAATGGTCCGCTCGTACACGTGCTGGAACGCTCCCTGTTGAAAAGCATCGGGAACGACTACATTGAGCATCTTGAAATCCCGTCGATGGGCAGTGAGGACTTCGCCTATTACCTCGAGCATGTGCCCGGCCTGCTGTTCCGGCTTGGAACCGGCAATGACATGGACGGCCGGACCCGGCGCGGCCTGCACAGTCCGGACATCGTGTTCGACGAACGCTCGATCCCGACAGGCATCCGGGCGATGACCGGGTTTGCCGTGGAGTATTTGAATGCAGGAGTTGAATGAACGGATGAGGGCCGGCTTTCCGATTGGAAGGCCGGTTTTCACTGCAGCCAGACCGGCACCGATGAGATGCCGAGCCGATATTCGCGGAGCTGCTCTGTAAATCTGCAGAATCCGACATGATATCCCTCACATCTTGGGTGGTATATATGTAAAATGAGGGTATTACATTACAAAGTCCACTAGAATATTCAAAACTCATAACAGAAATGCGATAGGCTGAGGGAATGAATGGTGAGGGTGAGGGGGAGTTCAATGGATCTTCAGGCAGGATCTGTGCCCGGCAAGGTGCTTGGGGGCACGGAGGTCGGCTATGTATATGAGTTGCTGAAGGCGAATGTGGTAAGGGGCCGGCGGACGATGTCGCTCGTGCTGATCCGGGTTGATGGCGGACAGCAAAACGACCGGTTGTGCGTGCGGCTGGTCCAAAGCGTCCGTCGGACAGATGTCGTGTTCGCTCCGGGTAGGGAGGGAGAATGCGGGCTGCTTCTTCCGCAGAGCGGGAAAGAGGAGGCTTCTGCTTTTCTCCGCAGGTTTGCCGGGGAATACGATGGCGGCACAGCGGGAATCCGTGCAGCCGTATTGGAAATCAGGCATCCGGACCTGTCTTTTGAACAGGCACTGGAACTGGGGAGAACCGGACTGGTGCAAACCGAAGAATCGGAATGGATCCGGTTCGTCGATTCCGGACTCGGCCGCCCTGCGGAAACGGTCAAGGTGAGCGTGCTCGATCCGGATCCGCTGTTCCGGGAAGCGCTGTCGATGTCAATCGGGAGTCTCCACGTTCCGTCGGTCACACTGGAAGTGCGGACATTCGGCGACGGGCTCGAGTTATTGGAGTCCGGATGGACGGCTTCGTGGCATCCGCATCTCGTCATCCTCAATGACGTGCTCCCGAAGCAGAACGGTCTCGATGTGCTTCATGCGCTCCGGAAGATGCCGAATGAGCAGAAGTTCACGGTTCTCATGATGACCCGGCGCAATTCAGAGGAAGATATGATATATGCCTACGAAAGCGGGGCGGATGAGTATCTCATCAAGCCGTTTCCTCTGCGTCTGTTCGAGGCACAGGTGGGACGGCTGCTTGCGAGGTTATGGTCATGACCGGGCTGCCGATCGGATGGGTTCTCGGGGGCGTGGTGTTCCTGCTGCTACTGCTGGCGGTGCTGACAGCCTACTTGTTCATCGCGCGGGCAGCCGAAGAAAAACGGGGCCGCCGGGCAGCGGCATACCTCGAACGGAACACGGCTGCGTGGTTCCGCCATCTGCGCGGGCTGGAGCCTGCCGGGGAGGAACTGATACCGAAAGACCGCGGGGAAGCGGCAGCCGTTGAAGAAGTGTTCCGCTCGTACCTGAACAATGTGACGGGCGAAGCGATCCGGGAACGGATCCGTGTTTTTTCAAACCGGCACCTTTCAAGTTATTACAGAAAAAAGCTCAGCAGCCGGAACTGGAGCGACCGGATGAATGCACTTTACCGGATCCATGACTTCGGAGTGGATTCGCTTGCAGAGGATTGCCGTGCGCTCGGCAACCGCGAAGTCTCCCGGGACGAACAGTTCCAGCTGCTGCTGATCGACCTGGCGTTCCGCCCGGACGGATTCGTGGAGCGGAACATTCACCGGAACGGCCAGATTTCCGAAGTGGAGAATAAAGAGCTGCTGTTCCGGATGCCGGAAGATGTATTCCATGAAACCGCCCGGCGGCTGGATGAGCTGGCGAATGATACGAAATACGCGCTTATCGATGTGCTCGGGATGAAGCAGGATATCTATTGGCTTCCTTTCCTTGAGAAACAGCTGGACAGCAATGATCAGGAATTGAGGATCCGTGCTCTCCGGGCCATCGATGCGCTCGGTATCCGGACACCGGATCCGATTTTGGATCAGGCAGTTTTCTCACCGGTCTGGCAGGAGCGGTTCATTGCGTCGCGGATGATCCGGCGCCTGCCGGAGAAGAAAGCCCTCCAATATGCCGAAGTACTTGCGGGAGACGAGTCCTGGCTGGTCCGGGAAGAATTAAGGGGGCTCGGCCCGGCGCTTGAACGCCGCCGGCTCGAGAAGGAGGCGGTCCGATGAACAGGATAAATGATGGAATGTGCGGCCATTGGACGGCCGGCCGGAAGGAGGCGGTCCGATGAGGCAGGCACTGGAGTGGATCATGCTGTTTTTCGGCGGTGTGATTTTCGTTTACATGCTGATCGTGATTGTCGCTTACAGTCTCATGTTTTTATTTGCACTCCTCGAGCTGAAGAAACAGCGCCGGCTTGACCGGCGGGAACTGGATGAACGGTTTGTCGACGCCTTCTATTCAAAGCCGGTGTCGATTCTCGTGCCGGCATACAACGAACAGGCAGGAGTCGTGGCAAGCATCCACTCGCTGCTTAATCTTGATTACCCGCAGACGGAACTGCTCGTCATTGACGATGGTTCCAAAGATGAGACGGCTGCGGTCGTAATCAGGCAATTCGATATGGAGCCTGCCGAGAAGCCGGTGATGCCGCAGCTCAGGACAAAGCCGGTCAAGGAAGTGTACCGCTCACGGATCCATCCGAATCTCTGGCTCATCCGCAAGGAAAACGGAGGCAAGGGCGATGCACTCAACGTCGGGATCAACTACGCGCGGTATCCGTATTTCTGCACGATCGACGGCGACTCGATCCTGGACACACGGTCGCTGCTGCGCGTCATGAAGCCGATCATGACATCGAACGGCCAAGTGGTCGCAGCAGGCGGGAATGTCCGGATCGTCAACGGGCTGTCGGTGGAATACGGCGCGGTCGACGATGTCCGGCTGTCCGGCCGTGCGCTCGTCGTCATGCAGGTCGTCGAGTATTTGCGCGCCTTTCTGATGGGCCGGATCGCGCTCAGCAAATTTAACATGGTGCTCATCATCTCCGGCGCATTCAGTGTGTTCTCAAAGAAGTTTGCGATTGCGGCGGGCGGCTACAACACGACGACCATCGGAGAAGACATGGAAATGGTCGTGAAGATCCAGCGGTTCCTGAAGGAGCAGAAGCTCAACAACCGGGTGGAGTTCGTTCCCGACCCGGTGTGCTGGACGGAGGCCCCGCAGTCATTGTCGATCCTGAGGCGGCAGCGGAGGCGCTGGCATCAGGGGCTGCTGGAGAGCCTGTGGGCGCACCGCCGGATGACGTTCAATCCGAAATACGGGGCAGTCGGCATGATTTCATTCCCTTATTTCTGGCTTGTCGAGTGCTTCGGCCCGGTCATTGAACTCGGAGGCTATCTGTATGTCATCCTGGCCTTTTTCCTCGGGGGCGTCTATTACGAATACGCGGTCCTGCTCATGCTGCTGTTCATTCTATATGGAACGGTGTTCTCGATCGGGTCGGTGCTGCTCGAATCGTGGAGTCTGAATGCATTCCCGAAGAGGCGGGATGTACTCCGGATGATGGCGCTGTCGCTCACCGAGGTCGCCTGGTATAAACCGCTGACGCTTTTCTGGCGGATCGAAGGGCTCGTCCGCTCCATGTTCCGGATCAGTTCCTGGGGAGAGATGGAGCGGATCGGCGCAACGAAGGGGGCCCCGAAATGAAGAAGTTTTATGCCATCGTCCTGCTCATTGCAGCGGTGCTCATCCTGCCCGTCGCGCTCTGGTTCATGGAAGACCGGCAGAATCTGTCCGTTGCGATCCTCGATAAAACCGTCCCCGACGAATCGTATCGCGAGCATCTCGGGCTTGGATGGGTGCTGAACCATTACAAGGTCGGGCAAAAGGATTTTGAGGAGGAAAACGACTTTTTCGGATTCCGTCCGGATGAAAACGGCCAAGACTTTGAAATCCGGGGATTTCCGGATGATTATGCCGGGACGGATGTCATCTATCTTGCCGATACATACGGCGTTTATGAAGAAGATCTCCCCTGGAGGAAGAGCGGCCGGGCCGGCTCAAGATCCAAAATGATCTACGGCGGGCTGGAGCCGGGTGAGTGGGGTGCAATCGAGAAACGGCTGGACTCAAAAGATCCGAGCCTGTTCATTGCGGAATACAATTCGTTCGCCTCGCCGACCGGGGAAGAAGTGAGGGAAGCAGTGACCCGCCGCCTCGGGGTGGAGTGGAGCGGCTGGACGGGCCGGTTCTTCGAAGAACTGGATCCGGAGAAGAACGAGGAAGTCCCGCAATGGATTGTCGATGAACACGGAGAAAAGTGGGGATATTCCGGCCCCGGCTTCGTACTTGTAAATGATTTTGACGGAGAGATCGCCGTGCTGGAGCGTGAGCCGCATCTGACGGGAGAGGGCGTCAGGCTTTCATTCACGGAGGAAGGGGAAAAGCGCCTCGGGCTTGACCGGTCGCCGCGATACGATTATTGGTTTGATATCGTCACTCCCCGTCCGGGGGCCGTTGTCCTGGCAACATACGATTGGGGTCTGACCGAGGAAGGAAAGCAGCTGCTGGCCCAGCGGGGCATTCCTGACCGGTTCGCGGCAATCACGGCAAACCGGACCGGTCCGTCCCAGAGCATTTATTTCGCCGGGGATTACAATGATGTTCCGACCGTTCCGAAGTTTTATCAGGTGAAGGGTCTCCCGGTGATTTACCGGGCGCTCAATACGTTCTCCGAGGAGTCGTTCTACTGGTCGGCTTACGTGCCGGTGATGAAGTCGGTGCTCGACGATTTCGTGAAGGGGGAGACGTCTGAAGTGGCCGAGAAAACCGGTGATGGAAAAGTCAGCATGCCTGCACGGATGAACGGTGACAAGCTGGAAGTCCGGGACGGGAAGGGCTGGAAGGCGATCACGGTGAAAGGCGTGAACATCGGGATGGGCAAGCCGGGACACTTCCCGGGAGAGGCGGCCATCGAGGAAAGCGACTATTACCGGTGGTTCGAGTCGATCGGCGAAATGAATGCGAATACGGTGAGGGTTTACACCCTGCATCCACCGGGATTCTACCGGGCACTCAAACGATACAATGAGTCGCACGAAGAGCCGATTCATGTGATGCACGGCGTCTGGATCAACGAGGAAAATCTCGTGAAAACACAGAATGCCTACGATCCGCTCAACGTAGAAGACTTTCAGGCCGAGATGAAGCGGCTGGTCGATGTCGTCCACGGCAATGCGGACCTGGAGGCGCGGCCGGGACACGCGTCCGGCGTCTACGACGCAGACGTGTCAGACTGGGTGAGTGCCTGGATGGTCGGGGTCGAATGGGACCCGGTCGTAGCCGATGAAACGAACAAAAAGAACAAAGGCGTCGGCGAGTACGACGGCAAGTATTTCAAGACGGAAGGGGCAAGGCCGTTCGAGCACTGGATCGCCAATCAAATGGATGTGATTGTCTCCTATGAGATGGACCGTTACCGGACGGTCCGGCCGATGAGTTTCACGAACTGGGTGACGACCGATCTGCTCGAACATCCGGCGGATTCGTCTGACCGGGAGGATCTCGTTACGATCGACCCGAATCTGATCTATGTAAAAGGGGAGATGGAGAAAGCGGGTCAGTTCGCTTCCTACCATGTGTACCCGTATTATCCGGATTTCCTGAACTATGAGAAGAAGTACAGAGAGTTTACGGATTTCCGCGGGGACAAAAACAACTATGCGGCATACTTGAAAGAATTGCACGCTGCCCACCGGCTGCCGATTCTGATCGCGGAATTCGGCATTCCGGCATCCCGCGGGAAAACACATGAAAACCCGTTCGGATGGAATCAGGGCTTCATGTCCGAGAAGCAGCAGGGGGAAGTGCTGACCCGCCTCTATGAAGATATCCTGCATGAGGGTCTGATGGGCGGGCTCGTATTCACCTGGCAGGATGAATGGTTCAAACGGACGTGGAACACGATGGACTACGACAATCCGGACCGTCGGCCATTCTGGTCGAATGCCCAGACGAACGAGCAGCAGTTCGGCCTGCTGTCCTTTGACCGGCTGAAAGTGAAGGTGGACGGCAATGCGGATGACTGGACCGGCAAGCCGGTGTACGAGAAGGACGGCGGTGTACTGCGGAAGATGTTCGTCGACCATGACGAACGATACATGTACGTGCGGCTGGATATGGACGGACGTGCGGGCGGCTATCCAGTGATCCTCATGGACACGGTGCCGGGCCAGGGTAACACGAAGGCGGAAAAGCTGACGGACATTCGGTTCTCGGACGGGATGGAATTTATGGCGGTCATGGATGGAGAAGAGTCCCGGCTTGTGATCGATCCGTATTATGACTTCCATCATTATGAGTACGGGAAAAAGCTCGGCCTCATCCCGGACGTCGAACGGGTGAAGGACAGCGGCCGGTTCATCCCGATCGAATATGCGCTCAACAAACCCTATTTCATCCCGAATGAAAACCGGACCTTGCCGTTCAGCGCCTACGAGACGGGCAAACTGAAAGAAGGCAACGGCAATCCTGAAGCCGGAAACTATGATTCATTGGCGGATTACCATATGGAAAAAGGCATGCTTGAGCTCCGGATTCCGTGGCTGCTCATCCAGGCGAAAGACCCGAGCCTGAAGGAGTTCATGGGCGACCTCGCAAAGGACGGAGAACAGGCGAGCGTGGTGATTGACCGGATCGGTCTCGGTGCGCTGTTTGTCGGCGAGGACGGCCGCGTGAACGACTCGTTCCCGGCCATGAAAGACGGGGTCCTCGGCAAGCTGGACGGGTATTCATGGGAAGAATGGCATGAGCCGAAATATGAAGAGCGGCTGAAGCAGTCGTATTGGATCATGAAGAAAACGTTCGAGGGAGAGTAAGGGAGAACGGCGGAAACCCCTGCGGCCCATAGCTGCAGGGGTTTTTCGGAGAGGCGTGGTCCACAGCGATCAGGGACAGTCCGGCAGCAGGTCTCCAATCTGCTTGTTCAAGGACGGAGAATGCTGCTTTCCAACAAATAGCCGACCGCATACTTTTCAGCAAGGGAACGGATGAAGTTGATCCGTTCCTTTTCACGTTCATGGACAGGGCCTTGCTGGAGCCGGGCGTACTGATCGCGTTCATCCTTGGACGCAGTCTTCTTGAAGTATCCCCACATGTGCTGGAAGGCGTTCGTCTTCGAACCGGGCGTCGGCGTCGTATCCAGGGCTTCTTCAATCAGTTGTTCAAGCCGGGCGGGAGTGCATCCGCTCTTCAGCGCTTCCCGGATCAGTTCATAATGGGCCTGGCTATGATACATGACGAGGTATTTTTCCTCGCGCCATCTCTTTTCCATATCGCTCCGAATAGAGATAAGGTTCACCTCCTGCATTTGAATGGTTTGACGATGTCTGCCCTTATTCTTGCAGAAGGAATTGGGAATGGAAAGGGATTGAGGTATAGTAGGGGATGAGAAAAGGGGTGTTTTCGTTGGATGTGCTAAAACGGAATCATGTGAATGTGAGCGGAGAAAGCGGCCGGACTGTCGTTTTCGCGCACGGGCTCGGCTGCGACCAGACTGTCTGGAACCGTGTGGAGCCGGCATTTGAAGGAGATTTCCGGACGGTGCTGTTTGATTATGTAGGGGCAGGGGAAAGCGACCGTTCTGCGTATTCTCCCGGAAGGTACGGGTCGCTTGCCGGCTATGCCAAAGATGTAGTGGAGATTGCGGATGCGCTTGAACTCCATGATGCCGTCTTCGTCGGCCACTCGGTCAGCAGCATGATCGGGGCCATCGCCACACTCGAACGTCCGTCCGCATTTGGACAGCTGGTCATGATCGGACCTTCACCGCGTTACTTGAACGACTCCGGCTATACCGGCGGGTTCGAGCGTGCGGATGTGGAGGAACTGCTGGAGATGATGGAGATGAACTATTTGGAGTGGGCGAAGTACATGGCGCCTGTTTCCATGCAGAATCCCGACAGGCCTGCGCTTACAGAAGAGCTGGAACAGCGTTTCGCAAAAAACGACCCGTCCGTGATGAGGCAGTTTGCGGAAGTGACGTTCCTCTCGGACTGCAGGGATCTGCTGAATGAGATCAAGGTGCCGACCCTGATCCTCCAAACACAGGGCGACGCAGTCGTTCCACCGGAAGTCGGCCGGTTCATCCATGACAGGATACCGGGAAGCGAGTACAAGCTGATGGATGCGAACGGCCACAATCCGCAGATTAGCGCGCCGCAGGAAACGATCCGGGCAATCTTGAAGTTTATCGGGGAATGACTGAAGATCATATGACGAAAGGCAAGGTGTGGTCGGATGGACACACAGTTGGAACGGGCGCCGGTCGGATACGTCATACTGGATGAGAACTGGAAGATCGTCGAGCTGAACCGGACGATGCTTTTGATGACCGGCTCTGAGGAGAGTCCCGGGCACTTCCGTGAATTGCTGACGATTTCGGGTTGGATGTATTTCCAGACGTACTTTCTCCCGGCCATCGAGCTTCATGGATATGTCCGTGAAATGGAAATCTCCTTAAGAGGGCGTCATGGAAGGTTTCCGGCCTTGCTCAGTGCGCTCAAGGCGGACGGGCGGTATGAGTGTGCCATCATGGCGATGCCGATACGGGGAGAATATGAGTCCGGGTTGCTCGAGGCTAAGCGGGAGGCGGAACGGATCCAGAAGAAAACCGAGGCGGCAAACCAACAACTCATGCATCTGGTGGATGAAATTGAGCGCAAACAGTCTGAGCTGATCGGCCTGAATCAACGGTTCCGGAAATTAGCCACGACCGATCCGCTCACGGGACTCTCGAACCGCCGTGCGTTTGAGGAGGCGCTGGATGACCTGCTGGAACACAGGCAGAAGGAAGGCACGTCGGCTGCGCTCATCATGGTGGACATCGACCGGTTCAAGAAGGTCAATGACACGTATGGCCATGACACCGGGGATGAGGTGCTGAAGTCGGTCGGCCGTACGCTCGATCAGGAATCGGGCGGATTTCTCGCAGCCCGGGTCGGAGGAGAGGAGTTTTGCATCCTGATCGGCGGGGCGGGTGCTCACTTGCCGGTTGCCAAAGAATTTGCGGAGCATATGCGCCGTGCCGTGGAAGCAGCCGATTCACCCGTTTCCGTCACGGTTTCAATCGGGGTTGCCGAAGCGCTGGAGAGTGACAGTCCGGTTGACCTGTACAGACGGGCTGACATGGCACTGTATCAGTCGAAACAAGAGGGCCGTAACCGCGTGACGGTTGCTTCGGAATAACAAGAGAGGGGACGTCCTACATGGACGCCCCTTTTTAATCTGTATTGAATTCTATGAAAAACGGGGACGAATCGGACTGTAAACACATTTCTATGCGGTCCCTGAAGTTTTTCCAAGTCACCATGGAAAGGGCTTCGGGCAATGGGAAAAATCCGACTTCGAGACTTTCTTCGCTTGTCGTGGGCGTTCCCCCGATCGGCCGTCCGGTAAAAAGTGTATTGCATATGCCGCCTTTGACATTCTGATAGATGCCGCAGAACCCGGTGATCTCGATCAGAATCCCAGATTCCTCCGATGTTTCCCGGATGGCAGCTTCCCGAATCGATTCTCCCTCCTCCACTTGCCCGCCCGGCATCTCCCAGCCTCTCCGGGGACCGCGGATGAGAAGCAGTTCGTTCCGGTCGTTCAGGACAATGGCCGCTGCAGAAACGATATGTTTCGGCGGGGCCGGCCGTTTCGTCAATTCATTTGTCATATTCGGTCCTTCCCTTCCTTTCGTTTCACTAAAGAAAAGTGTAGCATAGAAAAGAAGTCGTAGATTGAATATTTACATACATTCTGGAGGGATGAACGATGGGGAAGCATTCACTGAAAGAAAAGCTGTTGGCGGGTTACGACGGAGCGCTGGACAAGGACGGCATAAGCGGCAGGAGACTGGCAGAACGGCTGGCCGCTTTGTCGGAAATCGGCCGGACCGGGGACGGCGGCGTCAACCGGCCAGGGTTTTCCGATAAAGAGAAGGAGGCAAAGCGGCAGGTGATGGAGTGGCTGGAAGAGGCGGGATTTGAGGTCCGTCATGACGGGGCAGGCAACGTGATCGGCCGTCTGAAGGGAGAATCGGATGCCCCGGCATTCGCGGCCGGATCGCATGTGGACAGCGTGCCGAACGGAGGGAACTTCGACGGACCGCTCGGTGTCCTGTCAGCGCTTGAGGTGGCCGAGGCGTGGAAGGACACCGGTTTCGTGCCGCAGGTGCCATATGAGGTGATCATCTTCTCGGAGGAGGAAGGATCACGATTCGGGGCCGGTATTCTCGGCAGCCAGGCGATGACGGGCGATCTGGACCGGGAGAAGGTGGAAGGACTGTCCGACAAGGAAGGCCGGGCATTTGCCGAAGTGGTGGAAGCCTATGGCAGTTCGGTGGACAACTTCCTGGGTGCAGCCCGTAATCTTGGAGAAATCGGGTTTTATGCGGAAGTCCATATTGAGCAGGGCAAGCTGCTGGAAGCCGCAGATCTGCCGGCGGGCATTGTGAAGGGAATCGCGGGACCGGCCTGGCTGGATGTCGCATTTCACGGGTCGGCCGGCCATGCCGGCAACACGCCGATGGCAGGGCGCCGTGATCCGCTCGTGGCAGCAGGGCGATTTGTTTCTGAGGTGAGCTCCCTTCCGGCCTTGTTCAGCGAGACGGCGGTGGCGACGGTCGGACGGATGAACGTGTCGCCGAATGGCACGAATGTCATTCCCGAACAGGTGGAACTGACGGTCGATATCCGGGATCTGGACAAGGAAACACGGGACGGTCTAGTCGGGAAGGTACGGGAAACGGCAGAACGGTGCGCAGCCGATTGCGGCGTGAACGTCGATATCCGCCTCGCATCCTCGATCGATCCGGTCCCGGTGAAGGAGGACGTGCGGGCTGAATTGCGTGAGGTGTTCGGAGAAATGGACCTGAACCCGATGGAACTCATGAGCGGCGCCGGGCATGATGCGATGATCCTTGGCCGGCATGTTCCGATGGCAATGATCTTCGTGCAGAGCAAAGATGGCGTGAGCCACAACCCGGCCGAATGGTCGGATTTGAGTGATTGCCTTCACGGCGTGCACCTGCTCAAAAAGTTTGCCGAGCGGCAGATGGAGAAGATAGCGGGGGAGTGACCACGGTCGGCAGCTGAAGAGAAGATCGAAGCGGGGTCGAGAAGGACCGAAGCGGGTTTGAAAAGCATCCATGCAGTTCGAAAATCCAGAGGCTGGGCAAGCAGGTTCGAAACAACCCGGAGTGAGATCAAAACCGATTCAAGCGGGTTCGGAAATGCCGCTGCCCAAGAAAGCGGCTTCGCAAGGGCCCAAAGCGGGGGCGATTTGATGAAAATTTATTGGTTGAGACAGCTGCTGGTCGCGGGGTTGCTCGTGATCCTGGCGGTCGGGCTGGATTTATATATGAGGCAGTTTCCGCCGCAAGCAACCGGTGTCACAGGACGGCTCGTTTTATTTCTGACGATTGCCGCGGCGTTGTTTGCCTGCAATCAGCTGTTGTTTTATTATTCCCAGGCGCATGCCGGGTTCATGAAGCACCGGATTTGGAACAAAATGAGTCTGGTCATTTTCATTTGGCTGATGCTTTCATCCGTCATCCTGATGGCCCTATTCATGTTGACGCCGTTGCCTGATCTCCTTCAAGACCATTTGTGGATGATGTATTGTATCGGGATTTATTTTCTTTTCATCATGAATCTGCTGGTTTTGTCGGTTGTCCATCGCTTGGTTGAGCCGGAGACGGCCGCCGAGCGGAAACTGATCTACACATGGGTCGCCGGTGTTGCTGGACTGGCCGTCATTTTCTTTGTTGTTTAACTCCACACAAAAGGAGCGGATCCCATGACATTATCTCCAGACGAATTTCGGAAACGAATCAGAACAGGTATGCATACCGGACCGACATCCGGCTTCTGCAATGGCTTTGTCCAGGCGAATCTGGCCATCCTGCCGAAAGAGGATGCGTTTGAATTCCTGCTGTTCTGCCAGCGGAATCCGAAGGCGTGCCCGGTCATCGATGTAACGGACATCGGGTCACCGGTGCCGAAGCTGTCGGCATCAGGGGCGGATATTCGGACCGACCTGCCGAAATACCGGGTTTATCGGAATGGGGAGCTGGTTGACGAGCCGTCGGATCTGATGGATTACTGGCAGGAAAACCTGGTCGCTTTCCTGATCGGATGCAGCTTCACCTTTGAAGAGGCACTGATCCGGAATGGCATCCCGATGCGGCACAACGAAGAGGGCGTGAACGTGCCGATGTACCGAACCTCGCTTGAAACGGTGCCGGCCGGCAAGTTCTCCGGCCCGACTGTCGTCTCGATGCGGCCGATCCGCAATGAAGACGTAGTTCGCGCCGTCCAGGTGACGAGCCGCTTCCCGTCCGTTCATGGAGCTCCGGTCCATATCGGGAAACCCGAAGAAATCGGCATCCGCAATTTGTCCCGGCCAGACTATGGTGATTCCGTCACCGTCCGGGATGGAGAAACACCGGTGTTCTGGGCGTGCGGCGTCACCCCGCAGGCTGTCGCGATGCATACGAAGCCCGGACTCATGATCACCCATGCGCCGGGGCATATGTTCGTAACGGACCTGAAGACGGAGCGGCTCGGTGTCATCTAAGGCCGTCGATCGCTGCCGGTTGTTGAAAAAGGACAGTGCGTGTAAATGGCGGTGCCTTGAAAGAGGCGGGGAAATCTGACAAACCATGTACAAGATTTCTGAGTCCGCCATTCGGACAAACCCCTGAAAACGGCCAATTCATTATGTATATTCACCGAAAAGAGGAATCCGGTATCGTACCGGATTCCTCTCTTGCTTTGGTGGGAGCTGATCCCCGCACCTATGAAATGTACCCCCGTAAGGCTGAAAAAACTAGTTGACAAAGGCAACTAGATTCAATAAGCTTATAACAATTCAGAAAAAGAGGGATATTCCGAATGGAAAGTCATGTAGAAGAAATCAAACATTTTAATCGCTTTTACACAAACGTCATGGGGATTTTGAATCTGTATAACGACGAAGTGAACTACTCAGCCACCGAGGCCATGGTGCTGTACAAAATCAAAAACACCGAAGACTGCACCGCCGCCTATCTGTCAGAATCGTTTGGAATGGATAAAGGGTACATCAGCCGGATTCTGAAGCGCTTTGAAAAGGACCAATTGATCGACAAGACGCCTTCAGAACAGGACCGGCGGTTGCTATATATAAAGCTGACGAAAGAAGGCGGGGAGGTGCTGGATTATCTGGCCGGCCGTGCCAGCGACAGAGTCAGGGATCTAATCTCGGACTGTCCCGAAGAAGATGTGGAAGAATTAATCGGCTCCATGAAGCGCATTGAACAAATATTAAGGCCGACGATTACAAAAGGGGGAAATTGAGTTGAAAAAGGGGTATTTTTTGGCCGTCTTACTGGTGCTTTCCTTTGTATTGGCTGCTTGTACAGAAGGCACAGCTGGAGATTCGGAGTCAGCATCGGATGCAAAAGGTGAAGACGGAAAGCAGAAAGACAGCATCGTGATCGGATTTGAGTCCGATGCCGCAACACTCATTGCGAACTCTGATGTCAACTATGTCACGGATGCCCAAATCCGCAGTATTTATGATCCGTTGATCGATCGTGACGGGGATACAGGCGAATTTGTCCCGGTGCTTGCCGAAGAGTGGGAGAACATTGACGAGCTGACATGGCGTCTGAAACTGAAGGAAGGCGTCAAGTTCCATAATGGTTCGGATTTCAACGCGGAGGCAGCGAAATTCAGCATCGATTACATTTTGGATGACGCCAATCAATCTTTCTACAAATCCCGGTGGTCCGATATCAAGGAAGTCAAAGTGTTGTCCGACTATGAAGTGGAAATCATCACGTCCAAGCCCTTCCCGAGCCTGATCGAACGGATTGCGGATGACCTGCTGATCATGGACCCGGTCTACGTGAATGATGTGGGGACCGAGGAAGCTTCCAAAAAGCCGGTCGGGACCGGGCCTTACGAGTTCGTGGAGTGGTCGCGGGATAACTACCTGAAATTAAAGGCGTTTGAGGATTACTGGGCAGGCCCGGCAAAGATCAAAAATGTCGAGTTCCGCTATATTCCTGAGTTCAGCACGCGCCTGTCCGCATTTGTAAGCGGCGAAATCGATATGTTCAAAAACGTTCCGGTTGACTCCGTTGAGAAGATCGAGTCTGATGAGAACTCCAAGATTGCCGAAACCGCTTCGGCACGCATCAATTATCTGGCACTCAGCACATTTTCCGATGGTCCGATGAAAGATGTGAAAGTCCGCCAGGCCATGAACCATGCCATTGACGTGGATGAATTGCTGGAGGCCGTGCTGAACGGCCATGGAACAAAGCTCACAGGACCGCTTTCAAAGATCAACAGCGGCTATACAGAGACGGATGCCTATGAGTACGACCCTGAAAAAGCGAAGGAACTTCTGAAAGAAGCGGGTTACGATCCGGAGTCCATGGAGCTGACCCTGGATACACCGAATGGCCGATATCCGATGGATTCCCAGGTGGCCCAGGCGATTGCAGCACAGCTGCAGCGCATCGGCATCACAGTGAATGTACAAGTGAATGAATGGGGAGCGCATCTCGAAAAGGTCCGGAACCGTGAGATCAAGGATATGTTCATCCTCGGATGGGGCCCGGCATTCGATGCACAGTCCACAATTGAAAACCTCTTCACAGAAGCCGGCCCGTACAGCAGCTTCTCGGAACCAGGTCTTGAAAAGAAGATCTACGAAACCAATGAAATGTTCGACCAGGATGAGCGGTATGACGGCTATGCAGAGATCCAGAAGGCATTGGTCGAACAGGCAGCATGGGTGCCGCTCTGGCAGCAGAGTGACATGTATGCCGTGAGGAAAGACCTGGACTTCAAACCGAAAGTCGACGAAAAAATCCTTCCTTATGAAATGTCCTGGGAAAATTGATTAACCAAAGGGCCCGGCAATTTGAAACGAGTGATCGTTTCAAATTCACCAGGCCCTGTCATCTTGACTGACAGACTTAATATTTCGTAAGGGGGAATGAGACATGCTGGATTTTGTAATCAAGCGTGTCATCCAAGTCGGAATCGTCGTGCTGCTGGCACTGACAGTCGTCTTCTTTCTGATCCGGCTGTCCGGAGATCCGACGCCGCTATTCCTGCCTCCTGATGCACCGAGGGAGCAGATAGACGAGTACCGGAGCAAGCTTGGGTTTGACCGGCCGCTCCTCGTCCAATATGGCGAGTTTATGAAGAACGCGGTACAGGGTGACTTCGGCAACTCGCTGCGCAGCAAGGAAGATGCATTGGGAATGGTGTTGCAGCGATTGCCGGCCACGTTCCAGCTGGCCATCTCAGCCCTCGTCCTCTCCCTGCTGATCTCGATCCCGCTCGGAGTGTTGTCCGCGTTCAAACGAAATTCGATCTTTGACCGGATTGCAGTGGCACTTACAGTGATCGGTCAGGCGATTCCAAGTTTCTGGTTTGGCCTGCTGCTGATTTTCATTTTCGCCGCGCAGCTTAAAGTCCTTCCGTCGGGCGGGGGCGGTTCGATCGTCCATATGATCTTGCCGACGCTCACCCTGGCTGCCTACAGCATTGCAAGGTTCACCCGATTCACACGCTCCACCATGCTCGATGTGCTGAGAAAAGACTTTATCCGGACGGCGAAGGCATCGGGTGTACCGACACCCCGGCTCATCGCCAGGTACGCATTGAAGAACTCGCTCATTCCGATCATCACGCTGGTGGCACTGGACTTGGGGACATTGCTCGGCGGTGCGGTCATCACGGAAGTGGTCTTTTCCTGGCCGGGCATCGGCCGGCTGCTTCTTCAGTCATTGTTGAACCGAGATTTCCCGATCGTACTGGCGGGCGTGTTCATCATTGCACTGATCTATGCGGTGATTAATTTTGTTGCGGATCTGTTATATGCCTTTGTCAATCCGCAAATCCGTGTGAGGTAGGTGATTGTATGACGATCGAAATCCCTGAGCAGCCGGGCTCATCCCGGCCGGCTGTGACACCAGGAAAACAGTCAAAACTAGCTTTTCTCTGGTCATCCCTGCTGCATAGCTGGACCGGGATGACCGGGTTCATCATCATTCTGCTGCTGCTGTTCCTGAGTTTGTTCGGGCAGTGGATCGCTCCGTTTGATCCCATGCATGCCGAGTTCAGCAAAAAGCTGCTCCCGCCCATGACGGATGGACATCTGCTTGGAACCGATCAGCTGGGACGCGATATCCTCTCCAGGATGATTGCCGGTGCAAGAATTTCCGTCATCATCGGTGTCATGACGGTGCTCATCGCAGGAACGTTCGGAACCGTGGTCGGCATTGTATCCGGTTATTTCAGAGGCTGGCTGGATGTTGTCTTGATGAGGATTGTCGATGTCCAGCTCAGTTTTCCGTTCATCTTGCTCGTGCTGGTCATCAATGCCATCATCGGCACCGGCCTGAAAAATATCATCCTTTCATTGGCAATCGGCGGCTGGGTGATCTTTGCGCGGGTCGTCCGGAGTGAAGTGCTGGCGCTGAGAGAAAAAGAATTTATCACGGCATCTGTGGCCACCGGCGTGCCGAGGATCCAGATTTTGTTCAAGCATATCTTGCCCAATCTGTTCACTCCGATCATCATCCTGTCATCCTTGCAGATCGCCACTTACATCATTGCGGAAGCTTCGGTCAGTTTCCTCGGATTTGGCGTCCAGCCTCCGAACCCGGCATGGGGCAATATGCTGAGTGAAGGGAAAGATTACATTTTCAGCTCATGGTGGCTGATCACGTTCCCGGGTGTGGCGATTATGATCACTGCACTGGGTGTCAATTTCTTCGGGGACTGGCTGAGGGATACATTGGATCCGGAACTCAAGGGTGAATGACGGGGGGATTGAATGATGGAAAAGCCGTTATTGGAGATTCAAAATCTTCACGTGGAATTTAAAAGCGGGAAAGAGGTCGTTCGCCCGATCAGAGGGATCGATCTGAAAGTGAACAGGAGAGAAACCGTCGGGATCGTCGGTGAGTCTGGCTGCGGAAAAAGTGTCACCTCTCTGACCGTCATGGGGCTTTTGCCCGAAAAGACAGGGCGGATCGCGGATGGGAGCATTTTGTTTGATGGAACGGAATTGACCGCCCTCCCGGAAAAGGCATACAGAAAGATCCGGGGAAACGACATCTCCATGATTTTTCAGGAGCCGATGACCTCGCTGAACCCAGTGTTTACAATCGGTGAGCAGCTGAGCGAGCCGCTGAGGCAGCATCGGAAAATGGGGAAAAAAGAGATCCGTGAGACGATCATCTCCACATTGAAGCAGGTGGGCCTCCCTCGGGCGGAGCAGATCATCGATGAGTATCCTCACCAACTCTCAGGGGGAATGAGGCAGCGGGTGATGATATCACTGGCACTCCTTTGCCAGCCGAAGCTGATGATCGCCGACGAGCCGACCACTGCCCTGGATGTCACGATCCAGGCACAGATCCTGGAGCTGCTCAAGGCAATCCGGGGTTCCAATGACATGAGCCTCATGCTCATCACCCATGACCTTGGCGTCGTAGCGGAAATGTGTGATCGAGTGATCGTCATGTATGCTGGAGAAATCGTGGAAGAGGCAGGGGTGGAAGCCATCTTTGACCGGCCGCTTCATCCCTATACCCAGGGGCTGATGCAATCACTGCCTTCCAACAATGAACGGAAAGGGAAGTTGTTCTCGATCAAGGGACAAGTTCCGAAACCATCTGAGATCGGCAAGGGCTGTGCATTTGCAAACCGGTGTCCCCATGCTTTTGATCGTTGCTTTGCAGAGGCGCCGCCTGTGTTTTCCGAGGCGGGCCATCAGAGCAAGTGCTGGCTGCTGGATCCGGTTTCCAAGGAGGGAAGCAGGGATGAATCCTCAATTCCTATTAGAAGTTAATCACCTGAAGAAGTATTACGAAATCCCTCAGGGCATGTTCAAGGAGAAGATTGTCGTCCGGGCCGTTGATGACATCAGCTTTTCGATCAAGAAGGGCGAGACGTTCGCGCTTGTCGGGGAGTCAGGATGCGGCAAATCAACAACCGGAAGAACGATTCTGAGATTGACGGAACCGACTGATGGGGAAGTACGGTTTGACGGCGAAGACATCCGCTCTCTCTCCTATGAGAAAATGCGTTTGCTGAGAAGCCGGATGCAGATGGTGTTCCAGGATCCTTATGCATCCTTGAACCCGAAGAAAACGATCCGTGAAATCCTGATGGAACCGCTTCGGGTCCACAACAAGTATGAGAAAAAAGAGCGGATGGACAAGATCAGGAAAATCCTTGAGATCGTCGGGTTATCGGATCACCATCTTGACAGATATCCGCATGAGTTCTCTGGCGGCCAGCGCCAGCGGATCGGCATTGCGCGTGCAGTCGTGCTGCAGCCTGATTTCATCATTGCGGATGAACCGGTCTCCGCACTGGACGTATCGGTCCAGTCCCAGGTCATCAACTTGATGCTTGAGCTACAAAAAGAATTCGGGCTCACATATTTATTCATCTCCCACGACTTGAGTGTGATTCGCCATATGACGGATCGGATGGCCGTCATGTACCTGGGGAAAATCATTGAAGTCGGAAACACGGATGATGTGTTCGAAAATCCCAAGCATCCGTATACACAGGCACTCATCTCCGCCATTCCCGCCAATCATCCAAGGGAGAGCAAGGACCGGATTGTGTTGGAGGGGGACGTTCCAAGCCCGGCCAATCCGCCAAGCGGTTGCGCATTCCACCCGCGTTGCCCGGCAGCCATGGAAATCTGCAGCCGCCGGGTACCGGAAGAAACAGACTTTGGTTCAGGCCACACGGCTAAATGCCATTTATATCAAATGAACGAAAAACGAGAGGAGAAAGACGAGCATGCTGTTATCCATTCCTAAATCCGAATTTAAAGAGCGCCAGCAGAATTTTATCCGGGAGGCCTCTTCAAAAAAATGTGAAGCGTCCGTACTGTTTGCTGTTGCTGACATCTTCTATCTGACCGGTTTCCATTTCCATCCGACCGAGCGCCCAATCGGGATGTTCATTGATCCCCAGGAAAAGGTCCACCTGTTCCTGCCACAGCTTGAAACGGAGCACGCCGAAGAATATGCGGTGGTGGACTATGTCCATGATTATCCGGAATACCCGGGAATCAAGCACCCGATGGAGTATTTCAAAGAATTGCTCGTCGAATTCGGCTTTGAAAACAAATCGGTCGGTTATGACGCCATCGGTTACGGCTCTTCGATGGGTTACCGCGGACAGCCGCTGAATGAATTGATCAGTGCCGAGTGGGTCTCAGTGAAAGGGATTGTGGAAGAACTCCGTTTCATCAAGTCCGATCATGAGATCGAGTTGATCAAAGAATCATGCCGATGGGGCAATCTGGCCCATCGCCTGCTGCAAAAATATTCAAAGGCCGGCTACAGTGAAATCGAGGTGTCGGGGAAGGCATCCATGGAAGCCACGATGGCGATGATTGAAACGCTCGGGCCTGAATATAAGCCGCACGGCCAGACCGCATTTGCCACGTTCCGAGGACAGGTCGGTCCGGAGTCGGCGTTCCCGCATGCCGTCACGCAAAATATCATTCTCAAAAAAGGCGATACGCTTGTAACCGGGGCTGCGGCAAGTGTCTTCGGCTATACGAGCGAGCTTGAGCGGACGATGTTCGTCGAGGAGTACAACGCAGAGCAGGAGAAGCATTTTAATTACATGCTGGCAGCACAGGATATTGCCATCGCGGCGATCAAGCCAGGCGTCACCTATTCTGATGTCGAGAAAGAAGTCCAACGCTACTTCAAAGAGGAAGGCATTACAGGATTGACGAGACACCACACGGGCCACAATATCGGGATCCTCGGCCACGAAGCACCGTTCTTTGACCTCGGTGATCATACGGAGATCAAGCCGGGCATGGTCGTCACGGTGGAACCGGGTATTTACGTGCCGGGCCTCGGCGGATTCAGGCATTCGGACACCGTCCTTGTGACCGAAGACGGGAATGAAATGCTCACCTATTATCCGCGTGATCTCGAATCAATGATATGCTGACTGTCTCTGTGCATCCGGCCGTCCGGGTGCACCATTTTTTAGGGGGGAATCATGATGAAGGTATTTATCTCAGCTGATATTGAAGGGATCACAGGCGTTGCAACGATCAGGCAGCTGACGGTTCCGGGGGAATATAACCGGTTCAGAAAACTGATGACCGCCGAGGTCAATGCGGCCATCCGGGGGGCATTCAACGGAGGGGCCACCGAAGTGGTGGTGGCGGACGGACACGGGAATATGTCCAACATCCTCATAGAAGATCTGGACCCAAGAGCACGGCTCGTCTCAGGAAACAACCGGGTCATGTGCCAGCTGGAAGGGCTGGATGAATCCTTCGATGCCATCGCCTTCGTGGGACATCACGGAAGAGAAGGGGAGAGCCATGCCGTGATCTCCCACACGTTGGCCGGAATCTGCGTGAAAGAGATCAAAATAAACGGTGCAGTAGTCGGAGAAACTGAGATGAATGCAAGGGTAGCCGGCCATTTTGGGGTGCCGGCCGTGTTTATCAGCGGGGACGACCTGTATGTCCAAGAAGTGATGGAAACTCTTCCGAACGTCAAATCCGTCGTCACGAAATATGCCAAAGACCGGCTGGCTGCCGAACTGCTGTCTCCGGCGGTCGTCCAAAGTGAAATTGAAGAACAGATGGCAGCCGCGCTGCAAGAGATCGAGGCAGCGAGACCATGCGGGCACGAAGGACCGGTCACCTTTGAAATTGAATTCAAAGGACCCCAGCAGGCACATATGACGACCACTTTGCCGACGGTCGAGGCATTGAGCCCGACCCGGATCCGGTTTACCTGCAAGGACATGGTGAGTGCCTATAAGCATATGTGGGGGTGTGTCATCATCGCCATGGCAGCGACAAACGGGGTTTTGGGAGATGCGAATGCGTAATCCTGCTGCATAAACAGGGATCAATGAGAATGAAAAAAAGCAACGGCCGGCCATCAATAATCGATGGCGGCCGTTTGTTGTTCGTGCACAAATCAACCCGTCCAGGCTGAAACTTTGCGTGGGTAATGCCGTAAAGATGGATGAGGAGTTTTAAAGATTGGTTGTGGAAAATATGCTGATTCTATTGATCGCGGCGGCAGCGTGGATTGTCTGCATCGTTCCGATTTATGCATTTATCCGTTATACAAATAAACGGGAGACAGATGAAGAGCGGATGTCCGCTGGCATGACGATTGCGGTTTCCGTGCTGATTGCCCTGTTCCCCGCGGGGGTCCTGGCGGCCATGCTGCTGGCTGTGATGGGTTCCGTCCATACGCTCGGTCTGCTGTTTGACATCGACCTGAGCGGTGGGGGCATCCTCTTGCTGGCTGTGACCATTTTCGTGTACTTGTTTACGCTGGATTCGGTTGTCGCGGCCGTACTCGGTGCAGTGGCGGGGGATGGGGTGGTTCAGACCTTGCTCCTTCTGGCAGTCCGAAGCCTGGCCGTCTTCTCAATCTGCCGCCTTTTCGAAGTGGGGGAAAGAGGGAGTCTCATCCTTGGCGTAGGAGTGGCGGCAATCATCTGGGCCTTTGAATGGCTGATCGAGACGAAGGAAAAGAGAGAAGCAGTTAAGGAATGAATGGTGAAGAAGGCGGATTCCGGACGGCCGGGATCCGCCTTTTAATTTGTCCGCGGGAGGTTTCGAGATTTGTATGTATCATCTTTTGATATATCTATGGACAGGGTCTGCCGGCCATGTTATATTGCTTCTAGATATATCATTTAACGATATAGTGACGGGAGTAGATCGGTTGAGCAAAAACGAGCAGTTGACGGATTCAATGTTCTATATCATGGCTGCCCTCACCCGGCCGCGGCACGGTTATGGCGTCATGAGCCAAATCGAGGAGACTTCAAACGGGGCCGTGGTCATCGGCCCGGCATCGATGTATACAATCATCAAGAAGCTGTTGAAGAATGAGTGGATCTATCTGTACGACGATTCGGATTCCCGGCGAAAGACCTATCTGCTGACGGAAAAGGGAAGAGAAGTGCTGGATGGGGACCTGCAGGTGAGGAAACTGATGATCAAACTGGCAGAGGCCGGACTTAAGGAGGCGGAAGAATGAAGAAGACCAAATATATCACTTCAGGCGGTCTGGCTTTCTCGGAGAAAGAGGACATGGACAAGCTGCAGCGTTATTCCAATGAAGGCTGGCATGTGAAGGGTTTCAAGCTCATGGGCTACACACTCGAGAAGGGCCACCGTTCCGACTATATTTACAGTATCGATTACCGGTCTTTGGCGGAGGGCGATGAGGATGAATACATGGACGTATTTGCTTCGGCCGGATGGACGCATATCGCATCTTCTGCGGACATCCACTTGTTCCGGGCACAAGCCGGAACGGAACCGATCTATACCGACCGGGACACGACGGTCGAGAAGTATCGGAACTCTGCGGTTTCTGTCGGGAAAGCGGCGGTTCCGCTCGTGCTGTTGACGGTGCTTGCATGGATCGGGGCCGTCATGAGCACCGGGATGTTCAATGTTCTTACCATAGCTGCGGTGATCCTCACCGCATGTGCCGTACCGACCGCCTGGACTGCCCTCACGGCATATCAAAACAAGTGGAAAGCGGAAGGGAAAAAGAAGACGGCCAATCTGGCAATGGCACTGCCATTCCTGATTCTTCTGCTGGGCATCGCAGCATTCGTATGGAACAGCGACAGCACGGGAGGGGCCATCAGGATGCTGACCGCCATGCTGATCGGGGCCATCGCTTTTCCGGCTGTTGTCTGGGCGGTCATGACACTTTCTCAAAGCATCCGGGTCAAACAACATTAACTGGACCAGCCGGTCTGCCGAGTTGAGAGGCAGACCGGTTTTCTTTGCGGATTTACCTGTAAATGAACCGAACGCACTGGGTCGCAGGGTTGCGCAGAAACCGCTTCTCACCGAAGATAGAAGAGACAGAAAAGGAGGGACCGATATGGCCGGCCGACAGGATTTCACGCAGGGCCCGCCCGGAAGACAATTGTTCGCATTCGCCTGGCCGATTTTGCTCGCAAACTTTCTGCAGGTGTCCTATCAGTTGATCGACAGCCTTTGGGTCGGGAACTTGATCGGGGCCGATGCGCTCGGAGCGGTGTCCCTGTCTTCGACGGTGCTGTTTACGGTGCTGTCGTTCGTCATCGGGCTGAACAATGCGGCACTGACCATTCTGTCCCAGCAGACGGGCCGGAAGAGCGAGACGGGGATGAAGCGCTATCTCAACGCGTTCGTCGTGCTCATGTCCGCGATGGCGGCCGGACTCGGACTGATTGGATTTGCGGCAGCGGTGCCGGTCCTCCGGCTGCTCGGAACGCCGGATGGCATGATGCCGCTTGCCGCAAGCTACTTGAAGATCAACTTCATCGGCATGCTGTTCCTTTTCGGATACAATTTCATCACGACGGTTCTCCGGTCGGTCGGAGATTCAAAGTCACCGCTTTATTTTGTGACGGCGGCGGTTGTCCTGAACACGGTGCTCGACCCGGTCTTCATCCGCGTATTCGACTGGGGAATCGAGGGGGCTGCCTATGCGACGATCGTTTCGCAGGGCGGCGCATTCGTGATCGGGCTCCTCTACACCTTGAAGAAGAGACTCGTCCCGTTTGAGAGACCGTCCATTCCGTCACTCCGGGAAGTGAAAGATATCCTGAAGCTCGGCATCCCTGCCGGACTCCAGATGAGCGTCATTTCAGCAGGAATCATGGCGATCATGAGTGTCGTCGCCTCGTTCGGCCCTGCCGCCGTAGCAGGATACGGTGCGGCACAGCGGCTCGACAGCCTCATCATGCTGCCGGCCCAGGCGCTCGGCACCGCCGTCAACTCGATGGCCGGGCAAAACATCGGAGCAGGAAATTGGGACCGGGTAGGCCGCATCACGAAGTACGGCCTCGTTTATAACTTTGTCGCGATGCTCATTCTGGCCGCGGTCCTGTTCCTGCTGGCGGACTTCAGTATCCGGTTGTTCACCGGAGACCGGGAAGCCGTCGGGTTCGGGGCGGACTATCTGAAGATGATCGCCTTCTTCTATCCGTTCCTCGGGATCAATTTCATCCTGAACGGCACGGTGCGGGCGGCCGGCGCGATGTTCCAGGTGCTCGTGCTCAACATCATCTCATTCTGGGTGCTCCGCTACCCGTTCACCTGGCTGCTGGCCGGATGGTTCGGTGAAAAAGGCATTGCGCTTGGCATGGGGGCAAGTTTTGTAATCAGCAGCCTCACCGCCATCCTTTATTACCGGTACGGCGGCTGGCGCAGCATCCAGGCAATCAGTGAGGAGGAAAATAAATGAAAGCAGACAGCATCATCTTTGACCTCGACGGCACGCTCTGGGACTCCCGGAAAGCTGTTGCCGAATCGTGGACGAAAGTGATCAGCGAAACGCCGGGAGTGGAAGGCCGCGTCACAGAAGACGACTTAACGAAGACGATGGGCCTTCTACTTGAGGAAATCGGGGAAATTCTGTTTGAAGACATGGAAAAAGAGAAACGGGCCGCCTTGATGGAGACGTGCTGCGTTTATGAAAATGAATGGATCGGCCGGGTGGGCGGAGTGCTGTATCCCCGTCTTGAAGAGGTTCTCAGGGAACTTTCGGAGCGATTCCGGCTCTTCATCGTCAGCAACTGCCAGGATGGCTATATCGAGGCGTTTTATCAAGCGCACGGCCTTGGCAGGTTTTTTGAGGACTATGAAAACCCCGGACGCACGGGATTGCCGAAGGGGGAGAACATCCGCCTCGTCATCGAGCGGAACGGGCTGAAGGCTCCTGTGTATGTAGGAGATACCGAAGGGGACCGGAAAGCGGCAAGACAGGCAGGCATTCCGTTCATCTGGGCCTCATACGGATTCGGGGACCCTCAAGAGTGGGACGAGAAGATCGGACGGATCGGGGAATTGCCGGAAATGCTGGAGGAAGTGTAGCAGGCGATCCCCAAAACGATGAGGCAATGTCCCCGGCTCAAGATTGATATCATTCCATGGACGAAAACTGTCCGGATTAGCGTCTGTCCTTGCGGGGGTATGGAAGCATGATGACACTTACACAGGAGGCCACCGAATGAACTTAAAGAGGAAAAATCAGATCAAGCCGCTTGCCGAGACGAAGCCGGTGAAACAAGTGCGGCAGATGAACCGGGGAATCCTGACGGCGTTCGGAGCGATCGGAATCGCACAGGCGCTGAAGATTTTCACGCATAAGGCAGTGACCGGGAAGTGGGACTGGCAGCAGGCGTTCACGACAGGGGGCATGCCGAGCTCGCACTCTGCCGGGGTGTCGGCGCTGGCAGCCTACGTTGCGGCCAATAAAGGTGCACGGCATACGGAGACGGCAATGGCGGTCGTATTCGGAACCATTGTCATGTATGACGCTCAGGGAATACGGCGCCATACCGGAGAAATTGCAAAACTCGTAAATGATCTGGAAGATAACTTTGTCAAACTGTCGGGCGAGTTCCCGAGCCTGGACTATGTGGAGCAGGAGAAAGAATTGAAGGAGCTCCTCGGCCATCAGCCGCTGGAGGTGCTGGTCGGCGGGCTGTTCGGTGCGGGTCTCGGCTATACGATGGCGAAAATCGAGAACCGGGAACGTGAGATCGAGCATGCACGCGGCCGCAGGACGGATTATTTGGACTGACGGTCATTTCTCTGCAGCCTTTGTTTCCTCTCCAAGGGACGTCCGGCACCACTCGTATCGTTCGGATCCCGGCGGGCATACTTCCGTGTATGCACGATGAATGACAGAGGAGCTGACTGACCGTGATAAAGATCAAGGCTGCCGTCACACAGGGACAGGGAGAACCGTTCAAGATCGAGGAAGTGGAACTGGAAGGTCCAAAATCGGATGAAGTGCTCGTCAAGATCGTGGCAACGGGTGTCTGCCATACAGATGCAGTGGCCCGTGATCAGGGAATCACGCCATATCCGGCTGTGCTCGGCCACGAAGGGGCAGGAATCGTCGAGCAGGTCGGCGACAGCGTCGAGACGGTAAAACCCGGAGACCATGTGGTCCTGTCCTTTGCATATTGCGGACATTGTGAAAATTGTCTCACCGGTCATCCGGCGTACTGTATGGTATTCAATGAACTGAACTTCGGAGGGCGCATGAGGGACAATTCCCACCGGCTCAGCAGGCAGGGCGAAAAGCTGTCGACGTTTTTCGGCCAGTCGTCATTCGGTACGTATGCGGTGGCCAATGAGCGGAGCGTCGTCAAGGTGGATCCGGAGGCGGACCTCGCTCTCCTGGGTCCGCTGGGATGCGGTATCCAGACCGGGAGCGGGACGGTCCTGAATGCATTGAAGCCGGAGTTCGGCTCATCAATCGCCATCTTCGGAGCAGGTGCGGTCGGGCTCAGTGCCATCATGGCCGCTGCGATCACCGAATGCCGGTATATCATCGCAGTGGATATCCACGACAGCCGGCTCGAACTCGCAAAGGAGCTCGGTGCGACCCATGTGATCAATGGCCGGAAAGAAGATGTAATCGAGGCGATCAGGGGGATCACCCGCGGCGGAACCCGTTACGCCCTGGATACCACAGGTGTCCCTCCGGTCATCCTGCAGGCTTTGCGATCGCTTAAGCCGCTGGGCAGGCTGGCCGTGGTCGGAGTCACGCCCGATCTCACGCTGAATGTCCACGAGGACCTGATGGCGGAAGGAAAGACGATGACGGGCGTGATCGAAGGGGATGCAGTCCCGCAGATCTTCATTCCCCAGCTTGTGGAATACTATAGGGACGGCAGGTTCCCCTTTGACAAGCTGGTGAAGTTCTATGATTTTGAAGACATCAATCAGGGCTTTGAAGACTCCAAGCAGGGACATGCCATCAAGCCGATCCTGAAGTTCCCGTCCTGACAGTCCAACCGTACCGAGAGCGGATCAGACCCGTTTCCGGTACGGTTCATTTTTGTCAAAACACAGTGTTCATGGGATTGGGGATGGGATACAATGGGCTTATCCATACATAGCATAGGTTAAAACGGTTGGATGGGGAGGGGGTGAAATTCATGCAACAGTCTTCATTCAGTGAAGAGGCGATCGCGCAAAAAGGGATACAGAGGATTGCGACCTGGGGCAAGGTAATGGGAATCATCATGATGATCGGCGGCGCACTTTCTGCGATCGGCGGGCTGTTCTATTTTATCGTCGGTGCCATTCCGGGCGCACTATCCGTTTTCCTCGGCTGGCTCGTTTACAAAACAGGCGATGCGGCAACAGCGATCCGACGGAGCGGAGATACACGGGCACTGGGCGATCTTCTTCATAATTACGGACTTTATCTGTTCATCAGCTTCATCATGCTCGTTGTCACGGTAGTGGGCTCTCTCCTCCTTTTCATGATCCTGGGCGTCTTCATCTTTTCAAGCTTTAATAACGGTTTTTGATCGTCATGCGCAACCCGTCCGTGCGGGTTGTTTTTTATTTGTCATAAATAATTATCTGAAAGTTGGCAAGATAATTGCAAGACATTAAGACAACAAAGAGGGAGGGGAAGTTTTGAAGAACAACAAGATGTTTTCCACGGTGGATGTCCATGTGGCAGGGGAGCCACTGAGGATCATTACGGATGGCTTGCCGGATATTAAAGGAGATACCCAGCTTGAACGACGTGCGTATTGCATCGAGCATCTCGACAACATCCGAAAAACCCTCATGTTGGAACCGCGGGGACATCACGGTATGTATGGATGCATTATTACCCCGCCGGCCGAAGAGGGTTCGGACTTTGGGGTACTGTTCATGCACAACGAAGGTTGGAGTACGATGTGTGGCCATGGCATCATTGGCGTCGTGACGATGGGCATCGAGACCGGACGCTTTGAAATGATCAGTAAAAGTCGAAAGTTCGTCATCGATAGCCCTGCCGGACGGGTGGTCGCGCGTGCAGAGTTTGACAGT
Organism: Edaphobacillus lindanitolerans; assembly: GCF_900156305.1. Classification (GTDB taxonomy): domain Bacteria; phylum Bacillota; class Bacilli; order Bacillales_A; family Planococcaceae; genus Bhargavaea; species Bhargavaea lindanitolerans. Next base: position 833,381 of record NZ_FTPL01000001.1, on the reverse strand, counting down.
ACAAATGTGCGGTCTGTGTCATTTGAGAACGTACCCTCGTTTGTTCTTGAAAAGGAACTTATGCTGGAAGTTGATGGCCGTTCGTTGAATGTAGACATATCTTTCGGAGGTGCGTTCTACGTCATTCTCGACTCCGCGCAGCTTGGCTTGTCAGTTGAAAATGCAGATCTTCCAGAGCTACAGAAATGGGCGACAAAGATTAAGAAGGAAGCCGAGCGTACAGTCGATGTCGTGCATCCACTCGAGCCTGGGCTGAAGGGCATCTACGGTGTGATCTACTCTGACCAGCCGAAGAAAACAACATCCACCCTGCGAAATGTAACCGTATTTGCAGACGAGCAGATTGACCGTTCTCCGTGTGGAACCGGAACTTGCGCACGTCTCGCCAGCCTCCATTCGCACGGACAGCTTAAGGAAGGTGAAAGCTTTGTACACGAGAGCATTACGGACGGCCAGTTCAAGGGAGCGATACTGGCCCTTACTACCGTCGGCGAAAAAAATGGGGTGATTCCTGAAGTCACCGGAAACGGTTATCTGACAGGCATTCACAAGTTTTTATTGGACCCGGATGACGAGTTGCTGGAAGGGTTTTTGCTGGAGGAAGTGTAGAGGAAGAAGGTCAATTTCCATGAATTATGAATGTAAAATTTAATATACACGACTAAAGTTAAGTGTCAAAAAAACTAAACAGCATGGGGAGGGAACGTTTATGAAATGGAATCAGCGGATATTCGGTACGTCATTATTGGCAGGAATGCTGTTCCTTGCGGGATGTTATGGGGGCGGGGAAGCGGAAAAGGATGACAGCGTCAAGACGGGTGACGGAGCGGAAAGCAATGACAAAAAAGTCCTGTATCTTGCTGCAGGTGGTGAGATTCCTTCATTAAAAACAAACGGTCCAATGGATGGCTTATCTCAAACCATCTTACAAAACGTTATTGAAGGGCTATTCCGCTTGGATCAGAACGATCAGGTTGTTCCTGGTGTAATTGACGATTACAAAGTTAGCGATGACGGTCTGACTTACACATTTATGCTGAATGAGAAAGCTAAATGGAGCAATGGCGATCCCACAACAGCCAATGATTTCGTTTATGCCTGGAAGAAGTCTCTACATCCCGACACCATTGCACCACAGGCCTATCTTTATGGACCGATCAAAGGTGCCAATGAGATCCAAGATCCCGATTCTCCGTCATATGGAAAGGTTGAAGAATTGGGCGTTCAAGCGCTCGACGATCTTACGCTAGAAGTCCAGCTTGAGAATGCAGTTCCATATTTTACAGAGTTGCTGACCAATCCGGTCTTCTATCCTCAACAAGAGAAATTTGTTGAAGAGCAAGGAGACAAGTATGCACTTGAAGTTGACAACTTGATTTACAATGGACCCTTTGAGTTAACCGAGTGGGAACATGATTCCAAATGGACATTGGAGAAGAATGAAGATTACTGGGACGAAAAGAATGTGAGCTTGGATAAGATTGAATTCCGAGTAACCAAAGACACGGCGACCGAAGTCAATCTATACGAAACTGGAGACATTGATGTCGCTAATCTTTCATCTGAATTTATCGATGTTTACGAGGACAGTGATGAGTATAACACCTCGCTGAAATCAGAGGTGTATTTCCTGAGAATGAACCAGAAAAAAGATGAGCTGAAAAATGTGAATATCCGCAAGGCAATCGATATGGCATGGGACAAGGAACAAGCTTCCAAATCCATTCTGAAAAACGGTTCCATTCCCGCATACTTCCTTGTCTTTCCGGGGTTTGTGGAATTGCCTGATGGGGCGGACTTCCGGGATGCTAACGGTGATTTGAACAAAGGCACGGTAGAAGAGGCGCAGAAGCTTTGGCAAAAAGGGCTGAATGAGCTAGGGGTTCAGAAGTTGACGTTCGAGATGCTCAGCTACGATGATGAGCAGCGCAAGTCGGTTGCGGAATTCATGAAGAATCAGCTGGAGAAGAACCTGCCAGGCCTGACCATCAAGATCAATCAGCAGCCAAACAAACAGAAGCTGGAATTGGAGGCTAATCAGGACTATGACTTGAGCTATTCCGGCTGGCGTAATGATGTTGCTGATCCGGTGGAATTCCTCACTGTTTTCCAGTCGGATGGTGCCTACAACTGGCAGGACTTTAAAGATGATCGTTATGACGAAATTTTGAAGAAGGCACAGACGGACTTCACCGATGAAATGGGGCGCTACAAAGAGCTTCAGGAAGCGGAGAACATTCTAATCGGGGAAGAAGCCGCCATTTCTCCTCTATACCAGGCAGGCTCCGCCCGTCTGATCAAGCCGTATGTAAAAGGCTTGACAGCGCATGGAAACTCCACGTTCACCTACAAATGGACGACAATTGAAAAGTAATTCAGTACCGCCCAGCTCGTACTAATCAAAATAAACCTAACCATACAGACGGGAGGGTGAGAGAATATGAAGAAATACATTTTCAGCAGATTCGGATACATGTTGTTTACGTTTCTGTTGATCGCAACCTTCACCTTCTTTCTGATGCATACGCTTCCGGGATCACCATTCAATGATGAGCGGCTGTCGGCCGCGCAAAAGGCCATGATGGCCAAACGGTATGGATTGGACGAGCCGCTTGCCGTTCAGTATTTTAAATATCTCGGCAATCTACTCGCCGGCGATCTCGGCGTCAGTTTCCAGTTTGACGGCCGGTCGGTGACGAGCATCATTGGTGAACGGATAGGTGTGTCAGCAGTACTCGGTGCCCAGTCGTTGATCGCTGGGACGGTGCTGGGCTTATTGCTCGGCATCGTCGCGGCATTGAAGCATAACACGTTTCTCGATTACGGCTCCATGATCATTGCGGTTCTCGGGCTGTCGATACCGAACTTTGTGTTTGCCGGATTACTTCAATACTGGGTCGGCGTCCGCCTCCAGTGGCTGCCGGTCGCATTCTGGGAAGGGTTTGAATACTCCATTCTGCCGACTATTGCGCTGGCCGCATTTGTCGTGGCGACAATTGCCCGCTTCATGAGGAATGAAATGCTCGATGTGCTCGGCCATGATTACATCGTGACCGCCCGGGCAAAAGGAATTCGCGAGTCACTTCTGATCATCCGCCATGCGCTCCGCAACGCGATGATTCCGATCGTGACGATCCTGGGCCCGCTTGCGGTTTCACTGATGACCGGGACGCTTGTCGTCGAACAGATCTTCAGCATCCCGGGACTCGGAGAACAGTTCGTCAAGTCCATTCTGACCAACGACTATCCGGTGATCATGGGCGTCACGCTGTTCTACAGCTTTTTCTTTATCCTCATCGTGTTTGTTGTAGATATATTGTATGTCCTCATCGACCCGAGAATCCGTCTGACAGGAGGTGGAAGCCGTGCGAATGGATGAAGCAGAATTGCATGATGGTTTATTTGAACTGTCGGGAGAGGAAGGCCGCAAAAAGCAGGTACGGGCATCCGTTCCTACCACCTCATATTGGAAGGATTCCTGGGGACGGTTGCGGAAAAACAAAGGGGCATTCGCCGGGCTGATCATGATCGGGCTCATCCTGTTCCTGGCAGTGGCAGGCCCTTACATGAACTCGCACGGTTTTGATGATCAGAATCTGGAGCATGCCAACCTGCCTCCGAAGGTTCCAGGACTCGAGAAAATCTCCTGGCTCGGCATGAGTGGGGCGGACATCCGTGGCGTTGATCAGTATGAAGCGAAAGGCGTCGAGGGGTATTACTGGTTCGGGACGGACAGTCTCGGGCGGGATATCTGGACAAGGATCTGGGAAGGAACGAGGATTTCGCTATATATTGCGTTTCTTGCCGCGGCACTGGATCTGGTGATCGGCGTCGCCTATGGCAGCATCTCGGCTTATTACGGCGGCCGGGTGGACAATGTGATGCAGCGGATCATTGAAGTGCTGATCGGAATTCCGAGTCTCATTATCGTGATCCTGCTGATTCTTGTGTTGCAGCCGGGAATCGTTTCGATCACGCTCGCCATGGTGATCACCGGCTGGGTCAACATGGCCCGGATCGTCAGGGGGCAAGTGCTGAAGCTGAAAAATCAGGAATTCGTGCTGGCTTCCCGGACGCTCGGAGCGGGTGATGGCAGGCTCATGGGCGGCCATCTGATTCCGAATACGCTCGGACCGATCATCATCACAACCATGTTCACGATTCCGAGTGCCATCTTTACGGAAGCGTTCCTCAGCTTTATCGGACTCGGCCTTCAGCCGCCGATTGCTTCACTCGGAACGCTCGTCAATGACGGCTTCAAGATGATGAAGATCTATCCGCATCTGCTCATGTTCTCGTCGATCATCATCAGCCTGATCATGGTGAGCTTCAATCTGCTAGGGGACGGGCTGCGGGATTCGCTGGATCCGAAAATGCGCAAATAAGGAGGAGGACGATGGAAACCATTCTTTCAGTGAACAACTTGAACGTTTCATTTGATACGGATGCCGGAGAAGTTCAGGCGGTCCGTGGGGTGGAATTCGACCTCCGGCGCGGTGAAATCCTCGCGGTCGTCGGTGAGTCCGGATCCGGCAAGTCGGTCATGTCAAAGAGCCTGGCAGGGCTCGTGCCAAAACCCGCCGGGCGCGTAAAGGCCGGCAGTATTATTTATAAAGGCGAAGACATCACCAAGTTCAGCAAGAAGCGCATGCGGTCACTCCGCGGAGCGGAAATCTCCATCATCTTTCAGGATCCGATGACTTCGCTGAATCCGACGATGCCCGTGAAAAAGCAGATCATGGAAGGGATTCTGACTCATCAGAAGGTGTCCCGCAAAGAGGCGGAGGCGAAAATGCTTGAGCTCATGGAACTGGTCGGAATTCCGGACGCGCACGAGAGGGCGGGCCTTTATCCACACCAATTTTCAGGAGGCATGCAGCAGCGTGTGGTCATCGCGATGGCCCTTGCCTGCAACCCGGAAATCGTGATTGCGGATGAGCCGACGACCGCACTTGATGTTTCGGTCCAGGCTCAGATTCTGGATCTGATCAAAGATTTGCGCGACCGGACCGGTACTTCGTTTCTTTTCATCACGCATGATCTCGGCGTTGTGGCGGAAGTTGCAGACCGGGTGGCGGTCATGTATGCGGGGAAAATAGTGGAGATCGGCAAGACGGACGAAGTGTTTTACAATCCTCAGCACCCGTATACGAAAGGGCTTCTTGAGGCGATGCCGGATCTGAAACTCGGCAGCGATGAATTAAAGACGATTCCGGGCTCGCCGCCGAACCTCCTCTATCCGCCCAAAGGAGACGCCTTTGCGGAGCGCAATGAACATGCGTTGAAGATTGACTTCGAGCAGGCCCCGCCGATGTTCAAGGTGAGCGATACCCACTTCGCGGCGACATGGCTGCTGCATGATAAGGCCAAAAAGGTTGCCCTACGGATTGAACAGATGAAGATCAAAGAGGAGCTTCATGCATCAGCTGAGGAAGTCCCGGCTCTGGACCGGACGGAAAAGCTTCTTGAAATCCGTGATTTGAAGCAGCATTTCCAAATCAACAAAAAGCACACCGTGAAGGCGGTGGACGGCATTTCCCTGGATGTGTTCAAGGGAGAAACATTCGGGCTTGTCGGGGAATCGGGCTGCGGAAAGTCAACCACCGGCCGGACGATCATCGGACTTAATCCCCGGTACGGGGGAGAGGTCCGGTATATGGGAGAAGACGTGCGCTCCATGAAGCAGTCGGAGTTGAAGAAGAAAATCCAGATGGTCTTCCAGGATCCTTATTCTTCCCTCAATCCGCGCTGGACGGTCGCCGACATCATCGCCGAAGGAATGGATATCCACCGGCTCTATACCGACCGAAGGAAGCGAATGGAAAAAGTGCATCAACTGCTGGAAACGGTCGGTTTGGCGAAAGAGCACGCCAACCGCTATCCGCACGAATTCAGCGGCGGGCAGCGCCAGCGGATCGGCATCGCCAGGGCATTGGCCGTGGAGCCGGATTTAATCATCGCCGATGAACCGATCTCGGCGCTGGATGTGTCAATCCAGGCACAGGTCGTGAACTTGCTGAAAAAGCTGCAGAAGGAAAAAGGACTCACCTATATTTTCATCGCACACGATTTGTCGATGGTCCGCTATATCAGCGACCGGGTCGGTGTCATGTACAAGGGCCGTCTCGTGGAGGTGGCGGATAGCGACGAACTGTACGAAAACCCGCTGCACCCTTATACCCGGTCGCTCCTGTCGGCCATCCCGGTTGCCGATCCCCATGCCACCCGGTCAAGAGAGCGGATGGAGAAGGCGGAGTTCGTGCACTCGGAAGAAGATCGGTTCCGCGAAGTAACACCGGGCCATTGGCTTCTTTGTTCAGAGGAAGAGGCGTCCCGCCATGCTGCCGGAAACCTGGCCGGTGACCGCGTGTTGACGGAGGGGGAATTGGTATGAAGCGCTTGCTGCTCATGTGTTTTGTTCTTGCCGTGCTGCTCCTGGCAGCAGACGTTGTCTCGGGAGGGAAACTTGCGGATCCGCTATTCTTGTTCGGAGCCGGCCTGTTTTGGGTGGGAGGCGCCGTGCAGGTCGTCCGGTCAGGCGTGTTTGACGGATTTATCCGCGCGTTCAAATCATTCCGTCGCCAATCGTCAAAGGTGGAAGCCTATGTGTCCGGGATGACGGACGGGGAGGAAGCGGACGAACCGGCGAAGAAGAGCGATGCATTCAGGCTCGCAGTTGTTTTGGGGAGTTTGTTGATCTGCGGAACGGCCGTCAACGGATTTTATCTATATTAAATCAAAGGAGATGGGGAAATGAGTCACTACGAAACAATCCGTACGGAAATGGACCGGCTTGGGCTGGATGGAATGATTATTACGGGGGAATGGAACCGGCGGTATGTGTCGGGCTTTACGGGCAGCAACGGCGTCGTTCTGATAACCCGCGACAAGGCGGAATTCATTACGGATTACCGGTATTTCGAGCAGGCTGGCCAGCAGACGGGACTCGAGGTCGTGCTTCACGCCGAGCATACTGGGCACAAGCAGAAGATTTATGATGAAGTGGCGCGTGAGATTGAAAGGCACGGACTGAAGCGCGTCGGGTTCGAGCAACAGCACGTGAGCGTCGGAAACTTCGATCGGCTCAAAGGCCAGACTGGGGCAGAACTCGTTCCGACGTATGACTTGATTGAAAATATCAGGATGATCAAGACGCCGGAGGAGATCGAGAAGCTCCGTGTTGCCTCCAAGATCACGGATGAGGCGTTCGAGCATATTCTCGGATTCATCCGTCCCGGGCAGAAAGAGACGGACGTGGCGGATGAGCTCGTCCGGTTCATCAAGGAACACGGCGGACATTCGGTCGGATTTTATCCGATTGTCGCGTCCGGTGTCCGTTCGTCAATGCCGCATGGCCGGGCGAGCGACAAGGTGATCGAGGATGGCGACATGATCACGATCGACTTCGGGGCGAATTACGAATGCTATTGGTCGGATATTTCACGGGTGGTGGCGGTCGGACAACCGGACGAGAAAATGCTGGAAATCCAGGACGTCGTGCTGCGGTCATTCATGAACTGCCGTAGCCAGATCAAGCCGGGCATGACCGACACGGAAGTTGACGCGAAAATGCGGGAGGTTCTAATCGAAAGCGGATACAACGAACGCTCTGGAACCGGCACCGGCCATGGCATCGGCCTGGAAGTCCACGAAAAGCCGCTGTTCTCGGTGGACACGGAAAAAGTCCTCCAGCCGGGCATGGTGATCACGATCGAACCCGGCATTTATCTGCCGGGCGTCGGCGGAGCACGTGTGGAAGACGTGCTTCTCATCACCGAAGACGGCTGTGAAGTGCTCACGCCGTCAACGAAAGAGTTGGTGATCCTGGAAGGGTCACCGGCCGGGAAATAAAAGAAGAAGGGACCATCCGGAGAAGATCCGGATGGTCCCTTTTCGGTTTGAGGGAGGGGCAGCGGGTGCCTATGATTCCACTCGGCGGGCCTACGCGCTCACTCGGTGCCCCTATGCGCTCACTCGCCCACGAATTCCGAATCCCCATAGAGAGGGGGCGGCGGGTGCCGGCGATTCTACTCAACGGGTTACCACGCCCACTCACCCTGAGAGAAGAGGGGGGAGGAAAGCGTATGATTCCACTCAGCCGCTCTACGATTCCACTCGGTCGTCCAACGCGCTCACTCACTCCATCCCTCCATCCCTCTCCCCCCAATCCCCACCAAAGAAGCCCTGCTTCCAAAGGAAGCAAGGCTCCATCACCTTCACCACTCAACCACCCATCCACTCCATCAAACGCCCTGCAGCACTTCCTTTTCCACAACCGGTTCCTCCGGCGCAATCCGCTCTTGCGCTGCTTCATACTCTTCCCAGTATTGCTGCATCTTCCGACGGCCTTCCGCCACTTCGGGGTGGAACTGGATGTGGGCTTTCCGCCTCGTCTCACCAACGTATTCGACGGCTTCCCGGAGAATGTCGTCGAGACCCTGCCGGCCGAAGTTGCGGGCGATCGAGAGGGCGGCGGCCACGCCTTGGCTCATGGCGACTTTGGCGCCTTCGATGCCGGTGATGTTGCCGGCGACGTAGAGGCCGTCGACCGGGGTTTCCATTTGTTCATTGTGCAGCGGAACGTATCCGCCGAGTTCGTCGATGTGGTGGAACGGGCAGCCGGTGAGGCCGATCAGTTCGGCGAGCGGGTACAGGCCGCCGGCAATGCAGACGAAGTCGGCGTCGATGCGCTGTTCGCTTCCCGGGACTACTTGGCCATTCGTTGTGACAGTGGCAAGGATGACGCCCTCGACCTGTTCCGTGCCGCAGATTTCGATGACGGCTTTGCGGAGCATGACCGGGATGCCCCACATTTTCACGCCGCCTTTCGGATAAAACGTGATGCCGAGTTTCTTCATGAAGTCGTTCTGCATAAGCTTGCTGCCGAACTGGACGAATTTGGACGGGGCCATGTGGGACACATGAAGCAAGGAATCCATGACGCCAGCAGGATTCGCACCGTCTTTGTTCACTTCGTTCATCTTCGGCAGGGCGATGGCGGCGACGTCGATGCCGGCGATGTTCAGCTCCATGGCGATCGCCGAAGACAACACGCTCACACCGATGATGACACCGCGGCTGCCCGGCTTCACCCGGTGCACGTTCGTCATGACCTGTGCGGCGCCGACGCTCATGACGCCGGGCAGCGTCCAGCCCGGGATGGCGACCGGCGATTCGGCCGCACCCGTCGCGAGCAGGAGGGACGGCGCCGTGAATGTTTCGCGGTCCGTGTACACATGCCAGAGCCCGTCTTCTTTTTCGATGTTGGAAACGGCGGTGCCGAGCCGGATGTCAAGGTCTAGCGCAGCCGCCCGTTTTTCGAGCTTCCTCGTTTCCTCGATGCCGTTCCACCATTTTCCGCCGGGTTCTTCATAGAGCTGGCCGAGCAGACGGCCGCCTGGCTTCAGGTATTCGTCGAGGATGAGAACGGACAGCCCGCATTCCGCCGCGGTGATGCCGGCAGAAAGTCCCGCAGGACCGCTTCCGATGATGATCAGGTCAGCCATTGTTTTTCCTCCAATCCCGCACCGGTGCGTCCAGCTGTCCGCCGCCCGTGACGACCATGCCGTCTTTGACCGGGGTGAGGCACGCCCGCATGCCCTGCACGCCGTCCACCGTCACCCGGCATTCGAAGCAGTGCCCGATGTTGCAATAAATGCCGCGCGGGCTGCCGCTTTCCTCGTGCCGGCGAAGCGTCCGCACGCCGTTGGCCAGAAGCGCTGCCGCGATCGGTTCATTTTCGATGCCTTCATATTCCTTCCCATTGAAGAGGAAACTCACTTTCGGCGAAGTGTCCAGCTTGCCGAGAACCGAATGATCCAGAATTCGTTCAGTCATGGCCGATCGCCCCCAGATCACCAAAATGAACCGGACGCACCGGCGGCTGATACTTCAGCGTGACTTGCTTGGAATCCCGTTCGGTTACGGTGCAGGCGACGGCGTCCACCATATTCCGGCATGTCCTTCCGCCGCAGTATCCCATTCCCGCGCGGGTGCGGAGCTTCAGTTCGCGTGCGTTGCACCCGTATTCATTGGCGGTCTCCACCAGTTCTCCGTATGTCACTTCTTCGCATCTGCATATGATCATGTCCTTGTCGGTCATTTCAAGATCCCCCCTGGTCCCAGACTTTTTGCTCTCCCTGAATCATTGCAAGTTTCATGCCAACCGTCACAGGGTGATGCCGAGTTTGTTCATCCGGTTGTAAAGGGTGGCGCGGGTGATGCCGAGGTTCGAGGCGCACAGCTGTTTGTTGCCGCCGGCGTTTTCCAATTCACGCACGAGGACGGCACGCTCGTACTCCTGTAGCTGCTCGGCGAGGGTTCCGCTGCCGTTTTTGGCGGGCAATTCCGCTTTTTCCCGGACAGCCGGCTCGGTGATCCGTTCGATTTCGGCCGGCAGGTCATCGGCTTTGATTTCGCCGTTGTCCGAGAAAATGACAAGCCGTTCGATCACGTTGCGCAGTTCCCGGATGTTGCCCGGCCAGTCATGCTTCAGCAGAGACTGCATCACTTCCTGGGATACGCCGTGGATCGGGCGGTTGTACTTGACCGAAAACTCATAGAGGAAGTAATGCGAGAGTTCCAGAATGTCTTCGATCCGGTCGCGGAGCGGCGGGATTTTGATGTTCACGACGTTGAGCCGGTAGTACAGGTCTTCGCGGAATTTCCCTTCATCCACAAGTTCTTTCAGGTTGCGGTTCGTCGCAGCGACCACACGGAAGTCCACTTCGATTTCCTTCGTTCCCCCGACACGGAAAAACCTCTTTTCCTGAAGAAGACGGAGGAACTTCACTTGCATCTCGAGCGGCATCTCGCCGATTTCATCGAGAAATAAAGTCCCGCCCTTTGCGAGCTCGACTTTTCCTTTTTTGCCTTTTGCGTCGGCGCCGGAAAAGGCCCCCTTTTCATAGCCGAAGATTTCGCTTTCGAACAGGCTCTCGGAAATGGCGCCGCAGTTGATCGCGATGAACGGGGCATCGCCGTTTTCCCTCAAGTGATGGACGGCTTTGGCGAACAGCTCTTTCCCGGTGCCGCTTTCCCCGTTGATCAGGATGCTGGCCATTGTGCGGGCGGCCTTCGTCGTCAGATCGATTGTCCGCTTGAGTTCCCGGCTGTTCCCTTTTATATAAGAGAACGGATCGGCAGAAGAAGACGTTTTCCGGATCTGTTCCTCCAGCCTGAACAGCTTTTCGGATGTGCTGTGCAGTTCATTGTTCAGGCGGATCTGGCTGGTGATGTCGGTTTCCGCGACGACCGCCCCGACGATTTCCCCGTCGAGGAGAACAGGGTTTGAGTTGATGAGCACGACGAGGTCTTCCCGCGCATGGTGCTGCTGATGAAGGACGGAGGAGCCGTCCTGGAGCGATTTCAGGATTTCCAGCTGATCGGAACGGAAGAAGTCCGTGATCGGCCTGCCGAGTATGTCCTCATCCTTCACCGAGAAGATGTCCTCCGCACCGCGTGTCCAGTGGACGACCCGGGCCTCCTCGTCGATGACGGTGCATGATTCATTGATCGTTCCGAGGATCGTGTTCAAATAAGCGCACTTCCGCTTGAACGCTTCCAGCATCGTCAGGGCGATGGTCTCGTAACTGAGATGGCCGATTTTATTCCCGTCTTCATCTTCGACGAGCAGGTATGGGTAATCTCCGAGCAGTGCGAAGGCTTCCTCAAGCGGCCGGCCGATTCGGACGGAAAGCACGGACGTCCCGAGAGTTTCTTCTTCCGGGACGGTAGGGCTCATGAACGGGTCGATTTCAAGCGGCTGTTTAATCATCTGGACGGCTCCTCCTGTCAAATTTGTTAGTCACTGTCCAATATATTTTACAGGAGCCGGCGCTGGAATCAATAGAATATTTAAATTAAAGGAACATTCCGGGTTGGCATGCCTCTTGCATAGTTAATAGGGCAGGCAAGGAATCCAAGAAGGGGGAACGTCATGTCATCCCAAATCAATCGTGATGTTGTCGTGATCGGCGGCGGAATCATGGGCGCCGCCATTGCATACTACGGGTCAAAATCAGGACTCGATATTACCGTTCTCGAGAAAGGGTCGCTTGCGAGCGGCACGTCTTCACGGTGCGACGGCAATATTCTCGCCATCGACAAAGACCCGGGCTTTGACAGCCAGATGTCGCTCGTGAGCCAGCAGCTTGTCCATGAGCTGAGCAGTGAACTCGAGATGTCGTTTGAATACCGCAATCCCGGCAGCATTCTCGTCTGCGAGAACGACGCGGAAATGGAAGCGGCCCAGCAGTGGGTCGACCGCCAGCTTGCAGCAGGGCTCGACTTTAAAATGCTCGACCGGGAAGACCTGCGCAATGAATCCAAGTTTTTTGCGGACGATCTGTACGGCGGACTGGAATGCAAGACGGATTCAACGGTCAATCCGTACATGTTGACGTTTTCGATGTTTCATTCCGCCAAGAAGCAGGGCGCGCGCATTCATACAAACACCGAAGTGACGAACCTCCGGAGAAATCCGGACGGGACGTTCACCATCGAGACAAACGGCGAGACATTCACCGCCAATCGAGTCGTCAATGCCGGCGGTGTCTGGGCCCCGCGGATCGGATCGATGCTCGGCGTCAACGTGCCGATCTATCCGAGGAAAGGGCAGCTCATCGTTGCGTCGCGCCAGGAAATGGTCGGCCTCCGGAAAGTCATGGAGTTCGGCTACTTGATCTCTAAGTTTGGCGGGGAGCGGGTCGTGGACGAGATGACCGAAAAATACGGCGTGGCGCTCGTGTTCGAGCCGACGGAAAGCCAAAACTTCCTCATCGGAAGCAGCCGCCAGTTCGCCGGATTCAATACGAAAGTGAATCATGAAGTGACCCGCTACATTGCGAAGCGGGCGGTGAGATTCTATCCAAAAATCGCCGATATGACGGTCATCCGGACATACGCGGGCCTGCGGCCGTGGACGGAAGACCATCTGCCGATCATCTCGGAAGTCGAGGGGATACCGGGCTTCTATATCGCGGCAGGACATGAGGGGGACGGTATCAGCCTTGCGGCGGTGACCGGAAAAGTGGTGGAAGAAATGCTGAACGGCAAGGAGACATGCATCCCGACGGATTCTGTCCGCCTGAGCCGGTTCAAGGAAAAGGTGGGGGTTTAAATGAAGTGCCAGCGGGTGTTCCAGACGATTGACACGCATACCGGCGGGAATCCGACACGGACCGTCATCAGCGGACTGCCGCCGCTCGACGGAAACACGATGTCCGAGAAGATGCTGGACATGCAGAACCGATACGACTGGATCCGGAAGTTCCTCATGAACGAGCCGAGGGGGCACGGCGTCATGTCGGGTGCGCTCATGACGGATCCGTGCCATCCGGATGCCGATGTCGGGGTCATTTATATTGAAACGGGCGGCTATTTGCCGATGTGCGGCCATGACACGATCGGGTTCTGCACAGCGCTCGTCGAAGCCGGTCTGATTGAAGTGAAGGAGCCGTTCACGGATATTAAAGTCGACACGCCGGCGGGACTCGTCGACGTACGTGTGCGGGTCGAGGACGGGAAGGCGAAAGAAGTGACATTCGAAAACGTGCCCGCCTTCCTGCTGAAGTCAATTGAAATCGACGTTGACGGAATCGGGCGGGTCGAAGCGGACATTGCATACGGCGGCAATTTCTACGGGATCATCGACGCCCGCAAGCTTGGGCTGACGCTGACGGAAGAACACGCTTCCGAAATCATCAACAAAGCGATCACGATCCGCAATGCGATCAATGAGCGGGAGGAAATCGTGCATCCGCAGTATCCGTTCATCAGCGGCCTGACGCACATCGAATTTTACACGGATCCCGTTCATCCGGAGGCGGATGTGAAGAACACGGTCGTCGTCCCGCCCGGCGGCATCGACAGGTCACCGTGCGGCACGGGCACCTCCGCCAAGCTGGCGACACTTTACGCGCAGGGGGAGATCGGGCAGGATGAGCCGTTCGTACATGAAAGCATCGTCGGCACCCTGTTCCGCGCCCGAGTGCTCGGCACGACGGACGCTGGGGGCAAGGAGGCGGTCCTGACGGAAGTGTCCGGCTCCGCATGGATCATGGGGATGCACCGGTTTTATTACAATGAACGCGATCCGCTGCGGGAAGGTTATCTGCTCATCCCGCCGATGGATCATGAAGAAGCGGCTCCGGCAGCTGCAAAGGAGGGAGTCTAAATGGAGTTTTCAAAACTATACAGCTCGATTGACGCCCATACGGCGGGTGAGGCATACCGCATCGTCACCCGGTCGCCGATCCTTCCAGCCGGAAAAGACCTGAAAACAAAGGCAGCTGCACTGGCCGAAGGATACCGGACGGAAAAGAACCTGCTTCTCAATGAACCGCGCGGCCACCGGGGGATGCACGGCTGCGTCATCACCGAATCGGCGGACGCGGACGCGAGATTGCTGTTTTTCGTCCATGACCGGGTAAGCGCATTCAAGTATGAAGGGATCATGGCGGCACTTGCCGCCCTGCTGGAAACCGGCAATCTGGCCCGGACGGAAAATGATGAGTACACGGTCGATACCGTGACGGGGATCCACCGCGTGAAAGCGGATATGTCGGGAGACGAAGTGATGTCCGTGACGGCGGTGAGCCGCTCGGCAGAAGTGTCGGGTGAGCCGGAGCGGCCGTCTGTCTGCATCGACGGGGAACGGAATTATTTGATCTACCCGCTGCCGGCGGACATTCCGGCGATCAAGTTGGAGCATCTCGCGGCCCTGTCGGACTGGGGGGCTTCAAAGGCACGCGAACTGACAGATGAAGGGGTTTCATTCAGCGCCGTCATAGTCGCAGAAAAGCTCGGCGACGGCCGGCTGCGCTCGGTGACTTTCGAGCCGGACGGCTACATTTTGCGCTCGCCGGGCATTGACAGCACACTGGCTCTCCTAGCAGAACAGGCAAAAAGAACGGTCGCCCAGAAGCTGGAAAATGAAAGCATCTTCGGCAGCTCACTCACCGCGGAACTTACGGACGAAGCAAGTCTCGCCGGCAAGGTGACCGCCGAGCCGTTTGTCACCGGTACACACGACTTCGTGTTCGACCGCGAAGACCCGCTCGAACAAGGCTTTGTCATCGCGTGAATATTAGACGGGCATAGAGCCATGCCCGCGGAAAGCATCCGCCTGAAGTGGAAATCAACACTATATGAAGTGAGTCGCAAGGGGATGGGGGAGACACGGCCAATAAAAGGAGGAATGTGATGGAAAGCGAAAAGCGGTTGCCGACGCTCGGCGAAATGTTGTTTGTACTCATCGGATTCACGGTGATCATGTTCATGTTCATCGTCAAGTTTGAAATCTCGATCCAGCTGGCGCTGCTCACGACGTGGGCGCTCATCATGCTGGTCGGCCTGAAGATCGGCTACAACTACAAGGAAATGCAGGACGGCCTGCTGAGGGGGATTTATGACGGGCTTGAGTCCATTCTGATCCTCATCTCGGTCGGTGCACTCATCGGGACGTGGATTGCGGGAGGGGTCGTTCCGTCGATCATCTACTACGGGCTGACGGTCATCAATCCGGCCATCTTCCTGTTCGCGGCATTCCTGATCTGTACGATCACGTCAGTTGCGACCGGCACGTCGTTCGGTTCTGCCGGGACGGCCGGGATCGCGATGATGGGCATCGGTGCGAGCTTCGGCTTCCCGGTGCCGCTCGTTGCGGGTGCGGTCATTTCGGGCTGCTACGTCGGCGATAAGCTGTCGCCGCTCTCGGACACGACCGTCATGACGGCGTCCCTGTCCAAAGTGGACCTGATCGACCACATCAAATCGATGCTGACGGCGAGCACGCCTGCGTGGATCATCACGGCGCTCCTGTTCCTCGGCGTCGGATTCTTCTACCGGGGGAGCGGCGACATGAGCTCCGCGACGGAGACGATGGCGGCGCTCAAGGAATACTTCAACATCGGCTGGTATATGGTTGTTCCGGCGGCGGTCGTCATCTTGCTGCTGGCGCTGAAAAAGCCGGCGATTCCCGTCATTTTGTTCGGCGCGCTGCTCGGCTCTCTCTGGGCTTTCCTGTTCCAGGGCGTGAGCGCACTCAATGCGGTGAACATCCTGTACGCCGGCAACACCATCCAATCCGGCGTGCCGTTCATCGACAATCTGCTCAACCGGGGCGGCATCGTGTTCATGCTCGACGTGATCGTGCTGATCATCTTCGCGCTCGGTGTCGGCGGCCTGATGGAAAGAATCGGCGTCCTGAAAGCGGTCGGAAACTACCTCCTCCGCTGGGCGAACAACAGCGGAAACCTGACGCTGACGACGATCCTTTCCGCATTTTTCGGCAACTTCTTCGGCGGTGCCGCTTATGTGTCGGTCATCACGGGAAGCAAGATTACGGCCGACAGCTATGATCGGCTGCACATCGACCGCAGAGTGCTGTCCAGAAACACGGAAGCCGGCGGGACGGTGACAACCCCGATGGTACCGTGGTCGGACGGCGGCGTGTTCATGGCGATGACGCTCGGCGTATCCACATTGAGTTACCTGCCGTTCCTCTGGTTCAACTTCCTGGCGCTCATCATCTGCCTCATTTACGGCTACCGCAATATGTTCATCTGGTATACAGACCCGGACGCGGAACCGGTCAAACGGACCCGCTCGGGCAAAAAGCTTTCGGTCTCTTAAATAAAATCTCAACCAACTGAATGGAGGAAATGAACATGAAAAAACTTGAAGGTGCATTCCCGGTATTGGTCACTCCGATGAACGAAGACGAAACGGTGAACTATGAAGGATTTGCGCAAAACATCGAGAAGTTCATCGTGGAAGGCGTGGCGGGCCTCTGCATCAACGGCAGCACGGGCGAATTCGTCAGTCTCACGAAAGAAGAGCGCTTCAAGCTTGCTGAAACGGGCGTGAAGCAAGTCGCGGGACGCGTGCCGCTCATCATCGGAACGGCCGCCGAGACGACGAAAGATGCGATCGAGTACACGAAGCAGGCGGAAAAAGCCGGTGCTGATGCTGCGCTCCTCATCAACTCGTACTATGCACACCCGAAAGAAGACGAAATCTACGCGCACTTCAAAGCGGTCGCGGAATCGGTTTCGATTCCCGTCATGATCTACAACAACCCGTTCACATCCGGCGTCGACATCAGCACGGAAACCATCCTGAAGGTCGGCCGTGACGTTGACAACATCACGCATATCAAAGAATCGAGCGGCGACATCCGCAAGGCCCGCGACATCGCACGCCAGGGGAAAGGCGACCTGAAGGTGTTCTGCGGATCCGAAGACCTCGCCATTGAATCCCTCCTCGTCGGAGCGACCGGCTGGATTTCGGTTTCCGGCAACATCGCACCGCGGCTTGTGACGGACTTGTACAACGCGGTCCAGGAAGGCAATCTCGACAAGGCGTGGGAGCTGTATGACCGGCTTCTCCCTCTCTGCGAATTCCTGGAAGGCTCCGGCAAATACGTCCAGATCGCGAAACGTGCGATGGAACTCAAAGGCTGGTCGGGAGGCCCTTGCCGCCTGCCGCGCCTGCCACTTTCGGCCGAAGAAGACGCCAGGCTGAAAGAACTGATGGACAGCCTTGAAACCGTCAGCCAATAAAAAGGGGGAGAACAACGATGGAAGCAGTGAAATATAACCTGAAGCCGAAAGTCCGTGAGTTCCTTGCGGGAACAAAAGGCCTGTACATCAACGGTGAATACATGGAAGCGAAAAGCGGAAAGACATTCGACGTGATCGACCCGTCTACGGAGGAAGTCATTGCAAAAGTGAGCGAAGCCCAGGCGGAAGACGTGGACGCGGCAGTTGCCGCCGCGCGCAAGGCGTTCGATGAAGGCGAGTGGACGAAGATGGAATCCGCCGAGCGGTCGCATCTCATCTACAAGTTCGCGGATCTGCTTGAACAGAACCGCGAAGAGCTGGCGCAGCTCGAGGCGCTCGACAACGGCAAGCCGTACGAGACGGCGCTTGCAGACGATGTGGACGGGACGGTCCAGCATTTCCGCTATTACGCGGGGTGGGCGACGAAGCTGTTCGGCAAGACGACGCAGATCTCGCCGGATTATGTGACGTATACGGTGCATGAGCCGGTCGGCGTTGTCGGCCAGGTCATCCCGTGGAATTTTCCGCTCGTGATGGCGGCCTGGAAGCTCGGTTCCGCGCTTGCGGTCGGCTGCACGGTCGTCATCAAGCCGGCAAGCGAAACGCCGCTGTCTCTTCTTTACGCGGCACGGCTGTTCAAGGAAGCGGGCTTCCCGGACGGTGTCGTCAACGTCGTTCCGGGTGCGGGCCGGGTTGCGGGTGAGGCGATTATCACGCATCCGGATGTCGACAAAGTGGCCTTCACGGGCTCGACGGCGGTCGGCAAGGAAGTGATGAAGAAGGCGGCGGACCAGCTCAAGGGCATCACGCTCGAGCTCGGCGGAAAGTCGCCGGCGATCGTCCTGGAAGATGCAGACCTTGAGGAAGCGATCGAGGGCACGTTCAACGGCACGATGTATAACCACGGCCAGAACTGCAGTGCCTGCACGCGTGTGTATGTCCACCGCAGCCTGTATGATCAAGTTGTCGAAGCACTCGCCAAGAAGGCGGAAGCGCTGAAAGTCGGACCGGGACTCGATCCGGAGACGGACATGGGGCCGCTCGTATCGGCCAAACAGATGCAGACAGTGCTCGGCTACATCGAGAAAGGCAAAGAGGAAGGTGCACGCCTCGTCGCGGGAGGCGGAAAAGCGGCGGACAAGGGCTACTTTGTCCAGCCGACGATCTTTGCCGATGTCAAAGACGACATGACGATCGCACGTGAAGAGATTTTCGGGCCGGTCATGGCGGTGTTCCCGTTTGATACGGAAGAGGAAGTCATCCGCCGGGCGAACGACAGCGACTACGGGCTCGCCGCAAGCGTCTGGACGACCAACATCAAGAAAGGCCACCGGATAGCAGGCAAGCTGCAGGCCGGCACCGTCTGGGTGAACGACTTCGGCCTCGAGTGGGAAACGATGCCGTTCGGCGGCTACAAGCAGTCGGGAATCGGCCGTGAAATGGGCGGGGAGTACGGGCTCGCCAACTACACGGAAGTGAAAAGCGTATTCGTGAACATCAAGGAAGATTAAGGATTTTAATTAAGTCAGAAAAGTCTGAAACGTGTGTCGGAATTAGCGTATAATAGAACCATGACTCGTTAATTGACCAGAAGGGGATGGGCAAATGATGTCAGTCATCGAATTTTTGGGGATTGCCGCAGGGGTGGCAATCCTGGTTCTCCTGATTTCCTTTGGACTTGAGAAGCTGTCAGGGAAAGTTGCCGGCAGGAAGCTCGGCAGGAACATGCGGATCACGGTTTCGCTCGGTCTAGCGCTGGCGTTGCTCGGTGCGGCGACGATGGCGGCCGGCCATCCGTTCCCGTTCCTCGTCGCACTTCTCGTCGGCATGGCCATCCTGCTCAACCGCTACTGGATGGGCCACTTCTCGGAAGAACAGGCGTGAAGACGCAACAGAAAAACCCGCAGGAAACGCGATGGATTCGCTTCCTGCGGGTTTTTCATATGGTTTGTTCAAACGGAAAGTTGTTTGCGGATGCTGGATGACGGGATGTTCAGCTCTTCCCGGTATTTGCTGATCGTCCTGCGGGAAATGGAGATGCCTTCGTCCTGCTTTAAATAATCCGCCAGTTTTTGGTCGGAAAGGGGCTTGGATTTGTTTTCCCCGTCCACAAGCTGACGAAGCAGGCTTTTCACCTTGTTTTGTGAAACGACATCCCCGTCCGAAGTTGACAGCTTGGAGCTGAACAGGCTGCGGAGTTCGAATGTGCCCGCAGGCGTCCGGATCGTTTTGCCGGAAACCGCACGGCTGACGGTCGATTCGTGCATGTCGATCTCGTCGGCGATTTCTTTCATGGTCAGCGGCTGAAGAGAACAAGGGCCGCCCGTGAAGAACCGGAGCTGCTTTTCCAGAAGGACGCCGACAATCTTGATGATCGTGCTCCGCCGCTGGTCAAGGCTGTTCTGGAGCCAGCGGAATTTGCGGTACTGATCCGTCAAATAGTCCGTCGCCTCATTTTCCGACGACAGGAGGGAGAGGTAGTCGGGATTCATCCGGAGCTCCGGAAGATGCCGGTCGTTCAGGCGGAACGTGAGCCCTTCGGCCGTTTCTTCGACAATTACATCCGGCGTCACATAGTCCGGCTTGAAGTCGGAGATGAACCCGCACGGTTTCGGCTGAAGCGAACGGATCAGCTCCTGCGCCTCTTTCACGGCCTTCAGCGGAATCTCAAGCAGTGCGGCCATCTCGCTCCACCGGTTTCGCGCAAGCAGGCCGAAATGGTCGCGGATGATGGATGCGGCCGGGCCGTTGTCGCCGATCTGCTCCAATTGAAGAAGCAGGCATTCTTGGAGAGAGCGGGCGCCGATGCCGGCCGGGCCGATCTGCTGAAGGAGGCGGATGCCATGGTCGATCGTGTCTGTGCATAGGGCTTCTTCATCGGGGAGCCGGAGGTAGCCGTCGTCATCGAGGTTCAGAATCAGCATCTGCACAAGCGCCAGGTCTGCTTCATCCTTGAAGGTCATCCGGGCAACTGCGCACAGCTCATCCCGGAAAAGCGGCTCGGTTCCTTTCCAGCATTCCGGCAGCATCCCGTGCCGTGTCCCTCCGGCCGGCCGGACCCCGAACGGCCGCTCGTCGAACGTTCCGGCCGGCTCCTGCAGTTCGATAAGCGGATTGTCCGTCTGCTGCTCGATCAAAAATTGCTCAAGTTCGTATGTGGTGTATTGTAAGATTTCAATCGCCTGACGCAGTTCCATCGTCATGACCAGCTTGAGTTCCTGCCGCTGGGTCATTGCAAGGTTCATTGTTGTTCCCCCTCAATTCCGTTGGAAGCGCTTACTGTGGATTGCCTATTATTATATCACCGCTTTCAGCCTATTTCGACACTTTATTGGAATAATAAAATCCCGGAGCCCTTTTGGACACCGGGATTTTCGTATTCAGCCTTCGGATCCGACGATGCGAAGCTCCCTCGGGAAGGAAGTGAGCACTTCCGCTTTTCTGTCTTCGCCGATAAAGACCATGTCCTCGATTCTCACGCCGATCTTGCCGGGGATGTAGATGCCGGGCTCGATCGTGAACACTTGCCCGGGTGCGGCTTTGTCTTCGTTGTGGCCGTGGACGGACGGGGCTTCATGGACTTCAATGCCGACCCCGTGGCCGACCCGGTTGTTGAAGTACTCACCGTACCCGGCCTCCGCGATCACATCGCGGGAAGCCCGGTCGATGTCCGCAAACGCCGCGCCTTCCCGGGAAGCCTCGATGCCGGCCATCGTAGACTTCAGGACAATGTCATAAATCTTTCGGGTTTCCGCGCTTGCCTCGCCGACGACGAACGTCCGGGTGATATCAGAGCAATACCCGTCTTTCACGACGCCCATGTCGATCAGGATGACATCCCCCGACCGGAACCTGCGCTCGCCCGGATTGCCGTGCGGCAGGGCGGCCTTCTCGCCCGCCAGCACCATCGTGGAAAACGACGGGCCGTCCGCGCCGACTTTCCGCATGAGGAACTCAAGCTCTGCGGTCAGTTCGCTTTCCGTCATGCCGACCCTGATCTTCCGGGCAGCGCCTTCCATCACTTCCTCGATGAGGCGGATCGCGGTGCGCAGCTTGTCCAGCTCTTCCGGCGACTTTTTCAGGCGAAGTCGTGCCGCGAGCGCGCCGACATCCTGCACCTCAAGCTCCGGGTAAGCCCCGGACAGAAGTTGATACCGCTCGTACGAAAAGACCGATCCTTCAATTCCGAGCTTGCCGGAAAGGGAACCCGCCGCTCCCTTGATCTTCTCAAACGGCAGCTCATCATCCGAAATCGAAATGAGGTTCTGCACATCGGACGCCTCCTCGGCAGCCGAAAGGTCCAAAGCCGGCACGAACAGAATCTCCGGGCTGCCATCCGTGCGGAGCAGCAGCCCCATGAACCGCTCGTGGGGATCGGAATGAAACCCTGTGAAATAAAACACATTCGCCGGAGACGTGATCAGCGCACCCTGCAGTCCCTCCGACTGAAGCAGCTCTTTCAGCTGATCGCGTCTTTCTGAATAAATGGGTGTCATGGTGGTTCCTCCTTTTAAATAAGCCAACAACAGTATAACGCTGTTGCAAGAATCGTGCCGGACAACCGGGCCATGGCAGAGAAGGGGTGTATAAAACGGTGGACAGATTGGTTGACATGTATAAAAAGCTGACGCATTGCAGCGGCTCCTTTCCAGCAAAAACCCACAATAATGTTGGCATGAAGCTTGCAAGATGCAATAACAGAATAGATAAAATTTTCGATAAGGGGGGATCGGATGTCGACAAATGTTCTGGAAGTCAAAAGCCTCAAGACATATTTCAACAAAAACAAAAAAACGGTCCGGGCAGTCGACGGCGTAGATTTTTCGATCAGAAAAGGAGAAACGGTTGCGCTTGTCGGCGAGTCGGGCTGCGGGAAAAGCATGACTTCGCTGTCCATCATGGGATTGGTTCCGGCACCTGCGGGCAAAATCGTGGACGGCGAAATTTTGTTGAACGGAACCGATCTGGTCGGCTTGCCGGAAAAGAAGATGTACGAAGTGCGCGGCAGGGAAGTGGCGATGATTTTCCAGGAGCCGATGACTTCGCTGAACCCGGTTCTGACGATCGGAGATCAGCTGTCGGGCGTGGTCATGCATCATTTGAAGCTAAATAAAAAAGAAGCATTGAAAAAGTCGACTGAAATGCTGGAAATTGTCGGATTCGCGGATCCTGAAAAGACGCTGAAGGATTATCCGCACCGGTTGTCCGGCGGCATGCGTCAGCGGGTCATGATCGCCATGGCGATGTCCTGCAATCCGAAACTGCTGATTGCGGATGAGCCGACCACGGCGCTCGATGTGACGATACAGGCGCAAGTGCTCGAGCTGATGAAGGACCTCAGCCAGAAGTTCTCCACATCGATTCTGCTGATCACCCACGATCTCGGCGTGGTTTCGGAGCTGGCGGAGCGGGTGATTGTCATGTATTCCGGTCAGATTGTGGAAATCGCCGACAGCAACCGGCTGTTCAACGACCCGCTTCATCCGTATACAGAAGGCCTGATCGGATCGGTCCCCTCAATTGACGGGGATATCCGCCGACTTGAGGCCATTCCTGGAAATGTTCCCGCACCGGGCACAGAAATGCCGGGATGCCGTTTTGCTCCACGATGCAGCCGGGCGACGTCAAAATGCACGGAAGGCGTTCCTGAAATGCGGGTGCTGCCGGATGGGCGGTCGGTCCGCTGCGTGCTTTATGAAGAGGGGGCGGCGCAATGAGCGAAATCGGGTTGATTCATTCACTGGGCACAGAAGAAACCGCCGGGCGTCCGCGTGATACATTGCTTGAAGTCAAAAATCTGCAAATGCATTTTCCCGTCAAAACGGGTGTGCTTCAACGGGTTACGGGCCAAGTAAAGGCAGTTGACGGCGTCAGTTTCACCGTGAAAAAAGGCAAAACGATCGGGATTGTGGGCGAGTCCGGATGCGGCAAGTCAACAATGGGCCGGTCAATTATCCGGCTTTATGAACCGACAGGCGGGGAAATCCTCTACAACGGGAAAGACATTGCTGGTCTGCCGGAAAAGCAGCTCCACCCGCTTATCCGCCGGGAGATCCAGATGGTGTTTCAGGATCCGAATGCTTCCCTCAATCCGAGAAAGTCACTTGGAAGTGCCCTCGCTGAACCGATGAAAGCGCACAACCTGTACGGAAGCAGACAGAAGCGCGTGGAACGGATCGAGGAACTGCTGGACTTGGTCGGCTTGCATCGTTCGGTCATCAACAACTATCCGCACGAGTTTTCCGGCGGCCAGCGACAGCGGATCGGCATTGCCCGGGCACTTGTGCTGAATCCCGAGCTAGTGATTGCGGATGAGGCGGTGTCGGCGCTGGACGTGTCCGTGCAGGCGCAGATCATCAACCTTCTGGAAGACCTTCAAGAGAAGCTCGGGCTCACTTACATTTTCATTTCACATGATCTGAGTGTCGTCCGGCATATTTCAGACCGGGTCGGCGTGATGTACCTGGGCAAGCTGGTCGAGCTGTCGGACAAAGAGGCGCTCTATGAAGAACCGCTTCATCCGTATACCCAGGCCCTGCTGTCTGCCATCCCCGTCATCAAAAAAGACGGAGCGGAAGTGCGGGAACGGATTGTCCTGAAAGGAGACCTTCCCAGCCCGTCTTCACCGCCGCCGGGCTGCATATTCCACACGAGATGTCCTTACAAAATGCCGATGTGCGAAACGGTGGTGCCTGACTTCCGGGAGGCGGCACCGGGCCGGCAAGTCGCGTGTCACCTGTACGGGGAACCGCCGTTTTGACCAATAAGTGAGAGGGAGGTGATACCTACGGTTCAAGGGAAGAAGGACATTCCTTAAAAACGTTCCAAACATTAAAAGGGGGAAATGAACATGGCAAAGAAAAAGTTTGCATGGCTGTCCATATTGTTTGCTGTTTTGCTGGTTGTCTCTGCATGCACGCCGGCGGATGAGCTGCCCGACGCGGAAGCTGCGACAAAACCGGACGGCGGAAAAGGCGGCGGACTTGTGCTGGCGACGACTGCCGCACCGACTCTGTTTAACCCGTATTACTCAACGGACACATCCAGTTCGACGATTGAAGGATTCATTTTCAGCGGTCTCGTCACAGTGGATCATGACTTTAATCCGGAGGGCGATCTGGCTGAAAGCTGGGAGTTCTCTGATGACGGCCTCCGCTGGACATTCCATCTCCGCGATAACGTCAAGTGGCATGACGGCGAGCCGTTCACGGCCGATGACGTGGTCTTCTCGTACAATATTCCGCTGAGCGAGGATTACGTCGGCCCGCGCGGACTCCCATTTGAAATCATCGAAGAGATCAACAAAGTCGACGATTACACAGTGGAATTCGTGCTGTCTGAGCCGTATGCACCGTTCATCACGATCACCGCGCAGTTTGAAGTGTTGCCTAAACACATCCTCGGCGATGTTCCGATTGCCGATCTCGGGAAACACAAGTTCAATACGAAAGAGCCGGTCGGCACGGGTCCGTTCAAGTTCAAGGAATGGCGTGAAGGGGAGTATATTCTTCTGGATCGCAACGACGATTACTTCCTTGGCGCTCCGAAGCTGGATTCGATCACGTACAAGATTGTGCCGGATACAAATACGGCGATGGCGCAGCTGCAGGTTGGAGAGATCAACCTTGCCGGCATTTCCCCGGAGTATACGGAGATGGCCGAGGATCTTGCCCAAAAGGGGAAAATCGAGCTTTCTTCCGGACCGTCAAACGCGTTTGAGTACATCGGCTACAACTTGAGGAACGAACTGTTCCAGGATAAAAAGGTCCGCCAGGCGCTGACCCATGCCATCGATAAAGAAGCAATCATCCAGGCAATCCTCGGCGGGGCGGGAACTGTCGCCAACGGCCCGGGAAGTCCGGCCAACTGGGCATTCAACCCCGATATGCCGGCGTTTGACTACGACCCTGAAAAAGCGAAACAGATGCTAAAAGAGGCAGGCTGGGAGCCGGGTCCGGACGGGATTCTCCAGAAAGACGGCAAAAAGTTCGAGTTCGTCCTGAAGACGACTTCGGCGAATGAAATCCGCCAGCAGATCGCTGAAGTGGCCCAGCAGCAATGGAGCGAGATCGGCATCAAGACATCGATCGAGCTTCTCGAGTGGAGCGCGTACGTCGAGCAGACAAGCCCGCCGAACTGGAACTTCGATGCAATGGTCGCCGGCTGGTCGATCGGAAGCGACCCCGATCCGACCTGGTTCTGGCATACTTCGGAAATCGAGAACGGCCTGAACTACAACGGCTACTCCAACCCGAAAGTCGATGAGCTGCTGTCTCAAAACACGCAGATTTCCGATCT
The DNA here is from genome assembly GCF_900156305.1 of Edaphobacillus lindanitolerans. Classification (GTDB taxonomy): domain Bacteria; phylum Bacillota; class Bacilli; order Bacillales_A; family Planococcaceae; genus Bhargavaea; species Bhargavaea lindanitolerans. The sequence goes on along the minus strand of NZ_FTPL01000001.1, from coordinate 807,519 downwards.
GGAAGAGCGCAAGCGCGTGATCGCCGAGGCGGACGCCATCGTTGCGGAAGATCAGCCGAATACATTCATTTATTATGTTGAGGGATATTTGGCGAAATCTCCGAATCTTCATGGACCGGAATACAGTTCCGCCAACACGTATTACAAGCTCCACGAATGGTACATCGACTGACCGGTCCTGATGACGGATGAACTCGAACATGGGATGGCCGGCCTTCTCTTCCGCTGACATGGCGGTGACGGGGAAGGCCGTTGCCAACCTGAAAGGAAAGGAGCGGAACGGCAAATGTCAGCTTATATCATCAGGAGATCGCTTATGGCGATTCCGCTGCTCTTTATCATTACCATCATTTCTTTCGCCATGATGAGAATGGCACCCGGCGACCCGACGGCGCTGATGATGGATCCGATGATCAAACAGGAAAATCTGGCGGCGTACAAGGAGTCCTATGGCCTGAACGACAATGTCGTCATCCAATACGGCCGGTGGCTCGGAAACATGGTTCAGGGCAACTTCGGGGAGTCGCTCATCCGGCAAGGGGTTCCGGTAAAGGACCTGATTCTTGCAAGGCTTCCGAATACGTTATTGTTGATGCTGGTTTCAACGATTATCGCGTTCCTGATTTCGATTCCGCTTGGGGTTTATTCCGCGACAAGGCGGAATTCAAAAACTGACTACGCCATCACCTTCATTTCGTTTCTCGGGATCGCTACTCCAAGTTTCTGGATCGGCCTGATGCTCATCATGGTGCTGTCGGTGCATCTCGGCTGGTTCCCGATCGGAGGAGTGGCCAACATCGGCGAGCCGTTCAGCATCTGGGACCGCCTCCACCATTTGATCCTGCCGGCATTCGTGCTGGCGACGGCAGACATGGCGGGGCTGACCCGGTATTCCCGCTCCAGCATGCTGGACGTTTTGCGCCAGGACTATATCCGGACGGCAAAGGCGAATGGTTTCCGCAAGCGGACGGTCATCTTCAGACACGGTCTCCGAAATGCCTTGATTCCGATCATCACAATCTTCGGGCTCATGCTGCCATCATTCATCGGCGGTTCGGTCATCATCGAGAGCGTGTTTGCCTGGCCGGGTATTGGCCTGCTGTTCATGGACGCCGCGTTCCAGCGGGATTATCCGGTCATCATGGCCGTGGTCGTCATTGCGTCAGCGCTCGTTGTGATCGGCAATCTGCTGGCGGATATCCTTTATGCCGTCTTTGACCCGAGGATTGAATATTGACCTATGAAAGGAGGGCTTGACGGTGACCTTGACAGAAGAACCGAGACTGACCGGCCGGCCGGCCCTTCCGGAAGAACCGGCAGTCTCAACCCATGAGCCGATCTGGAAACTGATGCTACGCAAATACATGAAAAACAAACTTGCGGTGGCCGGGGCAGTCCTGCTGTTCCTGATCATCGGTGCAGCGATCTTTGCCCCGTGGCTTGCACCGAAAGATCCGAGCCAGCAAGTATTGCTCGACAAGCTGGCACCGCCCGGAAAAGATTACCCGCTCGGCGCCGACAACCTGGGTCGCGATACGCTGAGCCGGCTGCTGTTCGGCGCCAGGATTTCGCTGCTCGTCGGCTTTGCTTCAGTGGCCGGGTCAATCTTCATCGGCACGGTGGTCGGCGCGGTCGCAGGCTACTACGGAGGCAAGCTGGATGCCGTGCTGATGAGGTTCGTGGACGCGGTCATCTCGTTCCCGTCGCTGTTCCTGCTCATCACACTCGTGACGATTTTTGAGCCGAGCATCATGACTCTCATCGGCATTTTCGCCATTTTCGGCTGGACCGGGACGGCCCGTCTCGTACGCGGAGAGTTCCTGTCTCTCCGGAAATCCGAGTTCGTCCTGGCTGCGAGAACACTCGGAATCCGGAACGGCCGAATCATTTTCTCTCATATCCTGCCAAACGCACTCGGACCGATCATCGTATCGGCGACGCTCGGCGTCGGCGGTGTCATTCTCGGAGAAGCCGCGCTCAGCTATCTGGGGCTTGGCATCCAGCCGCCGACACCGAGCTGGGGAAATATGCTGCAAAGTGCACAGAATCCGCAGATCATGCTCGGTGCGTGGTGGTACCCGTTGTTCCCGGGACTCATGATCCTCACCACCGTCCTCGCCTTCAACTTTGTCGGAGATGGGCTGCGGGATGCATTCGACCCGAAAATCGATGACTGATCACGAAAAAACCGCTTCCCGCTTTCAGCGCGGGGAGCGGTTTTTCGTTAATTCATGACACCCAGTTGTTCATAAAGGAATGAGTAGATATCGGCATGTTCTTCGATCAGTTTCGATGTCGGTTTGCCGAGCCCGTGACCGGCGTCTTTCTCGATGCGGAGCAGAACCGGCTTGTCTCCGCGTTGTGCGTCCTGTAGGGTGGCGGCGTACTTCATCGCATGTGCCGGGACGACCCGGTCGTCGGTGTCCGCAGTCGTAATGAGGGTGGCCGGGTGTTCGCGCTCACGCACGTTGTGAAGCGGGGAGTAGGCAAAAAGCGTTTTGAACGCTTCCTCGCCGTCATCCACCGAACCGAATTCGGAGGTCCAGAACCGGCCGACGGTGAACAGCTGATAGCGCAGCATGTCCGTCACCGGAACCTGGCAGATGACCGCACCGAACAAATCCGGGCGCTGGTTGAGGCAGGCGGAGACGAGCAGGCCTCCGTTGCTGCCGCCCATGATGGCGAGCTTTTCGGGCTGTGTCCAATTGTTGTCGACGAGCCATTCGCCTGCCGAGATGAAGTCGTCAAAAACCCGTTGCTTGTTGCCGAACGTCCCCGCCTGATGCCAAGCCTCTCCAAATTCTCCGCCGCCCCGCAGGTTGGCGACGGCGTAGATGCCGCCGTCCTCGATAAAGAGAGCGTTCGACGCCGAGTAGGATGGAGTCATGCTGATGTTGAACCCGCCGTATCCGTATAAAAGAACAGGGTTCGTCCCTTCCGCTGCCACTCCTTTTCTGCGTGTGAGGAACATAGGAACCTTCGTGCCGTCTTTTGAGGGATAAAAAACTTGGACCGTTTCATACCGGCCCGGATCCAGACCTCCCTCTGCAGTGAACACGCTGTCCATTTTTCGTTCATCCAGAGACCAGCGGACAACGGTCAGCGGTGTCAGGAAGGACGTATAGGAAATGAACAGCTTACGGCTTTTCTTATCGAAGGAAAGCCCCTGGACAGTGATCATTTCAGGAAGCGAAGGTCCTGCTTCTTGTTTGCCGTCCAGTTTGTGGATTTCCAGGTGGTGCCAGGCGTCCTTCAAGTAGGCAACGGCCAGACGGTCATCCGCCAGTTTCGGGTAATAAAGGACTTCTTCGCGTTCGGGCAGAATGTCCAGCCAGTTGGAGCGGTCCGGTGAGTTCAGGTCGACTGCGATGATTCTCCCGTTCGGCGCTTCGCTGTTCGTGTACAGGTAGAAAAGGTTGTCTTTGTTGCCGATGTAAGAGTAATAGGCGTCGCCTTCTGCAGCGAGCGGCTTGAATTCGCCGTTATCATCCGCCGGGCGGAAATAGAGCCGGCTTTTGTTCTCGGTCCCTTTCCAGGTGGCGAGGATCAGCCAGCGGCGGTCGTCGGTGAGCGTGGTGCCAAAGCTCAGTTCCTTGTCGCCTGGGCGCTCATGGATCAGTTCGTCGTCTTGCTGGTTCTTTCCGAGTTGGTGCAGATAGAGTTTGTTGTAATTGCCCTCGTCCTCCGGGGCCACAGTTCCGGGCTGCGGATAGCGGCTGTAATAAAACCCTTTATCATCGCCCGTCCAGGTAATATCGGTGAACTTGCACCAACGGATTTCATCAGGGAGGTCTTTTCCGGTTTCCAGATTGCGGATTTTCAACGTGCACCAGTCGGATCCGTTTTCGGAAAGCGCATAGGCGAGCAGCTTCCCGTCATGGCTGAACGAAGTGGCGGTGATCGCCGTCGTGCCGTCCGGGTTAAGGGAGTTCGGGTCGATGACGACTTCCGGCACCGGATCGCCCAGATGCTTCATCCGGCAGAAGACCGGCTGGTTCTGCAGCCCGCTATTCATGTGGAAGTAATAGTGGTCGCCCTCTTTTTCAGGCAAGCCGCAAACAGGATGATTGCGTTTTTCGGTGAGGCGGTCCTTGAAAACGGAGCGGGCGGGCAGGGCGTCGAAATACTTTCGCGTGACGCTGTTTTGCCGATCCGCCCATTGTTTCGTCTTAGGGCTTTCCGGATCCTCCAGCCAGCGGTACGGGTCCAGAACAGTCGTGCCATGGAAGTTGTCGGCAATGTCGGTTTTGGTGTTAGTTGGGTTCATCGTCATCCTCCTAAAATGTTTTCACTCATTCTTATATGCAAGTTGCATACCGTTTCGGCTAACTTTGAGTGAAAAGTCATACTTGCGGAAAAAATAGTGAACTGTACTGCAACAGATGTTATGCTATCATTAATTTTCTAACAATCAATCTGACTTTAGGGGTGTTGCAGATGAATGTGCCTATGATTCTGACGGATTTTCTCGATCGGGCAGTCTGCTTGTATGGGGACAAGCGCGCTGTGATCGACCATGACGGGGGACGTGAATTGACGTACGGTGAACTGAACGCACGGGTGAACCGCCTGTCCCATGGCTTGCGTTCGCTGGGGGTTGAAAAGGGGGACCGGGTGGCATATCTTGCACCGAATACGCTGGAGATGCTGGAGGGCTTCTATGGGATCTTCCAGCTCGGGGCAATCATGGTGCCGCTCAACATCCGGCTGAAGCCGGATGATTATGTATTCATCCTGAATCACAGCGGAGCGAAAGTGCTGTTCGTCGACCAGGATCTCCTTCATCTGATTGAGCCGGTGAGGGACCGGCTGGAGACGGTGGAGACGGTCATCGTTCATTACCGTGAAGATGATGCGGATGAAGTGAGCTACGATGAGTGGCTGGCACAGTTCCCGGCCGGGTCATTCGACCGTGAGGAGCTGGACGAGAACGATGTCTGCAGCCTGCTGTACACGAGCGGGACGACGGGGAATCCGAAGGGCGTCATGCTGACACACCGCAATAACTACCTCCATGCCCTTTCTGTTCAGCATCATTTGAGGGTGAATGATGCGGATACGTACTTGCATGTGCTGCCGATGTTCCATGTGAACGGCTGGGGCGGGCCGTTTTATTACACGGCGAACGGCGCGACGCATGTATGCCTGAGGCGTGCACTTCCGGAATCCATTTATGACGCGATCAATTCGCACGGCGTCACGTCCGTCCATATGGCTCCGACCGTCCTCAATGGGCTTCTGCAATACTATGATTCGGAAAAGCCGCAGACCGGGACGGCGGACCTCCGGATTGTCATCGCCGGCTCGGCACCGCCGCCGGCATTCATCCGAAGGGTCGAGGACGAGCTCGGCTGGGAGTTCATACAGGTATACGGGATGACTGAGTCCTCACCGCTCAGCCTCACTTCGGCGAGCCGTTCGGCGGAGGCGCATCTGTCCGATGAGCAGCGCATCCGCCTGAAGGCAAAAGCCGGTTATCCGATGATCGGAAATGATGTGCGGGTCGTGAACGATTTCGGCGAGGAAGTGCCGCATGACGGAAAGACGGTCGGTGAAGTGGTCGTCCGCAGCAATGGGGTCATGAAGGGGTACTGGAAAAACGAAGAGGCGACTGCCGGAGCCCTGCGGAACGGCTGGCTCCATACGGGCGATATGGGCACCATCGATGAATTCGGGCATGTGGACATCACCGATCGCAAGAAGGACATCATCATCTCCGGAGGAGAGAACATCTCGTCCATTGAAGTCGAAAGCACGCTTTATGACCATCCGGGAATCCTGGAAGCGGCCGTTATCGCGGTGCCTCACGAGAAATGGGGAGAGACGCCGCATGCCTACATTGTTCTTCGGGAAGGCCACGAACTCACCGGGCAGGAAGTCATCGACTTCTCCAGGTCCAAGCTGGCTCACTTCAAGGCCGTCACCGGCGTTACCATTGTCGACGAGCTTCCGAAGACCGCATCCGGCAAGATCCAGAAAGTCCATATCCGTGATGACTATTGGAAAAGGCATGGAGGTGCATCAACGGCCGGCCGTTCGGTGAATTGATGGTGAATGGGCCTGCCGGCAACCCGTGAACGTTGCTGGGGCTGGAAAGACAGAAGCAAGCCCGTGATTCCTGTACGGATTCACGGGCTCTTTTCTGACTTCTTTCAGCGGAACAGGCTGCGGAGCTTGCCGAACAGACCTCCGCTTTTAGTTGATTGGTGCACTCCGGACTTTTGGCGTGCCCGGATTTCCGGATACACATGTTCTTCGGCAAAGCTTTCCTCAATCTTGGAGAGCGGTCTGTCGGGCAGCGGGTCGTAGTTGTTGTATACTTTCAGCTTATCATCATCCGACAGGAAGAACGTCAGGCTTGAAAACATTTTCTCCCCGTCCGCCTGGAGTTCATCCGCAAGCTGCTCGATCAGCAGATCAATTTTCCTGTCCTGCTCAGACCATTCATCATGATCCAGATCGAGAATATACGCCATTTCCATGCTCGGGACGAACTCGGCGCATCCCTTCCGGAAATAATAAAAGAAGTGGTCTGCGGCTCCGTCTTCATACTGAGCGTAAAACATGATCAGGTCCCACTCCTCGGGGATGAGCCGGATCACCGCATCCACCATATCCGGCGTAACAGTGCCGATTCGCTCCATGCTCATTTGATTCTCCTCCTTTGTCGTTCTTCAAATAGCCGTCTGTGTATTACGGTCCACTTCGCAGAAAGTTCCGGGCGGGGCTCCCGGAGGGTCGATGTTTATGTTGCACAACCCACATGTCGGCGGTACGCTAAGATTACCAGAAAATGAAGCGGGTGATGGAATGGACCGCAAAGTGACGGTCGCCGGGAGTCTGAATATGGATCTGATCACGCGAACGCCGAGGCTGCCGAGAATCGGAGAGACGATCCTCGGAGAGACGATTGATTATTTGCCGGGCGGAAAAGGGGCAAACCAGGCTGTGGCGGCCGCCCGCCTCGGGTGCAGGGTTGAGATGATCGGTGCGGTCGGCAAGGATGCATTTGGGGATGCACTGCTTGCAGGGCTCCAAAGCGACGGGATTGGAACCAACTCGGTGCGCAGGACAAATACGCCTACCGGGATTGCAAATATTTTCAGCATAGGCGGAGACAATTGCATCACGGTCGTGCCGGGAGCGAATGGGACGGTCACGCCCGGCAGTCTGGATGAGCGGGCGATGGCCGCGATACGCGGGTCGGATGTTGTGCTCATGCAGCTGGAAATTCCGATCGGGACCGTCTCTCATGTGCTGTCCGAGGCAAAATCTTCGGGAGTTGTGACGATTCTCAATCCCGCGCCGGCGCAGGCGCTGTCCGGCAGCCTGCTTGCGTGCGTGGATTACCTGACGCCGAATGAGACGGAATTTGAACTGCTTGCGGGCCGCGGGTTTACGTCGGATGCCGAACTCGCCCTTCTCATGAGCGAATGGGAGGGACTCCACGGCCATACGCTCATCGTCACACTCGGGGACCGGGGCTGTGCGTACCTTGAGGACGGCGCGCTCCGGCTGATTGCACCGCCGAGCGTGGATGTCGTCGATACGACAGGGGCCGGGGATTGCTTTAACGGAGCGCTCGCGGCCGGAATTGCCGGCGGATGGCCGCTGGATCGATCCCTGCGGTACGCCGTGGCGGCCTCGTCGCTAGCAGTCACGAAGTTCGGTGCCCAGGCCGGCATGCCGCGCATGGAAGAGGTCCATTCCGGGCATGGAGCGGACTGACCGCGAAAGGGGAGGGGAACGGATGGAATCCGGACTTGTATTCTACGGGGCCATCAGTCTGGATGGCTATCTTGCACGGGAAGACGGTGCGCTCGATTGGCTGATCGGAACGGAAGGCGAGACCGATTCAGGCTATGAGGCGTTCTATGAGACCGTGGATATCGTTCTGATGGGAAGGAAAACATACGATGAGATTCTTGGCATGTTTCCGGCTGAGTTTCCGTACGCAGGAAAACGATGCTATGTGTTTTCAAGGAACAGGACGGGCGCGGATGAGTTTGTCACCTTCATCAACGAAGACATCGAAGGGTTCGTCCGCTCGCTGAAGAAGACGGAAGGCGGCCGGATCTGGATGGTGGGAGGCGGCCAGGTGCTGGCACCGTTGATGGATGCCGGTCTGGTGGACGAGTGGATCATCCAGATTGCGCCGGCAATTCTTGGCCACGGACTGCCGCTGTTCCCGAGGGGCATCCGGGAAAGCCGTTTCGAATTGGAGGAAGTCCGCCGGTTCGGCCAGTTCGCGGAACTCCGCTATACGAAAAAGTAAAGATGCCTCTGCGGAAGGGAAGGAAGACATCATGAAAAAACTGTTGCTGGACGTGGATACGGGGATCGATGATGCAATCGGGATCATCCTCGCCGCAAAGCGCGCGGACGTCGTCGGGATCACGACCGTGAACGGGAACACATCGCTTGATTATGCAACGGCGAATACACTCAAGGTGCTGAATTTGATCGGCCGGACGGATATCCCGGTTGTCCGGGGAGCGGATCGGCCGCTTCTCCGCGAACCACATTTTGAAGTGAGCGTCCACGGAAATGACGGAATCGGCGGCGCGCTCAAAGAGATGGACGCCGGTGAGCCGGCATCCGGTTTTGCACCGGACTTTATCATCGAAATGGCGCAGAAGCATGAGAGGGAGCTGACGCTCGTCCTGACGGCACCGCTGACGAACATGGCGCTCGCAATCCGCAAGGAGCCGAGGCTCAGGGACTGGGTGAAGGAGGTCGTCATCATGGGCGGCGCAGTGCGGGTGCCCGGGAATATCACACCGACTGCCGAGTACAACATGTACATCGACCCGGAAGCCGCAAAGATCGTGCTGCAATCCGGCTTGCCGATTACGCTTGTCGGGCTTGACGTGACGGAGCAGACATTGCTCACCGACGTAGAAATCGGACGGATGCAGGGCAGCCCGGAAGGCGAGTTCGTCAAAGACTCGACCGGACAGTACATGAAGCGGTATAAGGAGATCACCGGCATTCATGCATGTGCGATGCACGATCCGCTTGCCGTCGGCGTTGCGCTTGACCGGTCGTTTGTCCGGACGGGGCGGCTGCATGTTGACGTGGAAACGAACTCGGACCTGTGCGACGGACAGACCGTGGCCGATTTCAGCAATTGGACGGGGAAACAGCCGAACCTCGATGTCTGCCTGGAGGCGGACAGCGGGAGGTTCATCGAATATCTCGTCGAAACGATGAAGATGTGAGTACACCGATAAAGAAACATCCGGATACACGGCTCTCTGCAAAAGGCCGTGGATTCGGATGTTTTTAAATAGACGGACATAAGTCTAAGGAGTTGTAAACAACCCGTTTCGATGATAATGTTCTCAGTGGTTTTGTTAGAGTCCCCGTATTTTCTGTTTCGGCCCGGATATATGGGCAGTCAGCCGGCTTTTGGGGCAATTTATCGGAAATTCCTGAAACACGGTTGAGAAACGGGGCAACCTAACGTACAATGAAATTTATTTAAAAAATTCAGTCTATTTTATGACTTAAAAGGAGCGATTGCCGGTGGATGTGTATCGGGAAGCGTTGAAGCTGCACAGGGAACTGGAAGGGAAATTGGAAGTGACGCTGAAGGCGCCGATCGAGACGAAGCGGGATCTGAGCCTGTTGTACTCGCCTGGCGTCGCGGCACCATGCATGGAAATCAGCGAGGATCCGGATAAGGTTTACGACTATACGGTAAAGGGCCACACCGTTGCCGTCATCAGCAACGGCACGGCTGTGCTCGGGCTCGGTAACATCGGAGCGGCTGCGTCCATCCCTGTGATGGAAGGGAAGTCGGCGCTCATCCGCCGTTTCGGGGGGATCGATTCGTTTCCGGTTGTTCTGGATACAGAAGATCCGGATGAATTCGTCAGGTCCGTGACGCTTATGGCCCCGACGTTCGGGGCGATCAATCTTGAGGACATCGCGGCGCCTGCCTGCTTTGAAATCGAGGATCGTCTAAAGGCCGCACTTGATATTCCGGTGTTCCATGACGACCAGCACGGCACGGCGATTGTCGTGACTGCGGGACTCTTGAACGCTGCCAAGCTTACGGGCCGCTCTCTTGTGGACCTCCGGGTGGTCATGAACGGCGCGGGTGCTGCGGGTGTGGCGATCGCCAAGCTCCTTCGCTCATTCGGCGTCGCGGACATCATCATGTGCGATACGGTCGGCGCCATCTATGAGGGCCGGCCGGAGCGGATGAATCCGGTTAAAGAGGAAATCGCCCGGATGACGAACCCGGAGCGGCTCAGCGGCGGTCTTGGTGACGTGATCCACGGGGCGGACGTGTTCATCGGAGTGTCCGCAGCAGGTGCGCTCACCGAAGAGATGGTGCGTTCAATGGCGAAGGAACCGATCATTTTCGCGATGGCGAACCCGACACCGGAGATCATGCCGGAAGAGGCAAAGGCTGCGGGCGCAAGGGTCATCGGCACCGGCCGATCGGATTTCCCGAACCAGGTGAACAACATCCTTGCGTTCCCGGGGATTTTCAAAGGTGCGCTTTCCGTGCGGGCAAAAGACGTGAACGAAGAAATGAAGCGGGCCGCTGCAGAAGCGATTGCCGGGCTGATCGAGCCGGATCGACTGAGCGATGAATACGTCATTCCGGATCCGTTTGATCCGAGAGTGCCGGAAGTCGTGGCGGAAGCCGTTGCCGAGGCGGCGGTCAGAAGTGGCGTCGCCCGCCGAACCGTGACTTACGCCAAAGGCTGACGCAGGAGAAGTTCATTCCTCTATCGAATGGTTATCAGGGAACCGAACAGAGATGGAGGAAATGGACATGAACTATTACGCAGTGTATTTGCCGATGAAGGATGAAGAACTGAGCGCAACTTACCGGCCGGACCACCTTGCTTATCTGGACGCCCGGATGGCGGAAGGGAAAGTGAAGGCAAAGGGCCGGTTCACCGACGGCTCCGGAGGTCTCGTCATCTACCAGGCGGATTCCGCCGAAGACGTCGAGGAGTATGTCAAGCATGATCCGTACATCGTGAACGGCGCCCGCTCGTATGTGATCAAGGAATGGGAAGCGGCATTCGCAGAATAAAAGATAAGAAAAAGCAGCCTCCAGGGCTGCTTTTTCGTTTTCCATGAGACGTTAATGATCAACCCTTCCGCATCAGATAAAGGAAATACGGAGCCCCGATAAGGGCAACGACGATGCCTGCGGGTACGGTCAACCCTGCAGGGAGGGAGTGGCCGATCGTATCCGCGCCGACGAGCAGTAGGGCGCCGACAAGCATCGCAACCGGTAGGAAGCGCTCATGCCGCGGACCCGCGAGTGCACGGGCGATGTGCGGAGCCATGAGGCCGACGAAGGCGATATAGCCGGTGACGGAGACGGCGGCCGCAGCGAGCGCCACCGCAATCGCGATCATGAGGAACCTCGTGCGGGCGAGTTTGACGCCAAGCCCGATGGCGGACGGTTCGGTAAGGGCAAGGACGTTCAATGTATTGGACCTGTAATAGATGAACGGAACGAGCAGTGCCACCCAGGGCAGGAGGGCAAAGACAAAGGGCCAATCTGCACCCCAGACGCTTCCCGCGAGCCATTCGGCGATGAAAGCCACGTCCTGGCGGTCGGCGCCCGATATGAGGATCATCATCCCGCCGGACAGGGCGGAGGCAAATCCGATCCCGACAAGCAACAGGCGGACGGGCATGATTCCCCGTCCCTTTTCCATCGAAAACAGCCAGATCAGACCGGCGGTTGCAAGTGCACCGGCGAATCCGACAGCGGGCAGGAGGAACGCGTAGTTTGGCAGGTCCCCGCCGGCAAACAGGTAAAACACCGTGATGGCCATTCCGGCACCGGAGTGGATGCCGATGATCCCCGGATCCGCAAGATCGTTCCGGGTGACCGTCTGCAGCAGCGTGCCGGAGACGGCGAGCGCGATCCCGGCGAGTGTAATTACGGCCACACGGGGCAGACGGAGCTCGAACAGGACGAACGATTCTTTCGGTGTACCCTGACCGAACAGGACTGGCAGGAGGCGGTCAACCGTCATGCCGGCGGCGCCGGATGAAAGCGCGATGACGATTGCCGAAATGAACATGACGGAAAGGATGATGGCCCACTTGACCGGATGCTTCTTGCGCTCACGCATGACCGAGGCCCCCTTTTCGGACGATGATGAGGAAGAACGGCAGGCCGATCAGTGCCGTGATGGCCACGACCGGTGTTTCGAACGGCGCATTGACGAGCCGTCCGGCCATGTCGGCCAGCACCATGAATATGCCGCCGGCCAGTGCACTCAGAGGGATGATCGCACGGTAGTCGGAGCCGCACACCGCACGGACGAGATGAGGGATGATCAATCCGATGAATGCGAGGTTGCCGACAAGCGCAACAGCCGCGCCCGCGAGCAGCGCTGTAATGACCAGCATGGCGGCTTTGGTCAGGAACACACGCTGGCCGAGCCCGACCGCGACCTCTTCCTGCAGGCTCAATATCGTCAGCTGACGGCTGACGAGCATCGCGGCGATGAGTCCCGCAACAATGAACGGAACGACGATGAGGGAGGCGGGCGTCGTCCCCATGAGTCCGCCGGCCGTCCACATCGAGACGTCTTTGGAAATCTTGAAGACAATGCCGGTTCCGTCTGCAATCGCCTGCAGAAATGCCGTGACGGCAGCCCCGGCGACAACGAGCCGCATGGCGGACATGCCGCCCCTTGAGGTTGCGCCGATCGAAAAAACGATTGCCATGCCGGCGGCCGCGCCTGCAAAGCAGGCGAACAGGATGCCGAACCGGGTGATGCCCGGTATGAGGGCGAGCGACAGGGCGAGTGCCGCGTTTGCGCCCGATGTCAGGCCGAGAAGGCCGGGATCTGCAAGGGGATTGCGCGTGACCCCCTGCATAATGGCGCCTGCAACCCCCAGTGCAGCTCCGGTGAAGACGGCGGCTGTGACCCTGGGAATTCGCAGTTCCCTCAGGACTGCGGCATGTTCGCCGCCCCCTGAGGTGAGTGCGAGCCAAATGTCGCGGACACCGGTGTCTGCCGCGCCGAGTGTCAGGGCGAGCATGTATGCGGCCACGAGCAGCACAGTACCCAGTATCAGCTGTATCGGTATTGGAAGAAGTCTCTTTTGGGACATGGCAACCATCGCTTTCTTTTGAAATCAACGGGCGGCCCCGCACCGGTGTCACACCGGCCGGACCGCCCGACTTGTGTTCCCGGACCGTTTTTATTCGGCACCGAGAAATTGTTCTTCAAAAAACTTCAATTGATCATCGAGCGTCATCGCATCGTTGAAGTAAGCCGTTTTGGCATTCGACTTGATCAGCCGGTCATTCTTCACGGCATCCATTTCCTTGAACCAGCCGGCATCCATGAATGACGTGTCCTGGTCCTCCGCAAGGCTCATGACGACATAATCGCCGGTGTAATCACCGAGCACTTCCTGGGAGATGGCGAAGTATCCGGGTTCAAGCGCCACTTCTTTCACTTTATCCGGCATCTTCAACCCCATGGCCTGGTAAAGGACTTCCGTGCCCCGGCCCCAATTGTCACCGAACAGATAGAATTGTTTCTCATAATTTTCAACGACCGTGACAGTGGCGTCCGCACCTATTTTCGCCTTGATCTTCTCGCCTGTTTCCTTGGCACGCTTCCTGAAGTCATCGGCCCACTCGGTTGCTTCCTTTTCTTTGTTCACGACTTTGGCGACTTCTATGTGCTGCTGGAGATAGTCATTTTTGCCGTACGTGAACAGGACGGTCGGTGCGATTTTCTCCAGCTTGTCCGCGTTTTGGATATTGTTGAGCCCGATGATCAGATCCGGCTCCAGCTCAATGATCTTCTCCACATCTTCATTGGATACGACTTCCGCGTTTTTCAATCCGTCCCGGAAGTTCGGGTTGTCCGCGGACCACGAGTCGACGCCGACGATCGGGACACCGAGTTTGATCAGGTCACCGGCATAGGAAGACAGCACGACAACACGCTTCGGATCGGCAGGGACTTCAACCGGCCCGGTTTCGGATTCGTACGTAATGGTTTCGGAAGACGTTTTTGACGCGTCTCCTTGTTCTTGTTTGCCGGAGTTATTGTCTGATTTCCCTCCGCAAGCAGCCAGTGCAAGCGCGGTGAGGAGTGTGAGGAAGAGCAGCAGTTTTCTGTTCATGAAGGTTGGTCTCCTTTGATCAGGTCATATGTGACGCAGAGCGGTGCGCCTGTGCGCGGATCCTGCCCGATGACGGCGTCGATGTTGAACACTTGTTTCATGACGTCCGGGACAAGCACTTCTTCCGGTGTTCCAGCCTTGATGAGGCGGCCATTCGACAGGGCGATCAGGTGATCGGAGAAGCGGGCAGCCTGGTTCAGGTCATGAAGGACCATGACGATCGTGCGGCCTTCTTCAGCATTCAGCTTCCGAAGCAATTCCAGGATCTCCAGCTGGTGGGCCATGTCCAGATAAGTCGTAGGCTCATCAAGAAAGATGATGCCGGTATCCTGGGCGAGTGCCATGGCGATCCACACGCGCTGGCGCTGGCCGCCGGACAGGGCATCGACCGGGCGGTCCCGGAATTCTCCGGTTCGCGTAACGTCCAGAGCCCAGTCAATCATCCGACGGTCTTCCGGGGAACGCCGTCCGAAGCCTTTCTGGTGGGGGAACCGGCCGTAGGCAACGAGCTCTTCAACGGTTAGCCCGCCGGCACTTTCGGGAGTCTGGGGCAGAATGGCCATCTTCCTGGCGAGCGCTTTCGTCTCCATGGACCGGATGTCAAGGCCGTCGAGTGTGACTGCACCTCCCTGGTGGGGGATGATGCGGGTGAGCGCCTTCAGAAGCGTAGATTTGCCGCAGCCGTTTGATCCGATGATCGTCGTGATCTTGCCGGCGGGGAAGGAAAGATTCATTCCGTCGACGATGACGGTTGCATCATATCCGACACGGACTTCTTCTGCGAGCAGTTGCATATCGGTTGCTCCTTTCCTTTCGGGTGGCTCCCGTGTTATAGTGGTTGAGACTGATTCTCATTGAGAATGATTTTCAATTTCAAATGATAGAGTGAAACGGATTGCATGTCAAACGTTTTCTGAAACGAGGGAGGAATTCGGATGCAAAGGGCGTACGTGAAAGATGTGACGATCATCGGCGGCGGACCTGCCGGGCTGTATTCGGCCTTTTACAGCGGGCTCCGCGGGATGGATGTCCGGCTGATCGAGGCGAGGGAAGAGCTTGGGGGAAAAGTATGCCTGTTTAAGGAGAAGATGATCTGGGATGCGGGCGGCCAGCCGCCTGTCCAGGGCGGTATATTTGCCGGGCAGCTGGTCGAGCAGGCCAATACATTCGGACCGGAAATACTCACAGGGCGGAAAGTGACGGAGATCCGCCGGGCCCCGGACGGTCTGTTTGAGGTGGAGGCCTCAGACGGAGTCATTTATCCGTCACGGTCGGTCATCATGGCGAATGGCGGCGGGATCGTCACGCCGCAGAAACTGAAGTTGTCCGGAGCGGCAGCAGCCGAGATGGACAATCTGTACTACACCGTACCGTCGATTGCGCAATTCCGCGGCCAGACCGTCCTGATCTCGGGCGGAGGCGATGCAGCCGTTGACTGGGCAGCCGAATTCCTGGGCATCGCCAAGGAAATCATTCTCGTCCACAGGAGAGATAACTTCTGCGCCCATGAAGCCCAAGTGGAGAAAGTGCGGGAAGGCGGCGTGCGGGTGGTCCTCAATGCTGCAATTCACCGGCTCGTTTCGGATGTCTCAAAAACGAAGATTGAATGCGTGGAACTGCGTGACTCCAGAACGGAGGAGACATACCGGCTTGCCGTTGATTCGGTGCTCGTCAGCCATGGCTTTGAAATGGATGCGGAACTCGAATTCGAAGGAGCGGCGGAGCCGGAAAGGGAAGACGGACACTTCTTCCTCGGTACCGCGGAAGCCGACACGACCGTGCCCGGCATCTTTGCTGCGGGGGATTGTCTGAAATATGCCGGCAAGGTGAACCTGCTCGTCGGTGCGTTCCAGGATGCCGTCAATGCCGTCAACCGTGCGAAGATGTTTGTCGACCCCGATGCCCATGAGCGAGGCATGGTCTCATCGCATAACGACCGCTTCAAGGAACGAAACCGCAGGATCATCCGGCAAATCGCCGGTGTGGAATGAGATGCACAGCCGGACCATCATGCGACCGGCTGTTTTTACGTTGCGGTACAGGGTGATCGTGTTTGAATAACAATTAAATGAATGGAGAAAGAATTAAATCTAATGGATGATTGTCATCGGAATAGTGTTATAAGGATGAAAAACCTTGAAGAACCAATTCCGACATTCCCGGATCCGTCCTCTGCAGGCATATGCTTGTTCCGGAAGTCTTTTCCTATATAAGAGCGAGGATTCCAGTGGCGCCTGAGTATGGCAGAGGACTGCTTATTTTTGTATGCGTTTTCAAAACGTTGACATGTCTGCATTCTTGTATTTGTTTAAATAAAATATTCAGAAATATATTGTATTTCATCCTTTTCGATGATATTGTATGGACAGTTTGAAGGGTTTCCTTCATTTCTCTTGAAATATTGAAGGGATTCCTTCAATTGCTTCGGACGGGGAGACAGCCGGACGGCTTCTTGGGGCTTTCCGGATTTCATATAATTTGAACGGAGTGATGGGGATGGTTTTAAAGGGGATGATTCAGCGGGAGATGCTCAGGCTTCCGCGGGGACAAAGAAAAGTGGCGGATTATGTGATGCGCCGGCCGCATGAGGTGGCTGTCTGTTCCGGGCAGGAGCTGGGAGACCGGACCGGTACGAGCGAGTCCACGGTGATCCGGTTCAGCTATAATATGGGATTCAGCGGATACCCTGCGATGCAGAAGGCGATCCGGGAGGAGCTGTACCTGCCGGATTCAAGCTTTTCCCAGTACCAGGAGGAGAAGCTGGCGCTCGGAGAAGAGTGCCGGCTGTATGAGAAGGTGATGGAACAGGATCTGAAATCGATTTCGGAAACCGCCCGGCTCATCGATCCGACCGACTTCGAAGTGGCGGTCCGCGAACTGACGATGGCGAAGCATGTGTCCATCCTCGGCCTGCGGGCTTCCTATCCCGCGGCGAACTGGCTCAAGCTCATGCTCGGGATTGTCCGGGACGATGTGAGCGTCATGCGGCCGCAGGCGGAAGATCTCGTGCAGGAAGTGTGCCGGCTTGACGGGCAGTCGGTTGCGGTCGTGATCAGCTTCCACCGGTATTTGAGGGAGACGCTCCTCATTACGGAGCTTGCCAAAAAGAAAGGCGCATTTGTGATCGGCATTTCAGATTCGCAGATGGCGCCGGTGTCCGCGCACTGTGACGTCGTGTTTGCGGTCCAGTCACCTGGCCTGACGACGATTGACAAGGCGGCTCCGCTGTTTTCGTTCATGAATGCGCTCGTTGCGAGTGTCGCCGTGAAAAACCCGGCTGAAGTAAGAAAGCGTCAGGAACTCGTCAGGGAACTGGACAGCGGGTTTTATTTTCTGGAAGGTTTTGAAGCATAATGGAGAAGTGACCCGGAAAGGGGAGGATGAGATGGAAACAGCGCAACAAAAGCCGGTGATCCGGCCGTTTGATTCAAAGGAAGAGATGGGCCAGGTGGCTGCGCTGGAGCAGGCCGTCTGGGGGATGGACGAAACGCCGGTCCACCAATTGTTCACAGCCGTGAAAAACGGCGGCATCCTCCTCGGAGCATTTGACGGGGAGCGTGCCGTCGGCTTTCAATATAGCTTTGCAGGGTTTGACGGAAACCGTACATATCTTTGTTCGCACATGCTCGGGATCCTGCCGGAATACAGGCATTCCGGGCTTGGGGCAGACATGAAGCGGGCGCAGGCGGACATTGCGCGCCAAATCGGCTACGACCTCGTTCGCTGGACATTCGACCCGCTCGAAAGCCGCAACGCCTATCTCAATATCCGCAAGCTTGGCGGGGTGGTCGGTACGTATATCGAGAATTGCTACGGCGAGATGAACGATGCCCTGAACGCAGGGCTGCCGACGGACCGGTTCGAGGTCGACTGGTGGATCCGGGGACCCAGGGTAACAGACGGAGTCCGGCCCGATGCATTGGAGCCGGTCCGGCCGTTTACGGTCGGCACCACGAAGACGGGCCTCCCGGTGCTGGAGACGGACCGCCTCGTACTGCCGGAGGAACGTACGTTTTCGGTATCCGTTCCGGCGGACTTTCAGGAGCTGAAAAAAAGAGATGGTCCGCTTGCGCTTGATTGGCGGATGAAAACGAGGGAACTGTTCGTCCGCGCATTTGAAGGCGGCTACTTGCTGGAGGATGTCGGTCGGAAAGACGAAAAGGTGAATGAGTACGTGTTCAGGATCAAAGACGAAGTGCCGCTCAACTGAGGTTCTGCCCGTTGGGGACCGGCCATACAAAGGAGAGACGGATGATGAAGATCCAGGAGATTCGGATGAGGCATATGGAAATGCGGATGAAGAATCCGTTCACGACAAGTTTCGGGACGATGCAGGACAAACCGTTCCTGCTCATCGAAGTGAAAGACGAAGAAGGGAATTCCGGATGGGGGGAATCGGTGGCATTCCAGCACCCTTGGTATGCGGAAGAGACCGTCGGGACGAATGCCCACATGATCCGGGACATCCTCAGTCCGCTGCTTGTCGGCAAGGAGATTTCGCATCCCGACGAAGTGAGTGAGATTTTCGGAGGCATCCGCCGGAACAACATGGCGAAGTCGGCGATTGAAGGTGCCGTGTGGGACTTGTATGCGAAACGGAACAAGATGACGCTCGCCGAAGCGCTCGGCGGCACGAAGGACAAGATCGATGTGGGCATCTCGATCGGTGTCCAGGACAGCGCGGAAGACATGGTGGAGACGGTCCGCGGCTTTGTCGGCGAAGGCTATAAACGCATCAAGATGAAAATCAAGCCGGGTGCGGACATTTCCATTGTCCGGGCGGTCCGGGAAGCGTTTCCTGACGTTCCGCTCATGGCGGACGCCAACTCGGCGTATACGCTGGACGACACCGATCTGCTGAAGCAGCTGGACGAATTCAATCTGACGATGATCGAGCAGCCGCTTGCGCATGACGACATCATCGACCATGCCGAACTCCAGAAAGCGATCGAAACACCGGTCTGCCTGGATGAAAGCATCCATTCTCTCGAAGATGTAAAAAAGGCGGTCGAGCTCGGAAGCTGCCGGATCATCAATGTGAAGATCGGCCGTGTCGGAGGGCTGACCGAATCGAAGAAGATCCACGACTACTGCATGGAAAAAGGCATTCCGCTCTGGTGCGGCGGCATGCTCGAATCAGGAATCGGCCGTGCGCACAATGTGGCATTGACCACGTTGCCGAATTTCATCCTGCCGGGTGATACGGCCGGCTCGTCCCGCTATTGGGAGGAAGACATCATCGAGCCGGAAGTCGTCGCGGTGGACGGAGAGATCACCGTCCCGACCGGCTACGGCATCGGCTACGAACCCGACATTGCAAAGATTGAGAAGTATACAGTCGATCAAGAAGTGTTTGCGGCAGAAACCAGCGGATCATCCCGCGGTTGACCGGATAAGGCGGTGCTTCCGGGCACCGCTTTCTATCCAGGCTGACGTGACTGAATATTTTAATTGATCTAAACCGGAGGGGGAGCGCAATGAAAGAAAGCATCCGAATCGGAGCGGCATTCGCCGGATTGGTCATCGGCGCAGGCTTTGCCTCCGGACAAGAAATCCTGCAGTTCTTTACAAGCTTTGGGTACTGGGGAATCGTCGGTTCCCTTGTGGCCACCGCCTTGTTCGCATTTGTCGGAGCGAATCTGACCCGGCTCGGAAGCCGGATGCACTCGGTTTCCCATAAGTCCGCAATCTATAAAATTTGCGGGCGCCCGCTCGGCGTGTTTGTCGACGTGGTCATCACGTTCTTCCTTTTTGGTGTTGCGGTGGTCATGTTCTCGGGTGCCGGCGCCCTTTTCAAGGAACAGTTCGGAATTCCGGCCGCAGCCGGCAGTGCATTCCTCGTAATCGCCGCCGTGCTCACCGTACTCCTCAACGTCCAGAAAGTCATCTCGCTGATCAGCGCGGTCACACCGTTTCTGATCGTGCTCGTCCTCATCCTGGCCGGCTACTCTATCTTGACGGCAGACCTGTCGATGTCGGAAATCGTCCGTCTTGCAGGCGAACAGGACCGGGCAGCCCCGAATTGGCTGTTGAGCGGCGCCTTGTATGTATCATTTAATATTGCCTGCAGTGCATCGATGCTTGTCGTGATGGGAGGCACGGAAAAGAATCCGAAGGTTGCTGCGATGGGCGGAGCCATAGGAGGGACAATCCTTGGCCTGCTCATCCTGCTGCTGAATCTCGCCATGCTGGCGAAGGTGGACGTGGCAGGGGGCGCCTCGATGCCCACGCTTGCACTCGCCGGGGAGATCTCTCCCGTCCTGTCGTATATCATGGCAATTGTCCTGCTCGGCATGATCTACAATACGGCGGTCGGCATGCTGTATTCATTCACCGCACGGGTTTCGGAGCCCGGAACGGGCCGGTTCAAAGCGACGGTCATCACAGTCGGAATTGCAGGCTTCTGCCTGAGCTTCATCGGCTTCGTGAGTCTCGTCGGCACGCTTTACCCGATCACCGGTTATCTTGGGTTTACACTGATGCTGGCCGTGTTCGTCCAGTGGTTCCGGTCGTTCGGCAGGCGGAGCAGGCCGGGAGCAATCCTGACAAAGGGATGACCGTTCTGGATGAACTCCAATGAATCCTGCGAATCATAGGGCAGACCGGGGCAAAAGATTGCTTCCCGGGCTGCCTTTTTGTCTGGCGATCTACGGGCTTTGAAAATCCGTACGAAGAATGAAATGCACGAATCCCTTATAATAGGAGTAGCAGGCGGTAAACAACGGAGTTCGCGGAAAGGGAGTACGGCATGAGCAGTTTATTGATCAGCAATGTCAATGTATATGCAGAGAATGAGGAAATCCCCGGAGGAGCGATCCTCGTCCGGGACGGGAAGATTGAGGAAGTGTTTCGCGGCCGGCCGGAGGAACTGCCGGAAGGGACAGAAGAGATCGACGGGTCATCCTTGAATGCGCTGCCGGGTTTTATAGACGGACATATCCACGGGGCTGCCGGGGCAGATGTCATGGACGCGACGGGGGAAACGCTCGGGAAGATGGCCGGGTTCCTTCCGGGCGAAGGGACGACTGCATTCCTCGCCACGACCATCACCCAGTCACACGACCAGATTGAGCATGCGCTTCAAAACATCGCCGTCCATCCGGATGGGCCGGGCGTTGCCGAAATCGTCGGCATCCATCTCGAAGGTCCGTTTGTCGAGAAGTCCAAAGCCGGGGCCCAGCCGGCCGAATACATCATCGAACCGGATGCAGAATTATTCCGCAGATGGCAGGAGCTGTCCGGCGGCCGGATCAAAGCCGTGACGATGGCACCTGAACATGACCGTTCCGGAGCATTCATCCGGGAGCTTTCTTCAGCCGGCGTCGTCGTATCGGCCGGCCACACGGGCACCGGCTTTGCCGGCATGAAAGAAGCGGTCGTCCATGGGGTCTCCCAGGTGACCCATTTGTGCAATGCCATGTCGGGCATCCACCACCGCGACGTCGGCGTCGTCGGGGCCGCATTCCTGCTTGATGAACTGAAGGCGGAATTGATTGCGGACGGTATCCACGTATCCCGTGAAATGATGCAGCTCATCGTGGACAATGTCGGCCCTGGCCGGCTTCTGCTCATTACCGACTCGATGCGGGCAAAGGGACTCGAGCCGGGTGACTACGAACTTGGCGGCCAGCCGGTCCGGGTGACGGAAGACCGGGCGGTCCTTGCCGACGGCACACTCGCAGGAAGCATCCTGAAAATGAACGAAGGTGCCCGCCGCATGCTTTCGCTGGAGGGAGTGACGATGAGGGACATCGTGAAAATGGCATCGGAGAATCCGGCCCGGCAGCTCGGCCTGTTCAACCGGAAAGGCAGCATCCGTGCCGGCAAGGATGCCGATATCGTGCTTGTTGATGATGACTTGAATGTAAAATGGACAATCTGCCGGGGGGGAGTGGCCTATGAGGGATGAACTGCTGGTCATTCCGGCGCCGGAAGACTTCATATTCGATGAGTGTCTCGCATACTTGATGCGGTCGGCCGATGAATGTATGTTCCGCATCAATGACGGAACCGTCACGCGGGCTCTGGATGTGGACGGAGAACCGGTCGTCTTCGGCATGAGCGGCCATCCAGACGGAATAGCGGTCGAGTTTCTCGAAGGGTTTGCGCCAGGCGGACTGGAGGGCTGCGACAAAGTGTCCGGCTTCGTCCGGGACTGGCTGGATCTTGACCGGGATCTCCGGCCGTTTTATGAACTGGGGGAGAGCGATCCGCTGCTGCATGATGTGGTGCAGAAACACCGTGGCCTGAGAGTCGTCGGTATCCCGGATCTGTTTGAGACGTTCGTCTGGGCGATCCTCGGCCAGCAGATCACCGTGGCATTCGCATATGTGCTGAAGAAGCGGTTTGTCGAGACGTTCGGCACAGCGGTGGAAGCCGGCGGGCGCAAGTACTGGATATTCCCGGACGCGCAGAAGATCGCCGGAACGGATCCGGATGCCCTGCGGGAATTAAAGATCACCGGCCGGAAGAGCGAATACATCATCGGGATCGCCCGGATGATTGCGGACGGGGAACTTACGAAGGAACGGCTCTTCGAACTGGGTAACGACAAGCTGATCCAAAAAGAGCTGACGGCCATCCGGGGGATCGGTCCGTGGACGGCGAATTATGTACTCATGCGCTGCCTCCGGTCACCGGATGCCTATCCTGCGGCGGATGTCGGACTCCACAATGCACTGAAGCATGCTGCGGGCCTCGACCGGAAGCCGAACCTGCAGGAAGTCGAGGCGTTTGCCGCGCCGTGGGCAGGTTGGCGTGCGTACGCAACATTTTATCTGTGGCGGCTGCTGCATTGATGGCACGGCATTCAGAGCGTCGGAACCCCCTGAAAGCGAAAGAGGCAATCCTTACGGTGAAGTCCATGCACCAATGGTGATGGAAAAAAGGTCCGGGCAGATGTTTGCCCGGACCTTTTGAATGCAAGTGTTATTGTTCAATCGGGAACAATGGAAGTTTCCCGAGGAAGATGAGGTCTTCCCGTTCCGCCGCATCGCCTTCTGCAAGGATGGCCGCACGTGCCACGACCTCCGCGCCGGCGTCCGCGACGAGCTCTTCGAGAGCCCGGATCGATTCACCGGTACTGATGACATCATCGATCAGGATGACGCGTTTGCCTTTGATCAGGTCTGCGTCGGGCCCGTCAAGGATGAGCGTCTGCTCTTTCTGGGTGGTGATCGAACGGACCGTTTTCTCCAGGGGCCTGTCCATGTAGGCCTTCAGTGTCTTGCGTGCCACAATGTAGCGCGGCATGCCAAGGTTCTTGGCAACCTCGTGGACGAAAGGGATGCCTTTTGCCTCTGCCGTGACGAGGAAGTCGGCTTCCGGGAGTTTTTCGGAGATAATGGCCGCAGAGTCCGTGGCCACCTCTGTGTCGCCGAGCACGACGAAGCTGGCGATCTTCAGGTCTTCGGACACTTGGATGATCGGGAGTTCGCGGATGATGTTCCCGATCTTGAGCATATACGTCTCTTTCTCTTTCACTGAATTCATTCCTTTCATGTTCTTACACAGCACCGAACAGGCCGAGCAGGAAGTCGGTGACGACACCCGCAAGCATGCCGAAGAACGGATCGGTAAGAGCCGTGACCATCATCGTAACGGCACCGGTGATGCCGGAGCCCGCACCCTCACCCGTCAGGGAGGCGATGGCATTGCCGGGCAGCGTCACGAATGCGCCGAGCACGAACAGGAACCCGGCAATCGACGCGCTCGGGACGAACCTGCCGATTTTCGGGAGGAGGCCCGTGACGAGAATGATCGCCATGAGGATCATCATCAGGATGCCGGACAGCACCGCATGGGGAGCGCTCGCTGTCGCCGAGATGACAATCTCGACCGGAGCTCCGCCGAAGAAGGAAGAGGCCATGTCGGCAAGCGAAGAGATGACGGTGATCGTGTCCACGTTCACATGGGCTCCGGCGATTTCCCCGTTGATCTTGCCGAAAGCGATGTTCGCGCCGATGTTCAGGCAGACAAGTGCCAGCGCACCCCGTATGACCGAAGGGTTCACAATGAGCTTCTGGCGGATGAAGCCTTCTTTCATGGACGGAATCGGCTGAGACTGGGTTCCGCTTTTCTTGGCGAATGCGTACGCGACGCTCGACAGGATGACTGACACGGTGATCGTATAAACGAGGTCGGATGTGGCGATGTACGTGAGCAAGGCGCTCGCCATCGAGACAATTCCGATCAGGCGGTCAGCCCGCGCCATATCCCACGCCACCTTGGACAGCATGATGCCGACGCCGGCCATCATGCCGCTTGTGACGATCGGCCCGATCCAGTCGATGATGCCTTCCAGTACACCGAACAGACCGATGACGGTCAGAATGGCGGCGCCGAAGAAGATCATCGAAAGGCGTTCGCGCATATTGCGTCCCATCGTCCCGGCGAGCGTGATGGTTTCCGCTTGATATGAAATGACTGCTACGTTGCTGGTTGCCGCGTTGCCCGCCGCTCCGACGATGAACGCAAGGGCCGTCGGAATGGATGCAAATCCGAATGTCAATGCGAGAAGCCCCTGTGGCAGGGCATTGAGCACACCGCTGAGCGCGGCGAGCACGTCTTTCCAAATATCCATTGTGCACTCCTTTATCCCAAAATAAAAGCGCCGCTCCGGACGGGAGGGCGCATCAGAAAGCAGCGGCATCGGCCGCTGAACGCATGCACCCATAGTGGCAGAGTTATGGCCCCGCCGTAGAGACACCCGAACCGGATTATCGGGCATATATGGGAAGTTATTCAACGCCATCAGTTTATCATTTAAAAACCGAATGGCACAATGCAATAATTGGATGGAAAGTGCTTATCCTAGGTAAATAAGTGAACGAAATTTGATAAATTCATCTGAATGTACGTATTCGAGGTGCGGAAAGCCTGTGGATTCATTCAAGGAACTGTCATGACGGAAGCGATGGACGCTCGCAAATCGGGCAGAAAACAGTGTACACTTGCCTTAGTTGAAAGTGCCCAAAGGAGCGAATTCACATGAAAAAGGTTTTAGTGGTCGGCGGGGGCATCACCGGGCTGTCTGCAGCGCACCGGCTTCAGCGGCTGGCGGCAGAATCGGCAGAGGACATCAAGATTACGCTGATCGAGTCCGAGGACCGGCTCGGAGGCAAAATCCGCACGCTGCAGGAAGACGGATTCATCATGGAAACAGGAGCGGATTCGATTGTCACCCGCCATGAGGGGATCCGGACACTGGTGGATGAGCTCGGTCTCGGTGACCGGATCGTCCATAATGCAACCGGCATTTCCTATCTGTACAGGGACGGCCGGCTGCATGCCATCCCCGCGGACACGGTGTTCGGCATCCCGATGAGCGAAGAGTCGCTTATGAACTCGACGCTCATCTCCGAAGAAGGGAAGCGGGCTGCCTTGAAAGACTTTGAGACGTCAGATCATGAGTTCACGCGGGACAGCCCGGTCGGGGCGTTCCTCCGCGAGTTTCTCGGGGACGAGCTCGTCGAGCGGCAGGTTGCGCCGGTTCTATCCGGAGTGTATTCGGGCTCGATCGATTCGCTGACGCTCGGATCGACGCTCCCGTATTTGCTTGAATACAAGAACGGATACGGGAGTATCATCAAGGGACTCGGTGCCAACCGAGCAAAGTTCGAGGCCCAGTCCAACAAGAAGTTCCTGTCATTCGACGGCGGCCTGTCGGTTCTTATCGATGCGCTTGAAGAAGCGATGCCGGACGTGGAATTTTTGAAAGGGACACGGGCGGAGCATCTTCAGAAAACGGATGCAGGATACGAGCTTGAGACCGCAGGGGCAGGAACACTGCAGGCCGATGCAGTCATCCTCGCCCTGCCGGACGGGCAGGTCCGCCGGATCCTCGGGGAAGGAGCGCCGGAGCCGCTGTTCGGAAAGTTCATGAACGCATCCATCCTGACGATGTATCTCGGGTACGACCTGCCGGATGCCGAGCTTCCCGCCGACGGGACCGGGTTCATCACAGCCGGTGACGGACAGGTCGTCTGCAATGCATGTACCTGGACAAGCCGGAAATGGACCCATACTTCGCCCGATGGACGGCTGCTCGTCCGGCTGTTCTATAAAAACTCCAACCCGAAATTCGGGGACATCAAGGAAATGGACCGGAAGTCACTCATCGCCCTTGCGCGCCGGGACCTGGAAAAGACCCTTGGCGTCACCGACGAACCGGTTGTTGTGGAAGTGACGCCATGGTATGGGCTCATGCCGAAATACGGGCTCGGACACCGGGCGGCCGTCGATGAGCTTGAACACCTGCTTCACAGAAAATATCCGGGGGTCCGGGTCGCCGGGGCCGCCTTCCATGGGGTCGGTATCGGCCTCTGCATCGAGGACGGGCGTGGGCAGGCGGAGACTGTCTATAAAGAGTTCATCAAGAAGCAGTAAGAGGGGGAAGGAAATGGTGAAGGTACTCTCAGTCGGGGAGTTGCTGATCGACTTCACGCCGTACGGGTTATCGGACAAGGGGGATCCGTTGTTCGAGCAGAATGCGGGTGGCGCGCCGGCAAATGTCGCCGCGATGTTCGCGCGTCTCGGGGGAGACGTTTCGATGGCGGCCAAGGTCGGTGATGATGCATTCGGTGAATCGCTCGTCCGGACACTCCGGGAAGCGGGCGTTGACACTGCCCCAATCAGGCGTACAAATGAAGCCAATACGACACTCGCGTTTGTCCACCTCGACGAAGGCGGGGACCGGTCGTTCAGCTTTTACCGGAAGCCCGGTGCGGACGCATTGCTCCGGGAGGAAGAGATCCCGGATGCACTGATTGCAGGCGCGGGGCTCATCCATGCGGGTTCCGTTTCAATGACGAAAGAGCCGGTATGCAGTGCGACTTTGTCCGTCATCCGCCGGGCTGCGGCAATGGGGAAGCCGGTGTCGTTCGACCCGAACATCCGGGAAAGCCTGATCGAAGACAGGGAAAAGCTGCTGCGGGATATCCGTGACATTCTCCCGTCCGTGACTTATCTGAAAGTGGCGGAAGAGGAGCTTGAGTGGATTGCGGGCGAGCCGGATGAAGAGACGGCCTGCACCTTCCTGCGGAAGGAATACGGCATTCCGGTCATCGTCTCCACAAAAGGCGCACGCGGCAGCGCCTGTTACTCGGAGGACGGGTGTGCGGAGGCCCCCGGATTCGAAGTGACGCCGGTCGATACGACAGGGGCGGGAGATGCCTTCTGGGGTGCATTTCTCCATAAGGTGATCGGTTCAGGCGCAGGCGGAAAGACACCGGAACCCGGTCAGCTTGAACGCTGGCTGCGCTTCGCCAATGCGGCGGGCGCCCTCGCCACGACAAAACGGGGCGGGATTCCGGCGCTGCCGGACAAGCGGGCAATTGAAATGCTCATGAGTTGATCTGGCCGGTCTCCATTGCGGGGACCGGCTTTTTTTATCGGTCCTGCAATAAGTAATATTCCGCCCTTCCCGTCGAGCGAAATCACGAAATTCAAGCGGAGAGCCAACTATACTCAGTGATTTTCCTATGAAAATAACAACGTCGCTGGGTTTCCCCCAGGGGCGAAGTCAGAGGGGATGAGGGATTCATGGGCGGGTTTTTCATTTCTGTGTTTTCATTAAAAAATGTTAAAGATGTTTACATATGTTTAAATTAATGTTATAGTTTTAAATAATTTTACAGTTTAAGGGGAAGTAAAATTGAAAAATGTAAGAAAGGTGTTTTTTGTTGCTTTTTTCCGCAACATTAACTTTTACGTTATTTATCGGTAATGCTTCAATGTCATCTGCAAGTACATTAGACGAAGGAATTAATTCAGGATTAGCAGAGGGCGAAATGGTTGTTGATACATTTACTGAATTGATTCCTGATAATGAAGTAATAGGAGAAGAGATATTTTTAGAAGAAGATTCAGATGAAGTTTTAAAAGAAGATTTAGGTGGAGGTAATTTAATCACTCCTTTTGAAAGAAGAAAAGGATGGTACGGTGTTTCTTCTACTTATCAAGGATTAACATATGGATCATGGCTTTTTGCTGGCGCTTCTACAATAAGTGGTGGAAGGTTAACTGCTTCTCATACTAAAACTGTAGCTAATAGATATTCAGGAACCTTGAAAATACCAATTAAATCGCTAGAAAGTGTAGTTGGTTTTGATACTACTAAATCATGGTCTCAAACGGTTGGATATGTATCTGATAGTTATCCGAATGGAAGATATCGCTTGGAGTACAGACATGTTTATAAGAAATATAAAGTTAAACAGGAACAAAAGTATGATAGACGAGCACCAGTAGTTTATGATACAAAGTATGTGTATCCGCAAAAATGGGTAGAGCGTCAGTATAGAGTCGTTAAATTCTAAATAGAAAAGAGTAATGAATATGAATAAAGGAATAATGGGGGCTATATTTTTATTAATAGCCACCATATTTTACTCAGTTAGATATATTTGCGCTTCAATAGGTCTATCAAATAGTGATACATGGACTTTAGAGGAGTTTAATGTAATTCTTGAGAACGTACCAAATAACTTATTAATTTTCAGCATTGTTTTTTTATTAGTAGGATTGATATTTATCATATGGGAGCTTTGGGATTTGAAAAACAAAAATGAAAATTAAATTATTTTTGTTTGAGGATAGGCCGAAACCCGTTTGAATGTTGTGTCGCGAAAAGAAATTAAGATATAAGAGATACGAGAGATATTCTCGTGTCTTTTTTGTTTTGTGTTATGGCTCGCGATCGGTCGGCACGTATTATGCCTCCGGCTTCTGTTTGTGCCGGCATGATCCGGCCGGTACAATGAAACCAACTTGATTTGTCTTGGAGGTCGACCAGATGATTTACGAATTGGAGATTAGGCTCGGTGCTGAACCATCGGTGATCGGAAAGCTGGAGGTTGAACCTGGGATCACGTTTGGGGACCTGCATTTTGTACTGCAGGAAGCGTTCAACAAAGAAACATCCCATGTGCACGGGTTCTTTGTGAGAACAAGGGACGGCGAGGGTACGGCTGCACACATCGGTCCGGGTCCTCGGTCAGGATCAGATATGCCCGTGCCGGAAATCGATGAAGCGGCTGCCGTTGTCGGTGACTGGCTGAAGAGGCCGGGGGATGAGGTGCTGTATGTGCACGACCTCGAAGCAGGCCCGGAGCACCGGATCCGGCTGCAGTCCGTTAAGGAAGCCGGTCATGCAGGACTGGACCCGCGCGGCATGCAAAGCGGGGAAATGCCTGCGGAAGAATACGCCCGCCCGCTGACGGATGACGGAAGCGGTTGCCGGCTACCCGGCGCCCCTGCTTCGGCAGCGGATAAGGTACCCGGAGGAGCGGACGATCTCATGACCGGCGGTGAACCCGGTGCATGGCTCGTCGGAGACGGTTCCGAACAACTCGGGGGTGACTGGGATCCTGAATATGTGCGTGCTGTATGGACGGATCTCCTTACCCGGGCAAAGGAAACCGCCGAGAAGAAGCCCTGGCAGCAACTTAACAGCCGCCAGCTGATCGCGGTGGAGGATCCGATGCTCGACGAGCCGGTGTTCGTGTCGGTTCTCGGCTCGGAAGGAGAGGAGTTCGGAATCGTCGTTTATTATGGCTGGGAAGGCTATGCCTACTTGAAGAAGAAGTTCGACGGGACGCGTTCGGAGGATGAGGAGTTCTACGGGATGACCGGAGCGGCCGTCTATTTCGAAGACCGGGGCAACCTCACAAAGGATGATTACCGGCTGATCAAGGACTTGGGCTACTCCTTCCGCGGGAAGAAGCAGTGGCCGGTGTTCCGGAATTTTGAACCCGGTTATGTTCCCTGTCTTCCCGGTCTGGAAGAGGCCGGGCTACTCGCGAACATCCTGCTGGCAGTCGACACCGTTGTTCAGATCCGGCAGGCCGGAAACGAAATCCCGGAATTCCGGGAAGGCGGACAGATGCTGGCATTCATGGAGACGGAAGACGGCATGATGGCACCGGAATATATTGATAGACCGAAGCTGGC
Organism: Edaphobacillus lindanitolerans; assembly: GCF_900156305.1. Taxonomy (GTDB): domain Bacteria; phylum Bacillota; class Bacilli; order Bacillales_A; family Planococcaceae; genus Bhargavaea; species Bhargavaea lindanitolerans. The sequence continues at coordinate 777,429 of NZ_FTPL01000001.1, read as the reverse complement.
GCCGGAGCCCCCGGTACCGCTCATGCTCGGTGAAGAAGAGCTGATGGAACTGAAGGAAATGCCGACCGGGACAGCCGCCTGCGAATATGACTTGTTCCGGAATCCTGAGGCGATGGCGGAAGTCGCAGGCGATCGTCCGTTTTACCCGTTGATTTCTCTGTCCGGGGATGCGGATACCGGAGCCTTGAACGGTTACGATCTGCTTCCGTCGCCGCAGATGGCGATGCTCGCACAGTCCGCGTTTGCCGGGACCATCGGCAAGAACGGCATCCTTCCGGGTGAAGTTTACCTGACCGAACCGGTCGCGGCCTGTCTGAAGCCGCTCACCGATGAGCTCGGCCTGAAGGTGAAGGTGGTTCAGCGGCTTGGCCATATGGATCGGCTGAAGCGCGAAGTGCTGGCCGGGCTTTGCCGGTCATGAGGAAATGGCAGGAGCGGTCCTTTACGGTTCCGCTCTTTTTTGCGTTCAGGCACCGGTATGATAGGATTGAATGAGTAGTCTGAAAGTTTGAGAGGAGATGGGAGAAATGGTCCAAAAGTCAAAGATGACCGGAGAGGCGAAGGAACTGCTTTTGGTCAATGAGTACATCGACGGGGTGCTGGATCCCCAGAAGCCGATGCTCGGTCCGGTGAAGGACGGCGGCCATATCGTGGCGCATACGGCACCGGGGTGCTGGGGGCCGATGATTACGCCATGCATCAAGGGCGGCCATGAAGTGACCAAGCCGGTGTATGTCGAGGGGGCGGAAGTCGGGGATGCGATCGCCATCGAGATCAAGTCCGTGGAAGTGACCTCCCGCGCAACGGCATCGGGCAATGACAAGCCTGTCGAAGGGCGTTTCCTTGGGGATCCTTTCGTGGCCGTGAAGTGCCCGGGCTGCGGGACGCTGTATCCGCAGACGGTGATTGAGGGGATCGGACAGGACTCGATCCGCTGCGCGGAATGCGGGGAGAACGTCACGCCGTTTGAGTTTACGAACGGCTATACGATGGCCTTCGATGAACACGGGGAAGTCGGAGTGACGCTTTCGAAACAAGCGGCCGAGGAAGTGGCGCGCAGCGGCCGGGAGTGGATGAACACACCGGACAACTCGGTGCAGAATCCGATTGTCACGTTTGCCCCGCACGACCTGGTCGGGGTCATGGCCAGGACACGCCCGTTTCTCGGCCAGCTTGGCACGACACCTTCCAGACCGACGCCGGATTCCCACAACGCGGGTGATTTCGGTTCGTTCCTCGTCGGGGCGCCGCATGAGTATGCATGCACGGATGAGGAGCTGGAGACGCATCGGACCGACGGCCATATGGACATCAACCGGGTCCGTGCCGGCGCCGTTCTCGTTTGCCCGGTGAAGGTGCCGGGCGGAGGCGTATACCTTGGAGACATGCACGCGATGCAGGGGGACGGTGAAATTGCGGGCCATACGACGGATGTGGCAGGGGTTGTCCACCTCCGTGTCCGCGTCCTGAAGGGGGCCGGGCTCGCAGGCCCTGTCCTGTTCCCGAACGCGGAAGACCTTCCGTACACGGCAAAGCCGTTTACAGACGCGGAACGGCGCGCAGCGGAGAAGGTGGCCGCCCGCTGGAATGTTCAGCAGCTTGAGGAGTCGCTTCCGGTTTCATTCGTCGGCACAGGACCGACTTTGAATGACGCGACCGGCAACGGCATGCAGCGCGCATCGGACGCATTCGCCGTTTCGGTCGAGGAAATCATGAACCGGGCGACCATCACGGGCGCCATCGAAATCGGCCGCCATCCTGGAGTGGTGACGGTCACGTTCCTGGCTCCGGTGGATTATTTGAAGAAAGCCGGGCTGTATGAGCTGGCAGCGGGACAATATCGGAAGGAATCATGAGGAACGGGCCGGATGCTTGAGGGCATCCGGCCCGTTTTTCATTTTCACGTATCCGAACTCACACAGAGGAATGTCACAGGCGCGCCAAACCGGTTGTACCAGTAGTGGGGCTTGCCGGCATCATAGAAAAGGGATTCGCCGGATGCCAATTCATGGAGACCTCCATCGGCTTCCACCGTCAGCCTGCCATCGAGTACAAAGACGAATTCCTGGCCCGCATGCATGATCGGCTTTCCTCCGTTTTCCCCCGGTTTCAGGGTGACGCGCATCGGCATGAAGTCGGGTGCGGGGAAGCCTTTCGCCAGGTTCTGGTAATGGATGCCGTACGAGGCGATCCGCTCAACCATATCCGGCCCGTTTCCATGGCTGGTCTCTTCTTCTGCGAAAAAGTCACCGGGGCTCACCCGGAGCGCGACGGCGATTTTCTTGAGCGACTCAAGCGTGGCGGACGAGACGCCGCGTTCGAGCTGGGAAAGGAAGCTGATGGAGAAGCCGGTGAGGCCCGCCACATCCTTCAAGGTCATTTTCCGGTCCTTCCGGATCTGTTTGATGCGTTCTCCGAGTTTCATGGTCATATGCATTCGTCCTTCGAAGCCAGTTGACAGAATATTAGTGCCGATATTATGATGGTAGCACAATTGAAGTGGTGCTTCAATTGAAGGGGATTGGGGGAAATCCAATGGAAAAGAAAGATATGAGGCGTGTGCTCATCGCGAGCCTTGTGGGGAGTTCGATCGAGTGGTTCGATTACTTCCTGTACGGGACCGTCGCCGCGCTTGTATTCAACACGATGTTTTTCGTCGCGGAAGATCCGTCGATCGGACTCATCCTGGCCTATGCATCGTTTGCACTGTCATTCTTCATCCGGCCGCTCGGCGGTGTGATCTTCAGCCATATCGGCGACCGGATCGGCCGGAAGAAAACACTTGTCCTGACGCTCAGCCTGATGGGGATCGCAACATTCGGGATGGGCCTCCTGCCGACTTACTATGCAATCGGCATATGGGCACCGATCCTGCTCATTACATTGAGGCTGATCCAGGGACTCGGAATCGGCGGCGAATGGGGCGGTGCGATGCTGCTTGCGGTCGAATATGCGCCGCCCGAGAAGCGGGGCTTCTTCGGTTCCGTCCCGCAGATGGGCGTCACCATCGGAATGGTGCTCGGTACGCTGGCGCTGTCCATCATGACGCTTCTTCCTGAAGACGCTTTCATGAGCTGGGGCTGGCGCGTGCCGTTCCTTCTGAGTGCACTGCTTGTGCTGTTCGGTCTCTGGATCCGGAAAGGCATCGAAGAAACGCCGTCTTTCAGGGAAGTCCAGGCAAAGGGGACCATCCCGAAAGTGCCGGTCGTCGACACATTCAAGTACCACTGGCGTGAAGTGCTCATCGCCGTCGGAGCCAAGGTCGTCGAGACGGCGCCGTTCTACATCTTCGGGACGTTCGTCGTGTCCTATGCGACGACCAATGTCGGGCACTCCAGCAATGAAGTGCTGATGGCGGTCATGGTGGCGACGATCATTACGACGATCCTCATCCCGGTCATGGGCCGTCTTTCGGACAAAGTCGGGCGCAAGCCGCTTTATGTGTACGGTGCAATCGCAATGGCGCTTTATGCCTTCCCGTACTTCTGGATGCTCCATCAGGGCTCCAACCTGATGATGTTCATGGCGACGATCATCGGACTCGGCATCATCTGGGCACCGATCACGGCCGTGCTCGGGACGATGTTCTCGGAGATCTTCTCGGCGGAAGTCCGCTATACGGGAATCTCGCTCGGCTACCAGATTGGGGCGGCACTTGCAGGCGGAACGGCCCCGCTCATCGCGGCGGCACTGCTTCTGAAGTTCAACAACTCCTATGTTCCGGTGGCTCTTTACATCATCTTCACGGCCGTCATCTCGCTGATCGCCATCTGGGCGGTGCGCGACCGGAAGGATCAGCACCTCGATGAGCCGGTTGTGGAAGATACCGCCGTGCCGGTCCGGGAAAAGGAGTTCGTTTAACGCACAACAGTTATAAAAGGTGGTTTTTGCTTTGATTACGATGAATGAACAGCAGATCATGGATTTTTACGGCATGGACGAGGCCATCCGGGACGTGGAGGGTGTTCTACATTCGCTCGCTGCCGGAAAGGTTGAAAACCCGATCCGGACAGTGATCGAATTTCCGGACCGGAGTGCATCGGTTCTTTATATGCCATGCGCAGATCTGGCAGACGGGATTGCGACGAACAAAACCGTCACGATCTTCCCCGAAAATCCGCAGTCGAACGGATTGCCGACAACACAGGGGGTCGTGCTCGTGACGGATGCGACGGACGGACGCCACCTCGCCATGCTCAATGCCTCCTATCTGACGAGGCTGCGGACAGGTGCAATGAGCGGCATCGCGACCAGGCATCTTTCAAGAGAGGATGCTTCGGTACTCTGTGTGATCGGCACCGGCGGCATGGCCTATGAACAAGCGCTTGGAGTGCTCGCCGTGCGGAATATCCGGGAGATCCTCCTCTTCAATCCGACCGAATCGAAGGCGAAGGCATTCGGTGGGCGGCTCCGGACGGAAGGACGGATCAGTGATGAAGTGAAGCTGGAAATCGTCCGGGACGTGAACGAGGCGGTGGAGCGTGCGGACATCATCAACTGTGCGACACGATCTGAAACGCCGGTGTTCGAGGGGACGGCGATCCGGCCGGGAACACATGTGAACGGGGTCGGGTCCTATCTTCCGCATATGCGGGAAGTGGACGTTGAATTCATCAGCCGCTGCTCAAAGATTGTGGTGGACGATCTTCATGGCGTGACCGAGGAAGCCGGTGAACTCATCCATGCGGACCGGGAAACCGGCTGGTCGTTCGATGACCTCCACGGAGAGCTTGTCCATCTGGTGACCGGAGAAGTGCCGGGCAGGGAGAGCGGGGAAGAAATCACATTCTTCAAATGTGTCGGAGCCGCATACTACGACCTTGCCGTTTCGAAGGGTGTTTACCGGAAGGCGGAAAAGGAACGCCGGGGCGTGCAGGCCGACGTTTGATGGGCAATGACCGGGCACATGCGTCTTCTGTTGGTTGAAATCGTTGCTCGCATAGAAAGAACGAAAAACGGGACGTCCCTGGCAAGCCGGACATCCCGTTTTTGCGTATTTGTCAGAGTACCTTCTCCAGAAAATCCTTCGCCCGGCTCGTTTTTGGCGCGGAGAAGAACGTGTCCGGCCGGCCTTCCTCGATGAGGACGCCCTGGTCAAGAAACAGCACCCGGTCGGCAACTTCTCGGGCGAAGCCCATTTCATGGGTGACGACGACCATCGTCATGCCGCTTTTGGCAAGGTCCTTCATGACGTCGAGCACTTCCTTGACCATTTCGGGATCAAGGGCTGACGTCGGCTCGTCGAACAGCATGAGCCTCGGCTCCATTGCGAGTGCGCGGGCGATCGCGACACGCTGTTTTTGTCCGCCGGAAAGGCTGGACGGATACGCACCGGCCTTGTCACTGAGGCCCACCCGCCTGAGAAGCTTCTGTGCCTGTTCTTCCGCTTGTGCTTTCCCAAAGCCTTTCACCTTCATCGGTGCATACGTCAGGTTTCCGAGGACAGTGAGGTGGGGGAACAGGTGAAAGTGCTGGAACACCATGCCGATCTCCTGCCGTGCGGCCCGGATATCGGCATTTTTCGAGGTGAGATCGCGGCCGCTGATCCTGATCGTTCCCCGGGTCGGCTGCTCCAGCAGATTGAGGCAGCGGAGAAATGTGGATTTCCCCGAACCGGACGGCCCGATGACCGCCACGACTTCACCCGGCTTCACGTCCGTCGAGATCCCTTTCAACACTTCAAGGTTTCCAAATGACTTTACGAGTCCATCAACGTATATCACTGGCTTTCAGCCTCCTTTCGATCCGGCGTCCGATGAGCGTGAGGATCATGACGAGGATCCAGTAGATCAACCCGACGAACAGGAGCGGCTCAAACTGGCGGTACATGCTGGCGCCGACAACCTGCGCGCGCCGCATGAGATCGAGGTAGCCGATCGTCGAGACGAGTGCGGATTCCTTTGTCAGGGTGATCACTTCGTTCATGAGGGCGGGCAGGATGTTCTTGAACGCCTGGGGCAGGATGATGTCTTTCATCATGGCACGGTAAGGGATGCCAAGCGCCTGGGCGGCTTCCACCTGGCCTTTGTCCACGGCCTGGATGCCGGCACGGATGATTTCCGAGATGTAGGCGGCCGAGTTCAGCCCGAATGCCGCAATGGCTGACAGAAAGGGCGTGATGTCATAGCCGGTCAGCTGAGGTACGGCAAAATAGATGAGCATAAGCTGCAGGATGAGCGGTGTTCCCCTGAAGACTGACGTATAGGCAATGGCGAACGCCCGGAGCGGAACGGGTCCGCTGATCTTGAAAAGGGCCAGAAGCGTCCCGAGCAGTGCACCGATGAGAAGTGCAACGAATACAAATTTCAACGTGACCCAGATTCCTTCGAGCATATACGGGATATAAGGGGTCATCTGCGAGAAATCGAGGTTCATGGGAAGGTTCACTCATTTCATTCGTTCCGGGTGCCGGAACTTGATGCATGATTGGGGGCAGCCGATGAACCGGCAGCCTGGACGGAAAAGTCATTCCTGATCGGAAAGCCACTTGTCTTTCAATTTCTGGAGCGTGCCATCTTTCTCCATTTCGGCGAGCACTTTGTTGACGTCGTCGACGAGGTCGCTGTCTTTTGGAAATGCGACGGCCATCCCCGGAGAGCTGGTGGTCGGATCATCGAATCCACCCAGGCCCTGCTCTTTCACATGGCCGTCTGCCACCGATTTGTCCATATAGGCAGTGTCGATCCGTCCGGTCTTCAGTTCCTGTATGAGCAGGATCGAGTTGTCGAGTGACTTGATTTCAAAGTCGATTCCTTCAGTCTCCTTCAGCCGCTTGGCACCGTCTTCCTGGATGGTGCCGAGCTGGACGCCGACCGTCTTGCCTTCCAGGTCTTCGATCGACTTGAGGTCCGAGTCTTTTTCCGTGACAAAGAACTCACCGGAACGGTTGTATTCGGTCGAGAAGTCGACGTTCTGCTTACGCTCATCGGTTGCACTCATTCCGGAGAGGACCATATCCACCCGCCCGGTCTGGAGGGCACCGATGAGACCGTCGAACTTCATATCGTTGATCTCGAGTGTATAGCCAAGCTCATCCGCAATATGATTGGCGAGGTCGATGTCAAAGCCGACTTCCTTGCCCTCCGCGTTGCGGGATTCAAAGGGCGGGAAATCCGCCGAGGTCCCCATCTTCAGGACTTTCGTTTCGTCGGCTGATGCGGAACCTTCGTCCGGTTCGCCGGCGCCGCACGCTGCGAGGAGAAATGTCATCGAAGCGAGGGAAGCGAATACAATGGCCTTTGTTTTATTGAACATGCATAAAACCTCCGTTTGATGTATATTTATACGATAATGCTTATTATAATTCGATATCCGACTGATGTAAAGATGCTTTTTGTGAAATGAAAAAAGCACCCGTTCCCTTGTTGGGGAATCCGGGCGCTTCAGAAATCCTGCATTTCGGCCGTGCCGATCAATACATCGAGCTCGATGGTGATGACCGGCTCCTCACGGTCGAGGAATTGTTCAATCTTATTCCGGTCACCCGTCCATCCGAGGGGAGTCATGGTGACGAGATCCTTCAGCATGTCTTGGGCGATCTCTGCCTGATAGCGGAGCGGAATGGTTTCTTCAAGGCGGAAATGGCGGCTGAACAGACCGACGGTTTCTTCGTTTGAGTACTCGGAACGTCCGTCTTCTCCGTGGGCAGCTTCCCTGAGTTCCTTCAGATAGCCCGCAGCGGGAATGACTTTAATGAGTTTTCCGCCGGGGGCGAGCATCCGCCTGAACTCCGAATAGTTCGAAGGGGAGAGGATGTTCAGGATGGCCGTTGTCTGACGGTCAGCGAACGGGGAGGCTGCGAGATCGCCGACGATCCAGGCGCAGTCCGGGTAATCTCGCGCCGCCAGGCGGACACCCTCCTTAGCGATATCCAGGCCGGCAGCCTTCAGGGAAGGACCGCAGATTTTGCGCAGTTCGTTCAGGTGGGACCCTTCGCCGCAGCCGATGTCGGCGGCCAGGCCTGCCCGGCCGTCGAACAGGCTGGTCAACAGCTCCGCCATGGTTTGGTGAAGCGGTGTATAAAGGGCGGATTCTGTGATGATCCGGCGGCGCGCCAGAAACAGTTCCTTCGAATAGGAGGCGGCAGGCGAGCGGGACAGCATATTCACATAGCCCTGCTTGGCGATGTCAAATGAATGGCGGTTGGTGCAGACAAGCGACGGATGTTCATCGACCGAGACGGAGCTTCCGCATACGGGGCAGCGGAGGGCGTCCGTAATCACGGCGAGGCGTCCGGCGCCCGTGGCTCGTTTGTTCATCAAATGGCTCCTTTGATCAATATCCTCATAGAATGGCTGATGCGATGATCTTGTCGAGCTTGCGTATGTCGACTCCGCGTCCGAGGTTGATCTTCATCCGGCCGGTTCGCGTCCACAATTCGATTTCCGCATTGAGGTCGAGGCGTCCGGCATTTTCGGTCGAGTACATATCGATCGACTTGAACGGGATCGAATAGACTTCCACCTTTTTTCCCGTGATCCCCTGCTTGTCCGCGATGATGAACCGTTTGTTTGTGACGACGGCCACATCACGGACGGTCTTGTAAGCGATCTGTGCCTCTTCGCCGTCGATGAACAAATCCCCGATGCCTTCCGGTACAGGCACTTCCTGTGAAAATGTCCATGCCAGCATGGTGTGCAGATCTGCCATTTCAATTCCCCCCTTCCCTTTCATTCAGTCTTATTATTCCATAGAAAGGCGGTTCTGTCTTACCGGTCAGACGGTTCACTTGAAACATTGTTGTCACAATCATGGATTCAAACCGTACACACATAGGGTATGAAAGAAAAAGGTACATAGAAGAGGAGAGTGGGGTCAATGTTTCTCGCATGGCGGGAGATCAAGCAGAACAAGCTGAGGTTCGCCCTTATTACGGCAGTGCTGTTGCTCGTATCGTTTCTCGTGTTTTTCCTGTCGGGGCTTGCGAGCGGACTTGCCGGGCTGAACCGGGAAGCCGTCGATAAATGGCAGTCGGACACCATCTATCTGACCGAGGAGTCGGACAAGAGCCTGAACCAATCGATGATGACGGCTGAAAAGGCGGATGAAGTGGAAGGTGGCGAGACGGCCGTGCTCGCCGAGATGAACCTGATCGCAGACAATGGCGAGGCAAAAAACGGAGTGGCCTTGTTCGGAATCCGGCCGGATGAATTTATCATGCCAAAAGTGACCGAAGGCAAACCGTTCAAGGACGAAAACGAGGTCATCGCGTCAGATTACCTGAGGGATGAAGGATTTTCGGTCGGTGATGAACTGTCACTTTCCTCCACGGATGAAAAGTTGACGATCACCGGGTTCACAGACAAGTCAAGGTTCAATGCTGCACCGGTGCTTTTCATGGACCTGCCGGATTTCCAGAAGATCAAATTCGGCCAGGCTGCAGAACAGATGGAAGAAGGAGAGGAAACCGTCAATGCGGTGGTCGTAAAGGGCGGTTCGGGGGAACAGGTCCCGGATGAACTTGAGAAAATCGAGACCGAGACGTTCATCAAGAACTTGCCCGGCTACACGGAGCAAAACCTTACACTGACGCTCATGATCTACTTCCTGTTCGCCATATCGGCAGCGGTCGTGGCGATTTTCCTATACGTCCTCACCGTCCAGAAAATCGGCATGTTCGGTGTCATGAAGGCGCAGGGAATCTCGAGCGGCTACCTCGCCTGGTCGGTCATTGCGCAGACGTTCATCCTTGCCCTGATCGGTGTCCTGATCGGGTTTGGACTGACGATCGGCGTCGGCCAGTTCCTGCCGAACGCTGTCCCGGTGACATTCGACTACGGCCTGATGGCAGTCTATGGGGCTGTGCTCGTCGCGGTCGCCGTGCTCGGTGCGCTCGTATCCGTATGGACGATTGTCAAAATAGATCCGCTGGAGGCGATTTCGGGATGACGGACCATGTGCTGCAATTAAAAGAAGTGACGAAGACGTTCGGCTCCGGAAGGACCGAGGTACAGGCACTGAAAGAAACGACGCTCGAAGTCGCACGCGGGGAAGTGATTGCGATCATCGGCCCGTCAGGCTCGGGCAAATCCACACTGCTGACCATCGCCGGCGGGCTTCAGACGCCATCCGGCGGAGAAGTCCACATTGCCGGCGAGCGGATCACGGATCTGAACGAAAAGCGCCGTTCGCGCGTGCGGCTCGATCATGTGGGGTTCATCCTCCAGGCATCGAATCTAGTGCCGTTCCTCACGGTTTCCGAACAGCTCAGGCTGTTGGATAAAGTGAAGAAGGGCAATATGTCGGCCGCCGAACGGGACGGCCTGTTTGAAGAACTCGGGATTGAAGAGCTGACGGGAAAATACCCGGGTGATCTGTCAGGCGGGGAACGGCAGCGGGTCGCCATCGCAAAGGCACTGTACAGCAATCCGTCGCTGCTGCTCGCGGATGAACCGACGGCATCACTTGACTCCGACAGGGCTTTTGAAGTGATGGGCCTCCTGAAAAGCGCTGCGGTGAAGAAAGACGCCGCCACCATTGTCGTGACACACGATACCCGGCTGACGGACTATGTGGATAAAGTTTATAAGATGGTCGACGGCACGCTCCGTCTCGAGGAAGAAAAGGAGGCCGAGCGTCTGCCTGACGAACGGACAGAGTTTCTCGAACCGGAGGAGGAACGGGATGGCGTTTGACTACGGCCTCAATTTTGACGCGATTGATTTCCGGAAGCGCCCGGATCAGTACCGGGTCGGCATGGGCGAGCAGGGCGTGTTGCTTGTCGAGCCGTATAAAAGCGAAATATTGCCCCTATGGCGTTTCCGGACGCCCGACGTTGCGAGGGAGTCGGCGGAAGCGATCTATGGGAAGTTTGAAGAATACCGCAGGGCGGATGATTTCGTCGGAATGGACATGGCCAGGAAGTTCATCCAGATGGGGTACACCCGTGCCCGGCGGTACGCCAATCACCGGGGCGGCAGGAAATACCGTGAAGACGGCAGCGAGCACGAGCGTACCGAGGACCCCGTGAAGGCGGAATCTGCAGCGATTTTCAAGGAATACTGGGACCGGATCCGTGCGGACAGCGACTATCTCCTCCGGAAGCGTGCACATCAGAAGAAATACGGCTGACAGATTTTTGGTATAAAGACCCCACAGCTTCCGCATACTGTTCCTGACCACGAGATCAGGAATGGAGGAAATGAAAATGGGCGTTATGAGCGGCAATCCGAAAAACGAACCGCTGCATTACGGAGAAGTCATCGGCATCTGGGCCTACGTTGCGGCCAACAATGGTTTGATTAGTATGTACGAGTCGTTCGTCAACCATGCAGGCGACAAGGACCTGGTCACGGCACTTGAAGACCAGATCAAGATGATGAAAAACGAAAATACGACGATCGAAAAGGTATTGAAGGAGAACGGGGTCAACCCGCCGCCGACCCTTCCGTCCCGGGGCAAAGCCTCTGCGGAGGAAGTTCCGCAAGGTGCCCGGTTCATGGATCCTGAAATCGCCGCAATCATGGCAGCCAACGCGGGCCAGGGACTTGTTTCCTGCAGCCAGGTGCTCGGCCAATGCTTCCGCGAAGACGTTGCGATGCACTTCATGAAGTTCCACGCTGATCGAGCTTCTGCAGGCGGACAATTGCTCCGCCTCACGAAAGAAAAAGGCTGGCTCATCATGCCGCCGCTTCACCAGCAGAACAAACAGGAAAGCTGACACATCCGGCATCCCCGAACTGGGGGATGCCGGTTTTTAGATTGAGAGGAGGACTCGGTAGTAGCGAATAAAATCCACTCCCTCTGATATCCAATGCCCATCCAAATCCATTGACAATAAATCGTCCACCCCCTAAACTATTAAATTAGTTGAGGGGGTGGACGATTTTGCAGGAGAAGCTCAGGGAAGCAATCGGATTATTTGAGGAAGTGATGATTTACGGGGCGGAGCATGTGCTGCGTTCCGTAGATGTGGATATCTGGAGGGAGTATTCGCCTGAACAGATCCAGGCGCTGAAAATTCTCTCGGCGTCCGGACCGATGTCGAACGGGCAGCTCGCGTCCATGCAGGGAGTACATAAAAGTGCCGTCTCCTCCCGTCTGAAGAAACTGGAGGAGAAAGGGCTCGTCAGCTCAGTGCGGGACCCTGCAGATCAGCGGGCAAAGCTGATTGCCGTCACCGGGATCGGACTGGAGCTGTTGAGAAAATCCGACACGGCCATCTATGAGAGTGTGGAGGGCCTGTTCAACGATGAAATCTCCGAGGAAGAACTCGACGCGTTCATCCATACGTTCCGCAAGCTGAAAGACATTTTGAGATTTAAGGAGTTGTAAGCTTTGAAGAAAGTGCTTAAATTCCGCTGGCCGATATTCATCGTGCTCGCCGTTCTGACTGTCGTGTTGTTTGTTCTTGCACCGGATCTGGCGAAACAGGCAGAAGATGCGGGCTCGTTCCAGCTCCCGTCCGATGCAGATTCCCAGAAGGCGGCTGATATCCTCGAGAAGGCGGGTGCGTCGGATGAGACCATCTCGCTCGTTTATCCGCTTGAAGAAAAGGCGGATGAACGAACGAAACAGGAGATATCCAAGACTGCATCCGATATCAAGGCGATCGGCAAGCCGGTGACGGGCGTGCTCGATCCGTTTGAAAACGAAGAGATGGAGAAGCAGCTCGTTTCGGAAGACGGAAAGACGGTCCTCCTCCCGATTACAGTCGACGGGGCGGATGAGGAAATTGTCGAACTTGCCGATCGGGTCAAGTCGGACATCGTTCCAAAAGACCGGAAAGTGTATATGACAGGGGAAGCCATCATCAACAATGATGTGAACCTGAGTGCACAGGAAGGGCTAAAAAAGACGGAGCTGATTACGATCGGTCTCATTTTCGGCCTGCTCCTGATCGTGTTCCGGTCCCCGATCACGCCGCTCATCCCGCTTCTGGCGGTCGGAATGACCTATCTGCTCAGCCAGTCGCTAGTCGCATTTTTCGTCGACTGGTTCGGTTTCCCGGTGTCCAATTACACACAAATCTTCCTCGTGGCGATTTTGTTCGGCCTCGGGACGGATTACTGCATCCTGCTGCTCAGCCGTTATAAAGAAGAGCTGCTGGAAGGCCATGATGTAGAGGATGCCATCGTCAATACGTACAGAACGGCGGGCCGGACCCTGTTCATCTCCGCAGCCGCGGTGTTCATCGGCTTTGCGGCAATCGGGTTTGCACAGTTTCCGATCTTCAAGTCGGCCGTCGCGGTCGCTGTCGGAATCGCAACGCTGCTCCTGATCCTGACGACGGTCGTCCCGCTGTTCATGATGCTGCTCAAAGATAAACTGTTCTGGCCGGCGAAGGGCAGCGCGTCCCACAAAGACAGCAAATTGTGGATCCGCATGAGCGGTCTGTCGGTCATGCGGCCGCTCCTGTCGATGGCGGTGGTGGCCATCATCACCATCCCGCTCTTGCTGACCTATGACAATGACCTGTCATTCAAGACGGTTGACGAAGTCGACAGCAGCCGGGAATCGGTGATGGGGCTGAACCGGATTTCCGACGCGTTCGGCGAAGGGGATTCCCTGCCGGTCGGCGTCATCCTGAAGAAAGACGGAAAGATCACGGATGAAGACACGGTCCCGTATCTCGAGCGGATCAGCGAGGACCTTGAAAAGGTGAAGGGCGTCAAGGATGTCCGGACCATCACCCGTCCGACGGGCGAACCGATCGAGGATCTGTATGCGGACCGCCAGATCGGCCTCATGGCGGACGGTCTGGAAGACGCGATCGACGGGATTGCCCAGGTGCAGGACGGCCTCGGGCAGGCGAAGTCCGGACTTGACAAGATGGCATCCGGGATCCCTTCGGGCGGCACAGACGCCGGTGCCGGCCTCGGCCAGGCGGCTTCCGGCCTTGGCCAGATCAATGACCAGCTGGCCAGGATCAGCGGCGGACTCAGACAGGGCATGCCGGCCGCACAGGCTGCCGGTGCGCTTGACACACTCGGAGGCGAACTTGGGAACATCCAGGCCGGCCTGAACGGTGCCGCCGGTCAGATGCAGACGGCCGGCGGCCAGATGGGCCAGCTCTCCGGAGGCCTCGGCAAGCTGTCCGACGGCATCGGTTCCGCCGAGAAGGGTCTCGGAGAGATTTCGGGCGGTCTGAGCGACCTCGCCGGCATGATGCAGGATATGGGTGATTCGAAGCAGATCCGTGAAACGGGCGTTTTCATTCCCAAAGACACTCTCGAAAACGACGACTTCGCTCAGGTGCTCGAACGCTACACGATCGATGAAGAATCCGGGATCCTCCTGGAGGTGATTCTCGACGAAGATCCGTATTCCCGTGAAGCGATCGGAACCGTTGATGAAATCAAAGCTTCCGTGGAAAAATCGGTGATCGGCACGCCGTTCGAAGACGCGGATGTCTATTTTGACGGCATCTCGGTCATGAACGCCGATCTGGACGACATTTCGTCGTCGGACTTCAGCCGTACGGTGACGATCATGCTCGTCGGCTTGTTCATCGTGCTGTTCATCCTGTTCCGCTCGGCGATCATGCCGCTCTACATGATCGGCTCCCTACTCCTGACGTATTACACGTCGGTGTCCGTCACCGAGCTGATTTTCGTGAACGGTCTCGGCTATGACGGTATCAGCTGGGCGGTTCCGTTCTTCGGATTCATCATGCTCATCGCGCTCGGGGTCGACTACTCCATTTTCCTGCTCGACCGCTTCCGCGAAGAGAGCATCAACCGCCTCAACACGCGGGATGCCCTGAAAAAGTCGATGGCCAAAATGGGGACGGTCATCATCACGGCGGCTGTCATCCTCGCCGGCACATTCGGCGCGATGATGCCGTCCGGCGTGCTCAGTCTCGTGCAGATCGCCACAATCGTCATCACCGGCCTCCTGCTCTACGGGCTCATCATCCTGCCGCTTCTCATTCCGGCGATCACCGTATCGTTCGGCCGCGGCGTCTGGTGGCCGTTCAGAGGCTGACGTCTTAAGAAGCTGGACCAGATAAGAAATGCTGAAACCGGGCTGTCCGAATTCGGGCGGTCCGGTTTTTTTGTCCGCGTGTGACTTTAGGCGGGGATAAGGGGAAAAGAAGAGCATCAGGGAGGGATCAGACATGGAATTGCATGAAGGGAGTCTGTTTTGGCCTGGAACGGTGAAGGATGACAGGCCGTTTGGTGAGAAGGAACCGGACGGGCGCGTGTATGGCGCGGCCGTTATCGGAGGAGGGATGTCCGGGGCGATCTCCGCTGCGGTTCTGAGCGGAGAGGGGCTTGATGTTGCACTTATCGACGGACGTGCAATCGGCGCTGGCAGTACGTCGGCAAACACGGGGCTGCTCCAGTATTCCAATGACATCATGCTGCATGAACTGGCCGATCAGATCGGCTGGGAAAAGGCGGTCCGATTTTATCGCGGCTGTGCGGAAGCGATGGACGGACTCGGGCAGCTTGCGGAGAAGATGGATTTAGATTCCTCATACATAAGCCGGTCGAGCCTGTATTATGCAAGCAGGGAAGACGACCGGGAAAAGGTCCGGTGTGAATACGAAGCACTCCGCAAGAACGGTTTCCGTGCGGACTACTGGGACGAGCCGGAAATCGGACACCGCTTCCCGTTCCAGAAGCCCTGCGCCATCGTGACGCACGGCGATGCGGAAGTAAATCCGCTGGCCTATTGCCGGGGTGCTGCCCGGTTGGCGGAGAGAAGGGGTGCGGATATATTTGAAGAAACAAAGGTGGCGGGTCTGGCGCGTGTTGAAGGTTTAATCCAAATCCGGACCGGTAGAGGAACGATCCTGGCAGAAAGGGTCGTCCTGGCAACCGGCTATTCGCATACACTCTTGGCCGATCATTCAGTTAAAAACCTGAACCGGACATTTGCCATCGCAACGGAACCGGTGAACGACCTGTCTTTCTGGCACGACCATATGATGATCTGGGAAACAAAGCGTCCCTATTTGTATGCCAGGACAACGGCCGACAATCGAATCATCATCGGCGGACTCGATCAGGAAACCGTCTCTATGCCGCAGAGCATAGAGCGGATCAGAGAGAAGGGAATCCGGCTTGAGTCTGCGCTCGCTGGTCTTTTCCCCGATCTCGATGTAGATGTATCGCACATCTGGACCGCCGTTTTCGGTGAATCCGATGACAACCTCCCGATGATCGGCCGGCATCCGGAAGAAAAGGACGTGTATTACCTCTTGGGCCTCGGCGGCAACGGCACCGTCTATAGTATGATGGGCGCCGGGGTGATTGCCGATCTCATGAGAGGGAAGGAAAGTCTTTTGAGTGACATCGTGGATCCTGCGGGACGAGCCCGTTTTTGGAGGATGGCGGATAGAGAGGAATAGAAAACCGTCCGGACTGCCCGTCGTGCGGTTTTTTTGTACGCGAGATGGAAAATAGTTGCGAATAGCCGGTATGCGGGCGTGAATAGATAGAAGGGGCTCGTAAATAGATGGGAAGGGTTTATGAATAGATAGAAAGAGGACATGAATGGACAGGAAGCTTCCTTTGTGAATCCGGTTGTGACTGCAACTGCCGACTTGATTCGACACGTTAACGTGAATTATGGGAGAATTCCATTTATAATTATTTGATAGAAAGAGGGGGAGGGCATGGAGATAGAGATGAATCCGCTCGGAGACAGCGCGGCCGTCGTCACACCCGGCTTGCCGGCCGGTGATGAGATGACGGCAGCCGTCCGGGCGATTGCAGAAGCGGTGGAACGGGCGGCCATCCCGGAAGTGACGGACATCATCCAGGCGTATGTGAACGTGACGGTTTGTTATGATGCATCGGGCGGGACGACTTACACTGAAATGAAGGACCGGCTGTGCGGCATCCTTCGGGACGTAAAGCCCGCTTCAACGGAGGCCGGACGCACGGTGGAAATTCCGGTGTGCTATGGCGGAGAATTTGCTCCGGACCTGGAGTTTGTGGCGGCGCACAACGGGCTCACCGAGGAGGAGGTCATCCAGATTCATTCCGGCGGTTCCTATGACGTGAAGATGATCGGGTTTGCGCCGGGCTTTCCGTTTCTCGGGGGGCTGGACGAACGGATCGCCGCACCGCGCCGGCCGTCGCCCCGACTCGAAATCCCCGCACGGACGGTCGGGATCGCCGGGACCCAGACCGGAGTGTATCCGATCGGGACTCCGGGCGGCTGGCAGCTGATCGGCCGGACGCCGGTCGATCTGTTCCTGCCGGATGAGGAGATCCCGAGCCTGCTCCGGGCGGGCGACCAAGTGAAGTTCCGGCCGATCTCAAGAGAAGAATTCGAACGGCGGGAGGGGGAGCACCATGATCACGATTAAACAGCCCGGCCTCCAGACGTCGGTGCAGGATCTTGGAAGACCCGGCTACCAGCAATTCGGTGTAGTGGGGGGCGGGGCGATGGACACCGTCTCCCTCCGGATCGCGAACATGCTTGTCGGGAACGCGCCCGGCAGCGCGGCACTCGAAGCCGCGCTTGCCGGACCTGCTGTTGTATTTGAAGAAGACCGGCTGATCGCCCTAGCCGGTGCGGATCTCTCTCCTGAAATTTGCGGCATGAGAGTACCGATGTGCCGCCCGGTGGCGGTGAAGAAAGGATCCGTACTCCGGTTCGGCCGTCCGGTTTCCGGATGCAGGGTGTATATCGCCATTGCCGGCGGCATCGATGTGCCCGAAGTGATGGGCAGCCGGTCGACTTACATAAAGGCGGGAATCGGCGGGTTCTGCGGGCGGCTGCTGCAAAAAGGGGACCGGCTGCCGGCCGGGGAAGCATCCGAAGCGGCCCGGGCACTCACCGATCGACTGCTCGGAAGCGGGTCGGGCCGTCCGTTCTCGGAAACAGGCTGGTCCGTGGCGGAGGAGTGCGGCACTTCCTTGGCCGAGGAAGCGGAGGTCCGGATGATGCGCGGGCCGCAGTTCGGATGGTTCGATGAGGAAAGCCGGGAGCGATTTTTCGGCGGGGCATTCATCGTGTCTTCGGAATCGGACCGGATGGGCTACCGGCTGAAGGGCGCCGGGCTGAAGCTGGCCCATCCGAGGGAATTGTTGTCGGAAGCAGTCGTGCCTGGTTCTGTTCAGGTGCCGTCGGGGGGCAGTCCGATCCTGCTCATGGCGGACCGGCAGACAACCGGTGGCTATCCGAAGATCGGACAGGCGGCAACGGCTGACCTTCCGGTGATCGCCCAGTTGCCGCCGGGTGGCCGCCTCCGCTTCCGAGAAGTGAGCGTGGAGGAGGCACAGTCCGCGCTCGTCCGGCAGACGAACGACCTTCGGCATTTGCAGGCTGCGATCGAGTTGAAAATGAAAGGGGATTCATAGGGATGCCATTTAAAGTTGATTTGAATTGTGACATGGGAGAATCGTTCGGAGCCTATCAGATGGGCAATGACGCAGAGATTTTGGAGTTTGTCTCGAGTGCGAACATTGCCTGCGGTTTCCACGCGGGCGATCCGTCTGCGATGCGCAGGACCGTCCGGCTGGCGCTCGAGAAGGGCGTCGGGATCGGTGCGCATCCCGGAACACCGGATCTCGTTGGATTCGGCCGCCGGACGATGGCCCTGTCTCCGGAAGAGGCGCATGACCTCGTCGTCTATCAGATCGGCGCACTTGATGCATTCATACGGGCAGAAGGCGGCGCCATGCAGCACGTGAAGCCCCACGGCGCGCTCTATAATATGGCCGCCCAGGACGTGAGGCTGTCGGAGGCCATCGCGGAAGCGGTTTATCAAGTCAACCCGGAGCTCATCCTGTTCGGGCTGTCCGGCAGTGAACTGATCCGTGCAGGCGAGAAAGCCGGTCTCCGGACCGCGAGCGAAGTGTTCTCCGACCGGACGTACGGACCGGATGGCTCCCTCACCGACCGCCGTCAGACGAACGCCCTGCTCACCGATCCGGAAGAGGCCATCGCACAGGTTGTCCGCATGGTGAAGGAAGGGAAGGTCCGCGCGACGGACGGAACGGATGTCGATCTGAAGGCCGACACGATCTGCATCCACGGCGACGGTGTCACCGCGCTCGACTTCGCGAGGCGCATTTCTGAACAGCTTCCGACCGAGGGGGTCGAAGTGGGCGCAATCGGTTCATTCAATTGACCGGACGCAATGCGGCAGGGGAAGAGAGCCGCATTGCTCGTGGGAGGCAGCGGCTTATTCAAGATCGAAAGCGACTCACTCAAGGGTGGAAGCGCACTCTAGAATGAACGCGACTCACCGGGGGAGAAAACGGCCCATTCAATAATGAAAGCGACTTACTCGGGGAAAGAAGCGACGGGCTCGGAAAGAAAACCGCTCACTCGCTTCTCGGGTTGCGCATCTCGCGCTGAACGAAGGCGGAATTACATAAGACGGGGGAAACCAATGAACAACACGTTGGATCAAAAGAAACAGAACCGCAGCATCCTGCTCGGAGCTGCGTTTCTCATGGCAACGTCTGCAATCGGGCCGGGGTTCCTGACGCAGACGACGGTATTCACCGAGCAGCTGATGGCGAGCTTCGCGTTCGTCATCCTCATCTCCATCCTCATTGACATTGCGGCACAGCTGAACATCTGGCGGATCATCGCCGTATCGGGCAAGCGTGCGCAGGACATTGCGAACGATGTGCTGCCGGGACTCGGCTACTTCCTGGCGCTGCTCGTCGTCATGGGGGGCCTTGCGTTCAACATCGGAAACATCGGCGGTGCGGGTCTCGGGACGAACGTTCTGTTTGGCATTGACGCGAAGGTCGGGGCTGTCCTCAGCTGTCTGTTGGCGGTCGGCATCTTCCTCGTGAAAGAAGCGGGCCGGATGATGGACCGGTTCACGCAGGTTCTCGGCTTCGTCATGATTGCCCTGACGCTCTATGTCATGTTCACGGCTTCTCCTCCATACGGGGAAGCGGCGCTCCGGACAGTGGCGCCGCTCGAACTCGATGCGCTGGCCATCGTTACGCTCGTCGGCGGGACGGTCGGCGGCTACATCACCTTTGCCGGCGGACACCGGCTGATCGATGCCGGCATCAAAGGAAAAGAAGCCCTGCCGGAGGTATCCCGCGGTGCGCTGTCTGCAATCGGCATCGCCTCGCTCATGCGGGTGCTCCTGTTCCTTGCCGTGCTCGGCGTCGTCTCGCAGGGGCTGAAGCTCAATCCGGACAACCCGCCGGCGTCGGTATTCCAGCTTGCCGCGGGAAATATCGGATATAAGATCTTCGGCGTGGTCATGTGGTCTGCGGCCGTCACGTCGGTGGTCGGCTGTGCCTACACATCCGTCTCCTTTATCCGGACGTTCAGTGAATGGATCGACCGGCACCACAGGAAATTTATCATCGGCTTCATTCTGGTTTCGACACTCGTGTTCGTCATCGTCGGGCAGCCGGTGAAGATCCTTGTGCTCGTCGGCTCGCTCAACGGACTGATCCTGCCGCTCGCGCTCGGCGTCATGCTGGTCGCAGCCTATAAGTCCAAAATCGTCGGTGATTACAGACATCCAAAATGGATGACGGCCATCGGGGCCATCACCGTCGTGGCAATGGCGATCATGGGCATTTATTCGCTCATGAACGGCATCCCTCAGTTGTTTAAGTGAATCGGCGCGTCATGATCAGAAAACGGACTTCCTTCGGGAGGCCCGTTTTTTCGTTTGGGAATAGGACTATTTACTCGTCATGACAACTACCAAATCGATGGAATGAAAAAAATGATAGATATTTAGTCATAGTTTTTGATAGATGCACATATACATAGTAAGGCAGGGCAAAATAGGGAGCCGGAAGGGGGACAGGCTGTGAAAAAGAGACTGACTGCATCGGTAATCGCCCTGATTGTCGGCGCAGGCGCGGTTCATGCAACCGGCATGAACACGGGCTCTCTCTCCGGTTGGTATGAGGGTGCCTTCCATAAGGAGAGTGAGAGGATCGCCAAGGCAGCGGCAGGAGAAATGGCCGGGATGTTGGCCGATGCCGGGATGTTCGTCCTCGAAGCCGGGGAATGGGCGGAAGACCAGATCGTCTCTTGGACAGAGACAGAAGAACAACGTGCCGAGCGGGAACTGAATGCCCGCGTGGCCGAAATCCGG
The DNA here is from genome assembly GCF_900156305.1 of Edaphobacillus lindanitolerans. GTDB lineage: Bacteria > Bacillota > Bacilli > Bacillales_A > Planococcaceae > Bhargavaea > Bhargavaea lindanitolerans. The sequence goes on along the minus strand of NZ_FTPL01000001.1, from coordinate 756,437 downwards.
AGCCAGCTTGACAGCACGGCGGCCCGGCTCGACACAGAGCTGAGGGACGGCATCGCAGACCCAAGAGAGCTGGAGGCGCAGATAGAAGCGGATGTTAACCGCCTTTTTGAAGAAATCCTGAACGAACACTGAGAGAACCACCAAACCATTACACGAAGAAAAGGGGATTTTACACATGTTGAAAACAGTCAAAGGCAAGATCGTCGCAGGGGCCATCACAGTCGCACTCGTATCCAGCGCCGGGGGAGTGGTATTCGGAGCATCGGATGCAGGATCGAAGCTAAAGAACTGGTACGATGTCCAGTTTGGAAACGCGAAAAAGACAGTTGAAGCAGAAGCGGACGCTTACTGGAAAGATGGTTTGACAACAGAAGACAAAGAAATCGGGTTGATGATCGACCAGGCGAACGCTGAAATTGCAGCAGAGGGCATGAAGCAGACTGAAGATAAAACTAAAAATATCCGTAAGGCAGCCGATGGCTACATTGACGATTTGAAAATGGAGCGAGAAAAAATTATTGCCGGTATGCAAAAGCAGTTTGATGAAATCTACAGTAATCGTGTGACCCAATTCCAGGCGGAAGGCCAAACCTATGTTACGAAAAAGATTGGAGAGCTATCTGCAGCTACAGGGAAGACCGGAGAAGCAGAAGTTGAAAAAACAAAAAAACAGCTGAACGATGTTAAAGACCAGGCAGTTAAAGACCTGAAAGAAACAATTGAGAATTCCAAGAGGGATCTGCTTACTAAATTGAATTCAAACTCCATGAAAACGAAGCAAGATCTGGAGAAAGCTGTGGACGGTGAAATTAACCGTATTCACGGGGTGGTGGAAACTAAGAAAGTGGAGCTTGTCAACGAGCAGAAGAAGGTCATTGAAACTGCTGCAAAGACCATCCAAAGCAAAGCTGAACTTGAACTCAAGGCACTCGTGAACGGCATCGGTCTTTAATTCCACACATCCAGGACCTCTTCCAGGGGGTCCTGCTCTTTTAATGGAGGGAAGACATGAACAGCAAAGGGAGTAAACGACTCGTGCTTGTGCTCGGATTCTGCCTGTGTATCTTATTCGGCACCGGTGTGGGGTCGGTGGTGGCCGGACAGGATGCGGGAGTGATGCTGGAAAATTGGTTTAACGGGAAGCGGTCGGAATCTGTGAGTGAAATCGATTCGGCAATCACTGCCGAAAAGGAACGGCTGATGGGCGAGCTCCGGCAGAAGTTGAACGAGTCGGTCGGATCGGCGGCCAAGGAGCTGGATGATTTCACGGAGTCCGAAAAGCAGAGGCGCGTCCGGGCGCTCAATGATTATGCGGCTTCATTGATAGCGGGTATCGGCAACGGCCGAGGAGACTGGGACAAAGAGACGTACTTGGCGGAAGTCGACAAAGCCGTAAACAAGGCGATCCAGGAAATTGACAGAGCGGCCGAGAAAGCGAAGAAGAACGCCGAGAAAAACAAAGGCATGCAACAGGAGCCGACGACCGGGGCGGAACCAGTGAAACAGGAGGCACCGTCTGAAACAAAGTCGTCCGAAAAGACAGTTATACCCGCGAAACCCTCGTCTCCGGATCAGCCTGGGTCTCCTTCGGAAACACCGTCTGCGCAGCCGTCTTCCGAACAGCAATCAGAGGATGCACAGGCAGCTCCTCTGGACACCACTCTTGCGGAGCCGGGTGAAGAAGGAACGGATGCACCAGAATAAATGAATGAACCGATTGACAAAAACCATCCGTCTTGCTATTCTGATTAAAACAACGAACGGAAAGCGGGTGATGTGGTATGGCTAACGTAATGGAGATTGCAGTGAAACGATCCGGTCAGCCAGGTTCCACACGCCCGCGGGGTGCGTTTTGACGCATGCCTCTTGTTTTGTGTGCCTGAACCTCCATGGCTGCCGGATCGGCGGTCATGGAGGTTTTTCATTTTGGCACGGATAAACAGGAGGAATTCATTTGAAGTTCAATCAATCAGGTTTTCATGAACCATTTTTCAGCCAGGCGAAGGACTGGTTATCGGAATCATCACTGGAAGGCTGTGTGCCGGGACGGGTGGTTCTTGAACATAAACGGATGTATCGGGTGATGACCGGAGAAGGGGAATGGCTGTCTTCCGTATCGGGAAGTTTCGACCATATGGCCGTTTCACGGATGGATTATCCGGCGGTCGGCGACTGGGTGCTCGTGCGGAAAATGCCGGGGGAAGAGCGGGGGATCATTCACCGCCTGCTTGACCGGACTTCCGTGTTCACCCGAAAAGTTGCAGGCCAGCAGGTGGAGGAGCAGATCGTGGCGGCAAATATCGACCTTGTTTTCCTGGTGATGAGTCTGAACGCCGACTTCAATATCCGACGGCTTGAGCGGTATTTGGTCGCCGCATGGGATTCCGGGGCGAAACCGGTGATTGTCCTGACAAAGTCGGATCTGTGTGAGGATCCGGATGTTTATTTGAATCAGCTCGACGGCATCGCCTATGGGGTGGACGCCGTTCCGGTCAGTGCGGTGACCGGAGAGGGGATCGACCAGGTTCAGGAATTTCTCGGAGAAGGCGTGACCGCTGCCATACTGGGCTCGTCGGGAGCGGGCAAGTCGACGCTGGCGAACCGGCTCGCCGGTCATGAGATCATGGACGTCCAGGGAATCCGGGAAGACGATGCGAAAGGCCGCCATACGACGACCCACCGGGAACTCATCCCGCTCGCCGGCGGTGCCTGCCTCATCGACACGCCGGGCATGCGGGAACTCCAGCTTTGGGATCAGGGGGAAGGGCTCGAATCCGGGTTCCGGGATATCGAGGAACTGGCCGACCACTGCCGGTTCCGTGACTGTACGCACAAAAAGGAACCCGGCTGTGCGGTCCGCGAAGCGGTCGAGGAGGGCCGGCTTCCTGCCGACCGGCTGGAGAGCTTTTTCAGGCTTCAGCGGGAAATCGCCTACATTGAACGGAAAAACGACGTCCGGGCACAAATTGCCGAGACGAACAAATGGAAGCAACTCACCAAGCAGGCCAAACGAAAATCACGGAAGTAAATAGAACATAAACAGCGCCTCCCGGCTGCCGGGAGGCGTTTTGAATCCATTTGGGTTAAGCACTCGCGTCGGAACTGGGGCCGCTCGAGCGAAACTTCGACCACTCGCGTCGGAACTGAGGCCACTCGTAGCGAAACTTCGACCAGTCAGACCGAAACTGGCCCAACCGAGCCGAATCTCCGCCCATTCACCTGTCCCATGAACAGCCATCCAATTTCTCACCGGATTCCGATAAAGTAGTACACCAAGAGTGCGACAAGTCCGACCGGTATCCCGAATTTCGCCCATTCCAAGCTGGTGATCTTCAATTTTCCCGCTGCGATGATGTTCGGGATGTTCCCGGGGATAAGCATGCCGCCGCTGATCAGGAGTCCGAGCAAGATCGCACGGATGGCGTCATATTGCATCAAGGGACTGATTTCGGCTGCGGCAAGGGTGGCGTTGTCGAGTATGGCGGAGAGCATGTTGATCCAGTAAAGTGTGCCCGGGGCGACGTCGGTCAGGTGTTCCCGGATGAGCGGTTCGAATCCCGTGCCCAGAAGCGTGAGGGCCATGACGAACACATAGACATTGAAGGTTCGCGAAATGAGGGAGTAGAACGGTTCCTTGAGGTTCCCCGTGTCTTCCGCGGCAATCCGCTCAAGCGGAGGATCAACCCAGACCGCGGCGAGCAGCCCGAACAGAAGAATGGCTGTCAGCACATCCAACCCGATCAGGTGGAACAGGAATGAAAAATCCGCGCCGAGTTTCTTGACCGTGATCGTCGAGAGCGGTTCACCGATCGGGGTGAGGGCGGCACCGAGCCCGATCGAATAGCAGGCGAGGATAACGAGCCGGATTTCGGACCGCCTCCGGAGGCGGAGGGCGGATGTGACGGTGACGAGCACGAGCGCTGCGATGATTGCCGTGATCATGCTGGAGACGAGACCGAGCAGCATGACGATCAACGCATATAACAGCCGCTCGGGAATCACCCGCTGCAGCCACCGCACACTGCGGTCCATCTGCCGGGAAAACAGGCGGAACAGGATCCCGGCGATCAGGACAGCCCCCGTGATCGGAAGAGGGTCGGACAGTGCGCGTCCCAGCAGTTCCCGGCTGAATACGCCGCTGACCAAAACGGCCGCGATGCCCATGATGAGAAGGAACCATTCCAGCCGGCGTTCCACTGCTTTTATTGCAAAGGGCAGGATGAGTACAAGGAATAAGATGATCATCAATCCGGTTGTCATCTGGGCCGCTCCTTTTCAATAGACTCCTGCCATCATACGTTGCGGAGGAGTTGGACATGCATCCACGCAAAAATAGAGCAGCCGCATGTACCGGCTGCTCCATCGGATATTCGGGTCAATCGATCAGGTCGCTCTGTTTGAGGGACTCTTCCATGTCCTTCTCCAGGTCTTCGATAAACTGAACGTAGTCTTTGGTTCCTTTATAGTTCACTTCGGTGCCGAGAGATTCAAGACGTTCTTTGAAGGAGTCGCTGGAAGTGACCTTCTCGAATGCGTCATTCAATTTTTCGATGATCTCTTTAGGCGTGCCCTTCGGTGCGACAAAACCGCGGTTCGCAGCAGAAACGACATTGATCCCCTGTTCTTTCAGAGTCGGGACATCCGGGAAGTCATCGCTGCGTTCTTCTCCGGTATATCCGAGGAACTTCATGCGGTCCCCTTCTACATAGTCTTTCCCGGCGACAATCGATACGCTGCCGAGTGCCACGTCGTTCGCGACAACGGCTTTCATCCGTTGGGCCGTTCCGTCGTAGCCGATGATGTTGAACTTGATATCCGCCGCGGTCTGGATCAGGGCCGGCTCAAGTTCCGAGATCGAACCGATGGATGCCGCATAGGAAATTTCACCGGGCCGTTCTTTTGCATCATTCACAAGGTCTTCCATGGAGTTCCATGGATTTTCAGGACTTGTGGCAATCATATTGTATGTGGATGTAATCAACGAGATCGGTTCGAAATCCTCAAATCCGAAGCTTGCCTGTCCTGTCAGCTGGGACATGGCCATGGAATCGTGGACCGCAAGAAGGGTATACCCATCCGGCTTCGCGCTCAGTGCTTCCTGGGAGCCGATGACGCCGCTTCCGCCCGCGATATTTTTAACGACCACCGTCTGTCCAAGAACTTTCTCCAGTTCTTCCGCTGCAATCCGGTTCACTGCATCGGTATCTCCGCCCGCATCCCATGGAACGATCAACTGGATCGGTTTGTTCGGATAATCAGAATCAGCCGATCCCGATTCCTTTGCAGAGCCGCTTCCGCAGCCAGTAAGGGCCATCATGGCGAGTCCCATGATCCCCGCAGCCAATAATAACTTTTTCATCATCTTTACAATCCTTTCCCAATGAGACGATTACTCTTTCAGCAAACCGCTGGTCTTGAGCAATTCCTTCATCTCTTCTTCGCTCTGTTTGATAAATTCCTTGTAATCCTCTGTGTTTTTAAAGTTCACATCGGTGCCCATATCGACGATCTTTTTCACGAAATCCTCGTTCGATGCCACTTTTTCCAGTGCATCGCTGAGCCGTTCGATGATCGCTTCAGGTGTCCCTTTCGGCGCGACAATTCCCCTGTTGGTTCCTGATACCATATCCAGCCCTTGTTCCTTGAGAGTCGGGACATCCGGCAAGACGTTGCTTCTTTCCGCGCCATTGTATCCGATCAGTTTCATCCGGTTGTCGGCTATGTAGTCTTTCCCGGCTATTGCCGACACGCTGCCGAGTGCCACGTCGTTGGCGACCACCGCCTTCATCCGTTCCGCAGTTCCGTCATAGCCGACGATGTTCAATTTGATGTCCGCCACCGATTCGAGCAGGACAGGCTCCAGTTGTGAAGTGGAACCGATCGATGCGGCATACGAGATTTTGCCAGGATTTTTCTCCGCGTCTGCGACCAGGTCGGCCATCGAGTCCCACGGATTATCCGGGCTTGTCGCTACAAAATCGTAGGAAGATGTCAGCATTGCCACGGGTTCAAAGTCGCTGTACCCGAATTCCGCCTGCCCGGTCATTTGCGACATCGCGACAGAATCATGGACTGCGAGCAGCGTGTATCCATCCGGTTTGGCGGTCAATGCCTGTTGGGCCCCTACGACCCCGCTTGCCCCCGCTACGTTTTGAATGACCACTTTTTGCCCCAGTTCCTTGGAAAGCTCTGCACTCGCGATTCGGTAAATGGCATCCGTATCACCGCCGGCGCTCCAAGGAACGATCAGTTGGATCGGCTTTTCCGGATATCCTGCTGCGGCATCTTCGGCTTCGGCGGAAGAACCTGAATCGCTGCAGGCCCCCAATACCGCAGAGAAGAGAAGAAGTGCTGACAAAATGATCTTCTTTTTCATTTTTCGGCCCCCTTTTTGGTTGAGCAGAGACGGTCGTCAAGTGAAATGGCAGTACCCAAACGCTTGTAATTCAGGTGGAATCACGCCTTTCCTATGGTTAATAAACCGTATGATAGAACCAACGGAACTGAAAGTCAATGTATTTTGATAATTTATTCTTGTCAGGTTTTGAATAAAGCGCTTACGAAATGAAGGCGAATTGGTTTTTTATTGAACTAATAGTGAGTCTAAAAATGAATTATCATGACTTTTTGTATCGAAAATAGATTGACAAGTTAGAACTTCTTGAATATGATGTTAAACAAAATGAAAGCGGACATTGATTTGGGCTTACAATTTGTTTTGTCTGAATAGAGATCCCCGCTATTCAAAACAGGAGAGTGAGTAAATGCAGGCGGCAAAAAGAGACTTGGTAAATGCACTGGTGGTCATCGTGTTTTGCGGGATTGCCTATTACGGCGCATTGCAAATCCCGATTCGCGGTGCAGCCAAGACTGAGGCGGACTTCTTTCCGAAGATCATCATTGGACTCTTGCTGTTTTTGGCAGTTTGTCTGTTGGTGAGCGCAGCCTACCAGTTGTGGAAGGGGAAGAGCGCACAAAGAGAGAAAGTGGCGGTGGCAGGTTTTAGGCAACGTTTTGCAGAGAACCGGAAAGTCATCCTGACGTTTGTCATCTTTGCAATCTATATCTTCCTGCTTCAGGAAATCGGTTATTTCATCAGTTCGATCTTGTTCTTGTTCGCGCTCTACCTGTTGCTCGTCCCGGGTAAAAAGCGGTATGTGGTCGGAATCATCGGCGCCGTCCTGATCACAGTCCTACTGTTTGTTGTGTTCCAATACGGACTGTCGGTGTATCTGCCGGGCGGAACACTGTTTTAAACGACTAGATTAAAGAGAGGTGAGACTGAATGGAAGATTTACTTCTTAGTTTTGAAACGATCCTGAATATCAAAACGATGCTGATCCTCCTGACGGGTGTCGTTGTCGGGATCGTTGTCGGGAGCATCCCGGGCTTTACGATCACGATGGGGGTCGCACTGACCCTGCCTTTCAGCTTCAGCATGGATCCGATCAACGGGATCGCGCTGATGATGGGGGTCCAGGTAGGGGGGAGTTCAGGCGGGTTGATCACGGCCTGCCTTCTGGGCATTCCGGGGACTCCTTCAGCCATGGCGACGACTTTCGACGGATATCCGATGGTCAAGAAAGGCGAGGCCGGGCGTGCACTGGCAGTGGGGCTGTGGGCTTCATTCATCGGTACGATCATTTCCGGGATTGTCCTCATCTTCATGACGCCGCTTCTGGCTGAATGGGCATTGAACTTCGGACCGTGGGAAATGTTTGCGCTCATGCTGTTCGGGATCAGTGCCATTGCCAGCCTGAGTGAGGGCTCGCTTGTCAAAGGGCTGATCGCAGGCGTAATCGGCATCGCCTTTGCCATGGTGGGCACGGATCCGCTGGTCGGGACGAGCCGATTTACATACGGATTCACTGAATTGCTTGCCGGGTTTAACTTCCTGCCGGTGCTGATCGGTGTCTTTGCATTTTCCCAGCTCATGACGGACATCAAAAATCCGCCGGACAGCATGGACATCAAGGTGAATTCGAGCGTCAGTTATCCGATATTGAAAACGCTCAAGGACATGTGGACATCCAAACTGAATGTCATCCGGTCCAGCCTCATCGGAGTCTTTGTCGGAATCCTTCCCGCGGCAGGGGGAAGCATCGCGAACATCTTGAGCTATGACATTGCCAAGAAGTTCTCCAAAACACCGGAGAAATACGGCACGGGTGAAAAAGACGGAGTCATCGCCGCCGAGTCTGCCAATAACTCGTCCATCGGCGGAGCTTTTGTCCCGATGCTGGCATTCGGAATTCCGGGAGATGCCGTTACGGCAATGATGCTCGGCGCACTCCTGATCCACGGTATCCAGCCGGGGCCGCTCTTGATGCAGAACCAGCCGGTTCTCGTTTACGGGATTTTCATTTCCATCTTCATCGCGGCCATTTTCATGCTGCTCGTCCAAAGCTTCGGCATCAAGGCATTCCTGAAGATCAATGATATTCCTCAGCACGTGCTCATTCCGCTCATTCTGATGCTTTGCGTCTTGGGCAGCTTCGCGGTCAACAACAGGACTTTTGATGTTTGGGTGCTTCTTTTGTTCGGACTCATCGGCTATTGGATGAAAAACAACGGCTTCCCATTGCCGCCTTTCATCCTCGGCATCATTCTCGGGCCGATGATCGAGCAAAACCTCCGGCAGGCCATCACGATCAATTCAGACCTTTCCGTGTTCATGACCCGTCCGATCTCGGCCGTATTGATCGTATTGGCTGTTCTCTCGATGGTTTACGGGATTTATAATAATATTAAGAGCAAGAAAGAAAAGGGATCGTTACAAAGCTCTTAATCCCGGGAGCAATTCTTCTACAAAGGTCGGATTGATATGTATAAAGATTTACTGATTGCGTTTACCAGGTCGGGGCTGCTTGGATACGGGGGCGGCCTCTCCGCCATCCCGCTCATGCACAAAGAAGTCGTGGACCGGTACAAATGGATGAGCGATGACGAGTTTTCCGACATCCTTGCGCTCGCCAATACTTTGCCGGGGCCGATCAACACGAAAATGGCCGGGTATATCGGCTGGCGGCTGAAGGGGTTTTGGGGGATGATCGTCACCCTTCTCGGTTCGTTCCTGCCCACTGCAATTTTGATGATTCTGTTCTTAACCCTTTTGAATGCGTTCAAGGACAAGCCCTGGGTTCAGGGGATGGCGAAGGGCGTAATCCCGATTGCCGGCGTCATGATCGGTGTGATGGCGTATGACTTCATCAAGAAATCAGGCAATGGACTCGGCTGGACCGCCACCATCCTGCTGGCCATTGCGAGTGTTTTATTGATCACCCTTCTAAATGTCCATCCGGCGATCATCATTGTGATTCTGATCCTTTCTGCGTTCGTCCCATGGGACAAAATGCGCAAGGGAGCCGGGGAGGTTAAGAAATGATTTATTGGCAGATATTCATTGCGAACCTGATCCCGAACCTGCTTGGCTATGGCGGCGGACCGGCCACGATCCCTTTGCTTGAACATGAAGTGGTGGAGAGGTACGGGTGGTTCACCACCAGCGAGTACAGTGAAATCGTCGCACTCGGAAATGGTCTGCCCGGACCGATCGCCACAAAGATGGCGGCCTATATCGGATTTGACCAGGGAGGGATACTGGGAGCCGTGGTGGCTGTGTTCGCCACAGTCGCACCTTCACTGATCCTGCTGTTGCTGCTGCTTGGAATTTTGATGAAGTATAAGGAATCTCCTCAGGTTAAAAGGCTCACAAAAGTGGTCCGGCCGACCATTGCGATTCTGCTCGGACTCATGACCTATGATTTCTTCTTCGACTCTTATGTGGGGGTCGGTGCCCTCCATACGACGATCCTCATCGTCGCCGGCTATATTCTCCTGGAAGTGAGAAAAGTCAGCCCGACCATCGTGGTGATTGCGGCACTTCTCTATGGAGCAGTCTTCATGGGAGGCTCTTGAAAAAATAAACATGTAATTTCAATCGGGAGGATGGGATAATAAATGCCAGGCCATTAATCTTCTGAAATGAGGGATTATATTGGATCGCATTGATCAAAGAATATTAAATCTGTTGGTTGAGGACGGACGCCGATCCTATGTTGAAATTGCAGCGGAATTGAATCTGTCCCGGGTTGCTGTGCGCGACAGGATACAGAACATGAAAGAGTCGGGCATCATCGAGAACTTTACGGTCGTCATCAACAGCGAACGGGTCGGTAAAGGCGTATCCGCATTTTTTGAGGTGGACTGCGACCCGTCGTCGCTCGTTGATGTTGCACATTCGCTCGTTGAAATTCCGGACGTTGCCAGTTGTTATCAGATGACGGGGCCTTCGACCTTGCACGTCCATGTGCTGGTGGAGGACTTTCCGGATCTGGAACGCTTCATCAATGAGAAACTCTATGCTTTGGACGGGATCACCCGGGTGGAAAGCCATGTCCTGCTGCGCAGGTTCAAGAGCAGGACGGGGCTGAAACTGTAAGCTTAAAAACAAGGGGGAATTACATATGGATTACTTATACCATCCATTCACATCACGCCGACACACGGTCTTTGCCAAGAACGGGATTGTTGCGACAAGCCAGCCGCTCGCAGCGCAGGTCGGGGTGGAAATCATGCGCAACGGGGGAAATGCGATTGATGCGGCCATTGCGACGGCTGCGGCACTGACGGTCGTCGAGCCGACGGGGAATGGAATCGGGGGCGATGCATTCGCGCTGATCTGGACGAAAGGTGAATTGCACGGCTTGAACGCATCCGGCCCTTCTTCAAAAACCATTACGGCAGAGCGGGTCAAGGCGCTTGGCCATGAAACGATGCCGGTGTACGGAGCCGTCCCGGTGACGGTTCCGGGTGCTCCTGCCGCGTGGGCAGAAGTGTCACGGAAGTTCGGCCGGCTGAGCCTTCGGGAAACGCTCGCGCCGGCGATCCGGTTGGCTGAGGAGGGCTTCCCCCTCACACCGATCCTCGGAAAGTTCTGGCGCGTCGCCTATGACAAGTTCAAAGCGCTGTCAGACAACAGCCCGGAGGAAGAAAAGATGTTCGCCGCGTGGTTCGAGACGTTCGCCCCCGACGGACGGCCGCCGGAAATCGGTGAAATGTGGAGGGCACCGGGACATGCCGACACACTCCGCGAGATAGCAGAAACGGAAGGGCGCTCATTCTATGAAGGTCCGCTTGCGGACAAAATTGCGGAAACGGTCCAGACCCATGGCGGGTTCCTGACGAAGGAAGACCTTGCCGAGTATCAGGTGAAGTGGGTGGATCCGGTATCGGCGAACTACCGGGGCTATGACGTCTGGGAGATTCCGCCGAACGGGCAGGGCATGGTCGCCCTCATGGCCATGAACATCCACCAGGCGGACGGATTCAAGCCGGTCTATGGGGACGTGGAGACGATGCACCGTCAGATCGAAGCGATGAAGCTCGCATTCACAGACGGCAAGGCGTACATCACGGAAGAATCGGAGATGCCGGTGACCGTGGAAGAGCTGCTTTCGAGAGAATATGCGGAAGAGCGTGCGCGGCACATCGGTGATCAGGCCATGCTGCCGGAACCGTACGACCCGGTCAAGGCCGGAACCGTCTATCTGGCCACCGCGGACAGCGAAGGCAATATGGTATCGTTCATCCAGTCCAACTACATGGGCTTCGGTTCGGGGGTTGTGGTGCCGGATACGGGGATTGCCCTGCAAAACCGCGGAGCCGACTTCTCACTGGATCCGGACCATGCGAACTACCTGAAGCCGGGCAAGCTGTGCTTCCACACGATCATCCCGGGCTTCGTCACGAAAGACGGGGTAGCGGTCGGCCCGTTCGGCGTCATGGGCGGATTCATGCAGCCGCAAGGCCACTTCCAGGTCGTCTCGAACACGGTCGACTTCGGGCTGAACCCTCAGGCGGCGCTTGACCAGCCGAGATGGCAGTGGACCGGAGGCAAGACCGTCCAAGTGGAACCGGACTTCCCGAACCACCTGGCCCAGGCCCTCCAGCGCAGAGGCCACGACATCCGGATCATGACCGACTCCGGCGGTTTCGGCCGTGGCCAGATCATCTGGCGCAACCCGGAAACCGGCGTCCTCCAATCCGGAACGGAATCGAGGACGGACGGTGCGATTGCCGTTTGGTGAGTTCCTGATCGGAATCGCTTGAGACGATTGCTTAACATATAGAATCGTTATCTAAACTTAGAGAGCGGTTTTCTTAACTTACAGGCTTGTTATCTTCACGTACAGAGTGACTTTCTTCACTTATGGACCGATTATCTTGAATGCTCTTCAAGCCGCCGATCGAAAAGAAGCATCCGGCCCGTTCCGACGGGCGCGGATGCTTCTTTCATTAATCGAAGTTCAGTTTGTAGTCGTCCGCCTTGAGCAGTTTAAGCCGGCGTGAGAAGACGTAGATGAGGCCGATGTTGAGGGTAATCGGCAAGATGAGGAAAGTGCTGAGCATGATGGCGATGTTTTCGATTGTCCATCCGCCGTCGGCCAGTTTAATATAGTTGAGAGGCCCGACAAGTCCCGATAGGCCGAAACCTGCGCTGTACGGCGTGCCCTGGATATTCAGGACTCCTGCCAGTCCCCCGAGCACCGCTGCGGTGATCATCATCGGGAAGGCGATCTTCGGTTTCATGAGGAAGTTGCGCATCTGGATCTTCGGCGAGCCGAGAACGTGGGCGAGTGCCGTGCCGAGGGAGTTTGCCTTGTAGCTCGCAATGGCAAGCCCGATCCCTGCCGCGACAATCCCGAGGTTCGCGGCGCCGGCTCCGATTCCCGACAGCATGATGACCGTCGCCACGCCGACGGTCGAGAACGGGGAGAGGATCAGGACACAGAAGACGACGGCGATGGCGGCACCCATGAAGACGGGCTGGAGCTGCATCAAGAACGCCACGCCGTTTCCGACGAGCCCCGAACCTCCACGGACGTACGGCAACAGCATGAAGCCGATCATGCCGGGAACGAGGATGGTGGCGGTCGGGATGACGAGAATGGCGTATTCGCGCATCTGGTCTCCGAGGACCTTTACGAACAGGACGGCGAGCGCCGCGGTGATGCCGATATTCAGCGTTGTGCCGATTCCGTTCAGGGTGAACAGGCCGTCTGCCGTCTTCATGACTGCCCCGCTTCCGATCATGGCCGCGATGCCGATGCTGGCGGTCTGGATCGGCGAGAGTTTGAACGCAACGCCGACCATGACGCCGATGATGACGGGCAGCAGGCTCATCACATAAACGGTGATATCCAGCAGGTTCTGAAAGAAAGGGAAATGGGGAATCAGAAGTTTCAATAGTTCTCCGAGCAGGGCATTGGGGATCAGCGCTACGACGATCCCGATGCTCATGCCGTTCAGCAGTTTCGAGAAGAAATCTTTCATGAGGTTCAGGCTCCTATCCGGGAAGATGTGTTTCATTATAGAAGCGGGAAATTGCCGGGTCAATGAATGTTTTCGAAATATTCGATGAAAACGTTTTCTTTCGTCCTTTTCCGTTTGCTTTGATTAGTCCGGACGGCAGAGGGGAAGAAAGGGATCATGAGAACTTATGCGGAAAGGAAGCGGTGGCATGCTGACATTTAAGCCAAGCCAGAACGCGCAGACGGTTGCATTCGAATTTGACGGCCGGCTGACGAAGGAAGATGTAATGAAAATGGAGGAAGTCCTGCAGCAGAAATATGAGGAGGGCGGCACGTTCAATCTGTTCGCCGAAATTGGCACGATCGATTTCCCTTCGATCCCGGAAGCACTGCGCGACGTGCAGATCGACATGGCCCACTGGATGGCGTTCGACAAACTTGCCCTGATGAGCGGGCAGAACTGGCTTGAATTCGCCGCGGCCTTCGGCATGGACGAGATCGCCCGCCAGCGCGCCCGGTACTTCGAACCCGGGCAGTATGAGGAAGCGTGGGCTTGGCTGGAAGAGTGACAACATGAATAAAAGGCTGGCACAGAGCGTCTGTGCCAGCCTTTTTGACGTGCTTTACAGTTCCTTCAAATACCAACGGTCCATCGTGCCATGCTCCGATCCTTCAAGCGGGCTCTCCAGCCTGCGGAATCCGAGGCGTTCATAAAGACGATTCGCTGCCTGCAGACTTTCCATCGTCTCCAGATAACAGTGCGTGTAGTGCTGGTCTGCAAAGCCAAGCGCAGTTTCCATCAGTTTCTTTGACATCCCGAGCCCTTGGGCTTCCGGTTTGATGTACAGTTTCTGGAGTTCGCAGATGCCCGGATGATGCGGCGAGAAGGGGGCGATGCCGACGCCGCCCAGGACTTCGCCTTCATCATTGGTAAGAGACCAGTATTTTGCATTTGGCTGATCTTGATAGAAGTTCGACAGGCAGGCGAGCTGCGGGTCGAAGTATGCCGTCCCGGGGATGTCCAGCCCGAATGATTCCAGCGATTGTTTGATGATCTTTTCCAGGGCCGGGTTGTCCCGTTCCTCGATTTCCCGGATGTTCATGATTCGATTCTCCGATCTATTATGTAGTGAATTCTGATATATCCAATGTAGCGCGGTTTGCCGTCAAAGACAACCATCGGCCATGTTGTTCCGGGACTTTGCAACTTTTCTTGCAGTCCGTCGTTCGTTTCTATAAAAGGGGAGATGTGCTGTGGAATTTATTTATCTGAGGCCGGTTTATCTTGTATTCATCGCGGCACTGCTCGTCTTAGGAGGAACCAGTCTGGCCAGGTCCCGGGCGGTGAACGGGATGACGGTGTGGGGGATTTCCGCCCTGGCTGCCGCGGTAACGGCAATCTGTCTGTGGCAGTCCGGCATCATTGTGGATGAACTGAATATGGCGGGAGACGAGGTGTCGTTTTATCTGGCGCTGTCGGTATGGGGATTGTCCGTGCTGAACGTCTGGGTATATGGAAGGATGAAAAGGGGGTAGGCGGGGAACAACACCTTTACGGCAGGCAGTGCTCCTCTTTATTCGACCCATTTCAACATTGAAACGGTCCGGAAGTTCTAAATTCCCGGCGGTTCGCCTACTGTATAGGTAAGAGTCCTTTTGAAAGGGGCGGAACCGTGCGGATTGACGGGGTGTTTTCCGGAGGCGGACTGAAGGGGCTGGCACTGGTCGGTGCGTTTGAAGAGTTGGAGCGGCAGGGGATGGTGTTTGGCCGGGTGGCAGGGACAAGTGCAGGATCCATCCTGGCCGCGTTCATCGCAGCGGGGTACACGGCAGCCGAAATCAGCGAAATTTTGTCGGATCAGGATTTCGGTGATCTTCTCGACCGGCGTCACGCGCTGCTTCCGCTGCCGTTCATGAAGTGGGTGAATCTCTACTGGCGGATGGGGCTTTATAAGGGGGAAGCGCTCGAGGACTGGTTCACGGAGCGGCTCCTGGAAAAAGGAGTGTACACGTTCGGCGATCTGGCGCCGGGCCGGCTGAAGCTCGTCGCCTCGGATCTCACGAACGGAAAGATGATCGTCCTGCCCGATGACCTGGAGAAATACGGGATCCCGGCGGATTCGTTTCCCGTCGGACGGGCGCTGCGCATGAGCTGCGGCATTCCGTATTTCTTTGAGCCCGTCCGGCTGTTCACAAAAGATGGCGATGCCATTGTGGTCGATGGGGGCGTGCTGAGCAATTTCCCGCTGTGGATCTTCGATGATCCAAACGGCAAGCGGGAGCGGCCGGTCATCGGATTGAAACTGAGCCGGCGCGAGGAAGAACGGAATCCCCGGAAGATCCACAACGCCCTCGATCTGTTTGAGGCGTTGTTTACGACAATGAAAAACGCGCATGACGAACGGTATATCCAGAAGGATCATGCCAAAGATATCGTCTTTATCCCGATGGATGATGTGAAGGCGACCGATTTTGACATGAGTGATGAACAGATGGAGATGCTCATGAAGCGGGGACGGGATCGAACTAGACATTTCCTGGAAACTTGGCGGTTCACATCGTTGCCGGGCTGGCGTCCGGTGAAGGTGGTTTAGCCCCGGAGCGGTGAACGGTATGTATGAAACGGTCATCGGTGTGAAGCGGATGGCCATGAGTGTTAAGCAACTGTCCCCGAGTGTTAAGCAACGCTGACTCCATGAATGAAGGAAGACATTCCAAGCGCAGAAAAGCAGCCGGGCTGACCGCAATGGTCGCGCCGGCTGCTTCTTTGTGAGAGACAGGTTATTGTT
Organism: Edaphobacillus lindanitolerans; assembly: GCF_900156305.1. Classification (GTDB taxonomy): domain Bacteria; phylum Bacillota; class Bacilli; order Bacillales_A; family Planococcaceae; genus Bhargavaea; species Bhargavaea lindanitolerans. The sequence continues at coordinate 740,335 of NZ_FTPL01000001.1, read as the reverse complement.
TCCCCTTTTTCTTCCCTTTCAATTCAATGCCGACGGCCGATCCGCTGCGGCTGGAGTCGGCGACACCGAGGAACATGCCCGTTTCAGGATTGATCTGGATGCTTTGGACGTTCCCGATCGTGGTCGGCGAAGCGCCGAACCGGTGTCCCATCGAGTTCAGCCTTGAAAGGACGTCTGACGGGATGCCGTCTTCATACCGGTAAGACGTCAGGCTGTTCGTGTAGATTCTCGGCTCCTCAACGGCATCTTTCAGATCCATCTCATACTCGATGGCATTGAGGATGGTCTGCAGGACCGACGTGATGATCGTGGCGCCGCCTGGCGAACCGACGGTGAGGACCGGCTCGCCGTCTTCATAGACGATCGTCGGGGTCATGGAGCTGAGCGGACGCTTGTAAGGCTGGACTTCATTCGCGCCGCCCGGAACGGCGTCAAAGTCGGTGAGTTCGTTGTTCAGCACAATGCCATAGCCGGGCACGACGATCCCGGAGCCGAACAGCTGCTCAATCGTCGTTGTATAGGAAACGACATTGCCGTATTTGTCGGCGACCGTAAAGTGGGTCGTCTCGCCGTACTGGGTGTTTTCCGGCTGAGCGACGACAGCGGCCGGCTCACCGTCCGATTCATATTTCCACGGATTCCCGGCAACCGGATTCCGGTTCACCTTGTCCAGGGAGATCAAATCACGCCGCTCGTCGATGTAACGGGTGTCGAGCAGGCCGTTGACAGGCACATCGATGAACTCGGGGTCGCCTGCGTATGCGGCACGGTCGGCATACGCAAGGTGCATGGTCTCCGCGAGCAGGTGGTATTTCTCCCACGATTTCGTGTCGTATTGTGACAAGTCAAACCCGTCCAGAATGCCGAGCATCTGCAGAAGGAACACGCCTCCGGAGCTTGGCGGCGGCATGCTGGCGATGTCATAGCCTTTGTACTTGCCCCAGATCGGTTCATCGACCGTGACGTCATACCGCTTCAGGTCGTCCTTCGTCATCGAGCCTCCGGCTTGCTGCACTGCCCCGGCGAGGGCATCGGCGACCGGACCTTCATAGAAGATATCGGTCCCTTTTTTGCGGATGAGCTTCATCGTCTTGGCCAGGTCCTTCTGAACGAGTACGTCGCCTTCCTTCAGCGGCTTTCCATCCCGGTCAAAGAAAATATGCCGCCCGTAGGAACGCTTGAGTTTCTCTTCATTGTCCGCGATCGCCTGGGCGAGGACCGGATCGATCGCAAACCCCTGGTCGGCAAGCTGGATGGCCGGTCCGATCAGTTTCTCCATCGGCCGGCTCCCCCAAATGTCCAGCGCTTCCTCAAGTCCCTTCAGGGTTCCCGGCACGCCCACGGAAGTACCATGCATGACGCGCTCATTGAACGGTGTCGGCTTCCCGTTTTCATCGAGGAACATGTCCGGTGATGCTCCGCCCGGTGCCCGCTCGCGGCTGTTGACGATCGTCGTCTCGCCTGTCTTGCCGTCATGGACCATCATAAATCCGCCGCCCCCGATTCCGGACATCATCGGCTCGGTGACGTTCAGTGCGAACTGGATGGCCACTGCCGCATCGATGGCATTTCCGCCCTGCTTCAGGATGTCCGCACCGATCTCGGAAGCGAGCGGATGCGCGGTCGCCACCATGCCTCCGTTTGCCTCCGCCACTTCCGGATAGCTGTCATAGTCGATCCGGTCGAACTTCTTGGCATCCGCCGCCAGCGGTGCCGAACCCATGACGAGCGACATGCTCAGTGCCGCTGCAGCCCATTTTTTCTTCATCAAATCCATTCCACCCCCGTGTAATATGGTTCCTCCTAAACATAAGAAACCGCTTGCCGTATATGCAAGCGGTCGCATCTACTATTCTGAAAATTGAATCCTTTGTAACAGTCCACCTGATCATTCAAGTGTCCTATGGACCATGGACTCAATAGGGCGGGCGGACTGCCTTTTAACAATCTCTAACATCTGCTTAACACCCCGTCAACAGTTCCTGTTTAATCTGAATAAGGGTCAGGCCCGAACCCGTTACATAGACTCAATTACCTTGCGACAGTCGTACGGCCAGATCCGGACGGTCTGTGAAGATGCCGTCCGTGCCCATGTCGATGAATCCGCGGATTTCGTCCTCATCGTTCACCGTGAACACATGGACGTCCAAACCTTGTCCGTGCAATTTATCGATGAACGCGGGATGGGCGGAGGAGGCCGGGATCCCGACTCCGGATGCATAGCCGGAAAGCTTCCGGATGGCTGCCGATGAAAGATCCGCATTCCCTTTGAAAGGATAAAGCTGGATGAGCGGAATATCCGGCCTCAATTCATGGAGCCGGAGGAGACTTCGTTCGCTGAAGGACTGAAGGATGACTTTCGGGAGTCCTTCCGCATCGGTCCCGGTGGAATCATCACCGATGATCCCGAATGAAATGAGATCGGAAACGACGGCTTCTTCCATCTGTCCCGAATTTCCCGGCGATTTCAGTTCAATGTAGTAGTTGACCGTGCTGCCGAAGCGCGATAGAACATCAGTCAGCCCGGAAAATGAAATCCCTGTGTACCCCTGATCGGCCAGTCCGGGATTCTCCTCATTGAACTGCCCCCCATACGGAATCCGCTTCAGTTCGTCGAGTGTCAGATCCTGCACACGATCCGGAATGCCGGCAAGCCGGTCAAGCCGGCTGTCATGCACGACGACAAGCTGCCGGTCTTTTGTCATCTGCAAGTCCAGCTCGATATAGTCTGCACCCATTTCATCGGCGAGCAGATAGGCCGGAATGGAATGTTCCGGACGGTAGGCCGATGCGCCGCGGTGCGCGATTGTCAGAAACCGGCCATTGGGCAGAGCAACCGGTCCGGTAGCAGCATTCGAACAGCCGGATATCAATAGAACTAAAGCGAAACATAAGAAAAGTTTTCTGTACATCCGGCCAGCCTCCGATCATGAATTGAATTCTACTTTATCGAAACAAAAAAACCAATAATAGTATTGTAAACGGTTGTCTTTCCAGGCCTGCTTCGGTACGATATTTATATCAGACTATTTGGAAATATATCATATCGTTTGATGAAACGTAACGTTTGCAAGGTGCTCGGAAACGGGGGAAGGAAGTGTTCATTTGAAAAAAGTGGAGTTGATCGGTATATCGAAGTCCTATGATCGGCAGAAGGACGTAATCTCCAACATCGATGTCAGGATTGAACCGGGAGAGTTTTTCGTTCTCGTCGGACCGTCCGGCTGCGGGAAAAGCACCATGCTCCGGATGATTGCAGGCCTCGAGGAAATCACCGGCGGGACACTGAAAATCGGGGAACAGACGGCGAACCGGCTTCCGCCGAGCCGGCGCGACTTATCGATGGTTTTCCAGAACTATGCACTCTATCCCCACCTCAGCGTCGAAGATAATATCACATTCGGCCTCGATGTGAAAAAGGTTCCCAAAGCGGAAAGGAAAAAACGTGCGCAGGATACGGCCGAAATGCTCGGACTCACGGACTACATGAAGCGCAAGCCGCGAGAACTGTCCGGCGGCCAGCGTCAGCGGGTAGCGCTGGCACGCGCCATCGTGAGCGAAGCGCCGATCTGCCTGATGGATGAACCGCTGTCCAACCTGGATGCGAAGCTGAGGGGGCATATGCGTTCTGAAATCCGGCGCATTCAGAGACAGCTCGGCATCACGATGATCTACGTGACCCACGACCAGGTCGAAGCCATGACGATGGGTGACCGGATCATGATCCTCCACGAAGGGAAGATCCAGCAGATCGGCAGCCCGATCGAAATCTACAATCATCCGGCGAATCCGTTCGTTGCGACGTTCATCGGATCACCTCCGATGAACCTGGCCCAGGCAGAAGCAGATCCCGGAACCTCCTCGGTCATCCTGCCGGGAGGAGAACCGATCCGGTTGCCGGAAGGGGCGTTTGAAGGCATCGGAAAAGGGCCGGTCACAGTCGGCATCCGGCCGGAATTCCTCATGCCGGCGCAAGGCACGTCAGAGCATCCGGTGTTTAGGGCAGAAGTGACGAATGTCGAGGTGCTCGGACATGAGACGGTCTTTTCATTCCTTGCGGGAACGGAGGAATGGACGGCCAAGTGGAACGGCCAGTGGCAGATCCAGCCCGGAGACCGGATTCCAATCGCCCTCGATGAAGAGTCGATCTGTCTGTTTGACGCCAAAAGCGGTACGCTGATGAAAAAGCCGGCCGCCCGGCAGCTGTCGGTTCCGGCGGAGGGGGCGGCGACATGAGTACGATACATAGCCGTCCGGACGAATTCATTGCCACCGAGCATAAGCCGGGTGTGTGGGAACGGAGCCGCCGTGCCAGGACAGCCATTCTGTATCTGCTGCCATCCATCATCTTATTTTCCGTATTTGTTTTTTATCCGATGTTCCGGACAATCTATCTCAGCTTTTTCCTGACCGATCAGGCGGGGGATGCTGCGGTGTTCGTCGGTTTGGACAACTACAAGTACCTTCTCGATTCGCCGGCTTTTTTGAACAGTGCAAAGGCGACGCTTTTGTTCGTGCTGTACACTGTGCCGGCCGGAATTCTCCTGTCCTTGTTCCTGGCACTCCTGGCGAATGAAAAGCTGCGGGGAATCGGATTTTTCCGTACGATTTATTCTTCGACGATGGGAGTGTCGGTTGCCGCGTCCTCGGTTGTCTGGTTGTTCATGTTCCACCCGAGCATCGGGATGTTCAACCGGTTCCTCGCACTCTTTGATTTTCCGCAGATCCAGTGGCTGCTCGATCCGCAGTGGGCGCTCGTCTCGGTGGCCATCTCAACCATCTGGATGAATACCGGGTTCAGCTTCCTCATCCTGCTCGGCGGGCTTCAGAATATCGATGAGCACCTATACGAGAGTGCACGGATCGACGGGGCGGGGTATTTTTACCGTCTCCGGCGGATCACGCTGCCGATGCTCTCGCCGACGCTGTTCTTCATCATTACGATTTCGCTGATCAATGCATTCCAGACATTCGGCCAGATCGATATCCTGACAAAGGGCGGACCGGCACAGTCCACCAATCTCATCGTCTATTCCATTTACCGCGAAGCATTCGTCAACTACCAATTCGGAACGGCAAGCGCACAGGCCGTGTTCCTGTTCCTCTGCATCCTGGTGGCGACGATTCTCCAATTCCGCTTCGGTGAAAGGCGGGTGCATTATCAATGACGATGAGCGTCCCGAAGAAAATCACCTTCTACACAATGCTGACGGTTTCGGCGGTCATTCTTTTCTTTCCGATCGTCTATGCGTTCATGATCAGCTTCATGACCGGCCCGGAGATCCTCCAGGGGAAGTTTTTCCCGGAATCATTCCATCTGGACAATTACATCCGGGTGTTTGACCGGCTGCCGCTCCTGAACTACTTGCTGAACAGCTTCATTGTCTCGGCAGGGGTCATGCTCGGCCAGCTCGTCGTCTGTTCGCTCGCGGCTTATGCATTTGTGTTCATCCCGTTCCGGGGCAGCAACTTTGTATTCTTCCTGTTCATCTCCACGATGATGATCCCGTGGGAAGCGACCATGATCCCGAATTTCTTCATCATCCAGAATCTGAACTGGCTCAATACGTACCAAGGCCTGACGCTGCCGTTCTTTGCGCTTGCATTCGGAACCTTTCTGCTCAGGCAACACTTCAAGACCATCCCGAAGGAACTGCATGAAGCGTCACAGGTGGCAGGGCTCGGACCTTTCCGCTTTTTCCTGAAAGTCGTGCTGCCCGTTTCCAAAACGAGCCTCGTGACACTTGGGGCATACGGATTCCTGACGACCTGGAATATGTATTTGTGGCCGCTTCTCGTCACGACCAACAACTCGGTCCGGACGGTCCAGATCGGCCTCAAGCAGCTGCAGTCCCAGGAAGTCGCAACCGATTGGGGGGTGGTGATGGCAGGGGTCATCGTCGTGATCATCCCGACACTGCTGCTCCTGTTCTTGGGACAAAAGCAATTGCAGAAGGGCCTGACTCAGGGCGCGCTGAAATAAAATTCGATCTGAAAAGGGGAGAAACCAGTTGAAGAAGAGAATGCGTATCGGATTTATCATGGTGGCCTTGCTCGCACTCATCCTCGCAGCATGCACGAACAGCGATCCGGGAGCGGCTCCGGAAAAGTCCGGCTCCGGAACGGATGACGGTGATAAGAAAAGTGAAGCGGCGGTCAATGATGAAGGCAAGGTGGAAATTGAATTCTGGCATGCGATGTCCGGTTCGGGGCAGGAATCCCTTGACAGCATCGTGGAAGGGTTCAATGAATCCCAGGGCGATTACACGGTCAAGGCCGAGTTCCAGGGAAGCTATGAAGAACTTTTGACGAAGCTCCGGAGCATCGGCGGCACCAAAGATGCCCCTGCGATCATGCAGGTGTTTGAGATCGGAACAAAATATATGATCGACAGCGGCTATATCGAGCCGATGCAGAAATTCATCGATGAGGATGGATACGACCTTGAGCAGCTCGAGGAGAACATCCTGAACTACTACCGGGTTGACGGGGAGCTTTATTCGATGCCGTTCAACTCGTCCACTCCTGTCATGCTCTACAATAAGGACGCCTTCAAGGAAGCCGGGCTCGACCCGGAGAAAGCGCCGGAAACGTTTGCTGACGTGATTGACACGGCGGCCAAGCTGAAGACGGACGATATGTACGGATTCTCCATGCTCACATACGGCTGGTTCTTCGAAGAACTCGTCGCCACGCAGGGCGGACTGTATGTGAATGAAGAGAACGGCCGCAGCGGCGATGCGACCGAGGCAGTCTTCAACGGTGCGGAAGGACTGAACGTGTTCCGCTTCCTCAACGAAATGAACAAGGCCGGCACGTTCGGCAACTTCGGAACGAACTGGGATGATATCCGTGCCGCCTTCTCCTCCGGCAAGGTCGCCATGTATATGGATTCCTCAGCTGGCGTGGCCAACGCGATCAACAGCTCGCCGTTTGAAGTAGGTGTCGCCTATATCCCGCATGCGGATGAGGTGGAGCGCCAGGGAGTCATCATCGGCGGTGCCTCCCTCTGGATGTCCAAGGGAATTGCCGATGAAGAACAAAAGGCGGCATGGGAATTCATGAAGTACTTGACGACTCCTGAAGTCCAGGCACAGTGGCATCTCGATACCGGATACTTTGCGATCAACCCGGATGCCTATGAGGAAGACATCGTCAAAGAGAAGTGGGATGAATACCCGCAGTTCCAGGTGACGGTCGACCAGCTCCAGGACACGAAGCCGTCGATCGCGACGCAGGGCGCACTCATCTCCGTCTTCCCGGAATCCAGGCAGCAGATCGTCACCGCGCTTGAAAACCTGTATCAGGGCGCAGATCCGCAGAAGGTGCTGGACGAAGCGGCGGAGGGAACGAACCGGGCGATCGAAATCGCCAATAAGACGAAACAATAACGGATGGGCCGGCTCTCTTCAGGGAGCCGGTTTTTTTCATATGCAGCGACATTTGCAATCTGGCGTTCATGACTGTATATTGGGAACAATATTCAGAATAAATATAAGCTTAAGAGGCAGGGGATGTAGGGAATGGGTGAAGGGAAAAAGAGAAAGTGGGAAATGCCGGATACATACGTCATTTTGTTTGCGGTGCTACTGGCGGCAGTTTTGGCTACATATATCGTCCCGTCCGGTGCATTTGAGCGGGAAGAAGTCGGGGGTGTCGAAAGGGTCATTCCGGGCACATACACCCAGACGGATGGCTCACCGGCCGGATTCATGGACATCTTCCTTGCTTTGCAGGAGGGGATGGTCCAATCGGGGGAACTGATATTCTTGATCTTGTTTGCCGGAGGCGCCTTTGAGGTGATCGAACGTTCCGGTGCCATCCGTGGCGGGATCCTGCGGGCCGTCGCACTGACCGAAGGGAAGGAGTTCTGGCTGATCGCCATCGTTTCTGGGTTGTTTGCGCTGGGCGGAGCGATCGGCGCGGTCGCCAATTCAGTGATCCCGTTCGTGGCGATCGGCCTGATCATTTGCAGGGCGCTGAAACTGGATGCCCTCGTGGCCGTCGCCATCACGTTTGGAGCGACATTTGCAGGATTTAACGTCGGCTTCCTGAACCCGTACACAGTCGGGATTGCCCAGACGATCGCGGACGTTCCGCTGTTCTCGGGCATGGGACTGCGGATTGCAGCGTTTGTGGTGATCGTGGGGACGACCATCTGGTATACATGGAGGTACTCCAGGCAGGTGCTCAAAGACCCTGCTAGAAGTCTGGTCGGCATACTTGATGAAGACGGCGGGGATGAGGATGCATTGTCGGCGCCGTTCACCGTCCGTCACCGGATCATCCTGCTGTTCACGGGGGTTGCGCTGGCGTTCTTCATCTTTGCGACCATCCGCTTTCAATGGTCGATCAACCATATGGCGGCTTTCTTTATCATCATCGGCCTCGGTGCGGGAATCATCGCGGGGATGAATTATAACAAGCTGACTCTCGCATTCATGGAAGGATGCAAGAATCTGGTGTACGGCGCACTCATTGTCGGACTTGCCCGCGCGATCTTGATCATCATGGAAAACGCCCAGATTCTGGACACCTTCGTTCAGGCGTTGTCCGTCCCGCTTGAATCCCTTCCTCCGGTTCTTGCGGCACTGGGGATGTTCGTCTCGAACGGGATCCTGAACTTCTTCGTGCCTTCCGGAAGCGGGCAGGCGATGATCGCCATGCCGATCCTGACACCGCTGGCGGACATGCTCGGCATCACCCGGCAAGTGGCCGTCCAGGCATTCCAGTTCGGTGACGGCTTCACAAACAGCATTTTCCCGACATCGGGTCCGCTCATGGCCAGCCTGGCTGTCGCCGGGGTCGCCTGGACAAAGTGGTTCCGCTGGATGTTGCCGCTTTTCTTCATCTGGGTTGTCATTGCGGTCATCATGCTCAGTGCTGCCGTCCTGATCAATTGGGGTCCGATTTGAAGGCAGGCATCGCCGTGGGGGAGCGAGTGTTAAGCAAAGGGCTTCGAGTGTTAAGCAAGTGGGTCTGAGTGTTAAGCAAAGCGATCCGAGTGTTAAGCAAGTCACCCTTAAACAAAAAAAGACGCAGCCTTCAAGGCTGTGTCTTTTGCATTTGATTTTTATTTCCTGTCCCAGAAGCGGTGCTGCGCAACGGCTTCTACGAATTCTTCGCCGAATGCCGGATTGTTTGCCGCAAAGACGACGCCTGCCAGGTTATTGTTTTCTCCAAACTGGATAAAGGAACCGCCCGTCTTGCCGATGCCGATCGGCTTGTAGTGCTTGTAGGCGACCTGGATATATTCAGCGATGTCAAACCGGGCTTTCTCCGGATTATTGAAGTTTCCTCCGACCACGTACAAGGCATCGACCAAATACGGGCTGTAGGTGAGGAACGTCTGATCGACTTTCAGTGTCGAGCCATCGGATGCCGTTACAGGGCTGAGCGTTTCGCCGATGCCGACGATGAACACTCCGTTCTGGCTCAGCGTGTTCATTACATTCGCGACTTCCTGTGCGTCAAAGCCATTGCCGATCAGGATGCCCACTTTCTGGGTGGCAGCGTATCTCGGAGTGTTGAATTGGCTGAGGGACGGATAGCTCGTCGACACATCCACATGGGTGCCTTCCGGCTGTTCGACGCCGATGTTTTTGGCAACGGTGTAGGCTAATCCCTGATCGATGTTCACGAGCAGATCGGCGTTTTGCTGCCGGACGGATTCGCTTTTCACGCGCCCGAGCTGATAGCTGAATGCTTCGATCGTATGCTGCTTCTCGATCGGCGTGAGGCTGTTCCAGAAAATCCTCGGCTGAGAGTAGATGTCATTGAAGGAAGGGCTGCGTCCCCGGATCACATGGCCTTCGACTTTCTTCGGATAATGGACGTACCCGCCTTCCTCCGGAGGGGTGGTATGCGGCGTGTTGCCCGCCAGCGAGTTGTTGTGGTAGTTGACCTGGTCCACATCGATCCGCATCCTCATGTACCCGCGGCGCTGGTTATTGTGGAACGGGCAGATCGACCTGTTGATCGGAAGTTCGTCATAGTTTCCGCTTCCGAGCCGGTGATGCTGAGTATCCCGGTAGGCCAGGAGCCGGCCCTGAAGGACCGGGTCATTGGAAAATCCGATTCCCGGCACGACGTTGGCCGGGTTGAACGCGACCTGTTCGGATTCCGTGAAGTAGTTGTCGATGTTGCGGTTGAGCGTCAGCTTGCCGACAAGCTGGACGGGTACGACTTCCTCCGGCCAGAACTTGGCCGGATCCAGCACATCGAAGTCAAACTTGAACTCATCCTCCATCGGGATCAGCTGGATGCCGAGCTCATACTCCGGAAATGCTCCTTTGTCGATCGCTTCCCTCAAGTCCCGCCGGTGATAGTCGGGATCGATCCCGCCGATTTTCTGGGCTTCATCCTGCAGGAGGGAATGGACGCCGAGGACCGGCTTCCAGACAAAACGGACGAAGGTCGCGACGCCTTCTTCGTTGACGAACAGATACGTGTTGATCGACCAGGCTTCCATGACCCGGTAATTTTTGAGGATGCCCCGGTCGGACATGATCCACATCACCATGTGGATGGACTCCGGATTGTTCGCCACATAGTCCCAGAACCGGTCGTGCGCGCCGGTTGCAGTCGGGATTCCGTCGTCCTGCTTCTGCTGGTAGGCATGCATCACATCCGGGAACTTCATCGGGTCCTGGTTGATCAGCACCGGCATATCGATCATTGTCAGGTCGTAGTTCCCTTCCTCCGTGTAGAACTTCGTTCCCCAGCAACGAAGATCCCTTGCCGTATCCATCGAGCCTTTCGGTCCCTGGACGGTGGAGAAACGAACGGTCACCGGTGTCTTCATCCCGGCTTCCTGCAGGAAACAGGCTTTCGTGACGTCTCTCAACGACTCATAGCATTCAAATTCTCCATATGCGCTGTAACCCCGCGCGTGGACGACCCGTTCCGGAATCTCCTCCCGGTTGAAATGGGTCATCTTCTCGAGGAAGTGGTAATCCTCATGCAGGGAAGGGCCCCGGACGCCGGCTTTTAAGGTTTCCGAGTCATTGGAAATCTTCCGTCCCTGGTTGGTCGTCATCGGTTTTCCGATGTTGGAAATCCGGTATTGGTCGAGCTGCTGCTGCTTTTTGTCGCCCCCGCCGGATTGGTTCCCGCGGTTTGATGATGAGCCATTGCTCATTTCAGTCACCATCCATTCCCGATTTTGCTGAGCCTTTATATACATATGCCAAAAGCCCGCCGGAGTGTGCATCCGCCCGGTCACTTTCGCTCCCGGCCTTCTCAAGGCTATCCGTACAGGTTCAGGTCCATTCATAAAATGAATTCGTGCTGAAATGGATCAGCCGGAAAAGAAGGAATATTGGGAACAAACATTTAACTATATGAGAGGATCATGATTAAAAAGAAAAGGGAGGACACCGGCCATGTTTATGCCTGAGCTCGTCATTGACTACGGGAAGTCGCAGCCGGAGAAGGTATATACGATTTTTGAGGACAGGGAGTGGACATACGGCGAATTCAGGGAAAAAGCGGAGCGGATCGCCGCTTATTTCCAAAGAGAGGGATACCGGCCGGGGGATGTGGTTGCGCTCTATGCAGGGAATTCGGATGCCTTCATTGCCGCATATTTCGGCATCCAGCTCGGCGGCTTCGTCTGTGCGCCGGTGAACACGAAACTGACGGCGAGCGAAATCGGATACATTTTCGATCATTCGGAAGCAAAGGGGCTCATCACGGACGCAGAACTGAGGGAGACGTCGGACCGAACGGGACATCGGTTCGGGGAAGTGCTTGAAATTGGGGGAGCGGACGAATTTGGCCACATCCTGGCAGATGAATCCCTTGTATTTCAACCGGTTCCGCTCAACGCGGAAGACACGGCGGTAATCATGTACACGTCGGGGACAACCGGAAAGCCGAAGGGCGTCATGCTGTCTCATGCGAATATCCTCGCAACGGCGGAAATCTGGGCTGAGGCGATGGACATCACCGATCAAGACCGGATGCAGATTTCGACACCGCTGTTCCATTGTGCCGCGAGCCATGTGTTCATGAATCCGGTCACTTACAAAGGGGGATCGCTCGTGGTCGAGCGGTCGTTCTCACCGGAGAAGACGCTTGCGACACTCGAAAAGAAGGATGCGACGATGTTCTTCGGAGTGCCTGCCATGTTTGCGATTCTGCTCAACCGGCCGGACATCAGGGACTTGGACGTTCCAAAACTGCGGCTGTTCTGCTACGGGGCGGCACCGATGCCGTACGAGCTTGTGAAAAAGCTGAAGGAGACATTCCCGGACGTGAAAGTACAGAACCTGTACGGCCAGACCGAGAATACACCGGCCGCAACGACGCTGAAGGACCATTACGCGCTTGAAAAGATCGGCTCTGTCGGCGAGGCCCTTCCCCGCACTGAAGTGAAGGTCGTGGATGAGAACGGGTATCCGGTCCCGCCGGGTCAAGTGGGGGAAATCGTTGTACGGGGTCCGCAAGTCATGAAGGGCTACCTGAAAAATGATGAAGAGACAGCCCGTGCGATCCGGGGCGGCTGGATGTTTTCCGGAGATCTGGGGCGGACGGATAATGACGGCCTCCTGTACATCGTCGACCGGAAAAAGGACATGATCATCCGTGGAGGGGAGAATGTCTATCCGCTGGAAGTCGAGGAGGTGCTGTTCCAGATTCCGGAGGTCCTCGAAGCAGCTGTTGTCGGCATGCCACACCCGGTTTACGGGGAGGTGCCAAAGGCGTTCATTGTACTGAAAGAGGGGAAGGAAGCATCCGATGAAGCGATTCTCGCCTACTGTACCCGGCATTTGGCGAAGTTCAAGCTCCCGGAGGAAGTGGAGTTCCTGGATGAACTTCCGCGCAACGCATCAGGGAAAGTGCTGAAGCATGCGCTGCGTCCTGTGAAGCAGGCATAAAAGCGCAAACGGGCGCAGGGGTTAGTCTGAAAACGAAAACAGGAGGAGGAAAACGGTTTTGTTTTCCTTCTCCTGTTTACCATTTCTCGACGTCTTTCCGTTCGCCCTTGAAATTGTTTTTCCTGGAATGCCGCTCATGGAGCACTTGCTCCACTTCCGCGATCCCGAGACCCTGTTCGTGAAGAAGGACGAACAGGTGATAGAGCAGATCGGCCGTTTCATCCCTGAGTTCATCCCTGTCGCCCTTCATTGCGGCGATCACGACCTCGTAGCTTTCCTCGCCGAATTTTTTGGCGACCTTGTCCAGCCCTTCATTGAGGAGATAATTCGTATACGAACCGCTGTCATGATCTTCTGCCCGGCGGCGGATCATTTCTTCGAGCGCCTGCACCGGTGCAGGACTTTCATCACCAAAGCAGCTTCTGGAACCGGTGTGGCATGTCGGGCCGGCAGGATCCACCTGGATCAGGAGCGCGTCGCAGTCACAGTCCAGGGAGATGTCCAGCACCCGCTGGACATGGCCGCTGGACTCTCCTTTTTTCCAGAGCCTTCCCTTGCTCCGTGAATAAAACCAGACGACGCCTTCCTCAAGCGTCCGTTCATAGGCTTCTTCGTTCATATAGCCGAGCATGAGGACGGTCCGTTCGCGCCCGTGCTGCAAAATGGCGGGGAGGAGTCCTTTGGAGAAATCCGGCTTCATTTCAGGACACCCCCGGCAAGCTCCCGGACCGGGACTCCGCTCTCTTTGAGCAGGGCCTTCACTTCACCGACCGACGTCTCCCGGCTATGGAAGATCGAGGCGGCAAGGCCGGCCGACACGCCGGTCTCCCTGAAGAGTTCCACGAAGTCCCGCGCAGCCCCGGCACCTCCGGATGCTATCACCGGAACGGATACCGCCGATTCCACCGCCTTCAAAAGCGGAAGGTCGAAGCCGTTTTTCGTCCCGTCCGCCTGCATGCTCGTCAGCAGGATCTCACCGGCTCCTTGCTGTTCGCCTTCCCGGACCCAGTCGAGCACCCGGACATCGGTTTGTTTTTTGCCTCCGTGCGTGAAACAGAACCAGTCGCCGGCTTCCTCGTCCCAGCCGGCGTCGACCGACAGGCAGACACACTGGCTGCCGAACCGTCCCGCCGCTTCGGCGATCAGGGCGGGACGGGCGAGTGCCGCAGAATTGATGCTCACTTTATCGGCGCCTGCCCCGAGAAGCCGTCCGATGTCATCCGCCGTCCGGATGCCGCCGCCGACCGCCAACGGGATGAACAGCGTCTCCGCCGTCTGCCGGATCACATCAAGCATGAGTCCGTGCCCCTCGTCCGTTGCAGACACATCAAGGAATACAAGTTCATCCGCCCCTTCCGCGTTGTAGCGGGCGGCAAGTTCCACCGGGTCGCCGATGTCGCGCAGCCCCCTGAAGTTAATCCCTTTCACCACCCGCCCGTCTTTCACATCCAGGCAGGGGATGATGCGTTTTTTGATCATCGTTGTCACCTCCATTGATTGTCATGAGGAATGAATCCGCTCGGCTCCGCTATGCGCTCACTCAGCCCTATGAAACCACTCGATCCTTCTGTGCGCTCACTCGCGCCGTAATTGATTTCACTCAGTCTCAAAGGCTCTCCCAGAATGCCTCCGAGTTCGCCGCCTTCCCGACGATGGCCGCAGCCACGCCTTCAGACTCCAGCGCTTTCAGGTCGGCACCGTTCCGGACGCCGCCGGATGCAGTCACTGGCCACTTTGATACACCCGCCAGTTTTCCGGTCATCGCGACATTCGGTCCTTCCATGCGTCCGTCCCGTGCGATATCGGTGTAGATGACGCCTGCCAGCTCGGCGCCGTCCAGCCGGTCCAGCATTTCGGTGACGGTCGTCTCCGCCGTTTCCAGCCAGCCGTTCAATGCGACCCGGTCTCCCCGCGCATCCAGTCCGAGCATGAGCCTGCCCGGATACTTCCGGCTCATCCCGATGAGCCAGTCGGGTTCCGAGAGACCTTTCGTCCCGATGATGAGGTAGCTTGCCTCCATGTCGAGATATCTGCGGATTGTTTCCTCGCTGCGGATGCCGCCCCCGATCTCTACCGGACGGTCGGCCGCATCGATCATTTGCCGGAACAGGTCCATTTCTGCGGGCCGCTGTTTCTTGGCGCCGATGAGATCGACGAGGTGGATCCGGGTGACCTGCGGCTGGCGGCAGTAGAACTTCACGGCTTCCAGCGGAGATCTGCCCATGGCCGTTTTCGTATCGTAATCGCCTTCGGTGAGGCGGACGTTCTCAGAATCAATAATGTCAATCGCCGGCCAAATCTCAATCATCGTTCCGCCTCCTTCACATTGATCACCGGGTCCTTGAATCCTTCCGTCAAGGCGCGCTGCAGAAGAAGCAGTCCGGCGTCCCCGCTTTTCTCGGGGTGGAACTGGATGCCGGTCAGGTTGCCGTGCTGCACAATCGCGCTGACTTCCTCTCCGCCGTATTCTGCGGTCGCCACCGTATAAGGCCCGGGTTCCGCCTTATAGGAATGAATGAAATACATGTCCTGCCCTTCCAACCGCGGATCGGTGCTGATCAGCCGGTTCCAGCCGAGGTGGGGAACGGGGAGCCGGGTCTCAATCCGGGTGATCGCTCCCGGTATGAAGCCGAGTCCGTCCGCTCCGCCTTCCTCGCTCTGTTCAAACAACAGCTGCATGCCGAGGCAGATGCCGACGAGCGGCTTTTCGTCTTTCAGTTTCCTGAGGAGGGGGATCAGCCCGTCCTTCTCCAGCTTCCGCATCGCATCGCCAAAGTGGCCGACACCCGGAAGGATCAGGACATCCGCTGCACGGAGTTCGTCCGGTTCCTTCGTCAGCCCGACCCGGTGACCGAGAAACTCCAGTGCCCGGCGGACATTCGCGACGTTGCCGAGTCCATAGTCCACGATGGCGATCCGGCGGCCTGCCGTCAGAAGTCCAGGAAGTCCGTTCGTCATCCCGGCGGAAGTCATGCGAGAACACCTTTCGTGGAGGCGAGCCGCCCGTCACCGGTTTGCATCGCTTCCCGGAGTGCGCGGGCGAACGATTTGAACAGTGATTCGATTTCATGATGGGCATTGCCGCCGCGGATCAGGTCCATATGGACGGTGAGCCCTGCATTCATCACGACCGCCCGAAAGAATTCCTGTGCCAGTTCCGTATCAAATGTCCCGACTTTTTCTCGGCAGATTTCCGCATTGAACGAGAGATAAGGTCGGCCGCTCACGTCAATGACAGTCCGGGTGAGTGTTTCATCCATCGGTACATAGGCAGTGCCGTAGCGCCGGATGTCGCCTTTGTCCCCGAGGATGTCCTTTAAGAGAAGCCCGAGCACGATGCCCGTGTCTTCCGTCGTATGGTGGTCATCGACCCGGACATCCCCCTGGACCCGGACATCGATCTCCAGTCCTGCATGGAACGAGAGCAGCGTCAGCATATGATCGAGGAACCCGACG
Organism: Edaphobacillus lindanitolerans; assembly: GCF_900156305.1. GTDB lineage: Bacteria > Bacillota > Bacilli > Bacillales_A > Planococcaceae > Bhargavaea > Bhargavaea lindanitolerans. Next base: position 723,998 of record NZ_FTPL01000001.1, on the reverse strand, counting down.
CCTGTCGAGATCGCCGATTCACCGGTCCCCTTTCGGAGCTCCATCCGGATTTCGGTTTCTTTCGTTATCCGCTCAAGCTTTGCCATCACTCATCCCGCCCTTCGTTTAAGCGCGCCTGCATGGAAGCCGCATGCGCATACAGTTCCTCCGCTTCCGCAATCGGAATGCCGGCTCCGGCGAGTCGGCCGTATTCGTCCGGGCTCACCCGGATGACCGCGTTCGCCGTGAGGAAATCATTCACCGATAATCCGGACTGGAAGCGGGCATTGCCGCCGGTCGGCAGCACATGGCTCGGCCCGGCCGAGTAATCGCCGACCGCCTCCGGTGAGTAAGCACCGATGAACAGAGCACCCGCATTCGTGACAACCGAGGCATACTCTTCAGCGTCCGCCGTCTGGATCGCAGCATGCTCGGGCGCAATCCGATTCAGCAGACCGACCGCCTCCGCGCGGCTCTGCGCCAGGACCGCCCAGTGGTTATTCCGGAGGCTTTCGAGAATGATCGCCTTCCGGGGGGCAGTTTCGGACAGCTCTTTGACGAACTGCTCCACTTCGGCAAGCTTGGAACGATCAAGCGATATGAGATAGGTTCGCGCATTCTCGTCATGCTCGGCCTGCGCAAGCAGATCGAGTGCGGCCCATTCCGCATTCGATTGTGCGTCGACGACGATGGCCAGTTCACTCGGCCCGGCGACGGAATCTATCCCGACATCGCCGTATACGAGTTTCTTTGCAAGCGCGACGTACGCATTGCCCGGGCCGGCAATCTTGTCGACGGCAGGGATGGTTTCCGTCCCGTAGGCGAGTGCCGCGATCGCCTGCACGCCGCCTACTGTGAATACACGGTCGACCCCGCACAGGTGGCAGGCGGCAAGCGTCACCGGGCTCCCCGGGGGAGGGGTGACGACGGTGATCGATTCAACCCCGGCCACTTTCGCCGGCACCGCCGTCATAAGGACGGTGGACGGGTAGTTCGCCTTGCCGCCCGGAACGTAGATGCCCGCGCGCCGGATTGGATGGTACACGGGGTAAACGCCGTCCGGCAGTGCCGCCTTCCATTTTATTTTCCGTTGGTAGGATTCGATGTTTTCCCTGGCGGTGACGAGGGCTTTCCGCAGTTCATCGGGCAGGGCATCAAACGCCGTCTTCAGCTCTTCGGCGGGAATTTCCCGGACGGCAGTTCCATCGCCGTCAAACTGCCTCGTATACCGGACGAGCGCCTCGTCGCCGTTTTTCCGCACGTCCTCCATGATTCCGATGACAGCCGAAGCACGGTCCCAGCCGGCAGTGCCGGCCGGCTTGTATGTTTGCATGAATTCACTGGCGCTCAGCATTTCAGTTCACCCTCAATTCATTGATGAATGCGCGGATTTCCGCGGATCTCGTGAAGAACGCGTGCTTGTTTGCGATGAGCCGGGCATTGATCGGATCGAGCACAACCCGTTCCTGAAGCCCGTTCATCCGGAGCGTCTCGCCGGACTGGACGATGTCAACGATCGCGTCCGCCATCCCGATCACCGCCGCGAGTTCCACGGAGCCGTTCAGCTTGATGATCTTCACAGGCTTCTCCGAGCGGTCAAAGACCGACTTGGCATAGTTCACGTATTTCGTTGCGATTGTCCGGTATTCCGGAAGCTCTTCCTTGGAGGCGAGCGCAAAATGGCAGCGGCCGAACGGCAGCTCGAGCAGTTCATTCACATCGGTGCCGTTCTCGGCGAGGATGTCGCTGCCCGTGATTCCGAGTTCGGCAATGCCCTCCTCGACGTAAGTCGGCACATCGTCACCCTTCACGAGCAGAAAGCGGATCCCCTCCGTTTCGACGAGCAGCTCACGCTGGGCAGACTTCAGTGCACCGTGCCAGCGGGGATGCCCGTTCTGTTCAAGGTAATTCAAAAAGCTCTTCAGGAGCCGTCCTTTGGACAGTGCAATCGTAATCATCCAAATCATCCTTTACACCGTGAATAAAAGCGGAACTGTTCAATAAAAGATTCCCATGCCGAACGCCTTTTTCCGGGCGGTGTACTGTCCGCCGGAGGCGGCAGGCGCCGTGTGACCTTCCCCGTAGAGCCGGATGAAGACGCCATCATAGTAAGACTGGGCCGGCAGTGCGGTGATGTCCGGATAGACCGCTTCAATCCCGGACCGGCGGAGAGTCTCCTCCCAGCCGGTCAGCTCTTCCAAAATCGGACTGATTTCCGGAAAGATGGAGCGGAGCTTATGAATCTGCGCTTCGGGGCGGTCGCCGAGGAGTGCGGGAAGCGGATGGTTACCGAGCAGTCCTTTCAGTGCGGACTCGCTCCGCTGGGACAGGGCCCGCCGGATCGCCGGTTCCGCCATTCTGTCTTCGCCGAGGATCATCGGGAGAAGGGCATAGTGGCTGATGACTGCCATACGGGGCAGTCCGCCGAGCCGGCCATCCATGAATTCAATCAGCAGGCCGAGTGCATCCTGCTGTTCCGCACTGCTGTCGGAGAACACCTCCATCCCGAGCTGGGAATGCTCGCTTCCCGTGTGAAAGACAGGTCCGGAGTAGACAGCCCGCTCGGCATCGATCTTGTATTTGTTCAAATAGCGGACAATCGAGTTTGTCCAGTCATGGCGGAGCGCATGGACGGTTCCGTTCTGGACCCATGTCTCCCGCTGGGGCATGAGCAGCAGGTCGTCTTCTGTCATGCCCCCCCAGTCGAACGCTTCAACGACAGGAAGGTCGATGATGCCAAACCCGTGGCCGTGGAAAAATGAGAGAAACTCGATTTCCAGCTGTTTCTGTTGGATCAGCTTCGGATTGTAGATGAACGACGTCATTCGGATGTCACCTCTTCACTTCATTGCTTTACCATGTTAAAGTAGTAGATGGGTGAAATACTAACATAGCATTTGAAACATTGCAACAGGAGGGGATGGGAATATGGCAACAATAGACGGACATGTCCACTCGCCGTTCTGCCCGCACGGGACAGATGCACCGATGGAGGACTATGTGATAGAAGCGGAGCGTCAGGGGATTGAAGTGCTTGTCTTCACAGAACATGCGCCGCTCCCGGAAGGATTCACGGACCCGGTACCTGAACAGGACAGCGCCATGCAGGCGGAGGATGTCGGAAAGTACGTGGCCGAAGCGGCACGGCTGCGGAAGAAATATGCCGGCCGGGTGGATGTCCGGTGCGGGTTCGAAATCGATTATATAGAAGGGTTTGAGAGGGAAACGCTCCACTTTCTCAGGAAGTACCCGGAAGAGGTCCGGAACTCGCTCTTGAGCGTGCACTTTGTCCGGCTGCCGGACGGCTGGTTCTGCGTGGACTATGGAGCGGATGAACTGGCAAGGAAAGCGGAAGAGCCCGGGTTGGAGATGATCTACCTTGCATACGGTGAGGCGATCCGGAAAGCGGCTTCCAAGCCGTTCGGCGAGCTGAATCCGCCTGTACTCGGACATGTCAACCTGATCCATAAATTCAGGAAGCGGATTGCGCCGGCCCGGGATCCGATCGACTGGCGGGAGGTATTGGCCACCGCCGCAGAGAACGGATACCGGCTCGACTTTAATCATGCCGGTCTTCGGAAGCCGGACTACGGGATGACGTATCCGGAAGAATGGATGGCCGATGAGGCACGGAGACTCGGCCTCGGATTGCAGACCGGCTCGGATGCGCATTCACCTGAGGATGTCGGGCGGGGATTTGCCCCTCTGCCGGAAGCGTGAGAGGAGAAGGGATTTACCGCCCGCTGTGGAACATAGTGAAGAATGGACTGCAGGGAGGGATCGGAGAATGAATGGGACGGTTGCTGAAAACCAGAAGACCCGATTGGTGGCCGGGGACATTTTAAGACGTGCGGCAGAACGTTTCCCGGACCGTCACGCATTCACGTTTCTGGATGCAACGGGCAAGGAAGAACAGATTTCATACCGTGATCTGAATGAACAAGTGAACCGGGCTGCCAATGCCCTGTCGGAAAAAGGGATACAAAAAGGAGACCGGGTCGTCGCGGTGGGAAGAAACAGCCCGGAGTTCGTCATCATGGCTTTTGCGGCAATGAAACTAGGGGCTTGGATCACCCCGCTGAATTTCATGCTGAACTCAGCTGAACTGGCGAGATTGATCGAGGCGGCCCGCCCGGCCGCAATCTTTGCCGCCGGGGACAGCATAGAGACCGTGCGGGCAGGAGACTGGCCAGCGGAAGAAGTAAATGTCCTCATCTGAGGAAGAGTCGGGGAACTGCCCGAAAAGTGGACGGCATTCGAGGATTTGATGAGCGGAGATGCTTCGGAGCCCGCGGCAGTCATCGATGATCGGGACATTGCGGTGATGTTCTTTACCAGCGGCACGGAGTCCATGCCGAAGGGCGTCATGTCAAGCCACCGGAATCTGTACATGGCCTCGCAGACATACGTTTCAGAAGGCACGTTTCTGCGTGACGAGACATTCGTCCTCGCACTTCCGATGATCCACGTTGCCGGTTTTGTCTGTGCTGTCACCTGTTTCACGACGGGTGCGGGGCTGGTCCTGCTTGAATTACCGGTTCCGGGACAGATCGCGGCTGCCATGGAGTCTTACAACGCAACGACCACGGGACTGCCGCCAACCTTGTATCTGGCCGTTTTGAACGATCCGGGGACATCTTCCCGTGATTTGACGGGGATGAAGAAGTTGGTGACCTGGTCAAGCACGATCCCGAAAAGCATGATTGACGGCTGGAATGAACTAGCGCCCGGGGCGAGGTTCCTGACCGTCCAGGCCTCGACGGCATCCACAGCATGTCCGATCACAGCAGGTTGGTTCAAGGAGTGGGATGAAGTGCCCGGCCAGGACGGCCGCTATATCGGGGAAATCACGTATCCGGCTGTGGATATCCGGATCGTTGATGAATACGGAGAAGAGGTTCCGGCAGGCATTGCGGGCGAACAGCTGATCCGCGGCCCCGTCGTGACCGCCGGCTATTTCGAGAACAGGGAAGCCGATTTGAAGGCGTTCAGAGACGGCTGGTTCCATACGGGCGATATCGTTGCCAGAGATGAAGACGGCCATTTATTCTTTGTGGACCGAAAAAAGGATATGGTGAAAAGCGGCGGCGAGAACGTTTCGAGCCAGGAAGTGGAAAGCATCCTCGGCCGTCATCCCGACGTTTTGCAGTGTGCGGTGATTGGACTGCCCGATGCTCACTGGGGGGAGGCGGTAGCGGCCGTCATCGTAAAAAGAGAAGGATCCACACTGAACGAAGATGAGGTGAAGACGTTCTGCCGGGAATATCTGGCGGGCTTCAAAACACCGAAGCATGTCTACTTCCGCCGTTCGCTTCCGGTCACGTCTGCAGGCAAACTCCTGAAGCGGGCACTGAAAGATGAATTTGTGGCAGAGCCGACATAAACACGAAGCAGGCCATCCGGGATCTTCCGGATGGCCTGCTTTCTGCTGTTACTCAGCCAAGACTTCATGTAAGACGCCGATCAGCTGATCCATCTGCCCGTCTGTTCCGACGGTGATCCGCAGATAGTCCGAAATGCGGGGTCTGCTGAAGTGGCGGACGAGGATGCCCCGCTCCTTCAGTTCCGAATAAAGTTGTTCAGCAGCCATCCCGGGATGCCTGCAGAACAGGAAGTTGGCAGAAGAGGGGAGGATGCGGAATCCGAGTTTTCCGAGCCGATCCGCTGAACGGCTGCGGGTCAGAAGGACCTTGTCCGTCATCTCCCTGAAATAGGCCGCGTCCCGGAATGCCGCTTCAGCGCCGCTCTGCGACAGCCGGTCGAGCGTGTAAGAGTTGAAGGAATCCTTGATCCGCACAAGCCCCTCGATGAGCTCGGGCCGGCCCAGTGCATAGCCGACACGGAGACCGGCGAGCGAGCGGGATTTTGACGTTGTGCGGGTGACGAGCAGGTGATCATACTCAGAAATCAGTCCGGCAGCCGAAGGTCCTGCAAAGTCGATGTAGGCTTCGTCGATGATGACCACCCTGCCGGGGTTGGCCTCCAGGATTTTCCGGATGCCGTCAAGCGGCTCGTATATGCCGGTCGGTGCATTCGGGTTCGGAAGGATGATCCCTCCTTCGGACTGTTCGAACCCTGCGATGTCCAACGTGAAATCATCCCGGAGGGGCACCTCTTTGTACGGAATGCCGAACAGTTTGGCGTATACCGGATAGAAACTGTAGGTGATGTCCGGGAAGCGGATCAAACGACCGGGGTCGAAGAAGGCCATGAATGAGAACGCCAGCACTTCGTCCGAACCGTTGGCGACAAAAACATGGTCTTCCGTTAGATCTTCGGTCTCTGCGATCGCCCGGCGCAGTCCGTCCGCAGTCGGGGAAGGATACAGATGCAGCCTGGAGACCTCCTCCTGAATCGCTTCGGTCACCTTCGGACTCGGGGGGTACGGATTCTCGTTCGTATTCAGCTTGATGATCCCGGTATGTCCGGACTGTTCTCCCGGGACATACGGTTCTGTACGGCGCGTCATCTCGCTCCATAGTCTGCTCATCTATGAAAGCCTCCTTCCGCTTTAATGATTTAATACACTAAAGTTAACGGATCCGTTACGTGTTGTCAACGGAAGGAGCGGGTATAGTAGATTGTGTGAAAGGGGGGAGGATGACCATGAAAAAATATCTGGCCATCATGGCAACGGCGGCACTGCTGCTCGGTGCCTGCGGCGACAAACAGGAGAATCCGGAACAAGCCCCTGTGGATCCGGACACTGAACAGAACGGCGGCGGGGCCGGGGATCAGACCGACAAGGGAACTGTGACCGGAGACGCGGGCGGAGGAAGCAGCGAAGACACCATCCATGACGGTGAGGCACAGAACGCGGAACCGGCGAAAGACACTTCCGGTTATGAGGAACTCGAATACGTAGGCGATTCCTTCAATCCGGACGACTATGAGATCCGGGTCGCCAGCGACAATCCGGGCAACCGGGTGCTCCTGTTCATGGAAGGAGAAAAACCGGCTTACAAAACAGTCTATATCAAGCATGAGGACTTGCTGAAAATCATTTCGACCGATGAAGGCCTGTTGGAACAGGTCAACCTAAAATAAGGAATGCTTACCGAAAAACCTTTCCCGCAGCGGGAAAGGTTTTTTATTGGCCCGGATGTTCGTCAAGGATGGACGTGATGAGAAAGATGGAATCCCATTCGCCGGATGAAAATCGGGTGATCGGGTAAGAATTCGGAAACAGTACTTGTTGGATTTCCGTTGCAGGCCTGCCTTCACCGTGCAGCCGGAGGACATTTTCTCTCAGTGACGTCAGAAATTCAAGCTTACCGGTGAGCGCTTTCCTGCCGTCCTTCACATGCCCCGCATGACAGCAGAACATCTCGCCAAAGTCATGCTCCAGTACTGCCCGGATCGACCGGATCGTCTCGGGGATGTTCTCTTCCCGGAGGGCGACTTTCTGTTTCACGCTCACGAACAGATCGCCCGAAAACAACTGGCCGGTCGTTTCATCGAGCAGAGCGACATGGTCCGCCGCGTGGCCGGGGGTCCGGATGGCACGCCAATCGTGGGTGCGGGACGAAAAGGATCCGGGCATTCTCTCCGAGGCAAATGCAGGCCGGCTGCCCCAGAACAGCTTTCGGTACAGCGGATAGTTCGCTCTCCGGGCACAGTCTCCCGCATTCATTGGATTCATATAAACGGGAATTCCTTTTTCCGCACAAAACGCTGCGTTCCCTGAATGGTCCTCATGGCTGTGGGTGATCGCTGCCAGGTCCGGACTGACTTTCTGGATGAACGGACGGAAAAATTTCCGCAGGGAGTGGGCGCCCGTATCGAGCAGGACGCCGTCCGATTCATAGGCATAACAGGACAATGTGACACCGAGGCCCCGGTTGAGCCCCATGCAATATTGGACTCCGGACTGTTCGCCGGAAGTGCCGCTCCGCTTGAAGAGCATTTCCTCACCCCATGATTCAATCGTTGTTCTTTCACTCTACCACAGACAGCCGGCCATTCACCGGCAAATCAGCATATTCCCGGAATTCCTACGGAAACAGTCCGGTTTTTGGTATACTGGACTCAAGCAAACCAACACGAAGGAGTCCTGCATCATGATTGCAACGCAGCTTGACCGCGTCCGCGGGGAATTTGAAGACAGCGAATTTTTCCGTTTCCTCGGACTTGAGATTACGACACTTGAGGAAGGGGATGTCGAACTGCGCCTCCCGTACAAGCCGGAGCTCGACAATGTGCGGAGCACCGTGCACGGCGGGGTATACATGAGCGTACTCGACACGGTGATGGGGCTATTCATCCGGTCGCTCGGGTATGACGATACGATGACCATCCAAATGCAGACCCAGTTCCTGAAGCCGCTTGTCGGAGGGGCGATGACGGCACGGGCAGAGCTCATCAACAAAACGAGGAGCACGGTGCTGCTTGAGGGACGGCTTTATAATGAATCCGGTGAATTGATCGGTCATGCAACGGGTACGTTCAAAGTAATGAAATTTGATTGAGGGGATGTTTTGGGGATGAAAACAATTCTGCTGACAGGTTTTGAACCGTTTTTGGACTTTCCGGTGAATCCGACCATGCGGGTGGCGGAGGAATTGGACGGCACCGTGGTCGGAGATTACGAAATCACCAGCCGTATTCTGCCGGTTGACTTCAACAGGGCGGAAGCCCGGCTGATGGGCCTGATCCGGGAAGTGGAACCCGATGTGACCGTGTCGCTCGGGCTTGCCGGCGGCCGCAGTAAAATGACGCCGGAGCGGATTGCGATCAATGTCCAGGACGGAGCGCCCGACAATGAGGGAAACCAGCCTGTGGACAAGCCCATCAATGAAGATGCGCCCGACGCCTATTTCTCGACACTTCCTGTCCGGGAAATGGTCAACGCCCTGGTCGATGCCGGCCTTCCTGCCGAGATCTCTAACACGGCCGGCACTTACCTGTGCAACAACGTCATGTTCGGCGGACTCCACTATGCGGCGACGGAGCGGCCCGGCATGCGGGCCGGGTTCATCCACATCCCGGCTTCCCATGAACTGGCGATCCAGCACGGCAGGATTCCGAGCTGGAGCCACGAGGACCTGCTCCGGGGTGTCCGGATTTGCCTCGAAACAATCGCCGACGGCCGATAAAATGGACGACAAGTGCGCACAAGTATTCCGGCAGATCGAATTCATGCACGGATCGGTGCTCGGCATGGCCAATGTCCTGACAGAAGCTGATCTCGCTTATCGGCCATGGGCGGGGAAGCGGTCCCTCGGAGAACTGCTCGGCCATATGGCCCTGCTCTGCAGTGCAGACCTTCGCCTTTCGGACGGGGACACCGAAGATCAGATGAAGGTTTACTACAGAGAGAACCGGCCGGATGGCCTGAAAGAAAGCCTGTTGACGCTCAGCCGTTCCGTCGAAGAACTGCGCGGCCGGTATGACCTGTATACGGCTGCTTCCCTGGAAGAAAAGACGACGTCCTGGTGGGGCGCTACATACACCCGGTTCGGATGGCTGGTCCAGATCGCCGTCCACCTCGCCCATCACCGCGGGCAGCTTCACAGCATGCTTCTGACTATCGGGAAGGATCCTGAACGCCCGCTGTTCGAATAATAAAGGAAGTGCGCCGGCCGACAAGGGCTGGCGCACTTCTTTGATCTATGCAGGCATTCAGCTGTGCTGAAAATGTTCAGGCCCGGCCGTTCAGGTCGAGTGCGGCACGGAACAGGACATCCACTGCGGAGAACATCGTTTCCTCATTGATGTCGAATCGTTCGTTGTGGTGACCGGCTGCAAGGTCGGTGCCGGCGATGCAGTAGGTGGCCTGCCCGCCGTGGCGGATGACCCGGTCCATGAAGTAGGTGGCGTCTTCGGAACCGGCCGATGCATGGTCTGCAAGCATCACTTCGTCCACGTAGTCGGATTTTCCTGCAGAATCCGCCAGTCTGCGGGCAAGTTCTTCCGAGCATTTGCAGTCGATCGCTTCGCCGACTGTCCGGAAGTCATACCGGACACCGTACATGTCGGCTGCCCCGCGGATGATCCGTTCTGCCTGCTCTTTTACATACGCGTTCACTTCTGAATTCTCGCCCCGCGTCTCGATTTTCATGGAAGCATGGGCCGCGATGACGTTCCGGCCGCTTCCTGCATGAAGTTCACCGACATTTACACGGGTCGATCCGCCGGAGTGCCTGGAAATGGCATGAAGGTTGATTGCGGCGTTCGCAGCGGCAAGCAGGGCATTGCGGCCTTCTTCAGGTTTCGCGCCGGCATGGGAAGCGATCCCTTTGAATGTGACGTCAATTTTTGACGTCGCGAGGAAGCCGTTCGACGCGGCAAGGAATGTCCGGTGCGGGACGCCGGTGCCGACATGAGTGGCGATGAAGAAGTCGGCGTCGTCCACCACGCCGGCTTCCGCCATCGAGCGGGCACCTCGCGTGCCTTCTTCTGCAGGCTGGAAGAGGATCCGGACGGTCCCGGCAAGCTGATCCGCCTTTTCTGCAATCAGGCGGGCAAGGCCGAGCCCGATCGATGTGTGGGCATCATGCCCGCATGCGTGCATCGATCCGTCATTGACCGAGCGGAAACCTTCCGACTGCGGGACATGCCCCGCGTCTTCGGATTCGAGGATCGGGAGGGCGTCCATATCGACCCTGAATACGGTGACGGGACCAGGGCGTCCCGTTTTCCAGTCAGCCGCGATGCCGGTGTACCCGTCCTTGAACCAATCCACCGTTTCGGGAACGGCGCCATTCTCCTTGGCCCATTTGAAATGGGCGGCTGTCTCTGCATCAGTGGGCTTGCCCATAACGGCATCCGGTTCCATGACGTCCAGTCCTGTCCTGACCCCGAAGCCGAGGCGGAGGAGCTCGGCAGTGACGAGGGAGGCTGTACGCATTTCAAGGAAGCCTTGTTCGGGGTGGCGATGGAGATCCCGGCGGATTTCAATGAGATCTCGTTTCATTTGTTCATTCAGCATGGCATTTCCGTCCCTTCATCATGTCATTCATCAAATCAGTACAATAAACGCCCCCGATCGGCTGCCGGGGGCGTTGTTCCTTACAGGTAAGGCGTGATGCCGGGCCCGAACGGGATTCCTGCATAGAAGAATAGGAGGATCAGGATGATCCAGGCGACAAGGAACGAAATCGAGTATGGGAGCATCAGGGAGATGAGCGTCCCGATCCCGGCTTTCTTGTCGTATTTTTGCATGAATGTGAGCACGACCACCATGTATGGCATCAGAGGTGTGACAATGTTTGTCGATGAATCGGCTATCCGGTAGGCGGCCTGTGTGAATGCCGGATGATAACCGAGCTGCATGAACATCGGCACGAAGATCGGTGCTTCCAGCGCCCATTTGGCCGATCCGGAAGTGATCAGGAAGTTCATGCAGGCGGTAAAGATGATGTAGCCGATGATGAGGCCGATTCCGGTGAAGTTCACGCTTTCCAGGAATTCTGCACCGTTGACGGCAACCCAGATCCCGATGTTCGACCAGTTGAAATAGGCAATGAACTGGGAAATGGCGAAAATGAGGACGATGTAGCTGCTCATGTCTTTCATCGCTTCGGCCATGTAGGCGGCAATGTCTTTTCCGCTTTTGATCTTGCCGACGGTGACCCCGTAGGTGACCCCGACGGTCAGGAACAGGAAGAGCAGAATAGGCACGATCCCGGTGAGGAACGGAGACGGGATGACTTTTCCTTCCTCGCTCCGGAGCGGACTCCAGGAGAAGCCGACCGACAGATAGACGAGGACGAGGAAGATGAGTGCGGCAATCATCGAATTCCGGAACCCTTTGCCGGCATTCGGCGGGTCTTCCTCGACATCCACTTCCACGGCTTCACCCGAATACTTGCCAAGACGCGGCTCGATGAATTTCGATGTGATGAATCCGGCCAGGAAGGTGATGACGAAGACGGAAACGATATTGAAGTACCAGTTGTCGGCAGGGGTCACGACGATGGATTCGTCGATGATTTTTGCAGCTTCCGTGGAAATCCCGGCCAGCAGGGCATCGGTGCCGACGATGAGCAGGTTGGCCGTGAATCCGGCGCCGGATGAGGCATAGCCGACGGCCAGCCCGGCGAGCGGGTGGCGTCCGACTTTGTAAAAGACCATGGCCGCAAGCGGCGGGATGAGAAGCATCGCTGCATCGGACGCCAGGTTGCCCATGACTCCGACGAACGCGACCGAATAAGTGAGAAGCCATGGCGGAGACTTCATGATCGTCTTCCGGATGGCATAATCGAGCATGCCGACCTTTTCGGTGAGGCCGATCCCGAGCATCATCGCGAGGACAATGCCGAGCGGGGCAAAGCCGGTGAAGTTTTCGATCATCGAGGTGACGATATACCGGAGACCTTCACCGGATGCCAGGTTTTTGATCGTGAGCGTCTCGCCTGTTCCCGGGTGTGTGACCTGTGCGTTGAACAGGCTGAAGATCCAGGACAGGATGATGACGCCGAGCGCCATGTACACAAACAAGATGAACGGATCCGGCAGTTTGTTGCCGACCCTTTCAACCCCGTTCAGGAACTTGTTGAAGAACCCCTTTTTTGCTGTTTCCATCATTTCCCCTCGATTCGTTCATATGTTGGAGGCCCGGTGCCGATGTTCGTCAGGCGTTTAGTTTGGACGGCTTGACATGGTCGGGGATCGGGTTGGTGTACGGATTATCCTTCTGGAATGCGGTGAATTCTTCCTTGACCGACTCCAGCAGGCCAGGGTTCTGGAGAACCTTCATCCCGGTGAGACCCATGGATGCGGCGGCCCGGAGCATCGCCTTGTGAGCGTTCGTCGAGAGGCCCTGGCTCGTCATCTGCCAAGTGTGGAGAGGCGTCCCGATGGCAGAAGTGGACGTGGTGAGCTGCGCGGTCGGAACAACCCAGCTGACATCGCCGACATCGGTCGAGCCGGCAAGAACTTCATCGGTCTCGACATACGGGCCTACGGTATCGGCGATATATTTTCCTTCATACTCACGGCCGTCCCCAAAGTATCCGAAGCCCCGCATGCCGTTGAATGCGTCTTGCTGCTCGCTTGCCGAGAGGGAGTCGAAAATGGCTTTGGCAAACTCCTTTTCCTCCTCGGTCGGCTCTCCGGGGCCGATTTCCTGCAGGCTCTCATAGAGGAGCCGCTCGGCGGCGCGGTTCGGTATGTAATTCGAACAGGCTTTGTTGAAGTCGATCTCCAGCCCGGTTTCCGTCATGAGCGCGGCGCCTTCCGCAATTTTGATGACCCGCTTGTAAATCTCATCGACCTGCCCGATTTTCGGTGCCCGGATCAGGTAGAGCACTTCCGCTTCTGCCTGGACCACGTTCGGCGAGATGCCGCCTGTGTTCGTGACGGCGTAGTGGATGCGGGCTGCGTCAATGATGTGTTCCCGCAGATACTGGACGCCGACATTCATGAGCTCCACCGCATCCAGCGCACTGCGTCCGAGGTGAGGGGAGTTTGCCGCATGCGTCGGAATCCCCTTGAATCGGAAGAAAACCTGGTAGTTTGCAAGGGAGCTGAGTGACATGATGGCATTGCCCGGCGATGGATGCCAGGTAAGGGCAAGATCCAAACCGTCGAATAAGCCTTCGCGGACCATGAATGTCTTTCCGGAACCGCCTTCTTCACCCGGGCAGCCGAAAAATTTGACGGTGCCGGGCAGGTTGTTCTTCTCGAGGAAAGCCTTGGCGGCACAGGCAGCGGCGAAGGCGCCGGTGCCGAGCAGATTATGCCCGCAGCCGTGGCCGACATGGCGTTCCCATTGGACAGGCTCTGCGATATTCGGCTCCTGGCTGAGACCGGAAAGGGCGTCGAACTCGCCGAGGAATCCGATCACAGGGGCCCCCTCGCCGTATTCTGCGATGAAGGCGGTTTCAATTCCGCCGACATGGCGTTCCACCCGGAAGCCGGCCTGTTCACATTGGTCGGCCAGGAACCTGGATGATTCGTATTCCTCGAACCGAGTTTCCGGATGATTGAAAATGTATTCGCTTACTTTTTCGAACTCACTTTTGTTCTCGGATAAGTAGTGCTCGATGAACGATTTTAAATCTGTCATTTCCCCCGACACCCCTCGCAATATTTAGATAATGAAAAATTTCTAAATAAGCATACAGACTTCGACATCGTTCGTCAATGGCAACATAAAGGAAGAAACATTAAAAAACCGGAGAGCATCGGCTCCCCGGTTCCTTTAAAAAAATTCAGTCATTCTGTACGAGTTTGACGAGCATGTGGGCAAGATGGTGCTGTTCATCTTTGTTGCCGGCTTTCCACAGTTCCGCCAGAAGGTATTGTTCGCGGTTGCGGGGCTCCTCGTGCTTGGCCAGGTAGTTGGCGACGAGTTCGGCACCTTTGGCGAGTTGTTCCTCGCTCAGGCCCATCTTCTCGCCTTTTTCCACTTTTTCGGATAAGAATTGCTTGAAGTGGTTGAAGTTCTCGAGAATCTGTTCTTTTTCTTCCTGATCGTAGTCACCCATACGGTTTTCGATCTTCTCTTTGAAATCATCCATGAAATTCCACTCCTTTCGTTTTAAGCCTAATGTCTTTATGCCCGGGTTGAAATGAAAGTAAACAGGCCACCTGCTTTATTTGGGCGCCTGATGAAATAAGGGACAACATGATTTAGAATGGGTGAAAGGGCTTGCGTTGGATTGGAGGGAGCGGAATGCAGCAGATAGATCCAAAAGCCGTGATCCCGTTCGGCGAGTACGATAATGTGCTTGTGGTCGATGACAGGGGACGGACACTTTATTACGATATTGCCGATCTGAACATTCTGGTGAAGCTCGGTCACCGGCCGGAAGATTTTCTCGGCCGGGATGTGACGACTTTCTATACAAATTTGCCAAAGGAAGAAAGCACACTGTTCACCGTTTTGCGGACAGGGTCGGCGATGCCGAATATCGTCCAGAGGCTGGTCACAAAAACAGGCAGTGAATATACTTCGAAAAGCTCGACCTATCCGATCATTGAGGACCAAAAGATCATCGGTGCGATCGAGTTCTCGACCCACTTTTTCGGCAAGGATCAGCTGGCGCTCCTTGAAGGGTTCGCTGTACATCCGATGTATCGGAAAAACGGAACCATCTACACAGTGGATGATCTGATTTCCGAAAGTCCGGCAATGCTGGCGGTGAAGGAGCGGGTCCGCCGTGTCGCCGTCCGGGATACGACCGTCCTGCTTTCCGGCCCGACGGGGACCGGAAAGGAAGTGGTCGCCCAGGCACTCCATAACTTGAGCCGGCGCTTTGCCGGACCGTTCGTTTCAGTGGATTGCGGAGCCATCACGGAAGACACGATGGAACCGCTCCTGTTCGGATCGGCGAACGTTACGATGGAGGGATCTTCGGAACTCGCGGGTCTTTTTGAACAGGCACAGGGCGGCACCTTATTCCTGGATGAACTGAACGCGCTTCCGGTGACACTGCAGCCCCGTCTTTTGAAGGCAATCGAGGAAAAGCGAATTCGGCGTGCCGGAGGAATGTCCGATTTGATCTTGGACTGCCGGATCATTGCGTCAGTGAATGAAAATCCGGAGGAGCTGCTCGAGGCGGGGCGGCTCCGGGAAGACCTGTATTATCGGCTGGCAGTGGTGCAGATCGACCTGCCCCCGCTCAAGGAAAGGCCGGAAGACATCGGGCCATATATCCGGCATTTTATTCATTATTACAATCGTCGGATGGACATGGCCATCCTGGGGCTTGATGATGAGTCGATGGATGCGTTCCGGCGATATGACTGGCCGGGGAATGTACGGGAGTTGAGAAACGCGGTGGAGGCGGCATTCAACAATACGGACGGATCGGAAATCAGACTTGCCGATCTGCCGGGCCGTCTCCTGAAACGGACGGGCAAGGACGAATTGAGAAATCCTGCACTGGAACAGGGGAACCTGAAGGATGCGATCGATGGATATGAGCGGCGGTTGATCGAGTCGGAATATCTGAAAGCCGGGGGTGTGCTTGCGGAAACGGCCCGGAGACTTGGCATTTCAAAGCAGTCACTCAAGTACAAGCTCGATAAATACGGGTTAAGGGAATAGCTTTTTTGACGGAAGAGGAGAAAATTTTCTCCTCTTCCTTTTCTCTGTTTTCAGGGACTATAGTGAAGAGAATCAGTATTGAAAACATTGTCGGATGAGAATGGTGCTTGAAAGCGATTGCACCGTCTTGGTCCAGAAAGAAGTGATAAGCATGAGCAAAACGCTCCAGCACAGTATCATCCTCGGTTTTGCCTTGTTCGCCCTCTACTTCGGTGCGGGGAACCTCATTTTCCCGCCGACCATCGGCTTGTCGAGCGGGGACGGATGGATCTCTGCGATGATCGGATTCTCGGTCACGGGGATCGTCCTTCCGCTGCTGGCGGTACTGGCGATCCTGAATGCCGGGGGCAAGTTTGAAAACCTGACCCGTCCGATTGCGCCCTGGTTCCACACGGCCTTCAATCTTTTGCTCATGGTCGGCATCGGCGTGTTCGTCACGATTCCGCGGATGGCCGCCACGACCCATGAACTAGGGGCCGGCGTCCTGCTGCCGTCCCTGCCGCCGTGGATTACAGTCCTTCTGTTCTTTGCCGTCACTTTTTTCTTTGCGATGGATCAGTCCAATGTCATCGACCGGATCGGAAAATACCTGACCCCGGTGCTGGTCATCATCCTGCTCGTCATCGTCGGCAAAGGCCTCCTGTTTCCGATCGGCACACCGGTGGAAACCGGTACGGAAAATCCGTTCTCGATGGCATTCCTGAGCGCATACCAGACCGGAGACGTAGTGACCGGCGTGCTGTGCGCGCCGATTTTCCTCGCGGCCATCGCCGGTTACGGCTATACGGGCAGGAAAGCGCGGAAGATGGCGATCGGCGGCATCCTGATCGCGGGTGCCGGCCTGCTCGTCGTCTACGGCGGCCTGCTCGTCATCGGAGCCGGGGCAAGCGGGACACTCGGCGCAGGCATGTCTGATACGGCACTCGTGAAGGAACTCGTCGATCTCCTTCTTGGCGGTTCGGGTGCACTCGCCCTTGCGGTTGCCATTGCGCTCGCCTGCCTCACCTCGACGATCGGTGTCGTGGCGGTCATCGCCCAGTTTCTCGGGCATCTGTTCAAGGACCGTCTGACCTACCGGGTGTGGGTGTTGATCATCTGTGTGGTATCGGCATCGGTCGCGATGCTGGGAGTCGGGCGGATCATCGACTACACGATGTGGATCTTCACCCTGCTTTATCCGGTGGCGATCGTCCTCGTCTTTCTCGGTGTGTTCAATAGATTCATCCCGAATGCGGGCGTTTATCAGGGGGCGATCCTTCTGACCATCGCGGTGAGCGCGATGGAGACGCTGAAAGGATTCGGAATCGGGCTTTCGGTGATCGCGCCGGTTCTCGGTTCGCTGCCATTCGGGACAAGCGGATTTGCCTGGTTCATCCCGGCGCTCGCCGGGGCTGTCGGCGGTTATGTAATCCACCGGTTCCTGATCGGCGGCCGCATATCCGGAGGTGACACATTGAAAGGACAGGCCGGCGACTGATTCCGCCGCAGGACCTCCCATATCCGATTTCCATGAAAAGACAGCCGGCTTGGGATGTGCGGGCGGCTTCCGATTTTATTCAAAGAAAGGTGAGAATCAACATGGTACAAAACAGAACCCTGTATACGAACGGGCATATATTCACGGCAGATCCTGAACAGCCGTTTGCGGAGGCGATCCTCGCCGAAGAGGGGAAAATCAGCTGGATCGGCCGGACTGTTGAAGCTCCAAGCGGTGAATTTGAGACAATGGATCTCGGCGGCCGCACCGTCATTCCGGGGATGATCGATGCCCACCTTCACCCGGTATACCTGGCTGATTTCGTAAAGCAGATTCCGGTCATTCCGCCTGCGACCCGCTCGATCCGCGAACTGCAGGAACATATCCGCATCCGCCGCAGCGAGCAGGAGGCGGGGGAATGGATCGAGGCATGGGGGTACGATGAAGGCAAGCTGGAGGAAGGCCGCGCCCCGTCCCGCCAAGAGCTGGATGAGGCCTGCAGCGATTCGCCCGTTGTTGTGACCCGCACATGTGCCCATATCATCTCGGTGAACTCCAAAGCACTGGAAGTTGCAGGCATCGGCCGGAACACGCCGGATCCTGAAGGGGGCAAGATCGACCGGGATAGAGACGGCAATCCGACAGGGATTTTCTGTGAGCAGCCGGCTGTCACGCTCATCAAGCAGCATCTGCCTGTGCCTTCTATAGAAGAAACAGCGGACGATCTTGTCCGGTTGAGCAGCCGGCTCCTGTCGGACGGCATCACCGGGGTGACGGAGATGATGGCCATCCATGACGGCGGCTACGATTATCTGGAAGCGTATCAGGAAGCACGGCGCCGGGGATACGTCCAGCCGACTGCCCTGTATTATACCTTCGATGAGTTCAAGAAGCTCAAGCGGGAAGCAATCGGCGGGAATGAACCGATCCGTGTTGCGGGCATCAAGCTGTTCTCCGACGGCAGCGTCTCCGGACGGACGGCATGGATCGAGGAACCGTACGAGGGAAGCGCCGATGAGTACGGAATTGTGACGACTACCGCCGACGAACTGAACGCAGCGGCCGACGCGGCAGAGGAGCACGGTATCCAGCTGGCCATCCACGCGATGGGCGGCCGCGCAATCGACCTCATCACCCAAACGTTCGAAAGCCGGAGACCGTGGCTGACAGACCGCCCTTCGATCCGGATTGAACATGCCGCCATGCCATCACGTGAATCACTTAAGCGGGCGAAGAAAGCGGAGATCGCTTTTGTGCCACAATCGGTATTCATCTTCGCCGAGATCGAAAGCTACCTGAATAACCTTGGACCGGAGAGGACGGAAGCATCTTACCCGATCAAGACGTTTCTGGACATGGGCATCCAGACGGCCCTATCCTCCGATGCGCCGGCCACGTCCTGGGTGGATCCGGTGAACCCGTTCATCGGAATCTATTCCGCCGCCGGCCGGAAAGCGTATGAAGGCACCGAAACCGGCCGGGACCAACGGATATCCGTCGAGGAGGCTGTCGCCCTGTATACGAGGGAAGCGGCCCAAGTGTGCGGTTTCCTTGAGCAGGGCATGCTGAAGCCCGGCTTTGCTGCGGATTTCGCCGTACTCGACAGGGACATTTTCAACTCACCGATTGAAGACATCCAGGGGACGAAGGTCGTGCAGACGTACGTTTCAGGTGAAAAGCGGTATGAAATGGAGAAAAAAGAGGAATCTGCAGGTTGAGGCAGGACTGATATGGAGTCCGGTTGGCCGATCGGCTTGCGGTCCGCCCTCTGTTCCCGTCCGATATTCGGGATTCGATAGGACAAACCATTTGATGAAACGGCTGTCGGAAACGAGTAGCAAACAAGAAGATACATGAGACGAAGGACCCGGAGGAGATGCTTCCGGGTTCTTTGTTTATGAAGAGAAGCGCATGACATTTGGGTCTTGAATGAGACATGGGACTTACTTACTATTTCTGCTTTTGTTGAAAAAACCTTTTGAATATTTACTCTACTGGATGTAGAATGAATCTATTCTTTGAACGAATTGTGAACAAAAAGGGGAGGGATAGATTCAAATGAAGGTTGGAAGCGTTTACACTGAAAAGCGGACAGCCGGGAAGGGCCGGGAACAGGCGGTGCCTGAACGGCTTGGGGGTACAGACTTCACGGGAGTGGCCGAGGGGCCGAAGTTCAAGGCACTGATGAGCCGGAAAAAGAAATTCATCGTCCCGCTCACCGTGTTTTTCCTGGCGTTTTACTTCATGCTGCCGATTCTGACGTCCTATACGAATGTGCTGGAACAGCCGGCAATCGGGGATATTTCCTGGGCCTGGCTTTACGCGACTGCACAGTTCATCATGACATGGGTCCTTTGCATCGTGTATGTGAAGAAATTCCATAAGTTTGACAGTGAAGCGGAAGACATCGTAGAGACAGAGCTGAAGGGGGATCACCGTCCATGAGCACAACAGTCATTATCCTGTTTTTGTCCATTGTCATGCTGACCCTGTTCATCACCTGGTGGGCCGCAAAGCGCACGACGAACGCGGGTGAGTTCTATACGGCAGGCGGAGGCCTGACCGGCTGGCAGAATGGCCTTGCCATCGCAGGGGATTACCTGTCGGCAGCGTCATTCCTCGGGATTGCCGGGATGATCGCGCTGTTCGGATTTGACGGCTTCTTCTATTCAATCGGATTCCTCATTGCCTATCTCGTCGTCATGTTCCTCGTGGCGGAACCGCTTCGCAATCTCGGGAAGTACACGCTTGCAGACATGATCAATTCGCGCTTTGATGCAAAGAAAGTCCGTGCGGCTGCGGCGCTCAGCACGATCACAATCGTGATTTTCTATATGATTGCACAGCTTGTCGGCGCCGGCGCCCTCATCCAGCTTCTGTTCGGCATCGATTACTGGATCGCCGTGCTGATCGTCGGTGTCATGATGACCGTCTACGTCCTGTTCGGCGGCATGACCGCAACGAGCTGGGTCCAGATCGTCAAGGCGGTCCTCCTCATGATCGGTACGGTCGTCATCGCATTTCTCGTATTCGCGAAGTTCGATTTCAGCATCGGAAATATGTTCAGCGAAGTGAAAAATGCGACCTCGTACGGAGAATCCTTCCTGCAGCCGGGCCTGAAATACAAAGTACCGCTCGACACGATCTCGCTTATGCTGGCGCTCGTCCTCGGGACTGCGGGCCTTCCGCATATCCTGATGCGCTTCTTCACGGTCAAGGACGCCAAGACTGCACGCAGTTCGGTCGTCACGGCGACTTGGATCGTCGGGATTTTCTACATCCTGACCATTTTCCTCGGGTTCGGGGCAGCGGCATTTGTCGGTCATGACGCAGTCATCGCCGCAAACCCGGCCGGCAACATGGCCGCACCGCTGCTCGCCGAAGCGCTTGGGGGCGACTTCCTCATGTCGTTCGTCTCCGCAGTCGCCTTTGCGACAATCCTGGCCGTCGTGGCAGGGCTGGTACTGACCGGTGCCTCCGCATTCGCGCACGATATTTACGGACAGATCATCAAAAAGGGGAAAGCGACTGAAAAGCAGCAGATGAAGGCAGCCCGTCAGGCATCTCTGTGGGTATCGGTCTTCTCCATCCTGCTGGCCCTGTTTGCACAGACGATGAACGTGGCCTTCCTCGTGTCGCTCGCCTTCTGCGTCGCGGCCAGCGCCAATCTGCCCGTCATCCTTTATACGATCTACTGGAAGAAATTCAACACATCCGGCGCCATGACGGCAATGATCCTCGGCCTTGTTTCTGCACTCGTGCTTGTTGCCGTGAGCCCGAACGTCCTGTCGCCTGAAGCGGGTGCAGCCATCTTCGTCGGTGAGCCCCTCTTCCCGCTCACGAACCCGGCGATCATCTCGGTGCCGCTCGGATTCCTCGGCGGGTGGCTCGGCACTGTCCTGTCAAAAGAACGCGACGCCCGCCGTTTTGCCGAAGTGTCGGTCCGTGCCAACACAGGTTATCGCGGGGAATGATCCAACACCAAAAACCGCTCTGTTCCGGGTTTGCCGGAGGAGCGGTTTTTTTGCGGCCGTGAACGGTGGTGAACCGGTCCTCGTCTTTGCTCCTAAGACGGCAATTGGAACGGAGCCCCGGGAAACATCAAGCGACGGAGCACCGGAAGTGCCGTACAACTGCATAGAAAAGGGCCATCTGAGACCGCAGCGATGCCCGCCATCAGAAGTCCGGACGATATAAGAGGCAAAGTTTGGTTGCCGCTTTTTCCTACAAGGGGCGGAACTTATGTATATTGCCGGCGTCCTATAGAAATGGCTTTAATGAGGCAACGGTAACCGAGACTCGCGGGCCCCGTGCTTAAGTTGAAAAATGGCCCTCGTATGATACAATTACCGATATATATTAATGAGGTGGTCGTAATGATTTATGCAGGGATATTGGCTGGCGGACAAGGAAAACGGATGGGAAATGTTCCAATGCCCAAGCAGTTTCTGCTGCTAAATGAAAAACCGATTATCGTCCATACGGTCGAGAAGTTCGTTTTGAATAACAAGTTCTCGAAGATCATTATTGCAACCCCGAAAGAGTGGGTTAACTATACAAAAGATGTACTGAAGAAATTTGCCATCGACCTTCCGCAGATTGAAGTGACGGAAGGCGGGGCCGACCGGAACGGCTCCATCATGAACATCGTGAAGCTGATCGAGAAAGACTATGGCTTGAATGCGGATGATATTCTTGTCACCCATGATGCGGTCCGGCCTTTCCTTACACACCGGATCATTGAGCAAAACATTGAGGCGGGGCTTGAACACAGTGCAGTGGATACCGTTATTGAAGCAGTCGATACGATCGTCGAATCCCAGGACGGGGAATTCATCAACTCCATTCCGATCCGTGGACATATGTATCAGGGGCAGACGCCGCAGACATTCAACATCGAAAAGCTCAAGGAACTGTACAATACGCTGAACGATGAAGAAAAAGAAATCCTGACGGATGCATGTAAAATTTTCTCCATGAAAGGCGAAAAGGTGAAAATTCTGAGTGGGGAAATCTTCAATATCAAAGTGACGACGCCATATGATCTGAACGTAGCAAATGCAATACTAAAAGGAAGTTTGGATAAATGATTAATCAAGTATACAGACTCGTTTCACCGAGACAATTTGAAATCACATACAAGGACCGGTCGATTGTTTCCGGAGATGTCGTCGTAAGGCCGACCCACCTTTCCATTTGTGCTGCCGACCAACGGTATTTCACGGGGACCCGCGGCAAAGAGGCAATGAAGAAGAAGCTGCCGATGGCCCTGATCCATGAAGGGGTCGGGGAAGTCGTCTTTGATCCGAAGCATGAATTGAAAATCGGAACGAAGGTCGTAATGGTGCCGAATAATCCGGTTGAAGAGGATCCGTTCATCGCCGAGAATTACTTGCGCAGCAGCCAGTTCCGTTCGAGCGGCTATGATGGATTCATGCAGGACTATGTATTCCTGAACCGGGACAGAATTGTGGTCCTTCCCGACACCATTGATATGGACGTTGCCGCATTCACTGAACTTGTCACGATTACGGTGCATGCGCTGAGCCGCTTTGAGAAAAAAGCGATCAAACGAAGAGGAACATTTGGTGTCTGGGGAGATGGGAACCTCGGATATATCACTTGCCTGATCCTGAAAAAGCTTTATCCAGAATCCAAAGTCATCATATTCGGCAAGACGGACTACAAGATGAATCATTTTTCCTTTGCCGATCAAGCGATCAAGATTGACGAAATTCCAGATGATCTCCAGGTCGACCACGCCATAGAGTGTGCAGGCGGAATCGGCAGCCAGTATGCACTTGATCAGATTATCGATCACATCAAACCGGAGGGAGCAGTCTGCCTCCTGGGAGTCAGTGAACACCCGATTGAAGTCAATACCCGAATGGTGCTCGAAAAGGGCCTGACCCTGCTCGGCAGCAGCCGAAGCGGTGCAGCGGATTTCCAGCGAACTGTAGATATATACGAACAGTATCCTGACGTCGTAGATTATCTGTCAACACTGATTGGGAACGTCTATGACATCACTTCAGTCCAGGATGCGGTCAACGCATTTGAAACGGATCTTTCCAGCTCTTGGGGCAAGACCATCATGCGCTGGAAGATCTGATATGAGTGTGGTCCAATCAGCGAAATATACGCTTTTACGGTTATTCAGGCTTGTGTTCAACGGATATTATCAATTTCTGAGAGTGCTTAAGCCCATAGACCCTGACAAGGTGGTCATCGTTCAATCTAGATCTCGGCAACTCGAAGGAAATCTTAAGTATGTGCACAACGAGTTGCTCAAACAGAGGCCTGCAGCTAAGATTCATCTTATTTCACCAGTAAATAGGATGAATCTTATGTTGTTTAAAGAGTTGAAAACGATTGTCGGGGCAAAATACGTGATATTGGAGGATTATTATCTTCCGGTATATCTGATCAAACCGGACAAACAGATGAAGATCATTCAATTGTGGCATGCAGCCGGCGCATTCAAAAAAGTTGGCTACAGTACCGTCAACACTAAATTTGGTCCTGCCGAATCCTATCTGAAAGTCATCCCGGTCCATTCAAACTACACACATGTGTATGTTTCATCCGGCAACATCGTCCCGAACTATGCAGAGGCGTTTAACATGCCTCCGGAAAGAATACACCCGCTCGGCATTCCGAGAACGGATTTCTTTTTTGAGGAACAAGCGCATGAAAAAGTGATAAAAAGCATCAAAGAAGACCATCCGATCATCACTTCGGACCGGGTCATCATTCTCTTTGCGCCAACATACAGAGCGGCTGATTCACAAAAAGAATCCTCTGTTGACTTTATTGAAACACTCAAGGCGTTATCGAATGCCATCAGGGACGATCAACTCATCGTTTATCGGCCGCACCCATACTTGGTGAATGAGAGCATGTCATCTCTGGGGGACCTGACGAATGTATTGGTGGCTGCAGACCGTTCCATTAACGAATGGATGCTGGTTGCGGATGCCTTCATTACGGATTACTCGTCCGCCATTTTTGAATATGCCCTTCTTGAACGTCCATTGGCTCATTATGTACCTGATCTTGGTGAATATGAAAATAGCAGAGGCCTTTACTATCCAATCGGAACTATTTCCGATGGTGCGCTTCTGAAAAACATCGATGAGCTGGTGAATTGGACCAGAAACCGGCAAAAGAATGAGAAATGGGACACTTCCCGAATGATTGCATTCACATTTTCAAACAAAAAAAACACTTCCCAAAAAATCGTTGAGCATTTCTTGGGACGAGTAGGTGGTCAATGATATGAACTTGGGTTCAGTTGATAATCGAAACGCGGAAATCAGAAGCGGCAAAAAAGTGTTGGAGGAACTCACTCACCTCGAGATAAAAGGTTCCAACCTGGAAGTCCGGGGATTTGCTTCGGTCGAGGGGATCTATACACGCCGGGAAAGCAGCATCAGAAAAATGGTGCTGATCGTCCCCAAACTTGACGTAAATGCATACAGGGAAAAGGATCCGATTCTCCTCGGGGAAAAAACCGATACGGAAATCCTGGACGAGCTTACTTTGAAGATACCTCTGGAAAACTGCATGGTTGCAGAAGTGTTCGACGAAGATTCCGACGAGGACTTCGAAGTGGAAGACCCGGAATTTCTCGAATCGCTGAGTGGATACCGAGGATATATTGACCTGTCCATCATCGCAAAAGGGAAGCCGCTGGAAGCCGGTGAGTACAATGTTTTCATCACTCTTGAACAGTTGGATAATGAAAATGAGAATATCAAATATGAAAAGGTCATCCCGCTCGCCAACAGCCGCAGGTTTCTGAACAATACGGTTTCCAGCACCCGGTTGAACTACTATTCCAAGCAATCGGTCATGAAGTATAATTTGGTGGCCTCTTTCGACAACTACACAAAAACACTTCGGCTCAAAAGTACATTGCTGCGTTCTTATGACCCCCGGATCATGGACGAGGATGATGTTGTCCAGGAGAACAGATATGTCCGGGCGATAAAGAAAAGGGTCTTCCAACTGGCGTATTCTATTTTCTCCATGTTCCCGATAAAAAAGAATAAAGTTGTATTTGCGTCGGACAGCCGGACTGAATTGACCGGAAACTTCTTCTTTATCTATGAAGAAATGGTGAAGAGGGAAATGAACCTCGATATCAAGTTCCTGCTGAAAGACAATATTAATGAGAGGAAGAGCCTCAGGGAATTGACGGCTATGGCCTATCATTTTGCAACGTCAAAAGTCATTCTTGTGGACGATTTCTACCCGATCATTTATCCGCTGGCAATCAGGAATGGGGCAGACCTGATCCAGGTCTGGCATGCTGCCGGGGCATTCAAGACGTTTGGCTTTAGCCGGCTCGGCAGGCCCGGAGGACCTTCTCCGCGGTCAAGGAACCACCGGAACTATACAAAGGCAGCCGTCAGCAGTGAAGGCGTCCGGGAAAACTATGCCGAGGGCTTCGGCATCACGGTCGACAAAGTACATGCAACGGGCATTCCGAGGGCGGATATCTTTGTTGACGAAGAGTATAAAGAATACGTGCGATCTACCCTCTATGAGAAATACCCTGAACTGAAGGAGAAAAAGGTGATTCTGTTTGCGCCAACGTTCCGTGGGAACGGTCAGGCGACAGCACACTACCCGTTTGAAAAGTTGAATTTGAAGAAACTGTATGAGAGCCTCTCCGATGAATATGTGTTTGTGCTCAAGATCCATCCGTTTGTCAAGAACAAAATCAGAATCCCTTATGAATATCACGACTTCTTCTTGGATTTCAGTGATTACCGCGAGGTCAATGACCTTTTGCTGGTCACAGACATTTTGATCACCGACTACTCATCTGTTTGTTTCGAGTTTGCGCTCCTCAACAAACCAATGCTCTTCTTTGCTTTTGATGTTGAGGAATACATCGAGTCCAGAGACTTTTACTACGATTACTTTGACTTTATTCCCGGCCCTCTTGTAAGAGATGTAAACCAAATGATTGATGTCATCCAGAACGAGGAGTTTGAGACGGAAAAGATCCAGCCGTTTGCTCAATATTTCTTTGATGACACAGTGGGGAACGCTGCAGCGAATGTAATTGATCAGCTGATTATCCCGAGCCTGAACGATGAGGGGACAGAGGAAGAAGAGGAACAGGCCATCCTTCCGCCTGCTAAGTCTAGAAAAGAATTGTTTGACCGTACATTGTCTTCAGATAAATGATCATGACTTAAAAAAGAGGAGAGAAGGATATGGTTAAAGTTAGTGTAATTATCCCAACCTTTAATAACACCAAGGAAAATCTGAACCGATTGGTTGCATCCTTTGATGAACAAACCATGGATCAAAACGAGTTTGAAGTTATTTTTGTCGACGATGGTTCTTCTGAGTTTCAATCATTAATAAGGCTGAAGCAAATAGCTGAAAGCAGATCGAACTATACAGTAAGAGGGATTAATCCGTCAGGGTGGGGAAGCAAGCCGAGAAATTATGGAACCCGGATCGCAAAAGGGAAGTATGTATTTTACAGTGATGATGACGATTCCATTTTCCCTCAAGCCTTGGAGAAAATGTTTGATTTCGCTGAGGAAAACAATCTCGATGTCGTTAATCCAAAAGTGATCAGAACTAAGGGATGGTCCTGGGGCTGGAACGAGTATATGGAAAATGTCATCAATGCCGAAGAACGTGGAATTCAATCAATGGGCCCGATGACGGTTCCAAAATTGTACCGCAAGTCTTTTCTTGAAGAAAACGGCCTTGCTTTTTCGGAGGGTGAGAAAGTTTGGTGGGAGGATGTCATGTTCTCTTGCCTGGTCTACAGCAAGAAACCACGTATTGGCATTTTGGCTGACTATCCTGTTTATCATTGGAGAGAACAAAACCGATCGGCTTCCTTCGGAAAAGACTTGGATTACAAATGGTCTCAACTAAATAATCTGGGAAGCTTTTTCGAGAAAAATCTTATTCAATCTGATAGAGATATTATGATAGGCCATTGGTATAAATCGAGGGTGCTCGGGGCAATCAGTAAGAATTTCCACAAAAAGAGCGAGAATGACCAAAAGAAAGAATTTGAGATGGCCCGTAGTTGGCAACAACGGTTTGTTAACGAAAATGTCGTATCAGAAATGAATACCAGTGAGAAAATCCTCGACTATATTTTGAGAGAGGATCGACTGGACCTGGCCCTTTCGCTTGCCAAGAGCAAAATTGATATCACTGCAAGAAGCTACCTCTCTGAATTATCGTTTGTTGAGGATAAAATTCAAGTGAAATGCAAGGCCAGCCTTACAGTCGGAGAGAAAGAAAACCTGAAATTAAAGGGCAATAGCAATGAGATCAAAGTGAACCTTCCTAAGGACGTGGCAAAAGCACTTCCGGCAGACCTATTGGTTTACAGCAAAAAAGAAGTGGATAACTCAATTTACTTGCCTGCTATAAAGGGACGGGATACACGGGCTACCTGGGATATAAAAACGGTCGTTGATTCATCCTTTAAATATTCAAAGGGGTTAACCGGATTCAATGTAAAGGGCTATCTGGATTTCCTGGTTGATCCTGCCACATATGCATTGGATGATGGTGATCGTTACCAGGCATGGGACATTGCAACCAGATTTTCTTTCTTGGACAACTTCTCACAGCGAGCAATTGCGTGCAAGGATGATTTTAGGAAAGCTGCAATCATTAATGGTGAAACCTATGTAGCTTACAAAAATAATTCGGACCTTCTCTCAATTGATATGAACTCCACCATCTTGGACTTTTTGGCAGTAGCAAAGCCAGAGATTCAGAGTGTTGAAGTGGTGGGAAATAGTATTAATATCCCAATAAGTAATGTTTATGTTTACGGAGACTCCAAGATCACTTATTTTGCCACCGTGCAAAATAAAAACTCAAAAGGGTTTGTGGATGGTACAGCGACTATCTCTACCAAGGGCAACACTGCGCTGCTCACGGTTTCCGTCCCTGATTTACAAAGGGGAGAGAACAAGATCAATATAGCGCTGAATAATAGAGCACATGAAATGACTATCCAAATTTAATTTACTTGCAAAGGTGAAGAGAAATTCTTCACCTTTTGCTTTATGGGACAACTCATGAGGGAAATTCAAAGGGATTTAGTGTATAATATTGTGGGTAATTAATTTCAAGAAGGTGAGCAATTACTTGTTAAAAAAAACATACTTATTATTGATCTCACTGATATCGAATATCTATTATAGAAAAAAATTATCCAAGAAGAAGATCGTCATCTTAGTGGATTTTGAAGAAGACATTAATGAATTGTTAGGTTATCTGGAAACCCATAACTTGGTTGGTGATTTTCAGATTACAGTCTACTTTAACCCTAGGATTAGAGATAAATTAATGAGCCATAAAGATATCAGATATAGAGAAAAAAAGCTCTGGAACACTCTGGGGATGGTAAAAGAAATACAAAGTTGCTTGTTTGTTATTTTGGATAATTATGTTGCGGAAATAGGAGCCATGAAGTGGAATGCTTCCAAAACGTGTATCCAAATCTGGCATGCAAATGGCGCACTCAAAAAGTTTGGACTCTTTAATGAAGACAACTATCGGTATTCTGACCTGAAAAGATACAGGAACGTTTATCGCCGTTATGATAAAATCTTAGTTGGTTCGAGTGAAATGAAGGGAGTCTTTAAGAAAGCCTTTCAAGTTGAAGATGGTGCATTCTTGGAGACAGGAACACTCCGCACCGATAAATACTTCAGAATCCCCGAATCAGACGGTAAGCTAAGTGAGTTGCTTGCATCCAAAAAAGACAAACAGGTGGTTCTTTACACGCCAACCTACCGTGAAGGCGAAAATCACTTTGCTTTTACTTCTGAAGAGTTGGAGAAGTGGCGGGAGAGAGGATATATTTTTATAGTGCGTGCTCATCCGACAGTCAATTTTAAGGTTCCGGATGGCCTTTCGGACTTTCTGATCAACGGCCAAGAATTCCTATTGCATGAGTTATTGTTTGCTGCTGATATTCTTATCACAGATTACTCTTCGATAGCGATGGAGTTTTCTTTGTTGAATAAGCCGATTTACTTTTATTGCTATGATATCGAACAGTACCGACAATCACCGGGGCTGATTGACGGGTTTGAAGAACAGATCTGTTCACCAATCTTTAAAGATGCTAAAGCTTTGCTGGAAGCTGTTAGCGGAGAACTCGTCAAGCCGGCAGATGTCGAAGCGTTTAACAGGAGATGGAACACCTATACGGACGGTTCCGCCTGCGCTTCTTTATTAAGCTTTTTGGAATTGAGGGAAAAAGAGCATGAACTCTCTAGTTAAGTTACTTAAAGAGCAATATCAATCGATTTATTTGATACAACGGCTGGCTTTATTTCAATTGAAAATCGATAATCGCAACAACTATCTGGGACTCGTGTGGGAAGTCATGAACCCCGCCATCCAGATGGCGATGTACTGGTTTGTCTTTGGGCTCGGACTTCGGGGCAATCAAGACGTTGATGGCGTTCCGTTTGTATTTTGGATGCTTGCCGGCATCAGCATGTGGTTCTTCATGAACCAGGGGATCTTGGATGGCACAAAGTCGATTCATCAGAAGTTTAACATGGTTGCCAAGATGAACTTCCCGCTCTCCACTTTGCCGAGCTATGTCATCACCGGTAAGCTCTATGGTCATCTGGCCCTGTTGGGGATCGTCATGGTCGCTTTTTGGATCAGCGGGTATCATCCCACCATTTATTATATCCAGCTCATTTATTTCATTGGCCTTTCATACAGCTTCGCTTTTGCGATCACCTTGCTTACCTCCACCCTTGCGGTCGTTGTAAGGGATGTGCAAATGATCATTCAGTCATTGCTCAGGATCATGTTCTTCCTGTCACCCATTCTATGGCTTCCTGACCGGTTGCCGGAAACCATGCAGAAGTTCATGAAGTTTAATCCGTTCTATTACTTATCCAACGGTTATCGTGCAGCACTTCTCTACAATGATTGGTATATCATCGATCACTGGAAGATGACCCTGTATAATCTGGGGCTGCTCACGTTCATCCTCATGCTGGGTGCTTCTGCCCATTATAAATTCAGGGATCGATTCTCGGACTTTATTTAAGAAGGCGGTGCGGTTTTGAAAAAAGTATTAACCTATGGAACATATGACCTGCTCCATTACGGACATATGGAGTTGCTCAGGCGTGCGAAGGAGCTTGGCGATACCCTCTATGTCGGACTTTCAACCGATGAATTCAACTCTTCGAAAAACAAGGTCTCGTACTTTAACTTTGAGCAGAGAAAACAAATGCTTAAGGGCGTCAAATATGTAGATTTCATTTTCGAGGAGAATGATTGGGAGCAAAAGGCCAGAGATATCGAGCAGTACGATATCGACATCTTGGTGATGGGTTCCGACTGGGAAGGAAAGTTTGATTATTTATCCGGACTGTGTGAAGTGATTTACCTGCCAAGGACTGAAGGTGTCTCGTCGACCAAGATCAAAGAGATTCTCCAGGCAGACCAAAACGATTAACTTTAGAAAAAAGGTGTTCACATGAAGGAAGCAGTCGTAATTAAAAATGTAACGAAAAAGTATCGGATGTACCGCTCAAAGAAAGAGCAGATTACCGACTTACTGATACCCGGCAAAGCGGGAAAAAATTTCAACGCCATTGAAGACATCTCCTTGACAGCGTATCAAGGGGATGTCATTGGATTTGTAGGTATTAACGGCTCCGGCAAATCAACCTTGAGTAATATCATAGGCGGGATTGTCCCCCCGACAACCGGTGAAATTGAAAAGAATGGCGAGGTCCACGTCATTGCAATCAATGCCGGTTTAAACAATGAACTTACAGGAATCGAAAATATCGAGTTCAAGGGACTCCTTATGGGGTTCAGCAGGGAGAAGATCAAAGAAGTCACTCCTGAAATCATCAAGTTCTCGGAGTTGGGCGATTTCATTTACCAGCCTGTCAAAAAGTACTCGAGCGGGATGAAATCCAAATTGGGATTTGCCATCAGTGTGACTGCAGATCCTGATATCCTGGTCATTGATGAAGCACTTTCGGTAGGAGATCAAACGTTCACGAATAAAAGTTTGGACAAAATGAATGAATTCAAAGAAGAAGGAAAAACGATATTCTTTGTCAGCCATAACCTTGGACAGGTTAAAAGCTTTTGTAAAAAGGTTGCCTGGATCGAAGGGGGACGTCTGAAAAAGTTTGGGCCTACAGAAGAAGTGATGAGCGAGTACGAAGACTTCATCTCACACTATAAAAGCCTATCGAAAGAAAAACAGGAAGCATTCAGAAATGAACTTGCAGAGAGAAGACAAAAAAGCGAATGAATCATTCTGGATGGAAAAATCCCAAAAGTGTAAATTGATATATTTTTGGGTGTAAATGATAGTATACTTTAGTGAAGTGATTGATAGAAAGGGGAACTGATAGTTGAGAATCATGAAGGTGGGAGCGTTGGTTTTATTGATGATGTCCACTGTGCTGCCCTCTACAGCATTGGCAAGCACGGAGACCGATCAGCAGGATGTTTACGAGAAGGCCGATGCCGACGGGCTGACAGAGAAGATTCCTTCTATTCAGGAAAGTGAGCCGACAGACGGGCCCGACGTTGATCGGTCCTCTGATACTTCCGGATCCGGTGAAGAAGTAAAGGATCCGGAGGAGTCTCCGGACTATGCGGGACCAGAAGAGGCTATAGATAACCTGCCGAGCGGGGATAAAACAAAGGAAGTACCCTTATCAGGCTCTGATGAAGAGGCAGTAACGGAGGAAAAGGAGATTCCTGAAGCCACAAATGAGGCTCCGCCGGTAAAGAATGCCCGCTCCCTCACTTCAACGACTCTTGCAAGTGATTCCGGAGTTGAAGCCAATACAAGCAGGCTTGGCCACTTAAATAGTGCAAGTGTAAGGATACACAGGAATTACACCAACCCGGATCAATTTATCACGGCCGGAACAGATTACACAAACGAAGTTTACTACATCAAACGGCAGGCCACATATAAAAGCACGCTCTACTATTTAATCAGCCGGAACCCGAGCAGCACTACCGGCGTTGTCGGGTGGGTGAAAGCGTCCGATATGTCCACCCAAACTCATGTCGGCGTGGATAAGAATGCGAAGACTTTCTACATACTAGGAAGCGGCCACGCATATTCGAAGGCATGGGGAGGGAAGAGAAACATCTCGTTCAATAACCTTTCCGGAATTGCAGGACAAGAATTCAAGGTGAACCTGACTGAAAAGGTCGGCAACAATATCTGGTATCGGGGAGTGATAGAAGGAAAGACCGCTTGGATCATTGCTTCCGGGCTTTCCGCTGCTCCTGTTCCGGTAAAAACAAGCCGGTTGGGCCATCTGAATAGCGTGGATGTTCGAATTTACAAGGATTACTTGAAACCTTCAAGCTATATAACAGCGGGAACTGCCTATACACATGAAGTGTATTACATTAAACAGCAAATCGTTTCCGGCAGCACCCTGTACTACTTGATCAGCCGCAATCCGAGCAGCACTACGGGTGTGGTTGGATGGGTTAGGGCATCAGACATGTCGACCCAGCCTCATTTTGGAATCGATAAGGAAGCCAAACGCTTTTATATCAAGGGAACAGGCAATGCATATGACAAAGCATGGGGCGGCCGAAGAAATATTAGTTACGAAGACCTTTCCCGAATTAAAGGAAATGCGTTTGACGTTAATTTGACGGAACAGGTCGGTAATGTTATTTGGTACCGCGGGGTAATTGAAGGTCGGACCGCATGGATCCGGGAATCGGACCTTACCACTGCGCATGAGGAAAAGACCAGTCTGCTCGGTCATCTGAGAAGTGCAAACGTGCAAATTCTCTCTGACTATGAAAATCCGAAAGAAGTGATCACAGCCGGCACCGCCTATACAAATGAGGTATATTACATCAAGAAACAGGCGGTCTATAAAAATGTGACCTATTACCTCATCAGCAGAAACCCAAGCAGCACGACGGGAGTTGTCGGATGGGTGAAAGCAGCCGACATGTCGACCCACCCTCATGCCGGCGTGGACAAGAATGCCAAAACGTTCTATATAAAGGGAACCGGACATGCATATGACAAAGCATGGGGCGGAAAGAAAAACATCAGTTACGAGAATTTATCACGTATTCAGGGCCAGCAGTTCAAAGTCAACCTCACAGAAAAGGTGGGGGAGACGATCTGGTACCGCGGGGTAATTGACGGCAAAACAGCCTGGATCAGCCAGGCCGGCTTAAGTTCTGGTATAGAAGAGAAAACAAGCAGGCTCGGGCATTTAAGGACTGCGAATGTGTTGATCTATCCTGATTATGCTGTCCCCGGCAAGTCTTTCCCGGCGGGAACGGCGTATACCCACGAAGTTTATTATATTAAATTGCAGACCACCTATAATAACGTCCTTTATTACTTGATCAGCAGAAGCCCGAGCAGTACAAAAGATGTGGTTGGATGGGTGAAAGCCTCGGATCTCTCCTCTCATCCACATAAAGGCGTCGATAAACTTGCCAAAACTCTGTATATCAACGGGACAGGAATGAGTTACACCAAAGCATGGGGAGGCAAGCGGAATCTGGTTCTGGATAGTATGGCTTCGCATAAAGGTAAACCCTTTAATGTCAATCTGACCGAGAAGGTCGGAGAGAACCTTTGGTATCGGGGCGTATTCGAAGGCAATACAATGTGGTTGCAGCAATCTCAGCTGTCCGAGGCTCCTGTCTCAGGGGAACAGTTTAAGTACACAAACTACAATAAGACGCTTGCAGAAGCACTGGACATACAAATGAAGCAGCTGCAGCAGACGGACAAATACCGAAATCAGAATGCCTATGTTTCAGCCAAATCCGTAGAGGTGACCGGTGAAATCATCAGTACGGGCAATGTGAATCTGCGAAGTGCGCCGAACCTGAGCTCCGGAAGCATCAAGTACAGCGTTCCGAACCGGACCTCCTTCGTCATTGTGGAAGAGGTGACCGGGGATGTGACCAGCGGTTCGAACAAGTGGTACAAGATCATTTATAATAATGAGACCTTGTATGTCCATTCCTCCCTTTCGAATCCGGTCAGGGTAAGGGTAACCGCAAGCAACACGAAGGTCATGGCCGCTCCGGACTCATCCAGCCATCTGTTTGGAACGCTCACCTTGAATTCCACGCGGAATATTGTAACGATGGGGAAAGACTGGCATGAGATCAAATATGATACATGGAGAAACCCGACAAGGGAAGACGTTGCTATCTATCTTGATCCCGATCAGAACAGCCATTGGCAGCATCTGGATCTGTCTGCGGTAGTCGATATTTCCGATAGTCAACTTAATCAGTTCCTGACCGGGAAAGGAATCCTTGCCGGTAAAGGAAAGGCGTTCAATGACGGTGCCCGGTCAAGCTCCATCAACGTGTTTTACTTGATGTCGCACGCATTCCTGGAAACGGGCAACGGCACCTCGAAGCTGGCAACGGGCAGCATCAAGGTGGGCGTGCTTGGAACGAACAAGTGGGCTGTCTTCATGCCGGATGGTGCTTACACAGCACAATGGACGCCGACGGGAAGCAAATGGACAATAACCAAAACACCAAGCCTGACCGAGAAAGATGTCACGAATCTGAAGCCGATATACAATATGTTCGGGATCGAGGCAGTAGACAGTAACCCGGATATCCGTGGTGCACTCCGGGCATACCAGGAGAATTGGTATACTCCGGAAGCAGCCTTGCAGGGCGGAGCCAAGTTCGTAGGTGAGCGGTACATCCATAACAGCTACAAGCAGAACACCCTGTATAAAATGCGCTGGAATCCGGCCAATCCGGGTTATCCGCAATATGCGACCGACATCGAATGGGCGATCAAGCAAGTTGCGCAAATCAAAAGGTTCTACGATCAGCTTGAAAATCCATTAATCATCTTTGACATCCCGAAGTATAAGTAAGTCGGGACATCACTGTGCAACACAATACTCTTCCAATTGAATATGATCTAAAGTGAACTGAGCCCCGAACTCCGGATATTTTAAAAAGTCCCGGTTCGGGGTTTTTACGTTTAAACACTTCGCTGGAAAAGCCAATCGGCAGTACAGCCAGATTAATAACGATTGTATGGCTTTATTTTGTGTGTTGAGATAATGTGAATTTATAAGTAATCAATCTTCTATTTTCTCATAAGTATGAGCGGGTAGAACCTTCCATGTGGAAGGGGTGTGATGTCTTTCAAAATAGTTTTGAAAAAAGGGTCTGATAGAGAGGAGATTGGCGAATCTTGCGGGATCAGGGGAAAAGAGGGGACGCTCAAGCAACTTTGTTGCAGAGCTATGTGGAGTCTGAGGAGAAGCAACAGCAATTATACAAGAGAACGTTGATTGTCGTCATGATGTCTCAAATCTTTGGTGGAGCGGGACTTGCTGCAGGAATCACGGTGGGGGCGTTGCTTGCCCGGGACATGCTGGGCGCCGAAAGCATCACCGGCATTCCCACTGCTTTGTTTACGCTGGGCTCTGCGGGGGCCGCTTTGCTCGTGGGACGGCTTTCACAGAGGTACGGACGCAGGTACGGGCTGGCGGCCGGATTTTTGGCCGGAGGATTGGGAGCCGTGGGCGTCGTCATTTCAGCAGTGATGAACAGCCCACTGCTATTATTCGTTTCCCTGTTCATCTACGGGGCGGGATCGGCAACCAACCTTCAGGCCCGATATGCAGGTTCTGACCTGGCCGGTCCGGCCCGGAGGGCAAGAGCCGTCAGCATGGCCCTCGTGTCCACCACGTTCGGCGCCGTGGCAGGCCCGAATCTGGTGGCGGTGATGGGCAACCTTGCTTCAGCCATCGGGATTCCTTCGCTGGCGGGTCCGTTTATATTGGCGGCGGCGGCTTATCTGCTTGCCGGATCGGTCCTTCTGATCCTGCTTCGCCCCGATCCGCTGATTGTGGCAAAGGCGATCCTGATTGCAAAAGAGAAAAATGGTGGTTTGCCTCGGAATGCCAAAGGCCCCTTGCCGGTCAACAAGCGGGGAATCGCCGCCGGGGCATTCGTCATGATCATGACTCAGTTCGTCATGACGTCCATCATGACGATGACCCCCATCCATATGGGCCACTACGGCCATGGTCTGAAGCAGGTGGGACTGGTGATCGGGTTCCATGTCGGAGCAATGTATCTGCCTTCGTTGGTGACCGGGGTTCTTGTCGATAAAATCGGACGTGCTGCGATGGCCATGGCTTCTGCTGTGACTCTGCTGGCCTCCGGTATATTGGCCGCAGCGGGTCCTGCGGATTCAATGCCCGTTTTGGTCGGGGCACTCGTTTTGCTCGGCCTCGGATGGAATTTTGGACTGATCAGCGGAACGGCAATACTGGTTGATTCGACTTCACCGTCCACCCGGGCCAAGACCCAGGGATCCGTCGATGTGGGAATTGCATTGTCAGGCGCTTTGGGGGGAGGCTTGTCCGGAGTGATTGTAGCGGGTACCAGCTATCCGGTGCTTTCAATTTCAGGCGGACTGCTTTCGCTGTTGTTGATTCCGATCGTGATTTGGGCGGGCGTGGACAGCCGGAAAACCCCGCGCCGAATAACGGGCATGAAGAAAAAGTCAGCATGAACATCCATCTTCACACCATTTTCGAAGCTTACCCGGGTGATCAATCAGGTTCTGCCGGGATTGCAAACGGCCCGCTCAATGAGGGGGCCGTTTTGTTGTTGGGCATGTGCTGAATTCCCTGTTTATCCCTTTGTTTGGCCGGTTCATGTTTGTTATACTTGATTAGTTGCGGATTGTGAAGTGTATCACAAAGATTAAAAGGAGCGTGAACGACTGTCATCTATAAGGAGAGGATACAATGACTTCTGTTACTGCCGAAAAACGGCCGGTACAGCAAACTGAAACAAATGCAGATGAATATTCTCTGGACCGCGTCCCGCGTTCCGAACGGAAGATGGGATGGCTGAGCATCACAAATATCACTTTCGGAATCGCCACAGCCATATTCTACTTCCAGATGGGAAGCGTGATGGCTCTGAAATTCGGTGCCATCAATGCCTTGATCTCTTCAGCGTACGCCATCGTCGTCGCCGGCATCCTCGGCTCGTTCATCGCCTTTTTCTCCGCAAAATCTGGAATGAACGTCAACCTGATGTCACGGGGCGGCGGATTCGGCTATATCGGCGCCTCTCTCACATCCTTCATCTATGCGACCAATTTCATCATGTATTGTGCATTTGAAGGTCTGATTCTCGTGGCTGCCGTCCACACGTTTTTCCCCTCCATCCCCGAATGGTCATTCATCGTCCTATTCGGCACTCTCGTAATTCCACTCAACTGGTTCGGCATTTCTCAGCTTGATAAGCTTCAGAAATGGTCCCTGCCGGTATTCTTCGTATTCCTGATCGCAGCCATCGTCTTTTCCTTCTACACACCGACGGTGAACGGCGGCCGTTTCTGGGCATACATGCCTGAAGGAACGGAAATCGGGGGGACGGCGCTCCTCATGTGCATCGGCATGCACCATGGCATGATGGGGCTGACGGCCCTCCTCGCTTCCGACTACACACGGTTCATGAAACCGAAAGACACGAAGGTCGGTGCAATCGCCGTCGGGTTCATCCCGCAGTTCTTCTGCTTCGGGGTGATGGGCGTTCTCGGCATCTGGTTTGGCGTTCGCCTGGACGAAGCCAATCCGGGTGTCTACATCGTCACGCTTCTTGGAATTGGCGGTGCCCTGTTCACGATGCTGACCCAACTGCGAATCAATGTCACGAACATCTACAGCGCCTCGCTGTCACTCTCCAGCTTTTTCGAGAATATATTCCGGTTCACGCCGGGCCGGAGATTCTGGGTCGTTGTTGCCGGTATTTCGGCAATCGTGCTCATGCTCGGCGGCATCGTCGACCACCTGGACAAGGCCATGACGTTCCAAGGTGTCTTCCTGCTCGCCTGGGCGGCTGTACTCGTCACGGATGCACTCGTGGTCAAGAAACTGCTCAAGATCGGACCACGTTTTTATGAGGCGCGCCAGCAATATTTGTATAAATGGAACCCGGTCGGGACCCTGTCGCTCATCGTCTCGAGCTTGATCGGGACGATTGCAGCCCTTGGCTATATGGGGGTCTTTCTGGAAAGCACCGCAGCGTTCTTTGCTGCGCTTCTCGCATCCATCCTGACTGTGGCCATCGCCGTTGCAACGAAAGGACGGTACTATTTGAAGGAAGAACCGGATGATGTTCCGGCAGAAGATTACATTGCCTGAACCTTCCGCTGTTTCCGGCTTGTCACGCTCGGGCCGGAGGCCACTCGCAACGCAGCAAAAAACCGCCCCCGGTTCCGGAGAGGGCGGTTTTTGACTTGGCAGCAGGGATTTCTAGATTGGCCTGTAAACAGCTCTGTCAGAGTGCCTTCAGCATTCCGCCGTCAATGACGAGGGACTGGCCGGTCAGATAGGTGTTTGCGCCGGACGCCAGGAAGACGACGGCACAGGCAAATTCGGCCGGCTGGCCATAGCGGCCCATCGGGATCCGGGACTGCTGTTCTTCGGTGATGTCCCCGATCGGCATCCCCCGTTTTTTTGCCGTGACGGAATCCAGCTCGATGATCCGGTCTGTTTCAATCCGTCCGGGCCCGACCGTGTTGACGAGGATGTTGCTGCCCGCCGTTTCACGGGCGAGTGTCTTGGACAGACCGACCATGCCGGCACGCATCGTATTCGACAGGATCAGGTTGTCGATCACTTCCTTCGTCGAAGACGAGGAGATGTTGACGATCCGCCCCCAGTTGTTTTTCCTCATCGATGGCAAGGCCTCACGGATGGTGCGGGTATAGCTGAGGAGGTTCTGTCCGAATGCATGCACCCAGTCCTCATCAGTCACGTCATCAAATCCTCCGGCTCTCGGTCCGCCTGTATTGTTGATGAGAATATCGGGGTCGCCCATCGTCCGGCGGACTTCAGAAAACAGGCGGATGATGTCATCCCCGGATGACATGTCGCACGGGGCGTAATGGATCGCGTCATTGCCGGTTTCGGCCTTGATGTCCGCGGCCCCTTTTGAGAGCGACTCTTCGCTCCGGCTGGTCAGGAAGACGGCCGCGCCTTCGCGTGCAAATTCAGTGGCAATCGCCTTGCCGAGTCCCTTGCTTGAAGCCATGACCAGGACACGCTTTCCGTTCAGTTTCAGGTCCA
Source organism: Edaphobacillus lindanitolerans (assembly GCF_900156305.1). Lineage (GTDB taxonomy): Bacteria > Bacillota > Bacilli > Bacillales_A > Planococcaceae > Bhargavaea > Bhargavaea lindanitolerans. The sequence continues at coordinate 684,391 of NZ_FTPL01000001.1, read as the reverse complement.
TGGAATATTCCTCCCGGGTTATGGTGTTGACTCGATTGTACCGGAAGGGGGCTGTCTGATGCACCGGATCCGCTTTTTCATCCACGGTGCCTTGACCTTTCCGGCAAGAGGCGTAAGATGTATAGAAGTGTTAGACGCAAGCCCGGGAGATGAACGATGCATGAAGAAATTATTGCAACTTGCCTTGATTTTCCTCTTTTACTGTCTCGGAATGCGGTTGAAGGAATGGCTCGGACTGCCGATTCCCGGCAGTATCGTCGGCCTGCTCCTCCTTCTCGCATTCATTCTTTTGTTCAAGGATCTGCCGGTCAACCGCCATGTCGAAGGGGCCCAGGTGCTGATCCGGAACTTCACGCTGTTTTTCATACCGACCACAGTGGCCATCATCCTGTACCTCGGCCTGTTCGTCACCTGGAATGCCGTGTCGGTGCCCGCCGTCCTTTTTAGTACGCTGGCGACCATTGCACTTGTCGGCTGGCTGCTGCAGCGCTTCACGGAAAGGAAGGATGCCCGGTGAAGGAGATGCTCCTCTGGCTGTTCGGATTCCTGCTGACTCTCGCTGCATACCGGTTCGGCATTTATCTGTACGGTAAATACAGAAAAACATACTTTCAGCCGCTCATTGTGGCGACTGTCATTCTTTGCGCCATCCTGCTTATCTGCAACATTCCCTACGATACTTACATGAAGGGTGCGGACCTGTGGAATTGGCTCCTCGGGCCGGCTGTCGTTGCGCTCGCCTATCCGCTTTACTTCAATTTACCGATGGTGAAGAAGTATTTTGTTCCGATCTTGCTCGGCGTCATCGGAGGTGGACTGTTCGGCCTGTTCAGCGGCTACTGGCTGACGATGGCCCTCGGAGCGGACCCTGACGTCGTGCGGTCGGTCATCCCGAAAAATGCGACGACTCCGATTGCAATTGAACTGTCGGCAATGGCGGGGGGCATCCCGTCCCTAACCGTTGTCTACGTCATGATCGCCGGAATCGGCGGTGCGACACTCGGCATCCCGATCCTCGACCGGTTGCGCATCACACATCCGGTCGCCCGCGGACTTTCCATCGGCATCGCTTCCCACGGCTTCGGAACCGCCAAATTGTTCGAAGAAAACGACAAAGAAGGTTCCATTGCCACGGTTGCCTATATTCTGACGGCCATTTTGTTGACCATTGTCTGCACGATTTTCTTCAGTTGAATCGATTGAACCCCCGCCGGTGCACCGGCGGGGGTTTTACTTGCTGCATAGGAATCATCATCAACAGATACCTCTCTCGGTTTGGGGGGCGATGGCTGTGCATTTGAAGGGGGTGTCGCCCTGGAATGGGCGGACAGACAGGGGGGACGGTTCCGGTCGCTTGCCGATGTGTTCATCGATGACACTTGGGGTACCCGGAAATTCGGCGGCCCGATGATGACCGTCGAGAAATTCGAAGAGTTGATGAGCTGAAAAGATGAAGCAAGGCCCCTCCGGAGGCATTTTACCGGAGGGGCTGTTTTATCCAACTATTGAGGACCTTGATTGAATGGCATCGCCGGAAGAAGTTCAGAACGCCCCGGATCCGCCCCCGCCGCCTCCGGTGCCACCTCCGCTTGAACTGCTTCCGGAAGAAACGCTTGAAGCGTGCTGGGCTGCATTGGAATTGGCGCCGTAGAAGGTGTTGTTCATGAAATACGGATTGATGTAGAGGGCCGGTGTGGACGATGAACGGTGTTCGACCGAGCCGAATTCTTCAAATTCTCCGCTGAGATGTTTATCCTTCGCTCCCACTGCGTAAATGTAGCCCCGCAGCCGGTCATCTTTCGGCAGGTCACGCCAATGTCCGGGATCCAGTTTTCCGAATTGCTCCGTGAATGCCTCCCAGCCGGCCCGGATCCGGTGGCCTTCCGGAGTGAGGGGCCGCAGAAGGAGAGCGGAAGTGAACAGTCCGATGATCAGCGGAACGGCGAACAGCACATGGGCGATCGATCCCGCAATGCCGATATAGATCGCCAGTCCGGTCAGGACCAAACCGGAAAGGGACAGGATGATTGCCGAACCGGTCCGTTTTTCTCTGAGCGCGGAAGACTTTGTTTCATCGTTCACGGCGCCGAGCCACTTGGCCAGCTCCGCTTGATAAAGGTCGGCCTGCTTCTCCGATTTGGTGAGATCGGGGAGAAGGGACAGATCAAAGTGTCCGTCGGGGCCGGCAAAATCCCTGAACAGAAGGTCCAGAAGGATCTGCTCATGCGGGTGGTCCGGCGTTTGGTCTGTCCGTTCAAATACATGATCGGACAACTGGACGACGAGCCCTTTCCGGATCAGGTCAAGAAGCGCAGCGGACAGCCATTCGGGACGCGCCGTGCCGGACGGGGCAGTGAACTGAAGTATGGCAGGCATGCTGAGTGTGCCATCCGGAACCACGAAATGTCCGCTCGTGGCTTCCCGCCTGGCCTCTTCTTTTTTCCGTCGTGCGATCAGCCCTTCTTTCAACAGGATGACCAGCAATAGGGCACCGGCCGCCGGCAGTGCGATGTTGCCGGCGGTTGCCGCATGCTCCCGCCGGGCCTCCGCCGCGGCGGCTTCCTCGGTAATCCGGCCCCGTTCCGCTTCAAGGTGGTCCCTGATCGTCCCGCCTGATGCCGATAGGGCAGGGAACAGGGGCGCATCGAAGACCACCCGGATGTCCCCGTTCGTTCCGGCCTTCACGGGAACCGGCCCGAATCGCGCGGTTCCGTCGGGTTCCACCTGTTCGGTCCCCATCATGGCATCGTAGCCCAAGGCATCCGTCCTCGATGAAGGAGCGGGGGGGTGGACGCGAATCGTCATTTCCCCGTAGTCGGACTCGTTCCGGTCATCGAAAAACGGCCAATAAAACTCGGTACCGTCTTCATATTTGTCCAATGCGTCCATGATCGTATAGTTCATGTCGACGGTGACGGTTTCGTTTTTGCCGTCCCTGTAAACCTTATACAGGTTTCCGTCCTTTTCCGACTTCAGTTTGTCCCCGTTTTCGGTGGCAATGAAATCGATGAGGGCCGTTCCGGATTTCGGGACGAGCAGGCGGGTGATGCCATTGAACTTGCCGCTGAAGCGGTATGTATGCGATTCGGTCACATCCACCCGTCCGTTTTCATGGACCTGTGCATCAATCACGGTTTTTTCGATGTCGTAGTCGGCTGCCAGCACTTTTACCGGCAGCATGAGCACCAGGCCAACCGCCAGGCCGGCGATCAGAATGCTGAACCAGCATTTCATTCAAACACCTCCGCTCAAAGGGGAACAGCGACATCCAGTTCCCTATGATCGGTAATACGGGATGGCCTTCAGAAAAGTTTCAATACTTCACCGAGAGAGGTAACGGCGGCTGCAGGCTTGAGCTTCTGCCGGCAGGCGGAACGTCAAAGGCCGTCGAAGAATTCATAGGCCCCGTCGCCGAGCGGATCATAGGTGATGGCGCCATCAAAGTAGCGGGCATGGAGAGCGGCATCTGCAACGGGGTCCTTGCTGTTTCGGGTGATGGCAATCCCGCTGATCGACTGGAAGACGGCTCCCCGGGTGAAGTAGACGACATCATGGTCTGCAGCTATGATGCGGTAGATGCCTGCGCGCCTGTGGAGTTTGTTCAGCATCAAGAGCGTTTCATCGGACAAGACCGGATTGACTGTTTCCGGGATTTCGCCGGGAGACGCCGGAAATTCATCGCCGATCGAAATGTTGCCGGCATCGATCGAATCAAATATGAACGAGGCCACCTCCTGGAACTCCTTTTCCTGGTGTACATATTTTTCCGTCTCGTCCAGTCCCGGCAGGAGAAAAGAGAACAGGGCGATTGCAAGGATCAACATGACGGAGGAGGGCGGAGCCTTGCGCCTGACTCCCAGGATGAGCATCCATATCCCTCCTGACAGCAGCAGGAAAAGGGACGGAAGGCGTACGGCCCAAGACAGGAACTGATCACCGATCACGAATTTGGCGTACAACAGAATGAAGGCTCCGGCCAGGGTGAAACCGGCCGCCAATCCGGCCCCCCATCCTCTCTTTGCCATGCCCCGCAGGAGGACCGCAGCTGAGGCCACAACCATAGGCAGGATAAAACCACTCATCGGATTGCCCCCTTTTTCAATGGGACGGCCAGGCATGGGACGGGTTCCGCCATAAAAGAAAGCCCCCATGCGACTGGTCATGGAGACAGGTTTGACATCTTAAAATGCACCTGAGCCGCCGCCACTGCCGCCGACTCCGGATCCGCCGCCGCTTCCGGAACTCCCTGAGCTGGAGGATGAGGCATTCCGGTCGGCGACTGCCATGCCGCTGCCCAGAGAAGCCGCGGAGTGGGCTGATATGAGCGGCCTCAGCCCGCGGGTTTCAAATGGTTCAATCTCGGGGATATCCGGGCCGGGTACCGCCGGATCATTGCACCCGACGGCATAGATGAGCCCGCGGATCCGGTCCGTCCTGGAAAATGCTGCCCAGTCAACGGGCCGAAGCCGGGGAAGGACCTCCCTGAATAAGTGCCATCGCACCTGTATATCACGCCCGTACCCCGTATAGGGACGGATCAGCACCAGCATGGCGACGGCCGAGAGCAGCATGAGGAACGCGGTCATATAGGGCCAGTCTTGGTCGAGCATCACGGTGAAGTCACAGGCGGCTACGAGCAGCCCGATGACTAACAGAAGGAGAAGGATCGTCGAGAGCCGCCGCTTTTTCAGGGGGGCTGTCTTCAACTCTTTTTTTACTGCTCTTTCCCAAGACTTCACTCCGGCCAAGTACTCATCCGCACCGTCCCCGGAGCGTGTCTTCAGCTCCAGCTGCTCCAGGTTGAACCGGCGGTCCAGATCTCCGAAACGATCGAAAAGCAGATGCATCAGCCGGCGCTCGTGAAGAAGTTCCGGCTCCTTGCCGGTCGGTGCGTACAGAATGTCAGACTGTTGTTCGGCATACCCGTTCCGGATCAGATCCAGAAGACCGGCCGAGAGCCTCGAAGAACGGGAAGGGCCCGCGGTGAACCGGATCAGCGCCGGCATGCTGAGCGACTCGGGCGGGACCGAAAACTTGTCTGCCTCCGCTTCCCGGAGGGCCTTGCGCCAAAGCCGGCCTGAACGGCGCCACTCATCGACCAGAATGAACAGCATCAGCAGACCGGCCGCCGGGATGAGCACGGTGACGGCGATTTTCGCCCGGCCTTCCCTGTTCTCCAGCTCTTTCCGGTCCTGTTCGACTTCATCACGGATGGTCCCTTTTTTCGTTACCCCTCCATGGAACAGGCTGCGATCAAAGACCGTCCGGATATCCGCTTCGGTTCCTGCAGGAACCGGTCCCAGGTCAAAACGCGCTGAGCCGTCGCCGGAAATGGTCCCGGTCTCCTCGGCCGCACCGTATCCGAGCGCGTCCGTCCGGCGGGAAGCGGCCGGAGGATGGACGATGATCGTCATATTGCCGTAGCCGGCCCCGTTCCCGGAGTCAAAGAACGACCGGTAAAACTCTGCACCATCTTCATACAGACTGACCGCACCATGAAGCGTGTACTCCAGCTTGATCCGGACAGTCGAATCACTGCCCTGGCGATGGACCCTGTATGTCTCGCCAGATTGTTCAACAGACAGCGGACGTCCGTCTTCATATGCTTTAAACCCGTCCACCGAGGTCCCTTTCCCGGGGTGGATGGTCCTGGTGATTCCGTTGAATCCCCCGTTGAACGTATAGACGAATTCTTCTTTGACATGGACAAGACCGCCTTCAGTCAGACTGGCCTCGATCAGTGCGTCCTCAATACGGAAATCCACTGCCGACACGACTGCCGGGAACAGCAGGATCAGCAGGAACAGAACCGCAAACAGCCTCCGGAGATGCCGCATGCCCATCCCTCCATTATCCAATCATCGTAACTACCATACGAAATAAAGAAAGAACAGTTTCATTAAAAATGGGAAAGCGTCAGTCCGCTTTCCCGTTTTCTGCAGTGTTTCCTATTTTTTTTTCGGAATGATTCCCGTCTGCATCAGCCGACAAGTCGATAAATCCGGACATCGGGCCGTCTTCTTCACCGGCCGGCCTGCAGATGCCGGTTTCGATATCGCAGATCAATTCAGGTTTGTTTTCCTTCACAGAAAGTCCTCCTTCATGCAGGCAAGAGAAAATCTTGCTGTTATTTTATATGGGCGGTCATAGACCGGATGAAGTGATGAAATGAGGACAGCCTGCCTTGCAGAAATGGGGATTTCCACTCTGCATGTCGGCAAGACGAAAGCCTGATCCCAGCTCATTTCAGTCCTCAACAAAAGAAGCTATACATCCATTATGGTAACAGATTCACACTGGCTTTTCATTTTTGGGCCGTGGTCTTTTCCCCCTCAGCGGGCACACCGTCTTTCTTAGTAAAGCAACGGCGTATGCCAAACTGAACGATAATGTTACGCACAAAGGCGCAAAGAGGATGGCATATTTTTGTGCAGTAAATAAGTGGTCAGCGATATATTCATAAATGAACTTATCTGTAATGGCAGAAGCAAGATAAATATCCAATGTTAGTACGGAAATAGAGGAGACGGGTACTGCCAGGTTTCTGAACACCCGGGATTTCGGCAGTTCCAGTCTGTAAAGTGCCGAAAACAAGAAGTATGACTGGATGACGATCAATAAGGAGTCGTATGAACCCACGCCGTTGACAAAGGTACCATTGCCGGTTTTCAAGCAAATGACCAACGTTTGGACCAGGGTGGCCGCCAAGAATCCAAAAAGAGAAGCAAGCGGGGGGATTCTGGAGCCGTATCTGCGGATATACACTCCGATAAAATAATAGGTGACCGGATATAAACTGGTCCAAAAGCCCGGGAATCTGATGACTGAAATATAGGGGACGTCTTCGCTGAACGCATTCCAGAAGCCGGGCATTGCGGTGATGAACAATAGAATGACGATGAATATTTGGAAATCCCTCTTGGTTTTAAAGCTCTTCCAAATATAATTTAAAAACGGAATAAGAAGGGCGAGGCCGATGTACATCTCCACATACCAGGCATATCTTACCGCCTCAAAAGTAAACACACTCTTGATCCAAAAGGAAATCGGGTGAATTTCTTTGAACAATAAAATCCGTGCGAGTATGGCAAACAGAGAGAGAATCAAATATATATATACGACGCTCATCGTACTTTTTAAGTATTTTTTATTCCATTCTTTTTCTAATTGCAAGTAACCCGTCGCCAAGAGGAAAAGGGGGACACACACAATAAAGAGCTGCCGGTAAAATACTTGGACATTGAGAGAAGTACCAATAATAGGAACACCATAAAAGTCTGTGTTAAGCAAAAAGTGGACACTGACTACACTGAAAATCGCGATAACCTTGATGACATCAATACCAAAAAAGAGTTTCTTTCCCATGTGACCTCCTGAAAATGACTCAAAGGATGACAAATGGCAATCGAATTGCCATGGACTGTTTTCGAAAATATCGCTCGGAGAGAAGGAGTCATTGATTTGCGATGTTAAGGTTATCATGTATTCCGAATAAGTTGAACCATTGAGACCTTGATGTATGATATTGGCATGTTTACAGAAGAAGGAATGATCGGCGCGGATGATGGGGCAAGGCCCGGTTTCCTTCCTCATCCTCCGCCTATTCGGCGTTTCCGGCCGCTACAGGCAACAGACCCTCAGATGCTTTACGATCACAAACCATCACGGAACAGCATTTTCCATAAGATTGTTTCCCTGCGGTAAACTGTAAAGGTTAGAGAATATCGGCATCATCAGGTTCCAGCGCTCCAGTCCAATTTAGCCCGCTGATGCACCACCACGGTGATCATTTCCTGAGAACGGCTGAACCTTGTCAGAATTCATTGTACAATGGGGGAAAGGGAAGGGGGATGTGAAATGGAAGCGGATACAAATGTACAATCGATTGCAGCAGAGAAAGTGAAGGCCTATACGGGGACCGGACTGCATACGAAGGGGTGGCTGCAGGAGGCGGCACTCCGGATGCTGATGAACAATCTTCACCCGGATGTTGCAGAGCATCCCGATCAACTGGTCGTCTACGGGGGGATCGGAAAGGCAGCCCGCAACTGGGAGGCATTTGAAACGATTGTCGAATCGCTGAAGGAACTGGAGAACGACGAGACGCTGCTGATCCAGTCCGGGAAGCCGGTTGCGGTATTCCGGACGCATGCCGATGCACCGCGCGTGCTCATCGCGAACTCGAACATCGTTCCGGCCTTTGCGGACTGGGACACTTTCCATGAGCTCGATCGGCGGGGACTCATGATGTACGGCCAGATGACTGCCGGAAGCTGGATCTACATCGGCTCGCAGGGGATCGTGCAGGGAACCTATGAGACATTCGCCGAGCTGGCGAAGCAGCATTTCGGCGGATCGCTCAAAGGCACGATCACCCTCACTGCAGGGCTTGGGGGCATGGGGGGCGCCCAGCCGCTCGCAGTCACGATGGCCGGCGGCGTCTGCATTGGCGTGGAAGTGGATGAAAGCAGGATCGACCGTCGGATCGGGACACGTTATCTTGACCTGAAGACGGATTCCATCGATGAAGCCGTCCGGATGGCGGATGAGGCGAAACGGGACGGGCGTGCGCTGTCGATCGGGCTGCTCGGGAATGCGGCTGAAGTCCTGCCGGAGCTGCTGCGACGCGGTTTCATTCCGGATGTCCTGACCGACCAGACATCCGCGCACGATCCGCTGAACGGGTATGTTCCGGCGGGCATGGGCATGGCGGAGGCGGAACGGCTCCGCGGACAGGATCCGGGGAAAGTCATCCGGCTTGCCAGGAAGTCCATGGCAGAACATGTACGGACGATGGTTGCCATGATGGACCGGGGCGCCGTGACGTTCGATTACGGAAATAACATCCGACAGGTTGCAAAAGACGAGGGCGTGGAACGGGCGTTTGATTTCCCCGGGTTCGTTCCGGCTTATATCCGGCCACAGTTCTGTGAAGGCAAAGGGCCATTCCGCTGGGTTGCGTTGTCTGGTGACCCGGAAGATATCCGGAAAACCGATGAAGTGATCCTCCGTGAGTTCAGCGACAACACTCATCTGTGCAACTGGATCCGGATGGCTCAGGAGAAGATCGCCTTCCAGGGGCTGCCTTCGAGAATCTGCTGGCTGGGCTACGGGGAACGGGCGCGGTTCGGCAGGATCATCAATGATATGGTGGCATCCGGAGAACTGACGGCGCCGATCGTGATCGGCCGCGACCATCTTGACTCCGGTTCTGTCGCATCGCCGAACCGGGAGACGGAATCCATGCTGGACGGTTCTGACGCGGTGTCCGACTGGCCGATCCTGAATGCGCTCGTCAATGCGGTCGGAGGCGCCACGTGGGTATCAGTCCACCACGGAGGCGGAGTCGGCATGGGGTATTCCCAGCACGCCGGGATGGTCATCGTCGCAGACGGAACGAAAGAGGCGGAGGCGCGGCTGGAGCGCGTGCTTACATCAGACCCGGGCATGGGCATCGCCCGTCATGCTGATGCGGGTTACGGGCTGGCCATCCGGACGGCACGGGATAAAGGAGTCCGGATACCGATGCTGAAAGGAGAAGAAGATTCATGAATCAACGTCCGGTATGGATCAAACACGCCGCCCAGCTTGCGACGATTGCAGGCGGACCGGCCCCGAGGATCAGGGAGGGCATGTCCGATCTGGGAATCATCGAAGACGGCAGCGTATGGATCGAGGAAGGGGAGATCCGGGCGGCGGGTACAACGGCTGAACTGGAGAAGCGGTACGGGAGCCGGGCGGCGGAGGCCGAGATCATCGATGCGTCCGGCAGGCTCGTGACGCCGGGTCTTGTCGATCCGCATACGCACATCGTATATGGGGGGAGCAGGGAAAAGGAGTTCGAGATGCGCCTTGAGGGTGCGACGTACATGGAGATCATGGAGGCGGGCGGCGGAATCCATGCCACTGCCCGAATGACCAGGGAAGCGACGGAAGAGGAGCTGTTCGAGCAGTCGTTCCGCCGGCTGGATTCATTCCTTTCACATGGGGTGACGACCGTTGAAGGCAAGAGCGGATACGGGATGGATCTGGAGACGGAATTGAAGCAGCTGCGGGTCATGAAACAATTGAACGAGCGTCATCCGGCAGACCTGGTCCCGACGTTTATGGGCGCCCACGCAGTCCCTCTGGAATGGAAGGGGAGGGAAGATGAATTCGTCGATCTGATCATCCGGGACATGCTGCCGAAAGTGGCTGAAGAAGGGCTTGCCGCATTTAATGATGTCTTTTGTGAAGTCGGCGTCTACACGCCCGGGCAGTCCAGGAGAATTTTGGAGGCCGGCAAGGAGCACGGGCTTCTCCCGAAAATCCATGCCGATGAGATTGAACCGTATGGCGGTGCAGAACTGGCTGCCGAAGTCGGTGCCATCTCGGCGGAACACCTGCTGAAAGCGTCGGATGTTGGAATCCGGAAGATGGCGGAAGCCGGGACGATCGCATGCCTGCTGCCTGCGACAGCCCTGTATCTGCGCGAAGAAGCGGCCCGTGGACGCGACATGATCGATGCCGGCGTCCCCGTCGCCGTCTCGACTGACTGCAATCCGGGTTCTTCACCGACGACCTCGATGCCGCTCGTCATGAACCTTGCCTGCATCTCCATGCGGATGACTCCGGCGGAGGCACTCGTCGCCGCCACGCTCAATGCCGCCTGCGCGATCAATATGCAGGACAAGGTCGGCTCCATCGAACCGGGCAAGCAAGCCGATCTCGTCATGTGGGATATCCAAAATTATCAGGAACTGCAGTACCTGTTCGGTGTGAATCACGTAATGAACGTGTGGAAGAAAGGGAAACTGGTCATCAGCAAGGAAGGGGAAATCCGCACGCAGTCGATGCCGGCATACTGATGCACGGGACTGTGTGGGATAGACCTTAAATCTTGGAACATCATGAGCAGGGACGACGGGAGCCTCCTGAGGGAAAGCCGGCCGGACGTCCTTGCTTTTTGCATTAGCCGGAAGAGAAGCAGTTTTATACGGAAATGAAAAAAGCGCGCCTTTGAAGGCGCTGCCGGTCAAGAAGCTGCTGTCGCCTCAGAGAGGGATCGCCGCATCATCTCTTTTTCCAGTAGCGTGATGAAACATTGATTCAGTCCGTGAGCGATAGCAGTGATATAAGTTTCAAACAATTGATCGTCCGTCAGCATGTTCACAGCTCTCACCTCCGAAAGGGTTATTGCCGTCTTGCAGTTTCTACTTTATCAGACAAACAGGGTGAGAACAATCGTTCCATTATCCACAAAAATCAGTGGATAACCTGTGGACGGTTTGTGTAAACCAATCGAATCCTTCTGATTAACGGTGTGGACAGTGTGGGTGAAGTTATCCACAGAGTCTGGATAAGTCGAATCTTGTCGAAACATTTTTCCGCCGTTCTGTTCCTATCCATCCGCTAGTCCACATAAAATGCGGGTTGGGCACCGGATGAGGAGATGCGGATGTTATAATGAATTGCGGAAACATTTAAATCACACTGGGAGTGAACGGAATGAACGAATTTTTGGAGCAACGGCAAGAAGAGATGCTAGGCCTGCTGGAGCGGCTCGTCAATATCGACTCGGGCTCACGAAACAAGCAAGGAATCGATCGGGTCGGAGAAATTTTGAAAGAAGAATACATAGCACTCGGATTCAACGTACAGACCATCACAGAAGAAGTCCAGGGGAATCATCTGGTCATCCGGCACCCGGAGGCACAGGCACCTGAACTTCTCATTGTTGCCCATATGGATACAGTGTTCCGTGACGGCACCGCGGCTGCACGTCCGTTCTCAATCGTGGACGGCAAAGCCCACGGGCCGGGCGTCGTCGATATGAAGGCGAGCCTTGTCTCTCTTCTATTCGCGATGAAGGCCATTTCGGATTCGGGCCTCCGGGGGATTGAAAATGTGGAAATCCTTTTGACAAGCGATGAAGAGATCGGATCGATCACGGCCCGCCCGCTTATCGAGGCGCACACGGAAGGAAAGAAAGCCGCCCTCATCATGGAGCCTGCGCGCAAAGACGGCTCGCTCGTAAGCGGCCGAAAAGGCGGGGGCGACTACACTCTCCATGTCCATGGTGTGGCTGCCCACTCCGGCATCGAACCTGAAAAGGGCAGGAGTGCGGTTGAGGAACTCGCCCACAAGATCATCAAGCTGCATGCGCTGACGGATTACAATGAAGGCATCACAGTCAACGTCGGCATCATCGGAGGCGGGGATGCGACGAATGTTGTCACGCCGGAAGCCGTCGCCCATGTTGATATCCGGACGACTAAATTGTCCCAGGCCGAGCCGATTGACCGGAAAATCCGTGAAATCTGTGCCGTACCGGACGTGGAAGGGACAACCATCACCGTTGAGGGAGCGATCGACCGACCGCCGATGGAGCGCACCGAGGGCACTGCCCGTCTTGTGGAATTGATCAAGGGGATCGGCGAGGGAATCGGAATTGACGTGACCGACACGAAAACGGGCGGAGGCGGGGATGCGTCCTACACTTCCGCGGCAGGCGTTCCGACAATCGACGGTCTCGGACCGGTCGGCGGCAACGCCCATCGGGACGATGAATATATGGAGATCGACACATTTGTACCGCGCTGCCTCCTCCTGGCCAAGACGATCGTCAAGCTGTCGGAGTGAGCCGTCACTTGTGCTGGCGTACAGTGCCTCTCCATATTCCCGGCTGATTGCCCCACTTCCGTATTCCGTTACTATACGCTCATATGAACACTGAAAAGAACGCCGTCCGGGAAATCCCCGGGCGGCGTTCTTTAACTTTGTATTATTTTCGTTTCGTCAGGCGTCCAAGCAGGAAGGCACCGGCTGCAAGACCGATCACCGCATTTGTTTTCGGAGTGAACACCTGTTTCGCGACGAGGTTGAGGTTCTGCGGACGCTCGGCGAGGCGGCGCATAAAATAGCCGAACCAGTCGTTGCCGAACGGCACATACGTCGTAAAATTGTATCCCTCAGATGCAAGCTGGAGCTGCAGATCGCGGCGGAAGCCGTACAGCATCTGGAATTCAAATTTGTCACGGGAGATATTGTGCTCCTCAACGAATTGTTTTACATGATCGATGATTTTGTCATCGTGTGTCGCAATCGATGTGAACTTCCCGTTGAGAAGGTGGTACTCGATCAGTTCGATATAGTTCCGGTCAATTTCCGCTTTGTCTATGTATGCATATTCTGCAGGTTCCTTGTATGCACCTTTTACGAGCCGCAGACGGAAATCTTTATAAGCGCGGACGTCTTCCTCGGCGCGGTAGAAATAAGCCTGGATGACGGTGCCGACATTGTCGTATTCTTTGTGCAGCTCATCCAGCAAGTCGAATGACGGTTGGAGGCGCGCATGGTCTTCCATGTCAATGTTGATGAAAATGTCATGCTCGGAAGCTGCGGCAACAATTTCCCGCAGGTTTTCGTAGCAGAACTCGCGGTCGATATCAAGGCCGAGCTGGGATGGCTTCAGGGAGATATGGGCATCGACGCCATTTTCGTGGATGGCACGGACCACATCGAGGATCTGCTCCTTCGCCATGACAGCTTCGTCACGTTCGAAGACAAACTCACCGAGGTTGTCGATCGTGGCGGAAATGCCGTGTGCGTTCAGTTCGCGAATTGTCTGGATCGCTTCGGGCAGGTTCGTGCCGGCAACGACCGTCTGAGCGCCGAGTTTCAGGCCGTACTTCTTGGCAGCCGTGTTCAGAAGTTGGTTCTGGGAAAGGCCGATGAAAAGTTCTTTGAGCATTTCAAGATCTCCTTGCTGGTGGATTTGATTTTATGAATAAAGTATATCATACCAATCGCCCATAGGAGAGTTTCAGAAATCGGCTGACTATTGAATCTCTTGAACCATAACTGAGTATTGGAAAAATGATGTTGCCCTTTCTTGTTGTAAGAGATAAAATATTTTAAACTGTTTACTTATATGGTTTTCAAACATGTTTGAGTTAAAGGTGGGATAATATGTATAAATGGGAGAAGAGAATCCTGATTGTCGTATACCTGTTGTCTTTGACTGTAATCATCTGCATCAATTCAAGCTTGATCGTGGATTGGCTGAATAAAAGCTTATTTGTAGATTTCTCCTTGCTGGAAAACCTCGATGTCAGGACCTCTTTCTATAGCGGGGCCTCTTTGGTCGTATTGATCTTCTTTGCCATGTATGCGATTTTCGGAACCTTCATAGTAAGTCTTCTCGTGACCAATTTAATATTTGCGGCAATCGTGATCAGTAACCAGATCAAAGTAAAAGAGAGAAACGAATTTATCACATTCAAGGAATTGCAGGCGATCAGTTCACCAAAAGAGTTGCTGTCATTTGTTGATATTCCTGTAGGGCAGGCACTGTTGGTTCTTCTCACCATCTTGTCGGTTTTGGTTCTCTTCCATTATGTCAGCAAGAAGATAGCAAAAAAGATGAACTTCAATATTGGATTGAAGACCAGAGTGGGTATTCTTCTGATTGCACTTGTACCATTAATTGTGATCTTTGTACACCCGGATACATATAATGCGAGGATATTGAAATATGAAAAGACCAATTCCCATAATTTCAATCCTGTTGCAAGAGCCAGACAAGACGGATTCATTCCGAGTTTTGTGCATACGATTAAACCGGATTACATGCAAAAGCCCGCCAACTACAACAGGCAGAATATCGAGAGAATAAGCAGTGACTATCTCAAAAAGGCCAAGTCGATCAACTCTGGCAGGAGCAATAATTTATCCGACTCCCAGACTATCCTGTATTTGAGTGAAACACTCATGGATCCCAAAAGGATTCCGGATCTGCTCAAAAACGAAACCCCGATCCCATACATCACCGACATGCAAAAAGTGCATAGTGGAGGCACTGTGTACAGCCAATATATTGGGGGAGGAACGGCCAATATAGAATGGTCGGTCCTGACGTCGTTTAGCCTGGAACTCTTTAATGAGCCGATGGCCACAACGCCGTACTCCGATTTTTATGTGGGCGCAAAGAACCATCATTCAATTCTCAATTACATTAAAAATGATAAGGTTGCCATCCATCCATATACGGCCAGCCTGTACAGACGGAAGTCAGTCTATCGGGAAATGGGTTTTGATGACTTCCTCTATCTGGATAATGGGATTCAGCATACCGGCAAATTGGGAACTTTCCAAAGGGTGGCAGATGAAGAATTCCATAAAGACATTCTTAGAGTACTGGGTGAGGAAGAAACAGGGTTCATCCATGCACTGTCGATGCAAAACCACTCCCCGTTCAATGGGGAACTGCCCGATATGCAGTACAGCCCGGACATTAATTTTGACATCTATCCTGAAAAGGATGGCCAAGGACTCGTTAATTACCTAAAGGGAACCAGGGCGTCTGATGAGGCAATCAGGCAACTGATCGAGGAACTTTCTGCATCAGACAAGGATATCAATCTGATGCTTTATGGTGACCACTTTCCAAGCTTGTTCAGAGGGAAAGAAGAACAATTCCCGGGCAGCCTGCTCCATGAAACCCCCTGGCTGCTATATATGAACAATGGACGCAGTGAAGGCGGAATCAATCTCGAAGGGATTTCCCCGATGTTTTTGACGACAGTCATATTAAAAGAGGGCGATTATTTTGTCTCGCCATTCCACAGTCTGATGGATCAACTACTTGAGTCAGGAGTTAAACGGATTGGAAAAGACTTCATCGTTACAGACGCGGGCCGGATTGCCGATTTGATGATGGATCCAGAAACGAGACAACTGGTGGAGGACTATCGAATGGTTGTCTACGATGCACTGTTCGGGTCCAATTGGCTGCCTGACGATTTTTTCAACTCGTTTGAGTAGCGGAATCCTGACGATATTGAAAATACCCCCAAAACCCGCGCTGATCGGCCGGATTTTTGGGGGTTTTGATTGAGTTGACTTTGATGAATCTTGAACAGCGGTTGTAAGAAGGACCGGCATCAGTTCAATCCTTGTGTCACCATGCCATCCGCGACTTTGCGGAACCCGGCGATATTGGCACCGGCCATCAGGTTGCCGGTGAATCCGTACTGTTCCGCAGTTTCCACGCAGTTCCGGTGGATGTCCTGCATGACGAGGCGGAGTTTCTCGTCCACCTCTTCCTCCGTCCAGGAAAATCGCATGCTGTTCTGGGACATCTCCATGGCGGACACGGCGACCCCGCCGGCATTGGCCGCCTTGGCAGGACCATACAGGATGCCGTTCTCCAGGAACAGATCGATCGCTTCCTGGTCGCATGGCATATTGGCGCCTTCCGCAACGGCGATCACGCCGTTTTCAATGAGCCGGGCGGCGGATTCCGCGCTCAGCTCGTTCTGTGTTGCGCAGGGAAGGGCCAAGTCGCACGGCACGGACCAGATGCCCTCGCAGTTTTCCGTATACTCGGCGTCCGGATGGAAATCCAAATAATCTTTGATCCTTCGCCGCTCGACTTCCTTCAGCTGCTTCACCGTATCCAAGTTAATGCCGCCGGGATCGTGAATATAGCCGTCTGAATCACTGCAGGCCACAATCGTCGCCCCGTACCCGATCGCTTTTTCCATCGCATAGATTGATACATTTCCGGATCCCGATACGATCGTTTTCTTGCCTTCCAGGTCCAGTCCGTGGTTCGCGAACATTTCGGCAGTGAAGTAAACGAGGCCATATCCGGTCGCTTCCTTGCGCCCGAGGCTTCCGCCGTTGGACGGGTCCTTGCCCGTGAACACACCTGCTTCGTAGGCATTCCGAAGCCGTTTGTACTGGCCGAACATATAACCAATTTCCCGCTTTCCGACACCGATGTCGCCGGCCGGTACATCGGTGTCCGGCCCGATGTGCTTCCAGAGCTCTGTGATGAAGCTCTGACAGAACCTCATGATTTCGCGGTCAGACTTGCCTTTCGGGTCAAAGTCGGCACCGCCCTTGCCTCCGCCGATCGGCAAACCGGTAAGTGCATTTTTAAAGATCTGTTCAAAACCGAGAAATTTGATGATGCTGTCATTCACGGAGGGATGGAAACGGATGCCGCCTTTGTAAGGGCCGAGCGTGCTGTTGTATTGAACACGATACCCCCGGTTCACATGCACTTTCCCGCTATCGTCTTCCCACGTCACCCGGAATGAGATGACCCGCTCGGGTTCAACCAACCGTTCCAGAATGCCATCCCGGATATATTCCGGATGTTGTGCGAAAACGGGGCGGAGAGAATCGAAGATTTCCCGGACGGCCTGCAGGAATTCCTGCTGTCCGGGGTTCCGGCGCTTTACCAGCTCATAAACATGGTGGACATAGTCATTGGCAGTCCTTCGGGTATCTTCAGTGGCGCCTCGCGTGATCTGCATGGTGCATCATCCTTTCCTTTGAAAATAAAAAAGGAACCACCGGGGGATCCTTTCAGGTTTCCGTTGATCTCTTGCTACCGCAGAATACAAATGGGATTTCATAATTATACATCAATTCGCCACTTTACACAATATAGAATATTCTCATTTTGTGGGCGGAAGGATGACACCGCCTGAACGGAACTCGAATCAATCTGCGGATGGACCGGGATTTTCCAGGATCCGGAGTGTGAGGCTTTTCACATCAAGTGCTGTTTTTTCATTGATGACATCCTGGACGATCACGTCCCGGAAATAGTCCACGCTCGCTTTGAGCGGCATGGCAAGGATTTTCTCCAAAGCGATCTCATACATCTGGATGAAATCCGGCTCGGTGTTCCCGCGTTTCAGTTCGGCGTATGCCTCATAAAATTGGTCGAGCTTGTCTGCTAGCTCCAGCAGCCTTCCCTCGAGTGTGCCGTCCTTGCCTTCTTTCATCCTATGGAAGAACACCTCCCGGAATTCTTCCGGGATTTCCCGCAGGATGAATTTTTCCATCATTTTCTCCTCAACAGTTGAGAGCATTTGCTTCAACTCGGGGGAAGAGTGCTTGACCGGCGTCTTGATGTCCCCGATAAAGACTTCTGCAAAGTCGTGGTTGATCGTCTTTTCGTAAAGGGACTTCCAGTCGACTGTGGCTCCATTCATCTCCTCGAGCGTCCCGAAGAACATCGCATACTGGGAGACTTTCCAGGAGTGGGCAGCGACGTTATGTTCCTCAAATTTGAACTTGCCCGGGGCGCGGATGATCCGTTCAAGGTCGTTCATGCTGGCAAAAAACTTGTGGATACCCATCGGCAGTCTCCTTTCCCAATAAAAGTGCATAGCAAAAAACGCCGCCTGTTGCGGCGGCGTTCCGGATTCAGGCGTTGTCCTGAGCAACGAGGACGAGTTTCCCTTCATCCAGCACTTTTTCATATTGATCCGCTTCCTGCTTGGAAAGCCCGACGCCTTCGAATTCGGAACGGAGTTCGTCTCCGCGTTTTGCGACGAAGTTCTTCATCGTCTGGAAGAAGCCTGTTTCGCCGATGCCCGGGGTTTCGACGTCCAGTGCCTTCGCAAGGTCATCTTCACGCTCCTGATAGTGAGCGAACAGATAGATATCATCTTTGTCATAGCCTTGGTTCACGAGTTTTTCAATTTCGTCGCGTGCTTGTACACCATTTTCCACTGAAAGTACTTTTACCATAAAGTAAATCCCTCCTGTTTTCGTTCATGTTAATCCTTACCCCTGCCGACAGAGGGATAAACGCCGTTCCGGTCGTGGGTTGCCGGTTCTTCCTCCATCCAAGTCCTCAGTTTTAAAAGAAGCCGTTCCCGGCGTTTTTTGACCCCGGGAACAGAGATCCCTTCCGTGCGCGCGATGACCGCATGGGGAAGCCGATCCTCAAAGAGCTGCCGGAGAAACAGGACTTCCGCGCTGCTGAGCCTGGGGACGGCGTCGCGCAGCCTGTCCATCCGCGGATCGCTGTCCGTGTCCGGACCGGCAGTGGCGCCGGCCAGATATTCAAGCTTCATTCCTTCGGTTGCGGTGAACGTATCACCGTACCGACCCTCTTTTTTCAATTCATCAAGCATGGCACCGCGAATTGTCCGGTAGGCGAACGGGGCCAGATGTCCCCGCGACGGGTCATACTTGCCGATCGCGATCCAGAGGGCAAGCCTGGCCGCCTGGCGGAAGTGGTCATGATCACGGTGGATATGCAACTGACGGAGCATCGAGGAAATCATCGGTTCGTACTGCGAGATCACTTCTTCGTTTTTCAAGTTGTGGCCTTTCCGGCCGTGCACGGTGCCTTCTTATTCCCGGGTGCCCCGATCGTAACCTGCCGGCGAGCCCGCTGCGAACCGGCTTAACGGGGATTCCGGCTGAAGAAACGGTTGATTGCCGGCGCAATTCGGCACGATCGGATGGTTGAAGAGGGCTGAAGGCCAGTCGGAAAAGGCAAAACGAATCAACTTTTAAAAGCGGTGCGTGCTATACGGCCGGACGATTATGGAGTCAATTGACGGGTAAGGAGGAAGTAAAGACAATTCTGCAGGAAAGGGATGAGCGCGGTATGGACGTGCAGGTGCGGTCGTTTTATATGAAGGACGACGGGCAAGTGCCGAATAATCCGGACTTGCCGGTCATATTCTACCAGAATGCGTATGACGGGGAAACGGGGCCGGAACCGGACTCGATCAGTGGGTCTTTCGCCGGCCATGGTTGGACGAACAGTTGGACGGGTGATGTGTATGATTACCATCATTACCATACGAATACCCATGAGGTGCTCGGTGTTGTCCGCGGGAGGGCAACGATGCTGCTCGGCGGTGATGCGGGTGAGCGGCTGGAAGTGAAACCGGGGGACGTCATTCTCTTGCCTGCCGGGACTGCTCACAGGAAACTCGACTCTTCTGATGAGTTTGAAGTCGTCGGGGCGTATCCGGACGGCATGCAGCCAGATCTCAAGGAACGTGATCCAAAGGAAAAGGCAAGCGCCAAGAACACCATCTCAAACGTGCCGGTCCCCGGGCAGGACCCGGTGTTCGGCAAAGACGAACAAAGTCCGATGTTCCACAAATGGATCAAGTGACAAGGGAAGCCTGGACCGAGCCGTCCAGGCTTCATTTATTTAATTGGGCTCTCCCCGTGAAAGCTGTCGGACAATCCCGTATAATTGGAGATAGAAAGGGGGGAGCGACATGGACAATCATGAAAATAGAGAGATTGGCCCGGCCGGCGGTCCGTACCCGAACTGGCCGGAAGCGGGCGGATGGCTCGCCCGCAGAAATCGGCGTGAAGCACTGCTGGATTATTATTATCCGAAAGGCCAGTATGAGAAAGAGGCCCGTCGGGAGATGCGTGCCGTGCTTACGGAGTTCGAAGAAAGGTTCCGTCGCTGGTATCCGTCGCTCCCCGATCCGGACTTCACTTTGCTTTACCGGGACAAGCCGAACCATCATACACGGCGGGAGGACGTCCGCGACGCGGTCCGTCTGTACCGTGCAAAAAATATCGGCTGGGGGAAGCTCTCCCGCATACAGGAAGCGCTCGATCTGTATTATTTGATGGAAGCACAGTCGGCCCACTTCAAGCGGGAGGTCGACAAAGCCGCCAATGCGCAAAAATGGATCGGAGAAGATCACTTCAGCGGGTTTTTCCCGGAAGTGGCCGAATCGATGCAGGAGCGGCTCAAAGGCCTTGTCCGGAGCGGGTTTGACACGCTGCTGAAACTGCAGGAACAGCAAAAACAGGCCGAATCCACGGTGAAGCGGCTGGCGGCCGGAAAAGGCGATCTTTGGGCACGTGCTGCAGAGCTTGCCGGCGATCTCCTGGCCTATCCGTTCAAGCAGATCGGAAAGGGAAGCAACAATGGCAAACGACACTGACAGATCAAACGACCCAAAAGCCCCCGGCCGCTCCATGCGGCCGGGGGCTTTGAATTATTTCTCTTCCTGCTGTTCCTCGAACTCCCGCCGGGCGTCTTTGACGATCTGTCCGAGCTGGTCTTCCGGTACTTCCCGGAGGTAATAGGCCACGGCCGCCTTGCCGATGGCGTACGTGCCGCCGCTCGCAATGCCGGCACTGATTGCCGAACCGGCACCCGGGAAGAACAGGTTCGCAAATTTGCTCCCCTGCTGGGCGACCATCCGCAGCGTGAATCCCGTTGCGCCCACGCCGCCGAGTGAGACGAGCAGCTCCCGGGCCGTGCGGAATTCCAGCTCCCGGCCCGACAGATAGGCAATGATCATCAAGAGGATCGATTGCAGGGTCAGGAGCACGGCGATGTCCGTGGCGATGATCGGGCTGAGGGCGACCGTTGCGCTGAGGGCAGAGAAGATCTTAATGAACCGTTCAGAGATCCGGATGGCGATCCTGTTCAGCCGTACGGTGAGACCCAGGTGGATTGCCGCCCGGACGTCCAGGTTCTCCTCTAAAAAATCTAGCAGTTCTTCTATCCCGCGACGCCCGTCAAAAGCGATCGACGGGTTCCCGTCCGCGGATCCCTCCTCTTCTTCGCCGGTCCCGTTCCATTCGATATACGAGGACACCGGCAGGATGGCCTTCGTTGCCACACCGTGCT
Source organism: Edaphobacillus lindanitolerans (assembly GCF_900156305.1). Taxonomy (GTDB): domain Bacteria; phylum Bacillota; class Bacilli; order Bacillales_A; family Planococcaceae; genus Bhargavaea; species Bhargavaea lindanitolerans. Next base: position 662,976 of record NZ_FTPL01000001.1, on the reverse strand, counting down.
CGCCGAAGATACGGGCGAGCTGATCCGTCTTCTCCCGGATCAGGCTCAGTTTCTCGGCCGGATAGTTATCCGGCTCCTTGATCCGCGACGGATTGAGTTCGTCGATGTGCGTGAGGATGGCGACAAGGGGAAGTTCACCGCCCGTCTTGTCCATGAGGTTTTTTGCGGCCATCACATCTTTGTCAATGTGTGCCCGCTCGGTCGCCTTCTGGAGGAAAAGCAGGGCGTCCGGATGGAACTCCCGCACCACGTCTGCAAGCTCGTCCTCCGCATTCGTGTCGAAAGTCTCGGACTCGCCCGTCCCGCGGGTGTCAATTACTTCAAAGTACACCTGTCCGTCCGATTCGTAAGTGAATTTCCTGGCTTCTTTCGTTCCGATCTCAACGTCGCTGACCTCAGCGAGATACTTGCCGCTCATGGCGTTGACCAGGCTGCTTTTGCCCACGCCGGTCCTTCCGACAAGGACGAATCTCGGCGGTCTCGGATTCTTCAGCCCGTCGAGCAAGACGCTGAGGTCATCGTCGTCGGTGATTGCTTCGAGAAGCTTTTTTCGCTGCTTGTCGGAAACGAGATTCCCCGGGATCTTCTCCATCAGATCCTCTATGTAATGGTTCAGGTTCCCGATGTGGGTGAGACGCTTCTGCATCTCGTCGAATTTTGGATTCATATTGGCACCCTCCCGTACAGTCATTTCACTCTATTATCTACTTATACCCGACAATCCGGCCACCGAGACATCCGGGGAGGGGGAATATAAACGCATTTATCCAACACTGCCGCCGGTCCCGGGCTATCCGGAGGGAGGAATACCGAGAACCAGGTGATCCGCCCCATCGACAAATCAAAAACCGTCCCGGCTTCATTCATGCCGGGACGGTCTGTCTCAGGAAAAGTCGACCTCCTGAGGGGGCTGGCCTTTTTTGTTCATGACGCGCATTGAATCGGGTTCGATCTTCAGGATGACGAGGTCCGGGTCGTCCGGGCCGTCGAACCAGCCGTTCATTGCGTCGTTCCACACCTTATCGATGAGGCCCCGGTCGTCGGTCACGGTTGCCGTACCCATGATTTCCAGATAGTCATCGCCGAAACCGTCCCCGTCGTAGCCGATCAGGATGTGGGTGTGCGGGTTTGATTCCAGTTCATCCACTTTATCGGTCTTCCGTGAAGTGGCCGTGTAGAGCTTGAACCCGTCATTGAAGAATGTCATGTACCGGCTGAAGGGTTTGCCGCCCTGAACGGTCGCCATTGTTCCGATCATGCTTTCGTCCAGGATTTTTTGTGCAGATTCCTTTGCAGTCATGTCAATATTCCTCCTGTCTGATGCAGTCCTCCGTATCATTCCCCAGGGCGACTGCACCTAAACGGCAGGAAGTCACTTGTCACGGTCTTCGTAGAACAGGCGGAAATCGGGATCGACATTTCCGATGTTCAGATAACGTGCCTTGTAATCCCGCAGCAGCGCAAAGAACTTTTTGCTCAGGAACAGGAGGACGACCAGGTTGATGAATGTCGGGATGGCCGTCGTGATGTCCGCAAAGTACCAGACATACTTGCCCGGGAGCTGATAGAAGACGGCATAGATGACGAGCAGCAGACCCGGCAATGGATAAACCCATTTGAACAGGAAGACAATCTTGTTTTTCAGCGGAATGCTCCGGTCTTTCGAGAAAATATGGCGGAGCAGGATTTCGTAATAGGTGTACCAGCCGGTTGTCGTCGTGAGCCCGAACAGGAAGACCGAAATCGTGATGACATAACGTCCGGTCGTTCCGATGCCTTCCTCGAAGGCGGCCAGCGTCAGTGTGGCACCGTCCAGCCCGCTTGACCAGACGCCGGTCACGATGATGGTCAGCGCTGTGATCGAGCAGATGACAATCGTGTCGATAAACACCTCCGCCGCCCCCCACAGCCCTTGTTTGACCGGGTGGTCGGTCTTGGCGGTGGAGTGGATCATCGGGGATGTCCCCCAGCCGGCCTCGTTGCTGTAGACGGCACGGGCAACGCCCATCTGGATGACCTGGGCGATGGCCGCCCCCGCGAAGCCGCCCACAGCGGCCATGCCGTTGAATGCACTGTCAAAGATCAGACGGAACACGGGAATGATGTCGCCGGCGTTCGAGAAGATGATATAAAGGCCGGCGATCAGGTAAAACGCACACATGAACGGGATGAGTTTTGCGGCAGTTTCACCGATTCTTTTGATGCCCCCGAGGATGATCAAATAGATGCCGACCACATAGATAAGGGAAGAGGGGATCAGCCCGAAGCCGAAGGTGGAATCGATGGCTTCGGCGACCGTGTAGTTCTGCAGGGTGATGAAGAACGTTGCAAAGATGCCGAAGCCGAATAGGATGGCCGGGATCTTCCACCATTTGATGTTGCGTTCTTCGCCGAGTCCTTTCTGCATGTAGTAGGTAGGACCGCCGTACGGGTCTCCTTTTTCATCGGAGTTCCGATAATGGACGGCAAGCGTCACTTCCACCATTTTGGTCATCATCGAGAAAAGGGCGGTGATCCACATCCAGAAGACGGCCCCCGGCCCCCCGACTGCAATGGCGGTCGCGACTCCGCCGATGTTCCCGACGCCGACGCTGCCGCCGATTGCCGTGGCCACTGCCTGAAACGGCGTAAGGATTCCTTTTCCGGTATCCTGCTTCTCACGGTCTTTCTTTGAGAACACCTTGCCGAATGTCGCCTTGAAGATGTGGGGCAGATGGGTAATCTGAAACACTTTGCTGCCGATCGTGAAATAAAATGCCACAAATAAAACCGTAAATATGAGCGGCAGCCCCCATAGCCACCCGACGATCTTTTCCAACATCTGATCCATTCATCTTTCCCCCTTTGTCGTCTTCATCCCTCCGCTTGGGATTGATTGATTGCATCCTATGGCAGCAAGCGTGCTCATAGAATCATTCCGCGGAGTTAGACATTATGATAGCGTTAATTCGACAAGAAAGGTACTGTTTTTTGAATAATCAAAACGATATGGGCAATTAGTCGCGGCCCATATTGGAAAATACCCCCGGCCGAGCCGCCGGAAGTGAGGGATAATGGAATGGATGGTTCAGATGGTTCATCAATTGACAAATGAATCCTTGCCTGCCGAAAAAAGAAGGGCGACGATGATCACGATCTGATCATTCTATGAGTACTGGCAGGAAAGTAGAAAAATATAAAAATGAATCAAAAGACCTTCAGGAAAGGGGGTTACCAAGCCTTAATTCCTAAAATGGCGGAAAATAAATGACAATTAAATCGCTATATTCACAGGGTTTATCAATTCATCCTCCCTGCGGGCTGAAGGGCTCCCGGTTTTTTGAGTCTTTCGGCTTAACTTCAAATCATCTCGACTTCGACACAATTTTGACAAAATTTTTACTGGATGGTATTCATGTAGAAGGAAAGTCCCAAAGCGGTCGCTTTCGGATGCGCCATGCCGCTTTTTGCGGATCGGTATGTATGGGCCGGCGGGCGGATTCCCCGGGCCGGCCGCTGCGACTATTTCAATAAAAACAGAGGAGCTGAATGGAATGTCAGGTATCATTCGCGTCACCCCTGCTGAACTGGAAGCAATGGCAAACCGCTACAATAACGAGTCGGGAGAAGTGGAAGCACAGATCGGCCGTCTCGACGGCATGATCTCGGAACTGCAGTCCGCTTGGGAAGGGGCTTCGAGCCGTGCGTTCGCTGAGCAATACGAGCGCCTTAAGCCGCATTTCAATGATATGCGTGAACTTCTTACGGAGATCAGCGTCCAGCTGAACCGCACCGGCCATGCACTTCGCGATGCGGATGAGCAAATTGCCAGCCAGATCCGTGGCTGATTGACAGCAAGTGGATTCAGGAGCGCCTTTCACGGTTGGGAAAGGCGCTCTTCCTTGATTAATGGGAGGGAAAAGACATGTATGTCGAAGTCACGGTCGATCTGTCCAATTATGAAGGAGATGTGATGGACCTTCGATTGTCGGATTATCATACATTCAAAAAAGTGACGCACATCGCACGGCAGGTGCAAGATGTGACAAAGCATCAGCGGGAAGGCCACTGGGTAAGGGTCGTCAATAAAAATCGTACATATCCGGGCCATATGACGCTCGCGCAATGCGAGATCAAGTCGGGAGACCGGCTGGAGATTCTCTGATATACGGCTATACGGCGACTTCAAGAATCAGCAAAGGGGAAGACCGACATGGCAAAGGAAGACAGGCATTCATCGTATATGGAAGAACTGCTGGACGCAGTGATCCGGCATGAAAAAGACGGGAGTTCGTTCGTTTTCCAGACTGAACGGATCGGCTTGAAAAATGAAGCGGAAATCGCCTTTATCGCCGCCATCGATCCGGCCATCCGGAAAACGATAGAGCTGAAGGAGGATGAACTCACGGTCCATGCCGCATTCCCGGAACGGTTCCGCCGTTTCGAAGATGTGCTGCTAGAGGATGAAAAGACGAAATGGATTCTGGCCGGGAGACTTGTCGAAACGGCACAGGAAGCGGGGAATGGGCGCCTGCATCCGGTGATCTGTCCCGAAAACATCGTGTTCAGCAGCGGATTGGAACCCCATTTCCTCCACTATGGATTAACCGGAACCCTGCCGCCCTCCAAATCGGATCCGGAGCGCGTCTGGCTTGAGACAAGGGCCGCTGCAGCGTTCCTCGTTGACGGAAAATATTCATTCAGTGATTATCTCCGCCATCATGAAACCCTTGCACTCGGGACTCAAGCCGGTTCGATCATGAATGCGGAATCTCCCGAGGCATTGCTTGATTACGTAAGCAGGAACATCCGCCTGATCGACTTGCGGGCAAGAGAGCAGTTGAACGTGCCACGAAAAAAGTGGAGGATCACCAAGGGCCTTTCAATCGGACTTGGAATCCTCCTCATCCCGGCAATCATCTTTACACTTTATACATTCATCTATGAAAAACCGAAGAATGAGGCCATCACCCGTGCGCACGAGTCTTATTTATTGAAGAAATACAGCGATGCGGTTACCGAGCTGTCCGATTATAAGGTCCAGGCACTCCCCTATGTGACGCTCTATGAACTTGCGGATTCCTATGTGATCAATGAACGGCTGACCGAAACACAGAAAGAGAATATCCGGTCGAACATCACACTGAAGACGGATGAGGATTATTTGAAATACTGGATCCACATCGGGAGAGACGAGGCCGAAGAGGCGGTCGACCTGGCACGGTCCATGGAAGACCCGGTACTGCTTGCCTACGGATTGGCCATGCGCCAAGAGGAAATCCGTTCAGACCGTGAACTGTCCGGGGAGGAAAAGCAGGACATGATCGGAGAGATCGATCAAGAGCTGGGCGAGATCAAAGATGCCATGGAAGAAGTGCAGCAGGCAGAAGAAGAAGCCGGGCAGGCTTCCGATCAACCAAGAGGTCCATCAGCAGAGGAAAAGTCCGGAAAGGAAAAAACGGAGGATGGGAAGGAAGACAAAGCGGGAAAAGCGGAGGAAAACGGGGGAACGCCGGCTAAAAAAGCCGGTGATGAACCGGATGACGGCAAAGCTTCCTGAGTGTGTATCCGACCAAAGAGGATAAGAAGGTGAAAAAACATGCAACAATTATGGGTCCATTACTCGGACCATTATCAGAAAATCGAGTTCGATGAATATTCGGTGAAGCGGATGGACATCGGTCCATCGATCGAGCATGCAATGACCGTCCTCGATTTTCCTTTTGTGAAGGGTCCTCTTGAGCTGAAGGGCGGCGAGGACGGCTTCACCGTGTCGGACAGCCAGGGCAGGATCGGGTTCCTGGAAGTCGGGAAGCCGGTTTCCCTTACACAGAGAGGGAGGCAGCTAACATTGTCCCTGCGGCAGGCCCCCCGGCGTTCGTTTTCCTATTTTACCGGACATGTAAGCGAAATTTCGTTCGGTGTGACGGATCCGAACGCCTCGGTCAATGTAACAGGCGGTCGCTGGGATCCCGCGGACACGGAAAAACGGTTTTCATTGCTTAGGCAGGAAGACGGCTGGACGGCGGATGTCGAATTCGGCTGCCCGTTTTATCTGAACGGGCAGAGAGTTTCCGGAACCGTGCAGATACGTACCGGGGATGTCATGCAATGGCTGCCGATGGAAATCAGGCTCAAAGAGACGGATGTGCTGGAAGTGCGGGCCACCGCAAAATTCTCATCCGGTCTTCCTCCGTTTGCACCGCCTGTTTCGGAGGTGATGAGGACCTATCCGGAATACCGGCGGACCCCGCGTCTTGTGCATGAAGCTCCCGAAGAAAAAGTATCCTTGTCATTCCCGCTGCAGGAACAGCCTGATGACGGACGCGGTTTATGGCTCATCATTTTGCCCCCGCTCGTCATGCTTATCGTCATGTCGCTTGTCGTCATTCTGATTCCGCGCGGCCTGTTCATCATCATCTCAATTTCAATGTTCATCGTCACGATTTTCACCTCGACCGTCCAGTACTTCAGAGAGCGGAAAAGGCGGAGGCTTGCCGAGGAAAAAAGACGGCGGGTCTATGCGAAATATCTGGAAAACATCCGGGAAGAACTTTACGAACTGCGCAGGGCGCAATACCGGATGCTCCGTCACCATTATCCTCCGTTTGAGGAATTGAAGAAGATGGCCTCCGGATTGTCGGGGAGGATATGGGAAAAAACAAGGGAGAGCCGGGACTTTCTCCATTTCAGGCTTGGAACGGGCAAGGTGCCGGCAAGCTATCAGCTAACCTTGTCATCCGGAGATCTGGCCAATCGTGAGGTCGATGATCTTCTGGAGCAGTCCCAGACCATTGAGAAGGTATACAGCGAGCTGGACCATGCACCGATCACGGCAGATCTTTCAAAGGGCATCATCGGCCTGTTCGGAAAAGAGGATGTCATCCGAAAAGAGATCGGCCAGATCGTCGGTCAGCTGGCCTTTTTCCACAGTTACCATGACCTCCGCTTTGTTTACATATTTGACGGCTCCAAGTATGCCCAGGAAGAGTGGATGAAATGGCTTCCTCATTTCACCCTCCCGCATATGCATGCCAAAGGCTTCATCCATGACGAGCGCACACGGGACCAGCTCCTCGGATCGCTCTACGAGATCCTCCGGGAACGGGACAACCGTGAAGACCGGGACAAAACGGTGTTCTTGCCGCATCTCGTCTTCATCGTCTCCGATTATAAGCTCATCGGGGAGCATGTCATTCTGGAATATCTGGAAGGAAAGGACCACGAAGCGCTCGGCATTTCCGTTATTTTCACGGCTGCTGCAAAGGAACGGATCACAGAAAACGTTCATATGCTTGTCCGATATGTGAACAGCCGGGAAGGGGATATCCTGATCCGCGACCGGTTGGCGGATGATACCCGGTTCATGCTGGATGTCCATGAAGCCGAAGGGAATGAACCGTTTGCCCGCATGCTGCGGACGCTGGATCACCAGGTGGGAATGACGAATTCACTGCCGATGTCTGCAGGGTTTCTTGAGATGTACGGCACCCGGGATGCCGAGTCCCTCCCGATCCTCGATTACTGGCAAACCAATGAATCTTCCAGATCCCTTGCCGTGCCGATCGGCTACAAGGGAAGGGATGACCTGCTCGAACTGAACCTGCATGAGAGAGCGCATGGACCTCACGGCCTGCTCGCAGGAACAACAGGATCCGGTAAATCTGAATTTCTGCAGACGTATATCTTGTCGCTTGCAGTCAATTTCCATCCTCATGAAGTCGCTTTCCTGCTCATCGACTATAAAGGCGGGGGGATGGCACAGCCGTTCCGCAATATTCCGCATCTGCTCGGAACGATCACCAATATTGAAGGGAGCCGGAACTTCAGCCTGCGTGCGCTCGCTTCCATCAAGAGCGAACTGAAACGGAGGCAGCGCCTGTTTGACAGGTATACGGTGACCCATATCAATGAGTACACGGCACTGCACAAAAATGGTGTGGCGGAGGAGCCTCTTCCGCATCTGTTCCTCATCTCGGATGAGTTCGCAGAGCTGAAGAGCGAAGAACCCGAATTCATACGCGAACTCGTCAGTGCCGCAAGGATCGGGCGGAGCCTGGGGGTTCACCTCATCCTTGCCACCCAGAAACCGGGAGGAATCATCGATGACCAAATCTGGAGCAACGCGAGATTCCGTGTGGCCCTGAAGGTCCAGGATGCTTCCGACAGCAAGGAAATCCTGAAAAACGGCGATGCCGCAACGATCACCGTCACCGGACGGGGTTATCTGCAGGTCGGCAACAACGAAGTGTACGAGCTGTTCCAGTCGGCCTGGAGCGGGGCACCCTACCTTTCGGAAAGCCACGAAGGCGAGGAGGAAATCGCGCTCGTGACAGATCTGGGGCTGGAACCTCTGAGCAGCCTGTCAGTGAGTTCCGCCAGCCGCAAGAGCGGTCTCACAGAAATCGAGGCAGTCACTGCAAGGATTGCAGAGGCGGCAAAGGAAATCGGGGCCGGACGGCTGAGCAGCCCATGGCTGCCCCCGCTGCCGGACCGTCTTTCAAGGACGGGGCTCCGCACATATTCAGCACCCGGCTTTGCCATCGGTCTTGTCGACGAGCCTGAGAAACAGAGCCAGCGCCCGGTCGGATACAATCCCGCAACGGACGGCAATGTCGGCATATTCGGATCCCCCGGATACGGAAAGTCCTACACGCTTCAATCCCTCCTGCTTGGAATTGCGGAAACGATGCCGCCCGAAGAGGCCCATTTGTATTTGATGGACTACGGAAACGGTGCCCTGCTGCCCCTGAGGCAGCTGCCGCACACGGCAGATTATCTGACACTGGATGAAGAACTCAAGCGGGACAAGCTGGTCCGCTTGATCCGAAGCGAGATCAACCGCCGGAAGACGCTGTTCCAGCAAGCCGAAGTGAGCACAATCCAGATGTACAATAAGATCTCCGCAGAGCAGCTTCCGCTTCTGTTCATCGCCATCGACAACTACGACATCATCCGTGATGAGATGGAAGAGCTGGAGCTGCAGCTGAACCAGTTCGGCCGGGACGGACAATCGCTGGGCATCCACTTCCTGCTGGCAGCCACAAGGCCGCAATCTGTCCGCCAGACACTCATGAACAACCTGAAACTAAAAATTGTCCACTACTTTATGGATTCGACCGAAATGTACGGAGTGATCGGGCGGCCGCCATTTACGCCGGAACCGTTCCCGGGAAGGGCGATCATCAAACGCGAAGACGCCTTGTTCGCCCAAATTCCCCTGCCTGCTGACGGATCAGACGACTTTGAAGTACTGGAACAGGTGAAAACGAAAGTCGCCGGGCTGAAGAAACGCCATGAGTCGTCCGTCAAGCCGGAGCCGATCCCGATGTTGCCGGCAGAACTCCCGTATGAGCAGTTCAAGATTCTGATCAAGGACGGTGAGCGGACAGGGCTCATTCCGGCGGGACTTGATGAAGAGACGGTCAGGCCGGTGGAAATTGACTTTGCCAAAAATCGCCACCTGTTGCTGATCGGACTTGCGCAGCGGGGCAAGACCAATGCAATGAAATTGCTTCTCCGGTCGATCCGGGCGGGTCAATCGGGGCCGGTTGCCGTGTTTGACTCATTCGACCGCGGCTTGGCGGAATATGCCCATGACCCGGCGGTTTCCTACACCGACACGAAAGAGAAGCTGGAAAACTGGCTGTCGGAGGCGGAGGAGTATATGACGGCAATCGAATCCGAATACATCGCATCCCTGGAACTGTCCGGCGGCACTTTTGAACCGGTGCCATCCTACCTTCTGATTGACGGATATGCCCGGTTCCTGCAGACTGCCGATTCCCGTATCCAGGACCGGATTTCCAGGATGATGAAAAACTATTCGCATCTCGGATTCAATGTCATCGTCTCAGGCAGCAACGCAGAAATTTCCAAGGGATATGATGCATTCACCAATGAACTTAAACTGGTCCGCCAGGCGCTCATCTTCATGAAGAAGTCCGAACAGACGATCCTCAATGTTCCGTACGAACGAAAAGAAGAAGAGCCGCCGGCCGGCTTTGCACATTACGTACTGAACGGCAACAGCAAAAAAATCATGATTCCGTTCTGCTCAACTGAGAAGGAGACCGTACGATGAATAAGAACATTAAAAAGACTGCGGGACTGATCGCAGGAATCGTGGCCATCATCGCTCTTCCGGTACTGTTCTTCGGAATGATGTCCGGAAACTTCATGGCGCTCGCCCAGCCGTCCGAGCGGAAAATCGCCGTGGTGAACGAAGATCTCGGGAGTGTCCGAGATGATGAGAAAGTGGAGATGGGCAGGGAAGTCGTATCGATCCTTTCCGAAGATTCACCCTATAAATGGGAAGTTACAGGACGGGGCGCGGCGGAGAGCGGCCTGAAGTCGGATCGCTATGATGCAGTTCTGTATGTCCCGTCCGACTTTTCGGAGAGCATCCTTTCCTACGATGAGAAAAACCCGGAAAAGGCTGAATTCACCTTTTCGGTCCAGCAGCAAAAGAGCGGGACTTCAAAAGAGAAAGTGCTCAAAGAGATTGAACGGGCCACCGACCGGGTGAACACAAAAGTTGCGACGCTCTACTGGAGTTATGTCGCAGCGGAGATGGACCATGTCAAAAAGGAATTCAACACCATCCTTGAAAAGGAAAGTGAATTCCTCGACTCGATGGTCGGCTATTACGAACCGGGTTCATCCTCACTTGCAGATCAGCTTCAGCGACAGAGGGAGCAGATGGAGCAGATTCAGGAGACCGTCAAGTCTGCAGGCGACGACAGCCACGCCGCCCGGATCGACAGCGTAGAGTCGTTCACAAAGGAACTGTCGGACTTCACCATCCATGTCGAGCAATACAAAGCGTTCCAGCTTGCCCAGCGGGGTGTGCTCGAAGAACTCCAGGGCGGGAATATTGCGCAGATTCAGACCGCTGCTGCCAAACAGGCCGAGCAGTTCCAAGAAACGCTCAGTTCACTCAAAGCGAACAATGAACAGCTCGCAGCGGAGCTCGAGAAAGTGAACAATCAGATTGAATCAAACAAAGAAAAGTTCAATGAGCTGGAGCAGCTCCGCCTGAAGAGGGCGGAGCAGCAGGCGGATGAAATCCTTGCGGCCCAGGGTACGGCGATTGACCGCTACAATGATTCCGTGATCGGCAATCTGATGCAGCGAATCCGCAAGGGAGCCGGTTCCCAGATTCCGGATGCACCATTGCCGGAGGGCCAGCCGGACGAGGAGGAACTGCTTGCAGCGAAGGAAAAACTCGAACAGCGGGCTGAAGAATCCGAGAACATGGAGCCCCCCTCATTCGAAGAGGAACAGACAGGCATCCGCGAACTGGAGACTTCAATTGCAGGCATGAGAGAACAGCTGGCCGCCGAACAGCCGGAGTCTCCTCTTCTTGCAGAACTTGATGGGGCTGCGGAGAAGCTTGCGGGACTGGCGGCTGACCTCGAGGAAAAAACGTCCTCCCTCATGCCCGGGGACTATGCCGAAGCGGCCAAGACCGCTGCCGAATTGTACGGGGAGCTCTATGGTGCCTATTCGGACCTGAGCGATGCCTACTCTACGGCCCAGCATACGCTGGAAGAATACCCGGCTGACACGGTCGCCATTGTCCGGGAGATTGAGGAGAAAGAAGCGGGCCTTCTGCAGCATCCGGCCCTTCCTCCCAAGATGAAAAAGGAAATGCAGGAACTGTTCGACAAGGCACCGGCAGGGGAAGACCTATCCACACTTCTTGCCTACCATGCGGCACTTGAGCAGATGGCGTTCGCACTCGGCCAGCAGCACAAGGAAGAGGGCGCCCTGAAAGATGAGGTGCTCAAGGATGAAATCATCAAGACGCTTACAAAAGGAATTGCTGCGCTGAAAGAAGAAGAGCTTTCCGGCTGGAAACAGGTCAGCGGGGATATCCCGGAAACCGGCGTACGGGTTGAAGAGCTGAATTCTTCGTTTGCCGCCATCATGGCAGGATACAAAGAGTCTGTCGGCATGCAGCATGCCTCTCTTCTGGAAGACCTCTATGCGCTGGATGAACAGGCAAATACGATGCTTGCCCAGATTCAGGATCCCGCCTCGCGGATATCGGGAGGAGAACCGGTTGCCGACATGGGGGCCGGCCAGGTCGTTTCGGGTCAGGCGGAAATCGGTTCGCAGCTGATCGCGTTGAGCAACACGATGAATGCGGTAGCCGGACGGCAGGACACCATCACCGGCTATGCCCGTGACCTTCAGGACAAAGCGAACGGGTTCGAGAAGACGACCAACGTCTTCAGTGACCGCTGGCGGCGGAATCTGGAAGCGATCGACGCGTTCAACAATGACATCCAGGGCTTCCTGGACAATACGTATGTGGACGGCCAGGAAAACGGTTATGTGTTCGATCATTTCATCAACCCGCTCCAGGCCAAGGGGGAAGCGGTGGCAGGCGAAGAGTTGAAGAAAGTGCCGCCCGTTATCCTCTATGTCATCATGCTGATCTCCAGCCTGTCGATCGGTTTCTTCAGCCACAAGCTCCGGGACGGCTCTCCGCTTCTCCGGACCGGGTTCCTCGGGCTGCTGAGCCTCATCACAGGCCTCATCATCAGCCTGTACAGCGTGAATATGTATGCGCTGAATGATCAGCGCGCAGTTGAATGGACCATCTTCACTATTCTGGTCATCGTGGCGGGGGCGGCGCTGCTCAGCACCGCGCTCGACGCAAATGAGACGGCGGGCTGGATTGCCGCCATTGTGCTCATGTGCCTGTATATCGCACCGCTCCTCATCCTCGGAGTTCCGGAGGCGAATGTACCGGATATCTTGTCCCCGGTCTATACGTCGATCAAATATGATCCGGACACCCTTTTCGATACCGGAGCAGCCATCGCCGGGATTGCGGCAGTACTGATGCTCATCTCCGCTTGGCTTGTGAAGCGATGGGAAAAGAACGGTGAAACTCCTGCACAGGAAGATTCGTATGAAGTGTAAGTTCGTGCCAGCTTTGATCCTGGCTGTGTGCGCGTGTTCGGTTCCGGACTGCGTTGCAGCAGCGGAGGATAACCCGGCCGAGGATTTGGAGTCATTGAAATATGACTCGCTGAAGTTCGATCAAAACACGGAATATCTGCATGACCGGGGTCATCTCGAGATGAAAAACACGTTGTCAGAAGCCCAGGTCAAGCTCGATTTCTCCGAGCAAATCCGCTTTCCGTCTCCGATTGACCCGTCGGCGCTGTTCAACGAACCGGGCAGGGCTTCTGCCGGGACGGCTGCCGCGGTCGCTTCGGAAATGGGACTGTTCAGTGAGGACCGTCCAACCGCATCTGTGCGGCCGGAAAACAACGCCGGACCGCCGGCCGAGTCTTCCGGGGGAACCACCTTCAGGACGTGGGCGTTTGTCGGCATCATCCTGCTGTCCGTAGCCGGCCTGTTTGCACTCATGCTGCCGGCACTGCTAAGGAGCGGGCGGGGATCGAAAGCTTAATAGATCATCGGCGATAAGGAGGGGAATCTTGCATGATTGGCTACTATATGATGCTGCTGCAAGTCAAACGGCAGCAGATTGCCCGGTTGACTGCCTGCCGGGGACAGCTCGAAGGAAAGCAAGGGGAGTTCCAGGCGAATGAGCCGAAGTGTACGGAACCGGAGCTTACTGCCAAGACATGGTTTGGCAGTCTGGCCGACAAATTCGATGAGATCAGGGAGTCCGGGATAAAGGCTCCATACCAAGATATTCAAGGAACACAATTCAGTGCAGCCTATTCGGCCATTGCCGCCAAAATTGCCGAACTGCAGGCGGAAATCGCGTCGATTGAGGCGATCATCGCCCAATTGCGCGCAGCTGAAGACGCCAAGGCCCAATCCTGAGTGGGGAGTGAAGATCGATGACTGAAGTGAAAATGGTATACGGGGATGTCCGTGCCCAAATCGATGATCTGGAATCGAAAGCCTCCGCGCTGCAACCGGCAGCGCCGGAACCGATATCCGGTAATGTGCTCGACGTGGCCGATAAGCTGAACGAGCTGATGAAACATCTGGAACAGGTCCTGACCAGATATCAGACCGTTCTCCAGGAGAACATCCGGACGACGAACGGGTCCGTCGACTTCATGGAAGAGACGGACGAGAAGATCAGTACGGCCATCCATGGATCCGGTCCGCAGCCGATGCGCTGAGCCGGGTGACAGACACCTGAACTGACGAAGGAGGGATCAGTTTGAAGCAGTTGGACGTATCGCCCTTTCAGGAGGGGATCCAGAGGAACAAAGAAACATTGAACCGCCTGCAGGAGCAGATGGCTGCAATCAAGACTTCTGCCCAGACTCTTGCGGATTTGGGAGATTCACTCACCGGCGACGGCGGAGATGCGATCAAGGCATTCTACCGGGAGTGCCATCTGCCGGTACTGGAGTATTTCGATACATTCAAACAATCTTTCGAAACAGCTCTGACTAACGTTAAGTCGGCCCAGGAAGCGCTGGAGCCGGATCCGTCCGGCTACATCAAGGAAAGTTTCCTGGAGAGCGAAGTGGAAACGGGCCTTGCCACCATTTCGACCACCACTTCCAATCTGACTGCGGATGCCAACGGGATCATGGACTCCGTCGGTGACATCGTGGCGCTCCCTCATCTGAACGACAGTGAAGTGCAGGCGGGCATCAAAGATGCACGAAAGAAAAAAGACGAGACCGTCACCGATCTGAACGAGTTCGATTCCGCGCAGACGAACTCCCTGACCGCCATTGAAAATGACATCCTCCGGATGGAGTTGTGGATTCTCGACGTGGAGGGGATGATGAATGACGGGTTGACGGATGTTGATTTTCCGGCTGAGGAATGGATGGAATTCTCCGAAGCCCATCCACTGAACACAGGTGAAGATTACTGTGCCATGCCGGTCGATTCGGTTGAAGACAAAGAAGAGAGCGGTGACTCCGGGGAAGTATCCGGAACTCCAATGAACTGGGCAAGTCTTTCAAAAGCTGTCCAGTCCGCATCGGGAATTGTCGAGAACCTGGGAACAGCAGACGGGGCCGCCTCCGCGTTTGCACTTTACCTGGCAGGCCGCAACGGCGGCATTTACACGACAAGGAACCGGACCGTAAAAGCGGGTCAATATGGTTACCGGGTATATGCGACGAAGAAAGCGATGGAGACCCTCAAAGTCCCGTTTAAAAACGGAGATGTCTTTGACGGGGATGTCTTGCTGAAATATGCGACCAAAAAAACGGGACAGACCGGCTGGTCCGCTACCGGTGAAAAAGTGAAGCAGGCCCACCCTTCCATCGGTCAATTCGTGGGAACCAAAACGACCGGGGGACAGAAAGTTAAGATAGTCGGATCGGCCACACTGAGGGGAGCGGCTGATACCGTCAAAGACCTCGTTGATGTCAAGGGGATGGCCGGTGAATTCAAGCGTATCGGGGACTCAGGTGTTCTTAACAAAGCGAGCGGCCTGATCAGAGGGACAGGGAAGGCCCTCGGCCCTGTCGGTGCAGCGTTCAGCTATCATGGGAATTACCAGGATGCAGTCAAGGATGGAGTGTCCGGGGGCGATGCGGTCAAGAGAGCGGCTGCCGACACGGCAGTGGATACTGTGGTCGGTGGCACCGTCCAGGCGGCATTCACAGCCGCGGGCACTGCTCTTATCCCGATTCCGGGTGTCGGCACTGCTGTGGGGATGGCTGCCGGTTTCGGGGCAAACTGGCTTCTGAATAAGGAAATCGGAGACTCAGGAAAGTCAGCAATGGATCATATCAAGGGATGGTTCAGATGATGGGGAGATCACAGGATTTGTTAACTCCAGAATGAAGGCTGCATGCGTCGGGGACGGATGTCGTCTAAGGCATACCCCGTTTCGGGTGCATTATATTTTTATCAGCCAAACTCGTGCAGAATTAATTGGAGGGTATTGCTTTTGACCATGAAAGAAGATCAGAGGGCTCCCGGAAGCTTCATGAAGTACACAGCCCTTCGGAAACCTCTTGAATCGGGCAGACAAAGCCCGCAGAGCCTTGCCGGCAATATGATGCTGGCAACGTTTCTTCAGGCGGGCTTGTTTGCGGCAGAATACTACATAGTGGGATATCCGTCCCGCCATCCGTGGAAGGATCAAATATTGGCGGTTCACTTTTGGTTTACTGCCATTCTGATCTTCCTGTCGCTGCTCTATTCGATTCCTGCCGTGTACAGGAAAAGCGAGAAGGTTCAATACCTGGTTAGTATTCTGGTTTCTCAAAATCTTTTCGGCTTTACTTTTTATCTTTGTGCACTTTTTGTTGCAACCGAAGGGACCGGTGTTTCTGAAAGTTCAATGGTGACATTCACATTGGTCAGCCTGTTGACGGGTTTGCTCGTGTTCCTGCTGGTTTTTATAAGGCTGATGCTGAAAATTCGGCGGGGAGATTACCGGGAGAACGCCCGTCAAGATATGCTACGGGAGACGTTCGAATATAAAAGTTATATTCCTGCTGCAACTGCAGCAGGTTTGGGGATCTTTTTCATCCTTCAATACGTCATCAGACAAAACGGATGGACGGAACTTGGCAGTCTCGTCTTCCTTGTGATTGGCTTTGGTTTGTTCTATGCGATGATGTTTGTTCTGCCGGAGCAATTGGTCATTTTTTATTGCAAGTTGCGGTACCGCAATTTCAATTTCGAAGGAAGAGATTCATTGAATTGATGAAAAGATCATATTCCTCGCTTACAATGACGGATGAGTCAAAAACACTTTCAGCGGACCAAGCCAAGAGAATCTCCGTTGGAGGCAGATTGCTTTATTGCATACATTAGCTGTGACAAAGACCAACAAAAATAATAGTGAAGGAAGTGATGAGATGGCAATGGAAAGGCACCCGATCAGGTTTGATCAAGTCCTGACCTACCAGGTCGAACAGCGGAAAGAAGACTGGCAAGAGCCGTTCAGCCGTCTGGAATCGTACATACTGGAGCAGGGGGTCTATCAGAATGGCCCTGTGTTTTTCGCATTTGAACCTTCGGCGGAAAACCCTTCAACCGGTCTGTTCACTTATTACCTGCCGGTGAACGCCCCGGTGGAGCCGGATCAGGGGAGCGGCTTCGGATATGTGGAACACTTCCATTCGGGTGATGCGCTCACCATGCGGCAGGCTGAGCAGGAACCGGACTTTGACGCGGCATTCAAAAAAGTCCAGGACCATGCCGCCCGGGAAGGGATTGTGATCGGAGACCGCTATTACTGTGTATTGCTTCGTCTGTATGATGATGTCATCATCAACCTCGTCGTTCCGTTGGAAGGCGGTCGGCCGGAATGAGCATTGCTGAAAACCGGACGATCATGCACCGGAATGTCGCCTCCAAGCTCTATGGGTTTGTGCCGGAGGAAATCGGAGTGGCACTGGAAGACTTTCGCAAGATCCTGGAAAGAAGCGGAGTGGAACCCGACGGGACGCTGTTCTTTTCCATGCTGAGCGAGCCGACGGCGGACGTGATGGCCGCAGAGCTGTTCATGGGGATCAAAGAAGACGATCCGAAATTCCCGGAGGAAGAAGAAGTGAGTTTCCGGAGCTACTTCGAAGTCCGGGACCTCGTGACCATCCGGATTCTGGAGGATTTCGATGCCCGGTCGCAGACTGCGTACTGGGAGCTGGCGAATTATCTGGATGGAAACGGACTGCGCCAGAAAACGCCGGTCTTCGTGGAATACAAGAACCGCCCGGAAGGCGGGACTTTCGTGGAGATGAGCGTCGGAGCCGTAAGTTGAAGGAATAGCGTTTTCGGAAAAAAACGAGGCACCCTGCATGCGCAGGGTGCCTCGTTGACGTTCAATCGATGATTTCCCAGCCGTGTCCGGACGCAGTCTTCCGTAGGGCTTCCTCCGGCCGGACGGCAACCGGGTGGCCGGTGAGTTCCAAAACGGAAAGATCGGACAGGGTATCTCCGTATGCCGAGCTTTCGGTCCAGTCAACCTCCGCATCCCCGAGCGCCGCAAGAATCCGTTCGTTTTTCCTTTCCGCCCGGATATGGCGAATCGGATCATTGACGAAGCGGCCGTTCCTGTACGGGATTTCGGTTCCGATCACACCGTCCACCGGGAGGTTCTTCACGGCTGCTTCCAGAAGCGGGGTGAAGGCGCCCGATACGAGCATGACGCGGTCGCCTGCATCGGCATGTTCATGCACCCGGCGCTCAATCTCCGGGTTGAACCCGCACCGCATGCCGTCCGCCATGGTCCGGAAATAATCGTCGAGCTCCTTTTCCGGAAAGCCGGTGAACGCAGACAGATAAAGCTGCATGGACTTTTCGCGCATGACCGGGGAGGGGACGAGCTTCAGCTTGTATGCGGTATAGACCGGCAGGATCCGGCGGAAAAACTTGCCGTACAGCTTCCCGTAGGCAGGGTGATGCTTCAAGTGTTTCATCATAAAATCAAACGTTTCGTTTTTGTATAAAGTGCCGTCAAAATCAAAGATCGCCACGCGCATGTCGGTCACGTCCCTTTCCGGATCGGCTGTTCGGTCAGTCCGAGAAATCGTATTCTTTCAGAAGCTGTTCCAGCTTCAGGGCGAATCCGACGTTGCCTTTCACTTTCAGCTTGCCGGTCATGAAAGCGGCCATGCTGTTCAAGTCGCCGGTGAGCAGTTTCCGGAAATGCTTGCCGCCGAGTTCCAGCAGACAGGCGGCCTCTTTGGGGCTGCCCTCTGTGACCTCCGCCTTGCCATGGTCCAGATGCAGCTGCCAGCGGCCGTGTTCGTTCTTTCCATCCACAACAAATTCATAACGGACGTCCTCATCCTTGAACGGATCCGGATTGGCGTCCAGTTTTTCTTTGATGAGCGCCCAGATTTCTTCGAGCGTCAGCCCGTCAAGCGGATTCCCCATGTCAAAGCCCCCCAATAAGAAGTGAAAGATGAATCACTATTCATTCTATGGGGAACCGGGACGTTTGGCAATCCTCGGCAGGCTTGTCAGATCAGCCTGGCAAATATATTGCCGACGATGGTCCCGATATAGTTGCCGATGATGTAGCCCATCGTTCCGACGAGCATGACCGGAACGATCAGATTCTTCCAGCCTTTTGCGATGGCCATGGCGGCAGCGGTGGTCGGGCCGCCGATGTTGGCGTTGCTCGCGACGATGATCTCCTCCAGGCTGAATTTCATCGCTTTGCCTGCCGTGAATGTGACGATCATATTGAGCAGGACGATGATGAACACGAAGATGAGCAGGAGTGGTGCGTTCTGGACAAGAAGCGGAAGCGAAGCCGGGACGCCGATGACCACAAAGAAAATGTAAATCAGATACGTCCCGATTTCCTGTGCGCCGTGCAGGCTGTCAAAGAACTTCGGCATGAGCGTGACGGCAGCAACCGTAAGCGTCGTCAGCATGAGGTACTTGTCCCCGAGCAGACCGCCGAGCAACAGCCAGCCGGCGCCTTCATCCGGGATGACCGATCCAAAAAGCTCCGCAATCTTGAACGAAACGGCAACAATCACAAACGCGCTCCCGACGGACAGGGCAATGTCCTTGAGGGAAATATCCTTGCGGTGCCAGTAGGAAGCGGCAAGCGTGTCTGCCCCTTTGTCTGCCGATGCCTCCACTTCATCGATATGGGGAGTGGGGAACTTCTTGCGGAAAAACTGGATGCCCGGAATGGCGATCAGGACGAAAAAGTAAATCGCCATCATGAGATTGTCCGCGACGATGGTGGAAGAGATCATGCCTTCGCTCGTCTCGAACTTGGCGGACAGGGCCGCGAAGTTCACCCCGCCCCCTATGTATGAGCCGGTCATCATGGCGCCGATCCGGTCCAGCTCAGGGATGAACCGGTGAAGCGCAAAGAACGCGGCAAACACCCCGACGACCGTTCCGACGGATGAGATGAGGAAGAGGAGCAGCAATCGCCCGCTTTCATTCCAGACTTTCTTCAAGTTCGCCTGATAGAGAAGAAGCGGGATGGCGAGCGGGATCACATAGCCCCAGACCGCGTCGTAGGCGGGGGCCTCCACGGGAATAATTTTCAGGTTGGACAGGATGAGCGCACCGACGAGCGCAATGATGGCGCCGGATACTTTCGATGCCCAAGCATACTTCTGTTCGAGCCAGATGCTGACGGCGGCCCAGCCGGCGAGAAACGCCCAGAGGAGCCACGTGTCGTCAGGCTGAATGAGTGTGGTATCCATGTATACCCTCCTTTTTTCTACATTATATAATGAACGCGGCCGGGGCGGAGCAGGGCCTGCAGAAAATGGGTCTATCGGAGGGGAGGAAGGCAGCACAGGGTATGTATAGAGCATGCTGGAAACCGGCAGGGCCGGCAAAAAGGAGTCCTTCCGTCTCCTTGGAAGGACCCCTCTGTTGTCCGTTCACCCCTCCGGCAGCTGGGCAAGCCGCTTCAGCACGACCGATGCGGTGACGACCGGCATCGAGCCGCCTGCTTCCGGGCTCAGATTCACACAGTTCGGCTCCGACGTGTGATTCCGAAGAGTCAGGACATCGTTTTCCTGAAGGGACACGATGAGGAGCCCGACAGGCTCCGTATTTCCGGCCTGGATGCCGTAGCGGGAGGCGGGAACTTCTTCGTCGTTTACAAACAACGCCCATTGGCTCCAGTTCCTGGATGAAACCGTGTATATGATTTCATAGATCCCGCTCCGATGCACCGTGATCCGGCCGTCGCCGGCTTGATGGGAGATGCCGGTCGTCATCGGCCCATTGTTGTTGAATGATAAGGTACTGTCGCGCGGTATGCGCTGTTCGCCGATGTTGTAGATGTAGGCGAATTCCGCGATGCCTCCGGGCGGTCCGGTTTCTCCCCTCGGCCCCTGCTCGCCCGGATCTCCCTTCAGGCCGGGAAGTCCTCTTTCACCCTGTTCGCCCCTGTCGCCTTTATCTCCCTTCGGTCCCGCGGCTCCCCTAGGACCAGGTGGACCGGCCTGTCCCTGTGGTCCTGTATCGCCTTTCCTGCCTCTTGGCCCTTCGGGTCCCTGAATTCCTTGTTCTCCCGGCGGTCCAGACGGCCCTTGAGCGCCTGTGAGCCCTCTAGGGCCGCGCTCGCCTTTT
Organism: Edaphobacillus lindanitolerans; assembly: GCF_900156305.1. Taxonomy (GTDB): domain Bacteria; phylum Bacillota; class Bacilli; order Bacillales_A; family Planococcaceae; genus Bhargavaea; species Bhargavaea lindanitolerans. The sequence continues at coordinate 642,009 of NZ_FTPL01000001.1, read as the reverse complement.
TCTCCGGCGGGGCCCCTTTCTCCGGCGGGACCTGTTTTTCCGGGCTGGCCTTCTATGCCCTGAATCCCCCTCGGGCCTCGCGGACCCCGGTTGCAGGTTTTGCGGCATTCTTCGCTGCCGCCGCATTTTGCACATCTGAATCTGCTCAAATCCATTCCCTCCCTCCCGGCAGTGTATGCAGTTGCATTGCCGGGGCAAGGGCGCGTGTCCCCTCGGAATTTGTCGAAATGATCAGGAGGATGCATTGATTTTGAATAATAATACCGATAGACTATAAAAAAACAGTAGAGGGTGGACATCTATGAAAATCATCAGTGCAACAATCCATGCGGTCCGATTTCCGCTCCGGGAGCCATTCATCATTTCGTACGCGACCTATCCGGACATGCCGGCAGTCATCTTGAAGCTCGAGACGGACACGGGGCTCGTCGGATACGGGGAAGCCGTGCCGGACGAGCATGTGACCGGCGAATATTTCCTCTCGGCCTATGAGGTGCTGAAGGAAATCCTCGTCCCTTCGATCATCGGGGAGAATCCGTTCAATATCGAAGAAATCCATCACAAGATGGACGCGGCCATCTGGGGCAATCCAGCGGCGAAGGCGGCCATCGACATCGCCTGCTATGACCTGATGGGCAAGGCGACGGGGCAGCCTGTCTATAATCTGCTCGGCGGCCAGGCACACGATAAATTGGAATATCCGCGGGTCCTCAGTATCGAGGCGCCCGAAATCATGGCCGACAAGGCAGTGAAGGCTGTCCGGGACGGTTATTCTTCGCTCAAGCTGAAGGTCGGCAAAGGGGATCCGATGGACGATGTGGCCCGGATCAAGGCAGTGCGCAAGGCGGTCGGTCCGGAATTCCCGATTCGTGTGGACGTCAACCAAGGCTGGAGGACACCAGGCGTTGCTGCGGCGGCCATCCGCGAACTGGAAGGGGAAAACCTGAAGTGGATCGAGCAGCCGATCCGGATGGGAGACATCCGCGGACTTGCCGACGTGCGGAGGAAAGTGGCCGTGCCCGTGATGGCGGATGAAACGCTCCACGGCATGGAAGAGCTTCACGAGATCGTGCGGCTGGAAGCAGCGGATGTGCTCAACATCAAACTGATGAAATGCGGCGGAATCTTCCCGGCGGTCCATATCGCCAAGGCGGCGGAAGCAGCGGGACTCCAATGCCAAGTCGGCTCGATGGTCGAGTCATCGGTCGCTTCGTCAGCGGGCTACCATGTGGTCATGAGCCGGGCGAACATCCAGAGCGCGGAGCTGACCGGGCCGCTTCTCTTCAGTGAAGAGATCGGTGACCTGAAGTATGAACTTCCGGAAGTGCTCCTGTCGGGCGAACCGGGGCTGGGGATTGAAGTGGACGAAGCACAGCTGGAGAAGCTGACCGTCAAGAAGGATGAAGTTGGACTGGCAGGCCGTGCATCATGAGTGACGGCCCCGGTACGGGGGAGCGCAAACAGCGCTGGATCCCCCATACATATGCAATTCTGCTCGGAATCATGGTTCTCGCGGCGTTGATGTCCTATATCATCCCGGCAGGTGAATTCGAACGGATCGAGCAGGATGGCCAGACGATCGTCGTACAGGGAAGCTACCAGCAGATCGAACAGCATCCCGTGGGGCCGTTCGCCCTGTTCAAGGCCATCCCAAAGGGAATGAGCGCTGCTTCGCAGATTGTCTTCTATATCTTCCTGGTCGGCGGAGCATTTGGCATCATCCGGGCGACGGGCGCCATCGAAGCGGGCATCGGAAAAATCGTCCACAGGCTTGAAAACAAAGAAAAGCTCCTGATTCCGGTGACGATGTTCGTCTTCTCCGTGCTCGGCGCCACAATCGGCATGTCCGAGGAATCGATCATCTTCGTCCCGATCGGCATCGCCGTCGCGCGTGCGCTCGGCTTTGACGCCGTCACAGGGACCGCGATGGTCGCCATGGGGGCGGCAGCCGGGTTTGCGGGCGGCATGCTGAATCCGTTCACTGTCGGGATCGCGCAGTCGATCGCAGAACTGAAAGTCTTCTCCGGAATCGTTTTCCGCTCGTGTGTGTATGTCATCATCCTCGGGTTCGGGATCTGGTATGTCATGCGTTATGCGGACAAAGTGAAGAAGGATCCGGCGAAGGGTGTCATGTTCGATATCGAGGAGAAGCTGAAGCAGGAGGATTCGCGCAAAGCGGCCGATGAATTCCAGCAGTTCAGCTGGCGGCATGCGATGGTGTTCCTTTTCCTCGCAGCCGGCTTATCGGTCAATGTCTACGGCGTGTTCAAGTGGGACTGGTTCCTGACTGAACTCACCGCCTCGTTCCTCATCATCGGCTTCGCTTCCGGACTGGTCGGAAAGCTTGGCATCAACGGCACATTCGATGCGTTCATCGACGGGATGAAGGTCATTGCATTCGGGGCCATCATCGTCGGTTTTGCCCGGGCGATTCTCATCATCATGGAAGAGGGCTACATCATCGACACGGTCATCAACACGCTGGCCGGCCTGATCGGCAGCCTGCCGTCGACGTTGAATGCCGTCGGCATGTACTTTGTGCAGGTCATCATCAACTTCTTCATCCCGTCCGGTTCCGGACAGGCGGCCACGACGATGCCGATCATGACGCCGCTTGCGGACCTGCTCGGAATGGAGCGCCAGGTGGCCGTGCTCGCGTACCAGTACGGCGATGCCATCACGAATTCCATCATTCCGACATCCGCTTCGCTCATGGGCTACCTGGCCGTCGCCGGGATTCCGTATGAGCGCTGGGTGAAGTTCGTTTGGAAATTGATTGCCGGGTGGCTGATCATTGCGCTCATCGCGCTCGTGGCAGCAGTCGTTCTGGGCATTTCCTGATGATCAGGAATGTGGTGTGAAAAATAAGCAACAGGCAAGGACTCTGACCGCATTCCGCCGGTCCGGGTCCTTTTTGCTGCATTGTGGGAGGAGCGGGGAACAGGGGCAGGTCTGCCGGGGATGAAACAAGAAGAAGCTGCCCGCGGGACAGCTCCTTTGTCGATTATTGATTTTGCGTTTCAAAGAATACGGCGGCGAAGGCGGTCGCAGCCATTGCGAGTGCCGGTTCGTGGAAGTCGAACCGTTCGTGATGGTGCGGATAGGCATGTTCCTCGCCGGGTGCTTTCGCCCCGATGAAGAAATAGGCGCCCGGACGATGCTGGAGATAATAGGAAAAGTCCTCTGCCGGCATGACCGGATCGATTTCCTGGTAAACACAGGGCCCATAGGCGTCTTCGATTGCGTGCCGGAGAATATCGATGCCTTCGGTGTGGTTCTTCACCGCATCATATCCTCTCACGACCTCCACTTCGGCCGTGCAGCCGTATGCCTTTGCCGTGAACTCGGTGACTTCCTTCACGCGTTCGGACGCCATTTCGCGGAGTTCTTCGTCATAGACGCGCATCGTGCCTTCCATCTTCGCTGTTTCCGGGATGACGTTCGCGGCCTGGCCGGAGTGGAAGCTGCCGATTGAAATAACAAGCTGTTCAAGCGGCGGTGCGTTGCGGCTGACAATCGATTGGAGGGCGACCATGATCTGGCTCGCTGCCAAGATCGGGTCCCGTCCGGTATGAGGTTCCGCGCCGTGGGACCCGTGGCCGTTCACCCGGATGGATATCGTGCTTTCGGCCGCCTGCAGGTAACCGTCCCGGCTGTAGATTTTCCCGTACGGCATGAGGGACTGCAGATGTGCACCAAACACCATATCAACGCCGTCAAGGCACCCGTCCTCGATCATTGCGATGGCACCGCCGGGGTTCATCTCTTCGGCGTGCTGATGGATGAGGACGATGTTGCCGGCGAGATCTTCCTTCACTTCGTTCATCGCCTTGGCGAATAATAACAGAGATGCCGTGTGGCCGTCATGGCCGCATGCATGCATGACGCCGGGAACGGTCGATTTGTATGAAACCTCTTTGGCATCCTGTATCGGCAGGGCGTCAAAGTCCGCACGGAAGGCAATTGTCTTGCCCGGTTTGCCGCCCCGTATGGTACCCACAACTCCGCGGCCGCCGACATTCCGGCGCACTTCGATGCCGAGCTCTTCCAGATAATCTGCGATGAAGGCAGGCGTTTCTGTTTCTTCGAAGCTGAGTTCGGGATGCATATGCAGGTGACGGCGGATTCGGATCATCTCGTCGATGGAGCCGCCGATCTGTTCGTAAATGGCTTGTTTGTCCAAGAGTATTCTCCCCTTTCCGAAAATAAGTATAACATTTGCATGCGGATCGGGGAGAGACACTCTTGATGGAATGCGAAAAGACAGAAAGAGCCGCCAAATAGACGGAAAGAACACACGAGTAGACAGAAATACCGCCCGAATAGACAGAAACCGTCCGCGAAAAGATAGAACCATGCTCCATCCTCGCTTTACGCAAAAACCGGCACCTGCTTTTGCAGGTGCCGGCAGTACGGTCCATGATTCAGCTTGTGAGGAAATCTCCGCCGTCGACGTGAATCGTCTGGCCGGTCATATAGCTGCCGTCTTTTGAGGCGAGCAACACATAGGCCGGTGCGAGTTCTGCCGGCTGGCCGCGCCGTTTCATGGTCGTGTCGCTCCCGTGCTGTTCCACCGTCTGCGCATCAAACGTTGCCGGGATGAGCGGTGTCCAGATCGGGCCCGGAGCGACCGCATTCACCCGGATGCCCTTTGAGGCGATGTTCTGGGCGAACGAGCGGGTGAATGCCGTGATGGCCCCTTTGGTCGCGGAGTAGTCAAGCAGTCCGGGAGAGCCGTTGTAGGCCGTGACGGACGAGGTGTTAATGATGCTGTCACCGTCTTTCAGATACGCCATCGACTCCCGCGTCAAATAAAACAGACTGAAGAAGTTCGATTCGAATGTGTTTTTCAGCTGAGCAGCCGTGATGGCCTCGATATCCTTTTTCGGGAACTGGACACCCGCGTTGTTCACGAGGATGTTCAGGCCGCCAAATTCGTCCGCCACCTGGCGAAGCAGCGTGCGGCAGTTTTCTTCCTCGCGCAGATCGGTTTTTACTTTCATCGCCCGCACGCCGTACTTCTCGATGTCGCGCACGGTCTGATCTGCGTCGCCGTCCTCTTCATCGGCAAGGTAGGCGATCGCCACATCCGCGCCTTCTTTCGCGAAGGCGACCGCCACCGCCCGGCCGATGCCGGAATCGCCTCCGGTGATGAGCGCTTTCTTTCCTTTGAGTTTCCCGGATCCCTTGTATTCCGGATCGTCATAGATCGGTTCCGGCTTCATTTTGGATTCCACGCCCGGCTGGAACTCCTGTTCCTGGGGCGTGACTTCCTCATCGGCTTTTTCATAATTACTTTTGTTTTGTTCAGACATGAAAATACCTCCTGTCGGTTTTGGGTTGCTCACATTCCGTCCATGTCATAGCGCAGGCCGTTTTGGCTGCACCATTCGTTCAGCTGCCGCTGCCGGGCAAGTTCGCGGAAATTCTTCCAGTCGTGGATCAGCCCTTCTTCCTGGAGGAGCTGTTCAAATTCATCGACGGGCCGATTGTACGCGAAAATTTCTCCGATCCGGTCCTGAAGATCAGGCCGGTCCCGGAGCGTATGGGTGAACTCCACCCGCATCTGCTGTTCCGTCACATCATCAAAGAGGGGCAGCTCGATGTAACGGTCCTCGTCATGGCGGGCTTCATGCTGGACCACAAGCCCGGATTCCCGGTCAAACCAGGAAGGTTTTTCAAAGTGTGCGGCTTCATACAGATCTCGGTAGGCGATACGAGTGTGCTCCATTCACCGGATCCCTTCCTTTCACGATTCTCCCTTTCTTATACCCCCGGAAAGCGTATCGATAAACAGTCTGTGCATGGCGGGTACACCGAATGGGCCTGCAGTGTTAAAATAGATGGGCAGCTTTATAAGTAAAGGACTGATGGCAGTGATCGGACGCAACGACCCGTGCCCGTGTGGAAGCGGGAAAAAATATAAGAAATGCCATGGAAGAGAGGCAGGAGGCGCTCAGGCGCTGGCCGATGCGGAAATCAAACGCATCATGGCCGCCTATATCCAGCATGCACCGTCGAAGGTTGACCGGGCCGAATTGTCCCTCCATATCAAAACGTGGATGACCCGTCTCGGCGGTCTCATGGAAACTGAAGTGATCGAAGGGGCAGCTTTCGAACATTTCCTTTTTGTCGTCAATTCAAAGCTTTGGGAGAATCATCTCGATTCGGCGCTGTCGCGGACGGCCAGGGAAGAGGTAAAGACCGTCCTTCGGGCTTGGCGCAAGCCGTTCGTGCTCATGGCAGCGGTAAACGGGAAAGAGTCCGGGCATTTTGTCATGGCCGACGTGTTCGGGAAGGAAAAGCGTTCGATGCGGGCGGATGCCGGCAAGGATGCACCGGCCGGAACGGTATTCTTCGGCATCGTCCTGCCGGATCCGAGAGAGCGGGAAGACGGCGTCCAGCCGGTCACCACGCTTTATTCGATCCCGGCAGAGTCTGCGTGGGTGACGTCCAAAATCCGTGAAATGGCGGATTCCGAAGGGACGGAGCCGGATGCAGAATTTCTGGCACGGCGTCTGATGGACGTGTTCCATCTTCTGTTCAGCCCACAGGTCCCCGATGCTGCGCCGGTACAGGAGACAGGGAACCGGGAAGACGGGACGGCAGTTGCGGAAACTGCCGAGACTGCCGCGCCGGCTGAAGAAGCGGCTGCCGGACAGGAGACCGAACTGCCCGAGGGCCTGACCGCCGGACAGGAGAAGGCCGCGGTGATGCTGGCAAGCGAGCTGGCGGCCGATCAAGAACCGGAAAAGACGATCGGGCAGATCAGAAACGTCCTGGTCAGCTATTTCATCGAAGAAAATCCGATCGTCCGCAAGCCGGGCGGATGGGTCGCCGGGGCCTACCTGGCCGCACAGGAAGCCGGCCGCTTGTCAGGCGAACCCTTCAATGCGAAGGAAGCAGCCGAACGGTTCGGCGTTTCTGCGGCTACCGCACAGAAATATGCATCGGCCCTTTCCGGACAAATGGCAGAATAAAACCGAACATAGTAAACGGCCCGCCGGCATTCGTTCCGGCGGGCCGTTTTCGTGGTTGACTTGTGCCGGGCCAAGTTAAAGGAGGCCGATCCACTTCCAGTAGGTGGCGCTGAACAGGAGGAGCAGCACGTAGCCGATGAGGGTGAGCGGGACTCCGGACTTGAGGAAGTCCTTCACCGTGAAAGCGCCTGTCCCATAGGCGAGCATGTTCTGCGGTGCGCTCACCGGCAGCAGGAATCCGAATGAGATGACAAACTGCTGGATAAGCACAAATCCGACGCTCTGATCGCCGAGTGCGAGTGTCGTGGTGAGGGCGATGAAGATCGGGATCAGGGCCGATGACAGGCTCGTCGCGCTGGCGAATCCAAGGTGAATGATGATGTTGAAGACGGACACAAGGGCGATGGTTGCGAGCAGCGGCATCTTATCAAGGCCGATCGCGCCGAATACCTCGTTGGAGAGCCACTGGGCTCCGCCCGTGTTGAGCAGGATGGTCCCGAGTGCGATGCCGACGGCAAAGACGATGATGGTCCCCCATGGAATCATTTTCTCTGCGGTTTTCCATGAGTCGAAAATGCCAACCTTGGGCGTCAGCATGATCGCCACCGCGACAAGGGTGACGGTCGTCGTGTCCAGCGGATGAAGTTTTTCTTCTGTCGCCCACAGGAGGAGCAGGATGACGGACAGCAGGATGAGCCGGATCTCCACGGGCTTCAGTCGCCCGAGTTCATGGAGCTGCTCGTTGATCACTTCGCGGCCGCCTTCGATGTTGTCGGTTTCGGGCTTGATGAGGCGGATCATGACAAAATACAGGACGACCGACATGATGATCGAGAACGGGGCCGCATACAGGAACCATGAACTCCAGGCGATCGACTGACCAAGCTCTTCCTCGATGAATCCGATGGCCACCATGTTCTGGGCCGCGCCGGTTTTCAGGCCGATGTTCCAGATTGACACGGCCTGTACGGCAGTGATGACCAGTAGTGCGGCGAGCCGGCTGTTGTTCGGAAGACCGAATGCGGCCACCATTCCGAGAAGGATGGGAACCACCGCACCGGCACGTGCCGTCGCGCTTGGAACGAAAAACGCGAGAATGATGGACACGATGATGGCACCGATCACGATGGCGCTCGTTTTGGTCCCGACCTTGGACAGGATCCAGAGTGCCAGCCGCTTGTGTAAGTTCGTCGCCTGCATCGCAGCCGCGATAAAAAGGGCCCCGGCGACAAGCGCCACCGCACTGTTTGAAAACCCGCCCAGTGCCAGCTTCAATGCACCTTTTGTTCCGAGCAGCTGGTCCGGATTGTCCATATCCGGCGCAAGGCCGAGAAGCAGCGTGATCAGTCCGATGATCATGGCGGCGCTGACCGGGTAGGTGACGGCTTCAGTCATCCAGACGATGACTGCAAATGCCAGGATCGCCAGTCCCCTATGACCCATTTCGGAAAGCCCTTCCGGAGTCGGCAGCAACATCACGATGATCAGCGCGAGAAAGGAAAGCGCCAGATAAAGCGGCTTGCGGTTCCGCTTTGTTGAATCAGCAGCTGCCGGGCCGGCATTTCGCTTTTTTGTGTGTTCATCCATAAAAGAACGACCTCCCTGCCCGAGGATCCGGGCTAATATTGCTTTGTATGGACAGATTACCCTGCAAGCGAGGAGGAATAACCGGATGGCGCGGATTAAAAAAGGACGGTCCGGCAGGCCGGTCCGTCCTTCTGTTCACTCGGTCAATCAGAATTCATCGGGCTTTTCCGCGGCACCTGAGCGGTCGCGGACAACCCGCCAGACATCCCGCATGGTGCTCCTGGCCTCCGACGCATGGGGTGTCCCGTCAAACAGCTTCCGGAACGGGCCGGCCACTGTCCGGATCAGCTGGAGGCGGGGCCGTTCAGAAGCCAGCTCTTCAGACAAGAAGCCGGAGTATTCCAGCCCCTTCGAACGTTGTTCATCCGGAAGCAGGTCCGCCAGGCGGACGATCCTGTCTGCCGTCTCATCCACATCCGGAAGGGGAAGTAAGGATACGGTATTGGAGAACCGGCCGGGCGGGATGAGAAACTCATTATGTTCGGCGAGGTCCCGGAGGATTACCTCGAGCCTCCTTAGGATAAAACTAATGATGACAGGGAAATCTTCTTTTATATCAAGAATTGCGCTGAACCGGAGAAACTGGCTGAGCATCCCGAACTGGAGGATGGCTGCATCAGCGGCGAACGGGCGTGTCCATTCGCCGTACACTTCCACGATGCGGCTTTCCGACCAGGCAAGCTCGGACAGATGAATCTCCTTCATGAATCCCCGCAGCTCCTCATCCCCTGAACTCAAAATGGCATCGAAGAGGGGAAGGAGGTTCTGCTCCCGGTTCAGCCGCAGGCGGATCAGGATCTGCTCGCCCATGACTTCCGGGCCATCCGGCTTGCCTGCTGCAATCTCGTTCCTCAGGATGGCCGACTCTTCCCAGGACTGCTGGATGATCGCCATCAGGCATTCGTTTTTCGAAGAGAAGTAATTGTAGAAAGTCCCTTTGGAGATTCCGGCTTCATCCAGGATGTTCTGGATGGACGTGTGGGCAAATCCGTTTTCCAAAAAAAGCTGCCGTGCAGCTGCAAGTACATGTTGTTTCCGTTCGTTCAATACAAATCACCTTTCAATCCGAGATGACAGATCTATTTTTGAAACCGTTTTTATACCGTCAGTATAAGTCTATTGTAACGGTTATACTCGAGTTCTACAATTTTTTCGGAAGACCGATTCTTTTTTTCTTGCAATGATTGGACTGTCGGTATAAAATGAATTTCATGTTTGATTCGTGACCCGTAACAACGGATCAATCTTGGAAACGGAGGAACGTAAAATTGAATCAGCAAGCACTACAAAATAAAATCCCGTACGGAATGGTTGCCATCCTGTTCCTCGGGGCTTTCGTCTCATTTTTGAACAATACGCTGCTCAACGTTGCACTGCCGGTCATCATGGAAGAGTTCAAGGTGAACCCGGCGCAGGTACAGTGGCTTACCACCGGATACATGCTCGTCAACGGGATCCTGATCCCTGCGAGTGCATTCTTTATCCAGAGATTCACCAACCGGAACCTGTTCCTGACCGCGATGACCCTCTTCACGATCGGGACGCTGACCGCGGCGCTCGCCCCGAGCTTCGGTTTCCTGGTGGCGGCACGCATGATCCAGGCGTCCGGTTCCGCGATGATGATGCCGCTGCTCATGAACATCATGCTCGTTCTCTTCCCGATCGAAAAGCGCGGGACGGCCATGGGCTTCTTCGGTCTCGTCATGATCACGGCGCCGGCGCTCGGGCCGACGCTTTCGGGCTACATCGTTGAGCACTACTCCTGGCGCGTGCTTTTCTGGATGGTGCTTCCATTTGCCATCCTGGTCATCCTCGCTGCCGCGCTCAAGCTCCGGAACATCATGGAGACGCGCGATGTGTCCCTGGACCTGTTCTCGCTCGTCCTGTCGAGCATCGGCTTCGGCGGACTGCTCTACGGCTTCAGCATGGCGGGGGACAAGGGCTGGGGGAGCCCGCATGTGTATCTCACCATCCTGGTCGGCGCTGTTGCGCTTGTCGCCTTCATACTCCGCCAGAACAGCATGCAGGCACCGCTCCTGAATTTCAAGATCTATAAATTCCCGATGTTCGCGCTGTCGTCCGCGATCATGGTCGTCGTCTCGATCGCCATGTTCTCCGGTATGCTCCTGACACCGCTCTACGTCCAGAACGTCCGCGGCATTTCGCCGTTCCATTCGGGACTCCTCATGCTTCCGGGCGCTGTCGTCATGGGGATCATGTCGCCGATCACCGGCCGCCTGTTTGATAAGTACGGACCGCGCCTGCTGGCGATCAGCGGCCTGCTCATCACGACGGTCACGACCTTCCTGCTGAGCCGCCTGGCGATTGACTCGACTTACTTCTATATCATGGCCGTTTATACGGTCCGGATGCTCGGGATGTCGATGGTCAACATGCCGATCATGACAAACGGCCTGAACCAGCTGCCGCAGATCATGAATCCGCACGGGACCGCGATGAACAATACACTCCAGCAAGTTTCCGGGGCCATCGGTTCCGCGTTCCTGATCACGATCATGAACAAACGCACAGAATCGGAAGCCGAATCACTCGCCGCCGATGCGTTGAAGCATGTGTCCCCCGACACCACCCCTGACCAGATTGCCGCCCTCAAAGCGGAAATCGGCCAGCAGGCGCTGCTGCACGGGATCAACTTCTCCTATTTCGTCTGTGCCATCATTGTCGTTATTGCTCTTGTCATGACATTCTTTGTCAAACGGGTTCTTCCGCCGACAAGTCAGCAACAGGAAGCGCAGAGCAAAAATCCGGATTCCGGACCCCAAAAAAACGCAACCGCGACCGAGTGAACCCGGTCAGCCCGCAAGCCAATCGGCCTGCGGGCTTTTTTATGCTGTGAAGTTTCTAACAGAAAGTTCATAATTTTATTGAAGGATTTCACGATCGCTTGTCGAAATAGTCACAATGAAAGCGGTTTCAAGAGAAAGGGGAAATGTGAGGATGAAACTTGAGAATTACATCAACGGTTCCTTCCAGGAAGCAGCCGGCGGGGAATATGCGGCTGTCCTGAATCCTGCAAACGGCGAAACACTGTGTGAAGTCCGCCTGTCCGGCCGGGAGGACGTCGACCGGGCTGTCGAGGCGGCAAAAAAGGCACAGAAACAGTGGGCACTCGTCCCCGCTCCAAAGCGTGCGGACTACTTATATGAAATCGGCCGTCTCATGAAGGAGCGCAAAGAGCATCTGTCGCAGGTGCTGACGAAAGAGATGGGCAAGGTGATCGAAGAAGCCCGCGGTGAGGTCCAGGAAGGGATCGACATGGCCTATTACATGGCAGGCGAGGGACGCCGCCTGTTCGGCGAGACGGTGCCGAGCGAACTGCAGGACAAGTTCGCGATGAGCGTCCGTGCGCCGATCGGGGTCGTCGGATTGATCACTCCGTGGAATTTCCCGGTTGCCATCGCCACGTGGAAATCGTTCCCTGCGATCGTGGCGGGCAATACGTTCATCTGGAAGCCGGCAACCGAGACGCCGATGATGGCCTATGAAATGGCGAAGATCTTCGAGGAAGCGGGTCTTCCGGCCGGTGTTGCGAACATCGTGTTCGGCAGCGGATCGGATGTCGGCACAGCGATGATCGAGCATCCGGACGTCCGGGTGATCTCGTTCACCGGCTCGACTGAAACAGGCCGCCATGTGGCCGAGCTCGGCGGACGCCACCTCAAAAAGGTATCGCTTGAGATGGGCGGAAAGAATGCGGTCATCGTCATGGATGATGCGGATCTCAGCCTGGCAGTCGAAGGGATCCTCTGGAGTGCGTTCGGCACGGCCGGACAGCGGTGCACGGCATGCAGCCGGGTGATCGTGCATAAAGATGTGAAGCCGGAACTTGAACAGCGGCTGCTGGAAGCGATGAAGGACCTGACGATCGGCGACGGGCTGGACGAGTCGGTGAAAGTCGGGCCGGTCATCAACAAAAAGGCACTCGAGAAAATTGACGGCTATGTCAAAATCGGCCGGGAAGAAGGGGCGCGACTGCTTGCCGGCGGCAATATTCTCGACGGAGCGGAACTGGCGGACGGCTGCTATTACCAGCCGACGCTCTTTACAGACGTGAAGTGGGACAGCCGCATCGCACAGGAAGAAATCTTCGGTCCGGTCATCTCGCTCATTGAAGTCGGCAGCCTGGACGAAGCGATCGAAGTGAACAACAGCGTCACTTACGGTCTTTCGAGCTCCATCTTCACACAGGACGTCAACCGGGTGTTCCGCGCCCAGCGGGATCTCGACACGGGGATCGTCTACGTGAACGCAGGGACGACCGGTGCGGAGATCCACCTGCCGTTCGGCGGCACGAAGGGGACGGGCAACGGCCACCGGGATTCCGGCGTGGCGGCGCTCGACGTGTTCACCGAATGGAAGAGCATCTACGTCGACTACAGCGGAAAGCTGCAGCGGGCACAGATCGATACAGACTAACACTTGTGGTATCAAATCGGAAAGAACCGAATCTGAAAGGGGAGAAAAAGAGATGAAAGTAGTCGTACTCGGAGCAGGATTGATGGGAAAAGAAGCAGCGCGGGACCTGGTGAAAAGCGAGAAAGTCGAGAAAGTGTGGCTGGCGGACCTGCATGTCGCCCAAGCGGAAGAATTCGCTGGGCGGCTCCAATCGGACAAGCTGGAGATTCTGCAGCTCGACGCAACCGATGATGCCCGGCTCAAGGAAGTGATGTCGCTCGGCGACGTCGTCATCAATGCACTGTTTTACACATTCAACGAAAAAGTCGCCCGTACCGCAATCGAAGCAGGCGTCCACTCGGTCGACCTCGGCGGGCATATCGGCGGGGCAACGGATGCGGTCCTCGACTTGTCCGAAGCGGCGGAGAAGAAGGGCATCACCCTGATTCCGGATCTCGGAGTCGCACCCGGCATGATCAATATCCTGACAGGCTACGGTGCGGGGAAGCTTGACCAGGCGGAGTCCGTGAAGCTGTATGTCGGCGGAATCCCGGTCGATCCCGAACCTCCGCTCAACTACAGCATCGTCTTTTCCCTGGAAGGCGTGTTCGACCACTACACGGATCCGTCCCATGTGATCCGGGAAGGAAAGTGGCAGGAAGTGCCGTCGCTGAGCGAACTCGAATCGATCACCTTTGACGGCTACGGCGAAATGGAGGCATTCCATACATCGGGCGGGACATCAACCCTGTCAAAGTCGTTCCCGGATCTCGACACGCTAGAATACAAGACAATCCGCTACAAAGGCCATGCCGAGAAGTTCGGGCTCCTCGTCGACCTCGGCCTGCTCGGGCGGGATGCGGAAGTGACGGTCGGGGGACAGACCGTGAAAGTCCGTGATGTGATGAGGGAACATCTGTCGCCGCAGCTCAAGCTCGGAGACAAGAAAGACGCCGTTCTGCTCCGTGTGATCGTCCGGGGCAAGAAAGATGGCCATGATGCCTGTTATGAATATGACCTGATCACGGAAAAGGATCCTGAAACGAACGTGACCGCGATGGCGCGGGCAACTGCCAACACCATCTCTGTTGTGGCCCAGATGATCGGAGACGGGACGATCACAAAACGAGGCGTGCATCCGCCGGAACTCATCGTGCCGGGCGGCCCGTACATCGAGGAAATGAAAAAACGCGGCGTGAACATCGCCGAGATTTCTTCCGAGGAAGCCGCGACGGTCTGAGCGCCTGCGGCAAAGTGAAAGGGGGAACTGAGGTTGGATTTCGGATTTTCTGAAGAACAGGAGCTGCTGAGAAAAACTGCACGGCAGTTCACGGATGACGAGATCATCCCGCATATCGCAAAATGGGACACCGAAGGCGGGTTTGATCCGAACCTGTGGAAGCGGCTCGCCGACATGGGCTTCATGGGCGTCTGCATCCCGGAGGAATATGGCGGCAGCGGAATGGACTACAATTCCCTCGCCGTTCTCTGTGAGGAACTGGAGCGGGGAGACACCGCGTTCCGGACGGCCGTGTCGGTGCACATCGGCCTGAACTCGATGTCGCTGCTCCAGTGGGGAAATGAAGAACAAAAGCAGAAGTATCTCGTGCCGCAGGCGAAGGGTGAAAAGATCGGCGCTTTCGGACTCACCGAGCCGGGCGCCGGATCTGACGTCGCCGCCATGTCGACAACCGCCGTCCGCGACGGGGACCATTATGTGCTCAACGGCCAGAAAACGTGGATCTCGCTTTGTGACGTGGCCGATCATTTCCTCGTATTTGCGTACACGGACAAATCCAAAAAGCATCACGGCATCACCGCATTCATCGTCGAGCGCACGATGCCCGGCTTTTCCTCCAAGGCGATCAAAGGGAAATACGGCATCCGGGCGGGCAATACCGGAGAGCTGTTCTTTGAAGACGTGCGCGTGCCGGCGGAAAACCGGCTCGGAGAAGAAGGCGAAGGCTTCAAGATCGCCATGGCCTCTCTTGACAACGGCCGCTTCACGGTGGCGGCCGGCGCCGTCGGCCTCATCCAGGCCTGCCTGGAAGCGAGCGTGAAATACTGCCACGAGCGGGAAACATTCGGAAAGCCGATCGGCAGGCACCAGCTCGTCCAGCAGATGATCGCCAACATGGAAGCGGGCTACCAGATGAGCCGACTGCTCGTCTACCGCGCCGGCGAACTGAAGAATCAAGGCATCCGCAACACCCGCGAGACGTCCCTCGCCAAATGGCAGGCGTGCGACTTTGCAAATAAAGCCGCCGACGATGCCTTCCAGATCCACGGGGCCTACGGCTACTCGGACGACTATCCGGTCGCACGTTTCCTGAGGAACTCCAAAGCGCCGGTCATTTATGAAGGCACGCGGGAGATCCACACGGTCATGCAGGCGGAATATGTGCTCGGCTACCGTGAAGACAAGAAGCTCAGCAAGATGCTGCCGGCATGGACGCCGGATGCATGAGTGACGGGGCTCTCCGAATCTGGAGGCCCCGTTCTCTTATTAAAACCGGCGGGCCTGGAAGGCCAAACTCTCCTTAAAACCGCCTTATCCGCCATCCAACTGTCCCGGACAAAAAAAGCCTGCCCTAATAGGGCAGGCTTTGTATTTGATTCAGAAGAAGTAAAGCCCGATCGAAATGACAATGCCGCTCAGCAAAAGGACAAACACGCAATACCCCATGATGTCCTTCGCCTTCAGACCGGCGATCGCGAGTGCAGGAAGTGCCCAGAACGGCTGGATCATGTTCGTCCAGGCATCGCCCCATGCGATGCTCATCGCGGTCTTGGCGTAGTCGGCGCCCATCGACTGGGCTGCGTCGAGCATGATCGGTGCCTGGACCGCCCACTGGCCGCCGCCGCTCGGGACGAAGAAGTTGACGATGCCCGCCGCGTAGAATGTGAATAAGTTGAATGTGTGTTCGTTGGAGATCGACACGAACGCATCCGAAATGACGGCAGCGAGCCCGGAAGCGGTCATCATGCCCATGATGCCGGCATAGAACGGGAACTGGATAATGATTCCGCCGGTCGTTTTCACGGCATTCGCCACCGCTCCGAGGAACCGTCTCGGTGTGCCGTGGAAGATGATGCCGAGGATAAGGAAAATCAGGTTGACGACATTCAGGTTCAGGTCAAACCCGTTGCGCACGAAGTGGTTGGCGAGATAGACGACGCCGAGCGCACCGATGAGCATCGATAGGAGCACGCTGTCTTCCATCCGGGATGCCGGTGTTTTCTCTTCCGGAATCTCGACGTCGATCGGGTCTTCCAGCTTTGCGGGATCCACGGTGACCGCATCTTCCGGTTTCGGCATCATCCAGCGGTTCAGAAGCGGGATCGTGATGAAGAGGATGCCGACAATGAACAGGTTATACCCGGAGAAGATGGTCTGCGATGCCGGCACGATGCCCATGATCGATTCGAACGGATGGTCTGCAGTTGCGATCGACAGCGGAATCGATCCCCCGAGGCCTCCGTGCCAGACGACGAATCCGGAGTAGGCACTGGCAACGAGCAACCGGTAGTCGACGCTCGTCACTTTCTTTGCGATCTCCTTGGCGAACAGTGCCCCGATGACTAGTCCGAAGCCCCAGTTGATCCAGCTGGCAATGATTGAAATGACGGTCACGAGGATGATGGCGGAACCCGGGGATTTCGCCATTCCGGCGAGTGAGCTCAAGAGCCGCTTGAATACCGGGCTGTTGGCGAGCACATGGCCCGCCACGAGGACGATCACCATCTGCATCGTGAAGGAAAGGAGTCCCCAGAAGCCGTCACCCCAGTGTACGACCATATCGAGCGGTCCGGAGTCGGTGAGTCCGAGTCCGAGAAGGAAGACGATGAGTGTCAGTACGGCAACAAATATGTACGGATCGGGCAGAAATCGCTCCATGAGTGCATTGGAGAATCTGGTAAGCGTTTTCATTTTTTGTAACCCCCTTTACTTTTTTCAGAAAACATTTCCCCATTAACCAATGTAACGGAACGGCGGGACGGGCGCCATCCCCTTTTCAGAATTTATTCGTCAAAAGGACTTTGCATGAATGAAACTCTTTTGGCGGAAGCGCGGACTAATGGAAAAGGGAGGGGTATTGTATGAACCGAAGTAAAAAGGCGGCATGGATTGCGGGGGGATGCGCCGCCGTGCTCATCGCCGTGCTGGCAATCGGTGCACGGATGGAGCATACGGTCGGCGTGAGTGCCTCGCCGGTCGCGCTGAGCGGAGAGCCTTGGCAAGTCGTGTTCGGCGAGCCGCTGGACGGACGGGCAGGCAAAAACGGAAACTTGAGAATCACGGGGGAAAGCGGAATTCCGGTGGATGCGGACATGACCATCGAGGGGAATCGGCTCGGCGTTGCCGGACTCAAGGAGGGGACATATACGCTCCACGTAAAGCGGTCTGCTTTTGCTGGACTGTTCGGCGGGAAGCCTGCCGTAAAAAGCGTCAAGTTCAATGTGCGGGATGTCATCGAACCAGTTGCATCGCTTGCTGAACTGGAAGATCATTTCCGCAGGATATCTGCGAGCCGCGAGAAACAGGGTTTGTTCGGAATGACGATTGAGTCGTCTTCTTCGGAGGATAAGGCGGCTGAATCGAGCGGTGGCGGGATGGACGGCCACTCGGAGACGAACACCCAGGTTGAGGGGGTGGATGAGGGGGATATCGTCAAGACCGACGGTGAATACTTATATGCGGCAACCGGCGGGGAAGGCGTGCGGATCACGGACATCCGGAATCCGGAGAAGCCGGTTCAGATCGCCGAACTGCCGGGCAGCCAGGAATTCATGCCGATGGAGCTGTATCTGGACGGTGACACGCTCGCCGTGATCGGCCACCGGTATTTTGACCTGCCGATCCCGAAAAGCTTCGAGGGCGGCGAGAAATCCGCGGGGAGCATCATGCCGGCCGGCGGGACGGCAGTCACCGTCCGCCTGTATGACGTGGGCAATCCGGCAAAGCCGAAGCTGCTGCAGGAAGCGGGTTCGGAGGGCTGGTATCTCAGCTCGCGACTGACCAACGGCATTCTGTACATCGTCACCAATGTCCAGCAGATGGGATGGGCGATCGAGGAAGGCCGTGATGTCCGCCCGTTCACTTATGATACCGGAAAAGAGCGGAGCCTCAGCCCGATGGAAACCGGGGATATCACCATCCTGCCGGGTACCGACGGGGATGCCTACAGTGTGATCACATCGATCAGCCTCGAAGGAGACAAGGCCGGTTCCGTCAAGACGAAGGCCTATCTTGGCAGCGGAAGCGGGCTTTATATGTCGAAGGAGCATCTGTACATCACTTCCTCCACATTTGGCCCCTGGCTGATGAGAGGGGACGGAACGGACCTGTCCTCCACGTCCATCTTCAAGTTCGGACTGGACGGGACCGACGTCCGGTTCCTCGCATCCGGAGAAGTGTCCGGAAGGCCGCTCAATCAGTTTTCGATGGATGAGCACAAGGGGTACTTCCGGATCGCCGTCACGGAGGGGGATATGTGGGATGAACAGCGCCCATCCGAATCGGCGATCCATGTGTTCGACGCGAAGATGAAGGAAACCGGATCGGTGGGCGGGCTGGCGCGCGGAGAACGGATTTATTCTGCACGCTTCATGGGCGACCGCGGCTATGTCGTCACGTTCCGGGAAACGGACCCGCTGTTTGCGCTGGACCTGAGCGATCCGGCCGCACCGAAAGTGCTCGGCGAGCTCAAGATTCCAGGGTTCAGCAACTATCTCCATCCGCTTGGAAAAGACCATCTGATCGGGTTCGGCGAGCATACGATCGTTACAGGCGGCACCGACGGCAAGGAACCGGTGGTGCGCACCGCGGGCATGAAGATTTCCCTGTTCGACGTCTCGGACATGGCCAATCCGAAAGAACAGGCGACCGAAATCATCGGCGGCTCGGGCACCCACTCCGACATCCAATATGACCATAAGGTGCTGTTTGAACATAAAGGACGCAATCTCTACGGATTTCCGGTCATGATCTATGAAGAGAAGGGGAAGGAAGGCGAGCTCTCCTATGAAGGCGGAGGCGCACTCATCTATGAAATCACTCCGGAGGGCGGCATCGTCAAAAAGGGGGACCTGACGGAGAAGTCATACAACGACATGGGGTATGAAGACTATGACTCGATCATCCAGCGCATTGTCTGGTCGGGGAATGCCGCCTTTGCGGTCACGGCAAAAGACGTCACCGCCTACTCGCTTGACGGCTTCGACGAACTGGGTTCGACGGGGAAGTGATTGCCGGCCTGACGGCATCGGCAGGACGAGTGGGCGGCTGCCGGAAATCCGGGTCTGGATGCATTCACCCCTCTGGATGAGACGGGGGCCACGGGCTGTTATTGCCACTGAGTTTAGAATCGCCTGAACCTTGCCGGTCTTATTGAGTTTTGGACAGCTTTCGGATACGATGAGAAAAATGCACACAGGACGGACGGCGATGGGTTCATGATCATTGATTCAACAGAGGAGCTGACAGTCGAATGCTGTCTGCTGGCGGGGAGACTGATGATGGAGGCGGGAGCGGAGACGTATCGCGTCGATGATACGATGGCCAGGATGGCCGCTTCCCAGGGCCTGACCGGAGCCGATTCGTTCACGACATCGACCGGCATCATTTTCTCTCCCGGCGGCAACCGCCACGTGAAGCTCGCGAGCATCCGGAAGAGGGCGACGGACCTCGAAAAGATCGCACGGGTCAATTCGGTCTCGCGCGGCCTTTCCTCGGGGGAGATTCCCCTCAAGGAAGCCTATCATGAATTAAAGCGGATCGAACGGGGAGACTTCATGTTCCCGTTCTGGCTGCAGCTGCTCGCGGCGGCGGTTGCGAGCGGGAGTTTCCTCATCCTGTTCGGGGGGCACTGGCTCGACATTCCGGCCGCATTCATCGCCGGAGGCCTCGGCTTCTTCGTATCCGAAACGTTCCACGAGAAAACACGGGTCAAGTTCTTCTCGGAGTTCACCGCTTCCGCTGTCGTCGGCCTGTTGTCCCTGGCGGCGGTCCGGACCGGATTCGGCGGGCAGCTTGATGTGATCATCATTGCGGCGGTCATGCCGCTCGTCCCGGGTCTCCTGATCACGAACGCCGTCCGCGATCTTATGGCCGGGCACTTCATGGCGGGGCTGGCGAAAGGGGCGGAGGCCTTCCTCACCGCATTTGCAATCGGGGCCGGCATTGCGCTTGTCCTGAGTTTCCGGGGGGTGGCGGCATGATCTGGGCGATCAACGGCATCTGCAGCTTCATCGCCTCCGCCATGTTCGGCATCATCTTCAATTCACCGAGGAACCGGCTTCTTCACTGCGGCTTCGTCGGCCTTGTCGGCTGGCTTGCCTATCTGGCGGCCCGCGACCTGCTTCTTGGAGGGGACACGGTCAAGGCGTCATTCATCGGGGCATTTGCCGTGGCAGTGGTGGCGCACCTGTTCGCAAAGAGATACCGGACCCCCATGATCATCTTCAGTGTCGCCGGCATCATCCCGCTCGTTCCGGGCGGGACGGCGTACAACGCGATGCGGAACGTGATGGAGACGCACTACGACGTGGCGACCGTCCATGCGATGGAGGCGTTCATGATTTCAGGCTCAATCGCGATGGGGCTCGTGTTTGCGGAAGTCATCATCCAGCTGGTGTTCAAAAGAAGAGCGCGGGCAGTCTGACAGAAAAAGCGCCGCTGCATGGGATCCTGTCCATGCAGCGGCGCTTGTTTCAGTTGTTTTTGCTTAGTGCCTGTTCTCTGAGCAGGGCGGTCAGCTGCTCGGCCGGCATCGGACGGCCGGTATGGTAGCCCTGGACCGCATCGCATCCGCTGTCCGCGAGCGCTTTGTAGACTTCTTCATGTTCGACCCCTTCGGCGACTACGAAGAGGCCGAGCGAATGCCCGAACCGGACAAGCCCGTCCACGATCCTGCCGACTTTGTCGTTCGTCGGGAAGGATGCAATGAATTCCTCGCCGAGCTTGATCTTCTGGATCGGGACGGTCTGCATATACCGGAACGAGGCATAGCCGGTCCCGAAGTCATCGAGCGCAAACGAGATCCCGTCGTCATGGAGCAGTTTCAGCTGGTGCATGATTTCACCTTCCGCCTCGGCTTCAAATGCGAACTTCTCGGTGATCTCCAGTTCGAGGAGAGAGGGCGGACAGGAAGTGCGCTCGAGGATATCCCGGATCTTGGTGACCATGTCCCCGGCCCGGAATTCACGGACCGAGGTGTTGCAGCTGACGGTGACACCGAGCCCTTCCTGTTTCCAGGAGGCGGCCTGCCGGGCGGCAACCTCGATCACATGGGCACCGAGTGCGGAAATCAGGCCGGCATCCTCCGCCACCGGGATCAGTTCCGAAGGCGTCACATTCCCGAGGTCCCGGTCTTCCCAGCGCACGAGCGCTTCTGCCGCGATGATCCTGCCGGTCGTCATGTCCAGCTGAGGCTGGAAGAATGCCTGGATGGCCCCATCCTCCAGTGCGGCCGGCAACTTTTGTTCGATGCGGAGCCTCCGGGCGACTGTCCGCTGTTCGGGTTTTGACAGGGAGGTGATCAGTCCGCCTCCGTCCCGCATCGCCCGGTGCCGGGCAATGGACGAGGCGCTGAGGAGATGCTTGAATGACTGCTGGTCATCGGGGAACTTGGCGATGCCGCCGCTCACCTTCACCGGAATGCCGGTGATGTCCGACTGGATCGGATGCTCATCGAGGAACTGCAGGAAACCTTCGGCAAACCAGCTTCCGAGCGGAGTCAGGATGGCGAATTCATTCATCCCGATCCGTGCGAACCGGCTGTTGCGGAAATATACTTTCATGCCGTGGACAAACTCATCGAGAATCCGTTTCTCCGCTTCCTTGTCTCCGGGGTCGAAAAGAGAATGGAAGTTTTCGATCGCCAGATAGACAAAGGTGAAGTGGCGGTTCTTATGGATGAGCTGCTCGGCTTCTTCGGTCAGTTTATGACGGTTCATGAGTCCTGTATCGGGATCCGTGTAGGCGATGGACTCGAGTTTCTCCCGCAATGCCCGTTCTTCCGTCCTGTCCGCCTCAATCATGAGGGTGTACAGATGCCGGGATCCGGAAAATACCGGTATGGCGGTGAGGGAGACCCAGTACGGCTCTCCGGCTTTCGTCACCTGCAGGATATCCCCCTGCCAGGGACGTCCGGCGCGCAGCCGTCTCCAGACTTTCAGTACATCGGCTTTGCCTTCCTTCGTATCGGGGAACATGATCTTGAACGGCTTGCCGAGCACCCGCTTCGGTGTCCACCCGCTCTTTTCCAGGAAGCGTGTATTTGTTCCGAGCACCAGGCCTTCGGAATCGATCTTGTAAATCATGAATTTCTTGTCAAGGCCGTCCAAAAGGCTGTCGAATGCACTCTGATCCTGGTCGGCGGTCATTCTGGTGTCAACCTGTCTGTTGTTGTCCAATCTACAAACCTCCCGTACAAGTTGGATCGATGGATCATAATGGTTCATATATGACCTCTAGTATACGGCAAAACCGAATGGGGTCGTAAGGGTCAAAGTACCCCAATTCGTCGGGAATCGGCAGAATGCCTGCGTCTTTGACGAATTCAGACAACTCCGGACAGGTGCTTTGTGTAGAATGAAGAGAGAATTTGTCTTTTTGGGCCGGACGGATCTGCATACAAAGACCGAAGGGGGGAGTGCCGGATGAACCGTCTGAAAGGGATCGGTATGATCGTTTCCGGAGCCGCCCTCTGGGGAGCGACGGGCCCGATGATGGAGTGGCTGCTTGCAGAGAAGCCGATCGAGGTGGCGCCGTTCATCGTGGTCCGGCTGCTCGTCGCAGGGGTCGCCTTGCTCTTCATGCTGAACCGGCAGGGGAAACGGGTCACGCTCGTCTGGAGGCAGAAGGCGTGGGCGCGGCAGCTCGTCATTTTTGGGATCATCGGGATGCTCGGTGTCCAGTTCACTTTTCTCAAGACGATCGAGGCAAGCAATGCGGTCATCGCGACGCTGCTCCAATTCCTCGCCCCGATATTCGTCATCCTGTTCGTCACCTACAGCCAGCGCAGATGGCCGCCGGTCTATCAGATGCTCGGCATCTTCGTCACACTCGGCGGGCTTGTTCTCCTTCTGACGAACGGCTCCTTCTCGGCGCTCCAGGTGACAAACGGAGCCATCGCCTGGGGCGTGACGCTCGGCTTCACGTTTGCGTTCTATACGCTGTATCCGGCCAGGCTCATGCATGAGTACGGCGTCATCCAGACGGTCGCCTGGGCGATGGTCATCGGCGGGTCGGCATTGTTCATGTTCCAGCCTGCCGCCGTGTTCCGGATGCTGCCGGAGCTGCTGGATCCGACCGTCGCGGTCATGCTGCTGCTCATCATCGTCTTTGCGACGGCCGGATTCATCCTGCTGCTCGGAAGCACAAGATTCATTTCGCCTGTGGAGACGAGCATTCTGTCCAGTTTCGAACCGCTCACCGCGATGATCGTGTCGATGTTCTGGTTCGGCCAGATGCTCGGGAAGTGGCAGCTTGGCGGTGCGCTTGTCATGCTGGTCGGAGTTGTCTGGCTGTCGGTCGCGGGCAGCAAGGCGGCCGAAGTGGAGGCGGACCCGCCGAAAGTGGCGTAGCACAAAACGGTCCATGGAATCAATCAAGCCGGTCCCGGGGAGGCTGTCCCGGAACCGGCTTTTCTGAATTTATTCCTTGATCTCGGTTAATTCAATCGGTCCTTCCGCGCTCACGGAAACCCCGTCCGGGACAGTCAGCAGATAAACCGGCGACTCCCAGGAGCTCCACGACCCGGAACTTCCGCCTGCCAACAGCGGAACCGTCAGGAAAGACGCATCTATGCGGGAAATATCCACAGACTGATAATCTCCCAGAGCCAGCTCTCCGGCATTCTGATCCAGAACCGGGGGTTTCGGAGCAGTGGCGGCCGATAAGTCATAGCCGTCCATGAGCAATTGTGCGCGGTACGCGGTGACGGTCAGTTCGCCGGGAGTGCCTCTTCGAACGACAATCGACGCCATGGAATCCCAGCCTCTGCCGCTTGGGTTTCGGAGTGTCAGTTCGTTCCCTCTATACGGAAACGTTTTCTCAAAGGCGATTTTCTCTTCAGGAACGGCTTCCGGACGGCCTTCGTCCACGACAGTCTCATAGATGTAGGGCGGTTCATCGGACCCTTCCCCGATGTAAGGAAAAGCGGCTTTGGAGCCGGCAAATGCAAAAGCGGAGATGCCGCCGATGATGAGTACCGCCATATAGGCGAGAAACAGCCGGTTGATGAGCCGGCCGTCCGGTGCCGGAATTCTCTTCCTCAGCGGGGCGGCCAGCAAGATCAGGATGACAATGAAGAAAAGCAGTGAAAGGTTGATCATGCGCCTGCCTCCTGCCTGTTGGAAGAAATGACGGCAATCGCGAATAGAATTGCGGAAGCCCCGGCCGCTTTGATCAGAAGCAGGGCGGCTTGTTCATTGCCGAACAAGAAATGGGCGAAGCGGCCGAGCAAATGCCATCCGGTGTCATCGAGCACTCCGAGGAAAATCAGTCCGAGCAGGAAGAGACCGATGACGAGCAGTCGGGACAGTCCGAGCAGCGTGCCGATCAGATAGCCCAAGCCTGCCGCCAGCAGGGCATACGACAGCAGGACGGTGAACATGATGAGGGCATGGCCCGAAAGTCCCCATGGCCCGAATTCTGGAAGCAGAACTTCACGGCTGCCAAGCAGGGGGATCAATAAAACCGTCAGGCAGGCCAGCACCGCCGTCAGGGAGCCGGCAAGGACAATGAGTGCCAGATAGCCGATGTTCCCGAAATGGCGTGTCAATCGGTCGTTGGCGAAAACCATATCGGATTCAAAGGAATCCCTTCCGGTGAGATACAGGGGAGCGAGAAAGGCCCAGGCCAGGGTCAGCACGATGATGATGTCGCTGTTGAAGTTCTGGATGTGAATATTGAGATTGCCGAAAGCATTGCTGCTGTCATCCGATGAGGAAATGGAGAACAGCATCCCGGCCAGCTGCAGGGCGAGCAGGGATCCGACAATCCCCGGCCGTGAGGCGAGATTGCGGGTGATCTGACGGACGGCGGCGTCCTTACGGCTTAACCTTGCGGGCTGTATCAGCGTAGACACGGTCGATTCCTCCTTCCATTCCGCCGGTGAGGGCGATATAGGCATCGTTCAGGGACAGGGAAGACACGGTGAGGCCGGCTCCGGACGGTGCAAACAGGGCAGTGCCCGGCTCCATCTCGATGACCGTTTCTTCCATGCCGGGCAGCGACTGCCGGCGGGAGAGGACGCGCAGCCCCTCGGTTGCCGCACCGACTGCATCGGCCTTGCCCGAAATCCGTTTGAAGCGTTCTTTAAACGCATCCGCTTCTTCGTGAATGAGCAGCCGTCCTTTATCGATGATGGCCACTTCCTCGAACAGGTCCTCCAGCCCCTGGAGCTGGTGGCCGGATACGACGATCAGCCTCGGTGCCTCGATGAATTCCTTCAGCAGGACGCTCGTCAGGTCTTTGCGGACTGCCGCGTCCATGCCGTTCAGCGGTTCATCCAGGAGCGTAAGCGGGCAGCGGGCAGTGAGGCCTGCAATCAGGTTAAAGGTGTTTCTCATCCCTTTCGACAAAGAGGCGTGTTTCATGAAGGAAGGGAGGGTGAAGTAGTCCATCAGCCTTGTGGCCAGGCCGCGGTCGAAATTCGGGTAGGCTCGGGCGAGCTCATCGATAATCCCGCCGAGTGTCAGGGTATAGGGGAAGCGGGTATCTTCCGACAGATAAATCGTGTTCGCCGATGCGAGCAGGGAATTGAACACCGGCCCGCCGAATGCCCGGACATCTCCGCCTGTCGGTTTAAGGAAGCCGGCCGCCAGTTTCATCGCTGTCGTCTTTCCGGCCCCGTTGCGCCCGAGCAATCCGACGATTTTCTCGCCTTCAAGCGAGAGCGTCAGGTCCCGAAGGGCCGTTTTGCCCTGAAACCGCTTTTCGGCTTTTTCGAATTCCAATTGAATCATTCCATTCCCTCCATTTCCTCTTTGATGAGTTCAATCAATTCCTCGTCTGTGATGCCGAGGAGCCGGCTTTCCGTTACCGTTTCCCGGATCATATCAAGCAGCGTCCCGCTTCTTCTTTTTTTCATGATCGTTTCCTTGGCACCCTCCGCGACGAACATGCCGAGACCGCGTTTTTTGTACAGGATTTTTTCTTCGGACAACAGGTTGAGTCCTTTCGCGGCTGTTGCCGGGTTGATGCCGTACAGTTCGGCGAGCTGGTACTGGGAGTAGACCTTCCCGTTCTCAGGGAATGATCCGGCGATAATGCCTTCTTCGATCCAGTCCGCAACCTGGCGGTAGATCGGTGAGCTGCTTTCCGGATTGATCTTCAGGGGACTCCCCTCTTTCTGCATGGGTGCATTACTGATGTAATGTACTATACATCAAGTGCCAGGCAGATGCAATCCGGGAATTGCGCAAAAATTCCTCCATCCGGCTGTCCGGGTGCCCGAAAATATGGCATAATGAAGGTCGGCAATTGATTCGTAGGACGAAAGAATTTGGGGTGAACGCTGCGTGAAGACTGTCTTTTCCTATGCAATGAAATACAAATGGCCGATCGGCATTGCACTCCTGCTCATGCTGGTCGAACTCGGGGTCGAGCTGATCCAGCCGCTCGTCATCCAGCGGATCATTGACGATGGGATCCTGAAGGGAGATTCCGGGACTGTCTGGACCTGGGGCGCCGTCATGGCCGGGCTTGCACTGGCCGCATTTTTATCGGGCGTGACGAATTCCTATTTTGCCGCACACGCTGCGCACAGTTTCGGGTTCGACCTTCGGGTGGCCCTGTTCAAGAAGATCCAGTCATTTACGATGTCGACGTTCCTCCGGTTTCCGCAGTCTGGTCTCCTGACAAGGATGACGAGCGACATCACCCAGGTGATGAACGTTCTCTACATGAGCCTTCGGATCATGCTGAGAGCACCGCTTGCCGCAGCCGGTGCGCTCATCATGTCATTCATCGTGAATCCGAAGCTGGCGTTGTTCCTCATGATCGGCGTGCCGTTCCTCATCGTGTTCCTCGTGTTCATGGTGCGCAGGGGCGTCACGATGTTCGGGATGGTCCAGCGCCGGCTGGACCGGGTGAACCGGGTCGTCCAGGAGAACCTTCAGGGAGTCCGGCTTGTGAAGGCTTACTTGCGGGGAGCCTATGAATCGTCCCGGTTTGCGAAAGTGGCGGATGCGCTGAGGTCGGATACGGTGACGGCCGTCCGGCTCATGGAGCTCATCCTTCCCGTCCTGCTGTTCGTCATGAATGCGAGCCTTCTTGCGGTTCTCTGGTTCGGGGCTTCCCAGGTCCGGGCCGGAGACGCACAGGTGGGGGAAGTGGTGGCGATCGTCAACTATGCACTCCGGATGACGGGTTCATTCTCCATGTTCTCGTTCATCATCGTGGCTTATTCCAGAGCCAAGGCGTCTGCGGAAAGGATGGAGGAAGTGCTCCTGGCGGATGGGGGATCAGAAACGGCGGAGAGCGGCACCGGGGAAATGCCTGCCGGTGATCTCCGCTTCGAACATGTTTCCTTCAAATATGAGGGGGCTGAAAAAGGAGTCCTTCATGATGTCAGCTTCCATGTCCGGCCGGGCGAAAAGCTGGCCATCATGGGGGCGACCGGCGCCGGCAAGTCCACGCTGCTGAACCTCATCCCGAGGTTCTTTGCCCCGACGGAGGGCCGGATTCTCATCGATGGACGGGACATCGCCGCCTGGCCGCTGAAAGATCTGCGGGATGCGATCGGCTATGTGCCGCAGCAATCGATGCTGTTCACCGGTTCGATCCATGAGAACCTCGGCTGGGGCGATCCGGAGGCGGGCCTTGATGAATTGGAGGAAGCCGCACAGAAGGCCCAGATCCATGATTCGGTCGAGCGGTTCCCTGATCAGTATGGGACCCGAGTCGGACAGAAGGGGGTCAACCTGTCGGGCGGCCAGAAGCAGCGGCTGTCCATCGCCCGTGCGCTTGTGCGCCGTCCGTCCATCCTGATCCTGGACGACAGTACATCCGCCCTCGACGTGAAGACGGAGGCCGCTCTTTGGGAGGCGCTTGAGGAAGAGCGGGCGACGATGCTTGTCGTCACGCAGAAAATCGGCACGGCTGCCGGTGCGGACCGGGTCCTTCTTATGGAAGAGGGACGTGTGGCCGGATACGGGACGCACGAGGAACTGCTCGGTCAGTCGGAACTGTACCGGCAGATCGTCGAGTCGCAGGCACAGCACGACGGGGAGGTGGACGCCGATGCCTGAATTCCTGAGAAGGCCGTTCGGCTATGAGCCGATCCTGAAAAAGGAAGACCTGAAAAAGCCGGCGCGCAAAAAAGGGGAGCGGCCGGACAATTGGAAGGGTGTGCTTGTACGGATCTGGAAGCTCGTTGATGAGCAGCGTGCACTTCTGATCTCCGTGCTGGCGCTTGTCGTCGTCTCTTCCGGACTGTCGATCCTCGGTCCGTATCTTGTCGGCCATATTGTCGACAATTACATCGTGGCCGGCCAGTTCGGCGGCTTCGGAAAAATGGTCGCAATCCTGCTCACTGTTTATTTAGGCCTGTCTGTGTCGATGTACCTGCAGAGTTTCTGGATGATCGGCATCTCCCAGCAGGCCGTCTACAAAATGCGGTCCGGGCTGTTCAGCCATTTCCAGCGGCTGCCGGTGAAATTCTTCGACCGGCGCCAGCACGGCGAACTCATGAGCCGGATGACGAACGACATCGAGAATGTCAGCCAGACGCTGAACAACTCGTTCATCCAGGTGTTCTCAAGCGTCCTGACGCTCGTCGGAACGGTCATCGTCATGCTGTCCCTGAGCCCGCTGCTCACACTGCTCACGATGACGATCATTCCCGCCATGTTCCTGGCGGTCCGGTGGGTCACCCGCCGGACCGGCCGGCTGTACAAGGCCCAGCAGAAGGCAGTCGGCGAATTGAACGGCATGATCGAAGAATCGGTATCCGGTCAGCGGATCGTCAAGGCATTCTCGCAAGAGGACCGCGTGATGGAGGAATTCATCGAGAAGGGTGAACAGCTCCGGCGGACCGGCTTCTGGGCCTTGACGTACGCAGGGTTCATCCCGAAAGTGATGAACCTGCTGAACAACGGCGCGTTTGCCATCGTTGCAGGCGTGGGCGGAATTCTGGCGTTGCGCGGCGACGGCATCGTCACGATCGGGACAATCGTCATCTTCACCGAATATGCCCGGCAGTTCACGCGTCCGCTGAACGATCTTGCGAACCAGTTCAATACCGTCTTGTCCGCAATCGCAGGTGCGGAGCGGGTGTTCGCCATCATGGACGAACCCGCGGAGCGGGATGATGCGACTGAGTATGGTGACAAGGTCCTTAAGGGGGATGTGGAGTTCCGGAATGTGTCGTTCGGTTATGACGTGGAGAAGAGCGGCTACACGGTCCGGGACGTGAGCTTCCGGGTCCGTCCCGGTGAGGCAGCCGCATTTGTCGGTGCCACCGGGGCAGGAAAGACGACTGTCATGCAGCTGCTCGCAAGATTTTACGACCCGGACGAGGGACAGATTCTGATCGACGGTATTCCGGTCGCGGATCTGCCGCGCAAAACGCTTCGCAGCCAGATGGCGTTCGTTCTGCAGGATCCGTTCCTGTTCGAGGCCAGCGTGATGGAGAACATCCGGTACGGCCGGCTTGATGCCACGGATGACGAAGTGATCGAAGCCGCGAAGCAGGCGAATGCCCATGACTTCATCATGAAACTCGACGACGGCTTCCACACGGTCCTCTCTGCAGACGGCGGCGAGATCAGCCAGGGGCAGAAGCAACTTCTGTCTATTGCCCGGGCGCTCGTCGCGGATCCTGTGCTGCTGCTGCTCGATGAAGCGACCTCCTCGATCGACACGGTCACGGAGATGAAGATTCAGGAGGCTCTGGAGCGACTGATGGAAGGGCGCACGAGCTTTATCATCGCCCACCGGCTCAACACGGTGAGGAAGGCCGATCTCATCTTCGTCATGCAGGACGGCCGCCTCGCAGAATCCGGCCCCCAGCAAGAACTGATCGAAAGCCGCGGACTGTACTACCAGATGCTCAAAGGTGACGAAATCGGCGGAGAAGAGGATGAATGAAAAAGCCCGGAGCTGGGGATGCTCCGGGCTTTTCGGTATGCATGAAGGCATGGGCAATGGCGGGAAGGTTTCGGGCCATTTCTGCAACAACGGGCCGAAACAAGAAAAAATGCGGAAACCCCGCTAGTTTGGCATTCTTGCCCGTGTTGCCGGCAGAGTGATACAATGGGGGAAAGCCGCAAAAGCAAAGAGTGATCAATGATGATTCGTGTCAATCTTACCGGAAAATCAAATCTAATTGAAACCCCGACCCCTTGACTGGAAACCAGTCAGGGGGTTTTGTTGCACATGAGAAAGAATCAGACGGGAGTGCAGATTCATGAGTCAAGTCACGGGTCCCAATACGTTTATCACGGGCTGGATCAGCCTGATCAGCAACATCATCCTGACGGTGCTTAAGATTGTCGTCGGCACCATCTTTCACAGCCCGGTTCTTCTGGCAGACGGCTACCACAATGCCGGTGATGTGGTGGCAAGTGCCGCGGCATTGACATCGATGCGCATTTCCCAGCGGCCGGCGGATGAGGACCATCCGTACGGACACGGCAAAGCCGAGGTCATCAGCTCGGCCATTGTGGCCATCATTCTTGGACTGGCGGCGATCTACATAGCATACGAATCGGTGTCCGCCTTTTTCGCGGAACCGGAAAAGGCCAGTGTTATCGCGTTCGCCGCAGCGGTGATTTCACTTGTATGGAAACAGGTGCTATATATCTACACGCTTAAAATCGGCAGGCAAACAAGCAGCAAAGCGCTGATTGCCACCGCCTACGATCATCTCGCGGATGTCTATGCATCGCTGGCGGCTGTGCTGGGGATCGGCTTGGCGCTCGCCGGTGAATACTACCATGTGACCATCCTCGGATACGGCGACCCTGTTGCAGGACTGATTGTGACTGCACTTGTGTTCAGGCTGGCGTTCGGCATGGGGAAAGAAGCGCTGGACATCCTGATGGAAAAAAGCGTCAGCCAGGAAAGGCTCGACAGTTTTGCCTCTCTGATCTTTACGATTCCCGAAGTGAAACGAATCGATCGCCTGCGTGCCAGGGACCATGGGCACTACGTGCTGGTGGATCTTCGCATCAGCATCTGCGGAGGGAAAACGATACAGGAAGGCCACGACATCATTCGGAAGATAAAGAAAACGATCATCGAACATCATCCGGATGTAGATGAAGTCCTGATTCATTTGAATCCATGGTACGAGTCTGAGAATTGACCGGAATCCGCGTGGGGAATGACGCTTTCCGGAGAATCGGCAAATACAAAAAAACGCATGCGCAATGCATGCGTTTTGCGTCGGCCAAGGCTAATCTCCGGCAACGGCGGCCTGACGTTTTTTCTTTGGCCTGAATCCGCCGAGGAGCAGTTTGCCGTACGGGACGAATTTCTGCAGGCCGATGGAGACGAGAATCGGAAGGACGAGCCCGATTGCCGTGAAGCCGATCAGTCCGTAGGTGAAGAAATCGTTGAGCACGATGTCGGCAAAAATGTGCAGATACATAACCGAGATCGAGTGGTTTTCGATTTTTTGAAGCCAGGTGAGCGGTATTCTGGCGGTAAGCCGCTGGAACAGCCCGATGAGCACGATTGTGCAGGAAATCGGGATGATCAGATCCAGGAAAAGATGGTCATAGCGCAGGAACTTCATGCTGAGCCGGTAGTCGAACACGCCGGTTGCATCGAGCAGAAGGCAGGCGGCAACGGTCACGATGCCTGCAACGAACCATTTTTTCGAGATTTCCATCCAGAATTCTTTCAGGTAATAGCCGATCCCGAAGTACACGGCAGCCATGAGCGCGACGTCAAGATTCCATGGAAGCGGGATCTGCTGGGCTGCTTCGACCGTGCCTCCGCTCAGCGCATACTTGGCAAACAGGCTTTCCGCGTGGGCCGCAAGATAGAAGCCGGCCATGACGGCAATCTGGACCTTTCGGCTGAGATGGCGTGTGATCGCAGTGAAGATGACGAACACGGCAAACAGGGTCGTGACGAACCAGAATACGCCGTAGGCGCCTCGGACGAACCGTCCTCCGATCACAAGTGACCACAGATCATTCAAGTACCAGTGGATGTCCGTATTCCCATACCCGAGCTCCATCCCATACCGGATGACCGTGATGACGAGCAAGAAAAACAGATATGGGACAATCAGCTGCATGAAGCGCTTCAGGATGGATTCGCCTGCCTCGGTACGGCTTTTCGCTTCTTTGAAAAACAGGCCGCTGATCAGGAAAAAGGCGGGCATATGGAACCAATAAATATATTTGGAAAGCGGAAAATCCAGTTCTCCGGGATAGTGGCCGATGACGACGAGGATCATGAGGAACCCCTTCGTGACATCCACCCAGGTCAGTCGTTTCTTTGCCATGATGCAGGACCTCCAGATGTCGGGTCTAGAATATGGATTCAATAATAGATTACCGGAAAAGGAGTACGTTAAACCGGCAAATTAGCGGTAATGAAGGAATAATACGGGCCGAGGTCCTGTTTTTGCCGGCAATAAACCCGTGCAAACGGCGGTGTGCCGCCTTTGCACGGGTTCTGTGGTTCCTTATTTATTTTCTTCGATTTTCATCTTTTTACCGTCATCGAACTCCACTTCCAGGTCAAATTTCGAGTAATCCTGCACATCGAGCGCCCGGAGGACATTCTTCTTCACTTTTTCTTCGCTCATCTGCTGATCCAGAAGGATATCCTTGAAGAGTTTGTCGAGTTCGTCGATGGCCTCTTTCTGATTCCGATCGTTGTCATAGTCGACGCCCTGGATCGTATTTTTGTAGTCTGCTTCGAACGTCCCGTCTTCCTCGGTCTTGTAATCCGCATCAATGGCGTCTTGACCGTCCACGTCGATTTCAAGATCAAAAACCTTAAATCCGTAGCCCTGCTGGGTCTCCTCGTACCCGTCGTGGCCTTTTCCGCCAGCCGGGTTGTCGCCCGCCGCGCTATTGTCCGGCGCTTCCTCCGTCGTGTTTCCGGTGTTTTCGGTCGTGGCGGAGCTGTTGTCATTTTCGGTGTTGTTTTTGTCCCCGCAGGCTCCGAGGACAAGCGTACCCGACAGCAGTGTGAGGCCGAGAAGTCTGAATTTCATGGTTGCACGTCCTTTCATTGTCCCTTTGCCTTTATCTTGCCTAAATCGGCGGATTCTAAACCGGGCCTGATGGCGGCAACAGATCAAATATGCGATAATCAACGCAAACTCCGGACAATCGGTCCGGCGGGAGGTTGAGGGGACATGGAAATCTTTGCGCATCGGGGAGCATCCGGCACAAGGCCGGAAAACACGATGCCGGCATTCAGGAAGGCGGCCGAACTTCCGATTGCCGGCATCGAATTCGACATTCACCTGACGGCTGACGGAGAGCCGGTCGTCATCCATGACGAGACGGTCGACCGGACTACAGACGGAACCGGGTGGGTGAAGGACATGACATTTGCCGAAATCCGGAAGCTGGATGCCGGATCCTGGTTCTCCGCAGAGTATGAAGGCGAGCGCATCCCGTCGTTGCGCGAAGTCCTGGAACTGTTTCACGGGACGGCGCACCGGCTGAACATCGAGTTGAAATCAGATGTACTCCCTTATCCGGGAATGCGCGAAAAAGTGATCAGGCTTGTCAGGGAATTCGGGCTGGAGGAACGGGTCATCCTTTCTTCCTTTGACCATGTAACGATCAGGGAGGCAAAAAGGGAAGCACCGGAAATCGAGACGGGTGTCCTGTTCATGGAAATCTTGGCCGATGCCCCGGGCTATGCAGCCTCGATCGGCGCGGACGCCCTGCATTCCGCCATCCCGTATGCGGTCAGGGAACCCGGCATTCGTGCGGCTGCGACAGGTTCCCTGATCCGGGTTTTCACCGTCAACAGCCGGGAACATGCCGAATGGCTCCGCCGTTCGGGCGCCCGTGCGATCTTCACTGATTATCCGGAAGAAATGGCCCGTCTGTTCAGCGGGGATTGAATGAACAAGGGCAGTGCGGCTCCCAGCCGGCTGCACTGCCAGATTCTTATGGGATCAAGCAAGATGAAATCCGGTCACCAGACCGCCCGGTGTTCTTCCGAGGAGCCGAGCAGTTTGACGATGTGGAGATTGATTTGCGGCTCTTCCATCCGCAGCCATCCGCTGTAGTAGCCGATGAGCTGGTGCACATCCGAGCGGACGAGCCGGGCATCGGTGACGGCGGCACGCTCGAAGAACGGGGTGAAGGTCAGGTCGACCGTGTCCGAGAATTTTGTCCGGATTCGCCACGGCTTCATGTAATCGTCCGGATCATAGTCAAACAGGACGTCTTCGCTGATTTTGATCATCTTGCCGTCGAGGAATACCGCGTTTTCCGTCATTCCGGTCCCGTCGGTCCACTGCCCGCCGAAGTTCAGGGCAATCCGCCTCCGACCGTACCGCTGTGAAGCCATCGACCAGTTCCAGATTGTCTTGCGCGGCCAGATCCCCCGTCCGAAGTCGAGGACTGCAAAGCTTTCGTCACGTGTGAGCTCGTAGCGGCGGTCGCCGATTGTCACAAATCCCTCGGCGGGCAGAAGGTGATGCTTCGCGGTGAACTGGAACTGTTTCCGGTTCCAGGGGACGACGACATTCAGTGACTCATCGCCGGGCAGATGGGTGATCAGCAGATCAGCATGCAGCAGCTCGCCGTCAAAATCAGGCACGGTCACGAGAAGACGGGTGTTCCCCTGGACGTGAAGCATTTGAATATTCAGGTCCGGGTTCGAGAACGAGACATTCCCGAGCACCTCATCGGGGAGGAACACATTCCGGCCGATCGGAATGGTGACGGTTTTTTCGTAAAAGCGCTGGGTCTCATAATGGAGGATGTAGACGAAGCAGACGGCAGCGTAGTCCAGGTGGCTCACAGTCGCCGAGAACAGGATCTCATCACCGTACACGCACCAATAATTCCATCGCTTTTTCTTCAGATAGTTTTTAGATAGGTTGCCGGTGATGATCGGGCTCCGGGCGAAGCCGATTGCATCGGGATTGACTGTGCCATCCGGGTTTGAAAGCCGGACAGGTTCCGTAATTTCACGCTCTGCGTGCTGCATGGCGACCACCTCAATTTCCTTGTTGTCAACGATTCATTTGTCTGGTATACTCTTCATTGTACCAAACATGCGGGGCATTAGCTCAATTGGGAGAGCGTTGCGCTGGCAGCGCAGAGGTCAGGGGTTCGAGCCCCCTATGCTCCATCAGAAGAAGCCGCCGGATTCTCGTTTCACGGGAGTCCGGCGGTTTTTTGCTTTGCTTAATGTGCGGATGCCCAAACAAACCGGACCGGGACTTGCAGACATCTTCCTCAGGCAGGGGAGGGCCGCCCCATCAATCCGAATAGCGGCCTTGACGGCCGCATACGCTGATACGGAGGAGGTGCGCTGCTGGCCACCTATGACCGGGAAGCGGCAGTCGCTTATGCGAATCGCTGGTGGGACGACTATAATCCTGAATTTCCGAAGTTCGCGGTCGACTGCACGAATTATATCTCTCAATGCCTGCTCGCGGGCGGTGCTCCGATGAGGGGCTACCCGAACCGTGGAAACGGCTGGTGGATCCGGGGTGGGAACTGGAGTTTCAGCTGGAGCGTGTCCCACTCGCTCCGGTGGTATCTTGCGGGTTCAAACCGGGGGCTCACGGCAAAGCGGGTCGGGTCGGCCGGGGAGCTCGAGCCCGGAGATATCATTTCGTATGATTTTGAAGGGGATGGCACGTTCAACCATACGACCATCGTCACCTCGGTCGTCGATGGCGTTCCGTATGTCAATGCGCATACGTACAACGTAAAGGGAAGGCACTGGGCTTACAAGGACTCCTATGCATGGCGACCGGAGGCAACCTATGTGTTCTGGAAGATCAACGACAGGTTCACCTGAAACAAACCGCTTCTGCCGGAATGGCGGAAGCGGTTTGTTCGGGATGCGGTTGTGCTTTGTGATTGGGCCGTTATCAGTCGAAGTCGTACCAGATGGCGGCCATCGTTCCTTCGCCGGCATGCGCGGCAAGGACCGAGCCGATGTCTCCGGCTTCGATTTCGAGATCCGGCATCTCCGCCTGCATTTTTTCTTTGAGGCGGGCAGCCTCATCCGGGCTGTTCGCATGCATCAGGCGGATCTTCCTGCGTCCGGCCCGGTAAGCGGTGCCGACTTGGTCCGCGAGATAACGGAATGCCCGTTTCTCGGAGCGCACTTTGTCGATGACCTCCAGCCTGCCTTCGGGCGTGATCTGGATGATCGGTTTGATCTGGAGCATGCTGCCGAGATAGAACTGGACGCTGCCCATCCGTCCTCCTTTATACAGCTGGTTGAGCCGACCTATATAGATGAATGATTTTGCGGTGCCCGCATGGGAGGCGACGGCATCGGCAATCTCGTCACGATCTTTTCCGTCCGCCTGCAGGTTCATGCCGAAAAGGACGAGGCCTGTGATGCCGTATGACACCGAGTTCGAATCGATCACACACACATCGAATCCGCTCATCCCGGCACCCGAGACGGCGGATGCATGGGTGCCGCTCAGCACCGAAGCGAGCGTGATGCAGATGCCGCGCTCATACCGGCTGTCCAGGTGCTCGAAAAGCTCTGCGTATTTGCCGGCGGAAGGCTGAGAGGTTTTCGGAAAGTCCTCGGACGTGCGGATCATCTCATACAGCTGCTCCGGACGCAGGTCAATGCCGTCGATGTACTCCCTGTCCCCGAAGTGGACGTTCAGCGGCACGACATACAGGTCCGGATGATTGGCCAGCTCGGGCGGAATATGGGCGGTACTGTCCACAATCCATGCCAGCTTCTTTTTCCCCATTTAAACTCCCTCCAATATTTACCCCTTTTATTATCAATAAAATAACATACGGATGAAGCCGGAGATTCATGTAAATAAAGAAAGACCGATGTTATATCCATATAACATCGGTCTTTTGCATCGCATAAAGCTATTGGGACTGAAGCATCAGCGGGTGATGGCTGTCCGGAAATCTTCCCGGTGGCGCAGGAGGACGAGGGAGGCCGAGAGGAGCAGCGGCCAGGCATCGCCAAGCTGTCCGGTAAACAGGAGAGCGAGCGTCCAGGCGGCGAACGCACCGGGCATGGCGAGGACGGCGTTCCGGGCCGGTAACCATGCCGCAGCCGCCCCTGCAATGAACCCGGCCATCGCGGAAGGCGAGAAGAAGAGGGCTGCCCCGATGAATGTGGAGACGCCTTTTCCGCCCGTTCTCCCGGAAAGCGGAAAGATGTGTCCGATGACTGCCATCAGGCCGCCTGCCGCACCCAGGACTTCCGGCAGTCCGAGGAGCCTGCCGGCCAAAACGGCGATTGCCCCTTTTGCAGCGTCGGCCAGGAATACCGAAAGAAATGCGGCCCGTCCGAACAATCTGCCCGCATTCCTGGCACCGGGATTCCCGCTTCCGGCTTTCCTCGGATCCGTCCCTTTTGCCCGTCCGATTGCAACGGCCGCGAGCAGCGTCCCGGCGAGCCAGCAGGCGGTCAAGTATACCGCAGTTTTCATAATCATCGAACACACCCCCGTCGTTTGCTATAATCATGGGGACCAAAGAGAGAAGGAGAATGTTGACCTATGAACCCAACATCCAGATCCATGAGTGTCCGCGAAGCCGTCACGGAGCGCCGTTCCATCAAAAAATTCAACGGGGAGACCGTATCCCGTGAAGCGATTATGGAAATCCTGTCCGATTCACGTTTTGCACCGAACCACGGAAAGCGCGAGCCATGGCGTTTTGTCGTCGGGGCGGGAGAGAACCTGAAGGATATCCAGGAACTGATCCGGGAATTCGCCCTTCCGGCGTGGCGGGAAATGTCACCGGAGGCACTTGAGCTGCAATCCGGAAAATTCATGAACCCGGGTGCCATCCTTTTTGCGATCGTTCCGATGGATGCCCGCCAGAAAGAACGCCTGGAGGACTATACGGCCATCGCCGCATTCATGCAAAATGCCCAGCTCCTCGCGTGGGAGAAAGGGATCGGCACGTGCATCAAGACACCGGCCTACCTCGATCATCCGAAATTCCGCGAAGCGCTGGGCGCAAAAACGGGGGAGCGGGTCATCGCCATGCTGCAGTTCGGTCATTACGACGCGTTGCCCAAAGAATGGCCCCATACTCCGATTGAAGACAAAGTGACGTTTTATTCAGCTGCTGGCAGCGCATCCGATACTTCGAAATAATAATCTCCGATCACCCGGAGCCCTTTATCGAAGTTCTCGAGATGGAAGTGCTCGTTCGGCGCGTGGAAGTTTTCGCTGGAAAGGCCAAAGCCCATCAAGACGACCGGCAGGCCGAGAATCTCGTCGAACGCGGCAACGATCGGAATTGAGCCGCCGCCGCGCGTGTAGGCGGTCGGAACCTGGTAAACCGCTTCGAACGATTTGCCCGCTGCCTGGATGGCCGGATGGTCATAAGGCGTCAGGAACGGCTTTCCTTTGTCAAATTCCGTGACGCTGAGCTCCACGCCCGCCGGCTTGTGCTTCTCGATGTGCGCGCGCAGCTTCGCAACTATTTCATCCGGATCCTGGTCCGGAACAAGCCGGCATGTGATCTTGGCTCCCGCTTCGGAAGGGAGGACGGTCTTGATGCCTTCGCCGGAAAATCCGCCGAAGATTCCGTTGATCTCAAGTGTCGGCCGGATCCATGTGCGTTCCATGTAAGAATAACCCGGTTCACCGAAGAGCTCATTCACGCCGAGCTCTTTTTTCAATGCCTCTTCGTCAAAACCGAGCTTGGCGTATTCAGCACGCTCTTCCTCGGTCGCAGGAAGGACGTTCTCGTAGAAGCCGTCGACCGTGATCGTGCCCTCTTTGTCCCTGAATGAAGCAAGCAGTTCGACGAGCGCGTCAATTGCGTTGCGCACGCCTCCGCCGTACAGCCCGGAGTGGAGGTCGCCCTTGGCTCCTTTCACATCGATCTGTACACCGGCAAGGCCGCGCAGTCCGTAGCATACTGCCGGCTGGCCGGGTCCCTGCATGCCTGTGT
This sequence comes from Edaphobacillus lindanitolerans, assembly GCF_900156305.1. Classification (GTDB taxonomy): domain Bacteria; phylum Bacillota; class Bacilli; order Bacillales_A; family Planococcaceae; genus Bhargavaea; species Bhargavaea lindanitolerans. Next base: position 602,941 of record NZ_FTPL01000001.1, on the reverse strand, counting down.
CGGAAATGACGATGACGTCTGCGGCGAGCTTGTCTTTGTGATCCGCGACATATTTCGGCAAGTGCGGGCTTCCGATCTCTTCTTCGCCCTCGATGCAGAATTTAACATTGACCGGCAGGGTGCCGTTCGTCTTGAACAGGGCCTCGACCGCCTTCACGTGCATGAACACCTGTCCCTTGTCGTCGCTGGCTCCCCGTGCGTACAGTTTGTTGTCCCGGACTTCAGGCTTGAACGGCTCGCTGTCCCAAAGATTGAGCGGGTCCACCGGCTGGACATCATAGTGGCCGTAAATGAGCAAAGTCGGCTGTCCTTCGGCATGGAGCCAGTCCGCGTACACAACGGGATGTCCCGGCGTGTCATCGATGGTGATGTTCTCGAGGCCGGCTGCTTTCATCGAGCCTGCAAGCCATTCGGCCGCTTTTCTCATGTCGGTTTTGTGTTCCGACAGGGAGCTGATGCTCGGGATGCTGAGGAAATCCTTCAGTTCGGCAAGATGGGCTTCCCGATGTTCATTGAAATAACGGTCCAATTCTTTGAGATGATCCATGTGAACACACTCCTTCTATTTTCGCGGGATTCTAAAATCCAGTATAACAGAAAGGGCAGAAAGCGGATTCAATTGACTTTTTTGAGGGAAGTATTGTGGTATGATGGTAAGAAGTAATTTGAATACACCGTAAACTCGGCTCTTCAGCCACGGGAGGAATCGCTTTTGTTTATTATCTTGGGTGTTCTGCTGTTCCTGTCCTTCTTCTTCTCGGGCAGCGAAACGGCACTGACCGCAACGAACAAAATGAAAGTGCAGCTCCGCGCCGATCAGGGCGACCGGAAAGCGGAAAAGCTCCTGAAACTGATCGACAAACCTGACCGTATGATTACATCCATACTGGTCGGCAATAATATTGTCAATATCCTCATGCCGACACTCCTCACGGCGATTGCCATCGATAAAGGCTGGCAGGTCGGCGTGGCCACAACAATCCTGACCGTCGCGCTGATCATCTTCGGGGAAGTCCTGCCGAAGACGATTGCAGCGACGTTCTCTGAACGGACCGCCTATTTGGTTTTCCCGGTCATCCGGACGCTCGTCGTCGTCCTTTCACCGCTCACTTATTTGCTGTCCCTCTTCACGAACGTCTTCATCCGGATCATTTCCCGCGGTGCCGTGACCGAGGCGACCCTGACGAAGGAAGATCTCCGCTCAATGGTGGACATCGCTTCGACTGAAGGGACTTTTGAAGAAATGGAATCGATGCGGCTGAAGGGGATCCTCGATTTTCCGGATAAGGATGTATCTGATGTCATGTCGGCGCACCGGACGGAAGTGGTCGGCGTACCGCTGGATGCGACCTATGAGGAAGTCCGGGACACGATCCTTGATCACTGGTACACCCGCTATCCGGTTTACGTAGAGAATATGGACAACATCGTCGGTATGTTCTACTCGAAGGCGCTCATCGAATGGTCGATGAAGCCGGAGATGAAGCTGGAAGACATCATGGACCGGGAGCCGCTGTTCGTCGTCGAGACATTGAGCGTCGAGCGTGTATTCAGGATGATGCTCATGAAGAAAAAACATATCGCCGTCGTGCTGGACGAATACGGCGGCACACTCGGGATCGTCACCCATGAAGACATCATCGAGGAAATGATCGGACAGGATATCGAGGATGAAACCGACCAGGAAGAAGAAGTGCTCGTCTACGAGATGACCGACTCCAGGCTGGAATGCTCCGGCCGGCTGGAATTGGATGACGTGATGGACTCGTTCCGCAAAGAAATGCCGGGAGACCACGAAACCGTCGGCGGATTCGTTCTCCAGCAGCTCGGTCACATCCCCGAGCCGGGGGAGAAATTCACGACCGGTAACCTGGACATCATCATCGAAGAGATGGACCGCAACCGAATCACCCGCATGCTCATTACGAGACGCAGCGGCGAACGGGAAGAGGCTGCGGGAACGGAAGAATGAAAAAAGCACCCGGCGAGGGTGCTTTTTTCATTGGCCGAAACGAGTTTGACCTAAACGGGCGGTCTGCAATCAGATGTGCAAAATCGCTTGATTTCAAAAAGATGCTCTCACATACGGTGGCAATGTCATGCCAGATCCGCATGCTTACAGTGAAAAATCCCGGGATTCCGGGGTTTTTCATGATGCCGGCCAAAGCTTTCTCCGACTCTTACACCTTTGTAATGTATCTGAAAGAGAATCCGATGGAGTGCAAGGCAGCCGGTGTAGGACAATGAGGACAACAACGATACAACGAACGGAGGGATCGGCAATGGCCGGTCAAAAAGTTGAACTCATTTACGAAGAATATGAACGGTTCATTTATCATCTCTGCCTGAAGCTCACGCGCAACAAGGACGAGGCGGAGGACCTCATGCAGGACGTCTGGCTCAAAGTCGTGCGCAACGAAAAAGCGCTTGAGGGCGTGGATCACGTGAAGGCTTGGCTGACGACGATCTGCATGAATACATTCCGCGACCGTTACCGCAAGACCGTCCGCCGCAGCCAGCATGTAATGGAGCAGCCGGACACGCTGGATGTCCCGATCCTCGACCTCGTGCCTTGTGCAGGGCCTACCGCGGAAGATCTGCTTGAACGCGATGACCTGCGTGAAATCGTCCAGTCGAAGCTGGGCGAACTGGACGTCATCTACCGGAAGACCGTGCTCTACTTTTATGTGAATCAGTATTCGCTGATCGAAATCGCCGATCTGATGAAAGTGTCGATCGGCACGGTGAAATCCCGCCTGTTCCGGGCGAAGCAGCGTCTGAAAGAAATGATGCTACTGGACGAAACCGCCGTCGGATATGTCGGCGCCTGACAAACTGAATCCCGACCGCAGCCGCGAATGCCCGCGGCTGCGGTTTTTGTTTTTCCGGATGCAGATAGGACGCAGGACATTCCGGCAGGTTCCGCCGGAATCAGGAGAAACGGCGAAACTTTCCTGTTGCCCGCATCTTTCTTTCCCCCGCCGGTTTTCGGCTTCGTGCGGGAAGGGTATGAAAGACCTAGACAGACGGGAGGCGTGTGCCGATGGGCAAGCAGAGGAAAAAGGAGTGGGGGACGCGGCGACGGATCGTGACGATACTGCTCTGTGTGTTCGTCCTTTTATATATCGGCGTTTTTTTGTGGCATACATATAAGCCGCTCCCTGCCGGCACAAGCTATGAAGGACAGCTTCACCGGACCGACGATGTGGAGATGCTGACGGATCTGACGTTTTCACAGACAGAGTCGAAAAAAGGGATGCGGCATGAGAACGGAATTTTTGATGAGGTGTTCGCGATGATCGACCGTGCGGAAGAGTTTATCGTCGCGGACTTCTTCCTCTACAACCGGTATTACGACGAGCAGGAGGATTTCCCGGAGCTGGCCGAGGAGATGACGGAAAAGCTGGTGCAGAAGAAAAAAGAGAATCCCGGCATGCCGGTCATCCTGATCACCGACCCGGTCAATACCGGATATGGCTCCTATGAGACAAAGGAGCTGAAGGAACTGGAAGAGGCGGGTGTGGATGTGGTCATCACGGAACTTGATCCGCTTAGGGACTCGACGCCGCTTTATTCGGGTGTCTATCGGATTTTCTTCCACTGGTTCGGAGAGAAAGGCAAAGGCTGGCTGCCGAACCCGATGGCGAGCGAGGCGCCGAAGATGACGGCCCGTTCCTATCTGAAGCTGCTGAACGTGAAGGCGAACCACCGAAAAGTGATCGCGACGGAAGAAGGGGTGCTCGTCAACTCCGGCAATCCGCATGACGCGAGCGGCTGGCACGGCAACGTCGCGTTCAAGGCGGACGGCCCGGTGATCAATGATGTGCTGGAAGCGGAAGAAGCCGTTTCCCGCTACTCGGGCGGTCCGAAAAAATTCCCCCGTGCAAAGGTGAAGGAAGATGCTGACGGCCGGTACGGCGTACAGTACATCACCGAATCCAAAATCCTGGACCATGTTCTCGAAGACATCGGCAAGGCGGGAAAAGGCGATGAAATCTGGCTCGGAATGTTCTATATTGCAAACCGGGATGTCATCGGGGCGCTCTATGATGCCGCGGACCGGGGCGCGGAAGTACGTCTCGTGCTGGATCCGAATGAAAATGCGTTCGGCAACAAGAAAACCGGCCTGCCGAACAAGCCGGTCGTGGATGAAATGCTGGAGGAATCAAACGGCAAGATTCAAGTGAAGTTCTACAACACGGTGATCGGCCAGTACCATACGAAGCTGGTCTACGTGAAGACCGATGATATCGCCGCGATTTCGAGCGGGGCTGCCAACATGACGGACCGGGCGCTTGAAGACTACAACCTGGAGTCGAATATCCGGATCGAGGGAGAGCCGGACGCCCCGCTGTTTAAGGAGATGGATGCCTACTTCAACCGTCTTTGGACGAATGAGGACGCGCTCTTTACGGTTGCTGCAGAGGAAAAGCTGGACGGACTCTCGCAGCTGCAGCGGGTCATCTATGCGCTTCAGGAGCTGCTGAAGCTGACGACATACTGAACTGTCCCATTAAATTCAGGAGAACGCAAAAACGGCCGGCACACCGGGATGGGCGTGCGGGCCGTTTTTATCCGAGATCATCGAGCTGCCGGTTCAGGCCGGCCAATCGTTCTTCCATGGCGGCCAGCCGTTCTTCCGCCTTGGCGATCTGGTCACCGTGGCCGGTCGATTCGAGCTTCTCGATATCTCCCTGCAGGCTGATGTAGTCCATTTTCAGCTCTGCGATCTGTGATTCCAGGGAACGTCGATCCATGAGGAACGCCTCCTTGTCAAACGAATTGTATCATATCGTGCGGGGAGGCGTCTCGCCCGTCAACGGTCCAGTTTTTTTCGCGGCGGGTATTCAAGATAGTAAAGCACAGCCTCGCTCACCGCCCCGATGCCGTCCTCGACGCCGAGCGCGTCCTGGCGGGAGACCGCCCGCTTCCGGCGAGGTTCATGGAGCAGAAATTCCATGACGGCGTTGAGCAGCATCGACTGCTTCACCTTACGTCCGAGGCCGAGCGGCAGGAAGCCGTTGTCTTCGGACGGGAACGCGTGCGCCAGCTCATCCTCATTCTGGGCGAGCACGATGCACGGAATGCTGAGGAATGCGACATCATAGGGAATGTGTCCGGACGAACAGATCACGATGTCGGCTGATGCCAGTTCCTCTCCATAATCGTACGGCATCCGCTTCACGGTGACATTTTTCCGGCTGAGCGCCATCATCTGCAGGACGTCGGCGGGATGGGCATATGCCTCTCCGAGAAGGACTGTCACTTTCAGCGGGATGTGGAGCTGTGTCAGGTGCCGGAGCGTCCGGCGCGACAGGTCCCCGGGATCTTCGGGTCCGTGGGTGACGACAATATGCGGAAGGTCCCCCGGTGAAGCCTTTTTCGTGCCGGCACGGCGGTGGCGCAGCAGGGACGGGTCAGCGATGAATCCGGCGGGCCCGTTGACGACGTTCGGCGGCGATTCGCCTCGGGGTTCACGGTATAGCGTCTGGAAGACGAGGTCCGCCTCCGCGGATCCGTCCCCGTCATCGTCAAAGTGGATGATGGCAGGGACGAGGCTGCGGAGTTCCGCCACTTCCGCCGGATCGGAGCGCCGGTCGTCTCTTAGCAGCACATCGGGCCGGAGGCGTTCCACCGCCTTGATGAGCGCATTCCGGCCGCCGATCTTCTCGGTCCGGAATCCGGCCTCTTCCGCGTTCGGAAGAGGATGGCCGGATAGGAAGACGACGTCGATTCCGGCTTCTTTCAGCGACTGCGCAATGCGGACGGCGCGCCTCGCCCGGTAGCCGGAAGGGGCCAGTGGATCCGTACAGTGCAGAACGGCGGTCTTCTTTGCTTGTCCGGTCAAGGTCTTCACCCTTTCTGACTTAGAAACTGTGTTCCTGTCCAACATATGGGACAGGCCGGCGGATTATGAGGCGCACCGCTGGAAGTCGGCATGGAATATGGTAAACTGGTAATTATTTTTGGAATCCGGGGAAAGGAGGAACCTTCTATGTTCGGTTCATTTCTGTTTGACGTGATGGCGATCGGCGCACTCGGGATCGGCTCCCAGTGGGTGGCCTGGAAACTGAAACTTCCGGCCATCGTCGTCATGTCCGTGGCGGGTCTGCTCGTCGGCCCGGTGTTCGGGCTCATCAATCCACAGGAGGGGCTCGGGAACTTTTTCTCTCCGATCATCTCGATTGCCGTGGCGATCATTCTTTTCGAGGGGAGCCTGAACCTGGACTTCCGCGAAATCAGGGGCTTTTCCAAGCCCGTCGGCCGGATCGTCACCGCCGGGGCGTTCCTCGCCTGGATCCTCGGCTCGCTCGCCGCGCATTTTGTCGCCGGTCTGAGCTGGGAAGTCGCATTCGTCATCGGCGGCCTGTTCATCGTGACCGGTCCGACGGTCATCCTTCCGCTGCTCCGGCAGGCCCGGCTGAAGCCGAGGGTCGCTGCCGTCCTGAAATGGGAAGGCATCGTCGTCGACCCGTTCGGCGCGCTTCTGGCCCTGTTTGCGTTCCAGACGATCCGCTTTATCGGCGGGGATCTCTCGGGTTCGGGGATCCTCATATTCTTTGCCGCATCCCTCTTCGCAGGAATCCTCGGCTGGTTCATCGGCTGGATGCTCGGCCGGACGTTTGAACGGGACGGGGTTCCGGAGTTTCTGAAGTCTCCGGTTCTGTTTGCAGCCGTCCTGTTCGTATTCGTCCTTTCCAATGAAGTGATGGATGAGACGGGACTGCTTGCGGTCACGGTGATGGGGATGACGATGGCGAACATGCACTTGTCATCAATCGAGGATATCCGTCATTTCAAGGAGAACGTGACCGTGCTGCTCGTTTCCTACATCTTCGTCATGCTGACGGCATCTCTGCACATCGACACGCTGCTCGGCATCTTCAATCCCCGGATCATCGCGTTCGTTCTCGCGACGCTGTTCCTTGTCCGTCCGATTTCGATCTGGCTGTCCACCATCGGCACCGATCTGACGAACCGGGAGCGTACGCTCATCAGCTGGATTGCGCCGCGCGGGATCGTGGCTCTCACGGTTTCCGGATATTTTGCGTCAATCCTTCTGGAGCACGGATATGAGGATGCCGAGCTGCTGACGGCGCTCACCTTCGCGCTCGTCTTCGGGACAGTGCTCGTTCACGGGTTCACGCTGGGGCCTCTTGCGAGGAAACTGAACCTCGTCGCTTCCGACTCCTCGGGAGCCCTGATCATCGGGGGCGGACTGTTCAGTGCGCAGCTTGCCAAGTCGCTGAAGGATGACGGCAAGCCTGCCGCCATCATGGATGATACGTGGCATGACCTGTCCGAAGCGAGAAAACTTGGGGTGGATGTGCTGCCGGGAGATGTCCTGTCCGAGCAGATCGACTACCGGTTTGACCTGACCCCGTATCAATATATGCTCTCCATGACCCACATGGACTTGTACAATGCACATGTGTGCAGCGACTTCGCCCATGATCTCGGCCAGGATGCGGTATACCGTGCAGGCCTGAGAGGGGATCCGAAGAGGTACGGGGTGGAGGGAGTCCGGCTCGTTCGCTCGCCGGGCCGCTTCCTGTTCGAACCGGCGCTTCCGGTTGCCGTCCTCGACGCGCGCATCCGTGCGGGCCATGTGATCCGCAAGACGCCGATCACCGAGCGCTATACGTATACACAGTACTTGCGGGAGCGGGACGAAAGCCCGGTGCTCCTTTATATCCTGAGGAAAGACGGCGGGATCGACATCTATTCGCCGGGCAAGGAAATCGGCGCGGAAGCGGGCGACACCGTCATCTCACTGGCTCCGCCGGACAAAACGGTCGACAAGGTGAAAGAGCGCCTTGAAGGCGCCGGCGACGGCAAAGTGACCGCCGATCGCAGCGAAATCGAGCGGAAGCTGACGAACGGAGGGAACGGCGGAGGACCGAAAGCACCTCTGCCGGGACCGGCTCCTGATTCTGCGTTAAAGTGAACAACCTGCACGGCCGGAGAGTGGATTGGATTCACTCCCGGCCGTTTTTTTGTCGGCGTCTGTGAATCCGGTCTCTTAATTCACGGAATCGGTCACTTCGATGTCTCAATCGGTCTTCTGAGCAGCGGGAAAGAACGCTGAACATAAAAACAGTCACTCCGTTTCGGCGGCAGCGGAGCCCTCCGGTGAAATCCGGCCCCCGGTCTTGTATAATTCAACTGTATGAGAGGAGTTGCAATACTTTGTCCAAATCATTGGTACTTGCTGAAAAACCGTCCGTTGCCCGGGACATCGCCCGCGTGCTCGGATGCAACCAGAAAGGCAACGGCTCGCTTGAGGGGCCGAGCCATATCGTCACGTGGGCGCTCGGCCACCTCGTGACACAGGCTGACCCCGAACAGTACAGCCCGTCATATAAAGAGTGGAAGATGGAAGACCTGCCGATCCTTCCCGATCCGTTCAAGCTTGTTCCGATCCGGCAGACAACCAAGCAGTTCAATGCCGTAAAGGCGCTGCTGAACCGGGTCGATGTCAAGGAAGTCATCATCGCGACGGATGCCGGGCGTGAAGGGGAGCTTGTCGCCCGCTGGATCCTTGAAAAAGCGAAGACCAAGAAACCGATCAAGCGGCTCTGGATCTCGTCTGTCACCGACAAGGCGATCCGGGACGGATTCAAGCACCTCAGGGACGGCCGTGAATATGACAATCTGTTCCGTGCGGCGGAAGCACGCGCGGAGGCGGACTGGGTCGTGGGGATCAATGCGACGCGGGCCCTCACCGTGAAGCACAACGCCCAGCTGTCGACCGGACGCGTCCAGACGCCGACGCTCGCGATGATCGCCGAGCGGGAGCGCCAGATCAACGAATTCAGACCGAAATCGTTCTACGGCGTCCAGGCGCTCACCGATTCGGGCCGGTTCGGGTGGGCAGGCGGAAAATCCGGCGACGGCCGGACGTTCGAGCGGGGCGAAGCGGAAGCGCTGCTCAACAAGCTCGACCGTCTGCACGAAGGAACGATCACGGAAGTGAAGCGTACGCCGAAGCAACAGCCTGCACCGCCTTTGTTCGACCTGACAGAACTGCAGAAGGAGGCGCACAAGCGGTGGGGCTGGTCGGCGAAGGAAACATTGAATACGCTTCAGGGACTGTATGAGACGCACAAGGCGGTCACTTATCCCCGGACGGATTCCAAGCACCTGACCTCCGACATGGCCTCCACGCTGAAAGAGCGTCTGGAAGCGGTCCGGCTCGCCCCCTACCGGAAAGACGTGGCTGCCATCATGCGGTCCGGCTCGCCGAAACCGCAGAAGGGCGTCATCGACGACGGGAAGGTGAGCGATCACCACGCAATCATCCCGACGGAGGAACCGGCCGTACTGGAACGGATGAGCGACGGCGAGAAGCGCCTGTTCGACCTGATTGTCAAACGGTTCCTCGCCGTATTCTCCGGCCCTTACCGTTACGAAGCGGTGACTGCGGTCCTGGAGGCCGGCGGCGAGCGGTTCCATGCAAAGGGCCGGACGATCATGGACGAGGGCTGGCGGGCCGTATACGGGCTTGACGCGGAGGAAGACGACGACAAAAAGCTTCCGCCGTTCGAGAAAGGCGAGAAGCTCGGAATCCGGGCATTCTCGATGACCGAAGGACAGACTAAACCGCCGGCCCGGTTCAACGAAGGAACGCTGCTCGCGGCCATGGAGAACCCGGCCCAGTTCATGGCGGGCGAATCAAAAGACCTGATCCGGACGCTCGGGGAGACCGGCGGACTCGGAACGGTGGCGACCCGGGCGGACATCATTGAAAAACTGTTCAATTCGTTCGTCATCGAAAAGAAAGGCCATGACATTTATACGACGTCCAAAGGCCGCCAGCTGCTCGAGCTCGTCCCCGAAGACCTGAAATCCCCGGCGCTCACCGGCGAGTGGGAGCAGAAGCTGACGAAAATCGCCAAAGGCGAGATGCAAAAGAAGGCATTCATGAAGGAAATGACGGATTTTGCGCGCAGTGCCGTCTCCGAAGTGAAGTCCTCCGGCAAAAAGTTCAAGCATGACAATGTCACCGGCAAGATGTGCCCGGACTGCGGCAAGCCGATGCTCGAAGTGAACGGCAAGCGGGGCAAGATGCTCGTCTGCCAGGACCGTGAGTGCGGCCACCGCCAGCGCGTCTCCCAGCTGACGAACGCCCGCTGCCCGAATTGCCACAAGAAGCTTGAACTCCGCGGCGAAGGGGAAGGCCGGATCTTCACCTGCAAGTGCGGATACCGGGAAAAGCTGTCCGCATTTGAAAAGCGCAAGGCCAAGTCCAACACCGGCAAAGCATCCAAGCGGGACATGCAGAAATACATGAAGACACAGGAAGAGCCGGCCAACACGGCCATGGCCGAAGCACTGAAGAAACTGCTGGAGAATAAGGACTGACGAGAGAGGAGCCGCGGTATGGGGAAAAAGGACAAGGTCCAAAAAACAAATGCCGCCCGGCAGCTTGACCGGATGAAGGCAGATTATGAACTGATCGAATATGCTGTGGAAGACGGCCTGAACGACGGCATCTCCGTAGCCGAGAAGACGGGCCAGGATCCCCGTCTCGTCTATAAGACGCTTGTCTCCACGTCGGGGGCGGGGAAGTATTTTGTGTTTGTCATTCCGGTCGAGAAAGAGCTGGACCTGAAAAAGGCAGCGAAGGCCGCGGGGGAGAAGCGGATTGAAATGCTCCATCTGAAGGACCTGACCGACGTGACGGGGTACGTCCGCGGGGGCTGTTCGCCGCTCGGCATGAAAAAGCCATTCCCGACATTCATCGATGATTCCGGGAAGGCCCTTGAACGAATGGTGGTCAGTGCGGGCAGACGGGGACTCCAGATGAAGCTGGAACCGAAGGTGCTGGCAGCGGCGGCGGATGCGGAATTCGCCCCGCTTGTGAAATGACCCGTATTCCGGCCGGGCTACCGGCGGAGGAAGGGAGATGGGCGATGCACCGGACTTTGATATGGCGATGGGCGTTCTTTTTCGTCGGCCAGCTGATCCTTTCTCTCGGCATCACGATGACGATCAAGGGTGAGAAGCTCGGCATCGGACCGTGGGATGTGCTCCACGTCGGCCTGTTCCGGAACTTCGGCCTGACGATCGGTTCCTGGTCGATCATCACCGGCCTCATCATCGTCGGGGGGACGGCGGCGGTCCTCCGTCGCTGGCCGCAGATCGGGACGTGGCTCAACATGCTGCTCATCGGCCTGTTCATCGATTTCTTTTACTGGCTCATTCCCGATATTTCCACGATTGCCGGCCAGACGGCAATCTTCGTTGCGGGGACGGGGGTCATGGCGGCTGGGGTCGGCATGTATGTGTCACCTGGGATCGGTGCCGGCCCGCGCGACACGCTCATGCTCATCATCACCGAGAAGACCGGCTGGAGCGTGAAGACGGTCCGGACCGGCCTGGAAGTGACAGTCGCCGTCGCCGGCTGGCTGCTCGGCGGCCCGGTCGGCATCGGGACGGTGCTGATCGCACTGTTCCTCGGCCAGCTGGTCCATTACACGATTCCATGGTTCCGGAATGTGCTCGCCAAAATCAGTGCATCAACGGACGGAAACCTGAATCGCCGCGAGACTCCGGCAGAATAAACATTGCGTACGGCCTGCCGATCCGGCGGGCCGTACTTTTTTTCCCTTCATCCGCATATACTGTCCCGTCAAAGAGGAAAGGATGATCCGCTTGAACGGGACAATCACTTCATTCATGGGTACGGCATATACGGGCAACGGCATCGTCCACAATTATGCGGAACTGCTCGGCAGGGCCTCGAAGGCCGTCCTCCTGAAAGCGCCGCCGACGGGTGCCCTGTCCGGCCTCCTGCGGGAGATCGGGGTCCATTATCTTAAATCAGGCTATGATATCGAGCTGTTCCATGATCCGCTCACTCCTGACGGTGTCGATGCCGTCTGGGTGCCGAAACCCGGATTCCTGTTTGTCCAGGCTTCCCGGCCGGTCGCGCTCGAACCCGCCCACATCGGCGGCCCGCACCGCGTTGTGACGTTCTATGACAGTTACGACGAAGACCGGCTCCGCCTCCAGAACGGCTTCATCCGGGAGACGGCGGAGAAAGGGGAACAGGCACTCGCGAAGATGCTCGCCTCCATGGACAAAGCGAAGAAACTCCACGACGAAATGGAGAAAGCAAACCAGCGCCGCATGTCGTGGGAATTGGCGGATGCGCTCGCCGGCAGCCTGAAGGAAGAACTGTTCGGCAACATTTCATTGAATAAACCGGCGTCCGTCTCCAACCGGTACATCGGCACGCTGACGGCCGGCGGCGCGCGTGACCATTTCCCGAATGTCACGAAGGGCCTGGACCGGAGGCTGCTGATCAAAGCTCATCCGGGAACCGGGAAATCCACGATCATGCGGATGCTCGGCAAGGAAGCGGAGGCCCGCGGATTCGACCTCCTGTACGGCTGGTGTGCGCTTGATCCAGGCAGCATTGATCTTCTCGTCATCCCGGAACTGTCTCTCTGTCTGTTCGACGCGACAGAACCGCATGTATACAACCCGGAACGCGAAGGGGACCGCATCATCGACATGGTCGGAATGTGCCGTGAGGACGCCGCCGCCGAGAAGGAATCGGCAGAATCCGAGGAACGCTACCGCGGTCACATACAGGATGCCCGTGCCTGGATGGGCACCTACGCCGAAACGGTCCATGCGGTACGCGCCCGCATGGACAGCGCCATCGACCCGGAAAAATGGGCGGTGAACGTCGCGCGTGTGAAAGACCAGCTTTGATCGAAAGTGTGCGGCTGCCCGGGGGATCCCCGGGCAGTTTTTTTATAGTCGCGATCGGCTGCGAATCCGGCGCTTCAGGTGGATCGGCCGCGAAAGAGCTCCGGTCGGTCGTGAACGAGCGCTGACCGGCCGCGAATTTCACAGCGTCCGATAAATCGGTCGCTAAAGAGTTGCGATCGGCCGCGAATCCGGCGCGCCAGGTGGATCGGTCGTGAACGAGCCGCGGTCGGCCGCGAATTCTCCGATGCTCTCTCCACGATCCGCCGGCCACCCGGTGAACCGCCACCCGGTGAACCGCCGCCCCGGCCCCGGCCTTCCATTCCAACCGGAATTTGATAAAGTGGGGGAAGGCGGATTACAGGGAGGGATGGGCCATGGCGTGGCTGTATGTGTTGTTTGCGGCAATCATTGAAGTGTTCTGGGTGGTCGGGCTGACCCATTCCGATTCGGTGCTCGAATGGACGGGGACGGTCATCGCGATCATCCTCAGTTTTTATTTCATCATCAAGGCGTGTGAGCATCTGCCGTCCGGGACGGTGTACGCGGTGTTCACCGGCTCCGGGGCCGCTGCGATCGTCCTCGTCGATATTCTCGTGTTCGGCGAGCCGTTTGCACCGGTGAAGCTCATCTTTATCGGGCTCATCCTGGTCGGCGTGGCGGGCATCAAACTGACCGATGAGCCGGGCAAGCGGGAAGGGGGCGGTCAATGATGGCCTGGTTTTACTTGTTCCTTGCGAGCTTGGGGGAAATTTTCGGCATGATGATGATCAATCTGTACCTGGCGGATAAAAGAGGGTGGCGTCTCATTCCGGTCGTGCTCGTGTTCAGCTTCGGGTTCCTGTTCCTGTCGCTCGCAATGCGGGACTTGCCGATGGGGACGGCCTATGCCATCTGGACAGGGTTCGGCGCGGCGGGTGCCGTACTGGTCGGGATTTTGTTTTTCCATGAGCCGGCGGGCTGGAAGCGGCTGCTTTTCATCTCGCTGATCATCATCGGTGCGGCCGGACTCAAGCTGTTCGGATGACCGCTGCCGTAGGTGCACCGGCTTCCACTATGTTAAAATGGGGGCATCAATGCGTTTTGAAAGGAAGATCTGCCTTGGCAAAGATTCTTGACCAATTTCTCAATGATCATCTGCAGGAGCTGAAAGATGCAGGGCTGTATAACGTCATCGACCCGGTGGAAGGTCCGAACGGGCCGACGATCACGATCGGCGGCAAGCAGCTCATCAATCTGAGTTCGAACAACTACCTCGGCCTTGCTACGGATGGGGACCTGAAGAAACTCGCGAAGGACGCGATCGACAAGTACGGCGTCGGCGCGGGGGCCGTGCGGACCATCAACGGCACGCTCGACATCCATGTAAAACTCGAGGAGAAGCTCGCCGAGTTCAAGGGGACGGAGGCGGCGATTGCCTATCAGTCCGGCTTCAACTGCAACATGGCGGCCATTTCCGGAGTCATGGACAAAAACGACGCGATCCTGTCCGATGAACTGAACCATGCCTCCATCATCGACGGCTGCCGCCTGTCGCGCGCGAAGATCATCCGCGTCAATCACCAGGACATGGACGACCTCCGCAAGAAAGCGAAGGAAGCGACGGAGTCCGGCCAGTTCAATAAAGTCATGTACATCACTGACGGTGTTTTCTCGATGGACGGCGACGTCGCCAACCTGCCGGACGCAGTCCAGATTGCGAAGGAATTTGACCTCATCACCTACGTCGACGATGCACACGGCTCCGGCGTCATGGGCGAGGGCAAAGGGACCGTCAAACATTTCGGCCTTGAGCGGGAGATCGATTTCCAGATCGGCACCCTGTCCAAGGCAATCGGCGTGGTCGGAGGATATGTCGCCGGGAAACAACAGCTCATCGACTGGCTGAAAGTCCGTTCCCGTCCGTTCCTCTTCTCCACCGCAATGACGCCGGGTGATGTTGCGGCAGTCATCGGGGCGGTCGACAAGCTCCTCGAATCGAGCGAACTCGTGGACAAGCTGTGGGAAAACGGCAATTACCTGAAAGAGGGGCTCAAGAAGCTCGGATTTGACATCGGCCATTCCGAAACGCCGATCACCCCGTGCATCATCGGAGAAGAAAAGCTCACCCAGCAGTTCTCGAAGCGCCTGATGGAAGAAGGCGTCTACGCGAAATCGATCGTCTTCCCGACGGTTCCGCAGGGCACGGGCCGCGTCCGCAACATGCCGACGGCCGCCCATACGAAAGACATGATTGACCAGGCGCTCTCCATCTACGAGAAGGTCGGCAAGGAACTCGGCGTCATTAGCTGAGGAGGGAAACGATGGGCAAACGCGACGAAGAACAGATCCAGCTGTTGCATCCGAAAGGGGAAACCGCCGGAAAAATCCTCACCCGACGTTACGAAGCCATCCGCAAAGCGATCCTCGAAGAAGTGGACGCAAATGGGGAAATCTCATTCACCGATCTGACCGAGCGGGCACCGAAGCGGATCTCCCACTTTGACGGCAAGACCACGTGGTATATCACGGCCGTCAAACTGGACCTTGAAGCCCGCGGAGAACTCGAGCGGTTTGAACGGGAAGGGGAACAATGGCTGAGAAGACCGAATAAGTGAACGATGAGAAAAAGGGCATCCGGGGAAACCGGATGCCCTTTTTGCCGTTCCACCGGAATCCGCCCGGATGCCGCACCCGTCACTTCGCAGATCAAAA
The DNA here is from genome assembly GCF_900156305.1 of Edaphobacillus lindanitolerans. GTDB lineage: Bacteria > Bacillota > Bacilli > Bacillales_A > Planococcaceae > Bhargavaea > Bhargavaea lindanitolerans. The sequence goes on along the minus strand of NZ_FTPL01000001.1, from coordinate 587,524 downwards.
AAATCCCCCGCTTCCGCAGGGGATTTGGTTCAGACCGGCCGGCGCACTTCTTCCGCGAAGACTGTGATGATTTCGCCGTCGCCGAGCTCCACATCATATTGGACGATCTCTTCATTGTCCCGGACGCCGAGGATCAGTCCGCGGCGTCCGTCCTTCAGCTCAACAGCAGTGTTCTCGACAAGTTGCATCATCGATGATCCCTCCTGTGATAGATTGAAGCTTTCCGCCATCTTTCTGAAATTGTGGTGAAGCAGATAATGCTGGATGCCGACAGATGCGTCTTCGGCATATTTGGCCTCTTTCCGGAATTCTTCCGGGTTTCCCTGCTTCTTTGCGATGACTGCATAGATCGTGTGCTTCATCCATTCATCGGTGATCTTCCCGGCAATGCGGCCGGCCTCGTCAAGATCACCGTTCAAAGCGGTCCCGTAGGCATAATAGTAGGACCGGAGCGGCCCGGGGTTAATCTTGCCTGCGTGGGCGAGGACTTCATCGCCGTCCCCTGAATGGACGCCGAGCAGCGCACTGTACACATGCCGGGCATCTCCGCGCGAACTCTTGTCGATGATGGTCCGCAGGGAATTCCGGATCTCCTCGTCCGTTCCATGCCCGATATTGTAGGCATAGTTGAAGATCGGCTTGCGGTAATTCCGGAGCAGGAAGCGGTCGATCGCGCGCAGGTTCTGCGACTTGTAGACCGTGTGGAACGTCGGCACCGTCGTCACGGCCATATACACTGCCACGATGACGAGCAGGATCAGCCAGAACGGCGCCCGGAGCAGGAAAAGGATGAACGCGGCAGCCGACAAGACGACCAGCAGGATCAGAAAATGAACAACGGCATTCAAAACGGCACCTCTGTTTTTTCTTTATTATACCAATGGCGGGCAAGCAGTGAAAGGAAACTGTTGTTGTGCTTTTGGCGGCGACATTCTATAATGGAGAACATAAAAGGCGAGTATTCTCAATGATTTATCGCAATATAATGTACGCCCTGAAAATACAAATGGATTTTTGAGGAGTGATTCTATGAAGAAGATCATGGTGACCGGTGCACTTGGCCAGATCGGTTCGGAATTGACCGGGAAACTGAGGGACCTTTACGGCGCCAACAACGTCCTGGCGACGGACGTCCGCGAACCGGCGGACGGTCAGGACGGACCGTTCAGGCAGCTGGATGTGACCGACGGGGAACGCATGCAGGAAATCGCCAGGTCGTTCGGGGCAGACACGCTGATCCACATGGCGGCGCTCCTGTCCGCAACAGCCGAGCAGAAACCGCTCCTGGCCTGGAACCTGAACATGGGCGGCCTCGTGAATGCGCTCGAAACAGCCCGCGATCTCGGACTCCAGTTCTTCACGCCGAGCTCGATCGGCGCTTTCGGACCGACAACGCCGAAGCGCGACACGCCGCAGGATACGCTCATGCGTCCGACCACGATGTACGGCGTGAACAAGGTTTCCGGCGAACTGCTGTGCGACTATTACTACTCGAAATTCGGCGTCGATACGCGGGGCGTCCGCTTCCCGGGCCTGATCTCGTATGTAACGCCTCCGGGCGGCGGCACAACCGACTACGCCGTCGACATCTACTACAAGGCGCTTGAAGAAGGCCGCTACACGTCCTTTATCGCGGAAGGCACCTATATGGACATGATGTATATGCCGGATGCCCTCCAGGCGATCGTCGACCTGATGGAAGCCGACCCCGGGAAGCTCAAGCACCGAAATTCGTTCAACGTGACCGCGATGAGCTTCGAACCGTCGCAGGTGGCCGAGGCGATCCAAAAGCACATTCCCGGCTTCAAGATGGACTACGCCGTCGACCCGGTCCGCCAGGCGATTGCCGACAGCTGGCCGGACTCGATCGACGCGACGGCAGCGAAGGAAGAATGGGGCTTCGAGGCGAAGTACGACCTCGACTCGATGACCGCCGAAATGCTCGAAAAACTGAAAGTCAAACTTGGCAAGTGAAACCCTTCAAACGCCGCCGGGCAGTATCCGGCGGCGTTTTATATTTGCCGGTGAAAGCGGCCATTCAATTCTGTATGATGAAAGGAAAGGGGGATCATCATGGGAGCTTATCACATCCGGCCTGCCGGCAAGCCGGCGGCCGTTGCAGACTTTCTCGAGCGCCTCAACCGCATGCCGTCCAGCCATATCGGCTATTGCGGGGAAGATCGGGAAGAAATCCTGCAGACGCTTGAAGACGACTTTTCGGATATGGGGTTTGACAAGTCATTCTGGGTGGCGGAAGAAGGGGGCATCACGATCGGAGCACTCGGCCTGGATATTGACGAAGAGAGAAAAAGCGCAGAAGTGTGGGGACCGTTCGTCGCACCGGGCCGTCCGTTCAAAGAGGTTGCCGAACGTCTCTGGAAAGAGGCGGCCGAATCGGTTAGTGGAATGGCCGGCCGTTTCGAGTTCTTTCTGAATGAAGAAAACACAGATGCCGCAGCATTTGCGGAACGCCTCGGCGCTGTCCGGACCGGCCGGCATGTCGTGCTTCAGGCGGAACGCAGAGGATTCCGGGCTGTGGACGAGCCGGCTTTCCTCTATGACCGCCGATACGAAAATGCATTCAGGGAATTGCATGAAACGGAGTTTCCGGGCACTTATCTTTCCCCGGATGAACTATTGGACGGGCTGGACGGCAGCAACCGGTTGTTCGTCATTCCGGATGAACAGAGGGGGATCAAAGGATACGTCTACGTGGAGGCAGTGCCCGTGCACGGGGAAGGCACGATTGAATTCATTGCCGTGTCGCCGGAGCACCGCCGTCAGGGCGTTGCCACCCGGCTGCTCAGGACGGGGCTTGCCGGACTGTTCGACCATGAGAAGATCGCCAGCATCCGGCTGGCGGTGGAAGGAGGCAATGAGGCCGCACTCGGCCTGTATGAGGCTGCGGGATTCCGCCCCGTCCACCGTCTGACCGCGTGGAAATTGGAAAGATGAAAAAGCCGGCAGCCCGATGAGGGTGCCGGCTTTTTGATTCAGAAAAGCAGATGCGCGATGACCGAGATGATCGGCAGCGCGATGAGCGTGCGAAGAAGGAAGATGACGAACAGCTCAAAGATGTTCACAGGGATCTTTGTGCCGAGGATCAGTCCGCCGACCTCCGACATGTAAATGAGCTGGACGACCGAAATGGCAGCCACGGTAAAGAGTGTGACCTCCGATGTGATCGTACCGTCTGCAAGGATCGACGGCAGGAACATGTCGGCGAATCCGATGATCATGAGCGGGGCTGCCGAGGCGGCTTCAGGAATTTGGAGAAGCGCCAGATAAGGCTCGAACGGCTTGCCGATGATCTGGAAGAGACTTGTATACTCGGCGAGAATGAGGGCGATCGTTCCGAACGCCATGACGACCGGAATGACGCCGAACCACATGTCAAAGACGTTTTTCATCCCGTCGGAGAAAGTCCGGCCGAGATGACGGTTTTTCTGCGCGGTTGACAATGCGTTCTCCAGCCCGTGGGTGACGGCATTGTAGCCGGGAGGAACCTGTTCCTCTTCGCCTGTGAATTTGCGGCCGTCTATGTATTCCTCTTTCTTGCGCGAAAGCGGATAGATCCGGGGCATGATGAGCGCCAGGATCAGACCGGTCAGGACGACCGTGCCGTAGAACGGGAGGAAGTATTTTTCCATACCGACCGTTCCGATGATGACGATGGAGAATGTGATCGAGACGACGGAGAATGTCGTGGCAATGATCGATGCTTCTTTTTTCGTATAGTGCCCTTCCTGGTACTGCTTGTCCGTCAGGAGGACGCCGATTGTCCCGTCACCGACCCATGAAGCGAGCGCGTCAATGGATGAACGCCCCGGCAGCTTGAAGAGCGGGCGCATGATCTTCACCATCATCGTCCCGAAGAACTCGAGCAGGCCGAAGTTCATGAGGAGCGGCAGAAGCAGGCCGGCGAAGATGAAAATCGTGAAGAGGAATGTGACGAGTCCGTCTGCCGGATCGAGCAGCAGACCGCCGGTATTTTTGCTCCATACGGCCTCCGGCCCGAGCTTGAGCGCGGTCAAGACTGCGAAGATTGCCCCGAGTACCCGGACGACCGTCCAGAACACTGTCACTCCGAACAGATTCTCCAGGAAGCTGCGTTCTTCCGGTGCTTTCTTCGGTGCGAACAGCATGATTACCGAACCGAGCGCAGCGATGCCGAGCACCGCGACTGCCACCCACAGGATGACCGGCGTGATGATTGCGGCCAGCCAGTTGGCGAGCACCGCGATCGGGACGATCCAATCGCCGCCGTATTTGATCGGCACCATGAACAGGAAGACGCCGATGATCGACGGGATCAGAAACCAGGTCCACGTCGATGCACTGAATTTCTTCATTTTCTCTTTTCCCCCATCAAATAATTTATCCGGAACACTGTGTTGATGGAATACATAATAATTCACTTTAATGAATAAGTAAATACTCCATATAAAGTTCGGGAATTCAGTTTATTCCGGACATGAAAAACCCCCTCTCCAAAGATATCAAGGAGAGGGGTCGGCGTCAAAATGTTTCTTCAAAATCATCGTGCCAACGATAACTATAAAATTTCTCTTTTGCAAAACGTTCGATCGCTTCGGAATCCCCGTCGGCCAGTTTCTTCTCCATTTCTTTCATCATCCACACGGTCTGGGATGCATGGGCATTCAGCGTGTTAATCTTCCGGTCCAGCATCGCCGTCACATCATGAATGACATCCGGCTCGCCGAGTTCATCCGCCGTTTCGTTTGCGAAGGCGACAGCGTACAGCTTTGGCCGGTCCGCTTCGGGAACCCGGCGGACTGCACGGACGACCGCACGGGCCGTCGCCTCGTGGTCGGGGTGGACGGAGTAGCCCGGATAGAATGTGATGATCAGCGACGGATTCGTTTCGTCGATCAGATCCGTTACGAGCTGCACCATTTTTTCATCGTCCTCAAACTCCACGGTCTTGTCGCGCAATCCCATCATGCGCAAGTCCTCGATTCCCATCGCTTCACAGGCGGCGCGCAATTCGTTTTTCCGGATTTCCGGCAGTGTCTCCCGTGTGGCGAACGGCGGCATGCCGAGGTTGCGGCCCATTTCGCCGAGCGTCAGGCAAGCATACGTCACCGGCACGCCCATCTGGATATACGTTGATATCGACCCCGATACACCGAACGCCTCATCATCGGGGTGCGGAAAGACGACGAGGACATGACGTTCCTTCTCGATTTGCATTGCGGTTCATCTCCTTAATAGGCAAATGGCGTCTCGCTCAGTTCGAGTGCGACGGCAAGCTTTCCGCTGCTGTCGAGCCCGGCCATGAGCAGGCGTCCATATTCGTCGACTTCATAATGAGTGATGCCCTGTGCATACACCCATCCGTACGGCAGTTTCAATCCGACCCGGTGCGGAGAATCTCCGACCACCTTGCCGAGCTCGTAGCGAACCTGCACGTTTCGGATGAACGCACCGGCATTGAAAAAGCCTTCGTTGAAATGGGCCGCATACGAACCGTTCGTCGTCTCGAGATGGAGGTACACCTCTTTGCCGGCAAACGAGTCGATGTGGCGCTGCAGTTCCTCCCGGTTCACTTTTTCCATCGGTCATTCAGCCCTCCCTGATAACTTTCACTTGATTAAGTATAGAGAACATCCCCGGTGATTGCGATTTCCGCGCTCGGGGAGCGGGGTCAGAATCATCTGCGCGGAGCGTGTGATGCGAAGAACACCCGCGCGAATATCACTCATTGGTTTATAGTATCCGCCGCCGGGTGGCCCGCGCCGGGCGGAGGGGCAAGGATTTCACAAGTTTTCCCGTGATGGGCAAGAGTATTCCCCGGATTGCCCTGAGCCGTCCCTTGTTGATCCGATTCAATAGAAAAACGGCCGGACATACGAAGGCCCGGCCGTTCCATTCAATTCATTCAGATCTCCGTGACGGTCACTTCGGGTGCGCCGAACTTGTTGTATGCACCGTGGAGGACGGGACCGACATACTGATTGAGCTGCCAGCCGTGCCGGATGGCGGCCGCCACGAATTTCTTCGCCCCGAGGACAGCATCATGGACGTCCAGGCCGTTGGCGAGATTCGCCGTGATGGCGGCTGCGAACGTGCAGCCGGCACCGTGGTTGTAGGTCGTGTCGACTTTCTCCGTTTCGAGCAGGAGGTATTTTTCCCCGTCAAAGTACAGGTCTGCGGCTTTGTCGTGCCGGAGGTGCTTGCCGCCTTTAACGACTACATGCTTGGCGCCGAGTTCGTGGATCTTCGCGGCTGCCGCCTTCATGTCGTCGATCGTCCGGAGAGGGGCGAGGCCGGACAGGAAACCGGCTTCGAGAAGGTTCGGAGTGATCACTTCCGCAACCGGGAGAAGATGCTCGATCATCGCGTCCACGACGCCCGGGTTGAGGACTTCGGATTCGCCCTTGCACACCATGACCGGATCGATGACGACATGGGGGGTGCCTGCGCGGCGGATGCCTTCGCCGGCCGTCTCGATGACTTCCTCGGTACTGAGCATCCCGGTCTTGAGGGCGTCGATGCCGACGGAGAGCGCTGTTTTCAGCTGTTCCTTCAGAACGTCGATCGGCAGTGTGTAGACGCCGTGGCTCCAGCCGTTGTCCGGATCCATCGTCGCAATGACGGTGACGGCCGTCATGCCGTACGTTCCGTGCTCCTGGAACGTTTTCAGGTCAGCCTGGAGGCCGGCTCCGCCGGATGTATCTGAACCTGCAATGGTGAGTGTCTTTTTAAGTGCCATGATGGAAGACTCCTTTTCAATGTGAAGTTCTTGTTACATTGTAACAGGAATCTGCCGGATTATCGAAATTTCTGCAAAGGAAATACAGCCGTGACCGCACGGCCATAAGCGTTTTTTCGGCAGGAATCGGGTAATATTAATAGAATCAGAGAATGATAGCCGCCGGAGGGCGGGAAAGGAGGCGGATGATGCCGAAACCGAATGAAAAACGCGGGGGACGGCCCGGCAGTGAAGAGGAGTCGGCCGTGACGGTCGATGAAGTATGGGACGGACCGGCAACGAAAACCGGCGCCAAGGACGGCAGCGGGCGGAGGCGGGCATTCAAGACTTTCCTCTGGATCGCCGTTCCGCTCCTGGCGCTCGTCCTGATCCTTCCGATTCTTGCCCTCCGGCTGCTCGCCGGCGGAAGCACGTTCATGGAACAGAAAGGGGCGGTCGTCCAGCGGGTGCAGGAATTGAAAGAGCTTGCAACTGCGGAGGCGTACACGAAAGTGATCATCGAGCGGTCGGACAACGAGCTGTTCGGGCAAAGCATCGGGATCGACATCCCGGGCACAAAACGCAATCTGCTCGTTGTCCTGCCGGGCTCGGTGAAGGCCGGCATCGACTTCGGGAAGGTCGGGGAGAAAGACATCCGGGTCGACCAGGAAGCCGAAACCGTCCGGATCGAAGTGCCGAAACCGGAATTTCTCGGGAAACCGGAGATCCGGTTTGATGAAGCGCAGATTTATTCCCAGGAGGGACTGTTCCGTGCGAAGGCGGATATCCGGGAAGGATACGACCTGGCAGAGGAGGCCCAGTCGCTCATCATCAAAGAGGCGACTGAGCAGGGCGTGCTCGAAACGGCAAGGAAGAACGCGGAATCCACGCTGAAGGAAATGTTCTCGTTCGCGGGGTATGACGTCGAAGTGACATTCAAGGAGTGATGGCCGTTGGTGAAGGATATTCTGAACAATGACTGGCAGGGGGAACTCGAACGGGAGTTCATGAAGCCGTACTACCGGCAGCTCCGTGAATTTCTGAAGTCGGAATACGGCAGCAGGGAGATCTACCCGCCGATGCATGACATCTGGACCGCATTCGAACTGACGCCGTATGAAGAAGTGAAAGTGGTCATCCTCGGCCAGGATCCCTATCATGGCCCGGGGCAGGCTCACGGGCTGAGCTTTTCGGTGAAGCCCGGCGTCCGCAAGCCCCCGAGCCTGCGCAACGTATTCAAAGAATTGAAGGCGGACATCGGTTGTGAAGAACCGGAGGACGGCACGCTCACCGGATGGGCGCAGCAGGGCGTCATGATGCTGAACACGGTGCTCACCGTCAGGGCCGGAGAAGCAAACTCCCACCGGGGACACGGCTGGGAGACGCTGACGGATGAAGTGATCATGAAGCTGTCCTCTCGGGAAAAGCCGGTCGTCTTCGTCCTCTGGGGGAAGCCTGCCCAGCAGAAGAAAAAGCTGATCGATTTGTCTAAACATACGGTGATCGAATCACCTCACCCGAGCCCGCTGAGCGCGAACCGCGGATTTTTCGGCAGCAGGCCGTTTTCGAAGGTGAATGAACAGCTCAGAAAATGGAAAGAAGATGAGATCGACTGGTGCCGGACGAAAGCATGAAGCCCGTCCGGCTTCCGCTTGCGTTTGTCACGAAATTGTGCGCGCCATATCGGCCAAAGCATGATAAAGTGGAAACCTGATGGTAAGGAGGTGGATCGGATGGTGCCGATCGAACGGATTCTCGAAGAGATGGAACGGCAGATGTGCGAAGCGAGGAACGCATCGGGCGAAGCCCAAAGACGTGAGGCGCTGGCGGCGGTCCGGTCGCTCGCGGATGTCGCACTCGGGGACCGGCCGGTCAGCCGGATGCCCGAAGTGAAGCCGGTGCCGCTGTCTGTGCCGCACGCAACGATGCCAAACACACAAGGAACAGCCCAGGCCGCTCCCGTTGTGCCTCCGAGGCAGGAGGAAGACGGTGCCAACGGCCATTCGATATTCGATTTCTGATGGCACAAGACCGGCAGCCGCTGCTGCCCATTGTGTTTCCGCAACGTGACAAAATCTATCGACCAAACAGACAGGAAAGAAGGGGAAATGAGTGAAGTTCTTTCTGATTGCCGGCGCGATCAATGCGCTGATCTCAGTCGCGGCCGGGGCGTTCGGTGCCCATGGCCTGGAAGGCAAGCTGAACGACCATTATATGAGCGTCTGGGAAAAGGCGGCCATGTACCAGATGTACCATGCCATCGGCCTGATCATCATCGGTGTGCTCAAACACCCGTCGCTGCTCGGAAACGCGACCCAGCTCAGCTGGGCCGGCTGGTTGATGTTTGCCGGGATCATCCTGTTCTCCGGCAGCCTGTATGTGCTTGCGCTTACGCAGATCGGCGTGCTCGGCGCGATTACGCCGCTCGGAGGCGTGGCGTTCATCATCGGTTGGCTCATGGTGGCGATCGCTGCCGCAAAATACATGGGATGATGGACTTCCCCGGAAATGAAAAAGGACATCCGTCCGGCTTCGGCCGTCGGGATGTCCTTTTTTCATCTTGGCTGCTGGTCGAAATAGTTGAGTTCCTCATCGAATTCGGCGTAATCGAAGTAGATCATCGGGAACAGGAACCGGTGATCGGTCCGTGCTTCCCGGAGGATCACGTGGTCGCGGCCTGCCGCTTCAACGAACCCCCGGATCACCTTCGTAGTCGTGCCCCGCTCGCCGTGCTCAAATGAGAAGTGGAATGTACCGGGCTGGCCGCGGTTGAGCCGCAGGATATTCTCGATATAAGACTCTTCTCCCCTGGCGGGCGGGCGTCCCGCAGGAAGCGTCACCGGGGGCGGCACCGTCTGCTGAGGCATGGCCGGCTGCATCGGCACCGGCCGGATATTCGGATTCCAATAATACTGGACCATCTGGCTCCACCTTTCGTTTGCTGATTAGACTTGCGGGCAATCACTCGAGGACGGAGAATAGAAGCAGTGCGACTTGAAGCGCCCGGTGTTCCACTGGTCATACCACTGAGCCGGGCAGTCTCCGGAAGGCTCGAAGAACCAGAGCGAGCGTGTTGCCGGATGGAAGCGTTCCCCGGCGATCACGCGACGGGCACGACGGATATCCTCGTCGCGCGCCCGCTGGTAGAAGTAGCCTTTCGTCGTCGCCTCGAATCCGCCGGGACTCTGGAACACCATCTGCTGGATCGAGCGGATATCCTTAAAGTCCAGACAGTCGGCGCGAACGCGGTTCACACCCACATTCCCGACCATCAGCATTCCGAGGTCGCCTTCGCTTTCCGCTTCGGCCCGCATGAGCCGGGCGAGCAGCTGGACTTCTTTGTCGGTTGCCTGGACCACCGCCATCGCTTGACCTCCTCGGAATGACTATATGAGCGGAAGGCCGGGTACATTCCTGTATAGCGACAGAAATCGGAAGGGAGCGGGAGGACCGTGGCGATCGATAATACGGTTTACAGGTTCATGCAGCGGTATGACAACGGGGAACTGAAGGCGAAAGACGGGCTGGAAGACTATTTTGCCGAGTATCCGGAGATTTTTGGGGAATACTTCCCGGCACACTGCCCGAAGACGGACGAACGGCTCATCCGGGCAATCGAGCAATACCCGGTAAAGGTCGGGGACATCGGGAAGGCGGGGGAGCGGCTGCCGGAAGAAATTGAACGGGTGGAAGAGGCTTACCGGGAGCTGACCGGGGTCGACACGGACATGGATCATCATCTGTTCGTCGGCACATTCGGCTCGAATGCGTTCATCGGCGGGGATAGAAAGACCGACGCCTACTATGCACTTGAAATGCTGTCGCCGGATCCGGATGACCTGCGCACCGTCGCCGCCCACGAAACCGGCCATGTCGTCCAGTACCGGATGTCCGCAAAAGCGGGCGGGGACAAATGGTGGCAACATGTGGATTGGGGCCATCCCGCTGTGACGCTTTTGTCGGAAGGCGGAGCAGTCTATCTGTCCCGTCTCGCCGTCCCGGGCCTGGACCAGCCGACGTATACGTCATTCGGGGCGCTGCCCGAAGAGGGGTACGGCTTCTTCATGGCGAACAAGCGCAAGCTGAAAGACCGGTTCCTGGATGACATGGTGAGCGGCTGGGACGAAGAAAAAGAGAAAGAGTGGTTCCGGTTGTCCGGCGGAGGACGGCTCGGCTTTTCCCGGCTCGGCTATTGCCTCGCCTCGGAATTCGTCGAGCACCGGGCCGGCCTGCGGGGCATGGACCCCGCACTCACCGACTGGGACCGGATGACGCTGGAGGAGGAAGTCCGGGACTATCTGAAGGAATAAGCGGGGCGACAAAAAAACGGGCAGCCGCACAGGGCTGCCCGTTTTCATCCGGATTTATTTCACATCGAAGAAGGCTTGACGGTCTTCGCCCTGGAGAATCGTCCCGACAAAGAATGAACCGAACACGCCGTAGCGTGCGCTCACTTCGTCAAACCGCATTTCATACACGAGCTTCTTGAACTGGAGGACATCGTCCGAGAAGAGGGTGACGCCCCATTCGTAATCGTCGAATCCGACCGAGCCGGAGATGATCTGCTTGACCTTGCCGGCATATTCGCGTCCGATCATTCCGTGGCTGCGCATGAGTTCGCGGCGGCGGTCCATGTCGAGCATATACCAGTTGTCTTCGCCTTCGCGCTTTTTGTCCATCGGGTAGAAGCACACATACTGGGAGCGCGGAAGTTCCGGATAGAGACGGCCGCGGACATACGGGTTCTGGTAAGGGTCTTCGTTCGATTCCTTGGCCAGATAGTTGGAGAGCTCCACAACAGAGACATAGGAATAAGACGGGATCAGATAGTCGGTGATCGCCAGTTTATTGAACTCTGCTTCGAGTTTCTGGAGTTCGTCCATTGTCGGACGGAGAATCATGAGCATGAAGTCTGCTTTTTGGCCGACAATTGTATAGAAGGCATGGCTGCCGGTCTTCTCGTCGTCCGCTTTCTGGAGCTTGTCGAGGAACGCCATGAATTCGTTGGTTGCGGCTTTCCGTTCTTCTTCGGGCAGCGCCTTCCACGTGGCCCAGTCGACCGTGCGGAAATCGTGGAGCACATACCAGCCGTCAAGGGTGATTGCTGCTTCGATCATATGAATGACACTCCTTTTGTTTCGGATAGCCTAAGTGTAGCACAGATGCCTTCAGGAACGGGGGGACAGGCCCCGCCGTCACATCATTGTTAAAAAGGCTGCCGCTTTTCTGCCGACACCTGTTTGTGTATGCTTGTCGGAGGAACAATGAAACCCGGCCAAACCCGGGAAACAAAGATCAGGAGAATGAACCATGGACTTCACCACGGACTTGACGACCGACCTTCTGCACCCGTCTTCCTGGCGCTTCATCGACCAGTCGGCGAGCGGCATCGGACGGTCGGCGCTTGAATCATTTGCAATGGACGACACACTCTGCCATCTCGTCGGACAAGGGTTGAGCAGTCCGGCGGTCCGGACCTGGGTACACGGCCGGACCGTCGTTCTCGGCATCCAGGATCACCGGCTCCCGTTCATCGGGGACGCGGTCGCCCTTCTGGAGACGAACGGCTGGCGCCCGATTGTCCGGAACTCCGGCGGACTTGCGGTGGTCCTCGACGAGGGCGTGCTCAACATTACGATCACGCTGTCGGAGCGGGGACGGCCGATCGACATCCCGGCGGGCTACGAAGTGATGCTGGAGTTTGTCCGGCTCCTGCTGCCGGAGGCGGCGGACCGGATCGAAGCTTACGAAATCGTCGGTTCCTACTGCCCGGGATCATACGATCTGAGCATCGGCGGCAGGAAATTTGCCGGCATTTCCCAAAGGCGCCTCCGGGGAGGGATCGCCGTCCAGGTGTACCTTTGCGCAGAAGGCAGCGGCTCCGAGCGGGCCGAGCTGATCCGCGACGTTTACCGGACGGGCCTGAAGGGCGAGCAGACGAAATTCGACTATCCCACGATCCGTCCGGAAGTGATGGCCTCGCTCACCGAACTTCTCGGCAAGCCGGTCACCGTCTTTGAGTTGAATACCCGTGTCCAGCAGCTGCTCCATGCGCTGACAGGCAATGTGCAGCGGAATCTGTTTGAAGGGGAAGAACTCAGTCTGTACACGAAATATCTGACGCGCGTCGTCGAACGGAATGAAAAGTTGCTGGCCGGTGTGTGAAGATCTGCAGCCGAAGCGGCGGCAACCGAAACTTTTTTAAATGACGGCTGATTGATCATAGGAATCAATGAAACGCAAAAGCTGCCGAGGGATCGGCAGCTTTTATATTAGGAGTGCTGGTTGTCCTCGTCATTGACGAGGTTGCCGTTTGGTTCCATCCGGAAAACGGGAGCCTGGGCCTCATCACCATCAAGTGTCACAAGCTTGCGGGCGCGGTTCATGATGCGGACGAACTGATCGTAGTCTTCGCGGATCGACTGGTTTTCCTTTTCGAGCCGTTTGACTTCCTGTTCAAGTTCCTCGGCACGGCGCTCTGCCGCGGCGACGTTCCGCTGCCACTTCATCGTCTCGTGGCCCGCCGGGTTCGAGTGCTGCAGGCGCATGAGATAGGCGATGACGACGTCCAGTGACAAATTGGACAGCCGGAGCGGTGCACTGCTCACGCCTTCCCCTTCATTTCCGACAACATACAGCCCGGCATTGTTCCGCCGGAAATCCTTTCCTAGAGCACGCATCGTTTCCTTGCGCTCTTTCTTCGCCTCGGCAAGTTCCTTCTCGTATTCTTTGCGGACAACGGCATTCCATCGGAAACCGCATGCCGCCGCGGTCCGGTTCATTGCATCTCCCGCTTCCTCGAACGCATTCAGCTGCGTGCTGCCTTCGCGCACATGGCGCAGCACCGTTTCCGCGAGCAACTGGTCATTCTCTTCGAGCCAAGCATCCTGTCTGACTTTCACCATTGAGAATCCTCCTGCCATCTTCATAGTCTGTTTCCTTGCTTGCAGTCTGTACGGACGGCCTTTTTTTTATACGGTCTCTTTTATTTTTTCCAAAGACTTCTCGAATAGGGAATGCCGTACACCGGCCGGAGGATTCATAACTTGGCTATTTGAGGGGCAAGGGCGATGGCATCATGGGATGACCGATGAGAGCCGGATCGGGAAACGGGCGGTGTGGGAGCGGGAGATGAGAAAGCCGGTTTTACGATATTGAGAAATACGACCGGTTTACGATGCGGACCAAATTTGAAATATGGACGACCGATTTACAATATGGAACGCGAATTTGAGATATGGACGGCCGGTTTGCAATATGGGCGCGAATTTGAGATATGGACGGCCGGTTTGCAATATGGAGCGCGAATTTGAGATATGGACGGCCGGTTTGCAATATGGAGCGCGAATTTGAGATATGGACGGCCGGTTTGCAATACGGAGCGCGAATTTGAAAAATGGACGGCCGATTTGCAATATGGACAGCGTATTTGAAATAAGGACGGCCGATTTGCGATATGGACCGTGAATATGAGATAAGGGCGCCCTATATGCAATATGGCCCGGGACATTGAGGTGAAAACGTCCACTTTACGATAGAGACGGACGATCCAAACAGGTCGTTCAATCAGGACCGGTGGTGGTACTGGAGTCGGTAGATTTGGGGACGCACTTCTTCAGTCCGGATCCGTCCCGCATCATCACTTCACACGCCCGGTTCTCGGAAAATTGAAAGTCTGGCAGACGGATTCCCATGGGGTGCCGGAAGGGGTATACTGTAGGGACCGATCGTTTTGCGGGGGTGTGACATGCAATATGCCAATGAGAAACTGAAGGAAGAAAAAGTGTTCAAGGATCCGGTGCACCGCTACATCCATGTGCATGACCAGGTGATCTGGGACCTCATCGCCACAAAGGAGTTCCAGCGGCTGCGGCGGATCCATCAGCTCGGTACGACCTATCTCGTGTTTCACGGGGCGGAGCACAGCCGGTTCAATCATTCGCTGGGCGTCTATGAAATCGTCCGGCGGATCATCGACGACAGTTTCAGCGGGCGTCCCCAGTGGAACGATTCGGAGCGGCTCGTCACGCTTTGTGCGGCTTTGCTTCATGACCTCGGGCACGGCCCGTTTTCCCATGCGTTCGAGAAAGTGTTCGATCTCGACCATGAATATTACACACAGCAGATTCTGCTCGGCGACACCGAAGTGAACGCGGTGCTGAGACGGGTGGATGAAGGGTTCCCGAGAAAGGTCGCCGATGTGATCGGCAAGACTTATCCGGACAAGCTGGTCGTCAGCCTCATTTCAAGCCAGATTGACGCGGACCGGATGGATTATCTCCAGCGCGATGCGTATTTTACGGGCGTGAGCTACGGACATTTCGACATGGAGCGGATTCTCCGGGTCATGCGGCCGGCCGAGGACCAGGCGGTCATCAAGATGAGCGGGATGCATGCAGTCGAAGACTATATCATGAGCCGCTACCAGATGTACTGGCAGGTTTACTTCCATCCGGTTTCCCGGTCGGCGGAAGTGATTCTCGTGAAAATTTTGCAACGGGCGAAATTCCTGAGCGAAGAAGGGTATACGTTCAAACAGGACCCGGTGCACTTCCGCTCGTTTTTCGGGAAGTCGATCGATCTTCAGGAGTATCTCGATCTGGATGAATATATCCTGATGACGTACTTCCAGATGTGGGAGAAGGAAGACGACGAGATTCTTGCCGACCTGTGCGACCGGTTCATCAACCGGCGGCTGTTCCAGTACATTGACTTCAATCCCGCCCGGGAATACCGGAAACTCGGGGAGCTGGAGATGTTGTTCCGGAAGGCCGGGATCGACCCGGATTATTATCTTGTCGTCGACTCTTCCTCGGATCTGCCGTATGATTTCTACCGGCCGGGCGAAGAAGAGGAACGGCTGCCGATCCATCTGCTCATGCCGGACGGAGAACTGAGGGAACTGTCCCGTGAGTCCGACATCGTGGATGCGATCAGCGGCAAGCGGCGGACCGACCATAAATTGTATTTCCCGGAGAACCTGCTCCGGGAAGGCAGGAAAAAGAAAGTGTTCAGGCAGCAGATCCTGGACATTCTGGGTAGAACCGAAGGGAGAGAGTGAAAATGCTTCGGGAGCATGCGAAGATTGTGCAGTTCGTCTCGATGGCCAATGGTGTCACAGGACGGAAAAAACTGCAGAAGATGATCTATATCGCCAAGAAGATGGACTTCCCGTTCCAGGAAAAATATGAACTGCATATATACGGCCCTTATTCGGAAGAACTGACGCTCCGAGTTGAAGAGCTTTGTGAAATGGGCTTCCTCGATGAGGCGCAGGAAGACAAGGGCTCTTACATGCAATACAGCTACGAAGTGACGGAAGAGGGGAGCCGCTTCATCCGGGATACGGGAGATGCACCGTCCGGACTGGGAGACTGCATTGTCCGGATGAAGGAGAAGAGCTCGCGTTTTCTGGAGCTCGTGTCGACGCTGCTTTACTTTGACCATCTGCCGAAAGAAGAACAGATCGCCAATTTACATATCGTCAAGAACAAGCTTAATTTTTCGGAAGCCGAGATCGAGGATGCCTTCAGCTTCATGGAAGAGCTGTCCGGCTGCATCCGTCAGTAGAGCGCCCGCCTTTTACGGGCCGGGCGGAATGGATATAATGGCAGGGGAGGGGGTGCTTGACGATGGCGAATGAAGACAAGCCGAAGCAGAAAATGGGTTTTACGATTCTGAGGGATGATCCGATCAGCGGCCATAAAGGGTTCGGCAGGAGTTCCCTGTCCCTTGAGAACGTGTCGCCGGTCATCATCGATGTCGAAGAGGGCACCGCCCAGGTCGAAATGGGTGCGATGCATGCCCGGAGCCTGACCGAACGGGGGATCAAGTTCACCGTCAACCGGGAGGATTCCGAAGGCGGCAAGCCGTACTGGCTCGTCTGGGTCACGATCGACTACAAGGAAGACGGTCCGTACTACGCGGGGGTCACGGCGGCCGAAATGGTCATCAACCGCGAGAAGCGCCGCGGATACAAAGTCCTCGCGGATCATGTGAACCTGCTCGACAAATCGCTGAAGCGGAGAATCATTGTTGACGGGATGGACGACAAGTCCAAGGGCATTCTGGCAGACTTCCTGATGAGCCACAACGAGGAGTTGTGGAGAAACAGCGAGCCCGAACTCCGGGAAGGCCTGAACGCGGAGGGTTGACCGGTCCCTCCCGACAAATATGAACGATCTTTGACAGTTGCCCCGAACGTGCGGCAGACGGTTGAACCGGGCCGCAAAAGGGAGTAAACTGACGATAACGCTTGCTGAATACAAGCTAGGACAGCCTGCCGCGCGTAGCGGCGCAGCAGGCAAACCCCGACCCGCCACGGAGAGATCCGAAGGCGGGTCGGGGTTTTTTCGGCCATTGAGAGACGGAGCGCTTCTCATGGCATACACAGCTCCTTCTCACAGGCAGCCGCTATTTCCAAACATAGGAACCGGCGTTCTAAACGGACAGGATCGTCATCTGAACGCGCGGCGCATTCAGATCGTCCCGTTATTCATTCGCCCGGTATTCATTCAAAGAACGAAAACGGGAACAGCCGGACGGGGGCCCCGTCTTTCGTATCGGAGGAGCGGTCCAGGCGGAGGGCGGGATCGGTACAGAGTTTTTTTGGCACGTCGCGCTCTTTCATATAGACGAGGCGCTGCTTGCCGCAGCCATCGACGGCAAGGCCGCCCGTCTCGACGTCGACGATGACGCCGGTCACGCCCTCCGGTTTCCTGAACGCTTCCGGCGTTGTGCCGGCGTGGACGTCCTCCATGAAATCGATCCACATTTTTTTGGCTGCCATCTTGTCACTGTTCTCGGAGAGCTGGCGGCCTTCATCGAAACCGGCCCAAATGCCGGCAGTGAGCACCGGAGAAAAGCCGATGAGATACTGGTCGCTCAGCGTCGTCCCGGATTTTGCCGCATACGGACGGGTCTGACGCGGTCGCAGCGACAAGCCGGTCGCGGGCGCATAGTCACTGAACACCGGATCGAACATCCCGGTCATCATCTCAGTGAGGATATAGGCATCTTCCTGATCCATCACCCGCTTGTCCGTTTCCTCCTTCTGCCGGTAGACTTCCTCGCCCGAGGCATCGGTGATCGACACGATCGTCGTCGGTTCAACCCGTATCCCGCCGGCAGCGATCCGGTTGTAGGCACCGGTCATTTCATAGAGCGTCACTTCCGCCGTGCCGAGTGCGGTCGCCGGAGCATCGGTGAAATTCCCGCTGATCCCTAGCCGGGCCGCCATGTCCTTGAACGGCTTATAGCCGATCTCCTCAAGCGTCTTCACCGCATAGATGTTGTCCGAAATGGCCAGTGCCTGGGCGAGGGATATCGGACGCCCGGCAAATTTCCCGTTCACATTCTGCGGTTCGTATGTCTGCCGCCCGTCGTCGTATGTGAACACGGTCGGTTCGCTTTTCAGGAATGTCAGCGGATTGAATCCTTCCTCGAGGGCCGCCGCGTACAATACGGGCTTCATTGCGGATCCGGACTGCCGTTCGGCCTGGGTCACGCGATTGTAGGGGCTGAGCGAGTAATCCCTCCCGCCGATCATCGAGGTCACCCGGCCCGTTGACGGCTCGACCGAGACGAATCCGAACTGCAGGTCGTTATCAGGTAGCCAACGGGCCGCGGCGGCTTCCGCCACTTTCTGATGCTGGGGGTCGAGGGTCGTTTTGATCGTCCAGCCGCCTTCGTTGATGCTCCGGCCTTCCGATTTCAGGATCTTCTCCGCTTCGCGCCACACTTCATCCAGGAAGTAAGGCGCCGCTTTTTCCGCTCCGTCCCACTCGCTGTTTTTGAGTGAGATCCGCTCGGCCACTGCGTGGTCGGCCTGGTCCCGCGTCACGTACCCCTGACGGACCATTGCGTCGAGGATGATCTTCTGCCGCTTTTTCGCTGCATCCGGGTGATCGACGGGAGAATATACCGACGGGCCTTTCGGAACTGCCGCGAGCAGCGTGGCCTCGGACAGCGTCAGTTCATCCGCATCCTTGCCGAAATAAAACCGGCTCGCCGCCTCGGCCCCGTACATCCCGTGTCCAAAATAAACTGTGTTCAAATAGCCCTCGAGGATGGTGTCCTTGTCATAGAATGTCTCGATCCGGCGTGCATAGACCGCTTCGTTGATTTTCCTCGACCATGATTTTTGATGTGTGAGGAAGAGGTTCCGGGCATATTGCTGGGTGATCGTGCTCGCGCCTTCCACTTTTCTGAACGCCTTAACGTCCTTCAGAACCGCAGCGGCAATCCTGGAATAGTCGAACCCATTGTGCTTCCGGAAGTCCTTATCCTCAACTGCCACGAACGCATCCTGCAGAAAAGGGGAAATTTCATTCAGAGAAGCGGGATATCTCCGCTCGCCCGAATGCCGGTCGCCGATCGGGTTCCCGTTCCGGTCGAGGAACACCGACGCCGACGGCACGTCGAGTCCCGGCGGTCCCGCAGCACGGATATAGATCAGAAACGCACCGTACATGATTCCGGCCGCAACGGCCAGACTCACCGTCAGCAGCAATCCCCGCCTGAACATGGACCGCCGTCTGCGCTTCCTCCTCATCTGCGACCGTCTCATTTTCCCGCCGCCTTTCCTCCGCATTTTTCCCGAGTATGCGCAGTCCGCCGGCTTTTCAACCGCATGGATCGCCGCGGATTGATTGTTTTGGCACACGGAGGGCCGTTCCCATCCCCTTTCAATTCAAATTTCCGGTGCGAATATGCGCTGCTTGTCCCTTGCCGTCGGCGGCCCGGCGTCTGTCAGCACCATGCAAAAAATGGTTGCAACCTTACACTCAGGCCTTATAATGAAGCTTAGTTTCCACGGAACCCGCCTGAAAGCGGGGGAGCCGGGACGTGAAGCATAAGGAGGGTACATCATCATGGCAGGTCTTTGGTATACAGAAAAACAAACGGAACATTTCGGGATCACGATGAAAATCAAGAAAACACATCACGTGGAGCAGACGGATTTTCAGCTGCTGGAGATGGCAGAGACGGAAGAGTGGGGGAATATGCTGTTTCTCGACGGCATGGTCATGACGTCGGAGCGGGACGAATTCGTCTACCATGAAATGGTCGCGCACGTGCCCCTCTTCACGCATCCGGACCCAAGGAAAGTGCTCGTCGTCGGCGGCGGCGACGGCGGCGTCATCCGTGAAGTGCTGAAGCACCCGCAGGTTGAGCAGGCGGTACTCGTCGACATCGACGGCAAAGTCATCGAATACTCGAAAAAGTATCTTCCGTCGATCGCCGGCAAGCTGGAAGATCCGCGTGTAGACGTCCGGGTCGGAGACGGCTTCATGCACATCGCCGAATCCGAGAATGAGTACGACGTCATCATGGTCGACTCGACAGAGCCTGTCGGGCCGGCGGTCAACCTGTTCACAAAAGGCTTCTATGCAGGTATTTCCAAAGCGCTCAAAGAAGACGGTCTGTTTGTCGCACAGTCGGACAATCCGTGGTTCAAAGCGGACCTCATCCGCCAGGTTCAGCAGGATGTGCGGGAAATCTTCCCGGTCACCCGGCTTTACACGGCGAATATCCCGACCTATCCGAGCGGTCTGTGGTGCTTCACGCTCGGCTCGAAAAAATACGATCCGCTTGCAGTGGAAGAATCCCGCTTCCATGACATCGAAACGAAGTATTACACAGAAGAGCTGCACAAGGCCGCTTTCGTCCTTCCGAAGTTCGTCCGTGATCTCGCAGAAGGAGAAGGGGAATGAGATTCGAAGAAGCCTACTCCGGCAACGTGTTCATCAAAAGCGGATCCGACTACGATGAAGCGGACGCCGTCATCTACGGAATGCCGATGGACTGGACGGTGAGCTGGCGTCCGGGCTCCCGTTTCGGCCCGGGACGGATCCGCGAAGCGTCGATCGGCCTGGAAGAGTACAGCCCCTACCTTGACCGGGAACTGGATGACATCCGCTACTTTGATGCCGGCGACATCCCGCTGCCGTTCGGAAATGCACAGCGTTCGCTCGATCTGATCGGCGGGTTTGTCCGCCGGATTCTGTCAGACGGCAAGATTCCGGCAGGCATGGGCGGGGAGCATCTCGTCTCCCTGCCGGTCATGCAGGAAGTCGCGGCGGACAACCCGGATCTCGCCGTCATCCATATTGACGCCCATACCGATCTCCGGACGGATTATGAAGGGGAGCCGCTGTCCCACTCGACGCCGATCCGGAAGATCGCAGAACAGATCGGTCCGCGCAATGTGTACTCGTTCGGCATCCGCTCCGGCATGAAGGAAGAATTCGAATGGGCGCGGGAGAACGGCATGCATCTTTCGAAATTCGATGTTCTGGAGCCTCTAAGGGAAGTCCTGCCCGCACTTGCGGGACGCCCGGTCTATGTGACGATTGATATCGACGTGCTGGATCCGGCCCATGCGCCCGGTACGGGAACCGTCGACTGCGGCGGCATCACTTCCCGGGAACTGCTCGCATCGATCCATGAGATCGCCCGGTCGGATGTCCGGGTTGCCGGCTTTGACCTCGTCGAGGTGGCGCCGGTGTTCGATCCGTCCGAACAGACGGTCAACACGGCCAGCAAACTGTTCAGGGAGATGCTGCTCGGTTTTGTGAAATAAGAAAAACGTGATGCCCGGTTGATCCGGGCATCACGTTTTCAATATGGGTCCCTGTCGGGGGGGCCAGACCACCGTGCAGTTCCGTCCGCTCTGCTTTGCTGCATACAATGCCCCGTCTGCGCGGCTGTATAGCTGTTTGGAATCGGCCGCCTGTCCGGGGAACGAACAGACGCCGAGCGAGATGGTGATCGGGATCGACTGGCCGCCGGTCACGATGAATGGATTGCCGGCCATTGCCAGCCGGAGCCTGTCCGCAGCGTCTGCAGCTTCTTCACCGTCAATTCCCGGAAGCAGGACGGAGAATTCCTCTCCGCCGTTCCGGGATATCACTGCGCTTCCGGGCAGCACCGCCCTCCGGGTCCGTCGGGCAAGTTCGGCGAGCACCTCGTCGCCCGCCGGATGGCCATATGTATCGTTCACTTTCTTGAACCGGTCGATATCGAAAAGGATCAACGAGACGGGACGATGTCCGTTTTGCAGGGCCGTCTCCAGGATTTCACCGAATGCGCGGCTGTTGTTCAATCCGGTGAGAAAATCGGTCCTGGACAGTTTTTCAATGCCGGCGAGCTTCCTGAAGTGACTGTTCAGCTCCCTCAGGATGGTCACTACAGTGAAATAAGACAAATACGAATAAGCCAGAAACATGGCCGTGTTCAGGAATTGGTCGGAACCGGGCGGCAGGAGTGCAACGAGCACAATGGCCGTCTCGAGCACAGCGAAATGGAAAAACAGCCGTGCGTTCCGGAACGAAGACCCTTTCCAGGCGAAAAACCCGGCGGCCGTGAGCCCGGTCAGAAAGGCATTCAACCCTGCGATGAGGCCCGGTCCTGCGAACCCGGCGTATGCAATGCGGACACTGCCGATGATGAGCGCCGATATGATTGGTGCCGCGGGCCCGCCAAAGATTCCGGATATGACGATGACGGGGACCCGGGCATCCACGACCACTCCGCCATCCAGGCGGACGGAAGCAGCCAGCAGAAAAACCCCCGTCACGCCGCCCAGCAGACCGATCAGGGCCGGATGGAGCCGCGGATACGGAATCCGGAATCGGCCCCGGTCCTGGAACGGCCAATAGCTGATGACGGAAAATGTGAACAGAATACAGAAGTTGACGGCAAGCTGATAAAGCAATGTGGTCTCCTCCAGGTTCAGGATCCGATAAGAACGGGATATTTTAAAATGGGGGCCGGCGGGACTGTCTTCAACAACCGCCTATTTTCTGATAAATAAAGAGGGGACCCGGAAACCGCTGCGCAAACTTACATGGTCACTCCGCGGGCAGAAACCCGGCCCAAGATTTTCTTGATTATACCATCTTTTCAACGGCGGACACGCCCCTTTCCGGCATCCGTTGAAAACGTGCGGCCGGACGGGCTATAATAAGGGAATGATTTTATGGACGGGAGGCAGGACAATGACCAATCCGGCGGAAGGGAAAGCCGCTGCCATCCGGCTCATTTCGACGGTCACGCAGCCCGGTGAGCCCCCGGCAAAGCACATCGTGAATACAGATGGCCATCTCATCGAACGGGGCGGCAGTCTGTGGCTCCGATTTGAAGAGGAGATGGACGGCCGGCAAGTCCGCACAACCGTCCGCATGCGGGAAGAGGACGCGCTGATCATGCGGAGCGGGGATGTGTCGATGCGCCTGCCGCTTGTCCCCGGCGAAGACCGCCCCGGTACATACGGAGTCGGGGAGTTCAGCCTCCCGCTTGACGTCCGGACCCGGTCGATGCAGTTCGAACCGGGCAGGGAAGGCAGGTTTGCCGCAGTCTATGAGCTCGTTTCAAACGGGCAGACGGTCGGCACCTATGAGATTGAATTCACTTATTCGGAGGGAAAAAGATGAACATCGTGGAACAGGTCCAGCAACAGCTGAAAGAAGCAATCGGTGCGGCCGTGGCAAAATCCGCATTTGCAGACGCCGGCGAACTGCCGGAAGTCATGATCGAGACACCGAAAAATAAGGAAAACGGCGACTATGCCACGAATATTGCGATGCAGCTGACGAAAATCGCCAAAAAGCCTCCGCGTGCCATTGCGGATGACATCGTGGGCAATCTCGATACGGACAGCACGCCGATCCGCTCAGTCGACATCGCCGGCCCCGGCTTCATCAATATCACGCTGAAGCCGGATTACCTCGGGGACGTCGTCAAGGACATCCTGGGCAAGGGTGAGGACTTCGGCCGCAGCGATGCGGGCCAAGGAGAGAAAGTCCAGGTCGAGTTCGTCTCCGCGAACCCGACGGGGGACCTGCACCTCGGCCATGCCCGCGGCGCCTCGCTTGGCGATTCGCTCTGCAATGTAATGGACTTCGCCGGCTTCGACGTATCCCGCGAGTACTATATCAACGATGCGGGCAATCAAATTAATAATCTGGCGAAATCCATCGAGGCCCGCTATTTCCAGGCACTGGGCCGCGAAGCCGAGATGCCGGAAGACGGATATCACGGACAGGACGTCATCGACATCGCCGACGCACTGGCAAAAGAGCACGGGGACAAATTCGTCTCCATGCCGGAAGAAGAGCGCTTCGAGTGGTTCCGCAAGCACGGCCTCGGCGTCGAGCTTGATAAGCTGAAGCAGGACCTTGCCGCATTCCGAGTGAATTTCGACAACTGGTTTTCCGAGACGACGCTTTACGAAGACGGAAAGATCGACACGGCGCTGGACAAGCTGCGCCAAAACGGGCATGTTTACGAGGAAGACGGCGCAACTTGGTTCCGCTCGACCGATTTTGGTGACGACAAGGACCGCGTGCTCATCAAGCAGGACGGCTCATATACGTATCTTCTGCCGGATATCGCCTACCACGAAGACAAGCTGCAGCGCGGCTTCGACAAGCTGATCAACATCTGGGGAGCCGACCACCACGGCTACATCCCGCGCATGAAGGCGGCCATCGAGGCGCTCGGGTATGACAGGGAAACGCTTGAAGTGCTCGTCTCCCAGATGGTTCAGCTGTACAAGGACGGCGAGAAGTTCAAAATGAGCAAACGGACCGGCAAGGCGGTGACGCTGCGTGAACTCGTCGACATGGTCGGCCTCGACGCAACCCGCTATTTCTTCGTGATGCGCTCCGGGGATTCCCAGATGGACTTCGACCTGGACCTCGCCGTTTCGCAGTCGAATGAAAACCCGGTGTACTATGCCCAGTATGCACACGCGCGCATCTGCTCGATCCTGCGCCAGGCGGACGACGCCGGACTGTTCGCCTCCGAGGACCATGTGGCCCTGCTGCTGGAGTCAGAGAAGGCGCTCGACCTCATGCGCAAACTGGGCGACTTCCCGCAAATCGTGGCGGATGCTGCGAAGCTCCGTGCACCCCACAGGGTCGCAACGTACATCCATGAGCTGGCGGCCTCGTTCCACACGTTCTACAGCACAGATAAAGTCGTCGATCCGGACAACCGTGAACTGTCCGAAGCCCGGCTCGCCCTCGTCACGGCCACCCGCACCGTGATCGCGAACGCCCTGCGCCTCATCGGCGTCGCGGCACCGGACCGGATGTAACCACAAGTCGCAGACCAAATAAAGGAAGGCCGGCCCGTGCGGCCGGTTTTCGTTTGCCCCGAGAATCGCCCGAGCGGAGCAGAAATTTGGTCGGGCGGTACGCCAGCGTGAGTCCGAAATTCATGCTGCGACCGGGTTGGGGCGTATTATAAGGCGCCTGTACCGTGTTTCAGTATCCGTCAAAACATTGGATACCGTGCAAGGGCCCTCGACAAAATCAGCGCGTTCTGATTAAATTGAATAAGAATTGAATATCCGGCGTATGAGCCGCATGTCCCAGAATTGACGAAGGATGTGCGAGGATCATGCCGCCGGATGACGCGAAGGTGCCCCGTTGAGGGGGTAAAAGGGAAGCCGGTGGGAATCCGGCACGGTCCCGCCACTGTGAGCGGCGCAGCGAGAGCAAGCGCCGAAGTCAGGAAACCTGCCTTTGCGGACAACACCCGAATTGCGCCTGCGAGGACAGGCCGGTGTGGCACGGCGCCTGCATTTGCAGGCTGCGGTCGTTTTTCCGCATGCCGTCCTGCCGGTTTTCTTGACCCCCGCCGAGCGCGGGGGTTTTTCATTTCTCACAAACCAGACTGACAGGGGGATATCAGCAATGAGCAACAGATGGATGAAGTGGCTGGCCGTTTTCCTGGCAGCCTTGCTGCTGACGGCATGCGGATCAGGCAAGGACAATGCCAATGAGCCGCAGATGAAGCAGGAAGAAGGGACGGCAGACAAGCAGGATGACAACCCATCCGGCAAGCAGGCGTTCCCGGTAACCGAGACCGACGCGGTCGGGAACGAAATCACGCTTGATAAACAGCCTGAGAAAATTGTTTCCATGATACCGAGCAATACGGAAATCCTGTTCGCGGTCGGAGCGGGAGACACGGTTGTGGGAGTCGGTGATTACGACGATTACCCGGCGGAAGTGCAGGACATTGAAAAAATCGGCGGGCAGGAGTTCAACGTCGAGAAGATCATCGGATTGGCTCCGGATATCGTCTTCGCCCACGAATCGGCCCTCAGCATGGGTGAGGAAGGTCTCCAGCAGCTTCGGGACGCGGGCCTGACCGTCTTCGTCGTCAAGAATGCGGCGGATTTCGATGAGACCTACAGTACGATCGGGCAGATCGGCAAGCTGACCGGACATGAAGACAAGGCAGAGGAAATTGTCGAGGACATGAAAGCGAAAGTCGCGGAAATCGAAGAAAAGGCAAAAGACGTGAAAGAAGAGAAAAAAGTGTTTGTCGAAACGTCACCCGCACCTGAAATCTATACGCCGGGCTCCGGTACGTTCATGCAGCAGTTCCTCGACATGATCCATGCAGAAAACGTCGCGGGCGACCAGGAAGGATGGGTCATGATGGATCCGGAAGAGATCGTCAACCGCAATCCGGATGTGATCATGGTCATGTACGGAGACGACAGTGCAGTGGATGCCGTCTATGAGCGGGACGGGTTCGGCGCCGTTTCGGCGATCAAGGAGAAGGAGGTCGTCCGTGTCGATGAAAATACGACAAGCCGGACGGGTCCCCGCCTTGCAGATGGACTTGAGGCCGTAGCCAAAGCCGTGTACCCTGAAATCTTCGGCGACGGGCAGGGCGACGTCCAAAACGATGACGAAGACGAAGAAGATCAGGCGGCCTGATATGAGGAATCGCCTGCTCGCCTATACCTTGGCGTCGGCCGTTCTTCTGGCCGCCATCTGGTTCGGCGTGTCGATCGGGACGGTGAACGTTCCGCTCCGTGTGCTGTGGGATCCGGGGGCGAATGAGACTGCCGCCAATATACTGTGGAATATCCGCCTGCCTCGTGTCGTGCTTGCGGGTCTTGTCGGCGGATCCCTTGCCATGGCGGGAGCGGCCTTCCAGGGGCTGCTGAAAAACCCGCTTGCGGATCCTTACACGCTCGGAGTGTCGTCCGGTGCCTCGGTGGGCGCCGTGGCGACACTCTTTTTCGGAATCGGCCTGTTCGGATCGTATACGCTGCCGATCTTCAGCATGGCCGGCGCCATGGCTGTCCTCCTGCTCGTCATCGGATTCTCCCGTGCAGTGGACAGGTCGCTCAAGATGGAGACGATCATCCTGACCGGGGTCATCTTCGGCTCATTCCTCGGCTCGCTGCTGTCGCTCATGATTGCACTCACCGGCGAGGAACTTCGCCAGATCATCGGCTGGCTGCTCGGCAGTGTGTCGATGAGGGGGTGGAAGTACATCTGGATGGTCCTCCCGTTCATGTTCATCGGCGGTTTCATGCTGTGGCTCTGCCGCAGGGAGCTCAATGCCATGCTGTTCGGAGAGGAGCGGGCCCATCATCTCGGGGTGGATGTCCGCAAACGGAAATGGATGATCCTCGGAGGGGGATCAATCCTCACCGGTTCTGCTGTCGCGGTCTCCGGCACGATCGGTTTCGTCGGGCTCGTCGTCCCGCATATGACCCGGATCCTGTTCGGCAATGATCACCGGCATCTGCTGTCGCTGTCGTTCATGAACGGGGCGTCGCTCCTGATCCTGTGCGATCTGGTCGCCCGGACGATCATCTCACCGACCGAACTTCCGGTCGGGGTGATCACCTCCTTCATCGGGGCTCCGGTGTTTGCATTCATTTTCTACAGACAGAGGAGAAAAGGGGCGGTTCGCCATGCTTAAAGTGAGCGGTTTAACCGGGGGATACGACATTGGCAATCCGGTCGTCCGGTCGGTTTCCTTCGAGGTGGAGGCCGGCACGATGCTCGGCATCCTCGGTCCGAACGGAAGCGGGAAGTCCACGCTTCTGAAAATGCTGAGCGGCCTGCTGCCCGCGGCATCGGGGACCGTGGAGGTCGGCGGCCGGAACATCGGGGACTATTCAAGGAAGGCGTTCGCCCGGCAGGTCGCCGTGCTGCCCCAGCTCCAGGCGGATACGTTCTCCCATACGGTTTACGAAACGGTGTCGCTCGGACGATACCCGCACCAATCCGGCCTGTTTTCGAGCTGGACCGGGGCGGACGAGCGGGCGGTGGAATCGGCGATGGACAGGATGGGCATCTCGAAGTACCGGAACACTCAGATCGAGTTCATGTCCGGAGGGGAGCGCCAGCGGGCGTTCGTCGCCCAGGCGCTTGCCCAGGAAGCCCCGCTCCTCCTGCTGGATGAGCCGACGAACCATCTCGACATCGCCCACCAGCAGCAGCTGCTCGATACGGTCCGTCAACAGGCAACCGAAAACGGGCTCACGGTCGTGTCTGTTTTCCACGATATCAATCTGGCGTCTCTCTATTGCGACCGGCTGCTCCTCCTTGATGAGGGGGAAGTCGCCGCGATCGGAACCCCGGGCGAAGTGATCGATGAGCGGAAGATCAGTGACGTGTACAAGGCGCGGGTGAAGAAGGGCATGCACCCGGAAATTCCGAAGCCGCAGATCACGCTGCTTCCCGGGGAAGAACCCTCGGTCCGGGAAAAGTCCGTCATCCGCAAGGGAGACTTCTCGGTATCCGGGAAGTATGTCCACCTCGACAGCCGATACCCGCTGAAGGCCGTTTCGTCCGCGGTGTTCCAGGCCGGTTCCGGCTGGTTCCGCCACTTCATCAACCGCCACGTGGACGCCGGCTACCGGTCGGACGACGCCGGGGCGGAAATGCGGTCCTGGCTGCAGCGAAACGGGTTCCCCCTTTCTCAGTCGGTCGCCATGATGACGGCGGCCATGACGGAAGACGCCGTCATCCGGGAATACGGTCCAAAAGAAGCCCCGATCGTTGTCTGTGTGACGGCAGGGGTCGGAAATGCGGTGGATGCATCGGCAGGGGCAGACCGCGGTGTGCATGCCGGTACGATCAACACATGGATCATCGTAAACGGGCACCTGACCGAAGAAGCGCTCATCCAGGGAATGGTGACCGCGACCGAGGCGAAGGCGAAGGCGATGCAGACCGAGCAGGTCCTCGATCCGCTCACCGGGACCATCGCGACCGGAACGTCAACGGACAGCCTGCTTATCGCGGCGACCCAGACGGGCGACCGGCATCCATACGGCGGTACCGTCACCACACTCGGGAAGGCGATCGGCAGAGGCGTGTTCGAGTGCACGGCGGAGGCCGTCCGCCGGTACAGGGACCGCAAAAAGGTTTTTGAGGGGGAAGAAGAGGAATGATGCCGGAGGTGATGGTGAATCATCTGGCTGCCGGTCTCGCGGGATTCATCCTTGACCGGTGCATCGGCGATCCGCCCGGCTGGCCGCATCCGGTGCGCTGGATCGGCAGGCTGATCGGCTTTCTTGACGCTAAATGGAACAAGGGCCCGTATCGTCGCGCCAAAGGGGTGCTTTTGCTTGTAGTCATCGTTGCCGCATCGATCACCGCAGCACTCACTGTCACCTGGATGTTCTACAGCTTTCACCGGTTCGCCGGTATCGCGGCGGAGGCGATCCTGATCGCAGCGGGCCTGGCACAGAAGAGCCTAGGCGAAGCGGCGATGGACGTATACCGGCCGCTCCGACGGGGGGATCTTGCCCAGGCCCGGGAAAAGCTCGGCTGGATCGTCGGGCGTGATACGGAGAATCTGGACGAGCCGGAAATCGTCCGCGGTGTCATCGAGACCGTTTCGGAGAACACGTCGGACGGCGTGACGGCCCCCCTGTTTTGGGCGGTGCTTCTCGGTGCCCCGGGCATCTGGGGGTATAAAGCGGTCAACACGCTCGATTCGATGGTCGGCTACCGAAACGATAAATATGCGGAGTTCGGCCGCTTCTCCGCCAAGGCGGACGACTGGCTGAATTGGATCCCTTCCCGGCTGACGGGCGCATTGATTTTATTGACCGTGAACAATCAGGGCGGACTTCCCCTGAGCGAACGGATCCGGATCTGGCGGCGGGATGCGCGCAGGCACCCGAGTCCGAACAGCGGCTGGCTCGAGGCCGCGACTGCATGCCGGCTCGGCATCGAGCTCGGCGGTCTCAATTATTATGGCGGCATCCCATCCGACCGGGCGCGGATGGGCGTAGCACAAAGACGTCCGGATGCGGAGGATATACCGGATTGTGTGAAGGAAATGCAAACCGTCTCTGCCGCATTCCTTGTTATGTCACTGATGATCGGAGGGGGGTTCATTGCCGTCTTTGCCTGAACACGGGGCGAACCCGAAGTTGCTGTACCGGCGGCTGGGAATGGAAGAACCGGAAGAGGTCCTCGATTTCAGCGAGAACGTCAATCCGCTCGGCATCCCCGAATCTGTCCGGAAAGCCTGGCCCGGCCTGATCCGATTGCTTCCGCACTATCCGGAGCCGGATGGGGAGCCGTTCCGCTCGGATGCGGCCCGCTTCCACGGTGTCCCATCGGAGATGGTCATGGTGGGGAACGGGGCGGCCGAGCTGTTCTCGGTCATTGCCGATCGCTACCGCGGAAAGCGGGCCCTGCTCATCCATCCGACCTTCTCGGAATACAAGGCGACACTCCTTGCAAAAGGGGCCCTCTGCGTAGACCTGACGGTCGATCCGTCCGATGCGGCGCTGCCCGTCGGACGGATCAAGCAGGCGATGGAAGACGCGGATGTCATTTACCTATGCAATCCGAACAATCCGACAGGGGAGCGGATTCCGGAAGAGAAGATGCTCGAACTGGCGGGCCACGGACGGGGATGCGGCTGCGAGCTCGTGATCGACGAAGCGTTCATGGACTTTGCGGGCGAGGCGCATTCGTTTGTCCCCCATCTCGCAGAGCATCCCCATGTCGCGGTCATGCGGTCGATGACGAAAATGTATGCGATCCCCGGAATCCGGCTCGGCTACATGGTCGCCTCGCCACAGCGGATCAAGGAACACCGGAAGGCCGCACCGCACTGGAATGTGAACGGGATCGCCGCGCAGATCGGTTCGCTCTGCCTGCAGGAGGCGGAATTCAGGGAACGGTCCGTGCTGTATAGCCGGACAGTGCGGGAAGAATTGACGGCTTTTCTCGTTGCCGCGGGATGCACGGTCACAAACAGCGAGACGAACTACGTCAGCTTCCGTCCGCCGGCCGATCCTGCCGGGCTGTACGAAAGCCTGCTCCGGCAGGGGATCGTCCTCCGTCATTCCGAGAACTTCCTCGGCATGGACGGGCAATGGTTCCGGGTCGGCATGAAGGAAGAATGGAAAATGGACAGGCTGAAGGAGGCGCTCGCCCGATGGTTCGAGGAGACATCACCTTCGTAAGCGGCGGTGTCCGCAGCGGCAAGACAGCGTATGCGGAAGGGCTGCTCGAAGGTTCGGATTGCAGCCGGCTTGTATACGTGGCGACGGGCCTGCCGGCTGATCCGGAAATGGAGGAACGCATCAGCCGGCACCGGCAAGACAGGAGACGAAGCAGGAGGAACTGGGTCACAATCGAGCGGCCGATTGACCTGCCCGGGGTCCTGACGATGATCCGGGAGGGGGACGGCGTGCTCGTCGACTGCATCACAACTTGGCTGGCCAATGCAATGTATGAGGGGTTTGAGACCGGTTCGTCTTGCCATGAACAGCCCGGCTGCATGGAAGAGAAGATCGGTGAAATGCTGAATGCGGTCGTCCGGCTCGCCGAAACGGCATCGGCAGTCGTGATCGTTTCCAATGAAGTGCTGGATGAACCGTCTTCGGGATATGAGGAAACACGGAAATACGCGGAGACGCTCGGCCGCATCCACCGTCAGCTTGTGAAGATTTCGGACCGGGCGATCGAGATGGACGCCGGAATCCCGCACCGGTGGAAGTGACAAACGGACAAGGAGGAACAACATGAACGGCATCATGATCCAGGGGACTGCCTCCCACGTCGGAAAAAGCCTGAGCTGCGCCGCGATCTGCAGGCTGCTCGCGGATGAAGGTGTGAACGTCGCGCCATTCAAGTCCCAAAACATGTCCAACCGGACCGTCCTCGTCAAAGACGGCCTTGAAATCAGTGCGGCACAGGCGGCACAGGCGGAAGCCGCCAGGACGGAGGCCCTTCCGGAGATGAACCCGATCGTCCTGAAGCCGTCCGATGACCGGAATGCGGATGTGATCCTCCGGGGCCGGCCATTCGCAAGGATGGGCGGCATGGAATACCGTGAGCGGTTTTTTGAGGAAGGCATGAGGGCGATCCGGGAGTCGCTCGGTTTTCTGGAGGGCCATTATGAAGCGGTCGTGATCGAAGGGGCCGGCAGTCCGGCCGAAGTGAACCTGAACGACCGGGAACTCGTCAACATGCGCATCGCGCGTGCCGCGGATGTCCCCGTCCTGCTCGTCGCCGACATTGAGCGGGGCGGGGTGTTTGCCTCCATCATCGGGACGCTCGAACTTCTGGCTGAAACGGACCGGGACCGGGTCAAGGGACTGATCATTAATAAATTCCGGGGGGATGCCCGTCTGTTCGAGGACGGGATGGAGTTTCTCGAGAAGCGCACCGGTATTCCGGTACTCGGCGTCATTCCGGTGATGGACGGACACGGCATTGCAGAAGAGGACTCGCTCGGTGAACAGGCAGGCCGCCCGGCCGGTCCGGACTATGACGGATGGGCCGGGCATTTCAGGAAGCATGTGGACTGGCCGGTTATCCGGAGGCTGATCGGGCTTTCGGAAGAACCGGCATTCGGAAAGGCTCCGTCATGATCAACGGATTCCTGCTTGCAATACAGTTTTTCACTTCGGTTCCGATCCGGAAAAGCCTGCCGATCGGGCAGCGGGAGGCGGTCTGGATGTTCACGCTGTATCCAGCGGTGGGCGCACTCATCGGCCTTGCGGCATGGACCGTGTGCGCTGTTGTCACGGGACCGGGGGGAGGCGGAAGCTTCCTCGCGGCATTCGCAGTGGTCCTCGTATTTGCCCTGTTGTCCGGCGGACTGCATCTGGACGGATGGGCCGACACAGGTGATGCGTACTTCTCTTATCGGGACCGGGAAAAGCGGCTTGAAATCATGGCCGATCCCCGGATCGGCGCGTTCGGAACGATGGCGCTCCTGTTTCTGCTGATCGGCAAGCTCGCTGTGTTGAATGAGCTCATCGCGCGCGGCGGTCCCGGACCCGTCCATTTCCTCCTGGTTCCGTTTGCCGCGCGTGCCGGACTCGCCCTGTTTTATGCACACGTCCGTCCAGCGAAGGGATCCGGCCTGCTCGCCTTCCTGAAAGGGAAAGCGGACGGCCCTCAGGTCGGCATCCCGGGGCTGGCCGTGCTTGCCGCGGGGACTGCAGCTGCGGCGCTCGTGTCCGGATCGGTCCTGCCGGCCGCGGCCATTGCACTGGCCGTGCTGGTCTCCGTGTTGGCCTTCGGCAAATGGTCGGTCAGGAATTTCGGCGGTGCGACGGGTGATCACGCCGGCGCCTTTGTGGAAGGATGTGAGGGACTGCTGTGGACGGTTCTTTTGTTCTTTACCTGATCCGCCACCTTGAGACGGCGGCAAACCGGGAAAAGCGGTACGTCGGCTGGACGGACGTTCCGGTCTGTACGGATGCCGGACCTGTTGGATTCCGCCCGGATCTCATCACGGGAAGCGACCTGATCCGCTGCCGGCAGACGGCAGCACATTTATTCCCCGGGCAGGTTTACCGGCCGGATGCCGATTTTCGCGAATGCCATTTCGGGGACTGGGAAATGAAAACATATGAAGATCTGAAGTCGATCCCGGCTTACCGCCGGTGGATCACCGATCCGGCCGTGCGGTGTCCGCCCGGCGGTGAGCGGTTCAGTGAGATTGAAGCCCGGCTGGACAAGGGGCTTGTCCGGTTGAGGGAGCGGGCCGGAATCCATTCGGCAGCCGTCGTCTCACACGGCGGGCCAATCCGGCTCATGCTGTCGAAGCTCGCCCCGGCCGAAACGCCGTTCAATGATTGGGTGGTGCCCGCCGGAAGCCTGCACGTCCTCCGGTGGGCGGACAAAACACAATGGGAGGCGGGAGCAAGGTGCACATTTTTTTCGGCGGAGCCCATAACGGAAAACGGGAATATGTGAAAAGGTTGCTCGGGGAAAAAGAAGCGGAGTGGATCGAAGCCGGCGGCCTGGAGAAATTGCCGCATCCCCGCCGCGGCACGGTCGTGCTGGCAGGCATGGAATCCTATCTGTCAAAAAATCATTCCGTCGAGGAAGAGGCGGTCAGCGACGTGATGCGATTCGTGGATGCCGCCGATCGGGACAGCCTGGTGCTGATCATCACGGACATCGGACGCGGAATTGTTCCCGTTGATGCGCATGAACGCTGGCTCCGCGACACATGCGGAAGGCTGAACCAGCGGCTGTTCAAAAAAGCAGGCAGGATCACCCGGATCTGGTACGGGCTTGCTGAAGAAATCCGATAACCAAAGAGGAGGAAGGAAATGGGCATTTATACAAGGACGGGAGACAAAGGAATGACCGGGCTCATCGGGGCCCGAGTCGGCAAGGATCATCTGCGCGTCGAGGCGTACGGGACGACAGATGAGCTGAATGCGTTCATCGGAAAAGCGATGACCGAGCTTCCGGAAGAGGAGTTTGCAGATCTGCTGGATGATCTGGAGACGATCCAGCATGAGCTGTTCGATTGCGGCGGGGATCTCGCCAATGTAACGGACAAGCGGAAAGATAAGCTGGGGCCGGAGTCCATTGAGGTGCTGGAACGGCGGATCGATGAACTGATGGGCGAAGCACCGCCGATCGAGCGGTTCATCCTGCCGGGCGGCACCGGGCCTTCCGCGACGCTGCACATTGCCCGGACCGTCGCCAGAAGGGCCGAACGGCAGATCGTCCGGCTTATGAATGCCGGAGAAGACGTACCGGAAATCGCCCTGCAGTACATCAACCGCCTGTCGGATTACCTGTTTGCTGCAGCACGCATCGCGAATGCCCGCCTCGGGACGGGGGACATCGAATACGTCCGGAGCGCTAAAGTGTTCCGGAACACCGGCAGCCCAGGAAAGAAGGACGGGGAGTGACAAAGGAGAATTGCCGGTCCGTACCCACCCTGATGGCTGCTGCCATCCCCTCCGTCCGGAAGAAGATGCGGAACCTGGAGCCGGTCCGGTGAGGAATGCGGTGGAGATCGGAAACGGCCTGGTCATGACAACCGACAATTCCGGCGGAATCGGGATGAAGGAAGCGGATGCCGTCCGTGCGCCGGATGATGTGGTCGGCTACTTTGCCGCACGGGTGTGCCTGCTCGAACAATGGGCGGCCGGTGCCGAGCCGGAATGCGTCATCATCCATAACTTCACCGGAGCAGGGAGCTGGGAGGCATACCAAGACGGCATCCTCCGAGTGTTTACGGAAAGCGGGAAGAAGATGCCGGAGGTCACCGGCAGCTCCGAGACCAATATGGAGATGCCCCAGTCGGCTGTGGCCGTGACGATGATCGGGAGAAGGGGCGGTATGCCGGCTCCGTCAAAAGGGCGCTGGTTCCTGTATGGCCGGCCCCTTGTCGGAGAAGCGGTGCTTGCGGAAAGCGGAAAGACGGCCCGGCTCGGTAAGATCAGATCAGCGCTTGCCGTCGGATTGGCGACCGCTGTCTGGCCGCTCGGTTCCGGAGGACTGGACGCGGAATGGAAACGGCTGACCGGACGACCGCTTGCCGCCTGGCCCGAAGGGTTGGACCCGGCCGCTTCCGCGGGTCCGTCGACGGCGGTGTTGATCCGGATCAAGCCGGGTGAAGAGGAACGGGCCAGGGAACACTTCGGGCAGTTTTTCGGCAAAGTCGAATAGGAAAGGATGGACCGGTCTTTCATGGAAAGGCCGTTTTTTTATTTCAGTGACGGGATTTTCCTTGACTGCTTTTGAATCTACTTTTCTTCGGTGCATCCAGCCGGAAGAGCTCATCTATCCTCGTATCAGACAGAGAGAATCTGACATCCGCCTCATCTGAATCCATTCTCCCGTTGCAGAGACGGCTGCCTTCCCGTAAAATCGGTGGAAAGCAGCCGTCACTTTTTTGGGACACATGGCAAAATTCTAAAATAGTGTTGACTGAATGCTCATTCATTATTAAACTATATCCATAATCATTGACCGGACCCGGGCTCCGCCCGCCGCTGAAAGCGGATACAGAAAGTGCCGTCCGGCAAGCGGATAGGAAAGGGGAGGACATTGTGAACCCATTGCTCATTGCCAACTGGATTTTGTTCCTGGCCATCGTCGCGTATGCGCTCGGACTGTTCACATACGTCGTCAAAACACGGATCCAGTTCATGAGGCTCGGAAGGAAAGAGGAATTCGACCTCAAGCTCCAGGAACGTCTCCACATGATCTGGGTGAACGTCTTCGGGCAGAAAAAACTTCTCAAGGATAAGAAGAGCGGCGCCATCCATGTCATGTTCTTCTATGGTTTTCTGCTCGTGCAGTTCGGGGCGGTCGATCTCATCTGGAAAGGGCTGAAGCCGGGATCCCATCTGCCGTTTGGCCCTGTGTATCCGGCTTTTACGTTCTTCCAGGAAATCGTCGTCTTCATGATTCTGGTTGCGGTCGTCTGGGCGTTCTACCGCCGCTACGTGGAGAAGCTCGTCCGCCTGCGGCGCGGCTGGAAGGCCGGACTTGTCCTCATCTTCATCGGGACGCTCATGCTGTCCACGCTCGTTGCGAACGGAATGAACATGATCTGGCACGACCATGCCGCCACGTGGACGGAGCCGATGGCATCCCTCATCGCCTCCGGTTTCGGGTGGATGCCGCCGACTGCCGCCGCAGCCGTGTTCTTTGTCGCATGGTGGGTGCATCTGCTGACGCTGCTCGCATTCCTCGTGTATGTGCCGCAGTCGAAGCACGCCCACCTCATCGCCGGCCCGGCGAATACGTTCTTCATGCGCTTTGACCGACGGGGCAAGCTTGCGCCGATCGACTTCTCCGTACTGGAGGAGGAAGACGGCGACGAAGATGAAATGCCGTCAATCGGCGCCGGGAAGATCGAAGACTTCACACAGCTTCAGATGCTCGACTTCTACGCATGCGTCGAATGCGGCCGCTGCACGAATATGTGCCCGGCGACCGGGACCGGGAAGATGCTGTCGCCGATGGACCTCATCACAAAGCTCCGCGACCATCTGACGAACACCGGTGCGGTGACGACAAAGCAGAAGCCGTGGGTGCCGCCGTTCATGTTCAGCGATACGCGGGGCAACCAGCTCGCGATGGCAGCCGGTGCGGAAGGCGCGGTCATCGGTGACATCTACAGCCCATCGCTCATCGGTGACGTCATCACGGAGGAAGAGATCTGGGCGTGCACGACTTGCCGGAACTGTGAAGACCAGTGCCCGGTCATGAATGAGCACGTCGACAAGATCGTCGACCTCCGCCGTTACCTCGTCATGACCGAAGGACGGATGGACCCGGATGCACAGCGTGCGATGACGAACATCGAACGCCAGGGCAACCCGTGGGGGCTCAACCGGAAGGAAAAGGAAAACTGGCGTGACGCGCGTCCGGATCTCCACATCCCGACGGTGAAGGAAGCGAAAAAATCGGGCGAAGGCTTTGAGTACCTCTTCTGGGTAGGATCGATGGGCTCGTTCGACAACCGTTCCCAGAAGATCGCGCTCTCGTTCGCACACCTCATGAATGAGGCGGGCGTCAAGTTTGCCATCCTCGGCAACAAGGAAAAGAACTCCGGCGATACCCCTCGCCGTCTCGGCAATGAATTCCTCTTCCAGGAGCTTGCCGAAGCGAACATCAAAGAATTCGAGAAAAATGACGTGCACAAGATCGTGACGATCGACCCGCACGCCTACAATATCTTCAAGAATGAATATCCGGACTTCGGGTTCGAAGGCGTCGTCTACCACCATACCGAGCTGCTGTACAAGCTCATCATGGAAGGCCGCCTGAAGCCGAAGTACGCGGTGGATGAACGGATCACTTTCCACGACTCCTGCTACCTCGGCAGGTACAACGATGTGTATGATCCGCCGCGCGAGATCCTGAAGTCCATTCCGGGCGTCGAGCTCGTCGAAATGGTCCGCAACCGCCAGGACGGCATGTGCTGCGGCGCAGGCGGCGGACTCATGTGGATGGAGGAAGACACCGGCCACCGCGTGAACGTGGCGCGCACGGAGCAGGCGCTCGAAGTGAACCCGTCCGTCATCTCCTCCGGATGCCCATACTGCCTGACGATGCTGTCCGACGGCACGAAAGCAGTGGAGGCAGAGGACAAGGTGGGCACATATGATGTGGCCGAACTGCTCGAGCGCTCCATATTCGGGGACAACCCGGAAACGGCTGCAGAGGAAGAAGAAGAACCGGTCCTTCAGTGAGCCGTTGCACCATCTTTGAAAATTCGATACAATGAAACAAATGAGAGAGGGAGTGCATGGAGTCACTCCCTTTTCTTTTGACGCAATGCCGAGCGAGCGTTCAGTCACCGGATCGTGCCGGTGCACTGAATGTCTGTCCGGCTTTTGTCGGATCCGGTTTGAAAACGCTCTCAAATCAAAAAGGGGGAAACGCAAATGTCGAAAACGGTCATACTCGGCGGCGCACGGACGCCGTTCGGCAAATTTGGCGGTCTGCTGGCAAAGAAGACGGCAAGCGATCTCGGAGGCACGGCGATCAAGGCGGCACTGGAGCGGACGGGGGTCGTTCCGGAGCAGGTCGATGAAGTGATCATGGGCACGGTGCTCCAGGGGGGACAGGGACAGATTCCGTCACGCCAGGCGGCGAACAAGGCGGGCCTGCCCTGGGGCGTGAAAACCGAGACGGTGAACAAAGTCTGTGCATCGGGTATGCGGAGCGTCTCGCTCGCCGATCAGATCATCCGGCTCGGGGACGAGGAAGTGATCGTCGCGGGCGGCATGGAGTCGATGTCAAATGCCCCGTATTACATGCCGCAAGGCCGGTTCGGCCTCAAGATGGGGGATGCCCCGCTCATCGACGGCATGATCCACGACGGTCTGTCCTGCTCATTCCATCCCGACCGCATCCATATGGGCACGTACGGCAATTCAACCGCAGAGAAAATGGGCCTGTCCCGCGAATCACAGGACGACTGGGCGCTCCGGAGCCATGAACTGGCCGTGAAGGCGATCGATGAAGGGCTGTTCACCGAGGAGATCGTCCCGGTCGAGGTCCCTGCGCGCAAGGGGCAGATGATCCTTGTCGGAGAGGATGAGGCTCCGCGCCGTGATACGTCGAAGGAGACGCTTGCCAAACTCCGGCCTGCCTTCGGAAACGACGGGACGATCACGGCCGGCAACGCACCGGGCGTGAACGACGGCGCCTGTGCGCTCGTCCTCATGAACGCTGACCGGGCGGCTGCAGAAGGGAAGAGCGTGCTTGCCGAAATCGTCGCACACGCCGAAGTCGCGGTAGAGCCGGAAAACTTCCCTCAGACGCCGGGTCTCGTCATCAACGAGCTGCTCGGGAAAACCGGGAAATCACTGGATGACATCGATCTGTTCGAGATCAACGAGGCATTCGCGGCCGTGGCGCTCGCAAGCTCTGCGATCGCGAAGCTGGATCCCGATAAAGTGAATGTGAACGGCGGTGCCGTGGCGCTCGGCCACCCGATCGGCGCAAGCGGCGCACGGATCATCCTGACGCTCGCGCATGAGCTGAAGCGGCGCGGAGGCGGCATCGGCATCGCGGCGATCTGCTCGGGCGGAGGCCAGGGCGACGCCATCATGATCGAAGTACCGAAAACGGACGAGGGGGAATGACGGATGGACATTAAACGGGTGATGGTGATCGGAGCAGGACAGATGGGCGGCGGCATCGCACAGGTGTGCGCACAGTCCGGCTTTGACGTAATCTTGAACGATATCAGCGAAGCATCCTATGAGCGCGGACTCCGCGTGATCGATAAAAACCTGGCGCGCAGCGTGGAAAAGGGCCGCATGTCCGAAGAAGAAAAAAGCGCCGCACTCGGCCGCATCACGAAGTCGACCGACCTCTCGGATGCAAAAGACGCGGACATCATCATCGAAGCAGCCGTCGAAAAGATGGAGATCAAGCAGTCGATCTTCCGCCAGCTTGACGGAATCGCTCCGGAACATGCCATCCTGGCGACCAACACATCGGCCTTGCCGATCACGGAAATTGCGGCAGTCACGAAGCGGCCGGGCCAGGTGATCGGCATGCACTTCATGAATCCAGTGCCGGTCATGAAGCTCGTCGAAATCATCCGCGGTCTTGCGACGGAGGATGGAGTATACGAGGCGGTCGAAGACATGACACGCAAACTGTCGAAGACGCCGGTCGAAGTGAATGACTATCCGGGCTTCGTCTCGAACCGTGTCCTCATGCCGATGATCAACGAGGCGATCTTCACCCTCTACGAAGGCGTCGCGACGAAGGAAGACATCGACGAAGTGATGAAGCTCGGCATGAACCATCCGATGGGACCGCTTCAGCTTGCCGACTTCATCGGCCTCGACACTTGCCTGTACATCATGGAAGTGCTCCAAGAAGGATTCGGGGACCCGAAATACCGTCCGTGCCCGCTTCTCCGCAAATATGTAAACGCGGGATGGCTCGGCAAGAAATCCGGACGGGGCTTCTACGTTTACGAATGAGGGCAGGATGCCCGTTGTTGAACAAAAAATATAGTCTGCCGGCAGCGGAACTGCAAATGAGGTGCACAGCATGAATTTTCATTTCACAGAAGAACAGAAGATGATGCGCAAAATGGTCCGGGATTTCGCGAAAAACGAAATCGAGCCTTTCATCCCGCGCATGGAGGCCGGCGAGTTTCCGCGTGAAATCGTCAAAAAGATGGGAGAGCTCGGCCTGATGGGCATCTCCGTTCCCGAAAAGTACGGCGGTTCCGAAATGGACTACATCAGCTATATCATCGCAGTGCACGAGCTGTCTAAAGTGAGTGCGGTGCCGGGAGTGATCCTGTCCGTCCACACGTCGGTCGGGACGAACCCGATCCTGCTGTTCGGAACCGAGGAACAGAAACAGAAATATGTCCCGAAGCTCGCATCGGGCGAGTACCTCGGCGCCTTCTGCCTGACCGAGCCGTCCGCGGGCTCCGATGCCGGCGCACTGAAAACCCGTGCCGTGAAAAAAGACGGTGAATATGTGCTGAACGGCACGAAGGTGTTCATCACGAACGGCGGCGAAGCGGACGTCTACATCGTGTTCGCGTCGACCGATCCGGCTGCCGGAACACACGGCGTCACCGCGTTCATTGTGGAAGGTAGCACCGACGGACTGATCATCGGCAAGGATGAGAAAAAGATGGGTCTCCATGGTTCCCGCACGGTCCAGCTCACATTCGAAGATATGCGGGTGCCCGAGGAGAACGTGCTCGGCAAGCCGGGTGAAGGATTCAAGATCGCGCTTGCCAATCTTGACGCCGGCCGGATCGGCATCGCCGCGCAGGCGCTCGGCATCGCGGAAGCCGCTCTTGAGGCGGCAACGGCGTATGCAAAGGAACGCGTCCAGTTCGGCAAGCCGATCGCAGCCAATCAGGGGATCGGCTTCAAACTCGCCGATATGGCAACACAGGTCGAGTCGGCCCGCCTCCTCGTTTACCGGGCCGCCTGGCTGCGGTCCGAGGGTCTGCCGGCCGGAAAGGAAGCCTCCATGGCAAAGCTGTCCGCCTCCCAGGCGGCCGTTGACTGTGCCATCGAAGGCATCCAGGTCTTCGGCGGATACGGCTACACGGAAGACTATCCGATGGAACGCTATTTCCGGGACGCCAAAGTCACCCAGATCTACGAGGGAACGAGCGAGATCCAGCGGCTCGTCATCAGTAAACATCTCACGAAGTGAGATGTTCTGCGTCAAAAAGCGAAGCGTTTGGCGGCAAACGCGAAGTGGGATGTTCTGCGTCAAAAAGCAAACCGCGCAGTGAGATGTTCTTCGCCAAAAAGCACGTTGGCGGCCAGCTCACGAAATGAACGGCGTCTGCACCGATAAAGGAAGGCACCCGGATGGAACCATTGATGTTCATCCGATAAAGATATCGATTTGCCGCAACGCATCATCGACATGACCGATTACCGAAAGGGTGGAGAACATGCAATTCAAACTGTCCGAAGAACATGAAATGATCCGCAAGATGGTCCGGGATTTCGCGACGAAGGATGTGGCACCGACTGCAGCAGAGCGCGATGAGGAAGAGCGCTTTGACATGGAGATCTTCCATAAGATGGCGGAGCTCGGCCTGACGGGCATTCCGTGGCCGGAAGAGTACGGCGGCATCGGGTCCGACTTCCTGGCATATGTCATTGCGGTCGAGGAACTGTCCCGGGTGGATGCATCCGCAGGGGTCGTCCTCTCCGCGCACACGTCGCTCGCCGGCTGGCCGGTGTTCAAGTACGGCACGGAAGAGCAGAAGCAGAAGTACCTCCGTCCGATGGCGGAAGGCTCGAAAGTCGGCGCCTACTGTCTGACGGAAGCGGGTTCGGGTTCCGACGCCGGCGGCATGAAGACGACCGCCAGGAAAGATGGCGATCATTACATCCTGAACGGCTCGAAGATGTTCATCACGAACGGCGGCATCGCCGATACGTACATCGTGTTTGCGGTCACCGATCCGTCCTCCAAGCACAAGGGCACGAGCGCGTTCATCGTTGAAAAGGACTTTGACGGATTCTCCGTCGGCAAGAAGGAGAAGAAGATGGGAATCCGTTCGTCACCGACAACCGAAGTCATCTTCGACAACTGCAAGGTGCCTGCAGAGAATCTGCTCGGCGAGGAAGGCCAGGGCTTCATCATCGCGATGAAGACGCTCGACGGCGGCCGGAACGGCATCGCGGCACAGGCGGTCGGCATCGCACAAGGTGCGCTTGACGCATCGGTAGACTACGCAAAGGAACGCGTCCAGTTCGGAAAGCCGATCGCAGCCAATCAAGGCGTCGGTTTCAAGCTCGCGGATATGGCGACATCGATCGAGGCATCGCGCCTCCTCACATACCAGGCGGCCTGGCTTGAATCGAACGGCCACCCGTACGGAAAAGAGTCGGCAATGGCCAAGCTCATGGCCGGCGATACGGCAATGAAAGTAACGACGGAGGCGGTCCAGGTGTTCGGCGGCTACGGCTACACGAAAGACTACCCGGTCGAGCGCTACATGCGCGATGCGAAGATCACGCAGATCTACGAAGGCACGCAGGAAATCCAGCGGCTCGTCATCTCCCGCATGCTGACGAAATGACGGAACGCGGGAAACCGGTGCGCCATGAAGTGAAGTCGTCCGTCAAAGACGAGACACTCATCGAAAAACGCCGCGACCAGATGATCCGCGGAGCGGTGAAACTTTTCAGGGAGAAGGGGTTCCACCGCACGACGACGCGGGAAATCGCGAAGGAAGCGGGGTTCAGCATCGGCACGCTGTACGAGTATATCCGGACGAAGGAAGACGTGCTGTACCTCGTCTGTGACCGGATCTACGACGAGGTGAACAGCCGTCTTGCACCGTTGGCCGGGCAGCCGGGCACGATCGGCGGCCTGAAGGATGCCATTCATCAGTACATCACGCTCATCGACGACATGGATGATGAGTTCACGGTGATGTACCAGGAATCGAAGTCGCTGCCGAAGACCGCACTGAAATACGTTCTCGAAAAAGAACTTGAAATGACCGCCCTGTTTGAAAAGATCCTCATCGGCTGTGCGGAAACGGGGGAGCTCCGCATTTCCGGCAAGGAAGCGAAGCTTGCCGCACACCACATCGTCGTCCAGGGGCAGATGTGGGCATTCCGCCGGTGGGCGCTCCACAAGCTGTTCACGCTTCAGGAATTCATTACCATGCAGACGGATGAACTGATCAACGGTCTGGTCGTCCGTCAGCGGGAGGGGGAACCATCTTGACCACAGCATCAGTAGAAGTGTACCGTCCGGTGAACCATGTCCGGTTCGTCACGGCTTCGAGCCTGTTCGACGGCCACGATGCATCGATCAACATCATGCGGCGCATCCTCCAGGCAAGCGGCGCGGAAGTCATCCACCTCGGGCATAACCGATCTGTCGAGGAAGTCGTCAATGCTGCCATCCAGGAGGATGTCCAGGGGATTGCGATCTCGTCCTACCAGGGCGGCCACGTGGAATATTTCAAGTACATGCACGATCTGCTCAAGGAAAAAGGCGCACCGCACATCCAAATATACGGAGGGGGCGGAGGCGTCATCATCCCGAAGGAGATCAAGGAACTCCAGGATTACGGCATCTCCGGGATCTTCTCGCCTGAAGACGGCCGCCGCCTCGGCCTGCAGGGCATGATCAACGAAATGCTGAGACAGTGTGACTACAAGACAGCCGAGAAAAAAGACCTTGGCCATCCGGAAGACCTTTCGACGGACAATGTGCCGCTTCTTTCGGGCCTCATCACGATGGCGGAAGACGCCCACAAGTCGGGAGATGAGGAAGCCGAGAACATGCTCACGGAAGTCCGCAAACGGTCGAAAAACACGCCGGTGTTCGGCATCACGGGCACGGGCGGTGCCGGGAAGAGCTCGCTCACCGATGAGCTCATCCGCCGGTTCCTCCATGAGCTGCCGGACAAGAAAGTCGCC
This sequence comes from Edaphobacillus lindanitolerans, assembly GCF_900156305.1. Lineage (GTDB taxonomy): Bacteria > Bacillota > Bacilli > Bacillales_A > Planococcaceae > Bhargavaea > Bhargavaea lindanitolerans. Next base: position 543,338 of record NZ_FTPL01000001.1, on the reverse strand, counting down.
ATCCTGTCGATCGACCCGACCAAACAGAAGACGGGCGGGGCGCTGCTCGGCGACCGGATCCGCATGAATGCGATCTTCAACAACCGCGTCTACATGCGCAGCCTGGCAACGCGCGGCTCCCGTTCCGAACTGTCCGGGGCAATCAAAGACGTGCTCGACGTTGTCCGTGCCGCAGGCTTTGACCTGATCGTCGTCGAGACGAGCGGGATCGGCCAGGGCGATGCGGAAGTCGCAGAGATCTCTGATGCTTCCATGTATGTGATGACAAGCGAATTCGGCGCGCCTACGCAACTTGAGAAGATCGACATGATCGACTTTGCGGACTTGATTGCGATCAACAAGTTCGAACGGAAAGGTTCCGAAGATGCGTTGCGCCAGGTCCAAAAGCAGTATCAGCGCAGCCGGATGCTCTTCGACAAAGACCTTGACGACATGCCGGTGTACGGCACGATTGCGAGCCAGTTCAACGACAAGGGGACCAATTCCCTGTTTGCGGCCATCGTCGACGTGCTAAACGAAAAGTTCAGCCTCGGCTGGGAGACGTCCTACAAGCATTCTGTGAAGACACAGAAGCAGAACGTCATCATCCCGAATGACCGCCGCTATTATCTCCGCGAAATCACGGACACGGTCCGCGACTATCACAAGCGGGCGGCGCAGCAGGCGGAGTTCGGCCGCAGATTGTTCCAGCTTGAAGGGACGCTTGCCATCATCCGTGAAAAAGGCGGCGACGAAGCGCTTGAGAAATCCGTCGAATCGCTCATGGACGGCGTCCGTGATGAACTCACCGCTGAGTCCAAGAGGATCCTCGACAACTGGGAGAACCTGAAGCAGGCGTATTCCGGCGAGGAGTATGTGACGAAGATACGGGACCGGGAGATCCGGACGATCCTGCGCACCGAAAGCCTGTCGGGTCTCCAGATCCCGAAAGTCGCCTTGCCGAAGTTCAAGGACTACGGAGAAATCCTGCGCTGGGTCTATGCCGAAAACGTGCCCGGGTCGTTCCCGTACACGGCAGGCGTGTTCCCGTTCAAGCGCCAGGGCGAAGATCCGAAGCGCCAATTCGCAGGTGAGGGGACGCCTGAGCGGACAAACCGCCGGTTCCATTATCTGTCCAAAGATGATGATGCCAAGCGGCTGTCGACCGCATTCGACTCCGTCACGCTGTACGGCGAGGATCCGGATTACCGTCCGGACATCTACGGGAAGGTCGGCGAATCCGGCGTATCGATCTGTACGCTCGAAGACATGAAGAAGCTGTATGACGGCTTTGACCTGTGCGCGCCGGCGACATCCGTCTCGATGACGATCAATGGTCCGGCTCCGATCATCCTGGCGATGTTCATGAACACCGCAATCGACCAGCAGGTGAAGAAGAGAGAAGAGGAGCTCGGCCGCGTGCTCACGGTGGAGGAATTCGCCGATGTCCGCGAGGGGACGCTGCAGACGGTCCGCGGAACCGTGCAGGCGGATATCCTCAAAGAGGACCAGGGCCAGAACACATGCATTTTCTCGACGGAATTCGCGCTCCGCATGATGGGCGACATCCAGCAGTACTTCATCGACCATAAAGTGCGGAACTATTATTCCGTCTCGATCTCCGGCTATCATATTGCGGAAGCGGGGGCGAACCCGATTTCCCAGCTGGCGTTCACGCTTGCGAACGGGTTCACGTACGTCGAGTACTACTTGAGCCGCGGCATGAACATCGATGATTTCGCGCCGAATCTCTCGTTCTTCTTCTCCAACGGCCTTGATCCGGAATATACGGTCATCGGCCGCGTCGCACGCCGGATCTGGGCGGTTGCGATGCGGGATAAGTACGGTGCGAATGAGCGCAGCCAGAAGCTGAAGTACCATGTCCAGACGTCCGGCCGCTCGCTGCATGCACAGGAAATCGATTTCAATGACATCCGCACGACGCTCCAGGCGCTCATGGCGCTTCAGGACAACTGCAACTCTCTGCATACGAACGCCTACGACGAGGCGATCACGACACCGACCGAGGAATCGGTCCGCCGCGCGATGGCAATCCAGATGATCATCACGAAGGAGCTCGGCCTGTCGAAAAACGAAAACCCGCTCCAAGGTTCGTTCATCATCGAGGAGCTCACCGATCTCGTCGAACAGGCGGTCCTGGAAGAATTCGACCGGCTCAACGACCGGGGCGGCGTGCTCGGCGCGATGGAGACACAGTACCAGCGGGGCAAGATCCAGGAAGAGTCGATGTATTATGAGCACCTCAAGCACTCGGGTGAACTGCCGATCATCGGCGTGAACACATACCTCAACCCGAACCCGCCGAGCGAAGATGACATCGACAGCATGGAACTCGCGCGTGCGACGAAGGAAGAGAAAGAAACCCAGATCCGCAACCTCCGCACATTCCAGGAGGGGAACAAGGACGAAACGGCCGAAGCGCTCCGTCGCCTGAAGCAGGCCGCCGTCGCCAACGGCAACATCTTCGAACAACTCATGGAGACGGTGAAGGTCGCGAGTCTCGGTCAGATCACCTCTGCGCTTTATGAGGTCGGGGGACAATACAGAAGGAATATGTAAGACCAAAAGCGGAGGGCGGCTGGCCAGGGGCGACAGGCAGAAGACAGGATGCAGAGCGAAGCCTGCTTTGCGGCACAACATGACTGATGACCCAGAGCGTCTGGCCCGCGCAGCCGGATGGACCGAAAGCCCGCTTGCCATCCATGCAGCGTGTTTGTTGTTCTCCCAGGAATTTGAAAACTCCGTGCTTTCCGGAAAAAATTTCCCATGATGCCCCTTCAGGGGGCATCATTTTCTTCTGGTGATGTATAATGAAGGAAACTCCGCCAAGGGAGGCTTGCCGGGTGAGGCTAACCTATCATGTCATCGTCATGGTCATCCTCGTGGTCGTGACCGTGTTGCTGTATAACCACGGGCTTGCAGCAATTCCGCTGATCCTGCTGTCCGCCCAGCTTTTCTGGCTGACTTACCTCGGCTTGAGACACTTGAAAAAACGTACGTGAGGGTGGCATGGGAATGCCCGGTTTGTATATAATGGGGATTATGCCACCGTATGCAGAAAGGACGTGCGCCTGATGAACATCACTGAACTGACGAAAGAACAATTGAATGAAGAAGCGTTTATAGATCTCGCCTATGCCCTCCTGGAGGAGCGGCGCGAGCCCATCACGTTTGACGGAATCCTGGCGGAGCTCAAGAAACTGCTTGGGCTGTCTGAAGCCGAAATGAAAGAGCGGCTCGTCCGCTTCTATACCGACCTGAACATTGACGGCCGGTTCCTTGCTCTCGGAGATGGCCGCTGGGCACTCCGTGAATGGTATCCGGTTGACAAGATCGAAGAGGAAACCGCCCCTGTCGTCAAGACGCGCAAGAAAAAAGCGAAAGCGAAAGTCGTGGATGACGATGAGGAAGATGAAGACCTCCTGGCCGAAGACGAGGACGAAGACTTCGATGACGAGGATCTCGACGAATTCGCCGACGAAGAGGAAGAGGACTTCGACCTCGACGATGAGGAAGAAGAGGAAGAAGAGGACGTCGATCTGGATGATGACGAACTTGACCTCGATGAGGAATTGGAGATTGACGAAGAGGAAGAAGAGGAAGAAGAATAAACTTGACTTCTCCCTTCCCGCGGGTTTATGATTTATTCGGGCTCCTGAATTAGGAGATAGGAAACGTGCATATGCGCTCCCCTGCAGAACGGTTTGCAGGGGAGCGTTTTTTGTTTTTGGCAACCAAGGGAGGAAGATCGAACATGACAAAGTATATTTTCGTAACCGGAGGCGTCGTCTCTTCATTGGGCAAAGGAATCGTGGCTGCTTCGCTCGGCCGCCTGCTGAAAAACCGCGGACTGGAAGTGACCATCCAGAAATTTGACCCGTACATCAACGTCGACCCGGGAACGATGAGCCCATACCAGCACGGGGAAGTCTACGTGACGGAAGACGGTGCGGAAACCGACCTGGACCTTGGCCACTACGAGCGCTTCATCGACATCAACCTGACGAAGTATTCCGCCGTCACAACCGGCAAAATTTATTCCACTGTCCTGAAAAAAGAGCGCCGCGGCGACTACAACGGGGCCACCGTGCAGGTCATCCCGCATATCACGAATGAAATCAAGCAGCGCGTGCTCCGGGCTGGCAAGGAAACTCATGCGGATGTCGTCATCACGGAAATCGGGGGAACCGTCGGCGACATCGAATCGCTCCCGTACCTTGAAGCGATCCGCCAGCTCCGCAGTGATCTTGGCCGCGATGAAGTGATGTACATCCACTGTACGCTCATCCCGTATATCCACGCAGCCGGCGAGATGAAAACGAAGCCGACCCAGCATAGCGTCAAGGAACTCCGGGGACTCGGCATCCAGCCGAACCTGATCGTCGTACGGACCGAACAGCCGGTCCCGCAGGATATGAAAGACAAGATTGCGCTCTTCTGTGATATCCGTCCGGAAGAAGTGATCGAATCGCGCGACGCGGAAACCCTTTATGAGATTCCGCTCAACCTTCACCGGCAGGGCATGGACGACCTCGTCCTCGACCATCTGCGCATCATCGCCCCGCAGCCGGACCTCGAGGAGTGGACACAGCTCGTTGACAAGGTGAAGTCGCTGTCGAACACGGTGAACATCGCCCTCGTCGGGAAATACGTGGAGCTCCAGGATGCATACATCTCCGTCGTGGAAGCACTCCGGCATGCCGGCTATGCATTTGACGCGGACATTTCCGTGAAGTGGATCAACGCCGAGGAAATCTCCGATGAAAATGCCGCCGGACTGCTTGACGGCATGGACGGCATCCTGGTGCCGGGCGGCTTTGGCGACCGGGGGATCGACGGCAAAATTGCCGCCGTCCGCTTTGCACGAGAGAACAACGTCCCGTTCTTCGGCATCTGTCTCGGCATGCAGCTTGCATCCGTCGAGTTTGCCCAGCATGTCATGAACATGGAAGGCGCACATTCGTCCGAATTGGATCCGTCGACCGCATTCCCGATCATCGACATCATGCCGGACAAGAAAGACCTCGAAGATCTCGGGGGCACACTCCGCCTCGGCCTGTATCCGTGCAAGGTGAAGCCGGGCACGAAAGCCCACGAGGCATATGGCGAAGACCTCGTCTATGAGCGCCACCGCCACCGTTTCGAATTCAACAATGAATACCGTGACGAGTTCGAAAAAGCGGGCTTTGTCTTCTCGGGTGTCAGCCCGGACGGACGCCTCGTTGAAATTGTCGAACTCCCTGAACATCCATGGTTCGTCGCGTGCCAGTTCCATCCGGAATTCATTTCACGCCCGAATCGCCCGCAGCCGCTCTTCCGCGAATTCGTCCGCGCGTCGCTCGGCAAATGAAAACCGATCAGAAAAGGTCCTGCCCATTGAGGCAGGACCTTTTTTAATCTGTGGCGGAAGCGGATGCACCGCACTTTCCGGCGTGCATCCGCCCTCTCATAGTCTCATTCAAATTCTGCGAGCAGTTCAACATAATCGAGCCGCACGGCCTCGTAGATGAACAGGCCGGCCAGCGCGTGAGGCAGGACGGTCCGTCCGCCGTCCTCGGCAGGCAACAGCCCTTTTTTCACGCCGAGGCTTGTATAGACGGTGGCCAGTCCCGCCAGCTCATTTCCTTCCGAATCCTCATGTTCCGAAGCCGTGGCGGCAAACGGGATGAATCGTTCCGAGAGCTTCCGTGCAAGCTCCAGCGCCTCCGTGTCCGCCGCGGAACGGGTGAGGATCCAGACGCGGTCCGCACTCGTCATTTCCTCCCCGCGGTAGCGGGCTGCGCCTTCAAATGGCTCGGCGCCCCGGATCGCGTTTGCGCTCACCGCCCCGAGCTCTCCGAATGCGGCAATGTAAACGGTCCCCTGCCCGGTGGTCGCCTGGGCGAGCAGGCGGGCAGTCATTCCGATCGCCTCTTCTTCGTTCGCGGCGATGCGCTGCAGAAGGCCGGTGATCTGTGTCGTCAGCATTTTCATATGAATCCCTCCGCCTTCATTATAGGGCTCCGGCTGGCGGATGAACATGGAAAAGCGAATCCGGGGAAATGCGGAATTTGCGGATTCCTCAATTAATTGAAGGAATTGTGCCATTTGTCTCGAATACAAGCAATACGGACTAGGACGGAAGGCGGGAATGGAATGAAACGGATATTGGTCGTCGACGATCAGAACGGAATCCGGTTGCTGCTGGCGGAAGTTTTCCGGAGGGAAGGCCACGAGACGGTGCTCGCGAAAAACGGGTTCGAAGCGGTGGAGCGATTTCATGAAACCTCCCCGGACTGTGTGCTGCTCGACATGAAAATGCCGGGGATGGACGGCATTGAAGTATTGAAGGAGATCAAGGCGGTTTCGCCGTCCACGCCGGTCCTCATGATGACTGCGTATGGAGAGCAGGAACAGATTGATACGGCAAAGGAGCTCGGGGCGACGGACTATTTTACAAAGCCGTTCGATATTCATGAACTGAGGGCGGCGGTCGCCGGCATCCTCGGCTGAACGTACAGGCAGTGGCAGACACTGCCTGTTTTTGTTATGATGGGGGAGTGTATGAAACAACAGTACAAGCAGTTCCGACATTCGAAGGAGGAATCCCAGATGGCACTTGTCTCCATGACTGAAATGCTCCAGAAAGCGAAGAAAGAAGGCTACGCAGTCGGGCAGTTCAACATCAATAACCTCGAATTCACCCAGGCGATCCTGGAAGCGGCCGAAGAAGAGAAATCTCCGGTCATCCTCGGCGTCTCCGAAGGGGCAGGCAAATATATGGGCGGCTTCAAGGCGGTCGTCCCGATGGTGAAAGGACTCATGGAATCGTACGGAACGACCGTGCCGGTCGCCATCCACCTCGACCACGGTTCTTCTTACGACAAATGCAAGGAAGCGATCGAAGCAGGATTCACGTCCGTCATGATCGACGCGTCTTCCAAGCCGCTTGAAGAGAACATCCGCATCACTTCCGAAGTGGTGGAGCTGGCGCATCAGCACGGCGTTTCGGTTGAAGCGGAACTCGGTGTCGTCGGAGGCCAGGAGGACGACGTCGTTGCGGACGGCGTCATCTATGCCGATCCGAAAGAATGCGAGGAGCTCGTGAACAAGACGGACATCGACTGTCTCGCTCCGGCACTCGGATCTGTCCACGGCCCGTACAAAGGAGAGCCGAATCTTGGATTCAAGGAGATGGAAGAGATTTCGAAACAGTCGGATCTTCCGCTTGTGCTCCATGGGGGCACCGGAATCCCGACGAAGGACATCCAGCGTTCCATTTCCCTCGGGACGGCGAAAATCAACGTCAACACCGAAAACCAGATTGCCGCGACGGATGCCGTCCGCTCGGTCCTGAACAACGACCAGAACGTGTACGATCCGCGAAAATACCTCGGTCCGGCACGCGAAGCCATCAAGGAAACGGTCAAAGGCAAGATGCGTGAATTCGGCTCAACGGGGAAAGCTTAAGGGAACAGCAGGGAAAAGGAGAGGCGCCCTCGGGGCACCCTCCTTCTTTCCTTTCATTAATCAGGACTCGGGAGGAACAGGACAATGAAATTTTTCATCGATACAGCGAACTTCGAAGAGATCAAAGAAGCCCATTCGTGGGGCATCCTTTCCGGCGTGACGACGAACCCTTCGCTTGTCGCGAAAGAGAATATCTCATTCCATGAACGGCTGAAGGAAATCGCTGCACTCGTTCCGGGCTCCGTCAGCGCGGAAGTGATCTCGACCGACGCGGAAGGCATGATCCGGGAGGGCCGTGAACTCGCAGCCATCGCTCCGAACATCACGGTCAAGCTTCCGATGACGGAGGAGGGGCTGAAAGCGTGTTCGACTTTCGCCAAGGAAGGCATCAAGACGAACGTCACGCTCGTCTTCAGCGCGAACCAGGCTCTGCTTGCTGCGCGTGCAGGGGCATCCTATGTGTCCCCGTTCCTCGGCCGCCTCGATGACATCGGGCACGACGGAATGGACCTGATCGCTACAATCTCCGAAATCTTTGCAATCCACGGCATCGACACGGAAATCATCGCAGCGTCGATCCGCCATCCTCAACATATTACCGATGCCGCGCTGAACGGCGCGCATATTGCCACAACGCCGCTCAAGGTACTCAAGCAAATGTTCAAGCATCCGTTGACGGAAAAAGGTCTTGAGGCGTTCCTTGCTGACTGGAACAGCCGCTCGGCTGATTGAGCTGTTGACGCAGAACGAGGGGAAATGAATGGACGTATATAAAATTAACGGCGGTCGGGAACTGAATGGCACGGTGAAAGTGAGCGGCGCGAAAAACAGCGCCGTCGCACTCATCCCCGCCTCGATACTGGCGGGCTCTGAAGTGACGATCGAAGGGCTGCCTGAAATTGCCGATGTGCATACGCTGAAACTGTTGCTCGAAGAAATCGGCGGAGTCGTCTCTTTTGAAGGCGGCACAATGAAAATCGATCCTGCCGGGATGGTCGCGATGCCGTTGCCGAATGGCAATGTCAAAAAGCTCCGTGCTTCTTATTATCTGATGGGTGCGATGCTCGGCCGGTTCGGCAGGGCGGTCATCGGACTTCCGGGCGGCTGTCATCTCGGGCCGCGCCCGATCGACCAGCACATCAAAGGATTCGAGGCGCTCGGTGCCACCGTGACGAATGAGCACGGATCCATCTATCTCCGTGCCGACAAGCTGCGCGGTGCAAAGATCTATCTGGACGTGGCAAGCGTGGGCGCGACGATCAACATCATGCTCGCCGCCGTGCTCGCAGAAGGGCGCACCGTGATCGAGAATGCGGCGAAGGAGCCGGAAATCATCGACGTTGCCACGCTCCTGTCGAATATGGGTGCGAACATCAAGGGCGCCGGCACGAACGTCATCCGGATTGAAGGCGTCAAATCGCTTGCCGGGACAACCCATACAATCATCCCTGACCGGATCGAAGCGGGGACGTACATGATCATGGCGGCTGCGGCAGGAGGCGGCGTGACGATCGACAATGTGATTCCGTTCCACGTCGAGGCGCTGACCGCAAAGCTGCGCGAGATGGGCGTGAAAATCGTCGAGGAGGAAGAACGGATTTTCATCCCGAAGACGGAAAAACTGTCATCGGTTGATATGAAGACGCTTGTCTACCCGGGCTTCCCGACAGACCTTCAACAGCCGTTCTCCGTGCTCCTGACACAGGCGACAGGCTCTTCGGTTGTCACGGATACGATTTATTCTGCCCGTTTCAAACATATCGACGAGCTCCGGCGCATGAATGCCTCGACACGCGTCGAGGGCCGTTCCGCCATCATTTCGGGACCGACGAAACTTCAGGGAGCCTCTGTCCGTGCATCCGATCTGCGGGCCGGAGCCGCCCTCGTACTGGCCGGCCTGCTCGCAGAAGGCGAGACGGAAGTGCAGGAGATCCACCATATCGAGCGCGGCTATTCGAACATCGTCGAGAAGCTGAGGGGCCTCGGCGCCGATATCCGGAAAGTCCGCATTCCGGCTGAAGCAGCGGGCGGCACGGGCCGTCCGGGTTGAAACCCGTGCGGTCCCTGCAACGAAATGAACGGTAATCCCCGACCGGGGAAACGGAAAGGATGACCAGGATGGAACGCAGTTTATCAATGGAACTTGTACGGGTTACGGAGGCCGCCGCGCTCAACTCTGCGCGCTGGATGGGCCGCGGCCAGAAAAACGAAGCCGACGATGCGGCCACTTCCGCGATGCGGACGGTTTTTGACACGATCCCGATGCAGGGTGTCGTCGTCATCGGTGAAGGAGAAATGGACGAGGCGCCGATGCTGTACATAGGCGAAGAACTCGGCACCGGATCGGGACCGGCGGTGGATGTGGCCGTTGACCCCCTTGAAGGCACGAATATCGTCGCTGCCGGCGGCTGGAATGCGCTCGCGGTCCTCGCCGTCGCAGACCGGGGAAACCTTCTCCATGCACCTGATATGTACATGGAAAAGCTGGCCGTCGGTCCGGAAGCAGTTGGCATGGTCGATATCGATGCACCGGTCATCGACAACCTACGTGCAGTCGCAAAGGCGAAAAACAAAGACATTGAGGACGTCGTCGCGACGATCCTCCACAGGGACCGCCACTCACGGATCATCGAAGAGATCCGCGAAGCGGGCGCCCGGATCAAGCTCATCAATGACGGGGATGTCGCCGGTGCGATCAACACTGCATTCGACGAAACCGGCGTCGATATCCTGTTCGGCATGGGCGGCGCCCCTGAAGGCGTCATTGCGGCCGTCGGCCTGAAGTGCCTCGGCGGTGAAATCCAGGGCCGGCTGATCCCGTCCAATGACACGGAAGTCGAGCGGTGCAAGAAAATGGGCATCGACGTGAACAAGGTTCTCCGGATGGAAGACCTTGTCCGGGGTGATGATGCAATCTTTGCCGCAACCGGTGTCACCGACGGGGAACTGCTCTCTGGTGTCCAGTTCAAAGGCTCCTATGGTTCCACCCACTCGCTCGTCATGCGTGCGAAGTCGGGCACGGTCCGCTTTGTCGAAGGCCGCCACTCACTGAAAAAGAAACCGCACTATGTAATGGAATACTGATTGAACCCATGCCCGGCGGCATCGCCGGGCATCCCTTCTTTATTTCTTCCCTTTGATCGGGCGGACCGGCAACTCCAGGCCGGTCGGACGCCCCAGACCCCAACCCGTGAAAGAGGTGACCGCCCATGGCGGAAGTGACGCTGGCCGGCCTTCAGGATATGACACTGAAGGAACTGTACGGTCTCGCCCGGAAATTCAATATTTCCTACTACAGCAAAATGACGAAAAAAGAACTGACCCTGGCGATCCTGAAATCGCGTGCCGAGCAGGAAGGATACTCATTCATGGAAGGGGTCCTCGAGATCATCCCGACCGAAGGGTATGGGTTCCTCCGGCCGATCAATTACTCTTCCAGTTCCGAGGATATTTATATCTCGGCTTCCCAGATCCGCAGGTTCGACCTGCGGAACGGCGACAGGGTGAGCGGAAAAGTCCGGCCTCCAAAAGAGAACGAGCGTTATTACGGCCTTCTTCAGGTGAATGCGGTGAACGGGGAAGATCCGGAGACCGCCAAGGAACGGGTCCATTTCCCGGCGCTGACCCCCCTGTACCCGGAACGGCAGATCAAGCTGGAGACAGACCGGAATAAGCTGTCGACCCGGATCATGGACCTCGTGTCCCCGGTCGGCTTCGGACAGCGCGGACTGATCGTTGCACAGCCGAAGGCAGGGAAAACCCAGCTGCTGAAGGAAATCGCGAATGCCATCAGCGAAAATCACCCGGAAGCCGAACTCATCGTCCTGCTCATCGACGAGCGTCCGGAAGAAGTGACCGACATCGAACGTTCGGTGAACGCGGATGTCGCAAGCTCGACGTTCGACGAAACGCCGGACAATCACGTGAAAGTCGCGGAACTTGTCCTGGAGCGGGCGATGCGGCTCGTGGAACATAAACGGGATGTCATCATCCTCATGGATTCGATCACCCGGCTTGCCCGGGCATACAATCTCGTCATTCCGCCGAGCGGACGGACACTTTCGGGAGGGATCGACCCGGCGGCGCTCCACCGGCCGAAACGGTTCTTCGGAGCAGCCCGTAATCTCGAGGAAGGGGGCAGCCTTACGATTTTGGCGACCGCACTCGTCGAAACCGGCTCCCGGATGGACGATGTCATCTATGAAGAGTTCAAGGGCACCGGCAACATGGAGCTCCATCTTGACCGCAGCCTTGCCGAACGGCGCATCTTCCCGGCGATCGACATCCGCCGGTCAGGCACCCGGAAAGAGGAACTGCTTATCCCGAAGGACCGGCTCGAGAAGCTGTGGGCGATCCGGCGCACGTTCTCGGACAGCCCGGACTTTGCCGAGCGCTTCCTGAAGAAGCTCCGCAACACCGCCGGCAACGAGGAGTTTTTCCTTCAGCTGGACAAGGAAATGAAAGAAAAGCGTGGCGGGAAAGGGCTCCTCTAATCCCGAATTTATTCGTTGCATCCGCGGCAGTGCAGTGCTATAATGAGAAATGTAAGTTTGCGACTATCTGACAGCATATACGGCTCGACTGTATGGCCGTGTAAGGCTGCAGTACCATAATAAAACTCTGTTCCGGATGGTTCAGGGCGAGAGGAGAAACAATTCATGAAAACTGCAATTCACCCGGACTACAAAACAGCGACCGTCACTTGCTCTTGCGGCAACACGTTCGAAACTGGTTCCGTGAAAGAAGACATCCGCGTGGAAGTCTGCTCCGAATGCCACCCATTCTACACGGGTCGCCAGAAATTCGCTGCAGCCGACGGCCGGATCGACCGCTTCAACAAGAAATACGGCCTCAAAGAAGAAGGCCGCGACGAAGAGTAATTTCGACGTCCCGACCCGCCCGGACATTGCGTCCCGGGCGGGTTTTTGTATGCGGCAAAGCAGCCGTGGCCGAGAATGGCTGGGGTGAGGCGAACGGCCCGCGGGAATGACGATGATTGACTTTCGTGAAACGGCAAAGGTCCGGAGAGACAAGAATCTGCCGGGCTGATCCGGCCTTTGAAGGTTCCCCGGCTCCATACCACATCTCCGGACAAATTTAAAGACGGGAAATGGCACACAATATCCGTTAAGATAAAACTTCGGAAACCAAGGACGGGGGAAGAGCCCCTGGGATCGGAAAGGGGAATTCCGGATGTACGTTTCAATGCAGGGCGGCTGGGTCGAGGTGATCTGCGGAAGCATGTTCTCGGGGAAGTCCGAAGAACTGATCCGGCGGCTTCGGCGCGCACGGTTTGCCAAACAGGAAATCGCCGTGTTTAAGCCGGCGATCGATAACCGGTACAGCGACAATTCAGTAGTGAGCCACAACGGCGATGAAATCATCGCAATGCCGGTGGTGAGTGCAGACCAGATCTGGCGGCACATCGACGACCGGGTGGATGTGATCGGGATTGACGAAGCCCAGTTTTTCGATGAAAGCATCATCGGGACGGTGAGCCGGCTGGCGGATCACGGATACCGGGTCATCATTGCCGGGCTTGATCAAGACTTCCGCGGAGTGCCATTCGGACCGATGCCGCAGCTCATGGCGGTTGCTGAAAATGTCACGAAGCTGCAGGCGGTCTGCACCGTATGCGGATCCCCGGCAAGCCGCACCCAGCGGCTCATCAACGGCAGGCCGGCCCATGCGGACGATCCGGTCATCCTTGTCGGCGCCTCGGAGGCGTACGAGCCGAGATGCCGGATGCACCACGAAGTGCCGAATGGCGTGTCCGTGAAGAGCACGGCGCTTGAAGACGAATAGAAGCTGAGGCACCCGCCGAAAGACGGCCGGGTGCTTTTTAAGTTATAATGGAACGATCATCAAGAAGAAGTTATCGGAGGGCTCCGTGATGTATGAACGGCTGCAGGCAGTTGAAGATCGCTACGAAAAATTGAATGAATTGCTGAGCGACCCGGATGTCGTGTCCGATGCCGGTCTGCTTCGGAAATACTCCAAGGAGCAGGCGGACATCGCCCGGACGGTCGAAGTATACCGGACGTACAAATCAGCTGCGGGAGAGCTGCAGGACGCGCGCGGGATGCTCGGGGAAAAGCTCGATGACGAGATGCGCGAGCTTGTGAAGGAAGAGGCGGCAGAACTTGAAGAAAGAATCGCCGTGCTCGAGGAAGAGCTGAAAGTGCTGCTCCTTCCGAAAGACCCGAATGATTCCCGGAACGTCATCATGGAAGTCCGCGGTGCGGCAGGCGGAGACGAGGCTGCGCTGTTCGCGGGTGACCTGTTCCGGATGTACAGCCGCTATGCGGAGTCAAAAGGATGGAAGACGGAAGTGATGGACGCCTCGCCGACCGGACTCGGCGGATTCAAGGAAATCATTTTTATGATCAGCGGGCACGGGGCATTCTCCCGGCTCAAATTTGAAAACGGTGCCCACCGGGTCCAAAGGGTGCCGGAAACGGAATCCGGCGGGCGGATCCATACGTCGACCGCGACGGTCGCCTGCCTTCCGGAAGCGGAAGAAGTGGAGATCGAGCTGCACGACAAGGACATCCGTGTGGACACATTCGCTTCGAGCGGGCCGGGCGGCCAGTCCGTCAACACGACCATGTCCGCCGTCCGGCTGACCCATATCCCGACCGGCACCGTCGTCTCCTGCCAGGACGAGAAATCGCAGATCAAGAACAAGGAAAAGGCGATGAAGGTGCTACGTGCCCGGGTGTATGACAAGTTCCGTCAGGAGGCGCAGGCGGAGTATGATGCCAAGCGGAAGTCGGCCGTCGGCACGGGCGACCGGTCCGAGCGGATCCGTACTTATAATTTCCCGCAAAACCGGGTGACCGACCACCGGATCGGACTGACGATCCAGAAGCTCGACCAGATCATCAGCGGCAAGCTGGACGAAGTGATCGATGCGCTCACGATGGAGGAACAGGCGGCGCGCCTGGAACAGCTCGATGCAGCGGAATGACACGATTGCGTCCGTCCTTGCCGAAGGGAAGCGGCGCCTTCAGGAAGCCGGCCGGGAAGAATTCGCGGCCGAACTGCTCATGCAGCATGTGCTCGGAACGAATCGGACCGGCCTGCTCATCAAGCTGCCGGAGAAACTCGAAGATGCGCAGCGCCGCGAGTTCTCAAAGGGGATCCAGTCAATGGAATCCGGCATCCCGCTTCAGTATGTGACCGGGCGGGAAGCGTTTTACGGCCGCCCGTTCCGGGTGACGCCCGATGTGCTGATTCCCCGCCCGGAAACGGAGGAGCTCGTGGACCGGGCGCTTGCCCGCGCGGCCAGGATCTGGCCTGCAGTCGACCGGCCGCTGCACACGGCCGATATCGGGACGGGCAGCGGCGCGATCGCCGTATCGTTCAAACTGGAGCGCCCGTCGGCGAACGTGACGGCGACGGATATTTCGCCTGCGGCCCTGCGCGTGGCGGCAGAAAATGCCCGCCTGCTTGGTGCAGAGGTCTCTTTCCTGGAAGGGGACATGGCCGCACCGCTGGAAGGCCGGGAATGGGACATCGTCCTGTCGAACCCGCCGTATATCGCACCGGACGAAGCGAAGGGGATGAGCGATTCGGTCACCGGCCATGAACCGCACGCTGCCTTGTTCGCGGAACAGGGCGGGCTGGCCCATTACCGGACGCTCGCCCGTACGCTGCCGGGCCTCATGAGGCGTCCCGGGCTCATCGGTCTGGAGATCGGCCATCTGCAGGGGCCGGCCGTATCGGGTTTATTCGCAGAGGCGTTCCCGGACGGTTCGGTCGAAGTGGTGCAGGACATCAATGGGAAAGACCGGATCGTATTTTGCGAGCTTTCCAAATAAAAATAGAAGATTCGTTGAATAGTTTTCTTTCTTCCTGACCACAATGCGTGCAAGGGAGGAAGAGAACATGCTGAATGACTATCCAATTAATCAATCCAAAAGAATGCAAGAGAAACTCCGGGCCGCGATTCCGTTTATCCAATTTATCCTGATGCTGATCGTCATCCAGTGTGCGCTGTTCCTCTTGACCGGAACGGCCGCGGAGGAAGCGGAAGGCATGCTCCGGATCCGCGTGATCGCCGACAGCAACACGGAATCGGCACAGTCGGCAAAACGGGAGATCGTCGCCTTGATCGCACCGGCTGTCGAACAGGCGAGGAGTGAGAGCCGCACGCCGGAAGAGCTCGCCGCCCGGCTGGATACACTGCTGCCCGGTGTCCTCGCGGAAGCCGGTGAGGATGTCACGCTCCGGAGGGGTTCTGCGGTATTCCCGCCCAAGCCGTATAGGGGCGGCATCCTCGCCCAGCAGGAAGCGGATGCATGGGTGGTGACGATCGGAGACGGACGCGGCGACAACTGGTGGTGCGCCCTGTTCCCGGATGTCTGCGACCCGCCGGAAGAAACGGCGACCGCAATGAAGGAAGAGACTGAAGAAGAGCCGGTGACGTTCTTTCTCGTCGAATGGCTGAAGGGCCTGTTCGGCTGAGTGGAACACTGAACGTCCGGCGGAAAGGAAGCGTTTGCGATGATAACGGAGAAAGCGGTGCTCACGGAGAAAGCGGGCGAAGAGCAGTATGACCGGGCGGTCCGGCTGCTGCACGAAGGAGAACTCGTCGCCTTCCCGACGGAAACGGTGTACGGACTCGGTGCATTGGCGACGTCGGAAGAGGCAGTCCGGAAAATCTACGAGGCGAAGGGCAGGCCTTCGGACAACCCGCTCATTGCCCACGTCGGAACGGCGGAGGAAGTCTCGGAATATGCCTGTGATGTGCCTGAAAAGGCCCGGATTCTGATGGATGCCTTCTGGCCTGGCCCCCTGACGCTCATTCTGAGAGCGGCCCCCGGTGTGTTCGCCCCGTCGGTAACGGCCGGGCTCGATACGGTCGGGCTCCGCATGCCGGATCATCCGGTCGCGCTGAAGCTGCTCCGCCGGTTCGGAAGGCCTGTCGCCGCTCCGAGCGCGAACACGAGCGGCAAGCCGAGCCCGACATCGGCCGACCATGTGGCGACGGACCTGGACGGCAAAATATCTTACATACTGGACGGCGGCAGAACCGGCATCGGCATCGAGTCGACCGTCCTTGACCTCACATCGGACATTCCGGCGATCCTCCGGCCGGGAGCCGTGACCGCCGACATGCTCGTCCCGCTCATCGGTCCCGTCAACGGATCCGCCGAAGCCTCTGAAGCCGGAACCGATGCGCCGCGTGCGCCCGGCATGAAATACACCCACTATTCCCCGGATGCGCCGGTCTTCCTGATCCGGCCGGACCGGAACCGGATCGGTGAGGCGGTCCGGTCGCTGCAGGAGGAAGGACATCGCATCGCGCTTGTGGCCCCCGAAGAATTCGGGGGATCGGATGCCGACTGGTTCTTCCCGGCCGGCAGGGAAGGAGACCCCGAATCCGTTTCTGCGGACCTGTACGACGCACTCCGTGCCTGTGACCGGACCGGCGCCGACATCATCCTCGCCGCTTCGGTCGGCGAGGAAGGCATCGGCCGCGCCGTCATGAACCGGCTCAATAAAGCGGCCGGAGGAAAATGGTTTGGAAGATGAATGATAGAATGAAGGAAACAACCGTCTCCCGGGAGGCGGTTGTTTTTTTGTGGGTTGGAGCGAGCGTTATCGGGTTTCCCCGAAGTGGCCCTGAGTTTTACTGGAAGTGTCCTGAGTTTTACCTGGGGGGATAAGTTTTACCTGAAAGGTGTTGAGTTTTACCGTCCAGGTCTCGAGTTTTACCGAAGTGGTGATGGGCTTCACCTGAGAGGTCCTGAGTTTTACCTGTACTCAGTTTTACTGGATGGACCCCGAACTTTCCGTGATGGAGTCGCCGAATTACCGAATAGTTCCCGAGCTTTACTATATAAGCCCTGAACTTTACCTGCCGGGTCGCGAGCTTATCCTGAGGGGGCCTGAGTTTTACCGAATAGTTCCCGAGTTTTCCAAAGTTTTATTTTGGTCCTCTTTTGGCACCCTAAATTTCAATTTTGCCGTAAAAAGCGGCTGTAAAATTCAAAAATGACATTCTCTCGCCTGGAGGAGCGGCTATCCTGCAGTCCTGCCGCGTGATATGGTACAGGCAAAGGAGGGGGCGGGATGAACAGGTCATTCTCTGAGTTAAATCGTTACGGGCTGAAGAGAATTTTGATGCGGGCCAATCTGCAGCAACACCGGAAAATGAGCGATATCCGGTTTCGGCTGTACACATTGGGAGCGGGCATTGCGGGGGAACAAAAGGTGCTGGACTATCTCAAAAATTTGAGGTTTGGGTTTCCTTTCCGAGTGCTGTGGGATATTCGGCTGGAAGTCTCGTCGAGGCAATATGTGCAGATTGATTTGCTGGTCCTGACACCGACCCGTGCGATCATTTACGAAGTGAAAAATATTGGAGGGCGCCTGCGTTTTGAGGATAACCCGGCCAGGCTGGACAAAGTGGATGCGGATGGATTCATTTCTGATAGTTTTGAGTGTCCGGTTCTTCAACTGGAGGAAGAAATGGCGGGCCTTCGTCAATGGCTGGAGATGAATCGCATTTCTAGCACGGTGGACGGAGCGGTGGTCATGACTGCAAATCCGGTCTTTGAGCAGGCGAAAAAGGATGGCCGGGTGTTCCGTCTCCGCGAAATCCGCCGGCACCTTGCGACAGAACGGACCGGTCCGAGCGGACGGAGTGGGCCACAGATTGAGGAGTTGGCAAAGCTTTTCATGCGTGCTCATGAGCCGTATTTCCCTTTTCCTTTGAGGAACCAATTTAATATCCAGGAGAATGAACTTTACTGGGGACCGATCTGCAGTGATTGTGGTGAACTGGTTATTAGAAAAAGTGAACGGACTTGGATCTGTAGGGCATGCGGGACGCGTTGCAAGAATGTATTTGAGGAAACGTTGCTCGACTGGTTTTTGTTGAAGGGGCGGCTCATTTCAAGCGAAGACATCCGGCATTTGTTCAGCCTGGCGGACAGGCGGTCTGCTTCCTGGATTATAAGGAGGTTTGAACTGGACAGGATCCAAGATTCCAGGCTTGTGCTGTACAGTTGGGATTATAGCGCGCTGCGGCTCCCGTATCGGTTGAATGAGTGAGTTTTCCTTAAGCGGCCCCGAGTTTTCCCGGAATCGTTGTGAGCTTTCCCGTGATGGGTCCGAGTTTTCCATTCCCGTCGAGTTTTCCTCTGGACCCTTTGAGTTTTCCTGCAATCATCATGAGTGTTCCCGAGGGGTATCTGAGTTTTCCTTTAGTCCGTCGAGATTCCCGTGGCCCCAGAGTTTCCCTATGATCGACACGAGTTTTCCCAAGAACACGCCGAGTTTTACCGAAGCCGTCCCGAGTTTTTCCACGATTACCCCGAGTTTTCCCAAGATCACACCGAATTTCCCCGTGCCCAACCCAAGGTCCTGACGTCCGCAGCGTACCCCGCCTCCCGTCATGTGCCCTCGCCTGTCCGCATAAGATGGATGGATGATGCGGGAACGGAGGGATCGGATGTGGCAAGAACCGGTGGCGGGGGTGTTGACTGCAGTGGATGCAGCTGCGGTCTATGCCATCCTGCCGCTGAGGAGGAACCGGCTTCCGCTTGCGATGTGGACGGGCACGCTTCATATGATTTTTCCGCTGGCGGGCTTTCTGGCGGGGGGCGCGGCCGCAGCGCTGCTTGCCGGTCTCGGAGTCTACATCTCGGCCATCCTGCTCATATTGCTCGGGCTTCACATGATCCTGTCGGATGATGGGGCGGATGTGAAGATGCCGCCCTATATGCTGGCCGCCCTGCTCAGTGTCGACTCCTTTTCAGTGAGCATGTCATTTGGTATGCTTCAGTTAGATATGATCCGGTTCATCGTCAGCGCGGGGGCAAGCGCATTTATCCTGTCGTGCGGAGCCCTTTACATGAGGGGGACATTCAACAAGATCGGCGGCAGGCGGCTCCGGCTGCTTGCCGGGGCGGGGCTGGTGCTCATGGGCGTGCTCCCGCTGCTTTGAGTGCGGACCGGATCGGATGGGCGGTGAGCGGAGTTGAATATTTTATTCATCTGTACGGGAAATACATGCCGGAGCCCGATGGCCGAGGCGTTGCTGAAGGCGGAGGGGATTCCCGGAGTGGACGTGCGCTCTGCCGGCGTGTCGGCGTTTGCGGGGCAGCCGCCTTCCCGGCATGCCGCTGTGCTGATCGGTGAACATGGGCTGCCAGAGCCGGATCCTTCGGCTGTTGCCGATGAGGAACTCGTCGACTGGGCGGATCTGATCCTCGCGATGACCGACGGCCACCGGCGGGCGCTCGAGCGTTCCGCGCGGCATGCCCGGGGGAAGACGTTCCTGCTCAACAGCTATGTCGGGCTCGGCGACCGGGATATTATGGATCCGTTCGGCGGGCGCGAAGAAGAGTACCGGCGGACTTTCGAGGAACTGAAAAAGGCGGTCGGCCTGCTGGCCGATGCACTCCGCCGGAACATGAAGCAGCCCTGAAATCGGGCTGTATTTTTATTTTCCCAATAATGTTATGATGATGGGGCAAACGGATTTTTAGAAAAGAGGGAAAGCGGATGAAAGTAGCGATTTCTTCCGATCACGGCGGCAACCGGCTGCGCGCCGAGATCAGGGACCTGATGGACGGGATGGGCATCGAGTATGAGGACTTCGGACCGCGGGACGACTCTTCCGTGGATTATCCCGATTATGCACGGCCTGTGGCGGAACGGGTGGCAGCCGGCGAATTCGACCGGGGCATCGTCATCTGCGGGACCGGGATCGGCATGTCGATCGCGGCCAACAAAGTCAAAGGCATCCGCTGTGCACTCTGCCACGATGTGTTCAGTGCCAAAGCTACCCGCGGACACAATGATTCCAATGTGCTGGCAATGGGAGAGCGGGTCATCGGACCGGGTCTTGCACGCGAGATCGCCCAGACCTGGCTGGAAGGCGAGTTCGAGGGCGGCCGCCATGAGCGCCGCATCGAAAAGATTACGGAGCTTGAACAGTAACCGGATCAAGGGAGTGAAGCCCCGTGGATGCACGGCAACTATGGAAGCTGCAGCTTGAGGAAATCCTCGGACAGCTGGAGGAACAGGCGGAATTCCGCCCGGGACAGCTGTTCGTTGTCGGGTGCTCGACATCGGAAGTCGCGGGCAGCCGCATCGGAACGGGCGGAGCACTCGATATCGCGGAAATTCTATACGGTCCGCTCCAGGCATTCGCGGACCGGAACGGCCTGCATCTGGCGTTTCAGGGATGCGAACATATCAACCGTGCCGTGACGCTCGAGCGGAAGGCGGCGGAGCGGTACGGATACGAACCGGTAACGGTCGTGCCGGCCGTTCGGGCGGGCGGATCGATGTCCGCGTTTGCCTACAGGAACATGGCCGACCCGGTCGTCGTCGAAGGCGTCCGCGCCCATGCCGGGATCGACATCGGTCAGACGCTCATCGGCATGCAGCTCCGGCCGGTCGCCGTCCCGCTCCGTGCCTCGGTCGACCGGGTCGGCGAAGCGGTCGTGACGATTGCCAAAACCCGGCCGAAACTGATCGGTGGCGCCCGTGCGGTCTATGAACTCGAAGAAGAGATCATGGAGCCCGAAGAAGAAAACGGAGCGTACGAAGAGGAACTGAAAGAAGAAGACCAGTAAAGATAACGGGGAAGGGGAATGAAGCAGTGGAGCAACTCGTACATGTGAAAAATGAGGACACAGCAGTATTTGACGCCATCATGGCGGAGAAGAAACGCCAGCAGGACAACATCGAACTGATCGCATCGGAGAACTTCGTCTCGGAAGCGGTCATGGAAGCACAAGGTTCCGTCCTGACGAATAAATACGCGGAAGGCTATCCCGGCAAGCGGTATTACGGCGGCTGCGAACACGTGGACGTCGTCGAGAATATTGCGCGCGACCGCCTGAAAGAAATTTTCGGTGCCGAGTATGCCAACGTCCAGCCGCACTCGGGTGCACAGGCGAACATGGCAGTCTATTTCACGGTGCTTGAGCCGGGAGACACTGTGCTCGGCATGAACCTGAGCCATGGCGGGCACCTCACCCACGGCAGCCCGGTCAACTTCTCCGGCGTCCAGTACAATTTCGTTGAATACGGTGTCGGCAAAGGGGACGAGCTGATCGACTATGAAGACGTCCGCCAGAAGGCGCTCGAGCACAAGCCGAAAATGATCGTCGCCGGTGCGAGCGCCTACCCCCGCCGGATCGACTTCAAGAAGTTCCGGGAAATCGCGGATGAAGTCGGAGCCTACCTGTTCGTCGACATGGCGCATATCGCGGGTCTTGTGGCGGCAGGCCTCCATCCGAATCCGGTACCGCATGCACACTTCGTCACATCGACAACCCACAAGACGCTCCGCGGACCTCGCGGCGGCCTCATCCTGACGACAGAGGAATTCGGCAGGAAAATCGACAAGTCGATCTTCCCGGGCATCCAGGGCGGTCCGCTCATGCATGTGATCGCAGCAAAGGCGGTCGCATTCGGCGAAGCTCAGCAGCCGGAATTCAAAGAATACATCCAGCAGGTTGTCGAAAACGCGCGGGTGCTCGGCGAAACCCTCAACTCTGAAGGGATCGACCTCGTCTCGGGCGGCACGGACAACCACCTGCTGCTTCTCAACCTCCGCTCGCTCGGCATCACCGGTAAAGTTGCGGAAGCCGTGCTTGACGAAGTCGGCATCACCGTCAATAAAAACACGATCCCGTTCGATACCGAAAGCCCGTTCGTCACATCAGGCGTCCGGATCGGGACACCGGCCGTCACGTCCCGCGGCTTCAAAGAAGAGGAAATGAAAGAAGTCGGCGCGATCATTGCCAAGCTCCTCAAAAATCACGAGGACGAGTCGGTCAAGCAGGAAGTCAAGGATCGCGTCGCCGCGCTCACTTCGAAATTCCCGCTTTACGAATCGTGATCATTTAATGAAGGAAGGGACTGCCCGAGCGGCAGTCCCTTCTTTTTTTGAGGACGGAGACCGCCGAAAGGCGCTGCAAATACCTCCTTTCAATCTTTCATTTCCGTGACAATGCCATCCGGCCGGTGCAGCCCGGATGAATCATTGTTATAATGAACAAGTTGAGAACATATACAGGCGGCCGGGGGATTCCCGGCCGGTGAACAGGAGAGTGAAAACGATGGGGAAAGTGCATGTATTTGACCACCCGCTCATTCAGCATAAACTGACGTTTATCCGGGACGTGAACACGGGGACGAAAGAGTTCCGCGAGCTTGTCGACGAGGTGGCGACGCTCATGGCGTATGAGATCACCCGTGACCTTCCGCTGCGGAAGACGGAAGTGGAGACGCCGGTCCAGATGGCGGAGTCCTATGTCCTGGCGGGCAAGAAGCTCGGCATCGTGCCGATTCTGCGTGCGGGCATCGGGATGATGGACGGGATTCTCAAACTCATCCCGGCGGCGAAGGTGGGGCACATCGGCCTTTATCGCGATCCCGAAACACTGAAGCCCATCGAGTATTACGCGAAACTGCCGTCCGACATCGGTGAGCGGGAATTCATCGTCGTCGACCCGATGCTCGCAACCGGCGGTTCGGCGATTGCAGCGATTGATTCACTGAAGACACGCGGTGCATCGCACATCCGGTTCATGTGCCTCATCGCCGCACCGGAAGGCGTGAAGGCCCTCGCAGAAGCGCATCCGGACGTGGATATCTACATCGCAGCGCTTGACGAGAAGCTGAATGAGCACGGATACATTGTGCCGGGCCTCGGAGATGCGGGCGACCGTCTTTTCGGAACGAAGTAAATCCGGATACAAAATAACGTTGGATGGTGACTGAGATTGACGAAACGCTGGAAAGTGATGACGATCTTCGGCACACGGCCGGAGGCGATCAAGATGGCGCCGCTCGTGCTGGAACTGAAAAAGCATCCAGAATCGATCGAGCCGATCGTGACGGTGACCGCCCAGCACCGTGAAATGCTCGATCAGGTGCTCGATGCGTTCGGCATCGAACCCGAGTATGATCTGAATATCATGAAGAGCCGGCAGACGCTCGTCGATGTGGCGACCCGCGGACTTGAAGGGCTTGACCGGATCATGAAAGAGGCCCGTCCCGATGTCGTGCTCGTCCACGGGGACACGTCGACGACATTCATCGCGGGTCTTGCCGCTTTCTACAACGGCATCACGGTCGGTCATGTCGAGGCGGGACTGCGCACATGGGACAAGCACTCGCCGTTCCCGGAGGAGATGAACCGCCAGCTCACCGGCGTCCTGGCCGACCTGCATTTTGCCCCGACCGAAAAGTCGGCTGCGAACCTTCTTGCGGAAGGGAAGCCGGAAGACCGGATCTTCATCACCGGCAATACGGCAATCGACGCACTGAAGACGACTGTGGATGAAACGTATTCCAATCCGCTGCTTGAAGGAGCGGAAGGGGACCGGATCATCCTCCTGACCGCCCACCGCAGGGAAAACCTCGGCGAGCCGATGAGGCATATGTTCCGGGCGATCAGCCGGCTGCTCGAGAAGCACGAGGACACCCGCGTGATCTATCCGGTGCATCTCAATCCGGCCGTGCGCGAAGTGGCCGACGAGATTCTCGGCGACAATCCACGCGTCCGTCTCATCGATCCGCTGGAAGTGGTGGATTTCCATAACTTCGCCGCCCGCTCCCATCTCATCCTCACCGATTCGGGCGGGATCCAGGAAGAGGCACCGTCGCTCGGAAAACCGGTGCTCGTCCTGAGGGATACAACCGAACGGCCGGAAGGAATCGAAGCGGGCACGCTGAAGCTTGCCGGGACGGACGAAGAGACAATTTTCCGGATGGCCGACGAGCTGCTGTCCGACCAAGCCTCCTATGCCGCGATGGCCAAGGCTTCCAACCCATACGGGGACGGACACGCTTCGGAACGGATCGTCCAGGCGTTGCTGGATTATATGGAAAAAGAGAAATGATTTCAGAAAAATATGTATAAGGTTGTGGTTCGCCCGGCAACACTTGGCAAAAGCCGGGTGGGCCGGGCGATTTTCTTCAGTAAGCGGAACAGTCCGTGGGGCCGGCCGGGCCCATAAAAAAACAGCCGCCGGCGGCTTGGATGCTGCCCGTTCCGGCCACTCTCTCAAGTTTGTCGAATCTTTGACAAAAAAGGCCGCTTGTGAAGAATTTCACGGGAATCAATTGACATCATTTTACCCCTGTTGTATGCTTGCAAAGGGTAAGAATGACAAGGGTTACAGGCGTTTTCTGACGCTGCGTGCGCTTGCTGTTACTGCATTCTATTATACTCGCTCCGAAAGGCGGAAACCGGCCGGAAATACGATGCGGGGGACCTCAAAAATGGAGAACTTACGGCAGATCCACAATAGGCAGAAGAGGGCTCTCTTTTTTTTGCTCGCTTTGCTTGTCCTCGGATGGGGATTCACCCCATGGCCGAAGGTGTTTGCCGGGCTGATCCTCGGGATCCTCTTTGGATTGTACAACTTCTGGATCCTCGTCAGGAGGATGGAGAAGTTCGACCGGACGCTGACAGAAGGGACACGGGCACCTTCGCTCGGGTCCGGCATCCGATTCGCTTCGGGTGTCGCAGCGGCGGCCATCGCCATTTCGCTGCCGGAGACATTTGACCTGATCGCCACGGTGATCGGTTTAATGATCCCTTACGGCCTCATGCTGGCAGAACGGATCACTTATCATCTGAAACACCAGGATTCTGGGGAGAAAGAGAGGTGAACCAATAAATGAACCATGAAAACCCCCAATTCGTATGGCTCGGACTGACGTTCAATCCATCGAATATTCTTATGCTCGGGGTTACATGCCTGATCGTCTTTCTCATTGCGTTCATCTCGACCCGAAACCTGAAGCTGAAGCCGACCGGCATGCAGAACTTCATGGAATGGGTCATGGACTTCGTCAAGGGCATCGTCAAGAGCAACATGGACTGGAAGACAGGCGGGCGATTCCACCTGCTCGGCCTGACGCTCATCATGTTCATCTTCGTTGCGAACATGCTCGGCCTTCCGTTCTCGATCGTCTGGGACCATCAACTATGGTGGAAGTCCCCGACTGCCGACCCGACCATCACGATGACGCTTGCCGTCATGGTCGTCGTCCTGACCCACTTCTACGGCGTCAAGATGCTCGGTCTCAAGAAATACCTCGGCGGATTTGCACAGCCGATGCCATTCCTTGCACCGCTTAAGGTCATCGAGGAATTTGCAAACACGCTGACGCTCGGTCTCCGTCTCTACGGGAACATCTATGCGGGTGAGATCCTCATCGGGCTCCTCGCCGGCCTTGGTTCCGCAAGTGTCTTCGGATTCCTCGGCGCAATCGTTCCTGCAATGGCATGGCAGGGCTTCTCGATCTTCATCGGGGCGATCCAGTCGTTTATCTTCGTTATGTTGACGATGGTATACATGGCTCACAAAGTGAGCACAGACCATTGATCATATGATGCCCGAAAATCGGGCTGACAAAACAAAACCAAACACTTAGGAGGAAATTATAAAATGGGTCTTTTGGCAGCAGCAATCGCAGTCGGTTTGGGTGCCCTCGGCGCCGGTATCGGTAACGGTCTCATCGTTTCCCGCACAGTAGAAGGTATCGCACGTCAACCAGAGGCACGCGGTGTCCTCCAGACGACAATGTTCATCGGGGTCGCACTCGTAGAGGCCCTTCCGATCATCGCGACGGTCATCGCGTTCATCGTCATGAACAGATAATCATACGCAGTTTTGAAAATGGCGAAGAGCATCGATTGAATCTTTTCGCCATTCCTTTATGTATGGACATTTGAATGCATGACCATCTGAGGGAGGCCGCAATCCGGCCCCCAAGTTTCCGAAGGGAGTGAGACAATCGTGTCTTTGGACCATTTCGTCCTGGCCGCAACAGCCGGCGAAGGATTTTTTGAGAGACTGAACACCGGTGACATCATCGTCACCGTCGTATTCTTCCTGCTGCTCATGCTCCTCCTCAAGAAGTTCGCCTGGGGCCCGCTCATGGGCATCATGGACCAGCGTGCGGAACTCATCGCAACCGAAATCGAGGAAGCCGAGAAGAGCCGTGCCGAGTCCGCGAACCTGCTTGAAGAGCAGCGAGCTCTTTTGAAGGAAGCACGTACGGAAGCACAGGCGATTGTTGAAAATGCGAAGCAGCAGGGCGATGCCCAGCGTGCCGAAATCATGGAAACCGCCCGTGCCGAAGCGGTCCGCATGCGCGAAAATGCAGCGGCTGAGATCGCAAACGAAAAAGAAAAGGCCATCCAGGCCGTCCGCGAAGAATTCGTCTCCATGTCCATTCTCGCGGCGGAGAAGGTGCTTGGCAAAGAAATCTCCGAAGAGGACAACCGTGCCCTCATTGAAGAGACGATCCAGAAGGCAGGGGAAGGCCGATGAGCCGTTCCGTGGCTGCAAACCGCTACGCTCTCGCTTTGTTTGAAGTAACACGTGAACAGGGCAAGCTTGATCCGGTCCAGGGAGATATGAGAGAACTGCGGAAAGTGTTCCGGGAGTCTGCGGACCTCCGGGCGCTTCTCGGTTCGCCGAAAATCTCCGGTTCCAAAAAGAAAGAAATGCTGAAGGGCCTGTTCGCCGGTGCGGACATCCTGACAGTCAATCTGCTGCAGGTGCTCGTCGATGCCCAGCGCATCAGCGAAGCGGCAGACGTTGCAGACGAGTTCATCGAGATGGCGAATGAATCGGCAGGCATCGCGGAAGCGAAAGTCTACTCGACCCGCCCGCTCACCGAAGAGGAACAGCGGGAGCTGTCGACTGTGTTTGCCGGCAAAGTGGGCAAGCAGTCACTCCGGATCGACAATATCGTCGACCCGTCGCTGATCGGCGGCGTGCGCATCCGAATCGGGAACCGCATCTACGACAACAGCCTTAAAACGAAGCTGGATCACCTCAAGCGTGATCTGGTCAACGCATAATCTTTTGAAATGAAGGGGTGACATGCATGAGCATCAAAGCTGAAGAAATCAGTGCTCTCATCAAACAGCAGATTGCGGACTACCAATCTGAGTTGGAAGTCAGCGATGTCGGCACCGTCATTACCGTCGGTGACGGGATCGCCCGCGCGCATGGCCTCGACAATGTCATGGCCGGCGAACTGCTCGAGTTCTCCAATGGTGTCATGGGCCTCGCCCAGAACCTCGAAGAGAACAACGTCGGTATCGTAATCCTCGGGCCATACACCGAGATCAAAGAAGGCGACGAAGTTCGCCGCACGGGCCGCATCATGGAAGTACCGGTCGGCGAACAGCTGATCGGCCGTGTCGTGAATCCGCTCGGCATGCCGCTTGACGGCATGGGTCCGGTTGAAACCGGCAAAACCCGTCCGATCGAAAGCCCGGCACAAGGTGTCATGGCGCGTAAATCGGTCGACGAGCCGCTCCAGACAGGGATCAAGGCCATCGATGCACTCGTTCCGATCGGCCGCGGCCAGCGGGAGCTCATCATCGGTGACCGCCAGACCGGCAAAACATCCGTGGCAGTCGACACGATCCTGAACCAGGCGGATCAGGACATGATCTGCATCTATGTCGCCATCGGACAGAAAGAATCGACGGTGCGCGGCCTCGTTGAAACGCTCCGCAAAAACGGTGCGCTCGACTACACGATCGTCGTCTCCGCAGGCGCTTCTGATCCTGCACCGCTTCTCTACCTTGCACCGTATGCAGGGGTCACGATGGGTGAAGAATTCATGTTCCAGGGCAAGCACGTCCTCGTCGTCTACGATGACCTTTCGAAGCAGGCGGCTGCCTACCGTGAACTTTCCCTTCTGCTCCGCCGTCCTCCGGGCCGCGAAGCATACCCTGGTGACGTCTTCTACCTTCACTCGCGCCTCCTTGAGCGTGCAGCGAAGCTGAACGACGACCTCGGCGGCGGTTCCATCACGGCACTGCCATTCGTTGAGACGCAGGCTGGGGACATTTCCGCCTACATTCCGACGAACGTCATTTCGATTACGGATGGACAGATCTTCCTCCAATCCGACCTGTTCTTCTCCGGTGTTCGCCCGGCGATCAACGCCGGCCTCTCCGTATCCCGCGTCGGCGGTTCCGCGCAGATCAAGGCAATGAAGAAAGTTGCCGGTACGCTGCGTCTTGACCTGGCTGCATTCCGTGAGCTCGAAGCGTTTGCCCAATTCGGTTCCGACCTTGATCCGGTGACGAAGGCGAAGCTTGACCGCGGTGCCCGCACCGTTGAAGTGCTCAAGCAGGATCTGAACAAGCCGATCAAAGTCGAGAAGCAGGTAGCCATCCTGTATGCGCTCACCCGCGGCTTCCTTGACGATGTTCCGGTACAGGACATCCAGCGCTTTGAATCCGAATTCTACAGCTGGCTTGATGCCAACCGCCCGGACGTTCTGGACACCATCCGCACGACGAAAGCACTTCCTGCGGACGAAGACATGGCTTCTGCCATCAACGACTTCAAGAAGACGTTCGTCCGTTCCGAAGACTGAGTCACGGATCCGATCCAAAAACGATAAGGTGGTGAACAACCGATGGCATCATTACGCGAAATCAAGAGCCGGATCACCTCCACGAAGAAAACGAGCCAGATCACGAAGGCGATGCACATGGTATCTGCCTCCAAGCTGAGCAAGGCGGAACTGAACGCGAAATCGTTCAATCCGTACATGGAGAAGATCCAGGAAGTGATCGGGGCAATCGCAGCCGGCGCTCCCGATGCGACCCACCCGATGCTTGAAACCCGGCCTGTCAAAAAGACCGCTTATCTCGTCATCACTTCCGACCGCGGGCTCGTGGGCGCCTACAACTCCCACGTCCTCAAGGCGGCTCTGAACAAGATCAGGGAACGGCATACATCCAAAGATGAAGTCGTCATCCTCTCCATCGGGCGCCACGGCGTCGATTTCTTTACGAAGCTCGGCTACAATGTGGCCGCCAGCGTTCTCGGCATCTCGGATCACCCGACATTCGCCGAGGTCAAAGATGTCGCCCGCGACGCTGTCGGGAACTTCATCGACGGCACATACGATGAGCTGTATATGTTCTACAACCACTATATCAGCGCCATCAGCCAGGAAGTGACCGAGAAAAAAGTCCTTCCGCTGACGGATATGGCCACGGTGACGGCGACGGCTTCCTATGAGTTCGAACCGGACGCGGAAGCCATCCTCGAAGTGCTCCTTCCGCAGTATGCGGAAAGCCTGATCTACGGTGCGGTGCTCGACGGCAAAGCCTCCGAGCATGCATCCTCCATGACGGCGATGAAGAGCGCGACCGACAATGCGATGGAACTGATCGATAATCTGACACTCACATACAACCGTGCACGCCAGGCGGCGATCACCCAGGAAATTACGGAGATCGTCGGCGGGGTGGCCGCGCTCGAATAAGCGCACACCCCTCCATGCGTGACTCCACGGCAGCACTCAGACAGGAGGGAACAGCATGAACAAAGGACATATCCTCCAGGTTATGGGTCCTGTCGTCGACGTGAAGTTCGACGGCGGCAACATGCCTGAGATCTATAATGCCCTTACAGTCCAGATCGAGCGTCCGAACGAAGCGCCACAGACGCTGACGCTCGAAGTCGCCCTTCACCTCGGCGACGATTCCGTGCGCGCCATCGCCATGTCCTCCACGGACGGCCTTAAGCGCGGCGCGGAAGTGACCGACATGGGGGCACCGATTTCGGTCCCTGTCGGTGACATCACACTCGGCCGTGTATTCAACGTACTCGGTGACGCGATCGACCTTGCAGAAGAAATCCCTGCAGGCGAGCGCCGCGATCCGATCCACCGCGAACCGCCTTCCTTCGAAGACCTGACGACCGATGTCCAGATCCTCGAAACCGGCATCAAAGTCGTCGACCTTCTCGCTCCTTACATCAAGGGCGGCAAGATCGGTCTCTTCGGCGGCGCGGGCGTCGGCAAGACGGTCCTGATCCAGGAACTCATCAACAACATCGCCCAGGAACACGGCGGGATCTCTGTCTTCGCCGGTGTCGGCGAGCGTACCCGTGAAGGGAACGACCTGTATTTCGAGATGACCGATTCCGGCGTCATCAAGAAAACGGCGATGGTCTTCGGACAGATGAACGAGCCGCCGGGTGCCCGTATGCGCGTAGCGCTCACCGGCCTGACGATGGCAGAACATTTCCGTGATGAAAAAGGCGCGGACGTTCTTCTCTTCATCGACAACATCTTCCGGTTCACGCAAGCCGGTTCCGAAGTATCCGCACTTCTTGGCCGCATGCCGTCCGCGGTTGGTTACCAGCCGACGCTGGCAACCGAGATGGGCAAGCTCCAGGAGCGGATCACATCGACGAACAAAGGGTCCGTCACATCCATCCAGGCAATCTACGTCCCTGCGGATGACTATACCGACCCGGCTCCTGCCACGACATTCGCTCACCTTGACGCGACGACAAACCTCGAGCGGAGCCTCTCCGAGATGGGGATCTATCCTGCGGTTGACCCGCTTGCATCTTCTTCCCGAGCGCTTTCTCCTGAAATCGTCGGCGAAGAGCACTACGCGGTCGCCCGTGAAGTCCAGCAGACGCTTCAGCGCTACCGTGAGCTCCAGGACATCATCGCCATCCTCGGGATGGACGAATTGAGCGACGAAGACAAGCTCGTCGTTGACCGTGCGCGACGCGTCCAGTTCTTCCTGTCCCAGAACTTCCACGTTGCCGAGCAGTTCACGGGCCAGCCGGGATCTTATGTCCCGGTTGCCGAAACGATCAAAGGCTTCCGTGAAATTCTGGACGGGCGCTACGACCACCTTCCGGAAGATGCATTCCGACTCGTCGGACGCATCGAGGAAGTCATCGAAAAAGCGAAGGGCATGGGCGTTGAAGTCTAATCATCCTGACCAGGAGGGGAAACAATGAGCACAATCAAAGTGAATATCGTCACTCCCGACGGTCCGGTATATGACTCGGAAGCGAACATGGTCATCGCGGTCACTTCGACCGGTGAGCTCGGGGTTCTCCCCGGCCATATCCCGATGGTGGCGCCGCTTGAGATCGGTGCGGTCCGCCTGAACAAAGACAATGGCACAGAGCGCATTGCCGTAAGCGGCGGCTTCCTTGAAGTCCGTCCGGACAAGGTCACCATCCTTGCCCAGGCTGCAGAGCTGGCAGAAGATATCGACACGGAACGTGCCATCGAAGCGCGGAAACGTGCCGAAAGCCGGCTCCAGGCAAAACAGGATGACACTGACTTCAAGCGGGCGGAACTGTCCCTGAAACGGGCCATGAACCGCTTGAACGTCGCAAAAGGCAACATTTGATCCATTAAGCATAAAAATGGCGGGCAGGAGAATACACTCCTGCCCGCCTGTTTTTTTTGAAGGGAGAATCATAGAAGATGACGGACTCCTATTTTGCGTTCCAGTCGGTGACGGGACTCATCTCCCATATATTCTTCATCGGCATTTCATTTTATGCGCTTCAGGCGATCATGCCGGAAGCATGGATCCGGAAAAATCGGGTATTTCAGGCGCAATTGCTGTTTATTTTGCTAAGTATCGCCATCGGATCGGCCGTATCGAATTTCTTTCTGGACATATCCTATTGGTCAAGGCAGCTTCCGGGATTATTCAGCTGAAGCGAGGCGGGGCAACAAGACCGGCCGCACAGGGCTGAAATGCTGTCCTGCATGGACGTGCACAGGCGTAGACCTGTTTGCGTCCATGCAGGGCAAAAGTCATTCCCGAGAAACGTTTGCGGGAAAATAAGACGGGGAATGACATTTAGGACGGAAGACCCGAGTCCGTTGTGGACACGGACCGACACAAAAAAGTCGAATGCGGCGTACATTGTATTAATGTGTGCGCAGATTGGACCGAATCTTGGCGAATCGCGCGGCCTGCCCCTTGAAACAGCCGGTGAATCATTGTAAACTTGATGTTGTGTGAGCTTTTTTAGTTGTTATGTAACCGGACCCGGGGGCGCCGCAATCAGGCAGCCCGTAACAGGGCCGCACTGATGGAACAGCAATGGACCGACTTAAAGAAGAGAGAAGCCGGAGGGACTTATATTGGATAAGATTATTGTTAAAGGTGGACGCCCGCTGAATGGGACGGTCCGCGTAGAAGGAGCGAAAAATGCGGTGCTCCCGATTCTTGCAGCAGCGCTCCTGTCATCCGAAGGGACGAACATCATCAAGGATGTCCCGATTCTGACCGATGTATACACGATCAATGAAGTTTTGAGAAGCCTCCATGCAGAGGTTCAATTCGACCCTGAATACAACGAAGTGCGCATCGACGCATCGATGCCCCTTTCAAGCGAGGCACAGTTTGAGTATGTCCGGAAAATGCGGGCATCCATCCTGGTCATGGGGCCGCTTCTCGCACGCAACGGGTTTGCGCGAGTGGCGCAGCCCGGCGGGTGTGCAATCGGTTCACGCCCGATCGAACAGCATTTGAAAGGTTTCGAAGCGATGGGTGCGGATATCTCATTCGGTAACGGCTATGTGGAAGCAAAGATCGACGGCCGCCTGAAAGGTGCGCGGATCTATCTGGACTTCCCGAGCGTCGGGGCAACCGAGAACATCATGTCTGCCGCTGCGCTGGCGAAAGGCACGACGATCATTGAAAACGCGGCGAAGGAACCTGAAATCGTCGACCTCGCCAACTATATCAACGAGATGGGCGGCCGCATCGTCGGAGCGGGAACCGATACCATCCGGATCGAAGGCGTCGACAAGCTTCACGCAGCTGTGCACCATATCATTCCTGACCGGATCGAGACCGGCACTTTCATGGTGGCCGCAGCGATCACCCGAGGTGACGTGACGATCGAGAATGCAGTTCCCGAACACAACGCCGCTCTCATCGCCAAACTCAAGGAAATGAACATCGACATCGAGGACACCGACCACGGCCTCCGTATCCGTGCAGACAAGCCGGTGAAATCCGTCGACCTTAAGACGATGCCGTATCCCGGGTTCCCGACAGACATGCAGTCCCAGATGATGGCGCTCATGCTGACTGCGGAAGGCACGGGTGTCCTTACTGAAACTGTATTCGAGAACCGCTTCATGCATGTTGAGGAATTCCGCCGCATGAATGCCGCGGTGAAAATCGAGGGACGCTCCGTCATCATGGACGGCCCGTCCGATCTCCAGGGCGCAGAAGTGGCGGCCACTGACCTGCGGGCGGCAGCCGCACTCATCCTTGCCGGACTCGCTGCAGAAGGCATCACACGGGTCACCGAACTCATCCACCTTGACCGCGGCTACGTCAACTTCCATGGAAAGCTTGCGGACCTTGGTGCGGACATCTGCCGCGTCAACGACGAATCGCACGCCGAGGAAAAAGTGACCGAAACGGTTTGACTGATAGAATAACCCCCGTGATCCTGAGGATCACGGGGGTTATATTAATATGGGCTGGGAAAGTCAGTCGCGTGTGGCCGCGAAACACGGGCGACCGGCCGCGAATCTCCGCCGATCGGATGCGGAAGCGTGGCAAACAGAAGATCAGCCGCGGATGTTCTTTAATCGGTCGCGAAAATCCGCCTGTGTACAGATGGGCCGGGACTTTCGCATTCAGTCGGCAACCTTCATCGACCGGTCGGGAAAACACGGGCCTCCGGTGAATTTGTTTTGCTATTGTCCGTCTCTCATAACTGGTTGTCCATATTCATAAAATCAGGATATGAATAAAATATTGGGTGTCCTCATCGTAGCACTATTATTTTTCATACCGATTCTATTGAAGCCTCCTCTGCCGCAGGCGGCGAACGAGCGTGCAGGAGAGACAGAGCTTCCTGACGGGAAATCCTCGGGTATGCCGTCCAAAGACGGGCCGGTCTGCGGGGCGGTGCTGAACGTGGAAGGGGAATCGAAGCCTGTCCCGATCGAGGAATATGTGGCAGGCGTCCTCGCGGGTGAGATGCCGGTCAATTTCCACGAAGAGGCACTGAAGGCTCAGGCGGTCGCTTCCAGGACTTATGCACTCCGGCTTGCGGGAAGCAGTGAAGGGCAGATCAAGACGACGACGGCCCATCAGGTGTACAAGCCGGAGGCCAAGCGCAGGAAACTGTGGGACAAGTCATTTGCCGAGAATGAGAGAAAAGTGAGGAGGGCCGTAAAAGAGACTGAAGGGCAAGTGCTTGTCCATGAGGGAGAACTCATTTCCGCCATGTTCTTTTCGACGAGCAACGGCCGCACCGAGACGGCGAAGAACTACGGAGGGACTGATATTCCATACTTGCAGAGCGTGGAGAGCTCGGGGGAAGAGACGGTTGCGCCTGCATTCGAGGACTCGGTCACCTTGACGCTCCAGGCATGGAATGACGCACTTGGCTCGGACTGGTCCGCCGACAGGTTCAGGACGATGAAGCTCAGAAGGAACGAGACCGGGCGCGTGCAGACGGTGGCCGCCGAGGGATTCGAAATGTCAGGGCGTGACATGAGAGACAAGCTCGGGCTCCGGTCCACCGACTTCGACGTCGCCTATGACCCCGACAAGAAGGTCGTGCATGTGTTCACGAAAGGGTTCGGCCATGGTGTCGGCATGAGCCAATACGGCGCGGAAGCCTATGCCCGCGACGGATGGACGGCCGAAAAGATCCTCTCGCATTATTACAGCGGGACAACGATAAAAAAGTTGTCTGCCGATGATCCTGCATGTTTAAAATTACCTTAACCTGCCGACACTGCGGTTGAGGTGATGAAGATGAGAGAAGAGAACAAACCGTCTACTCCTTCTCAGAAGAAGAAAAGCAAAAGGTCAGCCTGGTTCTGGCCGGCCATCTATTCCGGTTTCGCGCTTTTATTTGTCGGGATGGTCTGGACGTATCAGGCAGTTGTAAAAGATGATCAAGCAGAGCAGCAGGAAGTTGCCAAGTCCGGTTCCGGAGGCGGCGAAGTGACGATCGAGACGAATGCCGAGAACGAAAATATGAAATTCCCGTTCGATGAGGCGCTTCTCGACAGCGTGAAGGTTGTCCAGGAATTCTATGATGTCGAAGCAGATTCCGAGCAGCGGGAGAAGGCGCTTCTGGTCTTCCAACAGTCATATGTGACGAACAGCGGCATCTCGCTTTCAGCCGGAGAAGAACCGTTCGAAGTCGTGGCTGCACTGAGCGGGACGGTCGAAGACATCGTGGTGGATGAATTCACCGGCAATCGTGTGACGATCCAGCATGCGAACGGGCTGAAGACGACCTATGGCTCAGTTACCGGCATCCTCGTCGAAAAAGGCGATTCGGTCGGACAGGGAGATGTCATCGCGACGACGACATCGAACGAATGGAATCCCGAGGCCGGCAATCATCTGCACTTTGAAGTGACGAAAGACGGCGTGGCCGTCAACCCAGGAGAATATTTGGCGTTCTGATGAGCGACGGGAAGACGGGGCCTCCCGTCTTTTTGTTTGTTTTGCCCCAAAAGTCGGTCCCCGCGGCTTTGAACGGTCTGAATGGCGCTTCGCTCGCATACGTTGTGGAAAGCGTTCCGACAAGAGGAAAGGAAGAGAACGTGCACGAACATATCCGGCGCCGATGCCTCATGCTCGGGGAACTGTTGCTGGAGACCGGGTCCACGGTCCGTGCCCTCGCGCGGACGACCGGCTATTCCAAAAGTACGGTACACAAGGATCTGACGGAGCGGCTTCCGGACGTGAACGGCGAACTTGCAAAGGAAGTCGCCAGGGTGCTCGCTTACCACAAAGCTGTCCGCCATCTGCGCGGCGGCGAGGCCACACGAAGGAAATGGCGGAGCGGTCCCGCCGGTCCAACCGGATTGTCCGCCGAAACCGACTGACGCCAGCCGTCCTACCGGAAATCGATTCCGGCAGGGCGGGCGTCTTTTTTTATGAAGAACGGATTTAGGACCCGTTTCTTCCGGATCGGCATCCTGCTTCCGACATATGTGTTCAACGGCATTCCGCTATGTTAAAATGATACAGACAGCATCAACCCGGGCTTGAAGCCGGGCGGAAGGGGCACGGATATGTTTTCGAAAGATATCGGAATCGATCTGGGGACGGCGAATGTACTCATTCACGTCAAGGGCAAGGGAGTAGTATTGGATGAGCCTTCGGTCGTGGCCATCAGCCCGAAAACAAAGCAGGTTCTGGCAGTCGGGGCGGAAGCACACCGAATGATCGGCCGGGCCCCGGGCACGGTGGAAACAGTCCGTCCGTTGAAGGACGGCGTCATTGCCGACTTTGACATGACCGAGAAAATGCTTACGATGTTCATTGACCGGCTGGGTGTCAAAGGGTTCATGACGAAGCCGAGGATTCTGATCTGCTGTCCGGTCAAAGTGACGGCGGTCGAGCAGAAGGCGATCCAGGATGCTTCTCTGAAGGCCGGAGCCAGACGGGTATACATAGAAGAAGAGCCGAAGGTGGCTGCCATCGGGGCAGGAATGGACATTTATCAGCCGAGCGGCAATATGATCATCGACATCGGCGGCGGAACGACCGACATTGCCGTGCTTTCAATGGGCGGCATCGTGACCTCGGAATCCGTGAAGGTGGCGGGCAATACGTTTGACCGGGACATCTTGCAATTCGTTAAAAAGCACGAACGGCTGCTCATCGGGGAAATGACGGCCGAATTGATCAAAAAAGAAGTCGGAACCGCTTTTCCGGGTACAGCCGAGAAAACGATCGATGTTCGCGGCCGGGATCTTGCGACAGGACTGCCAAAAGGCATCACGGTGACGTCAGCACAGGCTGCGGAAGCGATCCGGGAATCGGTCCGCGCCATCGTCCTTGGAGCCCGCAACGTCCTCGAACAGACACCGCCGGAGCTGTCCGCGGACATCATCGACCGGGGCATCATGCTGACCGGCGGCGGAGCTCTCCTCGACGGCCTGGACAAGCTGCTGACCGAGGAACTGAAAGTTCCGGTCTATCTGGCGGAGAATCCGCTCGGCTGCGTCGTTGCCGGCACAGGCATCATGCTGGATCACCGTCGGGCCAACTTCCAGAAGAAATGAATCCAACGGAACGGCCGGACGAATTGATGGACCGGCACCGCAAACAGGGAGCCATCGCAATGAATGAAAACCGGAAAACGGAATTGAATACACAGGCCGGCGGACGGAGCACCCGGCGGCCGGAAACTGATCCGGC
Source organism: Edaphobacillus lindanitolerans (assembly GCF_900156305.1). Lineage (GTDB taxonomy): Bacteria > Bacillota > Bacilli > Bacillales_A > Planococcaceae > Bhargavaea > Bhargavaea lindanitolerans. Next base: position 505,885 of record NZ_FTPL01000001.1, on the reverse strand, counting down.
GAAAAAGACCCGTGTACTTCGCGCGTCCAATGCAGCGGCAGACCGGGAAAAATTACGCGCCATTGAACGGAAAAGACAGAAAGAGGCGCGAAAAGCATCCGCTGCGGAAGCTGCATCAACGCGCAAATCAGCGGTGCAAAAGGCCGGGAAAGAGGAAACGGGCACCCACAAACGCTGGGTCCGGATCCGGCTGATCCCGATCTGGCTGAGGATCATCATCGTCCTTTTCGCAATCATTGCAGCTGCCGCGCTCGGACTCATGTTCGGATACGGTGTGCTCGGTGACGGCAAGGCGACAGACGCATTGAAGCCTGATACGTGGAAGCATATCCTCGACATTATCGGCGGGAAAGAATGAATGCGGGGCATTCCGCACATACATAAGGAGGAAACCAAGAATGCTGACAACCGAACAGATCCAGGCGATCCTGCCTCACCGCTATCCGTTCCTTCTTGTGGATCGGATCACGGAAATTGAGGAAGGCAAACGGGCGGCGGGATATAAAAACGTCACCATCAATGAAGACTTTTTCAACGGGCACTTCCCGGGCTATCCAGTCATGCCCGGCGTGCTCATCGTGGAAGCGCTGGCCCAGGTGGGTGCGCTTGCGGTGCTCTCAATGGAGGGAAATGCAGGGCGCCTTGCTTTCTTCACAGGCATTGACAACTGCCGCTTCAAGCGCCAGGTCAAGCCCGGCGACCGGCTGGAACTCGAAGTCGAGCTTACCCGCCTCCGCGGATCGATGGGCAAGGGGCATGCCATCGCCAAGGTGGATGGGGAGATTGCCTGCGAGACGGATATCCTGTTCGCCCTCGGCCCCGTGGCCGGGGAAGGGAAAGATGCCTGATGGCACTCTCCCTCGGGCCGGGACTGCTGCCAGCATGCCGGAAATCGATCCGCCGGGCCTTCATCCGGTATATGGATGAGCGGCGGTGGAAGATGGAGGCGTTTGATCCTGAAGAATTTCATCATTACTGGAGAAGCTATGTGATATTTGAGACGGAGTTGTTTGATGAGCTGCCAAAAAGTCTGCGGGCTGATGCCCAATTCAGTTCGATGCTGGCACAGCTGATCAATGAAACCGTGTCAGGTGTCATGGAAGAGCCTCCATCTGAGGACCTCATCGCGGAAATCGAGTGGATGCAGGAAAAGCTCGATACTCAATATCAGTATGCGTGCAGATCCGAGGCAACATACGTCCACAGCCTGCTCACGGGCAGGCTTAAATAGGAAAGCGCAATTGATGATAGAACCTGCCCGAACCGGCCAACCTACATCATCGCATGGGCCCGTGCGATGAAAAATGCCGAGGGGAGGTTTTTTCATGTGGAAGAAAGCAGCGCCGGCACTCATTGCCGCAGCAGCCATTCTTGGCGGATGTAACAATAACGACAACGGTGCACTGCCACCGGACAACGAGACACCGATGGAAGACATCGAAAACGGCAACAACATGATGCCGAACGACACGGACAATGGTGTCAACGACAACCGTACCAACAACGGTACGGACAACGGGACTCCGGACGGCCCGATAGACCCGGACGGAACCGGTTCGGGATTCGGTGAATTTGGCGGGGATGACAACGGTGCAGGCAACGGCGGCAACGGAACGATGAACGAAAACAACCGCGACCAGATCATGGATGATGACCTGAACCGAGACAACGGCAGGTAACATGAAAAACCCGGCAAGGGCCATTAAAGCCCATGCCGGGTTTTTCATGTTACGGAACAGTTTATTCGGCCGGACGGGCATCCCGGTCACGGCGGAGTTGAGGCCGGTTCTTCATATCACGGGTGAATCGCCCGATCAACGCTTCTCCTTCGAGCCCTTGGTCGATCAGTTCTTCAAGAAGCTGCTCTGCGTATTGGGAACGGATCCGCTTCAGTGTCCCCTTCATCAGGACTGAAATACTGTCCCCGATTTCTTTCACGGCATAGACTGCGACCTTGAAAGCAGCCGGCTCGTTCTCAGGATAGGAGATCACGGCTTTGGTATCGAGCAATTCCCCCGATTCCAGCAGGGCATCAAACGCCGCCTTATGTTTTTTATCGATGAACATTTCAAGGATCCACGACCGGTGGCTGTCTTCCTGGTTGATGATGATACCGTCGATCAGCGGATACCGCACGACATGGCCTTCTTTGACGAATGAAGTCGAGATCAGTTTGAACGATTTCACGGTCCGCACCCCCTGTTGCATTCTTCCCACAGTATACCATAACCTCCTTTCCGGCCAATCATGGCAAGAGCTTTCCACGGAGGAGCGAATTCATCAACTGCCAAGTTTGCAAAATGACGCCTTCTCCAAAATACCGGCAAACCGCGGGGAATATGAGAAGCAGTGAAAAAGGGCCAGAATTTCCCGCGTTGCATATTCGGATTTTGGAGCAAAAAGGGGCTTCAAAATTGAAAAATGGCTCTTTGCCCGTTTTGCCGTACATCGGGTATGCTCAGGTTACAAATCAGGGAAGGAGGTGAACGCGTGAACCAGGTGGCATTGATCGGCCGGCTTACAAAAGATCCGGAACTCCGGCAATTTGCCGGCGGTGCTGTCCAGGCAGGATTCGTTTTGGCAGTGGAAAAGAAGTTCAAGGACAAGGAGGCTGATTTCGTTCTCTGCTCAATCTGGGGCAAGCAGGCTCATAGTACCGTCGAGTATTGCGGAAAAGGTTCGCTCGTCAGTGTCTGCGGCAGGCTCCGGTCGAGGTCATACATGAAAGGCGAAGCCCGGGTGTTTGTAACAGAAGTGCTTTGCGAGGAACTGAAGTTTCTCCAGCTGAAGCCGCCGGCAAAAAATGAAGAAAAGCAGGCGGAAGAGATGCTGGAGTCCCAGGCCGGCCCGTCAGCTGCGGGCCAGTCTGATCCAGCAGGCGGGCATCAGAACGGACATCCGACAAACAGCACTTCCGAACGGCAAGCCGCCGCCGGAACGGCTCATGAGCAGGCAGAGCCGGCAGCTTCCGCACATATTGCACATGGTCGAAAGAACGGAGCGGCGGGCATCGCAGTCAGTCCTGCAGAAGCGACCAGGCAGAACAGCGGCATGGTTGCCCATGGAACCGGTCTGCCGAAGGAACTGACGCTGCCGGAGGAAGAGTCGGCCGGGTTCCCGATCCGCCACTGAACGTCGGGGGCGGGACTGACCGCCATACGGAGCCGCCCGGAGTACAGGCCCGGTGCGACCGCTGCACCGGAAGCGGTCGGGCCTCCGTCCGGCCAACCACCTTATTGAAAGGATCACGAGCGAATGATGAAGAACATTGAAGATCAGCTTGTCAGGTCAGAACGGCAGATTGAGCAGCTGATCCGGATTGTCGCCCATATGAACGAAAGGGTGGTACATCTGGAAAAACTGCAGGACAATCGGTTTCGGCACGATCCCGGCACACTGAATCTCGTTGTGAAGCGCTGAGTGGAGTTGGCATTGAATACAGGATCAAGACGGCCCGGCCATGGGGGTGGCCGGGCCGTCTGCAATATTTTACTGTAAACGGATCATCCGATTGTGAACAGATCGTCCAGTTCGGACTCCGTCAGGTCGGTGATCCAGGCACCCGACTGAATGAGTTCGGAGGAGAGGGCCGCCTTTTCCGCAATCATCCGGTCGATCTTTTCCTCCACGGTTCCGATGGTGACGAACTTTCTCACATGGACGAAGCGCTCCTGGCCGATCCGGTATGCCCGGTCGGTCGCCTGGTTTTCGACGGCCGGGTTCCACCAGCGGTCGGCATGCAGCACATGGTTCGCGCCGGTCAGATTGAGGCCGGTGCCGCCTGCTTTCAGGGAAAGGATGAAAACGGGGAACTCGCCATTCTGGAAATCCTCGACAAGGCGGTCCCGGCTCGTTTTCGGCATGCTGCCGGTAAGGAACGGCGCTTCAATGCCATGCAGGCCGGACAGGCAGTGACGGATGAGTTCCCCCATCCCGATGTATTGCGTGAAGATGAGCACCTGCTCACCGCTTTCTGCAATCTCTGCTGTCAGTTCAATGATCCGTTCGAGCTTCTTCGACCGGATGATCAGGTCGGCAGGCTCGGAAAACGGCTCTTTCAAGAAGAGGGAAGGGTGGTTGCACAGTTGTTTCAGCCGGCTGAGCATTTTGAGGATGATGCCCTTTCGGCGGAACCCTTCCGTCTCCATGAGGCCGGCCTTCGTTTCCCGGATATAACTTTCATAGAGAGCGGCCTGCTCCTCAGTGAGCGGCACGTACTCGTTCTCTTCAAGCTTGTCCGGAAGGTTGAGCATGAGCTCGGGGTCTGACTTTGTCCGTCTGAGCAGGAACGGCGCAATTTTGGCGCGAAGCTTCTGTTTTCTTGGCTCTGAACCGTCCTTCTCGATCGGATTGATGAATTCTTCCTGGAAAGAGGCAAACCGGCCGAGGTATCCCTTATGGATAAAGTCGAAAATTGCCCACAGTTCCGCCAGCCGGTTTTCTACGGGAGTCCCGGTCAGTGCGATGTGCTGCCGGCCATGAAGCTTACGGATGGCCCTGGACTGCTTTGTCTGCATGTTCTTGATGTTTTGTGCCTCATCGAGCGTAACGGACGCCCATTCGAATTCCGACAGGGCCTCGCTGTCCTGCATGAACGTTCCGTACGTAGTAAGGACAAGGCCATTGCCGATCCTTCCGAGCCCGTCGTCCAGGGATTCGTCTTTCAGGCGGCTCTGCCCATAGTGGACGAGAACCGGAAGCCCCGGCGCAAACCGGGCAAGTTCACGCTGCCAGTTGCCGATGACGGAGGTCGGGCAGATGATGAGAGACGGTCCGTGTCCCGGACCTTCCGTTTCATGCAGGTGAAGCAGATAGGCAATGAGCTGCACGGTCTTCCCGAGCCCCATATCGTCAGCCAGGATTGCACCGAATCCATTCTCGCGCATAAATACGAGCCAGTCGAAGCCGTCTTTCTGGTAAGGACGGAGGGTTGCATGGAGACCTGCCGGCACCGGCGCGGACGGAATGCCTTCTTTGCTGCGGATGCGGCCGACCGCCTCCTTCAAAGACTGCTGTAATGAAAAGGCGAACAGCGGATCGTCATCGTCATCTTCATCTTCTGAGACATCCGCTGCAAGGCCGAGCTCTTCCTCCAAATCCCGGAATAGCAGATCCTTCACCGTCAAACCGCCCCGTTCAGCCTCTTCCATCATCTCGCGGATGCGGGCGAGCCAGGCGGCGTCAAGCCTGAACCAATCTTCTCCGGCGCGGATGAACTCCCGCTTTTCCTCGACGAGCCGGCGGAAATGCTCCGCCGGGATTTCTTCTCCGCCCAATGAAAACGACCAATTGAAGTCAAGGGCGTCATCGAGCCGTGCAGTCCCGGATGAACCGGCAGATGTAGTCGCACGGACACGGACTTTCCGCTCTGCCGCATCCCGCAGCCATGCAGGAATGATGACATCGATACCGAGCGATTGGAGGACCGGCAAATCTTCCGCGAGAAACCGGCGAACCTGTGCATCTTCAAGCGGTTCGGAAATGAAGGAACCGGGCATGCGATCCGCTCCTTCACCGTCACCGAGCAACGCGGCGATCCGGTCCTGCATCGCTGCCACCGGATCGGCGAATTCCTTCCACTTCTTAGGGAGAGACTCGGCTGGATGCAGCACGGTCTTCCGTGCCGCCGGGGTCCAGTGCGTGCCTCCGCGTTTGTTCACGAGCACCGTTTCCAGCATCCATTCGTCATGGCTTTCTTCCGGTTCACTCAGACGGACGGCGATCCGGAACGGGAGCGTTTCGCCGATAGCGGCGTCTTCGGTTTCGGTTCTGCGGAATTCGATCACGTCTTTGAGCCGGTCAGTTCCGATTCCGCCATCGGCAAGCAGTTCACGGAATGCATTCTCAAGGACGGCTTTCGTGCCTTCCGTCACTTCGTCATCCGTGAAGTTCAGCTCGCCGCCGTCCGCGCCCGCAATGCGGGGGAGGCCCGGGCTGTTCCAGATTTCAGCCGCGCCCATCAAGTTCTGAAGCAGCACCCCGTCGTGATCCGAAGCTCCCACGAAACTTACAAGCGGGAACCCGCCGCCGAGCGCTTCGACCGCTTCGCGCGGCGTGAGAATGACGGCGTCCGGGTCTGCCGTTGCATCAAGTCCGAGAAACGAGCGAAAATGGCTGAAGAACAAAATCTCTTTCAGGCGTCCGACGGGAATATTCATATCGCTTTCATTGAATCCTGCAAGGGCGAAACGCCCGTCCGGAAGTTCCCGCACGGAAAGGCGGATTGTCCGGTTCAGTGTCATCGGTTTCATAGCGTCAGCTTCCCTCTTTCCATCTCTTCCATGAGCGCGCGGAGCCTGGAATGCTTTTTGCGGAGGGCGGCAATGTAGTCGTTCCACCAGTCGGCCCTGCCTGACTTTTTCGCCGCTCGTTTCATTTTTTTCAGGATCCGGACGGCTTCCCGGTAATTCCCGCGGCTTTTCTGGGCGATCTGTTCGGTGACGTGCGTATGGCATAAGGAAATGGCTTCCATCGGCGCTTCATCGATGAGCGTCTTGAGCCCCGACATCTCCACACGGTCAAAGCTTGAATGATTCAGAAGATGCCATGCGGCCCATTCGCGGTAGCGTCCCCGGCCGAGCAGGAACTCCGCGTATTCGGCCTCTGCCGCAGACCCGCAGCGAAACAGGATGTCGGTCGTCACGTTTTCCGGCATGTCTGTTTCACGGCACAGGTCGGCAAGATCGGATGCCGTTTTCCGCTGCTCGATGAACGAGACCGATTCCATGTATGGTGAGATGAGCGGGACGAGCGCATGGATGATCTCCCGGGCCTTCGTGCCCTCTTTGGCTTTGGCCAGGTATTCCGCGAGCTCCATCCACGAAGTGAACAGCGGGATCTCGGAGGGATCGTCCGAGACAGAGACATCTCCGGCCGGCAAACCGAGGAGAATCGATATCCATGCCCTCATCAGCAGGAGCGGAGAGCCGTCAGAGGAGTCATCCATCCCGCTTAGTACAGCCAGTTCCCGTTCCCGGGCATCTTTTCCGGTGAACAGTGTCGTCCAGACATCCCGGTAGATGGCAATCCACATTTCCGGGGAATGATCTGCAGAAAGAGTGAACGATCGGACAAGGTCCTCCAGATCGTGATAAAACGGGTCGGCCGCAAACAGCCGCCTTGAGGTGGAGAGACGGGCGAGGCTGTCCTTGATGTTGTCCAGCAGGCCATCGAGCATCCGGCCAAACTGCCAGCGGTCATAGCCGATGGAAAACCCGCGCGCAGAAAATCCTGCAGATACCGCGTGCAGGGCGTACAGCGAAGAGTAGAGCTTGAACAACGGCTTCCATTCCTGTTCGATCGGCTCAACGGACCGCAGCTGCTGGCTAAAGAGGCTGAGTTCCTCTGAGATGATATGATACGGGACCGTCTCACCGAACGAACGGAACCTGGACGTCAGTTTGTCGAGCAGGTCACGCCAGGCTTCCGGTGTCTGTTCCAGCGCACGGCCCGGCTGATAGCGGGAAACACCGGAGCTGCGCCAGTCCCGAAGCCATTCCGACAGGGAGCCGATATGCTGGAAGGCGGAGAACCAGGCGGCAGCGGTATGTTCGCAGCCCCGGTCGCCGTGCAGGCTGCAGGTCGACTTCTGGGCCGGGAGCATCAGCATGATCTCGGCATACGGGAAATCCCTCGTAGTGAAACGGACCGTCCCGTACCGCTCATCCGCATCGACGAGGCGGAGACGGTCATTCCGTACGAGCATGGCCGCTTCCCGGACCATGCGCTCCGCAGATTCCGATGACGGTTCGGCGATCAACTTCAGGCGATCCATCGCACTCATGATTTCGTTTTCGTAGAGCCCGGCAAATGCCGGCAACAATGTATTCATGGGATAACCCCCGTCCTTCACATTAAAAAAAGGCTTTCCCTCCATTATACGACTCGGGGTGCGAAACGTAAACGAAGCCGAAAGCCTTCATCCCCGTATCCACATGCCTGCCACCCGTACCCGGCTCCGGCCGGCGGGACAGATGGCTTTATTGGTACAAAAATGACGGCCCGCTTTATTCTGCAGTTGGCCCTGCTGTTAATTGAACGGATGCCGGAAAAGCTGTTGAAACTGAAAGGGAGGCGTGGGCATGGCCCGGTATGAAATTATCATCAAAAATCCGACGGTGACACGGGAAAATAGAAATTGGCGGCTGATCAGGCGGGATTCAGGCGACGGCAGAATACAGGTCATCCAGGAAGGGGATGCCCCAGTCGGCACTGTGCCCTATATGCTGTTCGGCCCTATCCTGCTCACGGACGTGGAAATCGACCTGAGGAAAGGAAGCATCGTCTTTGAGAAACATCCCGCATACCGCGAAGGATTCAGGATCCTGGGTCCACGGCTCATGTCTTCGTATGTGCTGGAGTACGGGGAAAACCGATTCGGGTTCTTTTTGAACGGAAAGGACGGAAACGGCAAAAGGGGACGGCAGAAGGAATAAAAGAAAGGCATGGAGGGGACAGGCTGGATAGCCCGGATTTTTCTGTATGCGCTTTCATATAATTATGGTAAAATGAAAGTATTGAAAATTGCGATAAAGGGAGGGAGCCCCATGCTGCACATCCAACGAATGAAGCCTTTTTACATGACACAGGAACAAACACGGGTGAGACTCGTCTTCGAATATCAGTATTTCACAATCAAAAAAGGGGAAGAACTGTTCCACTTTATCCCGTCGGAAGGCAAGGAGATCCATATCAATCTCCTAAACCTCCAAGTAGAAAATCTCGGCGAAATCTTCGTTTTCCAAAAAGGCAGCCGGTTCATCCGGCTCCCGCTCTATCAATTGTTGCTGATCTCCGACATCCACACCCATCTGAAAGACATCCTCGAAGGGGCAGACATCATGGAAAGCGATCCGATGTTCATCGAACCCGGCGAAGCGGAAGTGCTCATCGCCGAGTTCGAGCGCGCCAACCTCATGAACTTGATCGACCGTGCACTTGCAGAAGGCGACCGTGACAGCTTCCATCGCCTTGCCGGGCAACTGAATGGCCAATGACCGGAACAACCCCGTGCAGCCCGGACGCCATGGCAACCCGATATGGACCAGAGCCCGGCGGAGCTCCCGCGGGCTTTTATGATGGAAAAATGACCCCGGAAGCCCGGTGCAGCCGCCCAAACCGCCGTGCCCGTCAAGTTTTCATCCTTGCGACTGTGCCGATAAATGACCCGGATTCCTTCCATTCCCACCGATTCGCCGTATTCCTAGGGGGATATGCGGGAACTTTCTGCCGAAAGCGGTCTGCCTGAACAAAATTTTGTCATAGTTCCCCGGGCATGGTCTGTTTGACTGGTTACAAAAACGCCGTCTTTTGGTAAAGTGGATGATATGGCAGTCTATCAACCTTGCATGGCCGGAAGGGAATTGGGCATATGTTTTTCGACTTCAAGTTCTGGCGGTATCTGACCGACCAGGGCACATTGGTGGAGCGGCTGGACAACAGCACGATGAGGGGGTTCCGATTGCGGGTCGTCGGTCTGTTCATCTCCGCACTGATCCTTTATGCATTGATGAATATGTGGGGGATCGGTACACGCGGGCTGACACCGATCACCGCCAACGGCGACGACGAGACATTTGCTCTTGCCCGGATGATGTCCCTCGCCGGTTCGATGTTGTGGGCGGTTGTTTATACGGCGTTCCATCTGTACGGTATCTCGTTCATTTTACATAAGCTGACAGGGATCCATTACCGGAAGCTTGTCGTGCTGCAGTTGTTCATTACAGGCATCCTTCTCCTCGAGAAGTTGCTCGTGTTCATCGTCTTTCTCGTGAATGGTGCGGCAGCGCCGGTTTCTTTCCTGTCATTCGGTCCGCTCGCAGCGACATTCCTCACTTATCCGTTCCTGATCTACTTCCTCAACCAGCTGTCGATCGGGACCGCGATTGTCATAGCGTTTCAGTTCCGGTTTATCCGGTATTATCTGCCGGAGGCGAAGCGAAGTCTGCTCTGGCTGCTTATCGGGCTGAACGTCGCGATGGCGGTCATCACGTCGCTCATCGGGTTGATTCCGGCGGAACGCCTGTTCACGGAGCTGTTCGGGGGAGGTGCCGCTGTTGAATAAATTCTGGAACATCGCAGTGGCCATCACGGTCACGGCATTCGTTGCGACGAACGCCGTGCTGCTGTTCGGCGACAAGAGTTCAATTCCGAAGTACGTGTATGTCCAGGGGACTGACCGGATGGTCGCCGCAGACTACGCGGACAAGCTGGCAAAGGAAGCACTCGTCGTGCCGGGGAATGTGTATACGGCATATGTCGACAACGATTCTTCCGTTCAGCAGTGGCTCGTCACAGAAGGGGATCCGGTGAGCGCCGGGCAGGAAATCGCGACGCTCAGTTCGGAGCGGGCAGATGGCCAGCGTTCGGTGTGGGAGTCGGAGCGGGCTGCGCTGAAGGCGCAGGAATCTGATCTCAATGCGACGAAGCGCGACCTTGAACAAACACGTCGCATGGCGCAGTCCGACGCCCGCTCCTCTTCCAACCGGAGTGACCGTGTCGAAGGCAGCGGTTCATCGGGCACCGGCACTGATGCCGACAGAGTGGAGATCGGCCTGAACGTGGACGTGAATGTCGACGTCTCCCAGGACGGCGCCTATGCTCACGCAATCGCCGCGGTCGACAATGCACTTTCCGATGTCCGGCGCCAGCTGGCAGTAGTCGAAGCCCAGCTGGCCCGGAGTCCGGACTCCCCGGCACTCATCAGCCCGGTGGACGGCACCGTTGCCGATGTACACCGTCTCGGTGAACGGCTCGCCGTCGATATTTACACGGATGACCGCCAGTTCCTCACCTATGCCACAGGAGAAGAGTGGCAGAAAATTACGCCGGATGACCGGGTGTACATCCAGGCACCGGGCATCGAAGGCGCGGTCGAAGGAACCGTCCTCTCCGTTTCCCGGGTGGAGGCGAACGGGTCGAAATGGCTGGATGCCTACCAAAAGCTCGACCGGGAAAAAGTGAACAATCCGCTCGCCTACTACGAGGTCCGGATATCGACCGACGCTGATGTCAGCCGGCTTCCGTTTGCCAACAACGCCAACGCGGTCATCCACACCGAGGAAGCCCCGGCTTCCATTGCGGTGAAGGAAGACGCACTTGAAGGCAAGTATCTCAATGAAGCACTCGCCACCATCATCGACCGGAACGGCCACGCCGTGAAGGTCCCGGTCATGACCCCGTTCGACTTGGAGGGGTACAGCATCGTCACTGACGGCCTGTACGAAGGCGACCTTGTCGTCAACAAACCGAGAATCGGAGGGTATGCCCCGCCGTCTCCGGTCATCCTCCCGATGCCGCTCCAATGGCCATCAAAATCAACATGGACGGCCACGAGCTGGCAGGACTATGTCCGCTTCACACTGTTCGGGGTCGAATGAAAATACGGGAACCGTCCGCTTTTGCGGGCGGTTTTTTCATTGGACTGACAGTGGCGGCGGCGGAGCGAATGGAGTTCGTTGGCATGATTTCCCTCTTTCATCTCGGCCTCCATTCAGGTTTACGAGTCTCCCTACCGGGTAATCTCAAACTAGACCAAAAGGAGGCGTTGGATAATGGCAGAACGCAGAGTAGTTGGTTATTATGACACAGAACACGAGGCGATTGATGCGATTGAGGACCTAAAGCGCCAAGGATATCGAGCGGAGGACATTTCGGTGATTTCACAGAACAATGAACAGGTGGATGCGATTTCAGAGGAAACCGGCACGAAGGCAGCGGAAGGAGCTGCGACAGGTGCCGCGACTGGCGGCGTGCTCGGCGGCCTCGGCGGGGTACTTGCCGGGCTCGGGGCACTGGCTATTCCGGGGATCGGCCCGATTGTGGCGGCCGGCCCGATTGTCGCCGGGCTCACCGGTGCCGCGGCAGGTGCCGGCGTGGGCGGCCTGGCGGGCGCGCTCATCGGGATGGGTGTTCCGGAAGACGAGGCCGAGCGCTATGAAACGTATTTCAATGAAGGCAAAATCCTCGTTCTCGTCGACCGCAATGCGGAGGTGGAAGACAGCTTTTTCGCGAGCCGCCGTCCGCTGACAAATGACGTCAACGACCTTGCACGTGACCGCGATCGTATGGACCGTGACCGTTTCAATGATCCGCTCGCTTAACCTCACCGACAAAAATCGAATGGACGTATATTTCCGCTGCCCCCGAGGGGGCGGCGGTTTTTTGATGGCCGGATGAGTAGTCCCGTGAATAAAGCCATGCCATTAAAGGAAAGATGGGAGGAGGATTGCTCGGGGGAGGGTGAAACATGGACGATTGGCTGCGAGTGGATTTTTGGGAAATGGTACTCCGGTCGGCGGTGACCTTTGCCGTGCTGTTGCTGCTCACACGACTTCTCGGCAAAAAGCAGATGAGCCAGCTGACATTCTTTAACTATGTGACCGGGATCACGATCGGCTCCATCGCAGGAAATATCGCGGGGGAGAGCGAAACACCGTTTTTTGACGGACTGATCTCGCTCGTTACCTGGACGCTGCTCACTGTGGTGCTCAGCCTCATTTCACTAAAATGGCCCGGAGCCCGGATCATTCTGGACAACGAGCCGACAATCGTCATCAAAGACGGCCGGTTGGATGAAAAGGCGATGAAGTCCGTCCAGCTCCATCTGGATGACCTGAATATGATGCTCCGTGAAAACGGAGTGTTCCTCGTGAAAGACGTTAGATATGCGATTCTCGAGACGAACGGTGCGCTCAGCGTGCTGCTCAAGGGGCCGAACATGCCGGCGACAAAGAAAGATGTGAATGTCGGCGCCGGGCCGTCGAAATATTTGCCGGCTGAAATCATCTCGGACGGGAAGATCGTCCGAAAGAATCTGAAGGAGTACAATTTATCGGAGGAATGGCTGCTCAAGGAACTTGGAAAGCACGGAGTCTCGCGGCCGGAGCAGGTATTTTTCGCCCAGCTGCTCGATGACGGCACGCTTGACGTGACAGTAAAAGAAAACTAAATACCGCAACCGCCGCTTTTTCCGGAGACTTCTCTGGAGAATGCGGTTTTTTTATTTTGATAAGTCCAAAATGACTATTCCACTTTGCGGTGAGCGGAAGTCCAGTTCAGCGAAAAGCAGCTCGACCGGATCGTCGCCGCGAAAAAAGGCCTGACGGTCATCAGTGACGGACTCAGCTTCACGGCGGACAAGAAACTCGTCGAAGAGCTGGGCGGCGCGGCAGAAGGGGTGACAATTGCACTCGGAAAGGCAGACTCGAATGAGTCTGCGGCCATCTCCGGAGCATTCTCGATCCACTTCTACGACAAAGCAGGAGACGAAATGAACACAGGCAAGAAGAAGCAGAAGCTGGAAATTGAGATCCCGGTTGATTTGAGCGGGGTCGGCAAGACGAACAAGCTGACCGCCCGGGACAGCGAGTCCGGTACGGTGTACAAACTCAAAGTGAAAGACGGCACCGCTGCATTCACGGCGGCCGGGTCGGGCACATTCACTGCATTCAATTGATGATATTTGCCGCCGAGGGGTCTCCATTCCCGCGGCGGTTTTTTTATTGTTACAGAAGGCTTATAATAATCTATAATCGGGAAGAGGAAGAATACTAGTTTGGGGAGGCGGTGGTTTCCGTGGAGGAACAGAAGAGGGCAGTCGAGCAGCTGCTGGAAGAAAAAGTCCACCAACAGATCAAACGCATGCGGCCGCCCGCACGTCCGAAGAAATATAAATCGTCCGTCCGCAAAGTGGCCGACTACGTTGTGCTCGATTTTGAAACGACCGGTTTCCGGTCGGGAGCAGACAAGATCATCCAGATCGGCGCTGTCAAATACATCGGTCACGAACAGCAGGGGTGCTTCGAGACACTCGTCAATCCCCGCCGGCATATTTCGCCGACCATCACCAGACTGACGGGAATCACCAATGAACAGGTGGCCGATGCGCCGGCCATTGAGGAGGTCATCGGTGATCTGATCGGATTTATCGGTGACTTTCCGATCATTGCCCACAATGCCGCATTCGACATGAGCTTCCTTTATGCACTTGACGCCATCGAAGGGATCACCATCCCCGAATATACCGTCATCGACACGGTGCGTCTCGCCCGGAAAGTCATTACCGAAACGACGAACCATAAACTTGGAACGCTTGCTCATTACCTGCGTCTGGAACACCGTGCACACGATGCCATTGGTGACTGCCTGGCAACTGCTGCGATTTACCAATACTGCCTCGGTGTACGAAAATAGTGATTTGGATCAGCTGCTGTTCAGAAACGTCCTCTCTTAAGGACGTTTTTTCAATTTACGCCGCACGGCCCGTCATGATCCGATATAATGAAAGAATATTCAACCGGTGAGGAGGAGACGGCATGTGGAAAATTTATGGCATCCTGACGTTTGTCATGGTGGCGTGGGGACTCAACCTGCCGATGCTGAAGTATCTGCTTCAATACGTCGGGCCCGTCACGATGACTTCCTTCCGGATCTTCTCGGCGGGGGTCATTGTCTTCCTCATCCTGTGCTCCCTCCGGATCGTCCGCATGCCGCGCCGTTCGGAATGGAAATACATCATCCCCGGCATGCTTCTGAATGTGGTGGCACACCACTATTTTCTGAACAACGGATTGACGATGACGAGCGGCACGAACGCCGGACTGATCCTCGGGACCGGTCCGTTCCTGACAGCCGTATTCTCCTCCATCCTGATCCGCGTTTCCCCGACGAAGATCCAATGGCTCGGCGTCCTCCTCGGACTCCTCGGCGTCTCGTCGGTGGTCCTGGCAGACGGCGGGCTGTCCGGCATTTCCAGAGGGGACGTGTACATCTTCCTGGCTATCTTCGTGCAGGTGCTCAGCTTCCTGATCGTCGCAAAAGCCGCTGCCACAATTGACCCGAGGCTGCTAACCGCCTACATGCTCATACTCGGCGGTTCGACGCTGTTCGTCATCAGCCTCGCTGCGGAGCCCGGCGAACTGGCCGCATTCCAAAGCGTCCCGCCGTCGTTCTGGCTCGTCTTCGCCGTCAGCGCCATCTTCGGCACTGCCGTCAGCCATATGCTCTACAATTATTCTGTCGGACAGGCCGGTCCGACAAAAGCGGCCATCTTCATGAATCTTAACACGCTCGTCTCACTCGCCGGCTCGGCCCTCTTCCTTGGCGAAGCGATCACCGCACGCCACCTCGCCGGTCTCTTCTTCATCATCCTCGGTGTCCTCCTCGGCAGCGGGGCGGCGGAAGACCTTCTGAGAAAAAGACGTGTTGAAGTTGAAGTCGGGGATCGTTGAGCCCTGACCGCAGTAATAAGAATGGTTTCATCGGCATAGAACATAGATACGCTATTCATTGATGGAATGACTTTTCATTGAGCGATGATTGCGCTACTCTTGGTTAAGAGCGAAAAGGGAGGATGGAGATGGGACGATCAATCAATGGCCGGGCACTGGACACGGAACTGTCGGGAATCCGTCAGATCTCGAATTTGATCCCTGAATATCCGGGTGCGATCAACCTGACAGTCGGACAACCGGACACCCCTGTGCCGGAAGGGGTGAAAGCGGCGGGCGAACGGGCAATCCGGGGTGACTTAACAGGCTACTCCCATAACGCAGGGCTTCCTGAGCTCCGTAAAATTGCCTCGGCGTACTATGGAGGTAAGTATCGATTTGAGTATGACCCGTACACCGAGACAGTCGTCACAGCCGGTGCAAGCGGGGCAATGGATGCCGTACTCCGCACATTGCTGGAGCCGGGTGACGAAGTGATCATTCCCGTTCCGATCTTCGCGGGGTATGAGCCGCTGATCAAGCTGGCAGGCGCCAAACCCGTTTATCTCGATACCCGTCCGACCGGGTTCGTGCCGGATGTGGAACAGCTCGAGTCCTTGATCACCGAGAAGACCAAGATTGTCATCTTCAACAATCCGTCCAATCCTACCGGTGTCATGATCCCGCAAGATCAAATG
Organism: Edaphobacillus lindanitolerans; assembly: GCF_900156305.1. Lineage (GTDB taxonomy): Bacteria > Bacillota > Bacilli > Bacillales_A > Planococcaceae > Bhargavaea > Bhargavaea lindanitolerans. Next base: position 489,978 of record NZ_FTPL01000001.1, on the reverse strand, counting down.
GACTCGCTTGCTGAGATGCTTGCCCGGCATCCTGTTTTTATTTTGTCCGACGATATTTATAGCGAGAATACTTACGGAGTCTCCCACACTTCTTTCGGAAAGTATCCGGCATTGCGGGATCGGCTATTTCTCATCCACGGTCTTTCGAAATCCCATTCAATGACCGGTTGGAGAATCGGCTTTTTATTTGGTCCTGCCGACATCATGAACTATGTTGTGAGGATACACGCATACAACACCATCTGCGCGCCAACCCCGTCACAGCATGCAGCGATTGAGGCACTCGGCGGCTCGGCAACGGCACCGGATAAAATGAACGAGATCAACCTGGAGCGCCGCAGCATTGTCCTGGATGCCCTTCATCGGATGCAATTGCCTACAGTGAAGCCGAACGGGGCGTTCTATGCTTTCCCATCCATCCAGGAGTTTCCGCTCATTTCCAAAGACTTTGCACTCCGGATGTTGGCCGAGGCAGGGGTCGCCGTTGTGCACGGCAGTGCGTTCACTGATTACGGAGAAGGGTACATCCGAATTTCCTATGCAAGGCCAAAAGCGGAAGTCCGGCTTGCAATGGAACGCATGTCGGAGTTTGTTGAACAGTTAAGAAGAAACCGGTAAACCTTAAAAGAACAGAGAACACACCTTGATCCAAGGGAATATATTGTTATAGGCTGTGAGAGATTTTATGGGCAATAAGGTTAAATTATTCGATGTAGATATTGATGATCTGACAAAAAGCGGGGCACTGGGGATTGTGGATGCGGCTTTGAACAAAAAAGATAAAATGTTCATTGCCACATTGAACCCGGAGATCGTCATGTATGCCAACAGCAATCCCGGTTATTTGAGAGCCATACAAGCTGCAGACCTGAAAGTGGCCGACGGAATCGGATTGGTCGTAGGGGCGAGGATTCTTGGGCTGCCCCTGAAAGAACGCATTCCGGGAATCGAACTGATGGAAGAAATGCTGAAAATGGCCAGTGCGAAAAAACTGCGGGTTTTCCTTTACGGGGCAAAACCGGCGGTGCTGGCCAAATTAGTAGAGGTATTGAATGAAAAATACCCCGGCATTCAAGTGGTGGGGGATAGGGATGGTTATCATGGGAACGGCCGGCAGGCGGCCGATCACGTCATAGAAAGCAAACCCGATATGACGTTTGTTGCCTTAGGCTTTCCAAAACAGGAACAGTGGATCTATGATCACTTACCGGAATTTCCGGATGGCGTGTATATGGGGGTTGGGGGAAGTTTTGATGTTCTCTCGGGGACGATCAAACGGGCGCCGCTTTTTTGGAGAAAGCTGAATCTGGAATGGCTCTACAGATTGCTTCGACAACCGAGCCGTTTCAAACGATTTCTGGTCATCCCCCAATTTTTACTGAAAGTATTAAAGTCGAGAAAATAAAAAAGAAGGCGACAGCAACGGCTGTCGCCTTCTTTCTATGATCACAGCTGGGAGTAGTGCTTTTTGAATTCCCTAGGGAACTTTTTCCAATACGAGTCATTCACATTTGAGATCGTGATGCCCTGTGAAGAACTTGCATGGATGAACTGGTTGTTTCCAAGATAAATCCCCATATGGGACACGTTATTCGCGCCGCCGTATGTGCCCCGGAAGAACACGAAGTCACCAGCCTGAGGAGATTTTACGGAAAACGAGCGGTCATAGTAGCCGGCTGCCGTAGCACGGGAATTGCTGAGGCCTGCTTCCTTCAGAACATAGTAGATGAAGCCGCTGCAGTCAAATCCGGACGGTGTAGTGCCGCCCCATTTGTAAGGGACGCCCTGATACTTTTTGGCGATGCTTACAATGTTGCTTGTTGACGCCGTGCTTGACGGAGCGGATGTCTGGATCACTTTTCCGCTGTCTGTTTTGCCGTTTGCTTTTGCAGTCCCGTTTACTTTCAGGGTCTGGCCGACGTAGATCGTTGTGCCTGAAAGGTTATTCAAAGCTTGCAGGTTCTTCACTGTCGTTTTATGGCGTGCGGCAATTTTGGAAAGGGTGTCGCCGGAGACCACTCTGTAAGTCTGGCTGCCGGTCGCCAGTTTTGCAGGTGCTTTAGCCGGGGACGATGGTTTGGACGTCTGTGCCGGAGCTTTCGCCGATGTTGAAGATGAAGTTGAAGCCGATGAGGAAAGCTTCAATTTCTGGCCGACCAGGATCAGGTCTCCCTTAAGATTGTTCAATTTCTTGATGTTCGCTACGGACATTCCGTTATTTGCGGCAATGCGGCTGAGCGTATCTCCGCGCTTGACGGTGTAGACACTGCCCGAAGCGGCAGAAGCGGAAGAAGCCGGCTTTGCGGTGCTTGTCTGTTGTTTGCTTTGATTATTGGCCGGGGCTTTGTATGTGCCGGAAAGGCTGAGGTTTTGTCCAGGGAAAATAATATCGCTGGACAGGTTGTTGATTTTCTTGATTTCCGAGACACTCAGCTTATGTTCGGTTGCGATTTTCCAGAGAGAGTCACCCGACTTGACTTTATATGTATTCGAAGAGGCTTCGGCTTCACCATTTGCGACAAAGGTGGCAAGGGCGGCAGTTGTTAAAACAGAAAACGCCAGATGTTTAACTTTCATTTTGTAATTTCCCCCCGTAGATTTTTTTGGTTTTATATGGTCGATTCTATGTCTTCTAGCTAACTCTATCGATAATCTCGCTCTTATTATATCGAAGAGTCTATGAAGTTAGGTTACAGTTACATTACAATAAGGTTACAAGGCGTTAAGTCATGGATTTTTATATGAAAGACTATAGCAATATATTTCTTTCGCGGTGACGACCGCTGCGCCTGCAAAATACTATTCGGAGAGTGAATTGAATGTTGAAAGATGTCCGTTTTGAGTTGCTGAACCGCAAAACGGTCAAGCATGACATTGTCGCCGGCGTGACCGTCGGCATCGTGGCCATTCCGCTCGGGATGGCTTTTGCGATTGCATCGGGCGTGAAGCCCGAATACGGGATCTACACAACGGTCATCGCAGGTCTGCTCGTAGCCTTGCTCGGCGGATCCCGTTTCCAGATTGCGGGTCCTACGGGTGCATTTATCCCCATCCTGCTCGGCATCGTACTCCAGTACGGGTATGAAGACCTGCTTGTTGCAGGGTTCATGGCGGGCGTTTTTCTGCTCGTCATGTCCTTTCTGAAAGTCGGCGACCTCATCCATTTCGTCCCGCGGGCAGTGACGGTCGGCTTCACTGCGGGGATTGCCGTCATCATCTTCACGGGTCAGATCGGCAATTTTCTCGGACTGGAGGGTGTGGAACAACAGGAGTTTTTCCACCGGGACATGCTGGAGATCCTTCGCAGCATCGGCACGGTTAACCTCTTGTCGGTTCTTACGGCGGTGACCGGCCTCGCTGTGATTGTCCTCCTGACCCGGTTTGCGCCGAAAGTCCCGGCGTTCCTCATTGCTCTCCTCATCCCGACACTGATTGCATCGATCTTTTATCCCGGGCAGGTGGCGACGATCGGGACGGCGTACGGCGGCATCCCGCAGAAGCTTCCGGAGTTTTCCTTTCCGCAGCTCACCTTCCAGAAAGTCGTAGAGCTCTGGCAGCCTGCACTGATCATTGCCGCGCTCGGTGCCATCGAATCGCTCCTGTCCGCCGTCGTCGCTGACGGCATGGCGGGCGGACCGACGGCCAGATCCAACCGGGAACTGTTCGGGCAGGGGGTCGCCAACATGGTGACCCCGCTGTTTGGCGGAATTCCGGCGACCGGTGCCATCGCAAGGACGGCGACAAACATCCGTTCCGGAGCGGTCAGTCCGATGTCGGGTGTCGTCCAGAGTGTGTTCGTCCTGTTCGTGCTCGTCCTGTTTGCTCCGTTTGCCTCGCACGTCCCGCTTGCGGCCATGGCCCCGATCCTTATGTTCGTCGCCTGGAACATGAGCGGAATCCGGCCGTTCGCCCAGATTGCAGGCTTGCGCTCGGGAGACTCCGCCGTTCTGTTAGCGACGTTCCTGCTGACCGTGTCCGTCAATCTGACGGTCGGCGTCCAGGCGGGCTTCCTCCTTGCTGTGATCATGTTCCTCCGGAAGATGAGCGGCAAGCTCGTGCTGCAGGTAAAGCCTGCAGAAAAAGAGGATTACCTGTCCGGAAATGTGGAGCCCGGCAGCCTGTTCACTTCCGTCAAAGTGAGCGGTCCTCTTTTCTTCGGAACTGTGCGGGCTTTTGAGCTGAAACTGGATCAGGAAATTAAAAAGGGACCGAATGCCCTCATCCTCCGGATGAAAGGCTTGACGGCCCTTGATGCAGGCGGAGTCGCAGCCATGTCCGAAGTCCTGGATAAAGCCGCTCTGAACGGCATCCGGATCCTTCTGCAAGGATTGCCGGCAGAAAAGAGGGTCCTTTTGAGTAAAAGCGGTCTTCTTGAGAAGATTGGCAAAGAGAACGTCTTAAAGTGAAAGCAGCCTCCGGCGGGCTGCTTTTTTCATTTCCTCTTTCACTCGGACAAGGACTTTAGACTCTTCCCGAGATGATTCCAAAAGACTAATAGACTATGCAGAAACTAGAAAGTTAGATAAAAGGATGCATACCAAATAAATGCAGATAATGATAAATTCATAATTGCCACTCTATTTAAAAAGGGTGAAATTCGAACGGCAAGGGGGAAAAAGATTGAGGAAGATGAAGCGGGTACTGCTTTTGGCACTGGTCTTCGTTCTTGCGCTCAGCACGACGGCATTCGCCTCGGCGCCTCAGCCGGGGAAGGGACCGGCCGCGTCACCGAAGCTGACGCTTGAGAAGCCTTCCACAAAGCTTCCGGCAAAGCTCGAAAAACCGGAAAAGCCGGAGGAAGAAATTCGGATCATCGTCGAGCTTGCGGAAAAGCCGGCGATTGAGGAAGCGACGAACAAAGGCGTCCTCTACAAGGAACTCTCGAAGTCCCAGAAAGAGCAGACACAGCAAAAACTGAAGAAGTCGCAGCAGAACGTCATGAAGACGGCGAAGCTGAAGGCGCCGAGCATGAAAGTGAAGAAGGAGTTCACGACCGTCTTCAACGGATTCTCGGCAAACGTCAAGGCGAAGGAAGCGAAAGTCATTTCAGAGCTTCCGGGCGTCAAGGCGGTTTACGAAGCAACGGAATATGAGCGTCCGGTCGAAAAGCCGGAAATGGTTTCATCGAAGGATCTCGTACAGGCCCGCCAGTTCTGGGAGGAGTATGGCTTCAAGGGTGAAGGCATGGTCGTGGGGGTCATCGACACGGGCATCGACCCCGCACATAAAGACATGGTGCTGACAGACGCTTCCTCCGCAGCACTCAAGAAGGCGGACATTGACCGGGAGCTTTCGGCCGGCCAATTGCACGGCGGTAAGTATTACACGGAAAAGGTCCCGTTCGGCTACAACTATATGGATGAGAACGACATCATCCGGGACATCGCTCCGGATGCATCGATGCACGGCATGCACGTGGCCGGTACAGTCGGTGCAAACGGTGATGAAGAGAACGGCGGCATCAAGGGGATTGCACCGGAGGCACAGCTTCTCGCGCTGAAAGTGTTCGGAAACGATCCGCTTTACCCGTCCACTTACGGGGATGTCTACGTCAAGGCGATGGACGATGCGATCAAACTCGGTGCGGATGTCCTGAACCTGTCCCTCGGTTCGACTGCGGGATATGTTGACGACAAGAGTCCTGAACAGCAGGCCGTGAAGCGTGCGGTGGAAAACGGCCTCCTCGTCTCCATCTCTGCCGGCAACTCGGCGCTCTATGGTGACGGCTACTATTACAATTACGCGGATAACCAGGATTACGGACTCACCGGATCACCGAGCGTATCATATGATTCCCTCGGGGTTGCCTCGTTTGAAAACGATATGATCCGCACGATGAGCTTCGCCTATGCAATCGACGGAGCGGAAAAGCGCAGCGGGTACATGCTTGCAAATGACGCAGATCCCGTGAAGCTGGATCATCAAGGAATGGAAGTGGAGGATGCCGGCTTCGGTCATCCGAAAGATTTTGAAGGCAAAGACTTCAACGGAAAATATGCCCTCATTTCCCGCGGCGACATCGCCTTCACGGAAAAGGGGCTGAACGCACAGGCTGCGGGTGCTGCCGGCGTGATCATCTACAACAATGCAGCCGGCACGATCAACATGGCCTCCGACCCGGCGATCAAGATTCCGTACATGTCCATTCTTCAGTCGGACGGCGTTTCGATGGCCGATGCCCTGAAGGCGGGCAAGGATGTGACCGTGACATTCGACGGGGAATACGTGGATACACCGAACGAAAAAGCAGGTCAGATGAGTGATTTCACCTCGTGGGGACCGACACCGAACCTGGATTTCAAACCTGAAATCACAGCACCGGGCGGCAATATCTTCTCCACGCTTGAAAACAATCAGTACGGCATCATGAGCGGGACATCGATGGCGGCTCCCCATGTTGCCGGCGGGGCGGCCCTCCTCTTCGAACGCATCGATGAAGAGTTTGGCCTGACGGGCCGGGAACGCTCTGAAATGACCAAGAAACTGCTCATGAACACTGCTGCTCCGGTCATCTTCGATGAGGAGCAGGGCGATTATGTTTCGCCTCGGCGACAGGGCGCCGGGCTGATGCAGCTTGCGAATGCCCTCAACACCGATGTGCTCGTGACGGACAAGGCGACCGGTGAAGCGAAAGTCGCGCTTAAAGAGATCAAGGACAACAAAATCCGGCTGGCTCTGACGGCCGAGAACTTCTCTGATGAAGAGAAGACGTACAACGTCTCGTACGCGGTGCAGGCGGACAACCTGGCAGATGTAGGCGAGGACCTGATCACTGCATCCAATCTGATCGGGTCCATGGTCCTGACGGATGAAGCGGAAATCGACGGACCGGAAACGGTCACGGTACCGGCCAACGGAACGGTGACCATCGATGCGACGATCGACCTGTCCGGCATCGAGTACCTGAAAGACTACTTCACGAACGGATTCTTCGTGGATGGCTTCGTCTTCCTTGAAGATCCGGATGAAGAAGTGACGGGCAATGTTCCGCTCTCCGTTCCGTTCTTCGGATTCAACGGCAGCTGGGATGATGCTCCGATCTTTGATTATTTCGCATGGGATGCACGCACGTACTGGGGATACACTGCGCTTGCGGATGAACAAGGTTACTTCATCGACGGCGGCGGGAACTTCGACCAGGACCGTTTCGGATTCTCCCCTGACGGCGACGGTCTCCGTGACCAGGTCACCCCGGTTTACTCCCTGTTCCGGAACGCCAAGAAGATGGAAGTGAACGTTCTCGATGCAGACGGCAAGAAAGTGCGCACGATCCGGACGGCGGCAGACCTCCGGAAGCATTACATCAATTCCGAGACCAATCCGCCGTATACGTACAGCATGAACTATGCGTGGGACGGCAAAGTCAACGGACAGCTTGCAAAGGACGGTCAGTACTTCATTGAGCTGAAAGCGGTCATCGACTATGAAGGCGCCGAGTGGCAGTCCATCAAGTTCCCTGTAAAGGTCGACACGGCTGCACCGGAAGCCGACTTCGATTTGGACAACGGCAAAATCATCGCTTCCGACTTCCGTGACGAAGGCACCGGCGTTGAGGCTTGGGAAGTGCTGCTCAATGGTGAGTCGCTGACGGATGACCCGGCCACAGAGGAGGTAGAAATGCTTTCCCCTGACGAGGAAGAGTTCACTGTCGATCAGGAAGTGGGCGAGGACGATGTTCTCGTGGCACGTGTCTGGGATTACGCCAAAAATCACCGTGACTACGAGCTGAAGGACGAGCCTGCGGAAAAAGATCCTCCGGTCATCTATATCAACGATCCGGCCAACTTCTCCGTCTATGACAACGGAAAAGTGACGGTGAACGGCTACGTCACCGACGAATCGGAAGTCGTGTCCGTGACGGTGAACGGCGAGAAAGCGGCCGAATTCGACGGTCGCAACTTCTCCCACACGCTCACACTCGAGGACGGTTTCCAATCGGTGAAGGTCGCTGCGAAGGACGAGCATGGCAATGAAATGTCCATCATGCGCCGATTCTTCGTCGACTCTTCACCGGCTGAGCTGAGCATTCTGACGAACCTTCCGAAGAAGACGGAGGAAGCGGAAGTCGGCGTGTCGCTCCGGGTGAAAGACAACTTTGACGACATCCGAATCTATGTGAATGACAGCGAAGTGTTCGCCAATGATCTGAGCGAGCCGTACGGCAAGAAGAACTTCGATGAAACAATCGAGCTGACGCTGCCGCTTGTCGAAGGGAAATTCGATTATACCTTCAAAGTGGTAGACCTGGGCGGCCATGAAACAGTTCAGACGGTTTCCATCGAACGCAAACTGCCGAAAGGGGAAAAGCCGGACAAGCCGGGCAATCCGAATCCGGGCACCCCTCCCGGCAAGCCTGCAAATCCGGGCAAACCCGTGACGCCGGGTAATCCTCCGGGCAAGCCGGCAACACCGGGCAACCCAGTCACGCCGGGCAATCCTCCCGGCAAGCCTGCCAATCCCGGCAAGCCGGTCGTAAATCCGGTCCAGCCGGGCAACCCGGGCAAAGGGGTTCAGGGCTTCTGATCACAGATGTAAAAAGGCACTCTTTTACGAGTGCCGGACTGCAGACAAAGTGGGTGCATTCGCTCCTTTGCCTGCAGTTTTTTCTTGCTTCCAGGCTAACTGCTAACTGGCTGAGACTTCCTCGGGCGCGGATCGCCTTGCTGCATGCAGGGCGTCAGTCCCCATGGTTTCAAAGTCATCCTTCTGAGGGTATTCATTGAATACTACCCTGACAGGAGGGAACAGGCATGAAACAAGGTGATCACCAACCGCGGGGACGGGAAACGGACGCCTATGCGGAAGGACGAACATTCGCAGAGCGGCATCCGGAGTTTGAACGGGAGATAGACGATTCCGTCATTCCGTCTGAATCGGTGCTGGAAGAAAGCGTCGGCCAGCGCGGATTCTTCAATGAGCGTGACCGGGAAGCCGCTGAAGCGGCAGGACGTCTTGAAGAAGAATCTGGTTATATGGAAGGACACACAGAATCGGTAAATGACCTGACACCAAATCGGGAAACCGATCATTACGGACGGGCGACGGGTCACGGGGAGGATGTCATTGGGATCGAGGACGGCTCGGTCAATTCGCGCGGAGTCGGGCGCAGACCGGATGAGGGCTCTGTCAGCATCGGGGCGGACAACCGGGAACAGAAGAACGAGGAACTGAACCGCAGTTCCGATCATGCAGTCTCCGAAGGCCGTCTGCCGGGAGAGATGGCGGGGGAGGAAGCGCCGTTCTCCGGAGTCAGGTCAGAGGCGGCAGACCCGAACCTTGGACCGGAACCGTTCGGGGATCCGGCGGTTGAAGAGATTGACCGCAGCCCTGCGCGCGATCATATCGACGATCGCCACCGTGAACGTTTTATGTAGGATGTGAGGAAAACGATCCGATCCGAAACACTCCGCCGGGGAACCGGGGGAGTGTTGTTTGTTTTCCGAAAGGATCGGCCATTTTCCTCTTGCACGGAGGCTTGTTTGCCCTCAAAGTAGGGAAAGGAAAAGAGAATGCAGGCGGAATGCCGGCAAACACCTGTTGAAAGGGGAAAATACATATGTTCCAAGATGCGTTGGAATGGATCGTCGGGCACGGCAACGATCTTTTGTGGTCTTATGTTCTCATATACGTACTGCTCGGGCTTGGTGTCTGGTTCACCATCCGCACGAAGTTTGTCCAGTTCCGGCTGTTCGGTGAGATGTTCCGGCTTCTCACAGAACCAAAAGATGATAAAGATGGGATTTCCCCGTTCCAGGCATTTACGATCAGTGCCGCTTCCCGGGTCGGGACGGGCAATGTGACCGGCGTGGCCCTGGCAATCGGAATCGGCGGCCCGGGAGCGGTATTCTGGATGTGGGTGGTCGCAATCGTCGGAATGGCGACCGCATTCATTGAAAGTACGCTGGCGCAAGTTTACAAGGTCCAAGACGGGGATACCTTCCGGGGAGGCCCCGCTTATTACATGCAGAAAGCCCTTGGCCAGCGGGGGCTTGGCATCGTCTTTGCCATCCTGCTGACACTTTGCTTCGGATTCATTTTCAATGCCGTCCAGGCGAATACGATCAAGGAATCGTTCAGCAGCGTCTTTTCCATTCCAGACTGGGCGGTCGGCCTGGTGCTCATCGGGCTCGCGGCAGTCGTTATTTTCGGCGGTGTCAAAAGAATAGCAAGCGTGACACAGTTTCTCGTCCCGATCATGGCGGTCCTGTACCTGGCAGTCACCGTCATTGTCCTTGCCATGAACCTCGGGGAGATTCCGGGCATGTTCAAACTGATCTTTGAGCATGCTTTCGGCCTTCGGGAGGCGGCGGGCGGAGCTGTCGGAGCGGCGATCATGCAGGGCGTCCGCCGTGGGCTCTTCTCGAATGAAGCAGGGATGGGGAGTGTGCCGAACGCGGCAGCTACCGCAAGCGCCTCCCACCCTGCCAAGCAAGGGCTCGTCCAGAGCCTCGGCGTATTCTTTGATACGATCATCATCTGTTCGGCAACCGCGTTCATGATCATCCTGGCCGGCGTATACAACACGACGGAGCAGGAGGGCATCGTCCTCACCCAGGCATCCCTGTCGGAACTGGTCGGTGCATGGGCTCCTTATTTCATCGCAGTGGCAATCTTCTTCTTCGCGTTCAGCTCGATCATCGGCAACTATTATTATGGCGAATCGAACATTGAATTCATCAATGCCCATCCGGCCTGGCTTACTGCCTACCGAATCGGCGTGCTGGCCATGGTCATGTTCGGATCGTTGGCACAAGTCCAGATTGTATGGGACATGGCGGACCTGTTCATGGGCATGATGGCGGTCATCAACCTTGTTGTAATCTTCCTGCTCGGAAAAGTGGCTTTCAGTGTTCTTGACGACTTCACCGATCAGCGCAGACGAGGGCTGAATCCCCAATTCCGTGCCTCTTCCATCCCGGGCCTGAAAGGAGCCGAGTGCTGGGAGGATGAAAACCGCTCAGGCAGATGATGTTAGAGGTCGGACGACTGCTGTTTACGGTCTTGCTATCAAAGTAGTACAATGAATAACATTGATAGAAGACAGCAGGAGGGACATATCCATGGAATATAGCATTTTACGCAATCTCATCATTGAAATCCCGCAGATGCCCGGGAACTTTGCAAAGGTCGCTTCTGTGATCGGCGCGGAAGGCGGAGACATTGGGGACATCGAAACGCTGAAGATCGGAACGCATACGACGGTCCGTGACATTTCGGTCCAGTTTGAGAATAAGGAGCACGTCGAACGGGTTGTCGATAAAATCCGCGCGCTCGGTGACGGCATCGTCGTCCATGCCATCTCGGATGATGTGATGAAGGCCCATGAAGGCGGGAAAATCCATATGTCGAGCCGACGTCCGGTCCGTTCTCTCGGTGATCTCCGGCGGGTGTATACGCCCGGCGTGGCGAACATCTGTGAAATCATCCACCAGGACCCCGAGCAGGCCGACTACTTCACGAGCATCGGAAACACGGTTGCCATCGTGACGGACGGGACGGCCATTCTCGGACTCGGGAACATCGGCCCGGTCGCCGGGATGCCGGTCATGGAAGGGAAAGCCGTCCTGTTCGACCAATTCGTCGGGATCAGCGGTGTCCCGATCCTGCTTGATACGAGCGATCCCGACGAGGTCGTGGAAACGGTCAAGCACATCCACCAGGCCTATGGCGGCATCCTTCTGGAAGACATCGGGTCTCCGCACTGCTTTGAAATCGAAGAGCGTCTGAAGAAAGAGCTGGACATCCCGGTCATGCATGACGACCAGCATGGTACGGCTGTCGTGACGCTCGCAGCGATCCTGTCCGCCTGCCGTACGGCTGGCGTGGATCTGGGCAAGGCAAAAGTCGGACAGATCGGGCTCGGTGCCGCGGGGCTTGCCATCTGCAAAATGCTCATGGAATACGGCGTCGAGGAAATGTACGGCTCGGACCTGAATGCAGCGGCAAAAGACCGTCTCCGCGAAAGCGGCGGCACGGTGATCGAATCAATCAACGAACTCATGGAAAAAAGCGACATCGTCGTCGCGACCACGGGTGTACAGGGCCTGATCAAAAAAGAAATGGTGCGGGAAGGGCAGATCATCCTCGCACTGTCCAATCCAAATCCTGAAATCGCGCCGGACGATGCGCTTGAAGCCGGTGCGGCATTTGCTGCGGACGGCCGGCTCGTGAACAACGTCCTCGGCTTCCCGGGCATCTTCCGCGGTGCGTTGAACGCCCGGGCAAAGGCAATCACTTACCCGATGCTTCTGGCAGCTGCCGAGGCAATCGTGGACAGCACGAAGCCAGGGGACCTCGTCCCGCATCCGCTTGATCCGAACGTTCATGTTAACGTGACGGAAGCAGTAGAACGGGTCGCCGGTGATGGACAATTAGATTAAAAGCGTAAATCTTCGAACGAGAATTACAGAGACCGAGAAGGAGTGAGAGTAGTATGCAAAATGTGCGGTTTATAAAGGTTGGCGGCAAGGAAGAAGCAGCAACAGTCATGTTGGAGAGAATGCGTAAGGAGCTGGACGAAGGACTTCGGGTCCTCGGACTGGCGACCGGCAGCACGATGATTCCGGTCTATGAAGCGTGGGCGAAATCTGACCTTGACTTCTCGGAAGTCATCTCGTTCAACCTCGATGAATATGTGGGACTTGGAGCCGACAACCCGAACAGCTATGCCTGGTTCATGAACCATCATTTGTTCAGCCATAAACCGTTCAAGGAAACATACATCCCGGACGGAACTGCTGAGGACCTCACTGCTGAATGCGATGAGTACGAAGCACTGCTCCGTGACGCGGAAATCGATCTCCAGTTTCTCGGGGTCGGAGAAAACGGCCATATCGCGTTCAATGAGCCGGGCACGCCGTTCAGCTCGACGACGCATGTGACCGAACTCGCAGATTCCACGCTTGGCGTCAACAGCCAGTACTTCGAAGACAGATCCGCCATCCCGAACACGGCACTGACGATGGGAATCGCCTCGATTCTTTCTGCCAAAAAGATCGTCCTACTGGCGTTCGGCGAGAAAAAGAGAAGCGCGCTCCAGGAGCTCGTGAAAGGGCAGAAGACGACAGATTATCCGATCACTTCGCTTCTTGACCACCCGGATGTGACGATTGTCACCGATCTCGAAGGCATTGCCGAATGAAATAAGAAAGCCGCCGTGCCGGATATCTGATCCCGCACGGCGGCTTTTCTGTTTGATCCGTTCAGATGGGCCTTCTCCCTGCATCGCCAAATGGCTCCGGAGGCTCCTCTGCGGTGCCGTCTCCGAGAAAGTCGCCCACCGGCTCTTGTTCCTCGTAGCGGGACTGGCGTTCTTCTTCATTGAGGATATCTTCTTCATGGCCGTCATACCGACCGATCGGGTCACCGTATGCGACGTTCGTGCTGCTTGCCTGGGGATCGGTGCCGGATTCCATGGATGTCATGCCTTCCGATGGAGCCGCGTCTTCCGGGAAGCCGTCGACGGGCTCCTGTTCCTCATAGCGGGATGAACGGGATTTCCCGCTTGCAATGCCTTCCGGCTCTGCACCTCCCGAAAACTGATTCGGCGGGGCGGGCTTGCGGGAATCCGGGGTGTTGCCGAACTCATCAGAAGCCGGTTTGGCATCCGCTCTTGCGTCCGTACCGGTGTGGATGGCCGAGATTCCGCCGAATTCCGACATGTGGTGATCCCCGTGTGTACCGCGTTCGTTGTATTCATATTCCCCGGCGGCTTTCGGGCGGCCACCGCCGTCATTCTTGCCGTCGGCCTGAACAGAAGATCCTGAGCGGTTCGGACTGCTTTCTGTTTGGCCGGCTTTTCCGGACTCCACTTCATCTGCCCACTGATTCACTTTGTCCATGGCTTTCCCGGCCACTTTGCCGACAGTATCTTTCGCCCTGTCAAGAAACCCGGAGTCTTTATCCATTAAAAAAACGCCTCCTTTTAAATTGATTTCCCCATAAAGCCGGCAGATAAAACATGGGTATATATCCTGAAGCATGTCTTCTTTACAATATGTTAACATCTTAACAGTTAGTTAATATCTTAGGATTCCAGATTGAATTTGTGTTATAATGCAGTGTAAAGCCATCGGACATTAGCGGGAGGAGCATAATCATGATAACCGCTTTGATTATCACTTTTATATCAGTACTTTTTCTTACTCCGTTTGTAAAAAAGCTTGCTATGCATATAGGTGCCATCGACCGGCCCAACATCAGAAAAGTGAATACGATCAATGTGCCCCGCATGGGCGGCCTGGCAATCATCATTTCATTTTTTATCGGGCTGGTTATTGCACAACCCCAAAGTGAACACCTGATTCCGCTTATTATTGCGGCATCTATCATTATTTTGACAGGGATCTTGGATGATATCTATGATATTACAGCAAAGGCGAAGTTGGCGGGCCAACTTTCAGCTGCAATGATCATTATCATCTTTGGAGATATGCAGATTGACTTTGTAAATCTGCCTTTTGGCGGGCAGGTCAGTTTCGGGTATCTGAGCATCCCGCTGACACTGCTGTGGATTGTCGGAATCACCAATGCCATTAATCTGGTTGACGGTTTGGATGGACTGGCTGCAGGGATTTCCGCCATCGCATTGATCACCTTGTCTGTGATGGCTGCAATAATGGGGAACACTTTTGTCATCGTGTTCGCTTCTTTGCTGGCTGTTTCCTGCCTCGGGTTTCTGTTTTATAACTTTTATCCGGCCAAAATCTTCATGGGGGACACAGGGTCGCTTTTCCTCGGTTTTATGATTTCGATCCTTGCCTTGGACGGGTTTAAAAACGTCACGATGATTTCCCTGATCATCCCGATCATCATATTGGCCATCCCGATTTTTGATACGATCTTTGCAATCGTTCGCAGAGTAAGGCTGCAGCAGTCGATCACCGCACCGGATAAGTCACACTTGCATCATACGCTGATGGACATCGGCTTTTCCCACCTGCAGGCGGTTCTGCTGATTTATGCGGGGGCGGCGACATTGGGCATGGCTGCGATCGTGTTTTCACAGGCGACGATCTGGGGCGCATTCTTGATTGGAGCCCTCCTTCTGTTGTTTATCGAATTGCTGGTTGAGCTTTTGGGCCTTGCCGGTAAAAACTACAGGCCGATCATCAGCCTGGTCAGAGGGAAAAGATAGCGGATCGGCGCTATTGATGCTCATGGTATTTTTGGGACTATCATGATCACTTATTTCGAATGAGATTGATAAACCCCGGAATCGGACACCTTTTGTCCGGTTCCGGGGTTTTTGTTTATTTGGATCTTGCATACGATGCCGGGCCGGGAGGACCGCCGGGACAGCCTGCTGCAGCCTTGTTGATCGGACGCCCCTAATTGAACGAGGCAGTCGGAGTCATAACAGACGGTGATCCGCCGGAGGCGGGGGAGCCGGTGAATTGCCGCCGGAAAAGAAAAATGATCCCGGCAATAAGCCGGGATCATTTTTCTTTATTCGTTCGTTGAGTTCGCACTGTCTGTTAAGTTTTTCGTGCTGTTCGTGAACGGATCTTCTCCATTCTCCAATTGCAGATGATCTCTGAGTTTTTGGCTGGTTTCTTTCAGAGACTCCGCATCCAGCTTCCAGTAATAGATCCCGGTGGACATGTCATCTTCCCCTTCAAGGGAAATGGTTTCGATCTCCGGCATTCCGTCTTTAAGGTAGGCCAGCAGAGACTTCATGTCATTAAATGTTAAATCGGTGGCCATATTCCCCCCGATGGCATCGATGACTTCGCCGTACTTGGAAATAGATGATACGGAGCTGGCCTTTTTCATCATGGCCTGCAGGATCATCTGCTGACGCTTGCCCCGCTCCACATCATTGTCGGCTTTTCGCGTCCTTGCAAGTGCCAATGCATGCCGTCCATCCAGCTTTTGATAGCCTGGCATTAAGTGAATCGTTTTTTTATCGTTTTCGTCGAGTTCAACGCGTTCATAAGGCACATTGACCTGAATTCCATCCAGCGCATCAACGATGTCGATAAATGCGTTGAAGTTCATTTTCACGTAGTAATCCACAGGTACGCCCAATGTGGCTTCCACTGCATTGATGCTGGCCGGTACACCGCCGAACGCATGGGCATGGGTGATTTTATCCTGGTATCCGACCTCTTTGATATAGACCAGGGAGTCCCGCGGAATGCTCACCAATTTAACCGTTTTTTCCTTATTGTTCAACGTAGCCAACATTAAGGCATCCGATCTGCTGTGAGAGTCTGAGCGGACTTCGCTGTCGTCGACTCCTATAAATAGAATGGAAACATTATCTTTATAGGGGGTAACTTTATCGTCTCTGAGACTTGAAACATCCCTGTCAGTTTCCTGGAATGCACCGTCCATGGCAGATTGAGCTTTCTTATATAGGTAAACCCCGTAGGTCGAAAAAAGCAAAACAACACCCAAGATGACAACGGACCAGATCTTGAGATGCTTTTTCCGTTTCGAAGCGACCCTCTTATTTCGATATTCTCTTCTTTTCATTTGATAACTCCTTGGGCACCAAGCTCTTTTCCTTCTGACAATTTTTCAGCATTGCAATCTTATCCATTATACTATCTGAAACAGACTTCGTAAAATATAAAATCGAATTAAATGTCGAACTCCAGAAATTCCGAGCGTTCGGAGGACAATTCCGCCTGACCGTTCGTCAGGTCCTCCATCCATTCCCGAAAATTGTCTTCTTCTGCTGCCGGCACATAAATATATAGCGAAACCGCGTCCGCGTAATCGATGTGGTCGAGTGGATATGACGACAGGCGAACCTCGTTTTCGACTTTTCCGAGCCAAGTGTAATCCACTGTCGCTTTCATGAGCCTGTACTGGCGCCGTTCGACGGTTCCCGTCTCTTTCAGCACTTCAGACACGGCGCTTCCATAGGCACGGATCAGTCCGCCGCCGCCGAGTTTGATGCCGCCGAAGTAGCGGGTCACGACGACCGCAGTGTCTTTCAGCCCCTGTTTTTTCAACACATCGAGCATCGGAACGCCCGCAGTTCCGCTCGGTTCTCCGTCGTCGTTCGCCTTCTGGATCTGATCATGCTCCCCGATGAGATAGGCCGAGCAGTTGTGGGTGGCGGAATGGTGGGTTTTTTTGACTTCGGCAATGAACGCCGTCGCCTCCTCCTCGGTTTCGGCACGGGTCACAGTTGCTATGAAGCGGGATTTTTTGATGATGATTTCCGCTTCTCCGCGTTCCTTGACCGTCCTGTAATCATTTCGCAATGTCGATGCACCTCTTGATCGCTGTAATGTATTTTTAATATATTTTCATGGTTGTAATGCTATAATAAACACAGTTTAAACTCAAATACCGGATAAATAGGGCCCGGATGGAGAGGGAGATGGGTCATGCCTGTTGAAAGAGTGGATGTTCATTCACTGGATTCCATCTTCAATTCGATGGTTCAATCGGTGAATGAGTCAAAGAATGATATTTTCATCATCAATGAAGAAAGCCGGCGACAGCTGTCGGAGCTCCGGGAGGAACTCCGGCAGACGGATGAAGGGATTTCCCGGGCAATAATAGAAGGGGAGCGCCTCCAGAAGGCCGCAGTCGCCGCGCGAGAAAAGCTGCAGCACGTCTCGATGTATTTCTCGGATTATACAAAAGAAGAGGTTCGGGAAACGTATGACTCTGCCCATGAAGTCCAGATGGAGTTCATGCTGAACAGCACGAAACTCAGGCAGCTGGAAGAAGTGCGGGGGCAGATCGAAAACCGGATCCGTACATACGAAGAATCGATCCGCCGGTCAGACCAGTTGGCCAGCCATGTCAATGTAGTGATGAAATATCTTGCTTCCGAGCTCAGGGATGTCGGGCCGGCGCTGGAAACGGCGAAAATGAGAAAACACATGAGCATGCGAGTGATTGAAGCGCAGGAAGAAGAGCGGAAGCGGCTTGCCCGTGAGATTCACGACGGGCCTGCCCAGATGATGGCCAATCTCGTCATGCAGCTCGGGCTCGTCGAGCGGGTGTTTGAAGACAAGGGGATGGATCCGGGGCTTGAACAGCTCGGGTTCACGAAAGAGCTCGCGCGCAATACGCTGTCCGAGGTGAGACGGATCATCCATGATTTGAGGCCGATGGTACTCGACGACTTCGGACTGATCCCCGCCCTCAGCAAATACATTGAGCGCACCGCCTCATACAACGAGAAAATCCATTTTTCGTTTGAGTCACAGGGGATTACGGTGAGGCCGAACCCGAGCGTGGAAGTGGCGGTATTCCGCCTCGTACAAGAGGCCGTAACGAATGCGGTCAAGCACAGCAGGGCGAAAACGATAGAGGTCCTGGTGGAAACATGCAAGGATTTCATCCGGGCGACCGTGAAGGATGACGGCCGGGGGTTCGATCCGGCCGACCGGTCCGAATCCAATTTCGGCATACAGGGGATGTACGAGCGGGTCGCCCTCCTGAGGGGCGAATTGGATATCAATACTGCTGCCGGCAAGGGGACGGAAGTCATCCTGATCCTGCCGCATGCACAGTCATTATAATAAGTAAACTATGAGCAGGGGGAATTCGGGATGACAGACATCATTATTATTGACGATCATCAATTGTTCCGTGAAGGGGTCAAGCGGATCCTGGATTTTGAAGAGACGTTCAACGTAGTGGCCGAAGGGGCCGACGGAGATGAAGTGCTTGCCCTCTATGAGGAATTCCGTCCGGATGTCGTCCTCATGGACATCAATATGCCCGGAAAGAGCGGCATCGAGGCCACGTCCGAATTGATCGCCGCACACCCGGAGGCGAAAATCATCATTCTTTCCATTCATGATGACGAGTCCTATGTGACCCATGCGATGAAGACGGGCGCACTCGGGTATATGCTCAAAGAGATGGACGCGGATGCGATCGTTCAGGCAATCAAGGTTGTGGCGGCAGGGGGGTCCTATCTCCATCCGAAAGTGACCCGCAATCTTGTGGCCGAGTTCCGCCGTCTCAGTGACAAAGAGATGGTCGGCTCTTTCCATCAGACGGAAATCCGCCGTCCGTTCCACCTGCTCACGAAGAGGGAATGCGAAGTGCTGCAGCTGCTGACGGACGGGCAGAGCAACCGGTCCATCGGCGATTCGCTCTACATCTCGGAAAAAACGGTGAAAAACCATGTTTCCAGCATTCTCCAGAAGATGGGCGTCAACGACCGCACCCAGGCCGTCGTCAATGCCATCAAAAAAGGCTGGGTCGAAGTTCGCTGATCCAGGAAAGGTCTGCCCGGGCAGGCTTTTTTCTTTGGGCCAAAATCAGGCTGTTTACTGATTCGTGCATCAAGAACCAATCCGTTGCATGAACGTCCATGGATATGGCACACTGACACGGGAGGGAACGAACATATGAAAACCAAATCAGGACTGTTCATCCCGGTACTGCTTGCCGCACTGTTCCTCGGGGCATGCGGCGGCAAGACGGATGAAAATCAAAATATGGCCGAAGACGGAACGGCGCCTTCGGGCGAGAACTCTGCGGTCGGGCACGGCGTTGAAGACGGCGCCGATCAGGAAGCGGACGATCCCGAAGTCGGATTCGGCATGACGGACGGGACGATCGAAGAAGCCGAGAATGTTCCGGAGGAAGAGAAAGCGGCGATCCTCGATACGTTCGCTCAATACATGGAAACCTTCAACAACCAGGACCCGGACGGCTACACATCGCTTCTCGTAGAGGGCAAGGACGGTTTTGACATCGACGAGGAGAAGAAGGCGATGCAGGAGCTGTTCGCCGCATACGATGTCGAGCGCTCGGCTGAAAATGAAACCATCGTCTCCTACAAGGACGGAGAGGCCCAGCTGTTCTCCAATTTAACGACAACGATGACTTCCAAGGCATCCAAGGAGGCGCGTTCGGAGAAGGGGCGGCAGGTCACCGTCTTCAAAAAGGCCGGAGACGCGTGGAAAGTGAAGGAGATCTATTATATCGGGGATTCTGCCTGATCCGGGAACGGGACATCAGGTCCCGAAATGATGGCCGGCGGGGGATCGTCTGTATCCCCGCCGGCTTCCTTTTCTGATTCCTATTTCGAACCGAATTTAGTATGATGATAGGACGGAGGTTGATAGAATGAAAACGGCCATTGTGACCGACAGTACCGCCTATCTTCCGGCTGCACTTCGGGAGGAGCTGGGCATCGGGATGATCCCGCTCAGCGTGACGATCGACGGCGAAACATATGAAGAAGAAACAGAACTGGGTGCAGACCGTTTTTACCGGATGGTCGGCGGGGGCGAGCTGCCGAAAACATCACAGCCTCCGATCGGAAAGTTTGCAGAATGCTTCCGGCAACTATCGGAAAATGGGTTTGACGCAGTGGTTGTTGTCACTTTGTCGAGCGGTATAAGCGGAACATTTGCCTCCGCGGTCCAGGCGGGGGACATGGCGGAGAACATGGATGTGCGGGTGTTTGATTCAGAGATCTCTTGCATGATGCAAGGCTTCTATGCAGTCCGTGGCGCAAAAATGGCACGCGGGGGAGCGGGACCGGATCAAATCATGGACGAGCTGGCAACGATGCAGAAGACCATGAACGCCTTTTTCATGGTGGATGACCTGGCGCATCTCCAGCGGGGCGGACGGCTGTCCGGTGCGCAGGCGCTCATCGGCGGTCTTCTCCAGGTGAAACCGCTCCTTCATTTCAAGGATAAAGTGATCGTTCCGTTTGAAAAGATCCGCACGCGAAAAAAAGCGATGGGGCGGATCGAGCAGCTGCTCGGCGAGGCCGTTGAGGAAAATGGCCCGATGGAAGCGGCGGTCATCCATGCAAACCGTCCGGAAGACGCGGCTGTCTGGAAAGAGTCCCTGGAAGCCCGATATCCCGAAGTGGAATTTACGACCAGCTATTTCGGCCCCGTGATCGGCACCCATCTCGGCGAAGGGTCGATGGGGCTCGGGTGGGTGAAGAAGTGACCGGCAACACAGCGGTCGCTTTTTTTACAAAGAACCATGTCGGAAAAGTCTGTTAAATGGAGGCGGTCAGATCGGTTGATGAAGAAATCCGCGATTTCCTGCAGGGGAGGCTCTGGCTGAAAGAGCATCTCCCGTTCGATGCCGGCGAGATCTCCCGGCATGTCAAATCGGGGTGGATCGGCACCCTGCCCGGTCTGCTTGTCAGCAGCCGCCGGGCGCCGGGCCTTCGTTTCCGCTGCAATCGTTGCCTCATGACGGCACCCTCGGCATTTTATTCATTTGACTGCCGCAGGTGCGGCAAGGTCTGCCACTATTGCCGGCATTGCATCCGGATGGGCCGGGTCGCTTCGTGTGATGAGCTTGCATACTGGACAGGGCCGGAGCGCCCGCCGCCCGCGCCCCCGGTGCTGAAATGGTCGGGAAGACTGACGCCGGCCCAGGCCGGGGCATCCGTGGACATCTCGGAGAGCCTTCAAGCCGGGAGGCCGCATCTTCTGCATGCCGTGTGCGGTGCCGGAAAGACGGAAATCCTTTTCGGGCCGGTTCATGAATTGCTTTCAGACGGGAAACGGGTATGCATTGCCACACCAAGGACAGATGTCGTGCTGGAACTGCTTCCGAGGTTTCGTCAGGCGCTTGGAGAAACGGTCATCCATGGCCTGTACGGCGGATCGGGTCAAGGGGACGGATATGCACCGCTCGTCATCGCCACGACCCACCAGCTGTACCGGTTCCGCGATGCGTTCGATGCCATCTTTGTCGACGAGGCGGACGCGTTTCCTTATTCATTCGACGGAACACTGAAAAACGCCGTGACAAAGGCGCTGAAACCCGGCGGTGTAAAGGTGTTTGTCACCGCAACCCCCTCGCCGTCCATCATGGCGGCCGTGAAAAAAGGCGGCCGGACAGTGATCCGCCGCCGCTACCACGGGCATCCGCTTCCGGTCCCGAGGTTCGTTCCGCTCTGGAATTACCGACGCCTGATCGATTCCGGGAAGTTGCCCCGCCGTCTCCTGCATTGGGCGGAAGCGAGACTATCTTCTTCCGAGCCATTCCTGATTTTCTTCCCTTCAGTCCGTCTGATGGAGAAATGCCTGCCGATGTTCCAGACTCTCGACAGCCGGATCATGGCGGTCCATGCATCAAGCCCCGACCGCCGCGAAGCCGTCATGGCACTGAGAAGAGGACAAGCACCGGGTCTGCTGACAACAACGATCCTGGAACGCGGAATCACCATCCCGGGCCTTCAGGCTGCCGTTGTCGGAGCGGAGGACCGGGTGTTCGGCCGGTCTGCCATCATCCAGATCGGCGGACGGGTCGGCCGGAGCGCAGACCTGCCTGGCGGGGACATCGCCCTGTTCCACCATGGGATCACATCCGAAATGGATGAGGCGGTCAGGGAAATCATGCGGCTGAACCGGGAAGGCGGGGGAACTGGTTGAACTGCCTTTTATGTAATGGACGGACTGACCGGAATCCCTCTTGGGCCCGTCTGTTTTCCGATAAGGGATTTCCGGTCGTGTGCGAAGGGTGCCGGAAGGGGTTTTTGCCTGCCGAGAGCCAGCCGCCGCTCTCCGATTGGGACGGGACCCCATATGCAGGGATGCTGGAACGTGCCGTTTCTCTGTTTGCCTATAATGAGCCGATGAAGGAGTTCCTGCATCAGTACAAGTTCCTGAAGGACGTGGCCCTGTCTCGTGTTTTCAAATCCGAGCTTGCGGAAGCCATCCGGCTGTCGGGCGGGCAGGCAGTGCCGATTCCCATGCATCCCGATCGCCTGAACGAACGGACCTTTGCACATGTGGAAGAAATGCTGCGTGCTGCCCGGGTTCCCTATGCCGACCTGCTGGAAAAGACGGCACCTGTCACGCTTGGCCGGATGAACAGGCAGGAACGGATTCAGGCAGACCGGCTTTTCAGGCTGCGGAGTGGCATACGGGACGTGCGGGGGGAATATGTTCTTGTCGATGACCTCTATACGACCGGCACGACGGTCCACCATGCTGCCGCGGTGCTCAGGCAAGCCGGTGCGGATAAGGTGTCGGCCGTGACGCTCATCAGGGCCTGAGCCGCTCCCCGCACGCATGGAAGTGCGGACCGGAAGGGAGACTCTGCATTTCGACAAAAGTTGCAAAATCACGAGTTTCTTAAAGGGTTTTCAAGGGAACATGAAGAATTATACCGATAGAGTAAGATCTCAAAAGGAGGAGTTCATATGCTGAATTTCAACATCCGTGGGGAGAACATTGAGGTCACACCGGCAATCCGTGAATATGTGGAGAAGAAAGTCCAGAAACTCGAGCGATACTTCACGGATGAAGTGAATGCCACGGCCCACGTCAACCTCAAGGTCTACAACGATAGGCAGACAAAGGTCGAAGTGACGATCCCGATGAAGAACCTCACGCTGCGGGCAGAAGAACGGAACTCCGATATGTACGCGGCCGTTGACCTGATCACGGACAAACTCGAACGCCAGATCCGCAAATATAAAACGAGGGTGAACCGTAAATTCCGTGAACGGGAAGGGGTAGCCTCTTACTTCAGTACGTTCACCGAGGAAAGCAGCGCAACGACCGAAAGCGAAACGGACAGCGAGTTTGACATCGTCCGCACGAAGCAGTTCAACCTGAAGCCGATGGACCAGGAAGAGGCCATTCTCCAGATGAACATGCTCGGCCACTCGTTCTATATTTTCACCGATGCCGATTCGAACGGAACGAATATCGTATACAAGCGGAAGGACGGCAAATACGGTCTCATCGAAACCGAAGCCGAATAATTCCTCTTTTGGGGAGCCTGCCCGGGCGGCAGGCTCCTTTCGCATGCGGTCGGCCGGACGGAATGAATCCTGCGTTGTGTTATTGAAGGCGGCGGCCGGACGGCCGGGGGATGCAGGTCCGCGCCGCCCGATGCAGGCCAAACGGGTGTCGGACTGTTGCTTCCGTTCATCCTGCAAGGTTTGCAGTGAGGATGGGGCGATGTTAAAATAGTGTGGATACCAGTGAGGAAGTGAAGACATGCTAGGTGCTTTAAATAAATTGTTCGATCCGACAAAGCGAGATTTGAAGAGACTGGAAAAAGTGGCCGATGCCGTTGAGGCGCTGGCCTCTCAAATTGAACAGCTTTCTGATGAGGAACTCCAGGCGAAAACGGATGAATTCCGGAACCGCATCGCCGACGGAGAGTCACTCGACCGGATTCAGCCCGAAGCATTTGCGGTCGTCCGGGAGGCGGCACGCCGGGTGACCGGCATGTATCCGTTCCGTGTCCAGCTCATCGGTGCGGCTGCGCTCCACGACGGCAACATCGCCGAGATGAAGACCGGTGAAGGGAAGACGCTCACCTCCACGATGGCGGTTTACCTGAACGCGCTGGAAGGGAAGGGCGCCCATGTCGTTACGGTCAATGAATACCTGGCCAGCCGGGATGCGGCGGAGATGGGCCAGATCTATGAATTCCTCGGTCTCACCGTCGGCCTGAATCTCAACAGCATGACAAAGGAAGAGAAGCGCGAAGCGTACAGCGCAGACATCACCTACAGCACGAACAATGAACTCGGATTTGATTACCTCCGCGACAACATGGTCCTTTATAAGGAAGAGCGTGTCCAGCGTCCGCTCCACTATGCGGTCATTGACGAGGTCGACTCGATCCTGATCGATGAAGCCCGGACACCGCTCATCATTTCGGGGCAGGCGGAGAAAAATGCAATGCTCTACATCCAGACCAACGCATTTGTCCGCACGCTCCGGAAAGAAGACGACTATTCGTACGATGAGCAGACGAAGGGCGTCGTGCTGACCGAGTCAGGAATTGAGAAGGCGGAAAAGGCGTTCTCGATCGACAACCTGTTCGACCTGACCCATGTGCGCCTCAACCATGCGATCAACCAATCGCTCAAGGCGCATGCGAGCATGCATCTGGACATCGACTATGTCGTGGACGACGGCAAAGTCGTGATCGTCGACTCGTTCACGGGACGGCTCATGAAAGGCCGGCGCTACAGCGACGGCCTCCATCAGGCGATCGAGGCCAAGGAAGGCCTGGAAATCCAGAACGAATCCATGACGATGGCCACCATCACATTCCAGAACTTCTTCCGGATGTACGACAAGCTGTCCGGGATGACCGGTACGGCCAAAACCGAAGAAGAGGAATTCCGCAACATCTATAACATGAACGTCATCGTCATCCCGACAAACCGGCAGATCGCCCGTGATGACCGGGCCGATCTGATCTATGCGACGATGGAAGGCAAGTTCAAGGCTGTCGCGAACGATATCAAGGATCGGCATGAGAACGGCCAGCCGGTGCTCGTCGGCACAGTCGCCATCGAAACGTCAGAGATCATTTCCGATTTCCTGAAAAAATACGGCGTTCCGCACAATGTGCTGAATGCGAAAAACCATGAACGCGAAGCGGAAATCATTACGGACGCCGGCAACAAAGGCGCTGTGACGATTGCGACGAACATGGCCGGACGCGGTACGGACATCAAGCTCGGCGAAGGCGTCCGCGAACTCGGCGGGCTGGCCGTCATCGGGACCGAGCGCCACGAGTCCCGCCGGATCGACAACCAGCTCCGGGGCCGGTCGGGACGTCAGGGAGACCCGGGCGTGACCCAGTTCTATCTGTCGCTGGAAGACGAACTCATGCGCCGGTTCGGTTCCGAAAGCATGAAAGGCATGATGGCCAAACTCGGTATGGATGATTCCCAGCCGATCCAGTCGAAGATGGTGTCCCGTGCCGTCGAATCCGCCCAGAAACGGGTGGAAGGAAACAACTTCGATGCGCGGAAGCGTCTCCTCCAGTATGATGATGTCCTCCGCCAACAGCGTGAGATCATCTACAGGGAGAGAAACGAAGTCCTCGACACGGATGACATGCGCGCGCTTGTCGAATCGATGATTGCGGATGTCATCGCCCGGGCCGTGCCATCCTACACTTCAGATGAAAGTCCTGAAAAATGGAACCTCAAAGGGCTTGAAGACTTCCTGAACGCGAACCTCCTGCCGGAAGGGACCTTCACGGCAGAAGATTTCGATGGCAAAACCCAAGAAGAAATCACAGAAATGATTTCGGATGAAGTCGGGAAACGCTATGACGAGAAGGAAGAGGAAATGACGCCAGAACGGATGCGCGAATTTGAGAAAGTCGTGCTGCTGCGCTCGATCGATACGAAATGGATCGACCACATCGATATGATGGACCAGCTGCGTCAGGGCATCCACCTGCGGGCCTACGGCCAGACCGACCCGCTGCGCGAATACCAGAACGAAGGTTTTGCGGCATTTGAAGAAATGGTCGATTCCATCCGCGATGATGTGGCCAAGTACGCCATGAAAGCGGAAATCCGCCATAACCTCGAACGTGAGGAAGTGGCAAAAGGGGAGGCCGTCAACCCGAAGGAAGAGGGCGGCGAAGTGAAAAAGAAGCCGATCCGCAAAAAAGCGATGGTCGGCCGGAATGATCCATGCCCTTGCGGCAGCGGAAAGAAATACAAAAACTGCCACGGAACGGCCTGACCGCCGTGGCAGCAAACGGGTGTGCCGGATAATATGGAAGGCACCGATTCCAAGGAGGAAGAATTTATGATAGAACTCGCAGAAGTGCGCAACACGCTCGACAAAACAGCCGGGAAACTGGCGGACTTCAGGGGGTCTCTTTGACTTAGAAAACAAAGAGGCTCGGATACAGGAACTGGACGAGCGCATGCTCGAGCCGGGATTCTGGGACAACCAGGATGAAGCCCAAAAAGTCATCTCAGAGGCAAACGGGCTGAAAGACATCGTCAACGAATACAACCGATTGGCCGAAACACAGGAAAACCTTGAAATGACCCTGGAATTGCTCCGGGAAGAGGATGATCCCGATCTCCATGCGGAACTTGGAGATGAGCTGGCCGAATTCAGCGGCGAGCTGGCGGACTTTGAGCTCCAGCTGCTGCTGAGCGAGCCGTATGACAGGAACAATGCAATTCTTGAGCTCCACGCCGGAGCCGGCGGAACGGAGTCCCAGGACTGGGCGTCGATGCTCCTGCGCATGTACACCCGCTGGGCGGAAAAGCGCGGATTCAAAGTGGAGACGCTGGACTACCTCGCCGGGGATGAGGCAGGGGTCAAATCCGTGACGATCAGCATCAAGGGCCACAACGCGTACGGTTACCTGAAAGCGGAAAAAGGCGTGCACCGCCTTGTCCGGATTTCGCCGTTCGACTCATCCGGACGCCGCCACACATCGTTCGTCTCCTGTGAAGTGATGCCGGAGTTCGACAATGAAATCGAACTCGACATCCGATCCGAGGATCTGAAGATCGATACGTACCGTTCCAGCGGTGCCGGCGGCCAGCACGTCAACACAACGGATTCCGCGGTCCGGATCACCCACCTTCCGACCAACACGGTCGTCACCTGCCAGTCGGAACGTTCGCAGATCAAGAACCGCGAGCAGGCGATGAATCTCCTGAAATCGAAGCTTTACCAGCTGAAGATCGAGGAGCAGGAGAAGGAATTGCTGGAAATCCGGGGAGAACAGAAAGAGATCGGCTGGGGCAGCCAGATCCGTTCCTATGTGTTCCATCCTTATTCGATGGTCAAGGACCACCGGACCGACACAGAAACGGGGAATGTCCAGAATGTCATGGACGGCGACCTCGACATGTTCATCAATTCGTACCTCCGGTCCAGGCTTGCCTGATCGTCTACGGAAGAATCTGTCCGCCAAGAATTTTTCAAGCCAGTCAGGGAAAAATAAAGCAGGGCACGCAAGTGCGACCAAAGACGGAATTTTGGTCGCTGCGTCCCTGCTTTTTGCTTCTTTCGTTGCAGCCTGCTTCCCTCTCAGTCCATTTTGGATTGATACAAATTTCAATATCATTCCAATGACAACTAGTATTATCAAGAAAATGCTAAAAAAGAATGCATGATGTCGTTTATTTGGGATGACATGTCTTGTCGGTTTGTCGACAAAAGTCGGGCCGGATGTTTCAAATCCGGACGGTTTGGTATACTAATGGGGAACACACTACATCTGAGACACAGGAGGGAAAGCGCATGAAGAGAAAACTCATGATGTTGCTGTTCGGTTCTGCGCTTGTTCTCGGCGCCTGCGGAGGCAACAACAACAACGCAACCGACGACAACAACGCAGGAACTGACAACAATGCGACGGAAGAGACCAACAACAATGGCGGCGAGACTGCCGGTGTGGATCCGGAAAAAGTCGTACAGCAGAAGTGCATTTCCTGCCATGGTGAAAACCTTGAAGGCCAAGGGAACTTCCCGAGCCTGACCGACGTCGGCTCCCGTCTTTCCGAGCAGGAGATCCATGACACGATCGAAAACGGCCGCGGTGCCATGCCGGGCGGACTCATCGAAGGAGAAGAGCTCGACGCAGTTGCGAAGTGGCTCTCCGAAAAGAAATAATCTGTCGAACGGCGGACCATTCCGGTATTGCACCGGAGTGGTCTTTTTTTGTCATAATTTTGATGCGTCGTCCGGATCGGCGGACGGGCGGCAAGATTTTTGTCACAATGCTTTGGCCAACGGGCAAAACAAAGTCGGAAAACATAAAAAAAGCAGTGTGGTCAATGTTTCTGCTTGTAACAAAATGAAATATAACTGTAATAGTATACGAGTTTAATAATGCTATAATAGGCATGCCGGAAAAATTTCGCCCTTCAAACGGGCAATCAGGTGATTGTTTTAATGATAGAAATGAAAGAAGTATACAAGAAATATTCGAACGGTGTCGTGGCAGCGAACGGGCTGAATGTAAAGATCGACAAAGGCGAATTTGTCTATGTGGTCGGGCCGAGCGGTGCCGGAAAATCGACATTCATCAAAATGATGTACCGTGAGGAAAAGCCGACATCCGGTGAAATCCTCATTAACGGAACGAGCCTGCCGAAGTTGAAAAATCGTAAAGTGCCTTTGCTGAGGCGGCAGATCGGGGTCGTATTCCAAGACTTCAAGCTCCTGCCGAGACTGTCCGTCTATGAAAATGTGGCATTCGCCCTCGAAGTGATCGAAGAGCCGACTGAAAATATCCGCCCCCGGGTGACGGAAGTCCTCGAGCTTGTCGGATTGAAGCATAAGGCACGGATGCTGCCAACCGAGCTTTCCGGCGGTGAGCAGCAGCGCGTGTCGATTGCAAGGTCCATTGTGAACCGCCCCCAAGTGGTCATTGCGGATGAGCCGACCGGAAACCTGGATCCCGAAACATCGATGGGAATAATGAATGTACTGGAACAGATCAATGAAATGGGCACAACGATCGTCATGGCCACCCACAACAAGGACATCGTCAACCGGAACCGGCACCGCGTCATCGCCATCGAAGGCGGACTGATCGTCCGGGACGAACTCGAAGGGGGATACGGCTATGAAATTTAGGACAGTCCGCCGCCACTTCCGGGAAAGCTTCAAAACACTCGGCCGAAACGGCTGGATGTCGTTTGCTTCCATTGCGGCTGTCACGGTCACTCTGCTGCTCGTCGGCGTTTTCGTGACCATCATGCTCAACCTGAACAAGGTTGCCGATGACCTCGAAAAGGACGTCGAGATGAAAGTGTACGTAGAACTTTCCGCAGACCCGGCCGCAACCCGGGAACTGGAAACGCAGATCAAAGAAACATCCGGCGTCGCAGAAGTCCAGTACTCGACGCGTGATCAGGAACTGGACAAGATGGTGAAAGACTTCGGGGAAGACCTGAAGCTGTATGAACAGAGCAACCCGCTTCGCGAGGCTTTCTATGTAAAGGCGACCGAGCCGCAGCAGACGGCAAAAGTGGCCAAGAAGATCGATGAGTATCCGAATACATATGAAGTCGTTTACGGACAGGGAAAGGTCGAGAAACTGTTCAACTTCTTGAACCTCGGAAGAAACGCCGGCCTTGTGCTCATTCTGGCTCTCCTTTTTACCGCCATGTTCTTGATCGCAAACACGATCCGCATTACGATCGTCGCCAGGAAGACCGAAATCGGCATCATGAAACTTGTCGGTGCGACAAACAGCTTTGTGAGAATCCCATTCGTGCTTGAAGGGATCTGGCTCGGCCTCTTCGGCTCCCTGATTCCGATGATCATCATCACTCTCGGCTACATGGAGTTTTATGACTATGCCGAACCGCGACTGCGCGGCGAAATGATCCAGATCATCCATCCGCTGCCATTCCTGTATATTGTGAACGGCCTCGTCCTGTTCATGGGGATTTTCATCGGGTCCTGGGGCAGCTTCATGTCCGTCCGTAAATTCCTTAAAGTTTGAGGAACAGCGAATGAACTTCATTTGAACTATCGCAAAGCCGCTGAAGCCGGGGCTGCCGTCCCGGACATCCGATATGTGGAAGGATCAGCGATAACACTTGGAACCCAACGGGCAACCGCCCTCATCAGATAGAAACCGCAAGTTTTTGAAAGGGGAAATGAACGTTGAAGCAGTCGAAGCCGCTGATCGCCACGGTCGCCGCCACTATGCTCCTGAGCTTTGGTCTCGGTGCCGGAAATACAAGTGCATCCGTGTTGGATGATTTGAAAAACGAACAGAAACAACTGGAGCAGAAGAAAGCCGATCTGAACCGTGATATCAATGAAACCAAATCCGAAATCCAGGCAAAGTCCGCTGAAATGGACAAGCTTCTTGCACAAATCAAAACCCTGCATGAGAAGATCGACGAAACTCAAGGGAAAATCCGCTCTCTTGAAGAAGAGATCAATCTGACGAAGAGTGAGATTGAGGCGCTTCAGGCATCCATCAAGGAGCTCGAACAAAAGATCGCAGAGCGCGACGCACTTCTCCGTGACCGTGTCCGGGCGATGCAGGTGACCGGCGGGTCGACCAGCTATCTCGACGTTCTCCTCGGCGCAAACAACTTCTCGGACTTCATCGACCGGGTGTCGGCTGTGAACACACTCCGTGAAGCGGACCGTGAAATCATCCGTGAACAGAAAGCGGACAAGGAACAGCTGGAAGAGCAGAAGAAGATGGTTGAGCAGAAACTCGCCGAGCAGGAACAAAACAAGAAAAAGCTCGAAGAGCAGAAAGCCCAGCTTGACGCCCAGAAGAAAGAGCTCGACGGTCTTGTGACGAAGCTTGAAGAAGAGCAGAACCGCCTCCAGAAGGAACAGGCGAACAAAGAAGCAGAATATGAAGAAACACATGAAGTGAGCGAAGAAGTGACGCAGAAGATTGTCGCTGAACAAAATCGCCTTGCTGAAATTGCACGAAAGGCCGAGGAAGAGCGCAAACGGAAGGCTGCTGCAGAAGCAGAGGCGCGCCGTCAAGAAGCTGCGGCAGCGACGACGGCTTCCACAAAATCTTCCGGAAAGTCCGGACAGAGCAGTTCGGCACCAACACATTCTTCGGGCAGCAATACATCTTCTGCACCGAAGCCTTCCGTTTCATCCGGTGCGTGGACACGCCCTGCTGCCGGACGGATTTCCTCGACCTACGGTTACCGCCCGATCGGTTGGGCTTCCTCCAACCACGCAGGCGTTGACATCGCGAACGGAGTCGGAACTCCGATCGTTTCCGCTGCAGACGGAGTGGTTTCCTTTGTCGGCCAGTTCGGCACATACGGCAATGTCGTCATGGTGACCCACTCGATCAACGGCACCATTTACACAACCCTTTATGCGCATATGTCCGGTTTCAATGTCAGCAAAGGACAACATGTGAACAAAGGACAGCAGGTCGGCCGGATCGGCGTCACAGGCCGGACGAGCGGACCTCACCTTCACTTTGAACTTCACATCGGAAGCTACGGCAATCCGGTCAACCCGATGCGTTATGTTCCAATCTAAATCGAGCACACCCAAGCCCGCCGTCACGGCGGGCTTTTTGCATGCTTGTATCTGCTCGGTCCTCTTCCTCCTGCACCGGCAATCATTTGTTACGGGGCTGATGACCGGCACCATTTGCCTGAATTCATCATTCGGACACAACCTTCATGAAAAGAAGGCAGAGGGGTGGACGGTGCGGGGTTCCTTCCTCTAACCTATTTAAGAAGGGAAGCGGAGGGATTGCCTGTATGCCTGTGACCACTTGGATCACATTGTTCACACTGACGGTTCCTTCTTCATGGATCGCCGCCATTGCCGCCCTGGC
The DNA here is from genome assembly GCF_900156305.1 of Edaphobacillus lindanitolerans. Taxonomy (GTDB): domain Bacteria; phylum Bacillota; class Bacilli; order Bacillales_A; family Planococcaceae; genus Bhargavaea; species Bhargavaea lindanitolerans. The sequence continues at coordinate 457,968 of NZ_FTPL01000001.1, read as the reverse complement.
GGCCGCGTATGCGGTTGTCCGCATCCGGGCGGGAAAAGAAGCGGCTGCCGTGTATTCGGATGCCGCGTTCTTGTTTGTCGTCATCTGGAAATTGTCTTATGCCGTGTTTCATTTCGGAACGTTCATCAAATCTCCTCTCTCGCTTCTTTATTACAACGGCGGTTTACCCGGCACCATCATTGGACTGCTGTGGGCGCTTTTTACCCTTCACCGGAAAGGGGCGGGACGAAGCGCATGGCTGCTCACCGCTGCGGTGCTGCTGCAGGCGGTGTACCAGACATCGATGGCACTGTTCAACGAGGGCGGCCTGCTGCCGAAGACCGTGACGATCGGCGCCTTCACGGTTCTGCTCATCGCCGTCTTGATAAAGGCCGGGACGACATCGAGCTGGACGATCCAGCTGGCGATCCTGTTTCCGGTGGTCCATCTGTTCGTGGCTGCGGTGCAGCCGGATGGATTCACGGGACTTCCCTTGTTGGCAACCGGGATTTTCAGTGTTTATTTCATCTTCATGAACGTACGTTTTAACATATCGGAACGGGAGGCACACGGATGAATAAGAAAGTGTTCGGGTCGATCGTGGCTTTGGTCATCATCGGGACGCTCGTTGCCATCATGGTCCGGGATGCAACCGGCGAGGAGTTCAACGGGCGCCAGAAACAATTGGAACGACAGCTCGAGGAAGCCGGCCAGACGGAGACGGTTTCCGACGACGAGGAAGCGGTCGGGATTCGGCCGGGCGAGGCTGCGCCGGACTTTACACTGCAGAAGCTGGACGGCGGAGAGATGTCGCTGTCGGATTTCCGGGGCAAGAAAGTGATCTTGAATTTCTGGGCATCCTGGTGCGGCCCTTGCCGGTCAGAGATGCCGCATATGGAAAACTTCTATAAGCAGGAGGCCAAGAAGCTCGGGGTGGAGATCCTCGCCGTCAACCTGTCGGCTTCGGAGCGGGGGAGCGATGAAAAGGTGATGGAGAACATCACCAACTTCGTCGGTGAGTTCGGAATGACGTTCCCGGTCCTGCTGGACAAGGACGGGAAACAGGGAGACATCTATCAGGCGATCAGTATCCCGACCTCTTATATCATCGATTCGTCGGGAGTGGTACGCCAGATGGTCCGCGGGCCGATGGATGAAAAGATGATGCGGGAACTTGCCGAAAGCATCGAATAAAATCAATGCCGGTTCATGTGTCGTATGATCTTCCGGCCGTTCATACAATTGGACGGAGGAGGGATGCAGATGCGCATGAGCCGGTTTTTCCTGTTGGCGGCGGTCGCTGCAGTTGCAGGCGGCCTGGTTTATTTTATCCTGAACGGCAAAGGGGAGGGGCAGGAGCCGATCAGCGAACAGAATCCGATTGACGAGGCACATGATCTCATCATGGAACGGGCCGTTCACCGTGTCGGGACGGACGAGCTTGTCGAAGGTGCGCTCCGTGGGATGGCGGATGTGCTGGGCGATCCGTACAGTACATACTTGACCAAGGAGGAGGCGGCCGAGCATGAGGAATCGCTGTCGGACGAACGGGTCGGCATCGGTGCGGAGATCACGGAGAGCCGCGGCCGCTTCATCATTGTGGCGCCGGTAAGAAATTCCCCGGCGGAGAAGGCAGGGATCCTGCCTTATGATGAGATTGTCAGAGTGGACGCCGAGCGGGTCGAGGGCCGTACGATGAAAGAGCTCCTGCGGCTGATCAAGGGGAAGGAAGGGACGAGTGTCGCCCTCACCTTGTTCAGGCCGGAAGAGGGCCGGCATGTCGAAGTGTCGGTGAAGCGCGCCGCAATCCCCCAGAAGACCGTAGAGAGCAGGCTGATCGAGCAGGACGGATATACGATCGGCTATCTCGGACTGTCGATGTTCGGGGAAAAGACGGCTGAGGAGTGGGAGACCCATACGCGGAAGATGATTGCAGGCGGGGCGGATGCGTTCATCATCGATGTAAGGGGTAATCCCGGCGGCTATCTCAGAAGCGTCGGAAAGGTAGCGGGCTCGCTTCTTCGTCCGGGCACGGTTTTCGCTTTCATGGAAGACGCGGACGGGTTGAAAGAGCCGCTTGAGACAGAAGCGCCCGGTGACAAGGAATACGCCGAGAAAATGCGCCGCATGCAGGCCGTGATCCTGCAGGACAAGGGCAGCGCCTCCGCAAGCGAGGTGCTGAGCGGTGCGCTCCGTGACAACGGCCGCGCATTCATCATCGGCACCGTCAGCTTCGGGAAGGGGACCGTCCAGGAAACGATGCCGCTTTCGAACGGCGGTGAGATGAAGCTGTCGACACGGAAGTGGCTCACGCCGTCAGGGACATGGATCCACGGCAAAGGGATCCAGCCGGACCTGAAGTCGGACCAAGGCCCGCTGTACGGCATCCCGTCAATGCCGGTGGACGGCCGGTACCGCCCGGGGGACTACGGAGAAGATGTCGGCTACGCACAGAGGGTGCTCGGAGCACTCGGTTATGAAATCTCCCGGAAAGACGGCTATTTCGATGAAACGACGGAGAAGGCGGTCGAAAAGTTCAGGAATGACGAAGACCTGCAGCCCGGCCGGGCGATGGACCGCGACTTCTTCCGTTCCCTCAGGAGCCGGATCACCAAATATCAGGCGGATGTGAAAAACGACGAGCAACTCCAGCTCGCCATCGGATATATGAAGCATGCGCTCCGCACGGGCAATTAAAAAACGTTCCTATCCATCCCGGCGTTTGATAGAATGGAAAGAAGAGTGATGTTCTATCGGGGATGGTGAGAAGTCAATGATCCAGGAAATCTTGTTGGAGTTGCTGAAAGGGGCGGGCCGGTTTTTCTTGAACCCGCTGTTCTATATCGTCCTGCTGTTCTCGGTTCTCCTCGGCTACATCCGGGTGAAGCGGGAGCGGCGGGATTTTCGTGTCCGGATCGATGACGGGCTGACCGAGCTGCGGAACGTCCTGAGCGAATCGTGGATTCATGCAGTGGTCCTTTCCGTGGCCATCGGAACGGCGGGGCTTGCCGTCCCGAAAGGCTGGCTTGTCCTGTTCTGCGCGGCGATGCTTCTTGTCGTCCTGTCCGTGCAGTATGCCCTCGGCTCCCCGGTCTACGCGGCCGGGGCGGCGGCGCTCGCATACTGGCTGCTCGGCCATTACGGGGCAGACACCGATCTGCCGCTGATCGGATGGACATACAGCGGACAGCCGGAGGGCATGGCATTCACGGTGCCGCTCATCGCGGGACTGCTTCTGTTGGCAGAGGGCATGCTCATCCGCCGGCGTGCCGCGGATGATGCGTCTCCGCTCCTCCTGAATACCGCACGCGGACTCAAAGGTGCCGCATACCGGACCAGGCGGCTGTGGCTGCTGCCGCTCCTGTTCGTTGTTCCGGGAAAGGCGATCGCCGAGCTGCTCCCATACTGGCCGCAGTTCACGCTCGGGGAGGAGACGTTCTCCTTCATCTTCATCCCGGTGGTCATCGGATTCCGGCAGACGGCGAAGCACACTATGCCGGAAAACCTGTTCCCCGGACTCGGCAAGGCCGTCATCTGGACGGGGGCCGGAGCCTCAGCGGCGTCATTCCTGTATTTCTGGCTGCCTGACTCCGGCTGGTACGTACTCGGCGCCTCCGTCCTCGTTCGCGCCTTCATTTCGTTCTGGTACGCCGCCCGGGAAAGAAAAGGCAACTTTGCCGTCTCTCCGCGGAGTGAAGGCGTGACGGTCGCCGCCGTCCTGCCGGGCTCTCCGGCCGATAAGATGGGCATCCTTCCGGGTGAGACGATCCGGAAAGTGAACGGGGTTTCCGTTGCCGACGAACGTGAATTATATGATGCCATCCAGGTGAATGCCGCCCACTGCCGGGTCGAAGTGCTCAATCGTGACGGGGAGCTGCGGCTCTGCCAGCATGTCATCTTCCGGCACGATCACCACCGGATCGGCCTGCTCGTCATCCGGTGACCCTGTCCTCAGGAGGGATTGAATCATGCTCGAATCCTATGTGCTGAAAATCATCCTGGCGCTCTTCATTCCCGGACTGCTGGTTGTCCTGCTCACGCGGATCACCTACCACCACGTCGTGGGCCTCGTGCTGACCGTCGCGCTCATTGCGGCCTCGGTCTACGCGGGCTACACCCACACCTGGCTCCTTTATACTGCTGACGCGCTGTCGCTCACTGCCGGCTTCTACTTTGCCGGACGGATGAGGCAGCAAAAGGGCAGGAAATAAAAGAACGTCCCGTGCACGGCCGGAATGGCCGGAGCACGGGACGTTTTTGATGTGCCGGTTAATCCGGGCTGCACGATGTTCCGCCGGTCATCAGACGAGCAGACTGTACACGGCAAGAACGGCGATCGTGCCGAGGACCGTGCCCATGACGCCTCCGCCGAGCCACGCGATCGCCAGGGCGGCGATGGTGCCGATGACGCCGAACAGGAGATCGGTCTCCTGGGCATACAGGATCGCGGGGAAAATCAGTGCCCCGAGAACGGCGTACGGGATATTCCGCAGGACACCCGAGACGGCGGGAGGGAGTTCCCGCCCTTCGAGGAATGTGAGGGGGATGGCACGCGGGATGTACGTCACCGCCGCCATCCCGAGGATCATCCACCAGTACCAGCTGCTCATCATGCGCCCTCCCTTCCGCCTGCCGCCCGCCGGATGACGGCACCGCGGCGCGAGTAGATGATTTCAACGAAGATGGCCGATGCGAGCGTGGAGACCATGATGGCCCAGCCCGTCGAGAGCAGGCCTGTCCAGAAGAAGAAGCCGTTCAGCGCAGCGGCGGTGAGCGCCAGCATGACGACTTTCCGGTTGCCTTTCATCGAAGGGACGAGAAGGGCGACAAACATGGCGTAGAGGGCGATCGACATGGCGGCCTGCAGAAACAGGGGCAGGTTCGCGCCGATCACATGCCCGACGCCCGTGAAGATGACCCAGCTCCCATATGCCATGATGATGACGCCCGCGGCATATGAGGTCCGGACACGCCCCTCACCGTGAGTGGAAATGACGGAAAAGGTTTCGTCGGTCACGCCGAATGCATAGACCGCTTTTTTCCAGCGTGTCTCCGGCTGCATCTTTTCGTTGAGCGAAGCCGTCATAAGAAAGTGGCGGATGTTCACTATGAACGTATTCAGCACGATCACAAGAGGATCCACTTTTCCTGCGATCAGGCTGAGGGCAATATACTGCGAGGCTCCGGCGAACACAAAAATGCTCATGCCGACGGCCTCGATGATCGAAAGGCCCGTGGTTTTGGCGAGCAGGCCGAACGTCAGGGCGATCGGAAAATAGCCGATCGCGATCATGGAGCCTGATTTCAGGCCTGCCTTGAATCCGTCTTGCTGCATAAAATCCCGACTTTCCTGAGTGAATAGTAAGACTTATTATACTACAATTGAAATAGACCCGGGCAACAGATTTTTCAACAGGCGGGTAACTGACTTAAAATTAGGGAAAAGATGAGTTAGAAATTTGGCGGAGGTTGGACTAATGGGGAACTCGTTTGACATCGATACAGTAATTGAACTGACGCGCCATTACCGGGCTTTCGGACCGCTCATCGGATTCCTTCTCCCGTTCATCGAGGCGTTCCTGCCGTTCCTGCCGCTATTCGTGTTCGTCATCGCGAATGCCACGGCCTACGGGCTTGTCTTCGGATTCCTGCTAAGCTGGGCGGGAACCGTCGCGGGTTCCTATGCGGTTTTCCTGCTGGTCCGCAAGTACGGTGAGACGCGTCCGTTCCGTTTCCTGACGAAGAGCCAAAAAGTCCGGAAGCTGATCCACTGGGTGGAGCGCAACAGCTTCGGTCCGCTGTTCGTCCTCATCTGCCTGCCGTTCACCCCATCGGCCCTCGTCAATCTTGTCGCCGGCCTGTCGAACATGAAGAAGAAAGTTTATTTGCTGACGCTCATGGCCGGCAAGTTCGTCATGATCGGCACCGCCAGCTTCATCGGCTCCGACCTGAAAGCGCTCCTCACGCAACCGGTCCGCACGGCCATCGTCATTGCCGTGATCGTCATCCTCTGGTATGCCGGGAAGCGGCTTGAAGTGCGTCTCAACAAGAAGGTCGAAGCCGAATTCCGCGAGATTTCCGAACAGCAGGCCGCCGCCGGCCGGGAGGGGAAAGTTGAGGGGGCCGATCAAAACCGCGCAACCGGCACGGAATCCCCGGAGCGGCCTCATGACAGAATGAAATGAATACGTCACCCGCACATCCGATCAATTGAGCGAACCCGGTCCCGTTTTCATTCCCGCGTACCCTTCGGTACAATGGGAGAGAACGGGTTCTTTTATTCTCTTAAAACGAATCAGGAACATTTGTTCCCTTACAAGCAATCATTTATAATGAAAAGATCACAATAGTAGGGAGGGTCAGCGATGACATTCAGGTTGATCACCGGGCGTGCAGGCTCGGGAAAGACGACAAAGATCAGGCAGGAGATTGCCGGGCGGCTCAAGGAGGATCCGCTCGGACCGCCGATTTTCGTCATCGTGCCGGACCAGATGTCGTTCTCGATGGAGAAAAGCCTCTCTGCGGAGTATGGTCTGAAAGGGACGATCCGTGCGCAGGTGGCGACGTTCAAGCGCCTTGCCTGGCGGATCCTCCAGGAAACGGGCGGAATCACGCGCACCGAGGTGAACGGCTTCGGTTACCGGATGCTCATCAGGAGTCTGCTCGCTGAAAACCGGGAAGAGTTCAAGCTGTTCCGCCAGGCGGCGGACAAGCGGGGGTTCACCGAGCAGGTGGAGGAGCTTCTCAAGGAGTTCAGCCGGTATTGCCTGGACTGTACGAGGATGACGGACATGCACGGCGAGCTCGAGAAGGCGGGCGCCCCGAGGGCGCTTCTCGACAAGGCCGATGATCTTGAACTGCTCATGCAGAAGATCGAAGAACGGCTCGGGACGTCATTTGTCGACAGTGAAGGCTATCTGGCGCTGCTTGCGTCACAGATTCATTTCTCGGAGCTGGTGAAGGACTCGGATATTTATATTGATGGTTTCGTCACGTTCACGACCCGGGAGCTGGAGATTGTCGAGGAACTGATGAAGCATGCCAGGAGGGTCACCGTCGTGCTCCCGATGGAAGAGCCGTACGGGCCGGCAAGCGGTTCACAGCTCTTCTTCAATGCGATGGGCAGTGCGGCCCGTCTGTTCGACGCGGCCAAGCGCAATGGGGTGGAGACCGAGGAAACGGTGCACGAGTACGGACAGCGGCGGTTCCAAAGTCCCGCGCTGGCACATGTTGAGGCGGAGTTCGACCGCTATCCCGCCGGCCAGGCTTCCGCCGGAGGGGACGTGGAGATCATCCGTGCGGCGGATGCACGGGCAGAGGTGCATGCGGTGGCACGCCGGATCCGCGGCCTCATGATGGACGGGATGCGCTACCGGGACATGGCGATCCTGTACCGCCAGCCGGAAGTGTACGATGAGCTGATTGAGACGGTATTCCCCCTCTATGACATCCCGGTGTTCATCAGCCGCAAGAAACCGATGCTTCACCATCCGCTGATCGAGTTCAGCCGTTCGGTGCTTGAGGCGGTTGCCGGCGGGTGGACATACGAGGACCTGTTCCGGGCGATCAAGACCGACCTGTTCTTCCCGCACGGCGCCGATATTCCGGAATGGCGGGACCGCGCGGACCGGCTGGAGAACTTCGTGCTGGCGAACGGCATCTACGGTGAACGGTGGTTCGATGAAGACCGCTGGAAGGTGAAGCGGTACCGCGGCCTCGAGTTCCATTCATCGGTGCAGACCGACGAGGAGCTCGCAACGGAGAGGGACCTCCGCATGGTGCGCGATGCCGTCCGGGATCCCCTCGCAAACTTCGAGGCGAGGCTGCGCCGGGGGAGCACCGGGCGTGACATTGCCGCCACTCTCTTCACATTTATGGAAGACTTGAATGTCTTCGAAAAGATCGTCGATCTGCGGCGCCGCGAGGAAGAGGCGGGCCGCCTGTTCGCGGCGGCCGAACATGATCAGGCATGGAACACGTGGATCGAGGTGCTCGACCAGTTTGTTCTCATGTTCGGCGATCAGGAGCGTCCGCTCGGGGAGTTCGTCAAGATTCTCGACGAAGGCTTCGATACATTGGAATTCGCCCGGATCCCGCCGTCCATCGATGAGGTCACGGTGACGACGATCGACATATCCCGGCTTATGGACATCGAGGCGGTGTTCGTGATCGGCGTGAACGACGGGGTGCTTCCGAAGCGGATCGACCAGGAAGGGCTGCTGTCCGACCGGGAGCGCGAATGGTTCATGGAGATCGGATTCGAGCTCGCACCGACGACGAAAATGCGCCTCATGGACGAACTGTACATGGCGTACCGGGCATTCACGACGGCTTCGTCCAAACTGTACGTCTCCTATCCGGCTTCCGATGCCGAAGGAAAAGCGCTCATCCCGTCCCTGTACATCAAGCGGATCGGCCAGCTGCTTCCCGATGTCCCGGAAACGGTCGTGATGAACGATCCGGCGGGCCTGCCGGATGAAGAAAGCTGGCGTGAATACATCAGCCACCCGCGTGCGACGCTGCAGCACGCATCGATGCAGATGCGGCTTGCCGAGCACGGGGGGGAGCTTTCCGCGCCCTGGCTTGCAGTCATTGATTATTACACGAGAGATCCGTACTGGGCACCGATCGTGGGACGCATCCTCCGCCCGGCAGCTGGACGGAAGCGTGCGGAGAACCTGGATCCGGATGTGACGGCGGGCCTTTACGGAAAGGAAATCGCCTCCAGTGTGTCCAGGGTCGAGTCGTATTTCAGCTGTCCGTTCCAGCACTTCGCCAATTTCGGCCTGAAGCTCCGCGAGCGCGGCGAGTTCACGCTCGATCCGCCCGCAGTCGGCGACCTGTTCCACGCGGCGCTCAAATGGATTGCGGATGAAGCCGCACGGACCGGAAAGTCCTGGGGGGAACTGAGTGCGACCGAGTGCCTCACCCTTGCAAGGGATGCGGTCGAGTCGATCACGCCGTATTTCTTCAACCAGATCCTTCTCTCCTCCAGCCGCTATCATTACATCAAGCGGAAGATCACACGGATCATGCAGCGGACGATGCTGTCGCTGTCAAAGCAGGCAAAGGCCTCCGGCTTCCGTCCCGTGGCGATCGAAGCCGCATTCGGGCCCGGCGAGGCATTCCCTCCGCTCCGGATCCCGCTCAAGGGGGGCCGGGCGATGCAGATGCGCGGCCGGATCGACCGGGTCGATGCTGCGGAGATCGACGGGACGCCGTACATCCGGGTCGTCGACTACAAGTCGTCTGCTCGGGCGCTCGACCTGACCGAGGTGTATTATGGGCTGTCCCTCCAGATGCTCACGTATCTGGACGTTGCCCTGCTCCACTCCGAGGAGTGGCTCGGAACGGAGGCGCTGCCGGCCGGCGTGCTTTATATGCATGTCCATAATCCGATGATCCGCGCAGACGCAGGCGTGATGGAAGAGCGCGAGATCGAGGCGGAGGCGATGAAGTCGTACCGGATGCGGGGTTATGTGATCGACAACCCGGACGTCGTGCTCGAGATGGACCGGAACCTGGAGGGCTCTTCTGATGCCCTTCCGGTCCGGATGAACAAAAACGGGACGTTCTCGAAGACATCCAAAGTGCTCACGCCCGCAAGCGTAGGGCTCATGCGGTCGTACGTCCGGAATAAGCACCGGGAGGCGGGGGATTCGATGATCCTCGGGGATACCCGGGTCCTTCCATACCGCCTGAAGGACAAGATGCCCTGCCAGACGTGCGCTTTCAGGTCCGTGTGCCAGTTCGATCCTACCGATCCCGCACAGAAATACAAGCAACTGCATCCGCTCTCGCCCGAAGACTCGATCGACCGGATGAAGAAGGAGGTTAAAGGAGATGAACATACCGGCGAAACCCGCTGATGCCACCTGGACGGATGCCCAGTGGCAGGCAATCCATGCAACCGGCAGCGACATCCTTGTGTCCGCGGCGGCAGGATCCGGGAAGACGGCTGTCCTCATCAACCGGCTCATCGGGAAAGTGACCGATCCCGCGAGCCCGATCGACGTCGATGAGCTGCTCGTCGTCACGTTCACGAATGCCGCGGCTGCGGAGATGCGACACCGCATGGCATCCGCACTCGAGGAGGCGATTGCCAAAAATCCTCAGTCTTCCCGGCTGCGCCGCCAGCTGAGCCTGCTCAACAAAGCGCAAATTTCCACGCTTCACTCGTTCTGCCTGAATGTCGTGCGCCAGTATGCATATATCCTGGACGTTGACCCGGGCTTCCGGATCGCGGACACGGCCGAGGCCGCGCTTATCCGCGATGATGTGATCGGCCGCGTGCTCGAGGAAGCATACGGCTCCGATGATCCGGAACCGGTCTACCGCCTGGCCGACAGCTTCACGTCGGACCGGGACGACCAGGCGATCGAAGTCCTGGTCGACCGGCTGTATGACTACTCGCGCGTCCACCCGCAGCCGGAGGAATGGCTGAAATCGATTCCGCGGGCCTATCATCTGCCGGAGGGGGCGGACATTGATCATCTGCCGTTCATCGGACCGCTGAAGGAAGCGATCCGCCACCGTCTGGAAGAGGCGGCGGCGATGTCAGGGGAGATCGGGCGCATCGCACGCATGCCGGACGGCCCGTCACCGTTTGCCGTCACCGCGGAAGAAGATGCCATGACCCTATCCGTCCTGCTCCGGATTCTGAAGGAAGGCACCTGGGCGGAGGCGCACACGGCGTTCTCCGCGCTCACCTGGTCCCGTGCGGCGGCGATCAAGAAAGACAGCTGCGACGAGGAGCTTGCCGAACGGGCGAAGAAAAAGCGCAATGATGTGAAGAAAATCGTCAATTCCCTGAAAGAGGCATATTTCGTCCGTACGCCGGACCGGCTGCTCGATGAGATGCGGCTCATGGCACCGATGATGGATACGCTCATCGGATTGACGATCCGGTTCGGCCGCCGTTATGCCCAGGTGAAGAAAGACCGGGGCATCGTCGACTTTTCGGACCTGGAACATCTGGCGCTCGCCATCCTGTCCGAGGAAGAGGACGGCCGGCTCGTGCCGTCGCCGGTCGCGCTCGACTTCCGGGAGCGGTTCAAGGAAGTGCTCGTGGACGAGTACCAGGATACAAATCGGCTCCAGGAAACGATCATCGGTCTTGTGAAGCAGGGCGGAAACGAGGACGGCAACCTGTTCATGGTCGGGGATGTCAAGCAGTCGATCTACCGCTTCCGCCTTGCGGAGCCGATGCTCTTCCTCGGCAAATATCTCCGTTTCGGCGGAGAGGCGGAAGATTCCGGCCTGAAGATCGACCTCAATGCCAACTTCCGCAGCCGGAGCCAGGTGCTTGAAGCGACGAACTATGTGTTCTCCCAGGTGATGGGCGCCCGTGTCGGGGAGATCGATTACGACGAGGCGGCCGCCTTGAAGCCCGGTGCCCCTTATCCGGATGGCGGCATGCCGACGGCGCTAACGATCATACATGAACCTTCGGAAGAAGATCCGGAGGCAGCCGAGGAACCCGTTTCGGCAGAAGGCCTCGGCAGGGGGGAGACGGTGAAGCAGTCCCAGGCGGAAGCCCGTGCAATGATCCGGGAGATCCGCCGGCTCATGGACGCCGGGACCCCGGTGACCGACCCGTGGAGCGGAAAACAACGCCCGCTCGAATACCGGGACATCGTCATCCTGCTCCGCTCGATGACCTGGTCGGGGGAGATTGCGGACGAGTTCCGGCTTGCGGGCATCCCCGTGTATGCCGATACGTCCGGCGGCTATTTTGACGCTCTTGAAGTGATGATCATGCTGAACACGCTGCGGGTGATCGACAACCCGTACCAGGACATCCCCTTCGCTTCGGTCCTGCGATCGCCGTTCATCGGACTCGGTGAAAATGAGCTTGCCAGGATCCGGCTGGCGGCCCCCGACGAGCCGTTTTATGAAGCATTGAAGCAGTTCGTCAGGAACGGCATAGCTTCCGGGATCCCGGCAGCGACCGAGGAAAAGATCCGCCGGTTCTACATCCATTTCGAGAATTGGCGGAATCTTGCCCGCCGCGGTTCGCTTGCAGACCTCATCTGGCAGGTGTACATCGATACGCACTACTACGAGATGGCCGGCGCCATGCCGAACGGCAAGCAGCGGCAGGCCAATCTGCGTGCGCTCCACGACCGGGCTATCCAGTATGAGCGGACATCGTTCCGCGGGCTCTTCCGCTTCCTCCGGTTCATCGACCGGATGAGGCGCCGCGGCGATGACATGGGCACCGCCCGGGCGGTGGGTGAACGTGACGATGTTGTGCGGATCATGACGATCCATTCCTCGAAAGGTCTTGAATTCCCGCATGTGTTCATCGCGGGGGTCGGACGGTCGTTCAACAAGATGGACTTCAATGAACCGTACTTGTTCGACCAGCATTTCGGCCTTGCCGTCAAGGCGGTCGACCCGGATAACCGGATCCAGTACACGTCACTGCCGTTTCTCGCGATCCGTGAGAAAAAGGAACTGGAAATGCGGGCGGAAGAAATGCGTATTCTTTATGTCGCGATGACTCGCGCGAAGGAAGGACTGCATCTGGTCGGATCCGTGAAGGATCTGCCGGCGGCGGTCATGAAATGGCAGGAGGGCCAGCTTGCGCCCGCGGATGCCATGCTCCCCGAGTACGTCCGGTCACGTGCGGCGGGCTATCTCGACTGGATCGGCCCCGCAGTGGCGCGCCATCGTGATTTTGAGCCGTTCGGCACGCTGCCGGGCGCCCGGCTCATCGATGACCCGTCCGACTGGAAAGTGGCGTTCATCCCGTCCGGCGATCTGTCGGCAGAAGAAGCGGCGGCCGGAGAGCCGCCGGCCGAACATGCGGCGGACCGGGAAAATGCGGAGGAGGAGCTGGCCGCCGCCGCAAGGGTGCGGCAAGTATTCGACTACTCCTATCCGCATGCGTCCTCGGTGCTCAAGCGGTCCAAGCAGTCTGTGAGCGAAGTGAAGAGGATGTGGCTGCTCGAGAGGGCGGAAGAACCGGATCCGTTCATGACCCGGTCGGATGAAATCCGTCCGGTGTACATGCATGACCGTCCGGAGTTCATGCAGGAACGCACCTTGTCTGCTGCAGAGATCGGAACGGCCGTCCACGCGGTCATGCAGCATGCTGATCTGTCCAGCCCGCAAAATGTCCGGGATATCCAGAAGCTCATCACGGGACTGGCGGACCGGGAGATCATCACTCCGGCGGAGGCCAGGGAAGTGGATGCTTCCTCGATTGCCCGGTTTTTTGCGAGCCCGCTCTACGGCCGGATCAGAAAATCGGATGATGTCCGCAGGGAAGTTCCGTTCACGTACGGTTACGATGCGGGCGAAGGCGACCGCCAGATTATCCAGGGGATTGTCGACTGTCTGTTCCGGGAGGGGGACGGCTGGGTGCTCCTCGACTATAAGACGGACCGGACACGGATGTTCGGCTCCGAGGAAGCGCTTGCCGCCGAGATGGAGAACCGCTACGCGGTCCAGCTAAGCCTATACGCCCGCGCACTCCGTGACATCCTGAACATCGAAATCAAAGAAAAGCTTCTGTACCTGTTCGACGGCGAGCGGGTGATCAGTATCCGGGGGGATCATTTTGACGACTTTGAAACCGACCGCATTGGCTGAACGCATCGACGGTCTTGACTATTTGAGGGGATTTGCACTGCTCGGGATCTTCGTGGCAAACATGCTGTTTTTCCATATGCCGTATGTGTACGTCGATCCGTATTCCTGGTTCCCTTCACTGAGGGACGAAGTGTCGCATATGTGGGTCGACATCCTGTTCCAGAGCAGCTTTTACCCGTTGTTTGCGATGCTGTTCGGCTATGGCATGAACATGCAGTATGAGAAGGCGAAGAAGACCGGCCGGCCCTTCATCCCGATGGTCTCGAGGCGGATGGCGGTGCTGCTCGCGTTCGGGATTATCCATGCCTTCCTCATCTGGCCGGGTGACATCCTGATCACGTATGCGCTCATGGGCTTCCTGCTCATGCTGATGCTCCGGCTGCCGGCTGCGGCGCTTGCAAGCATCGCGTCCGGTTTGTACATCATCGGGCTCGGAGGACTCACTGCTCTTGTCTGGCTTGGGGAGCTCCTCACTCCCGACGGGTCCCTCGCCGAATATGCGGACATCACGTCCATCAACAACTCGATTGCCGCTTATTCAAACGGTTCGTACTGGGATGTGACGGTCCAGCGCACGGCCGACTGGCTCTTCATGAATACGTCCTCGCTCCTGCTGGCGCCAGTCATGATCCTGCCCCTCTTCATGATCGGAGCGGCAGCCGCAAAATGGAAGCTCATCGAGCGTGCGGACCAGCAATGGAGGCGGTGGATCTTCCCGACGGTCCTCGGACTGGCAGGCGGGCTCTCACTGAAAACATTGCCGTATTTCTCGGACCATATGCTCACGGCGAGCATGGTCCAAGACTCTTTCGGGGGACCGCTCCTGACGGTCGGCTACACGGGACTGATCCTTCTGCTGCTACGGTTGAAGCTGTTCCGAACGGTGTTTAACCCGGTCCGGATGGCGGGACGGATGTCACTCACCGTATACATCAGCCAGTCGGTCATCGCGACGCTCATCTTTTATTCGTACGGCCTGGGCTATTACGGGAAGATCAGCGTGGGCACCGGAACCTGGATGGCGGTCGGCATCTTCGCCATCCAGGCGATCCTGGCCGGCCTGTACTTGCAGAAATTCCGTCAGGGGCCGCTTGAGGCATTGTGGCGCCGGCTCACCTATGGCCGGCCGGGTCCGGAGGGCCGGTGAGGGGGCACCCCTGCAAATCTGTGTTTCGCAAGAAAAAGGATTCCGGACGGTCCGTGTCGTACTTTATCAAAATACGAAAACTCATGACGAAAGGAAGGCCAGCCATGAAATTATTGTCGTTCCGCTATGGCGGGGAGCAGCTGTTCGGTCCGAAAGTGAAAAGGGAAGAGGCGGTATGGGATGTGATCGCCATCCAGGAGGAGCTCGGCGGCGCAGCCCCGTTCCCCCGCCGACTGATCGACGGAGTCGGGGGCGGCATGGAATTTGTCGAGCAGATCCGCAAGCTCGTCAGCATGGCGGAATCCTCGGACCGGGCAGGCGAATTCAAACACTCATTCGATGAGATCGAATGGACGGCCCCGATTCCCCGGACACCGAAAAACGTCATCTGCATCGGAAAAAACTATGCGGACCATGCGACGGAAATGGGTGCGGAACGGCCGCCCGAAAAACTGGTCGTCTTCACAAAGTCCCCGCTGGCCATCGCAGCGGATGAGGAAGAGCTGCCGGTTCATGCCGGCGTCACGGAAAACTATGATTATGAGGGAGAGCTCGCCGTCATCATCGGAAAAGGCGGCCGCCATATCAAAAAGGCGCTCGCTTTCGACCATATCTTCGGCTATTCGATCGCCAATGATCTGACGGCACGCGAAGTGCAGGCGGCCCACCAGCAGTTCTTCCTCGGAAAAAGCCTGGACAAATCCTGCCCGATGGGTCCGTATATCGTCACAAAAGACGAGATCCCGGATCCTCAGAAGCTGTCACTCGTCACGAAGGTGAACGACGAGGTGCGTCAGAACGGCCATACCGGGAACATGATCTTCCCGGTGGACGAACTGATCGCCCAGGTATCCACATATGTCACGCTTGAACCGGGCGATGTCATCCTCACGGGTACGCCTGCCGGTGTCGGCAAAGGGATGAAACCGCCAAAATTCCTGAAGGCCGGGGACACGGTGAAAGTATCGATCGAAGGGATCGGTACGCTGTCCAACACATTTGCCTGACCTCCATGCGTGAACGGATCGGAAAGCTATGATAGGATAGAAGGGCAATCATAGTAAATGAGGTGACAAGTTGGGCGTATTCACGGATACTACACATCTTCATATCTTCACTTGGGTGGTCGGGATCATCCTGTTCCTCATCGCCGCCGTCATGGCGAAAGGGACGAAGGGACGGAAGATTGTCCATATGATCCTTCGGCTGTTCTATATTCTCATCATTGTGAGCGGCGCATTCCTGTTCTTTAAATGGTCCAGCTCGGACGCGATGCTGTACGGCATCAAGTTCCTGATGGGAATCCTGACGATCGGCTTCATGGAAATGACGCTCGTCCGCCAGAACAAAAACAAGCCGGTCACCGTCATGTGGGTGCTGTTCTTCATCAGCCTCCTCGTGACCATGTTCCTCGGCTTCAAGCTGCCGGTCGGCATGAAGTTCTTCTGATCCCGGTAATCCGGAAGCGGTTCATCCCGCTTCCGGATTTTTTATGGAATGAATGGACGCATCGAAGGACGGGATGCCCCCGCACCCGCCATTTTTCACATTTCCGACGAATTTCTGCAGAATTCCGGACTGCCCCGGGAATTCCGGTCGCAGGGCTCTTCGGGGAGTGATAAAATAACGGGTGATGGCAACAGAGGAGGCACTTGCGTTGATCAAACAATCACTCGCTGCACTTTCCGCAGCAATCATCATCGGGGCAGCTGCCTGGACACCTTCCGCATCCGCAGCGCCGGCATCCGGCGACCCGACATTTGACGGCACCATTTATGACACACTCGTCGACCGTTTCTTCAACGGCACACCGGCGAATGACCAGGACGCAGATCCTGCCGATCCGGATGCCTTTTCGGGCGGCGACTTCGCAGGGTTGATCAAAAAAAGAGATTATATCCAGTCGATGGGCTTTACCGCCGTTTCAATCGGTCCCATCTTTTCAACGGACACGTATGACGGCCACGGCGTGCTGGACTACGGCTCGATCGAGGACCGGTTCGGCACCGAGAAGGAGCTCTCCGGGCTCATCAGTGAGTTCCATAAACAAAACATGGACATCTATGCAGACTTTCCGGTCGGGCAAGTGAGTGCACATCATGTGTGGACGACCGATCATGAGGACTGGGCGGTCCGCAATCCGGACGGAACCGTCAGCTGGAACATCGAAAAGCCCGAAGTGAGGGAGGCGCTGATCGGAGCGGCCGTCTCCTTTGTGAAGAAAACAGGGGTTGACGGACTGCGGCTCACCCGGTTCGGAGAAGGGGACGCAGCATTCCTGAACGAACTGATCCGGGCCGTCAAGGCAGAGAAGAAAGACCTGCTCGTCTTTTCGGATGAACCGTCGGGCGCTGAATTCGACCTCTCTTACAATACCGGGGAAAACGCCATTCTGAAGCAGGTGTTTTCAGAAATGGACCCGAACTCCTCGGTGCTGGAAGGGATCGAACCGACCGATCCGCCGAGCCTGCTGTTCTTCGACACGCTTGAGGGGGACCGGTTCACCGCGGAAATGGTGGAAAAGCGAATGTTCCCGCCGACCCGGTGGAAAGTGGCCGCAACAGCGTTGTTCACGCTTCCCGGCGTCCCGATCATGACTTACGGCTCCGAAGTGGCCGAGGCGGGGACCGGCCATCACGGGAATCATCCGAACCATGATTTCAAGGCGGATGAGGACCTGAAAGATCATATCGCCAACGTCAATGAGCTCCGGAATAAGTCGGAGACCCTCCGGACGGGCGATTATGAACTCCTTTACAACGAAAAAGGCATGATCGTCTACAGACGCTATACCGAGGATGAAACGTGGATCATCGCGCTCAACAACACGAGTGAGACGCAGCGGGTCGACATCCCTCAGGAAAAGGTGGGGGGCGGAGACAAGACGCTCCGGGCGCTGTTCGGAAGTGACCTCATCCGCCAGGCCGACCGGGGAGACTACCGGATCGTACTTGACCGGGAAACGGCCGATATGTTCATCGTCGAAGAGGACAAGGGGCTGAACATCCCGTATATTATCGCGGCCATCCTCGTCTATACGATTTTCCTCCTGTTCATCTGGCAAGTCTGGCGGAGAGGACGCCAGCGACGGGCCGATGAAGCAAAAGCAAAATAAAAAGCCCCCGTGCCGCCGATGCGGCCGGGCGCTTTCTATCAAACCATCCGTCCCCATTATCGGGGCGGATGGTTTTTTATTTCCCGTCTGTGCGGTTCCCCGGCCGGTCCATCGATTTGTATCCGGCCATATTGACCGGATCCTTCGGAGAACTGTAGGCGGGGGAATACGCGATTTCAATCGCGGCCAGATCGTCCATCGTCATGCGGCCGCGGATGGCGGTGGCGATGATGTCGATCCGTTTGTCCGCGCCCTTCTCGCCGACGGCCTGGGCACCGAGGATCAGACGGGTGTCCGGGTCGTAATGAATCTTCAGCCGGAGTTTTCCGTTGCCGGGAAAGTATCCCGCATTTGACCGGCTCTCATGGATGATGGTCTTGAAGGCCATGTTTTCCTCTTTGAGCATCTGTTCCGACATACCGGTCATGCCGGCCGTGAGGGAGAAGAGCTTGGTGATCGACGTGCCGAGAAGCCCGTCCATCTCCGTGTTGCCCCCGGCGATATGATTGGCGGCGATGAACGCTTCCCTGTGCGTGCTCCAGGCGAGCGGCACCCGCTTCGGCTTGCCGGTGAACCAGTCCCGGCCTTCCGCCGCGTCCCCGATCGCATAGATGTCCGGATCGCTTGTCCTCATGAATGGATCTGTCGCGATGCCGCCGGTCGGCCCGATCGTGAGGCCGGCTTCTTCGGCGAGCTCCGTGTTCGGCACGAGGCCGACCGCAGCCGCGATGAAATCTGCACGGAATTCGGAGCCGTCGTCAAGGCATACCCGGTCACCCGTGACCGAACGGACTTCCCTTCCGAGGTGGAGGACGACGCCGTTCTCTTTCATCTCCTGTTCGAGCAGTCCGCTCATGTCCGGATCGGAAATGGGCATGATGCGGCCATGATGCTCAACGAGTTCAGTGTGAATGCCGAGCTGGCGGAAGTTTTCAGCCAGTTCCACGCCGATGAAGCCGCCGCCGATCACGAGTCCGCGCTGAGGATGGGTCCTTTCCAGGTAATTCTCGAATTCGGCCATGTCGTCGAAGTGACGGAGCGTGAACACCGGAATCGACGGCGACCCCGGTATTTCCGGTGTCCTCGCCGAGCCGCCCGGCGACAGCACGAGCTTGTCGTAGGGGAGGGCTTCCGTTTCGCCGCTGTCCAGGTCCCTCACGATCACTTTCTTGCCCGGGCGGTCGATTTCAGTCGCCTCATGGCGCAGCCTGACGTCGATTGATTTCTTGTCCCTGAAAAGCTCGGGTGTCACAGAGACGAGCGAATCCATGCTTTCGACAAGTCCGCCGAGCACGTAAGGCATCCCGCACGTGGCGAAGCCCATCCGGCTGTCTTTTCCGATGACGGTGATGTTGGCATCAGGCAGGAACCTGCGCAGCTGGGAGGAGACGGTCGCGCCTCCCGCAACTGCTCCGATGACCACGATGTTCAATGGCTTCATCCTTTCTGAAGAGATTCGGGCCCCGCCTCAAGGTCCTGGAAAAAGAGGGCAATCGTCCCCGGCCCGGCATGCGAGCCGATGACGGAGCCGATCATGTGAATATCGACTGATTCGGGTTGATGCGTTTCCTCGATCAGTGATTTCAGGGCAAGCGCGGCTTCTTCGTCATCGCCGTGACTGATCGCCACCCGCTGCCGGGAAAGTCCGCTGCCCCGTTCTCCCATGAGCGCATTCATGCGCTGGAACACCTTCTTGCGGCCCCGGTGTTTTTCGATCGGGACGAGTTTTCCGTCCTCGACATGAAGGAGCGGCTTGATGTTCAGAAGGCCGCCGATGAAGGCGCCTGCCCTGGACAATCTGCCGCCCTTCGCCAGATAATCGAGGTCTTCGACCGTAAACAGATGGACCATCCGCGCAGCCATCTGCCGGATGGCATCCGCGATCTCGTCCCGTTCCCTTCCTTCTTCCCGCAGGCGGGCCGCTTCAATCAGCAGCAGACCGTATCCGAGCGATGCACATTTCGTGTCAATGATCTCAAGATCGAGTCCTGGATGATCGCCCATCACCTGGTCCCTCATCATGACCGCCGTCGAATAAGTGCCCGACAGCTCGGACGAAAAGGCGATGTACAGGCCTTTCTCGCCGGAGCGGGCAAGCGATTCCCACTGCCCGATGAATTCTTCCGGGGAGGCTTGGGATGTCTTCGGCCGGTCGCCGCCCCGGATCTTCCGGAAAATCTCTTTTGAATCGATTTCCACGATGTCCCTGTAGCTGGCGCCGCCGATCTCCACATGGAGGGGGATCAGTTCCACATCATGCTCCCGGAAAAACGCAAGAGGCAGATCGGTTGCGCTGTCTGCATACAACTTCATTTGGCTTCCTCCTCAGATCCGGCTGGCAAGCTTCAGCTTCAGCCGTTCTTCGAGGACGGCGGCAATCCCGTCCTCGTTGTTCGTTCCGGTCACTTCATCAGCGATCGTCTTCAGGTCATCGATGGCATTGCCCATCGCGACGCCCGTTCCCGCATATTCAATCATTTCCAGGTCATTGTCCTCGTCTCCGAACGCGATGATCCGGTCACGCGGAACGCCGACCCAGCCGGCGACGGCGGACAGTCCGACCGCCTTGTTCAGCCCGTGGCGGATAATTTCGATGACGTGCCATGGAGCACCCCAGCGGCGGTGGTCGACGGCTTCCGCATGGACTTCGCCGAGCCGTTCCCGGATCCGGTCCGCGTCTTTGGCATCCGGATGGATGAGCAGGCTTGTCGGATTGTCTTTCAAATACGAACGGAGATCACCGACCGTGACCTTCGGGTCGCCCATTGTAAAGATGTTGAGCAGTTTCTCATCGTGCTGGTGAACATACACATCATCCTGCACTTCGGCCACGATATTGTGGAAATTGAATTCTTGGATCGACTCCATCACGTCGCCCACGACGGGCAGGCTGATCGGCTCGTGGATCGTTTTCCAGGAGCGGTCCTTCGGATGATGGACGAACGCGCCATTGAAGTTGACGATCGGCAAGTCCAGGCCAAGTTGCCGGTAATACGGCTCACTTGCCCGGTAAGGGCGTCCCGTCGCGATCATGACCAGGTGGCCCTCCGCCTTTGCAGCCATCAGCGCCTGTTCGGTTTTGGTTGAGATGACCTTTTCATCAGTCAGCAGGGTTCCGTCCAGGTCGAGTACGATCAAATGCTGTTTCATCGATGCATTCCCCCTTCTTCTCTTATATTGAGTGTATCCTTCCCCTTTCTCCCAAGTCAAAAAAATCCCCCGGCAAGTCATTGGTTTAAAGGATGCCGGGCCGATTCCGCCGGCAAGGCCGCCACGCCGCCGGTGTTGCCGGACGGGCCTGCTGCCGTCTCCTGCGATCACCCGCTTCACGGCAGACGGTCCCGCCGAACCGACGGGCAGACCGGTTTGTTTTTCATCCAGGGTCTGTTAGGATAAAAGAAAAAACAGGAAGTGCTGCATATGCTCATCAAGGAAGAACATTGGGCGGGAATCCCGCTTTTGCATGTATACCCGGAAGACGGCGGTGAATCGGCACCCGTCGCGATGTTCCTGCACGGATTCACGAGCGCCAAAGAACATAACCTCCACTATGCATACAATCTGGCAAAGCGCGGCATCCGGGTCTTGCTGCCCGAAGCCCATCTGCACGGAGTTCGTGAAGAGGGACTCGACGAAGTCCAGCTCAGCCTGCGTTTCTGGGAGACCGTGCTCACGACAATCGAAGAAGTCGGCAAACTGAAGGCGGAGCTGCAAAGACGCTTCCCGGACGCAAAGAAATTCGGGCTCGCCGGAACTTCGATGGGGGGCATTGAGACACTCGGCTGCCTGAAGGCGTATGACTGGATCGACACAGCAGGCGTCATGATGGGCACGCCCGGATATGTCAACCTGTCGAAAGCCCAGATGGCCCAATATGAAAGCCGCGGATTCAAGCTTCCCCTTACTGGCGGGGAGCGGACGGCACTGCTCGATACGCTTGCCCGGTTTGACCTGACGAAAGACCGGACGGCGCTTGCCGGGCGCCCGGTCTACTTCTGGCATGGGATGAACGATGAAACCGTCCCGTTCAAGCCGACGGCCAATTTCATCGAAGCATGCAGGAAAGATTATGAGAATGTGCCGGACCGGCTGAAATTCACCGCGGACCGCTCTGCGGGACATGCCGTTTCCCGGACGGGCATGCTTGAATGCACGGACTGGCTTGCAACTCATTTGAACGGTTGAGCACAGGTCTGTTATGATGAATGGAATACGGAACGGAAGGGGTATCACGATGGATCAAGAGATGAAAGAAAGCATCATGGGCGCGCTTGAGAATGTCATCGATCCCGAGCTTGGCATCGATATCGTCAATCTAGGACTCGTCTATGACATCGATATGGACGACGCCGGCAAAGTCGATGTGACGATGACCCTCACTTCGCTCGGCTGCCCGCTCGGGCCGATGATCGTCGACAACATCAAGCGTGAACTGGCTGAACTGCCGGAAGTGAAAGACACTGAAGTGAACATCGTCTGGAACCCGCCATGGTCGAAAGACATGATGTCCCGCTATGCAAAAATCGCACTCGGCGTGCGATGATCATAATCAAAACGCGGATCCCCGAAAGAGGCGATCCGCGTTTTTTATATGCAGGGCAATGACCGGGCCGGTGGCAGCTGCATGATCCGGAACGCCCCAGACTCCCGGCGTTTCACTTTACCCTGTGAAGGGAATAGCATATAATGGAATTAGTCAAAGATGGTCAAAAAGGTTGATGACATTAGGCAAAACGGGGTGAATGTGCAAATGCAGATGAACATGCAGCAGGAGGATCAGAGAAGTCCGCTCGAGCAATTCGGCCGGAATCTGATCGAGCAGGTGAAGGAAGGGAAGATGGACCCGGTGATCGGCCGCGACCAGGAAATCCGGGACGTGATCCGCATCCTTTCCAGAAAAACAAAGAATAATCCGGTTCTGATCGGCGAGCCGGGCGTCGGAAAGACGGCGATCGTCGAAGGGCTTGCCCAGCGGATCGTCAAGAAGGACGTCCCCGAAGGTTTGAAGGACCGGGATTTGTATGAGCTGGACATGAGTGCGCTCGTTGCCGGTGCCAAGTACAGGGGGGAATTCGAGGAACGGCTCAAAGGCGTGCTCCGGCAGGTGAAGGACAGCGATGGGCAGATCATCCTGTTCATCGATGAGCTCCATACAATTGTCGGTGCCGGAAGGACCGAAGGATCGATGGACGCAGGCAATATGCTGAAGCCGATGCTCGCGCGGGGAGAACTCCATTGCATCGGCGCCACCACGCTGGACGAATATCGCATGTATATCGAAAAAGATCCCGCGCTTGAGCGCCGGTTCCAGCAGGTGTATGTCCGCGAGCCTTCCGTCGAAGACACGGTGTCCATTCTGCGCGGTCTGAAAGAACGGTATGAACTTCATCACGGGGTCCGCATCCATGACCGTGCGCTCGTGGCGGCGGCGGCCCTGTCAGACCGGTATCTGACGGAGCGGTTCCTGCCGGACAAGGCGATTGACCTGGTCGACGAGGCTTGTGCGCTCATCCGGACTGAAATCGACTCGATGCCGCAGGAGCTGGATGAAGTGACCCGCCGCATCATGCAGCTGGAGATCGAGGAACAGGCGCTCATGATGGAAAAAGACGAGCGGAGCAAGGCACGGCTTGAAGCCCTGCGTGCAGAACTTGAGGAACTCCGGGCGTCGACCGCAGACATGCGTGATCGCTGGGAACGGGAAAAAGAATCGATCCGTGAAATCCAGGCGAAGCGGGAGGAACTGGACCGTTACCGCCGGGAGCTTGAAGACGCGGAGAACCGGTATGACCTCAACAAAGCGGCCGAACTGAGGCACGGCCGCATTCCACAGGCCGAAAAAGAGCTGGCGCAGCTGGAGGCGCCGCTCACAGATGAGGAGAACCGCCTGCTCCGGGAAGAAGTGACCGAAGAGGAGATTTCTGAAATTGTCGCACGATGGACGGGAATTCCGGTTGCGAAACTTGTCGAAGGCGAGCGGGACAAGCTGCTCCGCCTGCGCGAGACGCTGGAAAAGCGGGTGATCGGACAGGATGACGCCGTCCGGCTCGTCACGGAGGCTGTATGGCGGGCAAGATCCGGGATCAAAGACCCGCACCGGCCGATCGGATCGTTCCTGTTTCTCGGTCCGACGGGCGTCGGGAAGACGGAACTGGCGAAGACGATCGCCGCGACGCTCTTTGACTCGGAATCCCACTTCATCCGGATCGACATGTCCGAATACATGGAGAAGCACTCTGTTTCCCGTCTCGTCGGAGCGCCTCCCGGATATGTCGGATTCGAGGAAGGCGGACAGCTGACGGAAGCCGTGCGGCGCAACCCGTACTCCGTCGTCCTGCTGGATGAAATCGAAAAGGCGCATCCGGATGTGTCGAATATCCTCCTGCAGGCGCTCGATGACGGGCGCATCACGGACAGCCAGGGGCGGAACGTCGATTTCACGAACACGATCATCGTCATGACGTCGAACATCGGCTCCTCCCTCCTTCTCCAGATGGAAGGGGAAGAGGAACATGCGGTCGAAGACCTGATCATGGCCGAGCTGAAGCGCCACTTCAAGCCGGAGCTGCTCAACCGGATGGACGATATCGTCATTTTCCATTCATTGAAAAACGAGGATTTCCGGCGGATTGCACGGAAGATGCTCGACGACCTGGCCGACCGCGTGGCGACTCAGGGTATCGTGCTCACATACGGCGACGGCCTGGTTGACTGGATTGTCCAAGAGGGGACCGACTCCGACTTCGGGGCCCGGCCGCTCAAGCGGTTCATCCAGCGCCATGTCGAAACGGCCGTCGCCCATGGGCTGATCCAGGGCGGCTATCAGGAAGGGGATTCGATCCGTGCCGAGCTTGCGGACGGGAGCATCACGATCCGGAAGCTGGGCAAATGACTACCGCAGCGCAATACAAAAAAACCGTTCTTCCATTTCGGAAGAACGGTTTTTCAGTGAAGTCACGCTTCGTAATCCGGTGTGGACTCACTCGGCAGGACCGCCGAGACGATGAACACGAGAACCGAAAGAACGACAGAGACAATCACGCCGAGTCCAAATTCGAACGGCACGTCATTGATCGAGCTGACCACGTAGTTCAGCATCGTGACGAGTAGGAACGACCAGAAAAATGTCATGATGTATTGCATGAAAGTCACCTCTGCACGGAATTTTCCTTTTTCATCATAACACACTGCACAAGGCCGGGAAAGCACGATTCCGGTGAATGTCCGCCCGTGCCGCTTTTCACGGTCAAGAAGTTGTCAAAACCGGGTCCGCTGTGTTAAATTATCACCAGGTATTAATAGATGATAATAAAGAAAAGGGGTTAAGGAATGGGCGTAGGAATGATCGGAATCGGGAAATGCGTCCCGGAACATGTGCTGACAAATGCTGACCTGGAAAAGCGGCTCGACACTTCTGATGAATGGATCCGCACACGGACGGGGATCGAGGAGCGCCGCATAGCGGGAGACGATATGGACACTTCCGACATGGCGTACAAGGCAGCGGAGGAAGCCATCCGGGATTCCGGGATCTCGCCGGATCAGATCGGGCTCATCCTCGTGGCGACCGTCACGCCCGACCGGCCGTTCCCGAGCGTGGCAACCCAGCTGCAGGATCGCCTCGGCGCCACCCATGCCGCCGCGATGGACATTTCTGCCGCATGTGCCGGATTCATGTACGGTGCTGCCACGGCCATGCAGTTCGTCGAGTCCGGGACGTATGAATACGTGCTAGTGGTCGGTGTGGAGAAGCTTTCGAAAATCACCGACTGGGAAGACCGCAATACGGCAGTCCTGTTCGGGGACGGTGCGGGCGCTGCAGTCATCGGCAAGGTTTCGGAAGGGAAGGGCATCCTTGCATTTGAACTCGGTGCGGACGGCTCGGGAGGAAAGCACCTGTATCAAGACGAATATCTCCATATGAACGGGCGGGAAGTGTTCAAGTTTGCTGTCCGGCAAATGGGCGAGTCCGCCTTGTCCGTCCTCGGAAAAGCCGGGCTCACGAAAGAAGATGCGGATTATCTGATCCCGCACCAGGCGAACATCCGGATCATGGAGGCTTCCCGTGAACGCCTCGGACTTCCGCCGGAGAAAATGTCCAAGCGGATCCACAAATACGGCAACACATCCTCCGCATCCATTCCGATCGCCCTTTGTGATGAAGTGGCGGACGGCAATGTCAAAGACGGGGATCTGCTCGTGCTCGTCGGGTTTGGCGGGGGTCTCACATGGGGCGCCCTTGCCATCCGCTGGGGCAGATGAAGACCCCCGGCCCGCGGGATGCAATTCAGGAAATCCATATATAAATATCTGTGAGAAGGAAGGGAAATGATGATGGAGAAAAGACGTGTCGTTATAACGGGTGTCGGAGTGATCAGCCCGGTCGGCAATGACGCGGCCACTGCATGGGCTGCGATCAAAGATGGAAAATCAGGCGTCGGACCGCTCACGAGGCTGGACCGGGAACTGTTCCCGGCCAAGGTCGCGGCCGAGGTGAAGGGTTTTGACATCGAAGAATATATCCAGAAGAAGGAAGCGCGCAAAATGGACCGCTTCACGCACTATGCACTGGCGGCGGCATTCGAGGCACTCGACGATGCAGGCCTGCCGCGCCGGCTGGATGATGAGACGGCACTCCGGACAGGGGTCTGGATCGGATCGGGCATCGGCGGCATGGAAACGCATGAACAGCAGTTCAAAACGTTCCAGGAGCGCGGATATCGCCGGGTGAGCCCGTTCTTCGTTCCGATGATGATCCCGGACATGGCCGCAGGACAGGTGTCCATCTACACGAACGCCAAAGGGATCAACTCTTGTACGGTCACCGCATGCGCATCCGGGGCCAATTCAATCGGCGATGCCTTTGAGGCGATTGTACGCGGTGATGCGGATATGATGATCACGGGCGGTGCGGAAGCCCCGATCACGACGATGGCGGTCGCCGGCTTCTGTGCGAACACAGCCCTCACGACCAATCCGGATCCGGAAACGGCTTCCCGTCCATTTGATGCGGACCGGGATGGCTTCGTCATCGGTGAAGGTGCGGGCATCCTGATCCTCGAAGATTACGACCGTGCAGTGTCCCGCGGAGCGAAAATCTATGCGGAAATCATCGGCTACGGCTCCACCGGCGACGCACACCACATCACGGCGCCCGCCCCTGAAGGCGAAGGTGCGGCACGTGCGATGCAGCAGGCACTCAGCAAAGCCGGCGTCAGACCCGAGCAGGTCGATTACATCAATGCGCACGGCACGAGCACGCCGTACAATGATGAATTTGAAACGGATGCGGTGAAGAGCGTGTTCGGCGACCATGCCTATGAACTCGCCGTGAGCTCCACCAAATCGATGACCGGCCATCTCCTCGGTGCTGCGGGGGGAGTGGAAGCCGTCTTTACCGCGATGGCCATCCGGGACGGCATCATGCCTCCTACGACCAACTATAAAACCCCGGATCCTGCCTGTGATCTGGACTATGTGACCGAAGGGGCGCGCAAGCATGACATCCGCTACGCCATGAGCAACTCGCTCGGCTTCGGCGGACACAATGTTTCCTTGCTCTTCAAGAAAGCGGAATAAGATTCATGGAACGAAAGTCCCGGACCTATTGAGTGGTCCGGGGCTTTTTTGGTGCATCCGGGCCGGATTCGGGAGATAGGATATTCATCTTGGGACTTATTATCTTAGCAGAATATAAATTCAGAAAACAGTTTGCGAAAGCCCGATATAACTGGATTTTTCAAATGAATACAACCTTTTTCCGATTCCATCAAAATAGGAAATTCAAAAAATACCTTGCGCATGTAATCTTTTTGTAATAAAATTTAGCAAGAACGAAATAACAGAAAAATAGAAATCTTGAGGTGCAAAAATGACAGCAAATCAGGCAACGAACAAGCAGACACCTCTCCTCGAGGTCCACAATCTACAAACCGGTTTTAAAATCGGAAAAGAATATTTCAATGCAGTCGAAAGCGTCTCATTCAGCATAAACCGGAAACAGATTGTCGGGATTGTCGGCGAGTCCGGCTGCGGCAAGAGCGTCATGTCCCTGTCGATCATGCACCTCCTCCCGCAGGGCATCGGTAAAATCCGCGGCGGTGAAATTCTGTTTGAAGGGCAGGACATCGTCGATTACGACGAAAAGAAGATGAACGGCATACGCGGCAAAGACATCTCGATGATCTTCCAGGAACCGATGACTTCCCTCAATCCGGTATTCACGATCGGCTATCAGATCACGGAAGTCCTGCTCAACCACCAGGACATCACAAAGAACGAAGCAAGAACGAAAGCGGTTACATTGCTCAAGAATGTCGGCATTCCGCGTGCCGAACAGATCGTGGATGAATATCCTCACCAACTCTCCGGAGGGATGCGCCAGCGGGTGATGATCGCCATGGCAATCGCCTGCCAGCCGAAGCTGCTCATCGCCGATGAGCCAACCACGGCGCTTGACGTAACGGTGCAGGCACAGATCCTCGACCTGCTGAAGAACATCCAGGAAGTCAATGACATGGCCATCATGCTGATCACGCACGACCTTGGAGTCGTCGCCGAGATCTGTGACGTTGTCCTCGTCATGTACGCCGGCAAGATCGTTGAGCGTGCGACGGTGGAAGAATTGTTCGAGAATCCGAAACATCCATATACGAAGCTGCTGATGGAAGCCATTCCGAAGATGGAAGAGGAACGCGAGCGGCTTGCAACGATCGAAGGGCTCGTGCCGGCGATCAAGGACATGCCTGCCGTCGGCTGCCGGTTCGCCAACCGGTGTCCGAAAGCAATGCCGGAATGCATGCAGGTGACCCCGCGGCTCGGCGAATCCGCAGCCGAACACGAAGTGGCCTGCCTCCTCTATGAAGAAAGCTGGCCGAAAGAAGAAAGAGTGGGTGCACGATGACAACAAAAGAGCTGACAGAGCAAAACAGCAAAAAGAAAGAACGGGAAAACCTTCTTGAGGTAAAAAACCTGAAAACGTATTACCCGATCCACGGCGGCTTTTTCAAGCACGTGGTCGGCAATGTCAAAGCGGTGGACGATGTGTCCTTTACCATCAAGAAAGGCGAGACGATGGGGCTCGTCGGAGAATCCGGCTGCGGTAAGTCGACGACCGGCCGGACTCTCCTCAGGCTCATCAAGCCGACCGGCGGCCAGATCATCTTCGACGGGGAGGACATCACGAACATCAGCGGCTCCCGGCTCCGCAAGGCGCGCCAGGACTTCCAGATGGTCTTCCAGGATCCCTACGCATCCCTGAACCCGATGCAGATGGTCGGGGACATCATCGCAGAACCGATCCTCAACTTTGAGCGCCGGAACAAAAAAGAGCTGGAGCAATACGTCAAATCTCTCCTCACCCGTGTGGGTCTGCCGGAATCGGCTTACTATAAATACGCCCATGAGTTTTCCGGCGGACAGCGGCAGCGGATCGGGATCGCCCGTGCGCTGGCGCTCAATCCTAAGCTCATCATCGCGGACGAGCCCGTGTCCGCGCTGGACGTCTCGGTCCAGTCGCAAGTCCTGAACCTCCTGAAAGACCTGCAGGAGGAGTTCGATCTCACGTATCTGTTCATCGCCCACGACCTGAGCGTCGTCAAGCACATGAGCGATACGATCGGCGTCATGTATTTGGGCAATCTCGTCGAGGTTGCATCAAATAAAGATCTCTACAGCGAGCCGCTGCACCCTTACACGCAGGCGCTCATCTCCGCAATACCGGAGCCTGATCCGAAATTGCGGAAAGAGCGGATTGTGCTGCAGGGGGATGTGCCGAGCCCCGCGAACCCGCCTACCGGCTGCCCGTTCCATACGCGCTGCCCGATGGCACAGGAAATCTGTTCGCAGGAAAAGCCTCCTTTGAAGGAGGTGAGACCGGGTCATCACGTAGCGTGCGTCCTGTACTGATCAAAAATAATCTCTAAATGGGGGGTAAACAAGTATGAAACGCAAGTCGATGTTATGGCTGTTCGCGATGATCCTTGTCCTGTCCGCATTCCTCGCAGCATGCGGCGGCGACAAGGCTTCCGATGACAAATCGGGCGACAGCAAAGGTGACGGCAAAGCGACCGAAACGGAAGATTCCGGTCCGCAGCAGGGCGGTACGCTCACATACGCGCTTGACGCGGTTCCTGAAGGCCTCTTCAGCTTTGCCTTCTATGGCATTGCGACAGACGCAGAGATCATCGATTTCTTCGATGAAGGACTTATCAAGTACGACGAAAACCTCGAGCCGATCCCGAACTATGCGGAATGGGAAACCGAGGACAACCAGCACTTCACATTCAAGTTCAAAGAAGGCGTGAAGTGGCACAACGGTGAAGAACTCACAGTCAATGACTGGGTCTTCGCACTCGAAACACTGGCAAGCCCTGACTACGACGGCCCTCGTTATGCGAACGTCGAAACGGTCGAAGGTGCGCCTGAATTCCGTGAAGGCAAAGCCGACAGCATCTCCGGCCTGAAAGTCATCGACGATTACACAATCGAAGTGACATTCGACGCGCCGCGCCTGAACAACCTGACGAACCTCTGGACATACCCGATGCCGGCAAAAGAATTCGAAGGCATTGAAGTCAAGGATATGTCCGGTTCCGATGCAGTCCGCAAGAACCCGGTCGGCGTCGGTCCGTTCAAAGTTGAAAAAATTGTTCCGGGCGAGTCCGTAGAACTCGTGAAAAACGAAGATTATTGGAACGGAGACGTCAACCTTGACAAGATCATTGTCCGAATCATCGACAACTCCGCCACGGTCGGCGCTCTCCAGAACGGCGAAGTCGACATGGTCGCCATCCAGCCTGTATCCGGCCCTGAAGTCGAGAAGCTCGATAATGTGGAAATCGTCACGGCACCTGGCCTTTCCTATTATTATGTCGGCTTCAAACTCGGCAAGTTCGACAATAAACAACAGAAGATCGTAGAAGAAAATCCTAAGTACCAAGACGTCAAACTCCGCCAGGCTATGGCGCATGCCATCAACCGCCAGGAGTGGATCGATGCATTCTTCTTCGGCTACGGAAAACCGATCAACAAGCCGGTTCCATCGGCACACTGGATTTCCGCAGACGACAGTGAAGTCACAGGCTACGACTACGATCCAGAAAAAGCGAAAAAGCTTCTTGATGAAGCCGGCTACAAAGATGTAGACGGTGACGGCTTCCGCGAAGATCCGAAAGGTGAAAAATTCAGTGTCAAGTTCTCCCACTATGCTACGGGCAACCCGACGTTTGAATCCCGTGCAACAGCGCTGACCCAGTACTGGGAAGAAGTCGGCCTCAAGTCCGAACTTGAAATGGTCGAAGTCAACCTTTACTACGATATGATCGAAAAAGACGACCCGTCGATCGAAACATTCTTCGGCGGATGGAGCACAGGCGCAGATCCGGACCCGACTCCGACATGGGCATCCGACCAGATCTGGAACTACCCGCGCTACAATAATCCTGAGGCCGACGAGCTCCTCAAGAAAGCTCTGAGCGTTGAAGAAATCGGCGATGACAAAGACAAGCGCAAGCAGGTCTATGCTGAATGGCAGAAGATCGTCACTGATGATGTACCGATGATCTTCATCGCAGAACTGGATGAACTGTATGCGGTATCCGATAAGGTTGGCGGCTTCACGGTCGACGTTGCGGGCACAAACAACCCGTCGGAATGGTACAAGAAAGAAGGCAAGTGATCTGACGGATTGACTGAAGAACCTGTCAGCGGCGGGCGGAAAGCCTGCCTGCCGCTGATTCTATTTATTTTATTGTTTGGATGCTCTTAAGCACGGTAAGGAGTATTTCAATAAAAATAATTCTTACCGTGTTTGAGAGTGGCAACGAAGAGAGACAGAAGAGAAGGAGAGTACCGTATGGTTAAATATGTATTGCGCCGGCTGCTCGGGATGATTCCGATGCTGTTCCTCGTATCCGTCGTCGTCTTCTTCCTGGCGAAGGCGATGCCGGGGGACTCGCTCCGTGGCGAAATCGACCCGACCAACACCAACCCTGAATATATCGCCGAGATGCAAGAGAAACTCGGCTACAATGATCCGGTCTACGTCCAGTATTGGAATTGGGTGACCAGTTTCGTGCAGGGAGACTTCGGAAAATCAACCCGCTATAAAATGCCGGTTTCCGATCTGCTTCTCGAGAAAATACCGAATACCGTTTTCCTGGCACTCACTGCGCTGATCATTACATACATCCTTGCTTTTGCGATGGGGATGTACTCCGGACGCAAGCCGTACACGATCGGTGACAATTTAATCGCCGGTTTCAACTATACCGGCCTCGCCATCCCTTCATTCGTCGCCGGGGTGTTCGCCGTTTACTTTTTTGCATTCAAACTTCATTGGTTCCCGTTTGCCGGTTCCGTCGACATCGAAGTTCAGAATGGAACGATCGATTACTGGATGAGCCGCATCCATCACGTCATGCTTCCGGCATTCATCCTCGGACTGTTCAGTACGGCTTCCTATACCCAATTCCTGAGGAATGACCTGATCGAAAACTCGCGCAAGGACTTTGTGCGGACCGCCCGTGCAAAAGGGACTCCGATCGGCAAGATCTACAATGTCCATATTCTGCGAAACTCGATCATTCCGCTCGTGACGTTCCTCGGATTCGACATTGCCAGCCTGATGAGCGGTGCCGTGATCACAGAAAAAATCTTCTCGTATCCGGGCATCGGGCTCCTGTTCCTTGATTCCGTGAACAACCGGGACTACCCGACGGTGATGGCCATCACGATGATGCTCTCGGCACTCGTCCTTGTCGGTAACCTGATCGCTGATATTCTGTACGGAGTCGTGGATCCGCGGATCCGCTTAGGTTAAGGGGGAAAGCACATCATGACAACGAATGCAGCAACAGGGCCGGCCAAAAACCGGGAAAAAAGTCTCTCTCCGTGGGCAATCGCCAGACGGAAATTCATGAAAAATAAACTCGCGATGATCAGTACGGCATTTCTTTTCATCGTCATCATCCTGTCTCTTCTCGCACCGACTTTGGCGCCTCATCTTTCGCCGATCCCGGATGTCGCCAAGGTCAATATCAGCAAAATGAACATCGCGCCAAACGGCGACCATCTGCTCGGTACGGACAAGAGCGGCCGGGACGTCCTTACACGCCTGCTCTACGGGGGCCGGATCT
This sequence comes from Edaphobacillus lindanitolerans, assembly GCF_900156305.1. Lineage (GTDB taxonomy): Bacteria > Bacillota > Bacilli > Bacillales_A > Planococcaceae > Bhargavaea > Bhargavaea lindanitolerans. The sequence continues at coordinate 424,991 of NZ_FTPL01000001.1, read as the reverse complement.
CCCTACTCGTCGGTGCCAGTGCAACGGCACTCGTCATTTTCATCGGAACGCTCGTCGGATCAATCGCCGGATTCTTCGGCGGTGCAGTCGACAGCATGCTCATGCGTTTCACAGACTTTGTCCTGAACTTTCCGTTCCTCGTGTTCGTCATCGTGCTCAACACGATCCTGTTCGGCATCGTGGACGGCCTCTGGGTGCTCATCGGCGTGATCGGGTTCCTCAGCTGGGGCGGCGTGGCGCGGATCGTCCGGTCGAAAGTGCTCGCAGAAAAAGAGAATGAATACGTGCTTGCCGCCATTTCGATCGGCTGCTCTCCGGCAAAGGTCATCGTCAAGCACCTGCTCCCGAACGTCATGTCGACGATCATCGTTCAGGCGACACTCCTGTTCGCCAGTCTGATCATCGCTGAATCCGGACTGTCCTACCTCGGCTTCGGGGTGCCGCAGGAAATCCCGAGCTGGGGGAATATGCTCGCGTATGCGAACGAGCCGGATGTCCTTCAGGGCAAGCCGTGGATGTGGATGCCTCCTGCACTGGCGATCACGCTCACGATCCTTTCCATCAACTTCATCGGGGAAGGCCTGAAAGACGCCCTGAACCCGAAATCGCTGCGGTGAAAACTGCTGTGGTGAGCCGCTGAAGCGGACCGACAGACCAAAACCACACACAAAAGCGGGACCCTTTCCGAATAAGGGTCCCGCTTTTGCTATATGTTGTACAAACCATGAGCAGAAAGGAATCCGGCCATGAACCGTTTCTTCCTTTTCTTATTCTCCTACGGACTGTGCGTGATCACGATGTCCCATCTTGTCCTGTACCTGAACTACCGGGCACTCGGCTATTCCTGGGAGGTCGTGTTCCGCCATATCTTCTCGACGATTGACTTCAAGGTCATGCTCGCCTCACTGGCCGTCCTGCTGCTTACCGTTTCCGGCCGAGGCCCATTGCGGCTTCCATCCGGGAAAGAGTAGCCGAGGCGATGGCGCTCGCTTTTTCAGCCCCTTCATCAAGAATCCGGTCCAGCTGATCGGAATGGAGCAATTCCTGATATCTCTCCTGGATCGGCGTCAGGTGATTGATGACGGCCTCTGCAACCCCCGCCTTGAAATCTCCGTATCCGCCGCCTTCATACTTCCGGACAAGCTCCTCAACCGGCACACCGGAAAGGGAAGCCTCGATGTTCAGCAGGTTGGAGACGCCCGGCTTGTTCAGTTCGTCATAGGCGACGCGGCCTTCGGAGTCGGTCACCGCGCTCTTGATCTTCTTCTCGATCTGTTTCGGCGTATCGAGAAGCGTGATGACGGCCTTCTTGTTTTCGTCCGACTTGCTCATCTTTTTCGTCGGCTCCTGCAGCGACTTGATGCGTGCGCCGTGTTTCGGCAGGCGGATGTCGGGCACGGTGAGTGTCTGGCCGTAACGTTTGTTGAACCGCTCGGCCAGGTCCCTCGTGAGCTCCACGTGCTGCTTCTGGTCATCCCCGACCGGGACGATGTCCGTGTCGTATAGGAGGATGTCCGCGGCCATGAGAGGTGGGTAAGTGAGGAGTCCGGATGAGACGGCTTCCCGGCCCGTCGACTTGTCTTTGAACTGCGTCATGCGTTCGAGTTCGCCGATGTATGAAATGCACTGCATGATCCATCCGGCCTGTGCGTGGGCGGGGACCTCAGACTGGATGAACAGGGTCGCCTTGTCGGGGTCGATGCCGACTGCGACATAGATGGCTGCGAGAGACCGGATGGCACTGCGAAGGTCATCCGGGTCCTGCGGCATCGTGATCGCGTGCTCATCGACGATGCAGAACACACAGTCATAGTCATTCTGAAGCTCCGTAAACTGGCGGAATGCCCCGATGTAGTTGCCGAGGGTCACCATGCCCGTCGGCTGAACACCTGAAAAAATCCTCTTCATTCAAAAAACCTCCTGAAAATAAAAAAATCACCAGCCATCCCATCAAAACTGGGACGGATGATGTGTCATCAACCGCGGTACCACCCGCATTGCCGAAATTCGGCCGCTCAAGCCCGTAACGAGGGCGGACGGAACCGGCTACTCCATTCACCGGTCCTGCTCGGGAGCCCATTCGGCGGGGGAGCCGGCCTGTTCTCACCGGCCACAGGCTCTCTGGACGGCTGCCCTCCGCTTACTCTTCTCCGTTTGCGCATTTGTTGTTAAATGATTTCCCTCTATTATATAGATGCCGGGAAAAAGTCGCAACTTCGGGGTGCCTGAATATTTCCTGTAATCCTTTCTTCGTCTTCCGGGAACTGTTAGAATAAGGGCATCAACCAAAAGGGGTTTTGCGACATGAAGATAAAGTGGATGGCGGCTGCCGTACTCGCCGCCGGCCTGATGATGCCTGCCGCCGCCTCGGCAGAGATGGAACGTCCGGCCGATTTCAAAGAGATCGCCTACGGATTCGAAGATTTTGACCAGGGTCTGATTTCTTCCTCAAAACTCTTCACTTACGACTCCGGTCTGACCTTCGACTATCCGGACGCGGTCCGCGGCATTTATCTGACCGGCCATTCCGCGGGCGGAGCCAAGTTTGATCAGCTCGTGGACTTTGTCGGATCCACCGAGCTGAATGCCATGGTCATCGACATCAAGGATGATTTTGGCTATCTCACCTACGAACCGGAGAAAGACTCACCGCTCGCAGAGATGGGAATCGGACAGCCGTACATAAAAGATCCGCGGGCCATGCTCGAGAAGCTGGAGGAGAAGAAGATTTATCCGATTGCCCGTGTGGTCGTGTTCAAAGACACCATCCTTGCAGAAAAGCGTCCTGAACTTTCTTATACGGACGGCGGGAAAGTCTGGAAGAACGGGCGGGGAGAAGCGTTTGTCAGTCCGTTCCTGAAAGAAGTCTGGGACCATAACATCCAGATTGCCATCGAAGCGGCCAAAATGGGCTTCAAGGAGATCCAGTTCGACTATGTCCGGTTCCCGGAAGGATTCGAGACGCGTGCCGATACACTCGGTTACACGTTCGGTGAATATGAGGACTCGAAGCTCGATCCCGTACAGCGCAGGGTCCAGGCGGTCACCGACTTTGTCGCCTACGCAAAAGAGCAGCTTGAACCGTATGGGGTGGATGTTGCAGTCGACATCTTCGGATATTCGGCCACTTTGCCGGAGGCGCCGGGGATCGGACAGAATTTCTCGAAGATCTCCGAAAACGTGGACGTCATTTCATCGATGATCTATCCAAGTCACTGGACTTCGTATTTCGGGATTGCCAAACCGGACCTCGAGCCTTATAAACTCGTCGCCGAATACGCAAAGGTAGAAAACGAGAAGCTCGGCGAACTCAAGAATCCGCCGGTGTCCCGGCCCTGGCTGCAAGACTTCACGGCATCGTGGCTGGGCAGCGGGAATTACCTGAAATACGGCAAGGCGGAGGTGGAGGCGCAGATCAAGGCGCTCAATGACTCCGGAATCGATGAGTTCCTGCTGTGGAATGCGGCCAACCGGTACACGCAGGGCGTCGACTATACCCCTTGATCAAAAATGGAAGCTGGCCCGAACTGGCATGCACGGAAATAAATTTCCGGTGTATGCCATTTTTTCGTTTATCCCAGGACGAATCGGGAAATATATGAACTAGAACGGAACTTTTTGGCGGCACAATCGTACTAATTAATACAGGAAGATGAATTGAAGACGATTTTCATTCACAGCAACTTAATTGAGAATACCAACGTTCAATTTTCCTGTGTCTGTGTGCATTGAACACATCGCTATAACAGAAGGACAGACAGCTTTTTAACGGCAATCCGCAAATTTCGCGAATTTGTGAAGGCTGATGCCAGAGGGAAAACTTTTTCCGAAAATGTGTATCGCTATGGTCAGAAATGGTGTATAATAAAATCATGCTGAAAGACATTAGAATGATTTTAATCAGAAAGACCTAATAAACGCTCCGACTTCCTACCTATTTGAAAGGACGTGTAGTGGATGAGTGTCACCCTTTTTACATCGCCAAGCTGCACTTCTTGCCGCAAAGCGAAAGCATGGCTTGAAGAGCATGAAATTCCATATACAGAACGGAACATTTTCTCCGAACCGCTCACCATTGACGAGATCAAGCAGATTCTCCGCATGACGGAAGACGGGACGGATGAAATCATTTCGACCCGTTCGAAAATCTTCCAGAAGCTGAATGTTGACCTGGAGAGCCTTCCCCTTCAGACACTTTACGAACTCATCCAGGAGCACCCGGGTCTTCTCCGCCGGCCGATCATCCTCGATGACAAGCGTCTGCAGGTCGGGTACAACGAAGATGAGATCCGCCGGTTCCTCCCGCGCAAGGTGAGGGCCTACCAGCTTCTTGAAGCACAGCGGATGGTCAACTGAGCATAAAGACAGACTGACAGGAGCGTTCCGTGGAGCCTGTCAGTCTTTTCGTTTTTTTTCTTGCTTTCCGTTGTGCCGTCCCATACAATGCTTATACTACTAACTAAGACCTTCCCGCAGGACACGCCTTTCCATTCTTTTGCGGGCCGGCATATACTACAGCAGGACACTTGCCAACGGCGGAACGTTTCTTGATTTCATGTGGGTTTACGGAGATTACCGTCGGAAGGGAGAGGTGCAACATGGAAATAGAACGGATCAATGAAAACACGGTCAAGTTTTTCATTTCGTATATTGATATTGAAGAACGCGGGTTCACCCGCGACGAAATCTGGTATAACCGGGACCGAAGCGAAGAACTGTTCTGGGAAATGATGGAGGAAGTCGACGATGAAGCCGATTTTGCAATCGAAGGCCCGCTCTGGATCCAGGTCCATGCCATGGACAAAGGGCTGGAAGTGACTGTCACGAAGGCCCAGGTCACGCGGGACGGCAAGCAGCTCGAACCGCCGTTCGGCTCTGAAGACCGGAAACGGATGTACGGTCAGGACGAATCCTCCTACGCGGACCTCAACGATCTGGACTACATGCCGGAGTTCAGGCAGGAAGAAGACGAGTGGGCGGACGCCACGTTCCTCATCGGGGAATTCGATGACCTGATCCCGCTTTCCCAGGTCCTCAACGGGGAGCTGCTCAGGACTTCGCTCTACCTGTTTGAAGAAAGCTACTACCTGCATATCGGCTTCGATGATCTTCCGGGCGATGAAAGTGAACTGGAAGACATCAACAGTATCCTGCTGGAGTATGCACAGCGCTCCAATGTCACGATTCACCGGCTTGAGGAGTACGGGAAAGTGATCATCGCGGACGACGTTTTCGGTACAATTGCAGAGCATTTCGGCTGATCTGGAAGCCGTCTGAACGGGAAGCCTGCCGCTTCCCGTTTTTTTATTTGCAGAAAAAGACGGAAAGCCGGGGGTGGTTGCCCCAAAGCAAGATTTTGTTTTGACGCGGTTTCCGATGTCGATTTTAGAATTCGGCGCAACCCCCGTCCCCAAAATCCAAATTTGCCATCCACTTGCGTCGGGCGTGGGTTTGCCGAAAAGCGCCCCCGCGCCTACAATGGCGAAAAGGATGAAAGGGGACGGGGAATTGCTGTCTGCCATGATGGACAACGGGATTCAACTGGTCCTGACCCGACAGATGACGAAGAGTGCGCTGAGCCGGCTCAGGGAAGAGCATCGTTTTCATTGCCCGCAGTGCGAAGGGAGGATGTGGCTGAAACTCGGGGATGTACGGATTCCCCATTTTGCCCACCAGGCCGGAACGGAGTGCAGGGAAGAGTTTGCAGAAGGGGAGTCGGAGGCGCATCTGAAGGGCAAGCAGCTGCTGTACGAGATGTTCGGCAACCTGGGGCTGCCGACCGGAATGGAGACGAGGATCAAGGCAATCCGGCAGAGGCCGGATCTTCTCGTCGAAAAAGAGGGGCACGCCCATGCCATCGAATTTCAGTGCAGCCCGATTTCCGGTTCGGCCGTCAACGAGCGGACAAAAGGATACCGCAGCCTGGACATCGGTGTCCATTGGATTCCGTTGACGCCGGAAAACTGGGGCAGGCCCGGTCCGCCGGTACGTTTGCATACGGTCCCGGCTTTTTTGCGCATGTTTTTCAGGGACGGAGGTGCAGCCGGTCAATACATCATGACCTTTGATCCGCTGACCGCCCATTTTTATTACTTCATTCATCCGATGCATGCGAGCGGAAATCAATTCATCGGAAAAATGATCGCTCTGCCATATACACAGCAGCACTTTCCGTTCGCGGTTCCTTCCCCGCCGGACGAAGCCGAGTTCGGGCGATACTTAACAATATATGCGAAAAAGAGAAAGGCATTCCTTGACCGGCGGGTGCAGCTCAGCCGGAAGGGCATTCAGGACCCCCTCCTGCGGGCATGCTATGAAAACGGCGTGATGATCGGCCGCCTTTCCCCGTATATCGGGGTTCCGACCCTCCATTCGGGACGCTATTCGGACCATGCAGCCGAATGGCAGGCGATGTACGTGTTCCTGCTCGCCTCACACGGCACTGCGGGCAGGTGGAGGGACGGGGGGATGATCGCCAAGTTCCTCCGTAAATATCCGGCACAACTGGGCGACGGGCGCCCGGCCCTGGAAGCATATGCCCGGTTTCTCGAACGCTCCGGCATCGGATCGCTTGAAGACCTGAAGGGGAGGGAAGCCATGACAGATCAATCCGTCCGGCTTCTTTGGAATGATTTCCTTGCCAGTCAAAGTGAATATTGAGAAAATGGTCATGTGTTTTATTTTGGCAAGAGCAGGAAGGGGCATATTCGATGACAACTGAATCAAAGACGGATGTTCTGACAAGGAACCAGGTGCCGGCAGAGGAAACCTGGCGGCTAGAAGACATTTTTGCGAGCGATGAGGATTGGAATGAAGAATACAAAGCGGTCGAAGAGCTTTCCGGGAAAGCGGAAACATACCGGGGTACGCTTGGCGAAGGACCGGAACAGCTGCTGGAGGCGCTTCGCTACCGGGACGAGCTGTTCGAGCGCCTGCAGCGCCTTTATACCTACGCCCATATGCGCTATGACGAAGATACGGCAAACAGCCATTACCAGGCAATGGACAGCCGGGTGAAGACGCTGTATGTGAAGGTGGCGACGGCCTTCTCCTTCTTCACGCCCGAACTGCTGTCGGTGGATGAAGCGAAGCTCAAGCGGTTCGTGGATGAAAGCGAGGGGCTGAGCCTCTATCGCCAGGCCCTGGAGGAGATCAACGCCCAGCGGCCGCATGTGCTTCCGGCAGAACAGGAAGCGCTGCTTGCGCAGTTCTCCGAAGTCGCGGGTTCGTCGTCCGAAACGTTCGGCATGCTGAGCAACGCGGACCTGGAATTCCCGATGATCAAGGATGAGGACGGCAAGGATGCCCGCCTGACCCACGGACGCTATACGACATTCCTTGAAAGCGGCGACCGGTCCGTCCGCGAATCCGCTTTCCGGGCCATGTACGACACGTACGGCAAATTCCGCAATACGTTTGCATCAACACTGGCCGGCAATGTCAAGGCGAACAACGTCAATGCAAGGGTCCGGAACTACAGCTCGGCCCGGGAGGCGGCCCTTTCCGGCAATCACATCCCGGAAAGCGTCTATGACAATCTGGTGGGCACGATCAACAAGAATCTCCCGCTGCTCCACAAATACGTGGCACTCCGGAAAAAAGTGCTCGGTGTCGACGAACTTCACATGTGGGACATGTATACGCCGCTCGTCAAGGACGTCGACATGAAAATCCCATATGAAAAAGCGAAGGGCATGATGCTCGAAGGGCTCCGGCCGCTCGGCGATGAGTATGCCGCCATCCTGAGGGAAGGGCTTGAAAATCGCTGGGTCGACGTCCGGGAAAACAAGGGCAAGCGTTCCGGCGCCTACTCGTCGGGGTCTTACGGGACGAACCCGTACATCCTCATGAACTGGCACGACAATGTGAACAATCTGTTCACGCTCGCCCATGAATTCGGCCACAGCGTGCACAGCTACTACACACGGAAAACACAGCCGTTCGTGTACGGTGACTATACCATCTTCGTTGCAGAGGTCGCATCGACATGCAACGAGGCCATCCTCAACGACCATCTGCTGAAGACGCTCACAGACGAGCAGCAGAAGATGTACCTCCTCAACTACTGGCTGGAAGGGTTCCGCGGCACGGTCTTCCGCCAGACGATGTTTGCGGAGTTCGAGCACAAAATTCACAAGCTTGACCAGGAAGGCGTTGCGCTCACGGCGGACAAGCTGACCGAAGTGTACTATGCCCTCAATAAGAAATACTTCGGCGAAGACCTTGCAGTCGACGAAGAGATCGGACTTGAGTGGGCACGGATTCCTCACTTCTACTATAACTACTATGTGTACCAGTATGCGACAGGCTACAGCGCCGCCGTCGCCCTGAGCAACAAAATCCTTGAAGAAGGAGAGCCGGCAGTTGACCGGTATATCGGGGAGTTTCTCAAGGCGGGTTCGTCCGACTATCCGATCGAAGTGCTGAAGAAGGCAGGCGTCGACATGACGACGAGCGAACCGATCGAGGCGGCTTGCCGGGAGTTCGGCGAGAAGCTGGCGGAGCTGGAGAAGCTGCTCGCTCAGTCCGAGTGACAGGCGGCAGAAGCCGGGCAGGGAACGGGATAACCGGTTCCTGCCGGCTTTTTTGCTTATAAGAAAATAGTAAATGATTTTACGTTTTTTGATTTTTTAATTTCGGATTACTTTTTATATATAATTATTAATAGATTGAAAACGTTCACAATGTGACAACCATGTGAAATTCATTGTGAAAACTTGCGCATACTATTATTCCGTGTTAAATTAAGAACGTGAAATATTTCACCAAACAAACACCCCTTTTGTTTGAACGTGAACATTTCCCCCATCCCCTTCGTGTAATACGAAAAAGGCACCCGCTCCTCCCCCGGAGCGGGTGTTCTTTTTGTTTTCGGCCTTCTGTCTGTTTCCATAAAGAATGGGACATCCCTGTAATCATGGCCCCATGGAATTGACATGAACCGCCGGAGCCAAAATAAAGCCCCGCAACGCTTCGGCAGCGGGGCAGGGCAGTTCCGGATATGATGGCGGTCAAAGATCCAATTTTCGGCGCCAGAGCTTCGTTCCCGAGAAGGGAACGCATTCAACCCGGCGCTGGAGGAGGCGCTTTTTCAATTCGCGCTCAGCCGTACGGATATTCACTTTATAAATGGCGGCGATTTCGTTGGTCGTGAGGGAGTCGAACCGTTTGAACAGTTCATCCAGTGAAGGCGGGACGGCTTTGTCCATCTGTTCACCGAGCAGCTCCTCGAGCACCTTCACATAGATCTCATAATCGTGGACACCCTCAACCATCAGACCTTCGTCTTCGAAATTGTTGTTGAAGAAGACGAAGCTCGGGGCATTGTCGACCTCCATCTCCCTCGAAATGTACAGGTCGCACTGGAACGACTTTGCGGCGTTGACCGACCGGAAGTCCTGTATGAACTCATCGATATCGATGCCGATCCGGCCGGCAATCTCGATCAGCGTCTCGGGGGTGCTCACATCGCGGCCTTTCAGGAAGCGATAGTCGAACAGCTTGGACAAGAACTTGAAGCCGGCCCGTTTGCCCTGGAATTCAGCAGCCTTTATGGCCACAGCCGGGAGGGCGGGATGCGCAGCCTGCAGCATGCCGGTTTCGATGGCGTATGGGATTCCCCGCTGCGCCACCTTTGAGACCTTCATGATGACACGGTAGGTGAAGTACCGGTCGTACTCCACCTGAAGCCGGCGGAGCACAGGGATGAGGTTCCAGCATAAATCATCGCCCGGGTCGATGAACACATAGAGTTCAAGCGGCTTGGACGGTTGCTCGGCCTCGGTGCTTTCAGACGGGTTCGGCATGAGATTCAACTGGATCCCTCCTCATCCGTGTCTTGACGATTGACCATGTGGTTCGCGGTCAAAATGAGGCGGTTGTAAAAGTCGTCCCGGATCTTCCCGTCGAGTCCGACTTCATCCATCGCCTCTGCCATGCATTCCAGCCACGCCTGTGCCCGGTCATAGGTGATCGGGAACGGCATATGGCGGGCACGGAGCATCGGATGGCCATGCTCCTGCGTGTATAGGTTCGGTCCGCCCAGGAATTGGGTGAGAAACTGTTTTTGCTTCCTGGCGGTTTCAGTCAGGTCATCAGGGAAAATGGGCGTAAGCATCGGATGCCGGGCGACTTTTCCATAGAAGCGGTCCACAAGATCGGACAGCAGCTCGGCGCCGATCTCTTCGTAAGGAATAATGGGTTTCCGGGTCATGATGCATGCTCCTTTGCAATTTCCGTTGGCTCTTCAATTGGCTATGATTTTAAAATCATTCTATCAACCGGCCCCCCGATTCACAAATAAATCGATTTTCACCCTCTCCGGGTGCCTTCCGTCCCATATTGGGAACTGCGAAACGGCGTGCTCTGTGATAGACTGAGAACGACTATGCATTTATGTAAGAAGGGAAGAGGGCATGTGAATCGCAACCTGATGATCCGCGAAGCAATTGAAAGCGGAGAGAGCATCGAATTCCTCCTCGAAAAAGGAGTGGCATTGCCGGATGCAAAGCCGGCAGGACGGATGATCACCGATACCGATACCGGGTCATTCGTCTATCTGCTCGACGACGGGGATCAGTTCCTCCATATTCATTTCACGGAAGAGACATGGCCGCTGATGGCAAAGTCGCTTCAAAGAGGGACGGATCCGCATCTCACGGACGGCAGCAGCCGGATGTGTCTGGACCGCTTTACGGACGAACTGGACATGCTCGTCTTCAACATCGAAGGAAACGATAATTACGGAGACGGGTTCTCCGCCGCGGTGGAAGCCGCGTTTCACGAAATCCTCGGGGCCTGACGGGTCCGGACCGATCGGGGGAGTAAACAATGGGACAATGGGAACGATTCCTGGAACCGTATAAACAGGCGGTCGATGAGCTGAAAATCAAGCTGAAAGGGATGCGGGCCCAGTTCGCGACGGAGATCGAGCATGCGCCGATCGAATTCGTCACGGGCCGGGTCAAACCGCTTGCGAGCATCTACGACAAATCGCTCGAAAAAGGCGTTCCGTTCGAGCCGGGAGAGGAACTGGCGAATGAACTCCCGGACATTGCGGGACTCCGGATCATGTGCCAGTTCGTGGACGACATCGGAACGGTCGTGGAAAGCATCCGGCAAAGGAAAGACATGCGCGTGGTCGAAGAGCGGGATTATATATCCAAGGTGAAGCCGAGCGGCTACCGGTCCTATCATATGATCATCGAATATCCTGTCCAGACGATCCACGGTGAGCGGGCCATCTTTGCCGAGATCCAGATCCGCACGCTCGCTATGAATTTCTGGGCATCGATCGAGCATTCCCTCAACTACAAATACAAAGGCGATTTCCCGGAAGAGATAAAGAAACGCCTGCAGAGTGCGGCAGAGGCGGCATTCTCACTTGACGAGGAAATGTCTCAGATCCGCGACGAGATCCAGGAAGCGCAAAGATTTTTCAGCGAATACCGGGGCGAACAGCGTGATGATGTCCGGAAACCGGAGGAAGGGGGCGGGAACGATGAAGTTTTCAATCCAGTCGAGAGGGGATGACCTGTCCAATACTCTTGCCGAGCAGGCCAAGGGTTATCTGACGGGCTTCGGCATGGTCTTCAACGAGGCCGAACCGGACATCGTGCTGACAATCGGCGGTGACGGGACGCTCCTCCATGCGTTCCACCGCTACCGGGACCGTCTGTCGGAAACGGCCTTCCTCGGCGTCCATACGGGGCATCTCGGTTTCTATGCCGACTGGCAGCCGCCGGAACTCGAGAAGCTCGTCATCTCGATCGCCAAGGGAGAATACGATGTGATCGAGTATCCGCTTCTCGAAGTGACGATCAGCTACCGGAGCGGGATGAATGACGCCGTTTATCTCGCAATGAATGAATCGACCGTCAAATCTCCGGATGTCACGCTTGTCATGGACGTGGAGCTTAACGGCATGCCGTTCGAACGTTTCCGGGGGGACGGCCTTTGCGTCTCGACGCCATCCGGGAGCACGGCATACAACAAGGCGCTCGGCGGGGCGATCATCCACCCGTCGCTGCAGGCGATGCAGCTGACGGAGATGGCGTCGATCAACAACCGGGTGTTCCGGACCGTCGGCTCCCCGCTCGTCTTGCCGGCGCATCATTCGTGTGTGCTGAAACCTGTGAAGGGCCCGGACTTCATGGTGACGATCGACCATCTCCATCTTCTCCATAAGGATGTCAAGACGATCAGCTACCGTGTTGCCGGCGAAAAAGTCCGCTTTGCCCGGTTCCGGCCATTCCCCTTCTGGAGAAGGGTCCATGATTCATTCATCGATTCGGATATCGGACAGGATGTCCGCTGACCGCAGGTTCCGCCTCACGTTCATCGCCGGGGAAGAAAGCGGTGAACTGGGGCGCTTTTTGTCCGGATGCGGCATATCAAGACGAACGCTCACCGCTGTGAAATACCGCGGGGGCAACCTGTATGTGAACGGGCTGGAAAAGAATGTCCGGCACCGTCTCGCGGCAGGAGACGAAGTGACGGTCGTCTTCCCGCCCGAACAGCCGGCAGAGGGACTGTTGCCCGAAGTCGGGCCGCTGGCCATCATTTACGAAGACGAAGCGCTGCTCATCCTCGACAAGCCGGCAGGACAGGCGACCATACCGTCACGGGATGCATCATCCGGCACGCTTGCCAACTTCGTCGCCGGAAAATTCCGGAGCGAGGGGCTTCCCGCGACCGTACACGTCGTCACGAGGCTGGACAGGGAAACATCGGGTCTTGTCTGCATCGCCAAAAACCGCCACATCCATCATCTCATGTCCGAGAAACTGAAGGCGGGCGGCATGTTCAAACGGTATGCGGCCATCGTGCCCGGCCGGTTTGAAAGCGGCCATTTCACAATCGATGACCCGATCGGCCGCAAGAAGGGCAGCATCATCGAAAGGGAAGTCCGGCCTGACGGGCAGCCTGCGCTGACCGAAGTGCGGGTGGTCCGGACCGGGATGCCGGCAGGCCGGCCGCTCAATGAGCTGTCGGTCATCCTGCACACGGGGAGGACCCATCAGATCCGCGTGCATCTTGCGTCCATCGGGCATCCCCTTGAAGGGGACAGCCTGTACGGCGGCGACCTGTCAATCCTCGGCAGGCAGGCGCTCCACTGCAGAGAGCTCGCATTCGACCATCCATTGACCGGGAAGCCGGTCCGGTTTCTCAGTGAACTGCCGGAAGATATGCGGATAAGCGGGCTCAGCCGGGGAAATGACTGAACTTCCCCGGCTGGTCCGGCTGCCGGGAAGCGACGCTTTCCACTGTCTTCTCCGGATAGCGCAGGACGCTCAGTTTGCCCCCGAACACGCATCCGGTATCGATGTTCACCGTGTTGCGGATGAACCGGCATTCCCTGACCGGGGTGTGCCCGTAGACGACGAATGCATTTCCCTTATAATGCTTCGCCCAGTCACGCCGGACCGGACGTCCGTCCGGAAGTGTCTCTCCGGTAATGTCACCATAAAGGACGAACGTCCTGAGCCTGCTGCCGCCCGTGCGGCCGATCAGTTCCTCCGGGATGCCGGCATGCGCGATGATGAGTTTCCCGCCGTCGAGCTGCCGGTACAGCGGCAGCGATTCGTAAAACTTGATGTACCTCCGCCGGATGTGTTCACGTTCCTTTGCCGGAAGTGCATCCAGTTCAGCGACCGTTGTCTCAAGACCGTGTTTGAGCTGGACATGATTGCCGAGCATGTACCGATACAGTTTGTTGCAGTGATTTCCCGGGGAATAGATGAGATCGCCCGCATCGTCAAGGGCGAACAGGAATTTCAGCATGTCCACCGACTTCGGGCCGCGGTCCGTCGCATCTCCGACGAATGCAGGCTTCCTGCCATCGGGGTGGACGGGGCGGCCATTCTCCATCCGGTAGCCGAGCTTCTTGAACAATTCCATAAATTCATCAAAACATCCATGGATATCACCAAATATATCTAATTTCATATCGCTCACTCCATTCCCGGTAGGTCTGTTATCAGTGTACCCCGTGAGCGGCCCGTTCATCATTCTCTCCGCCGCCCCGATGCGGCGGGTCATAACGGAAGGAGGGGACCGGCATGCCGGAACTACTCAATGAACAAGAAGAACAACATATCGATGAAGAACTGGTAACCCGTCTTTTGGAAGAGGAGCAGCCCGAGTTGTTCAGGGAGGAATTCCTTGCCGGGCACCCTTATGACCAGGCCAAGTATTACGAGAAGGCCGGCCCCGGGCTTCGCAGGCGAATGTATGAGTACCTGTCACCGGCGGAACTCGCCGAGATTTTCGAGGTCTCGGAAATCCCGGATGAAGAATTCGGCGGATTCCTTGAGGAAATGGACACCAGGTACGCGGCCGACATGCTCGCCCAGATGTATGCCGACAACGCGGTCGACGTCCTCAATGAGATTGATAAGTCCAAGGCGCTCACCTACCTGACCCTCATGGAAGATGAGGATGCCCGGGAAATCAAGGACCTGCTCCATTATGAAGAATATACAGCCGGCTCCATCATGACGACGGAATACGTCACAATCCCCAAAAACTCGACGGTCCGATCGGCAATGGCGATCCTGAGGAATGCCGCTCCTGAGGCGGAGACCATCTACTACATATTCGTGGCGGATGACGAAAACCGCCTCGCCGGAGTCGTCTCGCTTCGCGACATCATCATCGCCGATGAAAACTCGATTATCGGGGACATCATGAATGAGCGGGTCGTGAGCGTCCTGGTCAGCGCCGACCAGGAAGAAGTCGCCCGGACGATGAAGGACTATGACTTCCTCGCCATCCCGGTCGTCGACTTCCAGCAGCATCTACTCGGGATCATCACGGTGGATGACATCATGGATGTCCTTGAAGAAGAAGCCTCCGATGACTACTCGAAGCTTGCCGGTGTTTCCGACATGGATACACCCGACCGCAGTCCGCTGAACGCAGCCAAGAAGCGGTTGCCATGGCTCATTCTCCTTACATTCCTCGGGATGGTGACCGCCAATCTGATGGGCCATTTTGAAAAGACGCTCGACCAGGTGGCCCTTCTCGCCGTTTTCATCCCGCTCATTGCGGGGATGGCGGGAAACAGCGGAACCCAGTCACTGGCAGTCGCCGTCCGCGGGATCGCCACGGGAGACATCGAGGAAGAAAGCAAAATGAAGCTGCTGTTCCGCGAAGCCGGGACCGGCCTGATCACCGGCAGCGTCTGCGGCGTGTTCGTCTTTTTGCTCGTATTCCTCTGGAAACACGAAGCGGTGCTCGGACTTCTTGTCGGGGCCGCGATACTCGGCTCCATCTTCGTGGCGACGGTGGCAGGATCGTTCATCCCGCTGCTCATGCACCGGATCAAGATCGACCCGGCCGTCGCTTCCGGACCGTTCATCACGACACTCAACGACATCATCAGCATCCTGATCTATCTCGGGCTCGCCACCCTGTTCATTTCTCAGTTGTAGAAATGCTGGTGTCCGCTGCGCATCCGCCTGCATAAGATGGGGAAAAAGGATGTGGGCAATGGAAATTCGGGACACAGGACCGCTTTTGTTTGTCGACTCTCCGCCGGTCCATTTCATTTCAGAGCCGGTTTACTCAAAGGAGTGGCTTGCCGAGGAAGAAAAACTGGACGAAAGCACATCCGTCTATACACTTCCGGGAAAAACGGAGGAGGCAGAGAAAGTCCTGGCACAGCTGCGGTTCCTTTCCCGGCCGTTCCAGCGCCAGGCCTACCGCCCGATCCAGTTCCGCCTGAAGGACGGCGGTGCAGTCACGGGAGACATCGAGCGTCTGGAAGACGGGATGGTCCATATCCGGAATGCCGTCGAAGCGGGCGATTCGAGGGAGATTCCGGTCCATGCGCTTGAAGCCATCTGGTGGAAAGGGAAGCCGTTTCCGAGAAGTTAAACAGATGGGCTGATGCGCAAAAACCGTGAAGAAGAAAGATCGGATTGTCGAGATAAGGCAGGGCCGCACTCCCGCAAAGGAGTGCGGCCCGCTTTTTTGTATGTGCGGATGCATCAGAGGAATCATAATAAAAAACGCCCGGCTTGGCCGGGCGAGGACACCGCAACGTCAGCGGTCAGTCACACAGATCGAGGAAGCAGTCAGCCACACACTGTACAGCGCAGAAGCAGCTGATGTCGACCGTTACACAGACGTCAGTCGCCTCAAAGCAACAATGCGTCGTCGGGCTTGTTGTATGCAGCTTTCTGAGTGCGCGAAGCGTCACGCAGCAGCTTCCGTTCAGGATTTCTTCGATCCGGAAGAATTTGAACTCTTCTTCATGCTTGTCAGCCGAGCACGTCAGGTCCTGCACTTTGAAAGGACAGCCTTCTTTCGTGAGGAGGACGATGACACGCGTGTCGATCGGCGTGCGGCGAGCCGGATTCACAAGGCTTCCGAGCGGCTCGAGGAAACAGCTTGTTGCGCAGGTTGCGCACTCTTCCGCGCCGGCATCCTGGATGTCCTTGATGACCCGGATGACTTCGCAAAGGCAGTTCTCAAAGGAAGAAGATCCGGAGACGAATTCTTTTCGTCCACAGCAACCCATAGTTAAACACCTCCTCCCCTCTAACTCTACCTACTTTATGCGGTGCCGGAGCGGGCGGCCGGGCGGACGTCCGGTATTCACCGGTTGAGGCAAAGAAATTTGAATGAAAACGCATCAGTTGCAAGGAGGGATGGCCGAATTGATTGCATACCTGATCAGGCCGTCGGACATACTGGATAAAAGCGAGCGGGCCGGCCATGGACAGCAGGCACAAGTCCGGCTGCGGAACCGGGCCAGCCCCGGGGAGCAGCAAGGCCTTGAGCCCGGCCCGCACAGCTGGACGAAAAACGGAGGTGGCGTCTTGAAAAAAATGCTGGGAGCCGCCGGAATCGTGCTGATCCTGTCGGGCTGCGGCCAAGGGAAGGCGGAGATCCGTGTGACCGGCGAGCCGGATGCAGACGACGAGCAGCGGGCCGAACGGGTGCTGGACGGGGAAGAGCGCATCTCCTCCGCAGTCGCTGTATTCGTCAAGGAGGACCTGCTCGTCGGGGTGGACGTCAAGCCGCTGAGCCGGTTCAAGAAAGCGAAGATCGAGGAGAAACTCAAAAAGAAGATGGAAGAGGAGTTTCCCGAGCGGACCGTCACATTGTCGGGAGATCAGAAAATCTACTGGGAAACCGAAAAACTAGAAAAACTGAGGGATGACAAGAAGAAGCTGCACGACCAGGTGGAAACAATCAAATCCCTTTCGAAGGAAGAGACCTGATGGACCAAAAAACATATTCTCAGCTGGAACAGAAAATGAGCCCGAAAGTGCCGCTGGCCGGGAACCTGATCCGGGCCTTCCTGACAGGCGGCCTGATCTGCGCGATCGGGCAGGGAATCATGTATTTCTATATGTATTTCTTCGACTTCACCGAGAAGACGGCGGGCAACCCGACGGTGGCCACGCTTATCTTCATCGTGATGCTGCTGACCGGCTTCGGTAAGTATAAGAAGATTGCGCAGTTCGGCGGGGCGGGATCCGCGGTGCCGGTGACCGGGTTCGGCAATGCAATGATTTCTTCGGCGATCGAGCACCGGACCGAAGGATATGTGCTCGGGGTCGGAGGGAATATGTTCAAGCTGGCAGGATCCGTCATCGTTTTCGGCGTGTTCGCTGCATTTGTGGTTGCGCTCATCAAAACGATCCTCGTGAAGTTCGGGGTGGTCGGATGGTAGCCCGGGGTGTCCTCTCCTTCAGCGGCCGGCCCTCGATCCGCTCCGCGGCGGTCGCAGCGGGTCCGCTCGAAAAAAAGAAAAGCCGGTTCGCTCATCTGTTCGACCAGTTTTATGATTCCGAACTCTGCGGCGAAGAGACGAACGAAAAAGCGCACAGCCGGATGATCGAGGACGCCTGCGGTCTCGTTCTTGAAAAGGCGGAAGCGATGCCGGCGGATGCAGACTTTCTGCTCTGCGGTGATCTCGTCAACCAAATGACGCCTTCGAATTTTGCGGCAGCCAACTTGCATCTCCCGTACATCGGCCTGTTTTCCGCATGTGCCACATCAGTTTCTTCATTAATAGCCGCAGCCCTTCTGACAGAGGCGGGGGCGTCCCGCCTGACGCTTGCCGGCTCGTCGAGCCAGCACAATGCAATCGAACGGCAGTTTCGCTATCCGATCGAATATGGTTTCCAAAAAGGGCCGACTGCCCAATGGACGGTGACGGCGGCAGGTTTTGCCGCGGTGACGCCCAACGAACCCGGCTACCCGGAGATCCGGCATGCGACGGTCGGCCGCTCGGTCGATTACGGGCTCACCGATCCGCTGAATATGGGGGCTGCGATGGCACCGGCCGCATTCGACACGCTCAACCGCCACCTGTCCGGCACCGGAAACACACCGGATGACTATGATGCCATCATCACAGGCGATCTGGGCAGCGTGGGCTCCTCACTGTTCCGGAACATGGCGAAGGACGAAGGGATTGAGGTGAAAAGGTCGAAATGGCGGGATGCGGGTGAAGAATTTTACGGGGACGACCCTTCATTCTTCGCCGGTGCCAGCGGTGCGGGCTGTTCGGCCGCCGTTTATTTTTCCGATGTATTCAAGCGGCTGATGGACGGGGAGTACAGGCGGGTTCTGCTCATCGCCACCGGGGCGCTGCTTTCGCCACTTTCATTCCAGCAGGGGGATACCATCCCGTGCACGGCGCATTCCGTGGAACTGGTCATGGGAGAGGGGGGCGAATCATGATTTCTTCGTTCATCCTCGCGTTCATCGTGGGGGGCCTCATCTGTGTGATCGGACAACTTCTGTTCGACGTGGCGAACCTGACGCCGGGCCATACACTCAGCATTCTCGTCGTCGCAGGTGCCGTTCTTGACGGACTCGGGCTTTATGAGCCGCTCATCGATTTCGCCGGTGCAGGGGCCACCGTCCCGATCACCTCGTTCGGCAACTCCCTGACGCACGGTGCACTCCGTGAAGCGGAAGAGCATGGGATCATCGGTGTCATCACCGGCATGTTCGAAGTGACGAGTTCCGGCATCAGCGCCGCCATCCTGTTCGGGTTCATCGCCTCTCTCATCTTCCGTTCGAAAGGACGGCCATAAAAGCAAGCAGCGGGATCCCCGGTGCTTGCTTTTTCTTGTTGTCCATGGGGAGCATCTGCGTCCGGCGGTGCATAAAGTGAACATAACCCCGGGATCTGCGGGCGTTGGACGAAGCCGCACGGGCCGAACGGAAGGGAAATCCAAACCGGGCGAATAACCAGCCGACCTGTCGGGATGCGCATACACTACACGGAACAGGAAAGGAGGGAATGCGATGTTCGGCTACGGTTATGGCGGCGGTGGCTTCGGCGGCGGCTGGGGCTGCGGCGGCGGCGGCTACGGCGGTGGCGGCTATGGCGGGCGTTATGGAGGTTCCATGTTCGTCTTGATCGTCATCCTGTTTATCCTGCTCATCATCGTCGGGAAGAGCTATACGAATTGCTAAGGAGGCAACAGGATGAACGAGTCGCTTTTCCGGAAAATTGAAAACAAGACCGGTGTTGCGATGGATGAATTGTTCGCGCTTGCCAATGCAATCCAGCATGCCAACTTCCAGGATGAGCGGCAAGTGAGAAAAATCATCCGAAAGGTCGGGAAGCTGGCGAGGAAAGATGTTTCCAAGCAGCTTGAAGACCAGATTGCCGAGTCGATCCTGAAGAGCGGGAACTCCTTGAATGTCGGGGACATCCAGCGCATGATCGACAAAGGCTGACACAAAAATTCCGCTCGGGATCAGATCCCGGCGGAATTTTTTCATTGACTTATTCATCTGTCGCGGCATGCGTGGAATTTTCCATGGGCACCAGCGACTTTTCCATTGCCCGATGCGGAATGCCTGCATCCAGGAACTCAGGAGAAGTGACCGAGTAACCGATCTTCGTGTAAAAATCCTGTGCATGGGACTGGGCGTTCAGCCGGATCGTGCTGAGGCCGGCCTCGCGGGCATGGTCTTCGAGCATGACCATCATCCGCTGCCCGAGCCGCTGCCCGCGGTATTCCGGCAGGACGCATACACGCTCGACCTTGCCGGTGCCTTCTCCGATTTCCCGGATCCGGCCGGCCGCAATCGGACGGTCACCGTCATAGGCAATGAAATGGACAGCCGTTTCGTCGCCTTCATCCAGCTCGATGTGAAGCGGAACTCCCTGTTCTTCGACGAAAACGGTGCGCCGCACGGCGAAGGCATCCTCCCGCTCTTTGTCGGTGGATGCAAGCTTCAGGCTGACCAACGCTTACCGGCCCCCCGACAGGGTGAACGTTTCGTATACGGTCCACATCCCGTTCTCGAGCTGGTAAAGAAGGTGGACACGGTCGATCGTTTCAGTATGCTCCATGCCGGCCATCTTGATCTGGCCGATGACGTCGTCGTGTTCTCCGGACGACATCTTCTGGGCAATCGTGATGTGCGGGACATACTGGTGTGATTCTTCGTTTGAGATGAAGTCGAGCGAAAGTGCCTCGCGCAGTGCCAGAATGTCATCGTTCGGTTCGACTTTATAGTAGATGGCATTCGTGACCGGGGCGAAAGTGCTGACTTTTGTCACGTTCAGCTCAAACGGCTTATGCTCGGAAGCCACCTTGAGGAGTTCGTCCGAGGCTTCCTTCATGGACTTGCCTTCGATCTCGAATGGTCCGATGATCGTCATATGCGGCGGAATGAGCGCGTAGTGTGGATCATAGCGCTTCCGGTAGGCGTTTGCCTGATCTTGCAGTTCTTTGGATGGAAAAGCGACGATGCCGTATTTCATGCGATTACCTCCCAGTTGTGTTTTCATAATTAAGAATATCAGAAAGCGCGAGGATAGTGTATCGGCTCAGTCTCCGAGCGCGAATCGGATTGCGCGCTCCAAGTCCTGCTGCCAATACTTCCAAGTGTGCTCACCGTTAAATTCTTCATAGAACGAGGAAAACCCTTTTTTCTCGATCAAATTCCTTAATTCGCGGTTCGGGGCAAGGAAATCCCGGATGCCGTCGGATGTCGTCTTCACTTCGGTCTCTCCCGTGCCGATCACCTGATAGATGTCCAGACAGTATGGATCCGTGACGCCTTCCACTGCGGCCATCACCGTGCTGTCGACATACGGCGACTGGCAGACTGCCGTTCCGAAGATGTTCGGGTACTTGCAGGCGGTCATGAGGGAGACCGTCGCGGCCAGGGAATCCCCGATGAGGACACGGCCGGCCCCCATTTGATAAGTGGGGAACTTTTCGTCTATGTACGGGACGAGCTCATGTGCCAGGAACCGGATGTAATCTGCATTCCGGTCCCCGTCGGGATGATACATCCTGCGGCGTTCGCCGACACTCTTGTAGGGGATCCCGACAACGATGGTCCGGTCGATCGCCTGTTCTTTCCGCAGGCGTTCAAGCAGGCGGGACAGCCGCCCGTACTGAAAATAATCTTTTCCGTCGGAAGCGATCAGGACCGAGTATTTATAGAGCGGGGAGTAATCTTCCGGCAGGTAGACGAGCAATTCCATGTCTTCGCCCAGTGAGCTGCTGTATAGGTTGAGTTCGTTGATGCGTCCATTTTTCAAGGCCGGGCCCTCCTGTTGGGTGAAATGCTGTACACGCATTGTAGCATAACGGATAGAATGGGTATAATGTGGGCATCGTCCACTACGAAAGGGGAAATGATCATGTTCGACCCTACCAAGATTGTGCCGTCCGATGTCGTCACCAAAGCCGCAAAGGACGCGCTGGAGCGCCGCGGGGTCTCCATCGAGGCCATCGCCAAAATTGTCTATGAGATGCAGGCGCCATACAATGACGGGCTGGAACTTGCCCACTGCACGGAATCGGTTGAGAGCGTCCTGAAGAAACGTGAAGTCCAGCATGCGCTTCTTGTCGGGATTGAACTTGACGAGCTGGCGGAGAAAGGGCTGCTGTCCGAGCCGCTCAAGCAGATCGTCACTTCCGACGAAGGCCTGTTCGGCGTGGATGAAACCATCGCACTCGGTGCCGTATACACATACGGCAGCATCGCCGTCACGACATTCGGGCATCTGGACAAAAACAAGATCGGGGTCATCAATGACCTGGACACGAAAAAAGGGATCGGCGTACACACGTTTCTCGATGACCTGGTCGCCAGCGTCGCAGCATGCGCCTCTTCAAGGATCGCCCACCGGACCCGTGACCTCGAAGAGCAGGGAGAGTCATTCAGGAACCTGCCGCCGGAAGAAACTGCACCCGAAACGGAAATCGACGGGGCGGAGTTTTGAGGATCCGCCCTTCGGGGATTGCCTGAACCGATCTCCACTCCCCATATAATGAGAGTCATGGATTTATTGATTAACCCGTTATTTTCTAAAAACATTGACACCTGAATGAATCATCATGGTAGAATAGGAGGAAGCGTTTTCAAAAAACAGAGAAAAGGGGAGGACCAAACGATGAAGAAACGATTCCGATTCTTGGCCATTCTCAGCATCCTGGCACTTTTCGTGATGGCGGCCTGCGGTGAAGGCGGAGGCGACAGTGCAGAAGGAAATTCGGGGGATGACGGCGGCAAAAAAGAAAGCGATATCAAATTCCTCAGTATTCTGACAGGCGGCACACAGGGGACCTACTACCCGCTCGGGGGATCATTTGCCGAGTTCATCACGGATGAAACGGGCATCAAGACAACTGCCGAGAGTTCCCAGGCATCTGCCGCCAACATGACGGCACTTCAGGACGGGACGGCGGAGATCGCGTTCGTCCAGACGGACATCGCCTACTATGCCAACAAGGGAGAGCTCATGTTCGAGAAAGACGGTGCGATCGATTCCGTATCCGCAATCGGATCCCTCTATCCGGAGACGATCCAGCTTGTGACGACGGACAAATCCGGCATCAAGACTTTTGACGACCTGAAAGGCAAAAAAGTTTCTGTCGGTGCGCCGGGATCCGGAACATATGCCAACGCGGAACAGCTTCTGGAGATCCACGGACTGACCATGGATGACATCAAAGCCCAGAACCTCGACTTCGGCGAATCCCAGGAGAGCCTCCAGTCGGGCCAGATCGATGCGGCCTTCATCACCTCCGGGACACCGACGGGTGCTGTGGAAGCACTCAATGCGGTGGCAAAGGTGAACATTGTTCCGGTTGAGGAAGACAAGGCGGATGAACTGATCGAGAAATACCCGTACTACGCAAAAGATACGATCGAAGCCGGCACGTACGGCCTGGAACAGGATGTTCCGACGGTATCCGTCGGTGCCATGCTCGTTATCCAGAACGACATCCCGGATGACGTGGTCTATGACATCACGAAAGCCATCTATGAAAACACGGACAAGATCACGCACGCCAAAGGTGCGCTCATCAGCAAGGAAAAAGGCCTCGAGGGCATCGGCATTCCGGTACACGAAGGCGCCCAGCGCTATTTCGATGAAGCGAACGGCAAGTAAGTGATCCAGGAACTGCCAAAAAGGAAGTGGAGCGATGAAGCCGTGCTTCATCGCTTCATTTCTCTTTAATCGGACCGACAGGAGGGGGAGACATGCGCAGAGCTCTGCTTGCCGCTTCCGGTGTTCTCCTGTTTGCCTGTCTGCTGTTTGTCCCGCTGGCCGAAACGTTCACGTTTACGGAGACAAGGGCGGATGAGCCCGCGGTCCATTACATACGGGTTGACGGCAACCGGAATTTTGTCATCCGGTACACGCATTCCATCCACCTCTCCGACGTGGTGGAGACCTACGCGGTGACGGATGACGGGAAGATCCGGCTCGCCAGGATGGAGTATGAAGACCTGGCAATCGGCCTTCCCGGACACGCCGAGGAAGGCGAGACCTTCTCGGAGAAGGGCGGGAAGTATGTCCTTGAGTATGACGACAAGGTCCTTGACTCATTCGTCCTGCTTATTGCCGACATTGATGCGGACCTGGAGTTTCGCCATGGCGGCCGGAACTATGACCTGAAAGAAAAGTTGCAGCGGGGAAAAGCATATGATTTTAGAATCCGGAAGCTTTCCCTGTTCGAACTGATGAAAGGAATGAACATGAATGGCGGATAACAAAGAACCGCTCAACACTCCTGCCGACGGGCAGCTGTCCGAGGAGGAGCAACAGGAACTGCTGAAGAAATACGACCCGGAAGCCAACACGCGCGACCTTGTCGGGATCATGAAGAAAGTGGTCTTCTTCGGCCTGCTTGCATTCTCCCTCTTCCAGCTGTATACCGCGATATTTGGCCAGTACACGGCATATATCCAGCGTTCGATCCACCTGGGCTTTGCATTGGCGCTGATCTTTCTGCTGTTCCCGTTCCGCAAGAAAACAGCCAAGAGGGACAAAGTGCCGTTCTATGACATCATCCTTTCGCTGCTGTCCGTAGGAGTCGGGCTGTACTGGCCGCTTAACTACGGAGACCTTGTCCTGCGGGTGGGACGGATGACGGACCTGGATCTGATCGTCGGAATCCTGGCCGTCCTTCTGACGATGGAAGCGGCCAGACGTGCAGTCGGCCTCCCGATTACGATCATTGCGTCCGCATTTGTCGTCTATGCGTTCTTCGGGCCTTACTTTCCGAGCTTCCTCGCCCATCGCGGGCAGGATCTGACGGCCATCACCCAGCTACTGTTCTACACGACCGACGGGGTGCTCGGGACGCCGATCAGCGTATCGGCTACGTTCATTTTCGTGTTCCTCCTGTTCGGCGCATTTCTCGTCAAGACCGGCGTCGGCCAGTATTTCAATGATCTTGCCGTTGCGATTGCGGGCAAGCTCACCGGCGGTCCGGCCAAGGTCGCCATCTTCTCGAGTGCCCTGCAGGGAACGATTTCCGGCAGTTCGGTCGCGAACGTCGTCACCTCGGGCTCCTACACGATCCCGATGATGAAGAAGCTCGGCTACCGCAAGGAATTCGCGGGTGCCGTCGAGGCCTCCGCCTCCACAGGGGGCCAGCTCATGCCGCCGATCATGGGGGCGGCCGCCTTCCTGATGGTGGAGTTCATCGGCGGGATCACATACTGGGAGATCGCCAAGGCAGCGGCCATCCCGGCCATCCTTTACTTTGCAGGAATCTGGATCATGACCCACTTTGAAGCGAAGCGCATCGGCCTGTCGGGATTGACCGATGAAGAGATGCCGGACCGCAGGGAAGTGTTCAAGAAAATCTATCTGCTGCTTCCGATCCTCGGTATCATCGTATTCCTTCTGATCGGCATTCCGACGATGCAGGCGGCCCTCTGGGGGATTGTCCTGACGATCGTGGTGAGTGCGTTCGATAAAGAAACCCGTCTCGGCTTCAAGGATATGATCAATGCATTGGTGGACGGGGCGCGCACGGCGCTCGCCGTCGCTGCCGCCACCGCCTGCGCCGGGATCATTGTCGGTGTTGTCGTGAAGACCGGTCTTGGCCTCAGCCTGGCGAACGGCCTCATCTCCGCTTCCGGCGGCCACCTGATCC
The DNA here is from genome assembly GCF_900156305.1 of Edaphobacillus lindanitolerans. Taxonomy (GTDB): domain Bacteria; phylum Bacillota; class Bacilli; order Bacillales_A; family Planococcaceae; genus Bhargavaea; species Bhargavaea lindanitolerans. The sequence continues at coordinate 399,594 of NZ_FTPL01000001.1, read as the reverse complement.
TGACCCTTTTCTTCACGATGCTGGCTGCCATCATCCTCGGGATGGGCTCGCCGACGACGGCCAACTATGTGATCACTTCAACAATCGCCGCTCCGGCCGTCATCACCCTGCTCATGATGGATGAACCGGCAGGCGCCGCCGTCCCGGTGGTCGTGGCACTGTCTGCCCACTTGTTCGTCTTCTATTTCGGCATCATTGCGGACATCACTCCGCCTGTTGCCCTTGCGGCATTTGCAGCGTCCGGAATTTCCGGCGGCGATCCGATCAAGACCGGCGTCACTGCCGCAAAACTGGCCATTGCCGCGTTCATCATTCCGTATATGTTTGTCTACAACCCGGCCATGCTGATGATCGACGCGAGCATCATCGAGATTGTCTGGGTGACGGCAACCGCATTCGTCGGAATGATCGCCATCGGCGCGGGAGCCGTCGGGTACTGGTACCGGAAGCTCCACTGGCTCGAACGCATCGGGGCGCTGGCCGCCGGCATCCTGCTCATCTTCCCGGAAAGCATGACCGATATTCTGGGCGTCGTTCTTTTCGTCATCCTGATCACCATCCAGATTTTGACGAAGAGCCGGGGCAGCAAAGGAAAAATGGCAACAGCCTGATAAAACCGAAAATCCCCTCAGGAGACAGACGCCTGAGGGGATTTCGTTATTTCCGGTTGAAGTCTTTGATATTGACGAGGGCCAGGCCCTTCAGCTTCATTAAATACTCCAGTGCGGTTTTGAATGTGGCAAATGCTTTGATCTGCTGGATGAACGGAAGGCCGGAATTGACCAGCACCTGTGCAAAAGGAGGGGAAATACCGACGACGATTACCTTAATCCCCATCAATGCGAGAGAAGCCGTCATTTTTTCGATGAATTCGCCGAGCACCTCCAGCTCGTCCAGCATATTGAGGGAAATGGCAGTGAAGTCGATAATGGCCGAGTCGGTGTGCGAATTCGACGCATAATCAAGGATCTTGGCCACGGACAAGTCGAGCCGGTCGTGGGACAGTTCACCTGCAAACGGGATGAGGATGGTGTTTGGCAGAATCGAGGGGATGATCGGAATGTTGGCGTCCTCAATGAGCTGCTCGAGATCGCTCACTCTCGTATTGAGTTCATCAATCCTGTCTTTGAGAAGTTTATCGTCCATAAGTACCTCACTGTTTAAAGTATATTTGGGAAATCAAATCTATTATATAATGATTACCTTTGTCTGCGAAATCAAAACCTTCCATACTCATCATGCTAAGTCAGGTATTTAAAGAAGATCAGTCCTCAGTCGGGAGATGAAAAGAAAATCTAAAACTTTTTTAGAAAAGCTGTTGACTTTGGATGCGCGGCAGTTTATTATAGGTAATGTGCTTGAGAGAGTTACCGAGTGACTCACCGCACAACATCCCAGATTTGATTCCGTAGCTCAGCTGGGAGAGCGCTACCTTGACAGGGTAGAGGTCGCTGGTTCGAGCCCAGTCGGAATCATCATCAAAACCTTGGATACATAAGGGTTTAAGAGACACCTTGCGCATGCGTGAGGTGTCTCTTTTTTCATTCGTTTGTGGCACATGAACCTGATGCCAAAAGTCCTCGGATGACATGCCACAGGGCTGGCTTTGCAGGATATTTCGTTTATGGTCAGGAATTGGCAAACAGGAAGATAACGAAGATAAAATTATTTTTTGCGGGGGATTATATGTCATTTGAACAATGTCAGCGTGTCACTTCATTAATGGCTGATTTTGAAAAACCATGGTTTTTCGCAGGGGGATGGGCAATTGACATTTTTATTGGCGAAGAAACAAGGGAACATGAAGATATAGAGATTGCTGTTTTCCGGAAAGACCAATTACGCCTGAAGAATTATCTTAAAGGATGGGAATTTAAAAAGGTGATCAAAGGAGGATTTCATTCCTGGGATCAGGAATTTTTAGATTTGCCGATTCATGAAATACACGCTGCGAATCCGGTGAACGGGGAAAAAATAGAAATTCTTCTCAATGAGACAGACGAGGGTGAATGGAAATTCAGAAGAGATCTGCGAATTTCCTATCCGCACAATTCGATATCGGGTGTCTCCAAAAAAGGTATACCGTATTTGAATCCCGATATCGTTCTTCTGTATAAGGCGAAAAACACAAGAGAAAAAGACCATCTTGATTTTCATGCCGTAAAAGAATATCTCGATGACGAGAAGAAAACTCGTCTTCGAAATGCATTGGAAACCCATGAACCAGACCATGAATGGCTTCAGTTTTTGCTGTAATAAAGAGGTGTTTGGGGAAACACATCCTGATCTAGAACATCCTCTCTACTTGAACGGCTTTCAGGTCTTTGAGGTTTTGTCAGAATACGAACGAAAGTTTTTGAAAATTAAATGACGTAAAATGATATAATAAGGACCGCACCCTGACGCCCTGTTGAGCGGGTTGCGGTCCCTATGTCATGCCAAATCGTTTTTCTGCAGACAGCGATTGTCGCTTATTCAATCGTTATTGCTCCTGTGGAACGGTTTCTTGCTCTTCAGTGAAGTACAGGAAATTCTCCTGCTCCAATTCGGCCAGCCGTTCTTTGTTGATCCCGAGTTCGAGATTCCCTGTAAACATTTGATCCCACCAGTTTTCTTGTTTCATCATGACATTTCCTCCTTGATCTCATTCGTTGTTTGACTTCTATATACCCGTCGGTGTTACAATCCGAAACAGAGCTAGATGCAAAACAAGCCAGAAGACCTATATTTCTATTTTTATAAGGACGGAGCTGGATTTGATGAACAAGACGACAATCGCTGTGATCGGTGCCGGAATTGTGGGGGAACGCATTCTCCGCACGCTTTCCGGGCATCCTGAGGCTGGGGCTATAGTCCTGTTTGACACGGATGCCGACAGACTTGGGGAATTGAGCCGGAAATATTCCGTGCCGGCTGCCCGGTCCCTTGAGGAAGTTTTTGAGCTATCCCCGGACTGGGTGTACATCGGTACGCCGCCGCGCTACCATGCACCGATTGCAGAAGCTGCCTTTCAAGCCGGGCTCGACGTTCTTTGCGAAAAGCCGCTTGCCCACGATGAACCGACTGCTGCACGCATGGCTGCGGCCGCTGAGCAAAGTGGCCGGCTGACCGCGATGCATTTCCCGATTCTCTACAGCCCGACTGTCCGCACACTGCTCGCGGATGTGGCGGAAGGGAAGCTCGGTTCCCTCATGCGGGTCGAACTGCAGGCTCAGTTTCCCCAGTGGCCGCGGAAGTGGCAGCAGAACCCTTGGATCGGAACCCGGGAACAGGGCGGGTTCATACGGGAAGTCTTCCCGCATTTCATTCAGATTATGAGCCGGCTGTCGGGGGGAATCGAAATTTTGTCGAAACGGACCGATTACCCGGATGACCCCGCGCTTTCCGAAACCGGCGTCCTGGCAATCGGTGAAACACGGACCGGTGTGCCCGTCCAGTTCGGCGGCCTTGCCGGAGCGGCCTCCAGTGAACGGATCGAGCTGACGGTATATGGATCCGAAGCAGCCATGAAACTCGTAAACTGGTCGGAACTGTACCGTGCGGAGGGAGATGGACCATTTGAGAAGACCGGTCCCGAATCCCCGGTTCCCGGACTGTTTGATGAACTGATCCGGCTGAAAAACGGGGAGGAAGCAGAGATCGTCACGTTCAGCGAGGGCGCGGCCATCCAGAAGGTCGTCGACGCATTGCTCTGAACCACCCAACAGACATTTCGATGCGGCGAGAATAGTACAGCCATCGATTAGCTCCTTGGTTTTCCAAGGCATGCCAATAAAGACGAGTCGAGATTGCACCCATTGATGGGGACACAATCTCGACTCTTTTTGTCTGGGCGGTTCAATACCGATGAAACAGCAGATCTTTGGCAAGAAGTTTCCTTTTTGTCATGGGGAGGCACAGGGCGGATGAAGGAAAAAGTCGGGGGACGGCGAACAGGGAAGGAACAGGGAATGCCGACAAAGGAGTGGTGAAGATGAGATTTACGGAGCAAACAGCCGGGCGGATTGTCGCCATGCAGAAGGATTTCTACCGAACGGGCAGCACGAAGCCGGCCCGGTTCAGGAAGGAGCGGCTGAAGGCGCTCTACGAAGCAATCCGGGTGAGAGAGTCCGATATTCTGGAGGCGCTCCGTGCGGATCTTGGAAAAAGCGCCTTTGAGGCGTACGTGACTGAAGTCGGATTTGTCCTTTCGAGCATACGGGACACGATTTCAAAGCTCGACGGATGGATGGAGCCGGAGCCGAGAAAGACCCCGGTGTTCCTGCAGCCGGGGAAAAGCTTCGTCGTCCGGGAACCGTGGGGGACGACGCTGATCATCGGACCGTTCAATTATCCGTTCCAGCTGCTGGTCGAACCGCTCGCCGCATCGATTGCGGCAGGAAATACGGCAGTACTGAAGCCGTCCGAGACCGCACCCCATACCGCTTCCGTCGTGCGTGATCTCATCCGGTCCGTCTTCGAACCCGGGCATGTCACGGTTGTTGAAGGGGGAAAAGAGGAAACTTCCGCACTTCTGTCGGCACCGTTTGACTTCATGTTCTTCACCGGAAGCGCGGCGGTCGGACGGATCGTCATGAAGGCCGCCGCAGAGCGTCTGGTCCCGGTCGTCCTTGAACTGGGAGGGAAGAGCCCGGCAATCGTCGACCAGACTGCGGACCTCCGGCTTGCGGCGGAACGGATCGCCTGGGGCAAGTTCACGAACACCGGGCAGACGTGCGTGGCACCGGATTATGTGCTTGTCCATCATTCCGTGAAAGACCGTTTCATGGGGGAGCTTGCCGGCGCAATCCGGCGGTTTTACGGAAAAGATCCGAGCCAGAGCCCGGATTACGGCCGGATCGTGGACGAGCGCCAGTTTGACCGTTTGCGCGGCATGCTGGATGCCGACCGGGACCGCATTGTTCTCGGCGGCAGGATGAACCGGGATGAGCTGTTCATCGAGCCGACCGTTCTTGACAGGCCTGCTCCCGGCAGTCCGGCCATGAGCGAAGAGATTTTCGGGCCGATCCTGCCGGTCTATGGCTATGGCAGCCTCATCGCGGCGGTGCGGGAAATCCGCGAAAAGCCGAAGCCGCTTGCTGCATACCTGTTTTCCGGGAACCGGCAGGCGATCGATTACTTCCTGTCGGAGCTACCGTTCGGCGGCGGCTGCATCAATGATACGATGTCGCATGTCGGGAACATCGACCTGCCGTTCGGAGGTGCGGGTCCGTCGGGAATCGGCAGCTACCACGGCCGGGACGGATTCAATGCGTTCTCCCATGCAAAAGCGGTGCTCAAGCGCGGGACTTTCCCGGCGAAGCTCGCGTTTCCGCCATACGGCAACCGGCTCGGCCTCGTCCGCCGCTTCATGAAGTGACGGACGCTCCGTGACGCGCGCCCGGCAAAGGCGTATAATGAGGTTGGGATTTTTCCGATCTGGGAGGATATGAGCCTTATGACGATACCTTTTGATCTTGAACAATCGATTGAAACGCTGGAGCAGCTCGTCAACACGCCGAGCCCGTCCGGCTATACAGCAGAAGTCATGCAAAAAGTGTCCGGCATGCTCAAGCAAGCAGGGCTGGACGTCCAAAAGACGAACAAAGGCGCGGTCCTCGCAACGATCAAAGGCAAGGACGACCGGCGCCAAAGACTGATCACGGCGCATGTCGACACGCTTGGTGCAATCGTGAAGGATGTGAAGCCTTCCGGCCGCCTGAAGCTCGATAAAATCGGCGGCTTCAACTGGAATGCCGCCGAAGGGGAGTATTGCACGGTCCACACGGCGGACGGCCGGAAAATCCGCGGGACCGTGCTCATGCACCAGACGACGGTCCATGTCTACCGGGATGCCGGTACGGCAGAGCGGAGCAGCGACAACATCGAAGTGCGGCTTGACGAAAAAACGGTCTGCGCGGAGGAGACGCGGCAACTCGGCATCGAAGTCGGGGATTTTGTCTCGTTCGACCCGAGATTCGAGCGGTCGGAAAACGGGTTCATCAAATCACGCCATCTTGATGACAAGGCGAGCACGGCCCTTCTTCTCGAGCTTGCATCGGCGATCGGGGAATCCGGTGCCGAACTTCCGCATACGCTTCACCTGTATATCTCCAACAACGAAGAGATCGGTTTTGGCGGCAACGCCTCCGTACCCGGGGGAACCGTCGAATACGTTGCGTTCGATATGGGGGCGATCGGAGACGGTCAGTCCTCCGATGAATATACGGTATCCATTTGCGTGAAAGATTCAAGCGGGCCGTACCATTACGATTTGACCCGCCATCTGGCGGATCTGTGCAAGCGGGAAGGGATCCCGCACAAGCTGGACATCTATCCTTACTACGGGTCGGATGCGTCGGCGGCGATCCGGGCAGGCTATGACGTGAAGCATGCACTGTTCGGGCCGGGAATCGAGTCATCGCATGCACTGGAACGCACCCATACCGAATCTCTGGAGGCGGCAGCACGGTTGCTCCGTGCCTATGTCATGTCGCCGATCGTGGAGGACTGATCTGATGGAAACGAAAAAATTGCTGGAACAGCTGCCGGTGAAAAAAGTAACGGGAACATTGCCTGCAGAAGTCACGGATCTCACCGTCGACTCCCGCGCGGTCCAGCCGGGCGGTGCCTTCATCTGCATCAGCGGTTATACGGTGGACGGCCACGACTACGCAGGCAGGGCACTCGAAGCGGGTGCCAGGGTGATCATCGCGGAGCGGCCGGTCGACATCGATCCCGAACGTGCGGCACTCGTGCTCGTCGACGATACGGCGCGGGCAGAGGGTCTGCTCGCCGCGGAATTCTACGGCCATCCGTCCAGGGCGATCCGCCTGATCGGGGTGACCGGGACAAACGGCAAAACGAGCGTGACCGGCATCATCCACGGCATCCTCCGTTCTGCCGGCCGGAAGTCAGCCGCTTCGGGTACGATCGGCTTCGACCTGGACGGCACGCTTTATGAGTCCGCCAATACGACGACCGATGCGATCACGACACAGCAGATGATCCGGCAGGCGGTCATCGAAGGATGCGACACGATGACGATGGAAGTTTCATCGCACGGACTCGTCGAGGGCCGGCTGTCCGGAACGGAGTTCGACATTGCCGTCTTCACGAACCTGACGCATGATCACCTGGATTTCCACGGGACGATGGACCATTACGGATATGCCAAGGGATTGCTGTTTTCCCAGCTCGGTCAAGATACTTCACAAAAGAAGGCGGCCGTCCTCAACATCGATGACCCGTGGTCGGAACGGTACCGTCAGATGACCCCGTTCCCGGTTTACAGCTACGGTCTTGCAGAGGGTGCGATGTTCCGCGCATCCGGCATCAATCTGGAAGCGGACTCCACGTCCTTCACGATGGAAACGCCGGAAGGGCAGTTCGCCGTGAAGATGAATCTGCTCGGTGAGTTCAATGTGCACAATGCGCTTGCGGCCACTGCCGCGCTCCATGCATCCGGCATGCCGATCGGCGAGATCCTCGACGGGCTCGCCATGCTCCCGCCGGTGAAGGGCCGGATGGAGAAGGTGCAGGCGGATCTGCCCGTCACGATGTACATCGACTATGCCCATACGCCGGATGCGATCGAAAAAGCGATCGATTCGGTCCTTCCGTATAAAAAGAATAAATTAATCTTCCTGATCGGGACGGGCGGAAACCGCGACCGGTCCAAGCGGCCGACAATGGCCGAAAAGGCATCGGTTGCAGACTATGTCGTGCTGACGACCGATGATCCGAGAGATGAGCCGTATGATTCCATCACTTCCGAACTGGCGGCCGGAATGAAGCATGGCCAGTTCGCCTGCATCGGCGACCGTGCAGAGGCGGTCCGCCATGCAGCGGCGGTTGCGGAAGAAGGCGATATCATCATTTTCGCGGGCAAGGGCCACGAGGATTACCAGATCATCGGACGGACCAAGTATCCGCACAGTGACGCGGCCATCGCGATCGAGGAACTGGAACGCAAATTCGGGCGCAAAGCGGGCGTCCGCAAATGAACCGGCGGCCGGAAAGGGATTTCCTTTCCGGCTGTCTCCGTGAAAATGCTTGAAATCCCGGTTCGCGGTCTCTATGATGAGAAAAGCTGAACACATGAGGAGAAATGGAAATGGACCAACCACTAAAAAATGAGATTGCCTCCAGGCGCACGTTTGCCATCATCTCGCACCCGGATGCGGGGAAAACGACGATGACGGAAAAGCTGCTCCTGTTTGGCGGCGCCATCCGGGATGCCGGTACGGTCAAAGGAAAGAAATCCGGAAAGTTCGCCACGTCCGACTGGATGGAAATCGAGAAGCAGCGCGGCATCTCCGTCACGAGCTCCGTGCTCCAGTTTGACTACGACGGCAAGCGGGTGAACATCCTCGATACGCCCGGCCACGAAGACTTCAGTGAAGACACATACCGCACGCTCATGGCGGTCGATTCCGCAGTCATGATGGTGGACTCGGCCAAAGGGATCGAACCCCAGACGATCAAGCTCTTTAAAGTATGCCGGATGCGCGGAATCCCGATCTTCACGTTCATGAACAAGATGGACCGGATGGGGAAAGAACCGCTTGAACTGATGGAGGAGCTCGAAGAAGTGCTCGGCATCGAGTCGTATGCCATGAACTGGCCGATCGGCATGGGCAAAGAGTTCACCGGCATCTACGACCGCCATAATCGCCGGGTCGAGCTGGCACGTGCGGAAGGGGACGGGCGGTTCCTTGAGATCGGGGAAGACGGCGATCTGGCCGAGCCAAACCCGATCCAGGACTCCTCGTACTACCAGCAGGCGCTGGAGGACATCCTCCTGCTCGACGAGGCGGGGAATTCCTTCGACGTGGAGCGCGTCCGGAAAGGGGAACTGACCCCGGTGTTCTTCGGGTCGGCGCTGACGAACTTCGGCGTGCAGACGTTCCTGGAGACCTACCTCCAGTTCGCACCCGAACCGCAGCCGAGGAAGACGGCGGATGACTCTGAGATCAACCCGTATGATGACGAGTTCACCGGGTTCATTTTCAAAATCCAGGCAAACATGAACCCGGCCCACCGGGACCGGATCGCATTTGTCCGGATCGTCTCCGGTGAGTTTGACCGCGGGATGCAGGTGACGGTTCCGCGGATCCCGAAAACCTTCAAAGTGAGCCAGTCGACGCAGTTCCTGGCAGATGACCGGGAAACGGTCAACACGGCCGTGGCGGGTGACATCATCGGCCTCTACGACACGGGGAACTATCAGATCGGCGACACGATCACCGGCGGGAAAGGGCGCTTTGCGTTCGAGGCGCTGCCCCAGTTCACTCCCGAACTGTTCGTCAGGGTCTCTCCGAAAAACGTCATGAAGTCCAAGCACTTCCACAAGGGCATTCTCCAGCTTGTCCAGGAAGGCGCCATCCAATACTACAAAACCCTCCACACCGAGGAAGTGATCCTCGGGGCGGTCGGCCAGCTGCAGTTCGAAGTGTTCGAGCACCGGATGAAGAACGAATACAATTCCGAAGTGAACATGGAACATATCGGATCCAAGGTCGCCAGATGGATCGAGAACGAAGGCGACGTCAAAGAATCGATGACCGGACCGCGCAGCATGCTGGTCAAGGACCGCTATGACCGGCTCGTGTTCCTGTTCGAGAACGACTTTGCCCTGCGCTGGTTCCAGGACAAGCACACGGACATCAAACTGTACAGCCTGCTTTAACCAATCAGTGCCTTTTGGCCGGAACAGCCGTGATGCTGTTCCGGTATTTTGTTTGCAGGAAGACATGGCGGGAGGTACCGTGTTTTGCGGGCTTTCGCCACATTCTCTCCGAATCCCCGGAATTCCCCCATTCTTTCGCGCCGGCATTGAATGAAGGGCCGCCGATTCGGTATGATGGAGTTATGTATCTGGAAGTGGGGTCAATCCAATGAAAATCAGCGAATTCTCCATCAGGCGTCCGGTCTTCACGATTGTGACGATGCTGCTCGTCCTGATCCTCGGTGCGGTCTCGTTCCTGAAGATTCCGCTAACACTCATTCCCGAGCTGAACCCGCCTGTTGCGGTTGTCGTAACGAACTATTCCGGAGCGGGTCCCGAAGAAGTGAGTGAAAAGGTGACAAAACCGCTTGAAAACAATCTGTCGACATTGCCCGGCCTGAAGAAGATCCAGTCGATGTCCCAGGAGGGGGCGAACCTGCTCTTCCTGGAGTTCGACTGGTCGACGGAGATCGATGATGTACAGATGGATGTGCTCCAGCGCATTGACCAGACGCCGATCCCGGAGGATGCGGGAAAACCGCAGTTCATGAAATTTGATCCGTCCCAGTTCCCGGTGATCCAGCTGTCGCTCAGAGCCGATGAAGGAACGGGCGACATCCGGGAGATCGCGGACCGGCTTGAGACGGAGCTGAGACGGACGGAAGGCGTGGCCAGCGTCACGGTTTCCGCAAAGCTGGTGGAAGACGTCGCCATCACGCTTGACCCGGACAAACTGGAATCCCGCGGGCTTTCGCAGGCGGAAATCGTCCAGGCCATCCGTGCCAACAATATTTCCTTGCCGGGAGAGCCTGTCAACACCGAGGAAGGCCAGCGCCTGACGACGAGGGTCATGAGCACGCTCACATCAGCCGATGAGATAAGAAACCTGGCCGTTACGGTCAACCCGCTGGACGGGACTGAAGTGAAAATCGGGGATGTTGCCGAAGTGTCGATGGCGGGCGAAGAGGACATGACCACCCGGACGGATGATAAGCCTTCCGTCATCATGTCGGTGCTGCAGGAGTCGGGCGCCAATACGGCCGATGTCTCCAAATCATTCAAGGAATCCCTCGACCGCCTGCTGAAGAAGAAAGAATTCAGCAGTGTCACTGCCGACATTCTGTTTGATCAGGGGGATTATATCGCCCTGGCGATCGGCAATATCGGACAGTCGCTCATCCTTGGCGGGGTCTTCGCCATGATCGTGCTGTTCCTGTTCCTGAAGACGCTGAAAAGCCCGGCGATCATCGGCGTGGCGATTCCGTATTCGGTCATCGTCACATTCGTCCTCATGTATTTTGCGGACTTCGCGCTGAACATCCTGACGCTCGGTGCCCTTGCCCTCGGGATCGGGATGCTTGTGGACAATGCAATCGTCGTCATCGAAAACATCGAGCGGCATCTGGCGCTCGGCAAGAAGCCGCGGCAGGCCGCACTGGACGGGACGAGGGAAGTCGGAGGCGCCATCACGGCCTCCACCTTGACGACGATTGCCGTATTTGTTCCGGTCATCTTCATTTCCGGACTGATCGGGCGGATCTTTACGGAATTTGCGCTGACGATTTCATTCAGCCTGCTGGCCTCCCTCGCAGTCGCCCTCACCGTCATCCCGATGATGGCGTCGAGGATGCTCGGCATGCCGAAGCGGAACCTTGAGGCCAGGCGACGGCGCTCCAAAACATACAAGAACTTCGAGAAATCGATCATCTGGTCGCTCGGCCACAGGGGGACGGTCCTCGGACTCACGCTCCTCATGCTCCTGGCCGGCGTGGCGGGCCTGATGCGGGTCGGCACGGAGTTCCTGCCGGCGACAGACGAAGGGTTCGTCAGCATTGACGTCAACCTGCCGGATGGCGCTTCCCTGGAGGCGACAGACCGGGTCATCAGGAAGATTGAGGACCGTCTTCGTGACGAGAAAGATGTTGACGTCTATGTGAGCCTCACCGGCGGAACCCAGCAAGGGCTCGCCCAGGGAACCGGTGAAGCCGACAGAGGGGAACTGTACGTGAAACTCAAGCCGCTCCATGACCGATCCCGTTCCGTGTTCGAATTCGTTGATGAAGTCCAGCCGGACATCAAGAAAGAGGTCGGGAATCAAGCCGAGGTCACGTTCAATCTCCAGACTGCAGCCGGCTCCTCGCCGAACACGCTCACATTCACAATGACCGACATCGACGGCGGCCGGCTTGACAAGGAAGCGGACAAGCTGATGGGCCTGCTTACGAAAGTGGACGGGTTCACGGAAGTGTCCAATGACCTGGTTGAAGCGGTGGAAGAAATCCGGATTACCGTCGACCGGGAAGCGGCAGCCGCAAACGGCATGGCGCCCGCCCAGATCGCCGATACGGTGAACAATATGACCCGCGGGGAGACGGCCACGCAGATCGTGGAAGACGGCAATGTCCGGACGGTACACGTCCTGCTCGGCGGAGAATCCGGCAAAAGCCTGGACGGTCTCCGTGGCATGAAGCTCCGCACCCCGTCCGGCTCGTTCGTCCGTCTGGATGATCTGGCCGACGTCCGGATCGAGGAAGGCCCTGCGGCCATCCGGAGAGTGGACCAGGCGGATGCTATCCGGTTCACTGTCCACTATGAGTCCGGCCTGTCACTCGGACAGGCAACGAAGAGAGTGAAGGCGGAAATTGGAAATGCCCGTTTCTCGGAAGATACCGGCATTTCGTTCGGGGGAGACCGCGAACTGTTTGAAAACTCGATCGGGGACATGACGCTTGCGGTCATACTTGCGGTCATCCTCGTATATATTGTGATGGCGGCGCAGTTCGAATCGTTCAAGTATCCGCTTGTCATCATGTTCACCGTACCGCTCATGATCATCGGGGTGGCGGTGGCCCTGTTTGTGACGGACACCCCGCTCAGCGTGTCGGCCATCATCGGCATCCTCATCCTGGTCGGGATCGTCGTCAACAACGGGATCGTCCTTGTCGATTACATCAATCAGCGAAAGGCGGAAGGCATGCCCGCCCGGGAGTCGATCATCGTCTCGGTCAAAGACCGTGCACGCCCGATCCTCATGACGGCCCTGACGACCATCCTCGGCCTCCTGCCGCTGGCACTGGGCATCGGGGAAGGGACCGAGATCAACCAGCCGATGGGCATCGCGGTCATCGGCGGCCTCGTGTCCTCGACCGCCCTCACGCTGTTCGTCGTCCCGGTCATCTACAGTCTTTTTGATCCGGAGACGCGAAAGATGAAATAAGGCGAGACAACCCCCTTGTGCATATGATAAAATGACGACAACGGAAAACTGAATCGACTTTGACATGTGTCAAAGGGGAGTAGCTATAGGGAAACCTATTTCATAATCGTCATTACATGGCTTCGGCCATCGGTTATGATAGTGCCGCCACTGTACAGTGGCGGCGCTTAGCAAGACCTTTGCCCGCTTTTTCGGGTAAGGGTCTTTTTGTTTTCCGCCATAAAGGAGGGAACTTGGAATTGGATACAATCTTGCTCGAATACGGCTGGGTGCTGCTCGTGCTCGTCGTGCTGGAAGGGCTTCTTGCAGCGGACAACGCCGTCGTCATGGCGGTCATGGTCAAGCATCTGCCGCCAGAGCGCCGGAAGAAAGCATTGTTCTATGGCCTGCTCGGTGCTTTTGTCTTCAGATTTGCGGCATTGTTCATGATCACCATCCTTGTGGACATCTGGCAGATCCAGGCCATCGGGGCCATCTACCTGCTGTTCATCTCGGCCAAAAACTTGTATGACATGAAAAAGCATAAAAGCGGCGGAGACGGGCATATCGAAAAACCGAAAAAAAAGTCCGGTTTCTGGATGACCGTCGTGAAAGTGGAACTTGCCGACATTGCCTTTGCCATCGACTCGATGCTGGCTGCGGTCGCCATCGCGGTGACGCTCCCTGAACTGGGTGATTTCCACGTCGGCGGCATCAACGGCGGACAGTTTGCTGTCATGTTCCTCGGCGGGGTGATCGGACTGATCATCATGCGTTTTGCTGCCACCTGGTTTGTCCGCCTGCTCGACAAGTATCCTGCATTGGAAGGGGCCGCGTTCGCAATCGTCGGATGGGTCGGAGTGAAGCTCGTCGTGCTGACTCTCGGACACGAAGACCTTGCCATCATCGACCCGGCATTCCCGCATTCAACGGTCTGGAAGACGATCTTCTGGTCGGTCCTCGTCCTGATCGCGGTCCTCGGGGTGCTGATCGGAATCCGGAACGACAAGAAAAAATCCGCATTCTGAACGCACGAAGCGGCAATGATGGGACAAATGGAGAACAAGAAATGTGAGAAAAGCGGCAGGGAGTGCACGATGCCTCCGATTGCCGCTTTTCTTTTGTGAAGAAATTCTTTAGAATGGGGGATATTCTTCATCATCGGTCCATCTTGAAAGGATCTGGAATGTCATGTCTTTCGTAGAACGCCTCAAAGTGAATAAAATGACGCCGGCGAGGGTGCTCGTCACTTATTATTTCATCGCCATCACCGTTTCAACAATTCTGCTGAACCTTCCGGGTGTGCATCTTCCAGGCGTAAAGATCGACTTCATGGACAGCCTGTTCACCGCGGTGAGCGCAGTGAGCGTCACGGGTCTGTCCGTCATTGATGTTGGTTCCACCTACACGACCTTCGGGCTGGTCATGTTCATGATCGTGCTCCACTTTGGCGGAATCGGTGTCATGTCGATCGGTACGTTTTTCTGGCTCATCGTCCGGCGGAGAATCGGCTTGCGGGAGCGCCAGCTGATCATGGTCGATCAAAACCAGTATACGATGGCCGGCGCCGTCAAGATGATCCGGGAAATTATGCAGCTCATGATCCTGATCGAACTGATCGGCGGGAGCATCCTCACCCTGTACTTCACGAAATACTACGACTCATTCGGTGATGCATTGCTCAACGGAATGTTTCATGCCGTGACATCGACGACCAACGCAGGCTTCACGATCCAGCCGTCGTCGCTTTCGTTTTTCTTCAACGACTATTTCGTCCAGCTGATCACGATGGCATTGATCGTCCTCGGGGCCATCGGCTTTCCTGTCCTCATTGAGGTGAAGCGTTTCTTGTCGAGCAAGGAGCCGGGATTCAAGTTCTCGCTTTTCACGAAAATCACCACTTCCACTTTCGGACTTCTGATGCTCGGCGGGACGGTCGTGATCCTGCTGCTGGAATCCTTCCACGCATTCAAAGGGATGGCCTGGCATGAGGCGTTGTTCGCAGCGCTTTTCCATTCGGTTTCCGCACGGTCGGCCGGCCTGACGACGATCGACGTCACCCAGTTCAGCGAAGCAACGGATATTTTCATCAGCGCCCTCATGTTCATCGGTGCCTCACCGAGTTCCGTCGGGGGCGGGATCCGGACGACGACATTTGCAATCGCCGTCCTGTTCCTCATCAACTTCGCCAGAGGCAAGAGCGTGATCCAGATATTCGGGAGGGAAATCGAACAGATCGATATTTTCCGGTCTTATGCCGTGATCCTCATCGCCATCCTGATGGTGGTGGCTGCCACGATGATCATGACAATCACCGAAGGCGGAGTATCTGCCACCGCTCTCCTGTTTGAGATCACTTCCGCGTTCGGTACATGCGGAATGTCGCTCGGGATCACAGCCGATCTGAGCGGCATCGGAAAGGTGATCCTCATGTTCCTCATGTTTGTCGGGAGAGTAGGGCTAATTTCCTTCCTCTTCACGCTCGGCGGAAAGCCGAAAAAGTTGAACTTCCACTATCCGAAGGAACGCGTCATCATCGGTTGACCGTTTGAAAAATTTTAAATCACGGCAGGTCCATCCAGCTCAGATGGTCCCTGCCGTTTTTTATATCCCAAAAGGGCCAGATGGATTTTTGTCGGGTGGGCCAATCCGGCAGAAGAAGGACCCGAGTCGTGCAAAAAATTTTTTTTAGGGCTTGAAACTGCGCCGCTTAAAGGATACTCGGATTTGGAAGGAAAATACCATCTTGACCTTCTGTCGGGAAAATGAGTAAATGGTCTTATATAAAGAAGCATACAAACATGAAACAATCATAATTATCGGATAACTAGTCTTGTTATATCTATCGTTTGCCCCCAGCATGTTCAACCGACCAAATTCATAGGATGAATAAAAAGTAAGAAGGGCCGGTGTGAAAGTTGCCTTTTAAATCTATGATGGAAACTTTTGAGTTCCTGTTTGAGGATACCGACGATGCCATTATGATGGTCAAGCAGGACAGCCTGTGCCTGCGGGCCAACTCCGCGGCGAAATCTCTTTTTGGCATTTCTCCCGGTGAAAGGATGGACATGCTGCTGCCGCTTTCGGAACATCAGTTATGGATGCAGTTTCTTAACTCGATCAAACCGGGAAAGAAAGTCACGTCCCTCTTCAATCTGAGGCTCGTGGAGGGAGGGGCGGTCACGGGGCTTGAAGCGACCGGCTCTTTCTTCCGCCAGAACAGTTCGGTGATCGTCAGATTCAGGCCGGCGAACAGAAGCCGTTCCGGCCAGACGGACTTCAATCCCCATCATTACTCCGGCATATTCCGGCATGCTCTGAATTGCTTCGTCCTGTTTGACCGCGCCGGGATTATCAGGGATGCCAACAATCGTACCGGCTTTTTCTTCGAAAGGCCGCCCGAGAGCATCATCGGACTGAAGGTGCTGGAGCTGCGCAGTCTTTTTCATGATGCCGACAATGATTATGAACGGATGTCGGAAATGATGAAATTGGAAGGCAAGGCGGAGACGAAATGCACCTATCTCGCTGAGGACGGATCCGAAAGGCATTATCACATCTATACGATTTTTGACGAAGACTCGGATCTGTATGTCATGACAATCCGGGACGACACGGAAAAGGTGGAGCTCAAATACCAGATGGAGCGGAGGGAGAACCTGTCCGCCCTCGGCCAGCTGGCTGCGAGCATCGCCCATGAAATGAAAAACGGAATGACGTCCATCCGGGGATTTACAGAACTGATCAAAATCTCTGCAGACGAGACAACGATGAGCTACATCGACGTCATCGACAGCGAGATGGGCAGGATGGAGGCGCTGATGAGGGAATTCCTGCTGCTCTCAAAGCCGACCAGCAAGGAACAGTTGCCGTTCCCGCTGTTCCGGACAATCTGCGAAGTGGCCACCATCATGGGTCCGCAATGCATGCAGCGGGGCATGACCATCTTCAAGGAAAATCATACCGACAAGGAAGTGACGGTCGTCGGCAATCCGCAGCGGATGAAGCAGTCGCTCATCAACCTGGTCAAAAACGCCGTAGAAGCATCCGAAAGAGGAACCCGGCTCATGCTGTCCATAGAGAACTATGATGACGGGCACGTCCTGCTGGCAGTGACCGACGAAGGAAAAGGGATGACCGAGCTTCAGCTCAAGCAAGTGTTCATGCCATTCTTTACGACAAAGCGCGAAGGGACAGGCCTGGGTCTTCCGTTCGCCCTTGAAACGGCAGAGCTGATGGGCGGCCATCTGTTCGCCAAATCGGTCCCGAACAAAGGGACGAGGATCGAAATGCTTCTGCCGGTCGCATCCGCAGAAGTGGAGGGGATTCCGGCCAAGGTGGGCAAAGTGATCTGATGGCATCCTGTTTTGACAGCTTCACTTTCCCCGCTCTATAATGGATAGCAGTGTTCCTGTAGAATAGGACAGGGGATGAGAAGATGGAACAGACAGGCAGCGGCCTATCATTGAAGTTATTCATTGTTCTTTCGAGGGCTCACAAAGTGATTTCCGAGCAGGCGAACCGTCTGTTTGCCGAGCATGGCCTCAATCCGACCGAGTTCGCGGTACTTGAACTCATTTATCATAAGGGCCGGCAGCCAATCCAGAAAGTCGGCGGGAAGATCCTCCTTGCTAGCGGTTCGATGACGTATGTCATTGACAAGCTGGAGCGCAGGGGGTTCTTGAGCCGGACTGTCTGTGATACGGACCGCCGGGTTACATTTGTGGACATCACGGAGGAAGGCCGGCGGCTCATGGCGGAAATTTTCCCGTTGCACGAGCGGAATCTTCACGAACTCATGTCTGCGCTCGATGATGATGAGAAGAGGACTGCGATCGAACTCATGAAAAAGCTCGGCCTCTCGATAAAGGACCTTTCAAGCTGAATGCAAAAAAGACCGGTTTCCCGGTCTTTTTTGCTTGTTATTTTTTCGGGCCGACTGTTGCACCCATCGACAGGAATGCATCGGCCAATCCGCCTTCCGGCCCTTCAAACACTGTGAGCCGGACGATTTTTCCGGAAGCGGCGAAAACCGCGCCCGTCGTGAGGCCTTCATCCGTCTTGGCCTGCTTCACGACCAGTTCATCGATGGACGGATCCCCCGCGAGTCCATAGTTTCCGGCCGCATCTTCGGGATCCGAACCCTGACCCGCCAGCATCTCTTCCATCCCGGAGACTGTCTTCGCATAATCGGCTCCGTCTTCGTCAAACACTTCAATGCGCATGAAGTTCGCGTCATCTTCAGTATAATAGAGCGAGTCCTTGCCCGGCTCCTCGGAAGTGAGTTCGAAGCCGTCAAGCACATAAATGGAATAGTCCTGTGCATCGCTGTCTGTGAGGGCGGCCTTTCCGGATTTTTGGCTGCCGTCTTTCTCGTACGTCAGCTCACGGTCCGGCCCACGCTCTTCGGAACCGTCCGCTTCCTGCCCATCGGCCGACCCGCTGTCTTCTTCACTGCTGCCGTCTGTTTCCTCATCCGCAGTACCTGCTGCTCCGTCTCCCGTGGCCGTTTCCCCGGCATCCGGCGAATCGGCAGCATCGCTGCCGTCCTTGTCGGCGGTGTTGCAGGCAGCCAGCATCATTGCGGCCATGAGAGAAAGGGTAAGGATCTTCCATTTTGCATTCAAATCTGATCTCCTCCTTCACAATAAGTAGACGGCGGGCTGCCATGTTTGTTTCAGGCAGTCAAAAAGGATTTTCACTCCCGGCCGTCGAATCCTACTCGAAATAACGGACAAGGAGTGGATTCAATCATTGCTGCCATAAAGGATCTTATAGCGTTTATGGTTGACGACGGTCTTTTCTTCTATCTCCAACTCATCGAAGTTTTCCATAAATGTCAGGTCCACGATGACCGAGTTTTCATTGACCTTCTCTACGATTCCCTGAAGGCCGTCCCTGAATTCGATGATATTTCCTACTTCGGCGATTTTCATACATCCAGCCCCTTCCGGTTGATTAACTAACAGTTTGCCTTATATTCTCTTGATAGTAAAGAATTTTCCCCGGGTTCTTTCAAGACATGCAGACGGCGGGGGGAGAGGGGATTTCAGATGGAGTTTTCTCTTTTGCAGCAAATTGAACAGGTCAGAATCCGGATGATCGAAAATGCCCGGATCCGCGGCCTGGACGATGGGGAGACGATCCGGCTCAGCACGCGGCTCGACAGGCTCATGAACCTGTACGACGGCCTGAAAAACGGCCGGCGTCCGGTCCTCCGCCGCAGGCGGCAGCCGGTCCATTCACAAAATCCGATTGGCTCATCTGCGGGCAGTCCCGGCAGGTTAGGAAAAAATTTGTGATTATTTATGATTGTGAATGTTTAAAGCGTCCAAAATGTGGTTATAGTACCACTGAACACAGCAACATTCTCATTTCCCCCTTTATTTGGCGGCATCCTCAGCGATGCCGTCCTTTTTTTATTGCAAGGAAACGGATCGTGGTCCTTTGGGCGGGTTCGCGCAAGAATGTTCTTTGGTACAATAATTGCATCAACCGTATCAAAGTGACTGGAGGAGCGGAAATGGACAGAAAACGAATCGGGTTCATCGGCACAGGGGTAATGGGGACAAGCATCGTGCGGCATTTTCTTCGTGCCGGACATGAAGTGACGGTGTATACCCGGACGAAATCGAAGGCGGAGCAGCTGATTGGGGAAGGGGCTCATTGGGCGGCCAGCCCGGCAGAAGCTGCGGCGGCTGCGGAAGCCGTCATGACGATGGTCGGGTATCCGGCCGACGTGGAAGAAGTGTATTTCGGGGGACAAGGGGTCTTCTCGGCAATCCGTCCGGGGACCGTTGTCGCAGATATGACGACTTCCTCGCCGCAGCTGGCGATCCGGATTGCAGAAGAAGCGGAAAAGCTCGGCTGCCGCTCGGTGGATGCACCGGTATCCGGCGGAGACGTCGGTGCACGTAACGGGACCTTGTCCATCATGTGCGGAGGATCTGCCGAGGCTTTTCTGCAATTGGAACCGTTCTTCAAATTGGTCGGATCAAATATCATCCACCACGGGCCGGCAGGTTCCGGACAGCATGTGAAGATGTCCAATCAGGTCGCCATCGCGACCAACATGATCGGTGTCTGTGAAGCATTGGCATATGCCATAAAGGCCGGCCTTGATCCCGAGCGTGTGCTCAAATCGATTGCCACCGGAGCCGCGGGTTCATGGTCACTCAGCAATCTTGCACCCCGCATGCTTGAAGGGGATTTTGCACCGGGCTTCTACGTGAAGCATTTCCTCAAGGATCTCCGGATTGTGCTCGAAGAGGCACGGGTGATGGAACTCGAACTGCCGGGCGTGAAATTGGCGGAACAGATGTACGCGGAATTATCCGGAAAAGGATTCGGTGATGACGGGACCCAGGCCCTTTACAAGCTGTATATTTGATCACTTGAGCGGTCCGAACCAGGACCGGTGACCGGAGGCTGTGCCCCTCCGGTCTTTTTTGGGCACACCCCTGCGAGGCGAGGGTGTTGCCGGGGATTCCGGCTGATCACTGTTTTCTTTCAGACCGGTATAATCGGACAGCAGCTGCTTTGCCGCCCTGAGGCTGACGGATGCTTTGGGATTCCGGATCTCCAGGTTCTGATCCCCGAGATGGGGCAGTGTCTGAAAGTCTTCTTTCGTTGCAGGCAGGTGAAACAAAAATTCGCCGCAAGTGATCAGGACGGCAGATTGCTGTCGGCTGAAGCTCGGGTTCCGGACGAAATGGAGCCCGGTTTTTTCTGCCAGGCCTTCAAAAATCATTTTCTCCAGGGCCGCTTTTTTCAGGCTGTACAAATAACGGTTGTCCGGCGCTGTTTTGGCATGGCGGTTGACCGTGTGCACGGCCTCCGCAAGACGGACGGAATTCGGGGATGGCTTCATCGGCTCTCCTCCTGCCATTGGAATTGACGACATTTTATCATGATTGGTTCACGGACGGAAAAAATACAGACGAATGAGACAAACGTTCCCGGGCATACTTTGAAAAAGAATGCTGGAGGGTAAGCAATGGAAATTTGGCTCTGGCCGCTGATCGGGATCATCCTGCTGATTGCGGCAATCGGAATTGCCATGAGCAGAAAAATGGACGGGATGATTCCTGAAAACGGGCGGGATGAAATTCCTGCGGAAGTCAGGGATCACCCGTTCAAGTTCAATCCGCTGCTCATCGTCATCGGCATTTCTGTCGTGTTTGTCGGAATCGTCATCTTCTATTATGCGTTCATTTGGTAACCGCCGGGCACTGCCGGCGGTTTTTTGATTAAAAAATCTTCTCCTGAGGAGGTGCCTGTTAAGGTGTGGGAACAGCATCAACAAGGGTAAAGGTTCCATAGTCCGGTCCCGTCACAGCGGACGGGAACAATGCGAGAAAGGCCGGCCCGATTCCGCTTTTCTGCGAGCGGCCCGCCATGCGCTTATGGTATGATGGAAATACAGGGATTCCTGGAAATGAAGGTTTGACAAAAGGGGACGGATTATATGATTTCCGTAAACAGCACAGATTTCCTGCATGACACGATCAGGAACCATATCATCTCTTCCGAAAAGGTGGCACATGTCCAGGTCGGCAACAATGCGGAACATGCGCTGCTCGTTCTCACAAAGACGGGCTATTCCTCGATTCCGGTGCTTGATCCTCAGTACCGGCTAAAGGGCCTGCTCAGCATGGGCATGATCACGGAAGCGATACTGGGGCTTGAGCGCATCGAGTATGAGCGGCTTTCAGATATGAAGGTCGATGAGCTGATGCAGACTGATATTCCGGTCGTCGGGATTGATACGGAATTCAGGAGGGTGTTCGATCTGCTCATCAATCATCCATTCCTCTGTGTGGAAGATGAGGAAGGAATGTTCGCCGGCATCATGACCCGCCGGGTTCTTATGAAAAAATTAAAGAAAGCGGTCTATACGATGCCGCGTTAAGCATTCAGCCAAAAGGTCTCGTTTTTCGGGGCCTTTTTTTCGGTTTCCGTATAATAGACAGCAGCAAATCCGGTAATGGAGGAATGTCACATGAACATCAACGAATTCACCATCATCAAAACGCTCGCCGCCGAAGGGAACATGAGAAAGGCATCCGACCGGCTGTTCATTTCCCAGCCGGCACTGTCCCAGCGCCTCCGCTCCATTGAAAAGGAATGGGGGGTCCAGCTGTTCATCCGATCGCCCAAAGGCCTCACGCCCACGCCCGCAGGTGAGCGGGTGATCCAGTTTTCCAGGGAAACGCTCGCCCGCTATGAGGAAGTGACCGAAACACTGCAGACAATGGCGAACAAGGTGCACGGCACGCTCAAGATCGCCTGTGCATCCATCGTGGGACAGACCTGGCTGCCGGAAGTCCTAAAGGAGTTCATCACCGAACATCCGGATGTCAAGGTGTCGCTAATGACCGGGTGGAGCTCTGAAATCGTCCGGGCTCTCCATGATGGAGAATCCCATATCGGGATTGTGCGCGGGCACTCGGACTGGAAAGGTTCTAAAATCCACCTTTTCCGCGACCATCTGTTTCTGGTGGACCGGGTGATCCGGTCTGTTGAAGAGATCCAGGAGACAGACCGGCCGTTCATTCAGTTCAAGAGCGACTCGGACTATTACGAAGAGATCCGGGAATGGTGGCAGCGTCATTTCTCATCCAATCCGAAGAGGCAGATCACAGTCGATCAGATTGAGACTTGCCGTCAGCTCGCTCTGAACGGGATCGGATATGCCATCCTTCCCTCCATCACGTTGACGGATGTTGACTCGGTCAATAAAATCCCGCTGACGGACAGCGACGACCGGTTCGAACTGTCGAGGGACACCTGGCTGATCGGCTACGAACCTGCATTTTCACTGCCGCAGGTGGATGCCTTCCGGCGGATTGCCCTGCAGCACGCGAAAAAAGTTATTTGAACGTTCGGGGAACCAAAGTTTGCCGGCCGCGTAATAATGCATAGGTGCAGGAAACCTAAACAGGAAGGGAAGGGATGGCATGGGGAAACGGGCGATCGGACTGGCAGCCGTCACAGGCGCGCTGCTGCTGTGGGCAGCTCCGGCAATGGCGGCTCCGGCGCTTGAAGTTAAGGCGACCGGCGGCCTGGAGGGCAAGGCGAAAGAGGGGGCCGGTTTTCCGCTGATCCTCGAGATCCATAACAGCGGTGACCCGTTTTCAGGTGATCTGATCCTGGATTTCCCGGGCGGCTATGAAACGGGGACAGCCGAAGCCGTTCCGGTTGAAGTCGGCAGCGGAGAAACCGCAGTGATCCGCACAGAAATTGACCAAGCGGATTCTTACTCCCTTCAGGAGCAGGAGTTCCGTTTTTTTGAAGGGGGTTGGGAACGGGGCAACGAACTTCCATACAAAGGCGATCATTATCCGAAACTGAACTTTTATTTCGAAGATGCCCAATTTCTCGTTGCGCTGACCAAGAGCAGTGACCGGCTGAGCGCACTAAAGGATGTGGGCATCGGTTCCCCTTCCGAGAAAGTGTTTCTCCTGCCTCTCGGCGATCCAGGGTTCACGCCGCCGGGG
This sequence comes from Edaphobacillus lindanitolerans, assembly GCF_900156305.1. Classification (GTDB taxonomy): domain Bacteria; phylum Bacillota; class Bacilli; order Bacillales_A; family Planococcaceae; genus Bhargavaea; species Bhargavaea lindanitolerans. Next base: position 376,190 of record NZ_FTPL01000001.1, on the reverse strand, counting down.
GAAAAGACGGGCTGGGATTCGGCAGACATCATCTTGCTGGACGAATCCGTATTGGCCGGATTTACATCCGGTGAACAGAAGGCGCTTGCCGGCTGGGTGGAAGAAGGCGGTGTGCTGGTGATCGGCGCAACCGATGACCTGTCGGTGGAGAAGGAACTGTTTTCAGATCGCCTGCCCCTGGACGTCTCGGGAAGGCGGGATATTCCGGGCGACGCATTTTCCGGTCTTGTGCCGGAGGCGGTGTGGCCGGACTCCGTGCCGGGATTTGCCGCCAAGGCAGCACCGGGGGCGAGGAGCCTTGCAGGCTCCGACGGCCAAGATCTCGCGGCATGGCTCTCCTTCGGATCAGGAAAAATTGTCCAGACCGCCTTTTCCCTCGGTGACCGTCCGCTGTCCGGAACCGCCGGGTACCCGGTGCTCATGGACCGGCTGCTGGCAAATGTGCCGGTGAGTGCGTCCGGAGGGAACTGGATGTATGCGAGTCCGGATGCCGGGTTCTTCGATATCGGCAAATCGGTGACGGAACGGTTTGAGACCTTTGAAATTCCGTTCCCGGTCGTCCTGGGGATCATGGTCCTGTATATTGTGCTGATCGGGCCGGTGCTCTATCTGATTCTGAAGAAGCGCGACAGGCGGGAGCATGCCTGGTGGATCATTCCTGTTACATCCGTCGCCGTCTCAGCGGCTTTGTTTGCATACGGAGCGAAGGACCGGCTTTTCAGCCCGCAGCTCAGGCAGGCGGCACTGCTCATCGATGAAGGGACAGGCAGTCCGTCAGGAAAATATGTCGGCTCCGTACTTACCAACAAAGGGGGAGACGTTGTGGTCCACGTCCCGGACGGCCTGTCCCTGACTGCTTCGGGAACCCCGGACCCGTTCTTCGGAACGTCCGGGGACAGCCTGCGCCATGCGGTTTCGAAGCAGAGTGCGGACGGCACGAGGCTCGTGCTTCGGGACCTGCCGTTCTGGTCGGTCGGCACGGTCTACGGGGATGTCCGGCTTGAACAGAAAGGTTCTGTCGGCGCAGACCTTGTAACGGAGAACGGAGTACTGACGGGCACGATCACAAACGGCCTCGGATTCCGGCTGAAGGATGTCTCCGTCTGGAGCGGGGCGGAATTCATCCCGGTCGGTGATCTGGAAGCCGGAGAAAGCATGGAAGTGAAAATGAAGCTGCCGGGCGGGCAGCTGTTGCCGGCGATTTCAGCCGGTTCCGCCCAGTCCGGCGGTATGGCCGGAACCGCAAAAGGCTACGGGGAGAGCAGCGATCCCCGGGCAACGGGCATGGCGGAAGCCGCATCCCTCTATCTGGACGGTGCCCGGCCGGCAATCATCGGCAGGACGGATTCATCCGTCATCCCGCTTGAAATGAGCGGGAAGCCGAAACGGACGTCGGTGAGCATCATCGTCCGTCCGTTTGAGCCGGACGTCCGGCTGTCCGGGAACTTTACGGTTCCGGAAGCCATGCTTTCCACCACTCTCTATCCGGAGGAAGATCCAGGTCTTTACTATGAAGAAGGGCCGGAAAGGGAAATGTACATGGAGCCCGGATCCTACATTTTTGAGTCGAGGGTGCCCGAAGCATTCCGGTCGGCAGCCGGAACCTGGAAAGCGGTATCGGTCGAAGGGGGCCGGGGGATCGGTGACATCGAGATCCTGAATGTCCGAACGAACAGCTTCGAACCGGTCGCCGGCGGGAAGCCGGGTTCGGGGGAAGCAGAAAACTTCGTGTCGGATGACGGGACGATCACACTGAAATTCAGGAAGCTGCCGGACGCGGACATGGCGGAATTGCCGAAGATCAAGGTGGAAGGGGTGGCCGCACGATGATTGACATCAGAAAGCTGTCCAAGTCATACGGTTCGTTCCAAGCACTGCACGAGCTGGATCTGGAAATCCCGGAGGGGACGGTGTTCGGAGTGGTCGGGGCCAACGGAGCCGGAAAGTCCACGACATTCTCAATCCTGGCCACGCTGCTGCCGCCGTCATCGGGTGATGCGCTGATCGGCGGAGCCAGCGTCCGGGATTCGCCTGAGGAAGTGCGGAGAAAGGTCGGCTACATGCCTGACTTCTTCGGCGTGTATGATCAGCTGAAGACGGAAGAATATCTTGATTTTTATGCCGCCAGCTACGGAATCGCGCTGCATGGGCGGGGGGTGCTCATCGGGCAGCTGCTGGAACTCGTGAATCTCTCCGACAAACATGATGTGTATGTGGATTCACTGTCGAGGGGCATGAAACAAAGGCTTTGCCTCGCCCGCAGCCTCATCCATGACCCGCAGGTGCTCATCCTCGATGAACCGGCATCCGGTCTCGATCCCCGGGCGCGAGTGGAAATGCGCGGCATCATGAAGCGCCTGAAGGAAATGGACAAAACAGTCCTCATCTCTTCGCATATCCTTCCGGAACTCGCGGAAATGTGCGATGAAATCGGTGTGCTGGACAGGGGGCGGCTTGTAGCCCGGAATTCCGTCAGGGAAATCCATTCCAGGCTCAAGGGCGACCGAATGATTACCGTCAAGCTGAACGGCCCGTCGGATGAGGCCGTCCGGTTTTTCGAAAACCGGCCGTTTGTGGCCGGCATCGCGGCAGACCCGCAGGTCCGGGAAGTCCGGTTTTCATTCAGCGGCTCCGAGGAAGAGCAGGCGGAACTGCTGGCTTCCGCATCGGCGGAAAAGTTCGGGGTCCGGTCATTCTCGGAGGAGGAGACGGACCTGGAAGATGTCTTCATGGCCATCACGGAAGGGGGGAGCGGACAATGAACACCAAGTTTTCAAATCCTGTCCTGATGAAGGAGATCAAGCTCCGTTTCAGATCCCCGAAAAGCTTTGTCGGCATCCTTTTCTACCTTGCGGCGATGAGCCTGTTCGTGTTCGGGTTCCTCTACCTCATGACGACGCTGGATGCCCCGGGTACCGGGGGCGGCTTCCTGAACACGGAAGAAAGCTTCATCCTGTTCACGATCCTCACCTATATCCAGCTTGCGCTCGTGCTCTTCATCACACCGGGCCTCACGGCGGGCTCCATCAGCTCCGAACGGGAAAAGCAGACGCTCAACATGCTGTTGACGACCACCCAGACCTCTTATCAGATCATCCTGGGCAAGCTGCTGTCGTCCATTGCCTTTCTTGCCCTGATGATTGTGTCAAGCCTGCCGATCTACAGCCTCGTTTTCCTTTTCGGAGGAATTTCGCCGGCCCAGCTCGCGCTCATGCTGTTTTATTTTCTGCTGACGACCCTTGCCATCGGAAGTGTGGGGGTCATGTTTTCGACGCTCATCCGCAAGACGGCCGTCGCGATGATCGCGACTTACGGCACCATGCTCGCATTGACGGCGGTCACAGGATTCCTTTCCGTATTTACCGCCTCGCTTGGCTTTGCGGGCTCCTCGGCCGGGCCGTCACCGATGGCCCACTTCTGGGCGTCGATCAACCCTGCAGTCGTCGTGGCGTCTCTGCTCTCGCCGGGTTCGGGAAACATTTTGTCCGACATGACGGGCATCGAGTTCCCGGTGTGGATCATCTATCTGATATTTTACACGTCGCTGATCATCCTTTCGGTGTTCATCGCAGTGAAGAAGCTCCGTGTAAATATGAAGGCGGGAAACTAAATTGAAAGGCGGAGCGGACAGCAGGAAGCAGCTTGACGGTGCCATCAGAAAAGCGCTTGCACGGATTCGGGCACAGTGGATGGCCAGACAGGCGCTGGGCGGAATGGCCTGGGGCATCTGGGCGGCCTCGGCCATGCTGCTGGCCAGCCGGTTTTTCGTACTACCTGGCTATGGCGCCTGGGCAGCGGCAGCGGCGGCAGCCGCTTTTGCGGCAAAGTTTGCCTTATCGGTGAACACCAGGCCGATGAGGAAGGAGGCGCTCCGGGCATTGGACCGGCATGTGCCTCACAATCTGATTTTGGCCGCAGGCTCCTTGCCGGGTAACGGGGGCACGCTGGAAGAGCAACTGATGCGTGAGGCCGCCGGACGGTCTGACCGGGCCCTTTCGGAATTCCGGAGGACGAAGGGCCGCTGGATGGAACGCCGCACCGCGGCATGGATCGGCTCCGGCTTCTGTGTTCTTTTCCTGCTTCAGCTGTCCCCGTCGCCCGCCCAGCAGGAGGCGAGGGAGGACGAGACGGAACGGGAGATCGTCTCGACCATGAAAAAGGAAGTCGAGAAGCTGCGGGGCCGTGCGGATGACGATCTCAGTGACCGGCTTGCCGACCTGGCCGCCGGTCTTGACCGTGCAACTGCTCCGGAAGAGGCAATCGGGGAGGCGGTCAAGCTTCAGCGGGAACTGAGTCTGCGGGATCGGCTTGGGGAAAAAGCTGGGGAGCGACCGTCGGACGGGGGGCATACCATCTCGGATGCAGAGGCTGCCGAAGCGCTCGCCAAGATTGCCGGCGATGCGGATGAGCAACTTGCCGGTCTTGGCCGGTCGGCGTCGGACAGCGGGATCGCAATCCGGCCGCCGGAAGAGGCAGCGGAGGCGGGCGATCATGGTGATGGAGAAACTGAACACGGGGATCAGGGCGGCCAGCCGCCACCTTCGTCGGGAAAGACCGGGGACGCGGGAGAACAGGGGCCGCAGGACGGCGCTTCTTCGGGAGATGGAGGCCAAGGATCCGGGGAGGGCAATGGTGAATCTGGAGACGGGAAAGGTCCGGGCGGCGGAGAGGGAGACGGCGAAGGAAAGGGTGAAGGGAACGGCGAAGGAAGCGGCGGGAACGGACGCGGACCGGATGAACCCGGAACCGGTACCGGTGCAGGCGGAATGGGATCCGGGAGCCGGGACTTTGTCAGTACGCCTCCGCCGGTTCTGGATGACCGTGCCCCGATTCCGGACACCGGTCCGGCCCCTCCCGGCGGTACCGGAAGGAAAGGCGCGGTGGCAGCGGAAAAGGGGTCCGTTCGGCCGTACGTTGAAGCGTTCGGCGAATACAGGGATGTCTACCTGAAAGACGCCGGACGGCTCGGGCTGCCGGAAGATCTGCAGAAAGTACTATCTGACTACTTCTCTTCCATGGAACGGAGAGAATAAGGGGGCGTTGCGGCAATGAATGAAGAGTACAAGGAGATGGGGCGGGCGATCGGAGAAGTGCGCGAGGAGGTCGGAAAGTTCATTGTCGGCCAGAAAGAGGCGGTGGACCTGATTCTGTTCTCGATCCTCGCCGGGGGACACGCCCTGCTGGAAGGCCTCCCCGGGCTCGGGAAGACGATGCTCGTGCGGACATTTTCGGAAGTGCTGGACCTCGGCTTTACAAGGATCCAGTTTACGCCGGATTTGATGCCGTCCGACATTACGGGCACGAGCATCATCGAACGCATGCCGGACGGAGGCCAGCGGTTTGTGTTCCGGGAAGGTCCCCTGTTCAGCGAGATGGTCCTTGCCGATGAGATCAACCGGGCGACGCCGAAGACGCAGAGTGCGCTGCTGGAGGCGATGGGCGAACGGACGGTCACCGTGCTTGGGGAAACGAGAAAAATGGCGGATCCGTTTTTTGTCCTCGCCACCCAAAACCCGATCGAGCTGGAGGGGACTTATCCGCTTCCGGAAGCCCAGCTCGACCGGTTTACGAGCAAAATCCTCGTCCCTTATCCGGACGCGGAAGAGATGAAGGAGATCATGAGGAGGACGACAGGAAAGAAACCGCCCATGCTGAAGAAAGTGCTGGATGCGGAAGGGGTCCGCAGGGCCCGGGAACTCGCCAGATCGGTCATCCTGCCGGAAGAGATGCTGGGCGCGGCGGTCCAGATCGTCATGGCCACCCGGCCGGACGAAGGGACCGTGCCGGAAATCGGGCGCTTCGTCCGCATCGGCAGCGGACCCCGGGGCCTTCAGAGCCTGATTGCCCTCGCCAAGTCGCGCGCCCTTGCGGAAGGAAGATTCCACGTCTCGATTGCCGATCTCCGGGCATCTGCCGCACCTGCACTCCGCCACCGGCTCATCCTCAGCTATGAAGGAGAAGCTTCGGAGATCTCGCCGGACGGGCTGATCGCCAAAATTCTGGAACGGGTCCTCTCCGGGGTGCGCTCATGAAGCCGGAGGAATTCTTCCCCCCCGAATGGATCGCCCGCCTGGGGAGAAGCCGTTTTGCCGCCGTCCACCGCTACAGGGGCATGAAGCATGGAACCGGTCTTTCCCGCAGAAGCGGCAGTTCTCCCGATTTTTCGGAGTACAGCGAGTATCATCCGGGTGATGACATCCGCAATATCGACTGGAATGTGTTCGCCAGGACCGAAAAGCTGTATATCCGCCGTTACCACGATGAGCGCGAGCTGCGGGTCTCCGTAATCCTGGACTCGACCCGGTCGATGTCCGGCGGCGGACGGTGGCTGTTCACAAGGAGGCTCTGTGTTGCACTCGGACTGATTTCCCTCTCTTCGGATGACCACTTTACCGCCGGAACCGCCGGCAGCGGCGCACTGCCCCTCTTCGGCGGGAAGGGTTCACGTCACCGGAATATGTTGCTCCGGAAGATGTCCGGACTGCCTGAGCCCCAGGGGCAGGGTTCCTTTGCAGGTGAGGCATGGGAACTTGCCGGCAGTCCTGCGACGATCCGGTTCCTCGTCACCGACGGCCTGGAGCCTGCGGACCGCCTACGCCCATTGTTCCTCCGTCTGCTTGCCGCAGGCGGAGAGACGAGGCTGATCCTCATCACGGGCGAGGAAGCCGCACGGCCGGCAACTCCGGGGGATTACCGGCTGCTCGATTCAGAATCCGGAAATGCGGTGGACGTGTCGCTTACACCGGCGGCAATCCGTTCATATGAAGAGCGCATGGACGGGCACCGGAAGGCACTGGCAGGCTACTGTGCAGATTTCGGCGTAAGGATGCTGGAGGCGGATCCGGCAAACGGAATTCCGGATTTCATTAATGTCCGGATGAGACGCGCAGGCTGGATTCATTGACGGTACGGCCACGCGGGAAAAAGACCGGACGGCGATCAGAAGCCGAAGACCGGAAAGGAAGGAGGCGGGGGCATGGGATTCGGCTCACCCGGCATGATCTGGACGGCGGTCATACCGGCCGCTGTGCTGCTGTATTATTTTCTGTCAAAACGCTATGAAGAGCGGACGGTTCCAAGCACGATGCTCTGGGAAGAAAGCTTCCGCCACACAGAGGCCACCCCGATGCTGCGCCATCTGCGGCGGAATGCCCTGTTTTATCTCCAGATGGCGGCTCTGCTCCTCCTCGTCTTCCTGCTGCTCGGCCCGCGGTTCCCAAAAGCATCCGAACAGACCGGCGAAGTCCTATTGATCATCGACTCGTCCGCCTCGATGATGTCCGAAGACCGGGGAGAACCCGTGTTTGAGCATCATCGGAAAGCGATGGAGGAGCTCGTCCGCGAATCAGGTGACAGCCGGTTCACGGTCATCCTTGCCGGAGAGAGCCCCGAAATCCTGTTGCGCAGGGCGGAAGACAAAAAGGAAGTGCTCGAAGTGGTCGGGAACCTGAAGATCTCATATGCACCCGAGCATATGGAGAGCACGCTGGCATTCGCAGTCTCGGCGACCGAAGGGGAGCCTGCGAATGTCCACGTGTTCACCGACGGGCTGGACAGGGGCGGATTGCCCTCGGCACCCGGGATTTCCTGGCATGTGCATGCAGCCTCACAGGAGCCGGCCAATGTATCGGTGGATGCGTTCGGCGTGGCACGGACGTCGGCAATCGTCAGGCTGTCCAATGAATCTGACGACGAAAAGCAGGTCGTGCTTCATCTGAGGGATGAGAAGGGGGAACGTGCCGGCAAGCCGGTGAACAGGACAATCGGCGCCGGAAGCACGGAGAATATCCGGATCGACGGCCTTCCGGATGCAGCGGCATTTTCCCTGCTGCTGGAGACGGACGACGGCTACAAGCCGGATAACGAGGCTTTCACGGCATCCGGCGGGCGTCCGCTCCCGGTCTATGCAGACGCAAGGCTCCACGAGCTTCTGCTCAAAGGGCTCAGGGCGTCCGGCTTCGAGATATTTGCTTTTTCACCGGATGAGGCAGGCTCCATTCCTGAAGAAGCGGTCGTCTTCACGCCGGACGAAAAGCTGTTCCTGCAACGCGGTGACCGGACGGTCCTGTTCGGACGAGAAAGCGGAGAGCCGGCCGATGTGCAGCTCACCGTTTCATCGGCGTCCGATCCGCTGTTTTCCTTCGCATCACCCGAAGGGGTTTATGTGTCCGGTCTTTATCCTCCGTTTGACGGATTCACGACAGCCGCCGAAGCAGGGGGCCGTCCATTCGTCCAGCGTTCCGCCGACGGAGGGATCGCCGTGCTTGCCGATCCCGGCATGACCGACTGGGCGCTCCGCCCGTCCTTCCCGCTTTTCCTGTGGAGTGCGGTCAACCGGTATTCAGCGGAAACGGGGGGCCTCGGCTCATTCCTTCCGGGTGAAGGAAGGCCGGTGCCCGCCCCGGAGGAAGGGGACGTCTGGGAAGTGTTTACGGCGGCCGGGGAATATGTGAAAGAGACCGGGACCGGAAGTGGGTTTCAGGCGCCGGAAAAACCGGGTCTCTATGTGCTGAGGTCGGGCGATGAGGAAAGGTATATGGCGGTGGTCCTCCCTGACTCAGAGAAGCATCCGGCCTCAGGGCCCTCATTCTCCTTGGGAAGCACGGGCGAGGAAAAAGAGGACGGGGGACGCGGGGCCGAAAGGGAAAAAGCCTCAGCGGCATTGCCGTTCATCCTGCTGGTCCTCGGATTGATCGTGGCGGAATGGGAGGTGCAGCGAAGACGTGGACTTTCGTATTGAACAGCCGTTCTGGCTGCTGCTTGCCATACCCGCCGCGGTTTACTTCGCATGGACCTACCGGCGGAGTGCCAAAGGTCCGCGGCACAGTGCCCGTGTGCTGCTCCTTCTGAGGACACTGGCCGCTTTCTGTCTGATCGTCTCCGCGGCTTCCCCGTTCCTTCTCCTCAGAAGCGACGAACAGAAAATCTTCTTCCTGGCAGACCGTTCCGCGTCCATGTCCGGTTCGGAGGAGGACGTGGACGCGTGGCTGCCGGAAGCTTCAGATGGCCGGACGCCGAATTCGGGAATCCGGGTCCTGTCCTTTGCTGGGTCCGTCCGGGAAGGGCGGGATGACGGGGGGCTTAAAAACGAGCGGTCGTCCGGGGGGACCGGGGAGACGAATCTGGAGCAGGCGATCCGGCACGCAGCGGCGGCCGCAGCAGGAGATCCGGCAAGGATCGTCCTTCTGTCGGACGGGAGACAAACGAGGGGCGATGCACTCGGATATGTCCGCTCCTCGTTGCCCCCGGGCATTACCATTGATGCGGCCGTGCTGTCCGGCCGGAAAAAAGAAGATGCCTCGCTGACTTCGCTGGAAGTTCCGTCATCAGGCCGGGCAGGGGAAGCGATGGAGCTGACCGTGACGGTCGATTCGACTTTCGCTACGACAGGCCGGCTGCTCCTGTTCAAAGATGACAGGCCTGCGGGGGAACGGAACATCACGCTGGCCGCGGGGGAGAACCGCTTTACGTTCACTGAGGTCCAGCCGGATGAAGGGTCCATCAAATATGAGGTGCAGATCATTGCAGAGGGGGACGGCGTCCCTGAGAACAACCGGATGACCGCCGTCACGGAAATCGAAGGTCCGCCCCGCTTCCTGGTCGTCGGCCAGGACGGAGCCGAGAGCCCGGCCGGCAAGTGGATTGGGGGCGGGGGTGTCCAGGTGGACCGGATCGGTGCCGGACAGCTTCCGAATGAACTTTCTTCTTATCTGGCCTATGACGGGATCGTCTTTGACAATGTGCCCGGGCACCTCGTCGGCGAAAAGCGGATGGGGTTGATCAATCAGGCGGTGAAGACGTTCGGCACGGGATTCATGATGATCGGAGGGGAAGAGAGCTTCGGCCTCGGCGGCTATTTTGAAACGCCGATCGAGGAGCTGCTTCCGGTCAGCATGGATGTGACGGGTAAGCATGTCATCCCGTCGCTTGGCCTCATGATCGTACTCGACCGTTCCGGCAGCATGACCGGCAGCAAGCTCGAGATGGCCAAAGAGGCCGCCTCCAGGTCCGTCGCACTCCTTCGGGAAGAGGATGTGCTCGGCTTCATTGCATTTGACGATCAGCCAATCGAGGTGATCGGGACAGAGCTGGTCGGCGACACGAAGGATGCATTGGAGAAGATCTATTCGATTGCGCCGGGCGGGGGGACGGACATCTTTCCCGCCGTGCAGCTGGCGGTTGAGCGGCTGGCGGATCAGGACGTCCAGCGCAAGCACATCATCCTGCTCACCGACGGGATGTCTTCGGCAGCCGGGGACTACGGCGGTGTGCTGAAAGAGGCGGAAGCGTCCGGCATCACGATGTCCACCGTTGCAATCGGCTCGGATGCAGACCGGATCCTGCTCGAACAGCTGGCTGGCCTTGGAGCAGGCCGGTTCTATGATGTCCGAAGTGCCGACACGGTGCCGGCCATCCTGTCGAGGGAGACGGCGATGCTGTCCCGGACGTATATCGTGGATGAGCCTTTCCGCCCGGCTGTCCGGGAAGCCGAGGGCTGGCGGATCCTTACGGGGGAGCTGCCGACGATGAATGCATATATTGCCACGACTGTGAAACCTGCCGCGGATGTCATCATGGAGAGCCCTGAAGGGGATCCCGTGCTGGCCGAGTGGCGGTACGGCCTCGGCCGGTCCATCGCCTACACCCCGGACTCAGGCGGATGGAGCGGAGGCTTTACGTCATGGGAAGGGTGGCCCGGCTTCTGGAAAGCCGCGGCTGCCCGGATGCTGCCGTCATTCCGGGAGGAGCCGTTCGAGGTGAGGAGAAATGCCGACGGGTCTTACAGGGTGACCGGCACCGGTGCCTCCTCATTCATTGATGCGGCAGTCATCGATGAGGACGGGCGGGAACTGGAAGCCTCTGTCGATCCGACCGGTCCGGGAAGTGCCACTGTCCGATTCGACGCGCAGCCGGGTCTTGTGTTTTTCAGGATTTCCGGTGACGGGGAAACCTACTCGAAAATCGGCCTGACCGTCCCGTACGGTGATGAATACAGGCCGGGCGCGCCTGACGGAGAACTGCTGGCCGCATTGGCCGCCGCGTCGGGCGGAAAGGTGCTGGACAATCCGGCCGACGCCCTGAGGACGCCCGGGCAAGTGCAGCTTGAGATGAAGCCGGTCCGGAATTGGTTCCTGCTGCTGTCCATGCTGCTGTTCTTCGCCGACATCACGCTCCGCCGTTTCGGAGTCCCGGCGGATGCCATAAAACTCCGGAGGAGAGGCGCCGAACCGGGCGAGGGTCGCGGGAAGGAAACGTCACACGTAGAGAAGCTGCTCGATGCAAAGCGGAAAAATAAATGAATGATAAAGCCGGACAGTCATCAGCATCACGCTGACGGCTGTCCGGCTTTATAGTTTGTTCGATGAGGTTCAAAACGAAATCCTCAGCCTGCGGGCTGGACTTTATGGCTTTGGAGGCGGTGGAGCAGCTCCCGGTTTCGCGATGACCACACGGCGGAGATTGTGAGGCAGCCGGACAGGATGAGCATTCCGGCCACGTATGGATAGGCCATGTTCACATCGAAAAGGGTGCCGGCAAGAGCCGGTCCGACCATGTTGCCGAGGCTCATATAGGCGTTCATGAGTCCTGCAGCAAATCCCTGGCCGTCTCCGGCCATTTTGGAAATGAGCGTGTTGATGGCCGGCCGTAGAAGGGAAGTAGCCGTGAAAAAGAACGTGGCGACAAGAAGGATCGTCCAAAACGTATGGACGAACAGGATCCCGATCATGGAGATTGCCGCCACTGCAAGGTTGACCAGAATCACCTGCATCTCACCAAAACGCTTGAAGAGAGGGTCGACGACGAATGTCTGGACGATGACGCCGATGAATCCGCCCACCGTGAGGAGGACGGCGATGTCAGAAGGCGTGTAATTGTATTTTTTGTCGACATAGAACGAAATCGTTGACTGGAAATTGGCCAGGCCGAACGAGAATACGAGCATGATGATCAGCAGGACAAAGTAGGGCATCGACGCCGACCGCCTGAGCTGCATGATGACATTCTCGCGGGGCATCCCTTCCTTTTTCTCTTCCTTCTCCATTTCTTTTACCGGCTGCTTGGCGGCATGGGGGTCCGGCAGGATGAACGCCGATGACACTGCCGCAATGATCGCCGCCCCGAATGCCACAAAGAACGGGAACTGGATGCTCACGTTCGCAAGGAACCCGCCGATCGACGGCCCGATCATGAAGCCGAGTGACATCGATGCACCGAGCCAGCCCATTCCCTTGCCGCGCTCTTCAAATGTTGTAATGTCCGCGACAAATGCCATCATCGGGGGCACCAGGAACGCCGAGCCGAATCCGCTCAGGAACCGGGCGGCGAATAAAACCCAGAGGTGATCGGCAAGGCCAAAGATCAGTTGGGAAACACCGAAAACGACGAGCCCGAAGATGATCAGCTTTTTCCGGCCATATTTGTCCGACAGGTTTCCGGACAGGGGGGAGAAGAGGAACTGGGCGAAGGCAAACGTGGCAATGAGGAAACCGAACACCTGGCCGGCCGCCCCGAATGTATCCAGAAAACCGGGCATGATCGGGATGATGAGCCCGATTCCCGACATGGCAATGAACATGTTGAACATGAGAATGTAAAGGGCAAAGCGGTTGCTCTTTACGGCCATGCCGCATCAACTCCTTTTTCTTTCGTGGGTCTAATCATTTTACCATACAGAAACCCGCCCAACGCTGATTCGAACAAAATATTTCTGGACGGAACCCGGAATCCGCTGGAATCATGGCCCGCGACACGTCCCGGTCGGCTCTTTGTGCGCGGCCTTCACCGGATCCGATGCAAAAACGGCAGGAGCGAGGGCTCCTGCCGTTTTTCAGTTCATTTCCATTTTGAATTTCAGGAAGCGTTCGTTGTAGTCCCCGAGCATTTCCGGGCCGAGATTCCGGTATACTTCCAGATGGTCACGGATTTCCTCGTCCGGATAATAGCGCTCGTCGTCGACAAGCTCCGGATCCATCAGATCGAGCGCATCCTTGTTAGGCGTGGAATAGCCGACCCAGTCCGCATTCTGTGCAGCGACTTCCGGGTCGAGCATGAAGTTGATGAACTTATGGGCACCGTCGACGTTTGCAGCCGTTTTCGGAATGACCATGTTATCGAACCAGAGGTTGGACCCCTCTTCCGGCACCGCATAGTCCAGTTCTTCATTGACGGACATCATGTCCGCCGCCTGGCCCGACCAGGTGAGGGCGATGGCTGCCTCTTTGCGCTGCATCATCTCGACGATCTCATCCCCGATGATCGCCTTGACGTTCGGGGCGAGCGTCGCGAGCTTTTCCGAGGCCTCATCGAGCTCCTTCTCATCTGTGGAGTTCAGTGAGTAGCCGAGGGAGTTCAGGCCCATCCCGATCACTTCCCGGGCGCTGTCGACCAGAATCACCTTCTGGCGGAGTGCCGGATCCCAGAGATCTTCCCAGCTGCTGAAGTCATAGTCGCCGTCAAGCAGTTCGGGATTAAAGGCGATTCCGACCGTTCCCCAGAAATACGGGATGGAAAACTCGTTCCCCGGGTCGAACGGAAGATCGAGGAAATACGGGTCGATGTGCTTCAGGTTCGGGATCTTCGAATGGTCCAGCGGAATGAGAAGGTCATTCTCTTTCATCTTCTCAATCATATATTCGGACGGGATGGCGATATCATAGGACGTGCCGCCCTGCTGGATCTTCGTCATCATCGCCTCGTTCGAGTCGAATGTCTCATAGACGACGCGGATGCCGGTCTCTTTCGTGAATTCCTTCAGCAGGTCCGGATCGAGATATTCTCCCCAGTTGTAGACGGTGATCGTATCGGCGCCCGCCTTGCCGGCGGATTTCCCGAGCTCGGCATTCGCCCACATGAGCAGTGCCGAAACGATGAGGACGGCCAGTGCCGCCCGGATGAGGTCTTTCATCTCTTCACCCCCGTGAACAAGGTCTTGCTGCGGCGGTTCAATGCATAGTAGCCGAGCACCAGGCCGACGGTGACGATGAACAGCAGGCCGGAAAGGGCATTGATGGTCAGCGTGATGCCGGCGCGGGCCATCGAATAGATTTCGACGGACAGGGTGCTGAAGCCGTTGCCGGTGACGAAGAACGTCACCGCGAAATCATCAAGAGAATAAGTGAGTGCCAGGAAAAAACCTGCAAAGATGCCGGGTTTAATGTACGGGATGATGACGCGGGTGAGCACGTCTTTTCCCGAAGCCCCAAGGTCCCGGGCCGCATCGATGAGGGAGTTGCTCATCTCAAGCAGCTTCGGCAGCACCATGAGGACGACGATCGGAACGCTGAACGCGACGTGCGAAACGAGGACCGACGTAAAGCCCAGCTTGACCCCGAGCGCCGTGAACAGGATGAGGAACGAGGCCCCGATGATGACATCCGGGCTGACGATCAGGACATTGTTGAGGGAAAGCAGCGTGCTCCGTAGTTTCCGGTTCTTCATATAGACGATGGCCAGGGCGCCGAGCACTCCGATTGTCGTCGCGAGCAGCGAAGACAGGAGGGCGACGATGACCGTGTTGAAGACGATCATGATGAGCCGGGTGTCCTCGAATACCGCCGCGTAATGTTCCCAGGTGAACGATTCGAATGAAGTCATCGTCCCGCCCGAGTTGAACGAATAAAAAATCAGGAAGAAGATCGGGGCGTACAGGATCAGGAATACGAGCCCGAGAAACAGCTTTTGTCCCTTACCGGTTCCTGCCATTGCCGGTTCCCCCTTTCTCTCTCTGCTCGGTGAAGAGCATGATGATGAACATGAACAGGATGAGGAAAACGGCGATCGTCGAACCCATCCCCCAGTTTTGCGTGACGAGGAACTGCTGCTCGATCGCGGTGCCCAGCGTGATGACCTTGTTTCCCGCGATGAGGCGGGTGATCATGAAGAGTGAAAGCGCCGGGATGAAGGTGACCTGGATCCCGGATTTCACGCCGTTCATTGTCAGCGGAAGGATCACCCGGCGGAATGTGGTCCACGAATTGGCGCCGAGATCACGGGAAGCATCGATCAAAGCCGGGTTCAGTCGGTCGATGGCGTTGAAGATCGGCAGGATCATGAACGGGATGAAAATATACACCGAGACGAAAATGAAGCTGAAGTCCGTGAACAGAATCTGCTTGTTGCCGATGCCGATCGCTGCGAACAGGGCGTTGATCGGTCCGTACTGGCCGAAAATGCCGATGAACGCATACGTCTTGAGCAACAGGTTGATCCATGAAGGGATGATGATGAGCAGCAGCCAAAGCTGCTTATGCTTCGTCTTCGTCAGATAATAGGCCGTCGGATAGGCGATCAGGAGCGAGAAAAGCGTGATCAGGAACGCATACCAGAACGAACTCAGCGTCAGGCGCAGATAGATCGATGAAAAGAAGTTCCGGTAATTGCCGAACGTGAAGCTGCCGTGCAGGTCGAACAGAGAGTAATAGCCGACGAGTGCAATCGGCGCGACGACGAACAGCAGGATCCAGGCGCCGTACGGAATGAGATAGAGCGCGCGGGCCGACTTACTCTGCATGGCCGGTCACCTCGTAGGACTCGAGCCTCCGGTCGAAATCTTCCTCGGACTCATTCAGCCTCATGACGTGGATCGCTTCCGGGTCAAAGTCCAGGCCGATCTCATCCCCGACCTGTGCTTTTTTCGTGGAATGGACGAGCCATTCATTGCCGTCCTTATCGTACGTCGAGAGCTCGTAATGGACACCGCGGAAAAGCTGCGTGTCGACCGTAACGACGAGCTTGCCTTTCTCCGGGGAAGTGATCTCAAGGTCTTCCGGCCGGATGACGACCTCGATTTTTTCATTCGGATCGAGGCCGGCATCCACGCATTCAAACTCCTTGCCCGCAAAGAGGACGAGCTGGTCGCGGATCATGACGCCGTCCACGATGTTGGATTCGCCGATGAAGTCTGCGACGAACCGGCTGATCGGCTCATCGTAGATGTCGATCGGCGTCCCGGACTGGATAATCTGCCCCGCGTTCATGACGAAGATTTCGTCCGACATCGCGAGCGCCTCTTCCTGGTCATGCGTGACGAAGATGAACGTCTTGCCCAGCCGCTGCTGGAGCTCGCGGAGTTCATACTGCATCTCGGTGCGGAGCTTCAGGTCGAGCGCGGAAAGCGGTTCGTCGAGCAGGATCACTTCAGGGTCGTTGACGATCGCCCGTGCGATGGCCACGCGCTGACGCTGTCCGCCCGACATTTCGGAGATCTCGCGCCCGCCGTATCCTTCGAGGTTGACGAACCGCAGCGCCTCTTCGACCCTTCTTTTCACTTCCGGGCCCTTCACTTTTTTGATCCGGAGGCCGAAAGCGACATT
Organism: Edaphobacillus lindanitolerans; assembly: GCF_900156305.1. Classification (GTDB taxonomy): domain Bacteria; phylum Bacillota; class Bacilli; order Bacillales_A; family Planococcaceae; genus Bhargavaea; species Bhargavaea lindanitolerans. The sequence continues at coordinate 359,877 of NZ_FTPL01000001.1, read as the reverse complement.
TTCAAACACATTCAGATGGGGGAAGAGGGCATAGTCTTGAAAGACGGTGTTCACCTGGCGTTCGTTCGGGGGAACGTCATTGATGTTCTTTCCGTCGAATAAAATCTGTCCCGCCGTCGGCTCGATGAATCCGGCGATCAGCCGGAGGATCGTCGTCTTGCCGCACCCGGACGGGCCGAGCAGGGTGTAAAATTTGCCGCGTTCCATTTCAAAGCTGATGTCGTCCAGGATGGTCGCATCGTCTCCGTATCGTTTGCTGACGCCGTCGAAGCGGATGATGGGCTGTTTAGTCAATTTCAAACCTCCAGTTTCATTTATAGATAGGATTCAGTCGCCACGAGAAGGCATTCCGCCTCTGTGTCTCCGGCATTGAATACCCGGTGGACGTCCGATGCTTCGTAGTACACCGCGTCGCCCTCACCGGCATCGAACATGTCTTTTCCGAGTTCGATCCGGATCTTCCCCTTGAGTACGTAGATGAACGTCTCGGACAGGGACGGCTCAAATTCCTTGAATTTCCCGCCCGCCTCGAATGTGAGGAGGACCGGTTCCATCAGATTTTCATTGGACTCGGAAACGAGCCAACGGACGGTGAACCCCCGATCCGGGTCGGTGTTCAGTGTATGTTCTTCCTTGCTGAACACAACCTTTCGGCTGTCCCCGCTATCGTCGAAGAACTCCTTCGGTGAAGAGCCGAGCACTTCCAGAAGGGAGAAGAGTGTTTCGATCGACGGAGAAGTGAGATCCCGTTCAAGCTGGGAAATATAACCTTTGCTCAAGTCCGTGCGCTCGCCGAGCTCTTCCTGCGTGAGCCCCTTTTTAAGCCGGAGCCGTTTGATCTTTTTTCCGATTTGCATCGGGATGCCTCCCGTATAGTTTACTATTATCAAACTAAAAGTTTAATAAAACACGTCTTATTATACAAAAACGGAGGAGGTTTGCAAACAAAAAACGGCCCGAAATGAGGCCGCTTTTGTCAAAGATCCATATCGTCCCACCTCATCCGGAGCTTACGCCAAAGCGTGCGGCCGAGCGTAGTGATGAATAGGTAGATCGACATGCTGATGCCGATGACGGCCGTCAGCAGGGAGATCCATTCGAAAAACCCGTATGATTCAATTTCTTTCCAGCTGATATCATCTTTCCAATCGTCGATTACGAGGTTCATCCCGTAGATTCCCGAGATCACCGTGAACACGGTGAGGAAGAAGAGGAGCAGGTTCATCCGGGAAGTCGCTGAGTTTTCCTGTACACGGTAAAGCTCGTCGAGCGTGTCCTTGACTTCCCGGTAGAGCACTTCGATGTTGAACGCTTCACGGAACTTCTTTCCGAGCTCCCGTCCTTCCTGGCGTGCGCTGATATGTTCGAAGTAGTACCAGGAGGAGAAGATCGTGATGAGCTGGATGAGCCGCTTCAAATATTCTTCGTCTTTGTCCCATTTCAGCCGGCTGTACTCGAAGGACACCCGCAGCAGCATGATCCGGTAAAAATAGTGGATAAGGAAGTTGTAATAATGGGTGCTCATGAAGTGGGCGAGCGGCCGTTCCATCTCTTCGCGCGGTTTGGTCGAAACGGCGGCGAATGAATAGTCCGTCGTCAGCAGGTAATAACCCGGTGCCCAGCGATCATGAAGATATTTGTCCAGATACTCCTCCACGTAGCGGCCGTTTGTCGTGGAAATAAACCGTTTCCCCTTCGAGTCCAGGCCGTCCACCCGGCCGACCCTGAACAGCTGTTCGTCCGCAACATCGGCGTCCGGCTCGGTAAAGTAAAACGCATGGACGTACATCCGCTCATCCTCGAAGTAGGGCAGGCTGCCGAAATAGCCCGTCAGCCGCTCGTCGTGGATCACGTACGGCTTGATCGCGACAGCCTGGCGCCCCAGCAGGAAGTCGTGGATGTTCTCGTAGCCCTTGCCGTCCGGACAGCGGATGGCCGTCCCTTTTTCCTCCTTGAGCTTGTTCTCCGCAGCCCGGAAGTGTTGATTAAAGTCCAGGACGGAAGAAAGGGGAAGCGGACCGGTCAGGAGCTCCACGCGCGTCGTCATAAAGGCGATGCCGAACGGAGCAAGGACGATGTCGACACTGATGATCCTGAATGGATACGACCGGTCCTTCACCTCCAGGACGAACTCCTCGCCGACCGGTTTTGAAAAGCGCTTGAATCCGTAATCGTGCGCCGATTCGGGGAACAGCTTCTGCTCCACATAAGGCAGGAAATACTGGTCAAGCTCCTCCCGCATGACTTTCACGCCTTCGGGATAGATCCCTGACATGGAGTCTCGATCATCGAGCGAGAAGAATCGGTATCCGTCCCGCTCGAGCGAGGCGGTCACACGGGACAGATTTTTTTTCTGATAGGCAAATGGAAGGACAAACGCCAGATGGGCTTCCACCACCGTAAAATCATCCGGTTCGTCGATCGGTTTCATAAATTCACCGCGATTCATTGTTGTTTTGTTCGAATGTGGTACACTAATGGAAAAAGGAGGGGCGGCCATTGGAACGCAAAAATAACTTCTTCCTCGATCCCGGCGGCAGAAAAGGCAGGAGCAACGTCTCCCCGGTCGTCGAAGGGATTTTCCTGATGACAAAAGACCGGATCATCCCTTACGAGGAGCTCGATGATTACTGCGAAGTCTGCCTGGAACCTCTGTCCTATGATGCGACCTACGATGCGGCCTATTGTGCCGAGTGCAATGAGTGGCGCGAAGACGCATGCAATGATCCATCTTGCCAGTTCTGTTCCGCCCGTCCGAAAAGGCCCGTGAACCGGGGCTGAGTCATCTATTGAGCATTTTCCCTTCAGGCGTGCCGGTAAACACCTGGCATGGCAGGGAAGACACTTCTGACAGACGGGGGACCGGCAAATGAAAAAAGAATTCGTTGTCATCGGCCTCGGCCGTTTCGGAGGCAGCATTGTCCGTGAACTGATCCATCAGGGGGCGGATGTGCTGGCCATAGACCGTGATCCCGAACGGGTCGATGAATATGCAGCGATCGCCACGCAGGCGGTCGCCGCCGACACGACAGACGAGCAGGCGCTTGTCTCGCTCGGCATCCGGAATTTCGAGCATGTCATCGTCGCCATCGGCGAACATATCCAGTCGAGCATCCTGACGACGCTCATCCTGAAGGAGCTCGGTGTCGAGAAGATCACAGTCAAGGCACAAAACGATTATCATGCGAAAGTCCTGCAGAAGATCGGTGCCGACCAGGTCGTCCACCCCGAACGGGACATGGGGATCCGGATCGCCAATAATATGATGTCCAATAACATCCTCGATTATCTGGAATTATCCGACGAGCACTCGATCATGGAGATCAAGGCGAATGAGATACTGGCCGGGCACACCATCCTGGATCTGGATATCCGGGCGAGATACGGCATCAACATTGTGGCGATCAAGCGGGATGCGGAAGTCATCGTCTCCCCGATGGCCGACGAAGAGATCCGGCTGGGGGATATCCTGATCATCATCGGATCCGACGGGGACATCCTGAGATTTGAAAAGAAAGCACTCCACTAATCGAACAAGCCAGGCCGCATGCAGTCCGCATGCGGCTTTTTCATATACCCTGAATGGACCGGCTTCCGTCGAACCTAGAGAAAAAAGCCGCATCCCCGGGAGGATGCGGCCTGGCTTCATATTCAGACTTCCATGACGACCGGCAGGATCATCGGCCGGCGCTTTGTCTTGTCGAACAGGTATGGGCCGAGGATGTCCGTGATCTGGCTCTTCAGGGCATCCGGATCCGGTTCCTTCGACGACCCGACAGACTGGCGGAGCCGGCGGTTCAGCATCGACTGTGCCTCGTTGATCATGGCGCCGGATTCCCGCATGTAGACGAAGCCGCGGGAAATGAGGTCCGGCCCCGAGACAATCTTGCCCTTGGCCTTGTTCAGCGTCACGACGACGATGACAAGACCGTCCTCCGAAAGCACACGGCGGTCGCGCAGGACGACGTTGCCGATATCACCGATTCCGCTGCCGTCGATATAGACATCGCCGGACGGGACCCGGCCGGCAAGGCGTGCTTCATCGGAACCGAGCGCAAGCACGTCGCCGTTTTCCATGATGAAGACGTTTTCTTCGGGGACGTCGCATTGGACTGCAAGGGATTTGTGCATCTTCAGCATCCGGTACTCACCGTGGATCGGCATGAAGAATTTCGGCTTGATGAGGCGGAGCATGAGTTTCTGTTCCTGTTGGGATCCGTGTCCGGACGTATGGATGTTGTTGAGAGAACCGTGGATGACTTCCGCACCTGCACGGAACAGCAGATTGATCGTCCGGTTGACGCTCGCGATGTTGCCCGGGATCGGGGAAGAAGAAAAGATCACGGTATCGCCCGGCTGGATCTGGATCTGACGGTGGGTTCCGTTTGCAATCCGGGAAAGCGCAGCCATCGGCTCGCCCTGGCTGCCCGTGCACAGGATCATGACTTCATTCGCCGGCAGGCGATTGAGGGTCTGGGTATCGACGAACATTTCCTTCGGCGCATCGATATAGCCGAGTTCCCGGCCGATCGTGATGGCGTTGTCCATGCTCCGTCCGAACACGGCGATCTTCCGTCCGTGTGCGATGGCGGCGGTCACCGCCTGCTGGAGCCGGTAGATGTTCGATGCAAAAGTGGCGAAGATGATTCGGCCATCCACTTTGCGGAAGATCTCGTCGATGCTTTCGCCGACTTTCTTTTCGGACATCGTGAAATCCGGCACTTCCGCATTGGTGCTGTCGGACAGGAGGCAAAGGACGCCCTCCTCGCCGATCTGGGCCATCTTGGCCAGGTTGGCCGGCTCTCCGACAGGCGTGAAGTCAAACTTGAAATCTCCAGTATGGACGATGTTGCCCGGAGGTGTCTTCACAACGATGCCGAACGCGTCCGGGATGCTGTGGGTCGTCCGGAAGAAGCTGACCGACGTCTTGCGGAATTTAATGACATCTTCTTCTTTGATCTCGATGAGCTTCGTCCGGCGCAGCAGGCCGTGTTCTTCAAGTTTGTTGCGCAGGAGGCCGAGCGCAAGCTTGCCGCCGTACACGGGGATGTTCACTTTTTTCAGAAGGTAGGGGATCCCGCCGATGTGATCCTCGTGGCCGTGTGTGATGAACAGCCCTTTGATCTTGTCGGCGTTCCGCTCGATGTACGTGTAGTCCGGAATGACGTAGTCAATTCCGAGGAGATCATCTTCGGGGAACATGATTCCCGCGTCAATCAGGATGATTTCGTCCTGGAACTGGACTCCGTACGTGTTCTTGCCGATTTCGCCCAGTCCGCCGAGCGCGAAAACGGCTGTCTGATCATTTTTAACCGACTTCATCCGGCTCACACCTGCTCGATTTGGAAGTTTTCGGACTTCTTCTCATACTCGAGATGCCCGTCTTCCAGCAGTTGGATGTATTCGATGTTGATGCCGCGTTCCTTCAGACCCGCGCGGACCTGGCGTTCGCTTTCCGCCTCGACATACATGGATTTTGTGTTTTCGCGGACCGGTACTTCATGCATGTTTTCTTGGTAAAATACTTTGTAGATCATCTTCTGCTCTCCTTTATCACGTTCAAATACTTGCCATATCCTCTATAATAGCATGCAGGTCCCCTGAAATAAAGAAAAGCCCCCGGGATGAGCGGGGGCGAGTCATCATGCAATGGACTTTTTGCCGAGGATGCCATTGAGCCGTTCCAACCATCTGCGCTTCAGGCGTTTAAGCATGGCAATCACTCCTTGTCCTCATTATATGCAAGATCGAATGTTCTGTCAAGTAGTTTTTTATATTTAAAAGGAGGAGATCCGCATGGGTAAAATTTTATTCTTCGATATTGATGGAACGCTCTACGACCACGAAAAAAGGCTGCCGGCCTCGGCAAAAAAGGCGATTTTAGCGGCCCGGGAAAATGGGCATCTGATCGCGATTGCAACCGGGAGGGCCCCGTTCATGGTACAGCCGGTGTTGGAGGCGCTCGGGATTGATACATATGTCTGCTTCAACGGACAGTATGTCGTGCACCGGGGCGAGAGGGTGCACAGCGGCGTCCATTCGCCGGAACTGCTCAGCCGGGTGAAGGAGATGGCCGACCGGAAGGGGCATCCGCTCGTGTACATGGATGAAAAAGAGATGGTCGCTTCCGGCGAAGGGCACCCGCATGTCCGGGAAAGCCTCGACACGCTGAAGCTCCGCTACCCGAGAGTGGACGAGGATTTTTACAAGAATCATCCGGTGAACCAGGTGCTTCTGTTCTGCGGTGAAGAGGAGGAAGAGGATTACCGGGAAGCGCTGCCCGGAATGGAGTTCGTCCGTTGGCAGCGGATGTGCTGCGATATCCTTCCGTCAGGGGGATCGAAAGCCGCCGGTATGGAGTTCATCCTTGAGCGGGAGGGACTGACAATGGAAGACGCCGTCGCATTCGGGGACGGGCTGAATGACCGGGAGATGCTGAAAGCGGCGGGCATCGGCGTGGCAATGGGCAACGGGCATGAAGAAGTGAAGAAGCTCGCTGACTACGTGGCCGGAGATGTTTCGGAAGACGGGATCGCCCGCATCCTGGATGAACTCGGGCTCGTCTGAAGGCAGAACGAGAAAAGGCAAGAGGCGCGGCAGCGTCCTCTTGCCTTTTAAGTTTATTCGCCGTCCCCGACCGGGCGGGCATCCGGATAATCCCTGAACGGATCGTCGGGATCGATGTGGTCGTAGAACAAGACGCCGTTCAGGTGGTCGAGCTCATGCTGGAATGCGATGGCGGGCAGCCCTTTCAGCCGTCGCTTGATCGGCTCACCGTCGGGGGTGAATCCCTTGACCGTCACTTTTGCGTACCTCGGCACAAAACCGGGCACTTCGCGGTCGACGGAGAGGCATCCCTCGCCGCCGGGAAGAAATGACCTGGCGCCGGAATGGCTGGCGATCTTCGGATTCACGATGACGAAACTGACCGGCTCGCTTCCTTCATCGACGATGTGGATGGCGAACATTCGCTTCGGCAAGGCGATCTGGTTCGCGGCAAGCCCGATACCCGGCCGCAGTCCGTATTTTTCGGACAGCTCGGGGTTCTGGCTGTTTTTCAGAAACTCGAGCATTTGCCGTGCGGTTTCTTTTTCTTCTTCGGTCAGAGGGAATGTCATTTCTTCCGCTCTTTTGCGGAGCGCCGGATGGCCTTCCCTGACAATCTGATCCATCGTAATCATCGTGCAGACTTCCTTTCGTGCATCTTGACTTTACTTCAAGTATATACATGGAAAGGGCATGCGTGAAATAAAAATGCCCCATTTCATTGAAAACACCCGACACTCCTAATATAGTAAAAGTAGAATTGCAGAACGGGAGGATTGAGAGGATGAAACAGAAGATTGCCGTAGCGGCACTTGCTGCTGCACTGCTCCTGTCCGCCTGTTCGTTCGGGTCATCCGCCCAGGACCGGCTGGCCGGGGCGGTGACCGGCATCCAGGACGAGGAAAAGCCGTTCCTGGAGGCGCAGGAAGACATGGCGGGCCTGGAGAAGAAGGAGTTCGACCTGTTCAAATCGATGATGGAACTTTCAAAAGAGGATTCCGAAAAACTTTCCGCGATGGTCAAGGAAGCGGATGAATCCGTCGGCAAGCGGCTTTCCCTGCTGGATCAGGGAGATGAATCCGTCGCCAATGCAGAGAAAAAGCTGTCGGGTCTCGACGATGTGAAGACGGACGACAAAAACGCGGAGAAGGCCGTCGGTGAGCTGAAGGAAGCTATGGAGAGCCGCTATGCCGCACAGAACGACTACTCGTCACTTTACAGGGAAGCGGCGGATCTTCAGAAAAAGCTGTACGGAATGCTGACGGATGAGAAGGCGGATTTCAAAGAGATCCAGGAACAGGCCGATCAGGTGAATGCAAAACATTCGGAGGTCCGCGCTGCGCTGAGTGAATTCAACCAGGCGACGGAGCGGTTGAATGAATTGAAGGCAAAGGCTTTTGACGTCTTGGATGCGAACGACTCAAAATGAACAGAATGACGACGAAGGAACGCTCAGGCGTTCCTTTTTTCTTTTGCCGGAGTGTCCCTGCGCAGATTCCGGCGAACTGGCAGAGATGCCGGAAGCGGGCTCGCTCCGGACAGGCCGTACTGGTTTCCGCGCATGGGCAAAGGGGAAAGAGGAAAGGTGGAGAAGGAATGAATATGAATCGCTGGTACAATTGAAGCTCATGTATTAATACAGTTTGCGATACAGCAGAGGGTGTACTAATACTAAAAGCGCTTTCAAATCGTTGCATTGACCGGACTTTTCCGTTCTTGTATAATTCACAGGTGAGAAGTTGTACTACCTGCATGACCGTTCCTGATAATACAGAAAAGGAGAGTTGCAGACATGGCTGCCAATAAGTCGAACCGATTCGATCCGGAACAGACGCTCCGTGAGATCGAAGACAAATTTGAAATGTTACAGATTCTGAACGAAGAGGGGGAAATCGTCAACAAAGAGATGGACCCCGGCTTGTCGGATGAGGAGCTGACCGAACTCATGACCCGCATGGTCTGGACCCGGATCCTTGACCAGCGCTCGATCTCCCTAAACCGCCAGGGCCGCCTCGGCTTCTACGCACCGACCGCTGGCCAGGAAGCGTCCCAGCTTGCATCGCATTTCGCGCTTGAAAAAGATGATTTCATCCTTCCGGGCTACCGGGACGTGCCGCAGATCATCTGGCACGGCCTGCCGCTTGACCTTGCATTCCTCTGGTCCCGCGGCCATTTCCAGGGAAGCGATATCCCTGACGGTGTGAATATCTTCATGCCGCAGATCATCATCGGTGCCCAATACATCCAGGCAACAGGCGTGGCGCTCGGCATGCAGAAGCGCGGCGCGAAGTCTGTTGCAGTCACATACACGGGAGACGGAGGAACCTCGCAGGGAGATTTCTATGAAGGGATCAACTTTGCCGGGGCCTATAATGTTCCTGCAATTTTCTTCATCCAGAACAACCAGTACGCCATCTCGACTCCGCGCGAGCTGCAGACTTCCGCGAAGACGCTTGCACAGAAGGGCGTGGCTGCCGGAATCCCGAGCGTACTCGTTGACGGCATGGATCCCCTTGCGGTGTACGCAGTGACGAAGCAGGCACGCGAACGCGCGCTCAACGGCGGCGGTCCGACGCTCATCGAGACGATGACCTACCGCTACGGTCCGCATACGATGGCCGGCGATGATCCGACCCGTTACCGTACATCCGACACTGATTCCGAATGGGAAAAGCGGGATCCGCTCATCCGTTTCCGCAAATACTTGGAAGCGAAGGGCCTCTGGAACGAAGAAAAGGAAAACGAAGTAATCGAGCGCGCCAAGGAAGAGATCAAGGCTGCGATCAAAAAGGCGGACGCCGCTCCGAAGCAGAAAGTGAGCGACTTCCTGAAGATCATGTACAAGGGCGAAACGCCGCAAAACATCCAAGAACAACTCGACATTTATACAGAGAAGGAGTCGAAGTAACCGATGGCACAAATGACGATGATCCAGGCCATTACGGATGCCCTCCGTACTGAGCTCAAAAATGATGAGAATGTCCTCGTCTTTGGTGAGGACGTCGGGGTCAACGGCGGCGTCTTCCGCGCCACGGAAGGCCTCCAGAAAGAGTTCGGCGAAGACCGCGTATTCGACACGCCGCTTGCGGAATCGGGGATCGGCGGCCTGACGGTCGGCCTTGCCATGCAAGGGTTCCGTCCGGTTCCGGAAATCCAGTTCTTCGGTTTCGTCTATGAAGTGATGGATTCCATCAGCGGTCAGCTGGCACGGCTGAGCTTCCGTACTGCCGGCCATTTTCATGCACCGGTGACGATCCGTTCACCGTTCGGCGGCGGGGTCGCAACACCTGAAATGCACGCTGACAGCCTGGAAGGGCTCATGGCCCAGCAGCCGGGACTGAAAGTGGTCATCCCGTCCGGACCATACGATGCGAAAGGCCTGCTCATTTCCGCGATCCGCGACGAGGATCCGGTCATCTATCTCGAGCACATGAAACTATACCGTTCGTTCCGTGAAGAAGTGCCTGAAGAAGAGTACACCATTCCGCTCGGAAAGGCCGGCGTAAAGCGTGAAGGCACGGACCTGTCCATCTTCGCATACGGCGCAATGGTCCGCGAAAGCCTGAAAGCGGCGGAAGCGCTCGAGAAGGAAGGCCATTCCGTGGAAGTGGTCGACCTCCGCACCGTCCAGCCGCTGGACATCGACACGATCATCGCTTCAGTCGAAAAGACGAACCGTGCGATCGTCGTCCAGGAAGCCCAGCGCCAGGCGGGTGTGGCGGCAACGGTCGTTGCAGAGATCACGGAGCGCGCCATCCTCAGCCTGGAGGCACCTGTCCTCCGCGTGACGGCGCCGGACACGATCTATCCATATGCGCAAGGCGAAAATACATGGCTGCCGGATGCAAACGACATCGCGGAAACTGCCAAGCAAGTTCTTGAATTTTGATAATGAATAGAAAGGAAGGGTGAGAGGCGTGGCTTATGAATTTCGGTTGCCGGACATCGGTGAAGGGATCCATGAAGGAGAAATCGTAAAGTGGTTCGTCGGAAAGGGAGACACGCTCCAGGAAGACGACACGCTCTGCGAAATCCAGAACGACAAGGCTGTCGTTGAAATTCCGTCTCCAGTCGGCGGTACGGTTCTGGAAGTCCTCGTCCAGGAAGGGGAAGTTGCGGTCGTCGGTGATGTGATCATCCGGATCGACTCCCCGGACCACGAGGACGAAGATTCCGGAACAGAAGAAACTGAATCCCAGGTTCAGTCGACGCTGGAATCCGGACAGGATGTGGAAAAGGACGAGGCGCCGAAAGGCAAGAAGGAAGAAGGCGTCCCTTCCGCTCCGGCCCAGTCCGCCGGGAAAGAAGCGGACGGCCGCCGGGTCATCGCCATGCCGTCCGTGCGCAAATATGCCCGTGAGAACAACGTGGCCATCCAGGAAGTGCAGGGAAGCGGCAAAAACGGCCGTGTCCTGAAAGAAGACATCGATGCGTTCGTGAACGGCGGACAGAAGCAGCAGGCGGAAGCGCCGGCACAGGAAGCACAAACGGCAACCCCTCAACAAGAGGCACAAAAACAGCAGCCGGCTGCTGCGCAGGCCGCACCGGAAGGGGATTTCCCGGAAACCCGGGAGAAGATCTCCCCGATCCGCAAGGCGATCGCGAAGGCGATGGTCAATTCCAAACATACGGCACCCCACGTCACGCACCTGGACGAAGTGGATGTCACGGCACTGGTCGAACACCGCCGCAAGTTCAAGGAAATTGCGGCAGAAGAAGGCATCAAGCTGACCTACCTTCCATATGTCGTCAAGGCGCTCGTTTCCACGCTCCGGAAATATCCGCAGCTTAATGTATCGTATGACGACAACACAGAAGAGGTCATCCAGAAGCATTACTACAACATCGGTATCGCAGCGGACACGGACCGCGGGCTTCTCGTCCCGGTCATCAAGCACGCAGACCGCAAATCGGTGTTTGCCGTGTCTGACGAGATCAACCAGCTGGCCGCAAAGGCCCGCGACGGCAAGCTTGCCCCGAATGAAATGAAGGGCGGCTCCATCTCCATCTCGAATCTCGGTTCGGCAAACGGACAGTGGTTCACTCCGGTCATCAACCATCCGGAAGTGGCGATCCTCGGAATCGGTCGGATTGCGGAGAAACCTGTCGTCAAAAATGGTGAAATCCAGGCCGCTCCTATGTTAGCATTGTCATTGAGCTATGATCACCGGATGATCGACGGCGTCACGGCACAGCAGGCGCTGAACCATATCAAGAAGCTGCTCGCAAATCCGGAACTTTTACTAATGGAGGCGTAAAACAATGGTAGTAGGTGATTTTCCAATTGAAACGGATACGCTCGTCATCGGTTCGGGCCCGGGAGGATATGTAGCGGCCATCCGTGCCGCGCAGATGGGCCAGAAAGTGACGATCGTGGAAAGAGGAAGCCTTGGCGGCGTTTGTCTGAACGTCGGCTGCATCCCGTCGAAAGCCCTCATCTCCGTCGGCCACCGCTTCGTTGAAGCAAAAGGCTCCGACGATATGGGCATCACGACTTCCGAAGCGAAAATCGACTTCTCCAAAGCCCAGGAATTCAAAAACAACGTCGTCAAGAAACTGACCGGCGGTGTCGAAGGCCTCCTGAAAGGCAACAAGGTAGAAATCGTGAAGGGCGAGGCTTATTTTGTCGATGCCCATACGGTACGGGTTATGGATGATAAATCCGCCCAGACTTATAAATTCAACAACGTGATCCTGGCAACCGGATCCCGCCCGGTTGAAATTCCGTCCTTCAAATTCTCCAAGCGGGTCATCGATTCGACCGGTGCGCTTTCCCTCGAAGAGGTGCCGGGCAAGCTGGTCGTCATCGGCGGCGGCTACATCGGCACGGAGCTTGGCTCTGCATATGCCAACCTCGGTTCCGAAGTGACGATCCTCGAAGGCGCGAAAGACATCCTTGCCGGATTCGAAAAGCAAATGACGCAGATCGTCAAAAAAGGCCTCAAGAAAAAAGGCGTTGAAATCGTGACGGGCGCCATGGCAAAAGGCGCCGAAGAAACGGACAACGGCGTAACGGTCACATACGAAGCCGGCGGAGAAGAGAAGAAGATCGAAGCCGATTACGTGCTCGTGACGGTCGGACGCCGTCCGAACACCGATGAAATGGGCCTCGAAGAAGCAGGCGTGAAGATGGGCGAAAGAGGTCTGATCGAAGTCGACCGCCAGGGCCGCACAAGCGTGCCGAGCATCTTCGCCATCGGCGACATCGTTGCAGGTCCACAGCTTGCACACAAGGCTTCCTACGAAGGCAAGATCGCCGCTGAAGCGATTGCCGGCGAAAAAGCCGAAGTCGACTACATGGCAATCCCGGCTGTCTGCTTCACAGATCCGGAACTTGCAGTGGTCGGTCTGAACGAGCAGCAGGCGAAAGACGAAGGCTACGAAGTGACGGCGGGCAAATTCCCGTTCGGCGCAAACGGCCGTGCGCTTGCGCTTGATGCAACCGACGGCTTCGTGAAGCTTGTCGCACGCAAGGAAGACGGTCTCCTTCTCGGAGCACAGATCGTCGGTACCGGCGCATCCGACATGATCGCGGAACTCGGCCTAGCCATCGAGGCAGGGATGACGGTGGAAGACATCGCCATGACGATCCATGCCCACCCGACACTCGGTGAAATCTCGATGGAAGCGGCGGAAGTCGTCCTCGGATCGCCGATCCACATCCTGAAATAATCTCGGTCCATCAAAGGGCTGCCCGAAAGCCGATCCGGCCAGACGGGCAGCCCTTTTTCTTTTTCTCCGGAGGTCGGGTACCGGAGGATGGACGAGTAAGGGACATGCGAAGAACAGAAGAATCCGCCGCTTCACGGCATCCCGGGTGAATTGCGGGAGCGGGTTCTAGCATGATAGACTGGAAATTCGAAGGGAGAGGTGGTCTAGATGAGAAAGCTGAAATGGATGGCGTACATAGCATTCGCCGCGGTGCTGCTCCTTGGAGCCTGCGGCGAGGGCAAGGCCGGAGATTCCGGAGACTCTGACGAAGGGGAGACCATCCCGGCCGGCGGTCAGACGGAGACCGGAACAGAAGACGGGGAAACCGGGGACCCGGAAGGAAACGAAGCCGGGACAGACGCCGATGAGGAGGAAGCCGCTCCGGAGGAGGAGGAGACAGAGCCGGCCGGCCCGCTCTATGAACTGAATGAAGCGACATGGGCATTCTCGCCGATCGGCGATGCCGAACCGAAGGCGGCGCTCCTGACGTTTGACGATGCACCGGACAAGCATGCACTTGAATTGGCGAAGACGCTTTCCGAGAAAGATGCACCCGCGATCTTCTTCGTCAACGGGCATTTCCTGGACACGGATGCCGGGAAGGAAATGCTGAAGGAAATCCATGACATGGGCTTTCCGATAGGAAACCATACGATGACCCATGCGGATCTGAAGGGGCTGACCGAAGAACAGCAGCGTGAAGAGATTCTGGGCGTCAATGAAATCGTCGAATCGGTCATCGGCGAAAAGCCGCGGTTCTTCCGTGCCCCGTTCGGCTCGAACACGGACTTCAGCCGGCAGCTTGCAGAAGAGGAAGGCATGCTCATCATGAACTGGACATACGGGTACGACTGGGAAAAGCAATACATGGATGCCCAGGCGCTGGCAGACATCATGGTGAACACCGAATATCTGAACAATGGGGCGAATCTCCTCATGCATGACCGTGAGTGGACAGCCGCAGCCCTGCCGCAGATCATCGACGGCCTGCGGGACAAAGGCTACACGCTGATCGATCCGGCGACGATCAAACTGCCGGAAAAGTGAGGACGGGGCAAGTTTCTGATTGGGGAGAGGGCTGCATTTTCAATGCAGGCTCCCGTGCCGGGACCTGCACGGAAAAAGAGCGGACCGGCAGGCACGGAATAAATGGAAGCACAGCAAAAAAGCAAGGACGGCGGCCTGCAGGAAATCGGCCATCGTCCTTGCTTTTTGCTTTTTGTGAAAATCTATTTGCCGGCGGCTATCCGGGTCTTCGATCAGGAAAGGAACGGCATCTGTTCACGGATGACGAGAAGCGATCCGATCGTGTCGTCCTCGGGTCCCTGGACAGGGAGGCCCGCCTTCATGTTCATCCGGATATAGTCGATGTTGTCACGGGTGATGATTTCCCCCGGGATGACAATCGGAATGCCCGGCGGATACACCATGATGAACTCTGCCGAGATCCGTCCTTCCGCCTCTTCCAGCGGGACAGGTTCCGTATGCGCGTAAAAGGCATCCCTCGGAGAAAGGGCGAGTGCGGGGATCTCCGGCAGTGTGACGAACGGAGGATGTTCGGTTCCGTCCGGGGCAAAGGTCCCGGCCAGCCGCTTCAATGCATTGATCAGCAGATTTGTCTCACGGGATGTGTCGCCGATCGTCAGGAGGCAGAGGATGTTATACAGGTCGGACAGCTCCACTTCGATGTTCGCCTGTTCCCTCAGCCATACTTCCGCCTGGCTGCCCGTGATGGACAGATCCTTGACGCTGATGAGCAGCTTCGTCGGATCGGTATCATGTGAAGCCGAGCTGTGGATCAGTTCCTGACCGGGACACCAGAGCCCCGGAATCTTGTTGATGCGCTTCCGGGTGTCGCGGGCGAGCCGGATCGTTCCGTCGAGCAGTTCCCGGCCGTCCACCGCAAGCTGCCTGCGTGCACAGTCGATGGAGGCGAGGATCGGATAGGAAGTGGAAGTCGTCGTCAGCATGGAGAAGATCGACTGGACGCGCTTGCGGCTGACGAGGCCTTCTTTCAGATTGAGGACCGAGCCCTGCGTCATGGCCCCGCCGAGCTTGTGGACGGAGGTGGCGGCCAGATCCGCGCCGGCCGCCATCGCGGAAACCGGGAGCCGGTCATGGAAATGGATATGGACGCCGTGCGCTTCATCGACCAGTACGGGCACGCCGTATGAATGGGTGATTTCCACGATCCGTTCCAGGTCCGCGCATACCCCGTAGTAGGTCGGATTGATGACGAGGAGGCCTTTTGCATCCGGATGGGCGGCGAGCGCCTTTTCTGCAGCTTCTGCAGAAATTCCGTGGGAGATCCCAAGATCCGGATCCACTTCCGGATGGATGAACACAGGAATCGCTCCGGCGAAGACAATGGCGGACATGATGGATTTATGGACATTCCGCGGCACGATGATCTTGTCGCCCGGCTCGCAGACGCTCAGGATCATCGTCATGATCGCCCCGCTCGTCCCCTGCACGGAAAAGAAGGTGTAATCGGCGCCGAAAGCCTCGGCGGCCAATGCCTGGGCCTCCTGGATGGGGCCTTTCGGGGCATGCAGGTCGTCGAGGGGCGAGATGTTGATCATGTCAATCGACAGGATGTTGTCTCCCGCAAACTCACGGAAAGCGGGATCCATGCCCCGGCCTTTTTTGTGCCCGGGTATATGAAACTGGACCGGGTTCCGGTCCCGATGTTTTAACAACGCTTGAAATAACGGAGTGTCGTGCTGGGACAATCGTCTGCCTCCTCATGGTGATGCGAGATTCAAGGGGAATTATAGCACCGCCCGAACCCGTTGTCATCGACAAATTGCACGGCGGTTCAACTTCCGCGGCGAGTGCGATATGATGGGGGAAAGGGGGAATGTTCATGGATTGGAACACAAGGGTGTCCGGACTGCTCGGGATTCGGTATCCGATTGTCCAGGGGGGACTGGCATATCTGGCCTACTCGGATCTCGCGGCGGCCGTCTCGGAGGCGGGGGGCCTCGGCCAGATTACGGCAATGAGCCTGCCTGGGCCGGATGAGCTCAGGGAGGAGATCCGGAAAGTCAGGCGGATGACGGACAAGCCGTTCGGTGTCAACTACGCCATCGGCCAGCACGGCAGGCCATACGAGCACATGCTCGAAGTGGCGGTCGAGGAGAACGTCCCCGTCGTCACGATGACGGGCGGGAACCCGGCGCCCATACTTGAACGGCTCGCCGGGACAGGCATCAGAAAGCTCGTGCTCGTGGCGGCAGTCCGCCAGGCCCAAAAAGCGGAAAGTCTCGGAGCGGACGCGGTCATGGTCGTCGGCCAGGAGGGGGGCGGGCACCTGGGAAGGGACGATGTCGGCACGATGGTGCTTATCCCGAGAGTTGCCGACAGCGTGAACATCCCGGTCATCGCCTCCGGGGGCATCGGCGACGGCCGCGGATGGATGGCCGCACTGGCGCTCGGCGCGGAAGGAATCGAGATGGGCACCCGGTTCATCGCCACCAAGGAATGCGTCCATGCTTCGGACGTGTATAAAAACGCCCTGCTTGAGGCAAAAGAAACGGGAACGGCCGTCATCAAGCGCCGGATCGGAACCCCTGCACGGGCACTGTCCAATGAATGGACCGACAAAATCCTCCGGACCGAGGAGGAGACCCCGACCTACGAGGCGCTCAAGGACCTGATCAGCGGCGAGGCGAACCGGCGCTATATCCATGACGGCGACACGGCCCGCGGATACGGCTGGGCCGGGCAGGTGGCCGGCCTCATCGAAGACGTACCGAGCGTGGAAGGCCTGATCGGGCGAATGGTGGAAGAAGCGGAGGGAATCCGCACAAGATGGTGCCCGGGCACAAATTGAGGAGGCGGTCAAAGTGGAATATTCTTATCCGCTCGAACCAGACTGGACGACCGAAGAGATCATCGGCGCGGTGAAATTCTTTGAGTCTGTCGAGAAAGCGTACGAAAAAGGAATCAGGCGGGACGAACTGATGGACGCCTACCGGAGATTCAAGGAAATAGAACCGTCGAAGGCAGGAGAAAAACGGATTTTCAACGAATTCGAAGAAGTCAGCGGCTATGCGCCCTGGCCGGTCATCCGGCAGCTGAAGGACGCTCCGGATGACCGGATCATAAAAGGAGCGGGGGCATGATGCCCGCCGCTCCTTTCATTTCCGTCCGGTGAGTGACCGGTAGACCGGCAACAGCCGGTCGAACGTATCTTCCGCCAAAGCAAGGAATTCTTTTTCGCTCATTCGCACCGCTTCTTCACGGGGGATGTGCCTGCCCACGAGGAATTCCCCTTTTTTCACGGTCTTGAGCCGCTCCAGCAGCCGGATGACTTCATCCCCGCCGTCCTCATGGACCGGAGAAGCTTCCGGGGACATGTGGTCGCCCGAAACGATGAACTGCCCAGGCAGGCTGTCAAACAGCTCCGTATCTTCCAGCAGCCGGTCCGCCATCATCTCTTTCCCCGGCAATTCATAGACGAGGGCCAGGATGACGAACACTTTGGAGCCGAACAGGCCGATCTGGAAATGCGGCAGCGACTTGTAGCCGCGGCTGCTCGTCGACCAAGCGACCCAGGTGTCCTTCGGCGGATTCACCTTCCTCCTTGCATGCCTGGCCACGTGGGGATGGAACTCTTCGCCGAGCACCGAGGAGAAGTAATGTTCAAAATGGCCGCCGAGTGCTTCCAGCTTCGGACGGACCGTAGAAATCAGCGCTTCCATCCGCGGTTCCAGGCCTTCTATGGAAAATACCTCGAAGTCTTTTTCATCCCATTTCATTCCGTTCATGGGTCCACTCCTTTCCTTCTACACGTTTATTGTAGCAAAAAACGGGGAACAATCTTTGCAACAGGGCATCTCACCAGCCGGACCCGAAAGCGGCTGCATAGATTACAGTGAGGTGACCGAAAATTCCGTGAAAGGGTGCATACACCATGAAACAAGTCATCCACGTAATCCGCAAGGCAGACGTTGAAAAGCAGTACGTGAATATGCTGACGCTTGAACTGGACTATGAACTCGCGACCCTCTATGATGCGATGAGCCAGTCGGATTCGGAACAGCAGGAAAAGAGCAAAAAACGTCTAAAGGAGATCCACACCGAGCTGGAGAAATACGATGCATTTGCTGCAAATTGAATCAGTCAGTGAGCGGGGGGATCCGGATTCATCCGAGTGTTTGATTGGATGAAGCGGATCCCCTTTCGGTATAATCGACAATGATGCGCGTGTGATCGGAGAACGTGCCGGAAGGGGGAGCCAAGTGGACTGGGGAATGATTGACCGGTATTCCAAGTCACTGATCAAGGAGGCGGGACACAGGATCCGCGTGTCGTTTGCCCGTGAGATACACATCGACACGAAAGATGACGCCAACGACCTGGTGACCGACATCGACAGGGACATTGAGCAATTTTTCATTTCAAGGATCCGCAGGGACTTCCCTGATCACCGGATTCTCGGAGAAGAAGGCTTCGGTGACAAGGTGGAGACAAACGACGGGGTCATCTGGATTCTCGACCCGATTGACGGGACGATGAATTTCGTCCATCAGAAACGGAATTTCGCGATTTCCCTCGGCGTCTACGCAGACGGCATCGGGATGCTCGGATACATCTATGATGTGATGGCCGACGATTTTTATCACGCGGTCCGCGGCGGCGGGGCATATCGGAATGACGAGCGGCTTCCGCAGCTGGAGCCCACGCCGCTAGCCGAGGCGGTCATCGGCGTGAACGCCAGCTGGGTGTGCCCGAACCGTTATGTCGACCATGAGCCGGTCATCCGGCTCGTGCAAGACTGCCGCGGCACCCGTTCGTACGGATCGGCGGCGATCGAGCTTGCCCATGTGGCTGCCGGCCGCCTGGATGCCTATCTTTCCATGAGGCTTGCACCGTGGGACATTGCCGGCGGCTCCGTCATCGTCGGCGAAGTCGGGGCAGTGACGACGGACCTCCGGGGAGAGGAGCACGACATGCTGACGAAAGGGACGTTCATCGCTGCCCGGCCGGGACTGCATGAGACGATCCTCGGCGATTATGTCAGATTGAAAGAATGAAAAAGAGCGAGCGCAGCGGACCTCTCAGCCGGTCCGTGCGCCGCTCTTTTTTGCGAGCTGCCGATCTTATAATAGTCCCTTCTCGCGCATCGCTTTTTTCGTCTTGAAGCCGAAGCCCATGACGGCGAACAGAAGCACGATGGCCCCGATGAAGCCGAGGATGCTTTTCGCACCGATCGCAAAGCCGATGGCGATCATCGATGCCAGTGCGGCAAGGGCGTAAAGGACAAAAACCCATTTGACTTTATTCATGGCCTACCCTCCGGAAAACGGACATTGCCGTATTTAAAAGATGACAAACGGCCATCATGTGTTATAATAACACAGTTATAAATCCGGCAACAGAAAAGTGAGTGAAAATATGACAACGCTTCGTCAAGATATACGCAACATCGCCATTATTGCACACGTTGACCACGGGAAAACGACATTGGTCGACCAGCTTTTGAAACAATCCGGCATCTTCCGGTCCAATGAACATGTCGATGAGCGTGCCATGGACTCCAATGACATCGAGCGGGAGCGGGGCATCACGATCCTCGCAAAAAATACAGCCGTCCAGTACCAGGACGTGAAGATCAACATCCTGGACACGCCCGGACACGCCGATTTCGGCGGGGAAGTCGAACGGATCCTCAAGATGGTCGACGGTGTGCTCCTCGTTGTCGACTCTTATGAAGGCTGCATGCCGCAGACCCGCTTCGTACTGAAAAAAGCGCTTGAGCAGAATCTCAAGCCGATCGTTGTCGTGAACAAAATCGACAAGGACGCCGCACGTCCGGCGGAAGTCGTCGATGAAGTTCTCGAACTCTTCATCGAACTCGATGCAAACGACGAACAGCTTGAATTCCCGATCATCTATACTTCCGGCATCAACGGGACGGCGAGCCTCTCCCCGGATCCGGCAGACCAGGAAGAGAACATGCAGGTGCTGTTCGAATCCGTTCTGGAACATATCCCGGCACCGGTCGACAACCGCGACGAGCCGCTTCAGTTCCAGGTTTCCCTTCTTGACTACAGCGACTACGTCGGCCGGATCGGCATCGGCCGGGTTTTCCGCGGCAGCATGCACGTCGGCCAGCAGGTCGTGCTCATGAAGAACGACGGCACGCAGAAGAATTTCCGGATCACGAAAATGTCCGGATTCCTCGGCCTGAAGCGTGTGGAGATCCAGGAAGCCTTCGCGGGCGACCTCGTTGCCGTTTCCGGGTTCGAAGACATCGATGTCGGCGAAACGGTCTGCCCGGTCGATCATCCGGAAGCTCTTCCGGTGCTCCACGTGGACGAGCCGACGCTCCAGATGACGTTCCTCGTCAACAACAGCCCGTTCGCGGGACGCGAAGGGAAATGGATCACTGCCCGAAAAGTCGAGGAGCGTCTCGAACAGCAACTCCAGACGGACGTTTCCCTCCGTGTGGATCCGACAGACTCTCCGGACGCCTGGATCGTCTCCGGCCGCGGTGAGCTCCACCTCTCGATCCTGATCGAGAACATGCGCCGTGAAGGCTTCGAGCTCCAGGTTTCCAAGCCGGAAGTCATTGTCCGTGACATCGACGGTGTCCGGTGCGAACCGATCGAACGGGTCCAGATCGACACGCCTGAGCAGTACACGGGCTCCGTCATCGAATCCCTCGGCGAGCGGAAGGGCGAAATGCTCGACATGGTCAACAACGGCAACGGCCAGGTCCGGCTCGTCTTCAACGTGCCGGCACGCGGACTCATCGGCTATACGACCGAGTTCATGACGATGACCCACGGCTACGGGATCCTGAACCATACGTTCGACTCCTACCAGCCGATGTCGAAAGGCCGCGTAGGCGGCCGCCGGCAGGGCGTCCTCGTCTCGATGGATAACGGCACGGCGACCACCTATGGTATAATGCAGGTGGAAGACCGCGGCACCATCTTTGTCGAGGCGGGAACCGAAGTGTATGCCGGTATGATCGTCGGCGAGCACAGCCGGGAAAATGACCTCACCGTCAATGTTACGAAAATGAAGCAGCAGACGAACGTCCGTTCCGCAACGAAGGATCAGACCGCATCGATGAAGAAACCGCGCATCATGTCTCTTGAGGAAGCACTGGAATATCTCAATGACGACGAATATTGCGAAGTCACGCCGGAATCGATCCGCCTGCGCAAAAAGCTCCTCGACAAGAACGAACGGGAGCGGAGCGCCAAGAAAAAGAAAATGGCTGAATCCGAGGCGTAATCGCATCCGAAAGGAAGATCCGTCTTGAAAGATTCGAAAGTGTACGAGGCGATGTCGCCCATCGCCCGTGCAATTTATGAAGGGATGCCCACGACCGATTCAGCGGGCTATGTCCTGCTGCTGGTCGTGTTCGCCCTGTCCGCCTTCGTTTATCACCTCGGATTTGCGAAGAAGCTGAAGTTCTGGCAGAATGCCGTCATCTATGCATTTCTGTTTGTCGGCTGCCTGGTCCTCACCTTCCTGGCATTTTTCCTTCCGATCGTCGAAGGCCTGATTGTGGCGGCGCTCATCCTCATCATCTATAAGGTCCGGAGAATCTCCGACCGCAAACACGAACAGGGAAAATCCACGTCCGCATGAGACGTGGATTTTTCTTTTTGCAGGGACCGAAGTTGTGTTCCGCAGGCCCGGGCGGCACCTTAAAGCGGGACCGGATGAGATTCCGCTGCGGACAGGGGGTCCGCACCCGCTTGGCACCATTTCGGACCCGCTTCGCACCATTTCGGACCCGCTTCGCCGCTTTTCAAACCCGCTTCTCCGGCCCCAACAATTTCTGACCCCGCTTAAGTCTATTTTGCACCCGCTCGGCCGTTTTTCGAACCTGCATCCCGGTGTCGTCCCCAGTCAGATACAACCGCGGGATCCCCCATCTGCGTGCGCCCACTGAGAAATAAAAAGAGCCGGCACCCTGGAAAAGCAGTGCCGGCTCTTGATGTTTTTCCCGCGGCCTTACGGGCGCAGCTTTTTGGATGGAGCCGTGACGGAGGGACGGATCAAAATCGCTCTTCCGTGCTGGCGGATGTCCTGCGGAACCGGAATTTCCCGGTCGCCATCCGCTGTGCGGTCCGTGCCGAGATGCGTTCATGGCATTCCGGGCACATATACGTATGGATCGGACGGTTCCTCAGCTGTTTGGCCTCCGGGCAATCATCCGGCAGTTCGCCTTCGCGGTCGCAGAGAACACACTTCACTAGCATGGCGGCGCCTCCTCAGACGATGGTGATCGATTGGACGGCTTTGATCGGATTGTCGAGGTTTGAACCGTCCGGGAACAAAAGCCAGGCAGGGCCGTCCTCTTTTAGCGGCTGGCCCGTCACGGAAAATTGGAAGATCAGCGAACCGGCTTCTTCGACGGGGAAGCGGTGTTCTTCGCCGCCGGCAGTTCCGAAGACGACTTCCTTTGCGTCTTCGCGGATGCCCGCATTTTTCAGGAAGGGGTCGAGGACGATGCCGAATGTGCCGTTCAGCAACTCGGTCTTCTTGAACTTCCGTTCCGTCTTGAGTGTCGGGGGATAGGTCGCCCCCTCCATGATTTCACGGGACCAGTGTTTGGATGTGGCTTTGACATAGTCGCCGAGTTCATCCTTTTCCTCCCGTCCCTCCGTGAAATAAGTGGTCAGGTCAATCTTCCGGTCATCGAAGATCCACGTGCCGGGGTCGAGCGTTATCGTATAATCCACATTTCCCTTAATCGGAATGATCATTGGTATTCCTCCTCTAAAATGTCGCATGTCCAGTATACAGTTTTAATGATGCCGACAAAAGGGGATTGTCCGGCAAACTTGGTTGACCGCTTGCATTTTGTCCGTTGAAAAGATACACTTTAGAAGATATACGATAGAAGATAACCTGCTGATGGGGGCGGTTTCATGGATACTAATGTGCAACCGGCGGCGTATCATGAAAAGGCATTGGAACTTCTTCAGGCGGACGCGGAAAAGATCGCTCAGCTGATCAAAGTCCAGATGGACCACTTGACGATGCCGCAATGCCCTCTTTATGAAGAAGTGCTGGATACACAGATGTTCGGACTTTCCCGGGAGATCGAGTTCGCTGCGAAGCTCGGACTGATCGACAGGGAGCAGGGCCGGGAGATCCTGGCTTCGCTTGAAAGGGAATTGTCTGTCCTGCATGATGCATATACGAAGAAATAAGGCAAAAAACTCAAACACATACAGCGGTTTGAGTTTTTTGTTTAATGAAAGATTGGAGTTTTTCAATGCGTGAATATATAAGACGGTATGCCAGGAATTTCGACTTCCCGCTCTTTTTCACCTGGCTTGTCCTATGCCTGTTCGGGCTCGTCATGATTTACAGTGCAAGCATGGTCTGGGCGGTCAACCGCTACGGATGGGAAGCGGACCATTTTTACAGAAAGCAGCTCCAGAACCTGCTGGTCGCCGTACCGGCCCTGTTCGTCGGCGCCTTCATCCCGTACCGGCACTACAAGCGCACCGGATTCATGGTGCTGTCCCTGGCGGTGACGGGCCTGATGCTCATCGTCGTCCATTTTATCGGATTCGGGGATGATGTCGGGGCCAGGAGCTGGATGAAGGTCGGGCCGATCAACGTGCAGCCGTCCGAAATCGCGAAAATTACATTCATCCTGTACTTTGCGGGTGTCTTCTCCAAGAAATTCGAAAAGGGCACGATCAACGACTTCAACAATTCGGTCATGCCGCCGGTCTTCCTGCTGGCTCTGGCGCTGTTTTCGATTTTGACCGAGACGGACCTCGGAGCGACGATCATCCTGTTTGTCATCGGCGTCTCCGTCATGGCTGCGAGCGGCATGAAGCCGAAGGTCTTTCTTAAATTCTCCGGGCTTGTCACGTTGGCGGTCGGCATCTGCGTGGGCGTGATGCTCCTCGCCGGGAAAAAAGTCCTGACGGATGGCCGCCTGAGCCGGATCACCACTTTCCTCGATCCGTTCAATGACCCGCTCGGAGACGGCTTCCAGCTCATCAACGGCTACCTTGCCATCGGCGCCGGCGGTCTCAAGGGGCTCGGGCTCGGCGAGTCCGTGCAGAAGATGGGCTATCTGCCGGAGCCCCAGACAGACTTCATCATGGCGATCATTTCGGAGGAACTGGGGGTGTTCGGGGTCGCGATCGTCCTCGGCGGCCTCGGGTTCATCGTGCTCCGTGCCATCGTGGTTGCACTGAAGACGAAAGATCCCCAGGCGCGCATGATCGCGGCGGGCATCGGGAGCCTGTTCGGATTCCAGACGTTCGTCAACCTCGGGGGGATGACCGGGCTCATGCCGCTTACGGGGGTTCCGCTTCCCTTTATTAGCTATGGCGGAACTTCTCTAATCCTGCTATCCTTTTCTTTAGGGATACTGCTAAATGTATCCATGTTCGTCAAGAGCGAATCAAGACTGAAGTGAAGGAGATGGGGAAATGGGGAAAATCCAGAAAATCCTTGTGGCAAACCGGGGGGAGATTGCCATCCGGATCTTCCGGGCTTGCACGGAGCTGAAGATCCGGACGGTCGGAATCTATTCTGCGGAGGACAACGGTTCCTTCCACCGCTACAAGGCGGATGAGGCCTATCTCGTCGGCAAGGGGAAAAAACCGATCGATGCCTATCTGGATATCGAAGGCATCATATCAATCGCGAAGGACTCGGGGGCGGATGCCATCCACCCGGGGTACGGGTTCCTCGCGGAAAACCTGGAATTTGCCAGGCGCTGTGAAGAAGAAGGGATCATCTTCATCGGGCCGCGCTCTTCCCATCTGGATATGTTCGGTGACAAGGTCAAGGCGCGCGAACAGGCGATCCTTGCCGGACTGCCGGTCATCCCGGGAAGTGACGGCCCTCTTTCTTCACTTCAAGAAGTCGAAACATTCGGCGAAACACACGGCTATCCGATCATCATCAAAGCGGCACTCGGCGGCGGGGGACGCGGCATGCGGGTTGTCCGGTCCGCAGAGGAGACGGCGGAAGCCTTTGAGCGCGCCCAGTCGGAGGCAAAGGCGGCATTCGGATCATCCGAAGTCTATGTCGAGAAGTTCCTCGACAAGCCGAAGCACATCGAAGTCCAGGTCCTGGCCGATACATACGGCGAAGTCGTCCATCTGTACGAACGTGACTGCTCGATCCAGCGCCGCCACCAGAAAGTGGTCGAAATTGCGCCGTCCACCGCGATTGATGACGGACTCCGGATGGACATCTGCAACGCCGCTGTCCGGCTTATGAAAAAGGCGGACTACGTCAATGCCGGCACAGTGGAATTCCTCGTTGACGGCGACCGGTTTTACTTCATCGAAGTGAACCCGCGCATCCAAGTGGAGCACACGATCACGGAAATGGTGACCGGCATCGACATCGTCCATGCCCAGATCCATATCGCGGAAGGCAGGGCCCTCCACGATCCGGAGACCGGCATTCCCTCACAGGACAGCATCCCGCTCTTCGGCTATGCCATCCAGTCGCGCGTGACGACGGAGGATCCGCTCAATCATTTCATGCCGGATACGGGCAAGCTGATGGTCTACCGCTCCGGCGGGGGCTTCGGGGTCCGGCTCGATGCGGGGAACGGGTTCCAGGGGGCGGTCATCACACCGCACTATGATTCCCTTCTCGTCAAAGTGTCCACATGGGGGATGACTTTCCGTGAAGCCGCGGCCAAGATGGACCGGAACCTGCAGGAATTCCGGATCCGCGGGATCAAGACAAACATCCCGTTCCTGGAAAATGTCGTCAAGCATCCCGACTTCCTGAGCGGGAACTACAATACGGCGTTCATCGATGAAACACCGGAACTTTTCCTCTTCCCTGCACGCAAGGACCGGGGGACAAAGCTGCTCAGTTACCTCGGGAATGTGACGGTGAACGGTTTCCCGGGCATCGGCAAGGCGAAGAAACCGGTGTTCCATTCGCCGAGGAAGCCGGCCGCCGATCTGTCCCTCCCGCCTGCGCACGGCACGAAACAGATCCTTGACGAAAGGGGCGCCGAGGGGCTTTCGGACTGGATCCTGAAACAGGAGGACGTGCTGCTCACCGACACGACGTTCCGGGACGCACACCAGTCTCTGCTGGCCACCCGGGTCAGGACGCATGACCTGCTGGAAATCGCGGATGAAACGGCGAGGCTCATGCCGGATCTCTTCTCGCTGGAAATGTGGGGCGGCGCGACATTCGACGTCAGCTACCGCTTCCTCGGGGAAAGCCCGTGGGACCGCCTGCTGAAACTGAGGGAGAAGGTCCCGAACGTGCTGTTCCAGATGCTGTTCCGCGGCTCGAACGCCGTCGGCTATAAAAACTATCCCGATAATGTGATCCGGGAATTCATCAAAAAATCTTCGGATGCGGGAATTGACGTGTTTCGGATCTTCGACAGCCTGAACTGGATCAAGGCGATGGAAGTCGCGATCGACCAGACGCGCCTGTCCGGCAAAGTCGCGGAGGCGGCCATCTGCTATGCAGGGGATATTCTGGACGACGGACGGGACAAGTATACGGTCTCCTATTACAAGGAGATGGCAAAAGCCCTTGAAGATTCCGGTGCTCACATCCTGGCCATCAAGGACATGGCCGGATTGCTGAAACCGGAGGCCGCCTACCGCCTTGTCTCGGAACTCAAGGACACCGTGTCGGTTCCCATCCATCTGCACACCCACGATACGAGCGGAAACGGGATCTACCTGTATGCACGCGCCATCGATGCCGGCGTCGACATCGTGGACACCGCCCTCGGCGCCATGTCGGGCCTGACTTCGCAGCCGAGTGCATCCGCGCTTTACCATGCGGTGGAAGGGGGCAGCCGCCGGATCCGCACGGATGTCGGCTCTCTCGAAAAACTGTCCCACTACTGGGAAGACGTCAGAAAAATGTACGGCCACTTCGAAAGCGGGATGGTCAGCCCGCACAGCGAGATCTATTTTCATGAAATGCCGGGTGGCCAGTACAGCAACCTGCAGCAGCAGGCAAAGGCGGTCGGGCTCGGCGAGCGCTGGGATGAGGTCAAGGAAATGTATGCACGCGTCAACATGCTGTTCGGCGATGTCGTCAAAGTGACCCCGTCATCGAAGGTCGTCGGGGACATGGCGCTGTTCATGGTGCAGAACAACCTGGACGAGCAGTCGGTCATCGAGCGGGGCCGGTCAATCGATTTCCCGGATTCGGTCATCGAATTTTTCCGCGGGGACATCGGTCAGCCGTACGGCGGATTCCCGGAGGAGCTGCAGGAAGTCATCCTGAAAGGCCGGGAGCCGATCACGGTTCGCCCGGGCGAACTGCTGGAGCCATACGATTTCGAGAAGGCGCGGGAAGAACTGTTCAACCGACTCGGACGTCCCGTCTCAAGCCATGAGCTGCTTGCACACGCACTCTATCCGAAAGTCTTTGAAGATTACAGCACCCAGCACGAAAAGTTCGGGGATGTCTCGGTGATTGATACGCCGGCCTTCCTCTATGGATTGCGGATCGGTGAAGAGATCGAAGTGGAGATCGAGAAAGGGAAGACACTCATCGTCAAGCTTGTGTCGATCGGGGAAGTACAGTCTGACGGTACCCGGATCCTCTACTTTGAGCTGAACGGCCAGCCGCGGGAGATTTCGGTGACGGACGCATCCGCAGAAGTGGATACCGTCCAGAGGAGAAAGGCGGAAAAAGGCAACGCACGGCAGATCGGCGCAACGATGCCGGGGACCGTCCTGAAGGTCGCCGTCGACCGGGGAAGCCGGGTCAAGCGCGGGGAGCACCTCCTCATCACGGAAGCGATGAAGATGGAGACGACCGTCCAGGCACCATTTGACGGGACCGTCGAGGAAATCCTCGTATCGGCGGGAGATGCCATTTCCACGGGTGACCTGCTGATAGAGATGAAGGAAGACTGAACAGCCGCAAGTTTATTTGCACAGAGGAGTTTTTATGAGGCAAAAACAGGGAAGCTGACAAGAGAACGTCAGCTTCCTTTTTCTGTGTGCTGAGAAACCTTACAATTAAATGGCCGATCTCTTCAGTCTGCACGGTTAAGCCGGCGGCCGGAAGAGAAGACTGGGAGACATGTGTTCGGCCCTTTTCGGGCACTGCGATCATTGTCCGCATTGATTCTGTCCGCGTCCTGAGTGCAAGAGGAACGCACCGCGGCCGTGTTGTGGTCCGTCAAAAGTGCCGAAGATAAAAAAGAAGAAGCTGTCCGGTGATGGACAGCTTCTTCCGGGTATTGCACCGGTCATACTTCCGGGCGTCCCCCGTCCCGCATCTGCCTGTGCCTGCTTCTGGATACGAGCAGGACCATATAGCAGAGGAGGCCGAAGAGGAGGGAGATGATGAGTGAGTGAACAAGTGCGGCGGCCAGGTTCAGGCGCGTGAATACGACTGTCGCACCGGTCGTGGCCTGTGCAAGGACCAGGATGAATGCGGCGAGCCAGCCCCGGCTGACGACTTTCTGGTCCTGATAGTTTCTCCATGCATGGAAGGCGATATAGCCGATCCAGACGATGATCAGGAAAGCGGCCGCCCTGTGGCTCATCTGCACCCACTCATGCATGTTCGTCGGGAGGCCGATGTCGTTGTTCCGGCAGAACGGCCAGTCCCGGCATACGAGGCCGGAATCCGTGTGCCGGACGAGGGCCCCCGTGTATACAACGGCGTAGGAGTAGAGTGTCACGCCGAGCGTATGCCATTTCAGTTTCGGACCGATCCGGACTTTGTCGGCGTCAAACTTCCTGTCGACTTCAAAAATGAGAAGTGTAAGGAGGAAAACTGCGGCAAAGGATATGAGCGAAATGCCGAAGTGGAGGGCCAGGATGAAATCTCCCTGTCCCCACTTGACCTGGGCAGCCCCGATGAGTGCCTGGAGGATGAGGAAGAAGAGCGCCATAAATGACAGGAACTTTGTTTCCCGGATATGGCCGAGCGCCTTCCATGACCAGACGGAGAGGATGACGATGAGAATTCCGACCGCTCCGGTCACGAGCCTGTGTGAAAACTCGATCAGCACTTCAGCGGTGATTTCGGTCGGGATGAGCTGGCCGTTGCATCCGGGCCAGTGCCTGCCGCATCCCATTCCGCTGTCCGTCTTCGTCACGAGGGCACCGCCGAGCAGGATGGCGAGCATGCCGATCGTTGAAGCGACGGCGATCCATTTTAAATTCTTGCTGTAACGCATGATGACACCTTCTTTATGTGTTCTGACCCGCCCCGGAGACGGTGTCCGCTTTTTTGATGATATCGGAAATGGAATGCAAATACAACGCCGGGCCTGCGGCCTTCCCGGACAAGTGGGACCATTTCACAATTTGTTCATAAAAAAGCCCTATTGGCTTCACAAAAGAAAAATTGAAATGCTTTACTATAGATATGTTGTGAATTTATGACCGACGTTCCGCTTCCATTCGACAAATTTGGGTTAAGTATAGAATTGGGCCTGAATTTCCGATATAGTAAACGTTAGCGGGTGTTGCCGGCAGTATGAAAGGAGGGGTTTCATGACAAACAGTCGCACAATCACGGCCGATCAGGCGGAGACGGAATCCGCCACTTTCCTAAAAGATTTTCTGGCACTTATCAAGATCGGCATCGTTAATTCGAACGTGATTACGGTGTTCACGGGCTTCTTCCTTGCCGTACAGTTCTCCGGCAGGCACTTTCTGCATGAATTGGATTTGATGATCTACGCGGTTTTCGGTTCCGCACTGATCGTGGCGGGAGCAGCTGCGATGAATAATCTGATCGACCGCGACATCGACCCGATCATGTCCCGGACCAAGTCCCGGCCGACGGTGACCGGCCGCTTCAAAGCGACGTCGGTTTTCACCATGTCGGTCGCGTTCATGCTGGCGGGGGAGATTCTCCTGTTCTCGGCTTCCACGAACGCAGGTCTGTGGGGCCTCGCCGGGATTTTTGCTTATGTCGTCCTTTACTCGATGTGGTCAAAAAGGCGTCATGCCGCAAACACGGTCGTCGGGGCCATTTCGGGGGCAATCCCGCCTCTGATCGGCTGGGCGGCCGCAGAGCCGTCTCTCGGCATGGGCGCCTGGGCGCTGTTCCTCATTATGTTCGTATGGCAGCCGCCCCATTTTTACGCGATCGCCATGAGAAGGACAGAGGAATACCGGGCAGCCGGCATTCCGATGCTCCCGGTAGTGAAGGGCTTTAAACGTACAAAGCGTTCGATGCTCGGCTGGGTGCTGGTGCTCTTCCCGCTGCCGTTCCTGCTTCCGCAGCTCGGCACGGCATTCTTGATCCTCGCCACCTTGCTGAACCTGGGCTGGCTATTCATAGCCCTGAAAGGATTCAAAACAGGCGATGAGATCAAGTGGGCAACCCGGATGTTCGTCTATTCCCTGAATTACATGACGATCCTGTTCGTCTCGATGATCATCTTCTCGGTCATCGCATGATCCCGGAATTCTTTCTTATCAAGAATTCATCATAAAAGGGCATCACGGTCCTCATACTTAAAAAACAACTATGAAAGAGAGGTTTGGTTAATCGATGATGAAAGGACTTAAGAAATGGCGCTTTCCGGCAATGCTTGCCGCACTCGCACTCGTCCTGTCGGGATGCGGTGAAAATTACCTCTCGACACTGAGGCCGGCGGGCGAAGTGGGCCGCGAGCAGTTCAACTTGCTCATCCTCACTTCCTTGATCATGTTGCTCGTCATCCTGGTCGTCGTGGTCATCTACGTGGCGGCGCTCGTGAAATTCCGCCGTTCCCGTCTTGGCGAAGACCATATGCCGCAAGATGTCGAAGGCAGCCACAAGCTCGAGTTCATCTGGACGGCCATCCCGATCGTCCTCCTGCTGATCATCGCAATCCCTACAGTTTACTATACGTACAAGCTCGGGGACGTATCGGCAATGGAGAAAGCGGATGAAGAGGGCAACCCTGAACACCTCGTTGTCGATGTGACAGCGAAATTGTACTGGTGGGAGTTCGAATATCCGGAATACGGAATCGTGACTGCCCAGGAGCTCGTCGTGCCGACAGACGAAAAAGTGTACTTCAACCTGAAAGCCGCAGACGTCAAGCACTCCTTCTGGATCCCTGCCATCGGCGGCAAGATGGATACGAACGTGGACAACCTCAACAAGTTCTACCTCGTCTTTGATGAAGAGTCCAAAGACCTGAAAGACGGCGTGTTCTACGGTAAATGTGCGGAGCTTTGCGGACCGTCCCACGCGCTCATGGACTTCAAGGTCAAGACGATGAACCGTGATGACTTCGATGGCTGGGTCGCAGCAATGAAAGATACGGAGAACCAAGTGGCCGACAAAGATTCCTCTGACGCAGGCGAAGCCGCATTTGCCCAGAGCTGCATCGGCTGCCATGCCACATCTGCAGTAGGCTCCACCGGTGCCGCAGGTCCAAACATGGCAACTTTCGGTGACCGTAACCGTGTTGCGGGCTACCTTGACCATAACAAGGAAAACATCGTCAACTGGGTCCAAGATCCTCAAAAATACAAGCCGGGCAACCTGATGCCTGCTTTCGACAGCCTTTCGGATGAAGATCTGGATGCGATTGCGGATTATCTGCTCGGACTGAAAGTCGAAGAGTAAGGTAAAGGAGGCTACAACTGTGACAACTGCTGCGAATACAGTCGCACAAAAGAAAGGGTTCGGCGCCACGCTGTGGGACTGGTTGACGACAGTCGACCATAAAAAGATCGGCATCCTTTACCTGATCGGGGGCGGATTCTTCTTCGTCCTCGGCGGGATCGAGGCTCTCATGATCCGCCTGCAGCTTCTCGTGCCGAACAACGACTTTGTAAGTGCAGGTTTCTTCAACGAACTGATTACGATGCACGGTACGACCATGATCTTCCTGGCGGCGATGCCATTGCTGTTCGGCTTCATGAACGCCATCGTGCCGCTGCAGATCGGGGCGCGCGACGTTGCGTTCCCGTTCATCAACTCTCTTGGTTTCTGGATGTTCTTCTTCGGCGGCCTCTTCCTGAACCTCAGCTGGTTCATCGATGCGGCACCTGATGCCGGCTGGACATCGTATGCATCCCTCTCGCTCGCTTCCACGGGCCACGGGATTGACTTCTATGCGATCGGTCTCCAGATTGCCGGGGGCGGCACGCTCATGGCGGGGATCAACTTCCTCGTCACGATCATCAACATGCGTGCACCGGGGATGACCTACATGCGGATGCCGCTCTTCACATGGACGACATTCGTCGCTTCGGCACTCATCCTGTTCGCATTCCCTCCGCTGACGGTCGGCCTGTTCTTCCTGACATTCGACCGGATGTTCGGCGGTAACTTCTTTGATGTGGACTACGGCGGGAACACGATCATCTGGGAGCATATCTTCTGGATCTTCGGGCACCCTGAAGTTTACATTCTCGTTCTTCCTTCGTTCGGGATCTTCTCGGAGATCTTCACGATCTTCTCCCGGAAGCGCCTGTTCGGTTATTCGGCAATGGTCTTCGCGACCGTGCTGATCGGGTTCCTCGGCTTCATGGTATGGGCCCACCACATGTTCACGGTGGGCCTCGGGCCGACCGCCAACGCAATCTTCGCGGTTGCCACGATGGCGATCGCCGTTCCGACAGGGGTCAAGATTTTCAACTGGCTCCTTACGATGTGGGGCGGAAGCATCCGCGTCACGACCCCGATGCTGTACGCGCTCGGGTTCATCCCGTCGTTCGTCATGGGCGGTGTCACAGGGGTCCAGCAGGGTGCTGCGCCGCTTGACTATCAGCTCCATGACTCGTACTTCATCGTCGCCCACTTCCACTACGTCATCGTCGGCGGTGTGGTCCTGGCCATCCTGGCAGCGACTCATCTTTACTGGCCGAAGATGTTCGGTACAATGCTGAGCGAGAAACTCGGCAAGGTAACGTTCTGGTTCTTCTTCATCGGGTTCCACATGACGTTCTTCCTTCAGCATTTCCTCGGTCTCATGGGGATGCCGCGCCGTGTCTGGACGTATAATGCGGACCAGGGCTGGGATCTGTTCAACATGATCAGCTCGGCGGGTGCGCTTCTCATGGCGATCGGCGTCATCGTCATGGTGATCAACATCATCATGACAACAGCGAAAAACGAGCGCGTCGGCAACGACCCTTGGGAAGACGGCCGCACACTCGAGTGGGCGATCCCTTCGCCGCCGCCGTTCTACAATTTCGCGCAAACGCCGCTTGTACGCGGTCTTGACACGTACTGGATCGAAAAGCAGGACGGCAACAAAAAAGGCTACATTCCGGCTGAACCGCTTTCCGACATCCATATGCCGCATGGCTCGTTCATCCCGTTCGTCATGTCGCTCGGCCTGTTCATCGCCGGGTTCGGCGCCATGTTCCGCGTCGAACACAGCTGGGGACTACCGGTTCTCATCGCCGGCCTTGTGCTGACATTCCTGTCGATGTCCCTGCGTTCCGTCAAGGATGACCTTGGCTTCTACGTGACGAAAGAAGAAATCCTCCGCACTGAAAGGGGGAGCAAATAATGGATCTGAACACTAAATTCACGCCGAAGTCGTGGCCTGACCATCCGGAAACGGCGACGATGGAAGCAAAAAACAAGTTCGTGGGCTTCTGGCTCTTCCTCGGCGGGGAGACCATCCTGTTCGCAACATTGTTCGCGACTTACCTGGCCCTTCGGAATTCGGTTCCGAGCGGCAACGATTTCTCGACCCAGACACTGTTTGAGCTTCCGCTCGTCTTTGTCATGACGATGCTGCTCCTCACTTCGTCCCTGACAAGTGTCTATGCGATGTACCACATGAAGAACTACAACTTCAAGGCCATGCAGGTCTGGCTCGCCATCACCGGCTTCCTGGGCCTCGGCTTCCTCGGCTTTGAGGTATATGAGTTCCACCACTATATCAGCCTCGGCTTCACTTACGGCAACAGTGCGTTCAGTTCGGCGTTCTATACGCTCGTCGGAACACACGGACTGCACGTGGCGATCGGCCTTGTCTGGCTCTCGCTGCTCATCCTGCGCAATGCGCGACGCGGTCTGAATCTGTACAACGCGACGAAGTACTATACGTTCTCGCTGTACTGGCACTTCATCGACGTCGTCTGGGTATTCATCTTCACGGTAGTCTACCTGATGGGAGTGGTCGGTTAAGATGGCACACGATATCGAGATCATTGAAAAGACGCCGGCAGAATATAACTACAAGAAACGGAATGCCGACCGCGCCATGCGCGGCCAGCTGATGATGTTCGCGCTCATGATCTTCATGACGCTCATCTCCTTCACGGCAGTCCAGGCAGGTTTTTCGCCGCTGTTCGTCATTCCGGTCATCTTGCTTCTTGCAGCAGTCCAGGTCGGCCTGCAGCTGTATTACTTCATGCACATGAAAGAAGAGGGCCACGGCCTTCCGGCCATGTTCATGTACACGGGTGTGCTGATCGCATTCCTGACGGTCCTGACGTTCGTCACCATCGTCTGGTGGTAAGCACCGGAAACGCCATGAGAGCTTTTGCTCCATGGCGTTTTTGTATGTCCCGGCGATGAATGTGTCATACTTCGTTCATTGATATGGCCACAGGCTCCACTTATAATAAAAGGAGTCAATCTAAAAGGAGCGATCGCAATGGTGCCTATCAGCATTTTTGGCTTTGTGGCTCTTTGGAGTCCGTATTTCTTTGCATCTCTCGTTGCATTGTTCCTGCTCTATCTTCTGATCACCGTCAAATGGCGGGACCGTTTCTCGGGCAGTGAACCGCTCAAGAGAAGCGAACTCATATCGTTTTCGGTCGGCATGATTCTCGTCTACGCGACAAAGGGTTCGCCCGTGGATCTGCTCGGACATATCCTGTTCACGATGCATATGGTCCAGATGGCCATTCTCCTGCTTGTCGCCGCACCATTCCTGATCATGGGGATTCCGGGATGGATCTGGAAAAAGGTGTTCAGCGTTCCGGTGCTCGGATCGGTGCTCCGTGTCATGACGAAGCCGGTCATCAGCCTGCTTTTGTTCAGTGCCATGTTCTCCGTGTATCACCTGCCGCTCATCCTGGATACGATCAAGCTGAGCCTGCCGCTGCACGCCGTGTTCACGATCACCCTGTTCATCTCGGCGCTGTTCCTCTGGTGGCCGATCGTCAACACCATCGGCGTTACGGCAAAGCTGCAGGGTCTTCATAAGGTCGCCTACATCATTGCGAGCGCCATCCTCATCACGCCGGCCTGTGCACTCATCATCTTCGTGGATACGCCCGTGTATGCAACATACCAGAGCGGGGAGTCCTGGCTGCAGGCAATGGCGCTCTGCGTGCCGGCCTCCACGCTCGGCACATTGGCCAGTGCAGGATTGTCAGGTCCTGAAGTCTTTACCAAAATGCCGATCTTGTACGATCAGCAACTCGGCGGTGTCATCATGAAAGTGCTGCAGGAGATCATCTACGGGGTCGTCCTCGGCCGGATCTTCATCAACTGGTTCCGACATGAGCGCGACAATGCCGATGAACTAACCAAAAAACAATTGCTGGAACGGGAACGGCTTTCGATGTATAGCTGATCCCGGCAAGCCATAGGGGGAAAACTTCCGATGACCGTTCCGTTTCTGCCCACACTCAGCACCTTCTTTATCGTGCTCAGCGCCGTTCTCGTCGCGGTGGGCTGGTGGCTGATCCGCCAAAGAAGAATAGAAGCACACAAAAAAACCATGCTTGCGGCGGGAGTGTCCGCGCTCCTGTTCTTCATCATCTACCTCTCGCGGACCGTCTTTATCGGCAACACATCTTTCGGGGGACCGGACAGCCTGAAGATCTACTACACGGTCTTTCTGGTCTTCCATATCTTCCTTGCCACGGTCGGTGCCGTGTTCGGCCTCGTGTCCATCTGGACGGGCCTGAAAGAGGTTCTTCCGAGACACCGGAAAATCGGGCCGGTCACGAGCATCATCTGGTTCTTTACCGCCATCACCGGTGTCGCGGTGTATCTGCTGCTTTATGTGTTTTATAAAGGCGGAGAGACCACTTCCGTTTTCCGGGCCATCCTCGGATATTGACAGGATAGGAAAATGAATCATCAAGCAAGGCCGCCGGAGAACATCTCCGGCGGCCTTGTTTTTTCTGTCCGTCCGCCTGACGGAGCAGACTCGGCGCAAAATCCTGTCCCCAAAAAGAATGGCGCCTGGCTGGCATCTGTGCGAATGAAAAGCCCGCAGACGGCGGACCGTCTGCGGGCAGGGATGTAAAATCAGACTTTAAAGTTGAACCGGATGATCCCGGCTTCCTTTGCGGCATTGAACAGGATGACGACAAGGGGCCCTGCAAACAGGCCGAGGAACCCGAACAGCTTCAGACCGAGGAACATGGCGATCAGGGTGGCGAGAGGGGACAGGCCGATCTGCGATCCCATCACTTTCGGCTCGACGGTCCTGCGGACGATGAGGAGGATGACGGCGAGAATGGCAAGCTTTGTCCCCTCCGCGACGTCGCCGCTCGCAAATTGATAAATGGACCACGGGGCCAGTATGATGATCGACCCGAGAATCGGAATGATGTCGATGATCCAGATGACGAGCGACATGACCACGGCGTACTGAGGCGTGATGATGAGCAGGCCGACGAACGTGATGGCGAGGATGATGAAGGAAACGAGCACCTGCGCCTTCATGAAGCCGAAGATCACCGAGTTGATCCGGTCGAGCAGGAGCCTGACCTTTTCGCCCGTTGCATCCGACATGTACTTGAACATCATCAGGCGCAGGGCCGGAAGTTCGAGCATGAACATGAACAGGGCGATCAGGTAAACGATCAGGCTGACGAGGAAGTTCGGGATCCCGGTCAGCAGGCCGGTGATCGTATCATAGTTGACGAATGAGAGGAGGGAATCCCTCAGAGATTCGATGAGCCGGTTCATCTCATTCTGAATCGCCTCGACCGCCTCCAGCGGCATTCCCTCTGTGTAATTGAACAGCTTGTCCTGCATGTCGATCCAAACGCCCGTCGCATTGTTGAATTTCTCGGGGGCGGATTTGGTGAACTCGATCAGCTTGCCGAACAGCCGGGTGATGCTGAAGTAAAACAAGAGGACCAGCAGCCCCATAAAGGAAATGAATGTGGTGATGACAGTCGTCTTCCGGCTCCACTTGAACCGGATCATCACAATCTTGACGAGCGGCTCAAGGAAGATGGCCGTGATCAGGGCGAACAGGAGGGGAAGTGAGACGGGCAAAATGAAAACGGCAAACACGATTGCAGCCGCGATGAGGAAAAAGAGTGTGATTGTACGGCGGTTGAGCCATCTGGACATGCAGCAGTCGCTCCCGGAAACATGATATGTCCATTATATCCAACAGCCAACTGTTTGAATAGGCGATTCTTTATGAAAAATGCAAGGAAGAATACCGATATCAATAAAAAACGGCCCGCCTCCGATTGGAGACGGGCCGTTGCGGTGCCTTATTTGGTCAGGTTATACGGCTTGAGGTCCTCCTGGACTTCAAGAAGTGTTTTCGTGCAGCTCTTGACGAGGGAATCCGGGAATACTTCATCTTCCCCGTATTCCACGCCGTGCGGGTAGTAATGCTTGCCAAGCACCGGCTTTTTCAGGTGCATCGTCGCGTGGCCGGAGCCGACATCCCCATCGGTCGTGTAGCCGAAGACGCGGAGATAATAAGTGCCTTCCTTGAGGACGATCTTTTTATCGTAGCTGACGCGTTCGTAGTCCCACTGTTCGGCGCGGATCAGCCCGTGCTTGTGCATGATTTCGTCCAGAAGCGTGAGTTCGGCTGTCACGCCTTCGATCCCGGTGTTCTCAAAGTACATGATTCATTTGCCTCCTTTGGGCCGGTCTGCCCTTGTCCCTATACCCTCTTATGATAGAACAAGTGCCAATCGGTTGCAATGACAACATTGTGTCCGCGGATCGCCGACTGGTATAATGGACCTAAACCAATCGGATCAAGGAGTTTTTGCATTGAAATTTGCGCTTCGTGTCATCTTCGTTCTCCTGATCGTCGCAGGATTCATCCTGTTCACTTCAAGGGGGCCGAGCGAGAATGAGATGCTTGTGTCACCGGTCGGCCCGAATACCGCACTTCCGCAGGACACGGCCGTGCCGGGCAGCCAGAAGACGCTGGCCCGTCCGGAGTCGGGTCTGTCCGTCTTTGTCGGAGGCCCGTCCAAATCGCTGGCGGATGAATACGGCAAGCCGGACCGGATCGAGCCGTCCGCCTACGGTTTCGAATGGTGGATATACAGCGAGCCGGTGGAAGAATATTTGATGGCGGGCGTCAAAGACGGGAAGATCAATCAGATCTTCACCGCAGGCAAGGAAAGGGACGTCGCTCCCTTTTCAATCGGCCAGCCCGTCGAGGATATTCACAGGTCCACGATCCTTGAGTCGGAAGTGAATGTGGAAATCGGGACGAACCAATACGTGTTTACCCTGAACGGCGACGATATGCAGGAACGCATGCTGGTTTCGTATGACGGGCTTTACGCGCAGCTGTATGCCGACATGGATACCGGAACGCTGTTCGCGGTCCGGTTCATCTCGCCCGAAACGATCGTGCTTCAGCAGCCCTATGAAATGACGTACAGCGGCGACCTGCTGATGCCGCCTGCCTTGTCGTCTTCCCTCCAGAAGGCGGTCGACCGGGCGAACGGACAGCAGGTGATGGACCTGGCGAATTTATATCGGAAGAGAAGCGGCCTTCCGGAGCTGGATGAAGATCCGGGCGCCGACGCGGTCGCCCGCACACGGGCCATCACGGCGAAAAAAGCGGGGACCCAGCAGAAAGAAGAACTGCCGCCCCTCTCGGATGACCTGGAACTGGCACAGATCAGCTACAGCAAGGCGGGAGAGAACAAAGCGGCGGATTATGTAGATGCCCCTGCCACTCTCCATGGTTGGATCAACTCTCCGGAGCACCGCGAACTCCTCAGAAAGCCGGGATACAACCGGCAGGGGGCGGGTGTATCTGGAAGCAGTTATTCTCATATCCTGTTTGAGCAGCCTGATCCGGCAGGTTCTGCAAATTAAAAAGATCAGGGGAGGATCCAAGTCCCCTGATCGCACCCGGAATAACTTCGGATATGAAGCGGCACTTGCGCCCTGGCGGCGTACAGTGCCGCTTTTTTCTGTATGACGGGCCGGCGAACCGAGAGCAGGGGAACCAGTTCCGAGTATGACATGGAGCCGATCATCTCCGCATCGGGGTCCTGGCCGGGATCTGCAGTCATAATGCCCGGGACATCCTTGAAAAATTCTGCTGCATCCGCATCCAGCGCCTTCGCCAGCACGACTGCGGTGAGATCGCTGCCTCCACGGCCGGTTGTGCGGATCAACCCGTCCGCCCCCATCCCGAGAAAGCCGGGCACGACTCCGACGCTCGCGTCACCAAGGGAGGCGAGCAGGCGATGAGGGTCCGCCCGGAGTCCTGCCGCGCCGAACGGGCCCTCGGACGTGATGCCGGAACGCGTGCCGTACAGCAACTCGTTCCGGATGCCCGCAGCCGCCAGTTCGGCCGACAGCACAGCGGAGGAAAGCAGCTCTCCGCATGCAGCCGCCACATCCGAGGCGTGGGGGGTTTCCTTCAGCGCGGAGCTGACGCAGAGCAGGCTGTCGGTTGAATGGGGATCCCCCGCCCGCCCCATTGCAGACACGACCGCGATGACCCGGCCATGTTCCTGTATGCCCCTGATGATGTGCCGGATGCAGTGCTTCCTCGCGGCACTGTCCCTGACCGCGATCCCCCCGAATTTTTGGATGATCATCGTCCGGTGCCACCTTCTTTCCGCGTGTCAAACATGATTTGGTCCACATACGATAAATGGACTCCAACTTAATGTATTCGTCCGAAGAGAAAATGTTCGGGAAGGGGCTGTGCATGATCTTATTATGCGAGCTGCTAAAAAACTGGCCATGCCTCGCTGCAGGGGGCAATATCCGTACGGAAATACACGGAGTGACGGACCACTCCGCGGAAGTGATCCCCGGTTCACTCTTCATCGCCAGGAATGGCAAGGCGTCCAGAGGGGCGGACCATATCCCTGAGGCCATCCGGAAAGGCGCCGTGGCGGTGGTGACAGACATCCCGGATCCGCCGGACTTGCCGGCAACCGTTGCCTCCATCTCCGTGCCGGATGCGGCGGACTTCCTCGCTTACGCCTGTTCGGCTTTCCACGGGCATCCGTCGGAGGAATTGACGGTCATCGCGGTTACCGGCACGAACGGAAAGACGACTGTGACCCATTTCATCGGACAGATCATGAAGGAAGCCGGCATCAAAACGGCGGTGCTCGGGACGCTTGGACTGTGGATTGACGGGAAGAAGACCGATTATCCGCTGCCTCCGCTGAC
The DNA here is from genome assembly GCF_900156305.1 of Edaphobacillus lindanitolerans. GTDB lineage: Bacteria > Bacillota > Bacilli > Bacillales_A > Planococcaceae > Bhargavaea > Bhargavaea lindanitolerans. The sequence continues at coordinate 319,356 of NZ_FTPL01000001.1, read as the reverse complement.
GACCGTCCCGCCAGCCCATTTCCACAGGGCACTCAGGTATTGCGCAGACGCCGGCGTCACGCATGTGGCGCTGGAAGCGTCGTCACTCGGGCTGGAAGGGGGCCGGCTCAGACATTGCCGCATCCGTCAGGGGATCTTCCTCAATATCGGAAAAGACCATTACGGGGAACATGGCGGAAAAGAGGCCTATCTGAAGGCGAAGGCCCTGCTGCTGAAGCTGGCGGACGGGATGATCGTCAACAAGGATGATCCGGCTGTGCTCGGGCTGTGCGAGGGGACGGTGCCTCTTCGTACCTTTGGAGGGACTCCGGGCGGGCCGGACCATTTTTGGATCTGCGAAGCGGGGGACAGGAACTGGATCGCCGGCTGGGAAGGCGGGGAAGCGGCGCTGCGGGCATCCGTCGACGGCAGACATAACCGGCTGAATGCGGCGGCTGCATTTGCGGCGGCTGTCTCTGCGGGCCTCGATCCGCTGAAATGTGCCGGAACGTTGGAGCGGCTTCGGCTGCCTCCGGGGAGGATGCAGGAGATCAGCCGAAACGGCGTCCGGGTCGTCATTGATTATGCGCATACGCCCGATGCGCTCGAGGCGGTCCTGGAAGCGCTTGTGCGGACCGTTTCGGGGCGGGTCATTACGGTTTTCGGATGCGGGGGGGACCGTGACAAGGAAAAGCGGCCTGAGATGGGGGAGATCGCCGCCTTTTATTCTTCTTCAGTCTGGGTGACGTCGGACAATCCGAGAAGCGAGGACCCGGAGCTCATCATCCGGGATATCTTCTCGGGAATCGGGGAGGAGACGGCACGGTACCATGCTGAGCCGGACCGGGATGCGGCGATCCGGAAAGCGATAGAAGAAGCCGCTCCCGGGGATGTCGTCCTCATCGCGGGAAAAGGGCATGAATCCGGACAGACGGCGGCTGGGGTGACGCGGGCGTTTTCTGATGAGGAAGCGGCCGGGCGGCATCTCGGCAGGATCCATGGAAGCCGTCTTGAAGAAACTGGTGCAGACCCGGTGCAATCCGCTGACGGAATCTGGTATGATGGAGGAGAAATGGAGTGATGCCGATGATGATGACCGACGAATGGCTCCGCGTCATCGATGAATCAGAACTGCTCAGCCGGATGATCGCTTCTTCTGAACAAGCGACCGCCTACCGGCTTGCCCATAAAGATGTGTACACAGATCCGCAGCTGCTGGAGGAAATCCGTGAATTCACCGGACTGAAGGAACGGTATGAAGAAGTCCAGCGGTTCGGCCGCTATCACCCGGATTATTCCACGGTGATGAAGCAGATCCGCGTGAAGAAACGGGAACTGGACCTGAATGACAAGATCGCCTCTCTCAAAGTGGCGGAGAATGACCTGCAGGACCTCCTGGATGAGGTAAGCCTCATTGTCGGGAAGACCGTTTCCGAATCCGTGAAGGTGCCGGTCAGCAATCCGTTCTTCTCCAAGGATTCATCCTGCGGCGGCGGGTGCGGATCAGGCGGTGCCTGTTCCTGCAGTGCCTGACGAAGGGAACTTGAATAGTGCACGCCATCAAAACAGGCCAGCCCGGCTGCGAAACCAGGGGCTGGCCTGTTTTATATTTCTCCGTCGGGAAATTCGGCAGAGACGGCTTCGATGGCGATGTCCGGCCGGTCGGTGATGATGCCCTTCGCTCCTGCACGGATAAGGCGGGTCATTTCCGTCCGGTCGTTGATCGTCCAGTAATGCACGGGAATGTTGCGCCGGCCGAGGAACCGGATGAACGGACCGAGATCAAGCGGGAATACTCCTGAGCTGACCGGTATCTGGACCACATCGGCTCCGGGCTGATACAGATGACCGAAGCCGCTTGCAAACGCAAGGTAGGCCCGGCGGACTTCCTGCTCCCCGGCCCCGAGTGCGACCTGGTTCCGTGCGTACAGATTAAATCGGTCGATCTGGCTGTCGAAGAAACTCGTCACGACGACCCGGCTGTGTGCACCGGATTCGTCGATCACTTTCCATAACTTTGAAGGCACAATCCCGCCTTCATACGTATCCGGGGCATCCTTCATGTCAATATTAACTAGCATATGCGGGAATTCATCCAGCAATTCCTTGAGTGTGACGGCACCGCCGCATCGCCCCCTGAATGGATAGGTCCCGTCGCTGATGGAAAACTGGTGTCCGAAGTCCGCTTTCCGGAGTTCCGCTAGCGTGTAGTCGCCCGGCTTCCCCCGGAGGTCCGTCGTCCGGCTGAGGTCTCCGTCATGGAAGATGATGATCTCCTCGTCTTTCGTCAGGTATACATCGACCTCAAACCCGTGGACGCCCAGCTCTGCCGATGTCCTGAAGGCGGTCATCGTATTTTCGGGTGCCAGGCCGGCGCCGCCCCGGTGGGCAAGCACGATCGGCCGGTCATAATCGAGTGCAGGCAGCAGATTTCTGGTCTGCGGCCTGGCGATGAGTCTGGAGCCGGCCCAGGCTGCCGCTCCGGCTGCTGCTACGGTCAAGGCAACTTTCTTTTTCTTATCCATGGTGGCCTCCCTTGTATCCGGTTACACGAATTATAAAACAACGGGGCTCCGGTGTCAGCAGGAGCCGGTTGCCCGATTTTTCTGGTGTGTGGTATTCTGTATGGTAGGAAATGAGGGATTTCAATGATTGATCGGCGCGGTATCATCGTCTATCTGTCTCATCTGAAGCAGGCAAAGTCGCTGAGGAAATATGGGCATATCCAATACATCTCCAAGCGGATGAAGTACGCCGTGCTCTACTGCAACATGGAAGACGCGGACCGGACGGCCGCCAAGCTGGAGAAGCTTCCCTACGTCAAGTCCGTCTCCCTCTCGATGAAGCCGTTCATCAAGACGGAATATGAGAATGCCAAACCTGACAAGGCGAAGGAATACGATTACAAAGGCGGCATCTGACGCCGGGCCCGGAGCATCAGTTCCGGTGCGGGAAGAAGCCGGTTGGCACGGAGGACTCCGGTCAGATGGCGGTAATACTCTTCCGGGCTTCCGAACACGGACGACGGACGGACCTTGAGCGTGACCGGACCGGCGCCGGCCTCGTCAAGGGCGTCTGTGAACATGCGCTGCCGTGCGCTCCCCGCCCTGATCCCTTCCCGGCAGATGTAGACCGGCATGAAATGGCCGCCGCCGGCAGGGAACAGGGCGACCGCCAGCGAAACGGCTTCTTCCGCGGCATCCTTCTCCAGGATGAATGCCCGGCAGATCCGGCTGCGGTTCGTCCGGATGAGTTCGCACAGTTCGAAAACATCGCCGAACCCTTCGCCGAGTTCGATAAAGCGTTGGGTATCCATGAAAATAAATGCAACCCCTTTCTCTTGCCCATCCTACCACAGGGCGGGGAATCAGGGGAAGGAGTGTGAGCACGGTGAGAGTCATTTCCGGCGAAAGAAAAGGGACCCAGCTCAAGACGGCGACGGGCATGGGGACCCGCCCCACCTCGGACAAGGTGAAGGAGTCGCTGTTCAACATGATCGGCCCCTACTTCAGCGGAGGGACCGTCCTTGATCTGTTCGGCGGAAGCGGCGGGTTGGCGATCGAGGCGCTGAGCCGGGGGATGGACAGGGCGGTCATTGTCGAGAAGGACGGACGGGCGCTTTCCGCCATCCGGGACAACCTTGAGAAATGCAGGTACACGGATCGCGCGGAACTTCACCGGTCCGATGCGGCAAGGGCAGTCCGTGCACTGATCAAGAAGGGGGAGGCGGTCGACCTTCTGTTCCTCGATCCCCCCTATGCAAAAAATACATATTACGGCCTGGCGGGGGAGCTTGAAGAGGCCGGCCTCATCCGCGGGGACGGCCTGATCGTCTGCGAGCATGACAAGACGGTCGACCTGCCGGAGCGGTACGGCTCTTTCCAAAAAAAGAAAGAGCAGACGTACGGAAGCACCGTCATCACGATTTTCAGCAGGAGCGGAGAGGGGAAGGACAATGGGTAAGCTGGGGGTAGTGCCGGGCAGTTTCGATCCGGTCACTTACGGTCATCTTGACATCATCAAACGGGCATCCCGGGTATTTGCGGAGATCCGCGTCGTCGTGCTCAACAATTCATCGAAGAATCCGCTGTTCACCGTGGACGAGCGGATGGACCTGATCCGGAAGGTCACACGTGACCTTCCGAACGTGAAGGTCGAATCGTTTTCCGGTCTGCTCGTCGACTACGCCAAGTCGGTGGGGGCGACTGCGATCGTCCGCGGGCTGCGGGCCGTCTCAGATTTTGAATACGAGATGCAGATCACTTCAATGAACCGGGTGCTCGAGGAAGAGATTGAAACATTCTTCATCATGACGAAGAACCAGTATTCATTCCTGAGCTCGAGCATCGTCAAGGAAGTCGCAAAATACGGGGCCGATACAAGCGAGCTTGTCCCGGCGGAAGTCGGATCCGCGCTCCGGAGAAAGTTTGCGATCGAAGAAGCGGCATCCGCCGAGGAATGAACCACACATTCGGGCATACTGAAAAGGCAGATGGACCGGGTACCTTACAGGCCCCGGACTTCTGCCTTTTTTTCGGGAGGTCATTGAGCTTCTCCGGCGGGCCGGTGCCGGCCGGAAATGAAACTGTGGACGGACCGGTTCAAGCGACCAGTACAAAGAGGAGAGGCACGGCGACCACATGGATGAGCCGTGCTGCGACATACGGCCGCAATCCGATGCCGGCTCCCCTGGCGATGACTGCCACCTGCAGGTGTATGCTAAGCCCGTTCATCGAAAGGATCAGAGCCGTGACTGCCCCGTGTGCCGGAAGGCCGGCCAGCGCATCCGCAGCCATCCGGAGCCCCGCCGTCATCTCAAACACGGGGTAGACCGCCAGGCCTGCGCCCGTGCTGCCCATCCCGGTGATGGACGAGAGAAGTTCCGCCGCCACGGTCCCGACTGCCGAGAAGAAGATGACCGACGTCGCCACCAGGACGATCGTCTGGGAACTCTCCTTCAGGCTGGCCGTCAGCGGAGAAGCCCGGACTTTATGGACAGGCGGGTCCGGCGTCCTGCCTGCCGGGCGTGACCGGAAATAAAGCGTGCCGGCGACGAGGAGGACGAGATTGACGCTATGGATGACCCCCATGAGCAGCCAGCCTTCCTTCGCATCCCCGAACAGTTCATGTCCGACGAACCCGACAAGGAGCATGGAACTCGGCGCATGGCAGACGGCTGTCAGGAACCCTCCTTCCGATCTGGACAGGCGTCCGTCCTTGACGAGATGGGCGACCGACGCGGCGCCGACCGGAAAGCCCCCGAATGCACCGAGAACATAGGTCTTCCAGTAAGTGCCCGTCCGGCCTTTCGGCTCACGGCCGGGAAGGCGGAGCAGCCATTGGGTGAGGATCAGGTAAGGAAGAAGATACGGGAGAAGGGCGCCGGCAAACAGTTCGATGCCAAATTCTGCGCCTTCGCGTGCAAGTGCGGGCCGGAAGAGGAACAGGAGGATCATGCACCAGATCATGGCGGTGTTCAACATGGGCATCGGATTGAATCGGCTCCCTCATTTGGTATGGATCGTTTCCCGGTGCTACACTTAAGATGTATATGCCGGCCGGTTGGAGGCTATTTTGGGAGGTAGCTGGATGAAGAGAGGAAAAGGAACCGCCGCGCTCATTGCGGTGCTGCTCATCGCAGCAGCGGCGTTCATGCCGATGGATATGTATATCTCCAAGCCGGGAGGCGCCTACGATCTCACACCGCTCGTGACGGTCCAGGGCGGTGACGAGGACGACAAGGGGACGATGAGCCTGATGACCATCGCCCTGTCCAAGGCCACACCCCTTACCTATGTGTTCGCCAATTTCATGGACAGCCGGAAAATCATGAAGGCTGGCCAGGTGAGGCAGGACGGGGAAACCGAACAGGAATATGAAGTCCGGCAGAAAAAGATGATGGGTGACTCACAGTTCAACGCCATCCTTGTCGCATATCAAAAAGCGCAGAAACCGGTGGATGTTGCATTTGAAGGGGTCCTGGTCATGAGGGTCCTTGAAAAGGCGGCGGCGTCCGGGATCCTGGAACCCGGCGACATCATCACGGGATTGGACGGCGAGACGCTCCGGTCAGCCGAAGAGTTTTCGGATTCGCTCTCGTCGCTTGGGGAAGGCGAAAAAGTAAGGCTTGCCGTCCGGAGGGACGGAGAGCGCCTCGAGGAAGAAGTGGGCCTCGCCCCGATTCCCGGAGGGGACGGCCGGCTCGGGCTCGGCATCTCATTTACCGAGGAGAGATCAATCGAGACGGACCCTGAAGTTGAAATCCATACAGAAGATATCGGCGGCCCTTCCGCAGGCCTCATGTTCACACTTGAGATCATGGACCGCCTGCTTGATGAGGATCTGACGAAGGGTTACCAAGTCGGCGGCACGGGTGAAATGAACGAAGACGGGACGGTCGGCCGGATCGGCGGCATTGATTTCAAGATCATGGCCGCGGACAGGGACGGGATCGAGGTGTTCTTTGCCCCGGATGACGAAATCACCGATGCGATGAGGAAAGTCAGCCCGGGCATCCGGTCAAACTATGAGGAAGCGGCCGAAACGGCAAAAAAAATCGGCACGGACATGAAAGTCGTGCCGGTCAAGACGGTGGATGATGCACTGGAATACTTGCGCGAGCTGAAGCAAAAGAAATAGACGGCGGCTCAATCCCCGATGAGGATCGGCGGCGTCCGGTAATCGCTGCCCGGCCCGCGGCCGCCGATGCCGAGCCAATAAATATCGGCGGCCCGGATGTCTGCCCTGAGCATCGGATCATCCGATGCCGCCGCCCTTGTGACAAGCGGCAGGCCGAGCGTTTTCTTGTTTTCATTGAGATACTGCCGGCCGTCCGGTGTCATCCCGAGCAGGCGGAGATAGCGGGGACTCCGGAGCGAACGGTAGTCCTCCCATTCCATGCCGCAGAGGATATGGGTGAGGAGGCGCTGGATGCGGGTCCATGTGTACCGTTTCGTCTTCAGCCGCTCCATGAAGCCGGGGAACGAGGCAGCTTCTGCGGCCGCGCCGAAGATCCTGTTCTCGAATCCTTCCGACATCTCGGCGATGCGCGCAAGTTTTCCGGAGCCTTCCCGGATGATCGAATAGCGGAGGAGCGGCCAGAATTCATCCCAGCTGCCGAACGGCCTGCCGGCTTCGCGCCATCTCTGCAGGGCGGCTGCCGTCGCGGGCGGGACGGCCCCGGTGATGCCGTCCATCGTGCCGGCGGAAAGGACAACACGCCGGATGCCCGTCGCGCTCATGATCCCCGTTCCTGCATCCGGCGCGAGATCATGATGTCCCGAACCGCTGCGCCCGATCGTATATGCCTTCATGCCGGTCCCGAGCTCGCGGGAAGCCCGGAGGTAATGATAGCCGAGAATGTTGTTCGGCCGAGTCAGGTCGGCGGCAGGCACCCCGTCCGGCTGCGGCAGTGCGGAATAGGCCCCGCTGAGCGCAGCCGGATAGCTCATGCCGGTGCGGACAAGGCGCCGGACGTCCGATTCGTAGCGGTCCCGGTGCTTTCCGATCAGGTCCGCTGCCTGTTCAAAGGCGAGGATGTCCCCGTCTTCGGATCCAAAACAGAACGAGCTGCAGCCGGCAGCCGATAAAATGGTAACGGCCCCTTCCGCAAACTCGGACGCCTGGGCCGTAGCGAACCGGTACGGCAGTTCAAAGACGAGATCGGCGCCTGATCGAAGCGCCAATTCCGCCCGTTCCCACTTGCCGAGAAAGGCGGGTTCCCCCCGCTGCAGGAAATTCCCGCTCATGGCGGCGATGATGACATCGGCTCCGGTTGCCTTCCGGGTCTCCCGCAGATGGTGGACATGGCCGTTGTGAAGAGGATTATATTCGACCACGACGCCTGCAGCTTTCATGTGCCCCACTCCTTTGATACAATATAGACGTATTATAGCGTTCAGTACGGGAAAAACCCAGCGGCCGTTGCCGGCGGGTGACAAGAAAATATCTTGACATCGTATTTTGGGCATTATATAATCTACTTTGTTGTCTTGAGGTGATTCCTGATGAAATGGACCATCCGGCAATTGCTGAAACACCGGCAGGGTGGGATGCAGATAGACGGTACAGCCGATCTGTCTGCGGTCAAAGAGCGGAACCCTGAAATCCGCGGGATCTCCCCGGTCAGGGTGACGGGTTCCTGTTCAGTCGGCTCCGGCAGCATGACTTGCCGATTCCGGCTCGAAGGGACGATGACGCTTCCCGAGTCCAGAACCTGGGAAGACATCGACTTCCCGTTCGAGATCGAGACGGACGAGCAGTTTGTCTGGGAAGGCTACGTGGCGTCCGATGACGACTCGGTCCATGAAGTGACCGGGGAAGTCGTCGATCCGACACCTGTCTTTGAGGAACTCGTCCTGCTGGAAGTACCGATTCAGATCCTTTCTGATGAGGCGGCCAAACCGATGGAAGGGAAAGGCTGGGCCTTCTCTTCCGAAGAGGAATTCACCGCCAAGCGTGAAGAAGAAAAACCGAAAGTTGATCCGAGACTCGCAGGGCTGGCAGATTTACTCGGCCGGTCCGAAGATGAATCGGAAGACGAATAGAACCGTAAGGAGGTGCCCCGCATGGCAGTACCGAAAAGAAGAACATCCAAAACGGCCAAGCGCCAACGCCGCACTCACTTCAAGCTCCAGGTGCCAGGCATGGTTGCTTGCGATAACTGCGGTGAACCGAAACTCGCTCACCGTGTTTGCAAAGAATGCGGACATTACAAAGGGAAACAAGTCGTCGGCGAATAATTCCGACGCTGCAAAGGCGACCGGGCCCATGAGGCCGAGGTTGCCTTTTTCCGTTTTTCAGAAGAAAACAGAAGGGGGATTGCAGGGATGGTGCATCATGTTGAACATGTGGGGGGCGGAGCGGTATTTACGATCGACCGGCAGGAAAAGCGGAATGCGGTTAACGATGAATTAATGGAAGCGTTGTCTGCAGCCGTCGATCTTGCGGCAAGCGACGGGACGCTCCGGTTCTTTGCCGTGACGGGTGCGGGGGACGCCGCTTTCTGCTCCGGAGGGGATCTGTCGGAATTCCATCTGCTGAAGACGGCAGAGGAAGCGGCACCGATGCTCGGCAAGATGGCGGATATCCTCTTGCGGATGAGCCGGCTTCCGATGCCGGTCATCGCGCTCGTCAACGGACACGCGGTGGGCGGCGGCTGCGAAATCGCAACGGCCTGTGATTACCGGCTTGTGCGGAATACCGCCCGTTGCGGTTACATACAAGGGACGCTCGCCATTACGACCGGTTGGGGAGGGGCCTCCCACCTGTTCGTGAAGACGGGGAACCATGCAGGGGCGCTCCGCATGCTGACAGAGTCAAAAGTGCACACAGCCCAGGCGCTTCTGGAAACCGGCTGGGCGACCGAAACGTTTGACGGGGACCCCGAAGCTGCGCTCAACCGCTTCACAGAACGGCTCGGTGCCATCCACCCTACCGTGCTCCGTGCATATAAGCAGGCGGCAGTCCGGAAATGGGATGCCCTGGGCCTTGAATCGATGATCCGGGAAGAAGTGGCCGAATGTGCGCGGCTTTGGGCCGCGGATGCACACCACGAGGCGGTTGACCGGTTCCTGAACAAGAAAAAATGAAGTCTATTTCCCCCGCGCTCCGCATATAGTTTTCAAAACGGGGGTGGTAGAGTGACGGGGAACACACGAAAAGACAGATGGACGGCGGAAGATGACCGGGTTCTCGCGGAGACGGTGATCGCATCCGTCAGGAACGGCGGCACCCAGCTGGAGGCATTCGAAGATGCGGCAGGGAAGCTGGGCCGGACGAAACAGGCATGCGGCTTCCGCTGGAACAAAAATCTGCGCAGGTATTATGAAGGCGAGCTCGAAGCCGCCAGGAAAAAGCCCGAGCATCACCTGAAATCTCATCTGAAGCAGGCGATGACCGGTTTTGATGAACTGTCGGAATCTTATCTTGCACTCAAGAAAGAGCATGAACTGCTCGCAAGGGAGCATCACAGGCTGCTTGCCTGGCTGTCAAAGGGAGTCACGTTCATTGAGAAAAAAGAATCTTGAGCCCGGGCGGGGCCGACCCGCTCTGCGCGGATCATTGGCTTGAAGAGGCCGGAAGAACGGATTCCCCTTCTTCACGGCCTGTTTCCGCGTCTTTTTTCGCCCCGCACTTGAAAACGGTTTCAATCTTCATATAGACTAATAGGGAAAGGGGTCAAATTTTGTTACACGGAGGGGAACCGCATGGAGAAGATATTGATCGCAAACCGCGGCGAAATCGCATCCCGGATCATCCGGACGTGCAAAAGGCTCGGCATCCGGACAATCGCCGTCCACTCGGAGGCGGACGCCGGACTGCCATTCACGAAAGAAGCCGACGAGGCGTTCCTCATCGGTCCCGGACCTGTTCCGCAGTCCTACCTCAAAGGGGACGAGATCATCGCGCTTGCTTTGAAGGAAGGGGCGGACGCCATCCATCCGGGCTACGGGCTGCTGTCCGAGAACGCGGAATTTGCCCGCAAGGTCTCAGAAGCCGGACTGGCCTTCATCGGGCCCAAACCCGATGTGATCGAGAAAATGGGGGATAAGATCGCATCGAGGAAGACGATGATCAAAGCGGGTGTCCCGGTCGTCCCGGGCACGGACGAGGGGGTCTCGTCGCTTGAGGAAGCGCTGGAGGCTGCAGAGAAGATCGGCTATCCGGTCATGATGAAGGCGAGCGCCGGAGGGGGCGGCATCGGCATGATCCGCTGCGAAAGTGAGCAAGCGCTCAGTCGGAACTTCGAGTCGGTCAAAAAACGGGCCAAATCCTACTTCGGCGATGACCGCGTGTTCCTGGAGAAGTTCATCGATGATGCCCGCCATATCGAAGCACAGATTTTCGGCGATGAAGAGGGGAACATCGTCCATCTGTTCGAACGCAACTGCTCGGTGCAGCGCAGGAATCAGAAAGTGATCGAGGAATCCCCTTCTCCGTGCTTCCCCGACGCCGCGCGCGAGCGGCTGCTCAAGGCCGCCGTGGAAGCCGGCAGGGCCGTCGGCTATACGAATGCCGGAACGGTCGAGTTCATCGTGGGGCCGGACCATGAGTTTTACTTCCTCGAGATGAACACCCGCCTGCAGGTGGAGCACCCGGTGACGGAAGAAGTGACCGGACTTGACCTCGTCGAATGGCAGCTCCGCATCGCATCCGGCGAACCGCTCCCGGTGAAAGAGCAGCAGAAGATCAGCACAACGGGGCATGCGATTGAATACAGGATCTATGCGGAGGATCCCGACAGATTCCTCCCGTCTCCTGGCAAGATCGCTTCGCTCAGGCTGCCCGAAGGCAAAGGGGTAAGGATCGATGCCGGTTACGCCGAGGGGGATTCGGTGACGCCGTATTATGATCCGATGATCGCGAAAGTGATCATCACGGGAGACAGCCGGGAAGAGGCAATCAGAAGGTCGGAGGCTTTCTTTGCGGAAGCTTCTGCGGAGGGCCCCAAGACGAACCTTCCGCTGTTCGCCCGGTTCACCGCCTCGGAATTGTTCCGGGCCGGTGATTACGCTACGAATGTGCTGGACAAATGGAAAGAGACCGAAAAGGAGGAAATCAAATGAACGAATTGAAATCCACGATGGCCGGAACGGTGTTCACCGTAGACGTGACGGCGGGAGACGAAGTGGCACAGGGCCAGGCGGTCATCGTCCTCGAATCAATGAAGATGGAAATCCCGGTTGAAGCGGAAAAAGGCGGCAAGGTTAAGGAAGTGCGGGTGGACGTGGGCGACTTCGTCAACGAGGGCGACGTGATCCTGACATTCGAATAATCCCGTTCTGCGGGACCGGTCCGGTTCCGCTGCTTGCCGGCTGACCGGCAAGCAGGGAAGCGGAAAACACAGGGAGGGGAACGGAAATGACGGTTAAACCGACAGGCGACGGCCGGCTTGAAGAAAAGCTCGAGCAGATTTTCGCGGGGGGCCAGCCGAAGTATCACGAGAAACTGAAGGAACAAAATAAGATGTTCGTCCGGGATCGTCTCAAACTTCTGTTTGACGGGGGAGAATATACGGAAGACGCCCGTTTCGCCAATGCGGAGGCGGGAGACCTTCCTGCGGACGGTGTCGTCACGGCCACCGGCAGAATCGGCGGCAGGACGGTGTGCGTCATGGCTAATGACTCGACGGTGAAAGCAGGCTCATGGGGAGCCCGGACGGTCGAAAAGATCATTCGCATCCAGGAGACGGCGGAGCAGTTGCGTGTCCCGCTGCTGTATCTTGTCGACTCGGCAGGCGCCCGGATCACGGACCAGCTGGACATGTTCCCGAACCGCCGGGGAGCGGGCAGGATTTTCCACAACCAGGTCCGCCTGTCCGGCGTCATCCCGCAGATCTGCCTGCTCTTTGGCCCGTCCGCGGCAGGCGGTGCGTACATTCCCGCATTCTGCGACATTGTCATCATGGTTGACGGCAACGCCTCGATGTATCTTGGGTCGCCGCGGATGGCGGCCGAAGTCATCGGAGAGAAGGTGACGCTTGAAGAGATGGGCGGGGCCCGGATGCACTGCACCGTCTCCGGCTGCGGTGATCTCCTTGCAGCAGATGAAAAGGAAGCGATCGAGGCGGCGAAGCGATACCTCGGTTATTTCCCCCAGAACTTCGGGGAAAAGCCGTCGATGGCCGAATCCGTGGAGCCGAAGGAAGGACGTCCGCTCGGCGAGATCGTGCCGCAAAACCAGAATGCGCCGTTTGACATGTACGAGGCGATCGACACCCTGATCGACGAAGGGACCTTCTTTGAAATCAAAAAACTATTCGCTCCCGAGCTGATCACCGGACTGGCCAGGATCGAGGGCCGGACGGTCGGCATCATCGCAAACCAGCCAAAAGCGAAGGGGGGCGTCCTGTTCGTCGACTCGGCGGACAAGGGAGCCAAGTTCATCTCGCTGTGCGATGCATTTTCGATTCCGCTCCTGTTCCTTGCCGATGTGCCGGGCTTCATGATCGGGACGAAGGTTGAACGGGCGGGGATCATCCGCCACGGGGCCAAATTCCTGTCGGCGATGAGCTCCGCCACCGTCCCGAAAATTTCCGTCGTCGTCAGAAAAGCATACGGCGCCGGCCTCTATGCAATGGCGGGACCTGCATTCGAACCTGATGCATGCATCGCACTCCCGTCGGCACAAATTGCCGTCATGGGGCCCGAAGCAGCCGTCAATGCCGTCTATTCCAACCGGATCCAGGCAATCGAGGATCCGAAAGAGCGGATTGAATTCATCAAGGAAAAGCGGCGTGAATACCAGGAACAGATCGATATTTACAAGCTGGCTTCCGAGATGATCATCGATGACATCGTGGCACCGGATCAACTGCGCGGTGAACTCGCCAGGCGATTTGAGATTTATTCGACAAAAGAAAAGACGGCACCCCTTCGCAAGCACCCGGTCAATCCGGTATAATCAACCTATCAGGGGGCTGTCCGAAAAGTTTGATGCAAAAACGAACATGCGGCAGGCAGGAACTCTGGTCACTCACTTGCAGACCTTCGCCTGGCCTCTTCCGGCCCGGGGCCGGGGAAGCCAGGCCGGTCGGCTTTTTGCGGGAGGCCGAAGGGGTTCCTGTTTTTTGTTGCCGCCGGCCGGCCAGGTGCGGTCAGGCAAACCCGCCCGAATAAGAAAAAAGGGGTGTCCGGCAACGATGAAACTGAATATTGTAGGAGCGGGTGCCGTCGGCCTGCTGCTGGCGTCGGGATTTGCCGATGCCGGCTTCAAAGTCCGGATGCTCACCCGGACCGAAGAACAGGCGGCACTCCTGCGCAAAGAAGGGGTCTGCGTGGAAAGGGACGGGATCCGGCACCGCTTCCAAGTCGATGCCTCTGCGGATCCCGCCGATTGGAACGGGGAAAATCCGGCCATCCTGGCCATGAAGTCATATGACTTAAAGGAGTTCCTGGACTCACACGCAGCCGCGTTGGAGAAGTCCCCGCTCCTGTTCGTCCAGAACGGAGTGGCCCACCTCGAGTGGGCAGGCAGCCTGCAGAACCCGGAAATTGCGTTTGCAACGGTGGAGCACGGCGCGATGCGGATCGACGGGCGGACCGTCCGGCACACGGGAACGGGACCGCTCAGGATGGCGGCCAATCGGGGCGCCTCCTTCCTGGAACCGCTCGCGGCCGCGGATTCTCCGTGGTTTCCCGTCCGGATCGAAGAAGACCCGGAGAAGCTCCTGTTTACAAAAGCGATGAAAAATGCCGTCATCAATCCGATCACTGCCATCCTCGGTGTCCCAAACGGAACGATCGCCTCAGACCCGGGGCTTTCCCGGCTGGCGGGCCTCGTCCACGGGGAGCTTTCGGCCGCATTCCCGGAATTGTCCGGGTCGGTCCCGCTGGAAGATGTGCTGGATCTGTGCCGCAGGACGGCAGGGAATGAATCATCGATGCTCGCCGATCTCAGGAACGGGCGGCGAACCGAATCCGACGCCATTCTCGGCGGCCTGATCCGCGAAGCGGAACGCAGGGACTGCCCGGTGCAGCTCCTGGCGGGACTGGCGGAGATGGTGGCATTCAAGGAACGGAGGGGCAGGCATGTCTGAAGTCCTCTATGCGTCGGCGGGTTTTTTGATCTCGTTTCCTCCCCTTCTGTTCATGATGCTCTTTACACTGTTCACCCGGATGCTGAAGGACCCGGCCAGAGGGCTGAGCCGGGCAGCGGACGTCACGACTGTTTTCCTGCTCCCCGCCGTGCCGATCGTGTTCCGGTCCATCACCGGGATCCATGCCGGCTTCCCGTTTGCGATGGCCGTCACATTGTTTGCCCTCGCCATGACCTGGCGCGAGCGGGAAACCCGCCGCGAACTGGAGATCCTGCCGCTGCTCCGCAAGATCTGGCGGCTCCTGTTTCTCCTCTGTTCTGTCCTTTATATGGTTCTCCTCATCTCCGGGGCAGGGATCGCGGTCTGGACATATACGGCCCGTTGAGCGGAATTTTTTAATTCAGGCACGAGGTAATGCTATAATCGGTGACGATTAAAAAGGAAAATGGGGTCTGAATCATGGAAATCGAATGTCTCGACATCCCGACGGCCAGTCCGGTCATGAAGGCATATGCCGGCGATGGTGAATTCATCAATACATATTTTGACTACCCGCTCAGCGATGACGGTTACCGGCAGCGGCTCCTGGAGCTGGAGACCCGGGAATATGACCGGGAATCGCTTGCGGATGCGATCCGCGCCTTCATGGAGCCGCTCGGGATTTCCGACCGGACCTCCGGGCATCTCGAGGAGCTCCGGCAGGGCGCACAGGTTGTAATCGGCGGCCAGCAGGCGGGCATCCTGTCCGGTCCGCTTTATTCGCTCAACAAGGCCATCACGGTCATCCTCGAAGCCGGACGCCTCAGGGAACTGCTGGATGTGCCGGTCGTCCCGGTGTTCTGGATTGCCGGTGAAGACCACGACCTGGCGGAGATCAATCATGTTCACGCCATCACCGGCGGCAGGCCGGCCAAGCGGCAGTTCCCGATGATCCCGGGACTGAAGACGATGGCGTCAACAACCGGTTTTGACAAAGAGGAAATGAGACAGTTCATCAGGGGAATCTTCCGGGATTACGGAGAAACCGCCCATTCTGCCGGACTGCTCAGACTTGCGGAAGAATGCATGGAAGGGAACGAAACGTTCACGGCATTCTTCGCTGCGATCGTCAACCGGCTGCTCGGAGAAGAGGGCCTCCTGCTCGTGGACGCGGCCGATCCCCGGATCCGCCGGCTGGAGCGCAGCCACTTTGCCGAAATGATCCGCTGCTCGGAAGAAATTGCAACCGGCGTGGCGGAAAGCGAGCGCCTGTTCTCCGGACAAGGATACGGAAGCCCGGTCAACGCCGAGGAAGAGGCCGCCCACCTGTTTTACGTGCGGGACGGCGAACGGATCCTCCTGATGCGTGACGGCGACCGCTTCTTCAACGAACAGGCCGGCGTCTCCTTCAAGACGGATGAGCTTCTCGGACTCGCAGAGTCATCCCCGGAATGCCTGAGCAACAATGTCGTCACCCGTCCGCTCATGCAGGACCTCATCTTCCCGGTCCTTGCCTTCGTCGGGGGCCCGGGGGAGATTGCGTACTGGTCGCTGCTGCGTCCGGCCTTCCGGGCACTCGGCATCCGGATGCCGGTCGTCGTTCCCCGGTCCTCTTTCACGTTCGTCAGCCGGCGTGCCGCCTGCCTGCTTCAGGAAACCGGCCTCACGGCAGAAGCCGTCCTTCAGGGGGCCGTCGGAGAAGAGCGGACGGAGTTCCTCGGGAAAATCCACGGCCACGGCGCGGAAGAAGAGATCGATCATCTCGAGGAACAGCTTGCCGCCGGCTATGCCGGACTTTCCAGGCTGCTTGAAGGGAAAGGACGTGGGCTTGCCGCCCTTTCCGAAACGAACATGGAGTACCACCGCCGGCAGTTCGACTGGCTGAAAAACCAGATCCATGATTCCCTTCTTCTCGAACATGAGACGACTCTTGCACGGTTCGATCTCCTCGAAGCGGAGCTTCTCCCGGAAGGCGGTTTCCAGGAGCGGAAGTACACGCCGTTCCAGTTCATGAACGAATACGGACCCGGGCTCTTCCGTGATCTGCTCGGATCCGTGCCGGAGCAGGCGGGGGTCCACCTGCTCATCCGGCTTTAAAAGGAACAACTCTGATGTAAATGGCCCGCTCCGGGCGGCAGACTGCAGACAACATGGGGACACCCCTCCTTGTCTGCGGTCTTTTTGTTTTGATCGGGGCCTGATCGTTTCTTCCGTCTCTATGCCCGGACTGCCGCAGGGCGGATCACACGGGCATGGAAAGATTCCCGTGCGGCACAAGGGGAAGTCGGGGGAGCCATTTTTTCCGCCCGGCACTCTTTGTGCGTTAAACAGATCGCCGGCAGTTCTGCGGTGTGGGGAGTTCAAAAGGGGCATCCCTCGGCCGGAAGCCATGAGGCCGGATGGCGTTTTCTGCGGCCGCCCGTCCCAGGCGGTTTTTTCTTTTTGGAAAGAAGGCGTCTGCCGGATCTGTCCGGCGGGCGGGAATCCGCGGTGCCTCCGTATGGCCAGAACCTGCCGGCAGTCGGCAGGCCGTGGGGGAAAGACGCCGAAAAACAAAGGAACCGCACGGATTGTGACGGCAATATCTCAAAAGCCGCCGCCGCGCGGAGAATTTATTGAGACGGGGGAAAAGTTTTTTAAAAACGGGTGGAGGAAAGTGGGGGGATGTGGTACATTAAGTTTACGATGTGGGGTGAATCCGATGTTCATGGGAGAATATCAGCATACGGTTGATTCCAAAGGCCGCATCATCATTCCGGCCAAGTTCCGCGAACACCTTGAGGACGGTTTCGTCGTCACGCGCGGACTTGATCAATGCCTGTTTGCCTATCCCATGGACGAATGGAAGCGGCTCGAGGAAAAGCTCAAAGCCCTTCCCGTCACGAAGAAGGATGCCCGCGCATTCACCCGGTTCTTCTTTTCCGGGGCTACCGAAGTGGAACTTGACAAGCAGGGACGCGTCAATATACCTGCAACCCTGCTGGGCTACGCAGGGCTGGAGAAGGACTGCATCGTCCTCGGAGTCTCCAGCCGGATTGAAATCTGGTCGAAGACGGCATGGGAAGACTACTTTGAGGAATCCGAAGAATCATTCAACGAGATTGCTGAAAACATGATTGACTTTGACATCTGAAATGATGGTGGAAAGAGGGGACGGGCATGTTTGACCATGTGACCGTGTTGCTGAAAGAGACGGTCGACGGGCTGAACATCCGCCCGGACGGCCTATACGTGGACTGCACGCTCGGCGGAGGCGGTCACAGCGAATACCTGGCGGGACAGCTCGGGGAAGGCGGCAGGCTCATCTGCTTTGACCAGGACCCGGAAGCGATCCGCCATGCCGGCGAACGCCTTGCCCCCCACCTGGACAAAGTTACATTCGTCCGGGAGAATTTCCGGAACCTGAAACAGGAGCTGGACAGGCTCGGCATCCGGGGCATCGACGGGATCCTCTACGATCTCGGCGTATCGTCTCCGCAGTTCGATACGCCCGAGCGGGGCTTCAGCTACCGCTTCGATGCACCGCTCGATATGCGGATGGATACCGATGCGGACCTGACCGCCAGGGATGTCATCAATGATTGGCCGTATGAGGACCTTGTCCGCATCTTCTTCCGCTACGGAGAAGAGAAGTTTTCCAAGCAGATTGCCCGGAAGATTGAAGCGGCACGAAAAGAGCGGCCGATCGAAACGACATTCGAACTCGTCGAACTCATCAAGGCCGGCATTCCCGCTGCCGCCAGGAGAACCGGGGGCCATCCGGCCAAACGGATTTTCCAGGCAGTCCGCATTGCGGTGAATGATGAGCTCGGGGCAGCGGAAGAATCCATCTCCGACGCCATTGAGCTTCTGAATCCCGAAGGGCGGATCAGCGTCATCACGTTCCACTCCCTCGAGGACAGGCTCGTCAAGACGATGTTCAAGGAAGCCTCGTCGATGCCGGACCTCCCGCCGAACCTCCCGGTCATCCCGGAAGGCATGGAGCCGGTCCTGAAGCTGATCACACGCAAGCCCGTCCTGCCGACCGAGGAAGAATTAGAAGTCAATAAACGCTCCCATTCCGCCAAGCTGCGGATCGCCGAAAAAAGGTAAACCTGCCGGCGAAGGGCTGTGAAGAATCGTAAAGACCAAAGACTAAAAAGATAAAAGAGAATGTACCGACAAAATACAAGGGGGACCAGATGAATGGCGCTTGAAGCACGCAAATTTGACTACGCATACATACAGGAACCCGACATCACCCGCGTTCCGGAAACAGAGCCGGACGCCCGCCCCTCGAGAAAAAGGAGACTTTTCACGAAGGGCGAAAAGGTCCTGTTTGTTGTAGCCGTTGCAGCGGCCGCTCTGTTTGCCGTATTCCTGCTGCAGGCTCAGTCCGCGATCAACGCGACGAACAAGGAAGTCCAGCTCATTCAACAGGATATTGCGGAAACGTCCAAACAAAATACGGATTTGTCCATTCAAGTGAGAGAGAAATCGACCTACGAGCGGATCTGGGGCAAGGCGCAGGAGCTCGGTTTGACTCTCAATGAAAAAAATGTGAAGGTCGTGCCTGGACAATGAAGAGAAGATTTCGTTTCCAATGGGGAGCCTTCCTGATGTTTTGTGTCTATGGAGGGCTCTTTTTTCTATTATTCGGCAGATTCCTGTACATTCAGGTGACCGGAGAAGTGGAAGGGCGTCCGTTGGCTGCGATGGCGCAGGCGAAGTACGAACGGGAGAATGTCCTCAGTGCGGACCGCGGCCGGATTCTTGACCGGGACGGTCAGCCGATAGCGGAAGATACGCTCAGCTATAACCTGGTGGCCATCCTCAGCAAAAAAGCGAGTGACGGCGTCAAGGACAAGACGAAGATGCGGCATGTCACTGACCGTGAAAAGACGGCGAAGGCCCTTTCGGAGCATATTGACCTCTCCTACGAGGAAATCTTGGAGCTCCTAAACCGGCAGGATAATCCGGACGTCTATCAGGTGGAGTTCGGTTCTGCGGGCCGAAACCTCAGCCACGAAAAGATGAACCAGATCAAAGCGCTCCACCTGCCCGGCATCCAGTTCGTAAAGGACAAAAAGCGCTTTTATCCGAACGGTATGTTTGCTTCCCACCTGATCGGATTCGCACAGAAGGAAACACAGAAAGACGGAACGACCAAGACGGTCGGTCAGATGGGGCTTGAGAAGACATTCGACGAGATCCTGACCGGCGAAAACGGGAAAATGGAGTACGAGAGCGATACGTGGGGGTTCCTTCTTCCCGGCACGGAAGAGAAAGTGACGCCCGCCGTCGACGGGTCGGATATCCGCCTGACGCTCGACAAGACGATCCAGAACTTTGTCGAGGACGCAATGAACCGGGTCCAGAAAGAATATTCGCCTGAGCGGATGTCCGTGATCGTCGCAGACCCGAAGACCGGCGAGATCCTGGCCATGAGCCAGCGTCCGTCATTCAATCCGGAGACGAAGGAAGGCCTGTCGTCCAACTGGCTGAACGAAGCGGTGCAGTACACGATCGAGCCGGGTTCAACGATGAAGGTCTTCACGCTCGCATCCGCCATCGAAGAAGGCGTCTGGGCACCGAATGACCACTTTAAATCCGGCAGCTATACGATGCACGACACGACCATCTATGACCACAAGCGGGCGGGCTGGGGCTATATCAGTTTCCTGGAGGGTTTCCAGCGATCCTCGAACGTCTCGATGGCCTACCTGCTTGAGAGAATGAAGGACGAAGCCTTCATCGGCCACCTGCGTGATTTCGGATTCGGCGAGAAGACGGGCATCGATCTTCCGGGCGAAGCGGCCGGCGTGCTCAATGACGTGGGGCCGGTCGAGCGCCTCACCACTTCGTACGGCCAGGGGTCGACCGTCACGCCGATCCAGATGGTCCAGGCGGCGACCGCCATCGCGAACGGCGGCACCATGATGAAGCCGTATGTGATCGAAGAGATCCGAGACCCGAATACGGACAAAGTCCTCAGAAAAGGGGAGCCGGAGGAAAAGGGCAAGCCGATCTCGGCCGAGACTGCCAAAACCGTTCTGGACGTAATGGAATCGGTTGTCACATCAGAGAAGGGGACAGGGAAGATTTTCGACCTCGAAGATTATTCTGTCGCCGGAAAGACGGCAACAGCCCAGATCCCGAACGGGAAGGGCGGATGGCTCCATGGAACGAACAACCTCCTCTACGGATTTCTCGGGATGGCACCTGCAGATGATCCCCAGCTGATCGTCTACGTCAATGTCCACCGGCCGAAGCTGCCTCCGGGTGAGTATGGGGCGATCCCCGTCTCCAAAATCTTTAAGCCGGTCATGGAAAACAGCCTGAAGCATCTGAATATCCGACCGGATGAAGAAAAGGAAGCGAAAGAACAGATCACGCTTTCCGATTTCGAAGGCACGGCAGCGGACACGGTGATAAAAGACCTTGAAGCCAAAGGGATCAAGCCCGTCGTGACCGGGGGAGGCGGGGAAGTGACCGGACAGTTCCCGCAATCCGGAACGTCCATCCTGCCTGGAGGCCTGGTCATCCTGAAAACGGAGGGAGAGTCCGTGCTCCCCGATTTCACCGGGTGGTCCAAACGGTCCGTCCTGGCGTTCGCCTCGCTGTCCGGACTGACGATCGAAGTGCACGGGGAAGGCTTTGCCGCCTCGCAGAGCGCGTCACCGGGCTCATCACCCGGAGGAGGTGCACCGACCGTCGTCAAATTCGAGAAACCGGACCGTCTGCACGCCACTCCGGAGGAACCATCGGATGAAGAAGAGGAATACCCGCTCGACTGAAACTGAATAGCGCCCGGCCGGCACTCATACGCTAAAAGAAAAACGCAAGGTGGGAGAACGTGCGCCGCTTCATTGAATCAAAGATGAGGAAAAGACTCCGGCTGGCTTTCCTCATGCTCGCATTGCTATTCGCTGCGCTCGTCGTGAAACTGTTCCAGGTGCAGATCATCCGAAATCCCGAACTCACTGAAAAGGCGATGGAAAACTGGGACCGCGAGCTGCCGTTCGCGGGTGTCCGGGGAGAAATCCTGGATCGCAGCGGCAGGAAGATCATCGGCAACAAAGTCGCACCGACTTTATATTTCATGCCCTCCCAGAACCGGGATATCCCGGCTGCGGCCGCGGCGCTGGCCCCGCTCATCGGGGCGGACAAGAGCCGTCTGGAAGAACAGATGTCCAAGAGGGCATCGATCATCAAGCTGGCGCCGGAAGGAAAGAACATCCCGTATGACACGGCCATCCAGATCGGCAGGCTCGGCATTCCGGGCCTCTATACAGGGGTCGACTACGTCAGGGATTATCCGTACGGCAACATGCTTTCCCGCCTCGTCGGCTTTACCGGGTACGACAATCAGGGTCTGGCGGGCATTGAATACGAGTACGAAAAGGTCTTGACCGGCAAGGGAGAGAAGATCCGGATGTTTACCGATGCGCGAGGAAATCCGCTGCCCCATGTCGGGGACGGCTGGATCCGCGGAAAGGCGGGGGCGAACATCGAGCTGACGATCGACCTGCGCATTCAAGAGATCGTGGAGCGCGAGCTCAGCCAGGCGATGTTGAAGTATGATGCCGACCAGGCACTCGCCATCGTGATGGATCCGGGCACAGGGGAAATATTGGCGCTCGCTTCCGCACCCAATTTTGACCCATCGGACTATGCATCTGTCGATCCGTCCATTTATAATAGGAACTTGCCGGTATGGATGACCTTCGAACCCGGATCCACATTCAAGATCATCACCCTGGCGTCTGCGCTTGAAGAAGGGGTTGTGAACCTGAAGGAGGACAGCTTCTTCGACCCGGGACATGTGACGGTCGGCGGGGCCCGCCTCCGCTGCTGGAAGCGTGAGGGCCACGGCCCGCAGACATTCCTTGAGGTGGTCGAGAACTCATGCAACCCGGGATTCATCGAGCTCGGACGGCGGGTCGGACCGGACAAACTCACCGAATATATCCGGAACTTCGGATTCGGATCGACGACCGGCAGCGGAATAGCCGGCGAAGCTTCCGGGATCTTGTTTTCCAAGGAGGCATATGGTCCGGTCGAACACGCCACCACCTCGTTTGGGCAGGGCATATCCGTCACGCCGATCCAGCAGGCACAGGCGGTCGCGGCCGCCGTGAACGGGGGCCGGCTCATGCAGCCGTACATCGTCAAGCGGATCGTCGACCCGGAAACCGGAAAAGAGATTGAACGGTCCGAGCCGGTCGTGAAACGGCAGGTCATCAGCGAAGAGGCTTCCGGCAAGGTCCGCGAAGCGCTGGAATCCGTCGTGGCCAACGGGTCGGGCCGGAACGCGTTCACGGACGGCCTGAGGGTCGGGGGCAAGACGGGGACGGCACAGAAAGTGGAAGAAGGCCGTTATAAAGACGGGGACTATATTGTTTCATTCATCGGCTTCGCCCCTGCAGACGATCCGGACATCCTGGTGTATGTGGCGGTGGACGGGCCGGAAAATGAAGTCCAGTTCGGCGGCGTCATTTCCGCGCCGATGGTGGGCCGGATCATCTCGGATATTGCGCCGCTCCGCGGCATCGAGCCGCGGGACGGCCAGATGGAACGCGAATACAGATGGGGGGATCCGGTCCAGATCCGCGTGCCCGATCTGACCGGCCGAAGCCGGGACGAACTCGTCAAGATGTTCCACACGATCAGGATCGAGTGGAACGGGCCCCCGGAAGGACAGGTGATCAGGCAACTCCCGGCACCCGGCACCATGATGGAAGAATCGGGGATCATTCACCTGTATGCCGGACCGGCCGACTAAGAAAAATGATTGACATGCCGATAACGGCATTCGTTTTAAAGGAGATTTCTATCATGACACTCGCCACAACGATCACGATCATCGCGGTCGCATTCATCCTGACTGCGCTGCTGGCCTTTCCGCTCATCCCGATGCTCCGCCGTCTGAAGTTTGGCCAGAGCATACGGGAGGAGGGGCCGAAAGCCCACCTCAAGAAGGCGGGCACCCCGACAATGGGCGGACTGATCTTCATCGCCGCCATCATCGTCACTTCTCTTATTCTCGGTTTTGTATTTGATCTTCTGACAACACAGACCGTCGTGCTTCTCCTCGTGCTTGCAGGATTCGGGCTCATCGGATTCCTTGATGATTTCATCAAGGTCGTACTGAAACGCAATCTCGGCCTGACCTCCCTCCAGAAGCTGATCGGCCAGATCGCCATCGCGGTCGTTTCCTATCTGCTTCTGAAGCTGGGTCCATTTGAGACGACGATCGGGCTGCCGTTCAGTTCGTGGGAAATCGACCTTGGGCCGCTGTATGTCCTGTTCCTGATCTTCTGGCTTGTCGGCTTCTCGAATGCCGTCAATCTGACGGACGGGCTGGACGGCCTCGTTGCCGGAACCTCTTCGATCGCCTTTGCGGCGTTCGGGGTCCTCGGCCTCGTGTACGGCCAGGAAGACCTGGCCCTTGTCGCCTTTACGATCACCGGGGCATTGCTCGGCTTCCTCCTGTTCAATGCCAACCCGGCAAAAATTTTCATGGGGGACACCGGTTCGCTTGCGCTCGGCGGTGTGCTCGCCATGCTTTCCGTCCTCATGAAGCAGGAGATTCTCCTCCTGCTGATCGGAATCGTGTTCGTCATTGAAACGCTGTCCGTCATTTTGCAGGTCGCTTCGTTCAAGACGACCGGCAAACGGATATTCAAGATGAGTCCGATCCACCACCACTTTGAGCTTTCCGGCTGGTCGGAATGGAAAGTCGTGCTCGTATTCTGGTCCGCAGCGCTTGCTGCGGCGCTCATTTCCGTACTGCCGGAGGTGCTTTGACATGAAACAGACGGATCTATTCACTAATAAGCGCGTTCTCGTGCTCGGCCTTGCCAAGAGCGGATCGGCCGCGGCGCGCCTGCTCGGCTCGCTCGGTGCAGAAGTAACCGTCAATGATGCCAGGGAAGAAGACCCGGAAGCTGCACCGCTTTCGGCGCTCGGCATCGAGGTCATCCTGGGCGGGCATCCGGACGGGCTGCTCGAACGCGGATTTGACTTTGTGTTCAAAAATCCGGGCATCCGGTACGATCATCCGGTCGTTTCCGAAGCGCTGGAGGCCGGGATCCCGGTTTGGACGGAAGTTGAGCTGGCCTGGCTCGTGAGCGAAGCGCCGTTCATCGGAGTGACCGGCTCGAACGGCAAGACGACGACCACCACCTTGATCCACCACATGCTCCACATGGGCGGGAAGAACCCGCTCATCGCGGGCAACATCGGCACACCTGCCTGCACGGTCGCGGCCGCCGCAGAGCCGGACCAGATTGTCGTGATCGAACTGTCCTCGTTCCAGTTGCTCGGGACGGAGAAGTTCCGGCCGAAGATCGCCATCTGGACGAATTTGTATGAAGCGCACATCGATTACCACGGAACGATGGAAGAGTACGGCGGGGCAAAGTTCGCCATCACCCGCAACCAGGGGCCGGAAGACTTCCTGATCTACAATGCCGACCAGGAGTCTGTTGCCCGGTATGCCAGCCTTTCCGAAGCCAAGAAAATCCCGTTCACGCTTGCGGGCCGCTCGGAAGCCGGGATCAGCGCAGACGGGGACTCTGTCTACTGGCTCGGAGAGAAGCTGTTCGATCGGTCGGACATCGTCCTGCCGGGGCGGCACAATCTGGAGAATGTCCTCTCGGCGACGGCCGCCGCAATTCTCTCCGGGTGTCCTGCCGAGGCGATCGTGGATGTCCTGTCCTCGTTTGCCGGTGTCCGGCACCGCACCCAATTCGTCAGGGAGTGGAAGCGGCGCAAGTTCTACAATGACTCGAAGGCGACGAATACACTCGCCACGAAAAGCGCCCTGGAAGCATTCCGGGGTCCGATCTGCCTGCTCGCAGGCGGACTGGACAGGGGGCACTCCTTCGAGGAGCTCCGGCCGTTTATGGACCGGGTGAGCAGCGCGGTCGTCTTCGGCGAAACGGCCTCGCGCTTCCGGGAATTCGCAGCATCCTGCGGGGTCCCGATCATCAGGGAGGCGAACGAGATCGAGGATGCGGTCAGAACGGCCGCGGAGATCTCGTCCGAAGGGGACACCATCCTGCTGTCGCCCGCCTGTGCAAGCTGGGACCAGTACCCGAGCTTTGAAGTCAGGGGCGACCGCTTCATCGAGTCTGTTCAGAAACTGTAAGGTCCGCCGCTTACGATCTGCCAACACCACCAAGGAAGGATGCATGCTCTGGAAAAGAGGCTTGTCGCCGTCTTCTTCATTAGCGCTGTTGCACTGAGTCTTCTTGGCGTCGCATTCGTCCATTCGGCAGGCTCCTACTGGGGGGAAATCCACTACGGGGACTCGCTGCCATTTGCGGCCAAACAGGGGATTTATCTGGCGGTTTCCGCAACGGCTGCCGTCTTCATACTGAAAACCCGCCAGATCGGGAACCCGAAGCTATGGACGGCCGTCTACATCGCGTCTGTTCTTCTTCTCGCCGCTGTCCTCATCCCGGGGATCGGGGCTGTGCGGAACGGTTCCCAGAGCTGGATCGCGCTCGGTCCGTTCAGCCTGCAGCCGGCGGAGTTTGCGAAGATCGCCGTCATCGGCAAGCTCGCTTCGATGATGTCGGAAAGACGCGGTCGGAAAGTGTTCAGCCCCGGCCACTTTGTCGTCATCCTGCTGCCGGCTGCGCTGATTATGCTGCAGCCCGATTTCGGATCGATGATGATCATGGTCGTTTCGGCGTTTGCGATCCTGCTCGTCGGCGGCTACCCCCTGAAATTCTTCTTCGGACTTGCGGGGGCCGGGGCTGCCGGCATCGCGGGACTCATTGCTGCGGCTCCTTACCGGCTTGACCGGATCAAGGCATACCTCGATCCATGGAGCGACCCGCTCGGCACCGGTTTCCAGGCGATCCAGTCGCTGATGGCCACAGGACCGGCGGGCCTCACTGGATTCGGTTACGGGCAGAGCCGGCAGAAATTTCTTTACCTGCCCGAGCCGCAGAACGACTTCATCTTCGCCATCATTGCAGAGGAGACTGGATTCATCGGTGCCGTCGCGGTGATCGCCCTTTTCTTCCTGCTCGCCGCGTCTGCCATCGGGCTCGCTGCCCGGCAGCGGGAGCCGCTTTCTTTCTACATGATTTCCGGCATGGCCGCCATGCTCGGGTTTCAATCATTCCTGAACATCGGCGTCGTCTCGGGGCTGCTCCCGGTGACGGGCGTCACGCTGCCGTTCATCAGTTACGGCGGATCATCCCTGCTTGCCGCGTGGATCGCGGCCGCCCTTGTCCTGAGGTTCGCCTCCGGCGCGGGAATGGCTAAAAGGAGGCCTGGCGATGGACAAAGTTATCGACATTGAAGAACGAATCCCCTCGCTCAGGGAGAAGAGGAAGAGGAGGACGAACCGCAATTTCATCTTCCTCCTCATCCTGTTCCTCCTGGTTCTTGCCGTGCTGCTTTATTTCCAGTCCCCGCTCAGCAAAATTGAGTCCATCGGGGTGAGGGGAGCCGTCCTGAACAGCGAGGAAGACTATATCCGGGCTTCAGAGATTTCGGAGGGGGATCCCCTCTGGGGCTTCAGGAAATCCGAGGCCGGGAAAAGAGTGTCCTCCATGCCGGGGGTGAAGGAAGCGCGGGTGGAACGGACAGGCCTCCGCTCTGTGGTCATCAGGGTGGATGAATGGGAACCGGCTGCACTGATTGAAAAGGACGGGCGCTTCCTTCCGGTCCTCGCAAACGGCGACATCTTTTCGGAGCCTGCACCGGGACCGGTTCCCGCTCCGATCCTGACCGGATTCGAATCCGGCAAGACGATGAGCAGGATGGTCAGGGAACTCGATTCTTTGCCGGATAACGTCCGCTCCCTCATCTCCGAAGTGCTGAGCGGCGGGGATGAAGAAGACCCGGATGCCATCACTGCCTATATGGCGGACGGCTATGAAGTGAGGGGGGTCATCCCCGACTTTGCGGAAAAGATGGCGTACTATCCTTCGATCGTGTCCCAGCTTGCCGAAGAGGGCAAAGGGGTCATCGACCTTGAGGTCGGCCTCTATTTCCGTCCATATGCGGAGGTGTACGGAGACGGCGTGCCTCCTGCCGGAGAAGGGAAGGGGGGCACCGCGGTGGAGGATCCTGCCGGAGAGTAGGATCTTCCGGGCGGCCCCCCCCGGAGTGCATGGGACGTCTGACGGGCCTGCCGCCCGTCGCATACATAATGTGCAGCCGGCCACACTCCACTTTCACGTCGCCGGACAGCGTCAAACCGGCCGGATCGGGAGCGTCCGCAAAGGAATTGAGGTATAATTAACGAATATACTTAACATTGAACTGATAATGAAATAGAATGAGTTTAAGAGGATCAGAAGGAGGTGCCGTCCGTTGAGTCAAACCGATATGTATGTGTCATTGGACATCGGTTCTTCCTCCGTAAAAGTGCTGATCGGGGAGATGACGGATCGCTCGCTGCACGTAATCGGAGTCGGAAATGTAAAATCGGAAGGCATCAGAAAAGGTGCCATTGTAGATATTGATGCCACTGTGCAGTCCATCCGGAAGGCAGTGGAACAGGCGGAGCGAATGATCGGGATGTCGATCCGCGAGGTTGTGCTTGGAATACCCGCAAATCAGGTCATGCTCCAGCAAGTGAAAGGGGTCGTCGCGGTGAACAGCGAAAACCGCGAGATCACGGATGATGACCTTGACCGGGTCATGCATTCTGCGGAAGTGATGATTCCGGCGGAGCGGGAGCTTGTCAACATCATTCCGCAGCAGTTCATCGTCGATGACCTGGACGAAATCAAAGATCCCCGCGGCATGATCGGCGTCCGTCTTGAAATGGATGCCACCCTTGTCACGACGTCAAAGACGCTGCTCCACAATATTCTCCGCTGCGTGGAACGGGCGGGGCTTCAGATCCGGGAAATCTATCTCCAGCCGCTCGCAGCCGGCTATTTTGCTCTCACCGAAGACGAGAAGAGCCACGGAACGGCGTACATAGACATCGGGGGCGGATCGACTACGGTCGCCGTCTTCGGTGACGGTCGCCTCATTTCCGCGAGCGCGCTGCCGGTCGGCGGTGACAATATCACGAAAGACCTGTCCATCATCCTGAAGACGACAACCGGCCAGGCCGAACAGATCAAACATCAGTACGGCCATGCCTATTACGATGATGCATCCGAGGACGAATTGTTCGAAGTCCCGGTGGCCGGAGTGGATACAAAGGACCAGTACAGCCAGAAGTACATCTCCGAGATCATCGGCGTCCGTCTTGAGGAACTGTTCGAGATGGTGCTGGACGAGCTGTACCGGTCCGGCGTGCGAGATCTCCCGGGCGGGGTCGTCATCACCGGCGGCGTCGCAAAGCTGGAAGGGGTATCGCAGCTGGCACGGGAAGTGCTGCAGACCCGGGTCCGCCTGTACGTGCCTGAATTCATCGGAGTGCGCGAACCGGGGTATTCCTCGTCGGTCGGCCTCATCCGCTACGCCAAGCTGGAAGACGAGTTCTTCGGCAACCGCGGTGAATCGCCGTTTGGTGAAGCGATGGAACCCGCGGCAGCCGCTGCCGCGCCGGCCAAGAAGAAAAAAGCCGAACGCAGCCGAGACGGGCAGGAGAAGACCGTCAGCCGGATGAAAAAAATCTTTGACAAATTCTTTGAATAATCGCGGTCAACCGTATACCCATAGGAGGAGAAAGCATGCTGGAATTTGATACGAACATCGATGCGCTCGCCGTCATCAAGGTCATCGGCGTCGGCGGCGGGGGCAATAACGCGGTGAACAGAATGATCGAGCACGGTGTCCAGGGGGTCGAGTTCATCGCCGTCAATACGGATGCCCAGGCGCTCAAGCTCTCAGAAGCTGAAGTGAAGCTCCAGATCGGTGAAAAGCTCACCCGCGGACTGGGTGCTGGTGCGAATCCGGAAGTCGGCAAGAAAGCGGCCGAAGAAAGCAAGGAACAGATTGAAGAGGCGCTGCGCGGCGCGGACATGGTGTTCGTCACTGCAGGGATGGGCGGAGGCACCGGAACCGGTGCTGCCCCTGTCATTGCCCAGATTGCGAAAGACCTCGGGGCCCTGACGGTCGGCGTCGTCACTCGCCCGTTCACTTTCGAAGGCCGCAAACGGGCCACACAGGCGATCGGCGGGATCGCGGCCATGAAGGAGTCGGTCGACACCCTCATCGTCATCCCGAACGACCGCCTTCTGGAGATCGTTGACAAAAACACGCCGATGCTCGAAGCGTTCCGGGAAGCCGACAACGTGCTCCGGCAGGGCGTCTCCGGCATTTCCGACCTGATCGCCGTCCCGGGTCTCATCAACCTGGACTTCGCGGACGTCAAGACGATCATGCAGAACAAAGGCTCCGCCCTCATGGGGATCGGGATTTCCTCGGGAGAGAACCGCGCGACGGAAGCTGCTAAAAAGGCCATCTCGAGCCCGCTTCTTGAAACTTCGATCGACGGGGCGAAAGGCGTGCTCATGAACATCACGGGCGGCTCCAACCTGAGCCTGTTCGAAGTCCAGGAGGCAGCGGACATCGTTGCATCCGCTTCCGATGAAGAAGTGAACATGATTTTCGGTTCCGTCATCAATGACGACCTGAAAGACGAGATGGTCGTCACGATCATCGCGACCGGATTCACGGAAGAGCAGCTCACCCAGCGCCCGACACGCGGCGGCTTCGGTTCTTCCCGGCAGCAGCAGGCCCAGCAGCCTGAACCGCGCCAGCAGCACCAGGCACCCGCACGCGGCGAACGCGAGCGGCGTGAGGATCACGGATCGCAGTTCCGCCAGGAGCCGGCACCGCGTCAGAACCAGACTCAGCAGGAAGATGCGCTGGATATTCCGACATTCCTCCGCAATCGCCGCAGAAGATAATCATTAGCCAGACCCCGGCAGCACCTGTACCGCAAATATTGCGGTGCAGGTGTTTTTTTTGTCGGTTTGACCCGGAAAGTTTTGCATTCCGCCCGCCAGGCTTTGACATTTCGTGCTTTCGGCCCGTGTTAAATTTGGGACAAGGGGGAGATGCGGTGTACGGAGAAGTGGCCATCGCCGTCAACTCGGCATTCAACTATGTACTCCTTTCGTTTGCAGGAAAAGTCTCAAGGCGTCCTTGCCGGCGGCCGAGGATCATGCTCGCCTCGCTGGCCGGTGCCGTGCCGGTCGTTTTGTTCGGCGGACAACCCGTGATCACGGCGGCGGCATTTGCCGTGATGGCGGTATCCGCGTTCGGCGCAAACCGCAACACCCTTTGGAAAGGCGCGGCCGCAACGATCGTGGCGGCGCTGTTTGCAGGCGGGCTGTTGACCGTGTTCTCGCCGTCCGCCTTCGGAATGCGCGGGGGGGCGGCGGTGATGCTCTCATGCGCGGCAGCCGTCGCCGGCCTCGGTATGCTGGAACGTCGCTGGAGGGGGGCCGAAGCGGATTCGGCTTCGGCTTCGTTCAAGGCCGAGACGGTCCTTCAGCTTTTTGACGCCCGGATCCGCCTCGCCGCCTTTGCCGATACGGGAAACGGCTGCACGGAACCTTTGTCTGGGAAACCGGTGCATTTCATTTCCTACCGGGCCGTCAAGGATCATCTGCCCGCGGAAATCCGGTTGGTGCTGGAACGATTGCAGGGGGGCAGTGTTCCGGATATCGGACTGTTTCCGGAAGATGTGAGGCACCGCCTCCGGCTCATCCGGATCACGACAATCGGCGGTTCCGAATGGGCGGTCGGCTTCAAAGTCGAAAAGTGGATCTATGCAGATGACGGAAAGGAGATCGGTGGCTATTTCGTCCTCACGGCCGGCAATGCGGAATATCCGCTCGGCGCAGACGCGATCCTCCACCGGACTTCGGTCAATCGACAAAATGAAAGGGGATAGACCATGCTGACCGGACTGAAAAAATGGCTTGCTGTCATCCTGGATTCTTTGAAGAAAGACGGAACATACTATATCGGCGGACACGAGTCACTTCCTGTCCCGCTCACAAAAGAAGAAGAAGCCGAGACACTCCGGCAATTCATGGAAGGGAACAAGGAAGCGCGCGACCGGCTGATCGAAAAGAATCTCCGGCTTGTCGTCTATATCGCCCGCCGTTTCGAAAATACGAATACCCATATTGAAGACCTGATCAGCATCGGGGCAATCGGCCTGATCAAGGCGATCGAAACATTCGATCCCGAGAAAAAGATCAAGCTTGCGACGTATGCTTCGCGCTGCATCGAAAACGAAATCCTCATGCACCTCAGGAAGACGAGCCGGATGAAGTCCGAAGTGTCATTCGACGAACCGCTCAATTCCGATGCCGACGGGAACGAGCTGCTCCTATCGGATATTCTCGGCACGGATGAAGATATTATTACCGGTGACGTGGAGAAGAAAATTGAACGCCAGCATGTCGTGGAGGCGATCTCCAGACTCGATGACCGCGAACGGTACATCATGGAGTGCAGGTTCGCGCTGGGCGGAAAAGAAGAAATGACGCAGAAGGAAGTCGCGGACCATCTCGGCATTTCGCAATCCTACATTTCAAGGCTTGAGAAGAAAATCATCAGCGATTTGAGAGGGCTGCTCAACCATCCGGTCACCTGATGGGTGAAATTGGCGGACGGCCATCCGAATAGGACAAACCTCCAAGGACAAACTGTAAAGAAACAGAGAAAAGTCCGGAGGATGATGAGATGTCCAACACGAAAGTGGAGATTTGCGGGATCGACACATCAACGCTTCCGCTGCTGTCCCATGAATTAATGAGAGAAACGTTCGTCCGCCTCCAGTCGGGAGACCTGTCGGCAAAAGAAGAACTCGTAATCGGAAATCTGCGGCTCGTCCTGAGCATCGTCCAGCGCTTTGCCTATCGGGGAGAACAGGCGGACGACCTGTTCCAGGTCGGATGCATCGGTCTCCTCAAATCCATCGACAACTTCGACCTCAAGCACAACGTCCGGTTCTCGACGTATGCCGTGCCGATGATCATCGGGGAGATCCGGCGCCATCTGCGCGACCATCATGCAGTGAGGGTCTCCCGTTCTCTCCGTGACATCGCCTATAAGGCCATGAAGGCAAAAGAGCAGTTCGTCCACGAAAACCTGCGAGAGCCGACACTAGAGGATCTGGCGAAAATCACGGAGATCCCGTCAGAGGATATTTTGTTCGCGCTGGATGCGATCCAGGATCCGCTGTCGCTGCACGAGCCGATCCACCACGACGGCGGAGACCCGGTATGCATGATGGATCAGCTGCAGGACACGCTCGTCAGCGAAGAGCGCTGGCTCACCTATGTATCAGTAAAGGAAACTGTCCAGCAGCTGGACATGCGCCAGCAGAAAATCCTGTCCAGAAGATACTATTACGGCGAGACCCAGACGGAGATCGCAAGGGACCTCGGCATCTCGCAGGCCCAGATTTCCAGGCTGGAAAAGCACGCGATCGGCCAGATCCGGGAGACCCTCGGCAAGGGGGAGCCGGGGAAGAAATAAGAACGCCCTTCCCGGAAAACAGGATGAAGACCGAAAAACGCGAGGGAACCGCTCCTTGCGTTTTTTGCCGTCCAAGCGCATAAGATGAGCAAAGGGGGAATGGGAATGAAGTTTTCTGACCTGCAGAAGAAGGAATTTATCGAAGCGGGCAAAGGCAGGCAGCTCGGATACGCCGTGGATGCCACCATTTCGACAGAAGACGGGACGATTGAGCTGTATCACGTGGGAGGAATGGAAAAGCTCAAGTTTTTCGGAAGCGGGGAAGCTCCTGTGAAAATACCGGTCGGCCGGATTCTCGTCATCGGCAAAGACGTCGTCCTCGTGGATGATGCAGCCCCAAAAGATTGAATTGTCATTTGAAATACATCGGACGCCTTGATACAATGAATGGAGTAACATAGAGAAAAGTGGGAATCAGATTGTCTACTGTGGAAGAGCGACTCCAACATATAAACGAAACCATCCGCCTGGCCTGTGAACGGTCGGGCCGGAATCCCGAAGAAGTCACGGTCATTGCAGTCACGAAATCTGTCGGTCCGGGGCGGGCGAAGGAAGTCCTAGATGCGGGCCTTGTCGACCTCGGCGAGAACCGGAAGGAAGGCCTTGACGAAAAACAGCCGGTGCTCGGTGATGCTGCTCGCTGGCATTTCATCGGCAGCCTCCAGAGCAGAAAAGTGAAGGATGTCGTAAACAGGATCGACATGCTTCATTCCCTTGACCGCGCCAGCCTGGCCGAGGAGATCCGGAAGCGGGCCGTCCGTCCGCTTGACTGCTTCGTCCAGGTGAACGTCTCGGGGGAACAATCAAAATCGGGACTGGCTCCCGAGGAGACCGAACCGTTCATCCGGGCGCTTGCCGGGAACGACAAAATCCGGATCGCCGGACTTATGACCATGGCGCCGAACACCGATGACGAGCAGCAGATCAGAGAATCATTCCGGGGACTCCGAGAACTGCGTGACCGCATAGCCGATCTCGGCCTGCCTCATGCACCTTGCACGGAACTTTCGATGGGCATGTCAAATGACTTCGGCATCGCAGTGGAAGAGGGGGCGACCTTCGTCCGGATCGGCACAGCGATTGTCGGCTACGAAAGCGGGGAGAAACGATGAGCATCAAGGACAAGTTCAAGAACTTCTTTTATCTGGAAGAAGACGAAGAAATGGACAATGAACCCCGGCAGGTACAGAACGGGCGCCCCGTCCGGCCCGTCGAAGCCAAGCAGCAGCCGGTGGCTGAACAGGAGTGGCGGCAGAAAGAGCGGCGCAAACCGCCGGTTCCCGAACGCCGCCAGTCCGAGGGCGGCACGGGCTCAACGGTTGTCAGCCTGCAGAGCATCAAGAAATCCGCCAAGATGATTCTGGCCGAACCGCGTGTATACGCAGAGGCACAGGATGTGGCGGAGCATCTGAAAAACCGCCGGACGGTTGTAGTCAACCTCCAGCGGATCGAGCATGGCCAGGGCGTCCGGATCATCGATTTCCTGAGCGGCACGGTCTATGCCCTCGGCGGCGACATCCAGCGGATCGGAACTGACATCTTCCTCTGCGTTCCGGACAATGTGGAGCTTTCGGGGGAAATCTCCGATTACCTTTACGACGAATTTCAATGATGGGATGCGGTGAAACTTCATGGTGCTAGGCTTGTTGCTGAAAGCAATCAATATTTATTCGGTCCTGCTGATCATTTATGTGCTCATGTCCTGGGTGCCGAGCACACGGGAAACATCGATCGGACGGCTTCTCGGAAAGGTCTGTGAACCTTATCTGGATTTCTTCCGCCGGTTCATCCCGCCGATCGGCATGATTGATATCTCGCCGATCGTTGCGCTGATCGCACTGAACCTGATCGCCAACGGACTGGTGAATGTCTTTTACATGGTACGATGATCCCCACGGCGTGGGGATTTTTTCTTGGGTTGCCCGGTGAAGGGCATCCGGGTCGCACCGGACCGGCGGTGTCCCGATAACATGGAAGGTTTGGGAGGTCAGTTGTATGGATAAGGGGATTGAGCAGCATTTCAGGAAAGAGGAGCAGCCGTTCCTCGATGCGGCGGCCGGCTGGGCAGCCGAAGTCGAGGACCGATATGCGCCGAAGCTGACGGGATTTCTGGATCCGCGGCAGCGGTTCATCGTCCGGGCGGTGACCGGCGGCCGGGATCTGGTGATCGCGGAGTCCGGCGGCCTGCCGGATGCGGAACGCCGCCGACTCCTGATCGCCCCTCCGTACCTGGATGCGGCAGACGAGGATTTTGAGATCACCGTCATGGAAGTGCGCTATCCCGTCAAATTTGCAGACATCGGTCACCGGGATGTGCTCGGGTCCATCACCGGCCTCGGGATCGACCGTTCCCGTTTCGGCGACATCCGGACGGGTGACGGAACGATCCAGTTTGCTGCGGACACCGCGCTCCGCGATTATATGGCCGCCAACCTCACGTCCATCGGAAAGACGAAGGTGCGAGTTTCCGCGCTGAATGACGATTCGTCCCTTCTCGCCGCGACGGAAGAGTGGGAGGAGATGACCGTGACGGTCGCCTCGCTGCGGCTTGACGCGGTTCTCGCATCGGTGCTCAACGTATCACGCCAGAAGTCCGCGTCACTCGTCAGCTCGGGAAGGGTGAAGGTGAATCATGCCGTGCGCGAGTCCCCATCCTTCGAACTGTCGGATTCGGATCTGCTTTCGGTGCGCGGGCACGGCCGGATCCGGATCGGGGATATCGGCGGCCAGACGAGAAAGGGCCGGGTCCGCCTTGAGATCGGCCGGCTCGCCTGAACCGCCCTCCCCGAAATTTTCGAAATAACCGTGTCACCGGCTCCCGCTCCATGTATAATAGGGAACAACAGAGAACTATCGAAGGGGAGATGCAACGCAATGGCTCTTACACCGCTTGATATACATAACAAGGAATTCGGACGTTCGTTCCGCGGCTATGACGAGGACGAAGTGAATGATTTCCTCGAACAGGTGATGAAAGACTACGAGGCGGCACTCGACCGGACCAAGCAGCTGGAGGCGCAGCTCAAAAATGAGCAGGAGCGCGTGACCCATTTCACGACGATCGAGAACACCCTTCAGTCTTCGATCCTGATCGCACAGGAAGCGGCCGAGGAAGTGCGTCGCAATTCCCAGAAGGAAGCGAAGCTTATCGTGAAAGAGGCGGAGAAAAACGCGGACCGCCTTGTCAACGATGCACTTTCGAAAGCCCGCAGGATCGCAATCGAAATCGAAGAGCTGAAAAAGCAGTCGAAGGTGTTCCGGAACAGGTTCCGCATGCTCGTCGAAGCGCAGCTTGAGCTCATCCAGACCGATGACTGGGATGTGCTCATGGGCTATGAGATCGATACGTCCGAGCTTGAGAAGCTGGAGCACCTCGAAGAAGATTGACCGGTCCTTGACCGCATTGACCGGATTCATTATAATAACGTCAAGCTGAATGAATCGACTTTTTTGGAAAATGGCGATGACGGAGACAGTAATGACGGTGAAAGCCAAAGCGAGCCGGGGGCGGTGGGAGCCCGGTGCAGAAACCGATCATGAACATCCCTCCGTAGCCGGAATGCGGAAAATCAGTACGCATTCCCGGAGCACCCCGTTACGGTGTCCGAGAGGCGGCATGCGCAATCACGTGTGCCGCAATGAGGGTGGTAACGCGGGAAAGCTCCCCGTCCCTTTGCGGACGGGGGCTTTTTATTTTTGGGGAAAGATTCATTTATTTCATTCCGTTTATATTCAGAGGAGGAGACAGGATGGACTACAAGAGCACGCTTCTCATGCCGAAAACAGATTTCCCGATGCGCGGAAACCTGCCGAAGAACGAACCGAACATGCAGGAAAAATGGGAGAAGATGGACATCTACGGGAAGGTTCTGGAAAGGACTAAGGGCCGTCCGTTTTTTGTGCTCCATGACGGGCCGCCGTATGCAAACGGCGATCTGCATATGGGCCACGCCATGAACAAAGTGCTCAAAGACATCATCGTCCGTCACCGGTCGATGACGGGCTTCCATGCACCGTATGTGCCCGGCTGGGATACGCACGGCCTGCCGATCGAGCAGGCCCTCGTCAACAAAGGCGTGAACCGCAAGGAAATGTCAGTGGCGGAGTTCCGCAAGCTGTGCGAGGAATATGCGTATGAGCAGATCGACCGGCAGCGCACGCAGTTCAAGCGCATCGGAGTCCGCGGCGACTGGGATCACCCGTACATCACCCTGAA
Organism: Edaphobacillus lindanitolerans; assembly: GCF_900156305.1. Lineage (GTDB taxonomy): Bacteria > Bacillota > Bacilli > Bacillales_A > Planococcaceae > Bhargavaea > Bhargavaea lindanitolerans. The sequence continues at coordinate 282,232 of NZ_FTPL01000001.1, read as the reverse complement.
GCCGGAGTTCGAGGCACGCCAGATCGGCGTTTTCGGCGACATGGCGAAAAAGGGCTATATCTACAAGGGGAAAAAGCCGGTCTATTGGTCCCCGTCAAGCGAATCCGCACTCGCCGAAGCCGAAATCGAATACAAGGACAAACGGTCACCGTCCATTTATGTGGCCTTCCCGGTAAAAGACGGCAAGGGCGTGCTGGATGCCGGCACGAACTTCATCATCTGGACGACCACGCCTTGGACGATCCCGGCGAACCTCGGCATTTCGGTCCACCCTGAGTTCGTTTATTCGGTCGTTGAGGCAGACGGCAAAAAGTGGGTCGTTGCGAAGGATCTTGTGGAACAGGTCGGCGAAAAGCTCGGCTGGACGGATGCGGCGACGGTCAAGGAAATGAAGGGCGCGGAGCTTGAGCACATTGTGGCAACCCATCCGCTCTATGGCCGCGATTCCCTCGTCATCCTCGGGGAACACGTCACGATTGATGCCGGTACGGGCTGCGTCCATACCGCCCCGGGACACGGGGAAGATGATTTCCGGGTCGGGAAGGCGAACGGCCTGGATGTCCTCTGTCCGGTCGACGACAAAGGCTATATGACAGACGAGGCACCCGGCTTTGACGGCCTGTTCTACGAGGAAGCGAACAAGCCGATCACCGAGGCTCTGAAGGAAAAAGGCGCGCTGCTTGCGCTCGAATTCATCACCCACTCGTACCCGCATGACTGGCGTTCGAAAAAACCGGTCATCTTCCGTGCGACGGCCCAGTGGTTCGCTTCGATCGAATCGTTCCGCGATGAGCTGCTGCAGGCCATCCGTGACACATCGTTCACGCCTGCCTGGGGAGAAACCCGCCTGTTCAACATGGTCCGCGACCGCGGCGACTGGTGCATTTCCCGCCAGCGTGCATGGGGCGTGCCGATTCCGGTGTTCTATGCGGAAAACGGCGAGCCGGTCATCACCGATGAGACAATCTCGCACATCCAAAAGCTCTTCCGTGAACACGGCTCCAACATCTGGTTCGAGCGGGAAGCGGCAGATCTGCTTCCTGAAGGGTTCACCCATCCGGGCAGCCCGAACGGGAAGTTCACGAAAGAGACGGACATCATGGACGTCTGGTTCGATTCCGGCTCGACGCACCAGGGGGTTCTCGTGGAACGCGACGACCTCGTCTATCCGGCCGACCTGTATCTGGAAGGCTCGGACCAGTACCGGGGCTGGTTCAACTCCTCGCTCACGACAAGCGTCGCCGTCTGCGGACGGGCGCCGTACAAAGGCATCCTGAGCCACGGGTTCACGCTTGACAGCGAAGGCCGCAAGATGAGCAAGTCCCTCGGAAATGTCATCCTGCCGTCGCAGGTGATGAATCAGATGGGCGCGGACATCCTCCGCCTCTGGGTTGCTTCGTCCGACTACACGGCGGACGTCCATGTCGCGGACAGCATCTTCAAGCAGGTGTCGGAAGTGTACCGGAAGATCCGGAACACGCTGCGCTTCCTGCACGGGAACCTGTTCGACTTCGACCCGGCAAAAGATCGCGTCGCATACGAAGACCTCCGTCCGGTCGATCAATACATGGACCTCAAGCTCCAAAACCTGATCCGCACCGTCCGGGGCGCCTACGACCGGTACGAGTTCATGACCGTGTATTCGGCCGTGAACAACTTCTGCACGACCGATCTCAGCTCGTTCTACCTCGACATCGCAAAAGACGTCGTCTACATCGAGGCACCGGACAATGCGCACCGGCGCGCCATGCAGACCGTCATGTACGACACGCTTCTTGCGCTACTGAAACTCATGTCTCCGATCCTTCCTCATACGACAGACGAGATGTGGGGATATCTGGAGCATGAGACGGAAGAAAGCGTCCAACTCACAGACATGCCGGATGCCCGTCTTGAATCCGAGGAAGACCGTGAACTGCTCTACCGCTTCGACCGGCTCATGGAAGTACGCGATGACGTGCTGAAGGCGCTTGAAGAAGCGCGGAATGCGAAAACGATCGGCAAGTCGCTGGAAGCGGCCATCACGCTGTATGTCCCTGAAGACCTGAAGGCCCAGTTTGGGGCGGAAGACATCGACTTCGCCCAGTTCTTCATCGTCTCCAAATTCAGCGTCGGCGGCAACCTCGAACATTCGCCGGCGGATGCGTCGGGCATGACGGTCCGCGTCACCGTTGAAAAAGCGGACGGCGAAAAATGCGCCCGCTGCTGGTCCGTCCCCGGCACGGTCGGCGACGATCCGGCCCACCCGGATCTCTGCGCCCGCTGTGCGGAAGTCGTGGCCAACCATTACGAGTAAATTTCAGGAAAAGCCGTCCGCTGAGGACGGCTTTTTCTTGTGGCGGGAAACCGGGTTGCAGACAAGGGCAGGAAGCGGGGGAAGAAGGGGGAGATTGAGGCCGCGGATTTGCGGTATTAAGCCTGAATTTGAGATATGGGCTGCGGATTTGCAATATGGAATCCGGATTTGCAATATGGAGCCGGATTAGACATTTGAGACATGGAGGCAGTTTCTGCTTGATGCCTGGCCGTGCCAAGCCGCCGCCGTTCTCTTCCGCTTTTTTCCCGCCCGTTCTGCACCCCGCCGCACCGTGTGGTAAAATGGGATAGATTCCAACCGACGGAGGACAAACTGTGAACATCATTTATTATGCCATCGCGGCGGCGGTCGTCGTCCTGGACCAATGGACGAAATGGCTGGTCGTCAAACATATGGAGGTCGGCGAGCGGATCGGCGTCCTCGATCCGTATTTCGGCCTGCTGTCGCACCGGAACCGGGGGGCGGCCTGGGGGATGCTGCAGGGCCATATGTGGCTCTTTTACATCGTAACGATTGTGGTCATTGCCGGCATCCTCTATTATTTCCACCGTCACGGCAAGGACGGAGGGGCCGCTTTCCGGACGAGCCTCATGCTGCTGCTCGGCGGGGCGATCGGGAACTTCATCGACCGGATCCGCATGGGCGAGGTTGTCGATTTCGTCGACGTGCTCATCCCGGTCATCCGCTATGACTTCCCGATCTTCAACGTGGCCGACGCGGCCCTCACATTCGGGGTCATCATGCTGATCCTTCACATGCTCATGGAAGAAGTCAAAGAAAAGAACAAGAAAAAGGTGTCTTGATGGAGAATTATTCATTTAAAGTAACGGCGGAGCAGGACCGCATGCGTCTCGACAAACTGCTGCCTGCCATCCGGGAGGACTGGACCCGTTCCAAGATCCAGGTCTGGATCAAGGACGGACTCGTCAAGGTCAACGGCCGGGAAGTGAAGCCGAACCATGCCCTCAAGGAAAATGACGAGATCACCATCGGCGTGCCGGAACCCGAGCCGCTCGAAATCGTGCCGGAGGATCTGGGACTCGAGATCGTCTGGGAGGACGGTGACGTGCTCGTCGTCAACAAGCCGAGGGGCATGGTTGTCCATCCGGCTGCGGGCCATGCCACCGGCACGCTCGTGAACGGGCTGATGCACCACTGCACCGACCTGTCGGGCATCAACGGTGTGCTGCGTCCGGGGATCGTCCACCGGATCGACAAGGACACGACCGGTCTCCTCGGGGTTGCGAAGAACGACCGGGCGCATGTGTCGCTTGCGGCCCAGCTCGCGGAAAAATCCGTGACGCGCAAGTACACCGCACTCGTCCACGGCAACATCGACCATGACAAAGGCACGATCGATGCGCCGATCGGACGCGATCCGAAGGACCGGCAGAAGATGACGGTCATCGACGGCGGGAAATCGGCCGTGACCCATTTCACCGTGACCGAGCGGTTCGGTGACTTCACCCTCATCGAATGCCGGCTCGAAACCGGCAGAACGCACCAGATCCGCGTGCATATGAAATACATCGGACATCCGCTGGCCGGAGATCCGAAATACGGACCGCGCAACACAATCGAGTTCGGGGGACAGGTGCTCCATGCGGGCGTCCTCGGGTTTGTGCATCCGGCAACCGGCGAATACATGGAGTTCGAAGCGCCTCTCCCGGCGGATTTCACGGAACTTCTCGAAAAACTTCGCTCCGACCGTTGACATGCCGTCCTGCAAAGGTGTATAGTTAGTCCAATCAATCAAATACGAACCTTTAAATTCGGTCCGGAGAGGCCGGGAAGGTTGTACGGGTAGTCCGCCTGCCCATGCCGCGCGCATGGACAGCCGGGCCGAATTCTGCACGTATGCCCTCCTGCCTTCCGGCGGGAGGGTTTTTCATTTGTTTCCGAAGGAGGAACCGGTGTGGGACAAAAAACAAATCTGCTGGATGAAAAAGCCATCAGCCGGGCGGTCACCCGGATTGCCCATGAAATCATCGAACGGAACAAAGGGGTGGAAGGCTGCATCCTCGTCGGAATCAAGACGAGGGGCGTCCACATCGCGAGCCGGCTGGCCGACAAAATCGAACAGATCGAGGGAGAGCCGATCGAAATGGGCGAACTCGACATCACCCTTTACCGGGACGATATCCGGAAGCCGGAGATGGAGGCGCCGCTCGTGCAGCAGGTCGACATCAAGCAGGATGTCACGGACCGGAAGGTGATCCTGGTCGACGATGTCCTCTATACGGGCCGTACGGTCAGGGCGGCGATGGACGCCGTCATGGACATCGGGCGTCCGTCCAGCATCCAGCTCGCGGTGCTTGTCGACAGGGGCCACCGGGAACTGCCGATCCGGCCGGACTACGTCGGGAAAAATGTGCCGACCTCAAGCGAGGAGCGCATCACCGTCGAACTTGCCGAAACAGACGGCACGGACAGCGTCTCGATCGAAAAACTCTGACCCAATCGAAATATACAGAAAGACGGGGGACCGGACCATATGGCAAAAGCAGTACTCGATATCAACGATCGGCCGTCAAACGGCAAATGGCTGACACTCAGCCTCCAGCATATGTTTGCAATGTTCGGCTCCACCATCCTCGTGCCGCAGCTTGTCGGGCTGAGCCCGGCGATCGCGCTCCTCACGAGCGGAATCGCCACCATCGTCTTCATCCTCGTGACCCAGTTCAAAGTACCCGCCTATCTCGGGTCGTCGTTCGCCTTCATCATTCCGATCCAGGTGGCGACAAAGGCGGGCGGAATCGGCAGCGCCATGATCGGCAGCCTGTTCGTCGCGCTCGTTTATGCGATCGTCTCCCTGGTCATCTGGAAGACCGGATACAAGTGGATCATGAAAATCCTGCCGCCGGTCGTCGTCGGGCCGGTCATCATGGTGATCGGACTGGCACTTGCGCCGACGGCCGTCCAGATGGCGAGCACGATCGATGTCGACGGGACGAACACCTACAGCTTCCTTCACTTTTCTGCCGCTCTGGTCACCTTGGCGACCGCGGTGATCTGCATCATCTTCTTCCGCGGGATCATCAGCCTCATGCCCGTGCTGATCGGAATCGTCGCCGGCTACATCTACTCGGCGGCGATCGGCATCATCGACTTCTCGCCGGTCCGGGAGGCTGCCTGGTTCCAGGTGCCGGAGTTCCTGCTTCCGGGCGTTGACTACAGTTTCCACATCACACCGACGATGCTGCTGGTCATGGTGCCGATCGCCATCGTGACCATCTCCGAGCATATCGGACACCAGCTCGTCCTCGGACGGATCGTCGACCGGAACTTCATCAAGGAACCGGGCCTCAACCGCTCGCTCCTGGGCGACGGGCTCGGGACGCTCATCAGCGGGCTCGTCGGCGGCCCTCCGAAAACCACCTACGGGGAAAACATCGGCGTGCTCGCCCTTACCCGGGTGTTCAGCATCCATGTCATCTTCGGGGCAGCCATATTCGCTATCCTGTTCTCCTTCCTCGGGAAGCTGATGGCCCTCATCGCCACGATCCCGCAGGCGGTGCTCGGCGGAATCTCGATCCTCCTGTTCGGGATCATCGCTTCGTCCGGTCTCCGGATGCTCGTGGAACACGGAATCGACTTCGACAACCAGCGCAACCTCGTCATCGCTTCGGTCATCCTGGTGACCGGAATCGGCGGCGCGGCGATCCAGATCAGCGAAACGTTCAAAATCGAGGGCATGGCGCTTGCAGCCATCCTCGGCGTACTGCTCAACCAGGTCCTGCCCGGCAAGCCGACGGGAAAGGAAGCAGGAGACACCGAATAATCAATGCCTTTTAACTGCATCCGGGAGATGCGGAAAGGCGTTCTGTCAGCGGAAGCGGGCGATCTCTGCCTGCAATCCCTGAACGGAGCCTTTCCATGCCCGGAAAGGCTCTTTTCTTATACATAAAAGGGAGGACGGACACCATGGACCATCTGCTATCGATGAAACAGCTGAGCAAGCCGGACATATCCGGCCTGCTGAAGCGGGCCGGTGAACTGAAGGCCGGTGCGCCCCCCGCGCTCAACCGCGGCTACACCGTCAGCAACCTGTTCTTTGAGCCGAGCACGAGGACGAAGACGAGCTTTGAAATGGCGGAACGGAAGCTCGGACTGTCCACGCTCCCGTTCGAAGCCGGGTTCTCGAGCTCGCTCAAGGGCGAGACGCTTTACGACACGGTGAAGACATTGGAAGCGATCGGCCTGGACGCGCTGGTCATCCGCCATCCGGATGACCGGTACTACGACGGGCTGGCCGGACGGACGTCCGTGTCGCTCATAAACGGCGGCGACGGATCCGGCCAGCATCCGACCCAGTCGCTGCTCGACCTGTTCACGATGCAGGAGGAATTCGGGGCGCTCGAAGGGCTGAAAGTCACGATTGCCGGAGACGTGGCCCACAGCCGCGTCGCCAAATCCGACCGGGACGCACTGGAACTGTTCGGAGCGGATGTCCGCTATCTGTGCCCGGCCGAATGGCGCGGCGACTTTGACGCGGCGGATGACTGGGAAGACGTCCTTGGCGACAGTGATGTCATCATGCTGCTCCGCGTCCAGCATGAGCGCCATGGAGGCGGAGCGGACTTCTCGCATGAAGCGTACCACGAACGGTACGGACTGACGGAAGAACGCGCCGCCCGGATGAAAAAGGGCGCGGTCATCATGCACCCGGCACCGGTGAACCGCGGGGTGGAGATAGCGGATTCGCTCGTTGAAGACCCGAGATCCAGGATCTTCAGACAAGTGGAAAATGGCGTCTATATCAGAATGGCAGTCTTGGAATCGATACTGAAAGGGAGAGATTAAGATGGGCACACTGATTCGCAGAGTACGCATGCTGGATGAAAACGGGGAACTGACGGACAAGGACATCCTGATCGAGAACGGCCGCTTCAGTGAGATCGGCACCGGCATCAGCCCGGAAGGCCACGAGGTGACGGACGGCGGAGGCCGCTTTGCCGCACCGGGATTCATTGACGTGCACATCCATCTCCGCGAACCCGGCGGCGAGCACAAAGAAACGATCGAGACGGGCACGCTGGCTGCGGCCAAGGGCGGGTTCACGACGGTCTGCGCCATGCCGAACACCCGGCCGGTGCCGGACACGGCAGAAAACCTCGACAAGGTCAACCGGCTCATCGAAGAAAAAGCGCTCATCCGGGTCCTCCCCTACGCTTCGATCACCGTCCGCGAAGCCGGCAAGGAACGGACGGATATGAAGGAACTGAAAGAACACGGCGCCTTCGCGTTCACGGACGACGGCGTCGGCGTGCAGCAGGCCGGGATGATGTATGAAGCGATGCGCGATGCAGCGGAACTGGACATGCCGGTCGTCGCCCACTGCGAAGACAACACGCTCATCTACGGCGGCGCGATGCATGAAGGGAAACGCAGCAAAGAGCTTGGAATACCGGGCATCCCGTCGATCGCCGAATCGGTCCATATCGCCCGCGATGTGCTGCTCGCCGAGGCGGCAGGCGCCCACTATCATGTCTGCCATGTCAGCACGAAAGAATCTGTCCGTGTGATCCGCGACGCAAAGCGCGCCGGAATCCGGGTAACCGCAGAAGTCACCCCGCACCATCTCATCCTGACGGAAGACGACATTCCGGGGGATGATGCCAACTGGAAGATGAACCCGCCGCTCCGGTCGAAGGAAGACCTCGAGGCTTTGCACGAAGGGCTTCTCGACGGCACGATCGACGTCATCGCGACGGACCACGCCCCGCATGCAGCCGATGAAAAGGCGGCGGGCATGCAGAAGGCCCCGTTCGGGATCACCGGCCTTGAAACGGCGTTCCCGCTCCTCTTCACGGAATTCGTGGAAACCGGGAAATGGACGCTCAAGCAGCTGACGGACTGGCTGACGGCAAAACCGGCCGGCGTCTTCGGATTCGAATTCGGGGAGATCAAAGAAGGAAAGCCGGCGGATCTCGTGCTGGTCGACCTCGAGACTGAACGGGACATCCGGCCTGAACAGTTCGCTTCAAAAGGGAAAAATACGCCGTTCGGCGGCAAGGCCTGCAAAGGCTGGCCGGTCATGACCGTATTCGGCGGAAAAATCGTATGGCAGGAGGAACAATGATGACAGAGAAACGATATCTGATCCTTGAGGACGGCACGGTGTTTGAAGGCGAGGCGTTCGGCGCCGAACGCGGCATGGTCGGTGAAGTGGCATTCTCCACCGGGATGAGCGGCTACCAGGAGGCCCTGACAAACCCGTCGAACATCGGGGTGATCGCGGTCATGACCTATCCGATGATCGGAAACTACGGAGTGAACCGGGATGATTCCGAGTCGGTCGATTTCCACCTCGGAGGGCTCGCGGTCCGCGAGATCAGTGACCAGCCGTCGAATTTCCGCTGTGACCAGGACCTTGCTTCCTATATGAAGGACCGCAACATCCCCGGCATTTCCGAAATTGACACGCGCAAGCTGACCCGCATCATCCGGGATAAAGGAACGATGAAAGGGATGCTGACGGAGGCCGGCGCCGAACTCGACGTGCCGACAACGCTCACTGTCCTGGCGGCAACGGATTTCGCGGCCAATCAGGTGGAGGCGGTCTCGACGAAGCGCCCGTATCCGAGCCCGGGGCGCGGCAAGCGCGTGGCGGTCGTCGACTATGGCATGAAGCACGGCATCCTGCGCGAACTGAACAACCGCGGCTGCGACGTGCTCGTCGTCCCGCATGACACAACTGCCGCAGATGTGCTTGCGTGGCATCCGGACGGCATCCTCCTTTCCAACGGACCCGGCAATCCGGAAGACGTCGAGGCGGCACCGGCATTCATCCGGGACATCCTCGGCCGCGTCCCGGTATTCGGGATCAACCTCGGCCATCAGCTCCTCGCCATCGCGTGCGGGGGAACGACCTACAAAATGAAGTTCGGACACCATGGCGGCAACCATCCGGTGAAGGATCTTTCCACGGGGCGGACGGAAATCACCGCACAGAACCACCAGTTTGCAGTCGAACGGGACTCTCTCGGCGGAACGGGTCTTGAAGTGACCCATACCGCGCTCAATGACGGGACGGTCGAAGGCCTCCGGCATACCGGATATCCGGCATTCTCCGTCCAGTTCAATCCGGAAGCATCACCGGGACCGGAAGACTCAAACCACCTGTTCGACCGGTTCATCGACCTCATGGAGCGCCAAAACGGAAAGGAGCAGCACGCCAATGCCTAAACGCACAGATATCAAATCCATCCTCGTCATCGGCTCGGGTCCGATCGTCATCGGCCAGGCCGCAGAATTCGACTACGCAGGGACACAGGCCTGCCTCTCGCTGAAAGAAGAAGGGTACCGGGTCATCCTCATCAACTCGAACCCTGCCACGATCATGACCGACACGGAGATCGCAGACAAGGTGTACATCGAGCCGATCTCGCTCGATTTCGTCTCCCGCATCATCCGGAAGGAGCGTCCGGATGCCATCCTGCCGACGCTCGGCGGACAGACCGGCCTCAACATGGCGATCGAGCTGCACAACTCCGGCATCCTCGACGAACTCGGAATCGAAGTGCTCGGCACGAAGCTGGACGCGATCAACAAGGCGGAGGACCGGGAACTGTTCCGCTCCCTCATGAATGAACTGAACGTGCCGGTGCCCGAAAGTGAAATCATCCACAACCTTGAAGAAGCAAAGGCATTCGTCGATGTAATCGGCTATCCGGTCATCGTTCGGCCGGCATTCACGCTCGGAGGAACGGGCGGCGGCATCTGCCACGATGAACAGGAACTCGAGGACATTGTCGCGAGCGGCCTGAAATACAGCCCGGTCACACAATGCCTCCTCGAAAAGTCGATCGCCGGCTACAAGGAGATTGAATTTGAAGTGATGCGGGATTCCGCGGACAACGCGATCGTCGTCTGCAGCATGGAAAACGTCGACCCGGTCGGCATCCACACCGGCGATTCGATCGTCGTGGCGCCCGTACAGACACTGAGCGACCGTGAAGTCCAGATGCTCCGCAACGTCTCGCTCAACATCATCCGGGCACTCGGGATCGAAGGCGGCTGCAACGTCCAGCTCGCCCTTGACCCGGACAGCTTCAACTACTATGCCATCGAAGTGAATCCGCGCGTCAGCCGCTCCTCCGCACTCGCCTCGAAGGCGACCGGCTATCCGATCGCGAAGCTCGCGTCGAAGATCGCAGTCGGCCTGACACTCGACGAGATGCTGAATCCGGTCACAGGCAAAACCTACGCCTGCTTCGAGCCGACGATCGACTACATCGTCGCGAAGATCCCGCGCTGGCCGTTCGACAAGTTTGAAAGCGCGAAACGGAACCTCGGCACCCAGATGAAGGCGACGGGCGAAGTCATGTCGATGGGACGCACATTCGAGGAAGCGATGCTGAAGGCCGTCCGTTCCCTTGAGACCGGCCTGTATCACCTCGGTCTGAAGCACAGCGAAGAGCTCGGAATGGACTGGATCGAAAAGCGCATCCGCCGCGCCGGCGACGAACGGCTCTTCTTCATCGGTGAAGCGCTGCGCCGCGGCGTCACCGTCGAGGAGATCCATGACTGGAGCAAGATCGACTTCTTCTTCCTGAACAAGCTCGCCAAAATCGTCGCCTATGAGAAGACGCTCGCCGAAAATCCGTTCGACCGCACGGCGGCACGCAAAGCAAAGCGGATGGGCTTCGCAGACCGCACGATCGCGGAACTGTGGAACACCGACGAGCGGTCCGTATACGAATGGCGCACTGAACAAGGCCTCATCCCGGTCTATAAAATGGTCGATACTTGCGCAGGGGAGTTTGAATCCGAGACGCCTTACTTCTACGGCACGTACGAGGAAGAGAATGAATCCGCCAAGTCGGACAAGGAAAGTGTCATCGTCCTCGGATCCGGCCCGATCCGGATCGGCCAGGGGGTCGAGTTCGACTATGCGACCGTCCACTCCGTCTGGGCGATCCAGCAGGCAGGCTATGAAGCGATCATCATCAACAACAACCCTGAAACGGTCTCCACGGACTTCTCGATTTCCGATAAACTCTACTTCGAACCGCTGACGATCGAAGACGTCATGCACATCATCGATCTGGAACAGCCGAAGGGGGTCATCGTCCAGTTCGGCGGACAGACGGCGATCAACCTGGCGGCAGCCCTTGAGGCCCGCGGCGTGAAGATCCTCGGCACCATGCTCGAGGACCTGGACCGTGCGGAAAACCGGGACAAATTCGAACAGACGCTGCACGAAATCGGCATTCCGCAGCCGCTCGGCAAAACGGCCGTTTCATCCCCGGAAGCAGCCGGCATTGCCCGCGAGATCGGCTATCCGGTGCTCGTCCGCCCATCGTATGTGCTCGGCGGCCGCGCGATGGAAATCGTCTATAACGAAACCGAGCTGCTCCACTACATGGAACATGCCGTCGAGGCAAGTCCGGAACATCCGGTCCTCATCGACCGCTACCTGACGGGCAAAGAAATCGAAGTGGACGCGATCTGCGACGGTGAGAACGTGCTCATCCCGGGAATCATGGAACACATCGAGCGGGCAGGCGTGCACTCCGGCGACTCGATTGCGGTTTATCCGCCTCAGAGCCTGTCAGCGGAGCACATCCGTACGCTCACAGACTATACGGAACGGCTCGCAAGGGGCCTCAACATCGTCGGCCTCCTGAACATCCAGTACGTGATCGCCGACGGCAAAGTGTACGTCATCGAAGTGAACCCGCGCTCGAGCCGGACGGTTCCGTTCCTTTCGAAGATCACGGGCCTTCCGATGGCAAACATCGCGACAAAGGCGATCCTCGGCCAGCCGATTACGGCCCAGGGCTACCCGACCGGCCTCGTGGAAGCGGGCAGCGGCGTCTATGTGAAAGTTCCGGTGTTCAGCTTCGCGAAGCTCGCCCGCGTCGACATCACGCTCGGACCTGAAATGAAATCGACCGGCGAAGTCATGGGCAAGGATACGACGCTGGAAAAGGCACTATATAAAGGGCTCGTCGCTTCAGGAATGGAAGTCCGCAACCATGGAACCGTGCTCCTGACGGTTGCCGACAAAGACAAGGAAGAAGCGGCGGAGATCGCTGCGCGCTTCGCGGACATCGGCTACCAGCTTCTCGCGACCGCAGGCACGGCAGAAGCGCTGAGCGAAGCCGGACTGCCGGTCAGGACAGTCGGCAAAATCGGCGGTGAAGGAAAAACGCTCATCGACGTCATCCAGAACGGCGAAGCGCAGTTCGTCATCAACACGCTCACGAAAGGCAAGCAGCCGGAACGGGATGGATTCCGCATCCGCCGGGAGACCGTGGAAAACGGGATTCCGTGCATGACTTCCCTCGATACGGCGAAAGCGGTCCTCCGCGTCCTCGAGTCGATGACTTTCTCCGCCGACGCGATGCCGTCCGGAGAGGTCCTCGCATGATCCGCAACGAATGCATGGCGGTCGTTGCGCAGGCGGAGATTGCCCGGAACATTTTTGAACTCACCCTGAAAGGCGGGCTCGTCTCAGAAATCGGCAAGCCCGGGCGTTTCGTCCACATCCGCACTTCGGACGGCTTTGACCCGCTGCTCCGGCGGCCGGTCAGCATCTCGTCGGTTGACGAGGAAGCTGGGACGATGACGCTCATCTACAGGGCGGAAGGCAAGGGCACCGCCCTCCTCTCCCGGAAATCGGCAGGCGAGACGGTCGATGTGCTCGGCCCGCTCGGGAACGGCTTCCCGGCCGAAGCGGCAAAGGCGGGATCCCGTGCCCTCATCGTCGGCGGCGGGATCGGCGTGCCGCCTCTCTACGGGCTGTCGGAGAAGCTGAAGGCGGCGGGGGTCGAGCCGGTCCACGTGCTCGGCTTCCAGTCGGCGGATGTCGCATTCTATGAAGAACAATTCGGCGAGCTCGGAGAGACCCATCTGGCGACCGTCGACGGTTCTGCCGGCACGAAGGGATTCGTGACCGACGTGATCCGGTCACTTCCGGGGGAATTCGATGTGTATTACAGCTGCGGCCCGCTTCCGATGCTTACCGCAGTGTCCTCGGAGATGGAAGGCACCGAAGGGTACCTGAGCTTCGAGGAGCGGATGGGCTGCGGAATCGGCGCCTGCTTTGCCTGCGTATGCCGGACGGATTCGAATGAAAAGGGCTATGTGAAAGTATGCTCGGACGGACCAGTGTTCCGGGACGGGGTGGTGAAACTATGAATCGACTGCAGGTGGAACTGCCTGGACTGACGCTGAAAAATCCGATCATGCCCGCAAGCGGCTGTTTCGGATTCGGCAAGGAATATGCGCAGCTTTACGATCTGTCGCTGCTCGGCGCGATCATGGTGAAGGCGACGACACTCGAGGCGCGCTACGGCAATCCGACGCCGCGTGTCGCGGAAACGCCTTCGGGGATGCTGAACGCGATCGGGCTGCAGAACCCCGGCCTTGAAAAAGTCGTCACGGAGGAGCTTCCGTGGCTTGAGCGATACGACGTGCCGATCATCGCGAACGTGGCAGGGTCCGAGACGGAAGATTATGTGGCCGTTTGCGAGCGCATTTCAAAGGCTCCGAATGTCCGGGCAATCGAGCTCAATATCTCCTGCCCGAATGTCAAATGCGGGGGGATCACATTCGGGACCGATCCGGCGATCGCGAAGGAATTGACGGAGGCGGTGAAAGCCGTTTCGACCGTTCCGGTCTATGTGAAGCTGTCGCCGAACGTCACCGACGTGACCGCCATCGCAAGGGCGGTCGAGGAAGGGGGCGCGGACGGGCTCACGCTCATCAACACGCTCGTCGGCATGCGGTTCGATCCGCGGACGGGGCGGCCGGTCATTGCAAACGGTACGGGCGGACTGTCCGGCCCTGCCGTGAAGCCGGTTGCGCTCCGGATGGTGTACGAAGTGACAAAGGCCGTTTCGATCCCGGTGATCGGGATGGGCGGCATCGCGGAGGTCGACGACGTGATCGATTTCATGTCCGCCGGCGCCAGCGCCGTTGCGGTCGGCACGGCCAACTTCGTGGACCATTTCGTCTGCCCGAAACTGATTGACGCACTGCCGGCCCGCCTGGACGAGCTCGGCATCGGAAACATTACGGAACTGACCGGAAGGAGCCACCGTCTATGAACGACTCACCGATCATCGCGCTCGACTTCCCGGCACCGGAGGAAGCGGCGGCTTTTCTCCGGACCATTCCGGGCAGCCTGTCCGTGAAAATTGGGATGGAGCTGTATCTGCAGAACGGACCGTCGGTGATTGAACGGATCCGGGAAGCGGGGCATGACATCTTCCTCGACCTGAAGCTGCACGATATCCCGAATACGGTCGGACAGGCGATGAAGGGACTGGCCCGGCTCGGCGTCGGCATGGTGAACGTGCATGCGGCAGGCGGCCGGGAGATGATGGAGCGGGCGCTTGAAGGGCTGGAAGCCGGAACCCCGGCAGGCAGAAAGCGACCTGAACTGATCGCCGTCACGCAGCTCACGTCCACCGCGGAAGAACAGATGCGGCAGGAGCAGGGGATTTCGGGGACGCTTGAGGAGTCTGTTCTCCGGTACGCCCGCCTCGCACAGGAATCCGGCCTGGACGGCGTCGTCTGCTCGGTCCATGAGGCTTCCGCCATCCGCTCCCTCTGCGGGGACTCTTTCCTGAAAGTGACGCCGGGCATCCGGCTCGCGGGAAGCGGGACACAGGACCAGAAGCGGATCGCCACGCCGGAAGAGGCCCGGAAGGCCGGGTCGACCCATATTGTCGTCGGCCGCACAATCACGAAGGCGACGGACCCGGCGCAGGCGTACAACGAAGTGAAAAGGCAATGGGAGGAGTCAATCCGATGACGAACAAAAAAGAAATTGCTGAAGCGCTCCTGTCGATCGGAGCGGTCCGTTTCAGCCCGGATGAGCCCTTCACATGGGCATCCGGCATCGAATCGCCGATTTATTGCGACAACCGGCTGACGATGTCCCACCCGGAAGTCCGGCGGCTCATCGCCAGAGGCCTCGCCGAACAGATCCGCGAACAGTTCCCGGATGCCGAAGTGGTCGCCGGAACGGCGACTGCGGGCATTCCGCACGCCGCATGGGTGAGCGAGGAACTCAATCTGCCGATGATCTACATACGGTCGAAGCCAAAGGGCCACGGCCGGGGGAACCAGATTGAAGGGGAGATCCGCGAAGGGGCCAAAACAGTCATCATCGAGGACCTCATCTCGACGGGCGGCAGCAGCCTCACCGCGGCAGCGGCAGCGAAAGAGGCGGGTGCGGACGTGCTCGGTGTAGCGTCGATCTTCACGTACGGCCTGGACCGGGCGGAAGCCAACTTCAAGGAAGCCGGCCTTCCGCACTTCAGCCTCACCGATTTTGAAACGCTCGCCGCGGCGGCGGCCGAAAGCGGATCGATTTCCGGGGATGATCTACCCGGACTCGTCCAATGGCACGGAAAACTGAAAAAAGGTGAACTCCAATCCTGATCGGCGATCTGATCAACGGGAGGCGTCCTACTCCGGACGCCTCTTTTTTCATCCATTAAACGAATACAGTTGTATACAAACGAGTTTGCAGGCCGGGTGCGCTGATCGCCTTCGGCAACGTGCCGGTGCGGGGCAATGCCGCTGCTCCAAAAGCCGAACCGAAGCGACAGACAGGCGAGATGCAGTTGTTCGACATGACCCTCGCTTTGGCATCCGGCTTGACTCCATCCTGGTCCCGATCGGCGACGGACTGACCGTCCTGCAGGTCAGATGTATGGCATGAAACCAAAAAGGACGTGCAATCGGAGAAGACTGTGATCTCCTTTTGCACGTCTTTTGGCATGATCTATTTGGAATCAGGGTTTCTTCTTTCTCCGCCGACGTCTTTTCCGGGCAGGAGCTGCGGCTGCCTGCAGTATCGGATCATCCGAAACGGCAGCCGGTTCCTGTGCGGCAGCCGGTCCTTCTTCGGCCGGAGGTTTGCCGCAAAGGACTTTTTCCGGGGCGAGTTTTTCAAATGCTTCCTGTCTGACGGGGCCGGCGCTTCCCCGTGTTGCGGCTTTTTCTGCCAGCCCTGCCGGTGCGGGGCCGGCCTCTTCCCTGTCGGCGGCCTCCTGTGCGGATCCTTCCGTGTCCCGGCTGTCATCCGGCGGTTCGGGATGGGATTCACCGGCATGGGGGAGCTGGACGGGGTGGGCATCCCCGATGATCGTAATCGGACGCATCATGTCATGGTCCTCGTGTTCGAGGAAGTGGCAGTGCCAGATATAGTGGCCGGTGTGCTCCTTGAAGTGCATGATGATGGAGGTCATCTTCCCGACGTCTGCCTTCACGACATCTTTCCATCCCCGTTCGTAATCCCTCGGCGGTTCGAACGGGCCGGTCCACCGGAGAATGCCCTGCTCGAACAGTTCCGTGTCAAACGGCCTGCGCCCGAGGATCTTGAACTGGACGAGATGGACATGGATCGGGTGCTGGATCGGGGTCAGATTGAAGAAATTCCAGCGTTCGATGCTGTCGAGCGACGGTTTCTCGGTTGCCGGGTCATGATACATCCGGTCATTCAGCATGAGCATCGGCCGCCCGTATTCATCGGTGTCTGCCGTGAGCGGCAGGTCCCGGATGATGTGGGCGTGCGATTCATGCATCGCCATGTCCGGGCGCATCGTTTCCGGTATCCGGCTCGTGTCTTCGCCGGTCATCGGCCGGTCGACCCGGAACTGCATGACCACTCCGGTATGTTCGTCGAGCTGGAACTCGGTGTCGCTGTTGAGCAGGGTGATCTGCTGTCCCTCCATGCCGGAGAAATCGATGATCAGGTCTGTCCGCTCTGCCGGCAGCAGTTCGACGGTATCCAGTTCCTCGGGTGCAGCCAGGAATCCTCCGTCGGTCCCGATCTGATGGAACGGCGAACCATTCGACAGGCTGAGCGCATACCCCCTCCTGTTGGACGCATTGAGGATGCGGAACCGGTATTTCCGGGGCTCGACGCTCAGATACGGCCACACTTTTCCGTTCACCGTGATCGTATTGCCCGTGACGCCCGGGGTGATGGACGGATGCACCGTCACGGGGAATGGCGGGGAATCCGGATAAAAGAGGGAGCCGTCCTCGTTGAATGTCCGGTCCTGTATCATGAGCGGGAACTCATACTTGCCGGAAGGCAGCGCAAGACGGTCTTCCAGCGCATCCCTCAGCAGATAGAAACCCGCAAGTCCGGCATAGACGTTGAGCCGGGTGAGGGACATGGCGTGGTCATGGTACCAGAGTGTCGTGCCGGACTGGTGGTTCGTATATTCATGGACTTCCCTCGTGAACTTCGGTCCGGTCTCTTTGTAGCCTTTGGTATACCAGGCTTCCGGGTGGCCATCGCTTTCCCAGGCCACGTTTGCACCGTGCAGATGGACGACTGTCCGGACATCGGCTGTATCAAACGAGGAATGCAACGTGCGGTCAAGAGGAAGGAAGTGCTGGTCGGGGAGATGGTTGAGGTATTTCACGTAAAGTGTCCGGTCTTTCCTCGCCTCGAATGTCGGGCCGGGGAGGAGCCCGTTGTAACCCCAGATGCGGGTTTGCGGGAAAAGCCGGTGGAACCGATGGCAGGCCTCTCTCATTTCGAGTTCGTAGTAGGAGCCGTCGGGATAATCGCAGTGATGGACAGGCTTGGCGACGGGCGGCTTTGACAGAGGTTCCGTGAATTTGGGGATTGTGGACGGATCAGCCGGATTGACGCGCTTGTTCATTCAGATCCTTTCCTTTACCGGTATTTTCGTGCTCGGGTCTCTCTTCAGCCCGCACTTCAGTATATGACCGTCATGCCGGCGGAGGGTGACCAAGCGCCCTGAGGGCCGGAAAGGCGAACCCCCCGCGCCGGGGAGTGCTTTGTCCC
Source organism: Edaphobacillus lindanitolerans (assembly GCF_900156305.1). Classification (GTDB taxonomy): domain Bacteria; phylum Bacillota; class Bacilli; order Bacillales_A; family Planococcaceae; genus Bhargavaea; species Bhargavaea lindanitolerans. The sequence continues at coordinate 264,125 of NZ_FTPL01000001.1, read as the reverse complement.
CGATCCGGGTATGCTGAGGCGAAAGGGAGGGGTGCCGATATGCCGAAGAAGCTGATGAAGGCAATAAGCGGGCATGCTCTGCCGCTGAATGAAGGATCAATGGATGCCCTTGTGGAAGCGGCGGGGGATGCAAATATTGTCCTGCTCGGTGAAGCTTCTCACGGGACATCAGAATTTTATGCGGCACGTGCGGAGATTTCGAAGAGGCTCATCCGAGAAAAAGGGTTCTCGGCCGTCGCTGTCGAGGGGGACTGGCCGTCCGCCCAGGAAGTGAACCGGTTTGTCCGGGGACTCCATCCGGCATCATCTGCGGAAGAAATGCTGAAAAACGCGTTCCGGCGCTGGCCGGAGTGGATGTGGGCGAACACGGAAGTCGAATCGTTTGTGGAATGGCTGAAGTTGGAGAACTCGCGGAAATCCGAAGATAAAAAGGCCGGATTTTACGGCATCGACCTGTACAGCCTCTACGAGTCGATCGATGAGGTGCTGGAATTCCTGAAGGCCCATCCTCACTACGGGACGGATCCGGATTTGGCCCGTAAGGCGTTTTCCTGCTTTGAGCCGTACAACCGGATGCCGGAGCATTATGCATGGTCGACCGCGCATTTATCCGCAGCGTGCATCAAGGAAGTCACCGAACTCCTTTCGTCCATCCGGTTGCAGGGATCTGTTGGCAGGGAAAAGGGAGAGCAGGACCTGGACCTGAAGATGAACGCACTTGTCGCCAAAGATGCAGAGGAATACTACCGGTCCATGCTCACGGATGACGCGGCATCATGGAATATCCGGGACACCCATATGGCGGAAACGGTGGCCGGACTCATCGAACACCACGGTGCGGGTACAAAAGTCATCGTCTGGGAGCACAATACGCATATCGGCGATGCGTCCGAAACGTCGATGAAGACGGACGGGATGGTCAATGTCGGCCAGCTCGTCCGGGAGAAATACGGAAAAGAAGCCGTATATGCGGTCGGTTTCGGCACGAATGAAGGAACGGTGATCGCATCCCGTGAATGGGGCCTTCCGTACGAGGAGATGAGGGTGCCGCCCGCCAAACTCGGGACATGGGAAGGGCAGCTCAGCGCAGCGGCCGGAGGAGATGCGGTCCTGCTGTTCGATGAGTCGAACCGGGACCTTTTCTCCGGCTGGATCGGCCACCGTGCGATCGGCGTCGTCTATCATCCGGATTTTGAAGCGTATGGCAACTTCGTGGACTCGAGGGTCGGCCGCAGATACGACGCATTCGTTTTCTTTGAGCATACAAAGGCCCTTCGCCCGCTTTGAAGGAAACGATAAAGGCGTTCCGAAAACCCGTCTGTGCGGGATGCGGAACGCCTTGGGATTATTTTCTCAGCTTCTTCACAAGGTCTTCGTCGGGATCGGCAAAGACCGTCTTCTGTTCGAAATAGATGACAAACCCTGGCTTGGACCCGTTCGGCTTCTTCACGTGACGGACTTCCGTGTAGTCGACCGGGACGGAAGAGGATTCCCGTGCCTTGCTGAACCAGGCGGCGAGCGACGCGGCTTCCCGGATCGTCTCTTCGTCGGGTTCCGGCGAATGGATGACGACATGGGAGCCCGGAATGTCCTTCGTGTGCAGCCATGTTTCGTTGCGCTTGGCCGTTTTGAACGTCAGATGGTCATTCTGCTTGTTGTTTTTCCCGACGGAGATCGGGACGCCGCTCGATGAGACGAACGATTCCGGAGCGGGCTTGGTTTCTTTTTTCTTTTTCCTGGACTTGCGGGCCTTCAGATAACCGAGCTCCGCCAGTTCATCCCGGATCTCCTCGATGTCCGTTGCGGAAGCCTGGATGACCTGCTGTAGCAGGGATTCGAAGTAACGGATGTCTTCCTCCGCATGTCCGAGCTGTTCGGCGATCTTGACGAGCGCATGCTTGGCCTTATTGTACCTGGAATAGTACTTCTGGGCGTTTTCCGACGGAGTCTTGCGCGGGTCGAGGGGGATGTCCACTGTACCTCCGTGCTCATCATAATAGTTGACCGCTTCGACGGCTGCATCGCCTTTTTTGATCCGGTACAGATTGGCGGTGATCAGTTCGCCGAACAGCTGGTGGCGGTCGAGTTTCCCGGCCTGTTCCTGCTCGGCGCGCAGCTTGATCATCTTGTTCTTGAGCTTGGCGATCTCATTCATGAGCCATCGCTCCAGATCGCCTGCCTGCTGTTTCACGCGGTCGCGCTCCGCCTTGGCATGGTATACCTTGTCAAGAAGTGCGGACAGCGACGGGTAGCGTCTGACCTCGCCTTCAAGATGCAGCAGTTCATTGGCTGAAAAGAAGGTCTTCCCGCCGGATACGCACAGATTCGGGCAGTCTCCGCCTTTTTGGAATGCGTCGATGAAGGTTCGGTACGCGGCCAGTTTCTTCTCCGGCTCGGCACCCCGGATCCTGAACAGGAGCTCCTCGGCATGGAGCGCGGAAAACCCTGCGATTCTCCTGACGATCGCCCCAGGGGAGTCTGCCGCTTCGATGATGTCCAGGATCTCCCCGTCGGATGCCTCCGCCGGATCCAGCTTGTCCTGCGGGGGTGCGGGGACGAACGGCTGGCCGGGCAGGACCGTCCGGTAGCTGTTCACGGACGGCGGCAGATGTTTCATGCTGTCGAGGATGAGGTTGCGCGACGGATCGGTCAGGATGAGGTTGCTGTGGCGGCCCATCACTTCCACATGGATGTCCCGCTCGGTGTCATCGCCGATTTCATCCCGGCCCCGGACTGAAATGGTCATGATCCGGTCGGCTCCCGGCTGCCGGATCCCCGTGATGACGGCCCCTTCGAGATGCTTCCTCAGGAACATGCAGAAAGTCGGAGGCTGCATCGGATTGTCAACCGGCTCATCCGTCAGCTGGATGCGGGAATAAGAAGGGTGGATCGAGACGAGGAGCCGGTGGTTCGTCCGGCCGGCCCTGATCGTAAAGAGGATCTCCTGCTGGTTCGGCTGCTGGACCTTGGAGATGCGTCCGCCGACGAGCTGCTGGAGCTCTGCAGTCATTGCTTTTGTGAACAAACCATCAAATGCCATAAGTTTTGCCTCTTTCATTGCGTTTGTTCCCATTTTAGCATCCGCAGCCACGAATATGGTATAATTGCTCCATCAACGACCATAATCCCGCAGCATCCCGGGCTCACCGGCTTGCACAGGCGGACCATGAATTGAAGAGGGATCAACCGTTTATGAAAAAAGGACGCGGCCTGCTCATCGTCCTGTCGGGGCCGTCGGGCGTCGGCAAGGGCACGGTGCGCAAGGAACTATTTTCACAGCCGGACACGAACTATGAATATTCAATCTCGATGACGACCCGGAAGCCGAGGGAAGGGGAAGTGGACGGCAAGGACTACTTCTTCAAGGAACGGGCCGAGTTCGAACGGCTCATTGGAGAAGGGAAACTGCTGGAGCACGCCGAATACGTCGGCAATTATTACGGAACCCCGCTTGACTATGTCAATGAGACACTCGATGCGGGGCGTGATGTGTTCCTGGAGATCGAAGTCGTCGGAGCGGCGAAAGTAAGGGAAAAGATGCCCGACGGCGTCTTCATTTTCCTTGCGCCGCCGGATCTGTCAGAGCTTGAGCAGCGGCTCATCGGCCGGGGCACCGAGACGGATGAGGTCATCCGTTCACGTGTGGAAAAGGCGAGGGAAGAGCTCGAGATGATGCACCTGTATGATTATGTCGTGGAGAACGACGAAGTGAGCAGGGCGTGCGACCGCATCAATGCGATCATCACGGCTGAGCACTGCCGCCGGACACGCGTGGAACAACGTTACAAACTTATGCTGGAGGGTGAATGATCAAATGATGCTTTATCCGTCGATCGACTCGCTGAAACGCCAGATCGATTCAAAATACACGCTGGTGAGCATTGCGTCCAAGAGGGCGCGCGAGCTCCAGGAAAAAAACAACTCCCTGCTCGGTGACTACGAATCCGAGAAGTTCGTCGGCATGGCGCTGGAAGAAGTGGCGGCAGGCGTCCTGACGAAGGAAGCCTCCGACGCCAATGTCCAGTACGAAGACGAGATGTAAACATAGAAACAGTGAAAACTCCCGGAGAATCTTCGTTCTTTGGGAGTTTTCGTTCGGAAAGGGTGCTTCACAATGCTGAAAAACAGAAAGATCCTCATCTGCGTGACCGGCGGCATCGCCGTTTACAAAGCGGTGGCGCTCGTCAGCAAGCTGTCGCAGGCAGGGGCAGAAGTCAAAGTGATCATGAGCGAATCGGCGACGCGCTTCGTCAACCCGCTGAGCTTCCAGGTGATGTCCCGCAATGACGTATATCTGGACACTTTCGACGAGAAGGATCCCGCCGTCGTCGCGCATATCGATCTGGCGGACTGGGCGGACCTCGTCCTCGTGGCGCCGGCAACCGCGAATGTCATCGGCAAGCTGGCAAACGGCATTGCGGACGACATGGTGACCACGACGCTGCTGGCCGTTACGGCCGATGTCTGGATCGCACCGGCGATGAATGTCCATATGTACGGCCATCCGGCGGTCATGCGCAACATGAGCCGGCTGCACGGGGACGGATACCGGTTCATCGAGCCGTCGGAAGGTTTTCTCGCTTGCGGCTATGTCGGGAAAGGCCGGCTCGAAGAACCGGAGCGCATCGTGGAACTCATCAAAGCCCGCTTCGACGATGTGCAGCCGGCCGCACCCCGACTGCTGGAAGGGAAAAAAGTGATCGTCACGGCCGGTCCGACCCGTGAGCGGATCGACCCTGTCCGCTATGTTTCCAATTTTTCGAGCGGCAAGATGGGTTACGCGATGGCGGAGGCGGCGGCGAGGCTCGGCGCGGAGACTGTGCTTGTGACGGGGCCGGTGGAGCTTGAAATCCCGGCCGGCGTCCGTGCCGTCCATGTGGAGAGTGCACGGGAGATGTTCGAGGCGGTGCTGGCTGAATTCGATACCGCCGACGCGGTGATCAAAGCTGCGGCAGTCGCCGACTACAGGCCGAAGACCGTCCATTCCGGGAAGATGAAAAAGCAGGAAGGGGACGCTTCCATTGAACTTGAGCGGACGACCGATATCCTGAAAGAGCTCGGAAAACGGAAGAGCCATCAGTGTCTCATCGGCTTCGCAGCGGAGACGGACCGGGTCGAGGAGTATGCCAAAGGGAAACTGGAGCGGAAAAACCTCGATTTCATCATTGCGAACGACGTGACGAATCCGCAGGGAGGATTCGGCAGCGAGACGAATGTCGTCACGCTCTACGGCCGTGACGGGTCGTCCGAGCCGTTCCCGGCGCTGGAAAAAAAGGAACTCGCGGAGAGGCTGCTCAGCCGGATCTTCGGGGGTGGCCGGAATGATCGCTGAGGTGATCACCGACGTCTCCGCCCATCCGGTCGACCGGCCGTTCGATTATCTCGTGCCGCAGCGCATGGAAACGGTCATCGAGCGGGGGGCGCGCGTGAAGGTGCCGTTCGGCAACCGGAAAGTCCTCGGATTCGTCACCGGTTTCAAGGAACAGAGTGACATCCCCGTGAACAAGCTGCGGCCGATCGATGAACTGCTCGACCTGGAGCCGGTCCTCACGGGCGAAATGCTGGATCTGGCCGACTGGATGAAAAGGGAGACGCTCTGCTTTGAAATCGATGCCCTGCAGGTGATGCTCCCTTCCGCACTCCGGGCAAAATATGAAAAAGTGATCCACGTCCTGGAGCCGGACAGGATCGGTAGCGAAGCCGCCGGCATCATCGGAAGCCGGAATGCGGTCGCACTGAAAGAATTTCCGGAACGGCTGCTGCCTTCACTGAAGCGGCTTTCACAGGAAGGCGCCATTTCGATTGAAACGGGGATCCGGCAGCGGACGAGCATCAAAAAAGAACGGGTCCTTCACATCGCGGGGCCCGAGAACCTTGCGGACGTCCGGGAAGGCATCAAGAAAAGCGCCCACCGGCAGGCGGCGCTCATCGACTGGATGCTTGCCCATGCCGGGGAGACCATCCCCACGAGGGACGTCATGGAACTGACCGGTACGACCCGTGCCACCGTAAAGGCGCTCCTCGAAAAAGGGGCGGCGGCCGAAACGGAAGTGGAAGTGTACCGGAAGCCCGAAGTCGGCCTCCTGGACGAAGCCGGCGGTGATCCGGTCATGCTGACGGACGAGCAGGCCGACGCCGTCAGCCGGATTTCGCGTGCAGCGGATGAAGGCAGGGAAGAGACGTTTCTCCTCCACGGCATCACGGGAAGCGGCAAGACGGAAGTGTACATGCAGGTGATCCGGAGGGTCCTTGAACAAGGGAAGGAAGCGATCGTCCTCGTGCCGGAAATCTCCCTGACCCCGCAGATTACGTCCAGATTCAAAAAGCGCTTCGGACCGCTCGTTGCCGTCATGCACAGCGGATTGTCCGCAGGCGAGAAATACGACGAATGGCGGAAGGTACAGCGCGGGGAAGTGAAAGTCGTCGTCGGCGCCCGTTCCGCCGTCTTTGCTCCCTTCCGGAATCTTGGTGCCGTCATCCTCGACGAAGAGCATGAATCCAGCTACAAGCAGGAAGACAGCCCCCGCTACCATGCCCGGGATGTGGCGATCCGGCGTGCCGAAATGCACGGCTGCCCGGTCATCCTCGGAAGTGCGACGCCTTCGCTGGAATCGTTCGCACGTGCACACAAGGGGGTCTATACCCTCCTGACCCTGTCGGAACGGGCGAAGCAGCAGCCGCTTCCGGAAGTCCGGATCGTGGACATGCGCGAAGAATTGAAAAACGGCAACCGATCGATGTTCTCCGTCGATCTGGCCGAAGCCATCCGCGACCGCCTCGGAAAAGGCGAGCAGACGGTCCTGTTCCTGAACCGGCGCGGCTATTCATCGTTCGTCCTTTGCAGGGACTGCGGGACGGCCGTCCAGTGCCCGAACTGTGACATCTCGCTCACCTATCACCGTGCGTCGGAGCGGCTGCAGTGCCATTATTGCGGGCATGAGGAACCGGTTCCGCTCATCTGTCCGGAATGCGGCAGCGAACATATCCGGTTCTTCGGCACGGGCACGCAGAAGGTCCAGGAGGAACTTCACCGGCTGTTCCCCGAGGCCCGTGTGCTCCGCATGGATGTGGACACGACCCGCCAGAAGGGGGCGCACGAAAAGCTGCTCCGCCAGTTCGGGGACGGGGAGGCCGACATTCTGCTCGGCACCCAGATGATCGCAAAAGGGCTTGATTTTCCGAATATCACGCTCGTCGGCGTGCTGTCGGCAGACACGATGCTCCGCCTGTCGGACTTCCGCGCTGCCGAGAAGACGTTCCAGCTGCTCACCCAGGTGAGCGGCCGGGCGGGCCGTCATGAGAAAGAGGGCCAGGTCTACATCCAGACCTATGCGCCTGAACATTATGCGGTCGAACTGTCGAAAGAACAGGCTTTCGAACCGTTCTATGCAATCGAGATGGCCAACCGGAAACGGTTCTCCTATCCGCCTTTCTACTATATAACGCTCATCCGCTTCTCCCACGAGGATCTGATGACCGTCGCGGACACCGCGGAAAAAGCCGTGGCATGGCTCGCCGGGAAACTCGGCGGGGACACGGTGATCATCGGTCCGACGGCCTCCGAAGTGGCCCGCGTGAACAATAGATATCGCTATCAATGTCTGATAAAATACAAAAAAGAACCAAAGCTGGCCGGCGTTCTGACGGATCTCGTGAAGATCTACAGAAGCAGCTGGATGAAAGAGGGCCTGCTCATGTCAATCGACATGAACCCTTCTTCCATCAGTTGAAACCGGCAGATGGAAAAGAGGAATGTTCAATGGCAATCCGGAAAATCGTGGAACACCCGTCGCCGATCCTGAGCCGTCCGGCGAGACCTGTGACGGATTTCGGGAAGGGGCTCCAGTCGCTGCTCGATGACATGTACGAAACGATGATCGAGGCCGACGGGATCGGCATCGCTGCTCCCCAGGTGAACGAGGGGGTCCGTGCGGCGATCGTCGACCTCGGCGAAGGCCAGGAGCCGATCTGGCTGATCAATCCCGAAGTCGTCGCAACCGGCGGCACCGACACGGACGTGGAGGGATGCCTCAGCTTCCCCGGACTCTACGGAGAAGTGGAGCGCCCGTACAGCGTGAAGGTCCATGCTCAGGACCGTGACGGTTCCTGGTATGAGCTGGAAGCGGAAGACTACGAAGCGAGGGCGATCCTGCACGAGATCGACCATCTTGATGGTGTCCTGTTTGATTCGAAGATCATCCGCATCCTCACGGAAGAGGAACTCGAGGAGATGGCGGCGGAAGGGGAGGAAGAACAATGACGAGCATCGTGTTCATGGGAACGCCGGACTTCTCGGCGCCCGTCCTCCGGATGCTGCGTGAAGAAGGGTACGACGTGCTCGCAGTGGTCACGCAGCCTGACCGCCCCGTCGGACGGAAGAAAATCCTGACCCCTCCTCCGGTGAAAGAAGCGGCATTGGAGCTCGGCCTCCCCGTCCTTCAGCCTGAGAAGCTGAAAGGCTCGCCGGAGCTGGAAAAGATCATCTCCCTTAAGCCGGACCTTGTCGTCACTGCGGCATATGGCCAGATTTTGCCGAAAGACCTGCTGGATGCACCGGTCCTCGGCTGCCTGAATGTCCATGCCTCGCTGCTTCCGGAATACCGGGGCGGCGCTCCGATCCACCAGGCGGTCATCGACGGCCGGACGGAGACGGGCGTGACGATCATGTATATGGCCGAGAAGCTTGATGCGGGAGACATCATCTCGCAGGTCCGGGTTCCGATCGGCGGAAACGAGGACACCGGAGAGCTGTTCGGGAAACTTTCCGAAGCCGGCACTGCGCTTCTCAAAGAGACGCTGCCTGCCGTCATCGCAGGAACGAACGACCGGATCCCTCAAGATCACAGCAAGGCGACATTTGCCGGAAACATTACGAGAGAACAGGAGAAGATTGACTGGAACCGGCCTGCCGCCGCAATCCACAATCAGATCCGCGGACTCCGCCCGTGGCCGGGCGCATTCACAGAGTACGAGGGGAAGACGATGAAAGTCTGGCGTTCCGAACCTGCAGCGGGCAGGGAGGGGGCCGCGCCCGGAGAAGTCATCTCCATCAAAGGAGGAGCCGTCACCGTCCAGGGCGGCGACGGTGCGGCGATCCGCATCACAGAGCTCCAGCCTTCCGGCAAGAAGCGGATGGACGCGGCCGGGTTCCTCAACGGTGCCGGCGCCTCGATGGCCGAAGGGGACCTGTTCGGATGAGCCGGAGCCAGGCGGGCAAATGGGAAGGGAATGTCCGGGATGCAGCGCTCAGCATCCTCGTCGCGGTCAGCCGGGACCAGGCGTACAGCAATCTGCTCCTGCACCGGACCATCGAAGATTACAAACTGGACGCGAAGGACCGCGCGCTCCTGACAGAGCTCACATACGGAACGATCCAGCACCGGATGACGCTCGACTACTATCTGGCCCCGTTCATCCGCGGGGAAGTGGAGGGTTGGGTGCGAGAGCTGCTGCGCCTGTCGGTCTATCAGCTCGTTTACCTCGAGCGGATCCCCGACCATGCCGTCGTCAATGAGGCGGTTGAAATCGCCAAGCGGCGCGGCCACAAGGGGATTGCTTCGATGGTGAACGGCATTCTCCGGTCGGTCATCCGCAACGGGGTGAAAGACCCCAGCGAGATCCGGGACTGGACGGAGCGGACTTCTGTTTCCACGAGCCATCCGGAATGGCTGATCAGAAGATGGGCCGGCCAGTACGGGACGGAAGAAACCGAGGCGATGGCAGCAGCGAACAACGAGCCGCCCGTCCAGACGGTCCGCGTGAACCGGACGAAGGGAACGGCGGATGACGCCCTGCAGTCGCTCCGGACCGACGGATTTGATGCGGAACCGAGCCCCGTCGTTCCCGGTGCCATCCGGATCAGAGGAGGCAATGCAGCCAGAAGCCGTGCTTTCGGGGAAGGGCTTGTCACCATCCAGGATGAAAGTTCCATGCTTCCGGCAATCGCGCTCGATGCAAGGGCCGGCATGCGGGTGCTTGACATGTGTGCGGCCCCGGGCGGCAAGACAACGCATATCGCGGAACTGATGGATGACCGGGGCGAGGTGCTCGCCTACGATCTCCATCCGCACAAGGTGAAGCTGATCGAAGAAAATGCCGCGCGGCTCGGCCTGAACAGCATCCGGACCGGAACCGCCGACAGCAGGAAGCTTGCCGGTGAACTGGAAGCCGGTTCATTCGACCGGATCCTCGTGGATGCACCGTGCAGCGGACTCGGCGTCATCCGCCGGAAACCCGACATCAAATATTCCAAATCGGAAAGAGACATCGCAGGATTGCCGGACATCCAGCTGAGCCTGCTCGGGGAAGCCCACAGCCTGCTCAGGGCGGGCGGTATTCTCGTCTACAGCACGTGCACCGTTGACCGCGAGGAGAACCGGGAAACAGCCGGGCAATTCCTGGAACAGTTCCCGGATATGGAACGCCTCGATCTTGAGGAAGTCCTTCCGGGCAACCTCCGATTTGAGGACGGCATGCTCCAGGTATTGCCGCAGGACTTCGGAGGCGACGGTTTCTTCGTCGCCGCTTTCAGAAAACGAACGGAATGAGCCGCCGGCACCTGCCGGGGAAGCGGGGGATTCATTTGGATTTTGCAGTGCAAACACATGTAGGGATGAAAAGACGGGTCAATGAAGACCATACATCGATCTTCACGAAGGAAAATGGCCGCATCCTGCTGGCGATCGTCGCCGACGGAATGGGCGGCCACAAAGGCGGGGATACGGCAAGCCGGATGGCAGTCGAAGGCATGATGAGAGAATTCGGCAAAACCGATCCCGGTTCCCTCGCCACACACGAGGGCCGGGCTGCCTGGCTGACCGGTGCAACCGAAACGCTGAACAGGGAGCTGTATGAATACTCCCGCCAAAATGAAGAATGCCGCGGGATGGGGACGACGCTCGAAGCGGCGATCGTCGCGCGAGGAGAAGTGACGGTCTGCCATCTCGGCGACAGCCGGACGTATCTGATCCGCCGGGACGGCGCGACTCAGCTGACCAAAGACCACTCCCTCGTCAACATCCTGCTGGAAAACGGCGAAATCACGGAAGAGGAAGCCGTCCAGCACCCAAAGCGCAATGTCATCATGAAGGCGCTCGGGACGGACGCAGAGGCGGAACCGGACATCATCCCGGTGGAACTTGGGCACGGGACCGCGCTGCTTCTCTGCTCGGACGGGCTCAGCAATAAGTTGTCGGGCGATGAGATTGCGGACACCGTCCTTGCAGACGGCACTGCCGGAGAGCGGGCCGATCTGCTCATCGCGTCAGCAAATGAGCGGGGCGGCGAAGACAATATTTCAGTCATCCTCATCGACAACGAGGTCCGGGAGGGGGATGGCCGATGATCGGAAAGCGGATCAGCGGGCGTTATGAAGTGCTCGGACTGCTCGGCGGAGGCGGCATGTCCACGGTCTATCTTGCAAGGGATATGATCCTGGACCGCCCCGTCGCGATTAAAATCCTCCGCTATGACCTGGCGGATGAAGAAGAGCTCCGGAAGCGGTTCCACCGGGAAGCGCTGTCCGCGACCAGTCTGATCCACCCGCATATCGTCAATATTTATGACGTCGGGGAAGACGGTGAACTTCATTACCTCGTCATGGAATACGTCGAGGGACAAACGCTTAAAGAATACATCCAGGAAAAGGCGCCGCTGCCGGCAGCCCGCGCAGTCGACATCATGATGCAGCTGTGCGACGGGATTTCCGCCGCGCACCTGCATGGCATCATCCACCGCGACATCAAGCCCCAGAACATCCTGATGGACGGTGACGGCAGGGTGAAGCTCACCGATTTCGGCATCGCGATGGCACTCTCGGCGACGGCCCTCACACGCACGAATTCAGTGATGGGGACCGTGCATTACCTTTCTCCGGAACAGGCAAGGGGCGGGATTGCAACAAAACGATCCGACCTGTACTCGCTCGGGATCGTGCTTTACGAAATGCTGACCGGAAAGCTGCCGTTCTCAGGCGAATCGCCGGTGTCGATTGCGCTGAAGCATCTTCATGAGGAGACCCCGCCGGTCCGGGACGAGCGGCCGGACATTCCGCAGAGCCTCGAAAACGTCATCCTGAAGGCGACCGCAAAGAATCCGGCATACCGGTATCCGTCCGCGGAAGTGATGCTGAAGGATCTGAGCACGGTGCTCTCTCCGGAACGGAGGGACGAGCCGAAGTTCATGCCGCCTCCGCCTGATGACGAAGCGACGAAGGCGATGCCCGCGATCAAGGATATGCCGGGAAGGCCCGCCGGCGATACACGGGTCCCCGAACCGGCACCCATGACAGAAACACCGCCTGAACCGGTGACCGCAAAGGAACAGGAGCAAAAACAGAAGCGGAAGCGAAAAAAATGGCCATGGCTGCTGGCGGGGACGGTCATCCTGGCGGCGCTCGTCGGCGTCCTCCTGTACTTGCTCGGAGTATTCGGTCCGAAACAGGCAGAGGTGCCGGATGTCACCGGCAAGCCTGCCGAGGAAGCGATGTCCCTCATACGGGACGCAGGCCTGGAAATCGGGGGCCAGACCGAGGAACACTCCCCGGACGTCGAAAAAGGCTCGGTGATCCGCACATCGCCCGGTGCCGGATCGCTGAATGACGAAGGAACGGAAGTGGACCTTGTCATCAGTGCGGGCGAGGAGCCGGTCGAGCTGACCGACTTCACGGGCCGTGACTACGACTCGATATCGGAAATCGTGGACGAATTCGGATTCAAGAATGTGCGGAAGGAAGAGGAATACTCGGATGAGCCCGAGGGGACCGTCATCCGCCAGGAACCCGAGGGCGGGGAAAAGATCGTCCCTTCGGAGACCGAACTCGTCTTGACCGTGAGCAAGGGCATCGAGAAGATCTCGACGAAGGACCTCAGCGGTTTTGATGAAGACGAGCTCAACGAATATGCCCGGACATCCGGATTCAACATCCGGATCACGGCGGAGAAGCCGTCCGATTCCGTAGAGGCGGGACGCGTGCTGTCCCAGGAACCGGAAGCGGGCACGGAGCTGGAGAGAGGGGCGACGATCAAGGTGGTCCTCTCGAAGGGTGCCGAGGCGGATCCGGTCAAGACATTCATACAGGGGGTCACGATCCCTTATGAGCCGTCCGAGGAAGGGGCCGCGCAGAAGGTCACCATCTACATCGGGGACCTTTCCCATAAGATTGAAGAACCTGCAGAAGAGTTCGAGATCACGGAAGACACGACAAAGCGGATCCGCATGGAAATCAAGGAAGGCGGCAGTGCCACCTACCGGATCGAGCGGGACGGAAAAACCGTTGCGGAAGAAACGATTCCTTACGAATGACGGTGTACGCATGAAAGGGAAGGTGAAAGTTTGGAGAACGGACAGATCCGGAAAGCATTGAGCGGATTTTACTACGTCTACAACGATGGAAGGACGATCCGGGGCAGGGGGAGAGGGGTGTTCCGGAACCAGGGCGTGACCCCCCTTGTCGGAGATTTTGTCGACTACGAAGTGGACGGTGACAACGATGCGGTAATCATGGGCATCCATGAGCGCAAGAACGAGCTTGTCCGGCCGCCGATCGCCAATGTCGATCAGGCCCTCCTCGTATTCTCAATGAAAGAGCCGGATTTCTCGCCGAGGCTGCTCGACCGTTTCCTGACGGTCATTGAATCGTATGGCGTCGATCCGATCATCTGCCTCACGAAGGCCGACCTGCTGGATGACGGCGACACCGGACGGCTGCGTCCGTACATCGATTATTACAGCGGCATCGGCTATCCGGTCATCGAAACCCGCATCGGGGACGCGGACCTGGCCGGCAGGCTCCAGCCGTTCCTTGAAGGCAAGACGACCGTCCTCACCGGCCAGTCCGGCGTCGGCAAGTCGACGCTCCTGAATTCTCTCATGCCGGAACTGGAACTGAAGACGGATGAAATCTCGGATGCGCTCGGCCGGGGTCGCCACACGACCCGGCATGTCGAGCTCATCGAATACGGCGGCGGCCTCGTTGCGGACACGCCGGGCTTCAGTTCGCTTGACTTCGACCACCTTGAAAAAGAAGATCTGCCGGATTGCTTCATCGAATTTGCACAGTTGTCCGATCAGTGCAAGTTCAGGGGCTGCCTGCATCTGAAAGAACCGAAATGTGCAGTGAAAGCCGCAGTCGAATCGGGCGCTGCCGCCCGTTTCCGATATGACGACTATGTGCTGTTCATGCAGGAAATCATAGACCGAAAGCCGAGGTATTCTTCATGATCAAAATTGCACCCTCCATCCTGTCAGCCGACTTTGCCAGACTTTCAGAAGAAGTGAAGGAAGCCGAGCAGGCAGGAGCCGACTATATTCATATCGATGTCATGGACGGACATTTCGTCCCGAATATCACATTCGGGCCGCTCGTCGTCCGGGCGCTTCGTCCGGTGACGGATCTGCCGCTTGATGTCCATCTCATGATCGAGGAACCGGACCGGTACATCAAAGAATTTGCGGAAGCCGGCGCGGACATCATCACGGTCCACGCAGAGGCTTGCCCGCATCTGCACCGGACCGTCCAGCTCATCCGGTCTCACGGGGTGAAAGCGGGAGTCGTGCTCAATCCGCATACGCCGGTCGATGTCCTGGACTATGTGATCGAGGACCTCGACATGGTCCTGCTCATGACGGTGAACCCCGGGTTCGGCGGCCAGTCGTTCATCCGTTCGGTCGTTCCGAAAATCGAACGGACAGCCGCGCTCATCAAAGAACGCGGCCTGGACGTCGAGATTGAAGTGGACGGCGGAGTGACCGCGGAAACCGTCGGGGAATGCGCGCGGGCTGGGGCCAGTGTGTTCGTGGCGGGCTCCGCCATATTCGGGAAGGATGACCGCCGGGCCGCCCTCCAGGGCATCCGGGGAGCAGCGGCGGCCGCCCTCCAATGACCTCGGAGGCGGTTGTCGTGGCCGGAGGGCCCGGCAGCGTCATTCCGCCGCTCGGCCGGCTATCCGGACCGGACACGGTGTTCATCGGCGCCGACCGCGGGGCTCTCCGGCTCGTCCGGCAAGGAATCCGGCCGGCTGCAGCGGTGGGGGACTTTGATTCGGTGAACAAAGAGGAACTCGATGAAATCCGGTCAGGATCAGATCGGTTGATCCGGGTGCCGGTTGAGAAAAACGAGACCGACACCGAACTCGCCCTCCTGGAAGCGGTGGCCGGTTCGCCCCGGACCGTCACGCTCACCGGGGTGACGGGCGGCAGGCTGGACCATGCCGAGTCGGCAATGCATGCGGTTTTCCGGATGCAGCGCGCCCATCCGGGAATCCGGTTCCGGATCCTTGACCGGTACAACGAGCTGAGTTTCCTGCATCCCGGGGAAACGAAGATCACGAAATCCGATCAGTTCCCCTATGTTTCATTTTTCGCCTTCAGCGAAAAAGTGGAAGGGGTCGTCCTTGACGGATTCCGATATGAGCTGCAGGACGGGCTGATTCTTCCCGGAACGACGCTGTATACGAGCAACGAGGCAATCTCCGAGGTTTGTACTATCTCATTCCAGACAGGCATATGTTTGATGATAAGAAGCACCGATGCCTGAAAGGAGCGGAAAAAATGAGAGTGTACACGTTCCGGCTGCCCAAAATGGTGAGCAGCGTTGCTAGAAAATGCATACAGATATTCCACAGGGAAGAAAGCAGCGCACCTCCTCCCGCCAAAAAGAAACGCAAACGAAAAATGCCGGGCTGACAATATGTCAGCCCGGCATTTTCACTTGCTTTATCAAAGTCACACGCGCTCGACTTTGCCGGATTTCAGTGCGCGGGCGGATACCCAGACACGCTTCGGCTTGCCGTCGACCATGATGCGCACTTTCTGGAGGTTGGCACCCCAAGTGCGGCGGTTGGCGTTCATAGCGTGGGAGCGCTTGTTGCCGGCAGCGGCTTTGCGTCCTGTCACTACACATTGTTTAGACATGTTGTTTCCCTCCTCTTCGGTGAAGATGAAGACGGTGCTTCGTTGCGTCATCTCACATACTAAAATAATTTATCATAAAGCAGGAGACGATGCAACATGAAACGGCCCCTTATCAAGAAAAAAGCCTTTACAGCACCTGCGCCACCCTGCGGTGCATCTTTTCTAATTATGCCCGGTATAGTACAATGGCGATAGTCAAAAAGGACTTTAGGAGGCGTTACCATGTCGATCGGATTGAAAAATGAGTTCGGCAAGATAGAAATCTCGAATGATGTGATCGCCCAGGCGGCAGGCGGCGCAGCCATCGAATGCTACGGAATCGTCGGGATGGCATCCAGGCACCAGATCCGTGACGGCCTGACCGACATCCTCCGGAAAGAGAACTTCACAAAAGGTGTGATCGTGCGCAATGTCGGGGAGGATCTCCACATCGACATGTATGTGATCGTCGGCTACGGCACGAAAATAACCGAAGTTGCTTACCAGGTCCAGTCCACAGTGAAATATACACTGAGCAAGCTGCTCGGAATGGCGGTTGGATCCGTCAACATTTTTGTCCAGGGAGTCCGTGTGACGAACCTGTAGAAGGAGGAAGCGAACGGTTATGAAACAATTAGACGGACATCGATTTGCGGAAATGGTGATGATGGGCTCCCATCACCTGTCCGACAATGCCGACTACGTGGATTCGCTCAATGTGTTCCCGGTGCCGGACGGCGATACGGGCACGAACATGAACCTTTCCATGACATCAGGTGCAAAAGAAACGGAGCGCGGGGCGACCGCCCACATCGGAAAAACAGGGCAGGCCCTTGCAAAGGGTCTGCTCATGGGTGCGCGCGGAAATTCCGGCGTCATCCTTTCCCAGCTGTTCCGCGGCTTCAGCAAGGAAATTGAACAGCAGGATACGCTGGACGCCAAGGCATTCGCCGGTGCATTCCAGGCGGGAGTGGATACGGCCTACAAAGCGGTCATGAAGCCGGTCGAAGGGACAATTTTGACCGTCGCGAAAGATGCGGCGAAAAAAGCGGTCGAGACTGCGGAATCAGATGACGATCTCATCCATGTGATGGAGGCGCTGACCGCAGAAGCAAAAGCTTCCCTGAAGCGCACGCCGGACCTGCTTCCCGTACTGAAGGAAGTCGGGGTCGTCGACAGCGGCGGCCAGGGGCTCGTGTATGTCTATGAAGGTTTCCTCGCCGCGCTGAAGGGCGAGAAGCTTCCGGAGCGGACCGCAGAGGCATCGATGGATGAACTCGTCAGTGCAGAGCACCACCGGAATGTGCAGGGGTTCATGGACACATCGGACATCGAATTCGGCTATTGCACCGAGTTCATGGTCAAGTTCGAAGAAGACAAGACTGCAGTCCATCCGTTCGACGAGCAGAAGTTCCGTGAAGATCTGAGTGGATATGGCGATTCCCTGCTTGTCATCTCGGATGACGAGATTGCAAAAGTACATATTCATTCCGAAGAACCCGGCGATGTGCTCAGTTACGGCAAACAATACGGAAGCCTCATCAACATCAAGATCGAGAACATGCGGCAGCAGCACACGGCAATCGTCGGTGAAGGCCACCGCGCGGACCGGGGCACCAAGCCGGCCGAGACCCATCCGTATGCCGTCATCACGGTTTCAATGGGTCCCGGGATCGCCGAATTGTTCAAGAGCATCGGGGCATCCGCGGTGATCGAGGGCGGACAGACGATGAACCCGTCGACGGAAGATATCGTCAAGGCGATCCGGGAAGTCGGCGCCGAACGTGCGCTCATCCTCCCGAACAACAAAAACATTATCATGGCCGCCGAGCAGGCGGCAGAGATGGCCGGCATCGAGGCGGCGGTCGTGCCGACGAAAACGGTTCCTCAGGGCCTTGCCGCCATTCTCGCCTTCAACCCGGAAGCGTCCGTCCAGGAAAACGCCAAGGCGATGACGGGCGCGTTCGCCCATGTGCGCACCGGTCAGGTGACAAACGCGGTCCGTGATACGACAATCGACGGGGTCGCCATCCGGAAAGATGACTTTATGGCCATTGCAGAAGGGAAAATCGTGCAGGCCGGCGAGTCGCTGGACGAAGTGACCCGGACGCTCCTTGACGGGCTGATCGATGAGGATTCCGAAATCGTGACGATCCTTTTCGGTTCCGACACGGACGAAGATTCTGCTGCGGCGATCGGCGCGTATATCGAAGGGCGTCATCCGGACGTGGAAGTCGAGATCCACAACGGCAGGCAGCCGCTGTACCCGTATATCCTCTCCGTGGAATAATTGAACGGCGCACCGACAATCCGGTGCGCCGTTCCCGTGAAAGGCCGGAAAGCGCTTTCATGAACGAACGTGTGTTTTGAGTCTGATTCGAAAATCATGTAAAATAAAGGGGAGAAAGTCCCGAAGGAGGACAAACATCGATGAAATTCAGGTCAGTTTTCGATATTATCGGTCCGGTCATGGTCGGGCCGTCATCATCTCATACAGCGGGTGCCGCACGCATCGGCCGGGTGGCCAGGACCCTGTTCGGCCGCAGGCCGGACTGGGCGGAGATCCACCTGTACGGATCGTTTGCGGAAACCTACAAAGGACACGGGACGGACGTGGCCATCATCGGCGGCCTTCTTGATTACGACACGGACGACGACCGGATCCGGACCGCCTTTGAAGAAGCGGAGCGGGTCGGCATGAAATTTGAATTCATTCCCGAAGAGGAGGAGCCGGAACATCCGAACACGGCGATGCTCCGAATCGGCGACAAAGACGGGGAGATGGAGCTGACGGGGATTTCGATCGGCGGCGGCAAGATGGAAGTGACCGAGCTGAACGGATTTCCGCTGCGCCTGACCGGACATTATCCGGCACTGCTCATCGTCCACCACGACCGGCCGGGCGTCATCGCCGCCGTGTCCAACTCACTTGCCCGGGAAGGCATCAACATCGCCCACATGGAATGCGGGCGCAAAGAGAAGGGCGAGATGGCGCTCATGGTCATCGAGGTCGACCAGATCATCGATGACGGCATGATCGGGCTCATCTCGGGCCTTGATAACGTGACGCAAGTTTCGATTCTTGCAGACTAACAAAGGGGGAATCCCGTTGGATATTTTATTTTCGTCGGTTAAGGAACTGGTCGCCCTTGCGGAAGAGACCGGCAAGCCGATTTCAGAGATCATGATCGAGCAGGAAATGCAGATCACCAGGCGTACGAGGGAACAGGTCGTCGCGCAGATGGAGCGCAACCTCGAAGTAATGGAGGAAGCGGTGGAAAAGGGACTGCAGGGCGTCCACTCGACATCCGGCCTGACAGGCGGGGATGCGGTGCTGATACAAAACTATATCAAGAGCGGGAAGTCGCTGTCGGGCGACCTGCTGCTTGACGCGGTGAGCAAGGCGGTCGCAACGAATGAAGTGAACGCGGCGATGGGAATGATCTGTGCGACCCCGACCGCCGGGGCCGCCGGCATCGTGCCGGGTACGCTGTTCGCGGTGAAGGACAAGCTGAACCCGACGCGTGAGCAGATGATCAACTTCCTGTTCACGTCCGGCGCATTCGGCTTTGTCGTCGCGAATAACGCCTCGATCTCCGGCGCCGCGGGCGGATGCCAGGCGGAAACCGGATCCGCCGCTTCCATGGCGGCTGCGGCAATCGTCGAGATGGCCGGCGGTACGCCGCAGCAAAGCGCGGAGGCCTTCTCGATCGTCATGAAGAACATGCTCGGGCTCGTCTGCGATCCGGTTGCGGGACTCGTCGAGGTTCCGTGCGTCAAACGCAACGCCATGGGTGCCGCGAAGGCGCTCGTCGGCGCGGACATGGCGCTCGCGGGCGTCGTCAGCGTCATCCCGACCGATGAAGTGATCGAAGCGATGCACCGGATCGGGCGCGCCATGCCGTCCGCCCTCCGGGAAACCGCGAAAGGCGGCCTGGCGGCAACCCCGACCGGGAAGAGGCTGGAAGCGGAGATCTTCGGAAAGAAGGCAGCCGAAAGTGGCGTTGAATGACCCTGTCGGCACCCTGAAGGGGATCGGCAAAGAAGCGGCGAAAAACCTGTCGGAGCTCGGGATCGAAACGGTCGGCGACCTGGTCATGACCTTTCCGTACCGGCACGAGGACAACCGCCTGAAAGACCTTGCGGAAACCCCGCATGAAGAACGTGTCACCATTGAGGGAAGGGTCGAGAGCGAGCCTTCCGTTTTCTTTAGCGGGCGGAACAAATCCCGTCTGCAGATCCGTCTGCTGGCTGGCCGTCATCTCGTCAAGGCAGTATTCTTCAACCAGCATTATCTGAAGAACCGGCTCGCCCCGGGCATGACCGTCACCGTCACGGGAAAGTGGGACCGGGGCAGGCAGGTCATCAATGTCAGCTCGTTCAAGGAAGGCCCCAAAAGGGAAGGGGAAGACTTTGAACCGGTATACAGCCTGAAGGGCGGCATGCACCAGAAGACCTTCAGGCGGTATATCCGGACGGCGCTCGACACGGCCGCCGGGGAACTTGAGGACTGCCTGCCCGAAGGGATCCGGTCCGAATACCGCCTGCCGGACATGGCGGAGGCGCTTGAGGGGATGCATTTCCCGAGGGATGCGGAGCATGTGAAGCATGCCCGCCGTCGCTTCGTCTATGAAGAGTTCCTCGGGTACCAGCTCAAGATGCAGGCGATGAAGAAAATCAGAAAAGAAGCCGGGCGCGGATCGGTCCTCCACTACGACATCGACCGGCTCCGGCTCTTCATCGACTCCTTGCCGTTTGAACTGACGGGCGCCCAGAAGCGGGTCGTCAACGAATTGTGCGCCGAGCTCAGGGAGCCGGTCAGGATGAACCGCCTGCTCCAGGGGGATGTCGGGTCGGGGAAAACGGCAGTGGCCGCGATTGCCCTCTACGCCGCCATCACGGCGGGTGCGCAGGGTGCCCTCATGGCGCCGACCGAGATCCTCGCCGAGCAGCATGCCCGCACGCTTGCGGACTGGCTGGAGCCGCACGGCGTCCGGATCGCCCTGCTGTCGGGTTCGACTAAGGCGAAGGCCCGCCGGTTCATCCTCGAACAGCTTGAATCGGGCGAACTGGACCTTGTCATCGGGACGCATGCCCTCATCCAGCCCGATGTGGCATTCAAGAAGCTCGGCCTTGTCATCACCGACGAGCAGCACCGGTTCGGCGTTGCGCAACGCCGCATCCTCAAGGAGAAGGGGGAGGAGCCGGATGTCCTGTTCATGACGGCGACGCCGATTCCGAGGACGCTGGCGATCACCGCATTCGGCGAGATGGATGTTTCCGTCCTTGATGAAATGCCGGCGGGCCGGCAGCCGATCGAAACGTACTGGACAAAGCGGGATTCGCTTGCCGCAGTGCTGCGCAGGATGGGGAGCGAACTGGGGGCTGGGCGGCAGGCCTATGTCATCTGCCCCCTCATCGAGGAGTCGGACAAGCTGGATGTCCAGAATGCGGTCGACATGTATGAACAGATCAGGCAGTATTTCATCGGGCGCTTCAACGTCGGGCTGATGCACGGGCGGCTGCATCCGGATGAAAAAGAACAGATCATGCGCGAATTTGCGGAAGGGCGCATCCATGTGCTCGTCTCCACGACCGTCGTCGAGGTCGGCGTGAACGTGCCGAACGCCACGTTCATGGTCATCTCCGATGCGGAACGATTCGGCCTTGCCCAGCTCCACCAATTGAGGGGACGTGTCGGCCGTGGGGCCCACCAGTCATTCTGTGTGCTGCTGGCCGACCCGAAAACCGAGGTCGGCCGGGAGCGGATGCAGTCCATGACTGAGACGAACGACGGCTTCCGGCTCGCCGAAAAAGACCTGGAGCTCCGCGGGCCGGGCGATTTTTTCGGGAAGCGCCAAAGCGGCATGCCGGACTTCAAGGTGGCGGACCCGGTCCATGACTACCGGGCGCTCAATACGGCCCGGCAGGATGCCGAACGCCTTGTCGCGAGCGATGAATTCTGGAACGAAACCGAATACGCATGTCTCCGGCTGCTCGTTGAGGAGTCCGGGGCGCTGTCCGATGAACGGATCGACTGAAGCCGGCCCGTTCATCGGACTTTTATTTTTGCGAAGGAAACGGGGAGAGCCCGGCGGGGTTCAGGGGGGAGGTCGGAGAGGGTCGGAGCGTGATCGGTGAGGTTCAGGGGGAGCCTGGTGAAAGTTAGGGAAAACCCGGTACGGTTTGGGAAAAACCCGGGGCGGTCAAGGGAAAGCTCGGCGAGGTTCGGGGAAAACTCGAAGATTAGGGAAAACCCGGCGATTTTAAGGTAAAACCCGGCCCCGTTCAGGTAAAGTTCACCATGGTTTCCGTAAAACTCGCCGAAGTTCAGGGGAAGCCCGGGTGCAGGGAAGACGAGGGGGATTCAAGGGATACGAGGCAGAGTTAAGGGGAGGTTCATCGAGGTTCAGGTGTAACTTGAAGGTTGGAGAAAGCCGGGGAAGAACAGGGAAAGCTTGTCCCGGTTCAGGTAAAACCCGGAGAGGTTAAGGGAAAGCCCGGCACGGTTTAAGGAAAACTGATCGAGGTCAAGGGAAAACTCGAAGATTAGGGAAAACCCGGCGACGTTCAGGTAAAGCCCGGCCCGGATCAGGTAAAACTCGCCGCGGTATAGGGAGAACTCACCGCGTCCAGGCAAAACCCGCCTTTATTCAGGGAGACCCCGTCCCCCCTCCGGACTCCGGGACAGGCTGTCCCGCCCGATTCAAAGAACCCCTCCGTACCGAAACCTGCTTGCAATCTCCCATCCGAATTTATATACTGATGTTAGTACCAAGTGCTAATCCGGTGGTGAAAACATGCGTTTGCAGAAAAGAGAGCGGCAGGAGAAGCTGGCCGCGCTGTTGGAGGGAAATCCGCTCATGACGGACGGCGACCTTGCGGAGCATTTCTCCGTGAGCGTCCAGACTGTTCGGCTCGACCGGATGGAGCTCGGCATCCCGGAACTCCGGGAGCGGCTGAAGGATATGGCTTCCCGGTCGCTCGATGATGTGAAGGCGCTGCCGATCGATGAAGTGATCGGGGACATCCTCGACATCGAGCTGGACAAGCGGGCGGTGTCGGTGTTCGACGTGACGGAAGATCATGTGTTCCAGAGAAACGGAATCGCGCGCGGCCACCATCTGTTCGCGCAGGCGAATTCATTGGCGGTCGCGGTGATCGACGACGAATTGGCGCTCACCGCCAAATCCGAGCTGGAGTTCAGGAAGCCGGTGCACGCGGGTGACCGGGTCGTCGCGAAGGCGGAGGTCCTGCCCGCCGGCGGAAAGCCGCACCGCTCCATCGTCAGGGTGGTCTCGACGGTCGGGGAAGAGCCTGTTTTCACCGGGATATTCGAGATGTACCGGACCCATGAACGCGGAAAAGAGGGACAGCAATGATCATAGCAGTGGACGCAATGGGCGGCGACAATGCGCCGGATGCCGTCGTGGACGGCGTGAAAGCGGCGCTTGCGGAATTTCCGGATATCCGGATCCGCCTGTACGGAGACAGAGAGGCGATCGAATCGCAGATCGGCGGGCATGAACGGCTTTCCGTCATTCATTGCTCAGAAAAGATCGACAGCGAGGACGAGCCGGTGCGGGCAGTCCGCAGGAAAAAGGATGCATCGATGGTCCGGATGGCCCAGTCGGTGCGCGACGGAGAATCGGATGCAGGCGTCAGCGCCGGGAACACCGGCGCGCTCATGGCCTCCGGTCTGTTCATCGTCGGCCGGATGGACGGAGTCGACCGTCCGGCCCTCGCCCCGACGCTACCGACCGTCGACGGAAGCGGGTTCCTCATGCTGGACATGGGGGCGAACGCAGACGCGAAGCCGCAGCATCTTGCCCAGTATGCCGTCATGGGAAGCGTATATGCCGAGCAGGTCCGGAACATCCGGTCACCGAGGGTCGGGCTGCTCAACATCGGCACCGAGGAGAACAAAGGGAACGAACTGACGAAAGAAGCCTTCGGGCTGATCGGACAGGCGCCCGTCAACTTCATTGGAAATGTCGAGGCGCGCGATCTGCTGAACGGTGTGGCGGACGTCGTCGTGACGGACGGGTTCACGGGCAACATGGTCCTGAAGACGATCGAAGGGACCGCCCAGGGCCTCATGCACATGATGAAGGAAGCGTTCATGTCGACGGCAAAGGGCAAAATTGCCGGGCTGCTCGCCAAGGACAACCTCGGCGGATTCAAGAAAAAGATGGACTATACCGAGTACGGCGGGGCGGGCCTGTTCGGCCTGAAGGCCCCGCTGATCAAAGCGCACGGCTCTTCGAACGCGAATGCCATCAAAAATGCGATCCGCCAGGCAAGGACGATGGCGGAGAACGATGTGGCAGGACGTATCGGAGAGACGATCGGAAGGATGGGGGAACATGAGTAAAATTGCATTCGTCTTCCCGGGACAGGGTTCCCAGAAAACGGGCATGGCCGCGGACTTCATCGGAGAGGGACGGCCCGGGGCGCAATTCCGCGAGGAAGCCGACGGGCGTCTCGGATTCGGCCTCGGCAGGCTGATGCTTGAAGGGCCCCAGGAAGAACTGACGCTTACATACAATGCCCAGCCGGCGCTGCTGACGGCGGGTGCGGCGATCGACGCTGCATTGAAGTCGGCGGGCATCCGGCCGGACTACACGGCCGGGCACAGCCTGGGCGAATATACGGCGCTCGTTTCGGCGGGTGTCCTCGGTTTCGGGGATGCCGCGGAAACCGTCCACCGCCGGGGGCTTTACATGAATGATGCAGTCCCGGCAGGCGAAGGGGCGATGGCGGCAATTCTCGGCCTAAACGCGGAGGAATTGCGCAAAGTCACGGAGAACATTACAGAAAGCGGGGAACCGGTTCAGCCGGCCAACCTGAATTGCCCGGGGCAGATCGTCATTTCCGGCAGCAAGGCAGGCGTGGAACGTGCATGCGAAGCGGCGAAGGAAGCCGGCGCCAAGCGGGCGATCCCGCTTGATGTCAGCGGCCCGTTCCACTCCGTGCTCATGAAGCCGGCCGCTTCCGAGCTGCAGGTGCAGCTTGATTCGGTGACGTTCAACGAACCCGTGCTCCCGGTCGTATCGAACGTGACGGCAAAGCCCGTGACCGATCCGGCGGAGATGAAGCGGCTTCTCGTCGAACAGCTGTATTCGCCGGTCCGCTGGGAAGAATCAGTCCGGGAAATGATCGGCCTCGGTGTGACGCTGTTCATCGAATGCGGACCGGGCGGCGTGCTGTCCGGACTCATCCGGAAAATCGACCGGTCGGTCACGGTGCTGAAGATCGAAGACGCGGAAACGCTGGACAAGGCCGTCGAGGCCGCGAAAGGGTGGTCGTAAATGGGCAAACTTGAAGGGAAGACGGCGATCGTCACCGGCGCCTCCCGCGGCATCGGGCGGGCGATCGCCATCCGGCTCGCCGAAGAAGGAGCCCGTGTGGCGGTGAACTACGCAGGAAGCGAAGACAAGGCGAATGAAACGGTCCGGATCATCGAGGAAGCGGGCGGCGAAGCATTCGCGATCCGCGCGTCCGTCAGTGATGCGGATGATGTGAAAACGCTTGTCGACGAGACGGCCTCGCGCTTCGGCTCGGTGGATATCCTCGTCAACAACGCCGGAATCACAAAAGACAATCTGCTCATGCGCATGAAGGAAGACGAATGGGACGATGTCATCGATACCAACCTGAAAGGCGTCTTCCTCTGCACGAAGGCGGTCGCACGCCCGATGATGAAGCAGCGCTCCGGCACCATCGTCAACCTGGCGTCTGTTGTCGGTGTGGCGGGAAATGCCGGCCAGGCCAACTACGTTGCGGCGAAGGCGGGCGTGATCGGCCTGACGAAGACGGCCGCAAAGGAACTCAGCGCCCGCGGAATCCGCGTGAACGCCGTGGCACCGGGTTTCATCACGACCGACATGACGGACAAGCTGCCGGAAGAAGTGAAAGAAGGCATGCTCGGGCAGATCCCGCTCGGCAAGCTCGGCTCGCCGGAAAATGTGGCGGATGCCGTCCTCTTCCTCGCTTCCGGTGATTCGGAATATATTACCGGCCAGACGCTCCATGTCGACGGCGGTATGGTAATGTAAGATGGCAGCATCCTTGAGAGGAGGTGAAATAGTTTGGCAACTGTACTGGAACGTGTATCCAAAGTGGTCGTCGACCGCCTCGGCGTGGACGAGAGCGAAGTGAAGCCGGAAGCTTCATTCCGCGATGATCTCGGCGCTGACTCCCTTGACGTCGTAGAACTCGTCATGGAGCTTGAAGACGAATTCGATCTGGAAATCTCCGATGAAGATGCGGAGAAGATCGGCACTGTCGGCGACGCCGTCAATTATATCGAACAAAAAGTCGGCTGACCCGGCTTTATGGAGGCAGCTGCCGTACCTTTTCGAGGGGAAAGCGGCCGCCTCTTTTCCATTTTGCGAAAACTGGCGGGAACAGGTAAACTGTGCATATATCCAATCTGAAAGGCAGATCATCATGACTATGAACCGTAAAGAACGCCATAAGCGTGATTCCTACCCGGAATCCGTACACAGAAAGTTTGAAGGGTTCCAAGAGGAGTTCGGCATCCGATTCAGCGATCCGACCCTGCTGTACAAGGCATTCACGCATTCATCCTATGTGAATGAGCACCGGAAGCGGATTCACGATGACAATGAGCGGCTTGAGTTCCTCGGCGACGCCGTGCTCGAGCTGACCGTCTCCCGCTTTCTGTTTGACACGTATCCATCCATGAGCGAAGGCGAACTGACGAAGCTGCGCGCAGCCATTGTCTGCGAACCGTCTCTCGTCCAATTTGCGAACGAACTCGGTTTCGGCAAGTATGTCCTGCTTGGCAAGGGCGAGGAGCAGACAGGCGGACGGACGCGACCGGCACTGCTGGCAGATGTATTCGAAGCGTTTGTCGGCGCCCTTTACCTCGACCACGGGTTCGATGAGGTACTCAAGTTTCTGGAAGGCGTCGTCTTCCCGAAAGTGAAAGTCGGTGCTTTTTCCCATGTGATGGATTATAAGAGCCAGCTGCAGGAAATCGTCCAGCAAAATGCGGGCGGCAACCTGCAATATCGCATCGTCGAGGAAAAAGGACCAGCCCACGACCGCATCTTTGTCTCTTCGGTCACGATCGACGGCAAGGAGCTGGGCAACGGGGAAGGGAAATCCAAAAAAGAGGCGGAGCAGCTTGCGGCCCGCCACGCCATCGCCGAACTGCGGGAAACCGAAGGGCAGGCGGACTGATTTGCATTTAAAACGATTGGAGATCTTCGGCTTCAAGTCGTTCGGAGAGCGCATCGGCCTGGATTTTGTGCCGGGCGTCACCGCGGTGGTCGGTCCGAACGGCAGCGGGAAGAGCAACGTCACCGACGCAATCCGCTGGGTGCTCGGCGAACAGTCTGCCAAGACGCTGCGGGGCGGCAAGATGGAGGATGTCATTTTCTCCGGCAGTGAATCCAGAAAGCCGCTCAATTTTGCCGAAGTGACCCTGATCCTCGACAACTCGGACGGGCGCGTGCCGCTCGACTTCCAGGAGATCAGCGTCAGCCGGCGGGTGTTCCGCTCGGGCGACAGTGAATACCAGATCAACCGTCAGGCATGCCGCCTGCGGGACATCACCGATCTTTTCATGGATTCGGGCCTCGGCAAGGAGGCGTTCTCGGTCATTTCACAAGGCCGCGTGGATGAGATCCTCAACAGCAAGCCTGAGGACCGCCGTTCGATCTTCGAGGAAGCGGCCGGCGTGCTGAAGTACAAACAGCGCCGCCGGAAGGCCGAGCATAAGCTGTTCGAGACAGAGGACAATCTGAACCGGGTCCTCGATATTCTGCATGAGCTCGAGGGCCGTCTGGAGCCTCTTCGGATCCAGGCATCCGCCGCAGAGGATTTTCTTGCGATGAGCGGCGAATTGAAAACGGCGGAAATCGCATTGATTGCCCATGATCTTGAAGAAAACCGCAACGCGAGGGAAGTCGTCCGCAAAAAACATGATGCGGCTGCAGAAAAAGAGCGGCAGGCGTCCGCTGAAGCGGAGAGCCGGGACGCCGTGCTCGCCGGGCTGCGAAGCGAAGCGGCAGCGCTGGCGGATGAGCTGGACGGCCTGCACAAGGAACTGGCGGAAGCCGTCGCCGGCACGGAAAAATGGGAAGGCCGCAGGCTGGTCATGCAGGAACGCCGGACAAACGCGGTCCGCCAGCTGGAACGGCTGCGGGCGGATCTGTCGGAGGCGGAAGCGGCCATCCTCTCCACGACGGGCAAACAGGCGGAGGCGGAGCGGCTTGCCGCCGAGAAAAAAGAAGCGCTTTCCGAAACCCGGAAAGAGATCCGGCGGCTGCAGGACGTCGCGGGGCGCCCGCTCGGCGAAACCGAGAAGCGGATCGACGAGCTCAAGTCCGTCTATATCGAACGGCTCAGCGAAGAGGCGGCCGTCAACAACGAACTGAAGCATCTCCGTATGCAGATCGACCAGCAGAAAGAGTCCGCGGAACGCAACCGGTCCCGGGCCGAGGAAACGGCCGGCGAACTGGACAAAGTCCGCAGGGAACTCCGGCGGGCGGAAGAGGCGGCCGGGAATCTGCAGAAGAGGCTGACGGAAGCGGAGCGGCTTGATTCCGAACGGGAAGAGGCCGAACGGAAGCTCGCCGGAGAACTCGCAGACAAGCAGGAACAGCTCTACAAGGCATACAGCCTGCAGGAAAAGCTCAAGGGCCGGAAGGAGGCCCTCCTCGCCATGGAAGCCGAACATGCCGGCTTCCATACGGGAGTCAAAGAAGTCCTGAGGGCCGCCGAGAAAGGACGTCTGCAGGGAATCGAGGGAGCCGTCGCCAAGCTGCTGGACGTTCGACCGGAATTCGCAAAGGCGATCGAAACGGCGCTCGGAGGCGGCATGCAGCATATCGTCACCGCTTCCGAATCGGATGCACGTCGGGCGATCGCCCACCTGAAGGAGAGCCGGAAGGGCCGGGCGACATTCCTCCCGCTCCCGGTCATGAAGCCGAGGCAGGTCGATGCCCAGACGCTCGCCAGGGTGAACGGCCACGGGGAATATAAGGGAACCGGCGATTCCGTTGTATCGGCCGACAGCAGATATTCGGTGATTGTCCGCAATTTACTCGGCAACGTCATCATCGCGGCCACGCTCAAAGGCGCGAATGAAATCGCAAAGATGGCGGGATACCGGTACCGGGTCGTGACGCTCGACGGGGACGTCGTCAATGCAGGCGGTTCCATGACGGGCGGCGGTTCGGACCGGAACAATCCGATCTTCATGCGGAAAGCCGAGCTGGAAAGCGTCTCGGCAGACCTTGTGCGCCTGGAGGGATCGATCGGGAATGCCGAACAGGCGGTCAGGCAGCTGAAGCTGGACAAACAGGAATTGTCCGGACTGCGGGGCTCCGCACAGAAACAACTGGCCGATCTCCGGAAAGAAGGGCAGGCGGCCAATGAGCAGCTGGCGGAGCTGAAGTCCGCGGAGCGCAGGCTTTCGGACAGGGCGGCGCTGTTCACGGATGAAGAGCAGGGCACGGCCGGAATGGCGGGCGGTCTTTCAAAACGGCTCGACGCCGCAGGCAGCCGGAAAGAGCGGCTCACTGCAGAACTGAAGGAAATCTCCGATGAGATCGAGAAGCTCGGGGAACTGTATGAACAGGGGCGCAACGAGCGTGACCGGATGATGGACCGGCTCGGTGAGCTGCGCTCGGAAGCGGCAGTGCTCGCCGAACAGGCTGCGCAGGCGGCCGCTGCCTCGGACACGCTCCAGACCGAACTCCGGTCGCTCGGACTCCGTGCCGGCCGGCTCAACGAAGAGATCGGCTGGCTGGAGGGAGACGGAAGCGACGGCCTCGGACCCGAAGAGATCGAACAGGAACTGGCCGGGTGGAAAAAGCGGCGGAAGGAAGCCGAGCAGGCGGTGGCCGGTGCGGTGAACCGCCGGGCCGCGCTTGAAGGCAGGATCAACCTGGAACAGACGCGTTACAAGCAGGCATCGGCGGCACAGGCGGAACATGCCCGGATCAGCCGTGAAACAGAGCTCCGTGCGGGCCGCCTGGACTATGAATTCGAGACACTGTCAGAAACGCTCATCGAGTCGTACGGGCTTGAAGAGGCGCCGGCCGCCGAGTTTCCGTTCCCGGAAGGGCTGGATGCCGAATCGGCCCGCCGCAAAGTCCGGCTGCTCAAGCAGTCGATCGACGAACTGGGCCCCGTCAACACGGGTGCCATCGACGAATTTGCCGCCGTTTCCGAGCGGCATCAATTTTTGTCTGACCAGCGCAGTGACCTGCTGGAAGCGAAGGAGACGCTCGAGGAGACGATCGGGGAAATGGATGCGGAAGTGACCGAACGGTTCGGCAGCACATTCCATGCGGTGAACCGCCAGTTCGGGATCGTGTTCAGGGAGCTGTTCGGCGGCGGCCGCACCGAACTCGTTCTGACGAACCCGGATGACCTGCTCACGACAGGCATCGACATCGTCGCATGTCCGCCGGGCAAGAAACTCCAGAACCTGAGCCTTCTGTCCGGCGGGGAACGGGCCCTCACGGCGATCGCGCTCTTGTTCGCCATCCTGAAAGTGCGTCCCGTACCGTTCTGTGTGCTCGACGAAGTGGAGGCGGCGCTGGATGAAGCGAACGTCCTCCGCTACAGCAACTACCTGAAAAAATTCAGCGACGAAACCCAGTTCATCGTCATCACCCACCGGAAGGGGACGATGGAAGGGGCGGATGTCCTCTACGGCATCACGATGCAGGAATCAGGCATCTCCAAGCCGGTATCCGTCAAGCTGACGGAAGGGGACGGCGTAGAATATGAAGAGCCCGTGCCGGCCGGCGGCGCGGGATGAAAGGGGACGGACATGAGCTTCTTTAAAAAACTGAAAGACAAGATTTCCGGGAAGCCGGATGAAACGACCGAGAAGTACAAAGAAGGGCTGGAGAAGACCCGCACGTCGTTCACGTCGAAGGTGAATGACCTGATCGCCCGTTACCGCAAGGTCGACGAGGACTTTTTCGAAGAACTCGAGGATCTGCTCCTGCAGGCGGACGTCGGTTTTGAGACCGTCATGGACCTGATGGACGATCTGCGGTTCGAGGTCCAGCGGAAAAATGTCAAAGACACCGAAGGGATCCAGTCCGTCATCTCGCAGAAGCTTGTCGACATCTACCGCGGCGGCGAGGAAGCGGACAGCTCGCTCAATATCCAGGAAGACGGCCTAACGGTCCTCCTGTTCGTCGGCGTCAACGGCGTCGGAAAGACGACGACGATCGGCAAGCTCGCGCGCCGGTTCATCGAGGAAGGGAAAACGGTCATGCTCGCGGCGGGTGACACTTTCCGTGCGGGCGCGATCGACCAGCTGCAGGTATGGGGCGACCGGGTCGGCGCGGAAGTGATCCGCCAGGCGGAAGGTTCCGATCCGGCGGCTGTCATGTACGATGCGATCCGTGCGGCCAAGAACCGCAAGGCCGACATCCTCATCTGCGATACGGCAGGCCGGCTCCAGAACAAAGTCAACCTCATGAACGAGCTTCAGAAGGTCCACCGCGTCATCAGCCGTGAAATCCCGGGGGCGCCCCACGAAACGCTCCTCGCGCTCGATGCCACGACCGGGCAGAATGCGCTCATCCAGGCGGAAACGTTCAAAGAGGTGACCGACGTCACCGGCATTGTCCTGACCAAGCTCGACGGCACGGCGAAAGGCGGGATCGTCCTGGCGATCCGCAACAAGCTCGGCATTCCGGTCAAGCTTGTCGGCCTCGGGGAAGGCATGGACGATCTGCAGCCATTTGACGCCGAGCGCTATGTCTACGGGCTCTTCGCCGAAGGGCTGGAGCAGGAGGACGCGGAAGAAGGCGGAGAATAACAGACAAGGCGATTGCCTTGACAGAATGTGCTTCCGCGTATAAAATGGCAACGTCAAGAAACGGGAAGGGAGGGGTTCGCATGCTTCTTGAAAAGACGACCCGCATGAACTTCCTATTCGACTTTTACCAGGCGCTCCTGACGGAAAAGCAGCGGAGCTACATGGAACTGTATTACCTGAATGACCTGTCGCTCGGTGAAATCGCCGAGCAGTACGGTGTGTCCAGGCAGGCGGTGTACGACAACATCCGCCGCACCGAGGCGATGCTGGAGGAGTACGAGGAGAAGCTTCAGCTTTTCGGAAAGTTCAGGGACCGCCGGGAAGCGATCGAATCGCTGACGGACGACATCCGGGCAGGCGGAGCCGCGCCCGAGTCGATCATCGGGCGCCTGGAAGACCTGAAACAATATGATTAATTAACCGGGAGGCGGGCATAGATGGCATTTGAAGGATTGGCCGAACGCCTGCAGAATACGCTTCAGAAGATCAAGGGCAAGGGCAAGGTGACCGAGGCCGACGTCAAGGAAATGATGCGGGAGGTCCGCTTCGCCCTCATCGAAGCCGACGTCAACCTGAAAGTCGTCAAGGAATTCGTCAAGAAAGTGGGCGAGCGTGCTGTCGGCGCGGATGTCATGGAAAGCCTGACGCCGGGCCAGCAGGTCGTCAAGATCGTCCGTGACGAACTCGCGGATCTGATGGGCGGCGAGTCCGAAACGCTGACGTTTTCGAAAAAGCCGCCGACCGTCATCATGATGGTCGGCCTGCAGGGCGCCGGCAAGACGACGACGACCGGCAAGCTCGCAAACCTGATCCGGAAGAAGTACAACCGGAAGCCGCTGCTCGCGGCCGCCGACGTCTACCGTCCGGCCGCCATCCAGCAGCTCGAGACGATCGGCCGGCAGCTCGACATGCCGGTGTTCTCGCTCGGGACGGACGTTTCTCCGGTCGACATTGCCAGGCAGGCAGTCGAAAAGGCGAAGGAAGAGCATTATGACGTCGTCTTCATCGATACGGCCGGCCGGCTTCAGATTGATGAGGCGCTCATGGGTGAGCTCCGCGACATCCACGAAGCCGTCAAGCCGGATGAGGTGTTCCTCGTCGTCGATGCGATGACCGGGCAGGTGGCGGCAAACGTCGCCGAGACATTTGATAAGCAGGTCGGCGTCACCGGCGTCGTCCTGACGAAGCTCGACGGCGACACCCGCGGCGGAGCCGCGCTGTCGATCCGTTCCGTGACCGGCAAGCCGGTGAAATTTGCGGGGATGGGCGAGAAGCTCGACGCCATCGAGGCATTTCATCCGGAGAGGATGGCCTCGCGGATCCTCGGCATGGGCGATGTCATGTCGCTCATCGAGAAGGCGCAGTCCGGCGTCGATGAACAGAAGGCGAAGGAGCTTGAGCAGAAATTCCGCGAGCAGTCGTTCACGTTCGACGACTTCCTTGAACAGCTCGAACAGGTCAAGAAGATGGGGCCGCTCGATGAACTGCTGAAGATGCTGCCGGGCGCCGGCAAGATCAAGGGCCTCGAAAACGCGAAAGTGGACGAGGGCCAGATGGCGCGCGTCGAAGCCGTCATCAAGTCGATGACGACGAAGGAGAAAAGCAACCCGGAGATCATCAACTCCAGCCGGAAAAAGCGGATCGCCCGCGGCTCCGGCACATCCATCCAGGAAGTGAACCGGCTTCTGAAACAGTTTGATGAGATGAAGAAAATGATGAAGCAGATGTCGGCCATGCAGCAGGGCAAGAGCCGGAAAAAGATGAAGCTTCCGGGCCTCGACTCGCTCTTTAAATGACGTGTTAAGAAAAAACACTTTACAAACGGAACAACCCTTGATATTATACTATCTTGTGTGAAACTACTCGGAGGTGCTATCAAATGGCAGTTAAAATCAGACTTAAACGCATGGGCGCGAAAAAGACGCCTTTCTATCGTATTGTTGTAGCGGATTCCCGCTCTCCGCGTGACGGACGCCAGATCGAAACGATCGGGACGTACAACCCGCTCACGAAGCCGGAAGAACTGAAGATCAACGAAGAACTCGCACTCAAGTGGCTCCAGGACGGCGCGAAGCCATCGGACACTGTCCGCAACCTTCTTGCTTCCCAGGGAATCATGGAAAAGTACCACAACGCCAAAACCGCCGCAAAATAATTCATTCACGGGGGCGACATGATGAAAAGGCTGATCGAGACGATTGTCAAACCGCTCGTTGATCACCCGGAACGGGTCCGCGTGGAGACGGAGGAGCAGGACGGCAGACTTGTCTGCAGACTGTCCGTTCATCCGGACGACATGGGAAAAGTGATCGGGAAGCAGGGCCGGGTTGCAGGTGCAATCCGGACCATTGTGAACTCAGCTTCCGCCGCCGGCCGGAAACGGGTGCGCGTGGACATCATGGACTGACTGGAAGGAAGGAGCATCTGTTCCTTCCTTTTTCTTTCATTATGGACCGAATGAATGCCAGGGAGGAATTCCATTGAATTGGTACAACGTCGGAAAAATTGTCAACACACACGGGATCCGCGGTGAAGTGCGTGTCATTTCCCGGACTGATTTTCCGGAGGAGCGCTATGCCGAAGGCACCCGTCTCGGACTGTTCATGCCGGGGGCGAAAGAGCCGGTCATCCTGACGGTCGCCTCCCACCGGGTCCACAAAAACTTCGACCTGCTCACGTTCGAGGGCCATCCGAACATCAACGACGTCGAGAAGTACCGGGACGGCATCCTGAAGGTGTCCGAACAGGACCTCGGGGAACTGGACGAAGGCGAATACTATTATCATGAGATTGTCGGCTGCACCGTCTATGCAGATGACGGCCGGGAGATCGGCGAAGTCACCGAAGTGATCGGGACGGGTGCGAACGACGTCTGGGCGGTCAAGCCGTCCGAAGGCAAAATGCACTACATCCCGTATATTGACGATGTCGTCCTGGAAGTCGACCCGGAGAAAAAGCGGATTGTGATCGATCCGATAGAGGGGCTGCTGTCCTGATGAACATCTCCGTCCTGTCGATCTTCCCCGAAATGTTCGGAGGGGTGTTCAATTCCTCGATCCTCAAGCGGGCGCAGGAGGGCGGGGCCGTCCGGCTGTCCGTCCGCGATTTCCGGGAATTCGCCACCGATAAACACCACAAGGTCGACGACTATCCATACGGCGGCGGTGCAGGAATGGTGCTCAAGCCCGAGCCGCTGTTCCGTGCAGTCGAGAGCCTGGCGGAGGAGGGCCGGAAGCCGCGCATCCTCCTCATGTGCCCGCAGGGGGAGCGGTTCACCCAGCGCAAGGCGGAGGAACTCTCCCGGGAGGAAGACCTGATCTTCCTATGCGGGCACTATGAAGGCTATGACGAGCGCATCCGCGAGCATCTCGTCACGGATGAGATCTCGCTCGGCGACTTCGTCCTCACCGGAGGGGAACTCGCCGCCATGACCGTCATCGACAGCGTCGTCCGGCTCCTGCCCGGCGTCCTCGGCAACGAGGACTCCCCGGAGCATGATTCCTTCTCGACCGGCCTGCTCGAGCACCCGCACTACACCCGCCCGGCCGATTTCCGGGGGATGAAGGTGCCGGACGTCCTCCTGTCGGGCAACCACGCAGAAATCGACCGCTGGCGCGAGGAACAGTCACTGGAACGCACCTTTACCCGGCGTCCCGACCTGCTCCATAAAATGGATCTCACCGACCGCCAGAAGAAATACCTGAAAAGCATCGGCTGGAAAGGCTGACCGGTCCCGGTCCCGTGCCGGAAAACATGACTGGCACTTGCCGGCAGACGCCGGTTGTGTTATCATTCATTCTGTGCTTCCATGCGAAGCGCTCGATTACGGTGTTCCGCTGCAGCGCAACAATGCATGAGCATCTGTAGCAAGGAGAGGGAAACATGACAAACATCATTACAGAAATCACGAAGGAGCAACTCCGTACGGATCTCCCGACGTTCCGCCCCGGCGACACGGTACGCGTACACGTGAAGGTCGTTGAAGGCACGCGCGAACGGATCCAGGTTTACGAAGGGGTTGTCATCAAGCGTCGCGGCGGCGGCATCAGCGAGACATTCACAGTCCGCAAAATTTCCTACGGTGTAGGAGTTGAGCGTACGTTCCCTGTGCACACGCCAAAAATTGCAAAGCTTGAAGTGATTCGCCGCGGTAAAGTACGCCGTGCGAAGCTGTACTACCTCCGCAACCTTCGCGGAAAAGCTGCCCGCATCAAAGAAATCCGATAAGCCATTTCGAAAGGGAGCCCACAGCGGCTCCTTTTCTTTTTGCCTCGCCCTTTCATACACTGTACAATAGAAGAAACTGAACAGGGAGGCCTGGAGGCATGACAGAGAAGAAGAAGAAAAATGAACTGTGGGAGTGGACGAAGGTCCTCCTGATCGCCTTCGGGCTCGCGGCCCTCATCCGGTATCTCCTATTCACCCCGATCGTCGTGGACGGCGAGTCGATGATGCCGACGCTTGAAGACGGAGACAGAATGATCGTCAACAAAATCGGCTATACGATCGGCGGCCCGAAACGGTTTGACATTGTCGTGTTCCATGCGCCGGAACGCAAGGACTACATCAAGCGGGTCATCGGCCTTCCCGGCGACCATGTCGAGTACAGGGACGATCAGCTCTACATCAACGGCGAGCCGTACGATGAGCCGTATCTCGATGAGTATAAGGCGGCGCTCAACGGTCTCTCGGAAGGTCCGCTGACCGAGGACTTCACGCTCGAAGACAAGATCCAGCGTTCGACCGTCCCGGAGGGGCACGTGTTCGTCATGGGAGACAACCGGCGGTACAGCAAGGACTCCCGGCATATCGGCGTGATCCCGTACGATGAGATCATCGGGAACACAAGTCTCATTTTCTGGCCGATCGACGACTTCGGGCTCGCCCGATAGCAGGAGGAAACAGCATGACAATCCAATGGTTCCCCGGACATATGGCGAAAGCCCGCAGGGAAGTCACAGAAAAACTGAAAATGGTGGACATTGTCTTCGAACTGATCGATGCCCGCCTGCCCGATTCCTCGCGGAATCCGATGATTGACGAGGTGATCAGCCAGAAGCCGAGGCTCATGATCCTGAACAAAAAAGACATGGCCGATG
The DNA here is from genome assembly GCF_900156305.1 of Edaphobacillus lindanitolerans. Lineage (GTDB taxonomy): Bacteria > Bacillota > Bacilli > Bacillales_A > Planococcaceae > Bhargavaea > Bhargavaea lindanitolerans. The sequence goes on along the minus strand of NZ_FTPL01000001.1, from coordinate 227,312 downwards.
ACGCGGAGACCGCCCGCTGGCTCGAGCGGTTCCGGAAAGACGGGATCGAAGCGGTCGCCATCAATTCACTGGACGGCAAAGGCCTGCAGCAGGTGACCAAGGCGGCAAAGGCCATCCTGAAGGAAAAGTGGGACCGCATGGCGGCAAGGGGCATTCGTCCGCGTGCCATCCGGGCCATGATCGTCGGCATCCCGAACGTCGGCAAATCGACGCTCATCAACCGGCTTGCCGGGAAAAACATCGCCAGGACCGGCAACACGCCGGGCGTGACGAAGGCACAGCAGTGGATCAAAGTCGGCAAGGAACTCGAACTGCTCGATACGCCGGGGATCCTCTGGCCGAAGTTCGAAGATCCGGAAGCGGGCTACAAGCTTGCGCTCACCGGTGCGATCAAAGATACAATCACGGAGAAGCAGGATCTGGCCGTCTACGGGCTCAGGTTCCTCGAAGCCCATTATCCGGAACGCCTGGAAGAGCGGTACGGCCTGGCGGATCTGTCCGCCGGCATACCGGAGGCGTTCGACCGGATCGGGGAGCGCCGGCGCGTGTATGAAAAAGGCGGGATCATCGACTACGACGGAGTTTCCGAACTGATCGTCCGGGATATCCGGGACCAGCAGCTCGGCCGGCTGTCGTTCGACTTTGCCGAAGAACGCTGAGACGGACAGCGGCTGTCCGGCTGAAACCCGGGGAATGGAAAAGCAAGGATGACGGAGGATTCCGCGGCGGGCCCGCGGAGGGTGACCCGTGTCCTTGCTTTTTGCGTTTTGCCGAAGCGGAACGGGCCGTCGCCGGATTTCGATGCGTTCCCCCGGCATGCCCTTATACATAACGGAAGGTGGAACAAGCATGAAAGAAAAGATGACGGTGAAGGAAGTCAGGGAGTGGCTGGAAACCGCGGAAGGCGGCGAGGAATTGTTCTGCGCGCTGAAGGCAGACAGCCGCGCCGGCGTGAAGAAACTGATCGCCTCCTGGGAAAGGCGCCGGGAGAAAGCGGAAAAGATGCGCAGCAGCCATCTCGGGAAGGAGGCGTTCGATGCCGGCTTCCGGTCTGACCCGCTCGACCGGGTGGCGGGAGTGGACGAGGCGGGGAGGGGGCCCCTCGCCGGACCGGTCGTGACGGCGGCGGTCATCCTTCCCCCCCATGCGCCGACGCTCGTCGGCCTGGACGACTCGAAGGCGCTGACCCGCAGTGAGCGGGAGCGGCTCGCGGAACTCATCCGCGAAACGGCGGTCGCCTGGTCCGTCCATGTGCAGCCCGCCGCGGAAATCGACCGTCTGAACATTTACCAGGCGACGAAGCGGTCGATGGAGGAGGCCGTCCGCGCCCTCGATGTCCGCCCGGAGTCGGTGATCGCGGATGCGATGAACCTGGATGCGGGCATCCCGTGCAGCAGCGTCGTCAAAGCCGATGCAAAGAGCCTTGCGGTCGCGGCGGCATCCGTCCTTGCCAAGACGGAGAGGGACCGGTATATGGACAGGCTGCATGAACGGCATCCCGTCTACAACTTCAAGCGCAATGCCGGCTACCCGACTCCGGAGCATCTGCGGGCGCTTGAGCAGCACGGACCGTGCCCGGAACACCGGACGTCATTCGCCCCGGTTGCCGGCTGTGCGGCACAAACCGTCGGAATTCGATCTTGATCGTCAACAATTATGGACAACCTGTGACGAGTTGATTACAATGGGGGATGGCAAGAAATTATCAGCAGTTCGATTGGAGGATGTAAGATGAATATCCATGAGTACCAAGGGAAACAGCTTCTTCGCGAATTCGGCGTCGAAGTTCCGAAGGGGATGGTTGCATTTTCCCCGGAAGAGGCCGTGAAGGCGGCGAAGGAACTCGGCTCCGCTGTTACCGTCGTCAAGGCACAGATCCACGCGGGTGGCCGCGGGAAGGCCGGCGGCGTCAAGCTCGCCAAGAGCATCGATGAAGTGCGCGACTACGCGAAGGAACTTCTCGGCAAAGTCCTCGTCACACACCAGACGGGTCCTGAAGGGAAAGAAGTCAAGCGACTCTACATCGAGGAAGGGTCCGACATCCTCAAAGAATACTATATCAGCCTCGTCGTGGACCGTTCGACGGACCGCGTTGTCCTGATGGGCTCCGAAGAGGGCGGCATGGACATCGAGGAAGTGGCCGAAAAGACTCCTGAGAAGATCTTCAAAGAAGTCATCGACCCGGTCATCGGCCTTGCCGGCTTCCAGGCGCGCCGCATGGCTTTCAACATGAACATCCCTGCGAAGCTCGTAAACAAGGCAGCGAAGCTGTTCCTCGGCCTCTACGAAGCATTCATCAGCAAAGACGCTTCGATCGTCGAGATCAACCCGCTCGTCGTCACGGGCGACGACAAAGTCATGGCGCTCGACGCGAAGTTCAACTTTGACTCGAACGCACTTTACCGCCATGCCGACATCGTGGAACTCCGCGACTTCGACGAAGAAGATCCGAAAGAGATCGAAGCATCGAAATATGACCTCAGCTACGTATCCCTTGACGGAAACATCGGCTGCATGGTCAACGGTGCGGGCCTCGCCATGTCCACGATGGACACGATCAACTTCTACGGCGGCCGACCGGCCAACTTCCTCGACGTTGGGGGCGGCGCGACAGCCGAAAAAGTGACAGAAGCATTCAAGATCATCCTGTCCGATGCGAACGTGAAAGGCATCTTCGTCAATATCTTCGGCGGCATCATGAAGTGCGACATCATTGCAGAAGGCGTCATCCAGGCGACGAAGCAACTCGGCCTTGAAGTGCCGCTCGTTGTCCGCCTTGAAGGCACGAACGTTGACGCGGGCAAGAAGCTTCTGAACGAATCCGGTCTGAACATCACTTCCGCCGACTCCATGGCGGACGGCGCACAAAAAATTGTCGAACTCGTAGGCTAAGAAAGGCGGGAAAACGATGGGCATTTATATCGATAAGGATACAAAAGTTCTGGTACAGGGAATCACGGGCTCCACTGCCCTTTTCCATACGAAACAAATGATCGAATACGGCACGAAGATCGTCGGCGGCGTGACGCCCGGCAAGGGCGGCACGGAAGTTGAAGGCGTACCGGTCTTCAACACGGTCGAGGAAGCGGTCAAAGCGACGGGCGCAAACGTTTCCGTCATCTATGTTCCGGCTCCGTTCGCAGCCGATGCGATCCTTGAAGCGGTCGATGCGGAACTCGATCTCACAATCTGCATCACCGAACATATTCCGGTTCTGGACATGGTGAAGGTTGTCCGGTACATGGAAGGCAAGAAGACCCGCCTCATCGGGCCGAACTGCCCGGGCGTAATCACGGCGGACGAGTGCAAGATCGGCATCATGCCGGGCTACATCCACACGAAGGGCCACGTCGGCGTCGTTTCCCGCTCCGGGACACTCACGTACGAAGCGGTCCACCAGCTGTCGACCGAAGGCATCGGCCAGACGACTGCAGTCGGAATCGGCGGAGACCCGGTCAACGGCACGAACTTCATCGACGTTCTCAAAGAGTTCAATGAAGACCCTGAAACACTTGCGGTCGTCATGATCGGCGAAATCGGCGGAACGGCCGAAGAAGAAGCGGCAGAGTGGGTCAAGGCCAACATGAAGAAGCCGGTAACAGGCTTCATCGGCGGCCAGACGGCACCTCCAGGGAAGCGCATGGGCCATGCCGGCGCCATCATTTCCGGCGGCAAAGGAACAGCAAAAGACAAAATCGCGGCGATGGAAGCGGCCGGCATCAGAGTTGCCGAAACGCCATCCGTCATCGGTGAAACGATGATCAAGGTCCTGAAGGAAAAGGGCCTGTACGAAAAGTGCAAAACAAACTAAAATGAAAGTGCGGCGCATCTCGCGCCGCACTTTTATTATTTCCCGGCATCCGCCGGAAGGAGGTTGTGGAGATCAAAGATTTTGAGGAACGCCTTTTAGCGCTGCATTATGCCTTCCCGGCCCCGTTGAACCGGCTGGACCGGCTGCTCGCCGCGGACCCGGAACTGGAGGCGGCCGGCCGCATGCGCGCTTCAGAGCTCGCTTTCCTGCTTGACCTTGACATGGAAAGGGCAAAACTTCTCCAGAGCCGGATCGCCCGGCAGGCGGACCCCCCGTACACAGACATGTATGCCGCCCGCTCAATCATTCCGATCCCTTACACCCACCCCCTGTACCCGACTTCCCTCAAGCGCCTCATCGATCCCCCGGCCGTGCTCTATGCCGCAGGGGATCCGACCATCCTTTCAATTCCCAAAAAAGCGGCCGTCATCGGCTCGCGGCGGGCCACTTCGTATTCCCGGCAAGCCATCTCCCTGATCGTCCCTCCGCTCGTCGGCGAGGGCATCCCGATCGTCAGCGGCCTCGCGAAAGGTGCCGATGCGATGGCCCATGATGCGGCCATCCGGTACGGCGGCAGGACGATCGCGGTACTCGGCCACGGACTGTTCCACCGCTACCCGAAAGAGAACAACGCCCTGTACGAGGTGATCGGGAAGGAGCATCTGCTCCTCACGGAATACCCGCCGTACGCAGGGCCGAAAAAATGGCAGTTCCCGATGAGGAACCGCATCATCAGCGGCCTCTCGGATATCGTCATCGTCACCGAGGCGGCGTCGAAGAGCGGGACGATGAGCACGATCGACCATGCCCTGGAACACGGCAAGGACATCCAGGCCGTTCCGGGTCCGGTGAATTCGCCGCTCTCGGCCGGACCGAACCGGCTCATCCTTGAAGGGGCCACCCCGGCACTGGACGGCCACACCGTCCTTGGCGGTCCGCCGGGAGGAGGGACATGACCGGCCGGAGGACTCCCGGCGTCTGCGGAACCCGGGGCGGCCAGAGCCTCCGGAAAAACGGCAAACGGTTTCAAAGAACGGTGATCCGGGCCCGGATGCAGGTCCATAATCACCGGCCGGAACGGAACGTTTGCGGCATCCGGAACAAGGGCAGGAACCGAAAATGGTTGCATTTAAATAGAAGTTATATTACATTTTGCAACAGGACTTTGTTTACAATGGCAATGGCAACCTCGACAGGAGGCAGTTTGAATGGCGGATTATCTCGTCATCGTCGAATCGCCCGCAAAAGCGAAGACGATTGAAAAATATCTTGGTAAAAAATATAAAGTGAAAGCATCCGTCGGACACGTCATCGACCTGCCCCGCAGCCAGATGGGCGTGGACGTCGAACACGGATACGAGCCGAAGTACATCACCATCCGCGGCAAGGGGCCGGTTCTACAGGAACTGAAGAGCGCTGCGAAAAAAGCGAAGAAAGTCTTTCTCGCATCCGACCCCGACAGAGAAGGGGAAGCGATCGCCTGGCATCTTGCACAGGCACTCGGAATCGATGAAGACACCGACTGCAGGGTCGTCTTCAATGAAATCACGAAAGATGCGATCGTCGAATCATTCAAGCATCCGCGGCCGATCAACAAAGACCGCGTCGATGCCCAGCAGGCAAGGCGCGTGCTCGACCGGCTTGTCGGATACAACATCAGCCCGATCCTCTGGAAAAAGGTGAAGAAGGGGCTGTCGGCCGGACGCGTGCAATCGGTTGCGCTGCGGCTCATCATCGACAGGGAAAATGAAATCCGGCAATTTAAGCCCGAAGAGTACTGGTCGATCACCGGAACGTTCGGAAAAGGGAAGAAAGAATTCACGGCCGGCTATCATGGAGACGGCCGACAGAAGGTGAAGCTCCCGGACCGCGCTTCGGTCGACCGGGTGCTCGGCAAGCTGAAGGGTGATGAGTTTGAAGTTGCCGAACTCATCAAGAAGGAACGCAAGCGCAACCCTGCACCTCCGTTCACGACGTCGTCCCTCCAGCAGGAAGCAGCCAGGAAGCTGAATTTCCGCGCCCGCAAGACGATGATGCTCGCCCAGCAGCTCTACGAAGGGATCAACGTCGGCAAGGAAGGCAGCGTCGGTCTGATCACCTACATGCGGACGGACTCCACCCGGATCTCCGACACCGCGAAGAAGGAAGCGTCCGACTTCATCAATTCCGAATACGGCAAAGAATTCGGGGCGCCGGGAGAACGGCAGACGAAACAGAAAAATGCGCAGGATGCCCACGAGGCGATCCGCCCCACGTCCGTCCTCCGCACGCCGGCATCCCTCAAGGCCGTCCTTTCCAACGACCAGCTGAAGCTGTACAGGCTCATCTGGGAACGCTTCATCGCGAGCCGCATGGCGCCGGCGATCCTGGACACGGTTACGGCTGACCTCGTCCAGGGCGATGTCATGTTCCGGGCGACCGGCTCCCAGGTGAAATTCCCGGGCTTCATGAAAGTGTACGTGGAAGGCGAAGACGACAAGACGGACGAAAAAGAGAAAATGCTCCCTCCGATGGAGAAGGGCGACATCGTGAAGAGCGTCAAGATCGAACCGAAACAGCACTTCACCCAGCCGCCTCCCCGCTACACGGAAGCGCGCCTCGTCAAGACGCTCGAGGAGCTCGGCATCGGCCGCCCGTCGACGTATGCACCGACGCTGGACACGATCCAGAAGCGCGGCTATGTGTCGCTCGACGCCAAGCGGTTCGTCCCGACCGAGCTCGGGGAGATCGTCCACTCGCTCGTCCAGGAATTCTTCCCTGAAATCATCGACATCGAGTTCACGGCCGAGATGGAGAAAGACCTCGACAGCATCGAAGAGGGACAGAACCGCTGGGTCGAGGTCATCGATTCATTCTACAAGGACTTCGAGCGGCGCCTGAAAGTCGCGGATGCCGAGATGGAGAAGGTCGTCATCAAGGACGAGCCGGCGGGCGAGGACTGCGAAAAGTGCGGTTCCCCGATGGTCATCAAACTCGGCCGGTACGGCAAATTCATGGCATGCTCCAACTTCCCGGACTGCCGGAACACGAAACCGATCCTCAAAAAGATCGGCGTCACCTGCCCGAAATGCAAAGAGGGCGAAGTCGTGGAGCGGAAGAGCAAGACAAAGCGGATCTTCTACAGCTGCGACCGCTATCCGGACTGCGACTTCATCTCGTGGGACAAGCCGGTCGCAAGGCCTTGTCCGAAATGCAGCGGCATGCTCGTCGAGAAGAAGCTGAAAAAAGGAAAGCAGATCCAGTGCGCAGACTGTGACTATAAAGAACAGCCGCAACAGTGAAAGGGGGCTGACTGGACATGGCACCAGTCGTCAATGTAATCGGGGCCGGCCTCGCGGGAAGCGAAGCCGCCTGGCAAATCGCCAAAAGGGGCGTCAATGTCCGCCTCTATGAAATGCGTCCGGTACGCCAGACGCCCGCACATCACACCGGACAGTTTGCAGAGCTTGTCTGCACGAACTCCCTCCGTGCGAACAACCTGACGAATGCCGTCGGCGTCCTGAAGGAAGAAATGCGGATCCTTGACTCTGTGATCATGCAGTCTGCCGACTCCAGTGCGGTCCCGGCAGGCGGCGCCCTTGCAGTGGACCGGCATGACTTTGCCGGCCGGGTGACGGAGCAGGTGAAAAACCACCCGCTCGTCGAGGTGATCAACGGGGAAGTGACCGAGATCCCGGATGGAATCACCATCATCGCCACGGGTCCACTTACTTCCGAAGGGCTCGCCGAGCAGATCGGCAGGCTGACGGGCGAGTATGATCTATATTTCTATGATGCGGCCGCGCCGATCATAGAGAAGGATTCCATCGACATGGACAAGGTCTATCTGAAGTCCCGCTACGACAAGGGGGAGGCAGCCTACCTGAACTGCCCGATGAACGAGGAAGAGTACAACCGGTTCTATGAAGCCCTGACCACGGCAGAAACGGTCGCGCTGAAGGACTTCGAGGAAGAGAAATACTTCGAAGGGTGCATGCCGGTCGAAGAGATGGCCCGCCGCGGCCGTGACACGCTCCGCTTCGGCCCGATGAAGCCGGTCGGACTCGAGGACCCGAAAACCGGCAAGACGCCGTATGCGGTCGTCCAGCTCCGGCAGGACAACGCCGCCGGAACGCTCTACAATATCGTCGGATTCCAGAACCATATGAAATGGGGCCCGCAGCGTGAAGTCATCCGTCTCATCCCGGGCCTTGAAGAAGCGGAGATCGTCCGCTTCGGGGTCATCCACCGCAACACGTTCATCAATTCCCCGAAAGTGCTCGGGCCGACATACCAGCTGCGCAGCCGCAACACACTGTTCTTCGCCGGCCAGATGACCGGGGTGGAAGGCTATGTGGAATCGGCGGGCAGCGGACTCGTCGCGGGCATCAACGCGGCACGCCTCGCACTCGGCCAGGAGCCGGTCGTCTTCCCGGCGGAAACGGCGCTCGGCAGCATGGCCCGCTACATCAGCGAAGCAGATCCGAACAACTTCCAGCCGATGAACGTCAACTTCGGCCTGTTCCCCTCGCTCGGCGAGAAAGTCCGCAAAAAACAAGAGCGGGCCGAGAAGCAGGCTGAGCGGGCGCTCGGCACAATTCGAAATTTCAAGAATACAATAGCGGATTGATTGTGCAAAGCCTCTAAATGTCTTATACTTTTAGAGGCTTTTGTATTTGCACGGGGAATGGTATGAAAATGAACTGACAACAACCATCTGAGGGGTGATGCGGGTGAACGGCAGAGTGAAGGATGCTGCGGAAGAGTTCCAGTCGTATATCCGGCTGGAGCGGAACTTCTCCCCTCTGACGGTGGACGGTTACCGGAAAGACCTGGAGGAGTTTTTCGCCTTCCTGGAAGGCGAGGGGCTCGGCGAAGGGACGGACATCCGATATCCGGAAGCGCGCCTGTTTGTGACCCGGCTCTATGACCGCGGCCTTTCGAGGGCGACCATTTCGCGGAAAATCTCATCGCTCCGGTCGTTTTTCAAGTTCGCCAGCGCCAGGTACGGGATCGACGACAGCGCCTTCCGATCGCTTTTCCATCCCAAAAAGGAGGAGAGGCTGCCCCAGTTCTTCTATGAAGAAGAGATGGAGCGGCTTTTCGAGGCGAACCGAGGCACTTCTCCGAAGGAGCTGCGGGACCTGGCGATTCTGGAGCTGCTGTACGCGACGGGGATGCGGGTATCCGAGATGACGGGGCTCAAGGTCACGGATCCGGATCCGTCGCTTGATATCGTCCGGGTGATGGGGAAAGGCCGACGGGAACGGTATATTCCGTTCGGCCATTATGCGCGGGAGGCGCTTGAAACCTATCTGGCCGAAGCGCGTCCGAGGATCTTGAAGGGGAACAAGCATGACCGGCTGTTCGTCAATATGAAGGGAACGCCGCTCACGGACAGGGGAATCCGCTACATACTTGACGGGATGGTGGAACGGGCGGCTCTTCACTCGCCGGTCCACCCCCATATGTTCCGGCATACGTTCGCGACCCACCTGCTCAACAACGGGGCCGATATGCGTTCCGTCCAGGAACTGCTCGGCCACGCGAGCCTGTCATCCACGCAGGTCTACACGCATGTCACGAAAGATCATCTGAGGAATACTTATATGAATGCCCATCCGAGAGCATAGTGAGGAGGAACGGCATGGAACTGCATGCAACGACGATATTCGCTGTCCGTCACAACGGCAAGGGTGCCATGGCGGGCGACGGTCAGGTGACCCTCGGCAACCAGGTTGTCATGAAGCACACGGCGCGTAAGGTGCGCCGGCTGTTCGGGGGCAAGGTGGTGGCCGGCTTTGCCGGTTCCGTCGCCGACGCGTTCACCTTGTTTGAATTGTTTGAGGCGAAGCTCATGGAGTATGACGGCAATCTTCAGCGGGCTGCCGTGGAACTGGCGAAAAAATGGCGGAGCGACAGAACGCTGCAGAAACTTGAAGCGATGCTCATCGTCATGAATGACAAGGAGATGCTCCTCGTGTCCGGCTCAGGGGAAGTGATCGAGCCGGATGACGGCATCCTGGCCATCGGCTCCGGCGGCAATTATGCACTGGCCGCCGGCCGGGCGCTGAAGAAGCATGCCGGGGACCGGCTGGATGCCGAGCAGATCGCCCGTGCGGCGCTTGAGACGGCTGCGGACATCTGTGTGTTCACGAATGACCGGATTATCCTGGAGGTGATCGGCTGATGAGAACGACCACGCAACTCACCCCGAAGCAGCTGACGGAAAGGCTGGACCGGCATATCGTCGGCCAGGACGAAGCGAAGAAGGCCGTTGCGGTCGCCATGCGGAACCGTTACAGACGCAGCCTGCTCACAGAAGAAGAGCGTTCGGAGATCATCCCGAAAAACATCCTCATGATCGGGCCGACCGGCGTCGGGAAAACCGAGATTGCCCGCCGGATCGCCAAGCTGTCGGACGCCCCCTTCATCAAGGTGGAGGCGACAAAGTTCACCGAGGTCGGCTATGTCGGCCGCGACGTCGAGTCGATGGTCCGGGATCTTGTGGAAGCATCGGTCCGGCTTGTCCGGACGGAAAAGATGGAAGAAGTGAAAGACCGGGCCGAAGAACTTGCCGAGGAGCGTCTTGTCCGGCTGCTCGTGCCGTCGCTCAAGAAAGAACGGACAGGCCAAAATCCGTTTGAAATGCTGTTCGGACAGCAAAACCAGGCACGGGAAGAGACGGAGGAAGACCCCGAGATCCGGACCAAGCGGTCTGACGTCCGATCGGACCTGAAAGCGGGCAAGCTCGAAGAGAAACTCGTGACCGTCGAGGTTTCGGAAGAGCCCCCGTCTTTGTTTGACGCGATGCAAGGTTCGGGAATGGAACAGATGGGCATGAACATGCAGGATGCGCTCTCCGGCCTGATGCCGAAGAAAAAACGCAAGCGGGAGATGCGGGTGAAGGACGCCCGCCGCGTACTGGCGCTCGAGGAAGCCGAAAAGCTCGTCGACCGCGAAGAGATTTCCCAGGACGCGATCGAACGGGCGGAGCAGCACGGGATCATCTTCATCGATGAAATCGACAAGATTGCGTCGCGGCAGGGGGCCTCGTCGTCGGCGGATGTATCCCGCGAGGGTGTTCAGCGTGATATACTCCCGATTGTGGAAGGCACGACCGTCACGACGAAATACGGTCCCGTGAAAACGGATTTCATGCTGTTCATCGGTGCCGGGGCTTTCCATATCGCGAAGCCTTCCGACATCATCCCGGAACTTCAGGGCCGTTTCCCGATCCGGGTGGAGCTCGACAAGCTGACGAAAGATGATTTTGTGCGGATTCTCAAAGAGCCGGACAACTCGCTGATCCGTCAGTACAGCCTCCTGCTTGCGACGGAGGAAGTCGAAATCACCTTCACCGACGCCGCGATCGGCAGGATCGCGGAAATCGCGACCGAGGTAAACGCCGAAACCGAGAACATCGGCGCGCGCCGCCTCCATACGATTCTTGAGAAGCTGCTTGAAGATCTCAGCTTCCAGGCATCGGACATCGCGCCCGCGTCCATCCAGATTACTCCGGAATATGTTGACGGAAAATTGAACAACATTGTAAAGAACAAAGATTTGTCACAATTCATCCTGTAATCCTGTAAAAACAAATCGTTTTAGTTCCATAAACGATTAACAACCTTTAGAATATTCGATAAGGACACACATCCATTTAGGAGGAATTATTTATTATGTCACTTTTGAATCAGACACGAGAGATCAACTCCATGCTCCAGGCATCCGCCGGCAAGCCGGTCAACTTCAAGGAAATGGCGGACACCCTGTCGCATGTGATCGGAAGCAACGTCTTCATCGTCAGCCGGCGGGGCAAGCTTCTCGGCGCAACGATCCACCAGGAGATCCAGAACGAGCGCATGCAGGAAATGCTCGAGAAGCGCCAGTTCCCGGAAGAATATACACGGAATCTGTTCAATGTCACGGAAACTTCCCCGAACCTCGACATCAACAACGAACATACGGTATTCCCGGTCGAGAACAAGGACCTTTTCCAGGATGCCCTCACGACGATCGTTCCGATCATCGGCGGCGGCGAGCGTCTCGGCACGCTGATCCTCGGCCGTGCCAAGAATGAGTTCACCGAGAACGACCTCGTCCTGGCGGAATACGGCGCAACCGTCGTCGGCATGGAAATCCTCCGTGAAAAATCCGAAGAGATCGAGGCGGAAGCCCGCAGCAAGGCGGTCGTCCAGATGGCGATCAACTCGCTTTCCTACAGCGAACTTGAAGCGATCGAGCACATCTTTGAGGAACTCGACGGCAGCGAAGGCCTGCTCGTCGCATCGAAGATCGCAGACCGCGTCGGCATCACGCGCTCGGTCATCGTCAACGCACTCCGCAAGCTTGAGAGTGCCGGCGTCATCGAATCCCGTTCGCTCGGCATGAAGGGGACCTACATCAAAGTGCTGAACGACAAATTCCTCGCTCAGCTCGAAGAACTCAAATCCAAGTGATTTCCGCTTTTGCGGATCCGGGGCTGTCCATTGCGGGCAGCCCTGTTTTAATGAAGCGGGCTGCGGGGTGCCGGATGAAGCGCCGGCATTCGGGGGCAATCTCTCTGCAATCATGTGTTTCTGGTTGCAATGGGGCGGAATCCATGGTATATTCTCAAATGGTGTGAATACACACGCGCTGTGACGGACGGGCAGGTGCCGAAAGGCCGCCCGGAAGGATGAAACGGTGCGGAGGAACAAAAAAACCAAAACGGAGGTAACACACACATGGCGATCATCACAATGAAGCAACTGCTGGAAGCCGGCGTACATTTCGGCCACCAGACACGCCGCTGGAACCCGAAGATGAAAAAATACATCTTCGTCGAACGTAACGGCATCTACATCATCGACCTTCAAAAAACGGTCAAGAAACTCGAGGAAGCATACGACTTCATGCGTCAGACAGGCGCTGAAGGCGGCAAGGTGCTCTTCGTCGGCACGAAGAAACAAGCCCAGGACGCAATCCGTGAAGAAGCGGAACGCGCAGGCCAATACTACATCAACCAACGCTGGCTCGGCGGCCTCCTCACAAACTTCGGTACGATCCAGAAGCGCGTCAAGCGCATGAAGGACATCGAAAAGATGGAAGAGGAAGGCACATTCGACGTACTTCCTAAGAAAGAAGTCATCCAGCTTAAAAAAGAACATGAACGTCTCGTCAAGTTCCTCGGCGGAATCCGCGACATGAACGGTCTTCCTGACGTCATGTATGTCGTTGACCCGCGCAAAGAGCGCATCGCGGTCGCTGAAGCCCGCAAGCTCCACATTCCGATCGTCGGCATCGTCGACACGAACTGCGATCCGGATGAAATCGACTACGTCATCCCTGCGAACGACGACGCGATCCGTGCAGTCCGCCTGCTCACAAGCAAGATGGCGGATGCCCTCGTAGAATCGAAGCAAGGCGAAGAAGCAGAAGTCGAAGCTCAGGCAGAGGAAGTCGCAGCCGAGTAAGACTCTCACGAAAGGCGATAAGCGGCTCTACGTCACTTATCGCTTTTTTTGAACAATCCAGGGTGTACAAGGGCGGCCGATCTTTTTCCGCCTCACATAAACTTATCCAGACCGGGAGGAATGCCCAATGGCAGCAGTAACAGCACAAATGGTCAAAGAACTCCGCGAAAAAACTGGCGCGGGCATGATGGACTGCAAGAAAGCCCTCACTCAGACTGACGGCGACATGGAAGCCGCAATCGACTTCCTTCGCGAAAAAGGACTTTCGAGCGCAGCGAAGAAAGCGGACCGCATCGCGGCCGAAGGTTCGGTGGCTGTCGAAGTTGAAGGCAACAAAGCCGTCATCCTCGAAGTGAACGCCGAAACGGACTTCGTCGCCAAAAACGAGGCGTTCCAGCAGCTCGTCTCCGACCTCGCGGCGCACATCCTCAAGGAACAGCCGGCTGATGTCGAAGCGGCGCTTTCCTCGACGATGGAAAACGGCAGCGCGGTTGCAGACCATATCTCCAACGCAGTTGCAAAAATCGGTGAAAAGATCACGCTTCGCCGCTTTGAAGTCCTCGAAAAAACGGACAGCGACGCATTCGGCGCCTACATCCACATGGGCGGCCGCATCGGCGTGCTGACGCTTCTCGAAGGCTCGACTGATGACGCTGTCGCAAAAGACGTGGCGATGCACATCGCAGCCCTCAATCCGAAATACATCTCCCGCGACCAAGTGTCCGAAGAGGAAGTTGAACATGAGCGCAAGGTCCTTACGGAGCAGGCCCTCAACGAAGGCAAGCCGGAAAACATCGTCGCTAAAATGGTCGAAGGCCGTCTTGGCAAATTCTTCGAAGAAATCTGCGTGCTCGATCAGCAGTTCGTCAAAGACCCGGACAAGAAAGTCCGTGAAGTCGTCAAGTCTGCCGGCGGCGAACTGAAAGCATTCGTCCGCTATGCAGTCGGCGAAGGCATCGAGAAGCGCGAAGACAACTTCGCTGAAGAAGTCATGAACCAGGTCAAAGGGAACTGACCTTCAACCGAATACTTCCATGGGGAACACGAAATCGGTGTTCCCTATTTTTCGATAAAAAACAGCGATGATGGAGGAGACCTCATGAGCGTACCGAAATATAAAAGAGTCGTCCTGAAATTGAGCGGGGAAGCGCTGGCGGGGGAACAGGGCTTCGGCCTTGCCCCCAAAATCATCAAATCCGTGGCCGAGCAGGTGAAAGACGTGGTCGACCTCGGCGTGGAAGTGGCCGTCGTCGTCGGCGGAGGCAACATCTGGAGAGGCAAAGTCGGAAGCGAGATGGGCATGGACCGGGCCACTGCCGATTACATGGGCATGCTTGCCACCGTCATGAATTCGCTGGCCCTGCAGGATGCCCTTGAAAAACTGGGCATCGAGACGAGGGTGTCGACTTCGATCGAAATGCGCCAGGTGGCCGAGCCGTACATCCGCAGACGGGCCATCCGGCACCTCGAGAAAAAACGGGTCGTGATCTTCGCCGCAGGAACGGGCAATCCGTATTTCTCGACGGACACGACAGCTGCGCTCCGGGCGGCCGAAATCGAAGCCGACGTCATCCTGATGGCGAAGAACAACGTCGACGGCGTTTATTCGGATGACCCGAGGACAAATGCCGATGCGGTGAAATATGATGCCCTCACTTACCTCGACGTCATCAAGGAAGGTCTTCAGGTCATGGACTCGACCGCTTCCACGCTCTGCATGGACAATGACATCCCGCTCATCGTCTTCTCGATCATGGAGAACGGGAACATCAAACGGGCCGTCCTCGGCGAAGAAATCGGGACGGTCGTCAGGAGGAATTCGTAATGGTGAATCTGATCATCGAAGAAACGAAAGACCGAATGGCGAAGTCGATCCAGTCATACAGGAGGGAACTTGCAGGCATCCGTGCGGGCCGCGCAAGCGCCTCACTCCTCGACCGGATCACGGTCGACTACTACGGTGCACCGACACCGATCAATCAGCTGGCCGGCATCTCGGTGCCGGAAGCACGCCTTCTCGTCATCCAGCCGTACGACAAGTCCGTGATCAATGACATCGAAAAAGCGATCCTGAAGTCGGATCTCGGAATTACACCGGCGAATGACGGCAACGTCATCCGCATCGCCGTTCCGGCATTGACCGAAGAACGCCGCAAAGAGCTGGCGAAGCAGGTCAAGCGGGAAGCGGAAGATGCGAAAGTCGCCATCCGGAACGTGCGCCGAGACGGCAATGACAGCCTCAAGAAGATGGAGAAGGGCGGGGAGATCACAGAAGATGATCTCCGCGGCTATGCCGATGACATCCAGAAGCTGACCGACCGCCACATCGAAGAAATCGATGAGATTGCCAAAGAGAAAGAACAGGAAATCATGGAAGTTTGACATCCGAACCATTTCCGCAATGAGGCGTCCTATTCTGACAGGACGCCTTTTGTAGTGGGCCAAAAACTGCTATGATAGACAAAGGCATCAATCTCGAATTGCAGTTGAGTGGAGGATTTCAGAATATGTTGGATAAACTGATCCGCAAAAAAGGCGGGCGGGAAGCTGCAGAAACACCTGAGGGGCAGAACCCCGGCACCCGTGAAGTCCCTGAACATATCGCCATCATCATGGACGGCAACGGACGCTGGGCGAAGAAGCGGGCATTGCCGCGCATCGCCGGTCACCATGAAGGGATGAAGACCGTTCGCAAGATCACGCGGGAGGCCAACCTGCTCGGGGTGAAGGTCCTGACGCTGTACGCCTTCTCCACCGAGAACTGGAAACGTCCGAAGCCCGAGGTGGAATTCCTGATGAAGCTTCCGGATGAATTCCTGGGGACTTATCTTCCGGAACTGATCGAGCAAAACGTCCGGGTCGAAATGATCGGGGACTACGAAAGCCTGCCCCCGCACACAAAGCGGGCCATACGCAGGGCGATGGATGAAACTGCGGAGAACGACGGGCTCATCCTGAATTTCGCCATGAACTACGGCAGCCGTGCGGAGCTGGCGGATGCGGTCAAGTCGATTGCGCGCTCAGTGGACGAAGGAAAAGTCCGTCCGGAAGAGATCGATGAGCGGATGATCTCGGCCGCGCTCATGACCGCCCACCTTCCGGAGCCCGACCTGCTCATCCGGACGAGCGGTGAAGTCCGCCTGAGCAATTTCATGCTCTGGCAGCTGGCCTATACCGAGTTCTGGTTCACGGACACGCTCTGGCCGGATTTCGATGAAGCCGCACTTCGCGAGGCCATCGACGGCTATCAGGCAAGAAACCGCCGATACGGCGGCATCGGCAAGGAGGAGGCCAAATGAAGACACGGATCATCACGGCCATCGTCGCCGGTCTCCTGTTCGTCCCGCTCGTCATCATCGGCGGCCTCCCGTTCACGCTTGCCGTCTTTCTGCTTGCGGCAGTCGGCATGTATGAGCTGCTGCGGATGAAGGAGATCCCGGTTGCATCGGTTCCCGGCCTGCTTGCGGTACTCGCCTTGTTCAGCTTCCTGCTGAAGCCGGACTGGGCCGAAGCGGTCACATCATTCACCGGCTACTCGAAAATCGAGGTCGTCTACGCGCTCGTCCTCATGCTCCTCATCTACACGGTCGTCGTGAAGAATCGGTTCACGTTCGAGCACGCGGCATTCACGGTGCTCGCCATGCTTTACCTCGGGATCGGATTCTACTATCTGATCATCACCCGGGATGCGGGGCTCGAGTACATCGTCTATGCGCTGATTGTCGTCTGGCTCACGGATACGGGTGCATATTTCACGGGACGGGCGATCGGCAAGCGGAAACTCTGGCCGGAAATATCACCGAATAAAACAATCGAAGGGTTCGTCGGAGGAATTGTGGTTGCGGTCATTGCAGCCTGCATCTTCCAGATGTTCATGCCGGTGACCCATTCGTATCTCATCCTCATCGGCGTGACCATCCTCGCTTCGGTGATGGGACAAATCGGAGACTTGGTGGAATCTGCGCTCAAGCGGCATTACGGCGTGAAAGATTCCGGCAAGATTCTCCCGGGGCACGGCGGCATCCTGGACAGGTTCGACAGCCTGCTGTTTGTCCTGCCGCTGCTCAATCTTCTTCATTTTGTCGGATGACCTGAAAGGAAGATTCATATGGTAAAGAAGATCAGCCTTCTCGGTGCGACGGGATCCATCGGCACCCAGACAGTTGATGTGGTCCGCGAAGCGCCCGGACAATTCAAGATTACGGCGCTTGCCGCGGGCAGCAATATCGAAAAGCTGAGGGAGATCATCCGGGAAACCGGGCCTGAAATCGTCTCGGTCGATAAACCGGAAGATGCGGCCGCCCTGAAACAGGAATTCCCGGGCACCGAGTTTGTCTACGGCAGGGAAGGCCTCATCGATGTGGCGGCCGGGTCGGATGCGGACGTCGTCGTCAGCGCCGTCGTCGGAAGTCTCGGACTCGAGCCGACGATCGAGGCGATCCGGAACGGCAGGGACATTGCCATCGCCAACAAGGAAACCCTCGTAGCGGCCGGCACGATCGTGACGGAGGAAGCAAGACGGAACGGCGTGGCCCTCCTTCCCGTCGACAGTGAGCACTCCGCCCTGTTCCAGTCGCTGAACGGGGAAACCCCCGGTCAGGCCGAGCGTCTCATCCTGACGGCTTCCGGCGGCAGCTTCCGTGACCGGACGCGGGCCGAACTGGAAGGGGTCACGATCGAGGAGGCACTCGCCCATCCGAACTGGTCGATGGGCAGCAAACTGACCATCGACTCCGCGACGATGATGAACAAAGGGCTTGAAGTCATCGAGGCCCATCATCTGTTCGCCATGCCGTATGACCGCATCGATGTCCTGCTCCACCGTGAGAGCATCATCCACTCGATGGTCGAATTCACCGACACGAGCGTCATGGCCCAGCTCGGAACGCCGGACATGCGGGTTCCGATCCAGTATGCGCTCACCTGGCCGGACCGATTCCCGAGAAAAGGGACGGACCGGCTGGATCTCGCCAAAATCGGATCCCTCCACTTCGAGGAAGTCGACCTGGAGCGGTATCCCGCCCTCCGGATCGCCTTCGAGGCGGGCAAGACGGGCGGCACGGCCACTACTGTCATGAACGCCGCGAACGAAGCGGCGGTCGGTTTGTTCATGGACGGCCGGATCGCCTTCACGGAGATCGAGACACTCGTGGAGCGGGTGCTGGACCGCCATGAAGTGATTTCCAAGCCGGATCTCGGCACTGTCATGGAAGCGGACACCCTGGCAAGAAAATGCGTACTCGATATGGTAAAATAATGTGATATGAAATCCGGCTTCTGTCCGGTTGAAGGTGGGTGCCCATGCAAACAATCATTGCATTCGTTGTCGTCTTCGGCACGCTTGTATTTTTCCATGAGCTCGGCCATTTCCTGTTCGCCAAACGGACGGGGATCATGGTGCGGGAATTTGCGATCGGCTTCGGGCCGAAGCTGATCGGCATCACAAAGGGAGAAACGCTTTACACGATCCGCCTTCTGCCTCTGGGCGGATACGTCCGCATGGCGGGAGAAGATTTCGATACGTTCGAACTGCAGCCCGGCCACCGGATCGGGCTCATCCTGGACAGGGACGGCAAGGCAAAGCGGATTGTCCTGAATCAGAACGACCGGACGCCGGACATGCTTTATCTCGAAGTGGAAAAGGCGGACCTGGAAAAGGATCTTTATATCGAAGGCTACGATGAAGAAGAGCAGAAGGTCCGCTATGCGGTCTCCCGCCAGGCAGTCATCGCGGAAAAAGGGCAGGAGATGCTCATTGCCCCGCATGACCGCCAGTTCGAGTCGAAGCCGCTCGGCGCGCGGGCACTGACGATCTTCGCCGGGCCGCTGTTCAACTTCATCCTCGCCTTCTTCATCTTCACGCTTCTCGGCCTGCTTCAGGGCATTCCGACGAACGAAGCCCTCATCAAGGACGTCACCGACAACGGGCCTGCCATCACGGCGGGCATCGAGCCGGGCGACATCATCGAATCGGTGGACGGCAAAAAGGTCGACACCTGGAACGCATTCGCTGCGATCATCCAGGACCGCCCCGGGGAAAAGCTTGAGATCGGCGTTGACCGAAACGGCGAGCACCTGAAATTCCCGGTGACTGCGGATTCGGTGGATGTGGAAGGACAGAAGATCGGACAGATCGGCGTGCTCCATGAACCGGTCTATGAAAAGAACCCCCTGAAGGCGGTTGTCTACGGCGGGGAACAAACATGGTTCTGGTTCAAGAGGATCTTTGAACTGGTCGGAATGCTCGTAACCGGCAAGTTCTCGATCGACGCGCTGTCCGGCCCGGTCGGAATCTACCAGGCGACGGGACAGGTGGCCCAGTACGGGGTGTTCAACCTCATGAACTGGGCAGCCGTGCTCAGCATCAACCTGGGCATCATGAACCTGCTGCCGCTTCCGGCGCTCGACGGGGGACGGCTCCTGTTCTTCGGCTTCGAGGCCCTGAGAGGCAAGCCGATCGACAAACAGAAAGAAGGCATGGTCCATCTTGTCGGCATCATGCTGCTTATGCTGCTCATGATTGTCGTCACCTGGAACGATATCCAGCGGTTCTTCTTCTGACGACATACCAACTACTGACGAATCCGGGGTGCAAAATCCGATGAGACAAAGCAAAACGTTCATTCCAACTTTGCGAGAAACGCCGGCTGATGCGGAGATCCGTTCGCATCAGTTCCTGCTGCGGGCAGGTTACATCCGGCAAAACACGAGCGGTGTCTATTCCTACCTTCCGCTCGGCAAGAAGATGCTGAGGAAAATCGAGACGATCGTCCGTGAGGAAATGGACGCAATCGGCGGATCGGAAGTGCTCATGCCGTCGCTCCAGCAGGCGGAACTCTGGAAAGAGACCGGCCGCTGGTACACATACGGTCCGGAACTCATGCGTCTCCATGACCGCCATGAGCGGGAATTTGCACTTGGACCGACCCATGAGGAAGTGATTACTTCCCTTCTTCGCGACGAGATCAAAAGCTACAAGAAGCTTCCGCTCACGCTGTATCAGATCCAGACCAAATTCCGTGATGAGAAGCGTCCGCGTTTCGGGTTGCTCCGCGGCCGGGAGTTCATTATGAAAGACGCCTATTCGTTCCATGATACAAAGGACAGCCTGGATGCAACGTATGAGGACATGAAGCAGGCCTATACGAACATCTTCACGCGCCTCGGCCTCAACTTCCGCGCGGTCATCGCCGACTCCGGTGCGATCGGCGGGAAAGACACACATGAATTCATGGTGCTCTCCGACATCGGGGAAGACACGATCGCCTACAGCGACTCGTCGGACTACGCGGCGAACATCGAGATGGCGGAAGTCAGGATGGACTATCCGGCTCCTGAAGCCGGAGAGCAGCCGATCGCGAAGGTGGAGACGCCCGGAGTCCGGACGATCTCCGAGATTTCCGAATTCCTCGGCGTGCAGCCGGCCGACTGCGTCAAGACCCTTGTATTTATGGTCGATGATGAGCCGGTGATCGTTTTGTGCCGCGGTGACCACGACGTCAATGACATCAAGGTGAAAAATGCACTGGATGCAAAGGTCGTCGAACTGGCGACGCCGGAACAGGTGAAGGAAGCGACCGGCACCGACATCGGCTCGCTCGGTCCAGTCAAGCTGCCTACCGGCCTTAAGGTGATTGCGGACCATGCGGTGCGGTCGATGCGCAACGCCGTGACCGGTGCAAATGAAGACGGATATCATTTCAAGAACGTGAACCCCGAGAAGGACTTCTCGGCAGATGCCTACGAGGATCTCCGGTTCATCATGGAAGGCGATCCTTCGCCGGACGGCGTGGGAACGATCAAGTTCGCGAGGGGCATCGAAGTCGGACATATTTTCAAGCTCGGCACGACCTACAGCGAACCGATGGACGGGAAGTTCCTTGATAACAACGGCCGCGAGCAGCCATACATCATGGGATGCTATGGAATCGGCGTTTCAAGGATCCTGGCGGCGATGGCCGAGCAGTTCCATGACGACAACGGGCTTGCCTGGGCGAAGGAGATGGCCCCTGCGGACATCCACCTTGTGCCCGTCAACATCAAGGATGATGACCAGCGTCAGCTGGCGGACGACCTGTACCATCTCCTGACGTCCTACCGGTATGACTGCCTGTACGACGACCGGGCGGAACGGGCGGGCGTCAAGTTTGCGGATGCCGACCTCATCGGCCTGCCGGTGCGGATCACGGTCGGCAAAAAGGCTGCCGAGGGAATCGTGGAAGTGAAATTCCGGAAGACCGGGGAAACGGTCGAATGGAAAAAAGAAGAACTGACGGACAAGCTCCGTTCGTTCTTCGGCTGATCAAAGGCTCGGAAAGAATGGGAATGGCCCGCCTCGGGCTTTTCCCTTCTTTTTTCTCTCCGGGCGCGAAAGGGGAGAACAACGTTGGAACAGGATCCGAAAATGCGGTTCCATATCCTGCTGCAGCATATCGGCATGACCGATGACGGGACGGTCAGGCATTTTGAAGGGGCCGCGCTCGAACGGCTGGATGTACATAAAGTATCCCGTGTCTGGCATTTCCGCGTAACGGTCAAACAGATATTGCCGGCCTCCGTGTTTGCGGAATTCAGGAAGAGGGTCGATGCGGCATTCAGTCCTGTGGCGCGCGTCCGGCTTGATATCCGGGCAGAAGAGCCGGCGGTGGACGCAGACCTTGTCCAAGGATACTGGCGCCATGTGCTGGAGGAACTTCAGGACATGTCCCCGCCGGTGAGGAAGCGGCTATCGGAACAGCTGCCGTCCTGGAACGGGCAATCGCTCCAGCTGACATGCGGTTCCGAGCTCGAGCTCCAGACGATGAAAGGAAAGTATGCGGGTCTTCTGTCTGGGGGATATGCCGGCTTCGGCTTCCCGGCCATATCGGTCGACTTCGTTCTCGGCGAGGAAGATGAAGGCGCGGAAGAAGAGCGGCGGAAGTTCATGGAACAGCGCAGGGCTGAAGAAGAGGCGCTCGCCAGCCGGGCGCTTGCCGACCTTCAGAAACGCGAGAAGGAAAAGAAAGAATCAGGGAAGCCGGAAGGGCCGTTTTCGATCGGCCTGCCGATCAAGCCGGACGAGCCGATCACCGGCATCCGCCTGATCCAGGACGAAGAGCGCAGGGTGACGATCGAAGGGGTCGTCTTCGACGTGGAAGTCCGGGAGCTCCGCAGCGGCCGGTCCCTGCTCACGGCGAAAGTGACAGACTACACCGACTCCATCCAGGTGAAGATGTTCTCACGCGACAAGGAGGACGCCGAAGCGATGACCGGCCTGAAAAAAGGCGCCTGGATCCGTGCAAGGGGATCGATCCAAAACGACACCTTCGTCCGGGACCTCATCATGATGGCCCAGGACATTATGGAAATCGCACCGGCCGTCCGGAAAGACAATGCCCCCGAAGGCCGGAAGCGGATTGAGCTCCATGCCCATTCAAACATGAGCCAGATGGATGCGGTCGTTTCCGCGGGAGACATTGTCGCCCAGGCTGCCAAATGGGGACATCCGGCTGTCGCCATCACAGACCATGCAAATGTCCAGGCGTTTCCGGAAGCCTACTCTGCCGGGCAGAAACACGGCATCAAAGTCATCTTCGGTCTGGAGGCGAACATCGTGGACGACGGGGTGCCGATCGCCTACGACGAAGTGGACAGGCCTCTGGATGCAGCCGAATACATCGTTTTTGACGTGGAGACGACGGGCCTGTCGGCGGTCTACGACAAGATCATCGAATTGGCCGCTGTCCGGGTGAAGGACGGTGAAATCATCGATACGTTCGAAAGCTTCTCGGATCCCGGCCACCCGCTCTCCGCGACGACGATCGAGCTCACCGGCATTACGGATGACATGGTGCAGGGTGCCCCGGACATCAAAGATGTGGCGAAGCGATTCCATGAGTGGGCCGGTTCCGGCATTCTCGTCGCGCACAACGCCTCATTCGACATGGGCTTCCTGTATGAGGCATACAAGCAGGCGGAGATCGCTGAAAGGACCCATCCGGTCATCGATACGCTGGAGCTTGCCCGGCTGCTTCACCCGGAACTGAAAAACCACCGGCTGAACACGCTCTGCAAAAAGTTCGGCATCGACCTGACCCAGCATCACCGGGCCATCTATGACTGTGAGGCTACCGGCCATCTGCTTGTCCATCTCCTGAAAGAGGCAGAGGAGCTGGACATCCGGAACCACAACGAATTCAACCTTCACATCGGCGGCGGCGACGCTTACAAACGCGCCCGCCCGTCGCACTGCACGATCCTTGTCAAAAACCAGACCGGGCTGAAAAACCTGTTCAAACTGGTGTCCGCATCCCATACGGAGACGTTCTACCGGGTGCCGCGAATTCCGCGTTCCGTGCTGCAACGGCACCGGGAAGGCCTCCTCATCGGTTCGGGCTGCGACAAGGGCGAAGTGTTCGAGGGCCTGATGCAGAAGCCGCTCGATGAAGTGGAGGAGATTGCAAAGTTCTATGATTACCTTGAAGTGCATCCAAAACCGGTCTATTCCCATCTGATTGAACTTGAGCTTGTGCGGGACGAATGGAACCTTGAAGACATCATCCGGAAAATGATGAAGCTCGGCAAAAAGACCGGCCTGCCGGTCGTAGCCACGGGCAACGTCCATTTCATTGATGAGCATCAGGCCGCGTACCGCAAGATCCTTGTCGGCTCCCAAGGAGGCGCAAATCCGCTCAACCGGCATTCTCTGCCCGATGTGCATTTCCGGACTACCGATGAGATGCTCGATGAATTCGCATTTCTCGGTGAGGAAACCGCCGCCCGGATCGTCATCGACAACCCGGCATGGGTGGCGGAGCAGATCGGGGAAGTGCAGGTCATCAAGGATGAGCTGTTCACCCCGGTCATCGAGGGAGCGGACGACGAAGTGCGCAACCTGACCTACACGATGGCCCATTCCATCTATGGCGGGGAACTGCCCCAGATCGTCACCGACCGGCTGGAGAAGGAACTGAAGTCGATCATCGGTCACGGCTTCGGCGTCATCTACCTGATTTCCCACAAGCTCGTGAAGAAATCGCTCGACGACGGCTACCTCGTCGGGTCGCGCGGATCGGTCGGTTCGTCCCTCGTCGCGACGATGATGGAAATCACCGAAGTGAACCCGCTTCCTCCCCATTATGTCTGCCCGGAATGCAAGAAATCCGAATTCATCACGGACGGAAGCATTGGCTCCGGTTTCGATCTGCCGAGGAAAGACTGCCCGGAATGCGGCATTCCGATGAAAAAGGACGGCCACGATATTCCGTTCGAGACCTTCCTCGGATTCAAAGGGGACAAGGTCCCGGATATCGACCTGAACTTCAGCGGCGAATATCAGCCGCGGGCACACAATTATACAAAAGAACTGTTTGGTGAAGACTATGTGTACCGTGCCGGTACAATCGGAACGGTTGCAGAAAAGACCGCCTACGGATATGTGCGCGGATACATGAACGACAACGGTCTCACGATCAGAGGGGCAGAGATCGACCGCCTCGTACAAGGCTGCAGCGGCGTCAAGCGGAACACCGGGCAGCACCCCGGCGGGATCATCGTCGTCCCGGACACGATGGACATCTTTGACTTCACGCCGATCCAATACCCGGCCGACGATCAGGAATCCTCGTGGAAGACGACGCATTTCGACTTCCATTCGATCCACGACAACCTGCTGAAGCTCGACATCCTCGGCCATGATGACCCGACCGTCATCCGCATGCTCCAGGATCTGTCCGGCCTGGATCCGAAAACGATCCCGACGGACGATCCGGAAGTGATGAAGATCTTCAGCGGTCCCGAATCGCTCGGCGTCACCGAAGAGCAGATCCGGTGCAAGACCGGGACGCTCGGCATTCCGGAATTCGGAACCCGATTCGTGCGTCAGATGCTCGAGGACACGAGGCCGTCGACGTTTTCGGAACTTGTCCAGATTTCGGGACTGTCCCACGGGACGGATGTCTGGCTCGGCAATGCACAGGAACTTATCCACAACAAGACATGCGTCCTGTCCGAAGTGATCGGCTGCCGGGACGATATCATGGTCTACCTGATCTACCAGGGGCTCGAGCCGTCGCTCGCATTCAAGATCATGGAATCGGTCCGGAAGGGGAAAGGGCTGACGCCTGAATTCGAGTCCGAGATGAAGTCGAAGGGTGTGCCGAACTGGTACATCGACTCCTGCAAGAAGATCAAGTACATGTTCCCTAAGGCGCACGCAGCCGCCTATGTGCTCATGGCGGTCCGGATCGCCTGGTTCAAAGTCCATGAGCCGCTGTATTACTATGCCGCCTACTTCACCGTCCGGGCATCGGATTTCGACTTGATCGGGATGAACAAGGGTTCCGCCACGATCCGGGCCAAAATCGACGAGATCGAAGCGAAGGGGCTGGAAGCGTCCCCGAAAGAGAAGAGCCTGCTCACCGTGCTCGAACTTGCACTCGAAATGTGCGAGCGCGGATACCGGTTCGCCAAGGTCGATCTGTACAAGTCAAAAGCGACCGAATTCGTCATCGAGGGCGATTCTCTCATCCCGCCGTTCAACGCCGTTCCGGGCCTCGGCAACAACGTCGCACGCCAGATTGTCGAAGCGCGGGAAGAGGGAGAGTTCCTCTCCAAGGAAGATCTGCAGCAAAGGGGCCGGGTTTCAAGGGCCATCATCGACTATATGGATGAGCTTGGCTGCCTGGAAGGCATGCCCGAGGCGAATCAGCTTTCACTGTTCTGATCTGTTGCAACACCCATGCGGCTATGGTAATATTATTTCAACAAGTTCGGATAGTCGCGCGCAGAAGAGTGGGATCTCCCGCTCTTTTCTGTTTGTCGAGAGCTTTTTTCCGGGAACCAAGGAGGTTGTTATGAGCAAAATCACATCTGAAGTTGAAGTGCTGGTCACCCCGATCCTTGAGCAGGAGGGGCTGGAGCTGGTCGATATCGAATTCGTCAAAGAGGGCCGCGAATGGTTCCTCCGGGTATTCATCGATACACCGGGCGGCGGGATCGACATCGATCAGTGTGCGGCTGTCAGTGAGCAGCTCAGCGAAAAGCTCGATGAAGCGGATCCGATCACCCAGAATTATTTCCTGGAAGTCTCTTCCCCGGGTGCAGAACGGCCGCTCAAGAAAGAGAAAGATTTTGAGAAAGCCGTCGGTTCGTTTGTCCATATCCGGACGTATGAGCCCATCGATGGCGCCAAGGAGTTCGAAGGCTACCTTCTTTCCTACGGGGATGAAGGCGCTGAACTCGAAATGAAAGTGAAGACCCGTAAAGTGAAAGTCGGGATACCGAAGGACAAAATCGCCTTTGCGCGGTTGGCCATCGATTTCTAGGCATAAAGTCAGGATTGGAGTGAATAGCAGATGAGCAGTGATCTTCTTGAGGCGCTCACCGCCCTTGAAAAACAAAAGGGGATTTCCCGTGAGGTGCTGATTGAAGCGATCGAAACGGCCCTCGTGACGGCGTACCGGCGGAATTTCAACCAGGCGCAGAATGTCCGTGTCGATCTCAATATGGATGCCGGGACGATGCGCGTCTACTCACGCAAGGATGTCGTGATGGAGGAAGACATCGAGGATGATCACCTTCAGATTGCGCTTGAAGAAGCACGCAAGATCAATCCCCTTTACGAGATCGGGGACGTCGTGGAAGAAGAAGTGACGCCGCGCGATTTCGGCCGGATTGCCGCACAGACCGCAAAGCAGGTCGTCACGCAGCGTGTGCGGGAAGCGGAACGCGGCATGATCTATGACGAGTACGTCGATCGCCAGGATGACATCGTCAACGGTGTTGTCGAGCGTCTCGATCCGAGGAATATTTACGTCAGCCTCGGGAAAGTGGAGGCTGTTCTGCCGTCGAACGAGCAGATCCCTTCCGAATCCTACCGGCCGCACGACCGCATCAAGGTCTACATCACGAAAGTGGAACGTTCTTCGCGCGGTCCGCAAGTATTTGTTTCGCGGACGCACCCGGGACTTCTGCGGCGGCTTTTTGAAATGGAAGTGCCGGAAATCTATGATGGCATCGTCGAGATCAAATCGATCGCCCGCGAGGCGGGAGACCGTTCCAAGATCTCGGTCTGTGCCCACAATGACGATGTCGATCCGGTCGGCTCCTGCGTCGGAGCGCGCGGAAACCGCGTTCAGACTATCGTCGACGAGCTTTCGGGCGAGAAGATCGACATCGTCGAATGGTCCGAGAACCCGGAGATCTTTGTTGCCAACGCGCTCAGCCCAGCAAAAGTGCTGGATGTGCTTGTCAATGAGGAAGAAAAGTCGACGACCGTCGTCGTTCCGGATTACCAGCTCTCCCTGGCTATCGGCAAGCGGGGGCAAAATGCCCGGCTCGCAGCCAAACTGACCGGCTGGAAAATCGACATCAAGAGCGAGGCGGACGCCCGTGAACTCGGCATCTACCCGCGCACCGTCACCGATGTGCCGGAACCGGCAGACGACGGCCTCGAGGGTGACTGGTACGAGGATGAAGACGGGACAGGCGATGCACAATACGATTTGTACGATGAAGCAGAAACCGAGGAATCCGGCGAGATCGATCTGTACGGTGAAAGAACCGCCGATGGCGCGACCGAACCGGCAGACGAAGACTGACCGGAAAGGATGGTAAACGATGGCTAACGGCAAGAAAGTGCCTCTGCGCCGTTGCGCGGCTACCGGCGGCATGTATCCGAAAAAAGAAATGATCCGGATCGTCCGGTCAAAGGACGGAGAAGTCTCCGTCGATCCGACGGGCAAGAAATCCGGCCGCGGAACGTATATTTCCAAGTCGGAAGAAGCCGTCGAACAGGCGAAAAAGCGCAATGCGCTCGAGAACCAGCTCGGTGTGAAAATACCGGATGAACTATATGACGAGGTCCTGCGCCTCATCTTGAGAGAAAAGCTGCTATGAACGAACTGAACCGGCAAAAAATATTTAATTTGATCGGACTTGCGACGCGCGCCCGCAAAATCATCACCGGAGAGGAACTGGTGCTGGCGGCAATCCGCAGCGGATCTGCGAAGCTGGTTATCCTGTCGGATGATGCTTCGGCCAATACGGCCGGCAAGTTCAGGGATAAATGCATCCACTACCGAACCCCAATGCATGCATTTGGCTCCCGTTATGAGATCGGGCATGCAATCGGAAAGGAGGCGCGCGTCGTATTGGCGATAACGGACAGCGGCTTTGCAAAAAAGCTGTCCGGCCTGCTGAAGGAACAAGAGGAGGAGTGACCGAATGACGAAGATCAGAGTTCACGAATACGCTAGAAAGGTCAATAAATCAAGCCGGGAAGTGATTGACGAACTCGGCAAGATGAATATTGACGTGAAAAATCATATGTCCATGCTGGACGGGAACGCTACAACTAAGCTCGACCAGAAATTCGGGCGCAGCGGAGGCCAGCAAAACCGTGCGACAGGCCAGAACAGCGGCAACCGCCAAGGACAGAACACAGGCAACCGCCAAGGCCAGGGAGCGGGCAGCCGTCCTGCAGGCCAGGGCGGCGGCAACCGCCAAGGCCAGGGCACGGGCAGCCGTCCTGCAGGCCAAAGCGGCGGCAACCGCCAGGGCCAGGGCACGGGCAACCGTCCTGCAGGCCAGGGCGGCGGCAACCGCCAAGGCCAGGGCACGGGCAGCCGTCCTGCAGGCCAGGGCGGCGGCAACCGCCAGGGTCAGGGAGCGGGCAACCGTCCTGCAGGCCAGGGCGGCGGCAACCGCCAAGGCCAGGGCACGGGCAGCCGTCCTGCAGGCCAGGGCGGCGGCAACCGCCAGGGCCAGGGTGCACGCAGAGGTCCGGGCGGACGCCCGATCCGCGGGACGCACCAGGGCAGAAAGAAAAAACAGCCGGTCCAGCAGGTGCCGCGAACGCCAAAACCGCTGCCGGAGAAGATTACATTCTACGAATCGCTCTCCGTGGCAGAGCTGGCCAAGAAGCTCGGCCGCGAGCCTTCCGAAATCATCAAGAAGCTGTTCATGCTCGGCGTGATGGCGACGATCAACCAGGAACTCGACAAAGATGCCATTGAGCTGATCTGTGCCGATTACGGGGTTGAAGTGGAAGAAGAAATCCGGGTCGACATCACCGACCTCGAGACCTACTTCGAAGAAGAGGAAGGCTCCGACGAACTGAAGGAAGAGCGCCCGCCGGTCGTGACGATCATGGGCCACGTCGACCACGGGAAGACGACGCTCCTCGACTCCATCCGGAACACAAAAGTGACGGAAGGCGAAGCCGGCGGCATCACCCAGCATATCGGTGCCTACCAGGTCAACGAGAACGGCAAGAAAATCACCTTCCTCGATACACCTGGCCACGCCGCCTTCACGACCATGCGGGCGCGCGGGGCAAAAATCACGGATATTACGATTCTCGTCGTGGCGGCGGACGACGGCGTCATGCCGCAGACGATCGAAGCGATCAACCATGCAAAGGCGGCAGAAGTTCCAATCATCGTCGCGGTCAACAAGATGGATAAGCCGACCGCCAATCCGGACCGGGTCATGCAGGAACTCACTGAACACGGCCTCGTCCCGGAAGACTGGGGCGGCGAGACGATCTTCGTCCCGATCTCCGCTCTGAAGGGCGAAGGGATCGACACGCTCCTTGAAATGGTCCTTCTCGTTTCGGAAGTCGAGGAACTGAAGGCCAATCCGGCCACGCGGGCACGCGGTACGGTCATCGAGGCACGCCTTGACAAAGGCCGCGGCTCGGTTGCGACACTGCTCGTCCAGGACGGCACGCTCAAGATCGGCGATCCGATTGTTGTCGGCTCTGCATTCGGACGGGTCCGCGCGATGGTCAATGATGTCGGCCGCCGGGTGAAGGACGCCGCTCCTTCCACTCCTGTCGAGATCACCGGCCTGAACGAAGTGCCGCTTGCCGGCGACCGGTTCGTCGTCTTCGAAGACGAAAAGACCGCCCGCCAGGTCGGCGAGTCCCGTGCGATGGACGTGATCCAGGAACAGCGCGGCGAGAAATCCCGCGTCACGCTGGACAACTTGTTCGAACAGATGAAACAAGGCGAGATGAAGGAACTGAACCTGATCGTCAAGGCCGACGTACAGGGAACGGTCGAGGCCATGGCGGCTTCCCTCATGAAGATCGAGGTCGAAGGCGTCAATGTCAAGATCATCCATACGGGTGCAGGGGCGATCACCGAATCGGACATCAGCCTTGCTGCAGCATCCAATGCCATCGTGATCGGTTTCAACGTGCGCCCGGATGTGAATGCGAAGCGCGCGGCCGAAGCAGAAGGCGTGGACATCCGGCTTCACCGCGTCATCTATAAAGTCATCGAAGAGATCGAATCCGCGATGAAGGGGCTTCTTGACCCTGAATTCCAGGAAAAGGTCATCGGCCAGGCAGAAGTCCGCGAAACATTCAAAGTGTCCAAAGTGGGCACGATTGCGGGTGCCTATGTGACAGAGGGCAAGGTGACCCGCGACTCCGGTGTCCGTGTCATCCGTGACGGCGTCGTCGTCTTCGAAGGGGAACTGGATACGCTGAAGCGGTTCAAAGATGATGCCAAAGAAGTGGCCCGCGGCTATGAATGCGGGATGACGATCAAAAACTTCAACGATGTCAAAGAAGGCGACATCATCGAAGCCTTCGTCATGGAAGAGGTCGAGCGGGCGTGATCATCCTCGCCGAATGCGAGTTTCATCTTTATGAAACGCATTCATTGAAGGACAAGCGGGCCATCCTGCAGCGCATGCTCACGAGAGTCAGACAGCAATACAATGTTTCCATCGCCGAGACGGACCATCAGGACCTGTGGCAGCGGGCCGGCATTTCTATCGTCGCAGTGGCTTCTTCCAGAACCTCCGCGGAACGGGAAATTGACCGGGTGCTGAACTTCCTGATGTCCCATCCGGGATGGGAAATGACGCAAAGCACGAAGCAAGACTTATAGCGGAAGCCGAGGTGTTCAACATGACAATGAGGGCAAACCGCGTGGCGGAGCAGATGAAAAAAGAACTCGGGGACATCATCAGCCGGAAGCTGAAAGACCCGCGGATCGGATTCGTCACCGTGACGGATGTGGAAGTGACCGGGGACCTTCAGCAGGCCACGATCTTCATTTCCGTGCTGGGAGACGACCGCCAGAAAGAAGAAACACTCAAGGGCCTGACAAAGGCAAAAGGGTTTATCCGGTCCGAAATCGGCCACCGGATCCGACTCCGTAAAACACCTGAGATCTTCTTTGAATTTGACGCGTCGGTCGACTACGGGAACCGGATCGAGTCCCTGCTCCGGCAGGTCAATGAATCAACGCCGGAGACGGAGGAATAAGGGGAAAGAGCCTGCGGCCGGATCGGCGCAGGCTCGTTTTCCGTACATACGGATCCGCCGGGAACGGCTGAAGAAATTTGAACGCCAGAATGAAAGGAGGTCCCCGGCATGTATGAAGGCATCCTGCCACTCTGGAAAGAAAAGGGCATGACGTCCCATGACTGTGTGTTCCGCCTCAGGAAGATTTTGAGGATGAAACGGATCGGCCACACGGGCACGCTCGACCCGGACGTCGAGGGCGTGCTCCCGATCTGCCTGGGCAGGGCAACGAAGGCGGCCGAATATGTGACGGACGCAGGCAAAACCTACGAGGCGGTGGTCAAAGTCGGCCGTGCAACGGAGACGGAAGACGCCTCTGGAGAGACGGTCGAATCGGACCTGTCGGACAAACAGATCCCGGCTGGACGGGTACGTGAAGTACTGTCATCCCTCACCGGAGACATCGTCCAGGTCCCGCCCATGTATTCGGCTGTCAAGGTGAACGGCCGAAAACTCTATGAATATGCACGCCAGGGAATTGAGGTGGAGCGGCCTTCCCGGACCGTGAAGATCCACAGCCTTGAACTGCTGTCCAAAGAACCGTCATTCGACGGGGAAGAGCCGGAATTCGCCATACGGGTCGAATGCGGGAAAGGGACGTACATCCGGACGCTTGCCGTGCGGATCGGGGAAGAACTCGGGTATCCCGCACATATGGCTTCGCTCATCCGGACAACATCCGGCTCATTCACAGCCGGGGACTGCCTGACGCTGGGCGACGTGGAGCGGATGCACGGGGCGGGGCGACTCGGGGAAACGGTCCTTCCGCTTGAACGCGCACTTGAAGGTTTTCCGTTCATCGAGATGGACGGCAGCCTGGCGGCCCGTGTGATGAACGGACAGGTTCTGCCGGCCCACAGCCTGCTTGATGGGAATGAACGGATCGTTTTTGCGGCTGGCGGGAAAGCCGTTGCCGTCTATCGGAAGCATCCGGAAAAAACGGGACTCATGAAGCCTGAAAAGATGTTCGGAGTCCCTGAAGCAAAGGAGGACCACCAATGAAAGTTCACAAACTCGCTTATCCTGAAAAGCCGGACACCGAAGGGATCGGCTATTCGGTAGCCGCCGGATTTTTCGACGGAATCCACCGCGGCCATCAGCAAGTGATCGGCCATGCGGCCGAAGTTGCCCGGAAGGAAGGCCTGGTGCCGGCCGTCATGACATTCGATCCGCATCCGTCAGCCGTGCTCGGCAACAAGAAAGACGTGACCTACATCACACCGCTCGAACAGAAGCTTGAAATCCTCAGTGACATGGGCGTCGGGGCTGTCTTTGTCATCCGGTTCTCGAAGGAATTCGCCTCGCTGACTCCCGAAGAATTCATCGAATGCTACATCAAGGGCATCGGCGCACGCCATATTACGACCGGGTTTGACTTTACGTTCGGGAAGTTCGGAAAAGGGACTCCGGACACGCTCCGGCAGCTCGCGAACGGGGCTTACGGCGTCTCGGTCGTCGGGAAGGTGGAGGACGGCGGCGAGAAGGTGAGCTCGACGAGGGTCCGGAAACTTCTGGCCGAAGGGGATGTGCAAGGGGCCGCCGGGCTGCTCGGCCGGCCGCTCATGACCGACGGAATCGTCATCGAAGGCGACAAGCGCGGCCGCACCATCGGATTCCCGACGGCGAACGTCCGCCCTGCCGAGGGAGCCTGTCTTCCTGCCCCGGGGGTCTATGCCGTGTTTTATGAGTCTGAAGGAAACAGATACCCGGGCGTCCTGAACGCCGGCTTCCGCCCGACATTCAAAGACCCTGACAAAAGTGAATTGTCGGTTGAAGTCCACCTGATCGGATTCGAGGGAGACCTGTACGGCCGCAGCGCTCGGATCCGCTGGATGGAGCGGATCCGCGAAGAGCGCAAGTTCGACGGGATCGGCGCCCTCAAAGAACAGATCGGCCGGGACAAAGACCAGGCCGTAAAAATTCTTCAAGAATATGCCGGCAGTTGAATCGGGCCTGATGCTGTGATATGATGAAACAGTGCTGAAGCACTCAACCATTGCTTGGCAATCGATTCACCAACGTTTGCTCGGGAATTGGGGATTATTATTCTAAATTGTTTTGGAGGTGAACAGGATGGCATTGACAAAAGAACGCAAAAACGAGCTCATCCAAGAGTTCCGCACGCATGAATCGGATACGGGTTCCCCGGATATCCAGATCGCTATCCTCACGGAAGAGATCAACAACCTGAACGAACACTTGCGCACACACAAGAAAGACCACCACTCCCGCCGCGGCCTTTACAAGATGGTCGGCCGTCGCCGGAATCTGCTCAAGTACCTTCGTGAAAACGACGTTCAACGCTATCGCGACCTCATCGCGAAACTCGGCCTCCGCCGATAATCGCGTGACTCAGAAAGCGGGCTTCGGCCCGCTTTTTTCTATGTCCGAAATCCCTTCGCATCCCACCGTCGTTTTTGGTACACTAAATTAGATACATAGAAAGAAAAGCGGAGCGGGCCGTTGAGACCCGACAGGCGTAAGGCAGTCAGTGCAGCGGGGCCTGCCTCGCGGAGCTGAATGACTTACGACCCCGAGGGTCTGGCCCGCGCAGCTAGACAACAAGAAAAGCGGAGCGGGCCGTCGAGACCCGACAGGCGCAAGGCAGTCCGAGCAGCGGGGCCTGCCTCGCGGAGCTGAATGACTTACGACCCCGAGGGTCTGGCCCGCGCAGCTGGACAACAAGAAAAGCGGAGCGGGCCGTTGAGACCCGACAGGCGTAAGGCAGTCAGTGCAGCGGGGCCTGCCTCGCGGAGCTGAATGACTTACGGCCCCGAGGGGCAGCTGTCCCCGTATTACCGAATGAACAATTGAACAAAATGTATAATGGCAATAGGAGAGAGGAGTCGTCAAATGAGCGTCAATCACAAGAAGTATACCTTCAATTGGGCCGGCCGCGAACTGATTGTCGAAACCGGCAAGTTCGCAAAACAGGCGAACGGCGCGGTTCTTGTGCGGTACGGCGATACGGCCGTGCTTTCATCGGCAACCGCTTCCAAAGAGCCCAAGCCGCTCGATTTCTTCCCGCTGACCGTCAATTACGAAGAACGGTTGTATGCGGTCGGGAAGATTCCGGGTGGTTTCATCAAGCGGGAGGGACGTCCGTCCGAGAAGGCCGTCCTGACAAGCCGGCTCATTGACCGTCCGATCCGTCCGCTGTTCCCTGATGGGTTCCGCAACGAGGTGCAGGTGATCTCCATGGTCATGTCCGTCGACCAGGACTGCTCATCGGAAATGGCCGCAATGTTCGGGTCTTCGCTCGCCCTCATGGTATCCGACATCCCGTTCGGCGGCCCGATTGCCGGCGTACAGGTCGGACGCATCAACGGGGAATTCATCATCAATCCGACCGTGGAACAGGAGTCGGAAAGCGATATCGACCTGATCGTTGCCGGCACGAAGGATGCCGTCAACATGGTCGAGGCGGGTGCCAAGGAAGTGGAAGAGTCGGCCATGCTCGAAGCGATCATGTTCGGCCACGAGGAGATCAAGCGCCTGATCGCCTTCCAGGAGGAGATCGCTTCCGAAACGGCAAAGGACAAGCGCGAGATCCAGCTGTTCGAGCTGGATGAGACCCTTTTTGAGGAAGTGAAGGGACAGGCGGAAGCCCGTCTTCTCGAAGCCATCCAGGTAAAGGAAAAGCATGCCCGTGAAGAAGCGATCCGGGCAGTGAAATCCGAGTTCCTCGAAAGTTATGCCGAAGATGAGGAGGCCGACCTCGGACAGGTGCGGGCGATTCTGGACAAACTTGTGAAGGAAGAAGTGCGCCGGCTCATCACGGATGAGAAAGTACGTCCGGACGGCCGCCGTCCCGATGAAATCCGGCCGCTCGCCTCGGAAGCGGGCGTTCTTGGACGCACCCACGGATCGGCCCTGTTCACACGCGGGCAGACACAGGTGCTCAGCATCTGCACGCTCGGTGCGCTCGGAGACGTCCAGATCATCGACGGCCTCGGACTCGAAGAATCGAAACGGTTCATGCACCACTACAACTTCCCCCAGTTCAGCGTCGGCGAAACCGGACCCATCCGGTCTCCCGGCCGCCGCGAGATCGGCCACGGGGCGCTCGGCGAACGGGCCCTGGAGCCGATCGTACCGTCGGAGGACAAGTTCCCGTATACGATCCGGGTCGTTTCCGAAGTCCTTGAATCGAACGGATCCTCTTCGCAGGCGTCAATCTGCGCGTCCACGATGGCCATGATGGATGCGGGTGTCCCGATCAAGGCGCCGGTCGCCGGAATTGCGATGGGGCTCGTCAAGAACGGGGAAAACTACACCGTCCTTTCCGACATCCAGGGGATGGAAGACGCGCTCGGCGACATGGACTTCAAGGTCGCGGGCACCGATAAAGGCATCACGGCCCTCCAGATGGATATCAAGGTGGATGGCCTGTCCCGCGAAATCCTCGAAGAGGCGCTCGCACAGGCGAAGAAAGGCCGGATGCATATCCTCGAGAACATGATGACTGCCATTTCGGAGCCGCGCGGGCAGCTGTCCGATTTTGCTCCAAAGATCCTCGTCGTGAAGATCAAGCCGGACAAGATCCGCGATGTCATCGGACCGGGCGGCAAGCAGATCAACAAGATCATCGAAGAAACGGGCGTCAAGATCGACACCGAACAAGACGGGACGATCTATATTTCGTCGGTCGACCAGGAAATGAACGAGAAAGCCAAATCCATCATCGAAAATATCGTCCGCGAAGCGCAGGTCGGCGAATACTACGACGGCAAAGTGAAGCGGATCGAAAAATTCGGTGCGTTCCTGGAACTGTTCCCGGGCAAGGACGGACTCCTTCATATCTCGGAGATCCAGGAGCAGCGGACGAACAAAGTAGAAGATGTCCTGAAAATCGGGGATGTCGTCCGGGTGAAAGTCATCGAGATCGACAATCACGGCAGGGTCAACCTGTCACGCAAAGTCGTCCTCAAGGAAGAGAACGAAAGCGCGGACGGGCAGTCTGACAAATAAAACGCGGGGGACCGGCCGACATGCGATGGCCGGTCCCCTTTTCAGTACGGCTGTTGCGGATCATTCAAAGGGGGAGAGTCCATGATCAATAAATTGACGTTGCCGAACGGAGTGCGGATCGTCCATGAAACGATGCCTTCGGTCCGCTCGGTCTCGGCGGGGATCTGGGTACGGGCCGGCTCGCGCAATGAACGGAAGGACGAGGCGGGCCTTGCCCACTTTATCGAGCACATGCTCTTCAAGGGGACCGGCAGGCGTTCGGCGCGGGATATCGCCGTGGCATTTGACCGGACGGGCGGTGAGGTCAATGCGTTCACTTCAAAGGAAGAGACATGTTACTTCATGAAAGTGCTCGATGAGCATGCTGCCGATTCGCTCGATGTGCTGGCCGACATGTTCTTCCATTCCACATTCGAGGAATCGGAGATGACGAAGGAAAAGTCCGTCATCCTCGAGGAGATCTCGATGGTGGAGGACGATCCGGATGACAGCGTCCACGAACAGCTGATGGCGGCCATTTATCCCGGCCATCCGATGGGACGGCCGATTCTCGGGACGAAGGAAAGCGTCCGTTCGTTCTCGGCCGAACAGGCCCGGAGCTTCATGTCCCGCCACTACCGGCCGGAAAACACCGTCATCTCCCTGGCAGGGAAGATCGATGAGCCGCTGATCGAAAAGGCCGCCGAACTTTTCGGAAACTGGAAACCGGCCGGCGATCGTGGCGCTGACCTCGTCCCCCCCCTCTTCCGGTCCGGTTCGATCAAGAAGAAGAAAGAGGCGGAACAGGCGCATCTTTGCCTGGGCTTTCCGGGTCTTGAGGTGGTCAGCCCGGATATTTACGGTCTCATCGTCCTGAACAGCCTGCTCGGCGGCAATATGTCCTCCAGGTTGTTCCAGTCTTTGAGAGAGGACAGGGGACTTGCTTACTCTGTGTATTCCTATCATTCCTCGTACTCGGACCACGGATCCATCACGATTTACGGCGGGACGTCGCCGGACCGCCTGAATGAGATGCAGGCGGCGATTGACGGGGAGATCAGAAAACTGGTCGAGGGAGGAGCCGCTCCCGCAGAGATCGAGGATGCGATCAGCCAGATGAAGGGGAGCCTGCTTCTCGGGCTGGAGGACCCGGATGCCCGGATGAACCGAAACGGGAAAACGGAATTGTTCATCGGTGAACACAGGACGCCCGAGGAAGTGATCGGCAGTTTTGGGAAGGTCGACAAAGACCAGATTGACCGGCTTGCCCGGGAATTGCTTTCCGGACCGCATGCCACCGCGGCCATCCTCCCGTCTTGACGCATGGACCACTCGAGGTGCGATGCAGAGATCAACTCTGCATGGCGCCTCGTTTTTTTATGGCATGCGACAAGAAAGTCCTCCCGATTTTGGCTGATGGCGAAGCTGCGCCCGCGCAGGTCACATTCCGGCGGACGCGGAGCATATATTGAAGGAAGAGACAAGGGAAGGGAAGTGCGTGTATGCTCCTGTCGACAATGGCCGAAAAGGAGCTGATCCAGATGCAGGAGGGCATCCGGTACGGACTGCTTGCAGACACGGAGATGCTGTTCGACCCGAAGAGCGGCCGGATCTACGGTTTTGAGCTGAAGCGCCGAGGAGGCTGGCTTCAGGGCGGCCGGAAAACCGGCGAGGCGGAATATATCCCGTGGGAGGAAATCGTGCTGATCGGGGACGACCGGATCTTGTTCAGGCGGACGAAGCCGCTGCATGAGGGGATGTTCGAGTGAGCCGTGCGGAATGGCTTCTCGTCGGATCGGATCCGAGGATCGCTTTCGCGGCGGAGCGGCTGAAGGAAAGGGGGGGCCCGGTGGTCGTCCACGCCAGCGACCGGTGGGACGCGGAGGCGGATCGTCTCCTCAGTGAGAGCAGGCCGAGCCGCCTCGTATTGCCGATGCGTCCGCCTGCCGGCCTGCCGGATCCTGACATCATCAGTCAGGTTGATGCAGTCTTCGCGGGTCAGCTCGACGCCGAATGGAAGGAAGTCCTGGCGACGGCCGGGGCGGAACCGCTTTTCTATCTGGCCGAAGAACAGTTCGTCTGGGAAAATGCCGGGCTGACCGCAGAAGGCTTTCTCGCATCCTGGTATGCCGCCGGGAGGGGATCAGTCCGGGGCAGGGAGTTTTATATTGCCGGCTACGGGCGGGTCGGTAAGACGCTTGCACGCCTGCTCGGTTCGGCGGGGGCCCGGATCACGGTGATAGCAAGATCGCCTGCCGCGATTGCGGAAGCGGGCCAGGAAGGGTTCGGCATCTGCAGGGTCTCCCCCGGCATGCCGCCCGTCGGCCCGGAAACGCTCATCAATACAATCCCGGCCCGCTGGCTTGATCCGGAAGGGCCGGTCCGCCCGGCATTGCTGCTGGACCTTGCCTCCTCGCCGGGTTGCCTAGCCCCCGGCCGCCGCCATGAATATTATGAATTACTGCCTGCGCTTCCCGGGAAGTGGTTTCCGCATGATGCGGCCCGCCTTCTCGCGGAGGCCCTGAGCAGGATTGACGGCGAACGGAAGGGGAGGAACGATGCTTAAGGGAAAACGGATCGGCTTTGGCATTACCGCATCCCACTGCACGTACGAGGATGTGATCCCGAAAATCAGGCTGTTCAGGGATCTGGGCGCGACGGTCGTCCCGGTTGCCACCCACTCGGTTCTGACGGCGGCGACCCGGTTCGGGACAGGCGATGAATGGATCCGGCGGATCACGGAAGAGGCCGGGGCGCCGGTCATCACCTCCATCCTGGATGCCGAGCCGCTTGGGCCGAAGAACCCCGTCGACTGCATGGTGATCGCGCCGATGACGGGGAATTCCATCTCGAGGCTGGCAAACGCGGTGACCGATTCCCCGGTGCTCATGGCCGCGAAGGCGACTCTGCGGAACGGGACACCGGTGGTCATCGGGATTTCGACAAACGACGCGCTCGGCCTGAACGGACAGAATATCATGAAGCTTCTCAATACGAAGAACATCTACTTTATCCCGTTCGGTCAGGATGACCCGGTGAAAAAACCGAATTCCCTCATCAGTGATTTCACGAAGATGGTGGAGACGGTCGAAGCGGCGATCGGGGGCCGGCAGCTCCAGCCCCTGCTCATCAGTCATCAGACGGAAAAATGAGAGCAATGAAATCTTTCGCAATACGAATCGCAAAACATGCTATAATACTGAACATTCGATCATGAGAGATAGGGAGTGGTTCACGATGGGTTACACAGTCGCAATCGTCGGGGCAACAGGGGCGGTCGGACGGACGATCGCCGCCAAGCTGGAGGAGCGGAACTTTCCGGCGGACAGGGTGAAGTTTCTTGCATCCGCCCGTTCGGCCGGAACCCGTGTGCAGTTCCGGGGAGAAGATCATGTGGTGGAAGAGGCGGTCCCGGAGCAGTTCGACGGAGTGGACATCGCCTTCTTCAGCGCCGGGGGGGGAGTCTCGAAGGGACTTGCGCCCGAAGCGGTCCGCAGAGGAGCCACCGTCATCGACAACACCAGCGCTTTCCGGATGGATCCGCACACACCGCTTGTCGTGCCGGAAGTGAACCGGGCTGACCTCCAGGGGCACAGCGGGCTGATCGCCAACCCGAACTGCTCGACGATCCAGATGGTGTGCGCCCTCGAGCCGGTCCGGAAGAAATACGGCCTGGAACGAGTGATCGTCTCGACCTACCAGGCGGTCTCCGGTGCAGGAGCGGAAGCGATCGAAGAACTGGGTCATCAGGGAGCGGACATGGACGGCCGCGGAAAATCGGACGCATCCCTTCTGCCGGTGAAGGACGCTAGCAGGCATTACCCGGTCGCCTACAACGCCATCCCGCAGATCGACTCGTTCGGAAAAGACGGATACACGCTTGAGGAATGGAAGATGATCAACGAGACGAAGAAGATTCTCGGCATGCCGGAACTGCGCGTCTCGGCGACTTGCGTCCGGCTGCCGGTCGTGACGGGCCATTCCGAATCGGTCTATTTCGAAACGGGCGACCCGGCTGCGGACGAGGCGGGCATCCGGGCTGCGCTCGAGGCCGCAGAAGGAGTCACCGTTCTCGACAATCCGGCCGACCAGCTGTATCCGATGCCGCTGTTTGCAGAGGGGAAAGACGATGTGTTCACCGGACGACTACGGAAAGACCCGGACGTCCCGGGGGCATTCCATCTCTGGGTCGTGTCTGACAACCTGCTCAAAGGGGCGGCCCTCAACTCGATCCAGATTGCGGAGGCCCTCATCGCGGACGGCGCGGTGAAAGGGGAAGGAGCCGATGGAACTCGGCAACATCTCGACGGCAATGGTCACGCCGTTCGATGAAAAAGGGGAAGTCGACAGGAACAGGCTGCGCTTTCTCGTCGACCATCTGATCCGGAACGGAACCGATTCTCTCGTTGTCTGCGGGACGACCGGGGAGTCGCCGACACTGACAGATTCCGAGCGGGCAGCCGTCATCCGGGAGACCATCGATGCGGCTGCCGGCCGCGTGCCGGTCATTGCCGGAACGGGCAGCAACAACACGGCGTCGACGATCGCCCTCACTCAAAGAGCCGA
This sequence comes from Edaphobacillus lindanitolerans, assembly GCF_900156305.1. Lineage (GTDB taxonomy): Bacteria > Bacillota > Bacilli > Bacillales_A > Planococcaceae > Bhargavaea > Bhargavaea lindanitolerans. The sequence continues at coordinate 186,247 of NZ_FTPL01000001.1, read as the reverse complement.
AGAGCTCGGAGCCGACGGAATCATGCTCGTCACGCCTTATTATAACCGGCCGGATCAGCGGGGCATCCACGCCCACTTCAAGGCGGCGGCAGAATGCACCCGGCTGCCGGTCATGCTCTACAACGTGCCATCTAGGACCGCTTCGCGCCTGGAACCGGAGACCGTCATTTCCCTGTCCCGGATTCCCAACGTCCGGGCGCTCAAGGAGGCGGGCGGAGACCTGCTGAAGATGACCGAGGTGATCAACGGCACGGACGACGGGTTCCGCCTGTACAGCGGAGACGACGGACTGACACTCCCGGTTCTGTCCATAGGGGGAAGCGGGGTTGTCTCCGTCGCGTCGCATGTGGCGGGTCCGGAGATGCAGTCGATGATCCGCGCATACCGGGAAGGGCGGCTTTCGGAGGCGGCAAAGCTGCATTCAAGGCTGGCAAAGCTGGCCGAGGCGCTGTTTTCAAGGCCGAGCCCCGCCCCGGTCAAGCATGCGCTTCTTCTCGAAGGGATCAACACCGGTCCGGTCCGCCTTCCGCTCCTGGGATTGGAGGAACCGGAAGCCCGGCTCGTGGAGCAAGAGCTCCGGCGGTTCAAGATGAAAGAAAGTGCGTAGGGGCCGTCCGGGACGTGCCGGCCAGCCCCGCGGGACAGCAAAAAGCAAGGACTGCGGTAAATTCCTCCGGGAAAGCCGGCGGCCGAAAGCGCAAGCGTTGGCCGGCAGAGTCCTTGCTTTTTGCTTTTTTCTGTTGTGTACCGGACTTTTCGGACATCCTCTTTTTTTATTTGTGCTGAATGTTTGCCTCCCGTATAATGGAGAATAGCGGATATGAACGGGTATGATTTAGGAGGAGAACCATTGACCAAGACAAAAAATGAAAACATCAAGGTCACCCCTCTCGGAGGAGTAGGGGAGATCGGAAAGGCGATGTATGTCGTCGAAATCGATGATGAGATGTTCATCGTCGACAGCGGGCTCATGTTCCCGGAAGGGGAAATGCTCGGCATTGACATCGTCATCCCCGACATGACCTACATCACAGAAAACAAAGACCGGCTGAAGGGAATCTTCCTGACACACGGACATGAGGATGCAATCGGGTCGATTGCGTATCTGCTCAACAAGGTGCAGGCGCCGGTTTACGGATCGAAGCTGACGATCGCTCTCGCGAAAGAGCATCTGAAGGCGATGCCGGCCCCTTGGAACATCAAGTTCTACGAAGTGTCGAACCGGAGCCGGATGAACTTTGCCGGAACTTACGTGACCTTCTTCAACACGACCCACAGCATCCCCGACTCTCTCGGGATCGTATTCCACACGAGTGAGGGGGCAATCGTCCATACGGGCGAGTTCAAGTTCGACCAGTCGGCCAAAGGGAAATACCGGCCGGACATGTCGAAAATGGCTGCGCTCGGCGACGAAGGCGTATTCATCCTCATGTCGGACTCCACCGAGGCGGAGCGTCCGGGCCACACCACACCGGAATCGGTCATCGCGGAGCAGTTGAGCACGACCTTCCACAAGGCGCAGGGCCGGATCCTCATCGCCCTGTATGCGTCGAACTTCATCCGCATGCAGCAGGTGCTCGACCGTGCAGCGGAGACCGGCCGGAAAGTGGCCGTCATCGGCAAGTCGCTCGAGATGTACTTCCATGTCGGCCTCAAGCTCGGCTATCTGGAAGTCAAAGAGGATACCGTCATCCCGGTGAAGGAGATCGGAAATTACGACGACTCGGAGGTTGCCATCATCGTCACCGGCAACCAGGGCGAGCCGCTCCATGCACTGGAGCGCATCGTCAAGCGGCAGCACAAGGACATCCGGATCAAGGACACCGACACGGTGCTGATCACGTTCACGCCTTCCGCAGGGATGGAAGTCGGGATGTACAATACGATGAACGAACTGGCCAAGGCGGGCGCGGATGTGCTCACCGCCATCCGGAAAGTCCATGTCTCCGGCCACGGCAGCCAGGAAGACCTGAAGCTCATGCTCAATCTTATGCGGCCGAAATTCTTCATCCCTGTCCAAGGGGAGTACCGGATGCTGATCGCCCACTCGAAGCTGGCACAGCAGACGGGCATGCCGAAGTCCCGGATCTTCATCGCCGACAAAGGCGACATCGTCGAATACAAGAACGGCAAGATGCGCATGAGCGGCCGTGTCCAGGCCGGCAATGTCCTCATTGACGGCATCGGCGTCGGCGATGTCGGCAACATCGTCCTGCGCGACCGCAAGCTTCTATCCGAGGACGGCATCTTCATTGTCGTGATCACGCTCAACCGCAAGAAGAAGACGATTGCCGCCGGGCCGGAAATCCTTTCCAGAGGATTTGTCTATGTCCGCGATTCGGGCGAGCTGATCGAGGACGCGGGAGAACTCGTCAAGAAGATCGTCGGCAAATATTCAAACAAGGACTCGTTCGAATGGACGAGCATCAAGCAGGAAATCCGCGATACACTCAATTCATACCTCTACCAAAAGACGAAGCGCCGCCCGATGATCATTCCAATCATCATGGAATACTGAGCGGACAACTTTAACAAAACAGAGAAAAACGGGATTTCTTCGCCGTCGATGGCGGGAAGTCCCGTTTTCATCAGATGGAGGGGGACGCATGGCACAAAAGAAAAAGAGAAAGAAGACGGCTTCAAAAAAGAAAAAAAGAACCGGCCTGCACCCGCTCGCATATGAGCTCTCCGGCATCATCATGACCGGCGTCGCCGTGATCACGTTCTTTGAGCTCGGATTCATCGGCCGGGCGCTCGGCAACGTGGCGAAATTCCTGTTCGGCAACTGGCATCCGGCCCTTCCGCTCATGTTCGTGGTGTTTGCGCTGCTGCTCATGATCAAGCGGCAGGTACCCGCTTTCAGAAACCGGATTGTCAGCGGCCTGCTTCTCATCCTGGGGAGCCTGACACTGTTCAGCCACGTTCTATTGTTCAATGAACGGTATGAATCCGGTAAACTGCAGACGACTTCCGCCCTGAAGGAGACATGGCTCATCCTCGTCACAGACGGAGGAATCACGGATGGAGGGGTTTCCCTCGGCGGCGGAATGACCGGCGGCCTGCTGTTCGCGATGTTCCATGTGCTGTTTGACTCGGCCGGGGCGACGATCGCCGGATTCATCATGCTGTCGATGGGGATCGTCCTGCTGACCGGAAAGGCGCTCGTCCCCTATTTGGCGGAAAAGATCCCCGAAGCGGCCGGCAACCTGCGGGAAATGATCGACCGCGACAGGGCGGAGAACCGTTCGGCCAAACCGGCCGGGAAACGGACGGAAAAGCGCAAGGCTGACCGGAAGCGGGCGAAGAGGGAAAAGGAACAGGCCGCGGCGGAAGAGATCCATACCCTTTCCGTTTCCGGCGTCCCGGTCCCGGATGCCCATGAAGACGATCCGGTGCCCGCGCCGAAGCCGCAGCCGATCATCTCCTCGTTCACGGAACGGGCCGAGCGTGCCGCGGAGCCTGAGCGCGCCGCTGTAGCGACGGCAGAACCTGCAGGCGCTGCCGCCGGGGACACCGGAGAACTCGGGTCGATCAGCGAGGGTGAACCGGTCAATGAAGATTATGTTCTCCCTCCGGTCACCCTGTTGAGTCCGCCTCCGGAAAGCGATCAGAGCGGCGAATACAGCGCCATCCAGCACAATGCCGAAAAGCTGGAGAAGACGTTCCAAAGCTTCGGCGTCCGGGCGAGCGTGACCCAGGTCCATCTGGGGCCTGCCGTGACGAAGTATGAAGTGATGCCGGATACCGGCGTGAAAGTCAGCCGGATCGTCAGCCTTTCGGATGACATCGCCCTGGCGCTTGCGGCCCGCGATATCCGGATCGAGGCGCCGATCCCCGGCAAGTCAGCCGTCGGGATCGAAGTCCCGAACTCCGAAGTTGCCATCGTATCGCTGAGGGAAGTGCTGGAATCGCGCAACAACAGCAAACCCGATTCGAAGCTCATGGTCAGCCTCGGAAGGGACATTGCGGGGGATGCGGTGCTTGCAGAACTCAACAAGATGCCGCATCTGCTCGTCGCCGGCTCCACGGGCAGCGGGAAAAGCGTGTGCATCAACGGCATCATCATCAGCCTGCTCATGAGGGCGAAGCCGCATGAAGTGAAGCTCATGATGATCGACCCGAAAATGGTTGAGCTGAACGTCTACAACGGCGTTCCGCACCTGCTCGCCCCGGTCGTCACCGATCCCCGCAAGGCTTCGCAGGCATTGAAGAAAGTCGTGGCCGAAATGGAACGGAGATACGATCTGTTCTCCCATACCGGCACACGCAACATCGAGGGATACAACCATCACATCGATGAATGGAACGAAGAGAATGAAGAGAAGCATCCGCGGCTTCCTTACATCGTCGTCATCGTCGATGAGCTCGCGGACCTCATGATGGTCGCATCGAGCGATGTGGAGGATTCCATCACGCGGATCGCCCAGATGGCCCGTGCTGCCGGCATCCATCTCATCATCGCCACCCAGCGTCCGAGCGTCGATGTCATCACGGGGATCATCAAGGCCAACATCCCGTCCCGGATTGCGTTTGCCGTCTCGTCTGCGGTCGACTCGCGCACCATCCTGGATTCCGGAGGGGCGGAGAAGCTTCTGGGCCGCGGGGACATGCTGTTCCTCCCGGCGGGCGCCTCCAAGCCGACCCGGATCCAGGGCGCATTCCTGTCAGACCAGGAAGTCGAGGAAGTCGTCGATTTCGTCATCAGCCAGCAGAAGGCACAATACCAGGAAGAAATGATCCCGACCGATGTGGAAGAAACGGGCCCGCAGGAAGAAACGGACGAATTGTATGATGAGGCGGTCGATCTCGTCCGGAGCATGCAGCAGGCATCCGTTTCGATGCTCCAGCGCCGCTTCCGCATCGGTTATTCACGGGCTGCCCGGATTGTCGACCAGATGGAGATGCGCGGCGTCGTCGGGCCGCATGAAGGAAGCAAACCGCGTCAGGTCCTCCTGAACGATACGCCGGATGACTGATTATGACATACAGTTTCCTCTGACGGCGCCGTGCTGCCGGCCGGAAAAATCCTCCGGCTGAAGTGCGGAGGCCCGCAGGAGCAAACGTGAACACCGGTCCATGCACCGTCCGCATGCTTTTCAGCGGAACGGTGCATGCAACCGGTGTTTTTTGGTTTTTTCCCAATGATAGCGATTTCAAAATGATGACAAATTAAAGGCGTTTACCTAAAAAAGGTCTATTCTGCACTTGTTATTTCGAAATATAGGTATTTATTTAGAGGATTAAAAGTGATATAGTATGACTGATTAGGAGGAAGGTTTTACATCAGATGTCTGATCTCATTGATTTGGTGGTGATTGCATGACGATCAAAGCGGACCATCGGCACTTATATCTCCAGGTGATTGACCGGCTGAAGCGGGATATCATGACGGGTGTCTTTAAAGAGAGAGAGAAGCTGCCGTCCGAATTCGAGCTGGCCAAAATGCTGGGAGTGTCGAGGGCGACGCTGCGCGAGGCACTCCGCCTCCTTGAAGAAGACCATTATATCGTGAGACGCCATGGGGTCGGAACGTTCGTCAATCCAAGACCGCTGTTTTCGGCGGGGATCGAGGAGCTGTCGAGCGTTTCGGCGATGATCCGCCAGGTGGGCATGGTACCGGGGACGAACTTTCTCAGTTCCTCGGAGGAAAAGGCGGCCGAAGAAGACATCGAGCGCTTCGGCTGCGGACCGGACGAACTGGTCACGACGATCAAGAGAGTCCGTACCGCAGACGGGGAGCCTGTCGTCTACTGTGTCGACAAAGTGCCGTCCCGCCTGCTCGGCGAGGAGTTCCTGAAGCGCAAAGACGACTCGATCTTCGAGGCGATCGAACGGGAGGCCGACATCCGGATCACCCAGGCGGTGGCCCATATCGAGCCGGTCGGCTACGATGATGAGGCCTCGCCGATCCTGGAGTGCGAGCCGGAAACGGCCCTGCTCATGCTGCGGCAGTATCACTATGCCGAAGGCGACGACATGATCCTTTATTCGAGGAACTATTTCAAAGGCGACAAATTCAACTTCCACGTATTGCGTAAACGGATGTAAAACGATCCAACTTCCTGCTATCACCCAAAACAATCTAGGGGGTTCCACACATGGCTAAACGCAAGTTCGGTCTTGCACTGTCGGTTCTTCTTGCTGCCGGCACCCTGCTCGGAGCATGTGGCTCGGGCAACGATGACGCTTCAAAGGACAACGGCAAAAAAGAAGGAAGCGGAGAAAAAACAAGCGAATTTTCGGTGGCGATGGTCACTGACGTCGGCGGCATCGACGACAAGTCGTTCAACCAGTCCGCATGGAAAGGCATCCAGGACTTCGGTAAGGCGAACGACATGGAAAAAGGCGACGGCGGCTATGACTACCTTCAGTCTGCCGGCGAAGAAGATTACATTCCTAACCTCAATGCCCTCGCACGGCGCGACTTCTCTCTCGTCTTCGGTGTGGGCTTCATGATGCAGGATGCAATGGATGAAATCGCATCCCAGCAGAAAGATACAGAGTTTGCCATCATCGACGCAGTCGTTGATCAGCCGAACGCTGCCAGCATCCTCTTCAAAGAGCAAGAAGGCTCCTACCTTGCAGGTGTGGCCGCTGCCCTGATGACCGAGTCCAAGAAAGTCGGCTTTGTCGGCGGGATGGAAAACGAAGTCATCCACCGCTTTGAATCAGGTTTTGTCGCAGGCGTAAAAGCCGTTGACCCTGAAATCGATGTCGACGTCCAGTATGCCGGCGCATTCGACAAGGCGGAAATCGGCAAGACAATGGCCAACCGCATGTATTCCAGCGGCGTGGACATCATCTTCCACGCAGCGGGCGGCACGGGCAACGGTGTCTTCTCCGAGGCGAAAGAACGCAAAGCGGCTGATGCCGACGCAAACGTTTGGGTCATCGGCGTGGACTCCGACCAGTATGACGAAGGCGCGGTCGGCGATACGAACGTCACCCTCACTTCGATGCTGAAACGTGTAGACATCGCGGTTGAAGACATTTCGAAACGTGCGAAGGAAGGCAAGTTCCCTGGCGGGGAAACACATGTCTACGGTCTGTCCGAAGACGGTGTCGACCTTGCTGACTCCCGCGGCGCGATTCCGGAAGACGTCATGAAGAAGATCGAAGACTATAAAGAAAAGATCAAGTCCGGTGAAATTGAAGTTCCGGAATATCCGGAAGGCAAAGAACCGAAGAAATAATTTCATGCAATCCACATGGAGGCCGGCCTTTCCGGCCTCTGTGCTTTCTTTTTTGAATTGAGTTCTTCCATGTAAATGGATAGATGAAAGATCTCCTGGTGCAGGAGGTCTTTCCTGTATCCCGTTTGCGTCCCGAAGACGGCCGGTGATCCAGGTTCATGAGGCAAAGGAGTGAAACCATTGGAATATGTGATCGAAATGCTCAACATCCGCAAGGAGTTCGGCAATTTCGTGGCAAACGATAATATCACGCTGCAACTGGGGAAAGGCGAAATCCACGCGCTTCTCGGCGAGAACGGTGCGGGCAAATCGACGCTCATGAACGTCCTTTTCGGGCTGTACCAGCCTGAAGGCGGAGAAATCCGTGTGCGCGGCAAGAAAGTCGACATCACCGACCCGAACGTGGCCAACGACCTCGGCATCGGCATGGTCCACCAGCACTTCATGCTCGTCGAGAACTTCACGGTCACCGAGAACATCATCCTCGGGAACGAGCCGACAAAGGGCGGTTCCCTCAACATATCAGCCGCAGCCAAGAAAGTGGCGGAACTGTCCAGGCAGTACGGCCTCAACGTGGACCCGTACGCGAAAATCGAAGACATCTCCGTCGGCATGCAGCAGCGGGTGGAAATCCTGAAGACGCTGTACCGGGGAGCGGAAATCCTCATCTTCGACGAGCCGACCGCTTCGCTGACGCCTCAGGAAATCACCGAGCTCATCGCCATCATGCGCAAGCTCATCACGGAAGGCAAATCGATCATCCTGATCACCCACAAGCTCCAGGAAATCATGGACGTCTCCGACCGGGTCACGGTCATCCGGAAAGGGAAGGGGATCGGAACGGTCATCACGGACGAGTCGAGCCCGGAGGAGCTCGCTTCGCTCATGGTCGGCCGGCAGGTCGTCTTCAAGACCGAAAAAGGGCCGTCCCATCCGACTGAAGAAGTGCTCACGGTGAAAGATCTCGTCGTCACGGACTCCCGGAACGTCGAGAAGGTGAAACGGCTCAACCTGAATGTCCGCCGCGGTGAAATCGTCGGGATTGCCGGCATCGACGGGAACGGCCAGTCGGAGCTGATCGAAGCGATCACCGGACTGAGAAAAGTGAAGGCCGGCACCGTGGCGATCAACGGGAAGGACATCACGAACAAGCGCCCGCGCCAGGTGACCGAATCGGGTGTCGGCCATATACCGCAGGACCGGCACAAGCACGGGCTCGTTCTGGACTTCCCGATCGGCCACAACATCGCGCTTCAGACGTACTACCAGAAACCGCTGTCCAAAGGCGGCATCATTGATTACAAGGCGATCGACCGGTTTGCCGAAGGGATCATCGAGCAATACGATGTCCGGACACAGGGCCCCCACGAACCGGCGCGTGCACTGTCGGGCGGTAACCAGCAGAAGGCAATCATCGGCCGTGAAGTCGAACGAGATCCGGATCTGCTCATCGCAGCCCTCCCGACACGCGGTCTGGACGTCGGGGCAATCGAATTCATCCACCGTCGGCTCATCGAACAGCGGGACAACGGGAAGGCGGTCCTCCTCGTCTCCTTCGAGCTCGATGAGGTCATGAACGTATCCGACCGGATCGCCGTCATCTATGACGGCATGATCATCGATACGGTCATCCCGTCGGAAACGGATGAACAGGAACTCGGCCTGCTCATGGCCGGCCACTCCCGCAAAGAAGCGGCGGCCATCCAGGCGGAAGAAGGTGACGACAAGCATGTCCAATAGAATGATCAACATCCTCGTTCCGGTGATTTCCGTGATCCTCGGCCTTCTGGTCGGCGCGATCGTCATGGCGGTCAGCGGATATGATCCGATCCTCGGCTACACCGCACTCTGGAACGGAATCTTCGGGGACTCCTATGCAATCGGCGAAACGATCCGTCAGATCACGCCGTACATCCTGGCCGGTCTTGCAGTCGCTTTCGCTTTCCGGACCGGACTGTTCAACATCGGGGTCGAAGGCCAGCTCATCGTCGGCTGGTTCGCCGCCGTTTATGTCGGTGCGGCATTCGACCTGCCGAAGGTGATCCACCTTCCGCTCTCCATCCTCGCCGGTGCCGCAGCCGGTGCGCTATGGGCGTTCCTGCCGGGCCTGCTGAAGGCGAAGATGAAGATCCACGAAGTCATCGTGACGATCATGATGAACTACATCGCCCTCCACGTCGTCAACGCACTTATCAAGACATGGTCCGGCGGCGGGGACAAGACGGAGCGGATTCTGGATTCGGCTTCACTCCGATCGGATTTCCTGGCGTCGCTCACGGATTACTCCCGTCTTCACTACGGGATCATCATCGCACTCATGATGGTGGTGCTCATGTGGTTCCTGCTTGAGAAGACGACGATGGGCTTCGAACTGAAGTCGGTCGGCTTCAACGAGAATGCCTCGGAATACGGGGGCATGAAGATCGGCAAGAACATCATCCTGGCCATGGTCATCTCAGGCGCGTTCGCCGGACTGGCAGGGGCGATGGAAGGACTCGGGACGTTCGGCAACATGTACACCCGCGGCGGGTTCACCGGCATCGGGTTTGACGGGATCGCCGTCGCGCTGCTCGGCGCCAACACGCCGCTCGGGGTCATCTTCGGCGCCGTGCTGTTCGGCTCCCTTAAGTACGGGGCGCTGAACATGCCGAACGCCGCCCAGATCCCGGAAGAGATCGTCCAGATCGTCATCGCGCTCGTCATCTTCTTCGTGGCGTGCGGCTACGCGATCCGTCTTCTCCTAAGCAAGATCTCCAAGAAAAAGGAGGCGAAGTGACATGAGCTTCCTCGAAATCCTGTATTTCATGGCTCCGGTGTCCATCGCCTACGCCGCTCCGCTCATCTTCACGGCACTCGGCGGTGTCTTCTCCGAGCGTTCCGGCGTTGTCAATATCGGACTTGAAGGACTCATGGTCATGGGCGCCTTCATCGGCATCGTGTTCAATCTGTTCTTCTATGACACATTCGGCAACTGGACCCCATGGATCGCGCTGATCGCCGCCATGGTCGTCTCCGCCGTCTTTTCGCTGCTGCATGCAGTCGCTTCGATCACGTTCCGGGCCGACCAGGTCGTCTCCGGTGTTGCGATCAACATGCTCGGCCTCGCCGTCGCGCTGTTCCTGACGAAGATGATCTTCGATAAAGGACAGACCGATTTCGTCAAAAAGGCGATCCCGAACTTCAATATCCCGGGCCTCGACCAGATCCCGGTCATCGGCCCGATGCTGTTCAAGGGTGTATACGGTTCAAGCATCCTGGCGATCGTCGCCGCGATCGTCGCATGGTACGTCATCTTCAAGACTCCGTTCGGCCTGCGTCTCCGGGCGGTCGGCGAGCATCCAATGGCCGCCGACACGATGGGGATCCACGTCAATCGCATCCGCTACATCGCAGTCGTCATCTCGGGTGCGCTCGCCGGCATCGGCGGGGCCATCTACTCCCAGACGATGACCCGCGATTTCGGACATGCCACGATCAACGGTCAGGGATTCATGGCACTCGCCGCCATGATCTTCGGAAAATGGCATCCGATCGGGGCGATGGGCGCAGCGATCTTCTTCGGCTTTGCACAGGCGCTGACCGTCGTCGGCCCGAGCATCCCGTTCATCAAGGAGATTCCGACGGGATATCTTCACGCGCTGCCGTATGTCCTTACGGTCCTTGCACTCGCCGGCTTCATCGGCAAGGCAACCGGACCGAAGGCAGGCGGCAAACCGTACATCAAAGGCAGCCGGTGAATACCGGGGCAGAAGGCTCTCCGTGCGGGAGCCGCTGAATAAGTGGATCAAGAGCCAGCACCGCTGTTCCCGGGTGTTGGCTCTTTTTGTGCTGCCGGTGAACCGGAATATGGGCCTGTCACCGTAGATGAAGAAAAAAGACTGTCATGTGAAGAAAAATCGGGGTGTAAGTTTAGAAAGATGCTCTCCAAGACGAGGAAGGCACCTTCTGTTTGGAGAAGGGGGCCGCAAGGATGGCGCGAAATCGAAAAGCTGCACGGTACATCGGTCTCCTTCACTTTACGGTCCTCGCGGTGGATGCCAATGTGGACTTGAAATCCGCCGCTCAGTGAGGCAAATGTGTTTACATAATAAAATTATCAGGGGAAACGCCAATGTTTGCCATCGATGCGCCGGTTTCGGTATAGTGGAAATGGAGAATACTCAATAAAAATACCGTATGGAAACCGAGGTGTGCCATGTTTACGGAATATCGACTCACAGAAGGGGTCCGGCTGTTTGTGCGCCGGACGACCCAGTTCAAAACGGTGACTTTTTCAATTCGTTTCCGGCAGACGCTGACTGCGGCCGGCGCTTCCGCGAGGGCGGTCCTGGCCAATATCCTGGAGGACAGCAACGAGACCCATCCGAGCAGGGCGGCACTCCGTTCCGCCCTCGAGAACATGTACGGAACACTGTATTACACGGATGTCGGCAAGCGGGGGGATCTCCACTATGTCTCCTTCAATGCGGAATGCGTCAATGACCAGCTGCTCGAAGAGGACGGGGTCGTCGACTGGACGCTCAAGCTTCTTGCAGACTCGGTTCTCCGGCCGAACATGAAGGACGGGAAATTCAAGGACCCGATCTTCGAGCGGGAAAAGCAGACTGTCCTCGAACGGCTCAGCTCGCTGTACGACGACAAGACACGCTTTGCCCAGCAGCGTCTGTATGAGCTGATCCGCCCGGACGGACCCGAATCAATCCGCGCGACGGGCGACGAGGAGCATGTCGGAAGCCTTTCGGCAAAAGATGTGCTGGACGCCTATCACCGGATGATCACGGAAGATGAAGTGGAGATCTACGTCGTCGGGGATGTCGATCCGGATTCGTTTGCAGAGAAGATCAAATCGGCATTCAGTTTCGATGGACGGACTCCTGCAGACATGCCGCAAGACCCGTCGGAACGGGGCGGGAAGACCGGCCGCGTATCCGAACGCCAGGCGATGAAGCAGGGCAAGCTCCTGATCGGTTTCCGCACACCGGTGCTTTTCGGGACCGAGGATTTCCCGAAAATGCAGCTGGCCAACGGAATCTTTGGCGGCTTCCCCCATTCCAAGCTGTTTATGAACGTCCGGGAGAAGGAAAGCCTTGCCTACTACGCAGCAAGTTCCTACCTTTCGCGCTACGGGCTCATCACCGTTTCATCCGGCGTCGATCCCGAACAGGCGGAAAAGGCTTCAGCGCTGATCGACGAGCAGCTGGAAGCGATGAAGGCCGGGGAGATCTCGGATCTCGAACTGGACCAGACGAAGGCGATGCTCGCCAACCAGCTGCGCGAGGCGCTTGATTCCGCACGCGGCCAGATTGAAATCTTCGATCAGTACAAGGATCTTCCAGGCGGTTTCACGCCTGAAGGCTGGATCGCCAAATGGGAGCCGGTCACGAAAGAAGACATCCGCCAGATGGCCGGCACGATAGAAAAAGAACTGGTTTACCTGCTGTCAGGGAAGGAGGAATCCGAAGATGCAGACGCTTGATTTCAATCGCCTCCAGGAGACCCTTTACCATGAGGAGCTGCCAAACGGGCTCCAGGTGTTCATCCTGCCGAAAAAGGGCTTTTCAAAAACCTATGTGTCATTCACCACAAAATACGGGTCCATCGACAACACATTCGTCCCGCTCGGCAAGAAGGAGAAGGTGCGGGTGCCGGACGGAATCGCCCATTTCCTTGAACATAAAATGTTTGAAAAAGAAGACGGGGATGTGTTCCAGAAATTCGGTATGAACGGTGCGTCGGCCAACGCGTTCACTTCATTCACACGGACCGCCTACCTGTTCTCCGCGACGGAGAATCTTTATCCGAATACCGAACTTCTCCTCGACTTCGTCCAGGCACCGTATTTCACGGAGCAGACGGTCGAGAAGGAGAAGGGGATCATCGGCCAGGAAATCACGATGTATGACGACCAGCCGGACTGGCGCGCCTATTTCGGCGCCATCGAGAATCTGTACGAATCCCATCCGGTGAAGATCGATATCGCCGGGACGGTCGAGTCGATCGCCGATATTACGGCCGATCACCTGTATGAGTGCTACCACACGTTCTACCATCCGTCGAACATGCTCGTGTTCGCGGTGGGCGCGGTGGACCCCGAAGAGATGATGGAATTCATCCGCACCAATCAGGCGGCCAAAACATTCGACCGGCCGGAGCGGATCGTCCGTGAGTTCCCGCAGGAGCCGGCAAACGCGGCTGTGGCGGAACGGTCGATCGAAATGGATGTCTCGAAGCCGAAAGTCCAGTTTGCGGTCAAGCTTCCGTATCCGGATCTTTCGGGCATCGACGCGCTCAAGCACGAGCTTTCCAATGAGATTCTGCTTGACCTGCTGTTTGGCAGGACCTCGGATTTCTATACGGAAGCGTATGAAGAAGGCCTCATCGACGAGTCGTTCGGGACCGAATTCACTTCGGAGACCGGGTTCGCATTCGCCGTGATCGGCACGGACAGCAAGGACCCGGACAAATTTGCGGAAAAGGTCCGTGCGACGCTCCGGTCCGCTTCGGAGAAATTCCCGTTCGGTCAGGATGCACTGGACCGCCAGCTGAGAAGAAGGACGGGACTGTTCCTCCGTGCCCTGAATTCGATCGAATATATTGCCAATCAATTCACCCGCTATGCGTTCAACGGCATGAACCTGTTTGATACGGTGCCCGCGCTCGAGGACCTGCAGGTGAAGGACCTGCAGGATGCACTCGTTCCGCTTGCCGATGAACAGGCTTGGAGCGTCTTTGAGGTTCTTCCTGCTTCCAAGGGAGAATGAGCGGACGGAAAACCGCGGCCGTCCTCGGTGCGTCCGGGGAGATCGGGACGGCCATCGCAGAGAAGCTCGCAGCTTCCGGCTGGTCTCTGTACCTGCACTACAACCGGTCGGAGGAACGTGCGGAAGAACTCAGGGAGAGACTCTCCGCAGCTTATCCCGGACAGCGTTTTGAAACGGCCGGTGCCGATTTTTCCCTTCCCGACGGGGGAGAGCGGCTTGCCGCGGCAACGGGTGACCTCCGTGCGGTAGTGTCAGCGGCCGGGCAGGAGATGAACAAGCTTCTGACGGACACGACGATGGGGGACCTGGACGCACTCTGGCATGTGCATGCGGCCAATCCGATGAGGTTTATCGCACTCGTCTCGGAAAGGCTTCGCCGCCATCCCGATCCGCGGGTCGTCATGATCGGCTCGATCTGGGGGGACACGGGTGCAGCAGGGGAAGTCGCCTATTCCGCGGTGAAGGGCGCGGTCCACGGGTTCGTGAAAGCTTATGCCAAGGAGGCAGCGGGATCAAATATGCTCGTCAACGCCGTGTCGCCCGGCTGGATCGAGACCCGGATGAACAGCCATCTGTCGGATGAAGAGCGGCGGATGGCATTCGGCGAAATCCCCCTCATGCGGCCGGGGCTACCCTCGGAAGTTGCCGGTGTTGCGGATTTCCTCCTGGGAGAAGACGGTTCCTATATCACCGGGCAGATCATCCGGGTCAACGGAGGATGGCATATCTGACGGGAAAGCCGGCAGGCCATGCCCGGAACCCAACCACAAAAGCGAAAGACGGCAAAGCCGGCTGGCATGTTCAGCCGGCATCTGTCTTTCGCATTTTCTTTACATATCAATTGGCCCACCCGGCCGATGGGCAGGGAAGGTTCCGCCGGGGTCTTCTTTCCCTTTTCTTCAACTCTTAAATCCGCTATGATAGTACTACAGTGCGCACCGGCGCCGATGGAGGCGATCATGTTGAGTGAGTGGTACATGGAATATGAAATCGAAGTGAACCGCCCGGGGCTGCTCGGCGAAATTTCTTCCCTCCTCGGGCTCCTGCGCGTGAACATCATCACCATCAACGGGGTTGACGAAGGCCGCCGGGGAATGCTCCTCAGCTCGGAGGATGACGAGGCGATCGAACGGTTCGAGCTGATTGCCTCCACGATGGAAATGATCAATGTACGCAAGCTCCGGCATCCGAAGCTGCGCGATATCCTTGCCGTCCGGCACGGCCGTTACATCCAGCGGGATGCCGACGACAAGAAGACATTCCGTTTCGTCCGGGACGAGCTCGGCATCCTGGTCGACTTCATGGCGGAAATCTTCAAGCAGGAAGGCCATAAGCTCATCGGTATACGCGGGATGCCGCGGGTCGGCAAAACCGAATCCGTCGTGGCAGCGAGCGTCAGTGCCAATAGGAAATGGATCTTCCTTTCTTCCACCATGATCAGGCAGACGGTCCGGAGCAAGCTTGCCGGGGATGAGTTTTCCGATAACAACGTCTTCATCCTTGACGGGATCGTCACACGGAAGTCAACGGATGAACGCCATATGCAGCTTGTCCGCGAAATTATGCGCATGCCGTCCATCAAGGTCGTGGAACATCCGGACATCTTCGTGCGTCATTCTGAGTATACGATGGATGATTTCGATTACATCATCGAGATCCGGCGGGATGACGACGAGGAGATCACGTACGAGAAACTGGAGGAAAACGACAGGATGTCGGGCCGGAGCGGGATGGATTTCGGATTCAATATTTGATAGGAAGGTGTTTTGGTTTGTCCGAACTGGGCGCTCGGCTGAAACAAGCGAGAAAAGAGAAAGGCTACTCGCTTGATGATCTGCAGGAACTGACTAAGATTCAAAAACGTTATCTCTCTGCGATTGAGGAAGGAGACTTCGGCATCATGCCCGGGACTTTCTATGTCCGGGCATTCATTAAGCAATACGCCGAGGCGGTCGGCCTGGATCCGGACGAGATGCTCGAACTCTACAAAGCGGAAGCGCCCGAACCCGGACCTGCACAGGAACCGGCAATGGCCGCGCCCGCAATGAGGAGAAGCACGATGACGCGGCGTTCCGGCCGTGCAGCCGAGGTGATGCCGAAGGTGATCCTCGCCCTGTTCATCGTGCTCGCCGTCGCCATCGTCTGGTTCCTCTCCCAGATGAGCGCGTCGAAAGACAAGCCGGATGAAGTGCAGGAACCGGACAGGACGGTGAAGGTGGAGCAGCCGGGCAGCAGTGCCGCTGCCGGCAAGGATGAGGAATCCGAAAAAGAAGGAACGGACAAAGCGGATTCCGCCGGCCAGGAGGAAGAAGAAAAGGATCCGGATTCCGACGCGGATTCAGACTCTTCCGCCGGGCTGGCATTTGACCGGTCCGAGGGGGAAAACTCCTACTATACCCTGACCGGCGCCGATGAGGCAAAAGTGCAGGTGAAGGGTTCCGGAAGGTCCTGGGTGACCGCGACCGACAGTGCCGGCACGCAGCATCTCAGCCGCAATATCGAAAGCGGCGATGAGGAAACGATCGAGGTGTCCGGGGTGGAATGGCTCCGCTTCCGGATCGGATACACGCCCGGCGTGACGCTGACCGTGAACGGCCAGGAACTGAAGTATGAAATTCCGGAATCTGAACGGGTGACACAAAATATCATCATCCAACTCGGCAGCAACCAATAGTCATCTGGAAACAGATGGCTATTTTATTTGAAAGGATTGAACGGCATATGAATTTACCGAATAAAATCACAGTGGCCCGGATCGTCCTCATCCCGGTCTTCATGCTCTTCATGCTTGCGGACTTCGGGTTCGGCGATGTGCGGCTGGGCGGCACAGTGCTTTCCGTCGAGCATCTGATCGGGGGCATCCTCTTTATTTTCGCTTCCCTGACCGACTGGATCGACGGCCATCTCGCCCGCAAGCACAACCTTGTGACGAACATGGGCAAGTTCCTTGATCCGCTTGCGGACAAGCTGCTCGTATCCGCCGCACTCATCATCCTTGTTGAAATGGGGGTGGCGCCTTCCTGGATCGTCATCGTCATCATCAGCCGGGAATTTGCCGTGACGGGCCTCCGGCTCATCCTTGCGGGCGGGGGAGAAGTCGTCGCGGCCAACATGCTCGGGAAGGTCAAGACGACGGCACAGCTGATCGCCATCGTCTTCCTTCTGTTGAACAACATCTTCTTCGAAGCGGCGGGCATCCCGTTCGGAATGATCATGCTTTATATTGCGCTCGTGTTTACGGTCTGGTCCGGGGCGGACTACTTCTACAAGAACCGGCGCGTGCTTCTCGATTCGATGTGACGGAAGGAAGGGGAACCGATGAAAGCTGAAATCATTGCGGTCGGGTCCGAGCTGCTGCTCGGTCAGATCAATAATACGAATGCACGCTATATCTCTTCGGGCCTGGCAGAGATCGGCGTGGATGTCCATTTCCAGACGGTCGTCGGAGACAACGCCGCCCGGCTGGAAGATGCGATCCGGATTGCGGAAGATCGGGCCGACCTGCTTATTTTCACGGGCGGGCTCGGGCCGACAAAAGATGACCTGACGAAAGAAACGATCGCCAGGCACGCCGGGAAGCAGCTCGTCTACGATGACGCGGCACTCCGCTCCATCACCGCCTGGTTCGAACGGGCCGGCCGAACCATGACGGACAACAACCGCAAACAGGCGCTCGTCCTGGACGGTTCCACGGTTCTTGAAAACCGCCACGGGATGGCGCCGGGCATGCTCGCTTCCTCGGATGGCCGGCATTATCTGCTCATGCCGGGTCCCCCGAAGGAAATGGAGCCGATGTTCACCGAACAGGCGAAGCCGCTTATCGCCCGGCTTGCGGGTGAAGGGGGCCGCATCCTGTCCCGCGTACTCCGATTCTACGGGATCGGGGAAGCGGAGCTCGAGCACCGGCTGTCCGACCTGTTGGACCGGCAGACGAATCCGACACTCGCCCCCCTCGCCTCCGACGGGGAAGTGACGATCCGGATGACCGCAAAGACGGAAAGCCGGGAAGAGGCAGTCGCCCTGCTCGACCGGTCGGAATCCGAAATCCGGAAGATTGCCGGCGAATACATCTACGGCTATGACGATGAAACGCTCCCTTCCAAAGCCGCGTCCATGCTGATCGGACACAACCTGACGATCGCGGCCGCGGAAAGCCTGACCGCCGGACTCTTCATGTCGGAGCTGGCCGAACAGCCGGGCATCAGCGCGGCGATGGCGGGCGGGGTCGTGACCTACACGGCGGAGGCCAAGACGGCGCAGCTCGGGATACCGGCCGATTTTCTTGAGGAACACGGCGTCGTGAGCGAAGAGACGGCCGCTGCCATGGCCTCTTCCGTCCTCGCCAAATTTTCCACCGACTTCGGCGTGGGCCTCACGGGTGCTGCCGGGCCCGACCCGCACGGCGGCCAGCCGGGCGGCACGGTCTGGATCGCCATCGCCCGGAGGGGCGGGACGATGGAGACGAAAAAACTGCTCCTGTCCGGCATGCGCAACACGAACAGGATCCGGGCGGTCAAATCCGCCCTGCACACGCTGATCCGGATGATCAATGAGATGACGGCGCCCGAAATTTGAATTTCGGGGCCGTTTTTTGCCCTGAAATCTGAATTTGGCATCGGATTTGGGGCTGAATTACAAAACCGGCATAACAAAATCGAATGGATGTTCGCTTTTTCCTTGAGTTTTTCTCAGAAACCGAGTATAGTAGTGATAGTAAGAAAAACAGTATGAACCTATGAGGAGGAACAAGTTTGAGCGATCGCAAAGCTGCATTGGATATGGCACTGAAACAGATTGAAAAACAGTTCGGGAAAGGGTCCGTCATGAAACTCGGCGAAAAGACGGACTTGGAGATCTCGACGTCGGCGAGCGGTTCGCTCACTCTTGATACAGCGCTGGGAGTGGGCGGATATCCGCGCGGCCGGGTCGTCGAGATCTACGGGCCGGAAAGTTCGGGTAAGACGACCGTAGCGCTCCACGCCATCGCCGAAGCACAGGCATCCGGCGGGACGGCCGCGTTCATCGATGCGGAACACGCGCTTGATCCGGTCTATGCACAGAAACTCGGCGTCAACATTGATGAACTCCTTCTTTCGCAGCCGGACACAGGAGAGCAGGCACTTGAGATCGCCGAAGCGCTCGTCCGCAGCGGAGCCATCGACATCATCGTCATCGACTCGGTCGCCGCCCTCGTTCCGAAGGCGGAAATCGAAGGCGAGATGGGCGACTCTCACGTGGGCCTGCAGGCACGCCTCATGTCCCAGGCGCTCCGGAAACTGTCCGGGGCGATCAACAAGTCGAAGACCATCGCCATCTTCATCAACCAGATCCGTGAAAAAGTCGGCGTCATGTTCGGGAACCCGGAAACGACCCCGGGCGGACGCGCGCTGAAATTCTACAGCTCTGTCCGGCTTGAAGTCCGCCGGGCGGAATCCATCAAGCAGGGCAGCGACATCGTCGGGAACAGAACCCGCATCAAAGTCGTGAAAAACAAAGTGGCCCCGCCGTTCCGTACGGCGGAAGTGGACATCATGTACGGGGAAGGGATCTCCAAGGAAGGCGAGACGATCGACCTCGGCGTCGAAACCGATATCGTCCAGAAGAGCGGTTCCTGGTATTCTTACAATGAAGAGCGGCTCGGACAGGGCCGCGAGAACGCCAAGCAATTCCTGAAAGAGAACCCGGAGATCCGCCGGGAAATCTCCAACAAGATCCGGGAGGCTTACGGCCTGGCGGGGGCACAGTATGTGATCGCCGGCCATGACGAAGAAGAGGAAAAAGAATTCGACCTCCTCCTTGACGGGGAATAAGACGAAAAGGGCTGCCCGGAGCAATCGGGCAGCCCTTTTGCATCCGGACGGATGGCTTGATTCCTCCCGCTGCAAAGGGACGGGAGGGGGCCATGGATGGCACGATTCCGGTTCTCCAAAATGCGCCGGCGTCACGGAAGCCGGTGCCGGCCTGCATCGTCAGAACAGTCAGCCGGCAATCCTTGACAGGGGATTTTCCCGCCGGTACAATTAAACCTGTATAGCTCCATGCAGCATGAGCATGACTGGCTTGATACCCGGTCCGGGAATGTTTTCCGGCCGGTTTTAACAGACGAATGAAAGCAGGGGGAGGTGACCTCAATGGTTGAAATGATCATCTCCGCTTTGCTCGGACTCATCGTCGGTGCAGTTGTTGGCTATTTTGCCTTGAAAAACGTAAACGATTCTAAAGTGACCGGTGCGAAGCAGTCTGCCGCACTCATCGTTGAAGAGGGCAGGCGCGAAGCGGAGGCACTGAAGAAGGAAGCGCTACTTGAAGCGAAAGATGAAACCCACAAACTACGGACAGAAGCCGAATCCGACATCCGGGAACGCCGCAGCGAACTCCAGCGGCAGGAAAGCCGGTTGTTGCAGAAGGAAGAGAACCTCGACCGCAAGGAGGATGCGCTGAACAAACGTGAAGCGGGTCTGGAGCGCAAGGAAGACGCTTTGGCCGAACGACAACAGCATATCGCACAGATGGAGAGCAAGGCGGAAGAGCTCAAGTCGGAACAGCAGACAGAGCTCGAACGCATATCTGCACTCACCCGGGATGAGGCACGCCAGCTCATCCTGACCGAAGTGGAGAATGAACTATCCACGGACATCGCCGTCATGACAAGGGAGTCGGAACTGCGTGCGAAGGAAGAATCGGACCGGAAGGCCCGTGAAATCCTTTCCCTCGCACTCCAGCGGTTTGCCGCCGACCATGTGGCAGAGACAACCGTGTCGGTCGTCAATCTGCCGAATGACGAGATGAAAGGCAGGATCATCGGGCGGGAAGGACGGAATATCCGGACCCTCGAAACGCTGACCGGCATCGATCTGATCATCGATGATACGCCGGAAGCCGTCATCCTGTCCGGATTTGATCCGATCCGTCGGGAAACGGCCCGGCTTGCACTCGAGAAACTCGTGCAGGACGGCCGCATCCACCCGGCGCGCATCGAAGAGATGGTGGAGAAATCGAGGAAAGAAGTGGACGAGCAAATCCGGGAAGCCGGAGAGCAGACGTCATTCGACCTCGGCATCCACAATCTTCACCCGGATCTCATCAAGATCCTGGGCCGCCTGAAGTACCGGACAAGCTACGGGCAGAACGTCCTGAAGCATTCAAAGGAAGTGGCGTATCTGTCCGGCCTGCTTGCTGCGGAACTCGGTTTCAAGGATTCCGATATCGCGCTTGCACGCCGTGCGGGTCTCCTGCATGACATCGGGAAGGCGATTGACCACGAAGTCGAAGGAAGCCACGTCGAAATCGGCGTGGAACTCGCCACAAAGTACAAAGAACATCCGGTCGTCATCAACAGCATCGCCTCGCACCACGGCGACACGGAACCGACATCCGTGATCGCCATCCTCGTCGCAGCGGCTGACGCATTGTCCGCCGCTCGGCCGGGCGCACGGAGCGAGACGCTCGAGAATTACATCCGGCGACTTGAAAAGCTTGAGGAAATCGCGGAGGACTACGATGGTGTCGAAAAATCCTTTGCCATCCAGGCGGGGCGCGAAGTGCGCATCATCGTCCGGCCGGACCAGGTGGATGACATCACGGCCCACCGTCTGGCCCGGGACATCCGAAAGCGGATTGAAAGCGAGCTCGACTATCCGGGACATATCAAAGTGACCGTCATCCGGGAAACCCGGGCGGTCGAATATGCAAAATAACCGGCAGAAAGGCTTCCGAGGACCCCGGTCCCGGAAGCCTTTCCCTTTTAGCCGAAGAAAGGCTGGAATCACCAGATGAAAATCTTATTTATCGGGGACATCGTCGGAGGGCCGGGCATGGATACCGTCCGCCGGCATCTCCCGAAACTCCGCCGCGCCTACAAGCCGGATGTCATCATTGCCAACGGGGAGAACGCCGCATCCGGCAAGGGGCTGACCCGCGATGACCACGACGAGCTGCTGTTTGCCGGGGTGGACGTCATCACGATGGGCAATCACACATGGGATAAAAGGGAAATCTTCGACTTCATCGAAGGATCGGACGCCCTGATCCGCCCGGCCAACTTTTCCTCGGATGCGCCGGGGAGGGGGAGGGTGACCATCCGGAAGGAAGCGGGCGCCCTGACCGTCATCAATCTTCACGGCCGGACATTCATGCCCCCGCATGAAGACCCTTTCGCCATGGCCGACCGGATGGTTGAAGAAGCCGCCGAAGAGTCTCCGCTGATCTTCGTCGATTTCCATGCGGAGGCGACGAGCGAGAAAATCGCGATGGGGTGGCATCTGGACGGCCGCGTCTCGGCGGTCGTCGGGACCCACACCCATGTGCAGACCGCGGATGACCGCATCCTTCCGGGCGGCACGGCTTATCTGACCGATGCGGGAATGACGGGACCCTACGACGGGATCCTCGGCATGAGGAAAGAAGAGGTCCTCTACCGGTTCAAGACGAATATGCCGGTCCGTTTTACGGTGCCGGACGGCCGGACCCAGCTGGGCGGATTCTTCGTGGAGGCAGATCCGAAATCCGGAAAGGCGGTCCGCTGCGAACGGATCCTGATCAACGACGATCACCCGTTCAACGGCTGACCCGCTATCATGCCGTCCCGCCTGCCCGCATACATTGGGACATGGAAGCATCCGGTTCCATGAATGCGGAAAAACAGGAGGGAAAGGCATGGACTCATTGAAAGTATCTTCACGCTCTAATCCGAATTCTGTGGCAGGTGCGCTCGTTGCAGTCATCCGGGAGAAGGGATATGCGGAAATGCAGGCGGTCGGGGCCGGAGCACTGAACCAAGCGGTTAAGGCAGTCGCGATCGCCCGGGGGTTCGTTGCACCGAGCGGCGCCGACCTGACATGCTCTCCTGCCTTCACGGACATCATCATTGCGGGCGAAGAACGGACCGCGATGAAACTGCTCGTCGAGAAAAGGAAACGGTGAAACAACGGTTCTTCCCGGTTGTGCAGTTCCGGGCGGATGCGTGAGCGGTTCCGGCAGGGCCGATAAACGAAGCGGTGGTCCCGCTCCCGGTTACGGGGAGCAGGGCCATCGTTTTTAAAATCAGAAAAGAACGGAAGATTTTCTGCAGTTGTGTCAATGCCCCGACAATCCTCCGCTTTCCTTGTCTGACGGCCGTCCGGTTCAGTATAATGGGGAAAACCCCGGAAAATCGGGGGACAAAACCGATTGCCGCCTGTGCAAGGTTCAGGTGCCGACGGCCGAAAAGGTGGATCAACAATGGAAAAGACATACACGAAACACGACATCATCGAGAAAGCGAAAGAACTCGCAGAGATGATCAGCTCGACCGAAGAAGTGGAGTTCTTCAAGCGGGCTGAAGCGCAGATCAATGATAATAAAAGCGTCCGTGAAAAGATTGCCAGCCTCAAAAGCCTGCAGAAACAGGCAGTCAACTTCCAGGAATACGGCAAGGAACGGGCACTGCAGCTGGTAGAAGGCAAGATCAGCCAGATTGAACAGGAAATTGACGAGCTCCCGATCGTGCAGGAGTTCAAGCAATCCCAGGTGGACGTCAATCAATTGCTCCAGCTTGTATCCAATACAATTGCCAATGAT
Source organism: Edaphobacillus lindanitolerans (assembly GCF_900156305.1). Classification (GTDB taxonomy): domain Bacteria; phylum Bacillota; class Bacilli; order Bacillales_A; family Planococcaceae; genus Bhargavaea; species Bhargavaea lindanitolerans. Next base: position 162,735 of record NZ_FTPL01000001.1, on the reverse strand, counting down.
GTGACGAACCGGATCATCGAGACGACCGGCGGAGACCTCCTCCGCGGAGAGACAGGCTCCCAGGTCAGAAATGCGCCGGGACGCCTGAAGTAAACAATGACGAAAAAACGGCATTCCGGACGCTTTGCCCGGGATGCCGTTTCAAATGGGCACCGCCGCAACGGATCGTGGTTCCTCATTCATTATTGTCCATTCCGATTCATACGTTTGTATTGGAGCAAACGGGTCCCGGAAGAAATCCCTATGTGTCTTTTTCACTTTCCGGGCGTTTGGTGCATAAGATGGACTGAAGTGAATGAGGAGGGTTGACCCTGAAAAACTTACGGCAGATCGTCACGAAAGCGGTTGTCGCCAAAGGGAAGAAACGGTCGGAGTCGACTGAAGTGCTTTGCCCGCCGAACAAACCGTCGGGCATTCTCGGATGCTGGATCATCAATCACCACCACCAGGCCAAGAAGAACGGGAAGTACGTCGAGGTCACGGGCAAATACGACATCAACGTCTGGTACTCCCACCATGACCATTCGAAGACGTCCGTCTACACGGAGACGATCCATTATCGCGACCGCGTCCGCCTGCATTACCGGGACGGAAGTACGGGCGGACATGAAGAAGTGCATGTCAAGGTCATCCAGCAGCCGAACTGCACAGAAGCGGTTGTATCGAAATGCGGTGAGAAATTCAATGTCTCGGTTGAACGGGAACTGCTCGCCGAAGTTGTCGGGGAAACAAAGGTCTGCATCCAGGTGCATCCTCACGATTTCGAGGAGGAATGGCAATTCGGTGAGGAAAGCTCATCTTCATCTTCATCTTCATCCTCATCCTCATCCTCTTCCACAGGAGCACACGGCAAAAAGGGACACCACGACGGGGACGGCAAGGACTCCAGCTCGCTCTGAGCCGGCCGGTCGCCCGCAAGGCATCGTTCATCCATTTCATGGCAGGCAGAGACGGCATTCCCCCGACGGGACTGCCATCCTCTGCCTGTTGTGCGTTTGGGACTCTGTTATAATTGAAGGAAGACAAAGAGACACGGGAGATGTAAGTAATGGCTGCTTTGACACCGATGATGCGACAATATATGGAGATTAAAGAAGATTACAAGGATGCCTTCCTGTTTTTCAGGCTGGGCGATTTTTACGAGATGTTCTTCGATGATGCGCTGAAGGCCTCGCAACTGCTGGAAATCACGCTGACGTCGAGGGAAGGGGGACAGACCGGCCGCATTCCGATGTGCGGGGTTCCGTTCCATTCGGCCGCCTCCTATATCGAGACGCTCGTGCGGAAAGGCTACAAGGTCGCCATCTGCGAGCAGACGGAAGATCCGGCGCAGGCGAAGGGGATCGTGAAGCGGGAAGTGATCCAGCTGATCACGCCGGGGACGCTGACGGAAGGCCGGACGGTCGGGGAGAAGTCGAATGTGTTCATCGGCTCCGCAGGACGGACGGAGGAAGGGGAGTATGCCCTCGTCCGGATCGACCTGTCGACGGGCGAAGGCGTGGCCACGCTTGCCGGAAGCGACGAAAAGTCCCTGATCTCCGAAGCGGAATCACTGAAGATCCGGGAGATTGTCGTACCGGATGAACTGTATCTGGCACTTCATGACCTGGCCCGTGCCCGCTCAATCCTCCTTTCCGTCGAGCCGGACGAGAGCCTCCCGGACGGCGGCGCGGACGTTGCGGGACACTGCCCTCCCGGCGTGCAGCCTGCGGCGGCCCGCCTCCTCCGCTACCTGGAAAGGACACAGAAGCGCTCCCTCGGCCACATCCGGCCGATCGATTACCGGGAGCGGCGGGCGGTCCTGTCGATCGATCCGAACTCCCGCCGCAACCTTGAGCTCGTCCAGTCCATCCGTGGCGGCGGGGAAAAGGGTTCCTTGTACTGGCTGCTTGACGAGACGGTCACCGCAATGGGCGGCAGGAAGCTGCGGCAATGGATCCATGAGCCGCTCGCCGGGCGGGAAGCCATCCTCGAACGGACGGACACCGTCGGCGAACTCATTGAGGAATTCTTCTCAAGAGGGGAAATCCGAGAACTGCTCAAAGGCGTCTATGACATGGAGCGTCTCGCCGGGAAAGTGGCATTCGGCAATGCGACGGGGCGGGACCTGGCACAGCTGCGCCGTTCGCTCGGGCAGGCGGAGCCGATCCGCCGCACACTTCTGGAAAGCGGGACACCGAGACTGACGGCGATGGGCGGCCGGATCGATCCGTGCACCGAACCGCTCCGTATGCTCGAGGAGGCGATCACCGATGAGCCGCCGATCTCCAACAAGGAAGGCGGAGTCATCCGGGAAGGGTTCAATGAACGGCTGGACGAGCTGCGTGACGCCTCCCGCAACGGGAAAGACTGGATCGCGGCACTTGAAGCGGAGGAAAGACGGAAGACCGGCATCAAATCGCTTAAGATCGGATACAACCGGGTATTCGGTTACTATCTGGAAGTGACCAAGTCCAATGTCCATCTTGTGGATACGGAGCGGTTTGAACGCAAGCAGACGCTGGCAAACGCAGAGCGCTATATCACCCCGGAATTGAAAGAGAAGGAAGCGCTCATCCTGAACGCCGAAGATGAGGCGCTCATCCTGGAAACCGAACTGTTCAACGAAGTGAGGGAACGCGTCAAGGAACACATTCCGGCCATCCAGAAACTGGCGGACCGGCTGAGCTCCCTGGACGTCCTGTCCGGTTTTGCGGAAGTGTCCGAGAGATACAGATACGTCCGGCCGGAATTCCACGGGGGCCGGGGGATCTCGATCCGGAACGGACGGCACCCGGTCGTCGAGAAGATGCTCGATGACGGCACCTATGTCCCGAACGACTGTGTGCTGGATGAGGAGGCAAACATGCTCCTCATCACGGGGCCGAACATGTCCGGGAAAAGTACATACATGCGGCAGGTGGCCCTCACCGTCATCATGGCACAGATCGGCTGCTTCGTTCCGGCGGATTCCGCGGCGCTCCCCGTGACCGACCAGATCTTCACGCGGATCGGGGCAGCAGACGACCTTGCCGGCGGGCAGAGCACATTCATGGTCGAGATGATGGAATCCCGGCATGCCCTCGCCCACGCAACCGCAGACAGCCTGCTCCTGTTCGATGAGATCGGACGGGGCACATCGACGTATGACGGCATGGCGCTTGCGCAGGCCATGATGGAATTCATCCATGAACAGATCGGGGCCAATACGCTGTTCTCCACGCACTACCACGAACTGACCGGTCTGTCCGAAAAGCTCGGAAGGCTGAGAAACGTCCACGTATCGGCGGCTGAGCAGGGAGGCCATGTCATCTTCCTCCATAAGGTGAAGGAAGGCCCGGCGGACAAAAGCTACGGAATCCACGTGGCGGAGCTGGCGGGACTGCCGGAATCGGTCATCCGGCGAGCGGCGGAACTGCTCGAGGAGCTTGAATCCGCTTCTGTTCCGAAGCCGGAAGAAGGTCCGCTGAGCGATCAGCTGTCCTTGTTCGGGGAAGGCGCGGCCGGCGGTGAGACTGCCGGCGGAGAATCCGGGCTTGCTGAGGAGATCGGCCGGCTGGACCTTCTCCGGATGACCCCGATGGACGCTTTCCAGTGGCTCCATGGGATGCAGGAGAAAATCGGACGGGAAAGGAGCTGATCAGATGGGCCAGATCATCCTGATGGACGAACCGCTGTCAAACAAGATTGCGGCGGGAGAAGTGGTGGAGCGGCCGGCGTCTGTCGTGAAAGAGCTGGTTGAAAATGCAATCGACGCGGAGGCGACGTCCATTGAAGTGCGCCTTGAGGAAGCCGGGCTCAAGTCAATCCGGGTCACCGACAACGGCAAGGGGATGGACGGAGGCGATGCCGTTCTTTCTTTTTCCCGCCATGCGACAAGCAAAATCGGCAATGAACACGACCTGTTCAGGATCCGGACACTCGGATTCCGCGGCGAGGCGCTCGCAAGTATCGCAGCCGTCTCAAAAGTCGAATTGACCACTTCCGACGGGGAATCTCCCGGCATCCGCGTGCAGGTCGAAGGGAGCCGGGTCACCGGACAGGAAGGCGCCCCTTCCCGAAAAGGGACCGATATCTCGGTTTCCCAGCTGTTTTACAACACGCCGGCCAGGCTCAAATACCTCAAGACGCTTCAGACGGAAATCGGCCATTCGATCGATTACATGAACCGGATGGCGCTGAGCCACCCGGACATCTCATTCCGGCTTCTCCATAACAACCAGGAGCATCTCCGGACGTCGGGCAGCGGCAGCCTGCTGAAGGTCATCTCGGACATTTACGGGGCCGGCACGGCCCGCAAGATGCTCCGCTTTGAAGCATCCTCGGCGGATTATGAGGTGAGCGGCTACGGGACGGTGCCGGACATCACACGGGCTTCCAAAAACTATATCACGGTCCTCGTGAACGGCAGGTGGGTCAAAAGTTTCATGGTGAACAAGGCGATCATCGACGCCTACCATACGTACCTTCCGATCGGCCGCTATCCGATCGCCGTCATTTCGATCAAGGGAGACCCTTACCTCACCGATGTGAATGTCCATCCGGCAAAACAGCAGATCCGCCTCAGCAAAGAATCCGAGCTGTGCGCCCTCATCAGGGATGCGGTCCGGCAGGCGGTCGCAGGTGCACTCGGCGCCCCGGCCGCAAAGCCGCCGAAAGAGCCCCGGCCGAAAACCGAACAGACCGTCCTCTGGCGGACAGCCGAAGAAGACCGGAACCGGACGGTGACCGCGCCGCCGCAGCAGGCCCCGTCCGTGCCGTTCCGGGCATCATCCTTCGATGAAGAGCTGCCGGCAGGCCATTCGGGCACAGTCATAAAGGAAGAGATGGATGAGACACCGGCTCCCGCCGGACAAGTCCCCGGTTACCCCGAACCCTCCAGGGACACCGAACCTTCCCGCTACGCCGAGCCTGCCCGTGAAACGGAGCCGGAGTCCGTCATGGAAGAACCCGCACCCGACCTCGCGGAAAATCCGCGCAAGGTCCCGTTCGATGAACTGGAAGTGGTCGGCCAGATCCACGGAACCTATATCGTCGCCCAGAGCCCGGACGGATTTTATATGGTCGACCAGCATGCGGCGCAGGAAAGGATCAAATATGAGTTCTTCCGGGAAAAGGTGAAGCAGGTGGATCCGGGCGAGCGGCAGGCCCTCATGATCCCGATGACGTTCCACTATCCGCCGGACGACATGGAGCGGATCCGGGAAGTCCGGGATGTGCTGGCCGGAGCAGGCATCGAGCTGGAGGAATTCGGCCACAATGCTTTTGTCGTCCGTGAACATCCGGCCTGGTTCCCTGCCGGCGCCGAAGAGGAGATCATCGAGGCGCTCGTGGAACAGGCAATTGCAGAACGCCGGACCGACATCGGCGGTCTGCTGGAAGAAACGGCGATCATGATGAGCTGCAAACGTTCGATCAAGGCGAACCACTATCTCACCCGGCCGGACATGGAGCGCCTTCTCGCCGACCTCGGCCGTGCGGAAAGCCCGTACACATGCCCGCACGGCCGTCCGGTCATCATTCACTTTTCCACCTATGAAATCGAAAAAATGTTCAAGCGGGTCATGTAAAAGACGAAAGGGGAGAGGCGGATGGACAAGTACATCCTGTCGATCGACCAGGGAACGACCAGTTCCCGCGCCATCCTGTTCGACCGGGAAGGCCGCAAAGTGCACAGTGCCCAGCAGGAATTCCGGCAATACTTTCCGCAGCCGGGCTGGGTGGAACATGATGCCAATGAAATCTGGGGATCCGTCCTGTCCTGCATCGCAGCGGTTCTGAGCGAAAGCGGGATCAGCGAGAAGCAGATCGCAGGCATCGGCATTACGAACCAGCGCGAGACGACTGTGATCTGGAATAAAAAGACAGGCAGACCCGTTCACCGGGCGATCGTCTGGCAATCCAGGCAGACCCAGCCGATCATCGATGAGTTGAAAGCGGGCGGATATGAAGATCTGTTCCGGCAGAAGACCGGTCTTGTGCTCGATCCGTATTTTTCCGGTACGAAGGTGAAGTGGATCCTCGACAGAGTGGGCGGGGCAAGGAAAAAGGCGGAAGCCGGAGACCTGCTGTTCGGCACAATCGACAGCTTCCTCATCTGGAAGCTGTCCGGCGGCTCGGTGCACGTGACGGATGTTTCCAATGCCTCCCGGACGCTTCTGTATAACATCAGAGACCAGAAATGGGACGAAGAACTGTGCCGCATCCTCGATGTTCCCCCTGAAATGCTGCCGGAAGTCCGTCCGTCCTCGGAAGTGTATGCCGATACATCACCGACCGTTTTCTTCGGTGAGCGGGTGCCGATCGCAGGGGCGGCCGGCGACCAGCAGGCCGCCCTGTTCGGCCAAGCCTGCTTTGAACAGGGGATGGCAAAAAACACGTACGGAACCGGCTGCTTCATGCTCATGAACACCGGGGACGAACCGGTCACGTCCAGGCACGGCCTGCTCACGACGGTCGCCTGGGACATCGGGGACGGCATCCGGTATGCACTCGAAGGCAGCGTGTTCGTCGCCGGTTCCGCCGTCCAGTGGCTCCGGGACGGGCTACGCATGCTGAAGTCGGCAGGGGACAGCGAGGACTATGCCCGCCGGGTGGATTCCACCGACGGCGTTTACGTCGTCCCTGCATTTGTCGGACTCGGTACGCCGTATTGGGACTCGGAAGTCCGGGGTGCCGTGTTCGGGCTGACACGCGGCACGGACAAAGAACACTTTGTGCGTGCAACGCTTGAATCGCTCGCTTACCAGACGAAAGATGTGCTCGATGCGATGGAAAGCGACTCGGGCCTGTCCGTGGAGAATCTGCGGGTGGACGGGGGCGCGGTGTCCAATTCGTTCCTCATGCAGTTCCAGGCGGATATCCTTCAGGGCAAGGTCGAGCTGTCGGAGTTCCATGAAACGACCGCACTCGGCGCCGCCTATCTGGCGGGGCTGTCGACCGGCTTCTGGCAGGACTGCGACGAGATCGCCGACATGTGGCGCAGCCGGAAGTCCTTCCATCCGCTGATGGAGCAGGAAGAACGCGACCGTCTGTACGGCGGCTGGCAAAAGGCCGTGGCGGCAGCGCGGATGTTCAAGTGAACGGCGGGAAGCCAAGCCCGTGACTGATGGATCAATTTAGGAGGCGATCGGATGTTTTCTACATTGCTACGACCGAAGATGAAGCAGCAGGCGGCGGAATTCCGTTTTGATGTCCTGGTGATCGGAGGGGGCGTCACGGGTGCCGGAATCGCGCTTGATGCAGTGACGAGGGGCATGTCGGTGCTCCTCGTGGAGATGCAGGACTTTGCCGAGGGCACATCCAGCCGGTCCACGAAACTCATCCATGGCGGCCTGCGCTACCTCAAGCAGATGGAGCTGAAGATCGTCGCGGAGACCGGGAGGGAGCGGAAAGTCGTCTTTGAAAATGCCCCTCACGTCACGGAGCCCGAGCGGATGCTGCTGCCGTTCTACAAGGGAGGCACATTCGGCCCCTTCATGACTTCCGCCGGCCTGGCGGTGTACGACCGCCTGGCGGGAGTGGACAAGGATGAACGGCGGAAAATGCTGTCACCCGAAGAAACGCTCAGCCTCGAACCGCTGCTCAATCAGGAAGGCCTGCTCGGGGGCGGCCATTACGTGGAATACCGGACGGACGATGCGCGCCTGACGATCGAAGTGCTGAAGAAGGCCGCCGAGAAGGGGGCGGTCTGCCTCAACTACTGCAAAGCCGAATCATTTGTGTATGAAGGCGGACGCGTGTCCGGCGCCTGGATCCGCGACATGTTCGACGGCTCGGTATTCCGGGCGGACGCCGGACATGTGGTGAATGCCGCCGGCCCGTGGGTCGACACCGTGAGACAGCTGGACGGCAAAGGGAACAACAAGCATCTGAAGTTGTCCAAAGGCGCCCACATCGTCGTTGACCAGTCCCGGTTCCCGCTTCGGCAGGCGATTTACTTTGACAGCCAGGACGGACGGATGATCTTTGCCATCCCGAGAGGCGGGAAGGCCTATGTCGGAACGACCGACACGTTTTATGAAGGCGATCCGGGGGAGGTCCTGGCATCCGAGGAAGACATCCGTTATCTGATCGAAGCGGCAAACGGAATTTTCCCGGACGTGCGGCTGCACAGGGGGGATGTCGAGTCTGCCTGGGCCGGCGTCCGTCCGCTGATCCATCAGGAAGGAAAAGACCCCTCGGAGATTTCACGGAAAGACGAAATCTGGGAATCCGACAGCGGGCTGCTGACCATTGCGGGCGGCAAGCTGACCGGATACCGGAAGATGGCGGAGCACGTGGTCGACCAGATAGCGGAGCGACGTCCATCCGGCGGGTGGGGGCCTTGCGTGACGAAGCATCTGCCGCTGTCCGGGGGCGATTTCGCCCGTCCCGAAGATCTCCCGCGCTTTATCGAAGGCAAAGCGAACGAGGCGGAACTGTACGGGCTGACCCGCGAGGAAGGCAGGGAAATCGCCGCGTTCTACGGTACGAATGCGGATGCGGTATTCAAGTTTGCCCACGCGGCCGGTGAAGGGGACGGGCTCAGTCCGGCAGACAGGGGCCGGATCCTTTATTCGATCCACGAGGAGATGGCGGCCTGCCCGGCCGACTTCCTGGTCAGGCGGACAGGCTGGATGTTCTTTGATGTGGAGAAGGCGAAGAAGATCGGCGGACAGACGGCCGACTATATGAACCGGATGCTCGGGAAGGCGGCAGTCCGGAAGGGCGGATCAAACGGACCCGCTCGGCTGCCCGGAGGCACCGACGTCACGGAAGGATGATGCATCGATGGAAAGAATGACGATTCAAACAACCGACGGGCATATGATCAGTGCCTTCGTACTGGAACCCGCCGCGAAGCCGATCGGCCATATCCATCTCCTGCACGGGATGGCAGAGCATATCGGGCGGTACGGCGGATTTGCGGAGAAGCTGCGGGAAGCAGGCTATCTCGTCAGCGGGCATGACCACCGCGGACACGGGGAAACCTGGCGGTTGAACGGGACCAAGGGGTATTTCGCAGAGGAGAACGGCTTTGAGCGGGTTGTCCGTGATGCGTTTGAAGTCATCACGGCAGTGCGGGAAAAGCACCCGTCACCAAACCTCATCCTGTTCGGACACAGCATGGGCTCATTCGTCGCGAGGCGATATGCCCAATTGTTCGGCAATACCCTGGACGGGGCGATATTCATGGGTTCCGGTGCCCATCCGGGTCCGGTCATCGCCGGCGGGCGGCTGCTGGCCGGCGCCTATACGGCCGCCGGAGCCGGGAAAGAACCGAACCAGCTGCTGAATTCGCTCACGTTCGGCCGGTACAACAGCCGGTTCGGAGATGCAGATACTCCATTCGCCTGGCTGTCCGATGACGCGGAGGAGGTCCGGGCGTATATGGACGATGAAGACAGCGGGTTCGTATCGACGACCGGCCTGTTCTCCGACCTGTTCGACGGGCTTGACCTGATCCACCGGGACCGCGAAATCCGCAGGATGCCGGCAACCCTGCCGATCCTGTTCATTTCCGGTGCGTCCGATCCGGTCGGCGCAGACGGCAAAGGCATCTTCAAAGCCGCGGAGCAGCTTGTGAAGAACGGCGTCCAAGACGTGACCGTCCACCTCGTGGAGGATGGCCGCCACGAAATCCTTCATTCCCGCCACCGTGACGAAGTGACCCGCTTCCTTGTCGGCTGGCTTGAAAGATGGAGGGAGAGATGAGCGTCATGCCCGAGGTTGTGGCCATCGTGGGTCCGACCGCTTCGGGGAAGACGGCACTCAGCGTCCGGCTTGCCGAGGAAACCGGCGGGGAAATCATCAACGGCGATGCCCTGCAAGTGTACAGAGGCCTGGATATCGGCACGGCCAAGATCACCGAAGAGGAAAAGCGCGGCGTCCCCCATCATCTGTTCGATATTCTCGAGCCTTCCGACAGCTTCTCGGTGTTCGACTATCAGGAGCGGGTCCGCGGCAAGATCCGTGAGATCAACAGCCGGGGAAGGCTGCCGATCCTTGTCGGCGGGACGGGCCTGTACGTGCAGGCGGTCCTGTTTGACTTCAGGTTCACGGACCAGAAGTCGGATCCGGCATTCCGGAGCGAGATGGAACAGCTGCTCGAACAGAACGGCCCCGAAGCCCTCCACGCAGAACTGGCCCGGCTTGATCCCGATGCGGCGCTCAGCATCCATCCGAACAACACGAGACGGGTCCTCAGGGCGCTCGAAATTGTCGGCGTGACCGGCAGGCCGAGGGCGGAACTGGAGGACTCGGGGAACCGCCGTCCGGTCTTCCGGCATCTCCTCACCGGGCTGGACATGGACCGGGAGAAACTGTACGAACGGATCAACCTGCGGTTCGACCTGATGATGGAAGCGGGCTTCGCGGAAGAAGTCCGGCGTCTTGCGGAGGCGGGGTTGACCGGCGCGCAGTCGATGAAGGCGATCGGATACCGGGAGATCGCCTCCGCACTGTCCGGCGAGATCCCGATGGAAGAGGCGCTCGAACTGGCAAAGCGGAACACGAGGCGCTATGCAAAGAGGCAGCTCACCTACTTCCGCAACAAGCTCGATGTGCACTGGTTGGACGCGGAAGAGGGAACAGAAAAGAATTTGTCCCAAATTCTGAATTTGTTGAAGGAATTCGGAGCCGGGAGCCGAATCTAACTATTATCGGAGCGATCCATCAAAAAGAGAGAGCGGAGGAGTTATGCAATGAAGCCGGTCAATATCCAGGACACATTCCTGAACCAACTGCGCAAAAACGGTGTCTTCGTCACCGTCTTCCTGACGAACGGGTTCCAGCTCAAGGGACAGATCAAGTCTTATGACAATTTCACCGTCCTGCTCGACTCGGACGGCAAGCAGCAGCTGATCTACAAACATGCCATTTCCACTTTCGTGCCTCAGCGCCCGGTCAACCTGGCGCCGCCGGAAGCGAAAACAGAAGAATAAAAAAGCCTCCGGACGCGCTTGGCGCCTTTCCGGAGGCTTTTTCTGTGCATGGATCATTCCGGCTTCGAAATCCCGAGCTTCCGGACCGGTAGCCGCCAGCCATATTTAGCCGACAGGATCCGGAGCACCGCCACGGTTCCGGCCACGAAGTACAGGCCTGCATCCGCAGCATCCGCCCCGAGAGTGACCGCAAGGCCCGCCAGCGCCGCCCATACTGCATAGATTTCCTTCCGGAGGACGAGCGGCCGCCTGCCCGCAAGCAGGTCACGGATCATCCCGCCGCCCGCTCCCGTCAGGACGGCCGCCACGATTGTCGCGGACATGCCGAGCTCCAGCCGGACGGCAATCATGGCGCCCTGCACGGCAAATGCCGCAAGCCCGACCGCATCAAAAGCCGTTCCCCATCTCGCCCAGTGCCGGATCAGGCGGTTCGGGAACAGGAAGATGACCGTGATCGAAACGAGCGCAATCCGGAACAGCATTTCCTGCTCCCACAATGCGGAAACCGGAACGCCGATGAGAATGTTCCGGAACGCACCGCCGCCGAAAGCCGTGACCACCCCGAGCATATAAACCCCGAACAGGTCGTATTCTTCTTCCATTGCGATGATGGCACCCGAAACTGCAAACGCTGCGGTCCCAATTATACTCAGCACTTCCCAAGCCAATTTCATTCCTCCCAGTCTTACGCCGGACCGGCCGGCTGCCATCCAAAAGTGTATCAGAGAAGCCGGATGATGCAAGCCGCCGAACCGGTCTTCGCGGGCATGGTATACTGGTGTGGTGAATCTACGCAACAGAGGAGACATCATGATGAATCAAAATTTGAACACACAGCCGGCAGCGGCGGACCGGATCACGCGTTGGAAAGGGGAGGCGGAACAGAAAATCGCCCCGTTCCTGAAGAGGGCAGATGACACCGCACTGTTCAATCAGGCCAAAGTGCTTGCGGCCTTCCGGGAAAACCGGGTGTCCGACCATCATATGAATCCGTCGACCGGATACGGATATGACGACGAAGGACGGGATGTCCTTGAGCGCGTCTATGCCTCGGCATTCGGGGCCGAAGCCGCACTCGTCCGCAATCAGATCATCTCCGGGACGCATGCGATCTCGATTGCACTGTTCGGCATCCTCCGGCCGGGGGATGAACTGCTTTACATAACGGGCGAACCGTACGACACGCTCGCTTCCATCGTTTCAGGTCCAGACGGGCAGGATACAGGTTCCCTGAAGGATTTCGGCATTTCCTACCGCCACATTGATCTGAATGAAGACGGCACGGTGGATTTCGACGCCGTGCGCAAGGCTGTCGGCGAACGGACGAAGATGATCGCGATCCAGCGTTCGAAGGGGTATTCATCCCGCCCCAGCTTCACGGTCGCGCAGATCGGCGAAATGGTGAAGGAAATACGCGAAATCAAGCCGGATGCGGTCATCTTCACGGACAACTGCTACGGGGAATTTGTGGAAGAGCGCGAGCCGACGGAAGTCGGGGTCGACCTGATGGCCGGCTCCCTCATTAAGAACCCGGGCGGCGGCCTGGCCAAAACGGGCGGATATCTCGCCGGCCGGGCGGGCCTGATCGAGAAATGCGCTTACCGGATGACTTCTCCGGGTATAGGAGCAGAGGCGGGAGCTTCTCTCGGAACGCTGCCCGATATGTACCAGGGATTTTTCCTGGCACCTCATGTGACGGCGCAGGCGGTGAAGGGGGCGATCTTCACGTCGGCGATGCTGGAGTCGGCCGGAATGGATACGTCCCCCCATTACACGGCAGGCCGGACGGATCTGATCCAGTCGGTCTCATTTGACAGTGCCGGCCAGATGATCCGGTTCTGCGGTGAAATCCAGGCCAACTCCCCGGTCAATGCCCACTTCGCGCCGGTGCCGTCCTACATGCCGGGCTACGAAGACGACGTCATCATGGCAGCCGGAACATTCGTCCAGGGATCGAGCATCGAGCTGACGGCAGACGGACCGATCCGGCCGCCGTACACGGCATATATCCAGGGCGGCCTGACGTTTGAGCATGTCCAGATCGCCATCATGAACGCCCTCCGGACCCTGGAGAAAGAGGGACTGCTTGAATAATTGAAAGGATGATAAAGACTGTGAAGAAAATTACAAAGGAAGACATCAAAAGTGATATACGGGAGCGGAATGTCAACTTTATCCGCCTGCAGTTCACCGACATTCTCGGCACGGTGAAAAACGTGGAAATCCCGGTTTCCCAGATTGACAAGGCTCTCGATAACAAAATGATGTTCGACGGTTCGTCGATCGAAGGGTTCGTCCGGATCGAGGAATCCGACATGTATCTCGTCCCGGACCTTGACACCTGGACGGTGTTCCAGTGGGATACCGGAACGGGCAGCGTGGCACGGCTCATCTGTGATGTCCACCGGTCTGACGGCACTCCGTTTGAAGGGGACCCGAGAAGCAACCTGAAGCGCCTCCTCAAAGAGATGGAGGACCTCGGCTTCACCCACTTCAATATCGGGCCGGAACCGGAATTCTTCCTGTTCAAGCTCGGAGCGGACGGAGAGCCCAGCCTGGAGCTGAATGACTACGGCGGCTACTTCGACCTGGCGCCGACCGACCTCGGCGAAAATTGCCGCCGCGATATCGTCCTTGAGCTCGAGTCGCTCGGATTTGAGATCGAGGCATCCCACCATGAGAACGCCCCGGGGCAGCATGAGATCGACTTCAAGTATGCCGATGCCATCCGCGCCTGCGACAATATCCAGACGTTCAAGCTTGTCGTCAAGACGATCGCCCGGAAGCATGGATTGCATGCGACCTTCATGCCGAAGCCGCTGTTCGGTGTGGCCGGCTCCGGCATGCACTGCAACATGTCGCTGTTCAAGGGCGGCAAAAACGTCTTTGAAAATCCGGAAGGCGAGGAAGGGCTGAGCGAAGAGGCGTTCCAGTTTATGGCCGGCCTCCTGCGTCATGCCCACGGATTCACGGCGATCACCAACCCGACGGTGAACTCATACAAGCGTCTGGTTCCCGGATACGAGGCGCCGGTCTATGTCGCCTGGTCCGGCACAAACCGGAGCCCGCTCATCCGCATTCCGACCTCACGCGGGCTGAGCACACGGATCGAAGTCCGTTCCGTCGACCCGTCGGCCAATCCGTACCTGGCCATGGCCGTGCTTCTCGGTGCAGGCCTGGAAGGGGTCCGCAGGAGCATGGAGCCGCCCGAGTCGGTGGATGAGAACATCTATGAGATGAGCCTGCGCGAACGCCGCAGCATGGGGATCGAGGATCTTCCGGCCAGCCTGAAGGAAGCCCTCGACCAGCTGGAAAAAGACGAGGTCATCAAACGGGCGCTCGGCAATCACATCTACAAAAACTTCATGGATACGAAGGAAGCGGAGTGGAACATGTTCCGCACCGCCGTCCATCCGTGGGAACGCGAACAGTATATGAAGATGTACTGAGCAGCTTGTAAAAGCCGGCCGGAAAGCGGATTACGGGCTTTCCACTGAATGATTCATCAAGCCGAGCAAACTAAAAAAAGGCGAGATTGTCCCCAGAAAATGGGTCGCAATCTCGCCTTTTTTGCGTTGTTTGGAAACCGCGGCATGAACTCAAGGTGATTTCCGCGCATGCTTCCGGACCGGGGCACATAAATATGGGTGTCCGGACAACCCTGGTCGGCTGTCCGGACACCCGGCCGGATCATTGGATATGGCGGTAGACCCCGATCACTTTGCCGAGGACGGAGACATTCTCCACGACAATCGGATCCATCGAGGAGTTCTCGGGCTGCAGCCGGAAATGGCCGTCTTCCTTGAAGAAGCGTTTGACCGTCGCTTCATCCTCTTCGGTCATGGCTACGACGATCTCGCCGTTGTTGGCCGTGCTCTGCTGCCTGACCACGACGTAGTCGCCGTTCAGGATTCCGGCTTCGATCATGGATTCACCCATGATTTCGAGCATGAACAGCTGATCTTCCGAGCCGCCGTATGTTTCAGGGAGCGGAAAATATTCCTCGATGTTCTCCACTGCCGTGATCGGGAGGCCGGCCGTGACTTTCCCGACGACCGGCACGTGGACGACATGCGGCTTTTCGACGCTCCCGCCGTCCAGCTCAAGAATCTCGATTGCCCGCGGCTTTGTCGGGTCGCGGCGGATGAGTCCCTTGTTCTCCAGGCGCGCGAGGTGCCCGTGAACGGTGGAGCTGGAGGCGAGGCCGACGGCTTCGCCGATTTCCCTGACGGAAGGCGGGTAGCCTTTTGTCCTGACTTCCTCTTTGATGAAGGTCAGGATCGCCTCCTGCCTCTTGGACATCTTCTTCAATCCATTCACCTCTTCTTTGGCTGTTTCTACTTGTTACCAGTATATCAGCCGTCTCAATGAAATGCAAACATAGGTTCGAAAAAATGAGTTGACAAAAACACACGTTCGCATTAAGATGTGGTTATCATACGAACATGCATTCGAAAATACATATCGGGAGGAATAATTCATGGACTTTATCCGAAAACACTCATTCTCTTTCTCTTTTATTCTGCTGGCGGTCATCGTGGCATTTGCAATGCCCGACGGTCATGAGGAAAGCACCGTCTCCACGATGGAACTGATGGTCACGGAGGGGGATTCGCTCATGTCTCTCCACTCTCAGACCGACACTTCACTGCCCGCAGACAGGTGGGTGGAGGAAGTGCTCAGGCTGAACGGGAAGGAAGACACCCGGCTCCTCGCCGGTGAAACGCTCATCGTTCCCGCCCTTCCTGCATACTCGGACGGAATCCTGCTGGCCGGTGAAGACAAGTGAGCCGGGATGCGGAACACTGCTCGCTCTATTGCCGGGTGAGCACCGACAAGGAAACCCAGGACATGTCGCTTGAGCGGCAGGAAGAAGAGCTGCACGCATTTGCCGGAGAGCTCGGATTCAAAGTGGACGGCGTCTTCAAGGACCGGCACAGCGGATATGACATGGACCGGGACGGACTGCTTGATCTGATTGACCATGTGAGGGAACGCGGCACGGAAGCGGTGTTGATCCAGGATGAGACCCGGCTCGGCAGGGGGAATGCACGGGTCGCCGTCCTCCATCTTCTGTCAAAGGCCGGCGCCTCCACCTATACGCTGACCGACAATGGGCCCGTCGCCCTGAATGAAATGGACACCATGCTGCTGGACATCCTGGCGATCGTCGAAGAATACCAGCGCAAGATGCATAATGCCAAGATCCGGAGGGGCATGCGGCGTGCCGTGGAAAAAGGATACCGGCCGGAAAAGAACCTGAAGAAAAAAGGGAATCCGGATGGCCGGGAACGGATCGACGTTCCGCTTGCCGAAATCGTGAGCCTGCGGGACAAGGGACTGACTTTCGAGGAAATTGCCTCCACGCTCAGAGGTCTGGGGCACGATGTGAGCAAGGCGACGGTCCACCGCCGCTACAAAGAATATATCGAACACGGGGAGCCGAGCGAATGAGTTGCGCCGCCTCCTCTTTTTTCATAGGCTAAATGAAAGACCCGGCGGACGGGCCTCATCGTCAAAGAGCGGCTCGGGTATCCGGCGGTTCGGAGGCTCGCAGCCGGGTATAGGGTACAAGAACACCGTCAAAGGTACCGGCACGGTTCGCAGCGGCCGCACTTTGAACACCGAAAGGAGATTGACCATGCTTTCACCTGAAAAACTTGCACGCATCAATGAACTCGCATCCAAAAAGAAGACGATCGGACTGTCGATGGAGGAGGCGAAGGAGCAATCGGCGCTTCGCAAGGAATACCTGGACGCCTTCCGTTCCACGATGAAAGATACGATTGAAAATGTGACGGTCATCGACCCGGAGGGCAACGACGTCACCCCGGAAAAAGTGAAGGAAGCGAAAAAAGGGAAGTATCCGAACTGACGGACCCGGCCAGGGCAGGTTGTAAAGAATCCTTTCCTCGACTAAACTATAGAGGCAGTATTATTCGTACGTGAAAGGATGTCGAAAATGCCGACTAACGCAGATGCTCTAGCAATCACCACGATCCGCACGCTGTCCATCGATGCGATCGAAAAAGCCAATTCCGGCCACCCGGGCCTTCCGATGGGAGCCGCCCCGATGGCGTATACCCTCTGGACAAAACACCTCCACCATAATCCGGCCAATCCGAAATGGTTTAACCGGGACCGTTTTGTCCTTTCCGCCGGGCACGGCTCGATGCTGCTCTACAGCCTCCTCCATCTGGGCGGGTACGATCTCCCGCTTGAAGAGATCAAAAATTTCCGCCAGTGGGGATCCAAAACGCCCGGCCACCCGGAATACGGACATACGGCAGGCGTGGAAGCCACTACCGGACCGCTCGGCCAGGGGATCGGGATGGCTGTCGGCATGGCGATGGCCGAAAAGCATCTTGCCGCCGTCTATAACAAGCCGGGCCACGAAATCGTGGATCATCATACATTCGCGCTCTGCGGAGACGGCGACCTCATGGAAGGCGTCGCTTCGGAGGCCATCTCGATGGCCGGGCACTTGCAGCTCGACAAGCTGATCGTCCTCTACGACAGCAACGACATCACGCTCGACGGGGAACTCGGCATGAGCTTCTCGGAAAATGTGAAGAAACGGTTCGAGTCCTACGGGTGGAACTACCTCCGCGTGGAAGACGGCAACGATGTCGAGTCCGTTTCGAATGCGATCGCGGAAGCCAAAGGAAACAAAGGCGGCCCGACGATCATCGAAGTGAAGACGATCATCGGCTACGGATCGCCGAACAAATCCGGCAAGGCGGATGTCCACGGCGCGCCGCTCGGTGAAGACGAGATGAAGCTCGTCAAGGAATACTACAACTGGACGTTCGAACAAGATTTCCATGTGCCGGATGAAGTGTACGAGACATTCCGCGACGCGGCGAAGCGGCAGGGCGAAGAGCCGGAACAGGCATGGAATGAACAGTTTGAAGCGTACCGCAAGGCATATCCGGAAGAAGCGGAACAGTTTGCCGATGCGATCGAAGGCCTCCTTCCGGAAGACTTCGAAAGCGGGCTGCCGGTCTATGAAGCGGGCAAATCGGTTGCAACCCGTTCTGCATCCGGGGATGCCATCAACGCACTTGCCAAAACGGTGCCTTCCCTGTTCGGCGGAAGCGCGGATCTGGCAGGCTCGAACAAGACGACGATCAAAGGTTCATCGGACTTCCTTCCGGATGATTATGCCGGCAGGAACATCTGGTTCGGCGTCCGTGAATTTGCGATGGGCACGGCGCTCAACGGCATGGCGCTGCACGGCGGACTGAAAGTGTTCGGCGGGACGTTCTTCGTCTTCAGCGACTATGTCCGTCCGGCAATCCGTCTGTCCGCACTCATGGGCGTACCGGTCACCTACGTATTCACGCATGACAGCATTGCGGTCGGCGAAGACGGACCGACCCACGAACCTGTGGAGCATCTCGCTTCGCTTCGAGCGATGCCGAATCTGTCCGTGATCCGTCCGGCCGACGGGAACGAAACCGCCGCTGCATGGCAGCTTGCCGTCTCTTCCGGGACAACCCCGACGGTGCTCGTCCTGTCCAGGCAGAACCTGCCTGTGCTCGAACGGTCTGCGGAGCTTGCCGCAGAGGGCGTTGCGAAGGGTGCATACGTGGTTTCTCCTGCGGAAGGCGGCGAACCGGAAGGGCTCCTTCTGGCGACCGGTTCGGAAGTCGGGCTCGCTGTCGAGGCACAGAAACTCCTTGCCGGCGAAGGCATCCGCGTGAACGTCGTTTCGATGCCGTCGTGGGACCGGTTCGAACAGCAGGAAGAAAGCTACAAGGAACAGGTGCTTCCGTCGTCCGTCAAGAAGCGTCTTGCCATTGAAATGGGTGCTTCGTTCGGCTGGCACAAATATGCCGGCGGCGAAGGGGATGTACTGGCGATCGATACATTCGGCGCCAGCGCGCCGGGCGGCACGGTCATGTCCGAATACGGCTTCACACCTGAAAACGTAGTGGCCCGCTTTAAGCAGCTGCTTGGCTGACAGGATGAATGATTATGGCTCCGGAGAGGGATGTCCCTCCCCGGAGCTTTTTTGTGCCTCCGACGCTTACCGGTCCGGTGATTTTGCGGCTGCCGTCCCATGAAGGGCGTGATCCGCTTCCGTCCGTTCGACAAAAGTAGAGGGCTTCTTCTCCGCGGAGAGACAAAATTTTCTGCATAAACCCGGTATGATGGTAAAAAAAAGAGGGGGCACGGTCATGAGGGTTTATACGATTTATGAGGTGAAGGGCGATCACCGGCAGTTTGTCATCGGCCGGGAATCGCTGCTTGAGGAAATGCTCGGCAACGGAGCGGACGGACAGCCGGCCCACCGGGAGGATGGCAGGGAAATCCGTTATCTGTGCAGGCCGATCAGCCGGGATGATGTGTCGGAAACACTCATGAGCCGGCTGGACGGGCGGTTCCCGGAGATGGGAAGGGAAGGGGAGGACCTCGTGTTCCGCCATCCCGTGAAAGGGACCATCCGGATCGGTTTCGGCCCTTACAGCCTGTCGGTCGGATGCGAGGGGACGCGGATGCTGGACCTTGACCTGTTTGCCGGGCTTGCCGGGTCCAGCGGTCATTACTTTGCCGTGAAGCAGGGGAGCCGGGAGTGCGGATGGCTGAAGCCGGTCAGGTTCTGGGAAAGCGGGTTCGTGCCGGTCAGAGAATTATGCGGAAACAGTAGTCGCTGATAATATTTTGTTGTATACTTCTCCTTGGTGCACTATTCGTGAAATCGACTGCACGGAGGAGGAACTCTCATGGCGACCGCTTGGTGGATTGTCCTGATCATCGTTGCTTTGCTCGCCGGGGTGGCTCTCGGCTTTTTCATCGCACGTAAATATATGATGAATTACCTGAAAGAGAACCCGCCGATCAATGAACAGATGATCCGGATGCTGATGATGCAGATGGGGATGAAGCCATCCCAGAAGAAAATCAATCAGATGATGGCCCAGATGAACAAAATGGGCGACAAATGAGTCAAAAGAACGCGCCTCCGGCATGGAGTGCGCGTTCTTTTTATCCCGCCGTATCGTGTGCCTGCCCCTCTTCGGGAAGCAGGCGGTTCTCATCGAGAAAGTCCCTGACCGTATCCTCGTATGCGGCCGGATTCTCATTGAATGACTGGGCGTGTGCCCCTTTTTTGAACAGGCGGATCGCTTTCGGCCCATTTTTCAGCAGGTAGAGTTCCCGGGTCATGTCGGGCGGGATGAAATCGTCTTCCAGGCTATGGATGAAGAGCACCGGTTTTTCGATGTCCGGCACCGAACGTCTCGGGGAGACAAGATCCAGCGTATAGCCGTCGCGCACGCGGAGGAAGAAATTCGCGAGCCGGATGGCGAAGGTCGTCCGGAACGGTGTGTCCCTCCGAAGAATATGCAGCACCTGTTCCGTGAAATCCGAGAACGGGCAGTCCGCGATATAGAAATCCGCTTCGTCTCCGTCCATTCCGGCATACAAGAGGGCGGTGGCGGCGCCCATCGATTCTCCGTGTACACCGATGACGGCACCCTCGCCGGCATATTTCCTCAGCTCCCCGACCACTGCCCCGAGGTCGATTTTTTCATAATGGCCGAAGCTCGTCGTCTTACCTTCCGAGTCCCCGTGGCGCCGATGGTCGTAGATGACGGAATTAAATCCGAGCCGCTCGAACATCCGGGCGTATTTCACGGAGTTGATCTTGTTCTCGGTGACCCCGTGGCTGATGACGGCATAGTGGCGGGTCTGGAGCGGTTCGAGGAGCACCGCCTTGAGCCGGTACCCGTTCGGTGAATCGACCCACCGGTCCTGTTTGGCAACGGAGTCAAACCATCCTTCGTCAAACCGCTTTGCACTGATTTCCCGCTCCCGGATAAACTCATCTTCTTTTTTCTTCATGTACATCAGCCGGTTGGTCGCAATGAATCCTGCGGCAGAGCTGATGGCGGCGGACACCCCGGCAACGATTCCCGTCGCCAGGACGAATTTTCTTCTTTTCGGGCCCAAGAGGTGTCCTCCTTTCCGCATTATTATTTGGGTTGGCCGTTTTGGTGCAAATTATACATGCCGGAGGAGAGTGGACGGGTGACAAAGCCGGCCACTTCATCGACCGCCCGGCAGACACCGGCCACGGAAACGCCCGTTGAGACACCCATCCGTTCCAGCATGTAGACGACGTCCTCGGTTGCCACGTTGCCGGTTGCACCGGGTGCAAACGGGCATCCGCCGAGGCCGCCCGCAGATGTATCGAACCGGTCGACGCCTGCCTGAAGGGATGCAAGTATGTTGGCGAGCGCCATCTTCCGCGTATCATGGAAATGTGCCGTAATGAGCATATCCGGAAGTTCTTCCTTCAGACGCCCGAACAGGCTGTAGCTTTCCGATGGATCCGCCATGCCGATCGTATCCGCGACACTCAGCTCATCCACGCCGAGTCCGGCGAACTCCCTGCACAATCCGAGTGTCCGGTCAGGATCGACGGGACCTTCGAACGGACAGTGGAACGCAGTCGAGATACAGGCCCGGACAAACAGCCCGTCTTCCTTGAGCCGGCGGATCTGCGGCGCGAGGCCTTCCATGCTTTCCGCCGTCGAGCGGTTGATGTTCTTCTTATTGAATGAATCCGTGACCCCGACGAACACGGCGATGCTGTCAGCACCGGAAGCGATGGCATTCTCGATGCCCCGTGCATTCGGAGCCAGCACGAATTGCCGGCCTGTCCGGTGCACCTTCCCCATCACTTCCGCCGCATCCCCCATCTGCGGCACCCATTTCGGCGAGACGAATGAAGTCACTTCCATTTCCAGGATCCCCGCTTTTTGGAGCGACTCGATGAATCGGAGCTTCACGTCCGTGGGCACTTCATTTTTTTCATTCTGAAGTCCGTCACGCGGACCGACCTCGATTATTGTTGCTGTTTTTGGTAAACTGAACATGATAAACCCCCTCCCATCTATCATTTTAAGGATGGAAACGGGACGTGGCAACTTTGCAGGGGTTAGAAAGGGGATTTGGGGCATGTCAAACGAAGTGGTAATTGTAAGCGCTGTCCGGACGGCGATCGGTTCTTTCATGGGGGCGCTGAAGGATGTTCCGGCAACAGAACTTGGCGGGATTGTCATCAAGGAGGCCTTGAACCGGGCAGGCGTCGAGGGCGGATCCGTCGATGAAGTGATCATGGGGAATGTCCTCCAGGCGGGGCTCGGCCAGAACCCGGCCCGCCAGGCTGCGATGAAGGCCGGCCTTCCGGAGACCGTCCCGTCGATGACGATCAACAAAGTGTGCGGCTCGGGGCTCAAGGCCGTCCATCTCGCCGTGCAGGCGATCAAGGCGGGGGACGCCGACATCATCGTGGCAGGCGGCATGGAAAACATGAGCCAGGCGCCATACCTCGTCAAAGGCGCACGTGAAGGATTCAAGATGGGCGACCAGAAGATGGTCGACAGCATGATCTCCGATGGGCTCTGGTGTGCGTTCAACGATTATCATATGGGCATCACGGCCGAGAATCTGTGCGACCGTTACGGCATCAGCCGGGAGGAGCAGGATGAGTTCTCCGCACGGTCCCAGTCCAGGGCCGCGGCCGCAATCGAAGCGGGCAAATTCCGGGATGAGATCGTAGCCGTCGAGATTCCGAAGCGAAAGGGAGATCCCGTCATCTTCGATACGGATGAATATGTGAAGGCCGGGACGACCGCGGACAAGCTCGCAAAACTGCGCCCGGCATTCAAGAAGGAAGGCAGCGTCACGGCCGGCAACGCATCCGGAATCAATGACGGTGCGGCCGCCTTCGTCGTCATGTCCAAGGAAAAGGCCGAAGAGCTCGGCATCCGGCCGCTTGCCGCCATCAAGGCGAATGCCAATGCCGGAGTGGATCCGGCCGTCATGGGGATCGGGCCGGTCCAGGCCGTCCGGAACGTCCTTGAAAAGTCCGGGATGGAACTTGCCGACATGGATCTTGTCGAAGCGAACGAGGCATTCGCGGCCCAGTCGATCGCCGTGGACCGGGAGCTCGGATTTGATCACGACAAGCTCAATGTCAACGGGGGAGCCATTGCGCTCGGCCATCCGATCGGCGCGAGCGGTGCCCGGATCCTGGTGACCCTTCTCCATGAGATGGAGAGGCGGGATGCCAAAAACGGCCTGGCCACACTTTGCATCGGCGGTGGACAGGGAGTCGCGACAATCGTCACCCGGCCGTGATATCCTGTTACCGGGAAGGTGATCGCATATGGCCAAAAAGAGAAAAGCACGGCCGCAGGAAAGCAGCCGGAACAAACAGGCCGAGGGTCGCGCAACTCTGGCGGACGGGCTGGGCGGGGACACCCTCGAGAAGTTGATGCAGGCAAAGAAAGACCTGCTCGAAAGCGAGCGGGCTGAAGAGGCCCTCCGGAAAGAACAGGCGGCCAAAGCCCGCAGGGAACGAGAAAAGAACATGTCGTTCGGGGAACTGCTGGACCGGTACGGTTACGGGAACGGCTTGCCGAAAGACTGACGGACGGATGTCCATCCAAAGAGTAAAGCACCGGGGAATCTTCCCGGTGCTTTCTCTGTCTATCCGCGTCAGTTCCGGTGATTCTCGTACCGGTTGGTTTTTGTAAGGGCTGCATAGGCGCCGACCGTTTCGGCATCCGGCATCCCGTCATATGCCCGGAGTGTTTCTTCCAGCTGTTCGGCGCTGCTCGCACCCGCCACGGCCGCCGACACTTCCGGATGGCCGAGGATGAATCCGAGCGCTGCGCCGTGCAGGCTGTCCGGCAGACGGGAAAACTGGCCGGCAAGCTCCCGCAGTTCCGCAGCCGAATAGGATTCAAAACCGTTGGAACGTGACGCCCGTTCGGCGGCCTCGGACGTCAGGAGCCCTTTTGCGAGCGGGCCCCGCGCAACCACGGACGCGCCGACCTCCCTGATGGCTCCGAACCATTCCTCCGGCCTGCGGTCGAGCAGGCTGTACTGCATCATGACCGAAACGGCTTCGCTGTTCCCAAGAAACGGCCGGAATACGTTCGGACGGATCGATGAGATGCCGTAGTGGCGGATGAGGCCCTCTTTCTTCAGATCCTCGAACACGCCGATCACGGCGTCCAGGTCGTCCCCGTCCGTCCCGCCGTGCAGCTGGTACAGATCAATATAGTCGGTCCCGAGCCGCCTCAGGCTGTCATGCACCGCTTGGCGGATATACTCCGGCGACGCGTCCCACGACCACCCGTCCTCTCCTTCAGTCCAGCGGTTTCCGACCTTCGTGGCGAGAATGACATCGGAACGCCTGCGGCCGAGTGCCCGCCCGGTCAATTCTTCGTTGCGGCCCCGCATGTACAGATCGGCCGTGTCGAAATAGTTGATCCCCGAGTCCAGCGCCGCATCGACGATCCGGGATGCCGCCGCCTCGTCTTCTGGCAGTGACATGCAGCCGAGTGCGATTTCCGACACTTCGGGACCGGTATTGCCAAGTTTCCGTTTCTTCAACAAGATCACCCCTCCCGACAATAGTATAATGAATCCGTGGAGACGACCAACCGAAAGGGATGAGCCAAATGGAAAAGTTTGAAGAGAGAACGGTCAGCACGAAGACCATCTATGAAGGGAAGATCATTACCGTTGAACTCGACGATGTGATCCTGCCCGACGGAAAACCGGCGAAGCGGGAACTGGTCCGGCACCCGGGGGCGGTGGCGATCGTCCCGCTGCTCGAAGACGGCCGGATTGTGCTCGTCGAGCAATACCGCAAGGCACTCGGGAAATCCATGATCGAAGTGCCGGCGGGCAAGCTGGAGCCGGGAGAAGCCCCTGCCGTGACGGCCCGTCGGGAACTGGAGGAGGAGACGGGCTACGCCTGCGCTGAACTGGTCCACATCACGACGTTTGCCACTTCTCCGGGATTTGCCGATGAAGTGGTCCATATGTTTGCGGCCCGGGGGCTCACGAGAATCGAAGAGCCGGCGGCAGGCGATGAGGACGAATTTGTGGAACTGCATGAAGCGACGCTTGAGGAAGCGGAAGCGATGATGGAAGACGGCCGGATCTTTGACGCCAAGACGGCGTTCTCCCTCCTGTGGGCAAAAGGACAGAAAACCGGACGGTGACATGACGGGAAGCGGACAGGCATAGCATGTACAAAACAACAGGAGGTGCATGCCGTGCCGCGAACGCTCCCATTTCTTTATTTGCTCACGCTCCTTATTGTCGGCTATACGGGTGGAACGGTACTTTACAGATTATCTGGTCCCGGCATGGCCGAGACGGTTGCCGTATTCGCGGACAGGCGGACAGGCCTTGCCGAGTCCGGGTTTCCGTGGAGGGCGGCCGCCGCATTCTTGATGTTCCATGTGCTGGCACTCTTTTTTGCCTCCCATGCCGCCCTCCGGCACGCGGTCATGTTTCTGGCCGGAATCCGGACGGTTTATTTCGGGCTCGCCTCCGCTTTCCTCATCAGCCAGGAAAGCGCGATGAAATTTTATGCCCTGTGGTGGTTCCCCGGACAGCTCCTTCTGACGGTGCTGTTCATTCTGTTCTGCATGAACCTGGCCCCCCCGTTCATGCTCAAGCGCCATTTTGGCAGGGACCGGCAGGCTGCGGCGCTCAGGATTGCCGTCCTCTCATTGATCGTCTGCGCCGGAGAAATGGGCCTGTTCTATTTCCTTGCTAATTGAAAATCATTATCATATAATAATGACTATAAGGAATAGTGCCGGCCATCTTGTAACCGGCAGGCCGGATTTGATATAATGAGAGCAGTTTGAGGGGGGCGTCTCATGGAGAGCAGGATTGAACGGATCAAAAAACAGCTGCACAATGCGAACTATAAGTTGACGCCCCAGCGAGAGGCGACCGTCCGGGTGCTCCTTGAGCACGAAGAGGCCCATCTGAGCGCGGAAGACGTATACCTCCTCGTCAAAGAGAAGGCGCCTGAAATCGGATTGGCGACCGTATACCGGACGCTCGAGCTGCTGACCGAACTGAAGGTTGTCGACAAGATCAACTTCGGTGACGGTGTGTCGCGTTTTGACCTGAGGCAGGAAGGCGCAGCCCATTTCCATCACCACCTCGTCTGCATCGAGTGCGGGGCGGTCGACGAGATACAGGAAGATCTGCTCGGAGACGTGGAGCAGATCGTCGAGGACCGGTGGAATTTCCAGATCAAGGACCACCGGCTGACGTTCCATGGCATCTGCTGGCGATGCAGCGGCGAAGCGGCCGAGGATGCGGAACGTACATAAAGACGGAAACAAGGATGGCGGATGCTGTCCTTTTTTTCTTCTTCCACAAAATCATTCATAGGGGGCGATCAGCATGATGGAAGCGGAAGATTCGCTGCTTGACTACATTCATTTCCTGAGAGTGGAACGGCAGCTTGCAGACAATACAATCGAATCATACCGGCGCGACCTGAAGGGCTACCTGCAACATCTGACCGAAGGCTCGGCCGCGGAATCGCTTGACGGGGTGACCCGGCAGGACATCACAGAATACTTGAAGGTGCTCGAATCGGAGGGGAAGTCGGCTCGCACGATCTCGCGGCATATCTCATCCATCCGGTCCTTCCACCAGTTTCTCGTCCGTGAACAGATCACGACGGGAGATCCGACCGTGCAGCTGGATCTCCCGAAACTGGACATGAAGCTTCCGCGCGTCCTGTCGGTCGATGAAGTGGATGCACTCATCTCCGCACCCGACCTTTCGAAGCCGAACGGAGTCCGGGACCGCGCCATGCTGGAAATGCTTTATGGGACCGGCATGCGTGTGAGCGAATGCATCGGCATGAACACCGGGGATGTCCACCTGACGATGGGCTTTGCCCGTGTTTTCGGCAAAGGGTCCAAGGAACGGATCGTCCCGCTCGGCCGAACGGCCCTTGACGCGGTATCCGTTTATCTCGGTGATGCACGCCCCAAGCTGCTGAAAGGCGGGCGGGCGCAGGATGCGCTGTTCGTCAATGCGAGGGGCGGAAGGCTTTCCCGGCAGGGAGTTTGGAAACTGCTCAATGAGCACGCACGGACGGCGGGGATCTCAAAAGAGCTCACTCCGCATATCCTGCGGCATTCATTCGCCACGCATCTGGTCGAGAACGGGGCGGACCTCCGGGCGATCCAGGAGATGCTCGGGCATGCGGACATCTCGACGACCCAGATTTATACACATGTGTCAAAGTCCCGTCTGAAGGACGTTTACAGCCGGTTCCATCCCCGTGCCTGATGAGCAGTAAAATCATGACAACAGACATCTGAGTTGTGGTACGATGGTTCATGAAATGGGTATATACGGCCAAGGAGGTTTTTTGACAATGACAGCGCAACCATTCAAACGGATCCATCTGATCGTGCTTGATTCGGTCGGAATCGGAGAGGCTCCGGATGCTGCGGCATTCGGCGACGAAGGCGCGGACACCCTCGGGCATATTGCAGAAGCAACGGGAGGCCTGGACATGCCGAATATGGCACGGTTCGGCCTTGCCAACATCCGCCCGCTGAAAGGGCTCGAGACGGCGGCGCAGCCGGCGGCCTACTACGGGCGGATGCAGGAGGCTTCCGTCGGAAAAGACACGATGACCGGGCACTGGGAAATCATGGGCTTGAACATCGATAAACCGTTCAAGGTGTATCCGGACGGTTTTCCGGACGAGCTGATCCTGGAGCTTGAAGATAAAACCGGACGCAAGGTCGTCGGAAACAAGCCGGCAAGCGGAACGGTCATCATCGATGAGTTCGGCCCGCTGCAGATGGAGACGGGTGATCTGATCGTCTATACATCTGCAGACCCCGTCCTTCAGATCGCGGCCCATGAAGACATCATTCCGCTCGATGAGCTGTACCGCATCTGCGAGATTGCGAGGGAAATCACGCTCCGCGAGGAATTCCTCGTCGGCCGGGTCATCGCAAGGCCGTTCGTTGGAGAGCCGGGCAACTTCACCCGGACCGTGAACCGCCATGACTATGCCCTCAAGCCGTTCGGCCGCACGGTCATGAACGAGCTTCAGGACGGCGGGCTGGACGTGATTGCAGTAGGCAAGATCTCCGACATCTTCAACGGGGAAGGCGTGACGGAAGCGCTCCGCACGACCGGCAACATGGACGGGGTGGACAAGCTCATCGAAGTGATGAACAAAGAGTTCACCGGCATGTCGTTCACCAACCTTGTCGATTTTGATGCGCTCTACGGACACCGGCGTGATCCCGAAGGCTACGGCCGGGCGCTGGCCGAGTTCGATGCCCGGATTCCGGAACTTCAGGAGGCAATGGGAGAAGACGACCTGCTGATCATCACGGCCGACCACGGCAATGACCCGACTGCCCCGGGAACGGACCACACGAGGGAGTATGTCCCGCTGATCGCCTGGTCTCCGAGATTCGAAGCGGGCGGGGAGCTTCCTCTGCAGGACACGTTCGCCTCGATCGGCGCGACGGTGGCCGATAATTTCGGCGTGAAGCTTCCCGGTTTCGGCGGGAGCTTCCTTGGCAAGCTCAAGTAAGATTTCTTCCGCCTCATGCGGCAAGGACTTGATCAAGATATGGAAAGCGGGCGAACTGAAATGAGAATGGTGGATGTGATAGCGAAAAAACGGGACGGCATGAGCCTGTCGGACGAGGAGATCCGTTTCTTCGTCAACGGGATCACCGACGGGTCGATTCCCGACTACCAGGCGAGCGCACTCCTCATGTCCGTGTTTTTCCGTGACATGGACGAGCGGGAGCGGGCGACGCTGACGCTGGCGATGGTCGATTCCGGTGACCGGATTGACCTGTCCGGCATTGAGGGTGTTCTCGTGGACAAACACTCCACGGGGGGTGTCGGCGATACGACGACACTGATCCTCGGTCCGCTCGTCGCTGCGTGCGGCGTTCCGGTCGCGAAGATGAGCGGCCGCGGCCTCGGCCATACGGGCGGGACGCTGGACAAGCTGGAGTCGATCGAAGGGTTCCATATCGAGCTGACGGAAGAAGAGTTCAAGGAACAGGTGAACCGGCTGAAGCTCGCGGTCATCGGCCAAAGCGGCAACCTCACCCCGGCCGACAAAAAACTGTATGCCCTGCGGGATGTCACGGCGACAGTGGACAGCATCCCGCTGATCGCCAGCTCGATCATGAGCAAGAAAATCGCAGCCGGCGCAGACGCGATCGTTCTCGATGTAAAGACCGGGGAAGGCGCATTCATGAAAACCGAAGAGGATTCCCGCAGGCTTGCGGAAGCCATGGTCGGCATCGGTCGGTCGGTCGGCCGGCGGACGCTTGCCGTAATTTCCGATATGAGCCAGCCGCTCGGTTTTGCAGTCGGCAACTCCCTCGAAGTAAAAGAGGCGATCGCCACACTTAAAGGCGAAGGGCCGGAAGACCTCACCCGCCTCTGCGTGGAACTCGGCAGCCGGATGGTCGTTGCCGGCGGCAAGGCAGATTCACTGGAGGAAGGGGCCCGCATGATCCATGAGGTGCTCGGGGACGGCTCGGCACTCGGGCTGTTCCGCTCATTCATCGAAGCACAGGGCGGAGATCCGGAGGTCGTCGACCATCCGGACCGCCTGCCGTCCGCGAATGAAGTCATTCAGGTGGATGCGAAGCGGGACGGGTATATTCAGTCGATCGGCGCCGATGACATCGGACTTGCCGCGATGCACCTCGGTGCAGGGCGCGCCACAAAGGACGAGGCGATCGACCTGGGCGTCGGCATCGTGCTGAAGAAAAAAGTCGGCGATCCGGTCAGGAAGGGCGAACCCCTCGCGGAAGTCCATTCAAACGGGCGCGGCACGGATACCGCCATCTCCATGATCCGCGAACATATCACCATCGGGGAAGAGCCGGTCACCCCGCCGGCCCTCATCCGCGGAGATATCCGATGACAGAATCCGAATGCTGTGCAGACCCAATGTCCGGGCCTGCACAGTTTTTTTGTTTCTGCCGGGACCGGTCGGACCGGCCATTTTCCGCAAAAAAGCCTTTGGATCCGCGTATAAAATCCGAGTCTCCCGGACAGGCTCGGAAGACGGCCGTCCGTCTGGTTTTGACGGTTCCGCACTAGTTTTGTCGGAGGCAAGGTTTCGGCCAAAGCGGTGTGGAATATACGGCTTCAAGGGGGCGACAAACATATGGAACAGATGATTGAAATGTTGGAAGGCGGCTTTGTCCTGGTGCGGCCGGCGGGGGAGCTCGATCACCATTCGGCCGATGAAATCCGGCGGACGGTCAGCCACTTGCTTTATGGCGGTGCGATCAGCGGCATCATCTGGGATCTCGGCAGCCTCCAATTCATGGACAGTGCCGGAATCGGCCTGATCCTCGGGAGGATGAGGGATCTGCGCACCGTGGACGGCGGGACGGTGATCCTGAACCCTTCGTCTACGATGAGGAAAATGTTCGAGATGTCCGGCCTTGGAGACCATCTTCTTGACGGGACGGCAACGGATGCAATCGACAAGCTGGGAGGGATCCTGCATGGAAAATGAAATGACGCTCACGTTTGCGGCGGTCAGCGAAAATGAGGCACTTGCACGGATGACGCTCACGTTCTTTATCGCGTCCCTCGACCCGACGCTCGAGGAAATATCTGAATACAAAACAGTCATCTCCGAAGCGGCGACAAACGCCATCATCCATGGCTATGGAGAAGATCCGTCCGGAATGGTAGAAGTCCGGGCGATGCTGGAGGGCCGGGAAGTGACGGTGACGATCTCCGACAAGGGAAGGGGCATCACCGACGTGGACGAGGCGATGCAGCCGATGTTTACGACCAAGCCGGATGATGAGCGGTCGGGGATGGGCTTTACAATCATGGAAAGCTTCACCGACAATCTCAAAGTCGAATCGGCACCGGGCAGCGGGACGACGGTCACGTTCAAAAAAACTTTTTCCCCGGTGCCGGAAGTTTGCCGGACGACGGGGTGACCAATGGAAGAGAATGGGACACAGCGAAAGCAACCGTTGCTGACACAGGAAAGGATGCGGGAGCTGATTGCCGCCGCCCAGGCCGGAGATACGGACTCCAGGCGTGAGATGGTGGAGGGGAACACCCGGCTCGTCTGGTCGATCGTCCAGCGCTTTTCTTCAAGGGGTGTTGAACTGGATGATCTGTATCAGATCGGGTGCATCGGGCTGCTGAAGGCGGTCGACAAGTTCGACCTCAGCTTCGATGTGAAGTTCTCCACCTATGCCGTGCCGATGATCATCGGGGAGATTCAGCGGTTTCTCCGGGACGACGGCATGGTCAAGGTCAGCCGCTCCATCCGTGAACTGAACTTCAAGATCCGGCATGCAACAGACGACTTCATGAAGGATCACGAGCGTTCGCCGACCGTTTCGGAAATCTCCGAGATCATCGGCGTCCCTCCGGGAGAAGTGATCATCGCGATGGATGCGATGCGGGATCCGGCGTCCCTGCAGGAACAGTTGTACGAAGGGGAAGGCGATTCGGTGACGCTTATGGATCAGGTGCGTGACGAGCGGTCGGAGCGGGGCTTTGACCACATCCCTCTGAAGGACATCATCTCCCGCCTCGATCCGCGTGACCGCACGATCATCATCATGCGATTCTACATGGACTGCACGCAGAGCGACATTGCAGAGCGCCTCGGCATCTCCCAGGTACAGGTGTCGAGGCTTGAAAAGAAAATCCTTTCGAAAATGAAGACATGGATGCGGCCGGACCTTGTCCGGGAACCAGTGAAAATGAAAGGGGAAGGATGACGATCAAGCGTCTATACGACAGCAGGGATCAGGCAAAAGAACAACTCGGCGCTTTATTCGGGGAAGGGGAGACTTTCGACTTTGTGATGGCGGACATCCATCTGCGGGAAGAGCCGGCCACGATGGTCTACATGAACGGGCTCGTGAGCGGCCAGGTCGTGACCGAACTGCTCACTTCCATGCAGGCGGATGACAACTGGGGTGAACTTCATGAGTTGATGGATCGCTCGAACTTCCTTACGTTTTTCCCTTATCATGCGGCCGGCCCGGCAAAGGACGTCGAGGAATTGATCGATGCGGTCCTGAGCGGGCAGGCCGCTTTTATCATGGACGACGGCTCCGCGTTCCTTGCGGATGTCAGGGAATATCCCGGCAGGCAGCCGGAAGAGCCGGACAATGAAAAAGTCGTCCGTGGGTCGCGTGACGGCTTCACGGAGAACTTCCTGCAGAACACGGCGCTGATCCGGCGAAGGCTCCGGGATCCGGCACTCCGGTTCCAGATACACCGTGTATCAGGAAGAAGCCGTGTGGACGTCGCGATCGGCTACATCGAAGGCGTGGCAAACAGCGACCATGTGGACATGATCCGTGACCGCCTTGCGCAGATTGACCATGACGGATTGACGATGACGGACAAACAACTGGAAGAGATGCTGTTCAAGCAGCGCTTCCATCCGATCCCGTTTGTCCGCTTCACGGAACGGCCGGACATTTGTGCGGCCCATCTTCTGGAAGGGCATATCGCCATCGTCGTGGATACATCACCGTCCGTGCTGCTCGTTCCGACTTCGATCTTCCACCATCTGCAGCATGCGGAAGAGTACCGCCAGGCGCCGCTCATCGGCTCCGGTGTCAGGCTGCTCCGTTTCACGGGCTTCCTGATCAGCATCTTCCTGCTGCCGCTCTGGTATATGCTCGTCAAACATAGCGAACACCTTCCTGCGGCACTTGATTTCCTCGGTCCGAAGGATCACGGCTCGGTCCCCCTCCTGTTCCAGATCATCACGGCGGATGCGGGCATCGAGTTCATGCGGCTGGCCGCGATCCATACGCCGACACCGCTGACGACGGCGATGGGGCTCATCGCGGCCGTCATCATCGGGCAGATTGCGATCGACGTCGGCCTGTTCACGGCTGAAGTCGTGCTGTACGTTGCACTCACGGCCGTCGTCACATTTGCGATCCCTTCCTATGAGCTGAGCATTGCGGCCAAAATTTTCCGTGCCGGGCTGCTGATCCTGAGCGCACTTCTCGGACCGTCCGGATTCTTCATCGGCGTCGGCATCCTGTTCTGGTACCTGTGCTCCGTCAAGCCGATGGGCGTTCCGTACCTGTGGCCGCTCGTCCCGTTCTTCCCGAATGCGCTCCGGAGGGTCGTCATCCGCTTCCCGATGACGGAAAATGCCATCAGGCCGTTCATCACGGATTCCCCGGTCCGAAAGCGGACCTGAAGGGCGGATTGCGCGTTCCCGTCCTTCATGGTAAAGTTTGATTAGAACTAGCCGGGGGGATGAGCAGGGTGCATCTATACGGAACACAGACGATCAACAGTAAAGGCCATCTTGAGATCGGCGGCACGGACACCGTCCGGCTTGCCGATGAGCATGGCACGCCGCTCATCGTGTATGACACCGGTCTGATCAGGTCCCGGGCCCGTGCGTTCAAAAAAGCATTCTCCGATGAAGGGGTGCCCGCACAGGTCGCCTATGCGAGCAAGGCCTTTTCGTGCCTGGCAATCTACCGGCTTGCAGAGGAAGAGGGACTCGCCCTGGACGTCGTGTCCGGCGGCGAACTGTTTACGGCCATCCGTGCCGGTTTTCCTGCAGAGCGGATCCATTTCCACGGAAATAACAAAAGCAGGGAAGAACTCCGGATGGCGTTCGAGCAGGGAGTCGGCTGTATCGTCGCGGATAATTTCATGGAAATCGGCATGATCGGCGAGCTTTCAAAGGAAACGGGCCGTGGGATGGACGTCCTCATCCGGGTGACGCCGGGAATCGAAGCACACACGCACGACTACATCACAACCGGACAGGAAGATTCCAAATTCGGCTTCGACCTGAACAACGGCCAGGCCGACGAAGCGCTGAGGATCCTGTCGGAGACGCCCGGAATGCACGTGCTCGGGCTCCATTGCCACATCGGATCCCAGATTTTCGACACGGAAGCATTCGGGCTCGCCGCCCGATCCCTGATCGGAAAGATGGATGCCTGGCGCCGGGAAAAGGGCTTTGTCTGCCCTGTGCTGAACCTGGGCGGAGGCTTCGGCATCCGATATACGGAGGATGACCATCCTCTGGAGCCGGACGAGTATGTGCGCAGCATGATCCTTACGGTGAAGGCGGCTGCGGCGGAAACCGGCTACCCGCTTCCTGAAATCTGGATCGAGCCCGGCCGCTCGCTCGTCGGAGATGCCGGCACGACACTGTATACCGCCGGTTCGATGAAGACGGTGCCGGGAATCAGGACCTATCTGGCGGTAGACGGCGGGATGAGCGACAATATCCGGCCGGCCCTCTACGGGGCCGAGTATACGGCCGCTCTCGCGAACCGGATGAAACTGCCGCATGATACGCGTTATACGATCGCCGGCAAATGCTGCGAGTCGGGGGACAAGCTCATCGAAAATGCCCGCCTGCCTGAGACAAGCGAGGGCGATCTCGTCGCCGTGTTCTGCACGGGTGCATACGGCTATGCCATGGCCAGCAACTATAATCGGCTGCCTCGCCCTGCGGTCGTCTTCGCGGAAAACGGGGAACACCGTCTCGCCATCAGGAGAGAGACGTATGAAGACCTGATCCGCCTTGACGCCGAACCCGCTGCAGTGGGAAAGGAAGGAATGCGTTGAGGAAATCGAACATCATCCTGTTCCTCCTCCTTGTCGTCATGGCGGTCGCATGGGGAGCTGCATACTGGCTCTTCATCGCGCCCGACGCAGGGCCGCCGGCGAAGTAAGGCCGGCAGAGAACACGAAAAAGAGGGATTGCAATATGCTGTTGCGCTATAAGAAATCACTCGAAAAAATCGCCATGGGCCTCCTGTCGTTCATGCCGGAGGAAAAAGATCTCAAAAAGCTCAAAGAGACCATCCACCGCTATGAATCGGATGACCGGTTTCAGCTGTTCCTCTGGAAACAGGGAGACGACTACATCGGCCTCATCGGCACGGAAGTGGGCGGGGATGTCGTGACGATCCATCACGTTTCCGTCAATCCTTCGCACAGGGGCGAAGGCGTCGGGAAGGAAATGGTCGGGAAACTTGCAACGCTCCTGCCCGGCAAGACATTCAGAGCCACCGAGGCGACGCGGCCGTTTCTTGAAAAATGCCCGGAAATGCCCGAAGGAGGGACAGACCGTCAGTGACGGCTGTCCCTCCCTTTTTTCCGTGCCCCGGACATATCGGTCCGGCGCCTTTGCATATGTTTGTGAATGAGGGACGGGCTGTTTTCGCCCTGCAGCCCCGCTGCCGCCGTCCGGACCTTACCGGCCAGTGCCGGATCGGTAATCCGGATCTCGAACGGGGAGAACGGACTGCCCGAATCCATCCGGGCCAGTGCATCCCCCGCCGAACGCAGCAACTCCCCGGCATCGATGCCGTCACGGAATTCCGGGTGTCCCACAAGCCCGTTCCCGAGCTTCCCGATTCCGTTTCGCATCGACTTTTTGGCTCCCGGCAAATTGCCCCGCCGCCAATGGTAGAGGCTGACGGCGAGGAGCAGGTAGCCGACGAGCGGATGGGTCTTGTCTTTCGGGGCCACTTCGTTCCAGTAGTCTTCCAGGACTTCATGGCACTCGAAATAATCTTGATTCCCGTTGAAATACGCCATAAACTTGATAAAAAGCGGATGATGGAGCGCATGCATCCCATTCGCCCTCCTTTGACTATCCGACAGCAGGTGAACCGATTTGTCTTATTTAGTGAAACTCGAAGCGTTCGAGGGTCCTCTCGATCTATTATTGCATTTAATCAATCGGCTTGAAATCGATATCTATGATATCCCGATGGCCGAGCTGACCAAACAGTACATGGACCATGTCCATACGATGAAAGTCCTCGAACTGAATGAAATGAGCGAATACTTGGTGATGGCAGCCACCCTGCTCGCCATTAAGAGCAAAATGCTTCTGCCGGTCCATGACGAGGAAGCACCGGAGCCGGAAGATTTCCTTGAGGACGGCCCGGACCCGCGGGATGAACTTGTCGAGCGGCTGATCGAATACCGGAAATACAAAGAAGCGGCAAGTGTCCTGAAAGAATTCGAGGAAGAGCGGGGACGTTCCTATTCCCGCCCGCCGATGGAAGCGTACGGGGATGTGCCGGCACCCCTTCCGGAGGAAGGCCTCAACATCCATGATATGATCGCCGCCTTCCGCAAAATGATGGAGAGGAAGAAGCTCCGCGCACCTTTGCGCACAAGGGTGGCCAGGCAGGACATCTCGATTTCCGACACGATGGAGAAAGTGATCGGGGCACTGGGCCGCTCGGGCGGCCGGGCGCCGTTCAGCTCATTGTTTCCGTCCGGTGAGAAATCTGAGCTGGTCGTCACATTCCTGTCGATACTCGAACTGATGAAACGAAACGAAGTGGCCGTCGAACAGGAAGCGAACTTCGAAGAATTGACGGTCATCCTGAAGAAAGAAGTGGACTGAATGGAAAGAGAAATCCGGATAACCGGAATGGTCGAGAGCCTGCTGTTCGTGGCGGGGGAGGACGGCCTGACTGCCGCACAGCTGGCGCAGGCTGCAGAAACCGACGGGGAGGCCGTCGGCCGGGCGCTCGCTCTCTTGCGGCAGCTATATGAATCAGATGGACGGGGCATCATGCTGGCGGAACTCGCCGGTACATTCCGCCTTGTGACAAAGCCGGAACATTCGGATGCGGTGAGGCGGCTGCTTGAAAATCCGACCTCCCAGTCGCTTACCCAGGCATCCCTTGAGGTGCTGGCGATCATTGCCTACAGGCAGCCGATCACGCGTGTGGAGATCGAAGAGATACGCGGAGTGAAATCCGAGCGTCCCGTCCAGACACTCATCACGAGGGGGCTGATCCGGGAAACGGGCCGTGCGGAAGGGACGGGCCGTGCGATCCTCTACGGAACGACCGATGCGTTCCTCGACCATTTCGGCCTGGCGGCCCTCGATGAGCTGCCGAAACTGGCAGACGGTGATGGAGAGGAAGGCGAAGAGGAGCTGGACCTGTTCATGTCCTCGTTCACGGAGACCTTCGGAGACGTGCAGGCAGACTGACAGAACGGAACCGGCAGAAGGACTACCATACCAGAGGCGGTGGACCGTGAGGAAAAAGCGGCTCGTTTATTTATTGGGCTTCTTGTTTTTGTTCTCTCTATTATTCTTTTTTGCCTTGTCGGCCGGAACTGCGTCTTCCGCTGCCGCAGCAAGGGCTTATGCGGTCATCGACGCCAAAAGCGGGCGGTTGCTTGAAGGGCGCAACGAAATGGAAGAACTGCCGATTGCGAGCCTGACGAAAATCTGGACCGCCCTCACGTTCCTTGACGCCGAAGGCAGCGAAGGAATCGTGAAGGTGTCCAGGAACGCGGCAGAGCAGGAAGGTTCGGCCATCTATGTGGAAGCGGGCGAAGAGGTGCCTGCGGAAAACTTGCTGTACGGGCTGATGCTCCGATCGGGCAACGACGCCGCGGTCGCCCTGGCGGAACAGGCGGGCGGCTCGGTGGAAGGGTTCGTCGGCATGATGAATGAGAAAGCGGAGCTCGCGGGGCTGGGGAAGACCGTCTTTACAAATCCTTCGGGGCTGCACGACGACCGGCATCTGTCCACTGCCTATGAAACTGCGCTCATGCTCAAGTTTGCAATGGACAATCCGACATTCCGGAAAATTGCATCCACTCCATATTACCGGTACGGGGAAGGGCTCGCCTGGCAAAACAAGCATCGTCTTGTCCGGGGTGAAGGAACGGCGGTGGCCGGCAAAACCGGTTTCACGAAACGGGCAGGCAGGACGTTGGCGACCCAGTTTGAAAAAGAGGGAAAGGCGGTCATCGTCGTGACACTGGACGACGGCGATGACTGGAACACTCACCGGAACCTGTCGGAACGGGCTTTTGACAAATACAAGCTGGTCACCGCTGCACAGCCTGGGACTTACGCTTTGCTGCCGGGCCTCCGGGGGGAGCTGGATGCCCCGATCACCGTTCTTGTGGACGATGAGGAGCGGAAGCGGCTGAGCCACGCGGCGGTGATTCCGAGAAACGGCAACGAAGGGATCTGGCAAGTCCGGCTGGACCGGACAATCATTGCTTCTGAAACAATGACGATCAAAAGAAAATGACCGCCTGATTTGCGGTCAGACAGTGGGCAAACCAGTCCCGGAGATTATCCGTCCGGAACTGGTTTGTCATTTTTGCTTTTTTAAGAAGGATACGCGGGACACATCCGGAAGGGCGGACCTGAGCCGGGAAAGCCCGGCGCCGTGCGTTTGGGTGCGGCGAAATCCGAATGGACTGCACACGGGAAGTTTTGCAGGGGAAGGAGGGGGGGCCTGTCAGGAGCCGGAAACCGCATGGGAATGCGGTCTTCTTTTCATTTCCCATCAACTGTGTAATAATTTTGTGCAGTAAACAGCGACTTGATGGGGTGAGAATTTGGAAAGACTACAAAAAGTAATCGCGGCGGCGGGAGTGGCATCGCGTCGGAAAGCCGAAGAGCTGATCAAGGACGGAAAAGTGACCGTCAACGGAGAAACCGTAACCGAACTCGGAACGAAGGTCGGCCCGTCGGATGCGGTTGAAGTGGAAGGCATCCGGATCGAGCGCGAGGAAAAAGTGTATTACCTTCTCTACAAGCCGCGGGGCGTGCTGTCGGCTGCATCTGATGACAAAGGGCGGAAGACGGTCACGGACCTGTTCCCCGAAGTGGAAGAGCGGCTGTATCCGGTCGGCCGGCTGGACTATGACACGACAGGGGTCCTGCTCCTGACGAATGACGGGGACTTCGCTTATTTGATGACCCATCCAAAATTCAATATCGACAAGACCTATGTCGCCCGGACGAAGGGAATCCCGACGAAAGAGCAGCTGAAGCAGCTGGAACGCGGCATCCTCCTCGAGGATGGGAAGACGGCGCCGGCCCGTGCGAAGCTTCTGAGCATGGACAAAAAAACCGGCAGGGCAATCGTTTCCCTGACAATCCATGAGGGGAAGAACCGCCAGGTGAAGCGGATGTTCGAGGCGATCGGGTGCCCGGTGCAGAAGCTGAAAAGGGAATCGTTCGGATTTCTTGACCTTCACGGGATGAACGCGGGAGACCGCCGGGAGCTGACGGCCCACGAAGTCAAGCAGCTCCGCGTGCTTGCAGAGACCGGAAAGATCGGCTGATCCGGCGCCCGAACGTTCATAAACTCTTCATATGTAACGGATTTGGCCTTCCGGTGCTTTGTTATAATGATTGTTGGATGGTCGTGTGAAAGACAACTGGAAGGTAGGTGACCTGCGGATGTCCCAGGACCGAGAGAAAAAACGTAAAAAGCGGATGTTCGTCCGGACAGCCATTCTGGTGGTGCTCGCAGCCGCAATTATTTATACAATCGTTGTGAACGTGACCGCGACCGGTGAGATTGTGGAAGAAGGGGATATGGCCCCTGATTTTATGCTCACCGATATGGACGGGAATGTCCATAAGCTTTCCGATTACCGGGGAGAAGGGGTGTTCCTGAATTTCTGGGGAACCTGGTGCGGTCCGTGCAAGCGTGAGATGCCGCATATGGAGGACATGTACAAGGAATTCGAGGAGAAGGGCGTCCATGTGCTGGCAGTGAACATTGCCGAGTCCGATCTGAAAGTCAAGTCATTCGCCAACACATACGGGCTGACATTCCCGATCGTCATCGACAAGACGAACAGTGTCCGGGATGCGTACAATATTCGTCCGCTTCCGACGACATTCCTCGTCGGTCCCGACGGCAAGGTGAAAAAGATCATCAAGCAGGAAATGACCGGGGACCAGATCAGAGAGTACATGGAAAGCATCATGCCCAGCTAAGGAGTCCTGGTATTTATGAGTTCTATCAAATGTGAATGCGGCCATGTGAATCCCGAAGGGACGGATATCTGCCAGAACTGCGGGCGGCCGCTGTCCAAAGAAGAAAAAGAAAAACGGCTTGCGGACATGCGGTACGACGGAGCCGCGATCCGTTCCATGACCCACAAGCGATCGATCGTGGACAAGGTCTGGAACTTCTTCTCCAGCGTCAAGATCGGGGTCAGCATCATCATCGCAATCCTGGTCGCTGCAGCGATCGGTACGTTCCTGCCGCAGGTATTCTACGTCCCTGCGGCGAACGAGGCCCAGGCAGCCCAGTATTACGAAGAACATTACGGCACGTTCGGAAAAATCTACAATGCGCTCGGGCTGAGCGACCTGTACGGGTCGTGGTGGTTCATGGCGCTCATCGGGCTGCTCGGCATCTCCCTTGTCGTCGTGAGCCTGGACCGGGGGATCCCGCTTTACAAATCATTGAAAAACCAGCGGGTTGCCCGGCACCCGAGCTTCATGAAGCGCCAGCGGCTGTTCGGGGAGGGCGAAGTGTCCGACCCGGATGCCGCCATGGCGAAAGCGAAGCAAAAGCTCATGGAATCCCGTTACCGGATCAGGGAAGAGGACGGGGCCATCCTGGCCGAGAAGGGCCGCTGGTCCCGATGGGGCCCGTATGTGAACCATGTCGGCCTCATCATCTTCCTGCTCGGAGTCATGCTCCGTGCGCTGCCGGGTTTCTACGTCGATGAATCGATGTGGATCCGCGAAGGCGAGACGCTGGCCGTCAAAGGGGCACCGGGGCTTTTCGTCGAAAACAAAGGCTTCTCCTACGAAGTGTACAACAAAGAAAATACAGATGAAGTGTTCGGCGAAGCGATCGACCGGGTCGGCACCGTCGCCTCCAAATATCAGACGGATGTTGCGCTCTACGAACAGCCGGAAGATGCGCTGCCCGGTTCCACCGAAAAGGAATTTGTGAAAGACTATTCGATTGTCGTCAACAAGCCGCTCAAGTATGAGGGCTACAGCATCTTCCAGATGGACTTTAAGCTGGACGAGCTGAAGTCGATGACGTTCGCGCTGCAAAACAAAAAGGACGAGAAGTCGAAGGGCGAACTGACGATCAACCTCGCCAATCCGGAAAAAGAGTATGACCTCGGGAACGGCTCGAAAGTCCAGGTCCTCGATTATTATCCGGACTTCAACGGGTTTGAAGATGGCGAACCCCAGTCGGCCACTCCTGTCCCGAACAATCCGGCGTTCCTGTTTAAAATGTTTACACCGGAGAAGCCCGAAGGCGAAACAAGCTTCGTCGCCATCCGGCAGACCCTCGAGCCGCTCGGCGAAAACCAATACCGGATGGCTTTCCAGAGCGCCGAAACCCGCAATGTATCCGGTCTGACGATCCGCAAGGACAAGACGCTCCCGATCATCGCGCTCGGCGGACTGATCTTCCTGATCGGTGTGGCACAAGGTTCTTACTTTAACCACCGCCGCTTCTGGATCAGGAAAGCAGACGACGGTCGGCTTCTGGTCGCCGGACATACGAACAAAAACTGGGTTGCCTTGAAGCGGGAACTGGATAAGGCGACCGAATTCGCGGGTCTTCCGGCTTATCACGATCAGCGGGACCCTGAAGAAGAAATCGAGGATCACACGGAAGGAGAGTCCAAGGCATGACACTCGTATCACTCAGCGGCTACCTCCTGTTCATCTCCTTCGTCGCCTATCTCGTCGGCACGTTTCTGTTCGGCGGAGCGGTGAAGGGATCAAAGAAGGATGAGGCGTCCGCTTCCAACAAGCGTTGGGGGAAAGCCGCCATCACGGTGACCATCATCGGATTTGCCACGCACGTCGGCTATTTCATCACCCGGTGGATGGCTTCAGGCCATGCCCCGGTCAGCAATATGTTCGAGTTCACGACCGCGTTCGGCATGATGCTTGTCGGCGCATCGATCCTGTTTTACTTTCTTTACAGATCGGCCGCAATCGGGCTCTTTGCACTTCCGATTGCCGTCATCATTCTCGGCTATGCCGCCATGTTCCCTAAAGACATCCAGCCGCTCATCCCGGCACTGCAGAGTTACTGGCTGACGGTCCATGTCATCACGGCCGCGATCGGGGAGTCCATCCTCGCAATCAGTGCGGTTGCCGGCCTGATCTACCTGCTGAAAAACGTGGATCTCACAAAACGGTCGAAGGGCCGCGGCTGGCTTGAATTCATCATGTACACGCTCGTCCTCGTCGTCGGCTTCATCGTCGTATCGGCAGGGTTCGGAGCTTCCGGCTATGAAGCGAAGTTCACTTATGTGGACAAGAATGACAAGCCGGCAGAGATGGTCTATCACAATCCGCCGCTGTTCGGCATGAATGAGTACGAGGCAAAGACGGAAGGCGTCATGGAGCCGATTGCCGAAATGCCTCCGATCATCAATGCCAAAACGCTTACGACATTCGTATGGTCGATCCTCGCCGGCTCGGTCATCTATCTGCTCATCCGGCTCATCACCCGGCGCCGCGTCGCCGAGCTGCTCCAGCCGCTTGCCAAGAAGGCGAACTCCCAGCTGATGGACGAGATCGGCTACCGGTCGGTCCTGATCGGCTTCCCGGTCTTCTCGCTCGGAGCCCTCGTCTTTGCGATGATCTGGGCGCACGAAGCCTGGTCCCGCTTCTGGGGCTGGGATCCCAAGGAAGTATGGGCGCTCATCACGTGGCTGTTCTATGCGGCCTACCTTCACCTCCGGCTTTCCCGGGGATGGGAAGGGCGCAAGTCGGCGTGGCTGGCCGTCATCGGCTTCGCGATCATCATGTTCAACCTTGTCGCCGTCAACCTCGTCATTGCCGGCCTCCATTCTTACGCATGATCGGACAGGATGCCGATGATGGACGGTTTCACGAAAGGGGATATCCGAGGGGCTTTCAAAGCCCTCCGGCCGTCCCTTTTCTTTCATTTTATCGGTCTTGACGGTACAATAAAGTCAAAGAAGTGCAGGACGTGAAAGGGGAAATGGTCTGTGAGTGAACAAGTATCCATCCTCGTCGTCGACGACGAAGAACGCATCCGCCGCCTGTTGAAAATGTACCTTGAGCGGGAGGGCTATGAAGTTGAAGAGGCGGTCGACGGAGACGAGGCGCTTGAAAAGGCCCTTGCCAGCGATTTCGACTGCCTCCTGCTCGACATC
Organism: Edaphobacillus lindanitolerans; assembly: GCF_900156305.1. Lineage (GTDB taxonomy): Bacteria > Bacillota > Bacilli > Bacillales_A > Planococcaceae > Bhargavaea > Bhargavaea lindanitolerans. The sequence goes on along the minus strand of NZ_FTPL01000001.1, from coordinate 120,022 downwards.
ATGATGCCGGGCATGGATGGTGTGGAAGTCTGCACGAAGCTTCGCGAAGAGAAGATGACGCCGGTCATCATGCTCACTGCGAAGGGAGAAGAAGCGAACCGTGTCCAGGGGTTTGAAGCCGGCGCGGATGACTATATCGTCAAGCCTTTCAGCCCGCGTGAGGTCGTCCTCCGGGTGAAGGCGATCCTCCGGCGGTCCGTAGCCTACGCATCGGTCGAGCCGGGTGCTCCGAAAGACCTCGTCGTGTTCCCGCATCTCATGATCGATCACGACGCGCACCGAGTGACCGCCGAAGGGAAAGAAGTGAACCTGACCCCGAAGGAATACGAATTGCTCTACTTCCTCGCCAAGACGCCGGACAAGGTGTTCGACCGCGAGCAGCTGCTGAAGGAAGTCTGGCATTACGAGTTCTTCGGAGATCTGCGCACGGTCGATACCCATGTGAAGCGGCTGCGCGAGAAGCTGACGCGGGTGTCCCCCAAGGCGGCGAAGATGATCGTCACCGTATGGGGCGTCGGCTACAAGTTCGAGGCGGGCAATGAATAGAATATGGCACAGTGTCGTCGGGAAGCTATGGGCAACCATATTGCTTCTCGTTTCATTTGTGCTGTTCATCGTCACGGTCCTGCTCCTGGAGTTCCTCGGCAATTTCCAGGGTACCCAGGCGGAGAATGCACTCCGGCAGCAGGCGGTCACAATTTCAAAAATCATCGATCAGCATGATACGCCCGCCATGTCACGGCTCGTCATCGACGACCTTCTGGACGAGGATACGAATGCGCTGATCGTCGATCCGGACGGGAATGTCCTCGAAACGTTCCATGAAGGGAAGAGCCGGAAAGAAATCCGGGACCTCCTCATGGCCGACAAAGACCTCGGAGAAGTGTTCAAGGTGGATGAGCCGGTCATGAAAGAGTTGAATCTCCCGTCCAAGACGGAGGATGATAAACTTGAGCCGTACTCGATTCTGGCGGCCCCGCTCCACTCGCATGATCAGCTGAACGGAGCGGTGTTTGTCTATCAGAGCATGGAAGCGGTCCACAATACGATCAAGCAGACCACCTACATCGTCCTGCTGTCCGCGTTCATCGCGTTTGTGCTGACGACCGTGTTCGCATTCTTCCTGTCATCGCGGATCACCTCACCGCTGCGGAAACTGAAGGAGGCGGCGCTGAGCCTCGCGGAAGGACGGTACGAAAAGCAGGTGCCTTCGATGCAGCATGATGAAATCGGGGAGCTCGCCCTCGCCTTCAACAAGATGGGCCGGCAGGTGAAGCACAATCTCGAAGTCATCAGCCAGGAGAAGGAGCAGCTGCAGAACATTCTCACCTCGATGACGGATGCGGTGATCACGTTCAACCAGGACAAATCGATTCTCCTGACGAACCCGCCGGCGGAGCGGCTGCTTCAGAAATGGAGTTATATCCACGGGGGCGACACCCCGGTTCCGGCAGAAGTGAATCTGATGCTCAACCATGCCATCACGTTTTCCCAGGAAGTCGAAGAGGAGTTTTCGCTCGACGGGCAGTTTTTTGATATCACAATCAGTCCGCTCTACAGCGGCAGCAAAATCCGCGGGGCGATTGCCGTGTTCCGGGATATGACCGAACAGCACCGGCTCGAGAAGCTGAGAACCGACTTCCTGGCCAATATTTCCCATGAGCTCCGGACCCCGATCTCGATGCTCGTCGGCTATTCCGAAGCGCTCAGCGACGGGATTGTCGATTCCGAAGAGGAACGGGAGGAGATGATGAAGATCATCCGGGACGAAGCGATGCGGATGGGCCGCCTCGTCAATGACACGCTCGACCTCACCCGTCTGGAATCGGGCCATATGAGGCTTTATAAAGAATGGGTCGACCTGCTGCCGATGGCGGGCCGGATCGCCTCCAAGTTCCAGCAGAAGGCAAAAGATGCCGAGGTGGAACTTTTCCTGAACACCGGGATCGAGCCGGACCTTCAGATATTCCTGGACGAAGACCGGATCGAGCAGGTGCTGACCAACCTGATCGACAACGCGCTCCGGCACACCCCATCGGGCGGCGGCGTGACGATCAGCGTGGGCCGCACGGGCGACTGGGTTGAGTTCGCAGTGGCCGATACCGGCTCAGGCATCCCGGAGGAAGATCTCCAGTATGTGTTCGAACGGTTTTACAAGGCGGACAAAGCGCGGACGAGAGGAAAAGGCGGAACCGGCCTCGGACTCGCCATCGCCAAGAACATCGTGGAATCCCATGGAGGCATGATCTCCGCCGCCAGCAAGGTCGGCGAAGGCACGAGAATGTCTTTCCGGCTCCCGCTCGGAGAAGAGTGAAACGTTTCCCGCTTCGAGACGACCAATCCCATGAACGGGGGAGAGAACGTTGGAGGACTCCGTATTTCACCGGATCTATGACGAGTACCATCAGGATGTCTTCCGCTTCCTGATTTATATGACGAAGGACCGTGCGCTGTCGGAAGACCTTGCGCATGAAGTGTATGTGAGGGTCTTGAGGTCATACGGCCGTTTCGAAGGAAAGAGCAGCGAAAAGACATGGCTGTTTTCCATCGCACGGAATGTCGCCATCGACCACTTCCGCAAAAGTTCGGTCCGGCGCAGCCGGATCGACGAAACTTTCGACTGGGAGGCACGGCAGCCGGAGGCACCGGGTCCGACGCCCGAGGAGGCGGCAGTCCGCGGAGACGAACTCGGAAGGTTGTTCACGATGCTGGACCTGTGCACGGAAGATCAGCGGCTTGTGATCATCACCCGGTTCCTGCAGGAGCTCTCGATTGCGGAAACGGCCGAAATCCTCGGATGGACCGAATCCAAGGTGAAGACGACCCAGCACCGGGCGATGAAGGCGCTCCGTAAATTGATGGATGCCCCGGAAGGGAAGGAGGCGGCGGAGAATGGACAATGAAAAGTTTGAAGACCGGGAGCTGGAAGAATGGCTCAAGTCCATTCCGAAGCCCCAGGATCCAAGGAGCCGGGAAGACGTCCTGGCACGCCTGAACAAAGACCCGAGGCTGTCCCGGCGAAAGCGGGCTCCGCGCAGATGGATCCCAGCCGCAGTCGCGGCCGCCGCGATTCTGACATTCGGTGCGCTGATCGCCTCGCTGTCCGGCGGCTTCAACGAATCGGCCGATAAAAACTCATCGGGGCAGGACGCAGCCGTCATGACGCGGGAAAGCTCGGAACAGGCTGACCGATCCGGCGATTCTTCGCAGGAATCCGACCGGTCGGATCTGTATTCATCCATGGAATCCGGACCGTCCGGCTCCTTTGCCGATGCCGTCTACCCGGACCAGTCCTATGGATTTAAGGTGTTTACAGTCGGGCTCACCGACCAGGCCGTCGCCATCCCGGTGACTTTTCTCATTCCGGAGGAGAAGCTGAAGGAAGACTTCGATGGAATTCCGGATCAGGTCGATCTGTACAACCGCTATGCCGCAGAGATCGACGAGGCGGCACTTGGTTTTGACGAATATCATCCGATTGAAGGGACGGTCGTCAAACAGGGCGGGGACATCGTCGTCACACTGCCCGAAAAGCATCCTTATGATCTGTCCGGCGCCGCCGTCACCGTGTTCACGGATGTCTTGAAAGAGACGTTCCCGGACAGCAGCAGAATTATTTTTGAAAATGACGCAGGAACCCCCGCACAGTTCGGCCAGATCGGTGAGATGGAACCCGTCAAGTCCGGCGGGAACAATGGGATACCTTACTTTGCATTCGAGAAGGCTGACGGGACGGTCGTCATGGCCCCTGACTACGGGGAAGCGCCTGCAGATCCCGCGGAGGCGCTCCGCCTCATGCAAAACCCGCCGAACGACCTGTTTGAACCAGTCATCCCGGAAGACGCAAATTTCACCGCCGAGCTGCCCGAAAACGGCGGAGATGTCCTGACGGTCAGATTTGAGCACCAGTATGATTTTGCACAGATGAATCCGGAGCAGGCTGTCCGGATGATCGACGGAATGGCACTGTCGGCGGCAGGTGCCGGGCTGCGCATCTTGTTTGCCAACGCCGAAAACGGGCCGGACGGGTATGATCTGTCCGCACCGATCCCCATCCCGTCAGGTCCCAACGCGATTGTAATGAACATGGGAGATTAACGAACGGGGATTGTCCGGCCGCCATGCGGCCGGTTTTTTTGTGCCCGGATCCAAGTTGCGGAACGAATTCTGATGAGCACCCGGATGTCCGGGCGCTTCGTTGACGCATCCCCGGCCGGCCCCGTACCTTAGGCGTTATCCAAACAGGACCACACTCCCGGGCAGGAGTGTTTACAATCCGGTGAATTTCTCGTATGATAATGGAGAACACAATTAAATGATTGATTCATCTTCGGGGCCGGGTGCAATTCCCGACCGGCGGTGATGGGGCGCAGCCCCTAAGCCCGCGAGCCGCAAGGCAGGATTTGGTGAGATTCCAAAGCCGACAGTACAGTCTGGATGGGAGAAGGTGAAGGCACGGCAGTTTCCGCAGATTGCGGCGACGCCTGTTTGGGCTTGCCTTTCTCCCCTGAGCATTTTTGCTCGGGGGTTTTATATTGGCGTCCGGCAGCCGTCCTTCCTTCGTTGGAGTGAATCGACTGAAGGAGAGAAAACCGATGAAAAAGAACCGCCTGCGATCCATGATCGCGATTGCTATGCTGAGCAGCATCTCGTTTGTCCTCATGCTGTTCAATTTCCCGCTGCCGCCGTTCCCTGCATTTTTGAAAGTCGATTTCAGCGAGGTTCCGGCCATCATTGCCGCCGTCACGATGGGACCGGTAGCCGGCATTCTCGTGGAACTGTTCAAGAACATCCTTGACTGGCTGTTCGCGGGCAGCCCGACGGGCGTCCCTGTCGGCCATATGGCCAACTTTGCGACCGGTGTCCTGTTCGTCATGCCGGTCTGGTGGGTGTACCACCGGCTGTCTAATACAAAAGGAATGACAACCGGCCTGATTATCGGGACATTGTCAATGGCCGTCGGTATGAGCCTGCTCAACTATGTTCTGTTCCTGCCGCTCTATACGAAGTTCATGAACTTCCCGGTGATGTCCGGCGAGGAGCTGTACTCCATGATTGTCCTCGGCATCCTGCCGTTCAATATTCTAAAAGGGATCATTTTGGCTGCAATTGTGCTGTTGCTGTTCCGCAGCATGCAAACCTGGATTACCAAGCAGCGCAGCATCCATCATTCATGATTCCGAAAAAAGCCGTCCGCCGCACCCGACAGGGAGCAGCGGACGGCTTTTCCGTCGCTTGAATGCATCATTCGTATTTAAGCGGATCCCCGTCAAACGGGCTGTCCGCAATCTTGATCGAATCGGTCGGGCAGCCGTCCGAAGCATCCTCCATGTCTTCCAGCAGCACGTCTGGAACTTCGGCAGTCCCCATGTTATCATCAAGGATAACAAAGGACAGGCCCTCGTCATCGTAATCATATATGTCAGGGGCGGCGGCTCCGCACGCTCCGCAGGCGATGCAAGTGTCCTGGTCGACGATCGTGAATTTCGGCATGGTATTCTCCTTCTTTCTTTTCAATCCGAACATTCCTTCCTCATTCTAATGCTGTTTTTTGTATGAATCAACTAGTTGACTGTGAAACGGGAGGCGCAGGATGAGCTTCGAGGACATTTTACTGACCATTATCAGCCGCATGGACGGGGAAAGGTATAAGCACGCCGCCTTCCATCTCATGAAGGGAAAACGGTCCGGCCAGACGCTGCAGGATACGGAATATTACGGGCTGCATCCGTTTTTCGGGATGCTGCCCTCTTTGTCCGGCACGGACTTTGACCGGGCGTACAACGGCCTCCTTGAAAAAGGACGGATCTCGGAATCCCCGGAAGGCATCGTCCGTCTCACCATGGCTGGCAATGAGCGTGCACGCGCCCTCCCGGACAGCCGTCTCAACGGCTGGGTCTACCGGGGGAAGGAGCAAGTCTTCTTTTCCCGTCTCTCTCTGGCCGTCCAGTCGTTGTCCCATCTCATGTCGGGCATCCGGGGGTTCCTGCCCGTTACGAATGATCCCGCAATCCAGCAGGACGTCCGCCGGCATCTCCTGGCCGCGTTGAAGACCCGGTCACCGGATGATTTCAGGATGGAGATGACCCATAGCCTGGAGCAGAGCGGCATGGACGGGGAGCGGCTGTCCCGTCTCGTTGCAAGGCTGAGCGGCAACGGGCTGACGGGCCTGACCTGGACACAGCTGTCGGAGCTTTCCGGCCTGGAGGTGATCGATCTGAAGGCAGAGTTTGTGGAGTCCCTGCACATCTGGCTTCAGGTCATTGAAAACGGGCGGTATCCGCTGCTGTCCGGTTTTGCCGAAGGTTTACGGCCTTCCAGCCCGCTCACCGGATCTGCACGGAAGACGGAAGAGCTCTACAGGAAAGGGGTCACCCTGGAGGAAATCGCGGCACGCAGAGGGCTCAAAATCAGTACGATTGAAGACCATTTTATTGAAATCGCAATCAATGATCCGGTGTTCCCGCTCGGCAGATTCGTCTCCGATGATTGTGCGGAAACGGTGATGGCCGAGATGAACAGGCTCGCGACGAGAAAGTTGAGCCTTTTGAAAAAAAAATTCCCGGAACTGTCATATTTTCAGCTGAGGCTCATCATGGCACGCGCTGGAAAGGAGGAATCCGATGGAAACGAACGTACAGGGGAATCTGACCGGGCTGCTGAAGCGGATCACCGGGCATGAAGCCTTCCGGCCGGGACAGGAAGAGGTCATCCGCTCGGTTCTCGCCGGCCGGGATACGATTGCCGTGCTTCCGACAGGAGCGGGCAAGACGCTGTGCTACCGGCTGCCCGTCCATCTGACCGGCGGAACGGTGCTCATCGTCTCCCCGCTCCTGTCACTCATGGAAGATCAGGCTGCGCGCATGAAGAGCGAGGGAGAAAAGAGCGTGGCGGCACTCAATTCCTTCCTGACTCCGGCGGAGAGGTCTTTCATCCTGCAAAACCTGGGCAGTTACCGTTACATCTTCACGTCCCCGGAGATGCTGCTGCAGCGCCACGTATCCGCGCGGCTCAAAGAGCTCAGGATCGCCTATATCGTCGCGGATGAAGCGCACTGCATCTCGCAGTGGGGGTTTGACTTCCGTCCGGATTACCTCCGGCTGCGGGAGTGGCTGGAAGGACTGGAGACCCGTCCGCCGGTGATGGCGCTGACGGCGACTGCATCGGCCCGGACGATCGAAGACATCGAGGACTATCTCATGATGGATCATCCGGCAAAGCTCATCTACCCGCCGGACAGGCCCAATATCGCCCTGAGGATCATCCGGCCCGGAGGGCGTCAGGAAAAAACGGAATGGATCCTCCGGGAAGTACCGGCATCTCCTGCGCCGGGCATCCTCTATGTCCAGTCGAGGAAGCGGGCCGAAGAACTCTCGGAGATGCTGCGCGCACGCGGCACGTCGGCTGCCGCGTTCCATGCAGGGATGGAGAAAGAAGACCGGATGCTCGTCCAGCAGCAATACCTGAACGGGGAACTGGACTGGATCTGCGCGACTAACGCATTCGGGATGGGCATCGACAAGCCTGACGTCCGCCACGTCATCCATGACCAGCTGCCGTCATCCGCCGCACAGTACATTCAGGAAATCGGAAGGGCGGGTCGGGACGGCAACCAATCCCTTGCAACGCTCCTGTATGGCGAACAGGATGGGGAAACGGCGATGTTCATTGCGCTGGACAGCCTTCCGGATCCTGTGTCCATCCGGTTCCTCGCCGAACGGATGCGTGAAGGCGGGACACCCGCACACGCGGGCGAAGAGGCCGGCCTGTCAGAGACGGCACTGCGTGTGGCCGATTACTGGATCGGCACGGATGGAGCGGAAGGGGCCGCACTGAGAATGGAGGCGCTGGCCGCAGAAAAGAGAGGGGAAATTTCGGCCATGGTCCGTTTTGCCGAAGGGGAAGGATGCATCCGCGAACGGCTCCTGGCCCTGTTCGGAGCACGGCCCGCGGGTAAAACGGCCCAATGCTGCTCATCTTGCGGCCTCCGGCTTGACGAGATGCCGGCCGCCGGTCGTCAAGCGCAGCGTGCCCCGGTTCTGAACGGGTGGAAAGAACGGATCAACCTCCTGTTCAACGTTCCGCCCCTTTAATGGCGTTTACTTTTCCGACATCATTCGGCATAATATGAATACGACCTTTTGATGGAGGGAGACGGCCATGGCGACAGACGACTACAGACAGAAGTTTGAAGAACACCGTCAGGAAATCTCGGTCGACGGAGATTCCGCGAAGACGGACAAGCCGTTGACTCGTGCGGAGCTGCACGGCAAAAAATCGCCGTCTTCCGCTAAACGCAAAAGAGATGACCAAAAAAAGAAAAAGCAGAAGAGGTATCGCGGAGGCTGGCTGATCAACACGCTTCTGATTTTGTTCATGCTGATCCCGATTTCTCTGTTCGTCTACGTATATTATTTTTACGACCCGATCGACAGCGGCAATGCAGCCTCGATCGAAAATGGGATGGAAGTCGATTCATCCGTATCCGGCAATCAGCTTGAACCGCCTAAAGATGGGGGAACGGCTGCTGCGGGCGAGAGCGACAAGGACGAAGAAGAAGCGAAGAAAGCCGAACAGCAACGACTGGAAGAACAAAAGAAGCAGGAAGAGCAAAAGCGCATAGAGGAACAGAAGAAGCAGGAAGAAAAGAAAAAGCAGGAGGAACAGAAACGCCTCGAAGAGCAGCAGCGGCAGGAACAGCAGCGGATTGCCGAGCAGAAACAGCGCGAAGAGCAACAGCGGCTCGAGGAACAGCGGAAGCTGGAAGCACAAAAGCGTGCCGAGGAGCAGAAAAAACAGCAGGAAGAACAGGACAAGCAGTCCGGCAAGGGTTCCCGGACGCATACCGTGCAGCCCGGAGAGACACTGTACCGGATTTCGGTCAATATGTACGGATCGGGTGACGGGGTCGACAAGATCAAGCGTGCGAACGGCCTGCCTTCCAATGAAATCTCGGTGGGCCAGACGCTCATCATCCCATGAATTTAAATGAACGGGCAGGAAACGGGGCGCTTTGCATCGAATCTTTGAAAATAGGTTCTGAATATTTCAGGGAATGAGGTGCAGTCATGTTTGTCAGAAGTGTCATGATTCCGAAAGAGAAATGTGTGACCGTCCAGGTGGGGGAACCGTTGTCGAAAGTGCTCGAACTGCTGCGGCGCGAAGATATCGACGCACTTCCGGTTCTCGAGGGCAACAAGTACCGGGGAATCATCAACCAATACCTGACATACGAAGCGTATTTCCATTCGGGCAAGGACAAGCAGTCCTATCTTGATGAAACATCTTTGTCTGATATCATCATCCGGAAAGACATTACGCTTTCTTTGGAAGATGTTTTCGAGAAGTCGTTCCTTCAGATCAGTGACTTCCCGATCATCGCCGTCACCGAAGGGGAAGAGTTCCTCGGCATCATCACCCGGCCGGACATCGTCAGGCAGGTGAAAAGTGCTTTCGGGATGGAGAGGAAAGGGGTCCGGATCACTTTCACATCCGTAGAGACGGAAGGACAGATTTCAAGGCTCGGCGAGCTTCTGAAAAAGTACCACGAGTCGGTCATTTCTCTCGTCACGTTCGATGAGACGGACAAGCTTCTCAGGAGGATCGTGCTCAAGGTCGACAAAAGCGACAATCTTGACCGGTTCCTTGAACAATTGGAGAAGACCGGTTTCAGGATCCTTCATCTGCATGAAGACTAATGGCCGGAACAGGCAAAGGGACCGATCCCTTTGCCTTTTTTTCATGCGTGGAATACGATGGAGTAATCTGCTCCGATGCAGGGTATCGAACTAAATACCGAAGCAGCCGGAGAAAAGGGGAAGTGATTGAAACGATCAGGAAACTATTGACCGGCGGAGCGGCCACCCTCGCCGCCCTGCTCGGATACATGGCATTCAGCGCGAAACATGCCACAATCAGGCGGCACGAAGCGGTCATCGGGGGAAGTCGGGAAGGCGGGGGCCCGACACTGTTTTTCATTTCGGACATCCACCGGCGGCGGGTGTCCGAAGCACTCATCCGGGAAGCCGGCGGTCCCTTTGACGCGGTCATCATCGGAGGGGACCTGGCGGAAGGCGGAGTGCCGTCCCGCCGAATCCGACATAATGTGAAAAAGCTGGCACGCCTCGGACCGGTCTTTTACATATGGGGCAACAACGACCGGGAGGCCGGAGAACAGGTGATCCGCGACTCCATCCGGGCGGCAGGAGGAAAAGTCCTGGATAACGAATCAGTCCGTCTGCCCGGGTGGGGACCGAGATGGATGCTCGTCGGCACGGACGACACCACTTCCATGAACGTGGATGTCCAAAAAGCGTATCGCGGCATCACGGACGAGGATGCGGTCATCTTCGTAAGCCATTCGCCGACAGTGTTCCGCATGCTCGGGGAGGAACGGGTTCCGGCTGTCCGGATCGCCGGCCACACGCACGGCGGCCAGATCCGGCTCGGCCGGTTCGGGATGCTTGAAAAAGGTGCTTTCCGGTCGGATAATGGAAAAGTGGAGCTCATCAGCAATGGATATGGCACGACACTCGTCCCGCTGCGCCTCGGGGCACCGGCGGAATGTCATATTATCCGGCTGCGGGCCGAAAAGGAACGGAAATAGGTGAAGAACTTGATAAGTGAAGAAGCGATCATCATCGGCGGCGGACCTTGCGGGATTGCAGCGGCCATTGCCCTGCAGGATGCCGGGATCCGTCCGCTGATCATCGAAAAAGGCAATATCGTCAACGCCATCTACAACTATCCGACCCATCAGACGTTTTTCAGCTCAAGCGAAAAGCTGTCGGTCGGTGATGTTCCGTTCATCACGGAACACCTGAAGCCGAAGCGGAACGAGGCGCTCGTCTACTACCGCGAAGTCGTCAGACGGAAGGCACTCCGAATTAACCGGTTCGAAACCGTGCTCCGGGTTGCAAAAACGGACGGCCAGTTCCGTGTGATCACCGACAAAGGAGAGTATGAGTCACCTGTCGCCGTCGTGGCGACGGGGTATTACGATCACCCGAATTTCATGGGCATCCCCGGGGAGGGGCTTGCGAAGGTCAGCCATTATTTCAAGGAGGCGCATCCATACTTCGGGATGGACGTCCTCGTCGTCGGAGGCAAGAACTCCGCAGTCGACGCGGCCATCGAGCTGCACAAGGCAGGCGCACGGGTGACCGTCGCCTACCGGGGTTCCGAATACTCCAAGAGTGTGAAGCCGTGGGTGCTCCCGGTATTCGATGCCCTCGTCCGAAACGGGGAAGTGGCCATGCGCTTCAATACACATCTGGTGGAAGTGACCGAAAACGAAGCCGTCCTTGAAGACGAAGATGGCCGCCATCTCATCCCGAATGATTTTGTCCTGGCGATGACGGGCTATCACCCGGATCATTCGTTCCTCAAGGAAATGGGCATCGGGATCGATGAGGAATCCGGCCGCCCGCTGTTCGATCCGGAGACGATGGAGACGGAAGTGCCCGGCCTGTTCATCGCCGGCGTCATTGCAGCCGGCAACAATGCGAACGAGATTTTCATTGAGAACGGACGGTTCCACGGCTCCCTGATCGCAAAAAAGGCAGCGGACTACATGAACATCAGATAAAAAACGGATATCCGGCCTGCCGGGTATCCGTTTTTCCGTTTCAGTTTAATGTCCCTTTAAGGATTTTGCGATTTCTTCGACCGGGAGTCCGGCGGAGAGGGCGATGAGCAGCTGAAGCCTGGCCTTTTGGCCGCTCAGCCCGTGTGCGAAGATGACGCCCTCCTCCTCTAGCATCCGGCCGCCGCCTTCGTAGCCGTAGACCGGCTGGGCGATGCCGTTGAAGCAGCGGGATACAAGAACGACCGGTATGTCCTCCTCCAGCAGCCTGCGGATGCCCGGCAGGACGGACGGCGGTACATTGCCCTGGCCGAGCCCTTCAAGGACGACGCCTGCGTACCCGGCTGCTGCGGAGTGGATGAGGAATTCAGAATCCATGCCTGCATACACTTTCAGCAGGGCGACGGGTCCGCCGATTTCGCCGATCTCGAAATGCGGCCTGGAGAGCGGCGCATGATGGAAATGGACATGCCCGTTTGCCACCAGTCCAATCGGCCCGTATTGCGGGCTCTGGAAAGTCGAGACGTTGGAGGTGTGTGTCTTGGTGACGTTCTGTGCGGTATGGATCTCATCATTCAGGACGACGAGGACCCCCTTTCCGCGCGATTCATCGTCGGATGCGACCCGGATTGCAGACAAAACGTTATGGACTCCGTCCGAACCGATTTCGTCCGCACTTCTCATTGCGCCGGTGAGCACGACGGGTATCTGTCCGTCTAGGGTCAGGTCGAGGAAAAATGCGGTCTCCTCCAGTGTATCTGTCCCATGGGTGATGACGACGCCGTCTATTGTCTGACTGGCCGCCGTCCTCTCGATGAGCAGCTTGAGCTCCAGCATATGCCGGGGAGTGATATGGGGGGACGGGAGGTTGAATGCCTCCATTTCGATGATATCGCCAAGCACATCCAATTTCGCAAACTCACCCATGATCGGGTTGTATTGTGCGGGAGAGACCGAGCCCGCTTCATCGGTCGTCATCGAAATGGTCCCGCCCGTGTGAATGAGCAAAAGGGTTTTCTTCATATATTTAACCTCCTGGCCGGCTGCGCCGTGTTATAATTGGCCTGATGCCTGTAGAAAGGGGGGCGCTCCATGTTTATGCTGTTGACGGTGGCGATCGCCCCCGGCCTGGCATTGTTCAGTTACTTCTATTTACGCAAACAGATTCAGAAAGAACCTTCCAAGAATCTTTTTCATTCTTATATTTATGGCATGTTCCTTACATTCCCGATCCTCTTCATCCAATTCGTGTTTGAGGAGGAGGGGGTATTCCATTCCGACTTTTTCCGTGAAACCTTGTTTACAAGCGGCCTTGAAGAATTCTTCAAGTGGCTCGTCCTCTTCATCGTCGTCTACCGGCATGTGGGTTTCCAGGATCCGTATGACGGGATTCTGTACGGCGCGTCGGTGTCTCTCGGCTTTGCCACCGTCGAAAACATCCTCTATCTTCTCACATTCGGCATGGATCAGGCTTTGATGCGGGCGCTGCTGCCCGTCTCAAGCCATGCGCTGTTCGGCGTCGTGATGGGGTATTACCTCGGGCAGGCGAAGTTCGTCCAGGAGACCTCCACGAGGCCGATGCTGTTCATGTCGCTCCTCAGCGCGTTCGGACTCCATTTCATCTACAACGCCATTCTCCAGGCAGGCGGGACGTATAATCTGTACCTGCTCGTCCCGTTCATGCTGTTCCTTTGGTGGTTCGCCCTGACGAAAGTAAAACGGGCACATCTCCTGACGATCGACCGATATATAGAGGAGCAGCGGGCGATCCGCTAAAATCCGGCATATGCCGGATTTTTTTATTCATATTCGGGCAGATTGAGCACAACCTACCAAAGAGAGGAGGAAGTGCCTTGGCTCAGAAACGGCCAATCAGGAAGACACACGCATTATTAGCCCTGCTTCTTGCCTTCGTGCTCACGGTACCTGCGGACAAAGAGGCCTTCAGCGGCCAGGATATCGGCCGCGGGGCATTCGGGGACGATGTCATCGAACTTCAGGCGAGACTCCAGTGGATCGGTCGGTATGAAGGGAAAATCGACGGAAAGTTCGGCTACGGGACGTACTGGGCGCTCCGGAACTTCCAGGAAGCGTACGGTCTCCCGATTGACGGTGTGGCAGGCAGCGCCACCAAATCCAAACTGTCTTCTGTATCAAAATATCATAAACAATTTGTGATGGACAACATCGCGGCCGGAAACACGTTCACCCATTATGGCGGGACTCCCCTGGAGGCCCAGGTGAAAAAAGGCGGCGGCGGCCAGCAGGCGAACCTTCCCGCCGGGTACAGTGACCGGGATATCCAGCTCATCGCGAATGCCGTCTATGGCGAGGCAAGAGGAGAACCGTATGAGGGGCAGGTCGCGGTTGCCGCAGTCATCCTGAACCGTGTGGAAAACGCAGACTTTCCGAACACGGTAAGCGGCGTCATCTTCCAGCCGCTCGCTTTCACTGCAGTGGCGGACGGCCAGATCTGGCTGACTCCGAACGAACGGGCGAGGGAAGCGGCCATTGACGCAATCAACGGCTGGGATCCGACCGAGAATGCGCTCTACTACTTCAATCCGGAGACCGCCACCAGCAAATGGATCTGGTCAAGACCGCAGATCAAGACAATCGGAAAGCATATTTTCTGCATGTGAGGGATGAAAATGAAAAAACTGCTGTTCCTGTTCTGTTATGCAACGGTCGCGCTCGCCGTATTCTCCTGGAATGCATCGGCGGAAAACGAGAAGCTGAACCTGCTGCTCAACGGTCAATATTCCAATAAGCTGTCCGAGTCATCCGAACAGCTGACCGACCTTGAACGGGAAGTGAGAAAAGTGCTTCTTTACCGCGATGAGTCATCGGCTGCAGAGCCGCTCGGCAATATTTGGAGGCTCTCGTCCGAGATGAAGAACAATTTGTCTTCATTGCCGCTCGACCATCACTTCTCGACCGAATGGATGAACTACCTGACCCGTCTCGGTGACTATGCGGATCTGGCGTCACGCGGCGCCATCCCTCAGGAAAAGTGGGAAAAGGCCCTCGGCAACGCCGCCGCAAACCTTTCCGACTTTTCGGGTGAATGGTCGGTTGCGACGGAAGATATGTTCACAGGCGGCACCGGGCCGGATGAATGGTTCGCGAGCATGGAGGGGGAAGTGCCGGACAAGCGCTGGGCGAATCTCGGTCATGCGGTGAAAACCTATGCGGAATCCGACTTCCCGCTCACAACGAGCGAACATGACGAACAAAAGAAGAAGGATCTACAGCTCCTGTCGGATCAACCGGTCAAGCGGGAGGACGTGATCCGGGAGTTCAAAAATCTGTTCCCGGGCCTTGAGGGTGCCTCCGTCCATGTGAGCGAAAGCCGCAAAGATGCCGTGTATCCGTTTTACCATATCCGGTTCCAGGACGGGGTCCGCTTCGGGTATGCCGACTTCACCAAGAAAGGCGGACATCTGCTGAGCCTCCTCATCGAGCGCCCGGCCGGGGAGGGGAAACTGTCGGAGGCGGAGATCCGTGATAAGGCTGGCCAATTTTTGAAGCAGGCGGGCTATGAAGACGTCGTCTTCGAGGAATCCCGCGAGAACTCCAACTACTGGCACCTTTCATTCGTCCGCATTGACTCCAAGACCGGCGCCAAAGTGTTTGCAGACGGAATCCAGGTGAAGGCGGCGAAAGACAACGGGGAAATTCTCGGCGTGAACTCGATGGAATACATCCAGAAAGAAGACTTGAAGCCTCAGCCGATCAAGCCATTCGATCCCGGCAAATTCTTCTCCGCCGGCACGGAAGTCCATTCCAGCGAACTTGCCTACACTGCAAACCGGGAACTCGTCCAGCGGCTCTGCCACCTGCTCATCGTTACGAAAGAGACGGGCGGCCAAAAAGACACTTACCGGGTCATGGTCGACACGGACACCGGCGAAGTGCTCAAAAACGAACTCCTGCACTGATGAACGGCAGGGGAGCGGCATGGATGCCGCCCCCTGCCGCTTTGTTTTTTTGTCCGGGGCAAACCCGAAGCGCCTCTTTGGGGGCCATTATGGTACAATGGGTTCGAATTGACTATAGGAGAGTTGAAGATGGACATGAAGATTCGGATTGCGATCGACGGCCCCGCGGCTGCAGGAAAAAGTACAATTGCGAAGCTTGTTGCCGGCAGGCTTGGGTATACATATATCGACACCGGCGCAATGTACCGGGCCCTGACGTATAAGGCGCTGCAGGCGGGCATAGATTTGGAGAAGGCCGGGGAGGTTGAAGCCCTGCTGCCGGGCACCCAGATCATCCTTGAACCGGGGGCAGACGGCCAGACCGTCCTCCTGGATGGTGAAGATGTAACCGCAGTCATCAGGACAGCCCCGGTGACGAACGGGGTATCCGCCGTCTCGGCACACGCCGGGGTCCGTGCATACATGGTGGCAGAACAGCGCCGGATGGCACGGGAAGGAGGAGTGGTCATGGACGGCCGTGACATCGGCACCGCCGTCATCCCTGATGCGGAACTCAAGGTGTTCATGACGGCAAGCGTCGAGGAGCGTGCCCGACGGCGTCATCTGGAAAACCTTGCACGCGGATTCGACTCGGATCCCGAGCAGCTGGCACGCGAAATTGCCCTGCGCGACAAAAAGGACAGCGAGCGGAAAGTGTCCCCTCTCATCCGTGCGGAGGATGCGGTACTGCTCGATACGACCGACATGTCGATCGAAGAGGCGGCGGATGCCATCATCGGGCTTGCCGGGAAGAAGGTGGGCTGATGGACTTTTATCATTTTGCAAAGTCCGTCGTCTACGGGCTGCTTAAACCCCTTTACCGGCTCGACGTGAAGGGGACTGAGCATTTTCCGGAAACGGGCGGCGTCCTGCTCTGTGCCAATCATACAAGCCTGCTTGATCCGCCGACCGTCGGCATCACTGCGCCGAGACCTGTCAGCTTCATGGCAAAGGCGGAACTTTTCGAGGCGCCCATCCTCAATAAACTGCTTCCGGGACTTCATGTCTTCCCCGTCAAGAGGGGGCTGAGCGACAGGTCCGCCGTCCGGACCGCACTCGGACTGCTGAAGGATGGCGGGGTTGTCGGAATGTTTCCGGAAGGAACGCGAAGCAAAGACGGAACTCTCGGCAAACCGATGTCCGGTGCCGGGTTCTTCGCGCTTAAGGGCGGGGATGCGGTCGTCGTCCCGTGTGCGGTCATCGGACAGTACAAGCCTTTCCGGAAGGTGAAGATCCGGTTCGGCCGGCCGATCGATATCACGCCTTACCGGGAGCGCCGGGCTTCGGCGGATGAGGTGGCGGAAATGATCATGGAACACATCGCCAAGCTCATCTCGGAAGAAAAACGGCCCGAAAAAGCATAATTTTTTGTTTTTATAAACGGTTTCGCATAAAATGGATTAAGGAACCTTTATGGAGGAGGACTAGGCATGAGTGAAGAGATGAACAATGTGGAACAAAACATGGAAGATCAGGAAATCCTTGAATTCAAACAAGGAGACCGGGTAAAAGGAACGGTCGATAAAATTGAAGACAAATCCGTGACGGTGACAATCCCGGGGGCGCCGTTCGACGGAGTCATCCCGATCAGCGAATTGTCAAGCCTCCATATCGAAAAGGCGTCCGATGCAGTCCAGGTCGGAGACGAACTGGAACTCATCATCATCAAAGTGGAAAACGATAATGAGAACTTCGTTCTTTCTAAGCGCAAGGTGGATGCGGAAGCTGCATGGGACGACCTGAAAGCGAAATTCGATTCCGGCGAGACGATCACTGCAGAGGTCAAGGACGTCGTCAAGGGCGGCCTTGTCGTGGATCTCGGCGTGCGCGGCTTCGTTCCGGCCTCCCTTGTGGAAGATCACTATGTGGAATCGTTCGATGACTACAAAGGCCGCGAGATGACCTTCAAGATCGTCGAGATGGACAAGGAGAAAAATCGCCTGATCCTTTCTCACCGCGCAGTCATCGAAGCCGAAAAAGAATCGATGAAGGATGAGGTGCTGAACCGCATCCAGGACGGCGATGTCCTTGAAGGAACGGTTCAGCGGATCGCATCGTTTGGTGCGTTCGTCGATATCGGCGGCGTGGACGGGCTGGTCCATATTTCCCAGGTCGCCCATGGCCATGTCGACCAGGTGAGTGATGTGCTGAAGGAAGGCGACAAAGTGAGCGTCAAGGTCCTTTCCGTGGACCGCGACAACGAGCGCATCTCGCTCTCGATCAAGGATACGCTTCCAGGACCTTGGGCAGACATCGAAGAGAAGGCGCCAAAAGGCTCCGTCCATACCGGTACAGTCAAGCGGATCGTCTCGTACGGCGCATTCGTGGAAGTATTCCCGGGCGTGGAAGGACTCGTCCATATTTCCCAGATGGCCCATCACCATATCGGCACGCCTCATGAAGTGATCGAGGAAGGCCAGGAAGTCCAGGTCAAGGTGCTGGATGTAAACAAGGGGGACAAGCGCCTTTCCCTGTCGATCAAGGAGATGCTCCCGCGTGAAGACGGCGGACAGCGTGAAGTCCAGCGCGACGAATATGAACTTCCCGAGGAGAACAAAGGCTTCTCGATCAGCGACGTGATCGGAGACAAGCTCAAAGGATTCTCCGAGTGATAAAACAGTAAATCAAAAGACGGTGATGGCAGAGAGATCGGCCATCACCGTTTTTTTGTGCAGTCCGACGCGCATCAACGCTGTGCCGCAAGATTCATATAGAATCGTAGCCGGTTTTCACTATAAGAACTTGCCCGGCTCTTCCGTTCACCGGCTACTTCATGGTCGGTGCCGAGATACGAAACCGGCTGTTTAAAGGAATCCGTTCCTTCCCTGTCGTATTTATCAGCAAAACAACGGGACTTAGGTTTTCCATTCATGTGTATGGAGGTGTTAGCACTGGAGGGTATACCCGGGAAGACATTAATGAAAATCGAGATGGATATCGAGAATCAAGATCTTGGGCGCGCAAGAGACAGGCTGCATGGGCTGATATCTACGTATCCCAATGAACTGAAGCTTCGGAGAAGATTGGGGGATGTTTATCATTTGCTCCAATACCCTGCGATGGCCGGCCGTTATTGGTATTTGGAACTGGATAAGACGGCGGATATGGTATCGGCGTGTTCCGAGTTTGAAAAGGCGATGGGCAAGGATCCGGTGAGAATCGCCAGGGCAGTGAAATTTAAAGGGGACTGTGACTTGATCAGCGATCCGGAACTCAGGAAAATCGTTGCGCGGATTCAGAAAGATGCCGAAAAAGAAGGTTTAGAAGACTTTGGGGAATTCAAAGAGACATGGGGTGATAAACTATTTTTGGTCGGCTGTATTTCGGTGGTTTTAATCACCTTGTTCTTTATCGTATTGGGCGTGTACCAGTTCAACCAATGGATCTGGTGACCGCATCGCTTGAACCGATCACGAGGTTTTTTATCATCCGCAGCGGAACCGTCTCCAAGAGGAAGCAGATTTGTTGGATGCGTGTTCTTGAAAGATCGGACACGGATCGAAAACGAAGCCGCCGCCCGGGAATCCGGCGGCGGCCTGTCCGTTTAATGGCATTTTCCGAGCCTCCCCGGCCTCCCCGCATTCCATGACCTGCGCGAGGGAAGCGGGGTCCGGACCTTTCCAAATACAGACGGCCAGGATCAGTGTTCACTGAATCTAAACATGCTTGTATGGCGAGTGTTCCGCTTTCTTGTGTATAATGGCAGAAGATGAAGCGAGATGATTCCTGTCCGGCTCAGGCCGGACGGAATGATCCCGGAAGGGTGGAACCAATGAACAAACCGACAGTAGCGATCGTCGGCCGGCCGAACGTCGGCAAGTCGACGATTTTTAACCGTATCGTCGGCGAACGGATTTCGATCGTCGAAGACATCCCGGGCGTCACGAGAGACCGGATCTACAGTTCTGCAGATTGGCTGAACCATGAGTTCAATCTCATAGACACCGGCGGGATCGACATCGGGGACGAGCCGTTCCTCGAACAGATCCGCCAGCAGGCGGAAATCGCCATTGACGAAGCGGACGTCATCATTTTCCTGACGAACGGGCGGGAAGGCGTGACCGCTGCCGATGAGCAAGTGGCCAAAATCCTGTACAAGACGAAGAAACCGGTCGTCCTGGCAGTCAACAAAGTGGACAATCCGGATATGCGCGACATGATCTATGACTTTTATTCGCTCGGCTTCGGGGAACCTTTCCCGATTTCTGGATCACACGGCCTCGGCCTCGGTGACCTTCTGGACGAGGCGGCCAGGAACTTCCCCGAACCGTCGGAAGAGGAGATCGAAGACGATGTAATCCGCTTTTCACTCATCGGGCGCCCGAACGTAGGGAAGTCCTCGCTCGTCAATGTCTTCCTCGGCGAGGAGCGCGTCATTGTCAGTGACATCGCCGGTACGACACGTGATGCGATCGACAGTGATTTTATCAGTGACGGCCAGAAATATAAGGTCATCGACACGGCCGGCATGCGGAAAAAAGGGAAGGTCTATGAATCCACGGAGAAGTACAGCGTCCTCCGGGCGCTCCGTGCGATCGAACGATCTGATGTCGTCCTCGTCGTCCTGAACGGAGAGGAAGGGATCCGCGAGCAGGACAAGCGGATTGCCGGCTATGCGCACGAAGCGGGGAAGGGCATCATCATCGTCGTCAACAAGTGGGATGCCGTGGAAAAGGATGAAAAGACGATGAACCGGATGACGGAAAACATCCGGGACAACTTCCAGTTCCTGGACTATGCGCCGATCGTCTTCGTCTCGGCGAAAACACGGCAGCGCGTATTCCAGATCCTCGACACCGTCAAGAGGGTGAGCGAAAACCATGCACTCCGCATTCAGTCGAGCATCCTCAACGAAGTGATTGAAGATGCGGTTGCGATGAATCCGGCACCTTCGGACAAAGGCCGCAAGCTGAGGATTTATTACATGACGCAAGTCCAGGTAAAGCCGCCGACTTTTGTCGTCTTCGTGAACGATCCGGAGATCATGCACTTCTCCTATGAGCGGTTCCTTCAGAACAAACTGCGTGAATCATTCGGTTTCGAAGGGACGCCGATCCGTCTCCTGACGAGAAAACGAAGCTGATGAATGAAAGGATTTGAATGCAATGACGAAGGTGACGGTGCTCGGTGCCGGGAGCTGGGGAACTGCCCTGGCGACGGTCCTCGCCGACAACGGACACGACTGCACGATCTGGGCAAGACGCCCGGAGCAGGCGGAGGAGATCAACTCCCGACATACGAATGAACGATACTTGCCGGGTGCCCTTCTGCCGGAGAACCTGAAGGCGGAGGCCAGCCTGGAACAGGCCGTGGACGGCTCCGACGTCATCGTGGTCGCGGTACCGACCACTGGGATCCGCGGCGTATGCCGGGAGCTGAACAACATCCTTGAAAAGCCCGTCTTGTTCGCCCATGTCTCCAAGGGCATCGAACCGGATTCGTTGAAGCGGATCAGCGAGATGATGGCCGAGGAGATCAGGGAAAATCTCAGGCAGGGGATAGTCGTCCTGTCCGGTCCGAGCCATGCGGAAGAAGTCATTCTCCGTCATCCGACGACCGTGACGGCCGCGAATGAAGATCCGGAACTGGCCGTCCGGATCCAGGATCTGTTCATGAACCGGGTGTTCCGTGTGTACACCAACGATGATGTCATCGGCGTGGAGATCGGCGGTGCACTGAAAAACATTATCGCCCTGGCCGCCGGCGTTTCGGACGGACTCGGATACGGGGACAATGCAAAGGCTGCCCTCATCACGCGCGGACTGGCGGAAATCTCCCGGCTCGGCGTGGCGATGGGCGCAAACCCGATGACGTTCTCCGGTTTGACGGGGCTTGGCGACCTGATCGTCACCTGCACGAGCGTCCACTCACGCAACTGGCGGGCAGGCAATATGCTCGGCAAGGGAATGAGCCTGGACGAGGTGCTGGAGCAGATGGGGATGGTCGTCGAAGGCGTCCGGACAACAAAGGCCGCCAGGCAGCTGGCCGAGAGTTGCAGCGTCCCGATGCCGATCACGCAGGCGCTATATTCCGTCCTGTTTGAAGGAGCCGAGCCCCGCAAAGCGGTGGACAGTCTCATGGGACGGCTGAAGAAACATGAAATTGAAGATCTGTTCGGAATGTCTTGATGGCATCCGGCACTGAAAGGTGGATCCGCATTGTCATCGCTGGATAAAATGTGGCTGTCGTTTTATGCGATGGGGGCCATGTTCGTCTGCATGTTCCTCATCAGCTTCAGCCGCAATAAACTCAAAAACAAGGTATTGAAATTCGTCTTTTCCCTCGTGGCCTGGCTTCTGCTCATCTTTGCCTTCTTCGGCATGGTCTATGTGGTCTTCAGCGGACCGACGGGAGGAGCGTGATCAATTTGAAAAAAACTTTTTTGGCCATATTGATTTCGTGCATCGTCCTCCTCGGCGGCTGCATGATGCCCGATAAGGAGAAAGGCCCGGGCTCGATCCCATACGAAGAACAGCTGCAGTCGGTGCAGGGCGCAGTCGGCCAGTACCAGGAAAAGACCGGCGGACTGCTGCCGATCAAGACACGCGATCAGGATGTGGATCCGTTCATCAAGTACCCGATCGAGTTTTCCAAGATCGTCCCTGCCTATATGGAGAAAATCCCGTCCAATGCCTATGAGACCGGCGGCATTTATCAATATGTCCTGATGGACGTGGAGGACAATCCGACCGTCAAGCTTGTGGATCTGCACGGCCCGGAACGGATCCGGGAGTTGAATCTCCGCAAAGGCGTGAACGGGCATGTCCCGATTGAAGAAATGATCACGGGCAACGTATTCAAACCGAACTTCGCGGCTATGGGGCTGAAAGAAGCGCCGACCGTCAAGAGCCCGTATTCATCACATGAACTTCCGTTCGTCCTTTCGTCGGACGGCAATTTCTATATCGATTACACTGCGGACCTTCATCAGAAACTCCTTGATGGAGAGGCCAAGGTAAAACCGGGTGAGGACATCCGCCATATCCTCTATGACGATTCTCCGATCCTGCCGGCCTACAGCCTGCCGTACACGGTGGACAAAGACGGAAATCCCGTGTTCATGGACAAGAAGTGAACCGGAAAGATTCCGCAATCGAAGCGCTTCATGCATGCCGCATGAAGCGCTTCTGTCGTGCATACAATGAATTGCGCAGAAAAGGAGGGCGAAAGGTTGAGCGAAGCATTGTATGAAGAATTGGCGAAACGCACTGACGGGGATATCTACATCGGCGTCGTCGGGCCGGTACGCGTCGGAAAATCGACATTCGTAAAACGAGTCATGGAAGAAGTCGTCATTCCGAATATGGTCGAGGAAGCGGACAGGACGAGAGCGCAGGATGAATTGCCGCAAAGCTCGCCGGGTCCCGTCATCATGACGGCGGAGCCGAAATTCGTTCCGGCAAGGGGGACAGGCATCTCGGTCGGGGACGGGGGACTGACGTTCCAGATCCGGCTTGCGGACTGTGTCGGCTATGTCATTGACGGGGTGAAGGGGCATATGGACGACGACGGGCCGAAATTCGTCCATACCCCGTGGCACAATGAACCGGTGCCGTTTGAGGAAGCGGCCCGGATCGGCACCGACAAGGTGATCCGCGATCATTCGACGATCGGCGTCGTCATGACGACGGACGGGTCTGTGAACAACATTCCCCGGGCATCGGCACTCCGGGCGGAGGAAGAGATTGTCGGCAAGCTGAAAGAAATCGGGAAGCCGTTCGTCATCGTCCTGAACAGCAGGATGCCTGCCCACACGGATACGGTTGCCCTGAAGGAAGAGCTCAGTGAGAAATACAGCGTCCCGGTCATCGCCATCAGTGCAGACCAGCTGAATGCATCCGAGATCCAGCTCATCCTGAAAGAAGCATTGTTTGAGTTCCCGATTTCCGAGATTGAGCTGCTGAAGCCCGAATGGATGGATGTGCTTGATGAAGACCATGCACTGAATGCCTCGATCCGGACCCGCCTCGACGAAGGGCTTTCATCCATCTCGAAAATCCGCGACGTCCAGGCGCTGGCCGCTTCCCTCCAGGAAG
Source organism: Edaphobacillus lindanitolerans (assembly GCF_900156305.1). Taxonomy (GTDB): domain Bacteria; phylum Bacillota; class Bacilli; order Bacillales_A; family Planococcaceae; genus Bhargavaea; species Bhargavaea lindanitolerans. The sequence continues at coordinate 96,422 of NZ_FTPL01000001.1, read as the reverse complement.
AGCCGTTCATCAAGCGGGCGGAAGTGACCGATGTGGATGCGGGGCAGGGGAAGGCAACCATCCGGGTCGAAACAGAGGATGATGTGTACCACTCGGTCTGCGACGAGATGATGGGCGAACCGATCCGGACGAAGAAGGACTGGCTGCTCTTCATCAAGGACTCGGTGAAATCCAGAGAGGCATTCGGCCGGTATGAGGATGCCATCGAATCCGCGAAGACGACCGGCTACGGCGTCACGCTCCCGGGCATCCACGACTTTGAACCGACACCGCCCGAGCTCATCAAGCAGAACAATTTCTTCGGCGTACGCATGAAGGCGAAAGCCCCGTCCCTCCACATCATGCGGATCGACATGGAGGCCGAATTCTCTCCGCTCATCGGTTCGGAATTCCACAGCCTCCAGCTTCTGAAAGATCTGAAGGAAGCCTACCTCAATGACCGTGAAGCGCTCTGGTCCACCCAGTTGTTCGGGACCCCGCTCCATGAAGTCATGAAGGAAAGCATCCGATTCAAGACGACCGCCGTACCTGAACGGGCCCGGAACCGGATCCGGGAGACGATGGAGCAGATGGTGAACGACGGCAACAAAGGCATGGTGACCTTCATCCTGTAATCATGTATGGGCATCCGCGTCCGGCGGCATGTCCTTTTTCTTTTTCCTCACGCTGTACATAAATTCCAATATTTGATTAACCCGTAATGTCCGGAGGAGAAACGGACGTAAAATTTCAAATTTTTGTTTACGGAGAGGCTGGCAGGGGAAGTCTTTAAAACAGCGCCACAAAGCGCTTAAAGCCCGTGAAACCGGTTGCGGTGCGGGTTTGGATGTGATACTCTTTGTACATGCTTAAGCAAACTTTCTCTTCGGGAGGAGGTGAATGGTGTGAACAAGACAGATTTGGTGAACTCCGTTGCAGAAGCGACCGGCCTTTCACGCAAAGATGCGACGAACGCAGTCGAGTCCGTATTCAACTCGATCAGCGACGCTCTTGCTGAAGGCGACAAGGTGCAACTGATCGGTTTCGGAAACTTCGAAGTACGCGAACGTGCAGCCCGCAAAGGCCGCAACCCGCAATCCGGCGAAGAGATCGAGATCGCGGCGAGCAAAGTTCCTGCGTTCAAGCCAGGGAAAGCTCTGAAAGACGCGGTCAAGTAATAGCTGATTACATAGGACGGCCTCTGTCCCCGCTGCGGGAAAGGGGCCGTCCTTTTGAATTCGCGCACACCCTTGGGGACCGGAATCCCTCATTGTACGCAAGCCGGCGTTTGTGCTAACATTTAGGGGTGTGGCGGCAGGCGGCCAGGTCCTGTATGGACAGGAGACCCCAGCCGCTGATGGAGGGAACGTATTTATGGCAAATGTGGACCACGCGAAAATCCGGGAGGCTGTCACGATGATCCTGGAAGCCATCGGGGAAGACCCTTCCCGCGAAGGGCTGATCGACACCCCGAAACGGGTCGCAAACATGTACGGGGAAGTTTTCTCGGGCATCGACCAGGACCCGAGGGAATATTTCAAGACCGTATTCAATGAAGAACACGATGAGCTTGTCATCGTTAAGGATATACATTTCCAATCCATGTGCGAGCATCATCTGCTGCCGTTCTACGGCAAGGCGCATGTCGCCTACATCCCCAGGGACGGGGCGATTGCCGGGCTGAGCAAACTCGCACGCGCAGTCGAGTCGGTTTCCCGCCGGCCGCAATTGCAGGAGCGCATCACGGCGACCGTCGCAGACGCGCTCGTGGACATGCTGAATCCGGTCGGCGTGTATGTCGTCGTGGAGGCGGAACATATGTGCATGACGATGCGGGGCATCCGGAAACCGGGTTCCAAGACGGTGACATCGGTCGCCCGGGGGATCTTCGAAGATGATGCGGCGAAGCGCGCAGAGATCATCTCGCTCGTCAAAATGTCCTGAATAGAAGCATTTTTGCCGGGTCCGAAAGAACTGTGCTATGATGATTGAGACAAATGGACGGGGGCCAAATCCTATGGGACAGACCGAGTATATCGCCATCAGGGCGCATGAAGACGGAGTCCAGGTGATCGGACTCACGCGCGGTGCCGACACGAAATTCGGCCATGCGGAAAAGCTCGACGAGGGGGAAGTGCTCGTCGCGCAATTCACCGAACATATTTCGGCAGTGAAGGTACGCGGCAAGGCGGAAATCCACACTGCCCACGGAGTACTGAAAAGCGGGCCGGCCGAATAACGGCGGCCCTATTATTTGGCCGCTGCAAAAAGCCGCCGACGTGCAGGATTGGAGCGCGGAACATGAACGCATCACCGATACATATTGAAGTCGAACAATTGAAGACGGAGATCCGGGACCGGCTGTCCAACCGGATGCTCCTTGATTATACGGGAGAACCGGGCATTGGATTCCCGGTACTCTTTTCCCTGATCCTCCCGGAGCTGAACGGGGAGGACTGGCAATCTTCGGACCGGACTGCCGCAACGGCGGTCGGTGCGCTGCATGCGGCCTTTCACGCACATGATTCGATCGAGGACAGGGGCGCTCCTTCACGCCGGCAGCAGCTCACGGTTTTGGCCGGGGACTATTACAGCGGCATCCACTACCGCATCCTCGCCGGCATCCGCGACACCGTCCTTCTCCGGGAGCTCGCGCATTCGGTCATCCGCATGACCGAATGCAAGGCATCGCTCTATGAACGGCAGCCGGGCCGGAGCGCGTCGGATGTGACGGCGGCACTTGATGTGATTGAGGCCGCGGCACTCACCGCATTCCTCCGCAGCCGTGGACTTCCCGGTTACGCGGAAGCGGCAGCGCATGCGCTCGTCGCAGGCCGCCTCGGAAGGGAAAGGGACGATCTTCTGTCCGGACGGTCCACACCGTTTTGTTCTGCCGTGCTTCAGTCCGAAGACATCGGCGGGGACCGCCGGTCCGCGGCGGAATTTCTGGAGGCCGTCCGGCTCGAGACGGTTTCACGCGGGCTGGCAAGTGTGAGGGAGATTAGCCGGCCGGGCCGGCTGGCGCCGGAAGAAATAGCGGCCCATCTGGGGCTGTTCGAGTCAGCGCCCACACAATCGGGAAAGAAGGTCTGAGCAGCATGGATACTCAAAAGGAACAGCGCGTCCATGAGGTGTTTCAGAACATTTCTGGAAACTACGACAAGATGAATTCCGTCATCAGCTTTCAGCAGCATAAGGCATGGCGCCGTGAAATGATGAACAAGATGGCCGTCAGGCCGGGGGCCGACGCGCTTGACGTCTGCTGCGGAACCGGTGACTGGACACTTTCGCTGGCCGACGCGGTCGGGCCGGACGGCACGGTGACCGGGCTTGACTTCTCCGCGAATATGCTGTCCGTTGCAGAGGAGAAAACCGCAGATCGGAAACAGATCCGGCTGGTGGAAGGCAACGCGATCGATCTTCCGTTCAAGGACGGAACGTTTGACTATGTGACGGTCGGATTCGGCCTGAGGAACGTGCCGGACCTGAGAAAGTCACTCTCGGAAATGTACCGGGTGCTGAAGCCGGGAGGCATGATTGCCTGCCTGGAAACCTCCCAGCCGAAACTGCCGGGATACCGGCAATTGTTCAAATTTTACTTCCGGTTCATCATGCCGGTGTTCGGCCGCCTGTTCGCAAAGAAGTTCAAGGAATACCAGTGGCTGCAGGAATCCGCGGACACCTTCCCGGACATGGAACAGCTGGCCCGGATATTCTCGGAGGCGGGGTTCACCCGCGTCTCCTACAAACCGTTCAGCGGCGGAGCTGCCGCGGGGCATATCGGATACAAACGAAAACAATAGCGGGGGAAGGTTTTTCCTTTGGAGAAGATGAAGCTTAAATCGATCTATTCGGAATTCCGGACAGATCTCGACTATATAGAAAGAGAGCTTGAGCGGGCCGTCCGCTCATCGTCTCCTCTGATCGAAGAGGCTTCCCTCGATCTGTTGAAGTCGGGCGGAAAGAGAATCCGGCCCGTCTTCACCCTGCTCTCATCCAAATTCGGAGAGTGTGACCCGGCCGTCACGGCACGGGCCGCCGTTCCTCTTGAGCTGATCCATATGGCGTCGCTCGTTCATGATGATGTGATCGACGATGCCGACCTCAGAAGAGGGACACCGACCGCAAAGTCGCAATGGGGCAACCGTGTCGCCATGTATGTGGGGGATTTTCTCTTCGGACGGGCGCTGGCGACCATCTCGGAGCTGGACGATCCGGAAATCCACCGGGTGCTGTCCAAGACAATGATCGAAATCTGTGTCGGCGAGATCATCCAGATCGAGGACAAGTTTGCAGAACAGCAGAACCTGCGCCACTATTTGCGCAGGATCAAGCGGAAGACCGCACTCCTCATCGCATCCAGCTGTGAGCTCGGCGGGCTTGTATCGGGTGCGGATCCGAAGATCGTCCGTCACCTTGAACGCTTCGGTTATTATATCGGGATGGCATTTCAGATTACGGATGATCTGCTTGATTTCACGGCGACGGAAAAGGAACTCGGCAAACCGGCCGGTAGCGATTTGCTGGACGGCAACATCACCTTGCCCGTCATCCTGGCTTTGCGCGACCCCGAGCTGAAACCGCTCGTCCGGGATGCGCTCGCTGCGGGTGAGGACCGGGCGCCGGTCGACAGGCTGATCCGGCGTATGCGGGGTTCGGAAGCCATCAAGGAAAGCCGGCGCATCAGCAACCTTTATCTGGACAAGGCACTGGATGAAGCCGGGAAACTGCCGGAAAGCCCCGACCGGGAGTCGCTTATCCGTATCGCGAAATTCATCGGGAAGCGGAAATATTGACGGAAGTCCGCTTCTTTTGTTGAAAACACAAGGATGAAAATGGTACGATTCTTGAGGCGGCGGGCTTTCCGCCAACCTCGTGCACAAGGAGTGTTCATTCAAATGGAAAAAACATTTTTGATGGTCAAGCCGGACGGCGTCCAGCGCAACCTCATCGGCGATATTGTCAGCCGTTTCGAACAGAAAGGCTTCCAACTCGTCGGTGCCAAACTGATGCAAATCCCTCAGGAACTCGCTGAGCAACACTACGGCGAGCACAAAGAGCGCCCGTTTTTCGGAGAGCTCGTTGATTTCATCACTTCCGGCCCTGTGTTCGCAATGGTCTGGGAAGGCGAGAACGTCATCTCGACTGCACGCCTCATGATGGGCGCGACGAATCCGAAAGAATCGGCACCCGGGACGATCCGCGGCGACTATGCAGTCACTGTCGGCAAGAACATCATCCACGGTTCCGACTCCCCTGAAAGCGCAGAGCGTGAAATCGGCCTGTTCTTCAAGGCAGAAGAGCTCGTTTCCTACGAAAAGCAAATCAACAACTGGGTCAACTGACCTGAATCCGGCGATTGCCGGGTGGACTGCAGACTACGAGGGGTACTTTCCTCCTGGTCTGCAGTTTTTTCATTGGCATGGATTGCCGTTCCCTTCCTGACCATTGCAGGAAGGCCGGACAACCATTCCGGTCCGATCCGTTTCACGGAAGCCGGATGATAACGGACATTCATGCGGGCAGCCGGCGTGTGCGGCCCCCTCATCCGGACTTTCATCACGCACAGTCCTCAGGCATCATCCCGTCGGCGGATTCATTCTCTTCCATAGAGTAAGCGCTGTCATTCATTCCGTCCCCAAAATGCGCATGAATACTATGAATTGTTATGTTATAGTGGAAAGAAAATGTTTGGAGAGCCTGGGGGGAACATGATGAGATATTTAACAGCAGGAGAGTCTCACGGTCCGCAGCTGACCGCGATAATTGAAGGGCTGCCGTCCAATATGGAACTGACTGCAGAATCGGTGAATAAGGATCTTGCAAGGCGGCAGGGCGGATACGGCCGGGGACGCCGCATGCAGATCGAGAAGGACACAGTGGCCATCACAGCGGGGGTCCGGCACGGGAAGACGATCGGTGCGCCGGTTGCACTGACGGTCACCAATGATGACTGGAAGCACTGGACAAAGATCATGGGCATCGAACCGCTGGCGGAGGGTGTCGATCCAGATGAGATCAAGCGCCGGGTGACCCGGCCGCGTCCGGGCCATGCAGATCTTGTCGGTGGCATGAAGTACGGCCACAGGGACCTGCGGAATGTGCTGGAGCGGTCTTCCGCACGGGAAACGACAATGCGCGTCGCTGCCGGCTCGGTGGCGAAAAGCATGCTGAAGGCGCTCGGGATCGAAGTGACGGCGCATGTCGCGGAGATCGGCGGCATCCAGGCAGATACGACGCTCAGGAACGGCAAGACCGTCAGCGAGATCCGGGAGATCGCTTCCGATGATGCGGTTTACTGCATCGATCCGGAAGCTTCGGAGAAGATGAAGCAGGCGATCGATGACGCCAAAGCGGCCGGAAACTCGATCGGCGGAACCGTCGAAGTGATTGTGGAAGGATGTCCGCCCGGAGTCGGCAGCTACGTTCAGTATGACCGGAAGCTCGATGCCCGGATTGCGGCGGCGATCGTGTCGATCAACGCATTCAAGGGCGTTGAATTCGGGCTCGGCTTCGAGATGGCGCGCCGTCCGGGCAGCGAAGTGCACGACGAGATCGAATGGGACGAGCAAGCGGGATACCGCAGGCGCACGAACAACCTCGGCGGGTTTGAAGGCGGAATGACGACCGGCATGCCGATTGTGGTCCGCGGCGTGATGAAGCCGATTCCGACGCTTTACAAGCCGCTTGAAAGTGTCGACATCGATACGAAGGAACCGTTCAAGGCGAGCATCGAACGCTCGGACAGCTGCGCGGTGCCTGCAGCGTCGGTCGTCGCGGAGCATGTGGTGGCCTGGGAAGTGGCCGCTGCCATTTCAGAGACGTTCCACAGTGACACGATCGAAGGCCTACGGCGCAATATCGATGAGTTTGTCAGCCGTGCGAGGGAGTTCTGACAATGGAAGAGATCCGGGTCTCCACGACCGAGCGGGCATATGACGTACGGGTCGGACCGGGTGCACTCGGACGGATCGGCGATTACCTGGAGGGTGCCGACCGGGTGGCCGTCATTGCGGATGAGCGGGTCGCCGGGATTCACGGCGACAGGCTGGAACAGGCACTGGCAGGGGCGGGCCGCGGTGACACACCGTGGTTCTTGGTGCCGGCAGGGGAAGCGTGCAAGACGGTGGAGTGGTTCGGAAACGCGCAGCAGTTCCTGCTGGAAGCCGGGTGCACGAGGAAATCGACCGTCATCGCCTTCGGAGGAGGAGCCTGCGGAGATCTGGCCGGCTTCGCTTCCGCAGCGTACATGCGCGGGATTGACTTCATCCAGTGCCCGACCACCATTCTGGCGCATGACTCATCCGTCGGCGGGAAAACGGGGATCAACCTTCCCGGCGGCAAGAACATGACAGGGGCCTTCCATCAGCCGTCGGCCGTTTTGTACGATACCGATCTGCTGGAAACCTTGCCGCCGGAAGAAATCCGGTCCGGCATGGCGGAAGCGGTCAAGCACCAGCTCATCTCACCCGATGGCCATGCGCGGGATATGCTCGTAACCGTCGATTATTCAGAGATGGATGAACAGACGCTGTTGCACTATATCGTATCCGGCATTCGCGTGAAAGCCGAAATCGTCGGACGGGACGAGCGTGAAGGATCTGTGCGCAAATTCCTGAACTTCGGCCATACATACGGACACGCAGTGGAAGCCGCTGCGGGCTACGGGGGCATGACGCACGGTGAATCGGTAATGATCGGCATGCTTTACGCGCTGATCCTGAGCGAGCAGCTGACAGGTGCGGATCGCGGACTCACGGATGCGCTTCAGCGTTTTTCGGAGCGGAACGGCTATCCGCTCCGGTCGGTCGCCGGCTATCCGTTCGAGCAGCTGTACGGCTACATGCAGAAAGATAAAAAGGCTTCATACGGAGAACTGCATTTTGTCCTGCTGCCGGAAGACGGCCATCCTTTGATGAATAAGGCGGACAGGGAACAATGCAGGAAGGCCGATGAAGAACTGAGAAAACGACTGGGGGTTCTGACATGATGGTGAGAGGAGTCCGCGGTGCGACGAGCATCTGCGAGGACGGACAGCAGCATGTGCTTGAGGAAACAGCTGAACTGGTAAAGGAAATGGCCGAGAAGAACGGCCTCGGCCCCGATGAAATCGTATCGGTCCTCATTTCGACCACGACCGACATCTCGTCGGCGTTCCCGGCCAAGGCGGTCCGGTCGATGCCGGGCTGGGAGTATGTTCCGGTCATGTGCACGCATGAGATGAACGTGCCGGGCTCATTGCCGCTCTGCATCCGCGTCCTCATGCACGCCAATACCGGAAAATCCCAGAAGGAGATCTGCCACGTCTACCGCAATGAAGCGGTCAGGCTCCGGCCGGACCTTGCGAACAGAAGCCTGGAAGGAGAGGGAGCGCAATGAGATGGAATGCACGGCTTGAGGGAATGCGGGCGTATGAACCCGGAAAAACGATCGCGGAAGTCAAGCGGGAGTATGGCCTCGACCGCATCGTCAAACTCGCCTCGAACGAGAACCCGTTTGGCTGCCCGCCGGCGGCATCCCGGTACCTGAAGGAAATGGATCTTGAAACTGCACTCTATCCGGACGGGTATTCCACCGCCCTCCGGTCCGCGCTCGCCGAAAAGCTCGGTGTCAGCGCGAGGCAGCTCCTGTTCGGCAGCGGATCGGACGAGATCATCGTCATCCTGGCACGTGCGCTTCTGTCCCAGGATGACAACACGGTCGCACCGTGGCCGAGCTTTCCGCAATACCGGCACAATGCTCGCATCGAAGGGGCGGAGCTGCGGGAGATTCCCCTGAAGGACAATCGGCATGACCTGGACTCCATGCTGCGTGCGATCGACGAGAATACATCGATCGTCTGGCTCTGTTCGCCGAACAACCCGACGGGCGGCATTATTCCGGACGACGAGCTGAGGGCGTTCATCTCCAGGGTGCCGGAGCATGTGCTCGTAGTGGTGGACAACGCGTACCACGAGTATGCCTCGGCAGTGGATTACCGGGATCCGGTCGATCTGATCGACGATTTCCCGAATGTGATCGTGCTCCGGACATTTTCAAAAGCGTACGGACTTGCCGCCCTCCGGGTCGGCTACGCAGTCGGCGCGGAAGCGGTCATCTCTAAGCTCGAGCCTGTCCGTTCCCCGTTCAACACGACGGTGGCCGGACAGGGGGCGGCACTGGCCGCCCTCGGCGGAGACGAGTTCATCCGGGAATGCCGGGAGAAGAATGAAAGAGGGAAAGAGCAGTACGTGAATTTCGCGCGGAAGCACGGCCTGGATTGTCCCCGGTCTGAGGCGAACTTTGTGCTCATGGAAATCCGGGGCACGGCAGACCATGTCGCGGCGGAACTGCTGAAGAGGGGCTTCATCGTCCGCAGCGGCGACAAGCTCGGAACACCGGGATACATCCGGATCACCGTCGGCACGGAAGAAGACAATGAAGCACTTCTCGGCGCACTTGCCGAAGTGCTGGCACACAGCGTACCGGGCGCATAAACCCGGCAGTCGTCGATTGGGAGTGTGGAATACATGGAAACGAAATTGGCGGTCATCGGACTCGGGCTCATCGGCGGATCGATGGCGCTCGCCCTGCAGCGGCATGAAGGTGTAGAGGTTGCCGGTTATGATTCGGACGAGCGAACACTGCGCGAAGCCCTCCATCTCGGCATCATCCATAGTACGGCGGAAACAGCCCGCCAGGCGGCAGAGCCCGCCGACTATATTTTCTTCGCCACGCCGGTGAATGAAACGATCAGGCTGATGAAGCAGGCATCAGCCGAGTGGAGCCTGAAACCGGGCGTCATCCTCACCGACACAGGCAGCACAAAAACATCGATCATGGAGCATGCAGGCCTGTTCCGGGAGAAGGACGCCGTTTTCGTCGGCGGCCACCCGATGGCCGGCTCGCACAAGAGCGGCGTGAGGGCGGCCAAAGAGCACCTGTTCGAAAATGCATACTACCTCCTCACGCCCGCCTCGGGGAAAGATGAGGCGCATGCCCGTCGCCTGGAGAATTTCCTCAAAGTGACGAAGGCGAAGCTCGCTGTCGTCACCGCCGCGGAGCATGACGCGATGACCGCTGTCGTCAGCCACTTCCCCCACCTCGTCGCCGCATCACTCGTCCGGCGCCTGGAAGATGAGTCGGTCGAGCATCCGTTCGCGAGGGAGCTCGCGGCAGGGGGATTCAGGGACCTGACCCGGATCGCATCGTCAAATCCGGACATGTGGCGTGACATCACCCTTCAGAACCGCGACGAGCTCCTCGACCAGCTGGACCTTTGGCAGCAGGAGATGGAAGCGGTGAGGGCGATTGTCGAGGCGGGGGACCCGGATGAGATCCGCCGGTTCTATGACGGGGCGAGGGCCTACCGGGACGCGCTGCCGCTGAAATCCCAGGGGGCGCTCTTCTCTTCGTTCGACCTGAATGTCGACATCCCGGACAACCCGGGGGCCATTTCGGAGATCACCGGTATTCTAGCAAAGGCCGGAATTTCGATCACGAATGTCCGGATCGTCGAATCCCGTGCCGACGTGTTCGGCATTCTCGTCGTCTCATTCCAGACTGCGGATGACCGGGAGTTGGGCCGGGTTTGCCTGGCGGAAAACACAAGTTACGAAATCTACATCAGTTAATCGGACAGGAGGAGCGGGCTTATGGAACGGATTAAACTTGAATACGGCGGTGCCCCGCTGCGAGGCAGCCTTACCGTGCCCGGGGACAAATCGGTCTCGCACCGCGCCGTCATGTTCGGCAGCATCGCGGAGGGGCGCACGACCGTCTCCGGATTCCTTTCAGGGGAAGACTGTCTGCGGACAATCGACTGTTTCCGGTCGCTCGGCGTGAGCATCGAACGCGAAGGCACCGATCTCGTCATCGACAGTCCGGGCATCGACGGCTGGAAAGAGCCGTCCGACATTTTATATACCGGAAACTCCGGCACAACGACCCGGCTCATCCTCGGCGTACTCGCGGGATCCCGGGTGCACTCGGTCGTCACCGGCGACAGCTCGATCGCCAAGCGGCCGATGAAGCGGGTCACCGATCCGCTCGACCGGATGGGGGCAGACATCCGCGGCCGCGAAGGGGCACAGTACACGCCGCTGTCCGTCCAGGGCGGACAGCTCCGGGCGATTGACTACGACATGCCCGTCGCGAGCGCACAGGTGAAATCGGCCATCTTGTTTGCGGCGCTCCGGGCGGACGGCGAATCCGTCATCCGGGAGAAAGAAGTATCACGTGACCACACCGAGCGCATGATGCACAACTTTGGCATCCAGGTCAGCAGCGAAGAAGGGACGATCCGGCTGCAGGGCGGCCAGAAACCCGTTGCGGTCCATGTCGATGTGCCGGGTGACATTTCGTCCGCAGCGTTCTTCCTTGCTGCCGGCGCACTCGTGCCGGACAGCGAAGTATCGCTTGAAAATGTCGGGCTAAACCCGACCCGGTCCGGGATGCTGGACGTTCTGGAAGCGATGGGCGCCGAAATCCGGGTCACGGAAAGCGGCTCTTCGGATTCCGAGCCGCGAGGAACACTGACGGTCCGGCATTCCTCCCTGCGCGGGACGGAGATCTCCGGTCCGCTCATCCCGCGGCTCATCGACGAGATACCGGTCATCGCACTCCTGGCGACGCAGGCCGAGGGAACGACGGTCATCAAGGACGCCGAAGAACTGCGGGTGAAGGAAACGGACCGGATTGCGGCAGTCGCCGAAGAACTCGGTAAGCTCGGAGCGGATATCGAACCGACGGCGGACGGCATGATCATCCGCGGTCCGGTCCGGCTAGGCGGCGGAACGCTCGATTCACGCGGAGACCACCGGATCGGCATGATGGCCGCCATCGCATCGCTGATCGCCGACGGACCGGTCGAGCTGGAAGATCCGGACTGCATCGCGGTTTCCTATCCGGCATTTTTCGAACACCTCGATTCACTGCAGAAATAAATTCCGCACAGTTACGACTGTTTTTTCCTGCTGTCGGCGGACGGACCCAAGCCTCTTTTTGCAGGAGGCTTTTTTTCTTGTGAAGGGACGGTTCATCTTGTAGCATGAAGTATGAAAAATGACAGGACGGGTGAATACTGATGGAGACAATCGAACTTTTACAGCAATATATTCTGGACGGCGAACTGTCCAAGATGGAATCCCTCATCTTGGACATCCAGGCATCCCCCGATGCGGAAACCCGCTACATGGCAGCGGAGCTGCTCGGTGAATACGGCTTCCTCCAGGAAGCGGACCTGCTTTATGACGGGCTGCTGAAGCTCATGCCCGACGAGGCCCAGCTGAAGATCGACCGGGCCGGCGTACTCATGGAACTCGGGGAAGAGGACGAAGCGCTCCTCCTCCTTACATCAATCCGGCCGGACGAAGAAGAATACGCACAGTCGCTCCTCGTTCTGGCCGACTACTATCAGATGGCGGGGATGGCGGAAACCGCGCTTCAGAAAGTCGAAGAAGCGGCGGGCCTCCTCCCGCATGAACCCGCGGTCCAGTTTGCCAAAGCCGAACTTCTCCTCGACTCCGGCAGATATGCCGAGGCGGCGAGGCTGTATTCAGAAATCCGCAAATCCGCATCGGAAATCGCAGGCGTCCGGCTGTCGGACCGGGTCGCCGAGGCGTATGCAGCCGGCGCCGCATACGAAGAAGCCCTGCCGTACTACAAGGAATCCCTGGAGCAGGCCAGGACGCCGGATGTCTTGTTCGGCTACGCGTATGCTTCCTATCAGAGCGGCCTATATAAAGAGTCAATCCGGGCGCTTGCCGAACTGAAGGACATCGACCCGGACTACTTCTCCGCCTACGCGCTGCTCGCACAGGCGCTCATGATGGACGGAGAGGACGAGGCTGCCTACCGGACACTCGAAGAAGGGCTGATGCGGGACAAGTTCGATAAGGAGCTGTTCCTTTCGGCGGGCAAGCTCGCCCTCAAGACGGGACGGCCCGACGAAGCGGAAGAGCACCTCAAGGAAGCGATCGCGCTCGATCCCGAGTACATGGAAGCCATCCATGCGCTCATGTCGCTGTATGACCATGGGGAGCGGAACGAAGAGATCATCGACATGTTCTCGGAATTGCGCAGGGAAGGAATCGACTGGTCCGGCCTGTATCCGTTCGCCGCCTACGCGTATGAACGGGAAGAAAATTATCCGGACGCATATGAATTTTACCGGCTCGCATATCATGAGTTTAAGGAAGACGCACAGTTCCTGGAAAAGTTCGCCCTTTTCCTGCTGGATGAAGGAAATCGGGAGGAAGCCATCGAAGTGATACAAAGACTCGCCACTCTCGTTCCTGATGATCCGAAATGGTCATCATTCCTCGAGAACGATCTGTGAAAGGAGGGGGTTTTGTGGAAGCGTCAGTCCCGGTCGCCGAAAAGAAGGAGTTTGTCCGGTGGTTCCTGAAAACCCACCAGCTGAAGAGGCGGGAATGTGTCTGGATCCTGAACTATCTCCTCAGCCACGACCAGCTGTTGCAAAATGTGCGCTTTGTGGACGAGGCACACTACTGTCCGAGGGCAATGGTCATGTCCACGACCGATTCGGACGGGATTCCCTTCCGATTCTACAAAGGGAACCTGATGACCGCCGACGCGGAAAAATCATTCCACGACCTGCGGCTGCATCCCGAGGAGAATATGTTCCTGCAGCTCAACTTCCCCGGCAGGCATTCCTGCCCCGAATACGCTGCTGTGCTTGAAGACAACCCGTATGTGCCGGAATACATCAGAATCAGCGAGAAAGACAGGAAAGAAGCCGAACAACTTCTTGAAGACAGTGTACTCGCTTTCCGTGAAGAACAATTGCTCAGGGAAATCGACGAAGCGCTCGACTGCAACGACAAAGAGAGGTTCTTCTCCCTGTCCAAGACACTCCAAACGATTAAAGAAGTGGGGAAACCGTGACTTCATCCCGGAGATGAGGTCTTTTCTTATGGAGAAAATGGGGGACGCCGTTCCGGATACGCGGGAGGGGACACTGCAGGCATTCCATGTTTCCCCCCGTAAACAGCCGTTCAGATTTGCAATTGGAACCGTGCAATGCCAAAGTAAAATGGATGGTGCATAAAAATTGCACACGGACTTATATCTCAAATCACAGCTGGGGACACTGGACCATGGCTGTGCGCCCGGATGAGTCCGGCGTGCACGCCGGGGGATGTCCCCCCTGCAGGAGGGGCTTAGGATGAACTGGACAGCAAGAGACATGGATCTTTACCTACAGCAGAGCGAGTACATCGACACGGCGGTCGTTCCGCTCGTCGGCCTCGGGAGCGAGGGGCCGGGGATGAAACAGAGTGCATCCGAAACCGAATTCCTGATGAATCTGACCGCCTTTCTCGAGCATCAGTTCAAGGGCAGGCTGATGCTCCTGCCGCCGTTCACTTATCTGGACAAGAGCGACAAGGCCCGCCTGGCCTCGGAGTGGGAGGCCTCGATTGCGGACATGCCGTTCAAGCACGTGTTTTATCTGACCACGGATCAAACATGGTCAGCGGAAGGCATTATCGGGGACGCCATCTGGATCCCTTCGATCCCGCTGGAGCATATGGACAAGAAGCTCAAGCAATCGGTCCTGGAGGACCAGGTCCGCCAGATCATTCCGGTCCTGACCGCCAGATGGACGGGCAATTAAGGGACAAAGCACCGATCGGACAGCCGGCCGGCATGCAAGCAGAAAGGCGAGTCATAAAAAGTTCACAAACTGTTCCACGCATTAAATGCTTTGTTGAATTTCGTTTTTGATTGAGCTATCATAGATATGTCCTAGCTATGCTATTCAGTAGTAAAAGTTTGTCCGTTGGACTGACCTTTTAGTAAGAGGGGGGAACATGATGAGCAAATCACGAGTTTCACGACGTCAATTCCTTAACTATACGTTGATGGGCGTCGGCGGATTCATGGCTTCCGGCATGCTCATGCCGATGATCCGCTTTGCAGTGGACCCTGTCCTCGAAGCCGGAGCAGCTGGGGATTACATCCCGACCAGCCAAAAGGTGAGCGAGCTGACAGAAGAGCCGGTCCGCGTGGATTTCACGTACGACCAAGTGGACGGCTGGTACGAGTCCGAAGTGACGGGTACCGCTTGGGTTTACAAGGAAGGCAACCAGATCGTTGCACTTTCTCCGGTGTGCAAACACCTTGGCTGTACAGTGAACTGGGCCTCCGACAAGGAGCACCCGCACCAGTTCTATTGCCCTTGCCACGGCGGGCGCTATGAAAAGAACGGGAAAAACGTGCCGGGAACGCCTCCGACAGGCCCGCTCGACGAGTTCGACGTAAAAGAACAAGACGGCCTGCTTTATCTCGGCGCCGCCAAACCGAACACACTAGTCTAATTAGTTAGGGGGTCAGAAAACCGTGCTGAACAGAATCTACGATTGGGTGGACGAGCGGCTCGACATCACGCCAATCTGGCGGGACATCGCCGACCATGAAGTACCTGAGCACGTAAACCCTGCGCATCATTTTTCCGCATTCATCTACTGCTTCGGCGGCCTGACGTTCTTCGTCACCGTCATCCAGATCCTGTCCGGGATGTTCCTCACGATGTACTACACTCCGGACATCGAAAATGCTTGGAAATCCGTTTACTATCTTCAAAACGAAGTTGCATTCGGTGAGATCGTGCGCGGTATGCACCACTGGGGGGCATCTCTCGTCATCGTCATGATGTTCCTACATACTCTGCGGGTATTCTTCACAGGTTCTTACAAGAAGCCGCGTGAACTGAACTGGATCGTCGGAGTTCTCATCTTCGTCGTCATGCTCGGTCTCGGGTTCACGGGCTACCTTCTCCCTTGGGACATGAAAGCCCTCTTTGCAACGAAGGTCGGTATTGAAATCGCAGCATCCGTTCCGTTTATCGGGGAGTGGATCAAAGTCCTCCTTGCCGGGGACTCCGTGATCCTCGGAGCTCAGACGCTTACACGTTTCTTCGCGATTCATGTGTTCTTCCTGCCGGCTGCACTGCTTGCACTTCTTGCGGCTCACTTCATCATGATCCGGAGACAAGGTATTTCCGGTCCGTTGTAAGATTGACGGACACTAACGTCCAAAAAGAGGAGGGGACACTATGCATCGCGGAAAAGGGATGAAATTCGTCGGTGACTCCCGTATACGTTCATACGAGAAGAACCGGATCCCGAAAGACTATTCAGAGTACCCAGGCAAGACAGAAGCGTTCTGGCCGAACTTCCTGCTGAAGGAATGGATGATCGGTGCAATCTTCCTCGTCGGATACCTGATCCTTACGGTCGCCCATCCATCTCCACTGGAGCGCCAGGCCGACCCGACCGACACAGGATATATTCCGCTGCCTGACTGGTACTTCCTGTTTATGTATCAGCTTCTGAAATATGAATTTGCATCCGGACCGTTCAACGTGGTCGGTGCCATCGTCATGCCGGGTCTTGCAATCGGTGCACTCATGCTCGTGCCGTTCATGGACACGACAAAAGAACGCCGCCCGCTCAAGCGTCCGCTTCCGACGGCATTCATGCTACTCGCACTTTGCTCAATGATCTACCTCACTTGGGAATCCGTCGTAAACCATGACTGGGATGCGGCAAAGGCCCAGGGTGAAATCGTCGAAGAAGCAGACGTGGACACATCCGATCCGGGATATGAAGTGTATATGAACCAGTCCTGTGTGACTTGTCACGGCGAGAACTTCGAAGGCACGCCTGCCGGAGCTCCGCTCGTCGGAACAGGCCACACGGCTGAAGAAGTCAAGGACATCGCAGTGAACGGAATCGCGGAAGACGGCCAGCAGCTCATGCCGGCTGACGCTTTCCAGGGATCTGACGAAGACCTCGACAAACTGGCCGAGTTCATCTCGGGCATCACGAACCAGAAATAATGGAAAAGAGCCAGGTGACTGGCTCTTTTTTCATACCCGGAGGTTCCCATGCAATCAACCATCAGTCTGATCCGAGCCATCCTGAATGACCGGAGATTCCTCATCGTTCTGTTTCTGGTCAACCTTGCGGGAACGGTGTACGGGTACATCTGGTATAAAGGCCAGCTGCAGAACACGGAACCGGTCTTCCTTCCGTTTGTGCCGGACAGCCCGACGGCGAGCCTGTTCTTCACGCTTGCCGTACTCGGCTGGATTTTCGGCCGCCACTGGAAGCTGATTGAGGCGCTCGCCCTCATTACGCTCGTCAAATATGGGCTTTGGGCGGTCGTCATGAACATCTGGACCGAAATGGAGAGCGGACCGATCGGTCCCCTCGGCTGGATGCTCGTCATCTCGCATTTTGCCATGGCGCTGGAGGCTGTCCTTTACATGGACAAGTACCGGTTCGGCCTCATCTCCATCGCCATTGCCGCAGTCTGGACGATGCACGATGTGGTCATTGACTACGTGTTCGGACAAATGCCGGTCTATGGAGATCTTATGGACCATATGAATGGGATCGGATATTTCACCTTCTGGCTGTCTGTCGCCTGCATCGGGATCGCCGTCTGGTCTTGGCGCCGCCGGTCCATTTTATTGGCGGAAGAGACGGCAAGCCGGTAAAATAGACGTAGATAGAAAAAGGGAGGATATAGAATGTTCCTGATCTACCTGCTGATCATTATCGCATTGCCGATCTATGCACAATCCAAAGTGAAAAATGCCTATCGGAAATACTCCCGTGTGCGTTCGACGTCCGGGATGTCGGGTGCGGAAGTCGCACGGCTCATCCTCGACAAAAACGGTCTTCACAATGTTAAAGTCGTCGAGACGCCGGGAACGCTCTCCGATCACTACAACCCGATCACGAAGACCGTCGCCCTGTCCACGGACAACTACCGGAACCCTTCGGTTGCCGGTACGGCCGTTGCTGCACACGAAGTCGGCCACGCCATCCAGGATGCCCACGATTATGCATTCCTGCGTTTTCGTCACCGCCTGGCACCGGTTGCCAACATTACGTCCAATGCATCATGGATCTTCATCATGATGGGCCTGTTTTTCTCGAGCATGAACTCGCTGCTCGGCATCGGCATCGCCCTCATGGCAGTCGGCGTCCTGTTCCAGGTCGTCACGCTGCCGGTGGAGTTCAATGCATCCAACCGGGCGATGAACCAGATTGTCGAACTCGGCATCATCCGGAACGAGGAAGAGCCCGCTGCCCGGAAAGTACTGAACGCAGCGGCACTCACCTATGTCGCAGCCGCAGCGGTCGCCGTCCTGGAGCTTGCACGGCTTCTGCTCATCTTCACCGGCAGGGACGAATAAGGCAAGACAAAAACCCCCGCATCTTTCTGCGGGGGTTTTTCCATGCGTTCATTCAAGCGGGCGTTTTTCCTCGTCCAGCGTGAACCCTTCGCCCATGACATCCTTCACATCGGTGACTGAAACAAATGCATGCGGGTCAATCGAATTGATGATATTCTTCAGCCGGACGATTTCATTCCTGCCGACGACGCAGTAAATCACTTCCCGGGAAGTTTTCGTGAAGTGGCCCTGGCCTTTGAGGATGGTGACGCCCCGTTCCATCTCCTCGGTGATCTTGTCCGCAATTTCATCCTGCCATTCGGAGATGATCCATGCGCCCCGTCCAGAATACGCACCTTCCTGGACGAAATCGATGACCCTTGCACCGATGAAGACGGCGACGAGCGTGTACATCATCCGGGGCGTCGTCAGGTAGGTCGCCCATGAAAGGAGAATGACGCATGCATCGAACATGAACATCGTCCGGCCCATGCTCCATCCGGCATACTTGTTGGCGAGCCGGGCGATGATGTCGACGCCGCCTGTCGTACCGCCGTACCGGAAAATGATTCCGAGCCCGATGCCGATGAACACCCCGGCGAACAGTGCGACGAGGAACATGTCATTTTTGAGTCCGACTTCGAACTGATAGATCGTGAACACTTTCAGGAACACCGAAACGGCCACCGTGCCGATGACCGTATAGATGAACGGCTTGCGCCCTAACAGTTTCCAGCCGATGAAGAACATCGGAATGTTCAGCACCAAGTTCATGATGGCGGGGTCCAGATTAAACACGAACAGCAGGATCAGGGTGAGACCCGTGAATCCGCCTTCGGCCAGCTCATTCTGGATGTTGAAGTGAACGAGCCCGAAACTGAAAATCGCCGCACCGATCAGGATCATGATTATATTTTTCACCTTAATCCCCTGGAACATTCCCATCATCCTTCCGGTTCGAAATAATTGATCCGGCCATTGCTTGTACAGCCGGTGGATTGAATATGGTCATCAGCGGTCCGGCAGAAGCGAAGGGCGATGGTTGCCGTCTTGTGCCGCCGCCCTGCACCTTTCCTAGTATCCTTTATCCGATTAGTTTTGACAATAGGACGGCGGTTTATATACGATGAGGAGAGGAGATGAAAAGTAGATGGAAACTGCCAGAACGATGAAGGACATGCAACAAGAAGTGGATCGTTACATATCCCAGTTCAAAGAGGGGTATTTTCCGCCGATGGAACTCCTCGCCCGGCTATCAGAAGAACTGGGTGAACTGGCGAGGGAAGTGCAACACGTCCATGGTATGAAAAAGAAGAAGTCGACAGAGTCGGAGAAGTCGCTTGAAGAAGAACTGGGCGACCTGTTTTTTGTTCTGATCTGCTTTGCGAATGCGGAAGGCATCGA
This sequence comes from Edaphobacillus lindanitolerans, assembly GCF_900156305.1. GTDB lineage: Bacteria > Bacillota > Bacilli > Bacillales_A > Planococcaceae > Bhargavaea > Bhargavaea lindanitolerans. Next base: position 76,849 of record NZ_FTPL01000001.1, on the reverse strand, counting down.
CATGGACCGGGCCCTTCAGACCGTGATGGAGAAGTTCAATACACGGGACCGGGACAGGTGGACTAAAATCGGGGAGGAATAAAGATGATCCGAGTGGCGGTGGCAGGTCCGCGCGGAAGGATGGGCGCGATGGCAGTGGAGACTCTTGTAACACAGCGTGACATGTTGCTGGTCGGTGTGCTGGACCGGAAGATGGCCGAACAGGCATCGACGATTGCAGGGGCCGTTCCGATCTATACGGACATGGAAACGTTGGCGATCGAGTCAAAGCCGGATGTGCTGGTCGAACTGACGACCCATGAATCGGTGTACCGGCATGCACAATCGGCCATCAAGGAAGGCATCCGTCCGGTCATCGGGACGAGCGGGCTGACTCCGGAAGAGATCAGCCATCTGGAAGGACTCTGCCGGGAAAGCGGCATCGGCTGCATCATCGCGCCGAACTTCTCGGTCGGCGCGGCACTCATGATGAAATTCTCCGCAATTGCCTCAAGATTCATGCCGGCATCGGAGATCATCGAACTGCATCACGACGGGAAAAAAGACGCCCCTTCCGGAACGGCCGAGCTGACGGCCCGCATGATGGCGGACAGCAAGGGCCCGTCCGGCGGGAAAAGCACCGCCGGCATTCCGATCCACAGTGTCCGGCTGCCCGGTCTTCTCTCCCACCAGGAAGTGCTGTTCGGCGGGGAAGGGCAGCTGCTCACGCTCCGCCACGATTCATTCAGCCGGCAGTCTTATATGAGTGGCATCAAGCTGTCCGTCCGGGAAGTCATGAAGCGCAACGGACTCATATACGGGCTCGACAAGATCATCGATGACGGGCAGCAGCCCATTTGACTTGCGGCGGCTGAAGCCGGCATGTAAACGCCGGCACATGCAGGGGAATGAATGAAAAGAGATAAATGACAGAAAACCGACCGGATAACCGGCTGAAAGGGAGGGACCCCCCATGAATATTGCATTGATTGCGCACGACCAAAAGAAAGACGATCTCATCGAATTCGTGATCGCCTACCAGCCCATCTTCAAAGAACATTCGCTGTACGCGACCGGCACGACCGGCAAGCGCGTGTCCGAAGCGACTGGCCTGGACGTCCACCGGTTCCAGTCCGGCCCGCTCGGCGGCGATCAGCAGATCGGCGCGATGGTGGCACAAAATCTGCTTGACCTGATCATCTTCTTCCGGGATCCGCTTACCGCCCAGCCGCACGAGCCGGATGTGTCGGCGCTACTTCGCCTGTCTGATGTATATAAGGTCCCCCTTGCAACCAACATGGGAACGGCAGAAGTGCTGCTCCGTGGCTTGTCGGAAAACCATCTCGACTGGCGCCTCGGCAATAAACCCGGAGGGGGGGACGGCCGGTGAAAAAGCTGAAGATCGGAATCACCTGCTATCCATCCCTGGGCGGTTCGGGCGTCGTTGCGACCGAGCTCGGGATCCTGCTTGCCGAACGCGGGCATGAAGTCCATTTCATCACTTCCGGCCGGCCTTTCCGGCTTTACATGGATCAGCCGAACATCACCGTCCATGAGGTGGAAGTCGGCCATTATGCAGTTTTCAAGTTCACACCGTATGACATTGCGCTCGCAAACAAGATTTCGGAAGTGATCGTGGACGAAGGGCTCGACATCCTGCATGCCCACTATGCCGTCCCGCACGCCGTGTGTGCCGCACTTGCAAAGGATATGGCGGATTCCGACATCGCGGTCGTGACGACCCTGCACGGAACCGACGTGACGGTGCTCGGCCATGATCCGACACTCCGCGGAACGGTGAAATACGGGATCAATAAATCCGACCTGACCACAGCCGTTTCGGATTCGCTCAAGCAGGACACGTATGAGCTGATCAAGCCGTCCAAGGAAATCCGGACGGTCTATAACTTCATCGACAGCCGGCAGTACCGTCCCGTGGATTCATCCCATATGAAAGAGGCGCTCGGCATTCCCGAAGGGGACAAGGTGGTGATCCACGTCTCGAATTTCCGGAAGGTCAAGCGAATCGACGACATCATCCGCAGTTTCAAAAAAATCAACGAAGAAATCCCGTCGAAGCTGCTGCTCGTCGGGGAAGGTCCCGAAATGTCGGACATGCATGCGCTTGCGACCGAGCTCGGGGTCGGGACGGAAGTGCTGTTTCTCGGAAAGCGCGATGACCTGCCGGATCTGTTCTCGATCAGCGACCTGAACATGCTGCTGTCCGAGAAGGAAGCGTTCGGGCTCGTCCTGATCGAGGCGATGGCGTGCGGCGTTCCCTGTGTCGGGTCGGACATCGGAGGCATCCCCGAAGTCATCACCGACGGGGAGAACGGATTCATCCGACCGCTAGGCGATGTCGATGGCTTCGCGGAAGCGGCGCTGCGCATCCTCGGAGACCCGGACCTGGCTTCCCGTTTCTCGGAGGATGCCATCCGAAGTGTCCAGGAGCGGTTCAGCGCGGAGGAGATCGTCCGGCAATATGAAGAACTTTATTACGAAGCGATCGGAGAGCCTGTGTTTTGACGGAGAACATATGGGCGGCTGCTCTTGGCACCGTGCGCTCTCTCCATGAAGCGGGCTACGAAGCGGTCATCGTCGGCGGTGCGGTGCGTGACCGGATCATGGGCCTTGAGGCAGATGACGTCGATATCGCCACTTCCGCACTCCCGGAGCAGGTGAAGGCCGTGTTCCCGAAGACGGCAGACGTGGGGATTGCCCACGGCACGGTGCTCGTGATCCATCCGCTCGCGCCTGTTGAAGTGACGACATTCAGGACGGAAGGGACCTACTCGGATCACCGCCGTCCGGACAGCGTGGAATACGTCAAGTCGCTCAGGGAAGACCTGAGACGCCGCGATTTCACGATGAATGCGGTCGCCCTCCGGGATGACGGCTCGCTGTATGATCCGTTCGGCGGGCGTGAAGACATCCGGGAAGGCATCATCCGGGCGGTCGGCGACCCGGACGAACGGTTCGGGGAAGATGCACTGCGGATGATCCGCGCGGTCCGTTTTGCGGCGAAAACGGGATTCAGGATCGAATCGGGCACTTTTGACGCCATCATCCGCCAGGCGGGGAATATCCGTGCCGTTTCCGTGGAGCGGATCAAGATGGAGCTGGACAAAGTGTGGAAAAGCGGACGAGCCGGACTGGCGATGCATCTGCTCATCGAGACCGGGCTTGCGGCCCACCTGCCGCTCATGGATCCGGCACGGGCGGATGCGGATCTTCCTGTCTGGGACCGCTTCGGCAAGCCGGCGCGGCCTGTGGAAGGCTGGGCACTGCTGACGGAACTGGCCGGTGGTCCGGCGGAGAATCCTTACAAGTTGTCCAATGCGGAGAAGCGGTCCATACGCGATATCCGGGCGGCCTGGGAAATCAGGAGCAGCCGCCCCTTCCATCCGATGGACATCTACAGGCTGCCGGCTGAAGCTCTGAAAGCAGGGTGGAGGCTGGCCGCGCTGTCCGGACAGGCACCTCCGGCGGAGCCGGATGAGATCGACCGGCAAAAAGCCCGGCTCCCGATCGGATCGATGAAAGAGCTGGCCGTCACGGGCAATGAACTGATTGCCTGGGCGGGCCAAACGGGCGGTCCGTGGGTTAGGGACTGGCTCGGCAAAATAGAGGAAGCCGTCGTCACGGGACTCATCGTGAACAACCGTGACGACATCAAAGGATGGTTCTTAGATGGATTCAACAGTCAAAGATAAAGAAAGCCTGCTTGCCCGTCTGCTCAAGGCAGGCGGAGAGCCGCTGTCCGGACAGGTCCTTGCCGAGGAAGCCGGCGTTTCGCGGACGGCAATCTGGAAATGGATCAAGGAGCTGGAGGAAGAAGGCTACATGATCCGACCAGTGCGGAAAAAGGGATATGTGCTGGAGGGCGTTCCGGACGTCCTGTCGCCGGGACTTCTGAAGAAACACCTGGCCGGGGACGGCTTCGTCACCCGGATCCTCCATTTCGAGACCGTGGACTCCACAATGCCGATCGCCCACCGGGAAGCCCAGGAAGGCGCCGCCGACGGAACCGTGATCGTTGCGGAGGAACAGACGTCAGGGAAAGGCCGGCTGGCCCGACCCTGGATGTCGACTGCCGGCAAGGGCATCTGGATGAGCGTGATCCTGAAACCCGACATTCCTCCCCACAAGGCGCCCCAGTTCACGCTCATCGCGGCCGTCTCGGTGTGCCGGGCGATACGTGAAGTCTCGGGAACCGATGCCCGGATCAAATGGCCGAACGATCTGCTCATCAACGGGCGGAAGGTGACGGGCATCCTGACGGAACTGCAGGCCGATCCCGACCGTGTCCAGGCGATCATCATCGGAGTCGGCATCAATGTGAACCAGCAGCCGGAAGACTTTCCGGAAGAGCTCCGGTCCATCGCCACATCCGTGGGGCACGAGGCCGGACAGAAGATCGACCGGGCCCGTCTGGCGGCTGAGGTTCTGCGCCGCCTCGGCGAATACTCCCGGCTCTATCTGAAGGAAGGGTTCCCGCCGATCAAACGGATGTGGGAAGAGGACGCCGTGACGATCGGGCGGCGCGTGAAGGCGGTCACCATGCGCGAAACGCTGACCGGGACGGCCGTCGGCATCACGGATGACGGGGTATTGGAACTCAGGCTTGATGACGGGACGGTCCGCGGCATTTATTCCGCGGATATCGAGCTCCAGGATTAAGCATTGCGTCTGCCGTCCCTTCTCTGCTATATTGAAAGCGGAGAAGGGCGGTATCGTAACTGAACTGCACCTGATAAACAGCTGATCACCGGGATTTGATGAAATGACTGATCCGCCTTGATCCAGAAACCGACAGGGACGGAGAAGACCGGAATGAATGATACAGCCCTTCTGCCATTTTTTTGGCGGAAGGGCTTTTGGTTTTCTCCCCGGAAGGAGAAGAAAAGTTGAAATCAACAGGCGATTTCCAGAAGATGAAAGCGGCCGGAGACAAGATTGTCATGATGACTGCGTATGACTTTCCGACGGCGGCGATGGCCGAGGAGGGGGGCGTGGACGTGATCCTCGTCGGGGATTCGCTCGGCATGGTCGTGCTCGGCTATGATTCGACCGTCCCGGTTACGGCGGAAGACATGATCCATCACGGCAAGGCAGTCCGCCGCGGGGCCAAGAACACATTCATCGCGGTTGACTTGCCGTTTGCGACGTATCACGGCAGCATGGACCGGACCCTCGAGACCGGGGCACGCATTTTCCGCGAAACCGGTGCGGATGCGCTGAAGCTCGAAGGGGCCGGCCCCGTATCGGATTCGATCCGGACGCTCGTGTCGGCCGGGATGCCGGTCGTCGCCCATCTCGGTCTTCTGCCCCAGTCCGCCGGCGTGCTCGGCGGCTACAAGGTTCAGGGGAAAGACGCCGAAGCCGCCAACCGGCTGCTGGAGGAGGCGAAGGAAGTCGAGGCGGCCGGTGCCTGCATGCTCGTGGTCGAGTGCGTGCCGTACCAGCTGGCCCAGCGCGTGGCCGCGGCCGCCTCGATTCCGGTCATCGGCATCGGGGCGGGCGCCGGGACGGACGGACAGGTGCTCGTCTTCCATGACCTCGCCGGCTACGGCTCCCACCGCGTGCCGAAGTTCGTGCGGCGGTTTGCCGATTCGGGGGCTGAGGCGCTGCGCGGGATTTCGGGCTTCGCAGCGGCCGTACGCGACGGCTCGTTCCCGGCGGAGGAACACCGGTTCACGATGAAAGAAGAGGAAGTCGGAAAACTGTACGGGGGTGACAAGGTTGAAACGTATTGAAACGGTTGAAGAAATGATGCAGATCGCCCGGCAGCTGCGACGGGAAGGCAAGTCGATCGGACTCGTGCCGACGATGGGCTACCTTCACGAAGGCCACCTGGCCCTTGCCGGTGCCGCACGCAAAGAAAGTGACATGGTCATCATGAGCATTTTCGTCAACCCCGCCCAGTTCGGTCCCGGCGAAGACTTTGAGACGTATCCGCGGGATCTGGAGCGCGACTGCGCGCTTGCAGAAGAAGCGGGGGTGGACTATCTGTTCCATCCGACTGCCGGGGATATGTATCCGCAGGACGGCGGCATCCGGATCCTTCCCGGACCGCAGGCCGATGTCCTTTGCGGGAGCAGCCGCCCGGGGCATTTTGACGGGGTGCTCAAAGTGATCTGCAAGCTCTTCAACATCACGTCACCCGACCGGGCCTATTTCGGTGAAAAAGATGCACAGCAGCTTGCCATCATCGAGACATTCGTCCGAGACTTCAATTTCCCGGTGGAAATCCGGCGCGTGCCGATCGTCCGGGAAGAAGACGGACTGGCCAAAAGCTCACGGAACGTCCGATTGTCGGATGCGCAGCGAAACGAGGCACCGGCAATCCGCCGTGCGCTTGAATGCGGAGAGCAGATATTCCTTGAAACCGGAAATGCCGGAGAGACTCTCGCTGCAGTGCGTCGTCTGCTCCAGAAAATCCCGGGTGCGGAACTGGAGTATGCGGAACTGCTCGAATACCCTTCGCTCAAGCCGGCTGACGCGGATACGAAGGAAATCATCCTGGCCGCCGCCGTCGGGTTCGGAAGCGTCCGCCTGATCGACAACGTCCTCCTTCCGGTGAAGGAGACGGCACCATGTACAAAGTGATGATGAACAGCAAGCTGCACCGCGCCACCGTTACACAGGCCGACCTCAACTATGTCGGCAGCATCACGATCGACGGCGATTTGCTCGACGCAGTCGGCATGCAGGCAAACGAAAAAGTCCATCGTCAACAACAACAACGGCGCCCGATTCGAGACCTATATCATCGAAGGCAAACGCGGAAGCGGGGTCATCTGCGTGAACGGAGCGGCTGCCCGGCTTGTTCAGCCGGGAGATGTCGTCATCATCCTCAGCTATGTCTGGGTGGATGCCGAAGAAGCCGAGACCCACCGGCCGACCGTGGCCCTAATCGGCGAATGGAACCGGATCACCTCAATCCTCCGGAGCGAGCCCGAAGCGACCGTCCTCTGAACCAATACCGGCGCGGACGCTGAAAGAACGATGGATAAATGAAAAAGGCGAGGCTGCACCCGTAATTCGGGGCGCAGCCTTGCCTTTTCTTGGTCTGAAAACCGCCGGCCCGATGTTTTCCCATTGGACGCCCTGCTTACCTTACAGGGAATCATTCATAACGCAGAGTGTGCTTTTCATGATGAAGAGGTCATCATTCTTCATTTGCAACCCGTCTTTCTTATCATACAGAGACAAGCCGGAATGACCGCTATCCGGATGGCCTGCCCGCAATCGCACTTCCCGGCTGCGGTGATGCACAGTGGACTTTTTGGAGCCTCCTGACCGGGGCGGTGAGGTTGTCGTTGTGGTACAATTTCGGTAAGACATGACGGACAGTGAGTGATGGACATGCTAGGGAAGAAATACGCCGTCGTCGACCTGGAGTCGACCGGCAATTCACCGAAAAACGGCGACAGAATCATTGAAATCGGAATCGTGATCGTGGAGGACCACGTCATCACCCAGACTTATTCCACCTTCCTCAACCCGGAAAAACGGATTCCTGCGTTCATCTGCAGCCTGACGGGCATTTCCGACAGCGACGTGAAAGGGGCGCCCAAATTCGAGGAGCGGGCGGCGGAAATCCGGCAGCTGCTGGACGGCTGCGTGTTTGTCGCGCACAATGTTTCGTTCGACCTGCCTTTCCTACAGCAGGAATTCCGCCGGTCGGGACAGCCGGAGTGGGCCGGGCAGTCGATCGACACGGTCGAACTGGCGAAGATCATCCGGCCGTCTGCCGCCAGCTACAAGCTGCAGGACATCGCCGCCGACTTCGGGATCGTGCTCGACAATGCGCACCGGGCAGTCGAGGACGCGACGGCGACCGCACATTTGCTCATTCATCTGTTCAGGCGGCTTGACGGGCTGCCGGAGGAGACGCTGTCCGCTCTTCATAAGCGCTCGTTCCGGATGAAGACCGACCTCAGCCCGGTATTCTTTGATGCGCTGAGGAAAAGACGTTCCGCGACCGGGGACTCGGGGTATACGGTCTGGCGGGGAATGGCGATGAAGTCCCCGGCCCCCGTTGCCTCCGTACGGTCACAGGCTGCATATCCGGCTACGGATACGGAAAAGAGGGAACTGCTCAAGACGGTGTTCCCTCATTTCGAAGAGCGCCCGGCCCAGATGGCAATGATGGATGCGGTGCATGAAACGCTGGCCGGAAAGGGAGAAGCGGCGATCGAGGCAGCGACCGGGATCGGTAAGACATTCGCCTATCTGCTGCCCGCCACGGTCTGTGCGGTGACGGACGGACGTCCCGCCGTCATCAGCACCTATACGAACCATCTCACCGAACAGATCATCGGCAGGGAAGCGGAAAAAGTATCCGAAGCGCTCGGGACGCCTGTGAATGCCGTCCTGCTGAAGGGAATGAACCATTACATCGACCTTGAGCGGTTCGCCGGCATCCTGGAGGCGGAAGATGAATCGTATGATGAGACGCTCGCGGTGCTCCAGGTGCTCGTCTGGCTGTCCGAAACGGAAACCGGCGACCTGGAAGAACTGAATGTTTCGGGCGGCGGCAGCCTGTTCATCGACAAAATACGAAAGTACCGTTCTGTGACGGAGCGGCAGGACACCGAAAAAGTGGACTTCTTTCTCCGGTCGGTCCGGGCCGCGGAAAAAGCGACCGTCATCGTGACGAATCATGCGATGCTCCTCGCGGACGCCGACCGGTTCGAGCCGCTGCTCGGGAACATTTCCGGCCTGGTGATCGACGAAGCGCATCAGTTCATGCCCGCCGCCACGGCACGTGCGGAAATCATCTTTTCTTATACGGAATGGAAATATACGATCGGACAGATCGGGCGGCCCGGCGACGGCCTGCTCCATGACCGGTTCGCGTATGCCTCCGACGGGGCCGGATCGCCCGGTGCCCGGGAAGTTGCAAGGATGGGCCGTGCATACGAAGAGATGATGGACTCTTTCGACCGTGCTTTTGGGGCAATCCAGGCATATATTCAGTCGGTCGATGAAAAGACACATGAGCAGAAGAAGGTATTCACGCTGACGGACATGACGGCGCTTCTGCCGGTCTGCACGGAAGCGGGGGAGAGCCTGTACCACTGGCTTGACCTTGCCGGAGACTGCACGCGGCTGTTTGGGAACTCGCCCGACTCGGCCAGGCAGGAGAACGCCCGGTTCCTCGCGGAATGGAAGCACTGGCTGCGGGAGATCACGCTCCATGCCGCCGGCTGGATGGAACTGTTCGGCGTCTGGGACAGCGGGGGTGCCGCATGGGCAGAGGCGGACATGAGAAGCCTTCCGGGCAGCCTCAAAATCGTCCGGCAGCCGGCGGACGTTTCGGGGATCATCCGGCAATCGACGGACCGGTTCCGCGGCACCGGCATCGTCTGGACATCGGGAACGATGACGCTACCCGGAAAAGAACGGTTCATCGCCGATTCGCTCGGTCTGGGGGCAGAAGTCCCGGTGAAGAAATTCGAGGCGCCTCCCGGCTTCTACGAGGGCGCGAAGCTTTACGTCGTCAATGACATGCCCGACATCCTGAGCGTCCCGCAGCTCGACTATATCGAGGCGGTGGCGGATGCCGTCGTGCAGACGGTCATTGCGACGGGCGGCCGCTGTTTTGTCTTGTTCACGTCACACGATATGCTCCGGAAAACCTATGAACTCATCTCCGACAGCGAGCTGCTCGCCGAATATATGCTGATCGCGCAGGGAATCACTCCGGGAAGCCGGATGCGGCTTCTAAAATCGTTCCAGCGCTTCAGCAATTCGGTGCTGTTCGGGACGGACAGCTTCTGGGAAGGCGTCGACGCACCGGGAGATGCCTTGGCGGCGGTCATCGTCGTCCGCCTGCCATTCTCTTCACCCGACAATCCCGTCTTCCGGGCACGCGCGGCCGTCATGGCGGCGGAAGGGAAGAACCCGTTCTCCGAGTTGTCGCTTCCGGCCGCGCTGTTGAAGTTCCGCCAGGGATTCGGCCGGCTGATCCGCTCCTCTTCGGACCGGGGCGCGTATATCGTGCTTGACCGGCGGATTGAGAAAAAATCCTACGGGAAAGAGTTCCTGAGGGCCCTCCCGGCCGTCCCGATGGAAAAAGTGGCCCTGGCCGATATGGTACTGGAGTTGGAAAGTTGGTATAATGGCGGAGTATGATCAGCAGAAAGCGGGTCGAATCATGGACAGCAAAATAGAAATCTTGACCACTGTGAAACTGGCGTACCAGCCGGATCTGTACAAAGTCGTCGATGCGCTCAACCGGACGCTGAAACATGACGACCTGATGTTCGGTCTGGCTCTTGATCCGGAAGATCAAGACACCGCCGTATTCACGATTTATAGGACGTGAATCAATGAAAAACTGGATCCGATTCATCGTGATCTTCCTCCTCGCGTTCACCACGCTGATCGGCGTCATCATCTTTTACCAGGCGGGCAAGCCGATCGACAGGGCGGAAAAGGCCGCGGGGGAACGGGCCGTTTCCGAAGGGCAGCTTTCCGAAGTGTCCAAGACCTATCCGATGAATGCGGAAACGCCGTCGATCACCGTTCTCGGCAAAGACAAGGACGGCCGGGCGAAGGCCGTATTCGTTCCCGACGGCAAGAAAGCGGACGGGGATCTTGCCTCCGTCCGGCTGGCGGACGGCATCTCGGCGAAGGATGCACTGGCGCTCGCAAGGAAAGAGATGGACGTGAAGAAAGTCCTGCACATCCAACTCGGTCCGGCAGAGCCCGGTCCGGTCTGGGAAGTTGCCTTCACAGGCCAGGAAGATGAATTGAATTATGTATACATCCTGTTCAAGGATGGCGCCGTCTGGAAGAAAATCATGAATTTATAGGAGGACACCGGCATGAACCGCAAACTCGCAACACGCACCGAAAGTCTCACTCCGTCCACCACGCTCGCAATCACCGCAAAGGCGAAGGCGATGAAAAAGGACGGCATCGATGTTATCGGCCTTGGAGCGGGCGAGCCGGATTTCAACACTCCGGAAAATATCATCGAAGCTGCGTATAAGTCGATGGAGGAAGGGAAGACAAAGTATACCCCTTCCGGCGGCCTGCCGGAACTCAAGCAGGCGATCATCAACAAAATGCAGCGGGACCACGGACTTACATACAGCCCGTCCGAAGTGATCGTCGGTGTCGGGGCAAAGCATGTGCTGTATACGCTGTTCCAGGTCATCCTGGATCCGGGCGACGAGGTCGTCATCCCGATTCCGTACTGGGTGAGCTACCCGGAACAGGTGAAGCTCGCGGGCGGCAAGCCGGTCTTCATCGAAGGGACCGTCGATACGGACTTCAAAGTGTCGGCACAGCAGCTCAGATCGGCGATCACCGACAGGACGAAGGCATTCATCCTGAATTCACCGAGCAACCCGTCGGGCATGATTTATACGGAGGAAGAGCTCAAGGAACTCGCTTCGGTCTGCAAGGAAGCGGACATCTGGATCATCTCCGACGAAATCTACGAGAAGCTGCTCTACGGCGGCGCAACGCACACATCGGTCGCGCAGCTTTCCGGGGATGCGAAGGAACGCACGATCGTCATCAACGGCGTCTCGAAATCCCATTCGATGACGGGATGGCGGATCGGCTATGCATGCGGCGATGAACGGGTCATCAAGCCGATGACGGATCTCGCGAGCCATTCGACCTCCAATCCGGCGACGCCGTCGCAGTATGCCGCAATCGAGGCATACGAAGGACCGCAGGATGCAGTCGAGATGATGAGAAAAGACTTCGGGGAGCGGCTTGAAGCCGTTTATCCGCTGCTCGCGGAAGTACCGGGCTTCCGGCTCCTGAAGCCGCAAGGCGCATTCTACCTGCTGCCTGATGTCACGGAAGCCGTCCGGAAAACCGGATTCGGCAACACGGACGAATTTGCCAAGGCACTGCTGGAGGAAGCGAACGTCGCCGTCATCCCGGGATCCGGCTTTGGCGCACCGGACACGATCCGGCTCAGCTACGCGACAGAGCTCGGTCTATTCAAGGAAGCGGTCCGGCGCATCCGGGAATTCGTCGAGAAGCGCTGGCAGGATTGATTTCAAGACACACGGAGGTTTTTGGAATGGATAAAATAACAATCAGTGAAATGCCGAAACACGTCGGCGAGACGGTGCGCATCGGTGCATGGCTTGCAAACAAGCGCTCCAGCGGGAAGATTGCCTTCCTACAGCTGCGCGACGGGACGGGCTTTGTCCAGGGCGTCGTCGTCAAGGCCGATGTGCCGGAAGACGTTTTTGCAGCGGCGAAGGCGATCCATCAGGAAACATCGATGTACGTCACGGGCAAGGTCGTCGAAGACGAACGGTCCGCATTCGGCTATGAACTCCAGGTATCCGGCATCGAAGTGATCGGCGAGTCCGACAACTATCCGATCACGCCAAAGGAGCACGGGACCGAGTTCCTCATGGACAACCGCCATTTCTGGCTCCGCTCGAAAAAGCAGCACGCCATCATGAAGATCCGGAACGAGATCATCCGTGCGACCTATGAATTCTTCAACGGACGCGGATTCACGAAGATCGATCCGCCGATCCTGACCGGCTCGGCGCCGGAAGGGACATCCGAACTGTTCCACACGAAGTATTTCGACGAGGACGCCTATCTGTCCCAGTCCGGCCAGCTCTACATGGAAGCCGCGGCCATGGCACTCGGTAAAGTATTCTCGTTCGGCCCGACATTCCGGGCGGAAAAGTCGAAAACCCGCCGCCACCTCATCGAGTTCTGGATGATCGAACCGGAGATGGCGTTCACCGAGCATGATGAATCGCTCGAAGTCCAGGAACAGTATGTCGAGCATGTCGTCCAATCCGTGCTGAAGAACTGCCGGCTTGAACTCGGCGTCCTCGGCCGCGACACGGCAAAACTCGAACAGGTGAAGACCCCGTTCCCGCGCATTTCCTATGATGATGCGATCGAATTCCTCCACAAGGAAGGGTTTGATGACATTCAATGGGGGGATGACTTCGGCGCCCCTCATGAAACGGCAATCGCGGAGCACTATGACAAACCGGTGTTCATCGTGAACTACCCGACGGCGATCAAGCCGTTCTATATGCAGCCGCATCCCGACCGTGACGATGTCGTCCTTTGTGCCGACCTGATCGCGCCGGAAGGCTACGGGGAGATCATCGGCGGTTCCGAACGGATCCATAACTATGATCTGATGAAGCAGCGCATCGAGGAGCACAATCTCGATCCGGAAGCATACGCCTGGTATCTCGAACTGTCGAAACAGGGCGCCGTGCCGCATTCCGGATTCGGCCTCGGCCTTGAGCGGACGGTTGCCTGGATCAGCGGTGCAGAGCACGTCCGGGAATCCATTCCGTTCCCTCGTCTCCTGAACAGGCTGTACCCATGATGAAGGCGAAGGAGGTTGATTCGGTGAACAGTCAGGATCGGCTCCGGATTTGGATGGAGCGGGGAAATGTCCACATTTCCCAGCTCTTTTTTCGCTCCTATAAACAGCTTGGCATCCGGGACACGGATGCGATGCTCGTTCTCCAGCTGATGTCGTTTGCCGAGGACGGCAGCGGGCTTCCCGGGCCTTCGGATATCGCGGGCCGCATGTGCATCCCGGAAGAGGAGATCGGCTCGGGCCTTCAGCGGCTCATGCAGGCCGGCTTCCTGTCGATTGAACGGACGATGGATGAAGACGGACGGCTGAGCGAGGCCTATTCGCTTCATCCGCTCTGGAACCGGCTCATCGACCAGGAGATTCTTCTGTGCGACGGACAGGCCCAGGCTGACCGACAGGCGGAAGAAGGGGAGATTTTCGCCATCTTCGAGCAGGAGTTCGGACGGCTGCTGTCCCCGATGGAATGCGAGACGATCTCCATGTGGTTTGATGTGGACGGGCATTCGCCCGATCTCATCAAAGCGGCCCTGCGCGAGGCGGTCATCGCACGCAAAGTGAGCCTCCGCTACGTCGACCGGATCTTGTTCGAATGGAAAAAGAAGAACGTGCGGACCGTGTCCGATGCGGAAGAGGAAGCGCGCCGGTTCCGTGTCGGTTCCGGAGCGCCCCGTCCGGCACATCAGCACCAGGCGGAAGAATCCGCCCCGAAAGTCCCGTTCTACAATTGGCTTGAAGACCGCAATTGAACTTATTCTTTTTAACGGACTCTGCATCCGGGCCTGCCGGCCGCACATAAGGGGAGGCGCAGCAGCGTCCCTCCCCGTCCGGCATTTGGCCACTGTCCAAATTATAATGAAACGGCCGGACCGCCCATTTATCGCGGTCCGGCCGTTTTGGAAAGGAATTTGATATGCTCACGAAAACCCAGTGGGAATTCTGTCTGCAAGAGATCGGTGAAATGTTCCCGGACGCCCATTGCGAGCTGGTCCATGACAATCCGTTCGAACTGCTCGTCGCCACGCTCCTGTCTGCGCAGTGCACCGATGTCCTTGTGAATAAAGTGACGAAGGATCTGTTCCGGAAATATAAGAGGCCGGAAGACTATCTGGCCGTTCCGCTTGAGGAACTGCAGAATGACATCCGGTCGATCGGCCTGTTCCGGAACAAAGCAAAAAACATCCAGGCGATGAGCCGGCTGCTCATCGAACAGTTCGGCGGGGAAGTGCCGGCTGACCGGGACATGCTGACGACGCTGCCGGGGGTCGGCCGGAAGACGGCGAACGTCGTCGTCTCCGTTGCCTACGATGTGCCGGCACTTGCCGTCGACACCCATGTGGAGCGTGTGGCCAAGCGACTCGGCATGAACCGCTGGAAAGACACGCCGCTCCAAGTCGAAGAGAAAATCATGCGCTGGACACCGAAAGAAGAGTGGTCCAAGACCCATCACCGGCTCATCTTCTTCGGCCGGTATCACTGCAAGGCGCAGAATCCGCAATGTGAGATCTGCCCACTTCTCTCCCTCTGCCGGGAAGGCCGCAAGCGGATGGGCATCCGCAAAGGGGATACGCTCGAAGTCGGGGAGTGAGGAACATGATGGATTCCGGGGCTGACCGGAATGATCGGATCCCGCCATCGTCCGATCATCAATGCGAAACGAAAAGAACATGAAAAAGCCGGCAGGCCGGGGGTGATCCCGTGCCTGCCGGCTTTATGTTTGCAGTCAATCCATGTCAGTCTCCGGAGTCTTGTCCGCCGGTGCCGCCCGTACCGCCCGGATCAGCGGTGCCGCCCGTTCCGCCGTCCGGATTGCCGCCTTGATCACCGTCCGGGTTTCCGTTGCCGTTACCACTGCCCGGGTTGCCGCCTTGTCCGCCGCCGCCCTGGCCGGAACCAGGATTGCCGCCGCCGGAGTTATTTCCTCCGCCCCCCTGATTGTTCCCGGGAGGGACGCCCTGGTTGTTGCCGTTGCCGTTGTTATTGCCATTCTGGTTTCCGTTTTGCTGATCTTCGTTGCCGTTCTGGTCTTCCTCATCCGGATTTTCCTGGCCGCCGTTACCGTTTTCGTTCTCATCCGGCTCCACTTCTTCCGGTTCTTCCTCGTCAGGTTCGGCCTGTTCACCGACCTGGAGAGAGACGGTGGCCGGCTCACTTGTCTCGCCGTCGAGCACCGCCACCACCGAGAACGTGTAGGTTCGGCCCGGTTCAATGCCCGTCGCAGATGCGTTCTTCTCGGACGTCGTCGTCAGTGTATTGGCGCTGCCGCCGTCGACACTGTAGGATACCGTGAACTGAACCTTGCCGTCCGCATCATCCGGTGCTTTGTGCTTCCAGTTCAGATTGACGAGGTTCTGTCCGGCATCATAGTCGGCTTTGAGCCCGGTCGGAGCAGCAAGGCCGGTTTCTTCCTTCTCTTCTTTTTCCGGCTTCGCCGCTTTCTTCGGTTCATGGCCGCGGACGAACAGTTCGGTGCTCTTCTTGCTTGAAGGCGTGCCCGATCCCGCAAGCCGGAGGGGATCCGAGCCGACGACGATGGTTCCTTCTACGACAGATTTCGGTTTCTTGAACGTCGTATTGTCGGTGCGCTGCGCTAGGTCGATCATGATATCGGAGAAGGCCCGCTGTGGATAAGACCGTTCATCCCATGTGCCGATCGGGTCCTTGTAGCTCTTTTTGCCGGCCCAGACCGCTATCGAATATTCAGGCGTGTAGCCGACGAACCAGCTGGATGGAACGGCGAATCCGTCCCTGCCCATCGGTACTTCCTGGAGTGTTTTGCTGTCGTAGTTGGTCGTGCCTGTTTTGCCGGCGACATCGAGGCCGCCGCTCCGGACATAGGTATAGCCGCTGCCCTGAGGGTTCTTTACGACATCACGGAGCATGTCCGTGATCATATATGCCGTCGAGTCCTTCATCGCGCTGACCGGCTTCGGCTTCAGGCTGCGCTCGGTCTTGCCGTCGCGGAGGACGACTTTATCGATCGTGTACGGCTTCGTATACATCCCGCCGTTGCCGAAGGATGCATAGGCGCCGGCGAGCTCGAGCGGCGAGGAGGCCACGCCGCCCCCGATGGCACTCGACGAATTCGGCTTGTCGGCCTCAATGCCGAGATTGCCCGCAAATTCTGATGCCCGGCCCGCACCGACTTCTTCGAATGTCGAGATGGCGGGGACGTTCTGGGACATGTAGAGCGCCTTGCGCATCGTCATCTTGCCGAGGTATTTCCCGTTGGCGTTCCGGATCACCTGGTCGCTTCCCTTGTATGTGCGTCGCTTGTCATCGACGGTCTGTCCGGTCGACCAGTTCAAATACTCGATGGCAGGACCGTAGTCGAGGATCGGTTTGACCGTGGATCCGAGGTCCTGTCTTTTCTTCGCATAGTTGTTGCCCGTCGGAACAAATTCCGGCCCGCCGCCGACGGCCCGGACCGCGCCGGTTTTCGTATCGACAACCGCCACGCCCGTGAGCAGGTTTTCGGAAGGCATGTTATCCAAAGCGATTGTCTGCTCGACTTTCTCCTGTGCCGCAGGATCGAGGGTCGTATAGATCTTGAGGCCGTCGGAGATGGACAGATCATGATCTTCCAGCTCGGCGGAGATCAGGTCCACGAAGGCCGCATACTGACCGGTATTATGCTGTTTCCGCTGTTCGGGCGGGACGAGGCCTTCCGTAATCGGGACGGATTTGGCTTCGTCGGCCTGCGCCTGGGTGATTTTGCCGTGCTGGACCATCAGGCCGAGCACGATGTTGCGCCGCTTCTCGGCCCGCTCGGGATGATTGTACGGATTATAGCGGTTCGGGCTCTGCGGCATGCCGGCGAGAAGCGCCATTTCGTTCAGCGAGAGATCCGCCGGCTCTTTGCCGTAGAAGGAATCCGCGGCCGTTCCCATCCCGTAGATGTTGCCCGACATGAGGACTTTATTGAAATACATCTCAAAGATTTCTTCTTTGCTGTACTTCCGCTCAAGCTGGAAGGCAAGCCAGGCTTCCTGGGCTTTCCGTTTGAGCGTCTTCTCGTTTTGTAAAAATGAGTTCTTGATGACCTGCTGGGTGATGGTGCTGGCCCCCTGCGAGCCGAAACCGTCGCGGAAGTTCGCAAGGACCGCACCGCCGAGGCGCCAGAAGTCGATGCCGTGGTGCTTGAAGAACCGGACGTCCTCCGTCGCGAGGATCGCCTCTCTCATCTCGTCCGGAATATCTTCATACTCGACGTATTCCCGGTTCTGTGCGCCGAGCGTCATGAACGGTTCATCCGAGCCCATCGCATACAGCTCCGAAGACAGCGGATCTTTGAGCGACTCCTCGTCAAGTTTCGGGGCGGATGCCGCATAATAGGTGAACAGCGCCGCGCCCGCGACGAAAAAGATGACGCCAAGCAGGACAATGGCGGAAATGATCCGCCTCAGAAGCGGCTTTTTCTTCTTTCCGCCGGGTTTCCGGCCCTTTTTCGAGCCCGCCTTTTTATCAAGCTCCTGTTGCTTCCTCCGTTCGGTCCGTGATGGAATATGATCACTCATAATATGTCCTCTCTTTCTTCATGCTCAGGAAATGCCGAACCGGGACACGGCTTTCAGATAATCGAGCCGCGGAAGGTAGCCTGCCTTAAATTCGACGGCTTCCTCCTCCAGTTCGGCCAGCGGGATGGATTTCCTCCCGCCGCTTTCCATTCGTTCCCATGCGCGTTCAACCAAGTCGAACGGCACTGCAAAGTAGCGCCCGGACACCGTAAATTTGACGATCAGGAATGCGGTGCCTCCCTGTTCGGTGACGCTCTTCATATGCTCCACCTGGTGCGCATGGATGTTCTTCAGCGGAAATGATGTGGCAATGCCCGTCTCTTTCGCATCAAAATCGATATGACGGCCGTTGTAAATGCCGTTATAGTCTGTTGTCGACGGTGTCTTGAAGTACGCCTCCCGGATCACCGCCGCGCTGCGCGACGGATAATCGACCTTGACGACCTGGACGGGCACCGGTTTTTTGTGGATGACCGCAATCTTGTTTGCCAGGTAGAATGCATTGGACTCATCCAGCTCGTCCTCCAATGTCTTACCCCGGTTGCTGAATGAGTAGTCCTTTTTCGGGACCTTGTTCTTCGGCTGCTCCGGGGGAGAGTATCTTCTCCCTCCCGGATAACGGATTGCCATTTCTATCACCTCGCATCTCAACATCATACCATACTATATAGACGGCCGGCCGCATCGGAGGTTGCCGATCAAGCAAGGAATCCTCCTGCCAAAAACCGGGGTTCCGAGGAACATCTGTTTCCCTTCAAGTGGTCCGGAACGATAATATTTGATAGGATAAAGAAAACCAACTATAAAGGAAGACAATGAGATGAACATACAAGAACTGACGGTCCTGCTGCTGGACGAATGTGCGAAATGCAGGCCGAGGCACACCCTCATGCGCGAAGAGGACCGGGAGCCGGACTTTTACGAAGAAGTGAAGCCGTACGCGGACGAGGTGCACTTGCTCATCGCCGAATGGAAGTCGCAGGCGGAGGGCTGGATCAGGGAGGAACGGCCGAGGCACATCCATTTGCCGCAGATCGAGAACGCGGCCGATATGATGACCCAGTTCGTCGTGCAGTCTTTTTATAAAGCAACCGGAAAAAAACGGTTTTACCAGTCGATCCAATCCGTCCAATACACGCTGAAGATCATCCTCGAGGCGCTGAAGGAGGGGCAATCAGATGGAATTGCTGAAAAAACGCAAGACGATCAGTGAACTCGTCAATGAATGGCTGGCCGATCCCGGGATGAAGGACCGGATCATGCACCATCGGGTGATCGAGGGAAAGGAGGCCCGCTATGCATCCTTCCCGGAGAACCTCCATCCGTCGATCCGCAAGGCGCTGGAATCGCGCGGGATCGGCTCGCTCTACACCCACCAGCGGGAGGCGTTCGACCTGGCGACCTCCGGCCGTTCCATCACAGCCGTCACGCCGACCGCGTCCGGCAAATCGCTCTGCTATCATCTGCCGGTCCTCCAGTCCGTGCTGGAAGACCGGGCGGCCCGCTCACTCTACCTGTTCCCGACAAAAGCGCTGGCCCAGGATCAGATGGCGGATCTCCACAGTCTCATCGAAGCGAGCGGAGAGGACATCCTGAGCCATACGTATGACGGAGACACGAGCCCGGGCATCCGCCAGAAAGTGAGGAAGTCCGGGCACATCATCATGACGAATCCGGACATGCTCCACTCGGGCATCCTGCCCCATCACACGAAATGGGTCTCGCTGTTCGAGAACCTGAAGTATATCGTCATCGATGAACTGCATACGTATAAAGGGGTTTTCGGCAGCCATGTCGCCCATGTGCTCCGCCGTCTCATCAGGATCGCCCGTTACTACGGCAGCGATCCGGTCATCATCTGCACGTCCGCCACGATTGCGAACCCGAAGGAACTCGCCGAAGAGCTCGCAAACCGGGAGATGGCGCTCATCGCAGACAACGGCGCTCCGGCAGGGAAGAAGCACTTCATCTTCTACAACCCGCCCGTCACCCACCAGACATTCGGCATCCGGCGCTCGGCCGTCCTTGAAGTCCGTGACCTTGCCAGACGGCTCTATGAGGAAGAAGTGCAGACCATCGTCTTCGCAAAAAGCCGGGTGCGCGTGGAAATGATCGTCACGTACATGAAGGAAATGACAAAAAAGAAACTGACCGACAAAACAATCCGCGGCTACCGGGGCGGCTATCTGCCGTCGGAGCGTCGGGAGATCGAAAGGGGCCTGCGCAGCGGCGAGATCCGGACGGTCGTCTCGACAAATGCACTTGAGCTCGGAGTCGATATCGGCCAGCTCCAGGCGTGCATCATGACCGGCTATCCCGGAAACATTGCGAGCGCATGGCAACAGGCTGGCCGAGCCGGCCGCCGGCAGGAAGAGGCGCTCATCATCTACGTCGCCCAGTCGATGCCCCTCGATCAGTATGTAATCGAGCATCCGGACTACCTGTTCGGACAATCCCCGGAAGAGGCGAGGATCCATCCGGACAATCTACTCATATTGATGGATCACCTGAAATGTGCGTCGTTCGAACTGCCGTTCCGGCTTGATGAACCATATGGAGAATTTGAAGTCCAGGAGCTGCTCGCCTACCTGGCGGAAGAAGGGATCCTCGTGGAAGCCGGCGGCAAATGGCACTGGATGAGCGAACGGTTTCCGGCGAGCGAAGTCAGCCTGCGGTCCGCATCGCAGGAGAACGTCATCATCATCGACAAGTCGGTTCCACGCGACACGACCGTCATCGGCGAGATGGACCGGTTTTCTGCGATGACGCTCCTCCATGAAGAGGCGATCTACATCCACCAGGGCACACAGTACCAGGTCGAGGAACTCGACTGGGAAGAAAAGAAGGCCTATGTGCGCGAAGTCGACGTCGATTACTTCACCGACGCAAACCTGGCCGTCGAGCTGAAGGTGATCAGCGAGGATGAAACGGAAAGCCTGGCAGGTAGGACCGCTTCATTCGGAGACATCGCGGTTCTCGCCATGCCGACGATCTTCAAGAAAATCCGGTTTGACACGCATGACAACATCGGGTCGGGGCCGATCACGCTTCCGGCCGAGGAAATGCATACTTCCTCCGCCTGGCTGTCGTTCGACCGGCCGGCGGACTGGAGCGAGTCGGACCTGACCGACACGATGACCGGCGCGGCCTATGCAATGCATTCTTTCATCCCGCTGTTCGTTTCGTGCGACCGGGCGGATATCCATGTCGTTCCGCAGGTGAAGGCGGTCCACACGGGCATGCCGACCTTCTTCGTCTATGACAGCACGCCGGGTGGAATCGGACTGTCCAAGCGGGTGCATGGCATGTGGGAGAACCTTCTCGCCCGCACCGCGCAGCACGTCGAGGCATGTCCGTGCGAATCCGGCTGCCCGGTCTGCATCGGTGCCCAGGAATCCGGAGGCCGCGTGAAGCGGCGCGTCACCGAGCTGCTCGGGAAACTGTCGGGGTGAAGCGACATGTCCTATGAAAACAAGCTGATGCAGATGAAGAAGATGCTGAAGAAGAAGGCGCCCGAAACACAGGCGAGGGAAACGGCTTTCCAAAAGCCGGATGCCCCGGAATACGCCGGGCGTTGGCAGGAGGCAGGACTTGAGCGGATCGACAATCAATTCGGCACGGTGTTCCTCAGGACCGTCCGGTATTCGCCGGAAACGGTGCACGGCACTTCTCCGCTCGGGGAACTGGAGGAAGCGGCCGGCGTCTGGGCCGGATCTGACGGCATCCATCCATTTGCAGAAGGGGATGTCCGGAGGCTGCTGTTTTTCGATACAGAGACCACCGGGCTGAAGGGGACGGGCTCGCTGATCTTCATGGCCGGCCTGCTGTCGGTCCGGGATGGGGAGTTCGTCCTCGACCAGTATGTGCTGGCAGGACCTGCGCATGAGACGGCCTTCCTTTATGAGACGGGTCTTTGGAAGCCCGGTTTTACCGTGGTGACCTATAACGGGAAAAGCTTTGACTGGCCGCAGCTGAAAACCCGCTGGACGATGTGCCGGGAGCATTTGCCGAAGCTCGGGGATCCGGATCACATCGATCTCCTGCAGGGGACCCGGCGGATCTGGAAAGGCGGCCTCAAGAGCTTCTCGCTGAAGTCGATCGAAGAGGAAATCCTCGGATTCCGGCGGGAGGACGACATTCCCGGCTTTCTTGCACCGATCATTTATACGGACGCCGTGAAGAGCGGCAGTCCCGATCTGCTCCTGGGCGTTCTCCGGCACAATGAGTGGGATCTGCTGTCGCTCGTCACCCTGTTCGTCCGGCTGACCTCCCTGCTCATGAAAGGAAACGAGGAGCCGACCCCGTTGCCGCACACGAACATCGGGAAGTGGTTCGGAGACCTCAAGGCCTATGGCCGGAGCCGCGAAGTGCTCGAGGAAGTGACCGACCTCTTCTTCGACGAGACCGACGAGGCACATTATCATCTCGGATTTCTGCTGAAGCGGGAAGGGCGCTACCCGGATGCGGAGGAAGCGTTCGAGCATGCATTCTCCGGAAAGCTCGATGAGTCGATGTCACTGAAGGCGCTCGAAGAGATCGCCAAGCTGAACGAACACCGGCTCGGCAACCTCGTGAAGGCCGAGATCAACTGTCTTCGGGCCATCGGGCTGCTGGAAGGAATGGACAGGCTGAAGCCGAAACAAAAACAGCGCTGGAAGGCTGCGTTTGAAAAACGGCTTTCGCGCATCCGCAGCAAAAGAGAAAAACAGTCCGGCAGTTGATTTCCCGTCATCCATCGGACGTGTATGGTAGAGTCGGAAGTGCGGGGGAATCGTTGTGGCCGTGCCGGCCGCTCTCCCGGCAGAGCCCGTGAAGCACCGTGAGACCGGAGCAGCGCCGAATATGAGGATGGCATGCCTCGGCGGAATCACCGGAATAAACCGAATATTTCCCGGGCAAGCGCATGAACCGACATAATTGCGCCGCCTTCCGACAAGGATGAACACCGGGGACCAAAATATGCTATACTTGAGCAAAGCATGCCTAGACGGAAGGACGAGAACGATGGAGACTAAACTGACCGCCAAAAAAATCCTTGAGCATGAATTCAAGACCGGTGTACGCGGCTACAAGCCCGACGAGGTCGATCATTTCCTCGATGAAATCATCCAGGACTATGAAGCATTCAACCAGCGGATTGCCGCCCTGCAAGAAGAGAACCACCGGCTGCAGGCAGAAATCGAAGAATTGAGCAGCCGCCCTGCCGCACCTCAGCCGCAGGCGGGCACGACCAACTTTGACATCCTCAAACGGCTGTCCAACCTGGAACGCCATGTGTTCGGCAGCAAGCTCGACGGGAACTGACTCCCGGAACCCGGCTGTGCCGGCGGGGATTCGGATTTGCCGAATTGAGCGGTAAATGGAACTTCTTCTGCCGAATTGAAAGCGAGGCCACACTGTGATATGATGGGTGTTGCCAAAGTCGCCATTCAGGCAATCGCTGCAACTTCGGGTTGTAGAGGAAAGTCCATGCTCACACGGACCTGAGACGGCCGTAGTGTTCGTGCCCGGCGAAGTCATAAGCCGGGGCAGGCCCGCTGGGTCTGACGGCGGGAGTAACGCCTAAGTCCTTAGGGATATGGCCGAGGCTCCCTGAAAAGTGCCACAGTGACGTAGCCGCATCGGAAACGGTGCGGGTGGAACGCGGTAAACCCCTCGAGTGAGAAACCCAAATTTTGGTAGGGGCATCCTTCTGAAGGAATCCAACGGAGGAAGGGACAGGCAGCTGCCTGTAGATAGATGATTGCCGCCGGAGTACGAGGCGAGAGCCGCTACAGTACGAAGGAACAAAACATGGCTTACCGAATGGCGACGGTACATATGAATTTTCCGGAACGCTCTCCATGACAGGGGAGCGTTTCTTTTGTACGATACATACAGCAGACTCGGCGGGCATGCCCCGCACGGAAGGGTGAATCGGATGACGACATTCAAGCTGGTGGCCACCACCGCGATGGGACTGGAAAAGCCGGTGGCGGATGAAGTGAAGGCGCTCGGCTATGAGCCGACGGTCGAAAACGGGAAAGTGTATTTTGAAGGGGACGAGACGGCGATCGCCAGGACGAATCTGTGGCTGCGGGTTGCGGACCGGGTGAAGATTGTGTTCGGGGAATTCAAGGCCACAACGTTCGATCAGTTGTTCGAAGGGACAAAAGCGCTGCCGTGGGAGGATCTCCTGCCGGTCGACGCAGAGTTCCCGGTTGCGGGCAAATCGGTGAAATCCCAGCTCGGCAGTGTCCGGGACTGTCAGGCGATCGTCAAGAAAGCGATTGTGGAACGGCTGAACGGGGCCTATGGCCGCCGCGGCATCCTGCCGGAAACCGGACCGCTCTTTAAACTCGAAATTTCCATGCTGAAAGACATCGCGACGCTGACCATCGACACGAGCGGCGCCGGCCTGCACAAACGCGGCTACCGGGTCGGACAGGGGGAGGCACCTTTGAAGGAAACACTGGCCGCCGCGCTCGTCCAGCTGACGAGATGGACACCCGACCGCCCGTTCCATGATCCATTCTGCGGATCCGGGACGCTGGCCATTGAAGCCGCGATGATCGGCCAGAATATGGCCCCCGGCTACAACCGTGAATTTGTGAGCGAAGGCTGGCCGTGGATGGACCCGAAAATCTGGGAAGACGTCCGAGCACACGCGGAGTCCGTCGCCGACTACGATGTCGAACTCGACATCACCGGGACCGACATCGACCACCGCATGATCAAGATCGCCCAGGACAACGCCGCCGAAGCCGGATTTGCCGGGCTGATCGACTTCAAGCAAATGCAGGCCGCCGACTTCACCACGCTGAAGGAAAACGGCGTCATGGCCTCCAACCCGCCGTACGGTGAACGCATCGGCGAAGTCGAAGAAGTGGAAGAGGCCATCCGCACACTGGGACAGGCCATGGAGGCTTACCCGACCTGGTCCGTCTACATGCTCTCCTCCATGGAACATTTCGAAGAACTGTGGGGCCGCAAAGCAACGAAGAAACGAAAACTCTTCAACGGCTTCATCCGGACTGACTACTATCAATTCTGGGGCCAGAGGAAGAAATAAGTTTGGGGAAACCGGGCGGATGCCCGGTTTTTTCTTTTGGGGAGCGGGTGACGCGGTGGAATTGGGCCTGGGAAGCGGGTTCGGAAAGGAGGTCATCCGGGAAGCGGGTCCGAAAAGGGCCGAAGCGGGTCCGAAATGTCCCCAAACGGGTTCGGAAAGGAGGTCCTCCGGGAAGCGGGTTCGAATAGGGCCGAAGCGGGTCCGAATTGCCCTCAAGCGGGTTCGAAAAGCAGATCCTCCGGGAAGCGGATTCGAATAGGTACGAAGCGGGTTCGAATTGCCCTCAAGCGGGTTCGGAAAGGAGGTCCTCCGGAAAGCGGATTCGAAAAGGGCCGAAGCGGGTCAGAAATATCCCCAAGCGGGTCCGAAAAGCAGGTCCTCCGGGAAGCGGGTCCGAATCGCCCGCAAGCGCCCTGAAAGTCCTGGACTTCCGCGCACCATCGGCTAGAAAGCGGGGATGATTAATTTACCTTCATCATCAAGAATCACTGCTGAGTAATTCAGCTGATACCAAGTGGCAACAGATTTGCCGTGCTTGGTGAAAAGGGGGAAGCGCAGCAAACCCTGGGCTTTGGATTTACTCACCCCTAAATAACCTTGTGCCTGTTCGATCGTCAATGTGCTGCTGCGAATCAAAAAGTAATCCACCAGTTTCTCGACAAAAGGAATCCACTGTCGGTTTCCGCAGGAAAGACAAATGCCCTTTCGGTTGGCAGCGCCGCATAGCATTCTGCCGGCGCATTGATTACAGAGAGGGGCATCGGATAGTTTCTCTGTCGCAACATGGAAATAAGGAGCGAGCGGATAGGGGTGAAATCGTTCTTCCTGTCTTCTCATGGCCTCTGCTGCCCATCGGAGAGTTTGATCGGTCACGGATGCGTCGCCGTTCAATTCTTTTTTTAGAAGAAAGGGTATTTCGGTCACCAGGTGGATTGGCGTTCCCTCCGGAAAGCGGACATCCACATTTTTGGACGCCAAGATGACTGCACCTTTCACCGGAAGCGGGATATCATGCATGAAAAGCCAATATGAAAGGGTATCGATCGCCAGATCAAGCTGGATCAGCGGGGAGCTGAAGTAATGGATTTTCCCGTCACTGCCGGTCCGTTTCAGGCGGGCCGGATTTTCTTCAAGCTCCAGACAACCGTATATATTTTTCACTTCCATCACATAGGCGATGGTCGTTGTCAGAATGAGGGTGTCGATCTGGACGGTTTCATTGCCAGGAATGGTCAGATGGAGATCATGAAGAATGATGGTTCCTTCTGGGAAGGGTGCCCTGCTGGTATAGCGGTCCGCGCGAACTTCACCTTGGTGGCCGAATGAAGTCGTGGTCTGTTCTGTCAAAATCCTCGTCCTCATCGGGTCTGCTGGATCCATGAGCGCCAGCAATCGCCCGGTCGCATACAAAAACAGTGGATAAGGTCGCTTCGCCATTCAACTCACTCCTTTTCCGCCATTAGACCCCGACGGATGCCCGAATGCAAATCGTCAAATTTCAATTTTGCCTGTAGAATTCGTGCCAAAATCGAATCTTTGATATTACCCGTTTGTGCAGAAGCCCTTCACCACGCCGTATCCCTCCTAATGAAATTCCAATTTTGATGGTCAGTGAAAATCCATCTCCCACACTGTCGCTCTTTTGTGACTTTCCTTTAATCTCTCTACACTGCCAACTCCCCAAAAATAAATCCAAACCCCCTTGAACTTTCCCGCCGTCCCGCTGTCTAATGAATAGAGACAGCAAGAATCGGGGGAGGTGGCAGGGGAATGGAAGAGACGGAGTGGGCAGCACGGGCTGCGAAGGGGGACCAGGAAGCCTTCATCCGACTGATGGAACTTCACAAAGCAACACTTTACCGGACGGCATTCGCTTTTCTGAAGGACCAGCATGCTTCGATTGAAGCGGTCCAGGAAGTGACTGCCCGCGCCTACAAGGCGGTCCGGCGCCTGAAAAATCCGGCGTTCGCCAAGACGTGGCTGACCCGGATCATGATCAACTACTGCCAGGATGAGCTGAAGCGGAGGGGAAGGGAGCCATCATCGGACCGGCTGCCGGATCCCGGGGCACGCGACGCGTACGACCGGTTTGAATTGGACGAAGCGCTTGAGGCACTTCCGGGCGAGTCCCGTCGGCTCATTCATCTGAAATATTTCGAGGAGATGAAAATCCGGGAAATCGCCGAACTGGAGCAGATCCCGGAAGGCACGGTGAAGTCGAGGCTTCATTATTCGCTCCGGCAGCTCCGTGAATTCTTTACCGGGAAAGGGGGCAACGCGGATGTTTGAAGAGGAAGAAAAGAAGCTGGCCCAAAAACGACATGCGCTCGATCACCTGGAAATCCCTGAGAAGGCCCTCAGTCATGCCATCCGGGCCGGTGTGGCCCAATCGGAAAAGAAGATGAAGAGAGCGCGCAAATCCGTCTTCACTTTGGCTGCCGTTGCCGTCCTGCTCCTCGCCTTCGTGACATCCGTCCGCGTCTCGCCGGCGTTCGCCAATATGGTAGCCAGCCTGCCGGGCATGTCGGCCATTGTGGACATGATCCAGTCCGACAAGGGCATGAAGGCGATCATCGACAATGAATATTACGAGGAAGTCCATGCAACCGACTCGGATGGAAACATCACAATCACGCTGAACGGCGTCATCGTGGATCAGTCGGGGATGGTGATCACCTACACGGTCGACTCGGCAACAGGCTTGAAGGACCCGTTGTTTGAAACCCCGGAAATCTATGCGGACGGCAAACTGATCGAGCCACAGGGGATTTCCTGGAATTACCCGGCCGCGGCCGATGCCCGTACGAGTGAACAGCTGATCGACTATCATTTCGCAGACCCCCTGCCGATCGGCACGACAGAATTTGAGGTGAGAATGCAGATCCGGGACGATGAATCCCATCACTTCAGACTGCCGTTCTCGATCAAAAAGCCGGTCGCACAAGGGAAGGTCTTTCCGCTGGACCGGACAGTCATCGTCGAGGGCCAGAAAATCATCATCCGGTCCATCACGATCCATCCTCTCCGGGTGGAGGTTGCGGTTGATTTTGACGAAGCGAACACGATGGACATCCTTCAGTTCGAAGACATGCGGATCGTGGACGGCAAAGGGGAGACCTGGAGCAGCATCAGGAACGGAATGTCTGCCACGGAAGAGGAGGACGGAACCCAAATCTATTTCCTTCAGAGCAACTACTTTGAGAAACCCGAACTCATGGTGTTCCGGATGAATGAAATGCAGGCGATCGACAAAAACGAGAAGCTCATCATCGATACCCGCCTCGGCAAAGTCATCCAGACACCGTCAGACGGAAAGCTGGAAGTGACGGGAATCTCCCCTCGGCGGATCGAGACCAAACTCCGGACCGGCGGGGAATTCGGATACGGGTATCTGATGGAAGCAACCGATTCAAACGGAAAACCGGTTGACCAGAAAAGCGGGGGAATGTGGAGCACGGACGGAAAAGGGGACACCTTTACGTACAACGACATGGAATTCGCAGATACCGACTATGCCAACCCGATCACCGTCCGTTTCTTCGCCTATCCGAACTATATCCGGGGTGACGTCACGCTCCGGCTCGATTGAACTGCGCTAAGTAAATACGGACGGTCGGGCAGGAATGATTTGTGGCTGAGCGGGATACACTAAGTGCGGGTGCTCCGCGTGTTTATCTTTCATCCCCGGACTTTTCATGGTATAGTATAAAAACTGTGCATTTTTCCGGCACCTTGCCGGAAAAGTGCATTTCATTACGTTTACAGGGGGCTTTCGATGAAACAGGCGATTCCGTTTGCGCTCGACCGGGACCGGTCGTTTTTTGAGTCGATGGATGACTGGATCGGCGATGTATTGTATGACGAACTGACCGAGAAGGGGTTCGATCTGCGTGATGAGCAGGTGTTCATGGCGTTCCAGATCGGCCAGGCGCTGAAGGAGAAATCGGTCCTGTTCGCAGAGGCGGGGGTCGGCACCGGGAAGACGATCGCCTATCTGCTTCCCGCGGTCGCCTACGCCCGGTATACTGGCAAGCCGGCAATCATCGCCTGTGCCGATGAAGCGCTCATCGATCAGCTCGTGAAGGAAACAGGCGACATCGGAAAACTGGAACAGGCGCTCGGCCTGACCGTCGATGTCCGGCTGGCGAAGTCACGCGAACAATATTTGTGCCTGAAGCGGCTCGATGAAGCCGGGAAAGGCAATGAAACGGCTAAATGGATCGACGGTGAACTGCCGGACTATGTGCACGGCCACTCTTCGATGATGAAGCTGGAACCGTACGGAGACCGGTCATCGTTCCCGGACGTATCCGACGATGATTGGAGCCTCGTCAATTACCATCCGCTCTGGCAGTGCAGCTCGTGCGATCTCCGGAACCGCTGCGGCCAGACCCTGCACCGGGCGCACTACCGGGAAGCGGCGGACCTGATCATTTGCTCGCAGGACTTCTACATGGAACACCTGTGGACGAAGGAATCACGGATCCGCCAGGAGCAGCTGCCGCTCCTGCCCGAGCCGTCCGTCCTCGTATTTGATGAAGGTCATCTCCTTGAATATGCGGCACAGAAAGCCTTCACCTACCGGGTGCAGGAACGGACGCTCGACACAGTCCTCTCGCGCATCATGGTCGACGGCGTCCGTGAAAAGACGCTCGTCCTGATGGAGCGGCTCATCGACTGCCATGCCGCCCTGTTCCTCGCCCTCCATGAACATGCAGAAGGGGAAGGAGAACGGCGCAAAATCGGCCGGACGGCGCAGATCGAAGCAGATGCCGCACAGGCCGTCCGGCTCGCCGTCGACATTCTTGAGGAACTGGTGTTTGATGCAGACCTGTATGTCATCCCGGACTATGACCTCAAAATCGCCGAAGAATACCTTGAGCAGTACATTCATTCGATGAAGCTGTTCACCGAAGGGGGCGAAGCGGTCGATTGGCTGGAAAATGAGAACGGCGACGAAACACTCGTCATCATGCCCCGGCTGGTCACCGACATGCTCGGAGAGCTGCTCTTTACCGGAAAGCTTCCGGTCATCTTCTCTTCGGCGACGATGTCGGTCGGCGGCAACTTCTCCTACCTGGCCGACTCTCTCGGAATCCATGACTTCAAATCGTTCTCGGTCGAATCACCGTTCGATTACGAAGAAGTGATGCAGATCCGGATGGAGGAGCCTGCCGACAAAGCGGCGGAAATTCTCCGTTCGATGGAGAACGGCGGCCAGACGCTCGTCCTCTTCCGTTCGAAGGCCTCCATGGAAGCTTTCCGGCGGCAGACAGCCGGCGATCCCCGTTTTCTGTTTGAAGGGGACCGTGCGCTGACCGCACTGGTCCGGGACTTCCAGGACGGCAAAGCGCAGGCGCTCTGCTCCTGGCATCTGTGGGAAGGACTGGACATCCCCGGAGAAGCCCTCACCCGGGTGGCGATCCATGACATGCCGTATCCGCCGGACGACCCGCTTTTCGAAGCGAAGCGCAGGTTCGCAGGCGACCCGTACGTGGATATCGATCTGCCGTACATGCTGCTCAGGCTCCGCCAGGGCATCGGCCGGCTCATCCGCACGTCGGACGACCACGGGGAAATCCTGCTGCTGACCGACGAGAAGGACAGCCGCGCAAAGGAAGACATCCAACGGGTCCTCCCGGTCCGGCCGGCAACCGTATAAGATCGGCAAAGGCCTTCCGCCGTCGGCGGAAGGTCTTTTTATGGTCTTCGGATCCGTCCAAAATCCCGGGGAGGTCCTCAACGCCCTTTGAAAATGTTATGATGAACCCAGTAAAACAGACAGAGGAGTTTCCATCCATGGCAGAAACGAAACATGTACCGATACAAGAGCAGGCAACACTAATCGAAGAAGCGGGCCGGCTGTCCGTGCTTTTCCGGCGGGACGGCGACAAAGAGCGCGAAGACCGGGCAGAGCGGTTTGCGCGGAAAGTGATCCGCAATGAATTTGTAATCGGGTTTGCCGGTCACTTTTCGGCAGGTAAGTCGAGCATGATCAATGCGCTCACCGGAGTGGACCTGCTTGCGACCGGACCGATTCCGACGAGCGCAAACATCGTGCGCATTCACAAGGCGGAGGAAGACTTCGCCATCATCCACCGGACGGACGGTCCGCCCGTCCGATTCACCGGAAACCTGGATCTGCAGTACATCAAGGAGTTCTCGAAGGACGGAGCGGGTGTTTCGGACATCGAAGTGGGGCATGCCGGATCGGCGCTTCCCGACGGCGTGACGGTGATGGATACCCCGGGCGTCGATTCGACCGACGACGCACACCGGTTGTCGACCGAATCGTCACTTCACATCGCGGATCTCGTTTTTTACGTGATGGACTACAACCATGTCCAGTCCGGCCTGAACTTCACCTTCACGAAAAACTTGATGCAGTACAATGAGAACGTGTATCTGATCGTCAACCAGATCGACAAGCACCGCGAGCAGGAGCTCAGTTTTGAAGATTTTCAGGAGTCCGTCCGCAGTTCGTTCGCCTCATGGGGCGTCCATCCAAAAGGAATCTTTTACACCTCTCTCAAGGACCCCGGCCTTCCCCACAATGACTTCAATCAAGTGAAGGCACTCATCAACGATAGCATCGGCAATCGGGATGAGTCTCTCCTGAAAACGGGCGCCGGCACGCTCCGCAAGTTGGCGGACGAGCATCTTGAGTTTCTCGGCGATGAAGTCGGGGAGCGGAAAGCGACATACGCAGAAATCATTACAGAAGAAGAGTGGAACCGCCGGTCCGAAATACTCCAAGAGGCGGAAGAAGCCGCACGCCGCGTCGAGCTGCTTTCGCCTGAACTGTGGGAAGACACGTTTGAGTCGGCCCGGAAACATCTGCTTGAAAATGCGGCACTCATGCCGTTTGAAGTGCGCGACGGGATGAAGGAATACCTGGAGTCCCGGTCGTCTTCCTTTAAAGTGGGATTCCTGTTCAGCTCCAAAAAGACGGAGGAGGAGCGACATGCACGCGAGGAGCGGATGCTCGGGCAGTTCCGCAAAACCGCCGATGCGCAGGCGACAATCCATCTCCGGTCTTTGATGAAACAGTCGCTTCGTGAAGCAGGCGCGCTGACTGATGAACAGGCGCTCGATATCGACCGGATGGACTTTGAAGTCCCGCTTTCGGTCATCGAGGGCGAAGTGCCCCAGGGTGCGCTCGTAACGGGCGATACGGTACTGAATTTTACGGAGGCCGTGCGGCAGGCGGTGATCCGCTGGTATATCCGTAAAACCGACAGTTGGAAAAAAGAACAGGCCATCAGGATTGCCGAGGCGGCCAACGACTCGACGGACCGGCTGGAACAACAGGCAGGATCCCTGTCGGACAAGGCGGGCGCCATCCGCGCCATCGAAGAAGCGGAAGAAGCGATGGACCAATTCAGGAAAGCCCTCGCATCCAAAGACACCAAGCTCCGTGAAGAAGCCGTGCAAACCGTCGCCGGCTGGCAGGAGAAAGAGCAGGCTGCCCGCAGATCGGTCGTCGATTTCGATCCGTCGATGGCACCCGAAAAGCCGGAGACCGCGGAAACCGGCGAAAAGACGGATCTGTCCGGCAGACCGGCGGTTTCCGAAGCGGCAGCCGACGAAGCCGTCCGCAATGCGCAGCTCGTCTCTGAACAAGTGCATGCCATTCCCGGATTCGCCGAAACGGCGGAATACCTACGGCGGAAGGCAGACCGGCTGGGAAGCAAAGATTTCACGATCGCCCTTTTCGGTGCGTTCAGTGCCGGCAAGTCGTCATTTTCCAATGCGCTGATCGGTGAACAGGTGCTGCCGGTGTCTCCGAACCCGACAACGGCCGCCATCAACAGGATCCGCCCCGCGGACACTGCAAATGGGAAGGCGAGCGGGACGGCCGATATCCATCTCAAGACAATCGAGGCGATGACCGAAGACGTGATCCGGGCATTTTCCGAGATCGGCCTCACGGTCCGTTCTTTGGAAGAGGCCCATCGGCTGGCAGACCAAGCGACGGCGAAAGAGGACATTGAGGACGGCAAGCAATTGCACCGCTCATTCATCCGGGCGTTCAAGGCCGGCTATCAGGTGCATGGCCCATTGCTCGGCAAAACGGTCAATGTCGCGGAAGCCGAGTTCCGGGAGTATGTCGCTGACGAAACGAGAAGCTGTTTTGTCGAGTCGATCGACTTTTATTATGACTGCGAACTGACCAGACGAGGAATCACGCTCGTTGACACGCCCGGGGCGGACTCGATCAACGCCCGGCACACGGACGTCGCTTTTGAATACATCCGGAATGCGGATGCCATCCTGTTTGTCACTTATTACAACCATGCATTTGCGGCGGCGGACCGTGAATTCCTCATCCAGCTCGGCCGGGTCAAAGATGCGTTTGAAATGGATAAGATGTTTTTCCTCGTGAATGCCATCGACCTTGCAGCCGACGGGGAAGAAGCGGATCTCGTCAAACGGTACGTGGCCGGCGAACTCCAGCGGTTCGGCATCCGCAATCCGCGCCTGTTCGGCATTTCAAGCCTGCTGGCGCTGGAAGAAAAGACCGCCGGGAAGGAACTCGGTTCCGGCATGGACGAATTCGAGAAAGACTTCCATCATTTCCTCGGCGAGGAGCTTAATGCACTCGCCGTGCAGTCCCTTCTGGAAGAAAGCCGGAAAGCGGTCAGTTCGCTCGGCGAGCTGATTTCCCGGACCGAGCAGAACCTGTCAAGGAAGGATGAACGGCTGGAGGAGCTCCGGCTTTACGAACAGGATCTGCGGAAACGCTATGCCCAGTCGGGGGCGCCGGTCATCATGAACGATGTGAAGGCCGAGCTTGACGAATTGGTCTATTATGTCTTGCAGCGGGTGTTCTACCGGTTCACTGAATTCTTCCGGGAAGCGTACAACCCGGCGACGTTCTCTTCACGCCCTGCAAAGGAGGCCCTGTCGGTTGCATTGAGGGAAGCGCTCGGTTCGGTCGGATTCGATATCGTGCAGGAGCTGAAGGTGACGGACCTGCGGCTTGCGAAATTTACGGCCCGCAAACTCACCGGCCGCTTCACGGCCGAGCAGCGGACGCTGCGTGAGATGGACCCGGTGTTCGGCCTCACTCCGTTCGAGCCGGATGAAAAAGACAGTCTGTCATTCCCTGAGGTTTACCCGGACCCGTCGGTTTATTCGGGTGTCAACCGGATTTTTAAAAATGACAAAGACTTCTTTGAGGGCGGCACGAGGGACAAACTGAGGGATGCACTCGAGGAAAAGGCGAAGAAAGATGCGGAGCAGTATCTCACTATCCAAAAAGAACGTATGCTGAAAAGCTTTGATCAGTGGACGGAGCTTGAAGCGGAAGGGCTCCGGCAACACCTTCTGCAGGGGGCACTTTCGAAAATTGCGTCGGAACGGGAGGTTCTGCAGGAAACCGGAAACCTCGCGGGCTGGAAAGAGATTTACGAAAACTTATCCCGACTGGAGGAAACAACATGACGGAAGTGTTTAAATCAGTGGATGACCTGGCGGAAGGCTACTGGAAATTGATCGATACCCGGTTTTCCCTTCAGGATCCGGATGCCGGTTCAAAGGCATACAAGGCCGGTCACATCGCGGGAGCGGTCCACTGGGATCTGGAAAAGGACCTGTCCGACATGCACTCGAAAAATGGCCGTCATCCGATGCCTTCCCGGGAGCATCTCACGGAACTGTTCAGGCGGAGCGGCCTTGGGCTGGATGACCGGATCCTTATCTATGACGGAGGCGGGGAGCCGTTCGCCGCACGTGCCTGGTGGCTGGTCCGATACGGCGGATTCCGGCAGGCCTACATATTGAGGGAAGGCCATGAAGGGCTTGTGCGAGCCGGCTATCCGCTTGAAACGGAAGAAGTGACGCCCAAGCGCAGCGAAGTGAAGCCGGAATGGCAGGAGCGGCTTTACGCGGACCGGGAACAGGTCCGGGACATTGTGGAAGGTCGGTCTCCGGGCGTGCTGCTCGATGCCCGTGCCGCAGATCGTTATGCGGGAAAACATGAGCCGCTCGATCCGGTCGCAGGCCATATCCCGGGGGCCCGGAACTTCGACTGGAGCCGGCTCATCACGGACGGTGAACTCTCAGCCGATGAGGAGACCGTCCGTGCGATCCGTGAAACCGTCGGACCGGATGAATCCGTCACGGTTTATTGCGGAAGCGGCGTCACGGCCGCACCGCTCCATGCGATGCTGACCCATCTGGGACATAAGGATCTCCGGCTTTATGTCGGCAGCTACAGCGACTGGGTGAGCGAGCCGGACGCACCCGTTGAAAACGGCGGCCGATAAGCCGGCAATTTGATTGATTATCAGACAGGCAGGGTACTCCATAATGAGGAAGACGATTATGGAGGAATGCCAATGGACTATTTGACGAATGCTTTGAAACTCATTGTCGCGCTGATTGCGCTTCTGGTAATCGTCCGGCTGCTCGGCAGGAAAGAGCTGGCCGAAATGACGCCTTTTGATATCGTTTACCTTCTCCTGTTTGGCGGCATTGTGGAAGAAACCTTGTTTGACAGCAAAATATCAGTCTGGAACTTACTGTTCACACTTGCCGTCTGGGCTTCCCTTATATTTTTGATTGAAAAGGTCGCACAACGCTCGGACAAAGGCAGGGTGATCCTGATGGGCAGGCCGGTCTATCTGATCCGAGACGGAAAATTGGACACAGAGGCGTTCAAGTCGAATGCGCTTGAAATGGAACAGTTGAGGATCATGCTGCGGCAAAGCGGGATCTTCTCTCTCCGTGAGGTAAAGGATTTATTCATCGAAACGAACGGAGCATTCTCGATCAACACCTTTGCCAAGTATAAACCGGCAACTGTCGGTGATCTCGGTCTGATTGAGAAAGAAGAGGAACCGAGTGTTCTGCTCATCGACAGGGGGACCGTCAAAAGGGAGATGCTCAGAACAATCGGCAAGAAGGAAGAGTGGCTGCTCGATTCGATGGCCGACCTCGGCTACGGCGGAGTTCAGGATATTTTATACTGTGAATGGTCAAAATCGGACGGGTTTTACGTCAGGACCTATGAAGACACCATGAAAGCGGGGGAGATAGAATGACATATGCGATATTCGGAGACATCCACTCCTCCGTACAGGATCTGGAGGAAGTGCTGGCGCACATCCGGCAACACGCACCCGGGGCCGCATTGATCGGGACCGGTGATTTGTTTGAATGCACGATCAGCAAGAAACGGGCACCGTTCGAGCGCTTCGAACGGCTGGATGAGGTGATGATCATGCCGGACGGTCTGTTGGATCTTCTCAATTTCCCTTCGGTGATGGGAAACCAGGAAGAGCGGATTGCGATGATCACCGAATCGGACGAACCGCTGCTTGAGAAAATCCGTAAGATGCCGGACCGCCTTGAAATCGGGGGTGCCGAAGTCATCCATGGCCATCAATGGACGTGGGGCGGGGACCCATGGACGCCGACTTTCCCCGAAGAAACCAGAGATCTTGTTTTCTACGGGCACAGCCATGAGTCTGGCCTTTACATAGACGGGGAGCCGATTGATATCGGTTTCGGCGTCCCGTATGATACAGGGAAGGGCCGGACGTTCGTCAATGTCGGACCTGTCGTCGGCAACCGCGAATGGGTGCTGTATGATCCGAAGGCGAAAACCGTTACATTCAGAAAAGTGATCGATTGAAAAGAGAAATGAAAAACAGCAGGGCAAAACCGGTCTGGATTGCCCTGCTGTTTTATTCGACTAAAAGGAGTGTATTCAGGATGGAGAAGGCAACACCGTTTTTAATGTTCCAAGGCGGGAAAGCAGAGGAAGCGATGAATTTCTACACGTCCCTCATTGAGGATTCGGAGATTACGGAAGTCGTCCGATACGAAGCGGGCAATCCGGGCGGTGACGAAGGGACCGTGATGCGCGCAAGTTTCACCCTGAAAGGCCGGGAATTCATATGCATCGACAGCAACATCCAACACGGATTTGACTTCACCCCGTCTTTTTCGATCTACCTGACTTGCAGCACGGAGGAAGAGATGGACCGCCTGTACGGTGAGCTGATCGGAGGCGGACAAGACCTGATGACACCTGGCGACTATGGGTTCAGCAGAAAGTTCGCCTGGCTCAACGATCGCTTCGGGGTTTCCTGGCAACTGGACCTTCCGTTCTGACACCGATCGAATTAAAATCCGGTTTCTGTCCAAAATCATAGTTCCGGTCAAAAGCTGCAGGCCTTCCGGATCCCTTCCCGTGCCAGGGCATCCGCCGCCCGGTTTTCCTCATCCGGAATCCATTTGATGAAGAGAAAATCAAAACCGTCCGAGATGGCGAGCGCGCGTTCCAGCAAGTCCCGGTGAACCGGATTTTTGGCATAGCGCTTCTCGACCGCGGACACGACGGCCTTCGAGTCGGACCTGACCGAGACGAGACCGGTCGTCCGCTTGGCCGCTTCCTCGATGCCGCGGAGAAGGGCAGTGAACTCGGCGGTATGATTGTCGAGGATTCCGGCATGCTCGGACACTTTGTCCAGATAGCCTTCGCCCCGTATGAAAATGCCGATGCCGCTCTCGCCGGGATTGCCGGCGGACGCACCATCTATGAATACTTCAAGCATTTCGCTGAACCTCCGTTCGGGGATCAATTTGTTTTCTGGGCGTTCCCTCATACTTGAAAGAAGACCGGGAAGACTATACAATATGGGAATCAAATTACATGGAGTGACACTCATTGAACAAAGTCAACCTCATCCAGGATATAGACGAGCTGCTGGACCGTTATTGTGACGGCTGCTTCCTGAAAAAGCAGCTGCGCGAAGATCACGGCAAGGCGGCAGCACACAAATTCTGCATTGACGGCTGCACCGTCGGAGAACAGCTTCGGTTTCTCGGCACGGAGCTGAATAAGATCGGACATTAAAAATCCCGCATGCACAGAAATGCAAGGCGGGATTTTGCTTGTTGATCAGTAAAATGCGCAGTTTGGCCGGGGACAACCGGATGATGCGCAGAGCCATCCTCACTCGCCGTCCAGCTTGACGACATTCGCCGCCTGCGGGCCACGGTTTCCTTCGATCACCTCAAAAGAAACAGACTGGCCTTCCTCGAGTGTCTTGAAACCGTCTCCCATAATGCCGGTGTAGTGGACGAATACATCCTCTCCGTCCGACATCTCGATAAACCCGTAACCCTTATCGTTGCTGAACCATTTCACTTTGCCCTGGTACATTATCCATCCCCCCGACGAGTCAAATGTCATCCGATACAGGGTATCCGGACCCATCTTTCAATATACATCATTCGACAAAACAGGTCAAACAAATGCGGAACTTTTCTGACCGGTTTTTCTGTCACGGACTGCGGGAATACTTAGTCAGGATAGAACGACAAAGAAAGAAGAGTGAGATCATGAAACCGATCATCGGAGTAACCGCACAAATGCAGGAGAACTTGTATGATTATCAGTTACAGCCTGTTTATATTTCCGCCATACTTCAAGAAGGGGGGATTCCGATCGTTCTCCCGATTGTGCCTCCCGAGGAAGTGGAAGAGGTACTGGATCTAGTGGACGGGATTGTCATGACCGGAGGATGGGACATCGATCCGAACTACTACGGAGAAGAACCACTGCCCGAAACCGGCATGCTGAATTTTGAGATGGATGAGTTCGACTCGACCGTGGTGAAGCAGGTGATCGCACGGGACATGCCATTCTTCGGGACATGCCGGGGCATGCAGATGCTGAATGTCGTGACCGGCGGAACACTTTATCAGTCCGTTCTCGACCAGATGGACCATCCGATCAAGCACAAGCAGGACCACGGCCGAAAGTTCCCCGTCCACCATGTGGAACTTGTGGGCGGAAAGATTCTCCAGCCGCTGTTTGAAAATGGCCGGACCCGGGTCAATTCGTCCCACAATCAGGGGGTCAAAACCGTCGGAGACGGCGTCACGGTCGCTGCAAAGGCACCCGACGGCCTCGTCGAGGCGATTGAACTGGAAGACAAGCGATTCATTCTCGGAACCCAATGGCATCCGGAGAACTTTGCCGTGAACGGACATGAACCGTCCCGTGAAATCATCGCGGAATTCATCCGTGCGGCTGTGGAGTACCGGGATACCCGAGGCTGAGCGAGCGCATTTGTTGGTGTACGGCCGTCACAGAAGGGTTTTCCCTTCCGGGGCGGCCTTCCGCATTCTCATCGGATGAAGGAGCATTGCGACCCGATCCGGTTCAGTCTGTTCTTTCTCCGGCAAAACCGCTCACCCGGCGGTTCCCGAATTCGGTCCGCTATGGTATACTTCACGTTAGCACCAGCTACTAAAGCTTGGTATAAACAGTTCGGGAGGCGTTCGGAAAATGGGAGATCTGCTGAAGTTGGAAGGTAAAAACATCGTCGTGATGGGGGTGGCGAATGAACGGAGCCTTGCCTGGGGGGTCGCGAAATCCCTCTATGAAACCGGCGCGAACCTGATCTTCACAAACCGCCAGGAACGCTCGCGCGCAAAGCTTGAGCGGATCCTTGAAAAAGAGGGCAGGGAAGCGAAGCTCATCGTACAGTGCGATGTGAATGATGATGAAAGTGTCAAGGAAGCGTTCCGCAGGATCGGCGATGAAGTCGGCACCATTCACGGCATCGTCCATTCCCTTGCATTCGCCAACGGGGATGACCTGAAAGATGACTTCATCAACACTTCCCGTGACGGCTATGCGTTCGCTCAGGACACGAGCGCCTACTCGCTCGTCGCAGTTGCGCGTGAAGCCCGCCCGTACATGACCGAAGGCGGTGCCATTGTCACGATGACCTACCTCGGCGCAGAGCGTGTGCTTGACGGCTATAACGTCATGGGGGTCGCCAAAGCCGCACTGGAAGCTTCCATGCGCTATCTGGCGAATGATCTGGGCAAAGACGGCATCCGCGTCAACGCCATTTCCGCAGGCGCCATCCGCACGCTTGCTGCCAAGGGGGTTCCGTCGTTCAACCAGATCCTCCATCAGGTCGAGGAAACGGCCCCGCTGAAGCGCAATGTGGATCAGCGGGAAGTCGGCGACATGACGACCGCCCTCCTTTCCAATATGGGGACCGGCGTGACAGGCGAAGTGATTTATGTGGATGGCGGATACCACATCATGGGATAATCCGCACAGGACAGCCGTTTGAAGACGGCTGTTTTTTTGTTGGCTGAAGAAGCATGAAAGGGAAGCCGGCGGCTTTGGCGCGGCCGGACAGTGCGTCACCCGTCCGCCGATTCTAGTTCTCCACGCAGAGCCGGTATCCGCCTACCCGGTGAAAGCGAAGAAGATTTACCCTTGAAGTGCCGAAAGCGTTATGAAATAATGAAATCGTACTTGAATAGGCAATCCTTCGGGGCGGGGTGAAATTCCCCACCGGCGGTGATGGCGCATGCCTCAGTCCGTGACCCGCATACGTTGCGGTGGATCCGGTGAAATTCCGGAGCCGACAGTGAAAGTCTGGATGGGAGAAGGATGTGCGTTGGAAAACGGCTGTTTCCAACGTTTCTTTAGGCATGTTTTTGACTCATGCACGCCCCGTATCTTCACTTGATACGGGGCGTTTTTGTATTTTTTTAGACGATTGGTCATCTGAACCGGAGGGAGGAAGACAATTGACGGAAGACCGATACATGGAGCTGGCCCTGGACCTCGCGGAAGGCGTGGCGGGCCAGACATCACCGAACCCGCCGGTCGGTGCGGTCGTGGTGAAGAACGGACGGATCCTCGGAATGGGGGCCCACCTGAAGGCGGGCGGCCCGCATGCCGAAGTCCATGCACTCAATGAGGCGGGGGAAGCTGCAGGGGATGCCCGGCTGTATGTGACCCTCGAGCCTTGCTGCCATACCGGGAAGACACCGCCATGCACCGAGGCAATCATCCGTTCCGGGATCACCAAAGTGATCGTCGGAACGACGGACCCGAACCCGACAGTCCATTACACCGGAATAAACAGCCTGCAGAAAGCCGGAATTGAAGTCGAAGTCCTGCATCACCCGCGGGCAGAGCGGATCATCCGGCCGTTTGAGCATTTCATCCGAACAGGCAAACCTTTTGTCACGATCAAAACCGCCGTTACAGCCGACGGCAAGACTGCCGCGCATACCGGTAACAGCCGCTGGATCACCGGCCCGGAAGCGCGCGAAGATGTCCACCGGCTCCGAAGCCGGCATGATGCCGTTCTCACCGGCGTCGGCACCATCCTTCACGACAACCCTCTCCTGACCTCCCGCCTGCCCCGCGGAGGAAAACACCCCATTCGAGTCATCTTGGACACGGATCTCCGGACACCGGTTCACTATAACATCATCATGAATACGGACGCTTTGACATGGATCGTCTGCGGAAGCGGAGCGCCCGAAGAACGCGAGCACGCACTTGCCCGGGCCGGTGCCGAAGTGATCAGACAATCCACCCCTGACATCCGGATTCCCGAATTGCTCCGACAGCTCGGCGGCCGGAACGTCCAGTCCCTGCTTGTGGAAGCGGGAGGCAAAGTGAATGCCTCGTTCATTGAAAGCGGTCATCTCAACCAATTTGTCCTGTATGTCGCCCCAAAGCTGATCGGCGGCTCGGGCTCACCAACGGCATTCGGCGGAACCGGTTTTCCGGATATGGGCGAAGCAGCCGGTCTTTCCTTTGAAGAGATCGAGCGAATCGGACAGGACATCAAAATCACGGCAATCAAGGAGGAGTCTGCATGTTCACAGGGATCATCGAGGAAATCGGGACAATCCGCACCTTCGCCCTCTCGGGTCAGTCCGCCAAGATGACGGTTGAAGCCGAGAAGATCCTTGAGGACGCCCATCTCGGCGATTCGATCGCGGTTAACGGGGTGTGCGTCACGATTTCAGGTTTCACCCGCAGCGGATTCACGGCCGACCTCATGCCCGAAACGGTAAAGTCGACGGCCCTCCGTCAATCAAAACCGGGAACCCGGGTCAATCTGGAGCGTGCCATGGCGGCCGGCGGGCGGTTCGGCGGCCACCTCGTTTCAGGCCACGTCGATGCAGTGGCTGAAGTGAAGGCAAGACGCCCGGAAGCCAATGCACTATATCTCATGCTCGGGATTCCCCCTGAGTTTGCACGGTATATCGTGAAAAAAGGTTCGGTTGCTCTCGACGGGACGTCGTTGACGGTTTTCGGTGCCGGAGAGGATTCGCTGACGGTGTCACTCA
The DNA here is from genome assembly GCF_900156305.1 of Edaphobacillus lindanitolerans. Classification (GTDB taxonomy): domain Bacteria; phylum Bacillota; class Bacilli; order Bacillales_A; family Planococcaceae; genus Bhargavaea; species Bhargavaea lindanitolerans. The sequence continues at coordinate 34,815 of NZ_FTPL01000001.1, read as the reverse complement.
TCCCCCATACCCAGGAAATGACCGTCCTGGCGAAAAAGAAACCGGGGGACCTTGTCAATCTGGAATGCGACATGATGGCAAAATACACCGAGCGACTGCTCGTTCAGGGCGGAAGACATGAAGAAATGCCGCATCGGCAGACTTCAATCGGACTGGAGCTGCTTCGGGAAAACGGGTTCGCATAAAACGTTCCATGCCCAAACCAGCGCGGAACGGAATCCAAAATCCCCTATCAAACAGACGGCCACATCAGAAAGGACGGATCTGCATGTTTTCAACAGTCGAAGAAGCGATCGAAGATTTGAAGAACGGCAAACTGATCATCGTGACGGACGACGAGGACCGCGAGAATGAAGGAGACCTGCTCGGCCTCGCAGACCTGGCGGACGCGGCCATGATCAACTTCATGGCCACTCACGGCAAAGGGCTCATCTGTCTGCCGATTGACGGTGAACGCGCCGCACGGCTCGGTCTGGAACCGATGGTGAACCGCACGAACGACAAATTGCATACGGCTTTCACAGTCAGCGTCGACCACAATTCTTCCACAACCGGCATCAGCGCATTCGAACGGGCCCGGACTGCACGCGAACTCATGGACGAACGGTCGGCCGCCGGAGACTTTATCAGGCCGGGCCATATGTTCCCGCTCGTCGCAAAGCCCGGCGGAGTCCTGGAGCGTCCCGGTCACACGGAAGCGGCGGTCGATCTCGCCCGGCTCGCCGGCCATTCACCGGGCGGCATCATCTGCGAAATCATGGATGAGGACGGATCGATGGCAAGGCTTCCGTCACTGACCCGGATGGCCCGGGAGCACGGGCTGAAGCTGATCAGCATCAAACAGCTGGCGGAGTACCGGAAAGTGCATGACCCGCTTGTCATACGGGAAGCGGAAACCGCGCTGCCGACCGATTTCGGTCCTTTCACCGTGTCCGGCTACACAGAACGGAACACCGGCCGTGAACATGTTGCCCTTGTCTGCGGAAACCTCTCCGGAGAAGGGCCGGTTCCGGTGAGAATTCACTCTGAGTGCCTGACGGGCGACGTATTCGGGTCGTGCCGGTGTGACTGCGGTCCACAGCTCCGGGCTGCCCTGCGGCAGATCCAGGAAGGCGGCAGGGGCATCCTTCTGTACATGAGGCAGGAGGGCAGGGGAATCGGACTCATCAACAAGCTCAAGGCATACAAGCTGCAGGAAGACGGCCTGGATACGGTCGAGGCGAACGAGCGGCTCGGCTTTCCAGACGACGCGCGCGAATATGCGACGGCTGCCGGCATTCTGCACGATCTTGGTGTGAAGGAAATTTTGCTCATGACGAACAATCCGCGCAAGATCGCAGGGCTTGAAGAATCCGGAATCCGCGTTTCCGGCCGGATTCCGCTTGAAGCCGGCCGCCGCGAGGAGAATGAACGCTATATGCAGACGAAGGCCGAAAAGCTCGGTCATCTGCTTCAAATCTGATAAAATCCTAAAGGAGAGACCCGACATGAATCGACTGGAAGGAAACTTGATCGGCAGCGACCTGCACATCGGAATCGTCGCGGGGAGGTTCAACGACTTTATCACTCGGAGCCTGGTGGACGGTGCACTCGATGCGCTGCGCCGCCACGGTGTGGCAGATGAGAATATCACGGTTGCACACGTTCCAGGTGCCTTCGAAATCCCGCTCATTGCGCGAAAAATGGCTGCCGGCGGCAAATACGATGCCATTGTCACGCTCGGCGCAGTCATCCGCGGGGCGACGGCCCACTTTGACTACGTCTGTTCAGAGACGGCCAAGGGCGTTGCACATGCCTCGTCCGAGTCGGGCATTCCCGTGATCTTCGGGGTTCTGACGACCGACACGATTGAGCAGGCGATCGAGCGGGCAGGAACAAAAGCCGGCAACAAAGGCGCAGAATCGGCAATTGCCGCGATTGAAATGGCCAACTTGCTCAGAATCATCGACTGAATTTAGGAAATGAAATGGATCCCCCGGAAGAGGCAGCCCTCTTCCGGGGGTTTTTATATGACAGTTGCATGACAGAAGGGAGACGAAGGACATGTTTCCTGATCTGGTACCAATTACGCAATATTTCGACTTCATTTGAGAAAAAAGCGACGCCTATTTTCAATCACCCGCCAAAAGGCACATCGGTTTGTTGGTTATGATAGATGAAAAGGCTCGTTTCCATCAGATTGTTTTATGCATCTTATTTCCGGAACGGACTTCAATCCGACTTTTTATTCATTTTAACTGCTCTTTTAAAATATGCATCGTTGCATAATCAAAAGACCTATAAAGAAAATTGCATCATCCCGGCCTTTTCGGCTTGGTCACGGTTATACGGGCGGTTGCGGGATTCCGCCTTTAGTCCCTGTCGGCAGCCGGGCCGATTAGTCGGAAGGGGGCATCTTTTTTTACCAGACTTCAATCGGTCGAAAATACTGATTTTTTTATTATATGATGGGATTAACATCCAGAGGTCGAATTGCACACCGAAGAGACAAAACCAAATCAGCGGAAAGGAGGCAGAAGGGGAGGATCGTCTCCCTTCCCGAAGGGCAGATGGTCCGGGGGTTGCAGAACGCACCACACTATCATCGCCATCAAAAGGGAGGTAAAAACGGTATGCCGGTAACGAAGAAGAAGCAAAAAACGTCCAGGCTGTTGAGCATGGCCGCATCGGTTCTCATGGTGTCGTCCCTGATCGTGCCTGGTATCGTGTCGGCGGAAAGCAGGACAAGCGTTTCGGCGGTCGACACCGGAAAGGTGATCGGAGAAAAGCTGAGTGATCGGCTGATCAGCGAATTCAAAAAAGACGACAAAGTAACATTCCTCGTCAAATTCAAGGAACAGGCAGACACCGAGACTGCAGCGGCGGAAGCAAGAAAAACCGCCAAGGACGAAAAATTATCGGCGCATAAAGCAAAACTCGCCCAGCGTTCCGCTGTCGTATCGGAATTGAAGGCGACCGCACAGGAATCCCAGGCAGATGTCAAGAAGTATCTCAAGCTCATGGAAAAGAGCGGAGACGCGGAAAATATCCGTTCCTATCACATCGTGAACGGGATGGCCGTAACGGCCACGAAAGATGTAGCGGAAAAGATTGCCTCTTTCCAGGAAGTGGAGAAAATCCTGCCGGATGAAACTAGGGAATTGAATGTGACCAAGACACCGGAAGCGAAAACCCCGAAATCCAAAACCGCCAACGTCGAATGGAACGTTGAACGCGTAAGGGCTCCCGAGACTTGGGCACTCGGAATCGATGGTGCGGGCACGGTGGTTGCGAGCATCGACACCGGCGTTCAATGGGATCACCCGGCACTGAAAGAAAAGTATCGCGGGTACAATGCAGCGACCGGAGAAGCGAACCATGACTTCAACTGGTTTGACGCAACTGCAGGCCGAGGCACGCCATATGATGACCAGGGGCACGGAACGCACGTGACGGGCACGATGGTCGGAAGCGAGCCGGGCGGAAACAACCAGGTCGGAGTGGCACCGGGTGCAAAGTGGATTGCCGTAAAAGCATTCACGGCTGCCGGCGGTTCGGACAGCGACTTGCTCGCAGCGGCCCAGTGGATCCTGGCTCCACGGGATGCTCAGGGCAATGAGCGTGTCGATATGGCACCGGATGTCGTCAACAATTCATGGGGCGGAGGACCGGGACTTGATGAGTGGTACCGGGACGTAGTACGCAATTGGCGCGCTGCAGAAATTTTCCCTGAGTTCTCGGCAGGGAACACGACGTTGGGCAACCCGGGCGGACCGGGATCGGTCGCATCGCCGTCCAACTATCCGGAATCGTTTGCTACGGGAGCCACTGATATCAACAACAAAGTGGCCGGCTTCTCCCTCCGGGGACCATCGCCGTATTCCGAGATCAAACCGGATATTTCTGCACCGGGCGTCAATATCCGGTCGTCCGTGCCTGGCAGCGGCTATGAAGGCGGATGGAACGGAACATCAATGGCCGGTCCGGCAGTTTCTGCGGTTGCAGCGATGCTCCGCCAGGTGAATGCCGACATCACCGTGGACGAGATGGAGCAGATCCTGATGGACACGGCGAAGCCTTTGACCGACAGTGAATATCCGACATCTCCGAACCACGGGTACGGATATGGGCTCGTTGATTCATTCTCGGCTGTTTCCTCACTGATCAGCGGTATCGGAGGAATCGAAGGCCGTGTGATGAAAGAAGGCGACGACAGCGAGGCGCCCGCGTTTGAACATGAGGCACCTGCAGAAACATATGCGGGCATGGATCTTGAACTCTCGATCCGCGCAACGGACAATGTGTCGATTTCAAACGTGACGCTGAATTACACGGATGCTGAAGGCAACGAACAGACGAAGGAAGCAGTCCGTGTTTCCGGCTCGTTCACGGACGGCACCTATGCGGTGACGGTTCCGGGTGAGCATATCGCCGGAGACAGCTTCGATTACAGCTTTACGGTCAACGATTTTGGCAACAACACTGTAACCGCAGGTCCTTACTCGGTCAGTGTGCAGCCGGGCATTACAACCGGTTACTTCACCGATTTTGCACAGAAACCAAACGGATGGGAATCGTTCGGCGAGGCTGACAGCTGGGAGTGGGGTGTCCCGACATCTGGACCGGGATCCGCTGCCAGCGGTGATAATGTGTATGCCACCAACCTGTCCGGACCATATGCCAACTATATGAACGCCACGCTCGTCATGCCTCCGGTCGACCTTCCGGATGGCCAGAGCTTCCTGCAGTTCAAGCACTGGCATAACTTCGAGGAATCCTCGGCAGGACATGCATGGGACTACGGACATGTGTTCATTTCGACAGACTATGAAAACTGGACCCAGCTCCGGAAGATACAGGGCAGTTCCGGCGGCTGGATCGACACGGAAGTTGATCTGTCCGACTATGCCGGCCAGCGCGTTTACATCGGGTTCAACGCATATTCCGATGTCAGCGTGACGCGTGACGGATGGTATATTGACTCCGTCGGCCTGTCCGATGCCTCGAACGCACCGGATGCGTCCAAGGACAAGCCGGGCAAAGGGAAGGACAAAGGAAATGAAGAGAAAAGCGATGACAAGCCGGGCAACCAGCTTGCAAACATCCTGGGCAAAGGTCTTCAGCCTGAAGCGATCAAGGACAAAGGGCCTGGACTCACGCTGAAAAAACCGGTCGATCCGACAAAGATCAAACCGGTGATGCCGAAAAAGGAAATCAAGCCGATTGAAGACGGCAAAACACCGGCTCCTGTTCTCCTGCCGCTCGGCGCAAAGGTGAACGTACTGGAAACGGGCAGCTCGGTTTATACAAACCCTGCAAACGGCACCTACTCGATGCGCACTCCGGCGGGCGACTACACGCTCATGGCTGAAGCCTACGGATACCGCTCCGCCGAGCAGAACGTATCGGTGGCACCGGATGAAACATCGAACGCCAACTTTCTTCTTGAAGAAGTTCCGATGAACACGGTCAGCGGGTCGATCACTGACGCCTCCGACGGCGAGCCTGTAGCCGGAGCAACCGTCTATCTGGTCGAAGACGCGAACGTCGCACCTGTGGAAACGGGCGCGGACGGCGGCTATTCGATCTCCGCATACGAAGGCAGCTACACGGTGAAAGTGGTCGCGAACGGATATCACGGACAGGAAGCAAGGGTCACCATCGGCGAAGACGGCGCGGTCCAGAACTTTGAACTCGAGCCGTTCTATACGGTGCCGGGTGATGAGATCGGATACGATGACGGGACTGCCGAGAATGCCCGTGCCTTCTATGACGCCGGCAACGGCTGGAGCGTCAAAATGACATTGCCTGAAGGGAAGGAACAAGGCATCGTCTCGGCAGGGGTCTTCCGCTTCTGGGATACCGAATGGCCTGTTCCTGGCGGGACTGAATTTGCGGTAGAAGTGTGGGATGCAAAAGGTGCGGACGGTGCCCCGGGCAAGAAGATTGCCGGACCATTTGATGCCACCGCACTCCGCAATGGGGAATGGACGGTCGTCGACCTGAGCGAACACGCCATCACGGTCGGAAAAGACTTCTATATGGTCTACATCCAGACGAAGGCCAATCCGAATACTCCGGGCCTCGCTACGGATGAAAACGGACCGAACGCAAAGCGGAGCTACCAGTTTGTCGGCGGCGCCTGGTCGCCAGCACCGGCAGATGAAGGCAACTACATGATCCGCGCACGTGTTGATTTTGAAGTCGTGGCTCCGGTCATCACCTCTCCGGCGGAATCCAGCCTGACAAACGAGCCGGCACTCACGGTTGAGGGAACCGCTTCTCCTACGACGGATATCCGCCTTGACAACAACGGGGAAGAAGTGGGAACGGCCACTGTGGGCGACGACGGCAAATTCAAGTTTGACGTGACACTCCAGGAAGGTGAAAACACGTTCACTGCAACATCACTGCTCGGAGGCAAGACAACCGGCACATCCGAACCGGTAACGGTCACACTTGATTCTGCGGCGCCTGAGTTGTCAATCGACAGCCCGGCCGACGGGGACAAGACGAATCGCGAAACGGTCACGGTCCAGGGGACGGTTTCCGATGACCATCTTGATTCGGTGACTGTAAACGGACAGGCTGCGGATGTCAAGGACGGCAAATATTCCAAGCGGGTCCTGCTCGACAACGGCCGCAACAAGATTGACGTGGTGGCGACCGACGGTGCAGGAAACCGGTCTGCCGCAAGTGTGACGATTACGGCGAAGTACGATGCGCCGAAAATCTCGAACCTGACTCCGGCAGAAGATGTCCATGTCAAGACCGGGCAGACCGTCAAGTTTGAGTTCGACAGCGATCCGGGACTGAAGGCGAGCTTCTTCATGCACATGCCGCTGACAAACCATGTCAGCCAGGCAACAGAGCTCCCGATGATGGAAACGGCACCGGGCCATTATGTCGGATACTGGACGGCGCCTTCTAGCCTGACGGCTGATGGTGCACGGCTTGAAGTCAAGATCCAGGATGACTTCGAAAACGTGACAAGACAAGTCGCTCCGGGCAAGATCTTCGTCAATATGGATTGATCCGACCCGGAAGGCTCCGGAAGCAACCATTGCTTCCGGAGTTTTTTTTGAACAATTATAAGAATAGAGACTGACTTGAAAAATAAGTTTGACAAATTGGTGAATAGGATACAGAATAGTAATAGGTCATAATGCCCGGTAACAGCCGGACCCCATTAAAGGAGTGGAAAACGTTCATGCAGTGCTATCGTGTTGCACCGGACAAGGACGCTTCTCGTTGGATCATCTCAATCGGAAACCTGTCAGAGGGGGAAATCTTCAGATACAAGGACGAAGCAATCGCAGAAGCCATCATCCTGGCGAAAGCGAGCAGTCCGAGCAAAGTCGAGATATTCGACGAAAGTCAAAAGGTGGTCGACAAGCGGAAATTTTAATGGATTCCTGATAATTATTATTCTTAGACCGCAGACCGCCTGGAGCGGGAAAGCATCGTCCGATGCTTTCCCGTTTTTTTATTCCCGAAATCCGGGGCGAGTCCGGATCACGGTACCCGGCCGGGTTTGATGCCGCCTGCGGGGGATGTCTTTCCGGAAAAGCATCGGAAGCAACGGGAAGTACGGAGGGGAGGGGGCAGTCAACTATTTTCCGAAGAGCCGTATAAAAAAGCTGCAGGGAACACACAATCGAAATAACACCCCTGAATGTTTTCCATGCAAAAGAGGCTGCCCGGTTGTGGACAGCCTCTTTCGGACAACCATCTTATTTGTTGTTGTCTTTATTGTGGCGTGCTTCTCCGCCTTTTTGGCCAATCTCTTCGTAGAACTCCCGGTCATGATTGTCCGAAGTCGCTTCTCCGCCTTTGCGGCCGATTTCTTCGTAGAACTCACGATCGTGTGTCCGTGCCGTTTCTTCTCCGCCTTTGCGGCCTGCTTCTTCCACTGACATTTTTCCGTCTTTTCGATTATTGTTGTCTGCCATGTTGATTCCCTCCCATTAAATGAATGAATGACTTATAGCTTGATGATCAGTTGTTGTTGTTGTTGTTTTGGCGTGCTTCTCCGCCTTTTTGCCCGATTTCTTCATAGAATTCGCGGTCATGGTTTTCTGAAGTGGCTTCTCCGCCTTTTTTGCCGATCTTTTCATAGAAGTCCCGGTCGTGATTCTCTGAAGTGGCTTCTCCGCCCTTCTTGCCGATCTCTTCGTAGAATTCCTTGCCGTGACTGTCGGAAGTGGCTTCTCCGCCTTTTTGCCCGATTTCTTCGTAGAACTCACGGCCATGGTTTTCGGATGTAGCTTCTCCGCCCTTGCGCCCGATTTCTTCATAGAAATCACGGTCATGAGTACGTGCTGTTTCTTCTCCGCCCATGCGTCCTGCTTCTTCTACGGACATTTTGTTGTTGTTGTTACGCTTGTTGTCTGCCATCGTGCATTCCTCCTCGAAAGTTTTTGGCTAGAAGCTCTTTCAGCCTCACCCTCTGTATTTCCCCTTCTCGTAATTATAAACAAGTGGAGAAGAACCGTAATAATCGAAACAATTGTAATCATTATGTAATAGACGGTCGAATGCCTGGCTCCGTAAGACACACACTCGACTGATCTCTTTAATTATTTATATTCTACGTAAAATAATATCCGTCTATATTCGGAGAATTCTTTGGAAATAGACATTTTGCCAAGAAGTGGATTCTATATTAATATAATGATAAAATGAGGGTGTAAAGAATGAATGAACGTTTACCGTCCAGTTATCATTCGATACAGAGAGAGGGAACTGCCGGTGTCCGGCAGTCTGATAACAAAAAACAGTGGGGCGAAAAAGGGAAAGTGGAAGAGAAAATCAGATTTATCATCCGGCGTGTCTTGAAACGCACCGGTTTCGGTTTGGAAATAAAGGTGGACCGCTGCGGCACCAACATGACATATGATTTCATCCATGACTATGTCACGTTCGACCCGGACAGAATTGTCCAGGCCGTATCCGAGCAGAAGGTCCCCGTCGATCTGGATGCTTACGTCACGGCCATCACATTGCATGAATTGGGGCACGCGATTGACCGTAACGCTTTGCTCGATTCTGTTGCCCGTTCCATAGAAGTTTTTAATTCGAAGCGGGGAATCCCGGTACAGGCGCAATACCGTGATCCAGCGATTCTTCAAATGCTGATTGGCGAAGAGGAACGCAATCTGGTGTTTGAGAAAACGGCATGGGAAAATGCAGAAATGCTCAATGCGATGCATCGCTTCGTCGAACCTGCCAAGTTCAATCCGATTGCTGCCCAGTCTCTCGGCACATACGAAAAGAAACTTGCCGGACTTGTCGGCAAAATGACTGAACTGAACGGCAGCGCGACCGCATAAAAAAACAGTTCCCGGCCCGGTAGAGGGCGGGGAACTGTTTTTTTTGTATCAGGGGTTAAAATACGCAGCCGGTTTCATCCGGGCTGCTCAGTATGGAGTCGTTGGTGGAGAAATCATTCAAGGAGTCCGTCTGCGGAAAACCGGATGTCCCTGCTGGCAGCGCCGTCCGGAAGCCATCTCTCGTTGCATCGTCTAGGGTGTATCCGGCTTCCGATTCAACGCCGTGCTTATTTTATATCCGTTTCCTGAAGAGGTAAACGTCATTTCCGGTATTTTTTACGGACATCGAAGGCGCGGATTGCCGTCAGGAGCTTAAATTGATTGGGGTATCCTTGCACCTATCGGAAAATTATGGCGAATTAATAGGGGATATGCTGTATAATGGAAGGAAGTTGATGGGAAGGGAAAGTGAGAGACATGGCCTTCATGATTCCGGAGTCGATCCGGACTTCGGCAACGGCGGGAGAACGACTCTTGTTCAGAACGATGAAAACAGTGCTGCCCGACGATGTCATCGTATATTACGAACCGGAAATCCGGGGAAGGCGGCCGGATTTCGTCATTATCGGCCCGGACTTCGGACTTCTTGTCCTGGAAGTCAAAGACTATACCAAAAGCACACTCCATGAACTCAACCCGGATCAATGGACACTGCTCACCTCCCAGGACGGACGCCGGATTGTCCCGAGTCCGATGCTCCAGGCACGGAAATATATGTTCCTCATCAAAGAAGCACTGGAACGGGATGCGGGGCTGGTCCATGCGGAGGGGAAGTACGAAAACCGGCTCAAGTTCCCTTGCGGCTACGGGACCGTCCTGACCAGGATGCATACAGACGACCTGCTCCGGCTTGGACTGGACCGGGTGCTTGAACCATGCCAGACCTTCGTGAGGGATGAAATCGATCCGGATCATCCGAATTTTTCGGAAGAGCTGTTCATCGAGAAAATATACAGCATCGCGGGGATGGCTTTCCCTCTGCGTGACCCGCTTGGACGCCGGGAGATTGATGCCATTCGCTATCACCTGTTCCCTGAAGTCCGGATCAGTGCCGAATACCGCGAACCTGCCGTTCATCAAGATCAGATGCTCCTGTCGCTTAAAGATATAAAGGCGATGGACCTCCATCAGGAAAGTTTGGCCAAGCAGATCGGTGACAAAAACCGGCTTATCCGGGGTGTTGCCGGAAGCGGGAAGACACTCATCCTTGCGAGCCGGGCGAAGCTGCTCATGAAAGAGCATCCTGATTGGAAGATTCTGATCCTATGCTACAACATCTCCCTCTCCAGGACGATTGCAGCGATGGTCCGGCGCATGGTAAACGAACCGGACAGCCTTTTTGATTTTGATTTCTCTGAAGGGGAGAAAGAACGGAACCTGCCGGATACCGGGAATATTGAAGTCCGCAATTTCCATGAATGGCTGAAATTCGACCTGAAAATAAAAGAAGAACAGATTTCCTATTATATTGGAAAGCTCAATCGCAAAGAGGCCATACTGAAACGGTACGACGCCATCCTGATCGACGAGGGCCAGGATTTTGAGCCGGAATGGTTCACCCTCGTCAGCCGCCTGCTCAACCCGGAGACAAAATCATTTCTCCTCGTGGAAGATCGGGCTCAATCGATCTATAAGCGTAAGCGGTCTTACATTCAGGACACGGGATTCGATTTCCGCGGCCGCTCAAAAGTGCTGAACATCAATTACCGGAACACAGAGCAAATTGTGTCGTTTGCATGGGATTTCTACAGAGCGCACTCGGAGGTTAGGGGAGTTGTCGGCAAACAACTTGACGGAGAAATCATCGCACCGCTCAGTTCAAAGCGAAAAGGATACGCACCGGGTCTCATCCGTGCCAAGAACTTCGGCCAGGAAGCGGCATTCGTGGCCAGACAGATCCGGCTGCTCCATACGCAGCGGAGCATTCCGCTGTCCGGCATGCTCATCCTCTACCGGGTGCGAAGATGGGGTTCAACCGACTATGTCGCAGAGCTGGTGCGTGCACTGGAAACGGAAGGCCTGCCGTTTTACTGGCTCGCCGAATCACCGGATTCCAAGCGGAATTACGACCGGGACGGAGAGAAAGTGACGATCAGCACGATCGACAGCAGCAAAGGCCTGGATTTCCGGGCGGTCTTCGTCGTGAACATCGACAATATGCCGCTTCCGTTGGAGAAAGACCCCGAACGGGAGGCTTCGCTGCTTTACATCGCGATGACCCGTGCACAGGAATATTTGTGCCTCACTTACTCGGGCCATTCCGTCTACACGAATTACTTCGACCGCCTCCGTAAATCACCGGAGCCGGAACATGAGAAAGCCGAAAACAATGCCAGTTCCTGAAGCCGGGCCTTACTTTGAAAGGTTCCGGCTTTTTCGCGTCACCGCCCCGAAGGAGTGTTCCGCACCGGTTTTCCGGCCGCGATTCCGCATACACTGATCAAAAGGGTCAAACAACCGAGTTTTGGGTAGACATGTGGCAATGATACGTTTTGAAGGGGTGCAGCCAAGGATGGAAATGGAAACGTTAAACCATTGGGTCAAAAAGCTTCTTCCTTATATGGAAGGAGTCCGGATTGACGATATTGAGTTGGAGACGTTGGAGGATGATCCGGGCAGCTGCATGCTGGTCCGGAGAAGTTCCGGTGAGACGATTGCAGAAATGGTGCTTGACGGGGACGGGGAACTCCGCTTTTTCTCGTGTTTTCGGGCGACGGAGTTTGCGCCGGTCGTGACGCTCGCACCGCATATGATCCGGAAAATCTCGGAGCAGTTCATCCGGGCGGTGTTCTCTGACGACGCCAACACGCTGGCCTTCTCTTCCGTCGTGGACCTGGACTCGATCTACTCTGTCGATTTCGTGCGAAAGGACATGGACGGGATTGAACTGCCGAATTCGGGGGTGAGCTTCTCCTTCTGGAAGGACGGACGGCTCCTTGATATGACCAACCATCTCGGGCCGCTCATTCTCGTCAACGAGGAGGAAGCCATTTCTCCGGAGGCGGCACTCGATCTGTTCATGGCCAACCTGAACGGTGACCTCAAGATCAGCCGCTATGATTCGGAAATCTACGTGGACGGGGACGATGATTTCCACCTGATCTACGATTTTCTCACCGGCACGCCCGATGAAGTGAAGATGGACGGAACGGTCTTTTCATTGGCGGAAGAAATGGGTTATTTTCTGCCGGAATTCGAAAAGCTGGACCATTCACATGTGAATCCGGTCCGTGTCGAAGAGGCAATGGGAATCGGCGGGATGAAGCGGATCCATGAAGAAATGCTGGATGACATGAGCTTTGAAATATATAGCGGGAGCGCGGAACCTCTTAAAGAAACCATGCGTCTATATGATCCCGAAGAGCCGGTGGAACATGCGGTCAAATTGATCTCCGATCCCCGGACGAACCGGATCCGCAGCGCCGTCGGCTTCCCTGTGCCGGGCAAGGATTCAGGACCCGCAGGAAGAAAAGAGGCCTATGAAACGGCATTGGCCATCCTGTTTGGCGAGTTTCCGGATGCCCGCAGTCTGTTCCAGCTCCGGAAAGAGGAGCCGGAACTCTACGGAGAGACCGACGGGGAGATAAAAGTGGAAGGTTATCAGTTTATATTTGACCGGTTTCACGGCGAATTGCAGATCGAAGATGAGTGTGTGGAAATAGACATCGACGCGCAAACTGGCCGGGTAGTGCGATACCAGGCGTCCGGCAGCATCGACTTTGACGGTGAAGCCCTGACGAGTGAGCCTCCTATTGATATGAGTGCGGCCAAGGCGCTTTATATGTCCAATATCCGGATGCGCCCGGTGCGTGCCAGAAATGAAAACGACGGAGGGGCCCCGGTGTATGAACTGGTCTACGTACCGGAATTTCCGCCGCCCGGCGGCCACATCCATGCGATTGATGCTCACTCCCTCGAGAAGTGGACAGTGGATACAGGGGCACTTCTCGAAGAATGACGTACGTTCATTCTAACCGCTTTCATTCGACGCGGTTCACTGTATAATAGAATCAGCAGGGCCCGCACTGTCTCCGGATGGCTGCGGGTCGACTAAATGACATGGGATTTCCCGGATTCGGAGAGAACGATGGAGAACAAAAATGTAATGGTCAAACAGATCCAGAATGCCTTCTCGCTCGAGGTGCTTGCCGGTAAAGATGAATTGCACCGAACGATCGACAAAGCCCAGGTCCGGCGGCCGGGTCTTGAGTTTCTCAATCATTTCGATTTCATCGCCACCGGCCATGTCCAGATCCTCGGACGGAATGAAATCAGCTACCTGCACACGCTGGACGAAGACGAGGCCCGGCACCGGATCGGAAACATGGTCACCTACGATCCGCCGTGTGTCATCATCACCTCGAACCAGGAAGAGCCGGACGGTTTGCTCACTTATTGCGGGGAAGCCCGCATCCCGGTTCTCCGGACACCGGATTCGATGACCGAATTCGTCCAAAAGCTGAATGGATTCCTTGTGAAGAACCTGGCCGAAGAAATCGCCATCCACGGCGTATGCGTGAATGTTTCCGGAATCGGCGTGCTGCTCCGCGGCAAATCAGGTGTCGGAAAAAGCGAGACGGCCCATACGCTCATCGGGCGGGGACACCGCCTTGTGAGCGATGACATTGTCGTCATCCGCAAACTGAGCCCTCAGACCCTTCTGGGCACCCATGACGGCAGCAACAAAGAATTCCTCGCCCTCCGGAGCGTGGGGCTGCTCAACGTGGTTCGGATGTACGGACGCACGTCTTTCCAGGAAGAGACCAGGCTGACACTCGACATTGAGCTCATCGAATGGCAAAAGGATGCGCTCAACAATGAGCTGGAAGTCGACATGAAGTACAAAGAATACATGGGTGTCAGCATTCCGCATATCCAGATCCAGCTGCAGCCCGGTCGGGATGTAGCGGGCCTGATCGAGGCCGCAGCAAACAACTGGTATTTGCGGATGCAGGGATACAGTGCAGCGGAGGAATTCCGCCACCGCCTGGAGGAAGCGTTTCACGACGAAGAAGAATGAGCCCGGACAGTGAGCCTCCTCCCGCGTGCACGAAAGGCCGCCCTCATACAGGAGAATCCTGCATCCGCATGCCGGACTGCGGGATTCTTCATTTTACCGGACGCATGCGGCTAAAGAGAGTCGGGTTGGGGTAAAGAAATGGGAACGGGACCTGTACATAAAGGATGTGAAGCCATGAAGGACCACACAAGATATCGGCAGCTTGCCAATCTTACGAGGCTCATCAATACTAAACTTCAATTGAAGGAAATGCTGGAAGCCGTGACGGAGGCAATTTCCGAGGAAGTGTTTCAGTGTGACTCGGTCGGCATCTACCTTCCGCAGGAAGACGGTACTTTCCGCGGCTATACCGGCAAGCCGGAACTGATGAACGGCATGACGATCGATATGCATTTGATCGATCCGGAAAAAGATGCACTCGTGAAGGAAGTCATCGCCACAAACAGGCCGGTCTATATCCCGGACACCGCTTCCGATGAGCGGCCGAGCGATTGGGCTGTGGATTCGTTTGAGATCAGGTCGCTGCTCGTCCTGCCGATTTCGTTCGGCGATGAACTGTTCGGCCTCGTGTTCCTTTTCAACTATGGACAACCGATGAACATCACGAGCGAGCAGCGGGAAACGGTCGAGGCTTTCGTCAATATGGCGGCGGTCGCCATCCGTAACGCGAATGATCTGCACAGAAAAGAGGACCTCCTGCAGGAAAAGCAGTTTCTCCTCGATGTGAACCGGGAGCTGTCGCGCTGTGAGAATATGCAGGACGCGGTCGACATCTGCTTCAAGTTTATCGGGGAAGTCCTAAAGAACGATAATGCCGGCATCCACTTGCTCGACCCGCTTGCAGGCAGGAGGATCAAGCCGGCCAAGCTGTCCAAAAACAGCAGCTGGAATGAAGAAGAATGGCTTGAAACGCACACGATGACAGTCGAAGACATTTTGTCCGACCGGGTCTATCAGGAGGTGGTGCAAACGAGGAAGCCGATCTTCATCCCGGATGTGACGAAAGACAGCCGGCCGGATCCGGAAGTTACAAGAGCGTTCGGTATACGGGGGCTGTCCGTCTTTCCCCTCGTGGCCATGAACGAAGTGCTCGGTTTCATTGCGGTTCCGAACCTCAGCGACGAAGTCATCAAGTACCCGAAATCCGTCCAGCAGCTTGCGCAGTCAGTCGTGGATTCAACCGCATCGACCTTGTCAAATTTGCTTTATATGGACAAGCAGGAAGTCATCATCGAAGAGCGGACATCGGAAGTTCGGGAGAAAAACCAGCAGCTTGAACGTGTGGTCACCGAACTGGAGAATCTGTCCAGGGAAAAAGAACTCATCCTCAATTCCGCCGGCGAGGGGATATTCGGACTGGACCTCCAGGGCGGCATGACATTCTGCAACCCGGCGGGACTCAAGATGCTCGGATACGAGAGGGAAGAAGACATCATCGGGATGCCGTGCGGTCAGATCTTCTGGGGAGACCCGGCGAAGACGGACGGCTGCGCGGTAGGTCCCGGCAATAAACCGTTTGTGCTGACAGATCTGTTTTACAGGAGGGACGGCGTTGGTTTTCCGGTCGAATATGATCTTTCGCTCATCCAGGAGGGCGATGAGGTGTTCGGCCAGGTTGTCATCTTCAAAGATATCACCGAACGCCGTCAGCTCGAGGATGAGATCAAGTACTACGCTTACTATGACAACCTGACAGACCTGCCGAACCGGTTGCTGTTGCGGGACCGGCTGGATAATGCGTTGACGAATGCGGAACTGAACGACGAAAAGCTCGCAGTCCTGTTTCTCGACCTCGACCGTTTCAAGCTGATCAACGATACGTTCGGTCATAGCTTCGGCGATCTTCTCCTCAAAGAAGTGGCCATCCGGCTCAGCAAATCAATTCCGGACAATGGCATCGTATCCAGGCAGGGCGGGGATGAGTTCATGATCATCCTCCTGGACGTGAAAGCAAAAGAAGAAGTGATCCAAGTGGTCGACCGGGTGAATGAGGCGTTTGCCGAACCGATCCAGCTGGAGGGCCATGAAATCTTCATCAAGAATTCCATCGGCATCGCGGTCTATCCGGATGACGGGGCGGATGCAGAGGCGCTCATCCGAAAAGCGGACACAGCGATGTACCGGTCGAAGGAAGTCGCAGGGGGAAGCTTCCACTTCTATCATGAGGGTATGGGCCGCCGCACGGTGGAGAACGTGAAATATGAGAACGCACTGTACCGAGCGCTCGAGCGGGATGAATTTGTCTTGTTCTACCAGCCGCAGATCGACTACTGTTCCGGCAGGCTGACCGGTGTGGAAGCACTCATCCGCTGGAACCATCCGGTGGAAGGCCTCGTCCCGCCGGGCATTTTCATCCCGCTCGCAGAGCAGACGGGGCTGATCGTCCCGATCGGGGAGTGGGTCATGCGGGAAGCGGCAGGCCAGCTGAAAAAATGGCTGGATGCTGGATATCCGCCGATCAGCATGGCAGTGAACCTGTCCGCTGCGCAGTTTGAACAAGACGATCTGGTGTCAGTCGTCGAGCGGGTGCTTGAGGAGACCGGCATACCGCCCGGCACTTTCCATCTTGAACTGACCGAGAACCAGCTTATGCGGGATTCGGAGCTCGCCATCGAGACGATGCACCGCCTGAAAAAGCTCGGTGTCCATCTGGCCATCGACGATTTCGGAACGGGTTATTCGTCTCTCGGTTATCTGCAGAAGTTCCCCGTCAGCACACTGAAGATCGACCGCTCGTTCATCCGTGACCTGATGGATGACGATGATGACCGGGCACTGACGGACACGATCATCACGATGGCCGGAAACCTCGGGATGAAGGTCATCGCCGAGGGGGTCGAAACGAAGCCCCAGGCCGATTATCTGGCCACGAGGAAATGCACGCTCATGCAAGGCTACTTTTTCAGTCCGCCGATTCCCGCCAGGCAGCTTGAAAAGGAGTTTCTAAAAAACGAAAAGGGGATGTTGAAATGAAAGCAGGGATTGCAGTTCTGGAGTATTTCCGAAAAATAGGTGTGGATAAAATATTCGGCATTCCGGCCGGCAGCCTGAACGTGATCTATGACGGGCTGAACGACTATCCGGATATCGTTCCGATCATCACGAAGCATGAGGGAGCGGCCGGCTATATGGCGGCGGCATACGCCAAATATTCGAAGACGATCGCTGTGGCTGCCGGTTCAAGCGGACCGGGGGCGACCAATCTTCTGACGGGCGCAGCGAATGCAATGCGCGAACATTTGCCGGTGCTGTTCCTGACGGGCGCAGTGCCGATGAGCACTGTCGGCTTTAATTCATCGCAGGAACTGGACGTCTCCCCGTTGTTCGCACCGGTCACAAAGTATTCAAAACGCGTCGAACGGGCAGAGGACCTCGTGGGCGAGATCGACAAGGCGGTGCGGATCGCCATGGACGGTGTCCCGGGTCCCGTACATATCGCAATGCCGCTCAACGTCCAGATGGGGATGATCGACCCTGCGTTCCCGGAAGATCCGGTCACGTTCAATCCGCCGGAAACCGACACCGCTGCGGTGAAGGCGGCGGCCCAGGAGATGAAGCGCCGCAAATCCGGCATCCTGTTTGCCGGCCAGGGCGTCCGGGGCATGGTCCCGGAAGTGATGATGCTCTCCGAACTGCTCGGCTGGCCGGTCGTTTGCACGCCGGTTGCCAAGGGTCTGTTCAAGGACTCGCATCCCCACTTTGCCGGTGTCTACGGATTCGCGGGACATGAATCTACGACCAAACTCGTCCAGGAGGGCGATTTCGAGACGCTTGTCGTTCTTGGATCCAGTCTCGGGGAAACTGCGACGAGCAACTATAATGCGAATTTGGCGAAAGACCGCTTCGTGATCCATGCAGACATCGATGAAACGGTATTTGACCGAAAGTACCCAGCCGATCTTACGGTAATCGGCGACCTGCACGAAGTATTGCCGAAATTCATCCGCGAACTGAAGCAGCTCGGTGCTTCGCCAAAACCGGTGAAAACCCCGTATAATGCAGCACCGCTGCAGGCGGGTGAGGAGTTCACGACGAAAAATGTCATGCTGAAGCTTCAGAGCCTGCTGCCGGAAAAAACGCGCTGGGCGATTGACATTACGGAAACGGAAGCCTACGTCATCCATGACATGAGCGTCCTCTCAAACGATGCATTCGATATCAATGTCCATTTTGGTGCGATGGGAAGCGGGCTTTCCACCGGCATTGCAGCCAAGCTTGCCGACCCGGAGCGGCCGACCGTTACGGTCACCGGAGACGGGTGCTTCTACATGCACGGCATGGAAATTCTCACGGCAAAGGAATACAATATTCCGCTCTTGTTCATCGTCATGAACAACGCCCGACTCGGACTTGTGTATCACGGGCATAACCTGCAGTTCAAGCGCACCCATACCACTTTTTCGACGAAGCCGTTCAGCATAGCGGCCATGGCTGAAGCGATGGATATTCCGAGTGCACGGGTCGAATCGATCGATGAGCTTGACCGTGAGACGGTTGAACGGCTCATGCAACAGGACGGACCGTCGCTCCTTGAGATAGTGCTGGTCGACGACAATCCGCCTCCGATGGGTGACCGGGTGAAATTCCTTTCCGGATTCGGAGAATGAACCGTACGCGCAAACCAGGCCGGCATTGATGAATCACGGAATGTTCGGCATGGACATGCAGATGTTTCCAGTCTGTTAATAGGGTGGCCATGGAAACAGGGCCACTCGTCAAAACGCACGCAGAAAGCTCGGGGTTGCGGCCAGCCCTGAACTCAGTTTGTAGCAACCGGATCCGGATTCATTCCAGGTCCGGTTTGTCATTTTCATGGAAACTTGAACGATCAGCGCGCATTCTTTGCCAACATGTTACGATGAAAGCGGGTGAGAAAAATGAACATAAAAAGTTATTGGATTGCACCGTATCCCGCGATGAAAAGCGTGATTCACGGCAGTATCGCAAGGATGCAGGGAATGACCGTGGAAATCCGGGAAGGCAACCTCGGTGCTGCCCTCCCGGTACTGAAGGAAGCGGAAGCGGCCGGAGCGGATGTCATTGTCAGCCGCGGCGGCACTGCAAAACTGCTGAAGTCCCGGACTTCACTTCCGGTGATTGATATTCACATTTCCGGATATGATGTGCTGCGGGCGGTGACCGTTGCCGAAGGGTATCCCGGCAGAAAGGCGATCGTGGGCTTCTCGGGCATCACAGCCGGTGCACGGGTCATTGTGGATCTTCTTGGTCTGAAGATTGAATTGCATACTGTCGAGGATGAATCCGAAGTGACCGGGATCATTGGCCGTCTCAAAGAACAGGGGATCCGTCTGGTCATGGGGGATGTGGTGACGGTCAATTCAGCCACTGGGATGGGGCTCGAAAGCATCCTGATCCAGTCCGGAGCGGAGTCCATTCTGGATGCCTATGAGCGGGCGAAAGACATTCAAAGGCTTCTTTCGGGAGCGAAGCGGGAACTGGCGATGTTCCGGTCCGCAATGGCCCATCAGGCGGATGGGGCCGTCATTCTGAATGAAGCGGGAGAGCCGGTCTGGTCAGGCGGACAGGTGCCTGTTTCCGGTCCGTCTGCCGGTGCCGGTTATGGATCGCTGGCTTCTTCCGTGTCAGTCCGCTTGGCAGAGACGGAGTACGGGACCATGAAAGTCACATCGAAACCATTTCACAGTGAAGGGGAGGATGGGACCCTTTTGCTGTTTGAGAAACTCAGGGAGCATCCATCACAAGCGGAATACCAGACTGTGCACCATCCCCCGGTCATTATTGCGGAAAGTGACGCCATGCAAAAGTTGATGGGAGAAATTGAAGAACGGATCGGGAAGCGGTTGTGGGTGATCCTGGGTGAGCGAGGGACGGGAAGATCGGCCTTGGCTGCACATATCCATTATCGAAAGCACCAGGATGAGGGACTGATGTTGACCGTTCCTGCCGAGGAAGCGCTCATTCAGTCTCCATTGGATCGGGACATCCGGACGGTCTGTCTGACCCGATTGGATATATTGACTGCTGATCAGCATGCAGGGCTGGCGGAAAGGGTCGACGAATGGCTGGAAAAGGGATTGACAGTCATCCTGGCTGCTGAGCCGGAGTTCCGTTTCTACCAAGCCTACGGTGAAGCGGTCTGCCTGAACCTTCCCCCCCTTCGGGAGAGAAGCGAGGACATCCGGGCATTGGCGGCATGGTGTGTGGCCAGATTCCATCAGGATGAAGGATCACCCGTTGTCAGGATCGGAGAGGACGCTGAAGAGCGGCTGTCTTCTTATCCGTGGCCGGGAAACGGAATCGAGCTCACCCAAGTCATCCGGAAAGCGGTGCGCAACTCGGAAGGAGCCGTGATGAGTTCGGCGGACCTCGAGTGTCTGATCCCCCGGGAACCAGAGTTTGAGAATAGCCATCCCGACCCTTTACTGACAGGTACGCTGGAAGAAATCGAGAGAACCATCATTGAGCGGATACTCGAGGAAGAACAAGGAAATCAAACGAAAACTGCGAAACGACTGGGGATCAACCGGACAACGCTATGGAGGAAGCTGAGACTCTAAAAGAGAATCAGCTCCTTTTTTGTTGATGGATGTGTTGCTTTATGCAACTATTTATTCAGCGCGCCGTTTTCTTCATGGAATTACCGTTGCATTTTGCACTCTAATTGATTAAGATGATTTTGCAAACGATTGCAAATCGCTTATGGATTGAGGATAGATAAGGGGGAAAACAAATGAGGATCAAGGCAACGCTGGAACGTATTCCCGGCGGAATGATGGTCGTGCCGCTTCTGCTCGCGGCAACCATCAACACGCTGGCTCCGGACCTGCTGCGGATTGGAAACTTTACAGAGGCGCTGTTTGTGGATGGGGCCCCTACATTGATCGCACTGTTCCTGTTCTGTACGGGTGCACAGATCAACTTACGTTCATTCGGGGTCTCTGTCGGCAAAGGGGCGACACTGCTTGCGACAAAGTGGATCGTCGGTGCTGCGGTCGGTCTTATTGCCTATATGCTGGCGGATTCGAACGGCCTCTGGCTCGGACTCGCGCCGATTGCCATCATCGCCGCCATGACCAACAGCAACGGAGGCCTCTATATGGCGCTCGTCGGCCAGTACGGAAACAAAGAAGACCGGGCGGCCTACTCGCTGCTCGCACTGAATGATGGGCCGTTCTTCACGATGGTGGCCCTGGCCATCTTCGGAACGATGGGCTTTGTCGACGGAATGTTCTCGATTGTATCGTTTGTGGCTGTTCTGTTGCCGATCCTGATCGGTATGATTCTCGGAAACCTGGACGAAGAGATGCGTGTGTTCTTGGATAAGGGAAGTTCGATGCTGATTCCATTCTTCGCATTTGCACTCGGTATGGGAATCGACTTTAAAGCGATCATCGAAGGCGGCCTGACCGGGATTATCCTCGGTCTTCTTACGGTATTTGTGACCGGGACTGCCGGCTATTTCATCTTCAAGGCGTTCAAGTGGAATCCGCTTGTGGGAGCAGCTGAAGGATCCACGGCGGGCAACGCGGTTGCCACTCCGGCGGCGATCGCCGCTGCCAATGCCAGCTTCGCCCCGTTTGTCGAGCTCGCCACTGTGCAGGTGGCGGCATCCGTCGTGACGACAGCCATTCTGCTGCCGCTCTACATGGGCTTCCTGGTGAAGCGATTGGAGAAGAAAGGCTATCGCGTTGAAGAGGGCGACCTCGTCAAAATGCAAGGTTGAGGAGGATCATTGTTGAGGAACAAGTTTGGAATCATTGCAGATGATCTGACCGGCGCGAATGACAGTGGCGTGCAACTGGCAAAAAAAGGGCTGCGCTCCACGGTGCTCTTAAAGGAAGATACCGAAGCACGCGAGATCCTTGCCGATGCCGTTATCCTGGACACCGACAGCCGCTCTGCCGCTCCCGGGACGGCTTCGGATAAAGTAGGCCGGGCTGCCCGCCTGCTGAAGGAGATGGGCGTGACTCATTTCTATAAAAAGCTGGATTCCACGATGAGGGGGAATGTGTCGGAAGAGCTGGCCGCCATGGAAGCGGTATGCAAGCCCGACATCCTGGTCATCGCTCCCGCTTTTCCGAAACTGAACAGGACCACGCGTGACGGAAACCATTATGTGAACGGCAAGCTGATTACGGATACGGAATTTGCGAAAGATCCGAAGACACCGGTTACGGAAGGGCATCTGCCGTCACTGTTCGAAAAGGTGGCCAGAGGACGGGTTGTGCTTCTCCCGCTGGAACAGGTGCGGCAGGGAACCGGGCACATTGCAGATTTTGCGGAAGCCGCTGCCTGCAAAGGGCAGACCTGGATTGTCTGCGATGCCGAAACGGATGAGGATTTGAAGCTGATTGCGGAAGGGTTCGCGATGACGAATGCCAATATTGTCTGGGCGGGCTCAGGCGGACTGGCCGAACCGCTTCCGGATGCCTTGAAACTCACATCCGGGCACCGTCCGGCGTCGCAAAAGCCGGCAGCAGAAAAAGTGTTGGTCGTTTCGGGCAGCCTGTCCGATGCGACCCGCCTTCAACTGGAAGAATTGCGGTCGCAGGCAGACATCCATATGATCGAAGCGGATCCTGCAAAGTTTGTTCGGAGAAAAGACTTCAAGGCAGATATGGACTGCCCGCCAGGCAAACACATCGTGCTGTTTGTCGGATCAGGTGAAGATCAACGCAAATCTGCACTGCAGGCAGGAGAGGCTCTCGGATTGGACAAGCAGCAGATCGGGGAAAGAATAGCAGAAGGTTTGGGCAGGACAGCCCAAGAACTGATTCGGAATCATCCGGAGACTGATGCACTGATCCTGACCGGGGGAGATACGGCGAAAACCGTATGCAACCGGCTTGGACTCGATCGGATGCAATTGATTGATGAAGTGGAACCGGGATTGCCGTTTGGGCGGTTGAGAGGAGCGGAAGGCGATTACTGGGCTGTCACGAAAGCGGGCGGCTTTGGCAACCCGTCTTCCCTCGCGCATGCCCTTCGCTTGGTAACAGGAAAGGATGAGTAAAGTGAATTCGGAAAAACCGATTATTGGGATCACGATGGGGGACGCTGCCGGCGTAGGGCCGGAAATTATCCTGAAAAGCCTTCGGCATCCGGAGATGCACGACATCTGCCGGCCGGTCGTCATCGGTGACATCGCAATGCTGGAACGAGCCAAATCCTTTGTGGGAAGTGAAATTCCCGTTCGGGCCATCACAGAGGACGAGCTCGAGGGCCTGCCTGAAGACAGCGGAACTGTGTACTGCCTCGATTTGGATCTGCTGCCCGCTGATCTTCCGGTAGGTCAAGTGTCACCGGAAGCGGGCCATGCGGCTTTCGAATATCTGGCCACGGCGATCCGGCTGGCCATGGACGGGAAGATCTCCGCAATCTGCACGGCACCGCTCAACAAGGAAGCCCTTCAAAAAGGGGGCCATCTATACCCGGGCCACACCGAAATCCTGGCAGACCTGACCGGAACCGAAGAGTACTCCATGATGCTGTCGGCGCCTAACCTGCGCGTCATCCATGTCACCACGCATGTCGGCATTGTGGACGCCATCAACATGATCAATCCGGAAAGGGTGTACCGAGTCATCCAATTGGCTCATGAGACCCTCCGCCGTTCAGGGCTGGAGAACCCGAAAATCGCCGTCTGCGGCATCAACCCGCACGCCGGGGAAAACGGGCTGTTTGGATACGGCGAAGAAGAAGAAAAAGTCATTCCGGGTGTCGAACGCGCCCAAGCGGAAGGCATCGACGTCGTCGGTCCGCTTCCGGCGGACACCCTCTTCTTCCGCGCCGTCCGCGGAGACTTTGATATTGTCGTTGCCATGTACCATGACCAGGGTCACGGCCCGGTGAAAGTCCTCGGACTGGATGCAGGCGTCAACATCACGGTCGGATTGCCGATTGTCCGGACGAGTGTGGACCATGGCACGGCATTCGATATTGCAGGGACCGGTATTGCCGATGAGAAAAGTCTGATGGAAGCGATTCGCCAGTCGGTTGATCTGGCGCCGAAAAAATGATCCGATAATCTTGATACATTCAGAAGCAGCCGGGATGGCTGCTTCTGAATGCAGACAAACCGTATCCAGGAAATTGCTCCTGGCTGATTTGTCATTTCAGTGGACATTCCTGAACAACCGACCGCCGGGCCGATTCAACTGCTTCCCGGTCAAGCGGCTAATCATTTCAGGAAAGGAAAAACTGCAGACAAGCGTCGGTACACTGACATTGTCTGCAGTCTGAGTCCGGGGCCGGTCGCGCCCCGGGCTTTTTGTTTGTTCACTGGTCCGTAAACGGAAATTCTTCAAAGTACCGGGTGATCGCCATGATGGTCTCCGTCTTGAATTCTACGGGGATCGGCTGTCCGTCCGGCTCTTCATGATAGGCGTGGCCGTCCCGTTCGACGTATCCGATCTGTTCCAGTCGGCGGATCAGTTCGTCCGGCAACCGTTCGCAGCCGGTCACGGTGACGAATGCCTCGGTCGGAGATACGACGACGTCGAGGTCCCGGTAGCCGCCGGCGATCAACACGAGATCCCCCTCGTGACGCTTCACCCAATTGTCTTTTGAACGGATCGAAATCGGCGCTTTCTCGATTGCCACGATGCCGTCCAGGTTCGTCCCGAACATTTTGAGCAGCAGCGGACGGACATGCTCCCCGGTCAGTGCCGGGAGTTTCTCAAGCTCTGCCGCCAAAATCCTGCAATTCGATAAATCAGCCCTGTATTCGAGCAGGACCGGAATCCGGTGGTAGTCGAATCCGAAAAGTTCGTTCACGGCCGCGAAAATCTCCTCCGCCGCAGCCATCCGATCATGCTCATCCAGTCGTTCCAGTCTCTCTTCCAGCAGCTGAATCCGGTCTTTCTCCTCGGTAGACATCTGTTAACCCTCCTGAATTTCTTCAACGATCTTTGTTAGCTTAGTATGACACAGATTGCCGAATGCCGGATACCGGACCGGAAAACTTTTCTCAGATAAACCCGCACGCTTCATGAGCGGGCTCATGCTAAAATGGTAGAAAGAATGTAAAAGGGGAATCCATCATGACTGACCACCATTTTTACTCATTCCTCAAACACAAGCAGCTGGCTCTCGTTGCAAATGAGCTTGAGCAAAGCGTATACACAAATCCCCGGACGATGCTGACTCACGCACGGGTTCTTGTCGAATCCGTATTGAAGCTCGTCATGCGGGAAGAGCGGATGCAAGACCCGCCATATATGACGCTGAAAGACCGGCTTGACGAAGTCGACCGGCAGGGCCTGCTGATCCATGAAGTGAAGGACGCATTGGAACTCATCCGCCGAAGCGGAAACCTGGCGGCACACGAGACGAGAGGGTTCCGTGCGTCAGAAGCCCTCAAGTCATGGGAAGCGATTTACATCGTCCTGAAATGGTACACCGAGGTATATGGGGATCCGTCCTTCGAGTTTCCTGAATACCGGGACCCTTCGCCGCCTGCCCAGCAATCATTCGAGCTGCCTGAACTGGAAGCACGGCTCGAGCGGCTGGAATCGCTCCTTCTCCTGCAGGTCGGTGGGGCAGATGAGACGATGGGAGCGGAAGCGGAGGCAGAGGCAGCGGTTGCCGTCGAAGAAGAAACTCCGCCCGAGCCTCCGGGCTACACGACCGTCCGGCGCATCCGATACCGCGGCCGGTCGCTTGATATCCCGTATTTTCTGCGGGATGCCTTCCTGCTGCCGCAGCGTTTCGAGAAATCCGTCCGGTTCCTCGTCAAGCTTGGCGGAGCGGAAGAAGCCCGGATCATGAGTGAGCTGCCCGCCGACCTGGACGGCCTCCACCATGCCGTCACCCGGTACAATGAAAAACACGACGAGCAGCTGTTTGATGAGCTGGGCGAGTTCATTGCAGAAGAAAAGGCCCGTCGGAAAATCCGGCTTGATCGTCCGGGAGAATTGTTCCTGTTCCACCGGGCGGACTGGGTGACCGTCACCGAAAGTCTTGCCGGTGCGGAACTGACGAAAGAAAACTTTCCGTCACTCACCCCGGGATTCACCCGGCAGCTGCATGAAAGCGGGATCCGGCGTGCGGGGCAGCTTCCTCAGGAACTCGTCATCCTGGCAAAATACAAAAATGTGGGGACCGGGTCCATCGAAAAGCTGTTCGAGGATCTGAAGGAACGGCAAAAAGCCCGGACGTCCGACTGATGACGAACCGGGTCGTTCTCCTTGTTCAAAATGAAGGAAACCCGGCCATCTTTCCCGAAATGTAAAAAAAGACATGCATTTTGGAGGAGGCAAAACAATGGAAGAGCATTACCCGATCCTTGAAGGCGCAGAACCGTTCAGCATTGAAGGCGGCCGCACCGGTATCCTCATCTCGCACGGATTCACCGGCACGACGCAGAGCATGCGGCCGCTCGGCGACGCTTATGGCGCAGCCGGCTACACGGTGTACGGGCCTCGGCTGACCGGCCACGGCACCCATCCGGAAGACATGGAGCGGTCCAGCCGTCACGACTGGATCCGATCGGTGGAGGACGGCTACGAATGGCTCAGGGAGCGCTGCGATACCATCTTCATGACCGGCCTTTCGATGGGCGGCACGCTGACGCTCTACATGGCCCAAAAGCATCCGGATATCCGGGCCATCGCCCTGATCAATGCCGCCGTCGACATTCCATCGATGAAGCAGGTCCATGAACTGCAGGATGTCCGTTTTCTCGAAGCGATCGGCTCGGACATCAAAAAAACAGACGTCACCGAGCTCGCCTACGATCAGACGCCGGTCAAGTCGGTGAAGGAAATTCTTGCCCTGATGGAAGAAGTCAAAGCGGATCTGGACAGTGTCGCCTGCCCGGCACTCATTTTTGTATCCGACGAGGATCATGTCGTTCCGCCAGATAATGCGGACATGATCGAAGCCGGCATTTCATCGGAAATCAAAGAATTGAGCCGGATGCACGACAGCTATCACGTTGCCACGCTGGACAACGACCAGGGCAAGATCATCGAGGAGACACTGGCGTTTTTCAAACGGTTCTCAGCTGTTTAACGAAGGAGGGAAAGCCGCATTCCGGCTTTCCCTCTGTAGTTTTCCCGGATATGGTACACTGACAAAAGCCCGGTTCGACCGGTATCTATACATACGATCAATTTTGAAATGAAGGAGGCGCCCGGCCGTTGAATGCATTCAAAAAACAACGGGAGATCATCAAGGACAGTGCCTCGGAAACAAAACATAACTGGAAAGCCATTCGCCAAGGCGGAGGCAAAAAAGAGGGCACGAAAATGTTCGGGCTCTTCTGCTTCAGTGCGGTTTTTTTCGTCACTTATGTGGCTATTTGCTACGTGACCGTGCTTTTTGCCCTGGTCGGCGTCTTCGGCGGGCTTTATCTGAGTTTCACGAGCAGCCCATACTACTTGTACCTTCTGTTGTTGCCGGTCTTCTCGATGGCCGTCTTGACGATCGCCGGGTCACTCTGGAGAGTTGTTTATCCGACTTACAAAAAGGAATACATCAAAGAGACGGGACTTGACGGGGCTTCATTGTAAGGTGATCCAGTAGAGGGGAACCCGAATGATTACGATGGTGGCCAGACTGGACAAACGTGAAAAGATAGAGTGGATCGTGTATGCGAAACTGCCTCCGGGAGGTACAACATGAAGAGACGACTGATGGCTTTGACCCTTTCGCTTTCCCTGATTGCGGGATGCAGCACCGGGAACGGGAAAGAGGTTCAAACAGAAAAAGGAGCCAAAGTGCCGCAAAACGAAAACGAGCCCGCACTGCAGATCCAGGTGCTGAAAGCGGATGAGGAGAATGGACTGACCGAGGAAAACGAAATGTACCAACAGCTTTCAAGCCTTCTGGAAGCCAATCCCGGCCTCGGAGTGCCTGAAGATTTCAGTGTCCATGCCCTCAATCTCGTGCCGACACAGTCCGGCGGCAATTCGTTGCTGTTTTTCGGCATCAACCGGCTTGATCAGCCGATCCGGAATATAGAATTTGACTACACACTCGGCATTGAAGAGAACGGTGAGCAAAAGCTTGTGCTGGACAAGGAACATGTTGAGCTTACCGAAGGGGAAACCGGCAGCATCCAGCCAGCCCATGCCATTCCCTTCACAATCGACGTGACATCCGAAGGTTCTGAAATCCTTAAAAATATGACCGAGGAAAACAAGATCGTCAAGCTGGAAAACGTGAAGTATGAACTGGGTCAGTGATCCGGATCGCTCCGCCGGTCGGAATATATTCATCGGAAGAACGGCGGAGCGGCGAAAACCGGAAGAATCCATTCTTTACATTTGAAGCGGAGGTCGGATGAATGAACCAGAAATACCGGGTCAGTTATTCCTTTACAGACGGCAGCAGCCTGGTCTATACGTTCCCCATCGGTGAATCCGGTGTGGAAGCGCTGAAGGAAAAGTTGATCACCGGACTTTTCCAGGGAGAGAAATGGGTGAGCTTCAACGAACCGATGACCGGCAATGAAGTATTCATCAATGGCAGCAGTGTCGTCAAAATCACGGCGATGATCATGGACGAAGAGATGACCTCCGGCGTAGAAGAATGACCGGAATCCGGGAAAATGAGATCAGGCGCCTCCGCATTGCACGGAGGCGCCTTTCTCTTTTAAGGTCTGTGATGAACGGCTCAATTCCGAAAATGACGAGATATCCGTTGATCCCCGCCCCAAAGAACACAATCCCCAACAGCAGCCTGCAAAGCAGAACTGCACATCCCGGTATGATGATCACTCCTGTAATGGATCTATTCATTGTCAGTATACGCACTGTGACAGGTGCATTTGTCCAAGTGGGTATAGGATCGATTGGAGACATACGCCCTTTTCAGGCATGGAGCATGAAGACCCATCGATAG
Organism: Edaphobacillus lindanitolerans; assembly: GCF_900156305.1. Classification (GTDB taxonomy): domain Bacteria; phylum Bacillota; class Bacilli; order Bacillales_A; family Planococcaceae; genus Bhargavaea; species Bhargavaea lindanitolerans. The sequence goes on along the minus strand of NZ_FTPL01000001.1, from coordinate 5,655 downwards.
GTGTGTGAACAATTCAATTATAGCGATCAATTTATGTTTTGAGGGATGGCTTTTAAATTCAATGGAAACATCAAGATACAGCTTCTCTTGGACTTTGGCCTTTTGGGGTGCCGGTCTTGTCGAGCGCTTCCGTTTCCTCTTATAGTATAGACAGATTACTTCCTCACTTACCAAGCCTCTTCAACAGGGCGAAAGGCGGCCGATATAGATGGTTCAACTCGCGGGTCAGGAGAAAGCGATTAACTTTTTCGAGTACCTCCGTTCATTGAATATGCTGACAGGAAAGATCAAGCGGGATTACCGGGAGCATGATGCAGTTTGGTTTGTGGATGACATCATGGCCGGCTTTGATTGCCGGGTACTGGATGGAGTTTCTGAAAAGGGAGCAGTGCTGGAAATCCGGCGTCCGAGGATTTCGGCTGAAGAGCGGATGGCTCCTGCAGCGCCCCGCATTTTGGATGGCTGGCTAGGGATCGGGGCGGTTGGGTTGTCATCATTCCCGAAGCCGCTGGAACAAAAGGTCGAAAAAAACAATGAAGGAATTAGCCGGTCACATTCGTTTGTCCAGAATGCCGACCGGGTGAAGGCATACGAACGCTGGCAGCAGGAGTGGGCGGAATGGTCCGTTAATCTTCAGGCCAAAGAAACCGCGATGCAGTTGTATGAAACGTTCTTCAATCTGCTGACGCGGTTTGAAAACGAAGGGGAGAGCCTTGAGTTTGTGCTGGGGCAAGGGCTGATCGTCTGGCATCATCCGGATCCGTCGGTTGGCACGATCCGTACGCCGGTCCTTTCGATGAAGCTGGAGCTGTCACTGGATGCAGAGAACGGCATCATCCATGCCAAGCCGGTTGAGGACATGTTTGAGTTCGAGCAGGAACCTTTCCTTGGCGTTCCGTTTCCGCAGTCCGGCCAGGTGCAGTCGCTGATTGAGAGACTTCCGGAAATTGCCCCCGACGATCCAACCGAGATCGTTCAGTTCCTGAAGGAATTCGTACATTTGGCGGACGCAGGAGGCCGGTATTCCGAGGCGGACGAGATGGCAAAGCCGGCCGGCTTCCCGGTCGTCTACCCGAAGGGGCTGTTCATGCTCCGTTCCAAGCAGTCCAGGGTCATCCGCGATGACCTGGCCCAGATCATCAACGGAATAGAAGACGGCACGGTCAACCTGTCCCCTTCCGTCCTGTCGGTCCTTGGAGTGGATCCTCCTGTCCAGCAGGAAATTGAGCGCACAGCGGACGAAGAGGATGACATCCTTTATTTCCCGCTGCCTTCCAACGACCAGCAAAAAGACATCGTCAAACGGATCCGAAGGCACTTTGGCGTGACGATCCAGGGACCACCGGGGACGGGAAAGACGCATACGATCGCAAATCTTGTCTCCCATTTCCTGTCGGAAGGAAAAAGAGTGCTCATTACGAGTCAGAAGGAGAGCCCGCTAAAAGTGCTGAAAAACAAAATCCCGGAAGGCATCCGGGACTTGTGTGTTCCAGTGCTTGGCGGCGGCCGGGAGTCCCTGCAGGACATCGAGTCGTCCACCAGGCTGATCAGCGAGAAGCTCGGAGAACTAGACCCGGATCAGCTCAGGCGCCATGCCGGACGGGACAGGGAAGAACTGATCGCCAGCCGTGAACGGGAAGAAGAATTGCTCCGTAGGCTGTGCGGGTATGCGGAAGCGGAAGGGACGGCGATCCATTACCGTGACGAGCGCCTGACAAAGCCCGAAACAGCCAAACGGCTCGCCGAATCTCCGGCAAATGCCGGCTGGATCCCCGACCCGGTTGCACTGGAAGAAGAATTTCCGCTCGAAGAAACGGATTTTCGCAAGTTATGGAATTTGAAAAACAAAATCGGCCCCGACTGGTTTGGCTTGGCGGACCAGTGGCTGCCTGATCCGCAGCAAGATCTCATTTCCCTTCAGCGGTTGAAGTGGCTCGTCAATGACCGAACGGTATTGGAAAAAGGCCAGGAGGAAGCCAGGATGCTCATTGAACGGCACGGATGGCCGGATGACACCGAATCTCTCCGGAATTTTGAGGAGACGGTCCGCCAGGCTGTGGAGAGCCTGAGGGAGATCGATCTGGAACAGCACGCCGTCCTGATCGGCGATCTCGCCGCGGGCGGCCAGCGGGCCCGGCGCTGGGTCGACTGGCTTGCGAAAATGGATGAGATGAACGACACGCTCGCCTCGCTGTATGCGGAGCTCGCCAGCCACCGGCTTGCACCTCCGCCGTTCCCGGTGAGTGAAGTGAGGGACCATCTGGACATTCTGGCGGATGAGCTGGAGGACGGAAAGGAACCGGGCCTGTTGTTTTTCATGGGCAAAGGAAGAAAAGCAAAATATCTCTGGCAGCACGACTGGCTGGACGGACATCCCATCCGCACGCAACGGGACATCGACGTGTTCCGGAAGTTCGTGGACTACCAGGACCTCAGATACACGCTTCTCCGGATCTATAATGCGCCATCTCGGGAATCCGGGATGTCGGAGATGAGCGCGGATGCCCGGCGTTTCCCGTATGAAATGGAAAAGAATCTTTCGGTTTTCAAGAAAATCGTTGCACTCACGACAGAGATCGAATCACTCAGGCAGTCACCGTACACCAGGAGGACGGATGAAGAAGCGTTCTATGATCCGGAGCGTCTGGAGAACAGCCTGCTCCGGGAAGTCCGCATTGCGCGCAAATATCCGGCATTTGAAGAGTGGAAGGAAACGATCCGTTCCCTCGCAATGCAACTGCGCGAAGGCAATTCACGGGAAGACGCGCACCCGGTCGTCGGGCAGATGATCGGGGCAATCGAGATACTGGATGAGGAGGTTTATGCGGAGCTGCTTTCCCGCCTGGAAGAACTGCATGCCCGACAGGCGGAGGCACTTGAGTTGAAGGGGCTCCTCTCCAAGCTGTCGGCCATGCTGCCACTTACAGCGGCCCGGCTTCAGGAGCGACTCGGCGTTGAGGAGCCGTTTCCGGAAGACTGGGAGGAGGCCTTCGGCTGGCGGATGCTGAAGACATGGGTGGATACATCGGCGGATATGGATACGGAATCGATCCGCAGGCAGATCGCCGAAGAACAAAAGGAACAGGCGGACCTCATCAATCTCATCGTCAAGAATTCCACATGGGCCAATCTGCTCGAAAATATCACGGAACGGGAGAAGAATGCCCTTTCCGCATGGAAGTCGAGCATCAAGCGGTACGGCAAGGGGACAGGGAAACATGCCAGGTATTATCTAAAGACGGCCCGTGACAACATGAAGGTCGCGCAGAGCGCCATACCGGTGTGGATCATGCCGATCAACCAGGTGCTTGAGAATTTCCCGGCCACCAATGAGAAGTTCGACGTGATCATCTTCGATGAGAGCAGCCAATGCGACATCTATTCGGTGAATGTCCTGCTGCGCGGAAAAAAAGCGATCGTCGTGGGAGATGAAGAACAGATCAGTCCCCAGGCGATCGGCGTGAAATTCGACGATGTCCGCGAACTCGGCCGGCGTTTCCTGAAAGGCGTGCCGAATTTCAGCCTGCTCGATGGAAACACATCTCTCTACGAGCTGGCGGAAGCCACGTTCCCCAAAGGCGGCAAGCTCATGCTCCGTGAACATTTCCGTTCCGTTGAACAGATCATCCAGTTCTCCAACAGGCTAAGCTACGATGGTGAAATGGTACCGATGCGGGTGCCGTTTGAGAAGGAGCGATTCCACCGGCCGGTGATGGCTGTGGAAGTGGAGGACGGGGAAAACGATGAACTGCAGAAGGATCTGAACATCCCCGAAGCCGACCGTATCGTTCAGGATATTGTCAGGATGGTGAGTGATGCGCAATATGACGGACAGACATTCGGCGTCATTTCACTGCATGGACAAAAACAGCACCGCATGCTGGAGACAAAAATCCGAAATGCCATCGGAGATCGTGAATTTGTCCGTCGGCGGATCCTCTGTGGTTCGCCGTACACGTTGCAGGGAGACGAGCGGGATATCATCTTCCTGTCAATGGTCGTGGCACCGAACCGCAGATTCTGGGCACTCACCGGCATGGCAGACAAGCAACGGATCAATGTTGCGGCGAGCCGGGCTAGAAACCAGATGCGCCTGTATCACTCGGTCGGCCTGGAAGATCTGAACATAGAGGATCTGCGTTACCGGCTGCTGGGCTATTGCATGCAGACGGAGGTGGAAACAGAGCGCCTCGCCGATCCGGAAAGCTTGTGTGAGACCCGATTTGAACTGGATGTATATCATACACTCGAAAGTGAAGGATACCGGGTCAAGCCGAAGGTGAAAGTAGGCCGCTACATGATCGACTTTGTCATCGAGGGGGAAAAAGACCGTCTGGCCATCGAATGTGAAGGCGACAAATGGCAGGGGGCGGACCGTTTTCTCTCGGGTTTCCGGCGCCGGCAGTCGCTTGAACGGGTCGGCTGGGAATTCCGGTCACTGCGCGGGAACGAATTTTACTTCAACCGGGAAGCGACGATGGAATCCATTCAAAGGCGACTTTCGGAAAAGGGAATAGAACACAAATCATAAGATCGAGTTTGGACGAACCGGCCGGCGGGAATGCATTCCGCCGGCTGGTTTTCGTTTAACGATCATTGCGGCTGTCCGGAGAAGCCAGGACCGGTTATAATGATAATAATTGTTATATCTGTTAAATTGCCAAATCCCCGAAACAGATACGAATGGGATCAGATCTTAATCAGAAAAGAGAGATTGGATGGCCAGGAAGAAGAAAGATCAGGTGCCCGGCGCGCTGACGGCATTGCTGTTCGCTGCCGGCGGATACACTTATTTGAACACATCATCGCCGGCAACGGCAGCAGTCGTTTTCGTCGGAGGCTTGACGCTGATCCTGCTGGCCCTCTTCGCGATATCTTTGCTGAAAGCACGGAAGCTCAGCGCTTCGGGAATTTTGCAGGTGGACCAGATGACCGGCAGTCAATTTGAAGACTTTCTTCGACTGCGGTATCAGGCACGCGGATACAGGGTCAGGCAGACGCCGTACCGGAATGATTTTGGGGCGGACTTGATTCTGGAGCGCGGCGGCCAGCGCATCGTGGTCCAGGCGAAGAGATATAAACACAATGTGGGCATCAGGGCCGTCCAGGAGGTCGTTGCAGCCCGCCAGCATTATAAGGCGGATGCCGCGTGGGTCGTAACGAACAGCCAATTCACCAAGGCAGCGACCGAACTTGCCAATAGCAACGGGGTCCGGCTCGTCGACCGGGTGCAGCTCATCCATATCTTGATGGAGGAAAAAGCGGGCTGAACAGAAGAGTGCAACTTGAAACTTTGGATAACAGCCACGACGGCAACACCGGTATGTAAATGTAAGATTCCGACTATGCAAGAAGAGCTTGCACGGAAGTTTGCCCGATGGTATATTAGTCAACGTTGTGATTTTAACCGATCACAGCCGCGAGAAAAAAGAATGAAAAAAGTTGTTGACTCGGACAGCTGGCGGTGCTATACTAATAAAGTCGCCAAAAACGAGCGGCAACAAACTGAACCTTGAAAACTGAACAGCAAAACGCTGATAAAACTGTTCCCGGAACCCGGCCCCGTCGGGCGAACGGAACAACTGATTCGGACATATCAAGCAGATATGCCAGCAACAAAGTATGAGCTTACTCATACTCTCTTATGGAGAGTTT
>NZ_FTPL01000002.1 GCF_900156305.1 Edaphobacillus lindanitolerans | reverse complement strand
ATGATGGCGAAGAGGTCACACCCGTTCCCATCCCGAACACGGAAGTTAAGCTCTTCAGCGCCGATGGTAGTCGGGGGCTTCCCCCTGCAAGAGTAGGACGTTGCCGGGCCGATCACTTGATACATAATTAAATGGAGGATTAGCTCAGCTGGGAGAGCATCTGCCTTACAAGCAGAGGGTCGGCGGTTCGAACCCGTCATCCTCCACCATTTATTACGAGCCGGCCTAGCTCAATTGGTAGAGCAACTGAATCGTAATCAGTAGGTTGGGGGTTCAAGTCCTCTGGCCGGCACCATTTTCGAGCCATTAGCTCAGTTGGTAGAGCATCTGACTTTTAATCAGAGGGTCGCAGGTTCGAGCCCTGCATGGCTCACCACTTTAATTATATAAACCACACATGCGGGTGTGGCGGAATGGCAGACGCGCTAGATTCAGGTTCTAGTGTCCTTTACCGGACGTGGGGGTTCAAGTCCCTTCACCCGCACCAGTTTTTATTTGATCAAGTGCTCAGCCACTTGTTATGTTTGCGGAAGTAGTTCAGTGGTAGAATACCACCTTGCCAAGGTGGGGGTCGCGGGTTCGAATCCCGTCTTCCGCTCCACGTTTTATGCCGCCGGGGTGGCGGAACTGGCAGACGCACAGGACTTAAAATCCTGCGGTAGGTGACTACCGTACCGGTTCGAAACCGGTCCTCGGCACCAGTTAAATAAAATATGATTATGCGCCCGTAGCTCAATTGGATAGAGCGTCTGACTACGGATCAGAAGGTTGTGGATTCGACTTCTGCCGGGCGCGCCATTATCGGGAAATAGCTCAGCTTGGTAGAGCACTTGGTTTGGGACCAAGGGGTCGCAGGTTCGAATCCTGTTTTCCCGACCACTTCATAACGGGGCCTTAGCTCAGCTGGGAGAGCGCCTGCTTTGCACGCAGGAGGTCAGCGGTTCGATCCCGCTAGGCTCCACCATTTCATTTACATACTACTGTGGCGGTGTAGCTCAGCTGGCTAGAGCGTACGGTTCATACCCGTAAGGTCGGGGGTTCGATCCCCTCTACCGCCATTCCAAAGGACCTTTAGCTCAGTTGGTTAGAGCAGACGGCTCATAACCGTCCGGTCGCAGGTTCGAGTCCTGCAAGGTCCACCATTCAATTGGTTGGTGTACGGAGGAATACCCAAGTCTGGCTGAAGGGGTCGGTCTTGAAAACCGAGAGGCGGGTCAAACCGCGCGGGGGTTCGAATCCCTCTTCCTCCGCCATTTTCATGCCTCCTTCAGTCAGGGGAAGCCATCCTGATCTGGGATTTCTCATCAGTCTCATATATTATTATCGCGGAGTGGAGCAGTGGCAGCTCGTCGGGCTCATAACCCGAAGGTCGCAGGTTCAAATCCTGCCTCCGCAACCAATGGTCCCGTGGTGTAGCGGTTAACATGCCTGCCTGTCACGCAGGAGATCGCGGGTTCGATTCCCGTCGGGACCGCCATTTTTATTTTTTTGTGCATTTGAAGATTTTGATTCTTTGCCGCATAAAGAACAATCATGCGGCTTGGTAGCTCAGTCGGTAGAGCAAAGGACTGAAAATCCTTGTGTCGGCGGTTCGATTCCGTCCCAAGCCACCATTTGATGCGGATGTAGTTTAGTGGTAAAACCTCAGCTTCCCAAGCTGAAGTCGAGGGTTCGATTCCCTTCATCCGCTCCAGAGAGTGGGCCTATAGCTCAGCCGGTTAGAGCGCACGCCTGATAAGCGTGAGGTCGGTGGTTCGAGTCCACTTAGGCCCACCATTTTCCGCAGTAGCTCAGTGGTAGAGCAATCGGCTGTTAACCGATCGGTCGTAAGTTCGAGTCTTACCTGCGGAGCCATTGGAGAAGTACTCAAGAGGCCGAAGAGGCGCCCCTGCTAAGGGCGTAGGTCGGGTAACCGGCGCGAGGGTTCAAATCCCTCCTTCTCCGCCATCCTGGCCCCTTGGTCAAGCGGTTAAGACACCGCCCTTTCACGGCGGTAACACGGGTTCGAATCCCGTAGGGGTCATATTAAAAAAGCAGCTTCCTTACTAAAAGGAAGCTGCTTTTTTATTCGACCTCTCCCGTGTAGCTGTCCCGCTTATGATAAGGGATGTCGCCCATCGGGGATTCCAGCTGCTCATCGTCCAGTTTCTCCTCATAGTCTTCCATCGTCTCAGAGCGGGTGAAGCCCTTCACGGTCCCTGTCTCGTCAGAGCTCGCAAATTCTTCGTATTCCTCCACTGCCCCTGTTTCAAGCCCGTCTTCATAAAGGCGGTTGTAGTCGTCATGATCACCCGTCATGTCCGAGGGCGTCTCCGACGTCCCATACTGGGCAACGACCCGGAAGCTGTCCTGATCGTCCTGGACGCCGCCTTCCTGGCCGACTTCGAATGTATCCGGCTTCACAGGGTCCATGATGTCCTCCAGCACTTCTTCCTCAACCGGACGGTCATCCGGTATTTCGGTGTCGGCGTGCTCGATGCACCGGTTTGTATAAGGAATGGCTTCAAGCCGCTCGAACGGAATGTCCGTGCCGCAAACTTCACATACTCCATAGGAGCCGTCGTGCATGGCACGCAGTGCATTCTCGACTTTCTCCAGTTCACCTTCGGCGTGATCCTCAAGTGCCCGGTCCCGCTCACGGTCGAACAATTCGGTTCCGGCATCAGCCGGGTGATTGTCCGCCAGCGAGAGTTCGCCCGTGTCATCGCGCATGCTTTCGTCGCGGTCACGCTCGTCGGATGTATCTCTATACTGCCGTTGCATCTGGATCAATTCACGTTTTAAGATCGTTTTCTCCTGTTCGCTCAACATGGTGTCACTTCCTCACTCGATATTGATACGCAAGCCCCTCGTATTTTAAACAAACCAGGTCCTCGTGTCTTTTCATCTTTTCCTTTTTGGATGGATTGCTAAACCTGAACAGCGCCAATCAAAAAACCGCCACCCCGAAGGGATGGCGGTTTATATTCGGCAATGTCAGAGAAACCAATGTTCGATGAACAGGGCAATGCAGAGCAGGAGGCCGAAGAACGTATTCGTTTGTGCGGTCGCTTTCATGGCCGGCATGACTTTCAGCGGGACGAGCTCTTTCCGGAAAGTCTTGATGGCGGCTGCGGGTTTCGGGATGCTGAGCAGCACGAGCAGCGCCAATGGCGTCAGCTTGCCGAACAGAACCATGCCGATGATCCATGCATAGGAGACGATGAAGAAGACCGCAAGGATCGTGACCGCATTGGACCTGCCTGCCAGGATGGCGACCGTTTTCCGGCCGCTTTCCTTGTCCCCCTCCAGATCCCGGATGTTGTTGGACATCATGATCGCGGCAACGAGGATCATGCTCGGAATGGACAGAGCCAATGCAAATCCGCTGACATGGCCCGTCTGGATGAAGTAGGAAATCAGGACGATCGCCATGCCCATGACGACACCCGAGAAAAGCTCACCTAGCGGCGTATAGGCGATCGGATATGGACCGCCGGTGTACAGGTAGCCGATTGCCATCGCGACTCCTCCGACCGCCAGTAGCATCCATGAAGAATGTGCGGCGATGTAAAGGCCCATGACGGCTGCTGCGAGATATAGTCCCAGAGCGATTCCGAGGACGGTCTGCGGCCGGACGCCATTGCGCACGATCGCGCCTCCGATCCCCACGGAATGCTCCGTATCCAGACCGCGCCGGAAATCGTAATATTCATTGAACATATTCGTTGCCGCCTGCAGGAACAGGGTCGCCAGCATCATAAGGATGAACAGGACCGGATCAATGGCCGTCTCCCTGAATGCGATCAGCGTGCCGAGCAGGACGGGGACGAAAGAGGCAGTCAGTGTGTGGGGCCGTGTCAGCTGCCACCAGACCCGCCATCCTTCGTCCGCTTTTATCGTATGTTGCATGGAACTTCTCTCCTTACCAGTTCATTTCCGCTCCTCATTATATATGAGTTCAGGTGGAAAGTGTAGGGAGGGAGGCGTGCTTTCCCTCTGTGGGTTGCGGGATATGATAAAATGGAAGGGCTATGTACGAAGGAATGAACTTTGGAGGGGTCTTGAATGAAGCATAATCCGACTCCGCATACGACGGGATCAGCCGGACGCCAGGTTAGCGGTCTCCACTTCTATACGGAGACCATTGATGCGGGCAGGCTGTCGCCGCTTGCGTTTTTTGAGGCCGGCGAAAATGAATTCGCCGGCCGGAGATTCTATTGGGAAAACCGGGACAAGACATTGAAACTGGTCGGAATCGGCCACGCGATGACGCTCACGAGCGATGCGGCAGACGGCCGGTTCGCGGATGTCCGCGCCCAGTGGCAGCGGCTCTGCTCTGTTCTCGTGAAAGAGGAGGGGGATCTGCCGCCGGTCCTGTTCGGCGGATTTTCCTTCGATCCGGAGAATCATCCGTCCGACGAGTGGAAAGGTTTCCCGCCCGCTTATTTTGCAGTCCCGCAATTCCAGCTGGCGGAGAAGGGCGGCCGTACTTTCGTATCGATCAATCTTGTCACGGAAGGGGAGACCGCAGCCGAAGACTTCGAACGGCTCCGCCTGATCTGTGAATCGATGATCCACGAAGCTCAGGTGATGGAACGCACTCCTGCCCAAAAGCCTGAAGTCAGTGCGCTTGATGAACTGGCCAGGTCAGATTATCTCGAAGCCGTCGGGGAAGTGACGGGCCGCATCCGGGCAGGCGAAGCCGAAAAAGTCGTCATCGCCCGGTCGGTGCAGCTTGCGTTCGACGAAGCGGCTACGCCGTCGTCGATCTTGGAGAATCTGTCGGCGGAACAGCAGGAAAGCTATCTGTTCGGGCTGGAAAGCGGCAGCAAGCTCTTTTTCGGCGCCACGCCCGAGCGGCTGGTGGAAATCCGGGACGGACAGGCCCTCACGGCATGTGTCGCCGGTTCAATCCGCCGGGGAAAAACTGCTTCTGAGGACAGGGAGCTCGGAGAGGGCCTTTTGCATGATCCGAAAAACCGCTCGGAACACCAGTATGTCGTGAGCATGATCGGGGATGTGTTCCGCAGCTTCTGTGAAGAGGTCCGGATCCCTGCCGGACCACGGTTGCTGAAGGTCCGGGATATCCAGCATCTGTTCACGCCCGTCGAGGGGATCCCGAATCCGGACAAGGACCTCCTGGACTTCGTGGAGGCGCTCCATCCGACGCCTGCTCTCGGCGGTACGCCGCGGGAAGCGGCACTGCCGATCATCAGGGAAAGCGAACGGATGGACCGAGGGTTCTACGGCGCACCGGTCGGCTGGATGGATTCGGAAGGGAACGGGGAGTTTGCGGTGGCGATCCGCTCTGCGCTGCTCGAGGGTTCCGGCGCCCGCCTGTATGCGGGCGGGGGCATCGTGGCAGACTCGGTTCCCGAAGAGGAATATGAGGAAACATGGGTGAAGTTCAGACCCGTGCTGAGGGCGCTTGGAGGGAAGCTCAATGGATAATCGCAAAGAGCTGACTGCCCATGTCCTGACGATCACGGCCTCACTCATCCGTTCGGGCGTCCGCCATGTGGTCGTCAGCCCCGGGTCCCGGTCCACGCCTCTTGCCTATGCATTTGCCATGACAGACGGGATCCGGTTGCATCTCCAGACGGATGAGCGGTCGGCTGCGTTTTATGCACTCGGACTTGCGAAAGGTTCCGGCCAGCCCGTCGCCATGCTCTGCACGTCCGGGACGGCGGCGTCCAACTATATGCCGGCGCTCACGGAAGCCAAGTATGCCCGGGTGCCGCTCGTAGCGATCACTGCGGACCGTCCGCATGAACTGCGGGAAGTGGGGGCGCCGCAGGCGATCGACCAGGCCGGCATGTACGGCCGGACGGTGAAATACAGCATCGATTTCCCGATTCCGGAAAACCGGCCGGAGACGCTGGAGTTCATCACCCGGCATGTCCGGCGGGCCATTTCCATGGCGGTGGATGCACCGGCAGGACCCGTCCATCTCAATGTTCCGTTCCGGGAACCGCTCCTCATCGATTTTGAGGCGGAGGCAGCGGAGCCGGCATTCCGAGAAGTGTTCCTCGGACATACGGCACCGGATCCGGACATGGTCAACTGGCTGGAAGGGGCGATCCGGTCAGCGGAAAAGGGACTGATCATCGCGGGCGAACTCCCGGCCGGATTCGACCGGGATGCTTTCTGGCGGTTTGCCGAAACACTCGGCTGGCCGGTGCTGGCCGATCCGCTGTCCGGGCTCCGCAGCGAAGTGCCGGAAAGTGTCCGACCGCTGTGCATTGCCTCCTATGATGCCATCCTCAAGCACCCTGGATTCGCGGAAGGGATGTCACCGGATATGGTGGTCCGGTTCGGTCCGCAGCCGGTATCCAAACCGCTCGCCCAGTTTTTAAAGGCATGCCGTCCGGAGGTGTTTGCCGTGGCGGATGAGAGCCCGTCATTCAGGGATCCGTATCATCTGGCGACCCATCACCTGCAGTGTGCGCCCGAAATCCTGCTCGGGATCCGTCCGGGCGGTACCGGGAACGGGGAATATGCGCGGCTCTGGGCACAGGCGGATGCCATTGCGGAAGAAGAGACGGCAGCGGCCGTCCGGAGCGGAAATGATGAAGGTGCGATGGCGGGGGTCTTATTCAGGGACATGCCCGGCGGGAGTGATCTGTTCACGAGTTCCAGCATGCCGATCCGGGATGCGGACACGTTCTTCCTGAAGACCGGCAAGGACATCGGGATTTTTGCGAACAGGGGGACCAACGGAATCGACGGCGTCGTTTCGACGGCGCTCGGCCTCCAGTCGGCAAGGAACCGTCCGGGCTATCTGCTTATCGGTGACCTGGCGATGCTGCACGACCAGAACGGACTCATCGCCACCCGTTTTGCCGAAGCCGACATGACCATCGTCATCATGAACAATGACGGGGGCGGCATCTTCTCCTACCTGCCGCAGGCGGGGGAGGAACTCTATTTTGAACAGCTGTTCGGCACGCCGACCGGTCTGAAATTCAATCACCTCGCCGCCATGTACGGCCTGCAGTATGATGCCGTGGACGGTGCAGATGCGTTCCGGGAAGCGCTGGGCAAGAAGAAGGAAACCCCTGTCCGGATCATCGAGGCGTTCAGCGACCGGAATGTGAACCTGGCCGAACACCGGAAGTTGTGGGCACGGATCTGCGAAAGGCTGGACGGCCTATGGAACAGCTGACCGGACAGATCAGGGGAATCCGGGTCGGCTGGTCGGAAGGCGGAGATCCGGAGGGAGGGCCGCTCGTCCTCCTGCACGGATTCACCGGAAGCTCGGACGTATGGGGTTCATTTGAACAGGTGCTCGGCGGCTGCCGGCTCATCATGCCGGACCTGACCGGCCACGGCCGGACGGATTCTCCGGCAGATCCCGGCCGGTACGGCATGGAGGAGCAGATTGCAGACCTGGACGCGCTCTTTGATGCAATCGGCCTGGACCGCTTCTCGCTGTTGGGCTATTCGATGGGCGGCCGGGTTGCAATCGGGTATGCGGCGGCCCGCCAGGAGCGGGTGCGCCGCCTGATCCTCGAAAGCACGTCCCCCGGCCTTTTGCTTGAGGAAGAGCGCCAGAAGCGCAGAGACTCGGACAAGAATCTTGCAGCGTTCATTCTCCGTGAAGGAATTCCGGCGTTCACCGATTACTGGGAAGGCATCCCGCTGTTTGAATCCCAGCTCGGACTTCCTGCCGCCAGACGCCGGGAAGTCCGGGAGGGACGTCTGTGCAACCGGCCGGAAGGTTTGGCCGGCTCCCTGCTCGGCATCGGGACAGGCAGCCAGCCTTCCTATTGGGAGGAGCTCCACGGGCTGTCCATGCCGGTGACGCTCATCACCGGAAGCCTGGACGGGAAATATGCGGCCATCGCTTCCCGGATGCTCAAAGCGTTGCCGGATGCCCGCCATGCCGAAGTGGAGGGGGCCGGCCATGCAGTCCATGTGGAAAATCCGGAGCGCTTTGCTACAATAGTGAAGGAAGCCATCAATGAAGGAGGACAACCATGACACGTCAATGGGAAACAATTCGTACATATGACGAGATCAAGTACGAAAAATACAATGGCATTGCGAAGGTCACGATCAACCGCCCGGAGGTGCGCAACGCGTTCACTCCGAAGACCGTCGAGGAAATGATCGATGCTTTTTCCCGCGCACGGGATGATGAAAGCATCGGCGTCATCGTTCTTGCAGGAGAAGGGGACAAGGCATTCTGTTCCGGCGGGGACCAGAAAGTCCGGGGCCACGGCGGATATGTCGGCGAAGACCATATCCCGCGCCTGAACGTGCTTGATCTCCAGCGCCTCATCCGGGTGATCCCGAAGCCGGTCGTCGCAATGGTATCCGGCTATGCGATCGGCGGGGGACACGTTCTCCACGTGGTCTGCGACCTGACCATCGCGGCAGACAACGCGATCTTCGGCCAGACCGGCCCGAAAGTCGGTTCGTTTGACGCAGGATACGGATCCGGCTATCTTGCACGGATCATCGGCCATAAGAAAGCCCGTGAAATCTGGTATCTGTGCCGCCAGTACAATGCCCAGGAAGCGCTCGACATGGGCCTCGTCAACACAGTCGTTCCGCTTGAACAGCTGGAAGACGAGACCGTCCAGTGGTGCGAAGAAATGCTCGAGAAGAGCCCGACCGCACTGCGTTTCCTCAAAGCGGCCATGAACGCCGACACGGACGGCCTGGCCGGCCTCCAGCAAATGGCCGGCGACGCAACGCTCCTTTACTACACGACCGATGAGGCGAAAGAGGGACGCGATGCCTTCAAGGAGAAACGGAAGCCGGACTTCGGCCAGTTTCCTCGCTTCCCTTGACCAGAAGCACCACAGAAGGCTGTCCGGTTCAACCGGACAGCCTTTTCCGTCCCGTTTCGGCCGAGACGGTTCGTTTAATTTGGAGGTGACGGAAATGGAGTTTCCGAATTGGATCCTGCAGCGGGCGCATGTGAGTCCGGATCGGACGGCGCTCAGCTGCGGGGAAGAGAAGTGGACATTCCGCGAGCTGGCGGATGAGGCGTTGGATATGGCCGGAAAGCTCAGGACGGCCGGCCTGGAGGAAGGCACCCGGGTCGGGCTGTTGCTGGAAAGCGGCCCGGAGGCGGTATTCCTGATCCACGGCGCGCTGCTTGCCGGCCTGGAACTGGTCATGCTGAACAGCCGGCTGACGGAAGCGGAGCTGGACTACCAGGTGAGGGACTCGGAAGCCGCATGCGTGATCGCCTCTGACCGGCTTCTGGAAAAGGCTGGCCCTGAGGCACTCTCGGCAGGCAGGCTTGCGGCATCTGAAGGGGCAACCCTGGATCCTGCGGCCGTCTGGCCGGAGGACCGAACGATGACGATCATGTATACGTCGGGGACGACCGGATTCCCGAAAGGTGTCCGGCAGACGGCGGGCAACCATTTTTCAAGTGCCGTTGCCAGCGTGCTCAATATGGGCCTTTCGGATGATGACGTCTGGCTGTGCGCCATGCCGCTCTTTCATATCAGCGGCTTCTCGATCCTGATGCGTTCGCTGCTGTATGGCATGGAGGTCCGCCTTCAGACGAAGTTTGATGAAGAAGCGGCTGCCCGGGAAATCGCCGAGGGGACGGTTACGCGGATTTCCGTCGTATCCGCCACGCTCGCCCGGCTGCTCAACCGGCTGGAGGAAAGCGGACTCCGGGCATCCGGGAATTTCCGCACGATGCTCGCCGGGGGCGGCCCCGTCCCGGTTCCGTATATCCGGCGGGCGCAGGCGCTCGGCATCCCGATCCTGCAAACATACGGAATGACCGAAACGTCCTCCCAGACGGCGACGCTTTCGGCTGAAGAGGCGGTGCGGAAAGCGGGTTCCTCCGGAAAGCCGCTGTTCCTCAACCGCATCCGGATCGAGGGGGCCGAAGCGCCCGGGGAGGAAGGGGAGATCCTCGTCAGCGGCCCCCATGTGACGCCGGGCTATGTCGGCAAGTTTTCGGACCATCCTGCCCAGACAGACGGCTGGCTCCATACCGGGGACATCGGCAGGATTGACGAAGAGGGCTTCCTGTACGTGCTCGACCGCCGCTCAGACCTGATCGTCTCCGGCGGGGAAAATGTGTATCCTGCGGAAGTCGAGCAGGCGCTCGTCTCCCATCCGTCCGTCCTGGAAGCCGGCGTGACCGGCATGCCGGATGACCGGTGGGGAGAGGTGCCGGCGGCGTTCATCGTAGTGAGGACGGAAGTCGGGGAAGAAGAGCTGCGGGACTTTTGTGCGGAGCGGCTAGCCTCCTACAAGGTGCCGAAGGCCATCATCTTCACGGACGACCTTCCCCGGAATGCATCCAATAAGCTGCTGCGCCGTGAACTGAAAAAGCGGCTCGGCAACCGGAATTAGAAAAAGCGGCGCTCCCCGGGGGAGGCCGCTTTTTCCGTAACGGATTATTCTGCTGCACCGAGCGCTTTCCGGAACTCATCCAGGTTGCGTTCCATCAGCGTAAAGTACGTTTCGTCGGCTTTGATATCTTCTTGCGTGAGCACGCTCAGATTATGGACCGTGAGAGGCTCTGCACCGATTTCCCTTTGGATGACTTCCGTGAGTTTGGAAGAGACATTCTGTTCAAAGAAGAGATAGCGGATCTTCTCGCTGCGTGCCTGGTCGACGATGGCGGCCAGCTGCTTCTGGGAGGGTTCGCTCTGGGAGTTCAGGCCGGCGACCGATACTTGCTTCAGCCCGTATTCGTCGGCCACATAGCCGAAGGATGCATGGGAGATGAAGAATGATTTGGTTTCTGCCTTGCCGGCCATCTCGCGGTACTCGCCGTCCAGCGCATCCAACTCTTCCGTGAGAGCGTCAAAACGGTCCGTGAACTCGGCTTCATGATCCGGCATTTCCCTGACCAGGGCGTCCTTCACGGCAGCGGCAAGGTCTTTTGCCAGTACCGGGGACAGCCAGACATGCGGATCAACGCCCGAGTGATCATGATGATCATGATCATCATGATCATCATCCCCGTCGTGATGATCCCCGCCGCGGCGGAGCGCATTTTCCGGGATGGAGTTCCCTGCGGCCACAAGCCGCACTTTTTCGTTTTTCAGCGTTTTCTCCGCCTTGTCCACAAAGCCTTCGAGCCCGAGGCCGATATAGATGAACAGGTCGCTGTCCGCAAGGGCCATCATTTCTTTTTGGGTCGGCTCGAACGTATGGCTGTCTGCGCCCGGCGGATAGACGGATGACGCCTCCACGGCATCACCGCCGATCCGCTGAGCAAAGTAAGCGAGCGGATAGACGGTCGTCTTCACTTGTATGATGTCTTTGTCTCCGCCGGCTGTTTGATTATTTTCCTTTTTATCGGAAGGGGATCCGCAGGCGCCGAGCAACAGGACGGCTGCCAGCAGGATGATTCCTAGACGCTTCATAGTTCACCTCTAAATCGTAATGAATACGATTTACATCATAACTTATTTCTTATATCCTTGGCAACACCCAAATCCTTCATTCAGCTTTCTTGTCCGGCCATTGATCCGGCACCGGATCAAAACCGCCTTCATGGAACGGATGGCATTTTGAGATCCGGCGGGCCGTGAGCCAAAATCCCTTGAATGCCCCGTGGCGCTCAAACGCCTCCAGTCCGTATGCAGAGCAGGTCGGATAAAAGCGGCAGGAAGGCGGCGTCAGCGGAGAAATCACTTTTCGATAAAATTTGATGAGCAGGATGAACAGATGTTTCAGTTTAAACACTCCAATCGTGGTCAACGTTTATTTTAGACCCGGAAGTGGTAAATGAACAAGGGAATGAACCCGAGAGAGACTTAAGGAATGGAGTGTCCGTATCATGTCCAAGGAATTGATTGATGAACTGAACATCCAGGTTTCGACCTGGTCGGTCCTCTACACGAAACTGCACAACTATCACTGGTATGTGAAAGGTCCCCAGTTTTTCACCCTGCATGCGAAATTCGAGGAACTGTACAACGAAGCGACGCTTCATATGGATGAAATCGCAGAACGGATCCTGACACTCGGCGGCAGGCCTGCTGCCACGATGTCCGAGCACCTCGAACTGTCCGTCGTCGGCGAAGCGGAAGGCAGTGAAGATGCCAATGCGATGGTCAGCCGGCTTGCGGAAGATTTCGATCAAGTGATGAAATCACTGAAGAAAGGCATGGAACTCGCCGCAAAAGACGGAGACGACATGACGGAAGATCTGCTGAACTCCACTTACCAGAGCATCGAGAAGCATCAGTGGATGCTCCATGCGTTCCTCGGCGAGGACAATAACTGACCCTGAAGATGCCGCGCGGCGGCATTTTCTTTTTGTATCCTTTTCCTGGACGGGTGCATCCTAACGGGAAAGGAGGATCACCCATGACTGCAAAATTGTATGTGTCCATCAGCGGCCGCCAGATTCATCCCGCACCGCACCCTTACCCCTGGGAATTTGAAATCGAGGCCAACAGAAAAACGGAACTCATGATGCGCAGCCTGTTCAGCCAGATCGATAACGTGGAGTGGTCGAACTTCCTCCGTGCCCATCTGCCGGCGATCCCGTACCATCTGGACAAGGAGAACCATGAGATCGACCGCCGGGTCGCGAAGCTGTATGCCATTGTCCATGAATATGGTGATGAGGAAACCAAGCGCTTTGTCGAGGAACTTCCGTTTTTCCGTTGAACAGCGGGCATCCCCTCCGCTAAACTGAAAGGAAAGGAGGGGAGCCCTTGCTTACATACACAGACAGGTCCGGACAGCGGGTCGATCTGTTCACCGAGCCCGGCCGGGCGGGAATGACGCCCGGACACGTCCTCGTCGCCGCATGCGAGGGGGGAAAATGGCTCATGACCGTCCATCCGTCCCGCGGGCTGGAGTGGCCGGGAGGAAAGATGGAGGAAGGCGAAACGCCGGAAGAGGCGGCCGTCAGGGAAGCTTATGAAGAAACCGGAGCGGCCATCGTCAACCTCCGGTTTGTTGCCGACTACATCGTGCACGCGGATCCGCCGTTCTGCAAACGGGTATTCGCTGCAGATCTTGCCGGGATCGACGGATCCGCCCCCCGCCGGGAAACGCTCGGTCTGTCATGGCTGGCAGAGGAGGAATGGGACGGATGCAGGGAGCTCAGCAGCCATATGGACGATGAAGGAATGAGACGCATCCGAAGGAAGGTGATGGACCGTGCAGCCGGACGGAACGATTGACTGCAAGAGACCTTATCCGTCCCCGAATCCGAACGTCAAGCTCCAGGAAGTGACGTATTGGTCCGGTGGGCTCCGGGTGAAGGGAATGCTCGCCGAGCCTGCGGAAGCGGGAATCCGGGACGGGATCGTCTATTTGAGGGGCGGCATCCAGCACGTCGGCATGGCGCGCCCTGCAAGGCTTGCGCAGTTTGCCCAGCAGGGATTTGTCGTGTTTGCCCCCTATTACCGGGGAAACCGGGGCGGCGAAGGGTTCGATGAATTCGCGGGGAACGACCGCTGGGATGCCGTCAATGCGGTGGATGTGCTGAAGCAGCACCCGAAGACGGATGCATCGAGAATCCATCTGTACGCCTTTTCAAGAGGGGGGATCATGGCGCTCTGGACGGCGATCCTCCGGGACGACATCACCTCCGTCGTCAGCTGGGCGGGCGTCTCGGATGTCGTGTTCACCTATAAGGAACGGAAAGACATGCGCAGGATGATGAAGCGGGTGATCGGGGGATCGCCGAACAGCGCCCCGGAAGAATACCGGAAGCGGACCGCGCTGTTCCATATGGACCGGGTGAGCGCCCCGTTCCTCCTGATCCACGGACGGATGGATGAGAACGTCTCGCTTGAGCAGTCGGTCATGCTGGAGGACGCACTCAAGGAGGCGGGCAAGTCGGTGGAGACCTGGTATTTTGCCGAATACACCCATCATTTCCCGCCGGCCGTCAATGCCCGGGTCGTCCGGGACCTGTGCAACTGGATGAAAGGGAAGGGCCACTGAACGCCGGCTCCGTCCGAGAGCGGACATAAAAAGGCAGTGCGGAAGCCGTGAATGGCTTCTGCACTGCCTTTTGGGATGAACTGCCTCAGATGATCGGGCCGCCCAGAGTCTTGATCGACTCGGATACCGATCCGAATTTCTTGAAGTTTTCGCGGAATGCATCTGCGAGTTCTTTTGCTTTCTTGTCGTAGGCTTCCTTGTCAGCCCATGCGTTGCGCGGGTTGAGCACATCGGAAGGGACGCCTTCGATCGCTTTCGGCATTTCGAGTCCGAATACGGAACCTTTTTCCGTTTCAACGCCGTCGAGCTTGCCGTCGATAGCGGCACGGACCATGGTGCGCGTGTAGCTAAGCTTCATGCGGCTTCCGACGCCGTATTCTCCGCCCGTCCAGCCGGTGTTGACGAGGTAGACGTTGACGCCGTGCTCATCGATTTTCTCGCCGAGCATTTCAGCGTACACCGTTGCCGGAAGCGGCAGGAACGGGGAACCGAAGCAAGTCGAGAAAGTCATTTCCGGAGAAGTGATGCCCCGCTCCGTGCCGGCAAGCTTCGATGTGAAGCCGCTCAGGAAGTGGTACATCGCCTGTTCCTTCGTCAGTTTCGAGATCGGAGGGAGCACGCCGAATGCATCCGCCGTCAGGAAGATGATTGTCTTCGGGTGGCCGGCGACGGAAGGGATGACGCTGCCTTCGATATAATCAAGCGGGTAGGCCGCACGGGTGTTTTCCGTGAGCGAACCGTTGTCGTAGTCCGGAATGCCTTCCTCGTCGAGAACGACGTTCTCTAGGACGGAACCTTCACGGATGGCGCCGTAAATCTGCGGCTCTTTCTCTTCGGAAAGGTTGATGCATTTTGCGTAGCAGCCGCCTTCGATGTTGAACACGCCTTTGTCGGACCAGCCGTGCTCGTCATCACCGATCAGCCGGCGGCCCGGATCGGCGGACAGGGTTGTCTTGCCTGTTCCGGAGAGACCGAAGAACAGGGCCACATCGCCCTCGTCGCCGACGTTGGAAGAGCAGTGCATCGACATGATGCCTTTTTTCGGCAGGAGATAGTTCATGACCGAGAAGATCGATTTTTTCATCTCGCCGGCATATTCCGTGCCGCCGATGAGAACGATCCCGCGCTCCAGAGAAATCATGACGAACGCTTCGGAGTTCGTCCCGTCGATTTCTGGGTCCGCCTTGAACGTAGGGGCGGAAACGATCGTGAATTGCGGGCTGATCCCCTTGAGTTCTTCCTCGGTCGGCCGGATGAAGAGCTGGTGCACGAACAGATTGTGCCAGGCAAATTCATTCACGACGCGAAGCGAAAGGCGGGACTCGGGGTCTGCCCCGGCGAAGCCGTTGAAGACAAACAGTTCGTCGCGCTCCCCGAGGTGGGCGAGCACCTTGGCGTAGAGTTTTTCGAACACTTCAGGGCTGACCGGCTTGTTGACGCTGCCCCAGTCGATGTCTTCCTTGGATGGCGACTCTTGGACGATGAAGCGATCTTTCGGCGAACGGCCCGTGTAGGCGCCCGTCGTCGCACGAACGGCCCCTTTGTCTGTGAGGACAGCTTCTCCGCGCTGGACCGCTTTTTCCGTCAGCTCCTCAGCCGACAGTTGTTCGCGGATCGAATCTCCTGTCAGAAGATCATTCAGTTTGTCGCTCAGTTTCGAAGAAGTCATCATCTGTACCACCCTTATCTGTTAGTCCCGCACAGGCGGGCTGTTTTAATGTGGATTAGTATAGCACATTTAGAATAATAGTCTATACTAATTGAAACCTCAAGCAAAAACCGACATTCTTCATCGTTTATTCACAATACGGTTTGACATCCCGCCTCTTATTCATTACTATGGAAAATTGTACGGATACTCTTATCCCGAGCTGGTGGAGGGACAGGCCCTGTGAAACCCGGCAACCTGCCGTCTTTTGGCGGAAAAGGTGCCAACCTGAAGCAAGGTGATGAACCTTGGACGATAAGAGTGAAAGGTGTCAGACGATCCGGGCCTTTCCTCATTAATATGAGCGGAAGGCCCTTTTTGATTGAAATGCCCTGCAGCCTCTTCAAAGCCCAAAACGGCTTGGAGTTCAATCCCGCAAGGAGCGGACTTGACAGGGGAATGAGTACCGTAACAATTTCCGGCAGGCTGCCGGAGCCGAGGAGGAAATACCATTGACGAATCGTCGCCTTTTTACATCAGAATCGGTCACTGAAGGCCACCCGGACAAAATCTGCGACCAGATTTCCGATGCGATCCTGGATGCCATCCTGAAAGATGACCCGAACGCGCGGGTGGCATGTGAAACGACCGTGACGACCGGCCTTGTGCTCGTTGCCGGCGAAATCACGACATCCACTTACGTGGACATCCCGAAAGTCGTCCGGGAAACGGTGAAGGAAATTGGCTACACGCGGGCCAAGTACGGTTTCGACTCCGAAACGAGCGCGGTCCTCACGTCGATTGATGAACAGTCGCCGGACATCGCGGCCGGCGTCGATGTGGCGCTCGAGTCGAGGGAAGGCCAGATGGCGGATGAAGAGCTCGAGGCGATCGGTGCGGGTGACCAGGGTCTCATGTTCGGGTTCGCCTGTGATGAAACGCCTGAACTCATGCCGCTGCCGATCAGCCTGGCCCACAAGCTGGCACGCCGCCTGGCGGAAGTGCGCAAGGAAGAGATCCTTCCTTATCTGCGTCCTGACGGCAAAACGCAGGTGACCGTGGAATACGGCGAGGACGGCCGCCCGGTCCGTGTGGACACGATCGTCATCTCGACACAGCACCACCCGGAAGTCACGCTTGACCAGATCCAGCGGAACATCCGGGAATATGTCATCAATGAAGTCGTCCCTGCAGGGCTGATCGATGAGGAGACGAAGTTCTTCATCAATCCGACCGGCCGGTTCGTGATCGGCGGACCTCAGGGAGACGCGGGGCTGACAGGCCGGAAAATCATAGTCGATACGTACGGCGGCTATGCTCGCCACGGCGGCGGTGCGTTTTCCGGCAAGGATGCGACGAAGGTCGACCGTTCCGCGGCCTATGCCGCGCGCTATGTCGCCAAAAATATTGTCGCGGCAGGTCTCGCGACGAAGTGTGAAGTCCAGCTCGCCTATGCGATCGGCGTGGCGCAGCCGGTGTCGATCTCGATCGACACATTCGGCACGGGCAAAGCCGCCGAAGCGGATCTGGTCGGCTGGGTCCGTGAACTGTTCGACCTCCGGCCGGCCGGCATCATCAAGATGCTTGACCTCCGCCGCCCGATCTACAAGCAGACGGCCGCATACGGCCACTTCGGCCGCACCGACGTGGACCTTCCGTGGGAGCGGACCGACAAAGCGTCTGCGCTGAAGGAAAAAGCGGGACAATAAAACAGAAAGGCCCGGCGCCGTGAAGGCGCCGGGCCTTTTTCATTTCTGAAGGCTCTTGTAGTATTGACCTTTTTCCGCATATTCACGCACGATCCGTTCCATGTCCTGCCGGTCTTCGTCGTTGAGCGGTCGGATGACTTTGGCAGGCGAGCCGAATGCCAGCATGCCGGCCGGGATCTTCTTGCCCTGCGGGACGAGCGATCCGGCACCGATGAACGCGCCTTCGCCGATCTCCGCCCCGTCCAGGACAATTGAACCCATTCCGATAAGCGCGCCCTTGCGGACGGTGCAGCTGTGAAGGATCACATTGTGCCCGACGGTCACGTCGTCCTCCAGGATGAGCGGGTAAGCAGGGCTCTGATGGAGCATCGACAGGTCCTGGATATTGACCCGCCTGCCGATCCGTGTCGGGGAAACATCCCCGCGGATCACGGTATTGAACCAGACGGAAGAATCCTCGCCGATTTCGACATCGCCCGTCACGGTTGCGTGATCTGCGATGAAAACCGACGGATGAATCGCCGGATGTTTGCCATTGAAGGGATAAATCATCGAAAAATCCTCTCTTTCCGTGTAAAATTGGTGATAAGTCAAGTTTACCAAAAGAACGAGATTCCGTTGGTTTCCGGATCACAACCGGCAGACCCTCGGATGGGAGGAGATGGACAGTCATGTGGAAATGGGAAGCGGAGGGGCAGCCGAAGGCGACAGTCGTCCTGTTCCATAATGCATATGAACACCATGGCCGCCATGCATGGCTGATCGAAAGGTTCCGGACAGCCGGCATGCATGTGATCGCGGGAGACCTTCCCGGCCATGGAAGCAGGGGGACGGATGTCCACGATGAGGCGATCCAGGAATACCGGGATTTCGCCGGCCGGCTCGTGAAGGCAGGGCTTGCGGAGAGCGTCCCGCTGTTCCTGTACGGCCACGGGCTCGGCGGCCTGCTGGCGGCGGACCAGGCGAGGCTGGAAGGACAGGCTTGTGCGGGGCTCATCCTCACGTCGCCCTGGTTTGCGCTCGACCATCTTCCGCCGAAGATGAAAGGCGCCCTTTCCGGCATCGGGAAAATCGCCTCCGGCATCAAGTTCAATCACCGGATCACCGAAGAGATGCTGACCAGGTCGCAGGAAAACGGCTCACCGGAAAATGGCATTCCTTCCTACCAGCCGGTCGCGACTGCAGGCTGGTATCGTGAACTGAATCTATATATGAAGGAAATGTCCGAGCTGCCGGCAGCCGGCGTTCCGCCCGTCCTGCTGCATACGGGCGGAAAGGACACGATTGCCAACCGCGGGGCGGCCCGCGAGTGGCTCGTACGGGAAGGACGCGAGGAATTCCAGTACAAGACGTGGAAAAACTGCCGTCATGACATATTCCTTGAGCCGGAGAAGGAGGAAGTGTTCCTTTACACGGAAGCGTTCATCAATTCCGTTCTCCGCTCATTGGGCTATGTAGCCTGAGGGGGAGGCGATGGGCGAACGGATGAGGAAATGGGCCGTCCGCATGCTGTTTTCCGCCGCATTGCTCGTTCTTGGCGATCCGGTGACCGGCACGTTCGGGTTGAAAGATGAACCGCTGCCCGACCAGGTGTTCATGGTCGGCAATGAAGACGGGACGGGGACCGGATTTCTGATTGAAGCGTCCGGTCTCGTCCTGACGAATCAACATGTGGCCGGTGATTCCGGAACTCAGGAAATCATCTCCCTGGGGGGCGGGGAATACACCGGTCAGGTCCTTGAAACCAACCGGTATCTCGATCTGGCGCTCGTCCGGATCGAAGATTTCCCGGGCGGAGAGCCGCTTGTGCTGTCGGACGAACCGCCTGAGCGGATGGAGAAGGTGCTGACGCCGGTCTGGACGGATGACCATCCATTCGAGATCCGGGAGGGCACCGTGCAGTTGCTGCATCAGACGGCCGGGATCGATGATCAGGAACCGGCATTCAGCGACTTCATGATCTCCAGCACAAAACTGAAGCCGGGGATGAGCGGCAGTCCGGTCATCCGGACGGATACAGGTGAAGTGATTGCCGTGAACACGGCGATCGAACCGTGGAGCGGCATCTCGCTGAGCATTCCGGTCACGACGGTGCGGGAAGTTCTGGACCGTTGGATCGGAGAGCATGGAGAAGGAGGAACCTTTGATGGATCATGAGGCAGAACGCTACATCCGGACACTCGGTCTGGAACCCCACCCGGAGGGCGGCTGCTACGCCCGGACATTTGAAGCTACGGGGGCGGAGGGGGACGGACCGCTGCTGTATACGAGCATTTATTTCCTGTTGCGCAATGGGGAAGTCTCCCACCTGCACCGGCTGAAATCGGACGAGCTGTGGTATTTCCATGACGGCGGACCGCTTGATGTCCATATGTTGTTCCTGGACGGAACAAGCCGGACGGAGTGTCTCGGTCTCGGCACAGACCGCGGAGAGCGGCCGCAGGTCCTCGTTCCGGCAGGCACGATCTTCGGATCAGAGCCGGCAGCCGGCAGCTCGTTCTCGCTCGTCGGCTGCATGGTCGCTCCGGGCTTTGACTTTGCAGACTTTGAATTGTTCACGCAGGTTGAGCTCTTGATCGATTATCCGGAGCATGAAGGACTTATCAGGCGTCTTGCCTACAGAACCCTCCCTGAATAACTGCGGCTTCCAAAATACTGAAGGTTTTAATTGGCGGGATTGCACCGGGTGACCGAAAGCAATCCCGCTTTTTTATCATCCGGCAGATGTAGGAGTCCAACTTATTGTCCGGCGTTTTGTTGTCGCAGCGACTGTAACCCCCATCCCGCAAAGACCGTCTGATCGGTCATAAAGGGGAGTGGAGAATGTGAGGAAAATCTTGTTCATGGCGCTGACGGTGATCTTGATGGTGGCCGCTTGCGGGAACACAGAAGGAATGAATGAGGATCCGGACCTTCCCGGACTGACCGTCCGGGTGGGAGGAGAGGAGTTCCAGGCTGCAGCCGGGCCGTATTGCTGGCGGACGGGCAACACGACATCCTGCGCGGATGCGTCAGGTGATCCGTTTGGCTACGGGGATGCGGACAAGCCGATCACTGCGGCACCCGGATCAGAAATTTCGTTTGAATTCGACCGTCCGCCGGATTCATTTACTGTCCTCGTGAAAGAGGAAGCCGGCGCAGAACACCCATCTGCCGGTCCGCCGTTCCAGCTGCCCGAAGAACCTGGGAAGTACGGCTTCATGGTCAGCGGTGAATGGCCGCAGGGAGAGGTCACTTTCCTGTTCGTCGTTTCTTCGACAGTGGACGCGTCCGATTGAAAGTCCTTGTTTCGGGGTAAAGTAGGGCGTAGACCATCCAGTGAAGGAGGAAACCGCCATGACCGAGCACAACAGCAGGACGGCAGAACAGATGGCCAAGTCCTCTGCGGAGGCCATGAAAAAGAGCCATGAACAAACACAGAGCATCGCGAAGAAATCCGGCAGCAAGCCCACGGTACAGCCGGGGAAGGCTTTTTCTGAAGAGGGGCGCAAGACCGACGAGGTGGCGGCCACCGAATATACCGACGGGGACGGCGGATTCGATCCGCGCGACAAGCTGGAAACCGGCGAATGACCGGTGAATGAATGAACGGGCGGCACTGCATGGGTTTGCAGGCCGTCTTTTTTGATTAAAAAGGAGGGGTACTAGAGAAACCAGCGGAGTCATGCACTTTAATGCCCGCTTGATTAAACAGTCCCCCAGAATGTCCCCCAATTCAAAGGTTAACGGCCTGAGAAAACAACTCCACTGATTCGTTTTCGAGTTCTTTCACAGCATGTCCGTAGACCTTATAGATCATGTCTGCTGTGTTCCCTAAACGTTTTGCGACGTTATGGGCAGTTACCCCCTGGACCAACAGCAAAGTGGCGTGTGTGTGTCTAAGTCCGTGCGGAGTGATGGTCGGGATGTCGAGCTCTTTTTTTTCAAACATCTCTCTAAGTGCCTCCCTAAGTGTGGAGACGGCGATTGGACTTCCCCAAGAAGAGTAGAATATGAACTGATCATCACTGTGTGCGATTCCGTGCTGTAGCTTGGTTTTCTTTACCCACAGTTTATAAGCGGCCAACATGTCGATAATCATTTGATCGATCACGATGGTCCGGTAGCTCCGATCAGTCTTCGGTGGCCCTACCTTATTGCCTTCACGGCTCCGCTCGATAGGTACAATTAATACAGGCTATGACAAACCAACAGACTATCAAGTAATGCTTAGCCAAGCTATAGCCACTTGGGGGAGAAGTTGTAAGTAAATATAGCAGTTTAAACAGGAGAGATTTTCTTGAAGGATTACATCCCGGGTATTATACTATCTCTGATTTTCTTCGTTATCTTAACTGTAGTTAATTCACAAATATATGGTGGTGTAATGTCTTTAAGCTTGTTGTATCTTTTGATTATCCTCCATATTTTAATGTTCAAAGTTTTAAGCGTTGAAAAGAAATGGTTACCATATTCTTTATTTATGTTATTCTTTGCAGTAGTTCTGTTCTTTTCTGTGCCAGAATTAACACAACAACAGGCAACAGAAAAAGTCATTGCAACGCATGATCTAGATGTTACAGAAACTACTACTGTTCCGACTGATAATATCAATCCATTCAGGCCTTCTAAAGCTTATTTCTTTAAAGGATATAAAGCTGATGAGGAAATTTCAGTAATCGTCACTGCTACTAATGGTGATGTGTTTGTTGTAGAAGATTAAAAAAGATGGTCGATTATTCGACCATCTTTTTTTCTCTTGAACTACTAGGGTATGAGGGTCCGTCGAGGACGCTCATACCCCAAGTTTTTGAATTTAGGGTTAATTTACTCGATATATGTAGTTCCAATGATATTTATATATGGCATAATTACATCTTTAATTGCAGATGGAATTAGTAAAAAAACGAAAAAATATAAGGGGAAATTATCTTTTTTGCTTCACCTTCTATTTGGACTAGGCTTTATACCACCTTATGCTTTGCTGTATGAAAATGATCCCATTCCCGAATTAAACTTCGTTAACGTGATTTCACACCCTGTAACAATAATTGGTGCTCTATGTTCTATTCTCTTTTTTATCATTGATCATATTTTAAATAAGTGGAATAGTCGACGGAAGAAATATCACTAAAGCGTATCGAAAGTCAATCCTTAATGAAAACTGAAAACACTGTTGACTCGAAAAACTGTTAAGCAGAAGACCATGTTGTGGAATAAGGATGATGGAATGATGTCCGTTCAAAGATTGCCCCACTTTTCCCCCTCAACTCATGAGCCACTATGTCGCTCTAAGATCGATAAAACAATAAAAACGCCCATCTTCTGCATCCAAATATGCAAAAGACGGACGTTTTCTTCTCCATTAATTTGGGTTCGATTCCTGCCGAAGGCGCTGACGTAAACCGTCATTGAGCGATTGATTTCGCTTGATGGCGTTTTTTGCATGCCATCCGACCCCAGCTAGAAAGAAAAACCCGCCGCACCGAAGTGCAGCGTCTGCCTGTCCACTTGATAAATGTCCCCCAAAGTTTCCCCCAAACGTTCAATTAACAATACGTTCTTTTGGAGAGCCGGCCGGCTTGCCAAAATAAAGAACCCTCGATACGCTTACTGAATGAAGAATAAAAAACCTCATTCAAATAGCTTCTCGTTAATTGATTAGAATAGAGGGATTGAAGCAGGAAAGGGTGGCGGACATGACGGACTTTTTCGAACGGAAGCGGGCGGATACGGGCGTGGCGCTTAATGAAGTGCAGAAGCAGGCGGTCCTGAAGACGGACGGCCCGCTTCTCCTGCTCGCATGCCCGGGTTCGGGGAAGACGACGACGATGATCATGCGGATCGGCTATATGATCGAGGAGAAGGGGATCAGCCCGGCCCGCATCAAGCCGATCACGTTCAGCAAGGCGTCGGCGCGGGATATGGCGGACCGGTTCCGGCAGCTGTTTCCGTCGCTCAGGGTCCCGGCCTTCTCCACGATCCACAGCCTCGCATTCGGGATTGCCCGGGAGCATCTTGAACAGACGGGCAGGGAATTCGCCCTGATCGAAGGGGAGAAGCAGCCGGGCATCCCGAACCGGCTGGCCCTTCTGAAACAGAGCTTCCGGGACATTGAAAAAGAGGATCCGAAGGAAGAGGAACTGGGCGCGCTGTCCACGTATGCCAGCTACGTCAAGAACCGGCTCCTCCCGGAGAGTGAATGGGGGATCGACGGCCCGTTCCCGAAGGCGGGGGACATGCTCCGGCGCTACGAGGCGCTCAAGCGCAGGAACCGGCGGTTGCTCCTGCTCGATTTTGACGACATGCTCACCATCGCGGAAGAAGGGCTGAGGACGGATCCGGATCTTTGCAGGCGTTCACAGGACCGGTTCGACTACGTGATCACGGACGAAAGCCAGGACACGTCGCTTGCGCAGCACCGGATCGTCGAACACCTCGTCAGACGGCATCGCAACCTGTGTGCTGTGGCGGACGACGACCAGTCGATCTACACCTGGCGGGGGGCCGATCCGGATTATCTCCTGAAATTCAGCGAGCCGTATCCGGGTGCGGAAATCCTCATGATGGAAACGAACTATCGGTCGTCGGAGGAAATCGTCGGTGCTTCGGCCGGCTTCATCAAGCGGAACCGCAAGCGGTACGAAAAGGGGATGCAGGCGGTCAACGGAAGTGCCGGGCCCGTGACGCTCAAGAAGTTCCCGGACCGCGACACGCAGATCCGGTATGTCATCTACGAACTGCTCGCGGAAGAGAATCCGGGCGATGCGGCGATCCTGTTCAGGACAAATGCGTCATCGACCGCTTTCGTCCACGAACTCCACAGGAGGGGTATCCCGTTTTACATGAAGGATGCCGACGACCGCTTCTTTGACCACTGGGTTGTGGAAGATGTGCTGAACTTCATGCGCCTTGCCTACAATCCCGCCCATAAAGGCGTCTTTTCCAGGATCGCGCTGAAAATGGAACTTTACATATCCCGTGCCCTGCTCGACCGGTTCACGCAGTCGGGCAGGGACGGCAATGTCTTCGACGGTCTGCTGGAAGAGCCGGAGCTGAAGGAGAGCCAGCGCCGGAAGCTGGTGCTCTACCGGGACATCTACGGAAGCCTCAAGGGGAAGCGGCCTGCGGAAGTGATCCGGATCATCCGGAAGGACCTCGGCTACGAGGAAGCGCTGAAAGGCCGTGCCGACAAATTCGGCTACCGTGCGGATGCCCTGCTCGACATGCTCGATACACTGGAAAGCATCGCGAAGCCGCTCAGGACGATGACGGAGTTCGCCGGCCGGCTCGATGAGCTGAAAACGGCGGTCAAGGAAGCGAAGCAGCATCCTGCGGACGGGGCGGTGACGCTCTCGACGCTGCACAGCTCCAAAGGCCTGGAATTCCGGCGCGTGTTCATGATCGACCTGATCGAAGGCCAGTTCCCGTCCGCGGAGGACGTGAAGGATGCGGACCTGCTGGAAGAGGCGAGGCGGCTGTTTTACGTCGGGATGACGAGGGCGAAGGCGAGGCTTGAGCTTCTCAGCTATGAACGCAACGACCGGGGAGCCGGCGCGGCCGACTCCAGGTTTGTCGGAGAGGTCCGTGGATTGCTGGCGATCGGGGAAGGACGCGAACGCATGCAGGCAGCGGACAGGATGCTTGCAGCCGCCGGGGGAACGAAGTCCGCTGGCCGGGAACCGATGCACGGCGCGATCAACGATCCGGCCCGGCTCGTCCCGGGCCTGAAAATCCGTCACCGGGTGTTCGGTGACGGGGTGGTGGAGTCGGTCGGAGGCGGGCGGGTGTCCGTCCAATTCACAAAGCAGCGAAAGGAGCTGGACCTCGACATGTGCATCGGCCGGGGGCTGATCGCGGAAGCAGGTGAAGGCGCATGAAAGAATGGGCTGCGGTCGGTGCCGGCGGCGCCGCGGGAGCGGTTGCCAGATACCTGATCGGAAGGTGGCTCCAGGAACCCGGCGGCTTCCCGTTCGGGACGCTTGCCGTCAATCTCACCGGCGCATTCGTGCTTTCTGCACTCATTGCCGCCGCTCCGTTCAGGGGGGCCTGGAAAGCGGGCATCCAGACCGGTTTCCTCGGATCATTCACGACGTTCTCTGCACTCGGAACGGAGCTGGCCGGGATGATTCCGGAAGGCAGATGGGGCGAGGCGGCGATTTATGCCGCCGTCAGCCTGGCGGGCGGTCTCATCGCAGGGACGGCAGGGTTCCGCTTCGGTGAGAGGGGCGTGGCCGCATGAGCGCATGGGTGATTGCCGCGGTTGCAGCAGGCGGGTTTCTGGGCGCGGTTGCCCGCCATGCCGTTTCAAGAAAGCTGAACCGGACCGGCCGGCCGTACGGGACCATTGCGGTGAACCTGGCCGGGGCCTTCCTTGCGGGATGGTTTCTCGAGGGGCAGACGGCTAGGCTGCCGCAGGCGTTCGTCGTGTATGGTTTCCTCGGATCATTCACGACTTTTTCCACATGGCAGTCCGAAGCGGCAGCGATGTGGACAGAGGGACGGCGGCGGAAAGCCGTCGTTTATTCGGCAGGCCTGCTCGCAGCGGGGATCCTCGCTGCCGCGTTAGGCTGGCTGATGAGCGGCACGGGCAGATGATTTGATATGAAAAGGTGCGAAGGAGAGGTCTCATGTCATCCAGGAAAACACGGCAGAAAAAACGGGGATCCCTGGTAACCCTGATTGTCATCCTCCTCATTGCGATCGTTTATTTGATGGGTGACCGCGATGAGGGAGCGGAACAGGATCGGGATCAGGCCGTCCAGGACCGTCCGGACGGTCAAATAGAAGAACAGGCAGAAGAACAGGCAGGCGGGCAGGTTCCGGCTTCAGCCCAGTCCGGCGATCTCATCCCCATCAAACTCGTCAAGACGATCGACGGCGACACGATCAAAATCCGTTACGAAGGAAAAGAGCAGAATGTCCGGTACCTGCTGATTGACACGCCGGAGACGAATCATCCGCGTCTCGGGAAGCAGCCGTTCGGCGAGCAGGCGAAGGAACGGAACCGCGAACTGCTGGCGAACGGGGAAGTGTCGATCGAGTTCGACATCGGCCCCCGGACCGACAAATACGGGCGGCTGCTCGCCTATGTGTATGTGGACGGGGAAAGCGTCGAGGAAAAGCTCCTGGAAGAAGGGCTGGCCCGCGTGGCCTATGTGTATCCTCCGAACACCCGCCATCTTGACCGTTTTGAAAAAGCCGAAAAACGGGCAAAGGATAAGGGGATCGGCATCTGGTCGATCGAAGATTATGCAACAGACCGGGGCTTCGATAATGAAAAGGCCGGAGACCTGCAGGAAGGTTCCGGGGAACCGCCGGAATCCGGCGGCACGGACAAGCGGTTCAATAATTGCACCGAGCTCAGAAAGGTTTATCCGGAAGGGGTCAAGAAGGGGCATCCCGCCTATGAATCCAAGATGGACAGGGACAATGACGGCGTTGCCTGTGAGCCGGCGTGAGGAGGAAGCAACCATGGACTTCAAGAGCAAATGGAAAGGCAGGATTGATTCGGCGACGGACCGCGCGTTTTTCAGATACCATCAGGTCGTGGAAGAAAAGCAGGAAGAGGAAACGGCGATTGCGCTGATCGGCTTCTGCTGTGATGAGGGCGTGCGCAGGAACCAGGGCCGTCCGGGGGCGGCCGAAGCACCCGATGCCCTCCGGCGGGCGCTTGCCGGCCTGCCTTGGCATGGAGGGGACTGCAAGGTCGCAGACTACGGGAACGTCATCTGCGAAGACGGGATGCTGGAAGAAGCGCAGGATGCGCTTGCGGAGCAGGCGGCCGACGCATATGCCGGCGGGTCGAAAGCCGTCGTGCTCGGGGGCGGCCATGAGACGCTTTACGGGCATTACCTCGGTGCCCGGCTCCATCTCGGACCGGAAGCGAAGCTCGGGATCATCAACATCGATGCACACTTCGACCTTCGGCCCTATGACAGCGAGACTTCATCGGGCACCATGTTCCGGCAGATCCTGGATGAAGATCCGAAGGCGGGCTACTTCGTCCTCGGCATCCAGCGATTCGGCAATACCGAGTCCCTGTTTGATGCGGCAAGCGGTTTTGATGTTGAATACATGCCGGAGGAAGCGGTCCGGATGGCCGACCCGGCATCGATCGCCGCCCGGATCCATTCATTCATCGACCGACATGACGCTGTCATCGTGACGCTCTGTGCGGATGTGATGAACGCGGCGTCAGCACCCGGCGTGAGCGCGCCTTCCCCGTTCGGCCTTGAGCCGGTGACGGTCAGGTCGATCATCCGTGCAGCCTGCAGCCATCCGGATGTGCTGTCTTTTGACATATCCGAGGTGAATCCGGGTCTCGACGAAAACGGGCGGACCATCCGGCTCGGTGCGGCACTGACGAACGAAGCCATCCTGTCGATGATCGGCAAAGCACCCGAAGCATAGGCGGAACCAATTAAAAAGGCTTGCCCCGGGTGGTTTCCACTCGTTTGGGCAAGCCTTTTCCCATGGTGTATTTTTCAGGGCTCTCCGGTGCGGGCAGGTCCGAACCGCTCATTGTAGTCTGTCGCCTTCCGAAGCGCCTTTTCCTCCGCCGGAATCCGCACGGACAGCATCCAAGCGTTGAGCAGGGCGAACAGGGCGGCGGTGAAATACGCCTGGTACAGGAGCGGCAGCACGAGCAGTTCGGTCGTGACGATCACATAGTTCGGGTGCCGCAGCCATTTGTACGGCCCCCGCCTGACGACATTCGCCCCCGGCAGGATGATGATTTTCGTGTTCCAGAATTCCCTGAGCGATGCCAGGCACCAGACCCGGAGAACCTGCATCGCCAGAAAGACGGCGAGCAGCGGCAGCCAGATCGGGGAAGGAGGACGGTGCAACAGCAGCACTTCCATGACCAGACAGAGGAAAAAGGCGGCATGCATCGCGACCATGTATGGATAGTGTGACTTTCCCGCCTCAAATGCGCCCTTCGCAAGGAGCAGCCGTTCGTTTCGCCGGGCCACCCTGAGCTCGACGAGTCGCTGGACGATGACGAGCCCAATCAAGATCCAAAAAAGCATCATCCGGGCTTACCTCCATTCAAGCAGCAGGAGTTCTCCGGAAAAACCGGGACCGAGCGCTGCCATCAGTCCGGTTTCTCCCGCACCGGGCTGCTTTTTCATGAACTGCTCCAGGACGAACAGCACGGTGGGGGAAGACATGTTGCCGTATTGTCTCAACACTTCCCGGGATATATCGGTCTTGCCGCGGTCGAAGCCGAGCGCATCTTCATAGGCGACGAGGACTTTCTTTCCGCCAGGGTGTGCGACGAAATGGCCGATGTCCCCGACCCCGACCCCGTTTGAATCGAGGAATTCATGGACGAACGGACCCAGCCATTCGGTGATGATCGCCGGGATGCTTTTTGAAAAGATGACGTGGAGTCCCGCATCGTCCACATCCCAGCCCATGACATCCTCGGAGTCGGGCATGGTTTTGGAGACGGTGGCGTTCACATGCGGCATCGGGACGGTGGAAGGGATGTCCGCTTCATCTCCCGTCACGAGCGCGCAGGCGACCCCGTCCGCAAACAGCGAGGCGCCGACCAGATTGCTTTTTGTATAATCTTCGCTTTGAAAAGTGAGGGAGCACAGTTCAACGCAGAGGACGAGCACTTTGTGGTCAGGGTACGCCTTGCAGTAGTCGAAGGCCCGGCTGATCCCGGAGGCTCCGCCGGCGCAGCCGAGCCCCCAGACCGGAATCCGCTTGACGTCATCGCGGAATGGCAGCCGGTTCATGATGCGGGCCTCGATGCTCGGCGTGGAGATGCCGCTGCTGGATATGTAGAAAACCGCATCGATCTCGGCGAAGTCCACCGGCCGGCCGAGATAGTGCGGATTTTCCAGGCATCCGGTCATGGCTTCGGAGCCGAGACGGATGGCATGCTCGATGTACAGGTCATTGCGCTCACCGAAAGGATGGGACTCGCCGTACCAGTCAAGCGGCATCGTCACATGCCGGGTCTGGATGTCCCCATTGTCGAAAACCCTGAGCAACCGTTCAATATCCTTGAATTTCTCTTTGAACAGCCTGCGGGTGAGCCCCGCGGCATCGTCCTGCCGGATTTCGTGGCCGGGCACGGTTGTGTAAATCGAACGGATGACAGGCATGTCGGTTCCTCCTTCAGTTTCTGGTTCTCTATTACTTCATACCCTTATAAAAAAAGGATATGCAGAAGCCGGAGGAGATAGGAGGAGACCGGCGGAGTCAGTCAAACATCCGAAGCTCGGTGAAGTCTTTTTTCTTCTCAAAGACGATCAGAAACGGGGGATGGCCCCGGTGATTCAGCAGTTCGTAGCGGGCGGCGTGGACGTCCGCTTCATGAAGCCTGCCCGCAAACCGGAGCAGGGCATCCCGTTCCTCGGCGCCGCCTTCATGGCCGTCATACACACAGACGGTGATCAGTCCGCCTTTTTTAAGAAGGGCGAGCAGTGCGCGGATGGCCCGGACGGTCGATTCCGGGCGCGTGATGACCGACCGGTCCCCCCGGTTCGGAAGGAACCCGAGATTGAACATCGCCCCGCCGACCGGACCGTCGGCGTACTCGGCCACTTCCGCATGGCTGTCCAGGATGAGGCGCACGCGGCCGGCCATGCCGCCGAGCCGGTCCGCCGTGGCATCCAGCGCTTCCTGCTGGACGTCGAACGCCAGCACGGTTCCCGCCTCCCCGACAAGCTCAGCGAGAAATGCCGTGTCATGTCCGTTCCCGGCCGTGCCGTCGACCACGAGATCACCGGGGGCGACCGCCAGTTCCATCCATTTTCTTGCCTGTGCCAGTGTTCTTCCAAATTCCATTGCCAACCACTCCCCGGATAAATTCCAACTCTTTTCTAACCATCGTACCATCCGTCCGTGCTTCGCTCCATCGGATCCCGATTGCAATGTTCGGACAATGAACAGCGTTATTGAAAACCATGCCGGCTGGGAATACAATCATTGGAGTGATTATTAATCAGGGAGGTGGCTGTCTTGCCGAAAAGAGTATGGCTTCTGGTCATCGGGATGTTCGTGAACACGGTCGGGAACTCCTTCATCTGGCCGCTGAACACGATCTATATCCATGACCATCTCGGAAAGTCGCTGTCGGTCGCGGGGCTCGTCCTCATGGCGAACTCCGCCGCGGGGATCGTCGGCAACATGCTCGGCGGGTTCCTGTTCGACAGGATCGGCGGTTACCGCTCGATCATCACCGGGATCGTGCTGTCGCTCGCCGCGCTGGTCGGACTCGTATTCTGGCACGGCTGGCCGCAATATGTCTGGCTGCTTGCATTCCTCGGATTTGGCGGCGGAATCGTATTCCCGAGCATGTACGCGATGGTCGGGACCGCCTGGCCGGAAGGCGGGCGCAAGGCGTTCAATGCGATCTACCTGGCAAACAATGCCGGTGTCGCCATCGGGCCGGCCATCGCCGGGCTCGTCGCCTCTTATAAGATTGATTATATTTTCCATGCCAATACGATCATGTACATTCTTTTCCTGCTCATCGCACTCATTTTCTACCGCGGGTTCAAGATTGACCCGGCGACCCACACGTCGGTCATCAAGGAACAGAAGAAAATCCGCCAAAAGGCGCCGCTTTATTCGCTCGTCATCGTCCTGAGCGGGTTTTTCCTCACTTGGCTCGTGTATTCCCAGTGGACGACGACCATTTCCACGCATGCAATCGATCTCGGGGTATCCCTGGCTCAGTACAGCCTGCTGTGGACGATCAATGGTGCACTCATCGTCCTCGGACAGCCGCTGATCAAGCCGATCATCAAGCGCATCGAGGACAAGCTGAAGGTCCAGATGCTGATCGGGATCATCATCTTCCTCGTTTCGTTCGTCGTCGTGGGCTTTGCCGAATCGTTCGCGATGTTCATCACGTCGATGGTGATCCTGACATTCGGCGAGATGTTCGTCTGGCCGGTCATCCCGACGATTGCGAACAACCTCGCGCCGAAAGGCCGGGAAGGATTCTATCAGGGAATCGTCAACAGTGTCTCGACCGCGGGCCGCATGGTCGGTCCCGTGCTCGGCGGGGTGCTCGTCGACCTGTACGGCACACAGATGATGCTGACCATCCTGACGGCCGTCATGAGCCTGGCGATCGTGACCAGCCTCCTGTACGACCTTCCGCTCAAGCGCCAGGCTGCCGGGCAGTCTGCCGGCCGGTGATCATCAGAGAGCTTCCGCAACTCGTTGCGGGGGCTCTTTTTTTGATGAGCCCGGCCTTTTCGGTGCGATCCGGACAGGCCGGGCCATTGCAAGCTGCGGAGTCTTCTGATTTAATTAAATGTAGGCGTTTACATAATAGAAATGGAGGGGGACCATTTGAAACCGATTTACGATGCAGCCGCAGAGGCGGTGGCGGACATCCGGGACGGAGCGACCATCATGGTCGGAGGATTCGGGCTCGTCGGGATTCCGGAGCAGCTCATCCTGGCGCTCGTCGACAGCGGCGTCAAGGACCTGACCGTCATCTCGAACAACTGCGGAGTGGATGACTGGGGGCTCGGACTGCTCCTGAACAATAAGCAGATTAAAAAGATGATCGGTTCCTATGTCGGAGAAAATAAAGAGTTCGAACGGCAGGTGCTGTCCGGCGAGATCGAGGTGGAGCTGACGCCGCAGGGCACACTCGCCGAGAAGATCCGCGCGGGCGGTGCCGGCATCCCGGCGTTTTTCACGCCTGCGGGTGTCGGGACACCGATCGCGGAAGGAAAAGAGATCCGCACATTCGACGGCAAGGAGTATGTGCTGGAAGAAGCGCTCAAAGCCGACTTTGCCCTCGTGCGCGCAGCGAAGGCCGACAAGCTCGGAAATCTCATCTACAACAAGACCGCGCAGAACTTCAACCCGATGATGGCGGCGGCCGGCAAGGTGACGATCGCGGAGTCGGAAGAAATCGTGGAGGTCGGTGAACTGGATCCGGCCTGCATCCATACGCCGAGCATCTACGTCCAGCGGCTCATCCAGGCGGAACAGGAAAAACGGATCGAGCGGCTGACGACCCGCTGACGACAGGAGAAAGGGGAGGGTGCATGATGGATAAAGCGCAAGTCAGGGAGCGGATTGCCCGGCGTGCCGAACAGGAGATCCAGGACGGGGACTACGTCAATCTCGGCATCGGGATGCCTACGCTCGTGGCCAACTATATTTCTGAGGACAAAAACGTCATTCTGCAGTCGGAGAACGGACTGCTGGGGATCGGACCCTATCCGACCGAAGATGAAGTCGACCCGGATCTGATCAATGCGGGCAAGGAAACCGTGACCGCTATCAAGGGGGCGGCCTACTTCAGCAATGCCGAATCATTCGCAATGATCCGCGGCGGCCATATCGATGTGGCCATCCTCGGCGGCATGGAAGTTTCGGAGAACGGGGACCTTGCCAACTGGATGATTCCGGGCAAGATGATCAAAGGGATGGGCGGTGCGATGGACCTCGTACACGGTGCGAAGAAAATCATCGTCATCATGGATCACGCGGCAAAAGACGGCTCGCCGAAAATTCGCAAGGCGTGCTCACTGCCGCTGACGGGCAAGGGAGTCGTCGACATGATCATCACGGAGCGGGCGATGATCGAAGTGACGCCTGACGGGCTGAAGCTGAAGGAAGTGTTCGAAGGCTTTACCGTTGAAGATGTGGTGAACGCCACCGAGGCAGATCTGGACACGAGTGAAGTAACCAAATAAATCAAAGGGGTCAAGCCGGAAGAGGAAACTTTTCCGGCTTGATTTCCGTAGACGGAGAAAATCGGGAAAGAGGGAGCGAATGCGATGGGCAGGCACGAACTGCTGGAGGAAATGCAGACGGCTGTCGGCCGGGTGCTGTTCGAAAAAGAGGAAGTGACCGAACTGATGCTGACGGCTCTCGTGGCTGGGGGGCATGTGTTGCTGGAGGATGTGCCCGGAACCGGGAAGACGGTGCTGGCCAAAACGATGGCGGCCGTCATCGATGCATCATTCAGACGCATCCAGTTTACGCCGGATGTGTTGCCGGGTGATGTGACAGGCATCCGCTTCTTCAACATGAAAGAGCAGGAATTTGAATACAGGGAAGGCCCGGTCATGACGAACATCCTGCTCGCGGACGAGATCAACCGGGCCACGCCGAGGACGCAATCCAGCCTGCTGGAGGCGATGGATGAACGCCAGGTGACGGTTGACGGAGAAACCCATCCGCTGCCGGATCCGTTTTTTGTCATCGCCACGCAAAACCCGATCGAATCCGCCCAGGGGACCTTTGACCTTCCCGAAGCCCAGATGGACCGCTTCCTTATGAAAATCCGGCCCGGTTATCCATCGGCGGCGGGGGAACGGGCGATGATCCGCTCGTATATGCATGGAAGCCCGGTGCCGTCCGGACCTGCAGCCGGTCATGCGGACATTCTGGCGATCCGCAGGGAAGCCCTGAAGGTAAGGGTGAATGAGGCGGTGGAGGAATACCTGATCCGGCTCGTCAGGGCGACGAGGGACCAC
This sequence comes from Edaphobacillus lindanitolerans, assembly GCF_900156305.1. Classification (GTDB taxonomy): domain Bacteria; phylum Bacillota; class Bacilli; order Bacillales_A; family Planococcaceae; genus Bhargavaea; species Bhargavaea lindanitolerans. The sequence continues at coordinate 616,577 of NZ_FTPL01000002.1, read as the reverse complement.
TCCGAGATCGAGACGGGGGCTAGTCCGCGCGGGACGATTGCCCTGATGCGTGCCGTCCAGGCAAAGGCCCATCTCCGCGGGCGGGACTTCGCAGTGCCGGAAGATGTGCGGGATCTCGCCGTTCCCGTACTGGCCCACCGGATTTCATTGAGCGTTGACGCATCCTTGAGGAACCGGCCCGAAGAGGTGCTTGAGGCGGTTTTGGACAGGATCCCCGTTCCGGTCGAGGATGTCGCGAGAAGATGACCCGCCCATTCAATATACTCATCCTGCCGGAACGCCGTGCTGCCGCTTATCTTCTCGCAGCGATCGCGTTTTTCCTCGTCGCACTGGCCGGAAGGAATCCCCTCGTCTGGTGCCTCCCCCTGATCATCCTGTCCATCCTCATCGGGAACTACATTTATGTGCACCGTGCCGCACGGGCCCTCCGCTTCGAGAATGAACGGAGCCGTCTCCGCCTGTTTGCGGGAGAAGCCGCCACCGTCCCGTTCGCGTTCACCAATACCGGCCGTCTTCCGATCGTGAGCGCCGAGTGGACGGCGGACGTGCTTGACCGCGACCGGGCGCTTGGACGGGAGGCAGGGAATCAGGGCGAATACCGCCCGATGTTCCTCATGGGGCGTGAAACATCCGTGTATCCGATCGATGTGCAAGCGGTGAAGCGGGGGATGGTCCGCTTTCCGGAGTTGAAAGTGCGGGTCAGGGATCTGCTCGGCCTTTATACGGCAATGCTGACGTACGGTGAGTTCGTCCGGAAGGAGATCTGCGTTTACCCCGAACCCATTCCGTTTCCCCTGCCGCAGCGCCTTTCCCGGATGGAGCCCGGCGCGTTGCAGGATCGCCTGTCACTCTTCGAGGAGCCGACCATGCCGAGGGGAAGCCGTTCCTACAGGGAGGGCGATCCGTTCGGGACGGTCGCCTGGAAGGAGGCGGCGCGGACAGGCGAACTCCGGACGAAGGAATTTGAACGGGTCCTGCAGACGCGGTGGATCCTGGCTGCGGATCTTTCCGGTCCGCAGCCGGGGCATCCCGATGAACAGGCGGCAGAGCGCATTTTCGGCGAACTCGCCTATGCGATGACCGTCGCAGGACAAAAGGGGATCGAGACGGAACTATGGCTCAACGTCCGGATGGCGGGCGCCCGGACCCACCTCCATGTGCTGCCGGGGAGCGGGCCGGCACATATGGTTTCGGTCCTTCAGATGCTCGCCAGACTGCCGGCCGCTCCGGCAGTCGCACCGCCCGCCAATATGTACGGCGGCATCGCAAGGTCTGCCGGCAGGGGGCATGTCCTCCTGCATTTCGGGGCCTGGCGTGAAGAGGCGGGGGGGCTGGAGCGCCTGCTCAGGAAAAAAGGGGTTCCCGTCCACAGGCTCGCCGGGGGAAGGGAGTTGGAAGCAGTGTGAGAAATCCGAGGATGGCCGCAGTCCGGCTTGCCGGTCTTTTACTGGAGTTTTCGGCAGTCTATCTGTTTTCGGCTCCTCCCCATCTTTTCCGCGGAGAGCTTCCGCCGGTCTGGCCGATGGCCGTTGCCCTGCTGGCGGGCGGTGCGGGATTTCTGTTGTTCAGAAAGGCCGGTCCGCGGCTTGCCGGACTGTTTTCGGCCCTGTGCGTATTCGTGGCGGGGACGGTCTCAGGCCTGAGCCTGCTCTTTTCCCTCATTCTCGCCGTCATCGCCGTCTGGCGGTTTACCGCGGCGTCCGCCGGGAAAGGGACCAACACCGAACTGCTCGCATCGGTCCTGTCAATCGCCTACGGGCTCGCCGCATTTTTCCTGATCGGCGGGGAGGCGGGGAACCGGCTGCTGCAGCTGTTGATCCTGCAGTTCGGCCTGGCGGTTTTTGTGCGGGCAGCGAAGACCGTCGTGCAGAACGGGGATGCCGGCAGGAGACAGGACCGGATCTTGTCGGTGATGGCCGCGGGCTTCATCCTGTTTGCGGGCACTGTCTTTTACATGGAACCGATCATGGCGCGGCTCGCCGTTCCGGCCGCCTGGCTGGCCGGGTGGGCCGGCCGGCTGTTCGGCTGGACGGCGTCGCCGTTTCTCGGTGCGGCGGAGCCGCTGATCGACTATTTGGATGAGAAACAGAAGAAGATCGACGGGGGATCGGAGAAGAATGAGGAGGCCGGGCAGGAGGACGTTCAGTTTCCCGGCGGGGATGCAATGCCGGAGGGCAACGGGGCCGCTGTTATATTCTTCATGATTTTTGCGGCAGTTGCCGTTGGGCTGATCCTGTTCCTCCTCCGCCGTCAGCGGCAGGCACAGGTGCCGGACCGTCCCGGGGACCATTCCGGAAAACGGATGGCCGTCATGGAAGAAGGGGGCCGCCGGATGCTCGCGTTCAGGCCGCCTGCGGATCCGGTCCGGCGTGAAGTATACCGCCTGGAAAAACGGATGGCCCGCAGGAGCCGGGGGCGGCGGCCCGGCCAGACATTCGGTGAGTGGCTCAGTGACCTGGGGACGGACGGTGAGGCGGCCGGCATGCTCGAAGACGTCTACAGCCGCATCCGATATGCCGAGGAGCCGCTTTCCAAAAGGGAAATTGATGATTTCCGCCTGCTGATCCGCAAGATCGGCTGAAGCAATGTTACAGGCGAAAGCCCCATTGCGGTGACGGATCCATGCCGGCGGGAACACGAACGCAAAAAACGAGCAGGCCCGAGAAATGGACCGTGCTCGTTTTGATTTTCCTGCGTATTTTCATTGGCCGGTTTCCGGCACGGTCTTCTCGTCCTTTCCGGCTTTTAATCCTGCCAGCAACAGAAGGATGATCGTGATGATGAACAGCCAGATGGAGGCATTCCAGGCACCGGTCATGTCGTGGAAGGCACCGAACAGGACGGGTCCTGCCGCAGCCAATAGATAGCCGAGCGACTGTGCCATCCCCGAAAGTGAGGCCGCTTCGGACGGCGTGTTCGTCCGGAGGGCAAAGAACATCATCGCCAGGCCGAACGAGGCGCCTCCGGACACGCCCATGAGAACCATCCAGAGCGGGGTGAGGGCCAGGTTGTCGACAAACAGGCCCCCGTATCCCGTCAGGTAGAATGCGGCGATGATCACGACGAGCAGCCGCTGGTCCTTCAGGCGTCCCGCAATGATCGGAATGAGGAACGTGAACGGGATCTGCGAGAACTGGACAAGCGAGAACATCCAGCCGGCCGTGCTGTCATCCATTCCGCGCGAGGTGAGGACTTCCGGCACCCAGGCGGCCGTCGTATAGAACATGACCGACTGGAAACCCATGAAGAAAGTCACGCCCCATGCGAGCGGGGATTTCCAGAGCGGCCTCGGTGCCGGTCCCTTGGCCATGCCGGCCACTTCCAGGACGGGCCGTTTCTTCACCTGCGGGAGCCAGATGATCGCGCCGATGACGCCGAACAGCGCCCAGACCCCGAGGGAGGCACGCCAGCCGAGCGCAACCGAATTGGAGATCGGCGTGCTGAGCCCGGCGGCCACACCGGCGGCCAGGTTCATGGAGACGGTATAGACGCCCGTCATGAGGCCGACCTGCATCGGGAAGTTCAGCTTCACGAGACTCGGCAGGAGAACATTGCCGAATGAAATTGCGACTCCGAGCAGGAATGTGCCGGAGATGAGCATCCCCGTCCCGCCGGATGACCGGATCAGGACGCCGATGATGAGGATGAGCAATGCGAGGAACAGGCTCCTGGCCATCCCGATCCGGTCGGCGATCTTCGGGACAACAGGCGAGACGAGGGCAAAGGCGAGAAGCGGGATGGTTGTGAGGAAGCCGGCCGTCGTATTGGAGATGCCGAGGTCTCCCATAATTTTGGAGATCACCGGCCCGACCGACGTGAGCGGAGACCTGAGTGTGAACGCGATGGCGATGACGCCGAGGAGCAGAAGCCAGGCCCCCGGCGGCAGATTCAGCCGTTTTGAGCGGTATGTATGAGTGTCTTCCAAGTGCAACCCTCCAGACAGAATATACGGACAACGCTTCCAATCATCGTAACATCGGGCCTGCAGGATGTAAACGCGCCTGCACAATGGCACTTGCGGCCGCATGGACTATCGGGTACAATGATGCCAATAGTCAAAGACTTTGACGGGGAATAGTAGGCGTTCCGGTCCTTCCAGAGAGCCGGCGGTCGGTGTGAGCCGGCAGGACGGGACGCTGAACTCGCCCCCGAGTCCGCACCGCAGGCATGTCCGGCCGGTGCCGTCACTCCGCGTTAAGGATGAGCTGGACGGCATGCCGTCAATGTGGGTGGCACCGCGGGAGCACAACAACTCTCGTCCCTGTTCCGGGACGGGAGTTTTTTATTTTTTCTGAGGAGGAATCAGCCGTGAGCTACAACCATCAAGAGATTGACCGCAAATGGCGGAAGTACTGGGAAGACAACAAAACATTCAAGACGGTCGACGAACCGGAAAAACCGAAGTTCTATGCACTGGATATGTTCCCGTATCCGTCCGGCGCCGGCCTTCACGTCGGGCATCCGCTCGGCTATATCGCGACCGATATCCTGAGCGGTTTCAAGCGGATGCAGGGGCACAACGTCCTCCATCCGATGGGCTGGGACGCGTTCGGCCTGCCGGCTGAGCAGTATGCGCTCGACACGGGCAACGACCCGGCCGAGTTCACGGCGAGGAACATTGCCACGTTCAAGCGCCAGATGCAGGAACTCGGGTTCTCCTATGACTGGGACCGGGAGATCAATACGACCGATCCCGAGTATTACAAATGGACCCAGTGGATTTTCATCCAGCTCTACAACCGGGGCCTCGCCTATGTGGATGAAGTGCCGGTCAACTGGTGCCCGGCACTCGGCACGGTGCTCGCAAACGAAGAAGTCATCGACGGCCTGTCCGAACGCGGCGGCCACCCGGTCGAACGCCGCCCGATGCGGCAGTGGGTGCTCCGCATCACCGAATATGCCGACCGCCTGCTCGATGACCTGGACGACCTCGACTGGCCGGACAGCCTGAAAGAGATGCAGCGCAACTGGATCGGCCGTTCCGAAGGCGCGCAGATCACGTTCCCGATCGACGGGACGGAAAAGTCGTTCGATGCCTTCACGACACGCCCGGACACGATCTTCGGCGCCACGTACGCCGTGCTCGCGCCCGAGCACAAGCTCGTCTCCGAGATCACGACGCCGGAACAGCAGGCGGCGGTTGATGCGTATCTCGACAAGGTCAAGACGAAGAGCGACCTGGAGCGCACCGATCTTGCGAAGGAAAAGACCGGCGTCTTCACCGGCGCCTATGCCGTCAATCCGGTGAGCGGCGAGAAGATGCCGGTCTGGATCGCCGACTATGTGCTCGCTTCGTACGGCACCGGCGCCATCATGGCGGTACCGGCGCACGATGAGCGGGATTACGAGTTTGCAAAGGAATTCGGCCTGCCGGTCAAGGAAGTCGTCGCAGGCGGCAACATCGAAGAGGAAGCCTATGTCGGAGACGGCCCGCACGTGAATTCCGGTTTCCTCGACGGCCTCGGAAAAGACGAAGCGATCTCCAAGGCCATCACGTGGATGGAAGAGCACGGGGCGGGCGAGAAAAAGATCACCTACCGCCTCCGTGACTGGCTGTTCTCCCGCCAGCGCTATTGGGGCGAACCGATCCCGGTCATCCACTGGGAAGACGGCACGATGACGACCGTTCCGGAAGAAGAGCTGCCGCTCATGCTGCCGAAGACGGACAACATCCGCCCGAGCGGCACAGGCGAATCTCCGCTGGCCAATATCGAGGATTGGGTGAATGTCACGGATCCCGAGACCGGCATGAAGGGACGCCGCGAGACGAACACGATGCCGCAGTGGGCCGGCAGCTGCTGGTATTACATCCGCTACATCGATCCGCACAATTCCGAGCAGCTCATCGATCCGGAACTCGCCGAGCGCTGGCTCCCGGTCGACATCTACGTCGGCGGTGCGGAACATGCGGTCCTCCACTTGCTGTACGCGCGGTTCTGGCACAAAGTGCTCTACGACATCGGCGTCGTCAAGACGAAAGAGCCGTTCCAGAAGCTCTTCAACCAGGGCATGATCCTCGGCGAGGGCAACGAGAAGATGTCCAAGTCGAAAGGGAACGTCGTCAATCCGGACGACATCGTCGAGAGCCACGGTGCGGATGCACTCCGCCTCTATGAAATGTTCATGGGGCCGCTTGATGCATCGAAGGCCTGGTCGACGAACGGCCTTGACGGCTCGCGCAAATTCCTTGACCGGATCTGGCGCCTCTACACCGAAGCGGACGGCTCGCTCTCGGCGAAGATTACGGAAGAGAATGACGGCAAGCTCGATAAAGTGTACAACCAGACTGTCAAGAAAGTGACGGAAGACCTCGAGGCGATGCACAACAACACCGCCATTTCGCAGATGATGGTGTTCATCAACGAAGCCTACAAGGCCGACACGCTGCCGAAAGAGTACGCGGAAGGCTTCATCAAGATGCTGTCGCCGATCTGCCCGTTCATCACGGAAGAACTGTGGCGCATCCTCGGCCATGAGGAGACGATCAAGTATGAATCATGGCCGGTCCATGATGAAGCCAAGCTTGTGGACGACGAAGTGGAAATCGCCGTCCAGATCAACGGCAAGGTCCGTTCCAAGGTCGTCGTGCCTGCGGACGTGACCAAGGAAGAGCTGGAGAAAGCCGCGCTTGCCGAGCCGCGCGTGAAGGAACTGACGGAAGGCAAGGAGATCAAGAAGGTCATCGGCATTCCAGGCCGCCTTGTGAACATAGTGGTGAAGTAATAGGGAAGAAAGACAAACCCGGAGCGGGAGGCTCCGGGTTTGTCTGGGTTTTAATAGATATCGAAATGACTCAAAAGAGGGCGGGGGCTGTTCACGGTGCATTCTTCACTTACAGCCCGTCTTTCTTAACATAGGGCCGTGGATCCTTAACCTACAGTCCCTCTTTCTTAACATAGAACGCCGAGTTCTTAACTTACAGATCTTCTTGCCCGGCTGACGGCTCACATTCCAATTCTCCGGCAGCCAATGGATCACCGGCATCCAGAATGTCTTACTCGCCGGTGCCGAGCGCGGACTTCGCTGCGTTCATCCCGGCGATCCGGCCGGTGACGAGGGCGGATGTGATATTGTAGCCGCCGGTGTAGCCGTGGATATCGAGGATCTCGCCGCAGAAGAAGAGCCCTTCCTTTTTCTTTGACGCCATCGTCTTCGGACCGATTTCCTTCACCGAGACACCGCCGCCCGTGACAAACGCCTTCTCGATCGGCTGCGTGCCGTTCACTGTCATTTCAAAGGAGTGGAGGAGGCGGGCCAGATTGCGCAGTTTCTCATGGGCGATCTGGCCGGCCGGAGATGCCGGGTCGATCCCGGCTTCTTCCATAAGGAACAGCAGCCAGCGCTCGGGCGCGAGGCCTTTCCACAGGTTCTTCGCCGCTTTCTTCGGTTCGGCTTTTCCGCTGCCGGTGAGAAACTGGAACGTCTTTTCCGCGTTTTCGTCGGGGAGCGTATCGATCAGCATCCGGACCGGGGCGCCGCCGTTTTTCTTCCGCTCTTTCACAACGAACTGGCTGCAGCGGAGGATCGCCGGGCCGCTCAGGCCGAAATGTGTAAAGAGCATGTCCATCCGGTGGGTGACGAGCGTCTTGCCTTTCTTGTTGAGTACGGATACGGCCGCGTCCCGGAGGGCGAGGCCCTGGAGCGTCCGGGAACGGATGAACGGCTCGCCGGACAGGAGCGGCACTTCCGTCGGGTACAGTTCGGTGATGGTATGGCCGGCGCGCTCCGCCCACGGGTAGCCGTCGCCCGTCGATCCCGTCTGCGGGACGGCCTTCCCGCCGGAGGCCACGACGACCGAGCGGCTCTGGAGTTCTTCCCCGTTCTCGAGCCGGACGCCGAGGATGCGCTCATCGTCCATGAGGAGCTTGGCGACGCGCGCGCCGAACCGGACCTTCACGCCGAGCCTGCCGAGTTCTCCGGTCAGTGCATCCACCACGTCCGATGCCTTGTCCGATACCGGGAACATCCGGCCGTGGTCTTCTTCCTTGAGCGGGACGCCGAGATTCTCGAAAAAGCGGATGATGTCCTGGTTGTCGAATACCGAAAACGGTCCATAGAGGAAACGGCCGTTTCCGGGAATATGCCGGATGATCTCCTCGTAGTCCAGATTGTTCGTCACATTGCAGCGTCCGCCGCCGCTGATGGCGAGTTTCTTCCCGAGCTTGTTGCCCTTCTCGATGAGCAGCACGTCTGCGCCCGAAGCGCCGGCCGCCGCAGCGGCCATGAGCCCCGAAGGACCGCCGCCGATGATGATCACGTCATGCATGTTTGTCATCCTTTCAATATAAATCCGGTTCCGTAGAACGGGAGAGAGTCCAGTCTCGTGTGTTTTTATGATGCCGGTTTTCCGGTTCACGGATCGGCAACATTTCACTTGCATTCCCGTCTTATTATACACGCCGGCCAGAAAAGAATTTGAGATATCTGCGGGAGCGGAGTACACTGTAGAATAGTTTATAGGAATGGAAGGGTCTTATGTCATCCAACTTAGTCAAAGGGACGGCGGTCCTGTCGATCGGGCTGTTTCTGTCCAAGGCGCTCGGTCTCCTGTATGTCATTCCGCTCTATGCAATGGTCGGCAAGGAGAATCTCGGGCTGTATCAGTATGCATACATACCGTACAACATCATGCTGTCATTCGCGATTTCCGGCATGCCGATCGCAGTGTCGAAATTCGTATCCAAATACAATGCGCTCGGCGACTATGAAACCGGGCGCAGATTGTTCAAGTCCAGCCTCGGGATCATGATCGGAACGGGGATCGCCTCGTTCCTCATCCTGTTCTTCCTCGCCGAGCCGATGGCCCATATGGTCATCGCCGATGATGAGCAGGTGTTCTCAATCGACGAGATTGCGGGCGTCATCCGCTGGGTGAGCTTTGCGCTCATCGTCGTTCCGTTCATGAGCCTGACCCGCGGATTCTTCCAGGGCTATCAGCAGTTCACGCCGACTGCCGTTTCCCAGCTGCTGGAACAGATCGTCCGGATCCTGTTCGTGCTGGCGGGCGTCTATGTCGTGATCCACTTCATGGAGGAATCTCCGCGGACCGCGATTTCATTTGCGGTGTTTGCCGCCTTCATCGGGGCGCTGGCAGGGCTTGCGATCCTCGGCTACTACTGGAAGAAGGAAAAGCCCGAGTTTGATCGTCTTCTCCAGTCGAGCCGGCATGCGAGCGGCGCCAGCCTGAAGGACATGTACCGCGAGCTCATCGTGTATATCTTCCCGATCGTCCTCGTCGGTCTTGCGAACCCCCTGTTCCAGTTTGTTGACATGATCACGTTCAACCGGGCGATGTCGTCCATCGGGCTTGCCGCCGTATCGGACGGCCAGCTCGCGATGCTGAACTTCACGACCCACAAGATCGTCATGATCCCGGTCATGATCGGCACGGCTTTTTCGATGGCGCTCATCCCGATCGTGACGGGCTACTTCACGACCGGCAACCGGCCGGCCATGACCCGTGCGCTCGACCAGACGTACCAGATCGTCGCATTCCTCACTTTCCCGATGGTCATCGGACTGATGATCCTGTCGGGCGAGTTTTACCACTTGCTGTTTGAACAGGATCCGGTCGGAGCGGATATCCTCCGGGCGTATGCGCCGACGTCCATCCTGTTCGCCCTGTATACGGTGACCGGCTCGATCCTCCAGGCGATCGACCGTCACAAATGGATTGTCCTGAACCTGCTGATCGGCCTCTTCCTGAAGCTGGCGCTGAACATCCCGCTCATCAAGCTGTTCGAGGCGGAAGGGGCCATCCTTGCAACCGTGATCGGCTACGGGGTGGCCGTCCTGATGAACATCATGGTCGCCTCCCGGGCGCTGGACTACCGTTCGTCGATGGTGACGAGGCGCCTGCTGCTCATCCTGATATTCAATGCGGTCATGGCACTCGCTTCCTGGCTCACGCTGAAGGGGCTCCGCCTGTTCGGTCCCGCGGACACAAAAGGGGACGCGTTCCTCTACATTCTGGTGACTGCGGCCGTCGGTGCCGTCGTGTACGCCGTCATTTCCTTCAAGTCCGGACTTGCACAGAAACTGTTCGGAGACCGGCTGAAGCGGCTGACCGACAAACTTGGATTGTGAGGTGGGGAGAATGAGGCTGGATAAGCTGCTCGCAAACAGCGGGTACGGTTCGAGAAAAGAAGTGAAGCTCCTTCTGAAACAGGGGGCCGTGAGCGTCGGGGGAGAAACGGTCCGGGACCCGAAGCTGCATGTCGATCCGGATGCGGACAGCGTCACGGTGTTCGGAGATCCGGTCGATTACCGGGAATTCGTCTACATCATGATGAACAAGCCGCCGGGTGTCGTGTCGGCCACGGACGACAACCGGGACCGGACGGTGATCGACCTGCTGCCTGACGAATACAGGCGGTTCGAGCCGTTCCCGGCCGGCCGGCTCGACAAGGACACGGAAGGGCTCCTGCTCATCACGAATGACGGGAAGCTGGCCCATGAACTGCTCTCGCCGAAGCGGCATGTCGGAAAGACGTATTACGCAAAGGTGGACGGCGAAGTGACCGCAGCTGATGCAGAGGCCTTCACGGCCGGCGTCGAGCTCGAGGACGGGTACGTCACAAAACCCGCCGTGCTGGAAATCTTGTCCGCCGGCCCCGTTTCGGACATCGAGCTCACGATCACCGAGGGGAAATTCCATCAGGTCAAGCGCATGTTCGAAAGCCGGGGCAAGCAAGTCGTCTACCTGAAGCGGCTGACGATGGGTCCGCTCCGCCTGGATCCGGAACTGGCCCTCGGCGGATTCAGGGAACTGACCGATGAAGAGCTGAATGAACTCAAGTCACATAAAAAAGGATGACCTGCCGAAGGGCAGGCCATCCTTTTTCGTATGTGTACAGTCTCATGAAGTCAGTTTTACCCGTTTCTCCGTCGTTGTCCATTTGCCGCGGCTTGGGCTGTCGACCAGGCCGTTGAAAGCAAGCACGTTCAGGTCCCTTTGAACCGTGCGCGGAGTGATGCCGAATGCGTCGACCAAATCGTCGGTCGTGACGGTTCCTTGATCCCGGATGTACAGGTAGACATCCTTTATCCGGGTGAGCATCCGGTCGGTAGTAGGTTTCATATCCAGAACCACTCCTTCATCATGTTCTCCTTGGCAAGACCAGCGGACGACCAAAGCGTCGAGCCATGCTCGAGGACTGTTCCGTTGAGGGCGTACACATCCTTTGTATGGTTTCGGTCCCCACAGGGGTCCACTCTTATTATACAATAATAATTAGAGTATTCCAACGCACGGAAGTTGGTTTTACATAAATTAACAGACAACAAGAGTTGTGAGATACCACTTTTCATTTTCTGCCGAACGTGTAGAATGGCACTATAAATGACGGGGAGGCGGAGTGATGGACTGGAAAACAGAAGCCGCACGGTCGGAAGCGGCAATGATCAATGATCTTCAATCACTCATTTCTATCAACAGCGTGCTCGACGAGTCGACGGCAAGCGAACATGCGCCGTTTGGCGAAGGGCCGCGGCGCGCACTCGACTGGATGCTTGAGGAAGGCAGGAAAGCGGGGATGACCGTCAAAGACATCGACGGCAAGGCGGGGCATATCGAAATGGGCGAAGGGCCTGAACTGCTCGGGATCCTGTGCCATGTCGATGTGGTGCCCGCGGGCGACGGCTGGACGACGCCTCCGTTCCAGGCGGATGTCCGGGACGGGAAAGTGTTCGGCAGGGGGACGATCGACGACAAAGGACCGACGATCGCCGCCTGGCATGCCATGAAGCTGGTGAAAGAATCGGGCATCCCCCTGAACAAACGGGTACGGCTCATCATCGGCGCCGACGAGGAAAGCGGATTCCGATGCATGGACCGGTACTTTGAGACGGAAGAAATGCCGGACATCGGATTTGCGCCCGACGCGGATTTTCCGATCATCCATGCAGAAAAAGGGATTGCGGGCCTCGTCTTTTCGCAGGGGCCGTTCAACGGAACGGGACCGCTCGCGTCATTCCGTTCGGGCAGCCGGACGAATATGGTGCCGGACGAGGCGGTGGCCGATATCCGGCTTCCGGAAGAAGCCCTTTGCGGACCGTTTGAAGAATTCGTCCGGGAACACGGCCTCGAAGGCGAGATCAGGTCCGGAGGGGAAGCGGACTGCCGGCTGTTTCTGAAGGGTCGCGCGGCGCACGCCATGGAGCCGGAGGACGGCATCAATGCGGGCATCCGGCTTGCCGAATTCCTGGATCCGTACATGGACGGGGATGCCGCCCGCTTCACTTCGTTTGTCCTGCAGGCATTCGGTGAAGGGTCCAGGGGGCATTCCCTCGGCCTTGGCTACCGGGATGAAATTTCAGGGGAAACGACGCTCAACGCCGGTATTCTGGCGTATAATGAAGAGAGCGGAGGAGAAGTTTCGGTCAGCATGCGCTACTCGGTCACGTATCCGCTCGACGAGAAGCTGTCGGCGTGCCGGAACGTGCTGGAAGGCTCGGGCTTCGGACTGGATCTGTCGTCCGATTCGCCGCCCCACCATGTGGATGCGGACGATCCGTTCATCCGCACGCTGCAGCATGTATACGAACGGCAGACCGGCGAAAAGGCTGAACTGCTGGCGATCGGCGGCGGCACCTATGCCCGCACGCTGGAAAAAGGGGTGGCGTTCGGCATGCTGTTCCCCGGCAGGCCTGACGTCGCCCATCAGGCGGATGAGTATGTTGACGTGGAAGACCTTGTGAAGGCGGCCGGAATCTATGCGGACGCCATTGCGGAACTGGCCGGGAATGACCCGGCGCACTGACAATCATTTATGAAAGAAGGATCAGAATGTCTACCTACCTGCTGAATGACCGATTTGTCAAAGACGATGAAATCTCCATCTCGATCGAAGACCGCGGATATTACTTCGGTGACGGCGTCTATGAAGTGATCCGTGTGTACGGCGGCACCCTGTTCACCGCAGAGGAGCATATCGCCCGGCTGTATGAGTCGGCTGCAAAGATCCGCATGCAGCTTCCGTACGGCGAGGAGGAAATGAAACACAAGATCGAGCAGCTTGTCCGGGACAACGGCATCGATGAAGGGCATGTGTATGTCCAGGCCACCCGGGGTGCCGCTCCCCGCGTCCACCAATTCCCGGGCGAAGACATCGTTCCCGTGATCACGGGCTATACGAAGGCCTATCCGGCAACGGCGTCCCAGCATGAGCCGGTGACGCTCAAGTCGGTCGAGGACATCCGCTGGATGCGCTGTGACATCAAGAGCCTCAACCTGCTCGCCAATGTCATGGCGAAGCAGGAAGCCTACGAAGAGGGCCACTATGAAGCGCTTCTTCATCGCAGCGGCACCGTGACCGAAGGGTCTTCCTCCAATATGTTCGGCGTGAAAGACGGCGTCATCCATACGCATCCGGTTTCCAACTTCATCCTGAACGGCATCACGCGCCGCGTCGTCATGGAATGCTGTACGGAACTGGATCAGCCGGTCATCGAGGAGCCGATGGCGCTCGAAGATGTGTACAACATGGATGAGTTCTTCATGACTTCGACGACGAACGGGATCGTCCCGGTTTCGGCGATCGACGGAAAGCAGATCGGCGACGGCCGGCCGGGTCCCGTGACGGAAGCCCTGATGGCTGCATTCGACCGGAAGCTTCCGGTGCCCGTCGAGTCAAAATAACGGATGGACGTGATCTTCATCGTCAATCCTGCCGCCCGGAACGGCAGGTCCCTTGACCGATGGGAGTCATTCTGCAAACAGATCGGCTTCCCCTATGAGGCGGTCATGACGAAAGGCCCCGGGCATGCGGCTGCCGTCGCCCGGGGCCTTGCTGCAAAGGCGGACAGGGGTCCTCTTCTGCTCATCGCATTTGGAGGGGACGGGACGGTGCATGAGGTCATTCGGGGAGCCGCGGGATATCCCGAGGTGCAGATCGGTTCGGTCGGTGCGGGTTCGGGCAATGATTTTGGCCGGGGATACCTGTCATTCCGGACGGCCGAAGAGATCGAGGCCGCCGGACGGAAAGACTCCGGCTCGTTTGATCTCGGCACAGCCGGAATGCCCGGATCATCAAAACCCGCCGTTTTCGTCAACAGTGCCGGCATCGGGTTTGACGCAGTGATCTCCATGCAGGTGAACCGCTCCCGCACAAAGCGGCTCTTCAACCGGTTCGGCGCGGGCAAGCTGATCTACACATTCTTCATCGTCCGTACGTTGTTCACCTTCCGTCCGTTCAGCCTGACCGTGGACGCAGACGGGCAGCGGCGGAAGTTTGACCGGGTATGGCTGGCCGCCGTGAGCAACCAGCCGTACTACGGCGGAGGCATGATGATTTCCCCGGGTTCCGATCCGGCAGACGGGGAGCTCGAACTGACGGTGATCCACGGGCTGAACCGGCTGAAGCTCCTGCTCGTCTTCGGAACCGTGTTCACGGGGAGCCACACCAGATTCAAGGAAGTCCACAGGCAGTCCGGCGGGGCGTTCAGGCTGACCGCCGATCGACGGATGCCGGTCCATACAGACGGGGAAGGCGCAGGCCTGGCGGAGCCGGGCCGCCCGATTCCGTTTGAAGTCCGGCGGGCCGCCTGGCGGCTTGCAGGGCCAACACGCAACAGGAAGGTTAGGGATAAACATGAGGGCACGCCATAAGCCATGGGCGGAAGCTTACATAAACGAGCGACCGGATATTGTCATTCCGGAACCGGAGACATTGAAGGGACGCTGGCAAGAGGAATTCGGCAATGACCGGCCGATCCACATCGAGGTCGGAACGGGCAAAGGCCGTTTCATCACCGGGATGGCAGAAGCCAACCCGGACATCAACTACATCGGGATTGAAATGTTCCGTGACATCATCGTCACTGCGGTCCAGCGGGCGGAAGAAGCGGACAAGCCGGCAAATCTCCGGCTGCTGAACGTGGATGCCGGCCGGCTTTCCGAGTTTTTCGCTCCCGGGGAACTGGGCCGGGTGTATCTGAACTTTTCGGATCCTTGGCCGAAAACCCGTCACGCCAAACGGCGCCTGACGCACGACAACTTCCTCCGGCTTTATGAGTCGGTGTTGCCGCCGGGCGGGGAAGTGCATTTCAAGACGGACAACCGCGGGCTTTTCGAGTATTCGCTCATGAACATGACCGACTACGGGATGCAGCTCAGATATGTCTCGCTTGATCTTCATGCGGACAATCCGGAATGGAACATCATGACGGAATACGAAGAGAAATTTTCATCGATGGGGCAGCCGATCTACCGGCTGGAGGCTGCGTTCCGGAACAGGACGGACGAAGGGGAGTAAATTCAATACTGGGGGGATTTTCATGGATACGTATCAATTTCATGACGTCAAATTGACCTGGCTGGACGGGGGATTCAACAAATTGGACGGGGGCGCCATGTTCGGACCCGTGCCAAAAGTGCTCTGGTCAAGGAAATACGCCGTGGACGAGGACAATAAGATCGACCTCGCGACGGAGCCGATCCTTCTTCAGACGGGCGGCAAGAATATCATGATTGAATCCGGCATGGGGGCCGGAAAACTGACGGACAAGATGATCCGGAACCTCGGGGTGACCCGGGAATCCAGGGTCGAGGAGAGCCTGGCGGAACTTGGCCTGGCCCCGGAGGATATCGACATCATCCTCATGACCCATCTCCACAACGACCATGCGGCCGGTCTGACGAAGCGCGGAGAGGACGGATTCGTCTCTGTTTTCCCGAACGCGGTCATTTACACGACGAAGATTGAATGGGACGAAATGCGCGAACCGAACATCCGGTCGAAAAGCACATATTTCCGTGATAACTGGGAAGCCATCCAAGATCAGGTCAGGACTTTCGAAGACGAGATCGAGGTGCTCCCGGGAATCCGGATGGTCCATACCGGCGGCCACAGCAACGGCCATGCGGTGATCGAGATCGAACGGGACGGCGAGACGATGGTCCATATGGGCGACATCATGCCGACCCACGCCCATCAGAACCCGCTCTGGGTGCTCGGTTTCGACGACTACCCGATGGACTCGATCTTCGCCAAGGAGCGGATCCTGAAAAAAGCCTACGACGGGAACTGGCGCTTCATCTTCTACCATGATGCCGTCTATCGCATGATCCGCTGGGATGAAAACGGAAAAGAAATGGTCGAGACGCTTGAGCGTACGCCGTTCGAGTGAACGGAAAAAGACGCACTTCCCGCCGGGAGGATGCGTCACAGACTGCAGACTAAGTGAGGGGCCTCCCTTTCCCTGTCTGCAGTTTTTTGTATGGAGCCATATGGCATTCGGAGGAACCCGGAGAGTCGTCCTGACCATCCGGATCATGGATTTCTAACATGGAGGCAATCGATATATCTTGAGCAATTTCCCGTCATCCATAAAAAAATCAGGTCCGGAAGAAAAACTTCCGGGCCTAATTTGCAGTCTGAGACGGCGCTCACGGGCGGGACATTGGGCCGCCCTGCGCCGGCAACTCAGATTTTGGTGATCTCGACGACGGTGCCTGTCTTGGCATCCGCCGCAAACTCGTACTCTTCAAAGACGCCGTCGATTTCGCGGGTGAGGCCGCCCCGGTAAACATCAAGCTGGACGGCCTTCTGGCGGAATGGTTCCGTCTTCATGACAATCCAGGAACCCTCGATCGGGCCTTCCTTCTTGAATGCACTCTTGACGTTATTCAACACTTTTTCAGCCGGTACATTCCGGTCCGCCCGATTGACGGCTTCCACGACCGCTGCGCCGGCAACTGCACCGGCAACGGCACCTACTGCAAAGTCTTTCATATTCATTCCAATTCCCTCCTCAGACACGCTTTTTTCACAGTATATCACAGAACGCCGGTCGGACCATCTCCGAAGGGGGGAGGTTTTAATTTCGCTGCCCGAAAGAAGCCGGTGGAAACATTCTGAACCATCGTCTACAATAAGAAAGAACCGGTCACCACATGGGAGGGTTTCAAATGGAAAAAGAGACATTGGAGCTGTTTAAGACATTGACGGAGCTGCCGGGCGCACCCGGCAATGAACATGCCGTGCGTGACTTCATGCGCGGGGAACTCGGGCGCTATTCGGATGAAGTCATCCAGGATCGGCTCGGGGGAATCTTCGGTGTCCGGAAAGGGGAAGCCGGAGACCCGAAAGTCATGGTGGCTGGACATATGGACGAAGTGGGCTTCATGGTCAAAAGCATCACCGAGAACGGCATGATCACCTTCCAGCCGCTCGGCGGATGGTGGAACCAGGTCCTGCTGGCCCAGCGGGTTGAAGTCATCACGGACAACGGCCCGGTGCCGGGCGTCATCGGATCGATCCCGCCTCATCTGCTGAGCGATGAAGTGCGGAACAAGCCGATGGACATCAAAAACATGCTCATCGATATCGGTGCGGACGACCGCGAGGATGCCAAAAAGATCGGCATCAGGCCGGGCCAGCAGATCGTCCCGGTCTGCCCGTTCACCCCGATGGCCAACGACAAGAAAATCATGGCCAAGTCCTGGGATAACCGGTACGGCTGCGGCCTGTCGATCGAGCTGCTGAAAGAAGTGCAGGGGGAGAAGCTCCCGAACAATCTGTACTCCGGTGCGAACGTCATGGAAGAAGTCGGCCTCCGCGGCGCACAGGCTGCGGCCAACATGATCAACCCGGATGTTTTCTTTGCGCTTGACGCAAGCCCTGCCAATGATGCTTCGGGCAATAAAAACGAGTTCGGCCAGCTGGGCAAGGGGACGCTCCTGAGGATTTTCGACCGGTCGATGGTCACTCACCGCGGAATGCGGGAATTTCTGCTCGATACTGCCGAGACGAACGACATCCCTTATCAATATTTCATCTCGCAGGGCGGCACGGATGCAGGCCGTGTCCATACGTCCAATGAGGGCGTTCCGAGTGCGGTCATCGGCATCTGCTCGCGTTACATCCATACTTCGGCAAGCATCATCCATACAGATGACTATGCTGCCGCAAAAGAGCTGCTCGTGAAGCTGGTGCGTTCTCTGGACCGGACCACCCTCGAAACGATCCGGCAAAACGTTTGAAAAAAGGAGCCCGCGGGCTCCTTTTTTCACCCAATCCCATCATCCCCTGGAGGCAGTGAAATGATCAAGATCACAGTAGGATCAACGAACAAAGCAAAAGTGGAGGCAGTCCGGACTGCGCTCCGGTCAATGGAAATCGAAGCGGAGGTGACCGGCACCGGGACCGATTCGGAAGTTTCGGCACAGCCCGTCGGCGACGAAGAGACGATGACGGGGGCGAGGAACCGGGCAAAGGCCGCGGCTTCCACTGTGCCCGGTTCCGTCGGAATCGGTCTTGAAGGCGGCGTGAGGGAACTCGACGGCCGGCTCTACATCTGCAACTGGGGTGCGCTTGCCCTTCCGGACGGCACCGTGTTCACGGCGGGCGGCGCGCAGCTCCCCCTGCCGGAAGAAGTGGCCGCTCCGGTGAGGGCCGGGCAGGAACTCGGTCCGGTCATGGAACAGTACTCCCTGCAGGAGGATATAAGACAGACGGGCGGGGCGGTCGGCGTATTCACGTCGGGCAGAGTCGGGAGACCGGACATGTTCGGCCACATTGTCCGCCTGCTCGTCGGCCAGTGGCAGTTCAAGGACGGGGACGGAGCGGTTGCAAGCGGCCCGGAACATGCTTAAAATGATGGAGATGCTTTTAAGCGATTGGAGGAGACACGATGGTCAAAGGACTTCGCCCGCTCGGGGTCGCGATGCTTGCCGTCTTGCTAGCCGGATGTTCGATGACGCCTGAAGAGCGCAGTGAGGAAGGCCTCGAGGCAGCCGGCAAGGTATTCCGGGAGGACGTCCGCAGGACCAATGCGGAAGTGGGATCGGTCCGCTTGTATAAGCCGGCCGGCTTCAAAATCCGGGAAGGTTCGGACGAGCAGAACATCGTCTTTGAAAAGGGCGGGGACACCTATGTTCTCTTCATCAATCCGAATGAACCCGACAACAGCCGCCTGTTTTATGAACTGCTTTATGCGGATCCTGCAAAGGACATCCTGACGACGGCCACGTACGAACAGTACGGCGTGTTCGGATTCTCCGGGATCACCGATGCGGGAAATGAGCGATTCGAGCTCGTTGCCGGCAGCGGGGGGACCAAAATGACCACCATGTCGAAGGAAAGAGGGATCGAACGCAATCTCCGGACCATGATGGAGATTGTGCGCTCGGTTGAACGGGCGGATGATCCGGAACTGACATACAACTAACAGGCCCGTCATACCGGCGGACCGGAAGGAGAGGAACCGATGAATGCATCCGAACTCGTGAAGGTGCTTAAGGAGCGTCTCGGCTCCGAACGCTTCGATTGGGATTTCGACCGGCAGAACAACCGCCTCCGCCTCACCAACAAAGCGACGGGAAAAGGGATGGAACTGAGCCTGCCGCCCCTGCTCGCCAAATATGAGCAGAAAAAGGACAAGGCAATTGATGAAGCGGTCTATACGATCGATGAAACATTCTCCGCCATGGAGCGGGAAGCGGCGGAAGGCTTTGACGCCACGGGCAGGATCTATCCGGTGATCCGGTCGACTTCGTTCCCGGTGAAGTCAAAAGACGGGCATCCGTTCGTCACGTGCGACCATACCGCGGAGACGAGAATCTTTTATGCCCTGGACCTGGGCAAGACCTATCGGCTCGTCGATGAGACGATGCTTGAAAACCTCGGCATGACGGAACAGCAGCTGAAGGAATCTGCACGGTTCCGGGTCCGGCAGCTGCCGACCGGTGCGAAAAAAGACGAAGTGGCCGGCAATGTCTTTTATTTCGTCAACAACAATGACGGCTATGACGCAAGCCGGATCCTGAATGAGCCGTTCCTGAAAGAGATGGAAGAGAAGATCGAGGGGGACATGACCGTTTCCGTCCCCCACCAGGACGTGCTCATCATCGGGGACATCCGGAACGAGACGGGCTATGACGTGCTCGCCCAGCTGACGATGCACTACTTCACAGTCGGGACGGTGCCGGTCACCTCCCTCTCATTCATCTATGAAAACGGGGAACTGGAGCCGATCTTCATCCTTGCGAAGAATCGGCCGGTGAGAAAGGAAGAAAAGGAATGAACGCATTTTATAACAAGACGGGCGTCGGCGATGTGCTGCTCGTCCAGCTGACTCCCGAAGCACCAGCGGAGATCCGCACCGAAACGAACGGAGATGTCACGGTCATCCGAGACGCGGAGAGCGGCGAAGCTTCCGGCTTCAACCTGTTCCGTGCATCCGAGTACGTGGAGCCGGACCAAGACGGACAGATCGAGGTCAATGAAGCGCTGATCGATGCACTGAAGAAGGCGTTTGGGCAAAACGGGACGCAGTTCGATTTTGAAATCGACATTTCACCGAAGTTTGTTGTCGGGCATGTGCTTTCGAAAGAGAAGCACCCGAACGCGGACAAGCTGAGCATCTGCCGTGTCGACACAGGCGGGGAAACGCTTCAGATCGTGTGCGGGGCACCGAATGTGGCGGAGGGCCAATTCGTGGTCGTGGCCAAGCCGGGGGCCGTCATGCCGTCCGGAATGGTCATCAAGGATGCGGAACTCCGAGGCGTACCTTCTTCCGGGATGATCTGCTCAGCCCGTGAGCTGGACCTTCCGGATGCTCCGAAGGAAAAAGGGATCCTCGTCCTGGAGGGCGATCAGACGCCGGGCGAGCCGTTCCGGTTCTGACGGCCGGCACAAATGAATCATGAATGCGCGGGCGGCAGGGATGCCTGGAGCCCCCGCCGACCGAACGGCGGGGGACGACCAGATCCCCTGCCGTTTTTTATATTGGTGTTTAAACGGCCGCGCCCGCACGTCCTGCAACGGCCGAACCGGTCTGTTCAGCCGGACGGTGACCGGTGTCCGTTTGATTCCTCTGTGCCGGGCTGATAAAATAAAGTGATCGACTTGGAAAGAGTGATGTTTTTGAATTGGTTCAAACGACTATTCCTAAAAAATGATGATAATCCTGAAACGATTGAAACCGTTGGATACATAGAAGACGAGAATCAAGAACAGCCTGTTACGGGAAGAAGAAGCAAGTTCAGATTTCCGCTCATCTCGGATGAAGAAGCCGATGTGCTTGAGGAGCGGCAGGACAATCCTGCACCTCCTGCCCAGGAAGAATGGAGCGACTCCGGCCAAACCGGAGGGATCAGCGAGTACAAGCCGGGTCCGCTCGGTGTCACGGACACCGACAGGAGAAGATTCCGCAACGGCATGCCGGCCGGAACCTTCATGGCCCGTCAGCAAGAGGCGGATGCATGGGCGCCTCGACAGCCCATCCGGAAGCCGGCTGCCGACCGCTCTGATGATCATTTCGGACCGGCCGAGCCGCTGAAGCCAAGAAGATTGTTGGATGAACGGCCGAAGCCGCCGACCCGCACACGCGGCTTCCAGCCGACGGAAGTGCCGTCCCCGGTCTATGGATTCGGCCGGCGCCCCGAGCAGAAGAGGGAGAAAGCCCCGAGCCCTGCGGCTAAAGCGCCGGAAACCGGACTAGCAGAGCGGCTGAGGGAGAGGGAAGAAACGACGATCAACGAAACGGACACAATCGGAACGCAAACGTCCCAGGTGCGTGTCCGGGAACCCCGTTCCCTGGAAACCCAGGCAACCCGCACCGCAACCCCGCATGACCGGGAACGGACGGTGAACAGTCCGCGTCCTTCCGACCGGGCAACAGAACCCGTCCGGACAATCGGAACGGAACCGGCGGACGAGAAGGGGAAAACAGCGGACAACGAAGCGAAACCTGTCCAGGAACCGTTGCGCCCGACTGAGGAGATGCCGGAGGCGGTCCATTCGACGGAGCAAGCGGAGACACCGGCAGAGCCCGTCGGATCGGTTGAGGCTGTGAAACCCGTTGGAACGGTTGCCGGGCCTGGGGCGGAGGTGCAGCAGGCACCTGCTTCCGAAGTGATCGTGCCGGCTGATTCGGCTGAAGAAAAGCCGGAAACGGACCGCAAGGGGAGAAGCTCCGGCACGCCGTTCAATGTGGTCATGCTGAAATCCGACAGGGAACGGCTTGAGAAGCTGGATGCCCTGAAAGGGATCCGGCGGCGTCCGGCCGCGACTCCGGGAACTGGATCAGCCCACAATCGAACGACGTCCATCCCGGCCCCGGCCGGACCGGAGCGGCAAATGGAACTGCCGGCATCGGAACCCGCGGCGGATGTCTCCGGCATCAGAACTTCCCGGGTGAATGAACCGAAAATGAAACCGTCCGGCTCAAACATTGCGGAATCAGTTGCATCAAAACCGGCACCCGCTGTGGAAACAGCGGCAGCTGAACCTGCACAAGTTCATGAACCGGCAGCATCTGAACCGGAACACGTTGCTGAAACGGCAACGGAACCGGCGTACATTCGGGAGACGACGTCATCTGAACCTGTACTCCATCCGGAATCAGCGACAGCTGAACCGGTACACGTTCCGGAACCGGCAGTATCTGAACCGTCATCCGCTGTCGAAACGGCTGCACCCGCTCCTGATTCTGTTCGGGAAACGACTGCTGTTCAGGCGGAAGGGACAGAACCGGCAACGGACGGAATAGAAGAACCAGAAGAAGACCTTCCCTATTACATGACGCCCGGACTGGATTTCCTGAATCCTCCCGCAGAAAAAGGGGAGGATACGGAGTGGATGGAGCAGCAGGCCGCCACGCTTGAAGAGGCGCTGTCCTACTTCTCCGTGAAGGCGAAGGTGATCGGCATCGTCCAGGGTCCGGCGGTCACCCAGTTTGAGCTCACGGTCGGACACGGGACGAAAGTGAGCAAGATCCGCAATCTGCAGGATGACCTGAAGCTGGCACTCGCTGCCCGGGACATCCGGATACAGGCACCGATCCCAGGCAAAAGCTCGATCGGGATCGAGATTCCAAACAGGATCTCGCGGCCGGTGCGGATTTCGGAATTGATCGGCGCAGACGTGTTCCGGGAATCCGATTCTCCGCTTGAAGCGGTGCTCGGCCTCGACCTGTCCGGACGGCCGACGACCGTCGATCTGCGGAAGATGCCGCACGGACTGATCGCCGGAGCGACAGGCTCCGGGAAATCAGTCTGTATCAACTCCATCCTGACGAGCCTGCTGTACAAAGCCTCGCCGGATGAGCTCCGGATGCTCCTCATCGACCCGAAAATGGTGGAACTTGCGCCATATAACCGGATTCCGCATCTCGTCAGCCCGGTCATCACGGATGTGAAGGCGGCGAATGCAGCTCTGAAATGGGCGGTCGAGGAGATGGAGCGGCGGTATGAACTGTTTGTCCATGCAGGCGTGCGGGACATCGTCCGCTTCAACAGGAAGGCGGAGGAGCACCGGGAATTCGGCCGGAAGCTGCCGTATCTCCTCATCGTCATCGATGAGCTTGCTGACCTGATGATGGCGGCGCCCGCCGAAGTGGAGGAGTCGATCTGCCGGATTGCACAGAAAGCCCGCGCCTGCGGGATCCATCTCATCATTGCGACGCAGCGTCCGTCCGTCGATGTCATCACCGGCCTCATCAAGGCGAACATTCCGGCCCGGATCGCTTTCTCGGTCTCTTCCCAGGTGGATTCAAGGACCATCATCGACGTCCAGGGGGCCGAGCGCCTTCTCGGAAGAGGGGACATGCTCTACCTCGGAAACGGGATGCCGGCACCCGTCCGCCTTCAGGGCACTTTCGTCACGGACGATGAGATTGAGCGGGTGACGGATTTCGTCCGCCGTTCCGGGGAGCCGGATTACCTGTTCAGGCAGGAAGAGCTTCTCCGCGAAACGGAGGCCCACGAAGCGGAAGACCCGCTGTTCGGAGAAGCGTGCTCGTTCATCATCCAGGCGGGCAGCGCCTCGACATCGATGCTGCAGAGAAAGTTCAGCATCGGCTACAACCGCGCCGCCCGGCTGATCGACATGCTGGAAGAACGGGGCTATGTCTCTCCTCAAAAGGGGAGCAAGCCGAGGGATGTCTACCTGACGGACGCCGGTGAGGCTCCAGAACGGCAGGATGGCCCTGCGCATACGATATGAACAGTTGGAAATAAATAAATGAAACACGCTTTTCGGCTTGCAAAAGTTTGATGATATAATTGGAATGCGGCATTTTTCGGCCGCGGTTAGGGATATTTCAAATCCCGGGAGGTTTCACTTATGACAGTTTTCCATTTTACCGGCATCAAAGGATCAGGGATGAGTTCGCTCGCCCAGATTCTCCATGACACCGGACAGACCGTCCAGGGCTCGGACGTAGAGAAATATTTCTTCACGGAAGAGCCGCTCAAAGAGCGGGGGATCCTCATCCTGCCGTTCAGCGAGGAGAATATCCGCGAGGGGCTGACGGTAATTGCAGGGAATGCGTTTCCGGATGACCACCCTGAGCTCGTGCGGGCGAGGGAACTCGGCCTCGAGGTCATTCGCTATCATGAATTCCTCGGAAACTATATGGACTCGTTCATTTCGGTGGCAGTCACGGGATCCCACGGCAAGACGTCGACGACGGGACTGCTTTCCCATGTGCTGGCCGGGTACGGTCCGACGACTTACCTGATCGGAGACGGCACCGGCAAGGGTGATCCTGACGGCCGGTACTTTGTCCTGGAAGCATGCGAATACAAGCGCCACTTCCTGGCATACGATCCGGATTATGCAATCATGACGAATATCGACTTCGATCATCCCGATTACTTCACGGATCTGAATGATGTGGTGGATGCATTCCAGGAAATGGCTTGGAAAGTGAAGAAGTGCCTCATCGCCTGCGGGGATGACGATCAGCTCCAGCGCATCCAGGCAAATGTTCCGGTCATTTATTATGGCTTTTCGCCTGAAAATGATTTTGTCGCCTACAATCTGCAACGCTCCGAATCAGGGACGACTTTCGACGTCCGTGTCCGCAACGAGGCATATGAAACGTTTCATGTTCCACAGACAGGGGACCATGCCGTCCTGAACGCGCTGTCGGTCATTTCGCTCTGCCACTATGAGAACATCCCGGCAGAGATCGTCCAGGCGAGACTGGATACGTTCGGAGGCGTCAAGCGCCGGTTCACCGAGACGAAGCTCGGTGAACGGGTGATCGTGGACGATTATGCACACCATCCGACGGAGATCCGCGCAACACTCCAGTCTGCAAGACAGAAGTACCCGGGCAGGGAGATCGTTGCGATTTTCCAGCCGCACACTTTCTCAAGAACCGCCAAGTTCCTGGATGAGTTTGCGCAAAGCCTCGGGGAGGCGGACAGCATCTACCTGTGCGATATCTTCGGATCCGCGCGTGAACAGAACGGTGATTTGACGATCAACGACCTGTCGTCGAAAATTGACAACAGCACGGTCATTTCCGTTGCCGACGTCGAACAGCTGCTCGGGCATGACGAAGCCGTGTTCCTGTTCATGGGGGCAGGGGATGTCCAAAAATACGAAAGAGCCTTCACGGAACTTCTGAAGGAAGGAAAGACAGCCTGAGCAGCCTTTGCCGGGCTGTCTTTTTTCTTTTGGGAAGGAGTCTGGCGCCCGGCTGTCGAATAGGTTGTACGGAGCGTTTATTCCTGCATTCGCAGGGGTACAACGTTAGTATGATACGCGCAACACACGATAGGAGGAAAAGGCATGGAGAATTTGTTGTACATCGCGGCGATTGTGGCAGCCGTTGCTTTCCTGATCTTATGCATCGCACTTGCCATGACCCTCGGGTCACTCAAAAAGACGCTGAACAGCGTGGCGGAGACGGTGGACGGACTGGAAGGGCAGCTGCAGGGCCTGACAAAGGAGTCGACCGACCTCCTGCATAAAACGAACCTGCTCGCAGCAGACATCCAGCAGAAGAGCGAACAGCTCAATACGGTCGTACAGGCCGTGCAGGGTGTCGGAGAATCGGTAGGCAACCTGAACTCTTCAGTCCGCAGGATTACATCGTCCGTGGCGGCGGAAGTTGAACGCAATGAAGATAAAATCGCGCAAGTGGTCCAGTGGAGCAACGTCGTTCTCGGCATACGCGACAAGTGGAAAGAACGCAAAGGGACCGGCCAGGACGGGTGGACGGAATATACGGTTCCCGGCCAAAAAAGGCTTCCGGGACCCGGCGCCCAGTAATCGGACCCGGCAACAAACGAACCGTTTGAATAAGCTTCCCTTAAACAAACGCATTAACTAAAAGGAGGAAACCGAAATGAACGAAGACCGCAATGTCAAACCCAACTACAACGACCCTGAGTACGGCAAGGATTATTATGCAAACAAGAGCCATTATGATGAGCAGCACAGCGGGACGTACGACATGTACAGCCCGAACAACTATGACTACAGCTACCGGGACAACTATTCCGATTCGTTCTACCGCAACGAACGCGACCGGGACGAAGACGGCGGCGGCGGATTCCTGACAGGCGCGATCATCGGAGGGCTCATCGGGGCGGCTGCCGCGCTCCTGCTCGCACCGAAATCCGGCAAGGAGCTGCGTGGAGATGTATCCACACAGGCCGTAAACCTGAAAGAGAAGGGAATCGAGCTTTCTTCCGTGGCGAAGGACAAGACGGCCGACATGACGAAGACGGTCCAGGAAAAAACGAGCGGACTCGGCAAGTCCATCCAGGATCAGGCCGGCCAAATGGTCGACAAAGTCAAATCCATGAAGAAAGGCCAGAGCGCTCCGATGGATGACGGAACCGTTTCTTCCGAAGGGGAGGAGCCGATCGAGTTTATCGATACGGTGGCGGACAAAGTCCATGAAGCGATCAGCACCGGCCAGGACAAAGTCAATTCCACCGCCGAAGCGATGAAGGACGCGGTTGACGAAAAGCAGAAGCAGGCAAAAGACATGGCCAAAAATTCCTCTTCCGGCAAGTCGGGCAGCGGTTCCGGCTCCGGCAAGTCCAAAAGCGGCTCCGACTCCGACTTGAAGGATCAGCACTCCGGCAACACCGAGTATTCCTATGACAACTCGGAGAACAAGGGCGACAACAAAGTAATGGGGATGAACCACATCTCCAAAATCGAAAATGACAAGAAAGACAACAAAAATACTTGATATGAACCGGGGCTGCATTCAGTGACCAGCCCATGGGCAAGAGGCTTGGCCGGCATCGAACCGGCCAAGCCTCTTTTTTTGTTATGATAAACGGAACGGCTTTGGGCAGCAGACCCGGAAAACAAGCAGTAATTTCCATGCAGTCGGAATGACAGCGCTTACAATAATAATTTTGAAGTTTTCAGCAAATATAACGTGACAAAATGAGACATACTCCACTATAATAGGTTCATTATACCTCGGCGGCTGCGGCAGCCGGATATAGCGAACACTCAACAGAGAGGGGATACGGGAATGAGCCTGAATGATTTGGAAAGCCTTCGTGGCAAGGTGGATGAACTGAACCTGGAAATTCTTCGTCTCATCAACGAGCGGGCAGAAGTGGTCCAGGAAATCGGCAAAGTAAAGGAAAAGCAGGGTGTCAACCGATATGACCCTCTCCGTGAACGGCATATGCTGAATCTCCTGAAGGAGTACAACGACGGTCCTGTGCCTCAGTCGACCGTTGAACATATCTTCAAGGAAATTTTCAAAACCGCACTCGAGCAGCAGGAAGAGGATCACCGCAAGGCGTTGCTCGTCTCAAGGAAGAAGAAAAAAGAAGACACGGTCATCGAAGTGAACGGCGAAAAAATCGGCAAGGACGTCCCGACGTTCATTTT
Source organism: Edaphobacillus lindanitolerans (assembly GCF_900156305.1). Taxonomy (GTDB): domain Bacteria; phylum Bacillota; class Bacilli; order Bacillales_A; family Planococcaceae; genus Bhargavaea; species Bhargavaea lindanitolerans. Next base: position 588,972 of record NZ_FTPL01000002.1, on the reverse strand, counting down.
CGGTCCGTGTGCCGTTGAATCATATGAACAGGTGTCCACGGTGGCACAGGCGATTGCCGCGAAAGGTCAGAAACTCATCCGCGGCGGGGCCTACAAGCCGCGTACGTCTCCTTATGACTTCCAGGGCCTCGGTCTCGAAGGTCTGAAGATCCTCAGCCGGGCGGCCAAGGAAAACGGCCTGGCTGTCGTGTCTGAAATTGTCACCCCGGGTCATCTCGAGGAAGCGCTTGACTACGTGGATGTCATCCAGATCGGTGCGCGCAATATGCAGAACTTCGAATTGCTGAAAGCAGCCGGATCGGTCCGCAAGCCGGTCCTCCTCAAGCGGGGCCTCGCCGCAACCATCGATGAATTCATCAATGCGGCGGAGTACATCATCGCCCAGGGGAATGACCAGATCGTCCTGTGCGAGCGGGGGATCCGGACGTATGAGCGGGCGACGCGGAACACGCTCGACATCTCGGCTGTTCCGATCCTCAAGCAGGAAACGCATCTGCCGGTCTTCGTCGACGTGACGCACTCCACGGGCCGCCGGGATCTTCTCCTTCCGACAGCGAAGGCAGCGATTGCGGTCGGTGCGGACGGTGTCATGGCCGAAGTGCACCCGGATCCGGCAGTGGCCCTCTCGGATGCGCAGCAGCAGATGAACCTTGAGCAGTTCGATGAGTTCTACACCGAGCTGCAGAAATTCATGAAGTCCCACGCCATCCTGGTCTGAGGATGGGCGGGTGAGCCGAAACCTCCGTGTTCCGGCTTTTTTGTGTTCCGGGGGAGGCGGGGTGTGACGCTCCGGCACGGCGAGGAATGCCCTTCGCTCATCGCATCTAAATCGGTGCCAATGCAGAGGATATTTGGAAAGGGAAGACGGGGGAATGCCGGTGAATTCGGGAAACTTCTGCTTTCGGGCTTTGAGTTGGGGCAAACTTAGCGTAAAATGAAAATAAATGAAGTGTTTTCATCGGAGGGATCATCGACATGACAGTAACGATTTACGATGTGGCCAGGGAGGCAAACGTGTCCATGGCGACCGTCTCACGGGTCGTCAACGGGAATCCGAACGTCAAACCGGCCACGCGGAAAAAAGTGAAAGAGGCGATTGATCGTCTGGGTTACCGGCCGAATGCCGTGGCAAGAGGGCTGGCGAGCAAGAAGACGACAACCGTCGGGGTCATCATCCCGGATATTTCCAAAGGCTTCTACGCCGAGCTTGCCCGCGGGATCGAAGATATTGCCACGATGTATGAATACAACATCATCCTGTCGAACTCCGACCAGAAGGAGGACAAGGAGATCCGCCTGCTGGAGACGATGCTCGGCAAGCAGGTGGACGGCATTGTCCTCATGAGCGATGCCGTGACGCCGGCGCTCAGGGAAGAAATCAGCCGATCCTCCGTCCCGGTCGTCCTGGCCGGCACGGTCGACCCGGAAGGACTCATCCCGTCCGTCAACATCGATTACAAAGGGGCGGCCCGTGAAGCGGTGTCCAAACTCATCGGCAACGGGCACAAGGAAGTGGCATTCGTATCCGGCCCGTTCAATACGGTCATCAACCGGGACTTCCTCCTGGAAGGATACAAGGAAGCGCTCGAGGAGGCGGGCATCGCACTGGATGAGGGTCTGGTCTTTGAGTTGGACGATTCCTATGACGCTGCGCTTGAAGCCTGGCATGCCATCGACCGCCGCCCGACCGGTGTCTTTGCGGGCAGCGACGAACTGGCGATCGGCGTGATCCACGGTGCGCTCGACGCGGGGCTTTCCATTCCGGAAGACGTGGAAGTGATCGGGTTCGAGAACACGAAGCTCGCGCGGATGGTGCGGCCTCGGCTCACATCGGTCGTCATTCCGCTTTACGATATCGGGGCTGTCTCGATGCGTCTCCTGACGAAATATATGAGCAATGAAGAGATTGAGGATCCGACGGTCATTCTGCCGCACCGGATCGAAGAGCGGGAGTCCGCAAAATAAGCAACTGAAAATTAAAAGCGGTCCGACGGTGAAAGTTGCCGTCGGACCGTTTCTTCATTCTCTGTGCTTTTGTTCACTCCGGATGATGTGGAGCGCCTTGTCCATCATATGGCGGTTCTTCTCCGTAATCTCCGCTTTTCTCGGAATCGGCTCATAGAGCGGATCGGGATCTTCCCAGTCCGGCATGAGCGGAACCGGTGATTCTGGTCCGTATTTATCCAGCCATTCTTCCGGAAGAGGGCCGGCCGGCAGCGGCTGTCCGCTCATCGTGAGCCAGATGAGCGACCATGCCCGGGGCACGACACGCCAGATGTCGTAGCCTCCGCCGCCGACGGCGATCCAGCGGCCGTCGCAGAACTCTTCGGCCAGTTCCAGCGCCAGCTTCGGGATCTCCCGGTATGTATTCATCGTGCTGTATAAATGCGTGAGCGGATCGAAAAAGTGGGCATCCGCACCGTTCTGGGTGAGGATGACATCCGGCTTGAAGTATTCGGCGATCTCCCGGACGCCGGTCCTGTAGATCTCGAGGAACGATTCGTCTTCGGTGAACGCATCGATCGGAAAGTTGAATGAGAACCCATATCCTTTTCCGCTGCCTCTCTCCGTGATGGCACCGGTCCCGGGGAACAGATACCGGCCGGTCTCATGGATGGAGACCGTGCACACGTCCGGATCGTCATAGAAGCTCCACTGCACCCCGTCGCCGTGATGGGCATCCGTGTCGATGTACAGGACCCGGGCGCCGTATTTCTTCTGCATATAGCGGATGGCGACCGAACTGTCGTTGTATACGCAAAAGCCGGAAGCCTTTCCGCGGAAGCCGTGGTGAAGGCCCCCGCCGAGGTTCAGGGCGTGCCGGGCACGGCCTTCCATCACTTCATCGACCGCCGTGAGCGTCCCGCCGACGAGCATGGCGCTCGCTTCGTGCATATCGGGGAAGATCGGGGTGTCTTCGGTGCCGATTCCATAATTCTCGGCGATATCCGCAGTCACCTCTCCGCGACCGGCTTTTTTTACGATCTCGATATACCGTTCATCATGGATCAGTGCAAGTTCTTCATCCGTGGCCATTCTGGGCCGGACGATGGCCGAATCGGGCAGCGCCCCGATGCTTTTGAGCAGATCTGCCGTCAGGACCAGCCGTTTTTGATTGAACGGGTGGGTATCGGAGAACTTATAGCCCAGCTGTCCGTCCGAGAAGACGAACGAGGCCTTGTTCATCGGTTGATCCCGGGTACGTTCGGCCATAGCACTTCATATCCTTCCTTGCGCAGATCTTCGATGATCGGTAGCGGGTTCATCGTCTTCACGCGGATGACGAGCACCTTGTGATCACTGCTGTTTTTATCGGGATAGACGAGGACGCTCAGAACATTTGCATTGTGCCCGAGGAACACTTTGGTGACACCGAACAGCACGCCGGGTTCATCGGGCACCCGGACTTCCATCTGCGAGCCGGGCTGGCTGGCGCCGGTCAGCTCGATGTATGTATAGAGCAGGTCCGTCTCCGTGACGATGCCGACGAGCTTGCCGGACGATACGACGGGGAGGCAGCCGATCTGGGTCTCATAAAAGAGCACGGCCGCGTCCTCCACGAAGTCCAGCGGATGTCCGACCATCGGATTCCGTGTCATGATATCGGAGAGTGGTGTCTCATACAGATCGGATTCCTGCTTGCCGATCAGAGTGGAAGGAACGGCTTCCTTAATGTCCCGGTCGGTCACGACGCCGGCCAGCGAGCCGTCGCCGGACAAGACCGGCAGGTGACGGATCTTTTTCTCTTCCATAAGCCGGAGCGCGTCCCGTATGGAATCCTCCGGCGCCAATGTATACACTTCCGCAGACATGATCTCTTCGAGGATCATCTGGATCACTCCTTCGGGGTTCTGGTCAATACATGAACCGGTTCATGAACCGGAGCTGGTCGAACTGCCGGACGGATTCCTGGTCCACCCGGCTGCCGATCCTGGCCATCAGGCAGTTGGCGGGGTGGGAGCTGATCTCCGGATCGTCGGTCGCATAATACTCCAGGCCGCCGGCATTCATCATCTTCTCCATGACCTTCCGATATTCCCAAACATTCAGCTTGGTCCCTTTCAGATCCCAATGCCAGTAGTACTCGGTCGTAATGACAATATAATCTTCCATCTGGTCGTCCATCATTGAAACTTGCAGGAGCCGCTTTCCGACCCCGCCGCTGCGGAATGCCGGAATCACTTCGATCGCGCCGAGTTCGATGAGATTGTCCATCTTGCCCTCCGACCATCGCTCAAGCGGATCCGGATAAAGGTACGTGACGTACCCGACGATCGTGTCCTCATGGCGGGCGATGAGGATCCGCCCTTCCTCGAGCCGGGCAATTCCGACAATGGCTTTATGCTGCTGCTCGGGCTGGCGGAACGCAATAAGATCTTCATGGAAATGCAGAGACTCCAGCGTCTCCGGCGTTACAGGCCCTTCGATGACCAGATCTCCCGACGGGTGGGCCAATTCCGCCGAGTGGTAAGTTTTCGCATGTTCCAAAAATGTCACCGCCTCATCATTGTGGCTATCTCCGATTATACATGAAAGCGCTCTATCAAGGGTGTGGAAAATTCTCATTTTTGTGACCGGAAGGAGGAGCAGCCTTCATTTCCAGGTTGACCGGCCGGGGCAGCGGAGCGTCCGCCAAAAGCAAAAGCGCCGTCGTCAGGCCGGTTCCATAAGTATCAAAAGTTAAAAAATTGCCACATATAATTCGTTTTCGTGTAGAATAGAAGAGTATTCGTATAGCGAAAGGGTGATCACATGGCAACGATGGAGAAAAACATCATTCCGGTTAGAGAAGGGGACTTTAACCTCGCGGACTACGAGAAGACCGCCAAGGATTTCAAATGGGAAGATGCAGAGAGGGAGTTCGACTGGTACACCACGGGCAAGGTGAACATCGCCCACGAGGCAGTGGACCGCCACGCCGATTCGTACCGGAAGAACAAAGTTGCTCTCTATTATCGAGACGCCAATCGCAGTGAAGCTTATACGTACGATCAGATGAAGCGGATGACGAACAAGGCCGCCAATGTTTTGAAAGCGAATTCAACGCTTGAAAAAGGCGACCGCCTGTTCATCTTCATGCCGCGCTCCCCGGAACTTTATTTTGCTCTGCTTGGAGGGCTGAAGCTCGGCACGATCGTCGGGCCCCTGTTCGAGGCGTTCATGGAAGGAGCAGTCTACGACCGTCTTGACGACTCCGAGGCGAAGGCGATCATCACGACGCCGGAACTGCTCGACCGTGTCCCTGCAGACCGCCTTCCAAAGCTGGAGAAAATCTTTGTCGTCGGGGAGAATGTCGAGGAGACCGACAAAATCGTTGATTTCAACAAACGGATGAAAGAGGCATCGCATCACTTCGAAACCGTCTGGCTGGACAAGGAAGACGGCAGCGTGCTGCACTACACGTCCGGATCAACGGGCCGTCCGAAAGGGGTCATGCACGTCCAGTATGCGATGGTGCAGCAGCTCCAGACCGCACGGTGGGTGCTCGACCTGAAGGAAGAGGACATCTACTGGTGCACGGCAGACCCGGGCTGGGTGACGGGCACGGCATACGGGATCTTCGGACCGATGCTCAACGGAGCGACGTCGCTCATCCTGGGCGGCCGCTTCCGGACAGAGGACTGGTACCAGGCGATCGAGGATTACGGGGTCACGGTCTGGTACAGTGCGCCGACCGCCTTCCGGATGCTCATGGGAGCAGGGAACGCGCTCATCAACGAGTATGACCTGTCCACGCTACGCCACGTCCTGTCCGTCGGCGAACCGCTCAACCCGGAAGTCGTGAAGTGGGGGCTGGAAGTGTTTGACCGCCGCATCCACGACACGTGGTGGATGACCGAAACCGGGGGCCACATGATCTGCAACTACGGCAGCATGCCGATCAAGCCCGGGTCGATGGGCAAAGCCGTACCGGGCATCGAGGCCGCGATCGTCGACGACCGCGGGAACGTCCTGCCGCCGAACTCGATGGGCAACCTCGCCCTCCGCAAAGGCTGGCCGGCGATGATGCGCAAGATCTGGAACAACCTGGAAAAGTATGACTCCTATTTCATCGGCGACTGGTACGTGTCCGGAGACTCGGCCTACATGGACGAAGACGGATACTTCTGGTTCCAGGGACGGGTGGACGATGTCATCATGACGTCCGGAGAACGCGTCGGGCCGTTCGAGGTCGAGAGCAAGCTTCTCGAACACCCGGCCATCGTCGAAGCGGGCGTCATCGGCAAGCCGGATCCGGTCCGCGGAGAGATCATCAAGGCGTTCGTCGCCCTCCACGAAGGATATGAGCCGACCGATGAACTGAAGGAAGACATCCGCCAGTTCGTCAAGAAGGGCCTGGCTGCGCATGCCGCGCCGAGGGAAATCGAATTCAAGGACAAGCTGCCGAAAACACGGAGCGGGAAGATCATGCGCCGTGTCCTGAAGGCTTGGGAACTCGATCTTCCGACGGGCGACCTGTCCACAATGGAAGACTGATTGAAAAAGACCGTGCGGGCAAAATGGCCCGCACGGTTTTTTGTATAGAAAAAAGCGATGGCCCGTGATTCGGGTCCATCGCTTTTTTGGCAGGGCGGTCAGTCTCCGTCACCGGAAGGCTCTGAGTCGCCGTTGTCTTTTCCGTCGCCGTCGGCAGGGGGCTTGCTGTTCCCGTTATCGCCGTCCGGTTTTTTATCGGAATCTTTGTCCGGCTTTTTCTCCGGCTTGTCATCCGGTTTCTTGTCCGGTTGTTTCTCCGGTTTCGAATCCGGATTCTTGTCGGTCTTCTCTTCTTTTTTATCGTCGGATTTGCTGTCGTCCGGGTCTGCATTCTCGGATTTCTCCACTTTGATGACATTCGACTTTCCGGAAACCTGTCCGGTGATGTCGACAGCCACGACATAATACTCGCCCGCAGCGGAAGCACCGGCGCTGTACGAGCCGCCGTCGGCGACAGAAGCAATCTTCGATCCGTTGTGGTACACGTAATACCCGACTACATCCGGCGAAGCGGAGCGGCTCCAGGTGATCGCGGATCCGCTCAGTGCGGCGCCGGGTGCGATCGGTGCGCCGCTCACGCCTTCATATTTCTTCGCTGAAACGATGTTCTTGCCGAGCGAAGAGTTTTGCGGGAACAGTCCTGCCGGATCTCCGCCGAACGGTGCGAGCATCCGGTCAGCAAAGCCCTTGCTGATGCCGGCCGCGCCCGTTTTCACGAACTCCTTCGGTGTGGACGGGAGTGCCTGATAGCGCACGCCCTGGGCCGTCACGTAGGCACCGCCGGCACCTCCGAAGCTGTCGTCCGCCTTGTTCGGAACGAACACGTTCGCATTGAACAGGTCGGAGCGGATCAGCCCAGCAGCCGAACAAGCCGCAGACGGTGCGAGACCGGAAATGCCGCAGAATGACCGGGAGACGACGCCCTTAGGCTGCTGGAACCGGGAACCGGCGCCGACAATTTCCGGCTCGACCCGGTTCATGCTGTTCAGCAGGCGGGCAAACAATTTATTCACCCGGGCGCTCGGCGGACCGTAGCTGTTCGATAACGTATCGAGCTTGTATTTCTTTTCATTGTCATACCCGAGCCAGAGCCCGAGCGTGATGTTCGGGTTGTACCCGACAAGCCAGACGTCCTTATAGCCCTGGGTCGTTCCCGTCTTGGCCGCGATGTCGAGGTTGAAGTTCAGGTTGCTGCGCATGATCTGCGCCGTCCCCATCCTCGGTGTGTCCCGCAGCATGTCGGTGATCATGTAGGCCGTCTGCGGGCTGTACACTTCCACCGGCTTGGATTCGTGCTGATACACGACATTGCCTTCGGAGTCCTCGATCTTTTCGATCATATAGGGCTCGACGTAATTTCCGCCGTTTGCCAGCGTGGAGAATCCGGCCGTATTCTGCTCGACGGATGCCGAGTAGGAGCCGAGGGCGGCGGCCGGAACGTTCCGCTGGAAGTCCTTGATATGATCAAAATTCATCTTGTCCAAGTATTCGGTCGGGTTTTTGTCCATGATCTTGCCCATCAGGCGGACAGCCGCCAAGTTGTAGGAGTTGGCGAGTGCCTCGCGGGCAGGGACCAGGCCGTATTGCCGGTTGGACTGGAAGTTCTTCGGCGACCAGCCTCTGTAGGTGAGCCAGACGTCCGGAACCGGCGAGCCGGCGCCGATCATCCCATACTCGATGGCAGGACCGTAGACGAGAAGGGGCTTGACGGATGATCCGACCTGCCGGAAAGCCTGCGTGGCATGGTTGAGCGCCTCGACCTGATGATCGCGTCCGCCGACGAATGCTAGAATCCGGCCCGAGCCGTTCTCCATCGCCATGCTGCCGACCTGTACCGGTTTGAGCTCTTCTTTCTCTTCCTTCGTGTCCGGATCGATCGTCTTTTCCACGAATGTGTGGCCGTACGATTCAAACGAATCCTTGACCTTCTGGAAATCGTCATACAGATCTTTTTTCACTGTGGAGTGGATCCGGTAGCCGCCGTTCCGCATATCGCGGTCGGCCATGATCTCGTACTTCTCGCGGAGTTCCTTCTCTTCCTCGAGCCGGTCAGGATCGATTCCGTCCTTTTCCGCAAGGATTTCCGACAGGAGCTCAACCGTCCGGCGCTGGATTTCGTGCGTCAGATACGGATAGCGCTCGGTGGCACGCTGCTCCGGCTCATTGAAGTCTTTCGTGATGTCATAGACGATCGCTTCATTGTACTGTTCTTCCGTAATATACTCGGTTTCCTTCATCCGGAAGAGGACGGTTTTCATCCGCTCGATGCCGGGCTTCAGATGCTCGGGCTCCTTCATGCCTCCGCCGCCCGCATAGAACGGCGTATACAGGAACGGCGCCTGCGGCAGTCCGGCGATATATGCGGCCTGCGGAAGGTTCAGATCCTTGGCCTTGATGCCGAAGATGCCTTCAGCCGCGGTTTCCACGCCGGCAATGTTCTGACCCATCGCATTCCGTCCGTACGGGATGATGTTCAGGTAGGCTTCGAGGATCTCGTTCTTGTCCATGAACTTCTCAAGCCGCATGGCCAGGAGGATCTCCTTCGCCTTCCGTTCGTACGAAACCTCGTTCGTCAGAATCTGGTTTTTGATGAGCTGCTGGGTGAGCGTCGATCCGCCCGTCTGCGAGGAGGCGTTCGTCACGTCCTGGAAAAGTCCCCGGAAGATCGCTTTCGGGACAATCCCGGTGTGCTCTCCGAAGTACTCATCTTCCGTCGCAAACACGGCATCCACGAGGAAAGGGGAGACTTCTGAAAGCTTCGTCTCGCGCCGCTCAATATCCGCGTTCACCTTCCCAAGATAAACCCCGTCCGCGAAATACAATTCGGACGTCTCTTCGTAGGTCAGGATCGCCTGGCGCATCTCATCCTTCGTCCGGAGCGGCTCCTTGTGGACGAGCGAGGCAAAATAGCCCGCCCCGACCGACCCGGCAAACACCCCGAGCACGAGGAACGTGATCAGGAAGAGGAGCAGCAGGTTCCAGACGACGCCGGAACTGATGCGCACCCGCTTCCCCCATCGGGAAGACTGGAACGCCTCCACCTTTTCCTCGATATATTTAAATGGATTTTTCTTCGATTCCACAGGATCCCCCCTTAAAATCTTGTTTATTATACCATTCTTTCAATCAGCAGCGGAACCTGTTTATTAGAGTTATTGGGTGTCGAATGGTGGCAGAAATTACCCTGAAGAGTACGCCAGAAAAAAACTGTTATTTGGGGTGTGAAATTGAAGACGGGGGCTTGAGGGGCGGACTTGAAAGTTGAATTAAGTGGCTTCCGCGCTGTTGAACAACAGGGGCGTCATCAAAACAACTTAGTAAGATTGGTTAGTCCAACAGGAAGCTGGTTTGGTGTGCCCACGCCTGCCTATAGAAACGGCAATGTCTTATAAAGATGTTTTATAGTCCAACTGGCCAACCGGAGGACACTAAAGCGTTATTTACTGTGTCATTTTCCCAATTGGTTTCTGGCTAGTGGGTGAAGCTGGAGCTCACTAATTAACCTAAATAAATTACAGGATTATGAAGGGTTTCCTTCTCCTGATGCCGAAAAATGATTATGGGAGAAGGGAGAGTTGTTTATGAAAATGAGTGAAATTCCAGGGGTAGAGCATTTTGAGCTATTTGTTAAGTTCACGAAAGCGGAATACGTCGATTCATTACTCGATGGAAATTTTTATATGAACAATATAAACTTTTATATTGAACTTGAGAATAATAGTAAAACAAAAGGAGTAGGGGATAAGTGGGAAGCGGCGCATGTTTTTCAGTTTGATGAAATGTACTACATGGATAGCGAAGAAGACAAAGTTATTAAACTCCTAGGCAAAGGAGAATTAATAACACGCTTTGAAAAGTCAAGAGAGGTACCCGTGTATTGTTTTTCAAAATTTACCGCGAAAGATTATTCGCTCTATGAAGATACTGATGAATACATGAGTTTCAGATTGGATATTGGTGATGATTTAAGAAAATTTAAGGAATTCGGTGACACTGCAGTAATATTTCCTGTGAATATCGGAGAAGCCTTGAGAGAGGCTGCGCATTCTAAAGGCATGGATTCTGTATTCAAAGAGGTTACGTACAATGGTTTTTCTGATAAAACTTTGGGAGAAATGGATGAATTCCACAAGGGATCTGTTGATATGTTTTTTCGGAAAAACGAGATGTTCAAATATCAAAGAGAAGTAAGATTGGCTTTATATAACACATTCGTAGACAATCATTTTTCATTGGAAACCCAAAACATAAAGGAACACTCCATTGTTAGTCCCATTGAACAGTTTTTAGAGCGTTCTGCAATATTAGCTTACAAGAACGACGAGGCGCTTGATTGAGGCGTTTTTTTCTATGCCACAAAAGCGATTAGCGTGAATGTAGGTGATGTGAAGTGATACTGACAGAGAAGCAGTGACGCTTGGCAGATGAATATATCCGGTTAGGGAATGCGGCTGAAGTTGCACTGAATGCCGGATATAGCCAGAAAACTGCAGGGGTCATTGAACAAGAGAATTTTAAAGCGATAAAACAATTTATTGACAAGCGTCTCGAAGGACTACGAAAAGAATCCATTGAGCAACAGGACTAAATCCTTCAGTTCCTCAAGAAAGTCTTACGAGGCAAAGCTAAAGGAACTAGCCTGGTCGGTCTCGGCATGGGCGAGAAATCGGTTGAACAAGTACCACCGATAGTTACCGAACGGACAAGGCTGCCGAACAGCTGGGCAAACGGTTTACATGTGGACGAGAAGCACGATGTTGACGTAAAGGGCGCCGTGCAATTTATTGACGACGTTGGAGCGGATGAGAAATGACTGCAGTCAAGTTGCTGTCCTCACTGTTACCGCCTGCCGTCCCATTCGTTTTTGAATGCCCTATCTACCCTGATTTTCTCCATTTCGTCTCCAAGGGCAGCCGTGGCTCGAAGCCATACATCAATTCTTAAGTGTATTATTATATACAAAAAATTACAGTTGATTGGAGTGATGATGTCCCCCGCCATAGCAACACAGCGATATCAAGAGTATGAGATCTAGCCACCGCAATTGAGGTGATTAGTCAAACTCCACTATTGACAACGACATTGAAACGGTTAGAATGTTGGATAACGATACGTACCGAGCGTGGATGGAGCCGAAGTAGGGCGGGGATCAACGAAAATCAGAGAGGCAGCGGCTGGTGGAAGCTGCCCGGTGACCCTGTTGCGAATTACAGTTCCGGAGCGAGGCGTCCGCATGGCGTTAACGTGCATGGAGTGGAGGCATGGATTTGCCTCAAGCCGGGTGGTACCGCGTCGATTGAGATTGGCGCCCCTGCAGGATCGGAATTTCCGGTCCGCGGGGGCTTTTTATTTTGTCTGGAGGGATGAATGATGACGAACGAATTGATGGAAGACCTGAAGTGGCGCGGTTTGCTTTACCAGCAGACCGATGAAGAGGGGCTTGCGAAGCTGCTCGACGAAGAGAAAATTTCTCTGTACTGCGGGACGGACCCGACGGCGGACAGCCTGCATATCGGACATATCGTGCCGTTCCTGACGCTTCGCCGTTTCCAGCGGCACGGCCACCGTCCGATCGTCCTTGTCGGCGGTGCGACCGGGATGATCGGTGACCCGTCGTTCCGTGCTGACGAGCGCCAGCTCCTTTCCGAAGAACAGCTGGGCCACAACATTGCGGGGATCCGCAAACAACTGGAGCAGATCTTTGATTTCGCCGACGTGAACGCGGCCGTCATGGTCGACAACAAAGACTGGTTCAAGGAAATGACCGCGATTGATTTCCTGCGCGATTACGGGAAACTGCTCAGCGTCAACTACATGCTCGCGAAAGAGAACGTTTCTTCACGCCTCGAGACGGGCATCTCGTTCACCGAGTTCTCCTACATGCTCATCCAGGGCGCGGACTTCAATCACCTGTATGACCATTACGGCTGCCGGGTGCAGGTCGGCGGTTCCGACCAGTGGGGCAACATCACGACCGGTCTGGAGATCATCCGGAAAACGCATGACGATGAAGCGAAGGCGTTCGGCATCACGATCCCGCTCGTCACGAAGGCGGACGGCACGAAGTTCGGCAAGACCGCCGGCGGCGCAGTGTGGCTCGATCCGGAGAAGACATCGCCTTATGAGTTCTACCAGTTCTGGATCAACACGGCGGATGCCGATGTCGTCAAATACCTGAAGATCTTCACGTTCCTCAGCCGCGAGGAGATCGGGGAACTCGAGAAGGCGGTTGAAGAAGAGCCGCATCTCCGGAAAGCCCAGAAAACCCTGGCTGAAGAAATGACGCGCATGATCCATGGACAGGAGGCGCTCGACCAGGCGCAGCGCATCACCCAGGCGCTGTTCAGCGGCGACCTGAAGGCCCTCTCCGTTTCGGAAATGAAAGATGCCTTCAAGGACGTGCCGACATTCGAATCGGCAAAAGAAGAAAAGAATATTGTGGATCTGCTTGTTGAAGCCGGAATCTCTTCATCGAAGCGGCAGGCGAGGGAAGATGTGACGAACGGGGCCATCTCGATCAATGGCGAGCGCATGACGGACCTGGCGCATACCGTCGGAGCGGACGACCGTCTGGATGATGCGTTCACAATCATCCGCCGCGGCAAGAAGAAATACACGATGGTGAAGTTCAGCTGAATTCCGGTGCGGGTTGGGAGGAAAAACAGATGCTGAAAGATCGGTTCTACTATGAAGATCCATACCGGACCGCGTTCAAGTCGAATGTCATCCATGAAGGGGAAGACGGAGGCCGTCCGTTCGTCGTACTTGAAAATACGGTGTTCTATCCGACCGGCGGCGGTCAGCCGAACGACACCGGCAAGCTGAATGGCATCCGGGTGACCGATGTGGAAGAGGTCGATGGGGAGATCCGGCATTACGTCGAGACCCCGCTCGAGGCATTCGTCGTTTCCGGCAAGATCGACTGGGAACGGCGCTTCGACCATATGCAGCAGCATGCCGGTCAGCATATCCTGACGGCCGCGTTCGTCGAGACGGCCGGATATCAGACCGTCAGCTTCCACCTCGGACAGGACATCGTTTCCATCGACTTGGATTCGGACCAGGTGATCGAGGAGCAGCTGCGGGCCGCCGAGGAACGGGCGAATGAAATCATCCTCGAGAACCGTCCGATCCAAACGGAATGGGTGACGGATGAGGAACTGGACCGTTCCAAGCTCCGTAAAGAGCTGGCGGTGAACGGGGAGATCCGGCTCGTCATCATTCCGGACTTCGACTACAACGGCTGCGGCGGAACCCACCCGAGGACGACCGGGGAAGTCGGGTCCATCAAAATCCTGGGGACGGAGCGGAATAAGAAGAAAACGCGTGTTCATTTCGTGTGCGGCGACCGGGTTCTCCGGCAACTCGGGAAGAAAAACGCCATCCTCAAAGAGGCGGTCGGGTTGCTGAGCGCGCCTGAAGAGCAGGCGGTTGACGCAATCCGGAAACTGCTCGAGGCGAACAAGTTGCTTGAAAAGCAGGCAGCGGAGCTGAAGGAATCCCTGATCGGCTTTGAAGCAGGCGAATTGCTCGCCGGTGCAGCCGGCAACACGGTGAAGGCCGCCTTTGAAGACCGGTCGATCGCCGAGCTGCAGAAACTCGCACGGGCGGCGGCTGCCCAAAGCGAAGAGTCGGTCATCCTGCTGGCGGCCCGGAACGGGGACAAGCTACAGTTCGTCGCGGCCCGGGGAAGCGGTGTGCCGCTATCGATGAAGAAGGCGGCGGATGCGGCCCTGTCCGAAATCGGCGGAAAGGGCGGCGGCAACGATGCATTCGTCCAAGGCGGCGGAGAAACCAGCCTGAGCGCGGAGCAAGTGCTGGGCGTTATGGAAGCGGCTCTTCAATAAACGAAAAGTAAAGTTGGATCCCCCGCTGCACATGACTGTGCGGCGGGGGATTTTGGCTGGATAGACTGTACATTCATTCAAAATGGCACACCGTTATTCATAACGGTGCTTCGTAATTCACAAGAGGGCTCCATAATTCATAACGGTTCTTCATAATTCACAACGAGGTCCCATAATTCATAACGGTGATTCATAATTCACAAGAGGGCTCCATAATTCATAACGGTGCTTCATAATTCATAACGTCGCTCCATAATTCAGAAGCCGACTCTATAATTCAAAACGTCGCTCCAAAATTCATAAAGCGACTCTATAATTCAAAACGTCGCTCCATAATTCATAAAGCGACTCTATAATTCAAAACGTCGCTCCAAAATTCATAAAGCGACTCTATAATTCAAAACGTCGCTCCATAATTCACAAGCCGACTTTATAATTCAAAACGTCGCTCTATAATTCAGAAGGCGACTCTATAATTCAAAACGGCGCTCCAAAATTCATAAAGCGACTCTATAATTCAAAACGTCGCTTTATAATTCACAAACCGCCTCCATAATTCAAAATGCCGTCCCATAATTCACAAGGCGGCATTGTAATTCATAATGCTACTCTATACTTCATTGTGGAGCTTCATAGTTCTAACACCCCAACCCGAAAACAATTAAGCCTCCCGGTTCACCCACTCAGGCAGTTCCAAGTCACCGTAGACTTCCGGATGGAGGAGGCGGCCGAGTTTCCAGGCGCCTTCGAGCAGACGCGGGGACGGCCGGCAGTAGAGTGATTCTTCCATGATGTCGACCTTGCCGTCCTGCATGGCCGCAAGCTCCGGCCAGCCGGGCCGTTTTTGAAGGAGTTCCGGCCGGATCTTTTCGGTCCTGACCCCGACCCAGGCGAGGAGGATGCGATCCGGGTTACGGAGTCGCACGTCTTCCCAGTCGGTCTGGATGCTGGCAAGCTCTACGTCCTCATACAGGTTCCGGCCGCCGGCGATCCGGCTCACTTCGGTGAGCCAGTTGACCGACCCGGGCGTAAACACCGGCTTCGGCCACCATTCCCAGTAGAGGGTAGGGGTGTCCGTCACTCGCTCGGACCGTTCCTTCATCTCCTCGAGGAACCGGCGATATTCTGCGGACACCCGCCGGGCCTCCGCCTCAATTCCACAGGCTTCGCCGACCCGGATGAGATCGTCCTCGATGTCTCCCAGGCTCTGCGGATCCAGAACGAGGTGGGGGATCGAGCGTTTCCGGAGTTCTTCGACATTCCGCTCCATCCCGGGGACGCTCAGTGAAGCGAGGACAAGGTCGGGTTCGAGCGATTCGAGCCGGTCCATGTCGATGGACAGGTCCGGTCCGAGCCGGGGAAGGTCGCGTACGGTGCCCGGCCAGTCGGAAAAGTCATCAACGCCGGCAAGCTGCCCGGCGATCCCGAGATAGGCGGCCAGTTCGGTGTTGCTCGGGCAGATGGATACTAGTTTCATGGAATCCCTCCGTTCTGACATCATTGTATCAAAAAAAGGCATAGAAAAAAGAGAGCCGGCAATCGGCTCTCTTTTTCAATGATCAGCGGCTGTAGAATTCAACGATGAGTGATTCGTTGATTTCCGCAGGCAGTTCGCTGCGCTCTGGAAGGCGGACGAACGTGCCTTTTTTCGCTTCCGCATCGAATGTTACGTAGTCCGGAACGAAGTTTGTCACTTCGATGGATTCGTTGACAGTCGTCAGGTTCTGGGAACGCTCGCGGAGCGAGATTTCCTGGCCTGGGGATACGATGTAAGACGGGATGTCTACGCGCTTGCCGTCAACGAGGATGTGACCGTGGTTGACGAGCTGGCGAGCCTGACGGCGTGTGCGGGCGAGGCCCATGCGGTACACGACGTTGTCGAGGCGGCGCTCAAGCAGGATCATGAAGTTCTCGCCGTGTTTACCAGACTGTTTGCCTGCACGGAGGAACATTGTATGGAATTGGCGCTCGTTCACACCGTACATGTGACGGAGTTTTTGCTTCTCTTGAAGCTGGAGACCGTATTCCGATTGTTTTTTACGCTGGTTCGGGCCGTGCGGGCCTGGAGCGTAAGGACGTTTTTCGAGTTCTTTGCCCGTACCGCTCAGGGAAATACCGAGACGGCGGGAGAGTTTCCAAGATGGACCTGTGTAGCGAGCCATGAAGACTCCTCCTCTGTTGGTTTTATTTTTTGAGTAAAATAAAAACCAGATGCGTTCAAACGCGGCGCCATTTCATCATCTTGCACCTTCGCCCAGCAGCCACGGGTTACGCGATGCACCTTCCGATCCCGGCCGAGCCGGAAAGAGGGAGGAATGAAATGGGCAGCCGTGCTCACACAACTGCTGCGTTTATTTTACACAACGACTATCATAACCCGGCGGCCCGGCCGAGTCAAGGAGAAACGAAAGGGACATCCCGTTTCCTCCTGTAGCCGGGTTCCTTTTTCGTTTAAAGGAAGATACAATGATTATGAAGATAGAGAAAATTTAGAAGGAGACGATTTTATGGATTCGAAACACGTTCATCGCGATACGCTCATGATCCACACCGGGCATGATCCCCATGAGCATCATGACAGCCTGGCCATGCCGCTCTACCAGACTTCGACCTACGTCTTTCCGGATGCCGCCACCGGCGCGGCGCGCTTTGCAGGGGAGCAGGAAGGCAATATTTACTCGAGACTGACGAACCCGACGGTCCGGGCGCTCGAGGAGCGGATCACCGCGCTTGAAAAGGGCGAAGGCGCGCTCGCATTCGGTTCGGGAATGGCGGCCGTCAGTGCGGTGCTGACCTATGCGACCAGAGCGGGGGACCATATCCTGGCGACGCGCGGCATCTACGGATGCACATTCGGCCTGCTCGCGATCATGAATGACAAATACAACATCACCCATGACCTGATCCGGATGTGGACGGAGGAAGAGATCGAGGCGGCCGTCAAGCCGGAGACGAAGGTCATTTACATCGAAACGCCGGTGAATCCGACGATGGAGATCGCCGATCTGCAGGCGGCCGTCAATGTGGCCCGCCGCCACGGACTGACCGTGATCGTCGACAACACGTTTTCTTCGCCGTACATCCAGAATCCGCTTGAGCTCGGTGCGGACTTCGTGCTCCACAGCGCGACGAAATATATCAACGGGCACGGGGACGTCATCGCCGGACTGCTCATCGGAGCGGATGCGGAGAAGATCACGGAACTCCGCATGACGGTCCAGAAGGATTACGGCGGGATCATTTCGCCATTCGATGCCTGGCTCCTGCTGCGCGGGCTGAAGACGCTCGCAGTCCGGATGGAGCGCCACACGGCAAATGCCGGACGGGTGATCGAGTATCTGAAGAGCGAGCCGATGGTCAGGGAAGTCCACTATCCATATGATGCGGATCACCCGCAGGCGCCGATCGCAAGGCGCCAGATGAGCGCGGGCGGGGGGATCTTTTCCTTCACGATCGACGGCGGTCTGCGGGAAGCCCAGGAATTCATGGACAGTCTTTCCCTCATCAAGATCGCCGTCAGCCTCGGGGATGCCGAATCCCTCATCCAGCATCCATGGACGATGACGCATTCCGGCGTGCCGGAGGAAGACCGGGCCGCGATGGGCATCTCCGACGGCCTGCTCAGATTCTCCGCAGGACTTGAACATCCGGACGATCTCATCGCGGATCTACAGGCGGCCTTTGCTTCCATGAAAAAGCACGCCGCAGCCCCTGCCGGAGAATGATAATAGGAAAACCGCCTTTCTTTGGGAGAAAGGCGGTTTTTCGTCGATCCGTCCGTGCTCAGATCCGCAGATGTTTGGCGAGGACAGCCACGAACTTTTCAAGCCCGTCTGCGTCCTCTTGCGAGAACCGGGAGACTTCCGGGCTGTCGATGTCCAGCACCCCGAACAGCCGGCCGTCCACTTCGATCGGGACGACCACTTCGGAACGGGAGGCCGCATCGCACGCGATATGGCCGGGGAACGCATGGACATCTTCCACAAGCTTTGTTTCCCGGTCTTTTGCAGCCGTTCCGCAGACGCCTTTGCCGAGCGGGATCCGCACGCAGGCAGGCAAACCCTGGAACGGGCCGAGCACGAGCTCGTCCTCTCCGTCCATCACGTAAAATCCTGCCCAGTTCACGCGGTCCAGGAACTGGTTGAGCAGTGCGGAAGCATTGGCCAGGTTGGCCATGACATTCGGTTCGCCTTCCAGAAGGGCATCGAGCTGCCGTGAAAGCAAATCATATTTTTCCTGCAGTGTGCCTTCGTAATCGAGTGGTGTGAACATCATTGATCCGCTCCTTTTACCGGAATTCCGGCACTTGTTGGTGTATGGTGACGAAATTTGAGGGTTCTTGCGAATTTGAACAGCATAATCAAACGAAACATGGTACTATTAAGGATAATACAGCGTTCACAGAGATTTTGGAACAGGGGGATGACCTTGAAGTATTTGATCATCGGGATCATCGTACTCATTGCATTGATCGCCATCGCCTTTATCTTCAGGCGAAAACATACAGCCATCATCGAAAAACTTGAAGTTCAAAAAATGGAGATCCAACACAAACCGATCCTTGAAGAATTGACAAAAGTAAAGCAGCTGAACATGAACGGCGAAACGGAAGAACGCTTTGAAAAGTGGCGCAGCAGCTGGACAGAGGTGATGGACGATCATATGCCGGCCATCGATAACCTGCTGTTCGATGCGGAAGAATCCGTCGACCGGCTCCGCTTCGGCAAAGCGACAAAATTTGAGGCGGAGATCGAAGAGAAGATCGCCTTCTGTGACAAAGAAATGAACCGCATCCTTGATGAGCTTTCCGAACTGATCGGAAGCGAAGAAGCGAACCGGACGGAAATGGAAGGCCTGAATGAGAGCTACAAGGCAGCCCGCAAAAATCTGCTGGCGCACCAGCATTCGTTCGGCAATGCCGCCGGCCCGCTCGAGGCACGGCTCGAATCGATCAATCCGAGGCTGGTGGAATACGACGAACTTACCGCTTCGGGGAATTATCTGAAGGCGAGGGAGACGGTTCTCGGCCTGGCCACCGAAGCCCGGGAAACATTCCGGCTGATCGAGGATGTACCGGTTCTTCTTTCGGAGATCCAGTCCAAGATCCCGCAGGCAATCCGGGAGCTGAGGTCCGGCCTCCGCGAGATGGAAGAGCAGCATTATTATCTCGGCCACCTTCGGATGGACGTTCGCCTGAACGAAATGGAAGAAGAGCTGGACGACCTGAAGGCGAAGCTCGAAGCACTTGAGGCAGAGGAAGTGAAAGCACGGATCCATTCGATCAATGAAGAGATCAACGGTTTCTACGACCACCTCGAAGCGGAAGTGTATGCGCGCAAATATGTAGAAGACAATGAACTCCCTGTAGGGGACCGTCTTGCCGAACTCGGCACCTTCACCCGGACAACGGCTGATGAGGCCCGCTTCGTCCAGCAGAACTACCGTCTGTCGGACCAGGAGGCTGCGGTGCCTGAAGAGGCGCTCGAGAAGCTGGAAGGGATGGAGAAGCGGTTCATGCTGCTGTCCGACCGGATCGCGCATGGCCAGTCCGCTTATTCCACCCTTCAGGAGGAACTGCAGGAGATCGCCGCGGAGACGGAATCGCTCATGCAGGAGCAGGATGATTATGCGGAACGCCTGAAAGGCCTGCGTGTGGATGAGACGAAAGCCCGCGAACAGCTGGACGAGCTCGTCCGCATCCTCCAGAACACGGACCGCAAGCTCTACCGTGCCAACACCCCGGGAATTCCGGAAGAAATGGATGCCCGGCTGGAGGAAGCCGAAGAGCACCTGTTTGTCGTCACGCGCAACCTCCAGGATATGCCGCTGAACATGGCGCTTGTGAATGATAACCTTGAAAAGGCGGGACAGTGCGTCCGGGAAGTCGAGGAAAAGGCGATCGAGATGCTCGAGAACGTCGAGCTCATCGAGCGGCTGATCCAGTACGGGAACCGGTTCAGGGCTACAAACCCTGCGGTCGACGAGCAGCTCGCCGAGGCGGAAGAAGCGTTCAACCAGTGCCGTTACGGCAAGGCGCTGGAAGATGCCGCAACCGCCGTGGAATCCGTCGAACCGGGTGCCATCCGGAAAATCGAAGTACTTGTCAAAGAGGAAGTCTGACGTACATAATGATACAGGGAACCGGCCACCTCACAATTGTGATGGTGGCTTTCGTTCGGAAAGGTAGCGAATTTTCATGATTTATTTTGATAATAGCGCGACGACGCAGCCTGATCCCGAAGTGCTCCGCACCTTCACGGCTGCGTCCCAAGCATTCTTTGCCAACCCGTCTTCTCTCCATGGCCTCGGAATCGAGGCGGACCGGCTGCTCGGCCGCGCGGCGCAGCAGGTGGCCGAACTGGCCGGCATGCCGGACGGGACCGTCGTCTTCACATCCGGCGGAACCGAAGCCAACAACCAGGCGCTGTTCGGGTTTGCCCGTGCAAACGCCGGGCACGGAAGGCGGATCCTCATCTCCTCCGTCGAGCATCCTTCGGTTTTGAATACGGCGGAGCAGCTTGAGGCGGAAGGCTTCGAAGTGCTCACGGTCGGCACGGACGGAAACGGAAGGCTGGACCTGTCCGATCTGGAACGAAAACTGTCCCAGAAGACGATCGTCGTTTCGATCATGCATGTCAACAACGAAACCGGTGCCATCCAGCCGCTCGAGGAAGCCGGCCGGCTGATCAGGCGCAAGGCGCCACGCGCCGTGTTCCACTCGGACACCGTGCAGAGCTACGGGAAGCTGGCCATTCCGGGCGGGCCGGACGGACCGGACGCAATTTCGGTGTCGGCCCATAAATTCCATGGACTCAAAGGATCGGGCGCGCTCATCCTGAAGAGGAATGCGCAGATCCGGCCATATCTGTTCGGAGGCGGCCAGCAGGGCGGTCTCCGGAGCGGGACGGTTCCGGTCGCCCATGCCGCCGCGCTTGCCAAGGCGATGCGCCTGGCCGAAGAAGCGCGCGGAGAGCTGCAGTTTGGCGAATGGCGCGATGAGCTGATCCGCTTTTTTGGCGGGTGGGACAAAGTCCGGGTGCTCGGAGGTCCGGAATCCGCGCCGCACATCCTGTCGGTTGCCATCCGCGGCATCCGGGGCGAAGTCGCGGTCAATGCGCTACAGGAGAAAGAGATCTATGTTTCCACCTCGAGCGCCTGCTCTTCGAGAAGCCGGAGCGAAAGCCATGTGCTCCGGGCGATGAGAATTGATGAAGACTTCCGGCACGGCGTCATCCGCCTCAGCTTCGGGCGACAGAACAGCCGGGAAGAAATCCTCCGGTTCAAAGAAGTATTTGCAGAATTTATGGATACGATAGAAAGGGTTTGAAAACCTCATGACCTACAATGAAATTCTCATCCGATACGGGGAACTGTCCCTGAAGGGGAAAAACCGCAATGTGTTCATCCGGAAACTCCGGGACAACATCCGCAGGGTGATGAAAGACCTGGAGACGGTCAAAGTGAAGTCCGAGCATGACCGGATGTTCCTCTTTGCCGATAGCCCCGAAGAGATGGAGGAAGCCATGCGCCGTCTGCCGGAAGTGTTCGGCATCCAGTCGTTCAGCCCGGCGGTCCGCTGCGATGCAGAAATCGAAGAGATCAAACAAACGGCAGCTGAAATTCTCGGAAGGATGGAAACCGAGGGGAAAACATTCAAGGTGGAAGCGCGCCGTGCAGACAAGACGTTCCCGCTTAAGACAAATGACATTCAGCAGGAGCTTGGCGGACACTTGCTCCCTCTTTATCCGGAACTCATCGTGAAGATGAAAAAACCGGACATCAAGCTGCTCGTGGACATCCGGGAGGACGGCGCCTATCTGTCAACGGAGACGATCCAGGGCGCGGGCGGACTGCCGGCCGGCTCGAACGGCCATGCACTGCTTATGCTGTCGGGCGGGATCGACAGCCCGGTTGCCGGATACATGATGATGAAGCGGGGCGTCAAACTGGACGTGATCCACTTCCACAGCCCGCCGTTCACAAGCGAACAGTCCAAACAGAAAGTCATCGAACTGGCAGAACGGCTCAGCGGCTTCGGCGGGCGCATCCGCATGCATACGATCCACTTCACCGAGATCCAGCAGGCGATCCAGGATACGATGCCGGCTGCGCTGACGATGACGACGACGAGACGGCTCATGATGAAGATCACCGACATGGTGCGCGAAGAAATCGGGGCAAAGGCGATCGTCACGGGTGAAAGCCTCGGCCAGGTGGCCAGCCAGACGCTCGACAGCCTGTCCGCCATCAATGAAGTGACGAGCACTCCGGTTCTCCGGCCGCTCATCGCCTATGACAAGCTGGACATCATTTCAATCGCCGAAAAGATCGATACGTACGAAACATCAATTCGTCCGTTTGAGGACTGCTGCACGATCTTCACGCCGTCCCATCCTGCCACAAAGCCGAAAACATCAAAAGTCATCTATTATGAAGGAAACGCGGACTTCGGGCCGATGATCGACAAGGCAGTGGCCGAACGGGAGATCATCGAATTTCCGATTCAAAAGGAAGCCGATCCGTTTGCGGACCTTCTTTGAAATCTTGAACAAATTTCCATTGTTTCGCTCTGCATGATTTTTTCTTCCCCGCACATTCTATGTGCACAAGGAGGTGAACAATCATGGCAAGCAACAACAGCAACAACTCTAACCAGCTGCTCGTACCGGGCGTGCGCCAAGCACTCGACCAGATGAAGTACGAGATTGCCCAAGAATTTGGTGTTCAGCTCGGTGCCGACGCAACATCGCGTGCCAACGGTTCCGTTGGCGGAGAAATCACAAAGCGTTTGGTTTCGATGGCACAGCAACAAATGAAAGGCACGAACCAGTAACAAATCCGGACCGCCCTCTCGAAGGGCGGTCTTTTTCGTTTTAAAACCGGAAGTTGGAGAGAGGTTCCGTTACGTCCGAATTGAAATTCTATTTTGAAAAGGTCCATTTGAAAGCGTATAATGAAAACGACCAATCAAAGGGGTGATTGCATGAAACGAGAAGAGCTTCTGGCTCCCGGACAGTACAATCTTTCTTCGGAATTTGAGAAGTACGCAAGCGGAACAGAACGGAAAGCCCTGATCTGGACCGACGGAACGGAAGAGCGTGAAATTACATATGCAGAGTTGATGGCACTGGCGAACCGCTGTGCCAATGTGCTGACCTCTCACGGCTTCGGCAAGGGAGACGTCGTCATGATCATGATGCCCCGTCTCGTAGAAGCCTATGTGACGTATGTGGCGGCATTGAAAGCCGGGATTGTCGTCATTCCGAGTTCTGAAATGCTCCGGGCATCGGACATCGAATACCGGCTTGAGCACAGCGGGGCGAAGGGCATCATCGCCTATGCGCCGTTTGCCGAACAATTCAAAGACGTTGACATGGACGGTGTCAGCCTGTTCATCGCCGGTGATGCCGATAATGGAATTCCATTGCTCAAGGAAATGCAAAACACGTCCGATCAATTTGAAGCGGCCGACACGAAAAGCAGCGACATGGCCTTCCTCTCGTATACGTCCGGCACGACCGGCAAGCCGAAAGGCGTCGTCCATACGCACGGATGGGGATATGCGCACCTCCGGACGACGGCTGCAAACTGGCTCGGAATCGAGGACGGCGATATGGTGTGGGCGACGGCGAGCCCGGGCTGGCAAAAATGGATCTGGTCTCCGTTCCTCGCCACGCTCGGCAGCGGATCGACCGGGTTCGTCTACAACGGCCGGTTCGATCCGGCCAAATACCTGGAGCTCATCGGCAAATACAGCGTCAATGTCCTCTGCTGCACGCCGACCGAATACCGTCTCATGGCGAAGACGGGCAAGCTCGGGGAGTACGATCTTTCTTCCATCCACAGTGCAGTGTCCGCCGGTGAACCGCTCAATGTGGAAGTGATCAACACATTCTCCCGTGTAGCAGGGATTGAAGTCCGGGACGGCTACGGCCAGACGGAAAACACACTCCTGGTCGGGACGATGAAGGGAATGGAAGCCCGTCCGGGGTCGATGGGCAAGCCGACGCCCGGGAACCGGGTCGAGATCATCGACGAATTCGGCCAGCCGAGCAGCCCGGGCGTGCCTGGGGATATTGCCGTCCATGTGAGCACGCCGGCGCTCTTCAAGGAATATCTGAAAGACCCCGAGCGGACGAGCATGCAGTTCAGGGGAGATTACTACCTGACCGGCGACCGGGCGAGCAAAGACGAGGACGGCTATTTCTGGTTTGAGGGCCGCGGCGACGACATCATCATCTCTTCGGGCTATACGATCGGACCGTTTGAGGTCGAGGACGCGCTGACGAAGCACCCGGCCGTGAAGGAATGTGCGGTGGTGGCGAGCCCGGACGAAGTAAGGGGGAATATCGTCAAGGCATACGTCGTCCTCACCGACCCGGAAAAAGCCTCTGATGAACTCGTCCAGGAACTGCAGGATCATGTGAAGGAACTGACGGCCCCTTATAAATACCCGAGGGCCATCGAGTTCATTGACGAACTTCCGAAAACAACATCCGGCAAAATCATGCGCGTCGAGCTGCGCAAGCGGGAAAACGAAAAGTAATCCTTGTTGCGCACTTGGAAGACAGCCGCCCCGGGCGGCTGTCTTCCCGCTTTTTTTACAGAAGCAAATGTTCATGCCGGCGGCTTTGACCCCGTGCGGCAGGAAGGAAAGAAGGGAAGCCCGTGGACGGGAAAGAAAAACAAGGCATCATCTGGGCGGCGGCCGCCTATCTGATCTGGGGCGTGCTGCCGATCTACTGGAAGCTGGTCGGTGACATACCGAGCGGTGAAATCCTGGCCCACCGGATTTTCTGGTCATTCATCACGACCGCATTGACCGTTGTCCTCATCGGCCAGGGACGGAAGCTCATCGAGGACTTCAAGGGGCTCTGGAAGCGGCAAAAAGACTTTTGGAGTTTGTTTGCCGCATCGATCCTCATTTCGGGAAACTGGTTCCTGTTCATCTGGGCGGTTAATAATGGCCATATCGTCCAGACCAGTCTCGGCTATTACATCAATCCGCTCCTCTCCATCCTTTTAGGCATCGTCTTCCTGAAGGAACGGCTCACCAAGGCGGAGAAGTCGGCGGTGCTGCTTGCTGCTGCCGGGGTGCTGATCATCACGATTTCATTCGGCCAGTTTCCGTGGCTTTCATTCGGGCTGGCGACATCCTTTGCCATCTACGGACTTGCGAAGAAGACGATCCATCTCGATCCGCTCCGCGGCCTGACGATCGAGACGTTGTTCATCGCCCCGTTTGCGGCGATCTACCTGGCGGTTGTATGGAAAGGGGGAAGCCCGGCATTCCTCCATTCGGGAGCCGGCATGGATGTCCTGCTGATCCTGTCCGGAGCGGCGACGGCGCTTCCGCTCGTCCTGTTTGCGAAAGGGGCGCAGAACATCCCGCTTTATCTGCTCGGCTTCCTTCAGTACATCGCGCCGACCCTCATGCTTTTCCTCGGGGTCATCATTTACGGGGAGCCGTTCGGAATGGTCGAACTGGTCGCGTTTTCGTTCATCTGGGCCGGGCTCATCCTGGTCACGGCTTCGAAATTCAGGATGATGAAGAAAATGAAAGTGGCTATGAAGTGAAACATTTCGGCAGTCTGTCCGTATACAAGACTGCTGCAGGAATAGGAGGGATACAGAATGAATATGAAACGATGGCTTGCCCTGGGTGCTGCGGTGCTCCTGTTTGTCGTCGCAGCCGGTGTGAACATGGCTTCTGCCATCTTCTCGAAGAACTGGGCTTCCGTCATGGAAGACGCATTCACGCCGGTCCAGGGGCAAATGGAATATGTGATCGAGGAAGGCGATGCCCGCAACCGGATCGCCCTGCTGCGGGTTGAAGGCGTGATTCAGGACACCGGATCGGCATCATCCCTGTTTGCGACCGGCTATGACCATCAGGCGCTCATGGAACAGCTGGATATGATCCGGGATGACCAATCCGTCAAAGGCGTCGTCCTGTATGTGGATTCCCCGGGCGGCGGAGTCGTGGAGTCCTCGGATATCCATGACAAGATCGTCGCGATCCAGAAGGAACGGGAAATCCCGGTCTACGTGAGCATGGGCGGCCTTGCCGCATCAGGCGGATATTACATATCGGCGCCGGCTGACAAAATCTTTGCCCATCAGGAAACGATGACGGGCTCGATCGGCGTGATCATGGAAAGCATCAATTACGGAGAGTTCGCCGACAAGCACGGAATCGACTTTGTGACGATCAAATCCGGGAAGTACAAAGACATCATGAGTGCGACGCGGGAGATGACGGACGAGGAGCGGGGAATGCTTCAGGAGATGCTGAATGATTCCTACGAGCGGTTCGTTGACGTGATCGAGGAAGGACGCGGAATGAGCGAGGCAGAAGTCAAGAAGTGGGCGGATGGACGGATCATGAACGGCCGCCAGGCGATCGAGGCCGGACTCGCTGATGAAACAGGCCGTCTGGAAGATGCCGTCGCGGCACTCCGGAACGACCATGACCTCGCCAAAGCGGAACTGTTCGAATACGGCACAGACGTCGGATTCGGCTCCCTGCTCGGTGTGAAAATGCAGTCGATGTTCAAAGGGGATCTGGAAACCCAGATCGTCGGACAGATCCTCGCCGACTACAATTCGCCTCGCATGATGTACCTGTACGGTGAGAAATAAGGAGGGATGAAGATGCGGGAATCCCAAATGACAGAAGGGATGCCGGCCGGCGGGACGATTGCCGTCCCGGCATACGCAGGGTTCTGGATCCGGTTCTGGTCTTATCTGATCGACCTCATCGTCCTCGGATCGGTCAGCATGCTGGTGATCCGTCCCCTATCACGGCTTGGCGGGCTCGAGATCGCGCCTGACGGGATCTTTGCGCCGTACAATATTGCCACGGCGGCTGTCTTCTTCCTCTACTTTGTCCTGATGACGAAGTTCTTCGGCCAGACCGTCGGCAAGATGGTGACGGGCATCCGCGTCGTCCGCAATGACGGCGGGCCGCTTGACTGGGGGACGATCGTGTTCAGGGAACTGATCGGCCGTTTTTTGTCGAAGACATTGCCGATCCTGTACTGGATCGTCGGCTTCACGCCGAAAAAAGAAGCGCTCCATGATTTCATCGCGGATACGCTGGTGATCCATGAGGAGCGGTATGTGATGGCGCCGGCGGGAATGCGGACCGAAGGGGAGGCTTCCCGATTGCAAGACGGGCCGGCCGTTTAGTACACTTGGTTGAAAAGGAGGCGTTCCCATGGTACAAGTGACATTCAAGCAAAACCCGGTGACCCTGCTCGGTACAGAAGTGAAGGTCGGCGATCAGGCACCCGATTTCACGGTGCTGACCAATGACCTCAGCCCATATACGCTCAAAGAGACCGAAGGCAAGGTTCGCCTCATCAGCGTCATCCCGTCGATTGACACGGGGGTCTGCTCCACGCAGACAAGACGGTTCAATGAAGCGGTGACGGAGCTCGGCGACGATGTGGCCGTCCTTACCATCTCGGCAGATCTGCCGTTTGCACAGGCACGCTGGAAGGCGACCGAGGGGCTTGATCAGGCGATTGCACTTTCGGATCACCGAGACCTGTCGTTCGGCCTCGGTTACGGAACGGTCATGAAAGAATTGCGCCTCCTGGCGAGAAGCGTGTTTGTCATCGACAAAGGCGGAAAAGTGACGTATGTCGAATATGTACCGGAAGGCACCGACCATCCGGACTATGACAAGGCGATTGAGGCAGTCAAAGAACTGACGAAGTAATTACATCCGGAAACCCACTCGGGCGAGTGGGTTTCTCTGTTTGGAGGATGAACATGGAAACGAACACCGAACTGCTTTTCTCTTTCCTCGACGGGCATTCGGCCCGGATCTCGGAAAAGGAAGAACTGCTTTACCTGGAGGCGCTGTTTGAAACCTTGAAGGCGTGGGCGGAAGGCACAATCTCTCCGGAAGCGGAGGAAGCGACGAAGGAAGAAGTGCGCAAGGCGATCCAGCTTGCCGTCCTGAAGGGCATGAAGGCGAATGCCCAGCCCCATCACCAGATGACCCCGGATTCCATCGGCCTGCTTGCGGGCTATCTGGCCGACCGGCTGTCGAAGGGAAGCCGGTATGTGACGCTGTTCGACCCGGCCGCCGGAACGGGGAACCTGCTGTTCACCGTCATGAATTACATGGACGGGCGGACCGCCGCATCCGCTGTCGAGATCGATGACCTGCTCATCCGGATTTCGGCAGTGACGGCGGACCTGCTCGCACAGCCGGTGACCCTTTACCACCAGGATGCGCTGCGTCCGCTCATGGTCGACCCGGTCGACGTCGTCATCTCCGACCTGCCCGTCGGCTACTACCCGGATGATGAGAATGCAGCAGGCTTCAAATTGAAGGCGGACGAAGGCCATTCGTACGCACATCATCTGTTCATCGAGCAGTCGATGCGCCATCTGAAGAAAGGCGGTCACGGGATCTTCATCGTGCCGGCCAATCTGTTCGAATCCCAGTTTGCGACGCAGCTTCATACATTCCTGAAAGAGGAAGCGCAGATCGTGGCAGTCCTCGCTCTTCCGCCGGGCCTGTTCAAAAGCCAGGCGCACGCAAAGAGCGTGCTCGTCCTGAAGAAGCCGGACCTGGCAGGCGGGCCAAAGCCGGAAGTGCTTCTGGCGAATGCGCCGGACATGACGAACATCCGTGCACTGGAGAGCTTCTTCGCAAAGGTGGACGCCTGGGCGGAGGAGAACGGCTACAAGACGGACAGCAATTGAGCATCCGGCATCCGTCTGCTTTACGCGGCCGTTGAAAAAGTCTAATAGAGCCAACACCGCCGTTCCGGCGTGTTGGCTCTTTTTGTTTCCGCTGCGGGGAGGGGGTTATCGGGTGTATGTTAAGAATAACGGCCTGTAGGTTAAGAAAGAAGGGCTGTATGTTAAGAAAGATGCTGTCTAAGTTAAGAAAGACGCCCTCAAAGTAAAGAAAGACGCCCTCTAAGTAAAGAAAGGCCCACACTTCTCTCTGCAGAGAAGGGAGGCCGGCCCCCACGCTCAAAAAGGCGAGATTGCGTCCCGGTCGGGGGCAATCTCGCCTCTTCTTTTTCAGCGGCCGGATGAGGGAGCGGTCACTCTTCGGTCGCCGCGATTTCCTTTTCTTCGGTGCGGACGACGAGGACGTCACACTTGGCGCTCCGGACGATCGTCTCGGAGATGCTGCCGATCAGGAAGCGTTCGACCGCATTCAGGCCGGTCGCCCCGCAGATGATCAGGTCGGCTTCGACTTTCTTGGAAACGTCCCGCGGGATCATCGTCTTCGGCGAGCCGTATTCCACGATGATGTTGACGTCTTTGACGCCGGCCTGCTCGGCTTCCGTTCTGTAGTCCGAAAGCAGCTGCTGGGCAAAGCCCTGGGCACGTTCCGCGATGGACCGGTCATAAGCCTCCACGGCAGCAAAAGAACGGGTGTCGATGATGTTTACGAGATTCAGGGTTGCGCTGTTCCTCTTGGCGATGCCGATCGACTTCTTGAATGCCCATTCCGCTTCTTTCGAGCCGTCGACGGCGACGAGGATATGCTTGTAGTTGAGTGTCATCTGCTTTCCCTCCTTCTGGATCTTACTTACTTTATTCGACGGCGGCAGTGCCGATTCCTCCGGGAAGCCAGGCTGTTTCTGTCGATTCTGTGTCGGTATTTCATATTTGAAATGCTTTCAACATTCGGCAAACGTGATAGAATGGAAGAGCAAAAGCAGAGGACGGGCTTCCGTCCGGCTGGTGAGCGACAATGGGATTATTGTAGGAGGGTTTAGGAATGCGCATCGGTGTACCAAAGGAAGTCAAGAACAATGAAAATCGCGTGGCCATGACGCCGGCCGGCGTCGTCACGCTCGAATTGGCCGGCCATGAAGTTCTGATCGAGAAGGGAGCCGGCGAAGGTTCCGGATTCACCGACGCCGACTACCGGGAAGCGGGGGCAGTCATCGTCGAAACGGCAGAAGAGGCCTGGGCTGCCGAGATGGTCATGAAGGTGAAGGAGCCGGTCCGGGAGGAATACCGTTATTTCCGCGAAGGACTCATCCTGTTCACCTACCTGCATCTGGCACCTGAAGAGGAATTGACGGCTGCGCTGCTTGAAAATAAAGTGGTCGGCATCGCCTATGAAACCGTCC
Source organism: Edaphobacillus lindanitolerans (assembly GCF_900156305.1). Taxonomy (GTDB): domain Bacteria; phylum Bacillota; class Bacilli; order Bacillales_A; family Planococcaceae; genus Bhargavaea; species Bhargavaea lindanitolerans. The sequence goes on along the minus strand of NZ_FTPL01000002.1, from coordinate 558,530 downwards.
AGCTGCCGAACCGCTCGCTGCCGCTCCTCTCGCCGATGAGCGAGGTCGCGGGCCGCATGGCGACGCAGATCGGCGCCCAGTTCCTTCAGCGCACGAACGGCGGCAAGGGGATCCTCCTTGCCGGCGTCCCGGGCGTCAGCCGCGGCAAGGTCGCCGTCATCGGCGGCGGCATGGCCGGTGCGAACGCTGCTCGCGTCGCCGTCGGCATGGGCGCGCAGGTGACGGTCATCGACCTGAGCCCGGAACGTCTCCGCCAGCTCGACGACCAGTACGGGAACGACATCCAGACGCTCATGTCCAACCCGTTCAACATCGCGGAGGCCGTGAAGGACGCCGACCTCGTCATCGGTGCGGTGCTGATTCCGGGCGCGAAGGCGCCGAAGCTCGTCACCGAAGAGATGGTGAAGTCGATGCAGCCGGGCTCCGTGCTCGTCGACATCGCGATCGACCAGGGCGGCATCTTCGAGACGAGCGACCGGATCACGACGCACGACGACCCGACGTACGAAAAGCACGGCGTCGTCCACTACGCGGTCGCCAACATGCCGGGCGCCGTTCCGCGCACATCGACGATGGCGCTCACGAACGTGACAGTGCCGTACGCGCTCCAGATCGCGAACAAAGGCTGGAAACAGGCCGCACTCGACAATGAAGCATTGCGCAAAGGCTTCAATACGCTCGGGGGCCATGTAACGTACAAAGCCGTTGCCGATGATCAGGGCCGTGAATATGTCCCGGTCGATTCGCTGCTGAACTGAATGTGAACAACAAAGGAGCCGTCCGGCATTATGCCGGACGGCTCCTTGTCATTTCTTATTTCATTCAGCCGATGATCTGCAGTTCTTTCGGGAACTTCGTGAGCACTTCCACACCATCTGCCGTTACAACCACATCGTCTTCGATCCGGACCCCGGTCACGTCGGGATGGTAGATACCCGGTTCAATCGTGAAGACCATGCCTTCCTGGAGTTCGATTTCATTTGCGCCGTGGATCGACGGGAATTCATGGACGGAGATGCCGAGACCATGGCCGAGACGGTGCGTGAAGTATTGGCCGTAGCCCGCTTCCGTGATGACGTCGCGTGCGGTTTTGTCGAGGTCCATTGCACGGATGCCCGGCTTCACTGCATCGACGGCCGCCTGTTCGGCGCGGCGCACGGTTTCATAGATCTCGCGCTGCTTGTCCGTCGGCTCCCCGAATGAAACGGTGCGGGTGATGTCGGAGCAGTATCCTTCCCACACAACGCCGAGGTCGAACAGGACAAAGTCGCCCTTCTGGATCTTTCGGGTACCCGGATTTCCGTGAGGGGAAGCCGTCTTCGGCCCGCTCAGCACCATCGTATCGAACGACATGTGCGAAACGCCTTTTTTCTTCATTTCAAACTCAATCGCCATGAGGATCTCCAGCTCGGTTTTGCCTTCGGCGATTTCCCGGCAGCCGACTTCGACCGCGTAGTCCGCGAGCTCGGCGGCCTTGCGCAATTTTTCCAGCTCGTCTTCGCCTTTGATGTTGCGCATTGCATTGAGCTTGTCGTCCAGTCCGGTGAACGAGGCTTCCGGGTACAGCGTGGACAGCCGTTCGAACCGCTCGACGTTCATGTGGACTTTCTCGACGGCAATGGACGCTGGATGGACATCGCGTTCCTTGACGGCATTTGCAACGATCTCCCATGCATCGTCGGTGTCTTCATGTCCGATGACGCCGCCGGTCCAGCCGGCCGCCTTGACGTCAGGCACTTCCATTTTCGGGGCAATGATGAATGGTTCTGCGTCTTTGAACACGGCAACGGCGAGCAGCCGCTCGTGCGGGTCGCTCATGAAACCGGACAGGTAAAAAACATTATCCGGCGTTGTAATGAAAGCCGCGTCGATTCCGTTCTCCTTCAGGTAATTCGTCACTTCGTTCAGTTTGTCCAAATCATCCACCAGCCTTTCTGATTCCTTCTCATCATAGCAAAAAAGAAGGAATCCGTGCACAGCTGTCGAATCAGGGAACCGAGCGAGAAACACGGAAAGGAGTTTTTTTCATGTATGTATCCTATCACGGCCACTCGGTCGTAAAGATCCGGACAGAGAACCATACGATCCTCATCGATCCGTTCATCACGGGCAACGGGCTCACGGACCTGAAAGCGGAGGAAGAGAATCCCGACGCCATCCTGCTGACCCACGGACACGGCGACCATGTCGGAGACACGGTGGAACTGGCGAAGCGGAGCGGTGCCCTCGTCGTCGCCCCGAACGAGCTCGCGGTCTGGCTGTCCTGGCAGGGGATCGAAACCCACCCGATGCATATCGGGGGCTCCTTCGAGTTCGACTTCGGACGCGTGAAATTCACCCAGGCGTTCCACGGCTCCTCCTTCATCAAGGAGGACGAACAGGAGATCATCTATACCGGAATGCCGGCGGGCGTCCTGTTCATGGCGGAAGGAAAGACGGTCTACCATGTCGGGGACACGGCGCTGTTCTCGGACATGGAGCTGATCGGCAAGCGCCATCCGGCCGACATCGCCTTCGTTCCGATCGGTGACAACTTCACGATGGGCCCGGAAGACGCCGCCTATGCAGTCGGTCTCATCAGGCCGAAGATCGCGGTGCCCGTTCACTATGACACCTTCCCGCCGATCAAGCAGGACCCCGGGCAGTTCAAACAGCTCGTCGAAGGCACGGACGTGCGGATCCTGAAAGCCGGAGAGGGCATTCAACTCTGAGCAGCCCGGAACGGAATAAAACAAAAACCCCGGAATTCACTGCCGGGGCGGCATATGAATCAGGTCCGGACGTCATCTGTCCGGACCTGATTTTGTGTTTGTTCCGGCTTTCGGCATTTGACAGGAAGCCATCAGCTTATAACTCAAATGGTTATTGTCCCGGATGAAGGATGTTGCAGGCGCTCAGCCAATTGCCGGAAGGATCTTTAAATCCAAAACCGCCGGATTCTCCTTGTAAATTCAAAGGACCCACTTCCACCTGTTTTCCTTTCAGCCACTCATGTAATTCCTTTAGGGAAGGAGTATAAAAGTCGATTACGCTATGAACGATCCCGGTATCCGTGTTTTTGAATGATAACCCCTTAATTTCTTCAGTTTCAACGAGGAAAATCGTGGGGACCCCTTTTGAATGCATCGTAAGCATCGCATTTTTTTCTCCCTGGAAGTGGAGTTCGGCGCCCAGGATATCGGTATAAAAACTGATGGATTCCTCTAAATTTGCAACAGGGATCTCCAATGTTGCAACATGTGAAATGAGATGAGTCATGGCTGCCTCCTGTGTTTTATTTGTTCATCATATGATTCTTCACTCTATTAGGGGCATCCTCTAATATTTAATAAGCATTCGAATTAAAAATAGTCCTTGTTCTTCATTCAAAAGACCGGCAACTCCGTCCCCGCCATATCTAAATAGGCCAATAAGATGAGCTTTCCGTCTTCTATGGTAAAATGGAGTCAGAATTCGGTTTTGGGAAAAGGTGAAGATGTGGCGACTAAACATGAGATGATTCTCCGTTTCATCGAGGGGCTGCCGGTCGGCGACAAAATATCCGTCCGCCGGATTGCCCGGGAGATGGAAGTCAGCGAGGGGACGGCCTACAGGGCCATCAAGGAAGCGGAAAACCGGAAACTCGTCAATACGATCGAACGGGTCGGCACAATCCGGATTGAGCAGAAGAAGAAAGAGAACATCGAGCGGCTCACATTTGCCGAGGTGGTGAATATTGTCGACGGCCAGGTGCTCGGCGGCCGGAACGGGCTGCATAAGACCCTGACGAAGTTCGTTATCGGAGCGATGCAGATGGAGGATATGCTGCGCTATACCGATCCGGGAAGCCTCCTCATCGTAGGGAACCGGCTGAAAGTGCACAACAACGGGCTCCGGGCCGGTGCGGCCGTGCTGATCACGGGCGGTTTTGAAGCATCAGAGGAAGTGAAGCGGCTTGCCGATGAGGTGGAGCTCCCGGTCATTTCAACGAGCTATGACACGTTCACGGTCGCGACGATGATCAACCGGGCGATCTATGACCAGCTGATCGAGAAGGAGATCCTTCTCGTGGAGGACATCGTCGTCCCGGTCGACGTGACGGCGACTCTCGACGTCCAGGACCATGTCTCGGATTTCCATGCGAGCAACCGCACGACCTCCCACGGGGCCTTTCCGGTCACGACGAAGAACGGCCGGCTCGCCGGCATCGTCACCGCAAAAGACGTGATCGGGATGGACGGAAGCGTCCCGATCGAGCGCGTCATGACGCCGAGGCCGATTTCGGCCAACATGAAGATGAGCGTGGCGTCTGCCGCGCACCGGATGATCTGGGAAGGGATCGACCTGATGCCGGTCGTTTCCTCCGGCGAGATCCTGCGAGGGGTGATCAGCCGGCAGGATGTGCTGAAAGCCATCCAGGTGGCACAGCGGCAGCCCCATCAAGGTGAAACGATCGAAGATCTTGTCCGGTCGCAGATGGAGGACAGCCGGGACGGGGAGTCGTCGTTCACGTTCACGGTGACACCGAGGATGACGAATTCGCTCGGATCACTGTCCCACGGGGCGTTGACGATCATGCTGTCGGAATCCGCCGATCATCTGCTGAAGAAGCGGAAGCGCGGGGAGAGCGTCGTCGAGAACATGACGGTCTACTTCATGAAGCATGTGCAGCTCGGCAGCGAAATCCGGGTGGAGCCGGAACTGCTCGATACGAGCCGGCATTTCGTGAAGATGGATTTTACCGTTTATTCGGGGGAGTCCATTGTCGGCAAAGCGATGATGATGTTCCAGGTGTTTGAACGATAAAAAAAGCGATGCACGGAATGTGCATCACTTTTTATTCAGCCGCCGTTCCTCTTCGAGGAAACCGGCGTAATGCCGGCGGGCTTTCAGGTTGAAAACGAGTACATACAGTCCGAACAGGATGAAGATGGCCGTAACGATGTACGTGACGGTGCCCCTGAACAGGAACAGCTGGTTGGCGCCGAACGACACGAGCAGGGCGCCGAGCGCAGCCGATGCGCTGCTTGAGTAGTACTGCCGTTCCGCCGTCAGCGTCGTGCGGAACTGCTTCGTTTTAAAGTAAAGATACGCGATCGCCGAGAAGACGATCAGGGCGATCAGGGCGATATTCAAGATCATGTAATCCCTCCGTTGCAAGCAAAACTGTCCTTATTGTATATCGTATCCGGCCGTAAAGCGAATGGAAATCATCGATTCTGGAGGAAAACCGCATGAAGCGACAAATCATCGACATGATTGAACAATACGAAACAATCATCATCCATCGGCATGTGCGTCCGGATCCCGATGCATACGGATCCCAGCTGGGCCTGAAGGAGATCATCCGGTCGAACTACCCGGGGAAATCCGTTTTTGCGGCCGGTACGCCCGATCCGTCGCTCGACTATCTCGGTGGTCCGGATGAACTGCCTGCCGGCATCTATGACGGAGCGCTCGTGATTGTGACCGACACGGCCAACACGGAACGGATCGACGGGGACCGGTATGCCGAGGGGGCCGCGCTCCTGAAAATCGATCATCATCCCGACGACGACCGGTACGGCGATCTGCGGTGGGTGATCTCCGGCAAGAGCTCGACGAGCGAGATGATCTACGACCTGTTCCGGGAAGGGGCGGAAAGCCGCGGCTGGCGCATGGATGCAGCGGCTGCGCGCCTCCTGTTCGCCGGAATCGTCGGTGATACCGGCCGGTTCGTTTATCCGGCCACGACGGCGGATACGTTCCGGGCAGCAGCGGATCTCATCACCCGGGATTTTGACCGGACCGTACTGTATGATGCGATGTTCGAAATGGATGCCCCGCTGCTGAAGCTGAACGGATATATCTATCAGAATCTCGACATCGACGAAAACGGCGCTGCCGTCGTCACGATCACGGCGGACATCATGGAGCGTTTCGGGCTGACGCCGCAGGATACGGCAAAGCTCGTGAGCGCACCGGGGATCGTCAAAGGCATCCGGGCCTGGCTATTCAAGGTGGAAGAGCCGGACCAGATCCGGCTCCGCTTCCGATCCAAGGGTCCGGTCGTCAACACGCTGGCCAAGCAGTTTGGCGGGGGCGGGCATGCGATGGCCGCCGGTGCCTCCGCGAAGGACTGGGAAGAGGCGGAACGGGCGGCGCGCGCACTCCGCGATCTTTGCCGCCGATAAAACGGGAGGTGGGATCATGGCACTCGGATATGGACAAATCATGACTTCGGACGATCCGCTCCAGAGCCTGATCCGGACAGGACGGCTTCCGGGAGCGCTGAAAGAACGCGGGGCCGCGGCCGCCGCCATCGTCAACACCCGGCTGTACGGCGTCCTGCCATTCGCTAAAGCCTTGACGGAAACAGGGATCCATCCGGTGATCGGCCTGTCCGTCGAGATCGAGACTACCGCCGGCGTCCTGCCGGCATTCATCTATGCAAAAGACGACCAGGGCTACAGGAACCTGCTCAAGATCTCAAGCGCCCAGTCCGTGAGGGAGCGGGAAGGCCTGCCGCTCCAATGGCTGAAAGGCTACCGGGACGGATGCCTGGTGATGGCAGATCCCGCAGCCATGGGCGAAGGAGACCCGGCGGAGGCATTGGGCCGGGTGCTGGAGGCCGCGGGGGAAGGCAGGCTCGTCATGGGCATTTCCCGCCGCGGCGGGCAGCAGCATCCTGCCGAAGATGATTTTGTCCGGTTTGCGGAAACCGCCGGACTGCCGGTCTGCGCTGTGGCCGTCGCCCGCTATGAGCGGCAGGAAGAAGCATTTGCTTTCAGGGTCGCCCGCCTCATTGCGGAAGGCAGCAAGCTGGCGGAAGCGGGGGAGGGGGAGGATCCCGATGCCTGCCTGCTATCACCGCATCAGCTGGCGGAGCGCTTCGGCGACCGGCCCGACTGGGTGGAAGCGGCGGCGGAAATCCTTCTTTCATGCGCCAAGACGGTGCCGGAGCCCGAGCGCCTGATGCCGGCTTTCCCGCTGGACGAAGGGGAAAGTGCAGACGGACGGCTGAGGACCGATTGCCTGGCGGGGCTGGAGCGCCGACTCGGAGAGACCGGGCCGGCCTATGCAGACCGTCTGGACCACGAACTGGGCGTCATTGCCCGGATGGGGTATTCGGATTACTTCCTGATCGTGGCGGACTTCATCGCATTCGCAAGCTCGAAGGGGATCCTGACGGGGCCGGGCCGCGGTTCTTCCGCGGGGTCCCTTGTCGCGTTTGCACTGGGCATCACGGACGTCGACCCGCTTGCATACGGACTGATCTTTGAACGGTTTCTGAACCCCGAACGGGTGACGATGCCGGATATCGACGTCGACTTCGCCGACCACCGCCGCCACGAAGTCATCGACTACGTCGCCCGCAAATACGGCGAGGAGCATGTGGCCCAGATCATCACATTCGGAACGCTCTCGGCAAAGGCAGCCGCCCGGAGCACGGCGCGGATTTTCGGATTCTCTGAGGAGGAACAGCGGGAGATTTCCAGGATGATTCCCGGCCGGCCGGGCGTTTCCCTGAAGGAGGCGGCAGCGGAGGGCTCGCCGCTCGCCCGGTGGGTGGGGGAAGAGCCGGTCCGGCTTCGCTGGATGCAGACGGCGCTGGCCGTAGAAGGCATTCCGAGGAACGTGTCGACCCACGCGGCCGGGGTGGTCCTGTCCCCGGTTCCTCTCGTCGAGGCGGTTCCGGTCGAGGCCGGATCCGACGGAGGCGTCTGGCTTACTCAGTGGCCGATGAAGGAAGTCGAGGAACGGGGCCTGCTGAAGATGGACTTTCTCGGACTCCGCAACCTCACCCTCCTTGAGCGGATCCGGGCGATGATCCTCCATGACCGGAAAGAGTTTCTGGATTTCGAACGGATTCCGCTAGATGATCCGGCCGCGATCCGGCTGTTCCAGGAAGGGGACATGACCGGCATCTTCCAGTTCGAATCCGACGGAATGCGGGATACGCTCCGGCGGATCAGGCCCGGCACTTTCCGGGACATCTACGCGATCAACGCGCTTTATCGTCCGGGGCCGATGGACAACATCCCCGTCTTCGAGCGGAGGATGCACGGGCGGGAGCCGATCCCGTCCATCCACCCGTCCATCGACCCGGTGCTCCGGGAGACCTACGGCATCATCGTCTACCAGGAGCAGATCATGCAGATCGCGGTGCGGATGGCCGGCTTCTCGATGGGAGAAGCCGATATCCTCCGCCGGGCCGTGAGCAAGAAAAAGAGAAGCGTGCTCGAACAGGAACGGAACCATTTCGTCGAGGGGGCAACCGGCCTCGGACACAGCCGGGATACCGCCCTCCGGGTTTACGACTATATCGTCAAATTCGCGGACTACGGATTTCCGAAAAGCCACGCGGTCGCCTATTCGCTCATTTCATTCCGCCTTGCCTGGCTGAAAGCGAATGAGCCCGCCTATTTCTATGCGGCCCTGATCTCCCAGGCATCGGGGGATCCGGATCGCGCTTCGAGAATCATCCAGGAGGCCAGGCGGAAAGGCCTGTCCATCCTGGCTCCGTCCGTTCTGAAAAGCGGATATGCCTGCCGTGTGGAAGGCGGGGCGATCCGCCTCGGGCTTTCTTCGGTGAAGGGGGTGCCGGCACCGTTCATCCGCAAGCTGCTCGACGTCCGGAAGAATTCGGGAAGATGGGCAGACCTGTTCGAGATGGCGGTTGCCCTGTCCGCGCGGAATTTCACCCGCGGTGCCGTCGAGCCGCTCGCCAAGGCGGGGGCCCTCGATGAATTCCATCCGGACCGCGCGGTGCTGCTGGCCTCGATCGGAGCGGCGGAAACGTACGCGGAGCTGGTCAGGCCGGACGAGGAGGACGACCTGTTCGGCGGCGATCCTGCCACATTCGGACGGCAGAAATATTCGAAGGCAGGGGAACTGCCCGAACCGCTCAGGCTCCAGTACGAACGGGAAGTGCTCGGATTCTATCTGTCCGAGCATCCCGCGTCCGGCCTCAAGCAAAAAAGGCCGGGCGAATTCACCGACCTAGGCTTGGTTGACGGGACGGCCTCCCGCCTCACCGTTGCAGGGATCATCCTTGAGATCAAGCGCATCCGCACGAAAAAAGGCGAGGCGATGGCGTTCCTCACGCTGCAGGACGACACCGGGGAACTGCCCTGCACACTTTTCCCGAAAGAGTACACGAAGTTCAACCGTCTGCTGAATGAAGGGTCGGGCCTGATCGCCTCCGGCCAGGCGGAGCGGAGAAACGGCAAAATCCAGATGATCATCAAAGAAATCCAGGAGTGAAACTGTACAGGGAACTGTACAGTTTTTTCTTTACTCATTATTTTCGTTGCGTTATGCTTATTCAATGAGTGGCCAGACCACTTTCAAATTAATGGAACGAAGGAGCGCGACGATGGAGGAAGCAAAACCGTCCCGGAAGATGTTTCTTGAAATTGTGCAGGAATTGCAGTCGCTGATCCGGAATGAGAATATCCGGACGGGTGAAAAGCTGCCATCGGAACGCGTCCTCGCCGAAAGGCTCGGCGCCGGCCGTTCCACGGTCCGTGAAGCGCTGAGGAGCCTGGAGCTTCTCGGGCTGATCGAGACGCGAAGAGGGGAAGGGACGTTCCTGTCGGACTACCGGCAGCACCAGCTTGTGGACGTGCTTGCGGCGTTCATCATGCAGGAGCCGAAGTCGCTGGAGGACGTCCGGATCACCATGCAGATCCATGAACGGGATGCTGCCTTGAGGGCGGCATCCGAACCTGGGATCCGCGCGCTTCCGCTTTGGGACAGCCTTTGGGCTGCAGTCTCTTCCGGCTTGCCCGTCAGGCGGGAAGACATCATCCGTGAAGTTCTCGTGGCTGCCGGAAACCGGCTGTCATTGAAAATCTGGTATCTATTGAATGCATATGCAAAAACACCTTATGCGGGAGATGCGGGCCCGGCAGAACGGCCCGTTCTCCAGGACATGATCAAAGCCATCAAAGACGGCGACGGCATCCGGACGGCAAATGCCTATGACCGCTGGGCCGCCATGGTGAGCGAACAGAGGGGGAATTGACATGGCGATCATCCGAGAGATGTTCAAAAAGAACAAGAAACGGTATATGACAGTTCCTTCCGATGCGTCAAGAGACGTTCCGGAAGGGATCATGACGAAGTGTCCGGAATGTAAAAAAATCATCCTGACAAAGGATCTGATGAAAAGCAACAAAGTGTGCCCCCATTGCGACCATCACATGAAGATGACCGCCTGGGAACGGGTGGATTGCCTGTTTGATGAAGAGACGTTCAAACCGATGGACGAGGAGCTGAAAACGTCGAACCCGCTGAACTTCCCTTCCTATGAAGAGAAGGTGAAGGCCGATTCTGAAAAAACGGGCCTGAATGAAGCGGTCCTGACAGGGATCGGGGAGATCGGGGGCCGGCGTACGGCCGTGGCCATCATGGACGCCCATTTCCGCATGGGTTCGATGGGATCGGTTGTAGGGGAGAAAATCACGCGTGCCGTCGAAAAGGCGACGCAGGAAGGGATCCCGTTCATCATCTTCACCGCGAGCGGCGGGGCACGGATGCAGGAAGGCGTGTTGTCGCTCATGCAGATGGCCAAGACGAGCGTCGCCCTTTCCCGGCATTCGGAACAAGGTCTCCTTTATATATCCGTGATGACCCATCCGACGACAGGAGGGGTTTCCGCGAGCTTCGCTTCCGTCGGCGACATCAATCTCGCCGAGCCGAAGGCGCTCATCGGATTCGCCGGCCGGCGGGTCATCGAGCAGACGGTGCGGGAAAAGCTGCCGGAAGATTTCCAGACGGCCGAATTCCTGCTTGAACACGGCCAGCTGGACGCGGTCGTCCACCGCAGCGACATGAAGGACGTCCTGTCCACGCTCATCCGACTACATGGAAAGGAGGACCGGTGAGATGGTGAAACCACTGCCTTTTGAAGAGCCGGTCATCCGGCTGAGAGAGAAGATCGACGAACTGAAGGGCATCACCGATGAAGCCCATGTCGACATGAGCGGCGAAATCACGCAGCTCGAGGAACGTCTGGCCAGGCTGGAGAAGGATGTGTACGGGAACATGGAACCGTGGGACCGTGTCCAGGTCGCCCGTCATCCGGAGCGTCCGACGACGCTTGATTACATCGGGCATCTGTTCAACGACTTCATCGAACTGCACGGAGACCGCAACTACGGGGATGACGCGGCGATCGTCGGCGGCATCGCAGAGTTCGACGGAACCCCCGTCACCGTGATCGGACACCAGCGCGGGAAAGACACGAAGGAGAATATCCGACGCAACTTCGGCATGCCGCACCCCGAAGGCTACCGGAAAGCGCTCCGGCTCATGAAGCAGGCCGAAAAATTCGGCCGGCCGATCGTTTGCTTCATTGATACGAAAGGGGCTTATCCGGGAAAGGCCGCCGAAGAGCGGGGCCAGAGCGAAGCGATCGCCCGCAATCTTGTGGAGATGGCCGGATTGACCGTTCCCGTGATCAGCATCGTGATCGGCGAAGGCGGAAGCGGCGGGGCGCTCGGCCTCGGCGTGGCCAACCGGATCTACATGCTCGAGAACTCGACCTATTCCGTCATTTCCCCTGAAGGGGCGGCTTCGATCCTCTGGAAGGATGCTGCGCTTGCCAAGCAGGCTGCCGAAGCGATGAAGATCACTGCCGGTGACCTGAAAGAGATGGACATCATCGACGGCGTGATCCCGGAAGTCATGGGCGGTGCCCACCGGGACGCGGAGCAGCAGTCCGGCGAGATCCGCGAAACGCTGCGCACTGCGCTGGCCGCCCTGGGGTCCATGCCGGCGGACGGCCTGGTGCAGGACCGGTATGAGAAGTTCCGCAAAATCGGCGTCTACAGCGAATAACCGAAAGGGGAGGACCGCCATGAAGAAGATTGCAGTGCTGACGAGCGGAGGAGACGCACCCGGCATGAATGCGGCAATCCGGGCAGTTGTCAGGAAAGGCATCTTCGAAGGACTCGAAGTATGCGGCATCTTCAACGGCTACCAGGGACTCATCGACGGGAAGATCGAGCCGCTGTCGGCAGGTTCCGTCGGCGACATCATCCAGCGCGGGGGGACGATGCTCCGTTCATCCCGCTGTCCGGAATTCAAAACCGAAAGAGGACGCGAACGGGCACTCGACCAGCTGCGGGAGCGCGGCATCGAAGGACTCGTCGTCATCGGCGGCGACGGATCGTTCAGGGGGGCGCTTGAGCTGTCGAAGGCCGGCTTCCCGTGTGTCGGGGTCCCGGCGACAATCGACAATGACATCAACGGAACCGACTACACGCTCGGATTCGATACGGCGCTCAATACCGTCATCGATGCAATCGACAAAATCCGGGATACCGCCACATCCCATGAGCGGACATTCATCGTCGAGGTGATGGGCAGGGATGCAGGCGACCTGGCGCTCTGGGCCGGAGTGGCCGGCGGTGCGGAGACGATCCTCATCCCTGAGCGTCCGTATGATCTCGGCGAGATCGTCAGCCGGCTGCAGCAGGGCAAGGACCGCGGCAAGAAGCACAGCATCCTGATCGTGGCAGAAGGCGTCATGGGCGGCCAGGAACTGGCGGCCGGCCTGATGGATGACGCGGGGATCGAGACGCGGGTATCCGTCCTCGGCCACATCCAGCGCGGCGGCACACCATCGGGACGGGACCGTGTGCTGGCCTCCCGCTTCGGCGCCCGGGCGGTCGAAGCCCTGCTTGCCGGCAGGGCGGGGGTCGCCGTTGGCATGAGGGAGCACGCAGTGATAGACTATCCATTAGCGGAAGTGTTTGATGGCGGGGATGCGAAAGATCTCGGACTATACGACCTTTCAAAGGAACTATCGATTTGACGGATTGGGGCGAAACACGATGAGAAAGACGAAAATCGTATGCACGATCGGGCCGGCGAGCGAGTCGCCCGAGACACTGGAAAAATTGATCGACGCGGGCATGAACGTGGCGCGGCTCAATTTCTCCCACGGAGACCATGACGAGCATTTGGCGCGCATCCGGAACATCCGGGAAGCGGCAAAACGGAAAAACCGCGTGGTCGGCATTTTGCTGGACACAAAAGGACCGGAAATCCGCACCCATAAAATGGAGGGCGGAAAGGTCGAACTGAAAAACGGGCAGGAAATCGCGATTTCCATGCAGGAGATCCTCGGCAACGAAGAACGTTTTTCGGTCACCTATGACCGGCTCATCGAGGATGTCAGCCCAGGCTCGATCATCCTGCTGGACGACGGCCTGATCGAACTGGAAGTGACCGGAACGGACACCTCTGCCGGCATCATCCACACGGTCGTCAAAAACGCTGGGGTCCTGAAGGACAAGAAAGGGGTCAATGTTCCGGGCGTATCGGTCCAGCTGCCCGGCATCACCGACAAAGATGCCGATGACATTCTGTTCGGCATCAAGAACGGCGTTGATTTCGTTGCGGCCTCTTTCGTGCGCCGTCCTTCCGATGTGATGGAAATCCGCCATCTTCTCGAGAACAATGACGGCGGCCATATCCAGATCATCCCGAAAATCGAAAACCGGGAAGGTGTCGACAATCTGGATGGCATCATCGCCGTTTCCGACGGCCTCATGGTGGCGCGGGGGGACCTCGGCGTGGAAATTCCGGCCGAAGAAGTACCGCTCGTCCAGAAGCAGATGATCGAAAAATGCAACCAGGCCGGCAAGCCGGTCATCACCGCGACACAGATGCTCGATTCCATGCAGCGCAATCCGCGGCCGACACGCGCCGAGGCAAGCGACGTGGCGAATGCCATCCTGGACGGCTCGGATGCAATCATGCTGTCCGGCGAAACGGCAGCCGGGCAGTATCCGATCGAATCGGTCCTGACGATGGACCGGATAGCCAGGACGGCAGAAGCGGCAGTGGACTACCGTTCGGTGATCACGACACGCCGGCGGGAAAAAGAGGGGAACATGACCGAGGCGATCGGCCAGGCAGCGGCCTATACGGCGCTCAACCTGAACGTCAAGGCGGTGCTTGCGCCGACCGAAAGCGGACAGACGGCGAAAATGATCGCCAAATACCGCCCGGGCTGCCCGATCATCGCCGTTACGGCATCCGATCGCTGCTCGCGGCGTCTGACCCTCGTCTGGGGTGTTTATCCGATCGTCGGCGAACGGGTCACCTCGATCGACGGCATCCTTGAAGTATCCGTCGAGGAAAGCATCAAGCACAAGTACGTGACGCACGGGGATGTCGTCATCATCACCGCCGGCGTACCGGTCGGTGAAGCCGGCACGACGAACCTGATGAAGATCCATGTGATCGGGGACCTGCTCGCAAAGGGACAGGGCATCGGCAAGGCGGTCGCGTTCGGCGAAGCAGCGGTGATCCGCAGCGCGGCGGAGGCGGCCGGCCGTGACATGAGCGGCAAGATCATCGTCACATACGGCACGGACCGGGACATGATGCCGGCGATCGAGCAATGTGCGGGCATCATCACCGAAGAAGGCGGCCTGACGAGCCACGCGGCAGTCGTCGGTCTCAATGTCGGAATCCCGGTCATTGTCGGGGTCAAAGATGCGGTCAAGGAAATCCAGGACGGACAAGACGTGACAATCGATGCGGAAGCGGGCGTCATCTACAACGGCCACGCATCCGTCTTGTAAAGAAATCAACGCCATTCCGGATCCGGAATGGCGTTTTGGAGATGATCGATGATGAAATGGCTGTTTATCCTGTTTATCGTCGTGCCGACTTCCGAACTGGCGGTCCTGTTGTATACAGGCAGCAAGATCGGCGTCATGCCGACGATCGCCATCATCCTGCTGACGGCCGCGCTCGGTGCCTGGCTGGCGAAGAGCCAGGGGCTGAAGGCCTGGAGGGAGCTGCAGCGCCGGGCATCTGCGGGGGAACCGCCGGGAGACGCCGTACTGGATGGCCTGTTCATCCTGTTCGGCGGCATTCTCCTGCTGCTCCCGGGACTGATCACGGACATTCTCGGCCTTCTGTTTCTGCTGCCGCCCACAAGGCGGGCGTTCAAGCCTGTGCTCTACCGGCAGCTCCGGAAAAGGATGAAGAACGGCGTCGTGGTCATCCGCGGTTGAATGCGGGATGATGACGGATCCGTGCCGCGCCGAACAAAAGGACGGGGCTGAGCAGAATCCCCGGAATGCCAAAGACGAGGATGGAAGCCGCGGCGATGAAGAAGGCGTGGGCGGGACGCAGCTGGAACGTCGAGGCCCAAAGATGGGATTCTGCGATCTGGCGGGTGAGAAGAACGAACGCATACAGGATCACGAGTGCCGTGCAGAGCAGCATGTTGCCTGCCGCAAACTGATAGGCTGCCATCGGGATGAGAAAAATGCCGATCCCGAGAAACGGGAGGCTGTCAGCGAGTGCAATCAGGAAAGCCTTTCCGGCAGGAGCGGGAAATCCGAGTGCGGCCAGCCCTGCGGCCAGGATGAAGAAAGTCAGCAGGGAAAGCCTCAGTTCTACCGAAAGGAATGTTCCGAAAAGGGTGCCCCCTTCCTGGAACATTCCTTTTGCTTTTTCCCGTGATCTCCGGGGCAGCAGAGAGGTGAACCAGAGGCGGTCGCGGGAAGATTCATAAAGGGCGAAGTAAAAGGCAATCAGAAAGATGAAGAAGTAGAACACCTGGCTGAACATCGTCTGGATCAGTCCGGCCGATGAAGCGAGAAGACGCTCACCCGCGGCGGCGATGGCCGCATCCGCATACAGCAGCATTTCCTCCGCAAGGGGATTGCGAAGGTCAAGGGCAGAAAATGCGGAGCGGATCTCGGGGATCACACCGATCATTTCCCGGATGGCAAACAGACCGACCGAGATGACGGCGGCGATCAGAAGGAGCTCGGTCAGCAGGGCACCGGCTGACGGCGGAATCCCGACCCGCCTGTTCAGCCATCGTACCGCCGGAGCGGCGAGATATCCTGAAATGACCGCAAGCGCCAGGGGAGGGACCAGAAAACAGAGTCCCGCCGCCAGCACGATCGGCAGCCAAAGTTTCATTCCTTCCAGAAAAGGATTGGAACGCTGGTTCATCATTTATTCCTCGCTTTCAACCTGCATCGGGGCCAAACAGGCCGGCATACATCTGTTTTGAACTGTAAATGAAATAATTCGGGCGTTTTCATTCACAAAATTGTTATATATGATTATAATGGGCTTGTAAGCGGTTTATAGATATGCACATAGATGCGAAAAGCCCGAAGATTCTCTTTTAAAATGAGAAGAAGGGCAATCGTAAAAGGAAAGGGAGATCGATATGACGTCTACACGTGGACTGGAAGGAGTCGTGGCAACACAATCTTCCATCAGCTCAATTATCGACGATACTCTTACATACGTCGGTTACAACATCGATGATCTTGCAGAGAATGCAAGCTTTGAAGAGGTCGTGTACCTGCTATGGCACCAGCGTCTTCCAAAAGAGGACGAGCTCGCGGAGCTGAAGCAGCAGCTCGCGGACGCAATGGACGTGCCGCAGGAGGTGTACGATCACTTCCGGACCTATCCGATCAATGATGTTCACCCGATGGCGGCTCTCCGCACGGCAGTCTCGCTTCTCGGATTGTATGACGAAAAAGCGGAAGACATGTCCGACGAAGCCAACTACCAGAAGGCGATCAAGCTCCAGGCGAAAATCGCGACGCTCGTGACTGCCTTTGCCCGCATCCGCGACGGCAAAGAACCGGTCCGTCCAAAGTCCGATCTCAGCTACGCGGCCAACTTCCTGTACATGCTCAACGGCCAGGAACCCGAAGCGATCGAAGAAGAAGCGTTCAACAAGGCGCTCGTCCTTCACGCGGACCACGAGCTGAATGCATCGACATTCACGGCACGCGTCTGCGTGGCAACGCTGTCTGATATGTACTCCGGCGTCACGGCTGCAATCGGTGCGCTCAAAGGGCCTCTCCACGGCGGCGCGAACGAGCAGGTCATGAAGATGCTGACGGAAATCGGCACGCCTGAAAATGTTGAGCCGTACATCCAGAGCAAGCTCGACAACAAAGAGAAGATCATGGGCTTCGGCCACCGCGTATACCGCAAGGGCGACCCGCGGGCCAAGCATCTTCGCGAAATGTCCGAAAAGCTCACGAAGCTCCGCGGCGAGGAAGACCTCTACAAGATGTCGATCAAGATCGAAGAGCTCGTCACCGGCCAGAAGAACCTGCCGCCGAACGTTGACTTTTACTCGGCATCGGTCTACCATGCACTCGGAATCCAGCATGATCTGTTCACGCCGATCTTCGCGGTTTCCCGTGTATCCGGCTGGATCGCCCACATTCTTGAACAATACGCGAACAACCGTCTGATCCGTCCGCGTGCGGATTACACAGGTCCCGGCCTGCAGACTTATGTTCCGGTAAGCGAACGCTGATCCGGTATCTGGTATAATCCGAGGGGACGGTCCAGGCCGTCCCCTCATTGTGAGCAGAAATCATCTTCAGGAGGAATCGTATACCATGGCAAACGGCGAAAAAATTACGGTAACCAACGGCAAATTGAATGTCCCTGATGCACCGGTCATCCCATTCATCATCGGTGACGGCACGGGCCCGGACATCTGGAACGCTGCTTCCCGCGTACTTGAAGCGGCAGTTGAAAAAGCATATGACGGCAAAAAGCAGCTCGTATGGAAAGAAGTCCTGGCAGGCGAGAAGGCCTTCAACGAAACAGGCAACTGGCTTCCTGACGAAACCCTTAAAACCATCGATGAATACCTGATCGCGATCAAAGGCCCGCTCACGACTCCGATCGGCGGCGGCTTCCGTTCCCTGAACGTGGCACTCCGCCAGGAACTCGACCTGTTCGCATGCGTGCGCCCGGTCCGCTACTTCGAAGGCGTGCCTTCCCCTGTGAAGCATCCTGAACACACGGACATGGTCATCTTCCGCGAAAACACGGAAGACATCTATGCTGGCATCGAGTACAAGGAAGGCACGGATGAAGTGAAGAAAGTCATCGACTTCCTCCAGAACGAGATGGGCGTCAAGAACATCCGCTTCCCTGAGACTTCCGGCATCGGCATCAAGCCGATTTCCGAAGAAGGCACGAAGCGCCTCGTCCGCTCCGCAATCGAGTACGCGGTCAAGGAAGGACGCAAGTCGGTCACGCTCGTCCACAAAGGCAACATCATGAAGTTCACGGAAGGCGCGTTCAAGAACTGGGGCTACGAAGTGGCCGAGCAGGAATTCGGCGACAAGGTCTTCACTTGGAACGAATACGACAAGATCAAAGACGCGGAAGGCACGGATGCAGCCAACAAAGCACAGTCCGATGCAGAAGCTGCCGGCAAGATCATCATCAAAGATGCAATCGCCGACATCTTCCTCCAGCAGATCCTGACACGTCCGAAAGAATTTGATGTCGTCGCGACGATGAACCTGAACGGCGACTACATCTCCGATGCACTTGCAGCGCAAGTCGGCGGAATCGGGATCGCACCGGGCGCGAACATCAACTACGTCACCGGCCACGCAATCTTTGAAGCCACTCACGGCACGGCGCCAAAATATGCAGGCCTCGACAAAGTGAACCCGTCGTCCGTCCTTCTCTCCGGCGTCATGATGCTCGAGCACCTCGGCTGGAACGAAGCTGCCGACATGATCACGGCTTCCCTCGAGAAGACGATCGAGTCCAAAGTCGTCACATACGACTTCGCCCGCCTCATGGAAGGTGCGACAGAAGTGAAAGCTTCCGAGTTCGCAGACGAACTGATCAAGAATCTTTAATTGAATTTAGGGAACTGACATAAGAGGGAGCCTGCTCCCTCTTATTTTCATATCTTTTGAGAAAGCCGCTTTGCGATCATCATCCCAAAAGGAGTGTTTGTTATGGCGCTGAAACGAAAGAAGATCTCGGTCATCGGTTCCGGTTTCACAGGGGCGACCACGGCGTTCCTGCTCGGCCAGAAGGAGCTCGGGGATGTCGTGCTCGTCGATATCCCGAACATGGAGAATCCGACGAAGGGGAAGGCGCTCGATATGGCGGAAGCCGCCCCGGTGCTCGGATTCGACGCAGACGTGACCGGCACATCGGACTATGCAGACACAGCTGGATCCGACCTCGTCATCATCACGGCAGGCATGGCGAGAAAGCCGGGCATGAGCCGGGACGACCTCGTCCAGACGAACCAGAAAATCATGAAGGCCGTCACCGCGGATGTGGTGAAGCATTCGCCTGATACGATCATTCTCATCCTGACCAACCCGGTGGATGCGATGACCTATACGGCATTCAAGGAAAGCGGATTCCCGAAAGAACGGGTCATCGGCCAGTCGGGTGTGCTCGACACTGCCCGTTTCCGGACATTCGTCGCCCGGGAACTGAACCTGTCGGTGAAAGATGTGACAGGTTTTGTGCTCGGCGGGCACGGAGATGACATGGTGCCGCTCGTCCGTTATTCCTACGCAGGCGGCATTCCTTTGGATGCGCTCCTTCCCGCCGACCGCCTTGAAGCCATCGTCGACCGCACACGGAAGGGCGGGGCCGAGATTGTGGAGCTCCTCGGCAACGGGTCGGCTTATTATGCGCCGGCCGCTTCTCTGGCAGAGATGGCGGAAGCGATCCTGAAAGACCAGAAACGGGTACTCCCGTCCATCGCCTACCTTGAAGGAGAGTACGGAATGGACGGCCTCTACCTTGGCGTTCCGACCGTTCTCGGCGCAGGGGGCATCGAGAAGATCATCGAACTGGACCTGACCGAGGACGAACAGGCAAAACTGAAGAAATCTGCAGACTCCGTCCGGAAAGTGATGGATATCCTGCAATGACCGAAAAGCCCCCCGTCCCGCTGCCGGAACGGGGGGCTTTTTTGGTCTCAGTGCCGCGCCCGGCGCGGCGTTCCTGACTTAAAGGGCTTCTTTGCCAAACCTGCAGTCCGCCCTTCTGAACCTGCAGCGCTTATTGCTTAATCTCCAGCCCTCCGGTCCGGCCAGACACCCAGCCAAAAAATACAGGCTCCCACAGGGCACCGGGGGTGCTGCCGGGCCGCCCAGCCGGGAACAAACCCTCCTGATCGGCTTTTTCGGCAGTTTAACTCTGCCGACTCAGTCAAGGGTGAAAGCCTGCCGGATAAAGAGGGAGCGTCCGGTGCTTGCATGATATAATGGGGACATTACGGACAAAGGGGAGATCTGATTGATTTTCAATCGACGGCGAGTGAGCGTCAGGCCGATCAGCGAACTGGAAGAAGGGGAATCATTAAAGATCGTGGAGAAGATCGAAGACCGCGATCTGCTTCTTTATCTGGGTCTGACCAATGACAGCAATCCGCTTTACATTCAACATGATTTCGCCAGGGCGGCAGGCTATGAAGGACCGGTCGTGCCGGCGGTCATGCTGGCGGGGATTGTCTTTTCTTCGATCTCCAAGCATTTGCCGGGTCCGGGCGCGCGGATCGTCGAACAGGCGCTGCGTTTTCCGGAAGCTGCATGCCACGGATCGACGCTGACGTTCCGGCTGGAAGTCATTTCAGTCAGTGAGAAGGCGGGAACGCTGAAGATGCGCGTAGACGGGGAAGATGAGGAAGGACGGGCCGTCATGGCTGGCGAGATCACGGTGGCCATGCCTGACGCACTTGAAGGGGAAACGGAAATCCCCGCTCTGGGGGATGATTAAATGACGGACATGAAGAAAATTCTCGTTGTGGATGATGAGCGTCCGATTTTGACGCTGCTTGAATATAATCTGAAACAGGCCGGTTTCGATGTGATCCCGGCCAATGACGGACAGGAGGCGCTGGACAAGGCGGCATCCGAACAGCCGGACTTGATCATCCTGGACCTCATGCTGCCGAAAATGGACGGGATGGACGTGTGCAGGACGCTCCGCCAGCAGCGGGTGGAAACGCCGATCATCATGCTCACCGCCAAATCGGATGAGGTGGAGAAGGTGCTCGGCCTGGAGCTCGGTGCGGATGACTATATGACGAAGCCGTTCAGCCCGCGGGAAGTCGTGGCACGGGTGAAGGCTGTCCTGAGGCGGACCGGACGCCAGCCGCAAGGTCCGGAGGAAGGCCGGGAGACCGTCCTGCAATCCGGTGATCTGACCGTTTATCCGGAACGCTTCGAAGCATATAAATCCGGCAGTGAACTGGAATTCACCCCGAAGGAATTTGAGTTGCTCGTTCATCTGATCACCAACCGGAACCGGGTCCTGTCGCGTGACCAGCTGCTCAGCGCAGTCTGGAATTATGACTTTGCGGGGGATACCCGCATCGTGGACGTACATATCAGCCATCTCCGGGACAAAATCGAGGAAAACACGAGGAAGCCGTCCTACATCAAAACCATCAGGGGGACGGGATACAAGTTCGAAGGACCGCCGGACGCATGAAGCCGCTGAGGAAGAAACTGCTTGTATCGTTTCTCCTGATCATGTGCCTCACACTGGCAGGCGTGCTTTTCGTCCTGGCCCAGCTGCTGCCGGTCTATCTGTCCCATGAAGACGAACGGGCAGCGGGTGAAGTGTCCGGGCTGCTCCAGGACAAGGGCATCATCCTCGATGAACCGACCCGGAACGAACTGGAAGAGCGCATTGCGGGCATCGATGCCGAAACAGGGAAAAAGCAGCTGCCGATCGGATTCCTGTCCACATTGTTGATTACATTTTCTGCTGCATTCATTGTATCGGCCGTCCTTTACTTCAGGCTGACGGACCGCTATGTGCATCCGATCGACCTGGTGACCGGCACCGCGCTTGAATTGGCGAAGGGCAATTACCGGGCGCGTGCGGAATGGAGTGCGCCGGGCATGCAAAGCGCACTGGTCACGGCCGTCAATGCGCTTGCCCGCAATCTGCAGGATATGGAGGCGCTGAGGGAGACCGAGGCCGAGCGTCTGGAGACGTTGATCGGCCATATGGGCAGCGGACTGCTCATGATCGGGCACAATTCAGAAATCGCCATGGCCAACTCATTTTTCCTGAATCAGTTGAACCTCGAAGAGCATGCCCTCATCGGGAAAAGCTACAAGGCAGCGGCTTTGCCATCCGGTCTGATCCGGCTCATCGATGCGGTGCAGATCGAGGAAAAGCCGCGGACCGAGCAGATGGATATCGAAACGGGCAACAGCACCGGGACGATGGCCGTCTATGCAGCGCCGGTCATCGGCGGCCATGGGAGCTGGCTCGGCATCGTCGTTGTCATGCACGACATCACCGAGCTGATCCGGCTGGAACGTGTGAGGAAGGACTTTGTCGCCAATGTTTCACATGAGCTTCGGACGCCGGTGACGTCCATCAAGGGATTTTCGGAAACGCTGTTGGACGGTGCCATAAATGACCCCGAGGCGACCGGACAATTTCTCGAGATCATCCACCGCGAGAGCGGCAGGCTCGAAACACTCATCGAAGACTTGCTTGATCTCTCCAGGATCGAGAAGGAAGGCTTCACACTTGAACTGGCCGGGGTGCGTGTCCAGAACATCCTCAACCAGGCCGCAGGAACGGTTTCGGGCAGGCTGGAAGAGCGGGGCATGAAGCTGTCCATGGACTGTCCGGAACACCTGGCGGTCATGGGCGATGAGCCCCGCCTCGTCCAGGTGTTCGTCAACCTGCTCGCCAATGCGATCGCCTACTCCCGTCCCGGCACGGATATCCGGATCACTGCGGATAGCAGAGGGGACATGGCGGAAATCTCCGTGGAAGATCACGGGATCGGAATCCCGGAAGAGGAGATCCCCCGCTTGTTCGAACGGTTTTACCGGGTGGACCGGGCCAGAAGCCGGGATTCCGGCGGCACCGGCCTGGGCCTTGCGATCGTCAAGCACCTCGTCGAACTTCACGGAGGATCGATCGGGGTGGAAAGCAAACTCGGGGAAGGCTCGGTATTCACCATCCGGATTCCGCTCGCCCGGCAGACGGGGCAATAAAAAAGGATCCATCAAGAAAGCCGGCCCGCAGGGGGCCGGCTTTTCTGCGGCACCGGATTGGAAGGGGAGGCCGTGACAAAATAACTGAAACCGGAGAGGATCTTCTTCCGTATACAAAGATATACATAGAAACAGAAACCTAGAAGGAGGGGCATTTATGAGCGTCAAGCGCATCTTGACCATCGCCGGGATGGCGGTGGCCGCAGCCGTGCTGCTCATCGTCCTGTTCACCACATGGTATACGGTGGATGAGGGAGAACAGGCGATCATCATCACGTTCGGGGAAGCCGATGAAACCGTCACCGATTCCGGGCTGAAATTCAAGCTTCCGTGGCCGGTTCAATCGGTGGAAAAACTGTCCAAGGAAACGTTCAGTACGACGTTCGGTTACAATCAGGACGCATCGGGGGAGCTGATCTCCTACGATAAAGAAACAAAAATGATCACTGGGGACGAATACATTGTCATTGCCGACCTGGTCGTCCAGTGGAAGATCACCGAGCCGGTGAAGTATCTGTTCAACTCGGAAAATCCGCGCGAACTGCTCCACGATGCCACTGCCGCTTCGATCCGTTCGATCATCGGCTCCTCGCCGATCGATGATGCGCTGACAGACGGCAAAGCGGAAATCGAGGCAGAGACGAGGGACCTTCTCGCCGATCTCATTGATCGCTACGATATCGGGATCGCCATCCAGGGAGTGAAGCTCCAGGACGTGGAACTTCCGAATGCTGAAGTCCGGGACGCATTCACGGCCGTGACGGACGCACGGGAAACGAAGAGCACAAAGATCAACCAGGCACGCAAATACGAAAACCAGAGAAAGAACGAGGCCGCGGGTGAACGGGATGCCGTCTTGTCCAAAGCCCAGGGAGACAAGACGGCGCGGATCGAGCAGGCAAACGGGGACGTGGCCGTGTTCAACAAGCTTTATGCAGAGTACAGCAACAACAAGGAAATCACGCGTGAGCGGCTCATCCTCGAGACACTGGAGCAGGTGCTGCCCGGCGCGAAACTGTATATCATGAACGATGACGGCGGCACGATGAAATACTTGCCGCTCGCCCCGATGGGCCAGCAAACGCAGGCCACGCCGCAGGACAGCGAAAATGAGAAGGAAGGAGGAGAAGGGGATGGCAAATAACGAAAATCCGTTCAAGAGCATCGAGGAGAAATTCCTCGAACGCCAGAAAGCCCAGGCGAATAAGAGCCGGCAGTCCAAGCAGAAGCGGTTCGGCAAAAAGACCGAAGGGCCGAAAGAGCCGAAGAAGCCGTTCGATCCGGCGGGACTGAAGAAATACCTCAAGACGGCCATCGGCCTGACGGTTGTCTTCGCCCTGCTCCTCATCCTTCTCGCCAATGTTTACATCGTGAAGGAAAACGAATACCGGGTCGTCCGCCAGTTCGGGGAAGTCGTCAAGATCGTCGACACGCCGGGTGTCCGGTTCAAAGTACCGTTCGTCCAGAGCGTCTCCGCACTGCCGAAAAACCAGATGGCCTACAACGTATCGGAAGCCGAGATCACGACGAAGGATAAAAAACGGATGATCATCGACAACTACGCCATCTGGCGGATCACTGATCCGAAGAAGATGATCAACAACGCCCGCAATATCGTCAACGCAGAATCAAGGATGGAAGAGTATATCTATTCGGTCGTCCGTTCCGAATTCGGACGCCTCGACTATGCCGCCATCGTCAATGACAAAGACTCCTCACGCGGCAACCTGAACGATACCGTCACCGAACGGGTCAACGAGCTCCTGGAGGCCGGGAACTTCGGCATCGCGGTCACGGACGTCCGGATGAAACGGATCGATCTTCCGCCGGAGAACGAACAATCCATCTATACTAGGATGATTTCTGAACGGGAATCGACCGCCCAGACCTACCTGTCGGAAGGGGACGCCGAAAAGCGGCGGATCGAGGCGGAAACAGACCGGGAAGTCCAGGAGCTGCTCGCCAAAGTCAAGAAAGACGCGGAAGTGATCCGCGCGGAAGGCGAGGCGGAAGCCGCCCGCATCTACAACACTTCGTTCTCGAAAGACCCCGAATTCTATGAGCTTTACCGCACGCTTGAATCGTACAAGAAGACGATCGGGAAAGAGACGATGATCATCCTCCCGTCCGATTCGCCGTACGCCCGGATTCTTTCGGGATATCTCGATTAACCGGAAGGCCGTCGCAGCTTTCACCATCCTGCCCCTGTGGTAAGATGGTGGAAGACGACGGCTATTTTATTTGGAATTTCAAATCAGAGAACAGGCGCGGATTTCTGCGGCCGGTCCCAGCCGGGGACCGTCAGGATATCGCGTGGCCTGTCCTCATTGTGGAGGTTGACGATATGACGAAGCGGAAAGTGCTGCTCCTCGACGGGAACAGCCTGGCCTACCGGGCCTTTTTTGCGCTCCCGCTGCTGACGAACGACCAGGGGGTCCATACGAACGCGGTGTACGGATTTGCAATGATGCTCCAGAAAATCCTTGAGGAAGAAAAGCCGACGCATATGCTGGTCGCCTGGGATGCGGGCAAGACGACATTCCGTCACGAGACATTCAAGGAATACAAGGGAGGGCGCCAGAAGACGCCGCCGGAGCTTTCCGAACAGTTCCCTTATATCCGCAAGATGCTGGACGCCTATAAGATCCGTCAATACGAACTGAACTCGTATGAGGCGGACGACATCATCGGCACGCTCAGCCGGGAGGCGGCGCATGAAGGGGCGGAAACGGTCGTCATCTCCGGTGACAAAGACCTCACCCAGCTCGCTTCTGGAGATGTGACGGTCTGCATCACGCGAAAGGGCATCACCGACATCGAGCGGTATACCCCCGATCATGTCATGGAAAAATACGGCCTCACCCCTGAACAGATCATCGACATGAAAGGGCTCATGGGAGACAGCTCCGACAACATCCCGGGTGTTCCGGGCGTCGGTGAGAAGACGGCGATCAAGCTGCTCAAGCAGTTCGGCACCGTGGAAGGCGTCTACGAAGGGATCGGCGAAGTGAGCGGTAAAAAGCTGAAGGAAAAGCTTGAGGAGAACGAAGAGCTCGCCAGGATGAGCAAGCAGCTCGCCACGATTGACACCGGCTCGCCGGTGGAAGTCAAAATCGGAGATCTCCAATACCCCGGACCCGACACGGATGAGATCGTGAAGATCTGGCAGGAGCTGAATTTCAAAACCCTCCTTGAAAAGCTGGATGCGCCCGCACCTGCCGAAGAGGAGCTGGCCGCATTCGAATGCCCGGTGACGGAACATGCGCCGGAATCCCTCCTGGCCGACGGAGTGGCGATCCACCTGGAACTTTCGGGCGAACAGTATCATACAGCGGAGATTCTCGGCCTCGCCCTTTCCGACGGGGAAGAGACGGTGTTTATCCGTGCGGAAGACGTCAAGGCGGATGAACGGCTCGCTGAGTGGCTCGGCGACGAATCCAGGGCCAAATGGTGCACCGATTCCAAAGCGGCACTCGCCGCACTCACAAGGCTCGGCGTCGAAGCGGACGGCATCGGTTTCGACCTGCTTCTCGCCTCCTACATCGCCAATCCGTCCGTCTCGCTCACCGACACGGCTTCCATCGCAAAGGAATTCGGCTGGACGGGCATCCCGTCGGACGAGGCGGTTTACGGAAAAGGCGCCCGCAAGGCAGTCCCAGCAGTGGAAGACGTCGCGGTCCACGCCGGTCGGAAGGCCTATGCCGTTGCCAAGCTGAAAGAAACGGCCGAAGAAAAACTGAAGGCGAACGAACAGTTTGAATTGTACCGGCAGCTGGAACTTCCGCTCGCTTCGATACTCGGAAAGATGGAAGCACAGGGCGTCAAGGCGGACAGGGACACACTCCTCCATATCGGGGAAGACCTGTCCGGGAAACTGGCAGCCATTGAACGGGAAATCTATGAAGTCGCCGGGGAAACGTTCAACATCAACTCGACGAAGCAGCTCGGGACGGTCCTCTTTGAAAAACTCGGCCTGCCGCCGATCAAGAAGACGAAGACCGGCTATTCCACGGCGGCCGATGTGCTCGAAAAACTGGCGGACCGCCATGAAATCGTCCGGCACATCCTGGAGTACCGCCAGCTCGGAAAGCTGAATTCCACCTACATCGAAGGTCTCCTGAAAGAGATCCACCCGGACGGGAAGATCCATACGTACTATCAGCAGGCACTCACGCAGACGGGGCGGCTCAGCTCGACAAGCCCGAATCTCCAGAACATCCCTGTAAGGATCGAGGAAGGCCGGAAGATCCGGAAGGCATTCATCCCGTCCGAGCCCGGCTGGATGATGTTCGCAGCCGACTACTCCCAGATCGAATTGCGTGTCCTTGCCCACATGTCCGGGGACGAGCGGCTCATACAGGCATTCCTGGACGGCGCGGACATCCATACGCGCACTGCCGGCGATGTATTCCACGTGAGTCCGGAAGAAGTGACGTCCGACATGCGCCGTGCCGCCAAGGCGGTCAACTTCGGGATCGTGTACGGCATCAGCGACTACGGTCTCTCGCAGAGCCTCAACATCACGAGGAAAGAAGCCGGCGAATTCATCGACCGGTACCTCAAAAGCTTCCCGGGCGTAAAGGCCTATATGGATAGCAGTGTCGCCGAGGCACGCAAATGCGGGTATGTCACGACCCTGCTCAACCGCCGGCGCTATCTGCCGGACATCACGAGTTCCAACTTCAACCTGCGCAGCTTCGCCGAGCGGACGGCGATGAACACCCCGATCCAGGGTACCGCCGCGGACATCATCAAAAAAGCGATGATCATGATGGACGAGCGGCTGGAGAAAGAGGGGCTGAAAGCCCGGATGCTGCTCCAGGTGCATGACGAACTCATCTTCGAGTGCCCGCCGGAGGA
Organism: Edaphobacillus lindanitolerans; assembly: GCF_900156305.1. Taxonomy (GTDB): domain Bacteria; phylum Bacillota; class Bacilli; order Bacillales_A; family Planococcaceae; genus Bhargavaea; species Bhargavaea lindanitolerans. The sequence goes on along the minus strand of NZ_FTPL01000002.1, from coordinate 530,880 downwards.
AGTGGCGGTCCTCGAGAAGATCGTTCCGGATGTCATGGAGTCCGCACTCAGCCTCACGGTTCCGCTCAAAGTCGAATCCGCATCGGGCGCAAGCTGGTACGATACGAAATAACGAAGAAAGAAGATGAATGGACAATGCCGGAACTGCCGGAAGTCGAAGGCGTCGTCCGGTCACTCGGCCCCGCCGCAACCGGCCGGACCGTCCGCGACGTCACCATCTCGGATACGATCATCCGGTCGAAAGCCGAGTCAAAAGAAGCCATCCTGAAAAATATCTCGCCGGAGGAATTCACCGACAGGATGCGGGGAATGACCATCCTCAATGTCACCCGGCGAAGCAAATACATCTATTTTCACCTTGAAAAAGACGGCGTGCCGTCCCTGCTCGTCAGCCATCTCGGCATGTCGGGCGCCTGGTTTGCGGTCGGAAGCCTGGATGAAGTGACGGAAGGCAAGTTCCGCCGCCACATCCATGTGGTCTTCGGCATGGAAGACGGGGGGCTGCTCGTCTTTGCGGACATCCGCCGGTTCGGCGAGCTCCGGCTCATCGGAGGAGAATCGGACCATCCGCCGCTTCTCGCCATGGCCCCTGAACCGTTCGATGAAGAAGCGGAAGGGCACTTTCTGGAGATGTCCGCTTCCCGAAAGTACCGGGATAAACCGATCAAGGAAACAATCATGGACGGGCATGTCATCTCCGGCTGCGGCAATATCTACGCGACCGAAGCCCTGTTCCGGATGGGCATCCACCCGGGGAGGAAGACGAACCGGATCAGCATGGAGCGGCGCGCCAAGCTATTCCGTGTGATTGTGGAAATCCTGGGAGAGGCCGTCGAAGCGGGCGGCAGCTCGATCTCAGACTACCGGAACATCAACGGGGAAGCCGGGTCGATGCAGGACCGTCTTCAGATGTACGGCAAGAAACACTGCCCGTCATGCGGCAGCGAGACAAAAAGGCGGACCATCGGGGGGCGGACTTCCGTCTATTGCCCGAAGTGTCAGCATTGATGGGAGGAGTTCAAATGATCATCGGATTGACGGGAAGCATCGCAAGCGGCAAAAGCACCGTATCCGGCATGCTGGCGGAGCGGGGGTACCCGATCGTCGATGCGGACCTTGTGGCAAGGGAAGTCGTGGAACCCGGCCGGCCGGCCCTGGAGCAGATCCGACGTGCATTCGGAGAACAGGTCATCATGGAAGACGGGACGATGGACCGCCGGTTTGTCGGCGAACTCATCTTCAATGACCCGGCCCAACGGAAAAAGCTGAATGACATCATCCATCCGGCCATCCGTACGGAAATGCTCAGGCAGCGTGATGGTCATCTGGCTGCGGGGAAGAAGACGGTCGTCATGGATATCCCGCTGCTGTTTGAAAGCCGGCTCCAGCATCTCGTCGACAAAATACTCGTCGTTTCGGTCAAGGAAGAAACGCAGCTGCACCGGCTGATGGCGCGGAACTCCTTCACTGAGCAGGAGGCAAGGGCCAGAATCGCTTCCCAGCTTCCGATCTCGGAAAAAGAGAAAGGGGCCGACGCCGTCATTTACAATAACGGGACACTCGAAGAAACGGCACGTCAGCTTGATCAGATACTGGAAAGCTGGCATACGATGGCATAAGCAGTATCTGAATTGTAGAACTTCCGGTTGTATTTAGATTGAAGATGCACTTTCCGCAAAATGTGCTATACTAATTGAGGATTAAAGAAAAAGAGTATAACACAGTTAATGGGAGGATCATCATGACAACTTCAATTGCGATCAACGGATTCGGCCGCATCGGCCGCATGGTGTTCCGCCAGGCCATCCTGGAGGACGATCTGAATATCGTGGCGGTGAATGCAAGCTACCCGCCGGAAACGCTTGCTCACCTTTTGAAATATGATACGACGCATGGCCGGTTCGAGGGCAGTGTCCTGACCGAGGAAGATGCCCTCATCGTCAACGGCAAACGCGTCCAGCTCATTGCCGAGCGCGACCCTGCGAAACTCCCATGGACGGAGCTGGGCGTCGACATCGTGATCGAAGCCACAGGGAAGTTCAATGAACGCGATAAAGCGGCCCTTCACCTGCAGGCGGGTGCCAAGAAAGTCATCCTGACCGCACCGGGCAAGAATGAGGATGTCACAATTGTGGTCGGCGTCAACGATGACAAGCTTGACATCGAGACACAGGACGTCATCTCCAATGCCAGCTGCACGACAAACTGTCTGGCGCCGGTCGCCAAAGTGCTCAACGACGAGTTCGGCATCGAAAGCGGCCTCATGACGACGGTCCACGCCTATACGAACGACCAAAACAATATCGACAACCCGCACAAGGATCTCCGCCGGGCGCGCGCTTGTGCCGAGTCGATCATCCCGACAACGACGGGAGCGGCAAAGGCTCTTTCCCTCGTGCTTCCTGAACTGAAGGGCAAGCTGCACGGCATGGCCCTCCGGGTTCCGACACCGAACGTCTCCCTCGTGGACCTCGTCGTCGACCTGAAGACGGACGTCACGCCGGAAATCGTCAACGACGCATTCATCCGCGCTTCCGAAGGCCCGATGAAAGGGGTCCTCGCCTACACGCCGGAACCCCTCGTTTCGACCGATTTCAATACGGATGCACATTCTGCGACGGTCGACGGTCTCACGACGATGGTCATGGGCGACCGCAAAGTGAAGGTTCTTGCCTGGTACGACAACGAGTGGGGCTACTCCGCACGCGTCGTCGACCTGACGAGAAAGGTTGCCACCCAGCTCAGCGCTAAAGTGAACGCATAAGAAATTCTATCAAGAAGGCGAGATTGCACCCGGCCATCGGGCTGCAATCCCGCCTTTTTTGGTCTGAGACGGGGCTGAAGGACCGGTGAAATTCCGCAGTCCGAAAAGCGGACGCGAAAAGGGCCAAAGCGGGAGCGAACCGGCAAAAAGTCTGGGTTGGAATAGCCGGAACGACTTTTCGAAGACCCTTACGCTTTTCACCCGCCCGCTGAATCCTTTCTTAACATAGAAAGTGTCATTTTTAACATGGAGAGTGTCTTTCTTAACATAAAGGGAGCTGTTCTTAACTTAGAGAGTGCCAATCTTAACCTGGAGGGCACCATTCTTAACCTGCAGCCATTCTTCCTCTGCCTGCATCCGGACTCGCGGAGAAGCCGTCCAAGCTGAGCAGCAAGAAATAATTGACCAAAAATGGTTGCACTCGGCTCCTCCGCATCATATAATTAGTCCGACCAATGAGTCGTGGGCCGCTTAAAGGGTTAGGACCTCTAGGACTAACTTTCCCCCGTGGCGTCCCGTTTGCCGGCAATCCCGGCATTCATCTCGTGTGAAGGGGGGACGAACCATGGAAACAATGGGTCGTCATGTAATTGCAGAACTTTGGGAATGTGATTTCGACAAGCTCAACGACATGCCGTTCATCGAGCAGACATTTGTCGATGCAGCACTCCGGTCCGGAGCCGAAGTGCGGGAAGTGGCTTTCCACAAGTTCGCACCGCAGGGCGTCAGCGGAGTCGTCATCATCTCGGAATCGCATCTGACCATCCACAGCTTTCCGGAACACGGTTATGCGAGCATCGACGTGTACACGTGCGGTGATCTCGATCCGACGATTGCGGCAAAGTACATTGCCGAGGCGCTGGGTGCGAAAAGCCGTCAGATGGCAGAACTTCCAAGGGGCATGGGCCCTGTTGCCGTGCCAGAACCGTCGGCCAGCCCGGTCTGAGAGAGATTGAGTGTCTGATTAATAATGCGTTTTTGTTTAGGCAGGAGCTCCCGGCTTCTGCCTTTTTTGATGTTTTCCGATGCAATCCCTCCTTTTCTCCTGCAAGTCGACAGTACCCGTTTCGAAGGAGAAGGATGTCTGCTATAATGGATACACCATATTCGGAAAGCAGGGATCACGATGAAGTGTCCGGCTTGTCAGCATAACGGGACGCGTGTCGTCGATTCCCGGCCAGTGGACGAGAGCAAGGCGATCCGTCGCCGCAGAGAATGCGAAGAATGCGGGTACCGGTTCACCACGTTTGAAAAAGTGGAAGAAATGCCGCTCATCGTCGTCAAGAAAGACGGATCCCGGGAGGAATTCAGCCGGGAGAAAGTGCTGCGCGGACTGATCCGCGCCTGTGAAAAAAGACCGGTTCCGCTTGATGTTCTCGAGGGGATCGTCTTTTCTATAGAAAAGGAGCTGCGCCGGCAAGGCAACGCAGAAGTGAAATCCGGAGAAGTCGGAGAAATGGTGATGGAACGGCTTGCGGACGTCGATGATGTCGCCTATGTCCGGTTCGCTTCTGTGTATCGCCAATTCAAGGATATCAATGTGTTCATCGAAGAGCTGAAAGACCTTCTGAAAAAGGAGGGCGACCACTGACTTGCCGACGGATTGAAAGGATGGGAACATGAATCCGCTTTATAAAGAACTGCAGCCGTCGGATGCCTATTGCGTCCGGCTTCCTTATCCGTTTTCCGATTTTGACCGCCAGATCCTCACGGGGCTTTACCAACCGCTTGTCGGCCACGAGGCCATGGCGGTCTTGTTCACCCTGTGGGATGAGGCGGAGCGCGACGGCGGGGCCGAGTCCAACCACTATCATCTGCTCAATGTGCTCGGCATGCCGGTCGGCCGCCTGTTTGAGTCCAGGCTCGCGCTCGAAGGGATCGGCCTCCTGAAGACATACAGGAAATCCGAGGACGGGAGCCGTTCGTTCCTGTATGAGCTCCAGCCGCCCCTCGACCCGGAAACCTTCTTCCATGATGCCATCCTTTCGATGTTTCTGTTCGGGAAAGTCGGAGCACCGGCCTATAAGCGGCTCATGCAGCGGTTCCTGGTGAGTGCGCTGCCGGACGGCTACGAGGATGTATCCCGCTCGTTCCTTGAGGTCTACAAGCCCGTGACGGCCAGGACCCCGGAGCCGGATGACGAGAATACATATGAAAAGAAAGCACGTCCTGCCAAACTTGCGTTTGACGGGCACGATTTCGATTTTTCACTGCTCATGGAAGGGCTGTCCGCCCATCTTGTGTCACGGAAGGCATTTACGCCTGCCGCCAAGGACATGATTGCCCGCCTGGCATTCCTTTACGCGCTGTCCCCCCTGGAAATGCAGCAGGTCGTCCTGCTGGCCATCGATCAGGACGGTCAGCTGACCGAGGAACGGCTGAAGCGGGCCGCCGCGGACTATTACAAGCTGTCCGTTTCAAAAAGCGCCCCCCGGCTCGAGAAAGTGACTGCCCTGCAGCCTGCAGCCGAGTCCCGTCCGGCCAGTGCGGCCAAGACGAAAGAGGACGAGCTCGCCGATTATCTGGAAGCGATCCCTCCAGTCGAGATGCTTCGCCAGATCAACGGCGGCAGGGAACCGGTGCAGATCGATGTGCGACTCGCACAAAAGCTCGTGCTCGAGCACGGGCTGCCGACCGGCGTCGTCAACGTGCTCCTGCAATACGTCCTGCTCCGCAATGACGGCAAGCTGACGAACAACTATGTGGAACGGATTGCGTCTCACTGGATGGCGAAAAAAGTGGGGACCGCCCGTGAAGCGCTGGAACTCGCCCGGACTGAACATGATAAGTACATGAACTGGAAACAAGAAGGCGGAAAGCCCTCGACTTCCCGCAAAGGGGCCGGCAAGACGGAGAGCGTGCCGGATTGGTTTTACAAAAAGGATGAAAAGCCCGGTGCATCCGAGGCCAAGCAGGATGAAAGCCCGGAAATCGAGGCGAGGCGGCTTCGCCTCATGAAGAAATTTGGAATGGCGGAAGGCGGTGCAGAATAAATGGAACCGATCAGAGAGACGCTGAAGCGAGTCGTGAATGCGCCGGCCTTTGCCGAACGCTATGACACCATCCGCAATGAGGTCCTCGAAAACCCCGGCGTCCAGGCCTTTCTTGAAGAGCACTCCGGTGAAGTGAGCAAAGGCATGGTCGAACGCGGGATGGGCAAGCTGTATGAATACGTGAACCAGTCGCATGACTGCTCCGGCTGCCCAAACCTCGAAGGCTGCATCAACGTCGTGAAAGGCTATGAGCCGAAGCTGGCCATCGAAAGAGGGACGATCGGCGTCGATTATGTCATGTGCAGGCGGAAGGTCGTGGACACCGAGCACCGGAAAGTTTCTTCGATGATCCGGAGCATGCATATGCCGAAAGATATGCTGGGCCTGGAGATCAAGGACGTGGACCTCACTTCGGAGGAGACCCGGCTGGCTGCCGTCGAGAAGATCGGCGAATTTCTCGACCAGTATGACCGGACAGGGGAACTCCCGTCGAGGGGGCTGTTCATCCACGGCCCGTTCGGAACGGGGAAATCGTACCTGCTCGGGGCGGTCGCCGGAGAACTGGCGAAACGTCATGTCCCGTCCGTCCTCGTGTTCGTCCCGGAATTCCTGCGTGAGCTGAAGCAGGCGATCCAGGATCAGTCCCTGGACGAGAAGATCAGCTTCGTCAAGCAGGCCCCCGTCCTTATGCTGGACGATCTCGGCGCCGAAACGCTCACGGCCTGGACCCGTGACGAGGTGCTTGCGACAATCCTGCATTACCGGATGTCCGAGCAGCTCCCGACCTTCTTCACTTCGAACTTTGACTACAAAGGGCTGGAAAACCATCTGGCCTATACGCAGCGGGGCGATAAGGAAGTCGTCAAGGCGGGGCGGATCATGGAACGGATCCGGTCCATGACCACGCCGGTCCGGCTTGACGGCCCGAACCGCAGGGAAAAACAGTGAACCGGTAAAAACTCCCGGACTGTTGCATTATTTTGCTGAATTGATTATACTCAGTTCAATACTTCTTCCAAATGCTTGGACGGGGACACCTTTCCGGTTGTCCGGCCAGACAGAGAACGGGGTCAAAGGCTGAGAGCCCCGATGGCACGGCACCGGACTGACCACCCCAGAGCAGCACGGGCGACTTCCGCTTCCGGAACAGCCCGTGACGGCACCGGACCGTTATCCGATGAAGAGCTTCATCCGGACCCGATTTTCAGTCCGGAGGGAAGAAGGGTGGAACCGCGAGCATACGCCTCGTCCCTTTTTGGGACGGGGCTTTTTTGCGTTCATCAAGAAAGGAGAGAAACCCCCATGTCAGAGAAGATCAACCTGAAATTCCCGGACGGCGCCGTCAAGGAGTTCCCTCAAGGCACGACAACAGAAGAGGTTGCCCAGTCGATCAGCCCGGGTCTTAAAAAGAAGGCGATTGCCGGAAAGATCAATGGCCGCCTCATCGATTTCCGTACGCCGATCGAAGAAGACGGAGACATTGAAATCATCACGCCGGACGCTCCGGAGGCCCTCGAGATCCTCCGCCATACGACGGCCCATGTGCTCGCACAGGCGGTCAAACGCCTGTTCAAGGGCGTGAAGCTCGGCATCGGCCCGGTCATCGAGAACGGGTTCTACTACGATTTCGATTCACCGGAACCGATCACGGCCGAAGACCTTCCGGAAATCGAGAAGGAAATGAAAAAGATCGTCAACGAAAACCTGGAAATCGTCCGCAAAGAAGTAACCCGCGATGAAGCCCGCAAGATCTATGAGGAGATCGGGGACGAATACAAACTCGAGCTCCTCGACGCCATTCTCGAAGGGGAGAAGGTCACGATCTACCAACAGGGCGAATTCTTCGACCTCTGCCGGGGCGTGCACCTGCCGTCGACCGGAAAGGTCCGTGAATTCAAGCTGCTCAGCATCGCGGGTGCCTACTGGCGCGGAAACTCGGACAACAAGATGCTCCAGCGCATCTACGGTACCGCCTTCTTCAAGAAGGAGGAACTTCAGGACCATCTCCGTATGCTGGAAGAGGCCAAGGAGCGCGACCACCGGAAGATCGGGAAAGAGCTTGACCTCTTCATAAACAATCAGCTTGTCGGCCAGGGGCTGCCGCTCTGGCTTCCGAAAGGGGCGACGATCCGCCGCATCGTCGAGCGCTACATCGTCGATAAAGAGGAAAAACTCGGCTACAACCATGTCTACACCCCGGTCATGGCGAACGTCGAACTGTACAAGACTTCCGGTCACTGGGATCATTATCAGGACAGCATCTTCCCGCCGATGCAGATGGACAATGAAGAACTCGTCCTCCGTCCGATGAACTGCCCGCACCATATGATGATCTTCAAGAACGGCATCCACTCCTACCGGGATCTGCCGCTCCGCATCGCGGAACTCGGCACGATGCACCGCTATGAGATGTCCGGTGCGCTGTCGGGCCTTCAGCGCGTCCGCGGCATGACGCTCAACGATGCCCATATCTTCGTCCGTCCTGACCAGATCAAGGAAGAGTTCAAGAAAGTCGTCGAGCTGGTCATTGATGTGTATAAGGACTTCAAGCTCAAGGACTACACATTCCGACTGTCGTACCGTGATCCCGCGGACAAGGAGAAATACTACGATGACGACGAGATGTGGGAAAAGGCACAGGGCATGCTCAAAGAAGCAATGGATGACCTCGGCCTCGCCTACTATGAAGCGGACGGGGAAGCGGCGTTCTACGGACCGAAGCTTGACGTCCAGGTGAAGACAGCGATCGGCAAGGAAGAAACACTCTCGACCGTCCAGCTCGACTTCCTGCTGCCGGAACGGTTCGACCTGAACTATATCGGAAAAGACGGCAAGCAGCACCGCCCGGTCGTCATCCACCGCGGTGTGGTCTCGACGATGGAACGGTTCGTCGCCTTCCTGATCGAAGAATACAAGGGAGCCTTCCCGGCATGGCTCGCACCGGTCCAGGTGGAAGTGATTCCGGTATCACCGGACGTCCACCACGATTATTCGGAAAAAGTGCGCGAGTCCCTGCTGGCCAGCGGCTTCCGCGTCGATGTCGACAACCGAGACGAAAAGCTTGGCTACAAGATCCGTGAAGCCCAGACGCAGAAAATCCCGTACATGCTCGTCCTCGGTGACAAGGAAATGGAAACCGGGGAAGTCAACGTCCGGAAATACGGCGAACAGAAATCCAAAAGCATGCCGCTCGAAGACTTCATCGCCCGCCTGAAGGAAACCGTCGATTCGAAGAACTGATCGATTCGGCAAGGGAATCGGATGCGGCTTTGATCCGGTTGGAAATCGGTGCCGTTCCCGAAAGAGCCTGAAACAGTCGTTGACAGGGCCTGGTTGCATGTGATAAAGTAGTTAAGGTTAAGGAATACAGTTTGTGGTAGAAGAAGGAGCCGCCCGCTTCTCACCTGATCGACGCTTCGGCTGTTGGCAGGTCTGCACCATTGTGACGTTCCGTGCTGGCTTCGCACGGTCGCATATGCGGGTGGACATCTCCGGTGTCCACCCGTTTTTCGTTTCGGATTGGCCACGGGGGAGCATTCCCCGGCGGGCCTACCCAAACCATGTATTCGCGATCTACTACACGGAGGTGGCTTACGATTAGCAGAGATAACCGAGACAAATTTGTCAATGAGGGCATCCGCGCCCGGGAGCTCCGCGTCATCGACCATAACGGTGATCAGCTGGGCATCAAAACGCGGAACGAAGCGCTTGATATCGCTGCGCGCGTCAACCTGGACCTCGTCCTCGTTGCCCCGAATGCGAAACCGCCTGTCGCCCGGATCATGGACTATGGGAAATTCAAATTCGAGCAACAGAAAAAAGAACGCGAAGCGCGCAAAAACCAGAAAGTCATCAACATCAAGGAAGTCCGCCTGAGCCCGTCAATCGACGATCACGACTTCCAGACCAAGCTCCGCAACGCCATCAAGTTCCTTGAAAAAGGGGACAAAGTCAAGGCATCCATCCGCTTCCGCGGCCGTGCGATCACCCACAAGGAGATCGGCCAGCGCGTCCTCGAACGATTCGCAGAGGAATGCAAGGAAGTCGGAACGGTCGAACAGCGCCCGAAAATGGAAGGCCGCAGCATGTTCCTTCAGATGGCGCCGCTCAACGAGAAGAAATAATCAAGCAAAGGATTGGGAGGATCACGAAATGCCTAAAATGAAAACTCACCGCGGTTCCGCAAAACGCTTCAAGCGCACGGGTTCCGGCAAACTGAAGCGCGGCCGTGCATACACAAGCCACTTGTTCGCCAACAAATCGACGAAGCAAAAGCGTCACCTTCGCAAATCGACGCTCGTTTCCAAAGGCGACTTCAAGCGCATCAAATCCATGCTCACATACATGAAGTAATTCCGAACACCAACACACACCGAAACACCAGGAGGGAAAACCAATGCCACGCGTAAAAGGCGGTACAGTGACGCGCAAGCGTCGTAATCGAGTTCTTAAACTTGCAAAAGGCTACTACGGTTCCAAACATACACTCTACAAAACAGCTAACCAACAGGTCATGAAGTCCCTGCAATATGCATACCGTGACCGTCGCCAGAAAAAGCGCGACTTCCGCAAACTGTGGATCGCCCGGATCAACGCAGCTGCACGCCTGAACGGCCTTTCTTACAGCCGCCTCATGCACGGCCTCAAAGTTGCCGGCATCGACGTCAACCGCAAAATGCTCGCTGACCTCGCCGTAACGGACGAGAAAGCATTCGCACAACTTGCGGACGCTGCGAAAAAAGCAGTCAACAACTAATCCATGAAGAGAGCCGGCGGTTTTTCCCGCCGGCTCTTTTTCAACAGAAGGAGTTCCTTCCATGGAAAATGCATTGATCGCCTGGATCGGCATCATGTCGGTCTATGGATTTATTCTGATGGGGTTGGACAAGCGCCGGGCGAAGCGGGGCGAGTGGAGGATCCCTGAACGGACCCTCTGGACGGTTGCGCTGTTCGGCGGGGGCATCGGCTGCTATCTCGGCATGCAGACGTTCCGCCACAAGACCCGCCACACTTCCTTCCGTCTCGGATTCCTCATCCTTGCGCTCCTCTATGTCGGTGCCGGCATCTGGCTGAAAACAGCGGCATGAAAAAACAAGGCGGATCCGCGTCAAGCGGTTCCGCCTTGTTTCATCAGCTGTTCAATCGGATTTTTCCAGTTGATCTCGGCATTCGGGTAGTTCATGCGAATCTCACCCTCCAGGAAGAGGAAATCATCTTTGGTGAATCCCTGGAGTCTGACTTCGTCCCTTACCCAGACGAAGATCGAAACGACTTCAAATGCCTCCGATGTCGTGCCGAGATATTTCTCGCCCTCAAACAGGGCGCCTTTATAAGTGATAAAGAAGTTCTTCCGGACATTTTTAACATCATCATAAAAGTAATATCGCTCCTGCTCGTAGGCATCATCGAGCTTGCGCTTCGGGTCGGTCAAGTACCGGACACCGCGATAAAAGAGATAAATGATGAGCGCGAGAACTGCCACGCGGATGATCAAAGCCATGATGCTGCCCCCTTGGACATACTTGTTCTCTTTCTATACGGACAAGGGGCAGTTTGGTTTCAAGATATTCAAAAAAAGTTGGAGGTTTGTTGATGAAGCTTCAAAGATTGTTTGAAATGCAACGGGAACTGGACCGGTATATTGAACAGGCAAACGGGGTGGAAGGGGATCTGTTCGAGAAGAAAGTTCTTGCACTCAACGTGGAACTGGCCGAACTGGCGAATGAAACCCGCTGCTTCAAGTTCTGGAGCCGCAAAGGCCCTTCACCTGATGAAGTGATCCTGGAAGAGTATGTGGATTCGATCCACTTTCTTCTGTCCCTCGGCATCCTGGAGGGTCTCGACGGACTGGAAGAGTGGCCGGAAGGGGAGGTTGCGGGCGATCTGACTACATTGTTCCTGCTCACGCAGCGACGGATCCTTTCATTTGCGGAAAACCCCGGATCGGAATCTTACCGGGACATCTGGATCTGCTACGGGGCCATCGCGGACAGGCTCCATTTCGGCACGGACGCGGTCATCGATGCATACGAAAAGAAGAACGAAGAAAACTATAACCGCCAGCACCGCGGATATTAAGGGAATGGCCGGCCACAAGACGTGGCCGGCCATTCGTGTCAGGAATTACGGAGCGTGATCTTGCCGTTGTCTGTTTCCAGCCGGACGGTGTGGGTTCCTCGGCCGAAGACCCGTTCCCGATCGGCGCTTCCGAATATATCGGGGCGGCCGCTGTCGGAACGGACACGGACGACTGCGTCCTCCGGCAGGCGATCCGTGGTCACCGTGATGCTTCCATTATCCGTCAGGAGTTGGATGTTCCGGTCGATAGAGTCGGTCGTCAGTTCGATCCGGCCATTGTCGGTCTTGGCATCGATGTCGCCCTCCACATCCGAGAAAATGATCCGGCCATTATCGGTCTCGGCGGACACACGGTCCGAACGGATGGCCCTCAGTTCGATCCGGCCATTGTCCGTAAAGGCGGACAATGTCCCGGCTTCAACTTTCTGCATTTCAACCCGGCCGTTGTCCGTTCGGGCGGACAGTGTGCCAAAGGCGCATTCGCGCACCAGGATCCGGCCGTTTGCACTTTCGGCGGTGAACGATCTGGCAAGGATTTTCTCTGCCGACAGGGAGCCGTTAGACGTTTCTGCCCGTACTAAACTGTACAATCGCTTAGGCAAATGGACGACGAGCCGGAATGGCCGGGATACGGCCCGCCGGAACCAGCTCGTGATCGTTTTTTCCCCTTTCAGGGAAATGACGAGCATGTCTTGCCGGATATCTGCATTGAACTTGACCTCGGATTTGTCGCCGATCAGTTCAAAACGGGTGGTTTCGTCCTCCGAGGGGGTGAGCTTGAGTTCCCCGACGGCAATATCCGCCATGACATTGCTGTAAGTCCCTTGCGGTATCTGTACCAGTTCATAACGGGCATCCTGCGGCAATGCCCGGGAATCTTGAGCCCGGGTATATTCCGGATAGGCGGACAAAATGTCTGCCGCAATCTCCGAAGGCGTACCGAGCGAGGAGGAAATGTCGGATTCACTTTTTCCCTCGCGTTTTCCCTCATCGAAATACTCGTTCAAATCCTGCAGGATGTCGTTCCGCTCTTCTTCCGGCAATACAGTGAGGTGTTGCCGGAGCTCATTCAGAAATTCGTTTTTCCCCATCAGTCCATCCCCCCGATTAATTCGTTGATCTTTTGATTGAACTCCCGCCAATCCGTGAGCAGTTCCGTGAGGTATTTCTTTCCTGCATCCGTCATCCGGTAATACTTTCTCGGCGGGCCTTCCGTTGATTCTTGCTGGTACGTGTCAAAATATCCTTCCTTTGTCAGCCTCCTCAGCACCGTATAGACCGACCCCTCCGAAACTGAAATCATCCCGGAAATCACCTGGACGAGTTCATAGCCATAGCGGTCATGCCCGTCCAGGAGGGAGAGCACACAAAGATCGAGGACGCCTTTCTTGAACTGCACATTCATCTGCAGAGCCCTCTCTTTCAGTACTGATCATTGAGCAGTACATTTCATTCTACTATACCCCCACTACTGCTCATTGGCAAGTACTAAAAAGACGGCTGAAACCGATCAGCCGCCGAGTTTGAAAGTTTCGACCGTTTCGTACTTGGGATTTCGGGAAGGATGAATAGTGAACAACTCAAAAGAACTGACCGCAATGTCAGACGGATCAAGCTGTTCAGGGTGGAAGCCCGGGTGCTCATCCGTTTTTCTCTTTTTGGCGATCGTCACGTGCGGAGTGAACCGGTTGTCTTTGCGGGGAGCGCCGATGGATCGGGCGACCGCATCCGTTACATCTTTCTGGAGATCCGCAAGAGGTTTGCTGGGGGAGAACCCCAGATAAACAACCCTCGGACCGGCCGCGGATCCGAAAAAGTCAAAGCGGTCGAGCCGGGCGACAAACGGAGCGTGCCGCTGCGCGGCAGAATGAAGCGAGTCCGATAAAGCCGCCACTTTCTCCCCGTCCAGGGCGCCGATGAAAAATAGCGTCACATGCAGATCTTCGGGATGAGGGATGGACTTATAGTGTTTTCGTAGGTCCTTCGATTCCTGGAAATCTTCCGCGATGGGCCGGACCTGTTCCGGCATCCGGATGCCGATGAAGTAATGGGCTTGCACGGCTGGCACGTCCTTTCGAATTTGTCCTGATTGCCTTATTCTAGCCCGTCCGGTGAAGAAAAACCAAATCTCCCCCAAATTCTGCGGCTTCACTTTTAGGTAAAGCTGAATTATATTCATAAATAAATGATGGAGGATCATGGGCGTGATATGATGGGCATGATTAGAGGAATGCGATGCGCCATCTTCAGGAGGAGAAAGGGGAGGGCACGGATGGAATGGGATCAGGAGGCGTTCGGTTTCCGGCTGCGATCGCTCCGGGAGCAGCTCGGTCTGTCCATGCTGGCGTTCGGCAGGGAAATCGGGACATCCGCCAGCAGGATCAAGCACTGGGAAGAGGGAAAGAGTGCGCCGACGGCCGGCTGGATTGTGAAGATCAGTGACCGGTTCGGTGTGTCCGCAAACCGGCTGCTCATGGGAGAGGAAGATGGGATGGATGCCGGGGAACCGGATCTTCCCACTGCTGATGAGGAGGGAGAGGATGCTCTCGCCGTGCTCATGAAGATGATGGAGTCTCTCCCTGACAGGGAGTATGCAGGGGGCCATGGAGAAGAGCGGTTGATTTTGGAGATCCAATCCCGGCTGCCGGCTCTTTCGATGCGGGACTTGAATGAGATTCTCGTCCTGACGACACTGAAATCCCGATTAGAATAGTGGAAATCCGCCGGTCGGTTGGACAGTCGGCATTTCATCCCTTAAGATGAAACGAGACCGACTGGGGAGAGGAGGAAACAGGATGAAGTTATACCAAGTGAGAAAAGGACAGTTCGTCTTTTACCAAAACGAACTGTACAAAGTGTATTCCATCAATCCGCTGGCCAGGAAATCGGTCCATATGTACCGCGTGAAAGATATGGAACAGGCCATTAGCAAAGCGGAAGAGATCACCTACCATAAGCCGCAGCATATGGACTCGTTCATGTTCTACGGCAAGCGTTATACGCTTCGGGAGGACTTGGAACCGGAAGAGGGAGGATTTGTCCTCGTGACCAAACCGGATCCCGAGCCGATGAGCCACTACGGACTGAACGAATTTGAAAAAGTGGAGCAGCTGGAAGGCAAGACGGTGATGACGTCCCGCCAGAACATCATCAAGCGGAAAGAATTCATGGTCATGTCCGAAGGGATGGACGGAGGGGCACGGGATATTTCCTACCAGGACCCGTCCGCTGTCACCGAAGATCAACTGGAAGCGGACAAGCGGCTTGAACGCAAACTTTCCCGTGAACAGGAGATCCAGCCCAACATCGGAGACATTTATCTCAACCTCCATGACGGCAGCCGATCGATGGTTGTGGCGGTCGTGGAAGACGACGTCTACCTTGGACACGGGCAGAAGTTCCCGATCAAGGAACTGCTCAATTCCGACCACTGGACGCTCGTTTACGTAAATACCGATTTTGTGCTGTAAGCAAACACCCCCCTGCCGGATTACGGCGGGGGGCTTTCGGGTTATACAGGGGAACCGGGTCAACGGGACGACAGGATGCTACGCTTTAGTGTCATCCAGCTGCGGGCGGTAGGGGCTCGGGGTCACAAGTCAGTCCGCTCCGCGGATCAGGATCCGCTCTGCATCCCGCCTTGTGCCTGTCGCCCCTGAGCCACCGCCCTCCGCTTTAGAATCATCCAGCTGCACGGGCCTGACCCTCGGGGTCATAAGCCGTGCTGCTCTGCGAAGCAGGCTTCGCGGCGCATCCCGTCTTATGCCTGTTGGGTCAGAACGGCCCGCTCCGCTTTAGTATCATCCAGCTGCGGGCGGTAGGGGCTCGGGGTCACAAGTCAGTCCGCGCCACGGATCAGGATCCGCTCTGCGTCCCGCCTTGTGCCTGTCGCCCCAGAGCCACCGCCCTCCGCTTTAGTATCATCCAGCTGCGCGGGCCTGACCCTCGGGGTCATAAGCCGTGCTGCTCTGCGAAGCAGGCTTCGCGGCGCATCCCGGCTTATGCCTGTCGGAGGCCCGCACCAAGCGGGTCAGTCAGCTGGTGCCGCAAGGCGTTCTCAGCTGACTTCCATCATTTCGGCCCGCTCCGCTTTTGTTATTCCCATTTTTCGGCTTGGATGTCTTCTGCGGTGAGTTGGAGGTCGAAGGCATTGAGGATGAGGAGTTCATAGTCGCCGGCCTCTGCGCGTTGTTCGGCAAGGCGCTTCATCCATTTTGGTGATCCTTCGTTTTCTTCGTCGTATACGAGAAGGATGCCGTCCGAGTTGCGGAGGAGGAATTTGTCGCGCTCGGCAAACTGCCACGGAGCCTCATATGGCCGGCGGGTGAGGACGGTCGAAAAGTCCGCCCGGGCCATGACCGATTCGAAGGCGCTTTTTTTGCTGTCGTTCCACTTTTCCTCCTGGCCGAGGAACGGCAGGATGACGGCGACCTGCAGCTCCGGATAGTCCTCACGGAGTTCGAAGGCGGTTTCGGCTGCCCACGTTTCCACGCCCGGCTGCCCGCTGACGATCACCCATTCAAGCCCCTCGTCCTCCAGAAGGCCGCGCATCCGGTCTTTGAGGGCCCGCCTGATGACGGCGACACCGGGATGTTTGTCATTGAAGATTCCGAGCTCATGCGGCTTATAGCCGGTCACAACGAGACGCTTCAGCATGTCCATTCATCCTTCCCGCATATGTATCGAACAAATAAAAACAGCCAGCCCGTCGGAACGGTCTGGCTGTTTGCAGTCATCATGATAGCCGCATTGCCGTAGGAGAATTAAAAAGTTTAAAACCGTCACTCCACTAAGTGGGTGTCGCGGGGATGTTCCTGCACGTCTCCGGATAAATCCGGAGCCTATCATTCCGATCCCGTCTTAAACTCCCTATTTCAGATCAAAGGTTAAACTTTATAATCAATACGTGCAACGCAGCCTGTATGAAGAGTATAGGACATCGCGACTGCAGATGCAATGGTAATGCCTGGTTTATTTTTTCGCGGTTTCCGTGCCGGTTCGGCAAAGACAGACATGGTATAATGGAAGCATCAAGAAAGTCGAGGTGGACGGTTTGTTCAAGTCGGTAATGTTTTACACAGACCGGTTGGCTGCAATGCGGCGATTTTACGGCAACATCCTGGAACTTGAAATCACGGAGAGGCTGGAAGACCGGTTCACGGTCCGGATCGGCGAGACAGAAGTCACGTTCGTCGCGACAGACCGTCCGGCATTTTATCATTTTGCGATCAATATCCCGGGGAACCAGTTTACGATGCTCAAGTACTGGGTGAAAGACCGGGTGCCGCTCAACTGGGACGGCGGCGTGGATGAAGTGTATTTCCGCAATTTTGATGCGGATTCGATGTATTTTGAGGATCCGGCCGGCAACATCGTCGAGTTGATCGGCAGGAGGAAGAAGGATCTGTTCGGTGATGTGTCGCAGGCTTCGTTCCTCAATGTCAGCGAGGTGGGCATTGTTCCCCGTGACGTCGCCAAGGCCGGGGGAGATCTGATGAAAGCGGGTATCCCGCTCCGCGGCGGCACAGAGGTCGATCCGCACAATTTGAACTTCCTCGGCCGTGGGGAGACGTTCTTCGTGGTCGTCCCGGAAGGCCGGCGGTGGTATTTCTCGAAAAAAGATGCGGAATCCCATCCTCTGAAAGCGGCATTGGATGACGGCCTGGCCGTCCAGCTGGATGATGACGGCACGTTGACGGTCAGCGAACAGGAAGATTGAAGACGGGTTGGTTGAAAGGTTGAGTGATTGTGGCAAAACTGTTTGGGTTGTTCAAGAAGAAATGCAGCATCTGTCACCGGAAGACCGGTATGCTGCGGCCTTACCGGAATGTTGGAGGCAAGTCCGTACTCGTCTGTCCGGCCTGTTCGGAATATGCGGAGCGGCGGGCATACAAGCGGGCCTGAAGGTGTTTGGGAGGGGTTCGAGACGGAACAGAATCGCCATGCTGAAACGGG
Organism: Edaphobacillus lindanitolerans; assembly: GCF_900156305.1. Classification (GTDB taxonomy): domain Bacteria; phylum Bacillota; class Bacilli; order Bacillales_A; family Planococcaceae; genus Bhargavaea; species Bhargavaea lindanitolerans. Next base: position 513,090 of record NZ_FTPL01000002.1, on the reverse strand, counting down.
ACTGACCGGGCTGTTGAAGGCGAGCAGCGGCCGCCGGCACATCGGAAAGGGAGAATACCTTTTCCGGGAAGGTGAACCGGCGGAACAGCTGTATTATGTCGCCGACGGGAAAATCAGGGTCGGCAAAGTGACGCCGGACGGCCGGGAGCTGACATTCCGGCTGTGCGGACCGGGAGACTTCATCGGAGAAGTCATGCCGTACTGCTCACCGTGCCTATACACAGTGGAGGCGAAGGCGACCGAAGATACAAAAGTCGCCGTGATCGCGAAAGAGGCGCTCGAGGAAGCGCTGTATCTGAATTCGGATCTGGCCGTCGCCTACATGCGCTGGATGGGCGTACTGCATCAGCGGACCCAGTCCAAATTCCGGGACCTGATCCTGCACGGCAAAAAGGGCGCACTTTATTCCACGCTGATCAGAATGTCGAACAGCTACGGCATCCGGCGTGAGGACGGGAGCGTCCTGCTCGATATTGAGCTGACGAACCAGGAACTCGCCAATTACTGCGGCATGGCACGGGAAGTCGCCAACCGCATGCTGGCCGCTCTGAAAAAAGAAAAAAAGATCGGAATGGAAAATGGGAAAATCGTCCTGCTCGACATGCCTTATCTGCGCAATGAGATCCACTGCGAAAACTGTCCGGCAGACATATGCAATATCGAGTGAACCGGACCGCCAACAGGCGGTCTGTTTTTTTGTCCATTTTTCAACAGATCCTGAGAAATTCTTGTATATGGTGTGACAAAAGTCACATTCCCGGGGACCGGGTGAAATTAAGATAAAGGCATAGAAAAGAGGACGGAGGGTTGGCGATGAAAAAAAGCAATAACCCGCATGATGCCGATCTGAGGGGAACATTGATCAGCGTGTTTATCGTCGGGGTCGTCATCATCGCAATGTGGGCACTGATCTACGGCATGTACGTCGTGCTCTAAGAAAGGAGAGGAAGACCATGCATCTGCATAAGTTCGAAAAAATCTGGCTGGCATTCGGAATTCTTACACTTACCGTCTTTCTCGGCATTGTCGGATTCACCGCATTTGCACAGGGACAGACACCGGCCGGCGGCCAGGACACGATCGATCCGGAGAAAGTCGACGTCACTGCGCCGTTCGACGATCCGGGGGTCCATCAGATCGATGACAACACATACGAAGTCGTCATCAAGGCGATGACCTACGGTTATGAGCCGTCCGAGATCAAAGTGCCGGCAGGAAAAGAAATCATCTTCACCGTGACAAGCAAGGATGTGGTCCACAGCTTCACCATTCCGAACACCAAAGTGAACATGATGGTCGTGCCTGGGCGGATCAGCCATAAAAGCTACACGTTCGACAAGCCCGGGACGTACCTGACCCTCTGCAATGAATACTGCGGAACCGGCCACCATTTCATGTACACGGAAATCGAGGTGTTTGAGGAATGATCGGAAACTCTGAACGAAAACTGGCTTTATCCAATATTGCGGTGGCCTATGTCGCCTTCCTGATCGGGACATTCTGCGGGCTCATCCAGGTGTTCATGCGCAACGACCGGCTTGAACTGCCGGCGTGGCTTGACTACTACCAGGTCCTGACCGCCCACGGCGTGCTCCTTGCACTCATTTATACGACGTTCTTCATCTATGGTTTTTTGATCACGGGCATGAGCAAGTCTCTCGGCAGTTTCGGGCCGAAAGTCCGTCTCTGGTCCTGGGTCGGATTTTTCATCACATTGATCGGAACCACATGGGCCACAGTTGAAATCATCTCCGGCCGCGCAAGCGTGCTGTATACATTCTACGCGCCGCTGAAGGCGAGCGGCTGGTTCTATGTGGCCCTTGCCCTTCTTATCGTCGGCACTTGGGTCATGAGCTTTGCGCTCATCGGCCACTACGTGCAGTGGCGCCGCAAAAACAAAGGCGTCCTGAGCCCGCTGTTCGCCTACATGACCATGGCGACATTTGCGCTCTGGATCATCAGCTGCCTCGGCGTCGTAGGCGCCGTCCTGTTCCAGTATATCCCGTGGGCGTTCGGGTTCGTGGACACGATCAACGTCGAACTGAGCCGCTCCCTGTTCTGGTACTTCGGCCACCCGCTCGTTTATTTCTGGCTGCTGCCGGCGTATATGGCCTGGTACCTCGTAATCCCGAAACTCGTCGGGACGAAAGTCTTCAGCGATTCCCTCGCGCGGCTGTCGTTCCTGCTGTTCATCCTGTTTTCGATCCCGGTCGGGTTCCACCACCAGCTCGGCGAACCGGGCGTGACCGACTTCTGGAAGTTCCTTCAGGTCACACTCACGTTCATGGTGGTCATCCCGACGCTCATGACGGCGTTTTCGCTGTTCGCCGTGTTTGAAACATCCGGCCGGCAGAAAGGCGCGAAAGGGCTGTTCGGATGGGTGGGCAAGCTCCCGTGGAAAGACATCCGGTTCACTTCGCTGTTCATCGCGATGCTGTTCTTCATCCCAGGCGGAGCCGGCGGGATCATCAATGCCAGCTTCCAGCTGAACGAATTCATCCACAACACGCTCTGGGTGGTCGGGCACTTCCACATCACGGTCGGAGCACCGGTCGCCATGACCTTCATGGGCATCACCTTCTGGCTCATCCCGTACCTGACCGGCCGGACGCTTACGGGGACCACAAAGAAGCTGGCATTCGTCCAGATCGCTTCCTGGTCAATCGGCATGCTGCTCATGTCCACTGCCCAGCACGTCCTCGGCCTGCTCGGAGCCCCGCGGCGGACCCAGTATTCGCACTACAACGACAACCCGACCGTTCTCGGCTGGTTTGACGGATTCTTCTCCAACACGGCGACGATCGCAATCGGCGGCACCATCCTGTTCTTCTCGGCCATGTTGTTGATCGTCATTGTTTTGAGACTCTGGTTCCTGGAACCGCGTTCGGCGGGCCAGGACATGTACGCAGAATTCCCGCTCGCCGAAAGCGACACATCGGCCACGCCGAAATGGCTGGAAAACTGGTGGATCTGGATCGGCATCGCCATTGCGCTGATCATCATCGCCTATGCGATCCCGATCACCCATCTCATTCAAGATGCCCCTCCCGGATCCAAAGGGTTTATCAACTGGTAAGGAGTTGAACGGAATGTTCCTGATGATCTTGGCGTTCATGATCGTGATGATCGTCGTCATGGTGATTGCGATGGAAGTGGGATCGGAAAAGCCGTAAACCGCTCTATCTTCCCAGATCAAGAAGCAAGGCAGCCGGGAGAGCCCGGTGCCTTGCTTTTTTTCATTGGTGCGGAGAATGGAGTAAGGGGCACTGTTGTGAATTATAGAGGGCCGTTCAGAATTAAGGATCGGCGTTGTGAATTATGGAGGGCCGTTATGAATTAAGGAACGGTGTTGTGAATTATGAAGGGGCTTTATGAATTAAGGATCGCCGTTGTGAATTATAGAGGGCTGTTCTGAATTAAGGAACGGTGTTGTGAATTATGGAGGGCCGTTATGAATTAAGGAACGGTGTCGTGAATTATGGAGGGCCGTTATGAATTAAGGATCGCCGTTGTGAATTATAGAGGGCCGTTGTGAATTAAGGATCGCTGTTATGAATTATGAAAGGGCTTTATGAATTAAGGATGGCCGTTGTGAATTATGGAGGGCCATTGTGTATTAAGGACCGTTGTGAATTATAGAGGGCTGTTCTGAATTAAGGAACGGTGTTGTGAATTAAGGCGAGCTGTTATGGATTTAGGACTGGCGTTGTAAATTATGGAGGGCCGCTATGAATTACGGACAGGCGGTTGATTGGCCGGCCCGGATTTGAAATAATCAAAGACAGAAGATTGCATCCAAACAGCTGAGGGGGAATGGAAGCAGCCATGAGATTCGAAATTACGGAAAAAGAGCGGGAAACCACGGTCCGTAACCTGTTCAAGTCGGGACCGGATGGGCCGCTGGATGTGTTTCCTGCAAAAGAGAAGAAAAAGTGGATCGTCGCGTGTCACTTGGCGGCCCGTTTTGAAACAGGACGCGAGTATACGGAGAGCGAAGTGAATGAGACGATCAAGGAGGCCTATCCGGATTTCGCCACAATCCGGCGGTTTATGATCGATTATCGGCTGATGGAAAGAGACGGAAACGGACACCGATACAGACGGGTTGAGTAAGCAGGCGGATCCCCATCCGGAGGGTCCGCCTGCTCCTCCGTTTTCCAGTTTGAATGAGGCGGCATGGAGTGGTAAAATGCTTATCTGCTTAACTGGACAACAGGCAGGGGAGAGGGGGAATTGGCGTGTCAGCGAAGGATCATCCGGATTACGGGGTGGAATCGGAGCGACTGGCCTACACGAAGGAATACATGGAGAAGCTTCTCGGTGAAACAGAGCGGGAAGCCGAAATTTCCAGGGAGAACATCCGCCAGTCAATCGGGGATGTGGAACATCTGGATTCGAGTCAAAGCTACATCAACATCCTGACGAATGCGCGGTTCTTTGAGATGGCGTCGACCCAGAGGGAAGGACTGGAAGCGATCCGGCAAAGCCCGTATTTTGCCCGCATCCATTTCAAAAAAGACGGGGAACCGGCGGAACTGCTCTATATCGGAAAGACCTCGCTGTTCCACAGGGAAACGCAGGAGCCGATCATCGTCGACTGGCGTTCTCCGGTCGCCAACGTCTATTACGACGGCCGCCTCGGAGAGGTCACCTACGATGTGAACGGTGAGGAGAATGCCGGCCATCTATACGCCAAGCGGCAGTACAAGATCGAACAGGGGGAACTCGAGGATATCCGGGATGTCGATCTGACGACGACCGACGAGCTGTTGCAGGAAGCGCTTGCCGGGAAGGCGGATGTCCGTCTGACGGAGATTGTCTCGACGATCCAAAGCGAACAGAATGAGATCATCCGGGCCAACTTAAAGCGGCCGATCGTCGTCCAGGGGGCCGCGGGGAGCGGAAAGACGACGATTGCGCTTCACCGGATCTCGTACTTCCTCTATACGCTCGGGGCTGATTTCCCGGCGGACAAGCTTATGATCCTGGCTCCGAGCCGCCTGTTCATCGGATACATCGCCGACGTTCTCCCCGAACTCGGCGTCGGCCGGATCAAGCAGACGACCTTTGCAGATTATGTTCTCAGTGCGACCGGCCTGAAGCTCAAGCTGGCGGATCCTGATGAGAAGCTGGCGATGCTTGCGGAAAACCGGGAAGGGAGCGACACAGCGATCGGGATTGCCCGTATGAAAGGTTCGCTCGAGTACCGGGACTTGATGGACCGCTATGTGAAGATGATGGAACGGGAGACAGCCGAACTCTTTGAAGATGTATATATCGAGAAGTTCCGGATCATCCGGAAGGAACGTCTGCAGCGGCTGTTCATGAAGGACTTTTCCTATTTGCCCCTGCAGAAACGGCTGGACCGCATCCGGGGGATCCTGAAGACCGAAGTGGACCGGAAGCTGAAGGAGATCCTGAGCACGCTCACCAAGCGCTATGAGCAGGCACTCGACAAAGCACTGTTCGGGATCCGAGATGACGACCGGCGCCGGAAAAAGACGACCAAGCTCATCGACGAACGGGATGCCCGGATTCCGGCAATCCGGGCGGAAGGCAAAAAGACGGTCGCCGCATACATGCGCCGCTTCAAGAAATTCAGCGTGAAAACCCGTTACCGGACATGGCTGACCGATCCGGAACTCATGGAGCAGGTGGCCCGCGACTGGGATGGACAGGAGCGCGGGCGCTTCCTGGCAGCACATGAAAAGGAACGGTGGGAAGTCGAAGACCTGGCCGCCCTCTATTACCTGCATTCAAGACTGAACGGGGTGGAGGAGCAGTGGAAGATGCGGGCGGTGTTCATCGACGAGGCGCAGGATTACAGTGCGTTCCAGTTCGCCGCACTCAAGGAAGGGAACGGCACGGACATGTTCACGATCGTCGGGGACCTCGCGCAGGGCATCCATTCCTACCGCTCCGTTACCGGATGGGAGCCGGTGCTTGAACTGTTCCCGCGAGCGGCTTTCCGCACACTGCAGAAAAGCTACCGCACCACAGTGGAGATCATGGAAACGGCGAATCTGGTGCTTCAGGAAATGGACCCGGACCTGCCGCTTGTCGAGCCGGTCGTACGCCACGGACCGAAGCCTTCCTTTTATGAAGCTGCATCGTTCAACCCCGGACAGATCCTCGACATTGCGGACGGCATACGGAAAAGGGGGCTCCGTTCCGTCGCCCTCATTACAAAGACGGCAAAAGAAGCGAAGGCGATGCACCGGGCACTGCTGCGCGAACAGCCTGACGTCCGGCTTCTTGATGAACAGTCGGAGCCGGAGCAGGACTGCCTGCTTGTCGTGCCCGGACATCTGGCAAAGGGACTGGAATTCGATGCGGTCATCGTCGCGGCATTTGAGTTTCCGTTCAGCGACCGGGAGATCGACCGCAAACTGTTGTATGTTGCCATGACCCGCCCGATGCATGAGCTGCACCTGGTCGGAATTTCACCACATTTTTTGGGACAATGAATCACATCATCGATATCCACGCAGCATGTAATAGGAAGACGGATGTGTAGGAAATCACCGCGACAAGAAGCGAGACACGGAAGATCAAGGAACCATTGAGCCTGGGAACGAGGACGATCAGCAATAAGGGCAATGCCAGCTTGACGAGAAAGAAAGCTGTTGCGGAGAAGCCCAGCAGATGATCCATCAGCGGATTTGCCTCCTCGATCAAACCGTCTTTCACACCAATCCACGTGAAAAATGCATCCGCAAACGACAGCAGCAACAGGAAAACGGCTTGCGGCAAAAGATCGGATTTCATTTCATTTCTCCTTTTCTTTTTGGGATGGGCACAGTATTCACCACATAAGAGAGCGGTATTCGGTTCAGAATAATGAGGAAGGTTGACGAAATGGTGAAAGCAGACTCGTCATCTTTACAATCATTAACGGCAGGTTTAAACTCTCTAAATGTTATATGGCTATAGTCAGGGTGAGATTAAAAATGTGCACCACCCCAAAAGGAGAGAATGAGATGAATGGCGACCCAGCAGGGAATCCGATCCGGCAACACTACAGGGAAGACAGAAACAGACCAGACACTGTACGGGTGATGTCGTTTAACATGGCCCACGGCATGGGCATGGACGGGCATGTGGATCTGACAAGGACGGCCGAAGTGATCCGTGCTTCTGGTGCCGACATCATCGGCCTGCAGGAAGTGGACAGCCACTTTTCCGAACGGAGCGGATTTGAAGACCAGGCGGCACGCCTTGCGGACATGCTCGGCATGCACTTCGGATTCGGAGCGAATCTGGTTGAAGCCCCCGCATATCCGGGAATGCCGCATGGTAAATATGGGAATGCGGTCCTGAGCCGCTACCCGATCAAATACGCAGTGAACCATCCGCTTTCCGATGCGGGCCTGCAGGTTGAAGACCCGGAGCCGAGAGGGATACTGGAAGCATTCATCGATTTAGGCAATACCTACCTGAATTTCTTCACCACCCATATGAGTCTCAGTGACAGCGCACTCCGCGCGGGGATCGGCCGGCTCATGAAACTCACGGACCGGTCTCTGTTCCCGACGGTCGTCACAGGGGATTTCAATGCGGATCCGGATCACTCGGGCATTGTGGCAATGGGTGAGCGGTTCAATGAAGTGTTCCGCAAAGCCGGGGCGGGCTGTCCGCCTACATTTCCTTCCCGTTCCTATGAAGAGAAAAGCGGAATCCGGACCGGGCCTTATTCAAAAATCGATTACATATTCACGGACCTGGCTCAGACGGTCACCGGTGCGGATGTAATCGATACATCCGTATCCGACCATCTGCCGATCGTGGCCGATCTGCTGATGCTTCCGGTGTTCGGGAGCAGCCGATCGGAAAAACCGAATGAATTCAATGAGGCATGAGGAGGCGCCGTCCGGCGGCCTCCTTTTTTGTCGGCGCGGAACAGGGAGGAAAATCCCCGGTCCGTCGAGAAGTATGAAAAGATGAAGAAACAGATTGGCTGGAGGGACAACATGAAAACGATCGGGTTTGTCAGACACGGGATCACCGAATGGAACAAAGAACGTAGATGGCAGGGGGCGACCGACATCCCGCTTGCCGAGGAAGGGGTCAGGGAAGCGCATCTCGCAGCATCCAGACTTGCGGAGGAAGACTGGGAAATCATCTACGCCAGCCCGCTGAAACGCGCGCGGGAAACAGCGGAGATCATCCGTGAGGCCATTCCGGGCATCGACCTCCGCTTTGACGAACGCCTGAAAGAGGTATATGGCGGAAATCTCGAAGGGACGACCGAGGAGGAACGGGTGAAGAAGTGGGGGACCGACTGGCGGATCCGTGCGGAAGAGTACGGCATGGAATCCGACTCGGACATGACGGCACGCGGAATGGCGTTCTTGGAGGAAGTCCGCAAACTTCCGGAGGAACGGATCCTTATCGTCTCACACGGTGGATTCATCTCCCGGATGCTCAAGGCGATGACACCGGAACGGGAATACACGGAGCGGCTGCTCAATACGTCCTTGACCGTCGTCGAGCTGCGGGACGACCGTAACCTGTGCACACTCTATAACTGCACGAAGCATTTGAATGCATGAAAAAACCGACCGGAAAGCATCGCTTCCCGGCCGGTTTTTCACTGTCCGTCATATTTTACTGTCATAAAAAACATGCCGGGGTTCCGGGGTCCCCGCGCCGGTTTCCAGAATTCCGAATGAAAAGCGTGGCTGCCTGCGTTTGTCCGTCGGAGAACCTGGATTGAACAAGATGGTTCCATCATGGTTCTCGTTCATCGGGATGTGGGAATGTCCGAACAGGATCAGGTCCGGCGGGTCTTCCATGAACGCATCCAGCGCCCGCCGGGGCGTCGTCTTGCCCTTGCCGTCCCCGTGCACGATGCCGATCCGCACGCCGCCGAGCGTGATCGTCTTCTTCTGCCCGAACCGTTCCCGCAACTCGGGCGGGTCCGCGTTTCCAGATACTCCGTCGACCGGCGCGAAGCGGGCCAGTTCATCGTATACCTCCGGCGTCTGCCAGTCGCCGGTATGGATGATATGGTCGGCCGTCTCCAGCTCCTCCAGAAGCGGCGGCGGGAGCTTTTTGGCCATCCGGGGCATATGCGTGTCCCCGGTGATGATGATTTTCATGCGACCTTCTCCTCCCGGGGGGACTATTCAACGAGTCCGAGTGCTTGTTCCGCCTCATCAAGACCGAGGACGGGTGCCTGGCACACATTGTGTTCGCAAATGAATACCGACAGCGGGACGCTCTTGTCGTTTTTCCCGTCCAGCAGTCCGGCGAGCGGTCCGTCCCCGTCCGTTTCCGATGATCCGGACCACACGTCAAACGGCAGGAAAGCGGACCGGATCTCCTCAAGCAGTTCCCGCTGCTCGCTTTCATCGCTGCCCGACAGGACGATTTCACGGCCCCCGGCTTCAAACGCCATCCGGGCCATCAGCAGAGTGAGGGTGCCATTCGGATACTGGGCGGCTTCACCGGCAAACTCCCGGATGACCGCTTCGGACCGGGCTGTCCAGCGATCGTCCGCCGTCAGCTTTCCGAGCCGCCACAGCTGCATAGCCGCCACGCCGTTGCCGGACGGAAGGGCACCGTCCATGACATCCTTTTCCCGTACGAGAAGGGCTTCCCCTTCCTTGTCGCTGAAATAGAAACCGCCCGTCTTGTCGGCAAAGCGCTCCTCAAGCAATTCCGCCAGGCGGACCGCACGCCCGATGAAGGACTCCTCGCCGGTGGCCTGATGGAGTTCGATAAGTCCCCAGATCAGATAGGCATAGTCGTCCAGGTAAGCATGGTACTTTGGCTCGCCGTCACGCCAGCGCGCGAACAGCAGATGGCCGTTCCATAGATGCTCTTCCAGGAACGCTTCGGCCCGTCTTGCCGAGTCGATCATTTCTACATCGCCGAATGCCGCGCCGGCCTTTGCAAGCGCCGCGATCATGAGCCCGTTCCAGGAAGTGAGGATTTTATCGTCGAGATGCGGGTACACCCGGGATTCCCGGAATTCCCTCAGCTTGGGGATGGAATCGGACAGGATCGTTTCCAGCTCGTCTTCGGTGATGCCGAATTCCTCCGTGACGTCATCGACATCAAGCCCGACCATGTTCGGGATGCTCTTCCCCTCGAAATTCCCGCCGGGCGTAATGTCATAGACCGCGCAGACCACTTCGGCCTCACGCTCGTCCAATACCCCGTACACCTCTTCCTCCGTCCACAGATAATACGTTCCTTCGGCTCCTTCGCTGTCTGCGTCTATCGCAGAATAAAACCCGCCTTCCGGATGGGTCATTTCCCGCTTGATGAAATCGGCCAAGTCCGCGACAATCCCGGCATAGCGGGGGTCACCCGACATCTGCCACGCTTCGGTGTAGGCCATTATGAGCATCGCCTGATCGTAGAGCATTTTCTCGAAGTGGGGGACGAGCCAATACTCATCGACGGAATAACGGGCGAATCCCGAACCGAATTGATCATAGATCCCGCCGCTCGCCATCGCATCGAGCGTCCGGTCGGCCATGTCGAACGCAAGCGGCTCCCCGTGCCAATCACCGTAGCGCATCAGGAACAGCAGCTGATGCGGGGACGGGAACTTCGGCGCGCCCCCGAACCCGCCGTGCACGCCGTCAAACTGCCGGGCAAGCTGGCCGAAGCCCTGATGCAGAGACGTTGCGGACAGTTCTTCACTGGAAGGCTCGGGCCGCACCTCAAGTGCCTCCTTCATCCGGTCACCGATCTCTTTGACGCGGTCCGGCTCATCCCGGTAGATGTCCCGGACCTGCGGGAGCACGTCCATCATGCCCGGACGGCCGTACTTGCTCTCTTTCGGAAAATAGGTCCCGACGTAAAACGGCTTCTGATCGGGGGTGAGAAAGGCGTTCAGCGGCCATCCGCCCTGGCCGGTCAGCTTCATGCAGGCATCCATGTAAATCGCATCGATGTCCGGCCGCTCCTCCCGGTCCACCTTCACGGGGATGAACCATTCGTTCAGCAGGGCCGCAACCTCGGCGTCCTCAAAAGACTCCTTCTCCATCACGTGGCACCAATGGCAGGTGCTGTACCCGATTGAGACGAAGACCGGCTTGTTCTCGGCCCTTGCCCGGTCGAACGCCTCGGGCGACCACTCCAGCCAGTTGACCGGATTCCGGGCATGCTGGAGGAGGTAGGGGGATTTTGATTTGATGAGCCAGTTAAATTCGTCCGAACACCGTTCTTGCATGACGAACACTTCCTTTCGCTTCTCTTTGTTCAGTTTACCCGAAGAAGCCGGCAGAAACCGGATTGGGGGAGGGAAGAACGAAAATATAAAAAAGACGCCTTTAACGGCGTCTGCTTCACGCATTTGATTGGAACTGGTTGAGATAACAAGGTGGGGAAGACTTGATTCCTAGCTGCTTAGCTTAAGCACCACAGAAGAATATGCGGGTGCACGGTCAGCTTTTGAGAGCAGGAAGAAGGATTTGCGGCGCCAACGACAAATATAGGTAAGACAGATTGGATCGTGTAAAAGAGTGCGGGCGAGGGATGGGAAGAAAAGCGGGAGGATGTGTGGCAGTTGAGAACGAGGAGCAGACGATGGCTGATCGTGATCCCGATTGTGTTGTTTGCCATCCTGGCCGGCGGATATGTCTATATGATCTCATCAGGCTCGGTGAACGTTCAGGAAGCGTCCACCTTGCCGGTGCCGGAGGGCGACGGGGAACCGCCTCTGTATGAGCGTCCGCCTTCCGAGGAGCGGCTCATGCAGGATATCCATCAGATGGCGCATCAGAAAATCCTGGCCAAGCAGAAGTGGGGGGCCCTGCAGATCACGCAGAACCGGATCGATGAAATGCATGCTCAGGCCGTGGCGGGTGATTACGAGCACAAAGATACGTACCTCGGGATTTTGGAAAAGTGGAAGGCCGGCGACTTTTCGGAATCGGTGAAAGCCCACAATGCCGTCTGGAAGCTTCAGGGAGGAACGATCGGGAAGGCGAAGCGGCTCCTGACCACAGAGGAGGAACTGAAATATATCCGGGCCGAATTTGGGAACAAATTTGCGGATGTCTATGAATCGGTCGATAAAAATCCGGGCGGATGAGGCGTCCGGATTTTTTTGTTTTTCCTGTTGACCCTGACGTTGCGTCAGGCTCTATACTGAATTCATCAGGGATTGGAGGTGCATCGTGCACAGAAAAGTAAAGGAAGTGGCAGACCTTGCGGGGATCAGTGTCCGGACGCTCCATCATTATGACCGGATCGGACTTCTGACGCCCCGTACCGTTTCAGATGCAGGATACAGGCTTTATGACGAAGAGGACCTGGACCGGCTGCAGCAGATCCTGTTTTTCCGGGAACTCGGCTTCCCGCTGCGCAAGATCGGGGAGATCCTCGACAGTCCGTCGTATGACCGGCGGGAGGCACTCGGCCTGCAGGAAAAGGCCTTGATCGAAAAGAGAAGCAGGCTGGACCGGATGATTGTCACGATCGGCAAGACCATCAAAAACATGGAAGGAGAATCAGAGATGAGTCAGCAAGAGAAATTTGAAGGTTTTGATTTCAGTAAAAACCCGTATGAGGAAGAAGCCCGGCAAAAATGGGGAGATGAACCCGTCGACCGCGCCAATGAAAAAATGGCGGCGATCGGTCCCGATGGCAGGGAGGATCTCGGCCGGCAAATGGATGGCCTGTTCAAGAAACTTGCTTCCCTCAGAGATCGGAAACCGGATTCCGAGGAGGTGCAACAGGCAATCGGCGAATGGCATGAATTCCTGAACGGGATGGGGCACACGTATTCACCGGAAGCCTTCCGCGGCCTGGGGCAGTTGTATGTACAGGATGACCGGTTCACAAAAAACATGGACCGGTACGGGGAAGGCTTTGCACAGTTCATGGCGGATGCGATGTCCGTCAGGGCGGATCGCCTCTAACCCTATAATGGAAGGCCTGCCAGTGAAGAACTGAAAGGCCCGTTCAAAAAATGCAAGGACACCGGAGACTCCTGCGGGAGAGCGGCCGGCGTCCTTGCTTTTGTTCCTGACAGGGTAATGGACGAACCCTCTTGGTTTCTTTTTTTTCTCCACAGGGAAAGAAGAGAGTCAACAAGGGAGTGAGCAACTATGAGAGAAACCAAGACTACGACAGACAAAGGCACGAAACCCCGAAGGCGGAAGCTGGAGAAATCATTAAAGCCTTCCTGGGTATTCGCCATCGCTCTCGGTTCTTCGGTCGGCTGGGGCGCTTTCATCCTTCCGGGTGACTGGATCCGCGATGCCGGTCCGGCAGGTGCCATGCTCGGACTGTTCTTCGGGGCACTCATCATGATGGTCATCGCCTCCAGCTATGGAGTCATGATCAAAGAACACCCGGTATCAGGCGGGGGATTCACTTATGCGTATCTTGCAGCCGGAAAAACATGGGCGTTCCTGTGCGGCTGGTTCCTGTCACTCGGCTACATTTCAATCGTGGCGCTGAATGCGTCGGCATTCACGCTGCTGCTGAAATACCTGATGCCGGGCTTCATGAAGCAAGGCTATCTGTATTCTGTTGCCGGATGGGACATTTACATGCCGGAAGTCGTCATCGCTTCCGTCCTTCTTATTGCGTTTGCCTTTTTGAATTCCACCGGGACCAGTGTTTCGGGCAGACTCCAGTTCTGGTTCAGCATCCTTCTCGTGACCGGCGTCTTTATCCTCGGGGCTGTGACATTCGGCATCGCGGATGAGCCGATCGCCAATATGGGTCCGATGTTCAGCGGGAAGGCATCGCCGATCATGTCGGTCCTTCTCATCCTCGCCATCGCACCATGGGCGTATGTCGGCTTTGACAATGTTCCGCAGGCTGCGGAAGAGTTCAGCTTTTCCCCGCGGAAGGCGACATTCCTGATCGTGGCTTCCCTGTTCACATCATTCATGATTTATGCCGTCATGATCGGCCTGACCGCCTGGACATTCCCGGGCAATGCAGGCACCGGCGGAGAGCTTTGGGCAACAGGGGCCATCGTGTCTTCGGCACTCGGGAAAACCGGTCTCTTCATTATGGCAGTAGCCATCGTCATGGGGATCTTCACCGGACTGAACGGATTTTATATGTCATCGAGCCGCCTGCTGTTTTCGATGGCACGGGCGCGGGCCCTTCCTGCAATATTCCGGAAAACGGCGAAGGGAAGCGGTGTGCCGGTCTGGGGAATCTGGTTTGTCACGCTCATCACGCTCCCGGCCATGTGGCTCGGCCGCCCGGCTCTTTCGTGGATCGTGGACATGAGTTCCACGGGTGTATCGATCGGCTATTTCTTCGCCTGCTTTGCAGCGTATAAAATCCTTGCCCGGAAAAAGCGGGAAGGCCAGGAGAGTTCAACGCTCAAGCGGGTGCTGGCGGGGATCGGCATGATCTCGAGTGCCGGGTTCCTCGTGCTGCTGCTCGTCCCGGCCTCTCCCGCATCACTCACCCTGCCGTCTTATCTTCTGCTCGGCGCATGGGCGCTGGCGGGAATCGTGTTCTATGCATTCATGAAAAAGTCCTATTTGTCCCTCAGCAAAGAGGAGACCGACTATTATATGCTCGGCAAGGAACCGGAGGTTGAAAAGCCGGTACGCAAGCAGAAGCCCGCTGCGGGCATTCCGGCATTGAAGAAAGAGCCGGTTGAAAAAACGATCTGATCATAAAAAAACGGCACCTCCGGAAAAACCGGAGGCGCCGTTTTATATGTTTGAATCAGGCTATTCCCACGACAAAATTCAAAAGGAACAGAAAGGCGATGACATAAAGCGGCTTGGCCACTTCTTTCGCTTTCCCGTCCGCCAGTTTCAGCAGCGGATAGAGGATGAACCCGACGGCGATTCCGTCCGCAATGCTCTGCGTGAACGGAATCATCGCGATGAGGAAAATCGCGGGAAACGCTTCTGTCAGGTCGCCAAGGTCGATGTTCCGGATGTTCTGCACCATGAGCCCTCCAATGATGAGGAGGATGGGCGCAATGGCATTGTCCGGAATCAGATGGATGAACGGAAGGAACAGCAGCGATGCAAGGAACAGAACGCCCGTGACGATCGCCGTCAGCCCGGTCCGCCCGCCTGCGGCAATCGCCGCGCCGGTTTCGGCAGTGGAAACGGTCGGGCTTGAACCGAACAGCCCGGACAGCATCGCGGAGACGGCATTTGCCTGGAACGCCTTCCGGAACTTTTCCGGGCGGCCCGCCGTATCCAGATGGGCCTGGACAAGACCGATGTTCTCAAAGACGATCACCATCGTCAGAGAGAAAGTGCCGATCAGGAAAGCGGCGGAGCCTAGACCGTCAAACGAGAATGCGCTGAACACATCCCCGTATGAAGAAATCGACGGTGCCGCTTCTGTCTTTCCCGGAAGGATGCCGAGAAGTGCGGCCAGCCCGGTTCCGGCAAGGATGCTCCACAGGAAGTGGCCGCTGACATTGCGAAGGAACAGGATGACCGCCACGAGGAACGTCAGCACGGTGGCGATGACTGTCGGGTCGGCCAGATTGCCGAGCTCGATGATCGAATTGGATCCTCGCTTGATCAGGCCGCCTTTCTCAAGCCCGATGAAGATCAGGAAGAGACCGAGTCCCACGGTGATCGCTTCCTTCAGTGACTGGGGAATCGCCCGTGACAGGACGCCTGCAAGTCTGGTGAAGGCGACGACTACGAACAGCAGCCCGGCTACGAAGACGAGCCCGAGTGCTTCCTGCCAGCTCAGACCCATCGAGCCGACGAGCGTGTACGTGAACATCGCGTTGATCCCCATGCCGGGGACGAGCAGGATCGGCGCATTCGCCCATAGCCCCATGAGGAGGCACCCTGCGAATGACGTGACGACCGTCGCCACGACAGCTCCGTCAAGCGGCATGCCCGACTCCGACAGGATGAAGGAATTGACCGCGATGATGTACAGGATCGTGAAGAACCCGATGAGTCCCGCCATCACTTCCCGGCGCACTGTCGTGCCGTGTCCCTTCAGATCAAAAAAGTGTTTGTTGAACATGATACAGACCTACTATTTAATTATCCCTCTCCCAGCCCGCTTCGCCCCAAATAATGAGGCAAGCCACAAACAGTTATTATACCTTATATCGGCCTGCTAATCAAAAACAGAGCAGCCGGGTCTTTCCATGAGCGCAGAAAAAAGCAAGGACTGCGCTGTTTCCCGAAGGGGCAGCAACCCTTGCTTTTCTATGACGTCCGGCGGGTTTTATCCGTACCGGACATCTTTCAACTTATTTGACTTCAGCCGATTCGATTTCTTCGGTCAGTTTTTCGAGTTCGTCGATCAGGCCGCCGATGTAGGAAATCGTGTCTTTGAGCGGCTGGTCGGTCGTAATGTCGACGCCTGCCATTTTTGCGAGCTCGACTGGTGTTTTCGTGCCGCCCGCACGGAGTACTTTGAGCCAGTCCTGGACAGCCGGTTCTCCTTCTTCGAGGATGCGCTTCGACACCTGCGTGGAGATGGTGAGTCCCGCGCTGTACGTGTACGGATAAAGGCCCATGTAATAGTGCGGCTGGCGCATCCATGTCAGTTCGGCGCCTTCCTCGATCGTCACGCCCTCGCCCCAGAATTCTTCGAGGACGCCGCGCTTCAGGCTGTTGAGGACGCCCGCATTGACACTTTCGCCGGCATCGATGCGCTCGTACACTTTCCGCTGGTAGGCGGCTTCGAGCAGGTGAGTGACAAAGTTGTGGTAGTACGTACGGGCCACGATGGACGCGATCACCCAGCGCTTGAAGCGAGGATCGTCCGTGCTCTGAAGAAGATGGTTCGCCATGAGCATTTCATTCATCGTCGACGGGGCTTCGATGAAGTAGAGCGAAGGGCGCGCATTGAAGATCCCCTGATAGTTATGGGCGTTGTAGAAATGCCCGGCATGGCCGAGTTCATGCGCAAGGACGAATACGTCTTCCATGCTGCCGGTCCACGAGATGAGGATGTACGGGTGGACGCCGTACGGGCTGGAGCAGAATGCACCGGTCGATTTGCCCTTGTTCTGGGCGAAGTCGGTCCAGCGCTCATCGTATGAACGCTTCAGCATCTCCGAGTAATCGTCGCCCATGACGGACAGTGCATCGAAGATGTATTTTTTCGATTCCTCGATCGTGATTTTCGGCTCATAGGACGGGTCGAGCGGGACTTTCAGGTCCGCGAACGTCATCCGGTCCATGCCGTGCACTTTCTGGAGAAGCTTCGCGTATTTGCGCATATGCGGGGCAAGCTCCGACATGATCAAGTCAATCTGCCGGTCATACAGTTCGCGGTCCACTTCCTGGTTGAACAGCAGGGATTCGAACACATCCTTGAATCCGCGCAGATCGGCGTCCGTCTTTTCGATCTGAAGATGCATGTCATATGTCTTGGCCGTTGTGTGCTGATAGTCGGCCAGTTTTTCATAGAACGACTTGAATGCGGCACGCCGTTTTTCCGTGTCCGGATCCGTCTCCCATTCGCCTTCGAACAGGTTATAGCTGTTCGGGAAGGACTCGCCGTCCGCTTTGAAGTCGGGGAATTGGATATCGACAAGCTTCGTGACGTTGTACAGATCATATGGCGCATCAAGCGTCGACTGGTAGGCAGCCAGCGTCTTTTCCACTTCCGGATGGAGCTTGTGCGGCTTGAACCGGAGCACATCCTTCAGGTAAATGCGGAACTCATCGGATTGATCCATCGCGGATTTTAGTTCCTCTTCGGGGAGCTGGGAAAGTTCGCTCTCAAAGAAGCTGAGTTTCGCGCCCGTTTTTGCCATCACGGAACCGAATTTCGCCGCGCGCATCTGCGAATCGCTGTTCGTCTGGTCTTCGCTCTGCATGAGGCTGACCCATGTGCCGGCAGGAATGATTTTCTCATACAGTTTTTCATAGTCTTTCAGCGCTTCAAGGGCAGCGGCTGCATCCGTCACCTTGCCCTCAAACTTTTCGGCGAACGCCGAGGCATCACTCTCAATCTCCTTGATGCGGGCATCGTAATCGGCTTCGGTTTTGAACAGGTCTTCGAGGTTCCATGTTTCTTCCAGTTTTACTTCTGAACGTGGAATTGCGGACATATGATTTCCCCCTTAATGTTACGAATATCGAACTAATTGTATTATAATTTGCAGCTTATTGAAAGCCAATAGACAACTTTCTGAAAGAAGAAGTTTTCAATATGTTAACCCGGGCTCAAACAGGGAATAAGGGAAGGAGAAAATAAGTGAAGGATGAGATGCAATCATGACAAAGGAAATGCCAAAGGAACGGGGAATTGACCATACGTTCAATCTGTTGACCGAAGGATACAATTACATCGGGAAGCGGATGAGCGAAAAAGACACGGACGTGTTCGAAACCCGGCTGCTCGGCAAGAAAATGATCGTCATGACGGGCAGGGATGCGGCCGAACTGTTTTATGATGAAACGAAATTCAAAAGATCAGGCGCACTGCCGATCCGCATCCAGAAGACGTTGTTCGGCGTCGGCGGGGTGCAGACGAAGGACGGCGAGAAGCACAGGATCCGCAAAGCGATGTTCATGTCGCTCATGACGGAAGAGCGGCTCGGGCTGTTCCGGACGATCATGGAGGAAGAGTGGAAGCGCAAAGGCCGTGAGATGGAACGGAAAGGAAAAGCCGTCCTGTACGATGAATCCGAAGAACTCATCTTGCGCGGGATCTGCCGGTGGACGGGCGTGCCGCTCACGGATGTGGAATCATGGGGCCGTGCGTATGATATCGGCGCGATGATCGATGCGGCAGGCGGTGTCGGAAAACGCTACAGAGTCGGGGAAGACGCAAGGGTACGGACGGAAGAATGGGTGGAGGACGTCATACTCGCCATCCGTGAAGGCCGCCTTCAGACGGAAGAAGGCTCGGCCGCCCATGTGATGGCGTTCCATGAAGAGTCCGGCGAACGGCTGGATCTCCACATGGCGGCAATCGAACTGCTCAATGTGATCCGGCCGGCAGTGGCGGTCGCCCGGTTCGTCGCTTTTGCTGCGCTGGCACTGCATGATTTCCCTGAATGGAAAGACAAATTGAACACCCAGAAGGAACTGAATAACTTCGCCAATGAAGTGAGACGATTTTATCCGTTCACTCCGTTCCTCGGCGCCATTGTGAAGAAGGACTTTGAATGGAATGGCTATGCATTCAATGAAGGGGACGCGGTGCTCATGGACTTCCACGGCGTGAACCGCGACCCGCGGCTGTGGGACAAACCCGAAGAGTTCAACCCCGACCGGTTCAACGGATTTGTCGACGACCGGTTCAACTTCATCCCGCAGGGCGGGGGCGACCCGAACCACGGCCACCGGTGCCCGGGAGAGCCGGTCACCGTCACCATCATCGAAGAGAGCGTCCGTTATCTGGCCAACTCGCTTCAGTATGAAGTGCCCGAACAGGACCTGACGATCAACATGGTCCGGATGCCGACCCTTCCGACAAGCCGCTTTGTCATGGACCGCATCCGGGTCGTGGGGAGCGAACAGTGAAATGCGTAAAGATGGAGCCCGTATCTTGGATATGGGCTCCGTTTTGTTGTCGACATCATCAATTGTAGTCGCGATATCGTAAATTGGGGGTCCGTATTGCCAATATGTATTCCATATTGTAAATGGGAACTCCATATTTCAAATCGGGGCTCCATATCGTATATTGGGCGTCCATATCTCAAATTGGGGTTCCATATTGTAAATTGAGCGTCCATATCTCAAATTTGAGTTCCATACTGTAAATCGGGGGTCCATATCTCAAATTGGGGCTCCATATTGTAAATTGGGCGTCCTTATTTCAAATATGAGTTCCATACTGTAAATCAGGCGTCCATAGTTCAAATTGGGACTCCATACTGTTAATTAAGCGTCCATATTTCAAATAAGAGTTCCATACTGTAAATCGGGAGTCCATATCTCAATATCGGGTTCCATATCGAAAATCGGACGTCCATATCTCAAATTCTGACCACATAACTTAATATCCTAAACGAAGGTGAGATTGCGGCCCGGTCATCGGGTCGCATTCTCGTTTTTTGGTATTAGTAACGAGGCCCCGTCTTCTGGCTATGTTTTCATCTGCCGCATGATCATTGGGTGCCTCTCTTAACTTAGAACGCGTCTTTCTTAACATAGAGACTGTCTTTCTTAACTTAGGAGCCGTCATTCTTAACATACAGCCCTTCTTTCTTAACCTGCAGAGAAAACAGTCGTTCAAGGACCCCGGCAGCGGAAATCGACCAATTGGGCAATGAAGGGTTGTCCTTGGATTCCACTATGGACCGGCCAGACTTTATTCCGTGAATGAAAAGAATAAAAAGGAAATACAGCGAAGATGTCGAATGGGAACGATATACGGAAATTGAACAGGAGGGGGAACTATGCAAGTGGAAGTGGGACGTGCCATCCAAGATGAGTATCCGGACGATTTCGCCTGGTGCTACGGCTGCGGACGTCAGAACGCAAAGGGTCATCATTTTCGCACCGGATGGGAAGGGGATCAGACGGTTACCTATTATGATCCGGCTGCGGATGAGCTCGCGCTGCCCGGATTTGTATACGGCGGTGTCATTGCGTCGCTCATCGACTGCACGGGCACAGGGTCTGCAGCGTTGGCCCTTCACAGGAAAAATGGACATGAACCGGGAGACGGCGAGGATCCGCCAAGATTTGTGACGGCTTCGCTGCATGTCGATTTTTTGAAGCCGACGCCGCATGGCAAGCAATTGAAGGCGGTCGGCACCGTGGAGGAAATCCATCCGAAGAAGTTCAAAGTCCTGATTGACGTGGAGGCCGGCGGGGAAGTGTGCGCCAAAGGGGAAGTGGTCGCCGTCGTCATGCCGTCGACATTCCTGGGACAACGCTGAATCACGAAAAATAGAAGCCGCCCGATCAGTTGATCGGGCGGCTTCATGCACACGGAAAATTCGCTTTGATTCACTGCATCTGACGATCCTGCTTCCGCAATCTCATCTTCAGCTGCACGGCCTAAACTGCCGTTTTGCCTTTCCGGCTGAGGTGTCATCGCAATGACCACCGCTCTGCAGTCAGGCGTTCAAGTGCACTTCTACAAAAAACTTACTGCCGACAATGACCTTGATCGGCCGTCCTCCTGGTTTCCATTGGCACCATCTCCTGAGTCCTTGCATCGACTTTCCGGATCACTCCGGTCGTTCATTGCGAGAAAACGACTATCCCAATTCGTTTTCTTGTGTCCTCCTGGTGTCCATCTTCTACCATCCCCTGAGTCCATTGCTTCGTTTGTCCGGAATTTCTCCGGTCATCCTCTGCTCGACGGATCCACTATACCGATCCGTCTTCTTTTGTCCTCCTGGTGTCCATAAACGCATCATCCTTTGATGAATTGGCTCTAGTCGGTTCCTGACGGTCCGATTTGAGCGGACATTGTCCTGACGATCATGCGGGTTGTCAGTGAAGCAAATTTTCCGCCAAGGCTGTGCATATCCCCGCAATCCGCATCCGGCTAAAACAAGCTTCCGGATCGTCCCGCGGTGTTCCGCCTTGTACAGATAGAATACCCGGGGTTTTTTATGGTAAACATTTAAAAACAACTTTTTTGAAATTATTTAAGTGAAGACTGCCGGAAACTCCGAGGAACGATTTGCGTGTATAAAGTTCGGATCTGTGCAATAATAGTCTTGAATTCAAGATTATAATGGGAGGTCTTATCGATGAAGCATATTTTCAAACCGGCAAAAGCGGAAGGCAAACCGGTGCTCCTGCTCCTTCACGGAACGGGCGGGACCGAGCAGGATCTGCTGCCGATCGCTGATTTCATTGACCCGGAAGCGGCCGTGCTGAGCGTAAGGGGAGAAGTGCTGGAAAACGGAATGCCCCGATTTTTCCGGAGGCTGGCTGAAGGGGTTTTCGATGAAGAGGATCTCCTGAAACGGACGGAAGACCTGAACAGGTTTATCGGCGAAGCCGCAGAAAATTACGGATTTGACCGAAACGAGGTCATCGCGGTCGGTTATTCAAACGGTGCCAACATCGCCGCAAACCTGTTGTTCCAATATGAGCAATCATTGAAAGGGGCAATCCTTCATCATCCGATGGTCCCGCTCCGCGGTGTGGAGCTGCCCGGCCAGAACGGGGTGCCTGTATTCATCGGAGCGGGGACGAACGATCCGATCTGCCCGAGAAGCGAGGCGGAGGAATTGACCGCTCTGCTGGAAGGCGCAGGCGCGGACGTCCATCTGCACTGGGAAAATCACGGTCATTCACTGACCCATACAGAAATCCGGGCTGCCGCTGAGTGGTACAGGAAAGCCTTTTGACCGAAGGCTAAAATGCAATCAGTTTTTCGACCGGACTGTCATCGCCGATTATGGATTCCAGTGACCTGAGCGGAATCGGGAAGTAAGGGAAGCCGTATACATAGGCGGTGATTTCATACAGCTGGAAGAAGAGCGTCAGAGAATGGTCGGCGATGTAGAAATCCTGCTCCGGAGAAATTCCTTTGAACGGTTCCAGAAGGTCAAGATTCCACTCCTTGATCAATTCTTCCACCTTGGCTGACAGCAATGCCGTGTAGTCGGTGCCCGGCGCAAATAGATCCTTCAGACGGAACATCCGACCGGTATGGACGTCGAATGTCAGCCCCTTGGCCAGTGTCAATCCGTGTGCGCCGCCGGTGAAGGAATAAACGACGAGCAGCAGGCTGAGGATGCCGCGCTCGTTCGTCTTCATCTCATAATAGCCGCTCATTTCCACCAGGTTATCATTCCCGTATCCCAGTTCCTTCATGAGTTCCGTGAGTGTCGTGATGATCGTCCGGTTGATCCGCGTCTGTGCGGACGGATTGGCCAGACCGGTGACCTGGGGGTAGACGACATCGACTTTCGGCCGGGAAAGCCGGATCGGATGGCTGACGATCGTTACGGGCATTTCGATGGCACTCATCCTTTCAAAATAGTACTGATCGGTCTATTGGATGCCACGTCCCGAACACATGCCACCGAATTGTCAGACCGGCCGGAAGGATGAATCGGGCAAAACCGTTATACTAAAGAGGATGAAAGGAAGACATCCGAGGGGGAATGGGCAATGAAGACGACCGAGACACCGTTGACTGACCTGGAAATTGCACGCAACGCAGCAATGAAACCGATCGGCGAGATCGCCGAAAAAGCAGGAATTCCGGAAGACGCACTCGAACCGTACGGACGGTACAAAGGGAAAATTGACATCAGCCGGCTTCCGCAGAAGGAAGAAGACGGGAAAGTCGTTCTCGTCACGGCGATCAGCCCGACACCGGCCGGTGAAGGGAAATCGACGGTAACCGTCGGCCTCGCCGATGCTTTCTCCCGGCTGGGTGAAAAGACGATGGTGGCACTCCGCGAACCGTCCCTCGGCCCGGTCATGGGCTTGAAGGGCGGAGCAGCCGGCGGCGGTTATTCGCAGGTCCTGCCGATGGAGGAGATCAATCTCCATTTCACCGGGGATCTTCATGCAATCACGACAGCGAACAATGCGCTGTCTGCGCTGATTGACAACCATCTGCACCAGGGCAACCTGCTCGGAATCGACCAGAGGAGGATCACATGGAAGCGCGTGCTGGACATGAACGACCGGGCGCTCCGGCGGGTGACGGTCGGCCTCGGCGGTCCGTCCGGCGGCATTCCGAGGGAAGACGGTTTTGACATCACCGTCGCTTCGGAAATCATGGCGATCTTCTGTTTGGCAAAGTCGCTGGATGACCTGAAGGAGCGGCTGTCGCGGATCGTGATCGGCTACACATTCACCCGGGAGCCGGTCACCGTCAGGGATCTCGGCGCGGAAGGGGCGCTCACGCTGCTGCTCCGCGACGCGTTCAAGCCGAACCTCGTCCAGACAATCGGCGGGACACCCGCCCTGATCCATGGCGGGCCGTTCGCCAACATCGCGCACGGCTGCAACTCGCTGATCGCCACGAAGACTGCAAAGAAGCTCGCGGATATCGTCGTGACCGAAGCGGGCTTCGGCGCCGACCTCGGTGCGGAAAAGTTCATGAACATCAAAGCGCGCCAGGGGGATTTCAGGCCGGATGCGGCCGTCATCGTCGCCACCGTCAGAGCGCTCAAGATGCACGGCGGGGCGGCGAAAGCCGATCTCTCCACCCCCGACAAAGAAGCGGTGGAGCGGGGCCTGCCGAACCTCTCGCGCCACATTGACACGATCCGGGCATTCGGGATCGAGCCGGTCATCGCACTGAACCGGTTCACGGCCGACACACAGGAAGAACTTTCGGTTGTTCTTGACTGGTGCCGCGAAAACGAAGTATCCGCCGCCGTTGCCGATGTATGGGCAGAAGGCGGAAAAGGCGGAGAGGACGTGGCGCGTCTCGTTCTCGGGAAGATCCGGGAAGGCAATGCATTCCATCAGCTGTACGACGAATTTGATACATTCGAGCAGAAAGTCAACTCGATTGTCCGGAAAGTGTACGGAGGCGACGGCGTTCTGTTCACGGACAAGGCCCTCAAGCAGCTGCAGGACATCGAAAAACGCGGCTGGGACATCCTGCCGGTCTGCATGGCCAAGACACAATATTCGCTGACGGACGACCCGGGGATCCTGGGCCGTCCGGAAGGATTCAAGATCACGGTCCGGGAGCTGATTCCGAAGCTCGGTGCCGGTTTCATCGTCTGCCTGACGGGCGACATCATGACGATGCCGGGCCTGCCGAAAAAACCGGCTGCGATGAATATGGACATCGATCGCGACGGACATGCGGTCGGACTGATGTAAATAGATGAAAAACTCCCGGGCCAGGTCATGGCCGGGAGTTTTTTCGGTCTTCGATGAACTGATGGATTGCCGTGGCAGCTTCACATGCGCTGATCCCCGAATTGTCCAGTCTGAGGTATCCTGCAGCCGGCACCGTCCGTTCCACCTCTCCGGGAAGGGATTGCAGACGGTGTTTGTCCAGGCTCCTCAGCAGCTCGTTCCGTGAGAATTCCAGATCACGTTTGGACGGCTTTGCCGCAAGGCGGTCTTCCATCACGTTCCGCTCCAGCCGGGTGCTAAGGTCGGCCTCCAGTTCAATGATGAAGACGTCGCCGCCCGCTGAAGTGAAAATATCGCTCACTTCCTGCAGAAACCGGTGGTCGCCTTCCTGGTTGTATGCCACGACGACGGTGAGGATGATGCCGCTCGTCACATTGACGCCGGGATTTTGGACGAAGGCCCGGAACAGGTTTTTCCTTGTCTCATCGGACAGCCGGAATGCCTCTTTCGAATAGCCGAGGAAGTTGGCGAACAGGTCGAGTGTCGCGTGATTGAAGAGCAGTCTGGCATCCCTCAGCTTTTCCAGTTCCCGTCCGACCGTCATTTTCCCTACGGCCTGCGGGCCGGTGATCAGGATCAGCTCCATAAAGATCCCCCTTATTGTTTGTCTTGATTCATATCCGGACCGGCTATGATCGCCGGGGAGCCATCCGGGAGTCGGTCGAACCGGTTTCCAGGCCTCGTGCCGACCGACTTCCCCAGGACCTCCACGGCCGCTGGTCAATGAGGCCCGTGCAGGCTTTGCTCAACGTAAGGCCGTGTGATCGACTCGTCGCTCGTCTGCATTTCCCCGGGGGTGCCTTCGAACAGGATGCGGCCCCCGGCCGTGCCGCCGCCGGGTCCGAGCTCAATGATCCAGTCGGCCTGTTTGATGACGTCGAGCCGGTGCTCAATGAGAAACAGGCTGTTCCCTTCGTCGACAAGATGGTTGAACAGGTCCATCAGTTTCCGGATGTCGTCCGGATGCAGGCCTTCCGTCGGCTCGTCCATGATGAAGAGGGTGCCTTTCTCGTTCAGGTGGCTGGCGAGCTTCACGCGCTGCAGTTCGCCGCCGGACAGGGTGGTCATCGACTGGTTCAGTTTGAGGTAACCGAGCCCGACCCGCTGCATCGCGGACAGCCGTCCGATGAACGGCTGATCTGAGAAAAACACGGCGGCCTCATCGACCGACATGCCCATCACTTCGGCAATCGTCTTGCCCCCCAGCCGGTACCGCAGGACGTCCGGTGCGTAGCGGCTGCCATCGCACACTTCGCAGACGGTCTCAATCGGGTCCATGAAGTGCATGCCGGTGACGATGACGCCCTTCCCGTTGCATGCCGGGCAGGCGCCTTTGGAATTGAAGCTGAACAGTGCGGCGCTCACACCGTTTTCCCTGGCGAACAGTGAACGGATGTCATCGGACAGATCGAGATAGGTGGCCGGCGTGGAACGGGAAGTCGTGCCGATCGATTTCTGGCCGATCGAGACGACCGGTCCGTTCCATTCGAGCCGGAACTGCTCCATCAGTGAGCTTTTTCCGGAGCCTGCCGCGCCGGCAATGACTGCGAGCACGCCGAGCGGGAGATCGACCGTCACGTCTTGCAGATTATGGCGTGTTGCGTGGGCGAGCCGGAACCAATCGGCGGGCTTTCTCGGCTCCGATTTGACCGGGATGATCCGGCTCAGTGATTTTCCGGTGAGCGTGCCCGAATCAATCAGACCTTCGTAGCTTCCGGTGTACATCACTTCGCCGCCGTCCGTTCCCGCATGCGGGCCCATGTCGATGACATGATCGGCAAGCCGGATCACTTCCGGATGGTGTTCGACGATGAGGATCGTATTGCCGTGATCCCGCAATTTCAGGAGGGACCGTTTCAGGCGCTCGATGTCCGCGTAATGGAGTCCCGCGCTCGGCTCGTCAAACACATACACGATGTCGGCAAGTGCCGAGTTGATGTACTTGGCGATTTTCGTGCGTTGCGCTTCACCGCCCGACAGCGTGTTGATGCCGCGGGCGAGCGTCAAATACCCGAGCCCGATTTCATCAAGCGCCGAAAGACGGAGCGTCAGTTCATTTTTCAGATCCCGTGCGACGGGATCGTCGATTCCCCTGATGAATGCCGTGGCTTCCGCGACCGGCATTTCTGCCAGATCCGCGATGCTTTGCCCGTTGATCTTGCAGCTCCGGACTTTCTCGTTCACCCGGGTGCCATGGCATTCCGGACATGGGTATGTCGAGACCATCTCGTCGAGCAGCTTCTGGTGCCGCTTGCCTTCCTTCTGGGTGATGACGCTCCGGTACATCCTCGGGACGATCCCTTCGAACTTCGCGGATTTCGGCCAGTTTTCAGGCGGATTCTCCAGCTTGATCTGCGGCGAGTACAGGAAGAGATCCAGTTCTTCGGGGGAGTAGTCGCGGATCTTCTTGTCGAGATCGAACAGACCGCTGTATGCATACCGCTTCCAGCGCCAGGCGCCCGTCTTGAAGGCCGGGAAGTTGATGACGCCCTCATCGTTGAGAGATTTATCGAAGTCGACGAGCTTATGGACATCGAGGTCGGTCACTTCGCCGATCCCTTCGCACCGCGGGCACATGCCGGACGGATGATTGAAGGAGAACGCGTCGGAGTAGCCGATGAAAGGCCGGCCCACACGGGAATAAAGAAGCCGGAGAAGGGCATAGATGTCGGTATACGTTCCGACCGTCGACCTGGAATTGGACGCGGGCTTCTTTTGGTCAAGGACGATCGTGACCGGTAGGTTCTCGATCCTGCTTACATGGGGGCGTCCGTATTTCGGCAAGTACTGCTGGACAAAGCTCGGAAACGTCTCGTTCAGCTCGCGTCTTGACTCGGCCGCAATCGTATCGTGGCAGAGCGAAGATTTTCCGGATCCAGACACTCCGGTGAACACGGTGATTTTCTTTTTGGGGAGATCGACCGATACATGTTTCAAGTTGTTTTCAGTCGCGTTGATGATGCGGATGATTCCCTGGTTGTCCGATGGCATGGGACACGCTCCTTCAAACGAAGATTTCTGCCTCTTCATCATAACAATAAAACGCGGTCTCCCGTAACGACCGTGTCCGGCTGGCTTGATCCGGCCGGAAGCGGGTAATGTTCAGTCAGGAAGGTGATGGAAAATGGAATCATTCTGCCCGGAAATCTGGCTTGAGGACCCGGTACCGCCAAGCGAGCGGAATTGTGAGCATTGCGGACTTTATAAACAGGGGACCCGGATGGTGTGGGGAGAGGGGAATCCCGATGCACCGGTCATGATCATCCTGGACAACCCGGGCGCCCGTGAAGACAGGGAAGGAAACCCGATGGTGTGCGGAACCCGGCAGACCCTGCAGCGGGCCATCCATGAAGCGGGCCTCGGCAAAGCGGCATTCTATGTGACCTACATCCTCAAACGACGGCCGATCCGGAAATATGACAAGGAAAAGGCAAGGGACATCTGCATGCACAGACACCTGGAAGGACAGCTGGAGACGATGGAGCCGAAGCTCATCCTGTGCATGGGGAACGTCGCCGTCCAGTCGTTTTACCGGGATCCCGATGTGGATGTGAAGGGATTGCGCGGCAGCTGGCATGAGATCCGGGGCTTCCAGACCGCGGCCGCCTACCATCCTCTGGCCGTCAGGCGCCGGCCGAATCTGTACCGGCTTCTGTTGGAGGACATGCTGATGGTAAAGAACAGGCTGGAAACCCTTTGAGGAAAGGCTGCCGGAAGGAACCCTCCAAGATGAACAAACAGCAAGGACCATGGTCCTTGCTGTTTGCTTTTTATGAATGACACGGCGTATCAGATCAGCAAACCGAACAGCGTGCTGTCTTTGTTCACTTCCTTGAAGGGGAATCCGAGTGCGTGCATCCGCCGGATCAGACCGTCATAGTCTTCTTTATGCTTCACTTCGATGCCGACGAGCCCCGGGCCGTTTTCCTTGTTGTTTTTCTTCGTGTATTCGAATGTCGTGATGTCATCTTCCGGTCCGAGCACATGATCGAGAAACTGCCGGAGTGCACCGGCGCGCTGGGGGAATTCGACGATGAAATAGTAGAGCAGCCCTTCGTGGATGAGGGACTTTTCCTTGATCTCCTGCATCCGGCCGATGTCGTTGTTGCCGCCGCTGATCACGCAGACGACCGTCTTGCCCTTGATTTCCTCCCGGTGGGCATCCAATGCGGCAATCGGCAGGGCGCCCGCGGGTTCAGCGATGATGGCATGCTCGTTGTACAGATCGAGGATGGCGGTGCACACTTTCCCTTCAGGCACCGGCGTGATGCCGTCGACGTATCTTCTGCACAGTTCGTAGGTGAGCCGGCCGGGAGTTTGCACGGCCGCACCGTCGACAAACTTGTCGATCTCCGCCAGCCGGGTGACTTCGCCGTTTTCTAGCGAAGCTTTCATGCTCGCCGCCCCGGCCGGCTCCACGCCGATCATCCGGGTCCCGGGGGAGACATGTTTCATGTAGGTGGCCAGGCCGGCCATGAGACCGCCGCCGCCGATGGAGGCAAATACATAGTCCGCAGGCGTTCCGATGTCATTCAGGATTTCCACCGCAACGGTCCCCTGGCCGGCGATGAGCACGGGATCGTCGAACGGGTGAATGAACAGCCGGCCGCTTTCTTCCGTGAATGCGAGTGCGCTGGCCGAAGACTCGTCAAACGTGTCACCCGTAAGAATGATTTCCACCTGATCCCGGCCGAACATCTTCACCTGGTTGATCTTTTGCTTCGGAGTCGTCTGGGGCATGAAAATCTTCCCGTCAATGCCGAGTTCCGCACATGCGTAGGCGACACCCTGCGCATGATTGCCGGCGCTTGCACAGACGATCCCTCTTTCCCGGGCTTCTGCTTCGACGGATTTGATCTTATAAAATGCTCCGCGCAGCTTGAATGAACGGACATGCTGAAGATCTTCGCGCTTGATATAAAGGTTGCAATCGTATTTCTCGGACAGCCGCTTGTTTAATTGGAGCGGTGTGTGGACGACCACTTCCTTCAGCATCTGATGGGCGATGAGGACGTCCTCCACCAGGACCGGGCGGGTCTCTTCGTTCACGGTTGTCATATGAATCACGACCTTTGTCTGAAAATTTAATGGACTCATTCTAACATGAAAACCACCGGAATACACCGTAATCTTCAAAACATTCTCGACTATTTTATTCGGTCCAAACACTGCACTCAAAAAGAAAGCGCTTGCATGGTTGCGGGCATTCCCGTAGAGTCGAAGTGAGATAGAAATCAGATGGGAGGCAGGAAAATGAAGCTGAGTTCGAAGGACTATGCAGCCGCACAGGATGTTGCCGATGAGTTGGCGGGGTTCCGGGACGAATTTTATATTCAGCCTGAGTCGATCTACCTGGACGGAAATTCACTCGGCCTGCTGTCGAAGCGTGCGGAAGCTTCACTTCTGGACCTGCTCGGTTCCTGGAAGCAGCTCGGGATCGACGGGTGGACGGAAGGGAAAAACCCGTGGTACTACATGGCCGGACGGCTCGGAGAGAAGATGGCGCCGCTTGTGGGGGCAGAACCGGAAGAAGTGATGGTGACCGGATCGACGACCGCAAATCTTCACCAGATGCTGGCCACCTTCTACAGGCCGGAAGGGAGCCGGACGAAGATCCTGGCCGACGAACTGAACTTTCCGAGTGACCTGTATGCGATCAAGAGCCAGATCAAGCTGCGCGGGCTCGATCCGCAGGAACATCTCGTCAGCGTGAAAAGCCGGGACGGGCATACCCTTTCGGAAGATGACATCATCACAGCGATGACCGGGGAAGTGGCGGTTGCCGTCCTGCCGGGCGTGCTGTACCGGAGCGGGCAGATACTGGACATGGAGAGGCTCACGGCGGCCGCGCACGAGCGGGGCATCCTGATCGGCTTTGACCTTTGCCATTCGATCGGTTCCGTTCCGCATGCACTTCATGACTGGAACACCGACTTCGCTTTTTGGTGCACCTATAAACACCTGAACGGAGGGCCCGGTTCAAGCGGCGGCCTGTTCGTCAACCGCCGGCTGTTCGGGACAGAGCCCGGCCTGGCCGGGTGGTTCGGATCCGACAAGGAGAAACAGTTCGACATGGACCATGTGATGACACCGGCGGGAGATGCAGCCGCCTATCAGGTCGGCACGCCGAACATTCTCAGTGCGGCACCGGTCATCGGCTCGCTTGAACTGTTCGAAGAAGCCGGAATCGGCCGGATCCGCGAGAAGTCGCTCCGGCTGACCGATTATCTGATCGGACTTGTCGGGGAACTCCTGACGGGATACGGATTTTCAATCGCCAGTCCGGCCGGCCATGCGCAGCGGGGCGGCCATGTGTACCTTGAGCATGATGAAGCCGCAAGGATCTGCCGGGCGCTGAAGGAAGAAGGGGTCATCCCGGATTTCCGGGCACCGAAAGGGATCCGCCTCGCGCCGGTTGCGCTTTATAATTCCTTTGAAGAGGTCCGCCGGGCGATGCTGATCTTGAGGGACATCATGAAAGAAGAGCGGTATACGAAATTCGAGAACAGGCGGGGGATCATCGCCTGAAGGAGGGAGCTGCAGAATGCCGAAGAAAATATCGGAACTGAAGGAATCGCTCCGCAGCGAACAATCGATCCATACGGATTTCCGGGAAACGATGACGTACGGGGAATATTTGTCGCTCGACCGGATCCTTTCTTCGCAGAACCGGCTGTCGGGGCATCACGACGAGATGCTCTTCATCGTCATCCACCAGGTGAGCGAGCTGTGGATGAAGCTGCTGCTGCATGAACTGACTGCGGCGATTGACGAGATCAATGCCGGCGAGCTTCAGTCGGCGTTCAAGAAGCTCGCCCGCGTGTCGAAAATCCAATCACAGATCATCGGGGCATGGGATGTGCTGGCGACGATGACGCCGGCCGAATATCTGGAGTTCCGGGGTTCGCTCGGGCGGGCTTCGGGCTTCCAGTCCCATCAGTACCGGCTCATCGAGTTCGCCCTCGGCTATAAATCGGACTATATCCTGAAAATCTATGAGAAGGATCCCGACATCCATCGTGAACTCGAGCAGGCGTACAAGGCACCCGGCATTTATGACGCGGCGATCGGCGCCCTTTCCCGCGGCGGTTTTGCGATCAATCCGGATCTGCTCGACCGTGATTTCACGATCATCTATGACGGAGATCCGACCGTTGCGGCGGCCTGGGAAGAAGTGTACCGGGATACCGAACGGCATTGGGAGCTGTACCAGCTTGCAGAAAAGCTTGTCGATGTAGAGGACTGGCTCCAGCAATGGCGGTTCCGGCATATGAAAACGGTCGAGCGGATCATCGGATTCCGGCAGGGCACCGGCGGATCGTCCGGAGTCGCCTATTTGCGCAACGTCCTCGATCACCGGTTCTTCCCGGAGCTCTGGAATCTCCGGACCACGCTTTGAGGAGGGAATGGAATGAAAGAAGGAAACTGGACAGACATCACACAGCCGCTCAAAAACGGGATGGCGAACTGGCCGGGGGACACCCCGTTCCGTTTTGAACTGTCTTCGGCGAAAGCAGAAAACGGCGCCGCGAACATCGGGCAGATGACGACGAGCCTCCATATGGGGACCCATGCAGACGCCCCGTACCACTTTGACGACGACGGAAAACGGCTTGAGCAATTGTCGCCGGACCTGTATATCGGCAATGCCCGGGTGGTCGATGTGACCCGGGTTTCCGAGGTCGGCCGCAAAGAGCTGGAGTCATTCGACCTGGACGGTGTGCGGCGGCTTCTCCTGAAGACATCGGCAACGAATGATCCGATGACGTTCCCGGAGAATTACACGGAACTCCTGCCCGACATCGGCCCGCTGCTGAAGGAAAAAGGCATTTTCCTGCTCGGAATCGACATCCCGTCCGTGGACCGGGTCGACAGCAAGGAATTGGCGACCCATCATTCGCTCGATGAGTCGGGCGTCCACATCATCGAAAACCTCATGCTGGAAAACGTGGAGCCGGGCGACTACGAGTTCATCGCCCTCCCGCTCGCCCTCCACGGAGCGGACGGCAGCCCGGTACGCGCGGTGATCCGGCCGCTTGGGTAAAAAGAGATTATGAGAAGGCGGGATGTCCGCCTTCTTTTATTTTGGGGTGAAGGGGAGTATTGGAGGGGTTAGGGGCGAGTGGCCGAAGTTTGGGCTTGAGTGGTCCCAGTTTGGCCCCGAGTGGACGAAGTTTGGGTTCGAGTGGCCGAAGTTTACCATGAGTGGCCCCAGTTTGGCCCGAAGTGGCCGACGTTCCTCATGATCGGTGGAAACCGGGCTGTGCCCCGGACATCGGGGACAGACGCCTACATTGATCAGAAAAATACGCGAAGAAGCCAGATTTTCAGTTTTGATTGACAAAAAAGGACAGTTTGTAATAAAGTACAAAAGCGACATGGCGAAGGAGGGGCGGAGTTGCGCCAAAATCGGAAAACAATCAAAAGCGCCTGAGCTGGGAAAATCTTAATCCCAGCAGACGAGGTGGAGGTTCATCGACAATTCGGCGGATGCCTCCCGACCGCAATGCCCGGTTGTCACGCTTTCCAGCAAAACACTTGAGTGATCAGGTGAAACAGAGGGGAAAGCCGGCATATTCATCCGCATACAGAAGCGTACAGAACGCTTAAGCGGACCCAATCAAACTGAATCGGCAGTGCAGCGCCCCCGGCCGAAAAAATCCGGCATCGGGACGCTTCTTTCGCATTGCCCTAAAATGGAGGAATTGAATATGTGCGGGATTGTAGGATATATCGGTGAACTGGATGCGAAGGAAATCTTGCTGAAAGGCCTGGAAAAGCTGGAGTACCGCGGCTATGACTCTGCGGGGATCGCCCTTGCCAACGAAAGCGGCGTGACGGTTTTCAAGGAAAAAGGACGGATTGCCGATCTGCGCGCCGTCATTGACCCGTCGGCCGAAGCGAACACCGGCATCGGACACACCCGCTGGGCGACCCACGGCGTGCCGGATGTCCGGAATGCTCATCCGCACCAGGATGCAAGCGGCCGATTCACGCTCGTCCACAACGGCGTGATCGAGAACTACGGGCAGCTGCGCTCGGAGTATCTGGCCGGCATCGAACTGAAGTCGGAAACGGACACGGAGATCATCGTCCAGCTCATCTCCTTGTTCGCTACAGAAGGACTGACGACGGAAGAAGCATTTGCAAAGACGCTCGGTCTTCTTCACGGTTCGTATGCGATCTCCATGCTCGACGGGCAGGCACCAGAAATGATCTTCGTGGCAAAAAACAAGTCTCCGCTTCTCGTCGGTCTCGGAGAAGGATTCAACGTCGTGTCGTCGGATGCGATGGCGATGCTTCAGGTGACGGATCAATTTGTCGAGCTTCATGACGGTGAAATCGTCCTTCTGACGAAAGACGGGATCCGGATCCGGACAATCGGCGGCGAGCCGGTCAGCCGGGCACCGTTCACGGCGGAGCTCGATGCCTCGGATATTGAGAAGGGGACGTATCCGCACTACATGCTCAAGGAAATTGACGAGCAGCCGGCGGTTCTGCGTAAAATCATCCAGGCCTATCAGGGGCCGGACGGAAACCTGCAGCTGGAAGATGAAACAATCGGTGCGCTTACCCGTGCGGACCGGATCTACATCATCGCCGCGGGCACGAGCAGCCATGCCGGTCTCGTCGGCAAGGAATACTTTGAAAAACTTGCCGGGATTCCGACCGAAGTCCACATTTCAAGTGAGTTCGGCTACAATATGCCGCTTCTCTCCGAGCGGCCGCTGTTCATCTTCATCTCGCAATCCGGAGAAACGGCGGACAGCCGGCAAGTGCTCGTGAAGGTCAAGGAAATGGGCCATCCGTCGCTCACTGTCACAAATGTGGCCGGCTCCACGCTTTCCCGGGAGTCGGATTATACCGTGCTGCTGCATGCCGGCCCGGAAATCGCCGTGGCCTCGACGAAAGCCTATACGGCACAGATCGCCGTTCTGGCCATCCTCGCCTCATGCGCGGCAGAGGTGAAAGGGCATCCGGCACAATTTGATCTGGTGCATGAACTTGGCATCGCGGCAACTGCCGTCGAAACGATGATCGACCGGAAAGAGGAGATGGAGACCATCTCGTTCGATTTCCTCGAGATGACCCGGAATGCGTTCTTCATCGGACGCGGAATGGATTATCACGTCAGCCTGGAAGGCGCACTGAAGCTGAAGGAGATTTCCTATATCCAGGCAGAAGGCTTCGCCGGCGGTGAACTCAAACACGGCACGATCGCCCTGATCGAAGAAGGAACACCGGTGTTTGCGCTCGCCACCCAGGCCGCCGTCTCGGCGAACATCCGGGGCAATGTGAAAGAAGTGACCGCCCGGGGGGCAAAGGCATGCATCCTGTCCATGGAAGGAACCGAGGAAGCAGGCGACCGGATCGTCATCCCGGCCGTCCACCCGATGCTCACCCCGCTCGTCTCGGTCATCCCGCTCCAGCTCATCAGCTACTACGCCTCCCTCCACCGCGGCTGTGACGTCGACCAGCCGAGAAACCTGGCGAAATCGGTGACGGTGGAATAAGAAGTAGAATAACAGCGTTATCCAGTATTCAACCGGGGCGGGTCCTGCAGGACTTCGCCCCTTTTCTTTTTGTTCAATATCCGCTAATCCCTTGTCCAATAAGGATAGAAGTGGAAAAGGAGTAACAAATATAGAGCAAAGGTTCATGATATTCTCAGTGTAACACCAAAAGGATTTCTTGACGGTTCTATCAGTATTCAAAACTATTCATTATTCCTCTATAATATATAATATGAAACGATTACAGGAGAGTTCTAAAATGAAAAAGAAAATGAGCTATTTAGTTTTACTTTTAATCATCATCTTTATGGCTGGTTGCACCAATGCAGAAGATGCAACCGTTACAGATGCAGAAAGCGATTCACAAGAAGTCTCTAAAGTTGAAAGAAACAAAAATGGGGAAGAAGAAACGAACACTACGGTTGCTGAAAAACCTGCAGTAGAGGAAACAACACCCCAACCAAATAATGAACTGTTCGCAGAATCCGAACTTATTGAAGTTGACGGTGGTGATTTATCTGGTTATCGCCAAGCCAACGTCGTCGTTGACATTGGGTATGGGGACCGTGAATATTGGGCATTT
Source organism: Edaphobacillus lindanitolerans (assembly GCF_900156305.1). Classification (GTDB taxonomy): domain Bacteria; phylum Bacillota; class Bacilli; order Bacillales_A; family Planococcaceae; genus Bhargavaea; species Bhargavaea lindanitolerans. The sequence continues at coordinate 477,292 of NZ_FTPL01000002.1, read as the reverse complement.
ACGAATGAGTTTGGGCAACTGGTCTGTGTGATTGCTGACGAAATCATTCTACAAGATGACAAAAACGAACCTGTAACATCGTCTGGCCGATACTATTCTGATGAAGCAAAAGTTCCCGGTGTAGAGAGAGCAGATTTAGATGAAGGACATATCATTGCGGATTCTCTTGGAGGAGTATCCAATGCTTACAATATTACTCCACAAGAAAGCACGCTAAACCGACATGGTGATCAAGCATACATGGAAGATGCCATTCGTAAAGCTGGCGGGGCCACTAATTTCGAAGCAATTATTACATATCCAAACACGGAAACGCAGATTCCTTCCAGCTACAAGTACTCCTATACTTTAAAAGGGAATAAGATTGTTGATGAGTTTGACAACACCAACCCTGACAAAGTGAACGAATCACTTGGTTTAACAGGAAGTAAATCTTCCGGATCAAACGGTTCAAACTCAAACATAGATTCAGGCAAAAGCGGTGATCTTTCTGGCATTGATACAAATGGCAATGGGCAGGTCACGATTAAAGAAGCAAAAGATGCGGGTTACAAAATGCCAATTACTCGGGATCATTGGTTGTACCAGTACATGGATGACCGTGATGGTGACGGTATGGTAGGTGAGTAAACCCCTAATCCGTCCAATGGATTGAACATTGAAAGATAATTGTGCAACCGTCTATTTTTATTATTGAACTTGGAATTCAGGATGGATAAGATGAAGGGAGTCTAAATGACAGAAAAGGACATGAGGAATGGGAATTTTGACAGGATTTATTGATCAATGGGTGTCATTGTTAAACTTTGATTCAAACCCAATACATAACACCGCTCTGGCTTTACTGTACATCCGATTGCTGTATTTGCCGGTCCGGGCGATTTATTTGATCGGGAAAAGGCAGGACGATGAAAGGTTTCCCGGTGTAAGCCGGATTTTAAAAAGACTCATGGTGGTGCTGATCTTCAACTTTTTGGTCGGTTCCGCCATGCTCGAGTTTCTCCAGCCGGATTCACTGGCGTATTGGCTGCCGACAGGCTGGCGGTTTGATTATATTCTGCTGGCTGTGGTCGGCAGCCTGGTGTGCATTTCCCTGTTCATTTATATTCCCCGGCAAATTCGTCAGATCCGGCTCGAAAAACAGTCTGCGGAAACGATGTTTTTGAAGTTGGGCAGGCTCTTGCTGATGGAGTTTTTCCTGTTTTCCTCCCTGATCTGGGGACTGAATCACCTGATAGTACCGAACCGGATTGAACTGGATTCACCGGTTGTTCTTTTTGATCTTGATGAGAAGCCGGTCTCCGTCATGAAAATCAGAAAGACCACACCGAACGGAGTCGAACATGGGATTTCCACGAACATTTCCAGCTTCTTGATCAGCGCCAATGACCTTCATTCCGGCGAAAGGCTTTGGAGCCGGATTTCGACATGGCAAGAATATCTGATCGGTGGGACGACGGAAGGGCTTTTGCTGTTGAATAATAAAAAGAAAACCCTTTATTTCATCAATCCGGAAACCGGCAAAAAGGAAATGAATGAAAAAGAGTTTCTGGAAAAGTTCCCTGTTTTAGCAGATAACTTAAGCTATCTGTATACGGATTATGCCGTAGCGAATCCGGATGAACTCTATCTCTATGGTCTTGACGGGCGGTATTACAGGATTAACTTCACCACAAAAGAGATCACAGAGGATCCGGCGTATGCGGATCAGATCCGGCCTTTTTCCGAAGTCTGGGATGACGAGGCAGCCAACAAACAAGCCGAAGTCGGGAAGATTGAAGAACTGTATCCCGAGCTGATGGATGTGGGGCTGATCGAAACTGGGCAGGCAGACCAACAGCTCGTGGTCTATCAGAAAAAGCGCAATGATCGTCGGCAGACCTTGGCTCTGCTCGATCTGACAAAACGGCACGTGATCTGGGAGCAGCTGCTGGATGCCCCTCCGGAAAACGCGGACACCTCTTTGGTCATCGATCAAGATGAGCAGTTTGCCTATGCCTGGACCGGGCGATATCAATACAAAATCAATAAGCAAACGGGGGAAGTCGTTTACCAGTACGACCATAAGCGCGGTAGACTGGCGGCCGGCCAGACTTCCCGCCGCTCCATTTAAAGCGTTTGTTCCTGACGTGAAAAGACGGTGCCATTTGCACCGTCTTTTTATATTACTGAACGCCCTTCAACCGAAGCGCCCCAGCATTATTTGAGTGCAGCCAGACCCATGGCCTCTGCAAGCAGAGCCGTGCCTGTCAACCGGTTGCCGGCGCCGTACACATTCGGGATGACCGTGACTTCGTCAGCCTGATACTGTCCGGCGAGTCGCCTGATCTCGTCGGCGACATGGAGGGGAGTCCCGATAATCATCCGTTTGCGGTTCTGTGCGACTTTCTCCTTTTCGATTGTGCTGAATCCGCGTTTTTTCGCAGTTTCGACCGACGGGTAATAGGGGGGCGGGTTGGAGGATTCCACCATCAGCAGCCACAGGTCGAATGCGGTGGCCAGCTCTTCCGCCTCCTCAGCCGTTTCGGCGACGACCGCAAACACGGCGACCGTGACCTTCGGACGCTGAAGGAACGGGGAAGGGCGGAATTGTTCACGGTAAAGACGGACCGCTTCCAGACCTTCACCTGACGGCTTGCCGAAATGGGCGAACGCGAAGGCCGTTCCGTATTCGGCGGCAATTGCGGCACTCCCCATTCCGGTGCCGAGGAGCCAAAGCTCAGGGGCTGTATCAATGACCGGTGTTGCCGTCAGGCCGCTGAACCGGTGGTCAGGAGAAGGGGATTCGGACAGATAATGCTGCAGGTCTCCGATCTGCTGTTCATAGGGCAGCCGTTTCCCCTTTGTTTCGTTCAGTGCCCGGTTGACCTGATGAAAGCTCGGGGACCGGCCGATTCCGAGGTCGATCCGGTTCGGATGGATCGCTTCGAGCAATCGGAAGTTTTCCGCAACCTTGTATGGGCTATAGTGCGGCAGCATGACACCGCCGGATCCGATCCGGATCCTTTCGGTGGATGAGGCCAGATGCATCATGAGCATTTCCGGACTGCTGCCCGCGACGGACATGACCTGATGGTGCTCCGAAACCCAAAAACGGCGGTAGCCGAGCTGTTCCGCCTGTTTGGCCAGTTGTACCGTCTGGAGCAGCGCGTCGCGGGCGGTGGCCCCTTCATCAATCGGTGAGTAATCAAGCAGATTCAAAGTGACCAGCGGACTCGCTCCTTTCCCAATGGTCTGTTTACTTTATCATAGCGGATTCTTACACGCCCGGTCTGGTTCTCCCTTTCAACCGTAAAAACAGTCGTATCAAATACGCTTCTTAGAAAGTTTCCCTGCCATTCCTGATGGCCGGTCTTTTACAACCCTGCCCGGCGTCTGGCAGTCGTTTGATTTGGTAGAATCTATGGATGAATCCCCCGGGAAAAAGGGTAGATTGGAACTAGTGTGGGGAAGGGAGAATGACATGATTCGTTTCGAACAAATTACAAAACAGTATCCGGACGGCACGGTCGCCGTGGACCATCTCGATCTGGAAGTCCAAAAAGGGGAGTTTCTCGTTCTGGCCGGTCCGAGCGGCTGCGGAAAGACGACTACGCTAAAGATGATCAACCGTCTCATTCCTACTTCTTCCGGCAGCCTGTACATCGACGGGAAACCGGCAGTTGATTACCCGCTTGATCAGCTGAGGTGGAATATCGGTTATGTGCTTCAGCAGATCGCCCTGTTTCCACATATGACCATCGAGGAGAACATCACTGTCGTGCCGGAGATGAAGGGGTGGCCGAAGGAGAAACTGAAGGCGCGTGCAGCGGAACTGCTCCGCATGGTCGGCCTCGACCCGGACATCTATGCTGCGAGGAAACCGTCCGAGTTGTCCGGCGGGCAGCAGCAGCGGGTCGGAGTGGTCCGGGCGCTTGCCGCCGATCCGGATATCCTGCTCATGGATGAGCCGTTCAGCGCGCTGGACCCCGTCAGCCGGGAGAAACTGCAGGATGACCTGCTCCGCCTGAAGGAAGAACTGGGAAAGACAACGGTCTTCGTCACGCATGACATGGATGAGGCACTGAAGCTGGCTGACCGTATCTGTCTGATGAGGGAAGGGAAAGTCGTGCAGCTCAGCACGCCCGAGGACCTTCTTTTAAATCCGGCGGATGATTTCGTGCGGTCGTTCATCGGAAAAAGAAAAGAGGAGCCGGCGGTTGATCTGCGGGCGGCAATGGAGAAACCGGACGCAGAAAACGAACCGGCGGTGGTCCTGCCGGCGTTCGTGGAAGTGAGGATCTTGCTGAATGCACTTGCCGAGCACGACTCGGTCGGCGTTGAATCTGCGGGCAAAATCGTCGGGCGGGTGAGCAGGGGAGCCGCCTTCCGCCTCCTTGCCCGGATGGCAGGAAAGGGGGGGACGGATGATGGCGGGACTCATGGATGAATTCAGCCGGCGGCAAGGTGAATTATGGACTGCTGTTCTTCAGCACATGGAAATCTCATTTGTCTCCCTGATCATTGCCGTGCTGATCGCGGTGCCGCTCGGTATCTGGCTGACGCGGCATGTGCGGGCGGCGGACAGTGTCATCGGCGTGACGTCCGTCATCCAGACGATCCCGTCACTGGCACTCCTCGGATTGCTTATCCCGATTGTCGGCATCGGGCGGGTGCCCGCCATCATTGCCCTGACGGCCTATGCGCTGCTGCCGATCCTGCGCAATACATACACAGGGATCCGGGAAGTGGACCCAGCCCTGGTGGAAGCGGCAAACGCGATGGGGATGAACGGAAGGAGGCGGCTGCGAAAGGTGGAATTGCCGCTTGCGATGCCGGTCATCATGGCCGGCATCCGGACGGCGACGGTGCTCATCATCGGGACCGCAACGCTGGCCGCCCTGATCGGCGCCGGCGGCCTAGGTGACCTGATCCTCCTCGGCATCGACCGCAATAACGCGAACCTGATCGTCCTCGGGGCCATCCCCGCTGCCATCCTGGCGCTCATTTTTGATTTCCTGCTGAAGAAGCTGGAAAGGATGCCGTTCAGGAAGAGTCTGATTGCCGCCGGAACGCTTGCCTTGGCCGCGGCCGTCATCTTCATCGTGCCGCTCATCGGAAAAGGGGACGACAAGCTTGTTCTTGCAGGAAAGCTCGGAACAGAACCTGAAATCCTGATCAATATGTACAAGCTGCTGATCGAGGAAGAGACGGACCTGTCCGTGGAGCTGAAGCCGGGCTTCGGAAAAACGTCGTTCGTATTCAATGCCCTTCGATCCGGTGACATCGACATATATCCGGAATTCACCGGAACCGTGATTTCGGAGTTCCTGAAGGAAACGGCCGGAAGCACCGACAGCCGGGAAGTGTACGAACAGGCGCGCGACGGGCTAGCCGGGCAGTTCGGCATGGCCCTGCTTGACCCGATGCAATACAACAACACGTACACCCTGGCAGTCCCGGACAATTTTGCACAGGAACATGGATTGGAGACGATTTCTGACCTCAAAACGGTCGAGAGCCGGGTGAAGGCCGGATTCACACTGGAATTCTCGGACCGCAAGGACGGCTATCCGGGCATCCGGTCAACTTACGGCATCACCTTCCCGGATGTGGTCACGATGGAACCAAAACTCCGCTACGGGGCAGTCCAGAACGGTGAGATCAACGTGGTCGATGCCTACTCGACCGACAGTGAAATCGAGCGATATCAGTTGCGGGTTCTTGAAGACGACCGACAATTGTTCCCGCCTTATCAGGGAGCGCCGCTCATGACAGAAAAGACGGCCCGGAAGTTTCCGGAAGTCGTGGAAGCACTGAACCGACTGGCCGGCAAGATTACGGACGATGAAATGAGGAAGATGAACTACGATGTGGCCGTCGGCGGGCAGACGCCGGCAGAAGTGGCGGAACAGTACCTGAAATCCCAGGGGCTTCTCGGAAAATGACAGATCTGCAGCCCTTCTTGTATGGCACAGTGTACGGCAGGGGGATACTGAGCCTGCATAGCCTGCACCCCCTGGAGGGATTGGATGGTCATCAACGATGAAGGCCGTGAAATGCCTACTCCTGCTCAGCCGCTTTGGCGATACTTGGACTTCACCAAATTCGTCGATCTGCTGATCAGCGGATCACTGTTTTTCAGCCGGATCGATAAATTCGAGGATCCGTTTGAAGGGACGCCCGTATCCGGATTCCTTGAAACGGCAGAACTCATCGGTGACATCGAATTGGCCGATCATTACCGGGAGCAGCGGGACGTCCTTCGCGGCCTCCGGCAATACAGCTTTGTGAACAGCTGGCATATGAATGATTACGAATCCGCTGCCATGTGGAAACTTTATTTGCAGAGCAATGAAGGACTGGCCATCCGGACCACATTCCGCCGTCTCCATGATTCGTTCCTCGACGACCGGCCCGTGACCTCGGGAATCGTCAAATATGTGGATTTTGAAGACTGCAGGAACCGTCCGTCCACGCTGATCGATTATCTGTTTCTGAAAAGGAAGTCATTCGAATTTGAGAATGAGCTGCGCCTGTTTTTGCTTTATGATCAATTGCCCGGTCCGGAAGAGCTGAAGACGGTCGTTCGGGGGCCGCTGGAATACGGGACGGCCGTGCGGGTCGACTTGTCGGTGCTGATCCAGTCGATCTACATCTCGCCGGCAGCGCCGGAATGGTTTGAACAGCTTGTAAAGGGGCTCGTTGCCAAGATCACCGACCTTGAATTCCCGATTGAAAAATCCAGTCTGGGCAAGCTTCCGAAATAGGCAGCCATGATCACCGATCGAATTAAATAAAAAAATTATCATAATGAAAAGACCTCCAGGATCCGTTTCAGCGGGCAGGAGGTCTTTGTTGAATGCATATTCAGATGGTCCGTCGATCCCGGTCGGTGCCGAGAAGTCCGTAAAATTTCAGGCAGTAAAGTGCGGATAGGCCGACCAGCACGTAAACAATTCTGGACAGAATTGCATCTTGCCCGCCGAACAATGTCGCGACCAGATCGAAATCCAACAGCCCGACCAACAGCCAGTTCAGTCCGCCGACAATCAGAAGGGTAAGTGCAATGGCGTCGAGTGCTCTCATAGCGGCTCCTCCTTTCCGCGTTAATAGTCCTACTTTCCCCGATAAGCTGGAAATTAAACCTGTTTAAAGGGAAAATGAAGAGAGTGGGTCGTACAGGGACGTAAGCCGGACCATAATCTTTAAAAAATGACCGGTCATCCGGTAAAAGTGGCCTGTTTCCCGGGAACATGAGCGGGATCGGTTCATAAAAGATATGCTGGAATCAAAGGGGGTGCGGCGGTGAAAGTCAAAATAAAGCTGGATCCGGACCTGGACCGGGAGCAGGCCGAGATCAGCATCCGGGAAATGACACCGGCCATCAGACGGGCAATCCAAATTCTTCAGGACGGAGAGAAAGCGGATAAGCTTCAGGTGATGCAGGGAGAGCGTGCATTCCTGCTCGGTCTTGATGAGATTGTGTATGTCCTTGCAGGAGGGGACCGGTGCAAAGTGTTTACAGAAGAAGACGAATACGATTATAAAGACACGCTCAAATCATTTGAGTACCTTTCGGATGACAGGACGTTCATCAGAATTTCCAAATCATGCGTCTTGAATCTGGATTGGATCCATTATTACGAAGCGTCATTCAGCGGAAGCCTGACCGTGGTGTTCAAAAATGGCCATAAAGAGTATGTTTCAAGGAAGTATACACGCGCTCTGAAGGACAGGGTGCTGAATCGAAAATGAAAGGGGGGAATCACGTTGAGGGTTTTCTGGTATGCGTGCAGCGGAGCCGGGATCAGCTCTGCATCGCTCCTGATCTACCTGGCCGCACTGGCGGCAAAAGGCACTGACACGGTCATTCTGTCCGAATTGAACACCCAGATGCTCGGTTATCTGCTATTGGGCGGGTTTATGGGCGGGGCATCCATTGTTTATGACGGGGATCGGCTTTCACTGATGGCCCAGACGGCACTGCATGTTTCGGTGACGGCGGCCGCATTTTGCGTCACCGGCCTGTTGCTTGGCTGGTTTGGACCGGGGAAGCTGTTCGGACCGATCGCCGTTTTTCTGCTGATTTATGGTGCAATCTGGACAAGTATTTATTTGAGGAACAGGATGCTCGCCCGGCAATTGAACAGGTACGGGAAATAAAAAAGCCGCAGCAGCGGCTTTTTTTAATGGATGAACTCATAGTTCCCAAACATGTCGGCCACTTTCTCTTCGCCGCGTTCTTCCCATTGGGACTTTTTCTGGATGTTGGCGTCTTTTTCGAGCGGTGCCTGGAACTGGTCAAAACCGGTCGTGGTCAAAAGCGCGTTCTGGTCATGGTCGAGCCCGACGTTGACGACGTGCTTGATAAGGAACGGCTGGCCGAACGCGAGCATCGTATTCGGATGGTCCAGGCTTCCAGACAGTACGTCAAACGGCAGCCGGAGATAGATGGTTTCACCGCTCATGCGATTCAGGATGCCGTCGAACATGCCCTCGTTGTACTCCCAGTTTCCGCAGAGCGAAAACCCGTGCGATCGGAGCAGCGGCTCGATCTCTCCATAAAGAGCCCGCTTGCCTTGCAAATCTGTTTCCAGCTTCAACATGATGTCGTCCTCCCAGGTAGGTCAATTTTTTCGCTTAACCTTTTCATTCCCAAAAACGGACCGGACTATCCCGAATCTAGAAATATTTTGATCTATGAAAAACGGGGCAGCGTCTGCTGCACCCGATTTTCAGCATTCAATCTGATTTTCAATCTGGCCTTCCTTGTCATGGACGATGACTATTGCTCCGTGTTCACCGGCACGCTTCTTTCCTTCTTCGACGAGCTGATCACGGTCGCCGCCCGTTTCGACCGGCTCTTCCTCGCCCTCGAGCTTCAGTGCCCAGTCTCCGTCATGGGGTACGATGTGATAGTTCGCTTTTTCGGTTCCTTCCCTGTCTCCAAAATACTTTTCAGGACCATTATCATTTCTTCCAGGCATGAGTCATCCCTCCAGAACGATTGATAGTGTTCCAGTTCCCCTTATCGGAACGGATGAAACCGCTGTCGAATCGGCAGAGAATCCCGGGAGCCTTGACTTTCTTTCTGCCAAAGAAGGAGAAGCGGATCCAAACGTAGAAATGCCACGTCAGCATCAATGACGCACCGGTATATGTGAAGTAAACAGAGGGAAGGGAGAATGGATTCGTTGGCAAAGGCGACGTATTTCTTTACGGGGTTTCCCGGATTCCTGGCAACCCGCATCATCGACAAGCTGATTGAAAATGGATCCGATTCCGATTTTGAATTGCTCGTCCATCCGTCGGCAATGGAGCAGGCGAAAATCCGGACGAAGCGACTCGCCGGCAACGGGCGCAAGATTGGACGGATACGCATACACGAAGGGGATATTACGAAGGCGGATCTGGGGCTCGCTTCGGCCGTTTCCGGCGAGCTGAATGAAACCGTGACCCATGTGTTCCATCTGGCTGCCGTCTATGACCTGGCCGTCCCGGAAGCACTGGCCCAGGCCGTCAACGTGACCGGCACCCGGAACGTCAACGCCTGGGTCCTGCACTGCAGGAAGATCGAACGCTATGTCTATTTCAGCACGGCATACGTTTCCGGGACCCGGAAAGGGACGATCCTGGAGACCGAGCTTGCATGCGGGCAAGGATTCAAGAACCATTATGAACGGACCAAATATGATGCGGAAGTGCTCGTCCATTATGTCCGTGACCGGGTGCCGACGACCATCATCCGGCCCGGCATCGTCCTCGGGGATTCCAGGACGGGAGAGACCGAGAAGTTTGACGGCCCTTATTTCATCATGCGTTTTCTGGACAAGTTTTCGGGAATGCCGATCCCTTATATCGGCAAAAGCCGGGCCGCGATCAACCTGGTGCCGGTCGATTACATCATCGACGCCACCCATCATCTGTCCCGCAGTTCTGCGGGCATCGATAAAGTCTACCATCTGACGGACCCGTCGCCGTACATGGCGAGGGACGCATTCCGGCTGATCGCGGAGGAATTGGCAGGAAAAAAACCGGTTTTCACGGTTCCGAGATCTTCCGTTTATATGATGCTGAGCATGCCGTCATTCAGACGATGGGTCCAGGTCGAGCGGGAAACGCTGGACTATTTCCATCTGGAGGCGGAGTTCGACTGCAGCGGGGCGGCCGCGGATCTCTCCCAGGCCGGAATCCGCTGCCCGGATTTCGCCGACTATATCCCCAAGGCAGTGGAGTTCTATAAGGAGAACCGGCATGATCCAAGAAAACTGATCGAAGTAAAGTAACGTTGTTTCTGCATTTGATTCGCCCCCCTACCAATCCGGACCGGAATCGTCTATCATTTGAGTATTGCGAATTCATATACCGGACTGCCCCGGATTACCGGCGGCTTGCGCGTACAGTCCGAAAAGGGGGACGCTTCCAAATGCCGATCAACATACCGACACATCTGCCCGCGGCAGAAAAGCTGCGGGAAGAAAAGATATTTGTGATGGATACCGACAGGGCCGACACCCAGGATATCCGTCCGCTCAACATCCTGATCCTCAATCTCATGCCGGAAAAGGAGCGGACCGAACTGCAGCTGCTCAGACTTCTCGGCAATACACCGCTTCAGGTGGATGTCACGTTCATGACGATGGCGACGCATGAATCCAAAAATACGAGCAAGTCCCATCTGGACGAGTTCTATGTGACGTTCGAGGAGATCCGCGGCCGCCGGTTCGACGGAATGATCATCACCGGCGCTCCGATTGAGCACCTGCCATTCGAAGAAGTGAACTACTGGGAGGAACTCACCCGGATCATGGACTGGTCCGATCGCAATGTCACCTCTACGATGACCATCTGCTGGGGGGCGCAGGCCGCACTTTACCATTTCTATGGCATCGGGAAGCAGCCTCTACACGAGAAATGCTTCGGTGTTTTCCGCCATACGGTCTCCGACCCGACGGTCAAGCTTGCAAGGGGCTTCAGCGACCTGTTCGTCGCCCCCCATTCAAGGTATACGGAAGTGAGCGCCGACGAGATCCGGAACCATCCGGATCTGGACCTGCTGTCTGAATCAGAAGAAGCGGGGGCCTTTATCGTCCTGTCAAAGGACGAGAAGCGGATCATGATCACCGGCCATCTGGAATATGACGCGGGGACGCTGGCAGAGGAGTATAGGCGGGACCGGGCTAAAGGGCTTGATACCGCCATTCCAAAGCATTATTTCCCACAGGATGATCCGGAGAACGATCCGCTCAACACATGGCGGTCCCATACATTCCTGCTCTTTTCCAACTGGCTGAACTATTATGTGTACCAGGAAACGCCGTACGTATGGGCTTGACGCTTGATCCAACGACCGCCCATCCGGCGGTTTTTTCTTTTCTATCCTTTCTGAAACCCGGTGCTCCCTTTATCCGTAAGAAAGATCGAGGAGTGTTTACAATGAAAACGTATGACCGTCCAAAAATCGAGGTTCCGAAAACAACCATTGAGCGTTTGCTCAATTGGATTGGAGGGCTGACTTTCGCTGCAGGGCTTCTGTATCTCATGGTGTCGTGGGGCAGTCTGCCCGACCAGGTGCCCGGCCATTACGACGGGGCCGGGGAGGTGGACAGATGGGGCTCGAAGTGGGAACTTCTGGTCCTGCCTTCCATTACGGCGGTACTCACGGTTTTCCTGTCGTTCATTGAGAAGCATCCGGAGTGGCATAATTATATGGTCAGCCTCAATGAACGGAATATCGAGTTCCAATACCGGAATTCCAGGCAGCTGCTGAACACCATCAAAAACCTGCTGCTCATCACATTCACTTTTCTGAACTGGAAAACGATCCAGGTGGCGCTTGGTGAAGCCGACTCTCTCGGCATGCTGTTCCTTCCGGCCTTCATGGCCGTCACATTCATCCCGATCATCGTCTTCGCCATCCGATCATTCAGACATCAGTGAGGAAAAGGAGGGCACCGGAAAGCTCACGGACAAGGAAGAGCCGGTTTGGCAGGAGGGCAAAGGAAAGAGGAGGTCTGCCGGATATGGCAGGGCCTCCTCTTTCCTTTTTCTGATGTCTGTCTTCACTTTCCGGCCGTATGAAGGGAAGGGAAACGGCTGCTCCTTGCCCGGTCTGTTTCATATCCGGTCAGGATTTCTTCAATGTATTGGATCACGTCGCCTTCGGTTTTCATATCGAGGCTGTTTCTGAAGCCATCGACGGCCCGGTTCCACCTGTGCATGCGGAGAGGGTGGGAGAGGACATCCAAGATCTGTTCTTCCAGCGTGCTGCCCGCTTCCAGTCCGAATGCCAGCCCCTTGCGCGTCAAATAGTCCAGATTGTGCCGCTCCTGGCCGGGCAGTGATGAATGGATGAACATGGGGAGTTTTTTCCGGAGTCCTTCGCTGAGTGTCACGCCGCCGGGTTTTGTGATCAGCACATCGGCTTGGTCATAGAGCGCATTCATTTCATCGCGGGACGAAATGAACCCGACCGGCTCGACATTCGGAAGGCCGCAGGATTTGAGCGTCCGGTAAAGCTTGCGGTTTTTCCCGCAGAGGACTGTATAGCGTATATGTTCGGCCCTCGAGAACTTTTCCAGAAACCCGCCGGTGCAGCCGAGCCCCGTGTTGCCGCCGGCGACCAGTGCATGGATCTGTGTTCTGCCCGTGATGGCCGGACGGTTCCGGACTTCCCGGAATGCACGGTGGACCGGAATGCCGGAGACCTTCAGGCGCTCCGGATCCAGTCCGTCGAGGGACAGTTTACGCTTCGCCTCCGCTGTCGGAAGGAAATGTGCATCAATCCCCGTTCTCCCCCAGACACAGTTGACAAACAGATCGGTATAGACGTTGATGACCGGGATACTACAAAGGCCATTGATCTTCATCTTGCTCAGGATGAGGGAGGGGAGGGAATGGGTGCAGAAGATGAGGTCCGGTTTTTCGCGCTCCAGGATGTCCTTCATTTTGTTGATGAGAAACGGCTGATACCATTTGAATGCGGTCTCATCCGAGTCAGGCCCGTGGCAGAACCATCTTTCATAGACCCGGTCATACACATCCGGTAATGAACGGATCCAATTCATGTACCCGAACGAGATCAGCCGCTCGACCAGCGGGCTCGTTTCGGTCAGAAGGTCCAGCTTTTTTGTGATTACATTCCCCATCCTCCGTTGTACCAGGTCCATCAACGCCTCTGCTGCCTGATGATGGCCGGATTGGGTCCGGAGATGAGAGAAGAAAATGACTTTTCTCATTGGGCCAACTCCTCTTTTGGCAAGCATCTTAATAACCTATACCCAAATAATTCCGGTACACACTTTATCAAAAAAACAATTCACAGGAAGGCCGCGGGGTCAACCGCGATTCTTCCGCTTGGTTCTCGCCGCCAGCAAATAGACGAGATACACCGCCAGGAATAGGATTCCTGCATACGACGCATAAGCCGGATCGATGTCGAACAGTTTGCCGAGCACGTATCCGGCCACCAGGAACGGCCCCGTCCAAAGAACGGTACCCATCAATGAAAGGCCTGCAAAAAGCGGCAGCGGAACTTTCGTCATACCGGCAAAGTACGGGCTCAGCTGCCGGAAACCGGGCAGGTAAAAACCGAACAGGATGACCGGTCCGCGGCGTTCCGAGAATCTGGATTCAAGTTTTTCCAGCCGGCTTTTCGTCAGTCCGACCCACCCGCCGACTTTGCGGAGGAGCGGGGTGCCGATCCACCTGCCTCCGAAATAAGCGACCAGCATCCCGGCAAACACGCCTGAAATCGTACAGGCAACCGAACCGGCGGCACCCAGCTGGTTTTCGGCGATGAGCATCCCGGTGAGGAACACCATCGATTCCTCGGGGGCGGGGATCCCGACAATGCCGAACAGGGCAAGGAGGAAGATGATCAAATAGCCGTACTGCTGAACGTAGCCGATTGCCTGGTCAATGCCCATCCGGATCACGTCCGCTCACCGTGACAAACGGGGTTCCTTTTCGCAGGGCGCTGTCCAGGTACTTTTCCAATTCCCCGATCATGAACGCCGGAGCCGCCTCGTCCGCTCCCGGATTGCTGCCGTCGTCATGGAGCACGACGATCGATCCGTCGGCAGGTATGGCCTCGAGCCGCTTGGACAGGTCAAAGCAGTTTTGGATCTTCCAGTCGCCGAGAATATGTGACCAGATGACCGTTTCGTAGTCTTTGGCGACTGCCAGGGTGAACGGGCTCAGCCTTCCCCATGGGGGACGGTACAGCAAAGGCTTGACGCCCGCCGACATCCGGATCACCCGGTCTGTCGCTTCAAGCTCCTCACGCAGGCGATGAGGGGTCAGCCGCCAAGTGGATACGTGTTTGTAGTGGTGGATTCCGACTTCATGTCCGTCCTCGTGCATCCGCCTGACGAGCCATGGATAGGCTTCCGCTTTTTCGCCGACGACAAAGAACGTCGCCCGGACACCGGACTCTTCCAGCAGGTCGAGCAGCCTGGCTGTATAGAGCGGATGGGGCCCGTCATCAAACGTCAGGGCAATTCCCCGGCGGCCGAGTTTTTTTGTAATGCCGGCCCCGGTCATGCGGATGCCCGCGGTGGCCAGCAGATTCCCTGCCGCGGCAGCCGACGCGGCGGCCGCAAGCCCGGCTGCGATATGCTTTGCGTTCATGGGCAATCACTCTTTTCGTAGGTTCGTATTTTTGATATACCCGAATAGAACGGGAAGATGCGGGCGGTTGCCCGCATGGAGTGGCCGCATTTAAGCAGGTGATCGATCAAGATCTGGAATTGATTCAGATTTTCGAACTTTTATTTATACGAGAATAGTATTTCCAAATAACAACAACTTGTGCTATGATACATCCTGTTTTAAATTCACCCATAAAGAAGGAATGTATAAATGGCAGCGAAGGCAGCCGCCGGAACCGGGAACAGGCTGAATCTCTTCCAGCTCACCTGGCCGATATTTTTAGAGTTGTTTTTGTTTACGTTGATGGGCCTGGTCGATACATTCATGCTGAGCTCACTGTCGGATGAAGCAGTGTCGGGGGTCGGGGCTGCGAACCAGTACATTCAGATCGCCATCCTGGTCCTGGAAGTCGTCGGCAACGGGGCGGCCATCGTCGTCTCCCAATACCTCGGCTCCAGACGATATGTGGAAGTTTCCCGGATTTCCGCCATCGCCGTCTCCCTGAATCTCCTGGTCGGACTTGTGCTCAGCGGCGTGTTCATCGCATTCACGGGCCGGATCATGTCGGCGATGAACCTGAGCGGGGAAGTGCTTGCTCATGCAGAGGCCTATCTGGTGATCGTCGGCGGAGCGATCTTCCTCCAGGCGGTCATCAATTCGCTTTCCGCAATCATCCGGGTGCACGGATTCACAAAGCAGACGATGTTCGTCTCCCTCGGGATGAACATCCTGCACATCGCCGGAAACTATGCGCTGATCTTCGGGAAGTTCGGGCTGCCCGAACTCGGCGTGAAAGGCGCCGCGATCTCTTCCGCCGCCAGCCGGCTTGTCGCACTGTTCGTGTTCCTCTGGGTGCTTTACAGAGTGCTCGATTACCGGATTGAATTCCGGTATTACTTTGACTGGACAAAGGAATACGTCGGGAAAATCCTGCACATCGGACTGCCGTCGGCGTTTGAGCAGATCTTGTATCAGGGATGTCAGCTCGTATTCCTTTACTATGTGACATACCTCGGCACCGAGGCGCTGGCCGCCCGCCAGTATGCGGTCAATATTTCGATGTTCAGTTATCTGTTTGCGCTGGCGATCGGTCTCGGGACGTCGATTATTACGGGCAGGCTCGTCGGCAGCGGGGAAAAGGACATCGCCTACCATTCCTTGTGGAAGAGCCTGAAATGGGCGTTCGCCTTCACGCTTGTGATGGTCGCCGCAGTCACCTTATGCCGATATCAGCTGCTTGGGCTGTTCACCGACAATGAGGAAGTAATCCGGCTGGGGGCGTCCGTGCTGCTTCTGTCGGTGCTGCTTGAAACCGGGCGGACATTCAATATTGTCATCATCAATTCGCTGCGCGCGTCGGGGGATGCCAAATTCCCGGTGCTCATGGCGTCCATCTCGATGGTGCTCATGAGTGTGCCGCTCGGCTACTATCTCGTGTTTGTCCTGGATCTCGGCATCGTGGGGGTCTGGCTGGCGATTGCAGCCGACGAGTGGACGAGGGGCATTGCGATGGCACTCCGTTGGAAAAGCCGTGCATGGGAAAAGCATGCACTCGTCCAGCCGCAGGAAGAGCCTCAGGAGAGCGCGCCGACTGTCCCCGATACGATTTAAAGGAAACCAAAAGCGGACAGCATCCCAGATGGGAGCTGCCCGCTATTTTGTCGGGTTTCAGGAAAACAACCGGTCGATTTCGTTGATTTCTTCCTCGGTCAGCCGGACGTCCAGCGTTTTGAGGTTGTCTGCGACCTGCGACGGTTTTTTGGCGCCCGGGATGATGGCGTCGATCGCATTGCGTGTGAGATACCAGGCCAGAACGACATGCGCAACCTCAGCACCTTTCGCTTCGGCGATCGGCCGGAGCCGCTCCACTTTTTTCAGGTTTTCCCGGAATGCCGCACCCTGGAAGTCCGGCTTGTCTTTTCGGAGGTCGTCGAACGTCGTGTCCGGTGTGTATTTGCCTGCCAGCAATCCCGCCGCAAGCGGGAAATACGGGACAAACGAGATGCCGTGCTCGGTCGCATACAGGAAAAAGTCCTGCTCTGCGGACCGGTTCAGCAGATTGTACTCTCCCTGGAACACGTCGACATAGCCGTCCTTGTTCGCTTCCTTCAGCTGGTCCGGCGAGAAGTTGGAGACGCCGATCGCCCGGATCTTCCCTTCATCCTTCAATTCCTTCAGCGCGCCGACCGCTTCATCCTTCGGCGTGTGTTCGTCCGGATAATGAATGTAATACAGGTCGATGTAATCGGTCTGGAGGCGTTTCAGGCTCGCTTCCACCTGGCTCCGGAGGAAGGAGGGGGAGTTGTCGTAGGCGCGCCTTCCGACTTCCGGCTTGTGCGCCCCCTTTGTGGCGATGACGACCTCCTGTCTCCTGCCGGACGCTTTCACGACCTCGCCGACCAGCTCCTCAGACCGTTCCGGTCCATAGATGAATGCCGTGTCCAGGAAATTCATCCCCTGGTCGATCGCCGTCAGGACGAGATCCTTCCCGGTTTGTTCGTCCAGATTCGGATAGAGATTGTGTCCTCCGACCGCGTTCGTCCCGAGGCCGACCGGATTCACGAACAGCCCTGAATTTCCGAGCTCCACTTGCTTGGACATCGTTCCACCATCCCCTTTCAGAATAGTTGACCTACAGTCCGATTGTAGGGAATAAAGCACGGAGGTACAAAGTTTCTGATTCGGACGCCTTTGACCGGAAGGGGAGAACGGTGTATAATGACTGATAGTCAGTCAGGAGGGGGAGCTATGGATAAGCGGGAACGGATCATCCGCGCAGCGATCGAGGTGTTCCGTGAAAAAGGGATCGAGCGCTCAAAAGTGTCGGATATCGTCTCGAAAGCGGAAATTGCACAGGGGACGTTTTATCTGTATTTCCCGTCCAAGCTTTCCGTCATGCCGGCAATCGCAGCCAAGATGGTCGGCCAGCTTGAAGAGAAAGTCCTTCAGGCGGTGATCCCGGACGACAGCTGGGACGAGCAGCTCCGGCAGTTCACGGCGGCGGTGTTTGAAGTGACCGGCGAATACAGGGATGTGTCCGCGCTCGTGTATGCCGGCCTGTCCTCGACGGAGCATGTGAAAGAATGGGAACAGATTTATACACCGCTGTATGGAACAGTCTCCGAAATGATCGGCCGCTGGCAGGCCGGGGGGCATGTGAGACAGGCTGATTCGCTCAGGCTGGCCCGGCTGGTTGTCGGGTTGACGGAGTCCGCCGCGGAGCAGGTTTACCTGTATGATTCATATGACTCCGGCCAGGAGAAAGCACAAAAAGAAGAACTGGTGGAATTTCTCAAACACGCCCTGCAGATGTAGGGCTGAATTTTTGAATGTGAATGACTGATAGTCATTCACCATCATCAAAGGAGTTTTACGGATGAACAAGTCATGGATTTATGTAGCGCTGACATGCGCATTTGAACTATTCTGGGTGTATGGATTCAGCACGGCGACCCATTGGTGGCAATGGGCCGTCATTATCGCCGTCATCCTCGTTGATTTTCATTTTCTTGCCAAAGCCTGCGAGAACCTGCCGACCGGAACGGTGTATGCGGTATTCGCGGCTGTCGGGTCGGTGGGCACCGTGACCATGGACGTCTTTCTGTTCGGAGGCACGATGAACATGGCGAAGCTGTTCTTCATCGTCTTGCTCATCGCCGGCGTGATCGGCCTGAAGCTCGCTGACGGCAACGAAGAGAAGGGGGCGGAATCATAATGGGCTGGATCTTTGTCATGGCTGCATCCGTGTTCGAAGTGACCGGCGCGGTCGGCCTGCATCTGTACAGCCAGCAAAAGAACGTCGTGAACACGCTTCTTTATCTCGGCGGATTCGGTTTGTCGTTCCTGCTGTTGTACCAGGCATTTGATTATCTGCAGCTGAGCATTGCCTACGCCGTCTGGGTCGGTCTCGGGACGGCAGGAGCGGTCATCCTGAACATGATCTTGTTTGGAGAATCGCACAACCGGCAGAGGGTGCTCAGTCTGCTTGTCATCCTCATCGGCGTCATCGGGCTCAAGCTCGTTTCATGAATGCTGATCAAAATGTAGAAGCCTGCCCTTTCAGGAAGGGGCAGGCTTCTTTTCGATAAACCGCTTTGTGCGTGTTCCGGTCTGTTTGTACCAGCTCCTGAACAAGAGAATGATGAG
The DNA here is from genome assembly GCF_900156305.1 of Edaphobacillus lindanitolerans. Taxonomy (GTDB): domain Bacteria; phylum Bacillota; class Bacilli; order Bacillales_A; family Planococcaceae; genus Bhargavaea; species Bhargavaea lindanitolerans. Next base: position 458,512 of record NZ_FTPL01000002.1, on the reverse strand, counting down.
AACCAGGTCGATCAGGTCGCCGCCGTAATACATGAGCATCGCCCCCTGCCTTGCCTGATCAGCCGGGACTCCGACCGGCGGGTACGCATAGATGTATTTGCTCAAAATGCCGTGGGCAGCCAGCGCAGGGATGAATACGGCCGTTCTGAAGAGGGGGCTGTGGCGCACTGGGGCCGGATCGATGTAGATCATGGACACTGTAAACAAGTAACCCGCCAAAAATACATGGGCATGAACGATCAGATAGACGATCGGATGGCTGTGCATGGCATGGAACAGCGGAGTGGCGTACAAAACCCACAGTCCGCCGATGTTCAGGACGGATGCGGTGACGGGATGTCGGTAAAAAGAGAAGATTGGTTTCTTCAGCCAGCCGGCTGCTTTTCTTGCTCGGGAAGTATCCAATGTACGGAGCAGCAAGGTGACTGGAGCGCCGAGGGCCAGGAGGAGCGGGGCGGCCATCCCCAGCAGCAGATGGCCGGCCATATGGAGACGGAAGTCGTGGTGGGCCGCTTCCATGAAGGGAACCGACAGTGTCAGTACGGCCAAGAACGTCCCGGCACACCAGCTGAACGCCCGCCAGGTCGGCCAGTGCCGGAGCCGCACTTTCCGGCGCGACCGAAATACGCCGGTAAAGTAAAGAATAATCGACAGGACTCCCAACAGGAGGCTCCCGCATCCGATTGTCAGATTCAGGATGCCGGAAAAACCGTCATGCATGGACCGGTGCCTCCTTTCGGAAACCGTCTCTCCTCGCCGAACGGATCAACACAAGTCCGATGACGATCATGATTACGGCGAGACCGTTCCAGACGAGATCATAGGGGATGATGTCCACTTCGTACCGGATCTGATGAATCCGCATCAGCTTGTGCTGGATCGTTCCGTCGTAGAGCTGGAACGCGCCTCCTCCAAGAAGTTTGCCTCCCCAGAACATCTTGTGCCGGAACGCCTGCCGCCTCCTCAAATCGGCAACCAGGTACAGGCCGCCTACGGTCGCAAACCAGCTGAATGCATGGAACAGGCCATCTGAAACGAGACCGGCGGCGGTGGAAGACCGGTCATAGAATTTGTGCCAATGGAGGATCTGGTGGAAAACGGCCTCATCGACAAAAGCGACAAACCCGAGGCCGAACAGGATTCCGGCCCACATATTCCGTGAAAGGCGGTGGTGTCTCGGATCTTCCGACGGTTGAATGGATTCGGTTGTCATGGCGCCTCCTTTCCGTGCTTGCGGCACGGCTTGTTTTCCGGTTCATTATTCCCCCGGTGCAACCCGTGCTAAACCGGACGGTGCAAGCGAAAAGAAGGCTGCCGTCCGCGGCAGCCTTCACGTTTCTTACATATGGATGGCACTGATGGTCACTTGCATTGGCCGCTGCCCCGGATGACCGTCTTCACCGAGGTGAGTGCGGGAAGGCCCATCGGCCCGCGGGCGTGCAGTTTCTGGGTGCTGATGCCGAGTTCTGCGCCGAACCCGAACTCAAAGCCGTCGGTGAACCGGGTGGATGCGTTGTGATAGACCGCCGCTGCATCCACGCCGGCCAGGAACTTTTCGGCTTCGGCAGGCGAACCTGTCACAATGGATTCGGAATGCCGGGTGCCGTACCGGTTGATATGCCCGATCGCTTCCTCGGTGGACGAAACAGTCTTGACCGCCGCTTCCAGGCCGAGGAACTCGGACGACCAGTCATCGCCGGATGCAGGGATGATTTCTCCGGACAGTAAACAGACCTGCTCATCTCCGCGGATGACCACTTCCTTGTCCAGCAGAGTCCGGACAAGCTCGGGCATATGGGGCCAGTGTTTATGGATCAGGATGGTTTCCGCTGCATTGCAGACGGAAGGTCGTTGGGTCTTGGCATTGACGGCAATCCGCAAGGCCATTTCCTTTTCCGCTGTCACATCGATGTAGACATGGCAATTGCCGGCACCCGTTTCGATGACCGGTACGGTCGCCTGTTCCGTGACTGTCCGGATCAGCGCCGCGCTGCCGCGGGGAACGAGGACATCCAGCACGTCTTTCATTTTGAACAGTTCGGCCGCCGTTTTGCGGCTGGTGTCCCCGATCAGCTGAACGGCCCCTTCAGGAAGACCCGCTGCGGAAATGGCATCCCGGATGACGGCGGTGAGCGCGGTGTTCGAATGGATGGCGGAGGAGCTGCCCCTCAACATGACGGCGTTGCCGGTCTTGAGACAAAGGGCGGCTGCATCGACCGTCACATTCGGCCTTGCTTCATAAATGATTCCGACAACCCCGAGGGGAACCCGGACGGACGTGAGTTCTAGTCCGTTCGGCCGGGTCCAGCTGTCCACAACTTCCCCGACCGGATCGGGGAGGACGGCCAGCTCCCGCAGTGCGGATGCCATCTCCCGTACCCGGCCGTCGTCCAGCATCAGCCGGTCAATCAGCGGATCTGCCATGCCTGCGTTTCGGCCATGCTCGAGATCCAGCCCATTCGCCTCCAATATTTCGGCCGTCCTTTTCTCGAGATTTTCGGCGATTGCCAGCAGGGCGGCGTTTTTGCTGACCGGATCCAGCAACGCCATCACGGCGGCTGCCTGTTTGGCGGCCTTTCCTTTGTTCCTCAGTTCTTCAGTTCCCGTCTCCGTTTGCGAATCAATCATCATCGGACGGCCTCCTCTTTTTGCAGATGGATCCACCGGTTGCAGTGAATCACTTCGGGCGTAGTCCCGCCGGATATTTTCATGGCCTCATCGCCGGTCCTTCCGATGATTTCTTCTATGACGTCCGACGGATAGTTCACCTGGCCTCTGCCGACCAGATTGCCCTGCGGGTCGACCACATTGGCGACGTCGCCCGTCCGGAACGTTCCGCTGACCCCCGTGATGCCGACAGGGAGCAGGCTCGTTCCTTTGGCGGAAAGGGCCCTTGCCGCCCCGTCATCGACCGTCAACGTACCGGACGGGACCGAACAGAAGGCCATCCACCGCTTGGAGTCCTTGCCGGACAGGCGGGAGGTGCTGCCGATATACGTGCCGTCCCCCCGTCCTTCGACAATATCAAGCAGCTTTTCAGGGCCGTTTCCCGTGCCGATGAACACCTGGACACCGAGCGAACCTGCAATCCGCGCGGCAAGCACCTTCGATTTCATGCCTCCAGTTCCGACGGAAGACCCGGGCCCGGACGCAGCTTTCAAAAGGCCATCATGGACTTCGGCAATGTACGTATATTTTCTCGCTTCCGGTTCGTTGTGCGGGTTGCCGTCATAGATCCCGTTTACATCCGTCAGGATGATCAGGTGGTCGGCATGTATCAGGCCGGCCACGAGTGCAGACAGCATGTCGTTGTCGCCGAATGTGATGCCCTCCACCGAAATGGAATCATTTTCATTGATGATCGGCACGGCCCGCCGTTTGAGAAGCTCCTCCAGCATGCGGCCGGTGTTGTGGAACCGGTCTTTGTTCACGAGGTCCTGGCGGGTAAGGAGCAATTGGGCGGTGATGATCCCGTGCTTTTTAAATTCCTCTGTGTACGCTTCCATCAAAAGACCCTGGCCGACTGCAGCGGCTGCCTGTTTGGAGACGACCGAGGCGGGTTTCGAATGATAGCCGAGATTCCGGAACCCTGCAGCGACGGCACCGGAAGAGACGAGAACCACTTCTTGGCCCGCCTGTGCAAGTGCGGCAATGGCTGCGGTATGTTCCGAAACGAGCTCTGCCGATAAGCCGTCCGCCCGGTCCGTGAGTGAACTGCTCCCGATTTTGACGACGATGCGCCTTTTTTTCATCCGCGCCCCTCCTGAAATCGAATATTAAGAATGATTATGCAACAGTGGGTATGATTAATCAACCTGAAAATAAATTAAATTGGCGCAAAATATCCTTTCGTCCATTTTGTATTGAAACCATGGAGGAATTTTTGGTGTAGATATATAACAAAGAACGTAAAGGAGAGGATGTATCTTGCTGTGGGTGATCATCATTGTGGCAATCGGCGCCACCATACCAATCTCGGCCATCATTACGGACCATCAGCGCAAGATGGCCAAGCTCAGGCACCAAGGGATCCGGGAGGAGCTGGAACTGGAGCAGCTGAAACAACAGAACTTCATTGCAGAAACAGAAAAGATGAAGCTGGAGCTTGAAAAGATGAAGCTGGAATATACGGCGGACCCCATCCTGCCGTTGCCGGAAAGAGAAAAGGCGAACTAATCCGGATTGACGGCAGGATCCGTTGTAAACGTGCAGCCGGCGCTTGGCGGAAGGTCCTGAAGACCTTCTGACCGGCGCTTTTTCTTATTGGGAAGAAGGTCACTTTTCAAAGGCCGGGGAGGCGGGGGGTTTCAACGAAGGGAATAATATGATAAGATAATATGGTTGATTAGCAAAACTAACTATATGATATCGGGAGGTGCACGATGGAACTGCTTCCGCATCAGCTCTTTTTCCGGAGGTTCACAGATTTATACCGCCCCCTGATCGCCAAAGTCGGGGGCGTATTGGCGGAGGGAGGTTTGACGGTTCCCCATTGGTCGGTTCTCAGGATCATTGCCGAGGAAGGTGAAATGACACCTGCAGAACTGGCTTTCCGGCAAAACGTTGAAAAGCCGACCGTCTCCCGCAATCTGCAGCAGCTGCATGAACGGGGCCTGATTGATTTCAAGGCCGGCCGGGACCGCAGGGAGAAAATCCTCTTCCTTACTGAGGAAGGCCGGGCGGTTTATGAACAGGCACTTGATGCCGTCTCTGCAGTCGAAGAGGAAGTGCTCCGCGGAATTCCGAGGGAAGACCAGATGAGAATGGCGGAGTTCTTTTCCCTGATCCGAAAAAATCTGATCGACTGATCGGATTGTTTTATCCTAATGTCTAGAAAGAGGGTTCACATGAATCAAGAACAAACGAAACAAGAACATAAGCTATGGACGAAGGACTTTGTCTTCGTCTCTGCAATCAATTTTTTCCTGATGCTCATCATGTATTTGCTGATGGTGACAATCGGGCCTTTTGCTTCTGAACAATTCAACGCCGGCGCCAGCACGGCGGGTCTTGTTTCCGGTATCTATATTATCGGTGCGCTCGTTGCACGCTTTATCGCGGGAGCAATCGTTGAGAAGGTCGGAAGCAAGAAGATCCTCCTGATCGGCCTGATCCTTTATCTCATCACGGGCGCTCTGTATTTTGCGGCAGTGAATCTTCCGCTCATGCTGCTCGTCCGCTTCTTCCACGGGATGGGCATGGGGATCGGGTCTACCGCGACCGGGACCATCGTTGCGAAGATCCTGCCGCCTGACCGCAGGGGGGAAGGGATCGGCTACTACAGCATGAGTGCCGTGCTGGCTGCGGCCATCGGACCCTTCCTTGGAATTTTGCTGACGAAATATATGAGTTTCAACATGATCTTTGTTTTCTGTCTCGTGCTTGCGGCAATCGGATTGTTTATGGGCCTGTCCCTCAAAAATCCGGCTTCTTCCGTCAATGCGCCAGTCCACACGGAAAAACAAAAGTTCGGCATTTGGAGCTTCATGGAGAAAAGTGCCCTGCCGATCGCGCTCGTCACGCTCATTGTCGCCCTCGGCTACGCAGGCGTGCTCAGCTTCATCATGTTCTATGCGCAAGAAATCGGTCTCGTGACCGCATCGAGCTTCTTCTTCCTCGTCTATGCGATCGCAGTCCTGATCTCCCGTCCGTTCACCGGACGCCTGCTTGACCTGAAAGGCGCGAACGTTGTCGTCATTCCGGCATTGATCCTTTTCTCGGGCGGCCTTTTCCTGCTCAGCACGTCTTCGGTGAACTGGATGCTTCTCGTGTCGGGTATACTCATCGGGCTCGGGTTCGGGAATTTCCAGTCCAGTGCGCAGGCCATCGCCATCAAAGTGGCCGACCCGCACCGGCTCGGCCTGGCCACGTCGACTTATTTCATCGCATTGGATGCAGGGGTCGGTTTCGGTCCGTACGTTCTTGGGCTTCTTGTTCCGACGCTCGGGTATGCCGGAATGTACAAGATGCTCGCAGCGGTGATCATCGTTTCGCTGGTTCTCTACATTCTCGTCCATGGCATAAAAGAGTGGAAAGCGGCAGGGGAAAAAACCGCCTGACGTGCCCGGGTATAGACCAAAGGTCTTATGCCGTTCGAATCAGTTTTCGGTAATTCGACAAATCGTTCGTCAATCAGCAATGAAAATTGGTATGCTTAAGGGCAAGGTGATCCGCTGACGGACAGAACCGATCCTACGGTCCACCACGGTCCGGGAAATTGGAGGGACAGCGAATGGAACAGCAAGAATTTGTAACAGTCATCAATTGCATGGATGGGCGTGTGCAAGAGCCGGTCATCCAGTGGATGAAAGACCGCTATAACGCAAAATACGTCGACTCGGTCACCGAAGCCGGGCCGAATAAAGTGCTTCTGAGCAACAACCAGAACAAAATCGACTCGATCCTCGAGCGGGTCCGTGTTTCCACCGACAAGCACGGTTCGACGGTGCTGGCGATTGCCGGCCATTACGACTGTGCAGGCCATGCGGTGGATGGAGAGTTAAAAAAAGCGAGGATCCGGGAATCGATTGAACTGATCTCCACATGGGGGCTGGATGTTGAAATCATCGGACTCTATGTCAACGATCAGTGGCAGGTGGAAGTGGTGGATGGCCGTGCCCGTCCGCTTCAGGCTAAAGCACAATAAATATGCGAGTTCCGGACACGCGGTTTCCGCGTGTCCTTTGTTTTCATGAATATCATTGGAAAGGGGCGGAGGATGTATGTTGCTTTGCGATGAAATCCTAAAACTTGAAAGTCGGCTGCTGGAAGACGAAATCCGGAAAGATCCAAGCCTGTTCGGACCGATCTTGGATGACCGCTTTTTTGAGTTCGGCAAATCCGGCCGGTCTTTTACAAAAGCTGACTGTATGGAGGCAGGCTCTCTCGGGGAAATTAAGGTGGAGATCGAACAGTTCAGGGTGACTGAACTGGCGGCGGATGTCGTCCTGGCCACGTACCGGACAGTGGACAGGTCATCCGGTGATTACGCAAACCGGAGCTCCATCTGGAAAAGGACCGGCGGCCGGTGGAGGATGATGTTCCACCAGGGGACAGTCGGAGCGCAGTTGTCGGACGAAAACGGGCAATAAATGGATCCTCAGACTCGTGCCGCAAAGGCCGGGGTCAAAAAAAGGAAAATGCATATATACCGTATTTAGCGGGTAGGAGTTATAATAAGTAATGCAGGCCCGTGAGGACCGACAGACTGCATGTAGTTAAGGAGGAACCACTTTGGATACGCACTTTCTAGGAGATAACCTTCTGCAGATCCTGATTGTTGTGGCACTGGTCGCATTTATCGCCATCATTGCGCTCGGCATGTTTAAAAACTGGAGACATTAATTCTTGATCTGACCCAAAAGACGGAAGCCCATGCGGCTTCCGTCTTTTCATTTCACGATGAGCACCGGGCACCGGGCACGCTTCAACACTTTGTGGCTGACGCTTCCGATGACGAACTCCTGCAGCGGATTCCGGCCCCGGCTGCCGACGACGACGAGGTCGAAGGCATTGGCGTTTGCATAATTGACAATCGTCGGGCCCGGCTCTCCCCGCAAAATGGTCCATTCATACAGAATGCCCTCTGACTCAAGCAGGCTCTCAACGGGCAGCAGCCGCTGCCGGTGCTGCTGGTCGAGTTGCTCAATCCGGTCGATATGGGACATGGCGTTCACCATTTTGGGATAATCGATGACATAGACGAGTTCGACAGCGCCTTCCGAGATTCGGGCCAATTCAAAAGCGTCTCTGACCGCACGCAAGGAATTTTCCGATCCATCCACTGCCAACAAAATGCGTTTATACATATCGGCGCCTCCTATCGTGTTTCCGGAAAAGTTCTGACTGTCCGGATCATTCTCCGCGTCATGTTCTGGGACAGGTCCCTCTCTACACGGTTTCGATTGGCGGCGGGTGAATCCCTCTTTTTGGCGGGAAGGATTCCCGGTGCAGGATTTGTGAAAATTGATTATCAGTGATTGGAGCGGAGGGGACCAGACATCTGAGGGAAAAGAGGGTACAGAGGGCCGAGGAGACTCGCGGACCGCCCGCGGATAGCAAGCCACCGCAGCGGAAAGAAGCTGTACATTCCAGCTACATAAAAGAGCCGACACCCTTGAAACAGCAGTGTTGGCTCTTGTTGTACTTTTTCAGCAGCTTCTTGAAGCAGTGCAGAGAAGGATCAGTCGATCGTCTGTTCACGGAGCAGTTGCATCCGCTCGTTGAACAGTGACGGATAAGAGAGGAATCCGAGCAGGATGCTAGAGACCGCGGCAGTCGTCAGCAGAAGGAACAGGATGAGCAACTGGAATTGCACGGCCTGCACGGGATCCGCACCTGCGATGATCTGCCCGCTCATCATGCCGGGCAGCTGGACGAGGCCCATCGTTTTCTGGCTCTCGATTGTCGGGATCATGCTGGCCTTGATGGCATCGGTCAATTGGGCGTGGATCGCCTGCTTCGGTGTCCCTCCCAGGGAGAGGATCAGCTCCACCCGGTCACGGTGCGCCTCCATTTCGGCGGTGAACCGGTTGAGGAACAGGATCGACAGGACCATCGAATTGCCGACGATCATTCCGCTGATCGGAATGATGTACTGGGCTTCCGGAGGAACAATGGAAAATCCGAGAAGGATTCCCTGTGTCAGGACTTCGACGGCAATGATGGTGACGGTGATCTTCCACGTGATGCCGGGGATCGACTTTCCTTTTTTGCGTGCATTCTGGACGGCCGCGAAGATCATGAGCGCCACCATGAGCAGGATATAGATCCAGCTGTCGGATTCGAAGACGAATTTCAGGATATAGCCGACCGCGAACAACTGGATAATTGAACGGACCGTGGCAATCAGCGTGTCTTTCTCAAGGCCGAGCCGGAGTGTTTTTGAAAGCAGAAGCGGAATGATGACGAATATCAGCGTGAGCGCGAGGGAGAGCGGCGTCATTCGGATCCCCCCTTTACAAATTGTGCGACACGGGGATCGGCCGGATGTACGAGCAGGCTGCTTTCCCCGGTTTCGATGAGTTCCCCGTCCATGAGGACCCATGCATAGTCGCCGATTGAAATCGCCTGCTCCAGATTGTGGGTGATCCAGAGGATGGTCGTCCCGTACTTCCGGTTAATGCGGACGATCAGTTCCTCAATTTCCCTGCGGGACGTCCGGTCGAGTGCAGAAGTGATTTCATCCAGCAAGAGTATTTCAGATTGATTGACGAGTGTGCGGGCGATGGACACCTTCTGTCGCTGTCCGCCCGACAACTCGGTCGCTTTTGCATTCAGATACTCTTTTCCGAGCCCGACATCCTCGAGCCAGCCCTCGGCATCCTTCCTGGAAAGCTCTTTCTTCTGCAGACGGGCGGGCAACGCCAGGTTGTCCCAGACCGTCCCTTTAATGACCGGCGCATCCTGCAGGGCGATCCCGACATGTCGTCTCAGCGTTGTCGGTTCAATCTCACGGATCGGCCGGCCGTCGACAGTGATCTCCCCGGAAGTAGGGGAGAGAAGTCCGTTGCACATTTTAAGGACCGTCGTCTTGCCGGCGCCGGAAGGCCCGACAAGTGTCGTGATCTTGCCCGCCGGATAAGAGCCGGTGATATTTTTGAGTATCTGCTTCCCGCCTGATTCATAGGAGACGGATCTGAAGTGGATGGCAGGCGTATAGGGGTCCAATGTCATTCGCTCCATTCTTAGATTATAATAATTCTAATTTAGCATAATCCCTTCCGGTTTGCAAAACGGATGAACCGGGGGAAATTCTTGCTTCCCGGGAGCCGGTGGCGGCTGGCGGGCATCATCGAAATCGGCCGGATCAGATGGAGGGCGAATGGCCGCAAAAATAACAACAGGGTGATCCGGCACCGTAAACGGTGTATCCGGATCACCCTGTTTAATAGGCTTCTTTCATGATTGGGCTTCAAGGTCCGAAGCAGCGGCTTCGATTTCATCGGTGTGCCGGCTGAGTCGCTGGATCGTCTGCCGGACTTTCCGGTAGGCATCTTCCATATCGGCCGCATCGATGAAGATCTGCCGGTCGTCGTCTTCACTCAGGCCGGCGGAATGTTCGTAGCGGGGATCATAGTAATACTCCAGCAGCAGCCGGACGGCAGGTGCAAATTCCCGGTTCTCCAGATGTTCACGGATTTCACGGGCGATCGGTGTATGGATCCGTTTTTCGATCCGCTCAAACGCCTCGAGAAAACGGCCGGGATCCTGGTCTGGGTCGTAATCATCCAGAATGTTCTCCACTCTTACTTCGGCCGGAAGCCGGAGGAACAGATGAGTCCCGTTTCTCTTTTTCCGGTCGAAGAAGTCCGGAAGCACGGCTTTGCCGATCCGGCGGCTTTCGCCCTCGATGACGACGTATGGTGCATCGGCATGCCGTTTCATCTGACCGACGAGGAGCGCATCGAATTTCTTCTGATTGCTCGGCTGAAGGCCGATCCCGCCGAATATCGAGCCGCGGTGGCCGGCCAGGCCTTCAAGGTCGATGACCGGGAATCCGGCGCCGGACAGGCGCTGGAGAATGGCGGTCTTGCCGCAGCCCGTGTAGCCGTTCAGCACGATAAGCGGCGGGTTGAACGTTTCCTTTTCGAGTTCCGAGACGATCCATTGCCGGTAGGTCCGGATGCCGCCCGTCAGGCGGCTTGAGCGGAGGCCCATCAGGTCCGTGACGGTTGCAGCCGTCTTGCTCCGCATGCCTCCGCGCCAGCAGTACACGGTGAACGGTGTCCCGATCTTCCGGAACTCGTCGATGAAGGCGGGGAGTTTGGCGGAGAAGATCTCAAGCCCGCGTTTTTTCGCAGCATCCTGCCCCTGCTGCTTGTAGATCGTACCGACAATTGCCCGCTCCTCGTCATCGAAGATCGGGATGTTGATCGCACCGGGCATCGAGCCTTCACCGTATTCCTTCGGTGAACGGACGTCGACCAATGCATGATTGCCTGCTTCTCTCAACTGAAACAATTCATCGAGTGTCAATTCTCGTTTCATCGGACGGTTTCATCTCTTTCTGTTTTGCATTCAATCATTTGACCACGATCCGGCCGGCATGATCATCGGTCACTTCTCCGATGATCCGGGCATCCACACCATTATCCCGGAGTGACCGGAGGAGCGATTCGGCATCATCGCCGGCGACGGAAGCGAGCAGCCCGCCCGAAGTGACGGCGTCACATAGGATCCACTGGCCGAGCTCGTCCATCGAGCCGGGATAGTCCACGCGGTCAGCCACGTGGGCATGGTTGTTCTTAGTGCCTCCCGGAACGGCGCCCTGTTCGGCAAGCTCGCGGGTACGGGGGAGGACTGGCACCTGATCCGAATAGATGATGAGGCCGGCACCGCTTCCCTCTGCCATTTCCGTGGCGTGGCCCAGGAGGCCGAAGCCGGTGACGTCCGTCGTCGAATGAACCTCAAAGCTGTCCATCGTTTCGGCTGCGGTCTTGTTCAGTGTCGTCATCACGCGGGTGACTTCCCTGATATCTTCTTCGGACAGGAGGTCCCGCTTGAGGGAAGTCGTATAGATCCCGACTCCGATCGGCTTCGTCAGGATCAGCTTGTCTCCCGGGCGGGCACCGGCATTGGTCCGGATTTTCGAAGGATGGATGGTCCCTGTGACCGCAAGACCAAATTTCGGCTCCTGGTCATCGATGGAATGCCCGCCGACAAGTGTAACGCCGGCTTCGGCCATTTTATCCGCGGCACCGCGGAGAATGTCGGCAAGGATTTTCTTGTCGAGATTGGCGATCGGGAAGGCGACGATATTGAGTGCGGTGATCGGTTTCCCGCCCATCGCATAAATGTCACTGATGGCATTTGTGGCGGCAATCTGGCCGAAGTCGTAAGGATCGTCCACGATCGGCGTGAAGAAATCGGTCGTCTGCACAAGTGCGAGATCATCCGTCAGCTGGTAGACCCCGGCATCATCGCTCGTATCGAGACCGACGAGGAGGTTCGCATCGGGTACCGCAGCGGGCAGTTCCCGAAGGACCCCGGCGAGATCTGCAGGCCCGATTTTGCAGCCGCAGCCTCCTTTTTTTGTCAATGTGGTCAGTCGAATTTTTTCCATTTGGATCCCGGCCTTTCTAGATGACTTTTCCTCCCATCATATCACAGAGCCGTTCTTTCATCTTTCTGGACGTCTTGTCTTTTATTTTGTTGAAAGAAAATGGTATAATAAATCGTTGAGTAAGCCCAAACCGTGAAAGCGAGTGAACCGAAAATGGGTCGTAAATGGAACAATATCAAGGACAAGAAAGCAGCGAAAGACCAGAGCACAAGCCGGGTCAATGCCAAGTTCGGCCGGGAGATCTATATGGCCGCACGGGGCGGCGAGCCGGATCCGGAAGCGAACCAGGCGTTGAAGATGGTGCTGGAGCGGGCGAAGACGTACAGCGTGCCGAAGCACATCATTGACCGGGCGATCGACAAGGCGAAGGGCGGATCGGACGAGACGTTCGACGAGATGCGCTATGAAGGATTCGGCCCTTCCGGATCGATGGTCATCGTCGATGCCCTGACGAACAACGTCAACCGGACCGTCTCCGAAGTGCGGGCGGCGTTCGGCAAGAACGGCGGCAACATGGGCGTGAGCGGCTCGGTTTCCTACATGTTCGATTCAACGGCAGTCTTCGGGATCGAAGGGAAGTCGGAGGAAGAAGTGCTCGAGCTCCTCATGGATGAAGATGTGGAAGTCCGCGACGTCTTTGAAGAAGACGGGACGGTCATCGTTTATGCGGAACCTGACGCTTTCCATGCGGTCCAGGAGGCCTTCGGCAAAAACGGGATCTCCGAATTCCAGGTCGCGGAACTGACGATGCTTCCACAGAACGAAGTTTCCCTTTCGGAAGACGAACAGGCACAATTTGAAAAAATGATCGATGCCATTGACGATCTCGAGGACGTGCAGCAGGTCTACCACAACGTCGATCTCGGATAAGGATACGAACCGGGCCCGCAGCAAGACGGCGGGCCCGGTCTTTTTGGAAGGAGTGGGGCAAGATGCGCTTTGTGTCATGGAATGTGAATGGGCTCCGTGCCTGTGTGAAAAAGGGATTCCTGGACTACTTCGCCGAAGTGGATGCGGATATTTTCTGCGTACAGGAGACCAAGCTCCAGGAAGGCCAGATTGACCTGGAGCTGGACGGCTACCATCAGTACTGGAACTACGCCTTGAAGAAAGGCTATTCGGGCACTGCGGTCTTCACGAAGAGGAAGCCGCTTTCCGTCAGATATGGTCTGGGGGAAGAGGATTCGCAGGATGAAGGCCGTGTCCTGACGCTGCAGTTCCCGGGCTTTTTCCTGGTGAATGTGTATACGCCGAACTCCCAGCGGGACCTGGCCAGGCTGCCGTTCCGGCTGGGATGGGAAGAAAAATTCTCCGATCACCTGACCGCACTCGACCGGATAAAGCCGGTCATCGTATGCGGGGACATGAACGTCGCCCACCGGGAGATCGACCTGAAGAATGCCAGGTCGAATGTAGGCAATTCCGGCTTCACTGATGAGGAACGCCAGAAGATGACCGACCTTCTGGGCTCCGGATTCATTGATTCGTTCCGTCACTTCTACCCCGACCGGACCGATGTCTATTCCTGGTGGTCCTACATGAATAAAGTCAGGGAACGCAACATCGGGTGGCGGATCGATTACTTCCTCGTCTCCGAGCGTCTTGCCCCAGTGCTGACCGGTGCGGATATTCACTGTGATGTGATGGGCAGCGACCATTGTCCGGTCCTCCTTGAGGCGGATCTGTAATCCGTGGCAAGCCGGCTGCTTGACCAGTCCAAAAAGAGTCATTCCCACATATTCCGGGGATGACTCTTTTTATTATCCCGGAATCTTTGTCTGTGCGAAACTGCCCATTGATGTTTAAGTGTTCAAAAACAGGACTAAAGAACCAGCCCAATAACTACCGTTCTTTGATAACATTGAATTAATAGAAATTTCAATAAGTCAACAAGAGAAACATATACATAACAGGGATGGAGAAGAACCGGACATGCCGGCAGGGGGGAGGACAGGGAGGAAAGGCGCAAAGCCAAAATGACTAGGGGGTTGTTGAGATGAATGCAATCTTGGTTGCCGTGATCGGTATGGTCGTTTTTGCACTTGGTTACCGTTATTATTCCAAGTTCGTAGCCGAACGGATTTTCAGGCTGGATCCGAATTATGTGACGCCCTCCCATAAATACAAGGACGGGGTCGACTTTGTGCCGACCAATAAATTCGTCCTCTGGGGACACCATTTCACTTCTGTCGCGGGTGCGGCGCCCATACTCGGACCTGCCATTGCCGTCTACTGGGGATGGCTTCCTGCCTTTCTCTGGGTCATTCTCGGCACGGTTTTCGCTGCGGGGGTGCACGACTTCGGGACGCTTGCCCTTTCTGTCCGGAACAAAGGCCAGTCGGTCGGAACGATTGCAGACCGGCTTATCGGCCAGCGCGCGAAAATTTTGTTCCTGTTTATCATCCTGATTCTCGTCCTGATGGTCAATGCGGTCTTTGCCTGGGTCATATCCAATCTGTTCATCAAGTATCCGGCGAGCGTGCTGCCGATCTTCATCCAGATCCCGCTTGCCGTCTGGATTGGCTACGCGGTGTATAAGCGTCAGAAAAAGATGCTTGTCCCGTCCCTTATCGCGCTGGCCGTCATGTACGGCGCCGCCATCCTTGCGAGCCAATTCAGCTGGCTTCAGGTCGACCTCGTCGGCATGATGGGCGGCGAGGAAGGAGCAGGCCTGTTCGGACTCGGCTCCGTGTCGACGGCCTTCCTCATCTGGATCGTCGTTCTCATGGTGTATGTGTATATTGCATCCACCCTGCCGGTCTGGAAACTTCTCCAGCCGCGCGATTTTATCAACTCCCATCAGCTTGTTGTCGGTCTCGGGATATTGTATCTCGGCCTAATCTTCACGAACCCGACGATCACGGCACCGGCCACAAATGCGACGACCGACGTTTCCTGGTTCCCGCTGCTGTTCATCACGGTCGCCTGCGGGGCCATCTCCGGATTCCACGGACTCGTCTCTTCCGGGACGTCAGCCAAGCAGCTCGACAAGGAGACGGACGCCCGTTTCGTCGGCTATCTCGGAGCGGTCGGTGAAGGTGTCCTCGCGCTGATCTCGATCCTCGCCGTCGTCACGCTTTTCCCGAGCGCTGCCGCATTCAAGACGGCGTACAGCTCGTTCGGCGCAGCGAATGCCGGAGGGCTCGGCAACTTTGTCGAAGGGGCATCGCTTCTGGCCGGCGGAATCGGCCTTCCGGCGGGCATTGCCACCACCATCGTCTCGATCATCATCATCAGCTTTGCCGCCACCACGCTTGATTCGTCGGTCCGGCTGATGCGCTACATCATTGCCGAACTCGGCATGGAATACAAAATGCCGGTCCTGGCCAAGGCGCATGTCGCCACTTCGGTCGCAGTCCTGTCGAGCGCCGCACTTGTCCTCATCCCGAAAGGGCCGAACGGATTCGGCTCCGGGGGGTACCTCCTCTGGCCGCTGTTCGGAACTGCGAACCAGCTTCTTGCGGGCATCAGCCTCATGCTCATCGCCGTCTGGCTGAAACGGCTCGGACGGAACTATATGGTCGCCATCGTGCCGATGATCTTCCTGCTGTTCATGACGCTGATCGCGATGTTCCAGCAAGTCTTCTTCCAGTGGTCCTGGTGGGGCACCGAATCCAATATGCTCCTCTTCGTGTTCGGAGCGATCATCTTCGTATTCGCGGTGTGGATCATCCTGACGGCATTCAGCGTGCTGACGAAGGGCATCCAGCCCAAACTGCCTGTCAAAGATTAATGGAAGGGGGCCATTCTTCGGAAGGGCCCCCGATTTATTGCACAGGAAATAATCGGATGAAAGAATGGAGGATGCCCGGTGGACATCTTAGAGAAGCTCAAAACGATGATCCGGTATTATGAGGAAGTGATCAGTCTTCCGCACCGACGTGAAATCGCCGCTGAACTGAGGGATGAAGACGATCTGTTCCTCCTGCTTCTGTATTCGGAAATGGTCGGGATTCCGAATCCTGCCTACTACTACACATTGGAGCTTTATCCATACATGCTGGAGAAGTTCCATGATTGGCATCTCAGGATGGGAATGGAAAAATCACCGCTTGCCGGTTTCCGGTGCTGCTGAAGAGAGGAGCGGATGACATGGACGCCATGGCAAAAGAAATCATATTCGTCGGGGGCAAAGGCGGTGTTGGGAAGTCGACATCCGCCGCGGCGATCGCATTCCGGAATGCGGCGGAAGGACATCGGACGCTGCTCGTTTCAACGGATCCGGCACACAACGTCGGAGATCTGCTCGGAAGGCCCCTTGGCGGCCGGGTCACAGGTGTCGCCGAAAATCTGTGGGCGCTGGAAATCGATCCTGAGCAGGAAACGGAAAAATATATCCGGACGGTCAAGGACAATCTGAAGGGCGTGGTGCATTCAGGAATGGTCGCCGAGGTGAACCGGCAGCTGGATACAGCAAAGGCTTCACCGGGTGCGGATGAGGCGGCATTGTTCGACCGGCTTGTAACGGTCCTTCTTGAGGAGCGGGAGACGTTCGACCGGATCGTATTCGACACAGCCCCGACCGGCCATACGATCCGCCTGCTCAGCCTGCCGGAACTGATGGGGGTCTGGATCACCGGACTGTTGGAGAAGCGAAAAAAGACAAATGAAAACTATTCAGCCCTGCTGAACGACGGGGAGCCGGTGGAAGATCCGATCTATGACGTTTTGAGGGAAAGGCAGAACCGGTTTGCCCGGGTAAGAGAGATTCTGCTGGACGAGCAGAAGACCGGGTTCATCTTTGTATTGAATCCGGAACGGCTCCCGATCGTCGAGACGGAGAAGGCGGTGGGTCTCCTGGCCAAGTACGGTCTCGGGGTCAAAACGCTCATCGTGAATAAAGTATTGCCGAAGGAAGCGGACGGCGAGTTTCTGAGAGAACGGCGAGTCCATGAAGAGATCTATCTGAAGCAGATTGACGGGCTTTTCAAGAACCAGGAAGTGATCCGCGTACCTCTGTTCCCGAGGGACATCGCTTCGATGGAAGACCTGGAAGCCTACAGTCACTATTTAAAGGAAGGTGGACGCAGTGGAAGCTTACGTGTTTGATTACGGAGAATGGAAATTGAAGAAGCTGCCGGATCCCGAGGCGGGACCCGGAGAGGCGGTCGTTTCACTGAAGACCGCCGGGCTGAACCGGCGGGATCTCTACATACCCGCCCGGCGCGGGAATGATCGGGAAGCCGTCGTCATCGGATCCGACGGGGCCGGGGTGGTGGAGTCCGTGGGGGAGGGGGTATCAGCTGTCAGGCCCGGGGACGAAGTCATCATCAACCCGGCGCTGCGCTGGTTTACGAAAACCGGTGCCCCGCCGGAAGGGTTTGACATCCTTGGCATGCCCGACAACGGCACGATGGCCGGTAAAATCGTCATTTCGGCCGAACAGCTGGAGCCGAAACCGGCCCACTTGTCCTGGGTGGAGGCAGGCGTTTTCGCCTTGGCGGGATTGACCGGATACCGCGCGCTGGTCACCAGGGGACGGCTGGCGCCGGGGGAAACAGTCTTCATACCCGGTGCCGGCAGCGGCGTCGCCACCTTCCTCATCCAGTTTGCCAAGGCGCTCGGCGCCCGTGTGATCGTCAGTTCGAGGAGTGCAAAAAAGCGGGAGCTGGCGCTCGGGATCGGGGCGGACCGCGCCATCGGCACAGAGGAAGACTGGCAGGAAGCACTTGCCGATGAAACGGTGGACCTCGTCATCGACAGCATCGGCGAAGCGACGTTCAACCGTTCGTTCTCGGTTTTGAAGAAAGGCGGCCGGTTTGTGACGTTCGGCGCGACAACCGACGATCATGTGGATTTCAATCTGCGCGAGTTCTTTTACGGCCAATTTGATCTGCTCGGATCGACAATGGGCAGCCGGGAAGAACTCCGGGAACTGTTGAAGCTGGCGGAGGAGGAAAAGATCCGGCCGGTCATCGACTCGGAATACAGCCTGGCTCAAGTCGGCGAAGCGATGGAACAGCTTAAAGAGAGCACTCAATTCGGCAAAATCGCCATCCGCATTGATGATTGAATGAATGAATGAGCCGTTCTACAGGGAGGATCACTGCTGCCTTTGCCGAAACCCGGCAGGCGGCAGTTTTTGTTCGGAGGGATACGGCGGCCTTTTCCCAGTTTGCACGAGGGAAAGGACGTAAGAGACCGATTCGGCACGCCAAGAGTCCGATTCGCCAACAGAATTGACCGAATCCGTCCGAATCTCCAAAAGGGGTTGCGTTGATGAACGGTTCAGGCTACAATGTAGAACGTAATGACCATATTTGTTTTTCGGTCACTCAGTTCGAAAGGGGTGAAACGATGGACAGAAGGAAAGAGATCATCCTGGCAGCCACTCGGTCCTTTTCCATGTTCGGTTACAAAGCGACAACAATGGATCAAGTGGCGAAAATCGCGAAAGTCGGCAAGGGCACGATTTATACGTTCTTTTCGAACAAGGAAGAGCTGTTCCAGGAAATTGTCCGGTCGACCATCCGGGAGATGCGGTCAGAAGCGGAAGCCGTGATCGACCCGGAAGAGCCGTTCCGGCTAAAGGCTCACCAGGCGCTCATGAAGATGCTGGAGTTCCGTGAACAACATGCACTGCTCGGCAAACTGATCGAAGAGGAGAAAGAAATCCGCACACAGGCGGTTCAGGAAATGCTCCTCGAAGTGGAAGATGAGATTGTCGGATTTATCGCCGGGAAGCTCAAGATGGCGATCGAGCGCGGCGAAGTCCGGCCCTGTGATCCAAAACTTGTTGCTTACATGCTCTTTAAATCCTATCTTGCTTTCGTCATCGAGTGGCCGGAAACCCGGGGAGAACCACTGAAAGAGGAAACCATCGCCAATCTGTTCAATGAAACGCTGTTCCGCGGATTGCTCGCCTGAAAGGGTTCGGTCCGCGTTGCTTCATCCTTTGAGTGACCAAAAAGTCGGACCGGTCAGTAAAGGGGCCACCGACCACAAATAAAGATCGGAAGCTTTTATTTTTCACTTTAATGACCAGTTGACCGATTCGGTCAATCATCCAAACGGAGGTAGAAACATGTTAAAAGGAGAACTGAAAAACATCCTGCATAACCGGAAGATGCTCATTGCGATCATCGCGGTCCTGCTCGTTCCGGTGCTCTATGCAGGAATGCTGCTGTGGGCATTTTGGGATCCGTACGACCGGCTTCCGGATTTGCCGGTCGCCGTCGTGAATGCGGACAAAGGGGCGGATTTTGAAGGCCGCCAGCTCGATATCGGCAATGAGGTCACGGACAAGCTCATGGAGAGCAAGGAATTTAATTTCATTGAAATGACTCCGGAAGAAGGCGAGAAGGCGCTTGACGGGCATGACGTATACATGCTGATTGAATTCCCGTCCAATTTCTCCGAGCATGCAACCACACTTCTGGACGAGCAACCCGAAAAACTGTCCATCGAATACCGGCCAAACGAGGGATTGAACTTCCTGTCCGGCCAGATCGGTGAAACGGCGATGGAGAAAATCCGTTCCGAAGTGAATGAGCAGATTGTCGCTGTATACTCCGAGCAGCTGTTTGACGCCATCGCGGAAATGGGCGATGGCTTCGGGGAAGCTTCAGACGGTGCGGGCCAGCTCGAGGACGGCGCGAAGGAGCTCCACAACGGTGCATCCGATCTGAAGGGCTATCTGGAACAGTTAGCTGGCGGTTCCCTTGAACTGGTGGACGGCACGGATCGCCTTGTGGCGGGCACTTCCGAGGCGGCACAGGGTGCCGGCAAGCTTGACGAGGGGCTCTCTGCCTTGTCCGCCGGATCCGGCCGGCTTCGTTCGGGTGCTGACGAAGCCGCAAACGGGGCGGCGGCCCTTAAGAGCGGGGTACAGGAATACACCGCTGGAGTATCCCGGCTGAAGGAAGGGATCGCCGCAGCGAACAGCAAGGACGGCGACCTGATCGCTGCGCTCGGCCAGCTGAAATCCGGCGCATCCCGTGTGGACGGTTCGGTCGGTGAACTTGAAACCGGCGCGGGCCAGGTCCACCAGGGGATTGAAGCATTGGCCGGCCAGCTGGAACCGATCCTCAAGCAGCTTTCTCCCGAACAGCAGGCACAGCTGAACGGGACACTTGAACAGCTCAAGCAGGGCAGCGGTGCGGTATCGGCCGGCCTGTCTTCACTCGGTGAGGGTACCGGCAGCCTTGCCGCCGGCATCGGAGAAGCGGAATCCGGTGCCGGACAACTGGCGGAAGCCAGGAAGCAGATCCAAGCAGGCGCCGCAGAACTTGACGGATCATCCGCCAAGCTTGTCGAAGGCGCCGGCAGCCTGGCTGCAGGAAATGCGCAGCTTGCAAGCGGGGCGGCCGAGCTGGATGCCGGCATCCAGTCTGCAAACGAAGGAAGCCGTTCGCTCGCTTCCGGACTCGGGTCTCTCCTTGAAGGATCCGGCCAGCTGAAAGCAGGAACGAGCGAACTCGCGCAGAAATCCGGCGAACTGGCATCCGGTTCCGGGAAACTCGTTTCCGGGACGGAAGAACTTGCCGACGGTTCCGGAACGCTCCGCGAGAAACTCGCCGATGCGCACGATACAGCCGGAGGAGTGAAAGCGAATGACGACACGATCGACATGGCCTCGGCACCGGTTCAAGTGGAGAAAGACAGCATCGACCATGTACCGAACTACGGAACCGGGTTTACTCCTTACTTCCTCTCGCTTGGCCTGTTCGTCGGTGCCCTGCTCATCACGATCGTCTTCCCGCTGGTTGAACCGGCGGTCCGGCCGGTGAACGGCTGGCGCTGGGCGGGCAGCAAGATCGCCATCCTCGCGGTCGTCGGGCTCATCCAGGCACTCGCGGCGGTTGCGGTCGTCATCATGGCACTTGGTCTGGACGCCGTCGAACCGGGCTGGCTGATCGCCTCGGCGATCATTACGAGCTACACGTTCCTGGCAATCGTCCAGTTCCTTGTCTCGTCAATGGGGGATCCCGGGCGGTTCATCGCCATCATCCTGCTCGTCCTCCAGCTGACGACGAGCGCAGGGACCTTCCCGCTGGAATTGATTCCGGAACCGCTTCAGTGGCTCAACGCCGGATTGCCGATGACGTATTCGGTACAGGCATTCAAGGCTGCGATTTCCTCGGGCAATGCGGACCTCGCCCTGTTCAGCAACGGAATTCTCCTTGCCTTCATGGCAGGGGCGCTAATTCTGACGGTCACATACTTCACGGTCTTGTTCAAGCGCCGCTATTCCAAGCTGGCTGAGGCTTGATCGATCCCACATGAAAAAGCCGCCGGCAATTTAATGCCGGCGGCTTTTTGTTTGGGAAGGTTTTTGGAATGGACAGTTGATTTGCGATATGGATCTCGGATTTGCAATATGGCCGTCCGATTTGCAATATGGCCATCCGATTTACAATATGGCCCTCGGATTTGCAATATGGCCGTCCGATTTACAATATGGACCTAGGATTTGCAATATGGACATCCGATTTACAATTTGGCCCTCGGATTTGCAATATGGCCATCCGATTTACAATATGGACCTCGGATTTGCAATATGGCCCTCCGATTTACAATATGGAACCTGGATTTACAATATGGCCACCCGATTTACAATATGGCCCTCGAATTTGCAATATGGCCGCCGGATTTACGATATGGAGTATCCGGTCAGTCCGCGTCCCTGTCCGTCCCGCGCAGCCAGCCGTTTTCCCGAAACCGGGCAATCGCCTCGATCCGGTTGCCGACGCCGAGTTTGTCCAGGATCACGGAAATGTAGTTCCGGACCGTTCCGGCGGTGATGAACAATTCTTTTGCGATTTCTTTAGTCTCTTTTCCCTCTGCGATCAGTTCAAGCACCTGGGTCTCCCGCTCGGTCAGCGGGTTTGGCGGGCTGAATGCCAGGTCGACCAGTTCGGGGGAATAGATCCGCCTTCCGGACATGATCGAGCGGATGGCATCCGCCAGTTCATCGCTCGGGCTGTCCTTCAGAAGATATCCGTCCACGCCGGCTTTTCGGGCCCGTTCGAAATAGCCGGCCCTCGCGAATGTCGTCAGGATGATGATCTTAACGGGCAGGTCCTTCAGCTGCTCGGCGGCATCCAGACCGCTCATGACCGGCATCTCGATGTCCATTATGCAAATATCCGGTTGCAGCCGGCGCACGAGGCGGACCGCTTCCGCACCGTCGGCGGCCAGGCCGTCCACCTGGAGGTCATCCTCCAGATCGAGAAGCGAGCCGAGTGCACCGAGCAGCATCTTCTGATCTTCCGCAATGACGATCCGGATCATGCCGTCACCTCATTTGTATTTTGTATGATGTTCGGGATGTGCACGGTCAGGGACGTTCCGGTCCCGCGGGGGCCCGGGCCGATCGAGAGCCGTCCGTTGACGAATTCCATCCGTTCCTCCATCCCGAGCAGTCCGTTTCCTTTTGTCAGCGCGCTGCGGATGCCGATGCCGTTATCCGACACGGAAAGCGTGGTCTCGCTTTCGTCCTTTGCCAGCACGACCGAGCAATCGGACGCCTTGCTGTGTTTGACGACATTGGTGACGGCTTCCATGAGGCACATTCCGAGTACATCTTCGATATAGGGGGAAACATCGATTTCTTCGGAGCTGCCGGTTATGGACAGGCTGATTCCCGCCGCCTCGAGGATCCGTTCAGCCTTCATCAGTTCAGCCGGCAGGCTCGTGCCTCTCATGCCGCTCACGAGATCACGGACTTCCTTCAGGGCCGTCCTGGCGGTCCGCCGGACATCGAGCATTTCACCCCGTGCCCGGTCCGGATCCTTTACAGCGAGTTTGGATGCCAGGTCGCTTTTCAGGCCGATGAGCGAGAGCTTCTGCCCGAGGGTGTCATGGAGATCCCTCGCAATCCGCTGTCTCTCCTCGTGGACGACCAAGTCGGCGATCATGCGGTTGGCATCCTCGAGTTTTTCCTCGAGCACTTCCCGTTGATGCCGGTTATAGGCATTGAACGGGATGAGCAGGACGCCGACCTCCGTCATGATGAGAAACGGGTACTGGGAAACAAAGATCTCCGTCTCGGTGAAAATGACGAGGACGAGTGCAGCGGCTGAAATTCCGGTGGTGAATGCGTAATAGATGAAAAAGGGCGTCCGCTTGCGGATATTCCCGATCTGCAGGGCGATGAACAGGAAAAAGTAGATAAATCCGAATGCCACCGTCATGGTGAAACTGATCACGATTTCGATGCCCAGCCATACATAGGACCCGGTTCCCTCACGATTGTTCGAAGCCCGGTACGAAACGAAAAACAGGGCAAACAAGGCGAGTCCCGAGGCGATTTCCAGCAGGGACATGGAACGGAAGATGAAGAAGAAAGGCATAATGCAGAACAGAATCCATGCATAAATATTAAACCACTTGTTCGTCGGGTAGATCTGATACCATTTCCTCAATAGAATTCCCATCCTTGCAATTCCGTTTTCAGCCATTATAACAGACAGGCTGCTTCCAGAGAAAAACCGGCGGGCCCCCTTGTCGGGAGCCGCCGGCTGGTCAATGTTCATGGCTTCCGATTCCTGCTTTCCGCTTTGCGGCAGGAAGCGGTTTCGGGATGGTCGGACCGTATGCGTCACGCCATTCCGTGAATGTGACGAATTGCTTGTTCGCTTCATCAAAAAGCTTGAATTTCAGAGACTCAAGGCTCGTTTTCAGAGTGATCGTCGTCGCCTTCTGAAGCGGCGGGACGGATACATGGGCTTCTTCAAGTTTATAGTTCGGGACGCGGGGCGCAAGATGATGGACATGGTGGTAGCCGATATTGCCGCTGAGCCACTGGAGCAGGCGGGGGAGCTCGTAATAAGAGCTTCCTTCAACTGCGGCTTTCACATAGTTCCATTCGGACTCTTCCTCGAAGTAGGAGTCTTCGAACTGATGCTGGACGTAGAACAGCCAGATTCCGAGGAGGGCGGCGGTATACATCACCGTTCCCTGGATCACAAGAAACGGTTTCCAGCCGATGGCCAGGATCATGCCGGCATACAGGAGGGCGACTGTGATGTTGATCAGCCATGTGTTCCACCGTTCCTTCGATTTGGCATCTTTTCGGTTGAACCGTCCTGAAACGAGCAGCAGATAAAGCGGGCCCAGCCCGAACATGACGAGCGGGTTCCGGTAGAGCCGGTAACCGAGCCGCTGCATCGGTGTGGCTTCATTGTATTCATCGACGGTCATGATCCAGATATCGCCGGTTCCCCGCTTGTCCAGGTTGCCGCTCGTCGCATGGTGGATAATATGTTCCCTTCTCCATTTCTCATAGGGGAACAAAGTCAGGATGCCGGTGATCGTCCCAAGAATGTCATTTGCCTTTTTCTTTTTGAAAAACGATCCGTGGGTGCAGTCATGGAAGATGATAAAAATCCTGACAAGGAAGCCTGCGGCGATGACGGCCACGCCGGCAGCCAGCCAGGGCGAGACAAAATAAGCCGCGTAGGCGATGCCCCACAGAAGGAAAAACGGGGGAATCGTGTTCAATATTTGGATGGTGCTTTGACGTCGGTCTGACTTTTCATAGGTTTTCACATTTTTTCGGAGCTGAACGGTTTTTTCTCGATCCAATTCGGTTCCTCCTTTATGTTTGTTGCACGTTTCTTCGGTCATTCTCATCATAGGGAAATCGAAATCGTCAGAACAGGCACAGATGTCAAAAAGGAGGCATGATAAATGTCATGGTTGCGGGGGGATGACCGCCAAAAGTAGAATGAAACCATGAAGGAAAGGGAAAAGGGGGAGCAAGATGATCGGACTTACAGAAATCCAGACCGCCGCCCGTGAAATCGGCGGGATGGTCCACCGCACACCGGTTCTGACTTCGGAACGTCTCGACAAACTTGCAGGGGGAGACGTCTTCCTGAAGGCGGAGCATCTTCAAAAGACCGGCTCGTTCAAGATCCGGGGTGCCACGTTCAAGGTTCTGAACGCGTCAAGGGAAGGCGCGGAGCATGCGGTTGCCGCATCCTCCGGCAACCATGGACAGGCCGTCGCCAGGGCGGCCGCCCTTCAGGGGATGAGGTCGACCGTCGTCGTGCCGGAAGACGCTTCGCCGGCGAAGGTCTCGGCGATCGAAGCCTACGGGGGCCGGATTGTCCGCTGTGGCCATACATCCGCCGAGCGGATTCCTGAAGCGCGCCGGATTGCCCGGGAGGAGGGCGGAGTCTATATCCCGCCCTATGATGATCCGATGATCATGGCGGGGCAGGGGACGGTCGGACTGGAGATCCTTGAACAGGTGCCGGGCTGCACGGCCATTTACGTACCGGTCGGCGGCGGGGGGCTCATTTCGGGGATCCTGTCAGCCGTGAAGCAGACACGGCCCGATGTGAAGGTATTCGGCGTCGAGCCGGAAAGCGCGGATGACACCCGCCGTTCCCTGGCCTCCGGGGAGCGCACCGCAATCGGACCGACCCTGACGATTGCGGACGGCCTGCGCACGACGATTCCAGGCGAATTGACATTCCCGATCCTGATGGAAGCGCTGGATGGCCTGATCACCGTTCCGGATAGCGCCATCAGGGAGGCGATGGTCCTGATGTTCCAGGGGATGAAGCAGGTGGTCGAACCTTCCGGGGCGACCGCGCTTGCCGGCCTCCTTGCATCCGGCGGAACAGGGGATACGGGAAAACGAGTGGCCGTTCTGTCGGGAGGGAATATTGCGCCCGCCGACTACGCGGGCCTGATCAGCTGACGGCGGTGGACTGCCGTCATGAATCGTTCATAAATGCGAAAGGAAACGCCGGATGCAGCAACGGTGCCGGTTAAACAGCCGGCCGTCTTATGGTAAGGTTTGATCACAAGGATTGATAGGAGTGTTGCTGAGATGACCAGACCACTGTCCGACGGGGAATTCATCTCCCTGATCGGTCCTCAGGCCGACCTGATTGTCCCGATCGCCAACGGAGAGCCGGTCCGGCTTTTGGACCTCCTCGAAGAGCATGCCGATGAGCTGGACGGCGTCCGGGTCCACCAGATGCATGCACTTCGGGAGCGGGCCTACATCAACGGGGAGTTCCCCGGCAAGCTGTCCCATGTTTCCTATTTCCTCAGTTCCGCCACCCGGAAGGCATACTGGCGCGGAACGATTGAACTTGTGCCGAACAACTTTTCCGATGTTCCGTATTTGTTGTCGAGGACGACGAAGCGCTCCCTCGTATTGGCGAAGGCCTCTCCGGTGGATGAGCACGGCTATTTTTCCCTCGGAACGAATGCAGATTATGTGGCCGAGTTCATCGGACACGTGCCGTTCGTGCTGGAAGTGAACGATCACATGCCGAGGACATTCGGCCGGAATCAGATTCATATCAGCCAGGTCGCCGGCTTTATCGAGCATCACGCTCCGCTTGCAGAAGCGGTGGCCCCGCCCATCGGAGAAAAGGACCGCAGCATTGCCGAGTATGTTGTCGGCCGGATCGAGGACGGGGACACGCTCCAGGTCGGCATCGGCGCCATCCCGAACGCCGTCATGGGGATGCTGAAAAACTACCGGCATCTCGGGATTCACACGGAAATGCTGACGAGCAGCATCGCGGATCTGTTTGAATCGGGGGCAATCGACGGATCCCGGAAAAAGACCAATCCCGGAAAAATTGTCGGCACGTTCGCGCTCGGCACCCAAAGACTCTACGACTTTTTGGACGACAACCCCGGGGTTGAATTTCTGCCGGTCCATATCGTCAACAATCCGCATGAGATCGCAAAGGAAGATCATATGGTATCCATTAATGCATCCACCGAAATCGACCTTTACGGACAGGCGGCATCTGAGACGGTGGGGGGCAAGTATTATTCCCTCAGCGGGGGGCAGGCGGATTTTGCGAACGGCATCCGTTTTTCCAAATACGGGAAAGGGTTCATCTGCCTGCACTCAACGGCAAAAGACGATACGATCTCCAGAATCCGTGTCGGTCTGACACCGGGTTCCGTCGTCACGACATCCAAGAATTCGGTCGGAAGCGTCGTGACCGAATATGGGATCGCCGACCTATATGGACAGCCGTTTTCTGAACGGGCAAGGCGCCTCATCGAAATCGCACACCCGAAATACCGCGAGGAACTTGAATTCGAAGCAAGAAAAGCCGGATTCTTCATCTGAATCGGATCAGAAGGGGAGATAGAACTTGAAGAACTATGAAAACGGGGAACTGCCTCCAAAAACCTGCTCGATCGAACGGCTCGTGACCAATCCGGATGATGTCCGGAAAGTCATCGACAGGACAAAGACGGCCACAAGGCGGAACGGCCGCTATGCGGATCCCGGCGAGGTGATGGTCTTGGACGGGAGCCGGTTTGAGGTCACGAGCGTCTACAGCCAGACACTCGGTGAAATGACCGAAGAAGACGCAAAGTCCGAAGGGTATCCGAGTCTCAAAACGTATCAGGAAGCCATCCTTTCTTTCCATCCGGGGATGCGATGGGCGTCCAAGATGAAAGTCTGGGTACACGAATTCCGCCCGGTTGCAGAATGACGGGAGATGAACAGTTACTATCCGTCCATTCTGTTTTTTCACGTGCTCAGCGCCGCCCTGTCGATCGGACCGTTTTTTGTCCTCGTCCCGCTCATCAAGAAAATGAAAGATGCAGATGAACGCCTGCTGAGAGAGCATCTGTCGGTGTTCAGGTCGGCCGTCCGCCTCGTGAAGCATGCCGGTCACGTGCTTGTCGCGACCGGCCTCCTGCTCATGCTCCAAGGCGGCTATCCCTGGTCGACTTCCTGGGTTGTCATGACCATTGCCGTCATGTTCGGTTCCATCTTCTTTCTGGCCAGGGCATTCAAGCCGGTACTCGGACAACTGTCGGCAGGCACAGGGGACCGGCTGGCCCTGATCGGTGTGCTCAACAGGAAACTGTGGACCTATATCCTCCTGCTTCTCATCATGCTCTGGTTCATGGT
This sequence comes from Edaphobacillus lindanitolerans, assembly GCF_900156305.1. Classification (GTDB taxonomy): domain Bacteria; phylum Bacillota; class Bacilli; order Bacillales_A; family Planococcaceae; genus Bhargavaea; species Bhargavaea lindanitolerans. The sequence continues at coordinate 430,592 of NZ_FTPL01000002.1, read as the reverse complement.
CGCAAAGCCGAATCTCTGGTGATAGCCGAAAAGGACAACATCCTTCCTATATCAAAAAACCAGGCCCCTGTTGAGGGACCTGGTTTTTTCATCGGCAAGATTCGAACTTCCGGCCGACATCATTGAAGGTTGTTGCGATGCCGATCAGCCGGATACAGCGAAATTGCCTTTGAACCCGCCGAAATCAGCGTTGTAATGGAGCGCGTCGAACTGCTCTTTCAGTTTTTCAAGCGCCGGCTGGGCACCGTTTTCCTCCAGATCCTTGCTCATGTCACCGGTAAGCTGGAGAACACGGGAGCGGGCACTGGAAAGGGTCGTATTGTACTTGTCCTCCGGTTTTTCGATATAGCTGTTCAGATAGTCGCGGAAAATCTCCATGTTTTCAGCGATGTCGCCGGAAAACGCCGCAATCTCTTTTTCCTGGTCGTTTTTGCCGTCGAGCTTGAACTCCGCAGTGAACTCGTCAAAGTTTTTCAGCGCCGTCTTGACGGCTTCCTCGTCTTTCAGTTTGCCGTTTTCAATGACGTTTTCCACGTTTTCGCTCAGGACTTCCATCGTTTCGGCCGTCTCGCTCATGAAGATGCTTGTATCGAGGAGGAAGTCCTTCGAATAGGATTCAGGCGCGTCCACTTCAGCCGCTTTCTTGTATGTATCGGACTGCTTGTAGACGTCGTCTATCTCTTCCGCGCTTTTCGAACCGCATGCACCGAGCATCAGGGCCGATGCCGCCGTCACGATCAACCATTTCTTAAACATTCACCATTCCCCCTGTGTTTCGTTTTCCGAACAGTTTGGACGTCCGAAAATTATAATAGAGCAAACAGAGGGAAAATAAAAGAAAAATTCATTCGGTTTACGAAGTTCTAATGTTCGATGAATAGCCAACATTCTGCACGCGGTCCGGTCTTCAGAAGAACAGGTCCAGCAGCCAGTAGATCAGAGCAGAAAGGATGGCGACACTCGGCATCGTGATGATCCAGGTGAGCACGATTTTCCGCGCGACTCCCCATTTTACGCCCTTCACGCGCTGTGCAGAGCCGACGCCCATGATGGACGAGGAGATGACGTGCGTGGTCGATACCGGCAAATGGATCAGGGTGGCACCGAAAATGACGCTCGCTGATGCCAGGTCCGCTGCCGCACCGTTGACAGGCCGGAGTTTCATGATCTTTCCGCCGACGGTCTTGATGATTTTATAGCCGCCGATGGAAGTCCCGAGACCCATCGCGGTCGCTGCGGCGACACGCACCCACATCTGGATGTCATCCGAAGACTGCCATCCGGCGGCGATGAGGGCCATTGTCATGATCCCCATCGTCTTTTGTGCATCGTTCGTTCCGTGTGTGAACGACTGGATGGCCGCGGTGCCGATCTGGAGGATGCGGATCCTCCTGTTTGTTTTGGAGAGCGTCGCTTTCCGGAAAATGAACTTGAAAAGGGTCATGACGAGAAAACCCATCGCGATGGCAATGATCGGCGACAGGATCAGCGCCTGGACAATCTTGATGAACCCGCTGTAGTTCAGGATCCCGAAGCCTGCCGCCGTTATGGCGGCACCGGCAATGGAGCCGATGATGGCATGGGAGGAACTGGACGGGATTCCGAAATACCAGGTCGCCAGATTCCAGATGATTGCAGAGATGAGCGCCGCCAGGATGACCAGGGCACCGTTCTCGAGTGCGAACGGATCCACAATGTCTTTTGTGATCGCCTTGGCCACGCCTGTGAAGGTGATGGCGCCGAGGAAATTCATGACAGCGGCCATCAGTACGGCCACCCTTGGAGGCAAAGCCCTTGTCGAGACGGATGTGGCAATTGCATTTGCGGTATCATGGAAACCGTTGATGAAATCGAACGCAAGCGCAAAGACCACGATTAATACGGTGAGAACTACCAGCATGTCCATAGTGGAAAACTCCAATCGTTAAGCGTTGCGCATGATGATGGTTTCAATCGTGTTGGCCACGTTCTGGCATTCATCCGCAATGTCTTCAAGCTGTTCGTAAATATCCTTGAACTGGATGATCCGGATCGGATCTTTTTCGTGGAGGAAGAGTTGTTTGATTGATTCCCTTAGGACTTCGTCACATTTGCTCTCGTAGTCCTTGACTCGGATTGCATGTTCTCGCATTCCGGGCAGTTTTTTATCCTGCAGTTTATCCATCGCCTTCACGATCTCATCCGTGCTGAGGGTAATATAATGGATGAACGTGTTCATGGCATCGTCGGACTCAGTGAGTGCAAACATGTCAAAATGAGCGATGCATTCCTCGATCCCGTCAAGCACATTGTCCATGCTGTTCGCCAGCGCAAGGATATCTTCCCGCTCGATCGGCGTCATAAAGGACTTATTCAGCATGACAATCAGCTCGTGGATCAGATCATCTCCGTCCGTTTCATATTTTTTCATTGTCGTACTGATCTCTTCAAGATCAGCCTTTGACCGGATGCGGACATCTTTTGCATAATGCATGGCCTCTTGCACATTCACGGAAATTTTGGCGAGAGACTCGAAAAACGGGTCTGTATTCTTTCGGCTGAACATTTAATCCCTCCTGATTGCATCAATCCATCACACTTAAAGGATTTTAACACTTATACCCGTTCAGGAGGAGGTTTAGTGATTGGGAAAAGCAAACAAATTTTAAAAAGCAAACGGCAGAGCCCCGGAGGACTTTGCCGTTTGCTTTGTTATGCGGTAAACTGCAGCCGGTTGCACGTTGACTTGAACGGAATCAGAGTGACCGGTCGTCGATCGAATCGAGCCATTCCCTGATCGGAACAGTGACGGATTCAATGCATCCGTCATCGAACGGGGAAGCCAGGCCGGCGCCGTCCAGCAGCTCCAGAAACGGCTTTGAGCCGCCGAGCCGGCAAAGACGAAGATAGTCGTCCCATGCTGCCTGGTGATCTTCACGGGATTTTTTCCAGAACTGCAGGGCGCAGATCTGGGCGAGGCAGTAGTCGATGTAATAGAACGGAACTTCATAAATATGCGACTGGCGCTGCCAAATTCCGCCCGCCTCCAGAAACGGAATGCCGCCATAGTCGCGGTGCGGCAAATATTTCTGTTCCAGTTCTTTCCAGACGCCATTGCGTTCTTCAGGCGACAGCTGCGGATTTTCATAAATCCGCTGCTGGAATTCGTCCACCGCCACGCCGTAGGGAAGGAACAGCAGGGCAGAGCTCAGATGGGTGAATTTGTATTTCTCCGTTGCCTCTTTGAAGAAGAGCTCCATCCAGGGCCATGTGATGAATTCCATGCTCATCGAATGGATTTCGGCTGCTTCCGTCGTCGGCCAGATATATTCCGGCACGCCGATGTCCCTGCTGGAATACACCTGAAACGCATGGCCGGCTTCGTGTGTCAGTACGTCGATATCGTGCGAAGTGCCGTTGAAGTTGGAAAAGATGAACGGGGAGCGGTAATTGTCGATGAATGTACAGTAGCCGCCGCCTTCTTTCCCTTTTTTCGCTTCCAGATCCATCAATTCATGCTCCAGCATAAAATGGAAGAATTCCGATGTCTCCGGGGAAAGTTCTTCATACATCTTTTTGCCGTTTTCGATGATCCATTCCGGAGGGCCCGCCGGATCTGCATTCCCGTCGGTGAAATTCAGCCCCTCATCGTAAAAGTACAGCTTATCGACACCGATTCGCTCCGCCTGCCGTTTGTACAGTTCCGTAGCGATCGGAACCACATGCTCCTTCACTTGGTCACGGAAGTTCTGAACCATCTTTCGGTCATATCCGATCCGGTTCATCCGGAGGAACCCGACTTCCACAAAGTCATCATAGCCAAGTGCCTCGGCAATGTTATGCCGTGTCTTGACAAGCCGGTCGTAAATGTCGTTGAACCGATCCTGGTGTGCAGCATAAAAACCGAAAGCTGCCTCCACGGCGCTCTTTCGGATTTTCCGGTCGGTTGACTGCGTATACGGCACGAGCTGTGCAAGTGTCAGCGTTTTTCCGTCAAACTCGATTTGGGCAGAGGCGACAAGCTTCGAGTACTCCGATGACAATTTGTTTTCTTCCTGGAGAAGGGGAATCACCGAGGATGAGAACGAACGGATTTTCTGGTCGGCAATTGCGAACAACTGGGTTCCCCATCGTTCCTCCAGTTCGGAGCGAAAACGGCTGGATACGAGAGCCTTGTAAAACTCGGTGTTCAAGTCTTCGAACTCCGGGCCGATCTCATCGAAGTAATCCCGTTCTTTCTGGTAGTATTCGTCGTTCGTATCGACAGAGGCACGGATATAAACGAGATTTTCCTGTGTGGAATAATCTTCTGCCAACCGGTTCAGTTCCACGATGACCTCATTTTGTCCGTCGGAGGTGTCAGATGTGCGGAACGTCTCCAGGAGACCGTGCCACTGATGCTTGAGGGCCTGCATGTCGGGGCGGGTATACTTGTAATCTTTGAATGTGACCATTTGTATCCTCCTTTTGCCGACTTTGCGCCCAGGCAGCGGCCGGCTGCAGGGGACACAATGTCTTTTCAAAATCGTCGTTCATTTCCCATTCTTCATGATTCACCTGGCTTTTTCAATGGCCCGTTAAAATTTCCATAAAAAAAAGCCTCATTCGAGGCAACGAAAGAGGCGGAAGGGCATGTCAGCCATAAATTTCAAGGGCGTCCATCAGTGTGGACTGTGTTTTGGTATCTTTGAAATCGATTCCTAGCTGGACCGCGGTCTGGGCGATTTCCGGCCGGATTCCGGACAGAACCGTTTCTACGCCGATCAGCCGGAGCGCATCGATGAGCTGGAATATTTGATGGGCCACCATCGTATCCACGATCGGAACCGCCGAAAGATCGATGAACAATTGATCGAGCTTTTGCCTGGAGGCCTGGTCAAGCGTCGTTTCTAGGATCACCTTGGCCCGGTAAGTATCGATGTCACCGACGATCGGCAAGATTCCGATTCCGCGCTTGACCGGGATGACCGGGCTGCTGAGTTCCGTGATCATCTTCTGCTGGGATGCAAGGATCTTCTCATGTGCTTCCTCGTAGTGCCGGGCAAAATTCTCGGAGATGTATCCAAAGGCGTCATTGACGAGATTGCTCCAATAAAAAGCTTCTTCGATTGTAAAACCTTCTCTTGCGGACATGATGAAGTCCTTTACAAAATTCCAATAGGTGCTTCGGATCCTTCTGAACTGTGCAATGGTCTCTTCTATGGATATGCCGTTCCTGACCCAATCAGCCGCAACCGATTCTGCCCACTCATTAATATGTATGTTGAATGATTGTTCGTTTTCGATGAATAGGGAAGATACAGCCTCGATGAGCGCATTATGCTGCAGCCGCATTTTTTCCTTGTCCTCGATATTGAATGTGTAAGCCGTCCCGTCGCCAGCACTGGAATCGATCCACCGACGTGCAAGTTCATCCTTGTTTGCCATCATATGGTCATAGATTTCCTGCTGATGTTTCCCCAAGATATGACAACCTTTCAATTAGAAATTATTCAGCCGGCAAGCGCCGCCTCACCATTGTATCCCAGTACCCGTTTGGGATGCACGGGAAACGTCCGCCAGGCGAAAGATAGGGCATTGTATTTTCTATCCTTGACGGTTGCGGTTATAATATTCACTGAAAAGAATTCTCGATTGGATATAAGCATGAGGAGTTGACTTAATTGATAAATGAACAGGATATTTTTGATATTACGATAGTGGGAGGCGGACCGACCGGTCTCTTCGCTTCTTTCTATGCCGGCATGCGCGAGATGAAAGTGAAGATTCTCGACAGTCTTCCTCAACTTGGCGGACAGTTGTCGGAATTGTATCCGGATAAATTCATCTATGACGTCGGAGGATTCCCAAAAATCCTGGCCAAAGACCTCGTTGACAATCTGGTGGAACAGGCGCAATACGGCAAACCCGAGGTCTGCCTCGGAGAAACCGTCCTGGCAGCCAACCGGGACGGCGAGCTCTTCGTCATCGAAACGGACCAGGGTGTCCATTACTCCCGCACGGTCCTCATCACAGCCGGCGTCGGCGCCTTCCAGCCGCGCAAGCTGAATGTGGAAGGTGCCGAGACGTTCGAGGGCAAGAGCCTGCACTACGGCGTCAAGGACCTCTCCAGCTTCTCGGACACGGAAGTGCTCGTATGCGGCGGCGGGGACTCTGCGGTCGACTGGGCACTCATGCTTGAGGGGACTGCGAAGAAAGTGACGCTCGTCCATCGGCGCGAGCGGTTCACCGCACATGAGACGAGCGTGACGAAATTGCATGATTCGTCTGTGGAAGTGAAGACGTCCCATAACGTGAAAATCCTGCAGGGTGAAGAGGGGAAACTGAATGAAGTGGTGCTCGTCGGCAAAGACGGAAGCGAAACGGAGCTTCACGCGGACCATGTGATTGTCAACTACGGGAACGTGTCATCCCTCGGGCCGCTGAAAGAATGGGGTCTGGAGATGGACAAAAACTCCATCCTCGTCAACACGAAGATGGAAACCAACATCGAGGGAATCTACGCGGCGGGTGACGTCACGTCCTACGACGGAAAAGTCAAGCTGATCGCCGTCGGACTGGGTGAAGCGCCGATTGCCGTCAACAATGCGAAAGCTTATCTTGACCCGAAATCCCGCGTGCAGCCGCTCCACAGTACGTCTGTGTTCAAATGATTCCTCACAGCGACCGGGTGGCGTCCATCCGATATGTGAAGGTCAAGCGGCGCATCCACTGGCTCGAGCAGAAGGCGGAGCGGCATGAGTACGAACTGACGCTCACGCCGGCAGCCATCATTTCCCATGAACGCAGTTTTCGGATGAATAGCGTGACGGACATCAGTTGCAGGCCGGCGACCGCGACAAGCTGGTTTCTATATCTGCATACCATTGAAGGGTTGTTTGCGTTCGAGACGGAAGACGCCCCCCACACGTTCATCAGCCGTTATCAAGGGATGAAAAACCGATAAACACTGCAGCCCGCCTCTTACATGGCGGGCTGTCCGCCGTGTTTCGGACTATCCAAGCGGCCATTAATTTGTTATATTGGTGAGTGGCATTTTTTAATCCAAAGGAGAAAGGGAATGGTGTCGGATTATGGGAAAATTCACACACAGAGTCCTGCTGTATTATAAATACGTGCCGATTGAGGATCCGGAGACCTTTGCGGCGGAGCATCTTGCATTTTGCAGAGAGCTCGGCCTCAAAGGACGGATCCTCGTCGGGGAAGAAGGCATCAACGGTACATGCTCGGGCACGATCGAGCAGACGCAAAAATATATGGACGCCATGCATGCAGACAAACGGTTCAGCGACCTCGTGTTTAAAGTGGACGAGACGGAGGGCCATGCGTTCAGGAAAATGCATGTCCGTGCACGCAAGGAAATCGTCAACCTGAGCCTTGAAGAGGACATTGATCCGAACGAGCTGACAGGCGAATACCTGGAGCCGGCTGAGTTCCTGGAAGCGATGCAGGACGAGAATACCGTCGTCCTCGACGCGCGGAACGATTATGAATACGATCTCGGACACTTCCGCGGTGCCATCCGGCCGGAAGTCGAGACGTTCCGTGACTTGCCGGATTGGGTGCAGGAAAACCGGGAAATGTTCGAAGGAAAGCGGATCCTGGCTTATTGCACAGGAGGGATCCGCTGCGAGAAATTCACGGGATGGCTCAAGCGCGAAGGGTTTGAAGACGTCGGTCACCTTCACGGAGGCATTGTCACCTACGGAAAAGACCCGGTTGCAAAAGGGCAGCTGTGGGACGGACAATGCTACGTGTTCGACGAACGGATCGCCGTGCCGGTCAATCAGGTCGAGCATGTGGTCGTCGGACGCGACCACTTCGACGGGACGCCATGCGAGCGGTACGTCAACTGTGCCAACCCTGAATGCAACAAGAAGATTCTCAGCTCGGAAGAGAATGAACTCATCCACCGCCGCAGCTGCTCCGACGAATGCCGCGAGCATCCGCGGAACCGCTATTTCCTCGAGACCGGCATGACCGAAGAGGAATGGCGCCAAAAAGTCGATGAACTGACCGCCTCCAAAAACTGACCGGGTTTTCGGCAGGCCGGTGATCGGCTGATATCACCCGAAAGCAGGGACTCCGGATACTACCGCGGAAAGCGCGGCCGGCGTTCTTGCTTTTTTAATGTGCGGCACACAGGCATCCGGCCGGCTCCAGTCATGCTCCCTCTGCCCGGAATACATTTATCATTCTGGCATCATGCGATTGGAGACATGATATACTGTCTAAGGAGTTTTTAACTGGAAGTCTGGAAGGATTGATTTCGACATGCAATGGAAAAATATTTACCGGGGACTCATGATGGGCATCAGTGATCTGATTCCGGGTGTGAGCGGAGGAACCGTCGCGCTCATTCTCGGCATCTACGACAATCTGCTGAAGGCGATCAACGGGTTCTTCAGCAGGGACTGGAAAAAACAGCTCGGCTTCCTCGTGCCGCTCGGAATCGGGATCGGCGGGGCACTTCTCCTGTTCAGCCGCCTGATTGAATACTTGCTTGCCAATCACGTCGTGCCGACCCAGTTCTTCTTCATCGGCCTCGTGCTCGGGGTGCTCCCGTTTCTCGCCAGGGAATCGGGGATGAAGCGCAATTTCCGTCCGATCCACTACGTGATCCTCGTCATCATCGGCATTGCCCTCGCGGCGACGGCATTCCTCAATCCGTCCGACAGCGAGCCGATCCGGGAACTGACCGGGTCGAAGGCGGTGTTCCTGTTCTTCTCCGGCTGGCTCGGCAGCATGGCCATGTTGCTTCCAGGCGTCAGCGGATCATTCGTCCTGCTGCTGCTCGGCGCGTATTCCACAGCCATTGCCGCGCTGTCCAACTTGAATCTGCCGATCATCGCCGTCATCGGAGCGGGGGTTATTGTCGGATTCATCGTCAGCAGCAGGATCATCCATTACCTGCTGAATACTTTCCCGTCCTTGATGTACGCAGTCATCATCGGACTGATCGCCGGCTCTGTATTCGTGATTTTCCCTGGCCTGCATTCCGGTCCCGGATCATTGGCTGTCAGTGCAGTCACGTTCCTCGCCGGATTGCTGTTTACGGTCTGGCTCGGAAAAGTGGATGCCAATCGGTGAACAGAGAATAGCCGGTCCTCCTGATTACAGGGGGACCGGCTTTTCGTTTTCCGGGATACGCATGATGGAGGTGTGGTAAAGTGACAAAAAGGAGGGATTCCGATGTGCGGAAGATTCACTTTGTATGTACCGTATGCAGAACTGATCGAGCGTTTTTCCGCAACTGCTGCAATCGTCGAATCCGATTACGAAGCAAGCTACAACATCGCGCCATCCCAGCAGGTCGTGGCTGTCATCAATGACGGTAACCGGAACCGGCTTGGCAAATTAAAGTGGGGACTGATCCCGAGGTGGGCGGATGACCCGAAAATCGGAAGCCGGCTCATTAATGCAAGAGCCGAGACGGTCGCAGACAAGCCCAGCTTCAGGGAAGCTTTCAAAAGGCGCCGGTGCCTGATCCCGGCAGATTCCTTTTACGAATGGAAGAAGGCGGACGGGCAAAAAAAACCGATGCGGATCCGCCTGAAGGGGGAGGAAGTATTTGGCATTGCGGGCCTGTGGGAAACCTGGGTTTCTCCGGACGGCGAGAAAGTGCATTCCTGCACGGCCATCACGACGAAGCCGAACGGGCTGATGGCGGAGATCCATGATCGGATGCCCGTCATTCTCCCGAAGGAAAAGGAAGCGCTGTGGCTGGATCCGGGAAACCGGGACACCGAAGCGCTCCGGGAACTGCTCGTACCGTTTGATGCAGCGAGAATGGAAGCGTACGAAGTATCTCCCGGAGTCAACTCTCCGAAGAACAACGGCCCGGAATTGATTGTTCCTTATTGCTGAAGGCGGCGCTCCGCGTTCATCTGAATAAAAATTCCTGTTTTAACCGCTTCATGAATTCCAAGCATGGCAACCCTGAAAAGCCGGAAGAGTTTTACTTTCCGGCTTGTTTGTATATTCCATTTCTGCAATCGTTCTTGTATACTAATTTTAATCTGAATATTCGTCCGTTACTTTCGTTGGAACTATGTACCAAAGGTCCTAGTTCTTTCGATGATTTCGCCATGGAAGAGGTCGATAAAAGAATGAAAAAGTTGAAGGATGATCTCCGGTACCTATTGGCGGCGGAAGGCACGGGATTACAATACTTTCTCATTGATGCGAGACGGAAAGGCTACTGGTTCATCATGCCGGACGGGGAGATATACCATGACTCGAACACGGTGCTCTCCAACAAGTCCATAGAGGAAATGGTTCACCGGGACGATGTTCCCCTGATTTATTCAAGGATGCAGGAAGCGACCGAAGGAGAGCGCTTTGTCCCGTTCACGTTCCGGGTTGCCGACAGAGGATATGATCCTTACTATGTTAGGGAATTGAAAGCCATAGAGGAGGATCTGTTCCTGATTGGCTTGTTTCCGGTCGTTCCGAGGCCAGCCGGTCTGGCACTGGATGATAAGCCGACGGCATGGAACAGTCCCTTTTTTGAACTGATCGACGAGGCGGCAATCATGATGTCGGTTGACGGGGTGATCTTGGATGTCAATGAGTCATTCGTAAAGGAATTCGGCTGGAGTGCCTGTGAACTGCTCGGCAGGCCCATTCCGATCATCCCGAAGGAACTTGAGCATGAATTCAAGGTCGGGAGCATGCGGCTGATATCGGGAGAACGGAATTACCGGCTGGATACGGTGCGGTTGAGGAAAGACGGCTCGCGTGTGCCGGTGCATGTTCAGGCGTTTCCGGTCTACGGCGAGAAAAACCGGGTCAGGGCATTTTTTGTGCTGTTCATATCCCGTGAGGCAATGCTGGCCAGCCGGTCGCTGATCCGCCTTCAGGAGCGGATCATCCATGACCGCGACCAACTGATCGTCGACATTATGGATAACGTGGACATCGGATTGGCGCAGTATGACTGCGTCCAGGAGAAATATATCTATCTGAATCCCGCGATGGAAAGACTATTCGGTCTTCCTCTCAATGAATTGTACGCGGACCCGATGTCCATCAGGAGAAATCTTCTGGATGAGGACAAGGAGGCGGCCGGGGACTTTTTGGAGGGAATCAGCAATGAAACGCGGGAGATCGAATTCAGGATACACGGAACGGAGGAACAGGTCCGCTGGCTCCGCACAAAATTCATCCGGGTCGAAGATGATGAAGGAGAGGCCGTCCGGCTGGTCACCTTCACTCAGGACATCACCGATCTCAAACATAGTCTGGAGCTTACTCAAAAGTGGGAGAAGCTCGGTGTGGTCGGCCGCCTGGCCGCAGGGATCGCGCATGAAGTCCGGAATCCGCTCACGTCGGTGAAGGGATTTGTCCAGCTCCTCGGGGAAGGGGAGGCCAACCCGTTCGCCGGGATCATCCTCGACGAGCTGAGCCGGATCGAGCTGATCATGGATGAATTCCTCATGCTCGCCAAGCCGCACCAGGAAACGGAAATGAGAGATTACGACCTGAATGAAGTGCTTCACGAAGTCACCCAGCTGCTGAAGGCCGAAGCGCACATGCACGGGAGCAGGATCCGGTTCAGGAAAACAAAGAATCCGGTCTGGGTCAATTGTGAGGCGAAACAGATCAAGCAGGTGATCATCAACTTCGTCAAAAATGCAATCGAAGCCATGCCGGACGGAGGCACCGTGCGTGTAAAACTGATCTCCGGGAATCCGACGGTAAAAGTACAGGTTTCCGATGAAGGGGTCGGCATTCCGGCGGATCGGCTGCACCGATTGGGGGAGCCGTTTTATTCGAACAAAGAAAAAGGGACGGGCCTCGGCCTGATGACAAGCTATAAAATCATTGAAAACCATGGAGGAACCATCCGATTCAGCAGTGTCGAAGGCGAAGGGACCATGGCGGAAATTGAACTTCCGTGTAGTATTCTAGCAAATAATTAATAGTGTAATAGTTTTGTCTCCTGATCTTCATCGTTTTGTCATATTCCTGAAACATTGGCGTGGTAGAGTGGGTGTCGTTGAAGAAAGGAGACATCCAAACTATGAAAAAAAGTTTGATTGCACTGACTGCGGCACTTACTCTCGGGGCAGGAGTTGGAACTGCCTCCGCAGCAGAACACACGGTAGCCAAAGGGGACACGCTCTGGTCGATCTCGCAGGCGAATTCGGTCACGGTCGGACAATTGAAACAGTGGAACTCCCTTTCCTCTGATCTCATTTATCCCGGCGAAGTTCTCGTGACTAGCCAAAACCAGGCACCGGCTGTTTCGCAAAAGCCTGCAAAACAGCCCGTACAAGCGTCCAAACCGGCTGCATCGGCCGCAACATATACAGTAAAAAGCGGTGATACGCTTTACAGAATTGCAACGAACCACAGCATGAGCGTCAATACTCTCATGTCCCTGAACGGGCTCGGCAGCACCCTGATCTATCCGGGCGACCGGCTGAAGGTTTCCGGAACGCCAGCGAAATCCGGAACACCGGCGAAATCAGGAAGCTCCGCAACCCAGACGAGCGCACCTGCTCCGTCGGCATCACGTGAACTGTCTGTCCGTGCCACGGCTTACACCGCATACTGTGCGGGCTGTTCCGGCGTGACGGCAACCGGCATTAATCTCCGGGCAAACCCGAATGCCAAAGTCATTGCCGTTGATCCAAGCGTCATCCCGCTCGGCACGAAAGTCTGGGTTGAGGGATACGGGGAAGCGATTGCCGGAGATAAAGGCAGCGCGATCAAAGGCAACCGCATCGATGTATTCATCCCGAATAAGGAACGTGCACTCCAGTGGGGTTCCAAGACAGTGAAAGTGAAGATCCTCAACTGATCACGGTTATTCCAATAGAGCCGCCCGGACAGGCAGAGATGCCTGTCCGGGCGGCTTTTATGTGTTTTTGTCCGAAACGTTGGGCTTGCTGCCGTGAATATGGCCGGCGCCGTGAAATGAAACCTTTCCTGCAAAGTTCCGTAAACCAGATAGGGAGTAAGGGAACGGAGGGTCCAAATGCTGTTCGTGATGATTTCAATTCTGGTTTTTTCGGCTCCATTCATATGGACTTTAGTGACCGCGATTGATTACAAAAAAGGAAAGCGGGATCAGATAGCCTGGAAGCTTCCAGGCATCTTGCTCATTCTGCTGACACTCGGCAGTCTATTGATCCAAATTTATTTATTCAACAAATACGGGTTTCCGATTTTCCAGACCACACTGGAGACGATCATCAGTCTGGCGATCCCCCTTATTGTCGCTGGCGTCGTCCTGCTCGCGAATTTGCTGACCACGTTCACAGTGGGCAGGCAGATGGAGAAGTCGGTACATGATCCCAAAACGGTGAACTACATTGCATTGGGCTTTGCGGCGGCTCTATTGGCCAACTCGTTGGTCGCAGCGCCCACCGGCAAAAAAATAGCCTTTGCCGCATCGATCGATCAAGCGATGGCGAATACTGAGAATGCCGATGCAGAGGAGTTTTCCGTGGTGCTGGTCAGTTCGGAAAGAGGATGCCTGCGCTATAATGCAAGTTGCCGGAGCGCCCCGTACAGCAACCAGTTTTTCGTCAAGAACCATTCAGGCGAAACAAAGGAAGTACAGGTGAAGATCCGTGCCCTGAGCGGCAGCAACAAAGAAATGAAAGTGATCGATTCCAGGATCATGACGCTGAAACCGAATGAACTCCGCCTGCTTGAAACCGAAGAAACCTCAAGTGATTCCAGCGTCTGGAACCAATATTCGTTCGAAACGGACCATCGGACCGTGTCTCATCAGCACATGGTGCGTTTCCGGGATCCGTCATAATGAGATCCGGATGAAAATAGACACGGGCGCCCCCATCGCATAATGATTGGATCATGCGGTGGGGGCGCCCGTTTTTATACGCGGTTTTCCGAAGTCCGGCCGGTCTTGCGTACACTGGACAGTCCTGTGACAATGTACAGTGCAACGGCGAGCATAAGGGCGCCCGTCAGCGTGAACGCGCCCTTGAACCCGATGCCGAGCCACCCGATCAGCCCCGAACCCGCGACGACCCCGATGGAGAAAAACGCATAAAAGTATCCGTAGGCTTTGCCCCGGTACTCGGCTTCCGTGGAATCGATGAGCAGGGAGTTGATGGACGGGAACAGGAAAGCAAAACCGGAACCGTACAGCATCATGCTCACATAGAGGGGGAGCATGCCGGACGAAACGGAAAGGAACAGCATGCTGATCCCCATCACCGTGATTCCGAAGGCCAGGGTGGACATCGGCCGTAGCCGGTCGAACAGCCGGTTCGTCGGAAGGACAAAGATGAGGATCGCCACGAGACCGAATATGCTGAGCAGCATGCCGCTCGTTTTCGTGTCATATCCGAGCGCTTCCACTTTCAGCGGGAGGACCAGTGCCAGTACGCCCTGTGAGAACATGAGGAAAAATGCGCCTGCAAACGCGCGCATGACACCTTTATTCCCGAAAAGTTTCCGGACCGGATACCGGGTGTCCGCAGTCTTTCCGGGGGTCTTCCGGTGTGACGGTCCGGTGCGCAGCAGGAAAAATGCCGTGACGGCGAGGATCATCATGATGCAGCCGTTCAGGGTCATGATGATAGGGGCGCCGTGTGTCGAAGCAAGAATCCCGCCCGTAGCCGGACCGGCTATGGCTGCCAGTCCGACGAACGCTCCGGAAAGCGCGACTTTCCGTCCGCGTTTCGATCCCTCGGCACGGTTTGCGATGAACGTGAATGCCGCCGGAACGATCAGCCCTTCCATGAAGCCGTGGAGCACCCGGACTGTGAGAAGCGCCTCGGGGTCTGTGGCAAACGCGTAGAGGAACAGGGCAACGGACGAAAGAGCGAGACCGCTGATGAGTACAATGAATGGGCCTTTCCGGTCGGTGACAAACCCCGATATGACATTGCCGACCGTGTTGGCGAAAGAATAAATCCCGACGACGAGCCCGGTTACGAATGGGGTCGCCCCGAGTGCCAGGGCGTGCGGGCTCATGACCGGCAATTGGCTGAACAGATCAAAGAACGAGAAGAAAACGATCAGATAAACGAAAACCTGCATGATGTCGCTCCATTTCATTCATTACTTGGCCGGACTACCTTAAATGTATCATCATCAAGATTGCCAGTCACGGAGCAGGTGTACACGGACCCGTCTCCGTGCGCATGTGGATGAGGACGCTGTTTCCCGGAACCGCTGAATTCAGCTGGGGCGAAGATTCACATTTCATCCTTTTTTACACGGGCCGGACGTCCGCTGTGTACCCGGAATCTTGTTATAATGTTCAAAAACATGAGGGAAATCGGGGAGGGAGAGAGTTGGAGAAAACCCGGCATCAAACCCAATCGGTCTGGCTTCTGCTTTTGCTTCTGGTGCTAGCATCCAACACGATATTGTACAGGACGGGAATCGGCAGCCGTGTTCTTGAGGGTGCGGCAACGCACGGTGTCGTCGCAGGTTCGCTTGTGGACTTCGCGATCGTGGCCCCGCTGCTGTATCTTGCCTGGAGGAAGAAGTTCACATGGAAATCCTTTTTGGCAGGGGCGGCAATCGGTCTGATTGCTGCCCGGTTCATCATTCCTGCAGAATCCCTCGGGAGATTCGAAACGCTCACCTGGGCGGGCTTCGCAGCAGAAGGCGCCCTGCTCCTCCTGGAGGTCTGCCTGCTGGCCTCACTGTTTGTCTACCTGCCGTCGATCATCCGGTCGGCGCGGTCGGACCGCGCACCGTGGCTGTTCTCATTTCCCGCAGCCGTCGACAGGCACGTTCGGAAGCACCCGCTCATCCAGGCCATCTGTTCTGAGATGCTCATGGTTTACTATGCATTTGCGTCCTGGAAAAAGCATCCTCCTTCCGGGGAGCGGAGTTTCACTCTTCATCGAAAAACCAGTTACATCGCATTTCAGGTCATGCTCATCCATGCCATCGTCATTGAAACCCTCGGCATCCACTGGTGGCTGCATGACCGGTCGCTCGTCCTCTCGGTGATCCTGCTCCTCCTCAATATTTATTCAGTGGTGTATTTCATCGCGGAGATCCGGGCGGTCGTCCTCACGCCCGTCCAGTTTGACGGCGATTCGCTTTATCTCTCGCTCGGCCTGTCGAAGCGGATGAGCATCCGGTACGGTGACATTGCCGCAATCGAGCTGATCAGCCGGGACAGCCCGCCGAAGACTCAGGACGGCACGATCGAGTTCATTGCGCGTGATTTCGAGACGCTTCCGCCGCATGCCGTCCTCAGGCTCGCCCGCCCGTGCGAGGCCGTGCTGTTCATGGGGATCCGGAAGAAGTATGACCAAGTCCGCATCCGGCTCGATGAACCCGACCGCTTTGTCAGGAAGCTTGAACGGGAGACGGGCCTGCGTGCGGCAGAACCGTGTCCGCCGCGATAACGAAATGTTTTGAAAAGAGAAGGCCGTTCCTCTATAATGAGACCGTTCACAATCGATTAGGAGGTCGAAAGAATGGCGCAGCTTGATGATCAGCTTCAGATGCTGAAAGACCTGACGGATGCGAAAGGCACCCCGGGCAATGAACGCGAACCGCGCGAAGTGATGAAACGCTTTATCGAACCGTTTGCGGACTCGATCGGATATGACGGGATCGGCTCACTCATCGCCGAGAAGAAGGGCGGAGAAGGCCCCCGCGTGATGGTGGCGGGCCACCTCGATGAGGTCGGCTTCATGATTTCCAAAATCGACGATAAAGGCTTTCTCAGCTTCCAGACGGTCGGCGGCTGGTGGTCCCAGGTCATGCTGGCCCAGCGTGTCACGATCGTCACGCGCGAAGGCAGGGAGCTGACCGGCGTGATCGGTTCGAAGCCTCCGCATATCCTCTCGGCGGAAGCGCGCAAAAAGCCGGTCGACATCAAGGACATGTTCATCGACATCGGTGCATCTTCCAAAGAAGAGGCCCTCGAATGGGGCATCCGGCCCGGGGATATGGCGGTGCCGTACTTTGAATTCACCGTCATGAACAATCCGGATTACCTGCTGGCCAAGGCATGGGACAACCGGATCGGCTGTGCCATCGCCATCGACGTGCTCCGCGGACTGCAGAAGGAATCCCACCCGAATACCGTGTTCGGCGTCGGGGCGGTGCAGGAAGAGATCGGACTGCGCGGCTCCGGCACGGCAGCCAGGAAAGTGAAGCCGCATATCGGGTTTGCGGTGGATGTCGGCATTGCCGGCGATACGCCGGGTGTCTCCTCCAAAGAAGCGGAAGGGAAGCTCGGAAGCGGCCCGCAGATTGTTTTATACGATGCCTCGATGGTGTCCCATAAAGGCCTCCGAGATCTCGTCGTCGACACCGCCGAAGAGCACGGGATCCCATACCAGTTCGAACTGATTCCCGGCGGCGGCACCGATGCCGGCTCGATCCACCTTGCGAACGAAGGGGTGCCGTCCCTCGCCATCTGCATCCCGAGCCGCTACATCCACAGCCATGCCGCAATGCTCCATAAGAAAGACTATGAACACGCCGTCAAGCTTCTGATTGAAGTGATCAAAAAACTTGATGACGAAACAGTTGAACGGATCACCTTCAGCTGAGATGCAAACTGCCCCGCGGGTCTATGCCGACCTGCGGGGCAGTTTCGATTTGTTCGGAGAATTGATTCAAAAGACGCATAAATATCCGCTTGCCTTAATATACATACAAATGTATAATCATTCAATAAGATGAATGAGGAAGGGGCGGTCTCATGTTCATGACAGGAATGCAGGAAATGACGCTGGTGGAGAGCCTGAAGGGAGAGGACCTCCTGACGCTCGGAGAACTGAAGACAGAGGAAGTGGAAGGGCTTGTCGAACTGGGATATGTCCTGAAGAAGCTGGCGAAGGAAGGACGCTATCCGAAGCTGCTGGCCGGGAAAATTCTTGGGATGATCTTTGAGAAGCATTCGACTCGCACAAGGATTTCATTCGAATCCGGGATGATCCAGCTCGGAGGCCATGCGATGTTCATGAATTCGCGTGATCTTCAGATCGGCCGCGGAGAGTCGGTCAGCGATACTGCCCACGTCCTTTCCGGTTACCTGGATGCCATCATGATCCGTGCGAACAAGCATACGATGGTCCGGGAGCTGGCGGACGTGGCGGCCATTCCCGTCATCAATGGACTGACGGACATTTACCATCCTTGCCAGGCACTCGCCGACCTGCTGACGGTCCGTGAGGTGAAGGGCGGCCTGAAGGGCCGGAAGATCGCTTACGTCGGCGACGGGAACAATGTCGCGCATTCCCTGATCCTGGCGGCCGCGCACAGCGGCATGGAAATTTCCGTGGCGACGCCGGAAGGCTATGAGCCGTCTCCGGATGTGATGGAGCACGCGACTGCGATCGCCGGTTCGACCGGCGGCCATGTCTCCTGGACTTCCGAGCCGGCCGAGGCGGTGAGACAGGCGGATGCCGTTTACACGGACGTCTGGACGAGCATGGGGCAGGAGGAGGAAACGGCGCAGCGCCTGGAGGCGTTCAAGGGCTTCATGGTGGATGATGACATGGTGGCCCATGCGAAGCCGGATTACATGTTCCTCCATTGCCTGCCCGCGCACCGAGGGGAAGAAGTGGCCGCGTCGGTCATCGACGGTCCGAATTCCCATGTGTTCCGCCAGGCGGAAAACCGCCTGCACGCCCAGAAGGCCGTGCTGGCGTCGGTATTGTGAGACCTCTACAGAAAGGGCCGTCCGGTTTTCCCCGGACGGCCCTTCCCATTTCACTGGACCTTGTTGCCGAACACGGCTTCAAGTCCTGATGTGATTTTGTTTTTTTCCGCCTGATCGGCTTGCTGCCAGTACTTCTCGAAAAATACGCCGAGCCCCGGAAGCAGATGCTCTTCGCCGCGGGTAATGGCATCATCGATCACACCCTGTATGTCCTGGGCTGAATTGCCGGTCATGTTGGCGGAAATGGCGTCACGGATCTGGAAATTCATCTTCATCACCCTCCTGCGCGCATTTTGTCCGTTTCGCTCGCCGGCTATACGTCCCGTTTGATAAACTGGATTCATTAAGGACCAAGAAGGTGGCAGACGCATTGAAACGGATTGAATCAACGCAGAATTCGCTCGTGAAACATTGGAAAAAGCTCGTGAACACGAGAAAGGAACGGGACAAGACCGAAGAGTTCCTCGTGGAAGGCGAGCATCTTGCGGAAGAGGCGCTGAAGAGCGGGGGAAGCGTGCTCGCCTTGATTTTTCGGGAAGGAACGGACCTGCCGGTGCATTGGGATACAGCGGGCGTGGAACTGATCGAAATTACGCCGGATGTCGAAAAAGAGATCACGGACACGGAGCATCCGCAAGGCGTCTATGCGCAGTGCAAGACCCCTTCCTACGACGAGTCGGAGAAGCAGGCATGGAAGTCGGTGCTGCTCATCGACGCGGTGCAGGACCCCGGCAATGTCGGCACGATGATCCGGACGGCGGACGCGGCGGGCATCGATGCCGTCTTTCTCGGGAAAGGGTGCGCAGATCCGTTTGCACCGAAGACCGTCCGTTCTGCGCAGGGGTCCCATTTCCATATTCCGGTCATCCGGGGCGAACTCGGTGGAGAGATCGACCGGCTGAAGGAAGCGGGGATCCCGGTATACGGAACCGCGCTTGAAGGTGCGGTTCCGTACGATGAGCCGGGACGGAGCGATGAATTTGCATTGGTCGTCGGAAATGAAGGAAGCGGGGTGGATCCCGGCCTGCTCGCCAAGGCGGACCGCCGACTCATGATTCCGATCCGAGGACAGGCCGAGTCGCTGAACGTCGCGGTCGCGGCCGGCATTCTCCTGTACGCCCTCAAAGAATAAAACGGCTTGCCCGGCCGCGCAGCTTCGGCTATACTGGGAATGAATAATCGAAAAACATTGAGCGGGAAGAGTAGACGTCCCCATCTGCCGACAGGGAGCCTGCGCCATTGACTGGAAGCGCGGGCGGCCGGATGCCGTCGAAGTTCACCCCGCTAGTTGCCGCCGGGACCAGCAGCTGCTGTAAAGGCGGGCCGGCGAACAGGCCGTTATCCTGTCCGAGTGGCCGCAAGTGTCTGCGGCAATCAGGGTGGTACCGCGAATTCAGCCTCGTCCCTTTTATAGGGGCGGGGTTTTTATTTTTTTCTCGAAGGGAGCAATTTGAATGGAGCAGCAACTGAATCAACTGAAGGAGGAGGCGCTCGGCGCCATCCGTTCGGCGGACAGCGTCAGGTCGCTGAACGACATCCGGGTCAAGTACCTGGGCAAGAAAGGCCCGATCACCGACCTGCTCAAAGGCATGGGCAAACTGCCTGCGGAAGAACGTCCGAAAATGGGCGCGCTCGTCAATGAAGTCCGCGGCAAGGTGACGGAGGTGCTCGAGGCACGCATGGCCGTACTTGAAGAAGAAGCGGTATCGCGCAAGCTGGAAGCGGAAGCGATCGATGTGACACTGCCCGGGACGCCTGCCGGAACCGGAAACCATCATCCGCTCACACGCATCGTGGAGGAGATCGAGGACTTCTTCATTTCCATGGGCTATGAAGTCGCGGAAGGCCCGGAAGTCGAGAAGGACTACTATAACTTTGAGGCACTGAACCTGCCCAAGGGGCACCCGGCCCGGGACATGCAAGATTCGTTCTACATCACCGAAGATGTCCTGCTCCGCACCCATACTTCGCCGGTCCAGGCAAGAACGATGGAAGCGAAGGAAGGCCAGCCGTTCCGGATCATCTGCCCGGGGAAAGTGTACCGACGGGACAACGACGATGCCACGCACTCCCACCAGTTCACGCAGATCGAGGGGCTCGTCGTCGGGGAAAACATCCGGATGAGCGACCTGAAGGGGACGCTGGACCGCTTTGCGAAGAAAATGTTCGGGGAGGAGCGGGAGATCCGGCTCCGCCCGAGCTACTTCCCGTTCACCGAGCCGTCCGTCGAGATGGACATCTCCTGTTTCAAATGCGGCGGAGAAGGCTGCAACGTCTGCAAAGGCACAGGCTGGATCGAGATCCTCGGAGCGGGAATGGTCCATCCGAACGTTCTCCGGATGGGCGGCTATGATCCGGACGTCATGTCCGGCTTTGCATTCGGCATGGGTCCAGAGCGGATCGCCATGCTGAAATACGGCATCGACGACATTCGTCATTTCTACACGGACGACGTCCGTTTCATTGCCCAGTTCCACAGGGCGGAAGGCTGAGGAGGGAATTTTGAGATGAAGGTATCATTGAACTGGCTGAACGATTACGTGGACATCGGAGAAGTGTCTCCGGCCGAACTCGCAGAGAAGATCACCCGGTCCGGAATTGAAGTCGACGCCGTGGACGACCGGTCGGAAGGCCTGAAGAACATCGTCGTCGGCTATGTGCTGGAATGCAGCAAGCATCCGCAGGCGGATAAGCTGAATGTCTGCCGGGTGGATGTCGGCGAAGAAGCGCCCGTACAGATCATCTGCGGGGCACCGAACGTCGCTGCGGGACAGCATGTCGTCGTCGCCCGTCCGGGAGCACGGCTTCCGGGCGGCATCAAGATCAAGAAGGCAAAACTCCGTGGAGAAGAGTCGCACGGGATGATCTGCTCGCTGCAGGAGCTCGGATTCGACGGGAAAGTCGTGCCGAAGGCGTACGCGGACGGCATTTATGTACTGCCGGAATCGGCGGAACCCGGATCTGACGCCCTGGCGATCCTCGGGCTCGACGATACGGTGCTCGAACTCGATCTGACGCCGAACCGCGCGGACGCCCTCAGCATGCTCGGCGTCGCCTATGAAGCCGGCGCAATCCTGTCGCAGGAAGTGAAGCTTCCGGACACTTCCCACGGCGAAACCGGGGATCCGGCATCCGGAATGCTGAACCTCCGGATCGATGCACCGGAAGCCAACCCGCTCTACGGGGCCAAGGTGGTCCGCAACGTCAAGGTGGGCGAGTCGCCGGACTGGCTGAAAGCGAGGCTGATGGCGGCGGGTGTCCGTCCGCTCAACAACATCGTCGACGTCACGAACTATGTCCTCATCGAATACGGCCAGCCCCTCCATGCGTTTGACTATGACCGGCTCGGAACCGGTGAAATCGTCGTCCGCCATGCCGGGGAAGGAGAGACGATCGTCACCCTCGACGGTGCGGAACGCAAGCTCCAGCCGCACCATCTGCTCATCACGAACGGCCGCGAGCCGGTCGCAATTGCGGGCGTCATGGGCGGTGCCAACTCGGAAGTGCATGACGGCACGACGTCCGTCGTCATCGAGGCGGCCTGGTTTGACCCTGCGTCCGTCCGCAGAACGTCCAGGGAACTCGGACTCCGCAGCGATGCCAGCACCCGGTTTGAAAAAGGCGTTGATCCGAACCGCGTGCTGGCGGCAGGCGAGCGCGCAGCGGCCCTCATGGAAGAATTGGCCGGCGGGGAAGTCATGGCCGGCACGGTCCTGTTCGACGAACTGGACAAAGAGCCCGTCCGCGTGACGGTCTCCCCGGACTTCATCAATGAGCGTCTCGGCATGAAGATCCCGTTTGAAGACATGGAGAAGATTCTCGGCCGCCTCCAGTTCCCTTATGAAGCCGTGAACGGCCTGTTCGTCATCGATGCTCCGACACGAAGAGGGGACATCGCCATTCCGGAAGACATCGTTGAGGAAATCGCCCGGCTGTACGGCTACGATGAAATTCCGAAGACACTTCCGGTCGCCGAGTCGATTCCCGGCGGGCTGAATCCGTATCAGGCGAAGCGCCGCGTGGTCCGCCGCTTCCTGGAAGGGGCCGGGCTTTATCAGGCCATCACGTACTCGCTCACATCCGAAAAGGAAGCCCAGAAGTTCGCGCTGGACACAGCTCCCGTGACGAAGCTGCTCATGCCGATGAGCGAAGAGCGGAGCACGCTCCGCCAAAGCCTCCTGCCTCATCTGCTCGAGGCGGCCACCTACAACACGGCACGGCAGGCCGGCTCCGTCGCACTCTATGAAACCGGGTCTGTCTTCCTTGCCGAAGGCGCAGACGGCCTGCCGGTTGAAGTGGAGCATGCCGCGGCTGTCATCACCGGCGACTGGTCGGGAAGCGAATGGCAGGGAAGCAAGCGTCCGGTCGACTTCTATGCGGTCAAAGGCATCGTGGAAGGCATGTTGGACCTGCTGGGCCTGACCGGCAGGCTGTCATTCCGAAAAGGGGAAATGGCCGGGTTGCATCCGGGCCGGACGGCTGATGTGCTCTTGGACGGAGAACGTGTCGGCATCATTGGACAGCTCCATCCGTCCGAACAGAAGGCGCGTGACCTGAAAGACACGGTCGTCATGGAACTCAACCTGGAAGAAGTGCTCCGCAAAGAGAATGAGCCGCTTCTTTACCGGCCGGTACCGAAATTCCCTTCGGTCAGCCGGGACGTGGCACTCGTCGTGACCAAGCCGACGGAGTCCGGAACGCTGGAATCCGCCATCCGCTCGAGCGCCGGAAACCTGCTGAAGGAAGTCCGCGTGTTCGATGTCTATGAAGGGGACAAGATGGAGGAAGGCATGAAGTCGATCGCCTTCTCCCTCACCTACCAGGACCCGGAACATACGCTGACCGATGAAGAAGTGACCGAAGTCCACCACCGCGTCATCGAAGCACTCGAAGCCGAAGGCGCGAAAGTGCGCAGCTGATCGGATCAAAATGAAACGCCCTGCCGATTTTCCCGGCAGGGCGTTTTTTCTGCTAAGACCGATTCGCCTGTCTAAGAGATTGATTCGTCCGTCTTGGAGACCGATTGCGCTTGCCAAGAGTCCGATTCGTCCTATACCGGGCTTTCGGAAGAGCATCCCGGGAACTGTTTCCCGTCAATCCGTCAGCGGGTCCGTCTCTTTGCTGCAAGCGCCGCAGCTTTTCCGGTATTGGCGAAATGCCGTTTCGTGATCGAGGCGAGGAATTCGTCTCCTTTTCGGAGCAGGATCTTCGCCGCCGCCTCGTCCACCGGCTTGCCGGCACCTTTTGGCAGCGTGGTACCGGCCAGTCCGCTCAGGCGGTCCATTTCCTCCAGGAAGGCGACGCGGGCGAGAATCGATGCGCAGGCGACCGAGGCGTGCAGGTTCTCCGCCTTTGTCGAGAACAGTACATTCTCCCGGATGATCTCCGGTTCGCCGGCAATGTGCCGATAGTAGATTCCGCGCTCGGCGAACTGGTCGATCAGGATGTAGTCCGGCTTTTCGCCGTCCAACTTCCTCAGGACATGCCGGAGCGCCTGGTTGTGCAGAAGCGCCTTGATCTTCCCCTGTGACCAGCCGCTTGCCTGCACGGTATTGTACTTTTCGTTCGGCAGCACGAGGACGCTGTTCGGGAAGGCCGCCTTGATCTCCGGCCCGATGCGCCGCATGAGCGGGTCGTTGAGCATCTTTGAATCTTTGACGCCGAGCTCCTCTGCGAGCGCGACTTTATCAGCCGGCACGTAGCAAGCAGCCACCGTCACAGGGCCGAAGAAATCCCCCGTGCCCGTCTCGTCCGATCCGAGCACGGACATCCGGGCCAGCCCGTCAGGCAGGCGATCACCCTTCGCCGCCGGCTTTTTGGCTGCAGCGGACAACTCCGCGCCTGCGGATGATGCCCATTTTGCCGCTTCCGCTTCACCGGCTGCTCCCTGGAACATCACCTTTCCGGACTTGTAGGCCGTGATCGCCGCTCCGCCCGTCTTTGCGGCGAACACGACGCCCGGCGCCCGGCGTTCGACCCTTGAATCCGCATAGTGGTCCATCAGCCGCTGCATCTGCACAGTGTCCATCTTAATGACCGTATTCGACATCTTCTCATCCTTCCATCCCGTGCAGATCCGGCCGGTCCGCAAAAAGGACATCGGGCCGTTTTCCGTCCTACACATTGAATCTGCTTTCATGGTATTATGGTGTATAGGATTTTTCAAGGAGGTGGCGGGAGTGACTGAACCGGAAAAAATCCGTGTGGCCGTTGAAATCTATGGCCAGACGTACCAGATGGTCGGAACGGAGAGCGGCAGCCATATGCGCCTCGTCGCTACGCTCGTGGATGACATGATGCGCGAAATCTCCTCGAAAAATCGGTCGCTCGATACAACGAAAATTGCCGTGTTGACGGCAGTGAACACTGTGAACGATGCTATCAAGCTCAAAGATCGGATCAAAGAGCTTGAAAATGAACTGAAATTGCTGAAGGGTTGACGCGCATGCTTGATTTAATCATTGTTTTTGTTCTGCTCGGAGGACTGATCGCCGGCTTCAAGCGCGGCCTGATCGTCCAGTTCATACATATGGTCAGTTTCATCGTCGCGCTCATCGTGGCCTGGGTCTACTACAAGCCGCTTGCCGAGAAATTTGTCCTCTGGATCCCCTATCCGGCGGTGGAAGCCGGCAATTCCCTGAAGATCGCATTTGGAAGCATCGACTTTGACCAGACATTCTACAGGCTGCTTGCGTTCGTCTTCATTTTCATGGCCGTCAAGCTCGTCCTGCAGCTGCTGTCGTCGATGCTCGATTTCCTGAAATACTTGCCGGTCCTCGGGTCGGTAAACGCGTTTGCAGGGGCTGCACTCGGATTTGTGGAATTTTACCTGATCCTCTTTTTCCTGCTCTATGTTTTTGCCATGCTGCCCATCCCGTTTGTGCAGGACAGAATCGATTCCTCGATCTTGTCGGGGGCAATCCTGGAACACACGCCGCTCATTTCCGAAGCGGTGAAGAACTGGTGGTACATCTATCTGAAATGAGCTTCCCTCCCGCGAGGGGAGCTTTTTAGCCGAAAGAGGAGGTTTTCGCATGAACAAGAAAATCATCATCCGTACGCTTGAGGAAATTGCGCTCCATATGGAACTGCTCGGTGAGAATCCGTTCAAGGTCGGGGCGTTCCGGAAGGCGGCGGGCGTGCTGGAGCAGGATCCGAGAAGTCTTGCCGAGATGGATGATATCCTGTCGCTTAAGGGAATCGGGAAAGGGACGGGCGCCGTCATCACAGACCTGATGGAAAAAGGGGAGTCCGACCTTCTGGCCGAGCTCCGGGAAGAAGTTCCGGACGGCCTCATCCCGCTGCTCAAGATTCCCGGGCTCGGCGGGAAGAAGATCGCCAAGCTCCATCAGGAACTGGGGATCGATTCCGCCGGATCGCTGAAGGCGGCCTGTGAGGACGGCCGGGTGAGCCAGCTTCCGGGCTTCGGCAAAAAGACCGAAGAGAAGATTTTGGCCGAACTGGAGACGTTCGGCCGGCGTCCGGACAAGCTGCCGCACTGGGAGCTCGAGTCGGTTGTCCGACTCGTCGAGACTGCGCTGCTCGCGATACCCGAAGCAGAACGCTTCCTCGTGACCGGCAGCTATCGCAGAATGGCGGAGATGAGCAGTGACCTCGACTTCATCGTCGTGACGGAAAGTCCGGAACGGGTGACGGAAGGGCTCATGAACTCGCTGCCGGTGCTTGAGACGATCGGTTCGGGCGATGCGAAGCTGTCGGTGACGATCGACGCGGAAAACCCCGTCGATGCGGATTTCCGGTTTGTCGCCGAAGAGCAGTTCGCAAGCGCCATCCATCATTTCACCGGCGCGAAGGAACACAATGTCAGACTACGCCAGCTGGCAAAGGAGCGCGGGGAGAAGATCAGCGAGTACGGTGTGGAGCAGGAGGACGGCACGGTGTTGACGTTCAACTCGGAGGAAGAGTTTTTTGCCCACTTCGATTTGCCGTTCTTCCCGCCGGCCGTCAGGAAAGACGGTCGGGAGTTCGGTCGGACAGAGGAGCTCAAGGGGCTCATCCGGCCGGAAGACATCCGCTCGGATCTGCATATGCATACGGTCTGGTCCGACGGAGCGGAGTCCGTCCGTGAGATGGCGGAGGCCTGCAGGGAACGCGGCTATAGCCATATCGTCATTACGGACCACTCCCGCTATCTCCGGGTCGCGAACGGACTGACGCCTGAACGGCTCCGTGAGCAGATCCGTGAAGTCCGCGAGGTCGATGCGGAAATGGACGGCATCACCGTCCTTTGCGGGACCGAGATGGACATCCTCCCGGATGCGACGCTGGATTTCGATGACGGGCTGCTGTCGGAGCTGGATTTCGTCATCGCTTCGATCCACTCGAATTTCAACCAGCCTCGCGAGAAGATCATGGAGCGGCTTCACGCCGCAATCTCCAATCCCCATGTGGACATGATCGCGCATCCGACCGGCCGCATCATCGGCCGCCGGGAAGGCTATTCGCCGGATCTGGAGCAACTGATCGAATGGGCTGCACAATACGGGAAGATCCTCGAACTGAACGCGAATCCGTACCGGCTCGACATGGCGGAAGAATGGCTGGAGCTCGCACAGAAGAAAGGGGTTCCGATCGCCATCAACACCGATGCGCATAGCGTCGGACAACTCGGTTATATGGAAACCGGCGTCCGGTATGCCCAGCGTGCCTGGCTGAACCGGGACCTTATTGTCAATACATGGAGTCTGGAGCGGTTTCTCGGTCACTTGAAGGGCTGAGGGCCGCGATGCAAGAAAGGAAGTGGAGCAGATGGACCCCAGAGTCCTGAAAACTCTCGAATTCGATAAAATCCGTGACGGGGTGACGGCGCATTGCACGTCTGTTCTCGGGAGGAGCCGCATCTCCGAACTGGTCCCGTCCGGCGACATGGCGGAAGTGAAGGCGCTCCTGGAAGAGACGGACGAGGCACTCGCCATCTACCGGATCCGGGGCAATGTGCCGATGGGCGGCCTGTTCGACATCCGTCCGTATGCGAAGCGGGCTCAGGCAGGCGGCGTGCTTGGCGCCGTTGAACTGATGGAAACGGCAAGCTCGATACGCGCGGGCCGGATCCTGAGACAGTTTCTGGAGGCGATCGGGGAAGACGGCGAGATCGACATCCCGCTGTTCCTCGCGAAAAAAGAGGAAATGCCGGTCCTGACCGCGCTGGAGCATGAGATCAACGCCTGCATCGATGACAACGGAAAGGTCGTCGACAGCGCCTCATCCGCGCTCCGGTCCATCCGGCAGCAGCTGAGGGCCCAGGAAGGCCGGGTCCGGGACAAGCTCGAACAGTACACACGCAACAATGCAAAAATGCTGTCCGACTCGATCGTGACGATCCGGAACGACCGGTATGTCATCCCGGTGAAGCAGGAGTACCGGACGCATTTCGGCGGCATTGTCCATGATCAGTCATCATCGGGCCAGACGCTGTTCATCGAACCGGATGCCGTCGTCCAGGCGAACAATGAAATCCGCCGGCTGAAGATGAAAGAGCATGAGGAGATCGAGCGGATCCTCCGCATGCTGTCCGAACAGGTGCAGGGGCATTCACATGAATTGTTCATCCTCATCCGGATTCTCGGAGACATGGATGCGGTACTGGCAAAGGCAAAATACGGCATGGCCGAAAAAGCGACCATCCCGTCCGTGAACAACGACGGATACATCCGGCTCGTGAAGGCTCGGCACCCGCTGATCCCGAGGGAAGAAGCGGTGACGAATACGATCGAGTTCGGACGGGAAACGACGGCGATCGTCATCACCGGGCCGAACACGGGCGGAAAGACCGTCACGCTCAAGACCGTCGGGCTCTGCATGCTCATGGCACAGGCGGGCCTTCCGATCCCGGTGCTGGAGGGGTCGGAGACGGCCGTGTTCGACAAGGTGTTCGCGGATATCGGCGACGAGCAGTCGATCGAGCAGAGCCTGAGTACCTTCTCTTCCCATATGGTGAATATCGTCGGAATCCTCGAACGGTTCGACGAGCGGTCGCTCGTGCTGTTTGACGAGCTCGGTTCGGGCACCGACCCGCAGGAAGGGGCGGCGCTGGCCATCTCGATCCTCGACGAAGTGCATGGCCGGGGCGCCCGTGTCATGGCGACGACCCACTATCCGGAACTGAAGGCGTACGGCTACAACCGGCCGGGCGTCGTGAATGCGAGCGTCGAATTCGATGTGGAAACGCTCAGCCCGACCTACCGGCTCCTGATCGGGGTGCCGGGACGGAGCAACGCTTTTGAAATCTCGCAGCGGCTCGGACTGCCGGAACACATCATCCGCCATGCGAAAACATTCACGGGCGAAAACCGCCATGAAGTCGAAACGATGATCACCTCGCTTGAAGCGAGCCGGGTCCAGGCGGAGAAGGATGCTGAAGAAACGGCGAGGGTGCGGCGCGAGTCCGAGGCACTTAGGTCCGATCTTGAAACGCGTCTGTCCCAGTACGAAACAAAAAAAGAGTCGCTCGAAGAAAAGGCAAGGGAAAAAGCGAAGAAAATTGTTGAGGATGCACGCCGGGAAGCGGAGTCCGTCATTTCCGAGCTGCGCGCCATGCGCCTCAACGCCGGCGCGCAGGTGAAGGAGCACGAACTCATCGAGGCGAAAAAGCGTCTGGAGGGGGCTTCACCGGCAGAACCTCTTCATAAAAAGGCAAAAGGGAAGGCCAAGTCTCCGAAGCACGAGCTCCAGTCCGGCGACGAGGTGAAGGTGATCAGCTACGGCCAGAAGGGGACCCTCATCGAGAAGGCGGCGGACGGGGAGTGGCTTGTCCAGATCGGCATCCTGAAAATGCGGATCCATGAAACCGACCTCCAGTGGGTGAAGCCGGAAAAGGCCAAAGAGACGGTCACCGTCACGAACGTCCGCGGCCGGTCCGGAGACGGGGTCAAACTCGAACTCGACCTCCGCGGAGAGCGGTATGAAGAAGCGATCCGGCGGACAGAGAAATACATCGACGACGCACTCCTTTCAAACTACCCCCGCGTCTCGATCATCCACGGCAAAGGCACCGGTGCCCTGCGCGAAGGCATCCAGAAATACCTTCGGCGCCATCCGCGCGTCAAAAGCTATCGGTTCGGAGAAGCCGGCGAAGGCGGGTTCGGCGTCACGATCGTGGAATTGAAGTAAGCGCGGGCCGCTTGATCCGGACATGCTTTTAATTTAATCTGAAACCTTACCGGCGGTTCCGACGTATAGAAAGACTAAAACGGCAAAGGAGCCAACTGTATGCTGCTATCCGGCTTTTGGACACATCCGCTCGTTGAGTCGGCGGGCTACTTCAGCGTCACAGTTCTCTGCCTCATCGTGGCGATGGTGATATTTGAACTTGTGACGAAGTATAAGAACTGGGAAGAGATCCAGAACGGCAATCTCGCAGTGGCACTCGCGACCGGCGGCAAGATCTTCGGCGTCGCCAACATATTCCGCCACTCGATCCAGCAGCATTCCAGCCTGCCGGAAATGCTGCTCTGGGGGCTGTTCGGGTTCGGACTCCTCATCATGGCCTACTGGCTGTTTGAATTCCTCACCCCGAAGTTTCATATAGATAAGGAAATCGGCGAAGACAATCGGGCCGTCGGATTCATTTCGTTCATCATCTCGGTCGGCCTCAGCTTCGTCATCGGGGCGAGCATCACTTGATCACCCGATCTGCCGGTGAACGATCGAAAGGGCGGTAAATTGAATTGGATATGGTTAAACTTGCAAAACTGCTGCTTCTGATCTGTGCCGGATTCATCATCGTCGGCATCTGGTGGCTGTTCTTCAAATAAAAGCGCGGATTTCCGCGCTTTTCATTTTTGAGCATTGAAAGCGCCTTCAGACTTGTGTATTCTTAAAATAGGAATATTCTAACGATTGAAGAGGAGAAAGGAGATTGATCATGACGGCCAAACCATGGCTTAAGCACTACCCGCAGGAAGTTCCGCCGGTTGTCGATATTCCCGAAGAGCCGCTTCAGGCGGGCCTCACCCGATCGGCAGAACGTCACCCCGACAAAGTCGCCATCCATTTCCTCGGCAGGGAAGTGACATTCCGGGAGCTGTATGAGTCTGCGCTTCAATTCGGCAACTATTTGAGGAATCTCGGCGTGCGCGAAGGGGACCGGGTCGCCATCATGCTCCCGAACTGTCCGCAGAATGTCATGGCGTTCTACGGGATTCTCTATGCGGGCGGCATTGTGGTCCAGACGAATCCGCTGTACACGGAAAAGGAACTGGCCTATCAGATGAAGGATTCGGGCGCGAAGGTGATTGTCGGGCTGGACATTCTTTATCCGAGGATCGCCCGGATCATCGGAGAGACGGATCTGGAGCAGGTCATCATCACCGGCATCAAGGACTACCTCCCGTTTCCGAAGAATCTTCTGTATCCGTTCGTCCAGCGGAAAGAGTACGGCATGACCGTCAAGGTCGAGCACCGCGGCAGGAACCATCTGTTCACGGAAGCCGTCAAACGGTCGGAGCCGGAGCCGATCGCGCTCGACGGCCCTCAGCCGGATGATGTGGCGCTCCTGCAGTACACGGGCGGGACGACGGGATCGCCGAAGGGCGTCATGCTGACGCACCGGAATCTGACGGCGAACGCCAAGATGTGTGATGCGTGGATGTACAAGTGCACACCCGGAGAAGAGACCATCCTCGGAATCCTCCCGTTCTTCCATGTATACGGGATGACTACCGTCCTCGTCCTTGCCGTCTCCCAGGCCAACAAGATGGTGCTCGTCCCGAAATTCGATCCGGAAACGGTGCTGAAGCTTATCGACAAGCAGTCGCCGACGTTGTTCCCGGGTGCCCCGACGATCTATATCGGACTTCTGAACCATCCCGATCTCGGAAAATACGATATGTCTTCGATCAAGGCCTGTCTGAGCGGTTCGGCCCCGCTGCCGGTCGATGTCCAGGAGAAATTCGAAACGATCACGAAAGGGAAGCTCGTCGAAGGATACGGGCTGTCGGAAACGTCACCGGTCACGCACGCCAACCTGATCTGGGAAGACGGGGAGCGCAGGAAAGGGTCGATCGGCGTCCCTTGGCCGAACACGGAGGCCGCCGTGTTCCGGAACGGCACGACGGAACCGCTCGCTCCGGGAGAAATCGGAGAAATTGCGGTGAAGGGTCCCCAGGTGATGAAGGGCTACTGGAACCGTCCGGAAGAGACAGCAGCCACACTCAAGGACGGGTGGCTGCTCACCGGCGATCTGGGCTATATGAACGAGGACGGCTATTTCTACATCGTCGACCGGAAAAAGGACATGATCATCGCGAGCGGGTATAATGTTTATCCGAGAGACATAGAGGAAGTGCTCTATGAACATCCGGCCATCATGGAGTGTGTGGTGGCAGGCGTCCCGGATCCTTACAGGGGAGAGACCGTGAAGGCCTATATCGTCCTCAAGAAGGGACAGGAAGCAACGGAAGACGAACTCAATCAGTTCTGCCGGAAGCATCTCGCATCCTATAAAGTCCCGAGGCTGTATGAATTCCGTGAGGAGCTGCCGAAGACGGCGGTCGGAAAGATCCTCAGGCGCAAGCTCGTGGATGAGGAGAAAAAGAAGCTGGATCAAGAGCCGGACCCTGAAAAAGTCGGATCCTGAGATGGCTTGACACACACCTATATGCAGTCTAATATAGAAATATGAATGAATAGTCATTCATATTTCTTTTTCTTTGGTGGTGGAATCTTTGAAACGGAACAAACCGAAATACAAACAGATTGTGGACGCTGCGGTCATTGTGATTGCGGAGAACGGGTATCACCAGGCACAAGTTTCCAAGATTGCAAAACAGGCGGGCGTCGCAGATGGGACCATCTATCTTTACTTTAAGAACAAAGAAGATATCCTCGTTTCGGTGTTCCGCGAGAAGATGTCGATCTTCGTGGAAAACCTTCAGAAAATCCTCGAGGAGGATGTGTCTTCCGAGGAGAAGCTGTTCCGGATGATCGAGAACCATTTCCGTGTCCTCTATTCGGACCATCATCTTGCGATCGTCACGCAGCTTGAGCTCCGCCAGTCCAACAAAGATCTTCGGCATAAGATCAACAACGTGCTCAAGGACTATCTTGCACTACTGGACCGGATCCTTGCGGAAGGAATCGAGCGCGGGGAATTTGAAGAAGAGATGGATATCCGCCTGGCACGGCAGATGGTTTTTGGCACCATGGATGAAATTATCACCTCATGGGTGATGAATGAGCAGAAATATGATTTAATGAAACTGGCGCCGAATGTACATAGGCTGCTCATGAAAGGCATGAAAGCCGACTGAAGGGGATGAAGTTCGGATGGAATTCCTGAATGTGGAGAAGAAGGACGGACTGGCGATAGCCGCCATTTCGCGGCCTCCCGCGAATGCGCTTTCACAAGGGCTGATCCGCGAAATCGGGGAACTGCTCGACAGCGTTGAAAACGATTCCGAAGTACGGGTCATTGTCCTGCACGGGGAAGGACGTTTCTTCTCAGCGGGTGCAGACATCAAAGAATTCACGGAAGTCGAAACAGGCGAGGGGTTCAGCCGGCTGGCCGAAGGGGGCCAGCAAGTGTTCGAAAGGCTCGAGAACTTCCCGAAGCCGGTGATTGCGGCGATTCACGGTGCGGCGCTCGGCGGCGGCCTGGAACTGGCCATGGCCTGCCATATGCGGTTCGTCACGAACGGCGCAAAGATGGGCCTGCCGGAACTTTCACTGGGTCTGATCCCGGGGTTTGCCGGGACGCAGCGGCTGCCGAGGTATGTCGGCCCTGCAAAAGCGGCGGAGATGATGCTGACGGCCGAGCCGATCACCGGCGAGGAAGCCGTCAGCTGGGGACTCGCCAACCGGGCGTTCGGCGAAGAAGAGCTGCTTGACGAAACGCTTAAGACCGCACGCAAAATCGCCGGCATGAGCCCGGTGTCCGTGCGCGCGGCACTCCGCATGCTCCAGTATGGAAAACATGCTGGATTCCACGAGGGCGTGAAGGCGGAAGCCGGATCGTTCGGGGAAGTCTTCGTATCCGAAGACGCCAAGGAAGGCATCGCCGCCTTCATCGAAAAGCGGAAGCCTGAATTTAAAGGGAAATAACATTCGAAGGGGAGGATGGAATATGAACATCTATGCACTGGTGAAACGGACGTTCGACACGGAAGAGAAGATTTCCGTACAGAATGGTGAAATTGCAGAAGACGGGGCGGAATTCATCATCAACCCGTATGACGAATATGCAGTCGAGGAAGCGATCCGCGTGCGCGACGAGCACGGCGGGGAAGTGACGGTGCTTACGCTCGGGGGAGAGGATGCCGAAAAGCAGCTCCGCACGGCACTCGCGATGGGCGCAGACAAAGCAGTCCTGATCAACACGGAGGACGACCTGGATGACATCGATGAGTACACGGCTGCGGCGATCATCGCCGAGTACCTGAAAGACAAGGAAGCAGACCTGATCCTTGCCGGGAACGTGGCCATCGACGGCGGCTCCGGCCAGGTCGGTCCGCGCATCGCCGAACTCCTCGACATCAATTACGTGACCACGATCACCGAACTGAAGATCGACGGGGATAAAGCGAACATCGTCCGCGATGTCGAAGGCGACTCGGAAACGATCGAAGCGCAGCTCCCGCTGCTTGCAACGGCTCAGCAGGGCCTCAATGACCCGCGCTATCCGTCTCTTCCGGGCATCATGAAAGCGAAAAAGAAGCCTCTCGAAGAACTGGAGCTCGACGATCTCGATCTCGACGAAGATGATGTCGAAGCGAAGACGGAGCGAGTTGAGATCTTCCTCCCGCCTGAAAAGGCTGCGGGACGGATTCTGGAAGGGGATCTTCAGGACCAGGTGAAAGAGCTGGTCGGACTTCTCCGCACCGAAGCGAAAGTCATCTGATCTGAGCGGAATATTCGAACCAGGAGGGGTAATTATGTCCAATAAAGTGATCGTACTAGGAGAAGTGCGCGACGGCGCACTGCGGAATGTTTCTTTTGAAGCCATTGCAGCAGCGAAGAAAGTTGCCGGCGACGGCGAAATTGTCGGTGTTCTGATCGGCGACGACGTCCAGGGATCTGCACCGGAAATGATTGCTTACGGAGCGGACCGGGTTGTCACGGTCGAGCATCCGCATCTTAAACACTACACGTCCGACGGCTTCGGCCAGGCGTTCATGGCCGTCTATGAGCAGGAACAGCCGGAAGTGATCGTTTTCGGCCACACGGCGCAGGGCAAGGACCTGTCTCCGAAGATTGCGGCCAAGCTTCAGAGCGGCCTCGTCTCCGACGTGACCGAAATCGAAGGCGAAGGGGACGATGCCGTCTTCATCCGTCCGATCTACTCCGGGAAAGCTTTTGAAAAGGTCAAAATCAATGAAGGCCCGGTGTTCTTTACGATCCGCCCGAACAACATCCAGGCAGCCGAAAAAGACGGCAGCCGCTCCGGCGATGTTTCATCCGTGACGGCAGACATCCAGAACCTCCGCTCTGTCGTGAAAGAGGTCGTGACGAAAGCCACGGACGGAGTCGACATGTCCGAAGCGAAAGTGATCGTCGCGGGCGGCCGCGGCGTCAAGGGCCCTGAAGGCTTCGAGCCTCTGAAAGAGCTTGCGAACCTTCTCGGCGGCGCGATCGGCGCTTCCCGCGGTGCATGCGACGCCGATTACTGCGACTATTCCCTGCAGATCGGCCAGACCGGGAAAGTCGTCACGCCGGATCTGTACATCGCGGCCGGCATTTCCGGAGCCATCCAGCACCTTGCCGGAATGTCGAACTCGAAAGTCATCGTCGCGATCAACAAAGATCCTGAAGCCAACATCTTCAAGGTGGCGGACTACGGCATCGTCGGCGATCTGTTCGAAGTCGTGCCGATGATGATCGAAGAGATCAAAAACACCAAAGTGAATGCTTAATCCTTCCGGCCTCCGGGTATTTGACTACTCCGGGGGCCCCTTTTGTTCCGGTGATTCCGATCATTGGATGGTATGAAACGCACTGCCGCAAGTGCGGCAAGGGGAGCACGGCAACCGTGGGCAGAACATTCGCCCCGTCTTCGGGCCGCATGATATACTGTTTTCAGCGCTACTAAAAAGAGGCAGCTTTCCGCAACCGGCGGGAAGGGCGGCCGGATGCCGCAGACGCACCGGCATGACCTGATCGGTTGTGATCTTGCCTGATTAATAAGGAGGATCTCCAAATTGGCTATTCAACATGCAACAGACCAGGATTTCCAAAGCAAAGTTTCTGACGGGCTCGTCCTCGTCGACTTCTGGGCAACATGGTGCGGACCGTGCAAGATGATCGCGCCTGTGCTTGAAGAAGTGGATGCCGAAATCGGCAACAAAGTCCAGATCGTCAAAGTGGACGTCGATGAAAACCAGGAAACAGCCGGCAAGTACGGCATCATGTCCATCCCGACGCTCGTCCTCTTCAAAGACGGCGAAATCGTGGACAAAGTGGTCGGGTTCAATCCGAAAGAGAAGCTTGTCCAGTTCATTGAACAACACGCGTAACAGAAACGACGGAAACCGGGACCTTTTTGAGGGGCCCGGTTTTTTTGGCAGGTGATCAAATGATGAACGAACGCATTCAGCAAAAGCTGGCAATCTTGCCGGATCAGCCCGGCTGCTACCTCATGAAGGACCGGCAGGGGACGATCATCTACGTCGGCAAGGCGAAAGTCCTGAAAAACCGGGTCCGCTCCTATTTCACGGGATCCCATGACGCCAAAACCCAGCGGCTCGTCTCCGAAATCGAGGATTTCGAATACATTGTCACATCTTCGGATATCGAAGCGCTCATACTGGAACTGAACCTGATCAAGAAGCATGATCCGAAATACAACATCATGCTGAAGGATGACAAGACGTATCCGTATATTAAAATCACCGCCGAGCGCCATCCCCGGCTCATCATCACCCGCAAGGTGAAGAAAGACAAGGGGAAATACTTCGGCCCCTATCCGAATGCCTATGCGGCAAGCGAGACGAAAAAACTGCTCGACCGGCTTTATCCACTGCGCAAATGCCAAACTCTCCCGGACCGGGTCTGCCTGTATTATCACCTCGGGCAGTGCCTTGCCCCCTGCGTCAACGAAGTGTCCGCCGACACATACAAAGAACTGACGGACGGGATTGCGAAATTCCTGAACGGCGGCTACAAGGACGTCAAGCGTGAACTGACCGATAAGATGAACAAGGCCGCGGAGGAGCTGGAGTTTGAGCGGGCGAAGGAATACCGTGACCAGATCACCCATATCGAGACGGTCATGGAGAAGCAGAAGATGACGACGACCGACATGACGGACCGGGACGTTTTCGGCTATGCGGTAGACAAGGGATGGATGTGCGTCCAGGTGTTCTTCATCCGCCAGGGGAAGCTGATCGAACGGGATGTTTCGCTGTTCCCGATCTACCGGGATCCGGAAGAGGAGTTCCTTACGTACATCGGCCAGTTTTACAGCAAGTCCGAACACCTGCTGCCGAAGGAGATCTTCCTGCCTGAACGGACGGAAGTGGAGATCGTCCAGACTCTACTCGGCGTGAAAGTGAGCGTGCCCCAGCGCGGGAAGAAAAAAGACCTCGTCCGGCTTGCCTCCAAAAATGCCAGCATCGCGCTGTCCGAAAAGTTCCAGCTCATCGAGCGCCAGGAACAGCGGACGGTCGGGGCATGCGAAGAACTCGGGGAGGCGATGGGGATTGCCGTGCCTCTCCGCATCGAAGCCTTCGATAATTCCCATACTTACGGGGCGGAAGCGGTGTCCGCGATGGTGACGTTCGTCGATGGCCGCCCCGAGAAGAAAAACTACCGGAAGTACAAGACGAAGGCCGCTGCCCGGCATGACGACTACGGAGCGATGAGGGAAGTGGTCCGAAGACGATACGTCCGCGTATTGAAGGACGGCCTGCCGCTGCCCGACCTGATCCTCATCGACGGCGGAAAAGGGCAGATCAGCGCCGCCAGGGAAGTGGTGGAGGATGAACTCGGGCTCGATATCCCGATTGCCGGACTCGCGAAAGACGACAAGCACCAGACGGCACTGCTGCTTTACGGCGACCCGCCCGAAGTCGTGCCGCTGAAGCGGACGAGTGAAGGGTTCTATCTGTTGCAGCGGATCCAGGACGAGGTCCACCGGTTTGCCATCACCTTCCACCGTCAGCGCAGGGGAGCGAAGTCGCTCAGTTCCTCGCTCGACGGCATCCCGGGCGTCGGACCGAAGCGCAAAACCCAGCTGCTCCGGCATTTCGGATCGGTGAAGAAGATCCGGGAAGCGACGCCGGAACAATTGACCGAGGCCGGACTCCCGCAGACGGTTGCCGAAACGGTTGCCGGTTACTTCAGGGAACAGGATGCTGCAAAAGAGTGAACGGGAGGAAAGGGCATGAATTGGATCCTCATCGAAGACGCGATCCGGAAAGCAAGGGAAGAAGGCAAATTCGAACATCTGCCCGGGCGCGGCAAGCCGCTCCCGAAAGACGAGTTCGAACATCTGCCAGCGGACATCCGGATGGCGGTCCGGATCCTGAAAAACAGCGGATATGATGACGAAGCGATGTTTGTCCAGAAGGAAATGACCGAGCTGGGCAGCCGGATCAACCATGCGCCGGCAGACACCAAGACCGAACTGGAAGCGGCATACAACAAGCAGATGAAAAAGATGAACTCACTGCTTTCGAAAAAAGGCGTAAGTACGAACAGCAGCGCATTCAAAGAGTACAACCGCCAGATCCAGGACAAGCTGAAATGGTGACCGGAGACAGATGAAAAGAGGCCGTGCAGGGGAATCCCCCTGCACGGCCTTTTTGAATGTCATTCGTTAATGGGTCATTCCCAGACGAGCAGGAGCCGGACCCGGCCTGTTTTCCTGTCCGTTTCGGGCCGGCACTCGCAGACGCATTCATGGATCTTGCCGAACTGCCCGGACAGGAAACCGGCCTCGAGCATGTACGAACGGTTGCCGCGCCTGACATATTCCGGATCCGTGTCAAGCAGCCATTCGGCTTCTTTTCTGCTTTGCTGCCGGAGTGACAGCCCGCCCCATCCCGCTTCGCGGAAGAAGTCGGGTGCCTCGTCCATCTGGAACAGCGGGAAAGAACGTGAAAGTTCCTTCCCGGCCCAGTAAAGGATATCCTCCTCATGCTTGCCCAGCACGGACGGGAGCACATGGTCCCTGATCAGTTCATATCCGAAGCGGGGAACCCCGCCTTGTTCAGTCGTCCCGTTTTCCGAAGTCACTCTCATCGCCTCTTCCGTATTGATCCAAAAAACTCCCCCGGCACGGCTTTCTGCTGCCCCGGAGCCGGTTTGGCGGCTCTTGTCGAATTTGTGTCG
The DNA here is from genome assembly GCF_900156305.1 of Edaphobacillus lindanitolerans. Classification (GTDB taxonomy): domain Bacteria; phylum Bacillota; class Bacilli; order Bacillales_A; family Planococcaceae; genus Bhargavaea; species Bhargavaea lindanitolerans. The sequence goes on along the minus strand of NZ_FTPL01000002.1, from coordinate 391,699 downwards.
GTCGCCTTGATTTCCCTAAGGGGGAGGAGTACAATGGTCATGTCCTAATATTGTAATCATGATGAAATAAGCAGTCAACGTCCGCTTCCGTCGACAGGCGGAGGCGTCGTCGCCTGCCTGTTTGTCACTATTAAGGGGGGTAAAGAATTCATGAGAGATTATGATTTTGGCCTGCGCCGGCTGCACTCGCTGCTCGGGATCATACCGATCGGCCTGTTCGTGACCCAGCACCTGATCGTCAACCACTTTGCCACCGGCGGTGAGGAAGCGTTCAACAAGGCGTCGGGCTTCATGGGCAATCTTCCGTTCGTCAACTGGCTTGAGTGGTTCATCATCTACATTCCGCTCATGTTCCACGCGTTTTTCGGCTTGTACATAGCGTTCACCTCGAAGCCGAACGTGAACCGATACAGCACGTACCGGAACTGGATGTTCCTGCTGCAGCGGATCACGGGTGTGTTCCTGGTCATCTTCATCGCATGGCACATCTGGCAGACGCGCATCCAGAAGGCGCTCGGCACGGAAGTGGACTTCGATATGATGGCGGACATCTTCTCCAGCCCATTGATGGTTGCGTTCTACGTGGTCGGCGTCGTCTCGGCGACATTCCACTTCGCGAACGGTTTCTGGTCGTTCCTCGTCACTTGGGGCGTCACCCAGTCGCAGCGTTCGCAGCGCATCTCGACATATGTCATGACAGTGCTGTTCATCGCCCTGTCCGTGATCGGCATCCGCGCAATCTTTGCATTCGTGTGAGCCGTTCCATAATTGTTGCTTAGTATTGAACGAACTGAGGAGTGAACTAAGAAATGGCGAAAAGCAAATTGATCGTCGTCGGCGGCGGTCTTGCCGGCCTGATGGCGACGATTAAGGCTGCCGAAGCTGGCACGCCGGTTGAATTGTTTTCATTGGTTCCCGTTAAACGTTCGCACTCCGTCTGCGCACAGGGCGGCATCAACGGTGCGGTCAACACGAAAGGGGAAGGAGACTCCCCGTGGATCCACTTCGATGACACCGTGTACGGCGGTGACTTCCTGGCCAACCAGCCTCCGGTCCTGAAAATGGCCGAAGCTGCACCTGGAATCATTCACCTGATGGACCGGATGGGCGTCATGTTCAGCCGGACGCCGGAAGGTCTTCTCGACTTCCGCCGTTTCGGCGGCACGATGCACCACCGCACGGCATTTGCCGGTGCAACGACGGGGCAGCAGCTCCTCTATGCACTTGACGAGCAGGTACGCCGCTATGAAGTCGAAGGGCTCGTCAAGAAATACGAGAACTGGGAGTTCCTCGGCATCGTAACGGACGACGAGGGTGTCTGCCGCGGGATCATGGCACAGAACCTCAAGACGATGGAAATCGTCTCCTTCCGTTCTGACGCCGTCATCATGGCGACGGGCGGACCGGGGATCATCTTCGGAAAGTCGACCAACTCAGTCATCAACACCGGTTCCGCTGCTTCCATCGTGTATCAGCAGGGTGCGACCTACGCGAACGGCGAGTTCATCCAGATCCACCCGACGGCAATCCCGGGGGATGACAAGCTTCGCCTCATGTCCGAATCGGCACGCGGTGAAGGCGGCCGGATCTGGACTTACAAAGACGGCAAGCCTTGGTACTTCCTCGAGGAGAAATACCCGGCATACGGGAACCTCGTGCCGCGTGACATCGCGACGCGTGAAATCTTCGACGTCTGCGTGAACCAGAAACTCGGCATCAATGGCGAAAACATGGTCTATCTCGACCTGTCCCATAAAGATCCGCATGAGCTGGACGTCAAGCTCGGCGGCATCATCGAAATCTATGAGAAGTTCACCGGCGATGACCCTCACAAAGTGCCGATGAAGATCTTCCCTGCAGTTCACTATTCGATGGGCGGCCTCTGGGTCGACTACGATCAGATGACCGATATTCCGGGACTCTTCGCTGCCGGCGAATGCGACTATTCGCAGCACGGCGGAAACCGCCTCGGTGCCAACTCCCTGCTTTCCGCGATCTACGGCGGCATGGTTGCCGGCCCGAATGCGGTCAAGTACATGGAAGGCCTGGACAAGCACGCCGAAGACATGTCTTCGACCCTCTTCGACGGCGCCGTCCAGCAGGAGCAGGACAAGTGGGAGAACATCCTGGGCATGGACGGCACGGAGAACGCATACGTCCTCCACAAAGAGCTCGGCGAGATCATGACGAAGAACGTAACGGTTGTGCGCTACAACGACCAGCTCCAGGAAACAGACTACAAGATCCAGGAACTGCTCGAACGCTACAACAACATCAACGTCAACGACACGCAGCGCTGGTCCAACCAGGGTGCGGCATTCACGCGCCAGCTCAAGAACATGCTCTACCTGGCACGCGTCATCACGCTCGGCGCCCTCAACCGGGACGAAAGCCGCGGCGCGCACTACAAGCCGGACTTCCCGAAACGGAACGACGAAGAATGGCTCAAGACGACGATGGCCAAGTTCGACGGCGTCTCCGCCCCGAACTTCAGCTACGAAGATGTCGATGTATCGCTCATCCCACCGCGTGAGCGCGACTATACGAAGAAGCATTGATCACGAAGAAAGGAGAGAGACAAGATGGCTGAACAAACTGCCGTTAAGGAACAGAACACGGCAACTGCAAAGAAAACAGTGCGTTTTGACATCCAGCGTCAGGACACACCGGATTCGAAGCCGTACTGGGAATCATTCGAGGTGGAATACCGCCCGAATATGAACGTCATTTCCGCCCTCATGGAAATCCGGCGCAACCCCGTCAACACGGACGGCGGCAAAACGACGCCGATCAACTGGGAAATGAACTGTCTCGAGGAAGTCTGCGGCGCCTGCTCGATGATCATCAACGGCCGTCCGCGACAGGCCTGCACAGCCCTCATCGACAACCTCGCGCAGCCGATCAAACTCGAGCCGATGCGCACATTCCCGGTCGTCCGCGACCTGGTTGTCGACCGCGAAGTCATGTTTGACTCGCTCAAGCGCGTCAAAGCATGGATTCCGATCGACGGCACATACGATCTCGGTGAAGGACCGCGCATGCCTGAGCGCAAGCGCCAATGGGCATACGAACTGTCGAAGTGCATGACATGCGGCGTCTGCCTGGAAGCCTGCCCGAACGTGAACGACAAGACGGACTTCATCGGCCCGGCCCTCATCTCACAAGTACGCCTGTTCAACACGCACCCGACCGGAGCGATGAACAAGGACGAGCGTCTGGACGCCCTTCTTCAGGACGGCGGCCTCCAAGAGTGCGGGAACTCGCAAAACTGTGTAGTTGCCTGCCCGAAAGGCATTCCGCTCACGACGTCAATCGCGGCGATGAACCGCTCTGCGACGATCCACTCGTTCAAGAACTTCTTCGGTTCCGACCACCTGGTCGACTGACCGATTCAAAACCCGCCATGCGGCCCGATTCCGGGCTGGGGCGGGTTTTTCTTTGTCCGGACGCTTTCCGGCTCTCTTTCAAACCGGTGCCCCATCTGCTATGATAGAGAAATGAATGGTTATTCATTTTAAGGGAAGCGGGGGAATGGCATGAAGGCACAGTATATAGGGGATTTCGACGAATGGAAAATAGGGTTCCGGTTTTCCGTTCCGGTGACCGTCCGGTTTTCCGAGACGGACATGTACGGCCATCTGAACAACACGGTCAATTTTGCATACTTTGAATATGCGAGGATTGAATTCCTGAAGCATATCGGACTGATGAACGACTGGCTGAGCCCGGATGGACAGAATATCCCGGTCGTGGCCGATCTTCAATGCGATTATCTGAAACAAGTCTTTTTCGATCAGTCCATCGACATCCATGTGAAGGCGGAAAAAATCGGAAGTTCATCGGTCGATCTCCATTACCTCGCGACGGATGAAAAAGGCGAACCGCTGTTTACGGGCCGGGGGACGATGGTGCAGATCAGCCGGAGAACAGGCAAGGGTTCGCCGTGGACGGACGGGGACCGGGAGGCATTTGTTGCCGTCCCTGCCGCCCATCAGGGGGAGCATCGATAAATGAATCGCGTCCCGCCCGTTTTGACCGGGCGAAAGCCCTCACCCGGAAGCAGTTTCCGACATACTCTGTGATGAAGAGTTGAGGGGAGGGGCGCTAAGTGGCGGATGAGCTGCATCATCGTTCATTGCTGACGAAAAGGGAGAGGGAAATCTTCCAATTGCTCGTGAAGGACAAGACGACAAAGGAAATTGCGGCCGGGCTCGGAATCAGTGAAAAGACCGTCCGGAACCATATTTCAAATACAATCCAGAAACTAGGGGTATCCGGGCGCGCTCAGGCGATTGTCGAGCTTCTTCGGCTGTCGGAACTCTCGCTTGACTAAAAGCCCCTTGCCATTCCGGGAGAAACTTGTCACAATATAGATATGCAAACGGTTTCGGGGAGTGGTAAGCAAATGGCTGGTTCCAACAGGGAACAAAAGCGGCACAATCCAGATGAGATCGCCTTCGTGGAAAAAGAGCTGCGTTATATCTCGGCGCTGATCAAGCAAAGCGGCCGTGAAATACTAGATAACTATCCGATCACGCCGCCCCAGTTCGTTGCGCTCCAGTGGCTGCTGGAGCACGGCGATATGACGATCGGAGATTTGTCGAATAAAATGTATTTGGCTTTTTCGACGACCACCGATCTAGTGGACCGCATGGAAAAGAATGAACTTGTAAAGCGTGTCCGCGACGAGCAGGACCGTCGGGTTGTCCGGATTCATCTTCTCGAGGACGGGGAGCGGATCATCGAGGAAGTGATCGAGAAGCGCCAGAACGACCTTCACGAAGTACTTTCCGATTTTACGTCCGACGAGGTGACCAACCTCTCCTCCATGCTGATCAAGCTCCATGAAGGGATGAAGGAAGGCAGGAAGCGGAGAAAACAGAACAAAGAAAATCAGTCCGGCTGATTAGAAGGCCCGGGGGCGGATGCCTCCGGGTTTTGGCGTTCTCTGGGCGGGATATGATACGATGGATGAACAGAATCCGGCAAAGCACCGAACAGGGAGGACGAGCAGATGAAAGACGTGATCATTGCAACGAAAAACCGGGGAAAGGCGAAGGATTTCGAGACCCTTCTCGCCCCATACGGAGTCCGCGTGCTCACGCTGCATGATGTGGCGGAAGACCTCGATGTGGAAGAGACGGGAACGACATTCCGTGAAAATGCCCGGCTGAAGGCCGAAACGGTCGCGGAGCGTCTCGGGAAGATCGTCATTGCGGACGACAGCGGGCTCGCCGTCGATGCACTGGACGGGAGACCCGGCGTTTATTCGGCCCGTTTCAGCGGAGAGGGAGCGACCGATGAGCGGAACATCGAAAAACTGCTCGGCGAGCTGAAAAAAGTGCCGGACGAAGAACGGACGGCCCGCTTCATCTGCGTGCTTGCCGTGGCAGGTCCGGGACTTGAAACGCGCTTCTTCGAAGGCGCCTGCGAAGGACGGATCATGCGGGCCCCCGCAGGGGACAACGGCTTTGGCTATGACCCCGTTTTCTATGTGCCCAATGAAGAGCGGACGATGGCCCAGCTGTCTCCCGAGGAAAAGGCTGCAGTCTCACACAGGGGAGCGGCGATCCGTCAGCTGGAAGAGGAAGCGCGCGGACTGTTTGGCACGGAAGAAGACCGATGAGCTGGAAAGTTGCGGTGCTGAGTGATACCCACGGCTACAGGGATGCGATCCGCCGTTTCCGGGGGGCGGAGGAGGGCTCCGCGGATCTGCTGATCCACTGCGGGGACAGCGAATTCGGCAAGGAAGATCCGGACATGGACGGGTTCCTTGCCGTCCAGGGCAACTGCGACCCGCCGGGTGCCTTTCCGGAAAGTCTGGAGGCGGAGGCGGGAGGCCTCCGGATCCTGGCCGTCCATGGCCATCTTGAAGGAGTGAAGGGGGGCATGCTCTCCCTCCGCTACAAGGCTTCAGAACTCGGCGCCGATATCGTTCTGTTCGGCCATACGCACGGTTACGGCGCCGAGGTGGACGGGGGCATCCTGTTCATCAACCCGGGAAGCCCCGTCCGGCCGTGGCCGGGCAGACCGCCGACATGGGCGAGGATCGAAGGAACCGGCGAAGGCGTGACCGTCCGCTTCGTGAATCCGGACGGCGGAGAAGCGGATGCAAGGAAATTCCCCGATTTTCCCGGGAGGCGTTGACTTTCCTCTGCGCGAATCATATAATAGTTTTTGTCTTGCGCAACTTTTCCGGTTGCCGCATGTCCCAGTAGCTCAGCAGGATAGAGCAACAGCCTTCTAAGCTGTCGGTCGCAGGTTCGAATCCTGCCTGGGACGTTTTCACAGCCAGTCTGCCGGCTAAGTGCCCGCAGGCTGGTTTTTTTGTTGATATAGAGACCGGCAGGATTTCCGATTGCATATTTCGAAGCTGTCGGTCGCAGGTTCGGATCCTGCCCGGGACGTTTTGCGGCCAGTCTGCCGGCTCCGTGCCCGCAGGCTGATTTTTGTTGAATTAAGACCGGCCGGATTTCCCGATTGCATATTTCAAACCAATCTCCGGCTATGCTATGATGAACAGACAAGAGGCGGAAGGGGTGGCATCGTTGCGCAGGAAAAAGAGAAATTTGAGGAAGCGGGGCAATGTCATCTATCTGCCCGGAACTTTCGAACGGCTGTATGCCGAAGGGATGCGCCTCGTGGCGGAAGAGCGCTTCGCCGATGCAACCCCGCTCATCCGCCAGGCGCTCGGGTACGAACCGGCCAACCCGAGGCTGCTCGGAGCGCTGGCCGTCTGCCTTTACGAACTCCGTGAATACGAGGATGCCAAGGAAGCGGCTGCACGGTACCTCCAGGCGGGCCCGGCCAAGTATGTGGAGGCGATGGAGATGTACCTGTCCATCTGCATTCAGCTCCGAGAATACCTGGAAGTGGAGGAGACGATCGGCGCACTTCTCGATGAGGGGGCGATCCCTCCGGAACGGCGCGAGAAATTCCTTTATCTCCAGGGGCTGAACCGCCGTCTGAAGGACCGGTACGAAAAGATGGAGGAATCTGAAATGGAGCCTCCGGAACTGGACGGATTCCTGGAGCTGCCGGAAGTCGAGCAGCACAGCCTCCTCTCGACTGCTCCGGAAGGGGAGATCGGCCGGTGGACACCGTTTCTTACGGAGCTGTGCGGCCGGCAGGATGCCTCTCCGCTTGTCATCACCTATGCGTTGATCCTTCTGTCCGGCGCCGGTTTCGCCCGCCCGGTGACAGTCCGGAAACTCGGCATGGAAGATTCGTTCGTCCCGGACCGGCTCCCCGGTCCCGACCAGCTGGAAAAGACCGGCGAAGTGGAGCGGCTGCTGCTTGACCGGTTTGCAAAGGACCCGTCGAAAGAGCAGATCGCCCTCCAGCTGATGAAGACCTACCGGTTCACCGCCTATCCGTTCGAGTGGCCGGGGCTTCCGGCCGAGGAAGTGGCCGATGCCTACCATACATATATCGAATGCTTATTTGAAGGCACTGACGCCGGAGCCCATCCCGTCATCGATCTGATCAACCGGATCGAGCTTGCCCACAGCGGGCGGCAGCTATGAAAGTGTTGAAACTGAGTGCATCTGTGCTATACTGAAAAAGTTGTCAAACAAGTGAACACAAGCGCAACCATGCGAATGATCATGTCTGGAGGTTACTAATATGACAGTTAATTGGGAAAAACAAGAAGGGAACCAAGGCGTCCTCACCGTCGAAGTTCCTGCTGAAAAAGTCAAGGAAGGCATCGACAAGGCGTTCAAGAAAGTCGTCAAGCAAGTGAACGTCCCTGGTTTCCGCAAAGGGAAAGTGCCGCGCAAGATGTTCGAGAACATGTTCGGCGTGGAATCGCTCTATCAGGATGCAGTGGATGAAATCCTTCCTGAAGCGTACTCCAATGCAATCGAAGAAGCCGGCATCGACCCGGTTGACCGCCCGGAAATCGAGATCGAGCAAATCGAACAGGGCCAGCCGATGATCTTCAAGGCAACGGTCACTGTGAAGCCGGAAGTGAAACTCGGCGACTACAAAGGCATCGAGGTTGAACGTCAGGACACGGAAGTGACCGACGAAGAGATCGAAGAGCAGCTGAATGACCGCCGCCAGGCAAACGTAGAATTCGTCATCAAAGAAGACGAGCCTGCAGCAAAGGGCGACACGGTCGTCATCGATTTCGAAGGCTTCTCGGACGGCGAAGCATTTGAGGGCGGCAAAGCGGAGGGCTATGAGCTCGAAATCGGCTCCGGCAGCTTCATCCCGGGCTTCGAAGAGCAGCTCGAAGGCGTGAAAGCCGGAGAAGAGAAAGAAGTCGAAGTGACATTCCCGGAAGAATATCATGCAGCTGAACTCGCAGGTAAGCCGGCCACATTCAAAGTGACGGTCCACGAAGTGAAATCGCCCGAAGTTCCTGAACTCGACGATGAGCTGGCGAAAGAGATCGACAGCGAAGTGGAAACACTCGACGAACTCCGCAGCAAGCTGAAAGAACGCACGGCTTCCGAGAAGAAGGACGCGGCTGAAGTCGCACTTCGCGACGAACTCGTCGAAACGGCTGCAAAGAACGCGGAAATCGACATTCCTGAAGTGATGGTCGAATCCGAAGTGGACCGCATGGTTCAAGAATTCGGCCAGCGGCTCCAGCAGCAGGGCATGACGCTTGACCTGTACTTCCAGTTCTCCGGCCAGGACGAAGCCGCCCTCCGCGCCCAGATGCACGATGATGCAGAAATGCGCGTACGCGTTTCGCTCGTTCTCGAGGCAATTGCCAACGCCGAGAACATCGAAGTGAACGAGGAAGACGTCCAGGAAGAACTGAAGACGATGTCCGAACAGTTCGGAATGGACACGGAGCAGATCAAATCCGTCCTCGGCGGAACAGATATGCTTGAAAATGACATCCGTTTCAAAAAGACGATCGAGTTCCTCGTCGACAACGCATCGATCAAAGAATAATCCAGCTGGCTGGAGACATAGACATAGCAGAACGAATAAGGCGCCGGGAATCCCAGCGCCTTATTTTCTACATAATGGGCTTCTCCTGCCGCCGGAAAACGGTTCCGCCGGCGACAGCAGGCAGAGGGCGAATTATTTGCCATCATATAGGCAATCTTGTAAGATTGTCACTTGATAAGGGGTGAACCACTTTGTTTAAATTCAATGATGAAAATGAAAACCTGAACTGCTCCTTCTGCGGCAAGCCTCAGGAACAGGTACGCAAGCTGGTAGCCGGACCGGGTGTATATATTTGTGATGAATGCATCGAGCTCTGCTCTGAAATCGTTGAGGAAGAAGTCGGCACCGAGGAAGGTTTCGAACTGAAGGATGTACCGAAACCACGTGACATCCAGTCCATCCTGGACGAGTATGTCATCGGGCAGGACCGTGCCAAAAAAGCGCTGTCCGTCGCCGTCTACAACCACTATAAGCGGGTCAATTCAGACAGCAAGATCGATGACGTCGAGCTGGCGAAGTCGAACATCGTGCTCATCGGGCCGACGGGCAGCGGGAAAACCCTCCTCGCCCAGACGCTTGCACGCATCCTCGATGTGCCGTTCGCCATGGCCGATGCGACTTCCCTGACGGAAGCGGGCTATGTCGGCGAAGACGTCGAGAACATTCTTCTCAAACTCATCCAGGCTGCCGACTATGACGTGGAGCGCGCGGAAAAAGGGATCATCTACATCGATGAGATCGACAAGGTTGCCCGCAAGTCCGAGAACCCGTCGATCACCCGCGATGTCTCCGGGGAAGGCGTCCAGCAGGCGCTCCTGAAAATCCTCGAAGGCACGGTTGCAAGCGTACCTCCGCAGGGCGGCCGGAAGCACCCGCATCAGGAATTCATCCAGATCGACACGACGAATGTGCTCTTCATCGTCGGCGGTGCATTTGACGGCATTGAGGACATCATCAAGCGCCGGGTCGGCCAGAAGGTCATCGGATTCGGTTCCGATCCGAACGAAAAGCCGGAAGAAGAGGAAACCCTCCTGTCGAAGCTGATTCCGGAGGACCTTCTCCGCTTCGGCCTCATTCCGGAATTCATCGGCCGGCTTCCGGTCTTGGCGAGCCTCGAGTCGCTTGACGAGGACACGCTCGTCCAGATTCTGACGGCGCCGAAAAATGCAATCGCGAAACAATACCAGAAAATGCTTGAACTGGACGGCGTCCGCCTGACGTTCGAGGACGAAGCCCTTCATGCCATTGCGGCCGAAGCGATCGAGCGGAAGACCGGTGCACGCGGCCTGCGGTCGATCATCGAAAAGATCATGCTCGATGTCATGTATGATCTCCCGTCGAGGGAAGATGTCGTCGACTGCATCATCACGAAAGCATCTGTCACCGAAGGGGCCGAGCCGATTCTCCTTGACAAGGACGGCAGCCCGATCAAGGACGACGATCCAAACAACGAAAAGACATCGGCTTGATTGAGTTGAAATGAGCCGGCATCCGCCCAGCCGCCGGACGGCAGGAGCGGACGCCGGCTTTTTCGCAACCGAAGATGTTTAAACTGACTTTAATCGGACATGAATACATGGAGGTGACTCCGGATATGCCCATAATCAAACAAACAGACATCCCATTCCTGCCGCTTAGGGGGATGCTCGTCTTCCCCAAAATGGTGCTCCATATCGATGTCGGCCGTGAACGGTCGATGGCCGCGCTGGAACAGTCATTGCTCGAAGACAGCAAGGTATTCCTCGGCAGCCAGCGGGATATTGCCGTCGAAAAGCCGGAGCGGGAAGATCTCTACGACATCGGAACGCTCGCCGAAGTGAAGCAGACGGTGAAACTGCCGAACGGAACGATGCGCGTCCTGATCGAGGGCATCGGCCGGGCCCGGCTTGAAGCGCTGCATGAAGGCACCGGCTACGATACGGTGGACATCGAAGTGCTCGATGAAGAGGAAGAGAAGGACCTGGAGCAGGAAGCGCTCATGCGTACGCTCCTGGAGCAGTTCAAAAAATACTCGAAGCTGTCCAAGAAAGTGACGGCCGAGACGTTCGAGTCGGTGTCCGATATTACGGAAGCCGGCCGGCTGGCCGACATGGTCGCCGCCAACCTGCCGCTCAAAGTGGCGGGCAAGCAGGAAGTCCTTGAAATTCTGGACGTGAACGAACGGCTTGAGTGGCTGATCAGCCGCCTGCTGAATGAGCAGGAAGTGCTCGGCCTCGAGAAGAAGATCAACGAGCGCGTCAAGGAAGCGATGGAACGGACACAGAAAGAGTTCTACCTGAGAGAGCAGATGAAGGCCATCCAGACGGAACTCGGGGATTCGGACGGAAAAGGCGGGGAGGTCGCGGAACTGCGCGAGCAGATCCTGGAAGCGGACATGCCGAACCACATCATGTCCGTCGCCCTGCGCGAACTTGACCGGTACGAGCGTCTTCCGGCCGCAGCCGCCGAAAGCGGGGTCATCCGCAGCTACATCGACTGGCTGCTCGTCCTCCCTTGGACGGATGCAACCGAGGACCGGCTCGACATCAACCGTGCCGAGCGCATCCTCGACCGCGACCATACCGGTCTGGAGTCGGTGAAGGAGCGGGTGCTTGAATACCTTGCCGTCCGGCAGATGACCAAATCACTGCGCGGACCGATACTCTGCCTGTCCGGGCCGCCCGGTGTCGGCAAGACATCGCTGGCCCGTTCCATTGCAGAATCCCTCGGCCGGAAGTTCGTCCGCATTTCGCTCGGCGGGGTGCGGGATGAATCGGAGATCCGCGGACACCGGCGGACTTACGTCGGGGCGATGCCGGGCCGGATCATCCAGGGGATGAAGAAAGCCGGCACGATCAATCCGGTATTCCTGCTGGATGAAATCGACAAGATGTCGAATGACTTCAGGGGCGATCCGTCTTCGGCGATGCTCGAAGTGCTCGACCCGGAACAGAACCACGATTTCAGCGACCACTACATCGAGGAACCGTACGACCTGTCGAATGTCCTATTCATCGCCACGGCGAACGACCTCGGCTCGATCCCCGGCCCGCTTCGCGATCGGATGGAAATCATCACGATCGCAGGCTATACCGAGCTCGAGAAGCAGGAGATTGCCCGCAACCATCTGTATCCGAAACAGCTGGAGGAGCACGGGCTGACGAAGAGCCAGCTCCGGATCACGGACGAGGCCATCCTTCATATCATCCGATTCTATACGAGGGAAGCGGGTGTCCGTTCACTGGAGCGGCAGTTCGCTTCCATCGCCCGGAAGGCAGTGAAGCGGATCGTCTCCGGCAAAAACAAGCGGGTGACGGTCAATCCGAAAACCGTGGAGGAGATGCTCGGAAAACCGAAATTCCGATACGGGATGGCCGAGCGTGAGAACCAGATCGGGGTCGCGACGGGCCTTGCCTACACGACAGTCGGCGGCGACACGCTGCAGATCGAAGTCGCCCTGTCCGAAGGGAAGGGCAAGCTGATCCTGACCGGGAAACTCGGCGACGTGATGAAGGAATCGGCTCAGACGGCGCTCTCCTATGTCCGCTCGCACGCCGGTGAACTCGGGATCGACCCGGCGTTCATCGATGAAACGGACATCCATATCCACGTACCTGAAGGAGCGGTTCCGAAAGACGGTCCGTCGGCGGGCATCACGATCGCCACTGCACTCGTCTCCGCCCTGACGAAAAAACCGGTCCGCCGGGAAGTCGGCATGACCGGGGAAATCACACTCCGCGGCCGCGTCCTCCCGATCGGCGGACTGAAAGAAAAGACGCTGAGCGCACACCGTGCGGGACTGACGACGCTGATCATCCCGGCAGACAACGAGCGGGACATTGATGACATTCCGGACAGTGTCCGGGAAGACTTGACTTTCCACCTTGTTCATTCGGCCGCCGAAGTGCTAGCCCATGCGCTGAAGGAGGCCTGACCATGAAAGTCAACCAAGCAGAAATCACAATCAGTGCCGTCAAGCCGGAACAGTATCCGGAAGACGGCTATCCGGAATTTGCCCTCGCCGGCCGTTCCAACGTCGGGAAATCGTCGTTCATCAACAAGATGATCGGCCGCAAGAGCCTGGCGCGGACGTCATCCAAGCCGGGCAAGACACAGACGCTGAACTTCTACAAGATCGAAGACCAGTTCTTCTTCGTCGATGTCCCGGGATACGGCTATGCAAAAGTTTCCAAGTCCGAGCGCGAGGCCTGGGGCAAGATGATCGAACGGTATATAACGGGACGCGAACAGCTCCGTGCCGTCATCCAGCTCGTCGACCTGCGCCATCCGCCAAGCCAGGATGACATCCTTATGTATGACTTCCTGAAGCACTACAACCTGCCGTGCGTCATCGTGGCCACGAAAGCCGACAAGATTCCGAAGAGCCGGCTGCAGAAACACCGGAAGATCATCAAGGAAACCTTGGATCTGGACCCGTCCGATCCGCTTATCCTGTTTTCATCGGAAACTGGACAGGGGAAGGAAGAGGCCTGGGCCGAGCTGGAAAAACGAATGAAGTAGTGCTCAAAGGGGCTGCCGCGTGCAGTCCCTTTTTATATGGACGGGGAATGGAGCGGAGAAGGCGGACGGCGGGGGATGGAAAGTGACAGCCAGCCCGTGCGCACCCGGTACCGGCACCGCTTCCCGGGTTCCCGAAGCTTCCGCAATTCGGACCGTGCCCATGCATAAGATACGAGACGCGGGGCAGATTATCCGTCAGGCGGGAAGGGTATGAGAACCCAAAGACGGTTGCTTTGATTTCGGGCGGCCGCTTTGCTATACTTAATTAGAATCATTACAAACAAGAGTTTTCAGGGAGCGCTGTGCGGTTCATTGCCTGTTCACAATTGGCAGGGAATCCGCGTGGCCTTCCGTGTTATAATGAGATACGTGAATCAGAACGTGAGAGGCGTGACATCCTTATGCATACGATTGTCGTCGGAGTCAACTACCGGACGGCGCCTGTGGAATTGCGGGAAAAGCTGAGCTTCCTTGAGTCGGAACTGCCGGCCGCGATGCAGGCACTTCAACAAGAGAAGAGCATTCTCGAGAACATCATCGTGTCCACCTGCAACCGGACCGAGCTTTATGTCGTCGGTGATCAGCTCCATACGGCACGCTACTACGTGAAGCGGTTCCTTGCCCGGTGGTTCGATATCCCGCTGGAGGAACTCGAGCCATACTTGATCATCGAAGAGCAGGACCAGGCCGCGGAGCATCTGTTCCGTGTCGCCTCGGGCATCGATTCGATGGTGCTCGGAGAGACCCAGATCCTCGGCCAGGTCAGGACGAGTTTCCTGCTTGCGCAGGAAAACTCGACGAGCGGGACGATCTTCAACGAGCTGTTCAAGCGGGCGATCACGACCGCAAAGAAGGCCCATGCCGAAACGGAGATCGGCAGCAATGCCGTATCCGTGTCCTATGCTGCCGTAGAGCTCGGCAAGAAGATTTTCGGGACGCTGGACAAGAAGCACGTCGTCATCCTCGGTGCGGGCAAGATGGGCGAACTCGCCATCAAGAACCTGCACGGGAGCGGCGCCGGAAAAGTGACGGTCCTGAACCGGACGTTCAGCAAGGCGGAGGCGATGGCGGCGGAGTTCGACGGCACGGCCAAGCCGATGAGCGAGCTCCAATGCACACTGCTCGAGGCGGACATCCTCATCAGCTCGACGGGAGCAAAGGATTATGTGATCGACCTGGAGCTTATGCAGTATGTCGAAAAGCTGCGCAAGGGCAAGCCGCTGTTCATGGTGGATATTGCGGTGCCGCGCGACCTCGATCCGCGCATCGGGGACCTGCCGAACGTCTTCCTTTATGACATCGATGACCTGCAGGGGATCGTCGAGGCGAACCTTGCGGAGCGGCGCCGCGCCGCCGACGAGATCATGGGCATGATTGCATCCGAACTCGATGCCTACAACGACTGGGTGGCGACGCTCGGTGTGGTGCCGGTCATTTCGGCGCTCCGCAAAAAGGCGCTCGCCATCCAGGCCGAGACGATGGACAGCATCCTGAACAAGATTCCGGATCTTGACGAGCGGGAGAAGAAAGTCCTCAGCAAACATACAAAATCAATCATCAACCAGATGCTGAAAGAGCCGATCCTTCAAGCGAAGGAAATCGCCGGTTCCCCGGATGCCGCCCGCCAGCTGGAACTGTTCCAGAAGATCTTCGGCATCGAGGAGAAAGTGGCCGAGGAGATCGCCATTTCCGCTGCGCAGGAACGGGAAAAGAGGGCGGCCGCCTCAACGGCCGCCAAGCTCGAACCAACAGCCGCACATTGAGTCTTAATAGGGGCGTTTGCGCATCTATGTGATACACTATAGACGCGGAAACGCCTTTTTCATATGAAAGCAGAGGAGTTCTATGACCGATATTGGGACGATGAGGCTGCATGAGGTGATGGTCGTCGTCTATGCGGTGAGCCTCGTCTTTTATTTCATCGATTTTCTAAATAGCAATGTGCGGCTCAGAAGGATTGCCGAATGGACGCTTATCCTGGTCTGGATTCTTCAGTCTGTCTTTTTGGGCATGGAGTTTCTTGAGGACCGGCGGCTTCCGGTGCTGAGCCTGTTTGAGGGCGTGAACTTCTATGCCTGGCTCATCATTTCCCTGTCGCTCGTCATCCACCTGTTCCGCAGGGCGGATTTTGCAGTCTTCTTCCTGAACGGGATCGGATTCGTGGCAGTCGTCATCGCCACGTTCGGTGCGGCTGGAGAGAAGGGTTCTGCGGTGGGGGACGCGCTCATCTCGGAATTGCTGTTCATCCATATCACGTCTGCGATGCTTGCATACACGGCGTTTTCCTTGTCGTTCGTGTTTGCGATCCTTTATCTGAGACTGTACAGGACGCTGAAGAAGAAGGACTGGAACAGCCAGTGGGGAAGGCTGCCGTCGCTGGAGCAGGCGAAGCGGGCGATGACGTTCTCGGTCATTGCCGGCGTGCCGATCCTGCTCGTCAGCCTCATTCTCGGCCTTCAGTGGGCATTCATTGCAGCCGGAGAGTTTCCGATATGGGATCCGAAGATCATCGGGTCGTTTCTTTTGATCATCATTTATTGTATCCTGCTATATATGCAGAGACGGGGCAGGCTGAACGGGCCGGACGTGGCGTGGGGGCACATCTTTGCCTTCCTCGCCCTCGTGGTCAATTTCCTCCTGATCAGCCGCCTGTCGGTGTTTCATTTCTGGTACTGACGTTTTGAAAGGACGGGGTCAATTTGAGAAAGATAGTCGTGGGATCCAGACGATCCAAGCTTGCGCTTACACAGACAAACTGGTTTATCGAACAGTTGAAAGAAGCGGGCGCACCGTTTGAATTTGAAGTGAAGGAAATCGTGACCAAAGGGGACCAGATCGTCGATGTCATGCTGTCCAAAGTCGGCGGCAAGGGACTCTTTGTCAAAGAGATCGAACAGGCGCTGATCGATAAGGAAATCGACTTTGCCGTCCATTCGATGAAGGACATGCCGGCCGAGCTCCAGGAAGGCCTGACGGTCGGCTGTGTCCCTGAACGCGAGGATGCGCGCGATGCGTTCATTTCGAACGGGAACGTGCGGTTTGAGGACCTGCCTGCCGGAGCGGTGGTCGGGACATCGAGCCTTCGCAGAAGCTCGCAGCTCCTCCTCATGCGTCCGGACATCGAGATTAAATGGATCCGGGGCAACATTGACACCCGGCTGAAAAAGATGCAGGACGGCGAATATGATGCCATTCTGCTTGCGGCAGCCGGCCTCAAGCGAATGGGCTGGAACGAGGAAATCGTCACCCAGTATCTGAGCGAGGAAGACTGCATCCCGGCGGTCGGCCAAGGGGCACTCGGCATCGAATGCCGTGCGGACGACGAGGAGCTCCTCGCCGAGCTCTCGAAGCTGACGGAAGAAACGACGCTTGATGCGGTTACCGCCGAGCGGACGTTCCTTTCGGCAATGGACGGCAGCTGCCAGGTGCCGATCGGCGGCCATGCGGTCGTCGAAGGCGGCCAGGTCCGCTTTACCGGATTCATCGCGAGCCCGGATGCGGAAGATGTTTTCCGTGCCGCTGCCGTGGATTCGGACCCGGTCAAGGCCGGATTGGAGGTAGCGCGCATGCTCAAAGAGCAGGGTGCAGACGAAGTCCTCCTGAAAGTGAAGGCGGAGCTTGATGAGTGATCCGTATCCACTCGCCGGTGAAACGGTCATCTTCACCGGCACGCCGAAAGCGAAGGAAGCGGTCGCGGCCGTGCGGCTCTATGGCGGCCGCCCGCTCATCCTGCCGCTGATCAAGACCGTCGAGCGCGTCGTGCCGACGGATTCCCTGCGGATGCAGACTTGCGTGTCCTATGAGTGGCTCATTTTCACGAGTGCCAATGCGGTCCGGGTGTTCGGCAGCAAGATGGAAGCCGAAGGCATGACTGCCAAAGACATTCCCGTGAAGATTGCGGCCGTCGGCAGCGAAACGGCGAAAGCGCTCGAAACGATCGGCTTCACGGCCGACTTCATCCCGGAAACGTACAGCGCTGACTTCTTCGTGGAGGAGTTTCCGGAAGTGTCATCCGAAGGGGAGCGCTGCCTGTTCGTCAAGGGGGCGCTCGCGGGTGATACGATCAAAGAAGGGCTCCCGAACGAAGTCGATGAATGGACGGTCTATGAGACGGTCCAGGACGATGACGGCATCCGGGAGCTCATCGGAGAGCTCGAAAGGGGGGACGGGAGGATTTCCGTCCTTTTCGCGAGCCCCTCCGCCGTGCGGACATTCGCCGAGCGGGTCGCCCCGGCAACCGGCTGGGACAGCTTCACGATCGGGGCGATCGGCCACGTGACGGAGCAGGCCCTCCATGAGGTGGGCGTCCGGGCGGATGTCACGCCGGCCAAATATACACTGCTCGATCTGGTGCAAGAACTTCGCAACCGAAAGGAAGGAATCTCATGAATCCACTTCAATTCTCACGCCACCGCCGCCTCCGAACTTCGGAAGCGATGCGCTCCATGGTCCGGGAAACGAAACTGCAGAAAGAAGACCTCATCTACCCGCTGTTCATCGCGGAAGGTGAGAACATCCGCCAGGAAGTGAGCTCGATGCCGGGCGTCTTCAATCTTTCGCTCGACCTTCTCGGGGAAGAGCTGGATGAGATCGTCTCGCTCGGAATTCCGGCAATCATCCTGTTCGGCGTTCCTGCCGACAAAGATGCGGAAGGGACGGGGGCCTACCACGACCACGGGATTGTGCAGGAAGCGACCCGCCTCGCGAAGGAGCGCCATCCGGAACTGCTCGTCATTGCCGACACCTGCCTGTGTGAATACACCGATCACGGCCACTGCGGCGTGATCGAGGGCGGCAAGATCCTGAACGATCCGTCGCTCGACCTGCTTGCAAGGACGGCGGTGAGCCAGGCGAAGGCCGGAGCCGACATCATCGCCCCGTCGAACATGATGGACGGATTCGTCTCGGTCATCCGCCATGCACTCGACGAAGCGGGCTTCGAAGACGTTCCGGTCATGTCGTATGCGGTTAAATATGCATCGGCCTATTACGGACCGTTCCGCGAAGCGGCCGGCAGCTCACCGCAGTTCGGCGACCGCAAGACTTACCAGATGGACCCGGCGAACCGCCTGGAGGCCATCCGAGAAGCCAAGTCCGACATCGAAGAAGGCGCAGACATGCTCATCGTGAAGCCATCGCTCGCCTACATGGACATCATGCGAGAGGTGAAGGACTTCTCGGGTCTTCCGCTCGTCGCCTACAACGTCAGCGGCGAGTATGCCATGATCAAGGCCGCCGCGCAGAACGGCTGGGTCGATGAGGAGAGAATCGTCATGGAGACGCTCACCGGCATGAAGCGGGCAGGCGCCGACATGATCATCACGTACTTCGCGAAGGACGCGGTACGCTATATGGAGGGGAACTGATTTGGCTCGTTCATACGAAAAGTCCCAACAGGCCTACAGGGAGGCCGTCAACCTGATGCCGGGCGGCGTCAACTCGCCGGTCCGTGCATTCAAGGCAGTCGACATGGACCCGATCTTCATGTCCGAAGGCAAAGGCGCGATCATCAAAGACATCGACGGCAATGAATACATCGACTACGTCCTGTCCTGGGGTCCGCTCATCCTCGGCCATACCGACGAGGATGTCGTGCGCGCCATCCAGGACCAGGCTACCCGCGGCTCCAGCTTCGGCGCCTCCACACTCGTGGAGAACGAACTGGCCAAGCTCGTCGTGGAACGGGTGCCGTCCATCGAGATGCTCCGCATGGTCTCATCCGGCACGGAAGCGACGATGAGCGCCCTGCGCGTGGCACGCGGTGTCACCGGCCGTGACAAAATCCTCAAATTCGAAGGCTGCTATCACGGCCACGGCGATTCCCTGCTCATCAAGGCAGGCTCCGGCGTCGCCACGCTCGGTCTTCCGGACAGCCCAGGCGTCCCGGCATCGATTGCAGGCAACACGATCACGGTCGCCTACAACGATCTCGAAGCCGTCCGCACGGCGTTCGAAAACTATGGCGAGGACCTCGCCGCAGTCATCGTCGAGCCTGTCGCAGGCAACATGGGCGTCGTCCCGCCGCAGCCGGGCTTCCTCGAGGGGCTCCGTGAACTGACCGAACAGAACGGCACCCTCCTGATCTTCGACGAAGTCATGACCGGTTTCCGCGTCGGCTACAACTCCGGACAGGGTCATTTCGGCGTGACGCCGGACCTGACGTGCCTCGGAAAAGTCATCGGCGGCGGCCTTCCGGTCGGTGCATTCGGCGGCAAGCGCGAAATTATGGAACAGGTCGCCCCGAGCGGTCCGATCTACCAGGCCGGCACACTGTCCGGGAACCCGCTCGCCATGAGCGCGGGGCTTGCCACCCTCAAGAAGCTCACGCCGGAATCGTACGACCATTTCAAGAAACTGGGTGACCAGCTTGAAGCCGGTTTCCGCGAAGCGGCCGAATCGAACAATATTCCGCACACGGTGAACCGTGCAGGCTCGATGATCGGCTATTTCCTGACGAACGAGGACGTTACCGATTTCGACAGCGCCCGGACATCCGATCTGGAGCTGTTCGGCAAATATTACTCACTGATGGCAGAGGAAGGCATCTTCCTCCCGCCGTCCCAGTTCGAAGGCGTCTTCCTGTCGATGGCACACACCGAAGAACATATCGCGCGCACGGTCGAAGCCTTCCATAAGGTGTTCCGCCAGCTGAAGCGATAATAAGATGAAAGCAGGTACGGAGTCCGTTGAGGGTCCGTACCTGTTTTTTGTTTGCGGTCTGATTGTCCGGTTTTTGCATGCCCGCCACCTGCCGTCCCTCCGGCAGTGATGCAATACGGGGTGCCGTCCAAATTAAATGGATTCGCCATAACCTTGCCTGTCCGCGCATATACTCCGGTATGCGGATTTTTTGAAGGAGGAGAGGCAGATGGGGATGTCGACTTGGTCGATGGAGCAGACGTTCCGGTTTCCGCAGTCTTGCGGGGAGCCGGTCCGGGCGGAGTCGGTGAACGTGACGCCGCAGTATTCGGATGAGCGGACGGACAATTCATACCGGCTCACGGGTGTTTACCACATGACGTGCATGACTGTGTTTGAGGGGGAAGAGGCCGCCCAGTTGCCGGAAGGCGCGACGATGGTCGAAGAGATCGAGATGGACGGGGAAACGGGTTACTTTGAATATGCCGTCCCGCTCTACATCGATTTGCCGGCGGACAAAACGGAAGCTGCCTCGCTGAAGGCGCATGACGTCCGGGCGCATGTGATGGATGACGGCGCGTTCTGTGTTTCATGGAAAGTGGACTGCGAGTGGGACGCCGAATCGGAAGAAGACCATGCAGAGGTACGGAAAGAAGAACGTGCAGTGTCACAGGAGGAGAAGCAGCCGGCTCGGGAAGAACTGGCGGCAGCTCCAAAAGAAAAGGCCTCCGCCGTTCCTGAGGAAAAGGCAGAAGCGCCGCTGAAGGCGGTCGTTGCAGAGCAGCCGGCACCGGAGCGGACGGCCTATGCGGCGGAATCTCCTTATGCGGAGTCGCCGACAGGCGCGGCCCGTGCAGACGATGTGTCCATGCCGGATGCACCGGATGAGGCTAAGGCGTTCATCGCCGGGCTGGAAGACACGTATACGGTGTTTTCCTATCCCTCATATAAAATCTTTGTGAAAAGCGAAAGCGATTCCGACTAACACGACAAGGAGGAGGAAGTCGCCCGTCGTCGGTACGATGAGGAGCCGGATGAGCTGGAAGCAGCAGATCGGAATGATGATGGCTTTGCAGTAGAACCGGATCTTCCTCAGGCAGGTCGGCAGAAGATAGGGGTTGTAGTTTCTTCTCATGATGATCACTCCTTTCGGCGGTTGACTTGCCTTCGCCGGTTTTGTACAATGAACGAAATGGATAACGATGCATCGAACGGGAAGAGTAGGCCCGGATGCTGTCTTCAGAGAGGGGGTAAAAGGTGAGAGCCCCCGGCAGCGCCGTCCGAATGTCGCCCGCGAGCAGCCTCCGTGAAGACAGTAGCGGAGCGCCGGTCCCAGACCGTTATCGTATTGAGCGCCGGCCGCTTCCCTTTGCGTGTCGGAACTAAAGGTGGTACCGCGAAATCAGCCCTTCGTCCTTTATCCAGGACGGAGGGTTTTTTGATTTCCCGGAAAGTGAAAAGGAGGAGAACCGATGGAACAGAACAATCAGCAGCCGTCGATGCCGACGAAGTACGACCCGCAGTCGATCGAGCAGGGACGCTATGAGTGGTGGGTGCAGGGCAAATTTTTCGAGGCGCAGCCGGAAAGCGGCAAGGATCCGTATACGATCGTCATCCCGCCGCCGAACGTAACGGGCAAGCTGCACCTCGGGCATGCATGGGATACGACGCTCCAGGACATCCTCATCCGCATGAAGCGGATGCAGGGCTATGACGCGCTCTGGCTCCCGGGCATGGACCACGCGGGCATCGCGACGCAGGCGAAGGTCGAAGGAAAGCTTCGCGAGGAAGGGAAGTCCCGCTACGACCTCGGCCGCGAGAAGTTCGTAGAAGAAACATGGAAATGGAAAGAGGAATACGCCGGCCACATCCGCAAGCAGTGGTCGAAGCTCGGCCTCGGCCTCGACTATTCCCGTGAGCGCTTCACGCTCGATGACGGGCTGTCGGAAGCGGTCCGTACCGTGTTCGTCAAGCTGTACGAAAAGGGCCTGATTTACCGGGGCGAGTACATCATCAACTGGGATCCGAAAACGAAGACCGCCCTGTCCGACATCGAAGTCATTTACAAGGACGTACAGGGTGCCTTCTATCATATGCGATACCCGCTCGCGGATGGCACGGGTTCGATCGAGATTGCGACGACCCGTCCGGAAACGATGCTCGGGGACACGGCCGTCGCCGTCCATCCGGAAGACGAACGCTACAAGCACCTCATCGGGAAGACGGTCACTCTTCCGATTGTGGGCCGTGAAATCCCGATCGTTGCAGATGACTACGTTGACATGGAATTCGGCAGCGGCGCCGTCAAGATCACGCCGGCGCATGACCCGAACGACTTTGAAATCGGCAACCGCCACAATCTCGAGCGCGTGCTCGTCATGAACGAGGACGGCACGATGAACGGCCGTGCCGGCAAGTACGAAGGCATGGACCGGTTCGAATGCCGGAAAGCGATCGTCAAGGACCTGCAGGACATGGGCGTCCTGTTCGAGATCGAAGAGCACCCGCATTCGGTCGGCCATTCCGAGCGGAGCGGCGCGGTCGTCGAGCCGTATTTGTCGACGCAGTGGTTCGTCAAGATGCAGCCGCTCGCAGACGAGGCGATCGAACTGCAGAAGGGCGAAGGGAAAGTCAACTTCGTTCCGGAGCGATTCGAGAAGACGTACCTCAACTGGATGGAGAACATCCGCGACTGGTGCATCTCCCGCCAGCTATGGTGGGGCCACCGGATCCCGGCCTGGTACCACAATGAAACCGGCGAAGTCCATGTCGGCATGGAAGCGCCGGCCGATCCGGAGAACTGGCATCAGGATGAAGACGTGCTCGACACCTGGTTCTCGTCCGCGCTCTGGCCGTTCTCGACGATGGGCTGGCCGGATGAGGACAACGAGGAATTCAAGCGCTACTACCCGACCGACGTGCTGGTCACGGGCTATGACATCATCTTCTTCTGGGTGTCGCGCATGATCTTCCAGGGAATCGAATTCACCGGCAAGCGCCCGTTCGAGGATGTGCTCATCCACGGACTCGTCCGCGCGGAAGACGGACGCAAGATGTCGAAATCGCTCGGCAACGGCGTGGACCCGATGGATGTAATCGACCAGTACGGGGCCGATTCGCTCCGCTACTTCCTCGCGACCGGTTCTTCGCCGGGCCAGGATCTCCGCTTCTCCAATGAGAAAGTCGAGGCGGTCTGGAACTTTGCGAACAAGATCTGGAACGCGTCCCGTTTTGCGCTGATGAACATGGACGGAATGACGTTCGATGAGATTGACCTCGGCGGCAAGAAATCCGCAGCCGATGCTTGGATCCTGACGCGCCTCAACGAAACGATCGAGACGGTCACGAAGCTCGCCGACAAGTATGAGTTCGGCGAAGTCGGACGCGCCCTGTATAACTTCATCTGGGATGACTTCTGTGACTGGTACATCGAAATGGCGAAGCTGCCGCTCTACGGGGAAGACGAAGCGGCGAAGAAAACGACGCGCTCGATTCTCGCCTACGTCCTCGACAACACGATGCGCCTGCTGCACCCGTTCATGCCGTTCCTTACCGAGGAGATCTGGCAGAATCTCCCGCATGAAGGCGAGTCCATCACCGTGGCCAAATGGCCGGTTGCGGATCCTTCTCTTTCCGATGAAGGCCGTGCGGACGACATGAAGCATCTGATGGATGCGATCAAGGCCGTCCGGAACATCCGCGCGGAAGTGAATACGCCGATGAGCAAGAAAGTCGCACTGATCATCCGCACGCACGACGAGGCGACGCAGGCGGCACTCGACGGCAACCGCGACTACCTCGAGCGCTTCTGCAATCCGGAGAAGCTCGAAATCGGACGCGACCTCGAAGCACCGGGCAAATCCATGAGCGCCGTCATCACCGGCGCCGAACTGTTCATGCCGCTGGAAGGCCTCATCAACATTGACGAGGAACTCGCACGGCTGCAAAAAGAACTCGGCAAATGGCAGGGCGAACTCAAACGCGTCGAAGGCAAGCTCTCCAACGAACGCTTCATCTCCAAAGCGCCGGCCAATGTCGTCGATGAAGAACGCGCCAAACAAAAGGACTACCAGGAAAAATACGACGCCGTCCAGAAAAGGATCGCGGAACTGAAAGAACTCTGAGTTGAATGCCCCCGCCGTGCATGACGTACGGCGGGGTTTTGTGTATGCGCTAAGACGGTTCTATCTATTCACGGTTGCTTTCTGTCTATTCAAGGCCTCTTTCTGTCTATTCAATGATGCATCCTATCTATTCACAGTTAAAACTGACTATTCTAATAATGTTAACGAATTTATGCTATGGTTAATAAAACTGGAAAGTGGGGGCTCGGGGGGAGATGACTTTGAATTCATTTGCCATGGAATGGGCGCTGAGGGAGGCCGCACATCGGATTTGGGGCAATGAAAGGAAACGAAATGAACTCGGAAAGCAATTAAGCAACCATCAGGCCGGAATGGCAGGTGAGCGCCGGGTCCTCGGCCTGCTTCATTCAATCCTGTTGCCGGAAGAGTGCCAGATCCTTCATGATCTTAACTTCCGGTTGCCGGGTGGCCAGCAATTCCAGGTGGACATACTGGCGATCTTCAAAAGCGGTGCAATTCTGCTTGAGACCAAGCAAATCGCCGGCAGGCTCAAGTTTTGCACATCGCCGGCGTCGTTGCAGAAACTGAGCGAAAACGGACAGGTCATTGCCTCGATGGAATGTCCGGCTGCCCAGTTGCATGATCAAATAGGGAATATGGCCGAGCTGCTTTACAGAAATAACATTCGTCTTCCGATTTCCGGAAGAGTCGTATTTGCCAATCACCCTATCATTGAGCAAATCCCCTCCAACTTGCCGGTGATCAAAGCAAGAGAACTTCGCAGATATATTCGAACGAAGCTTCAAGAGCCTGCCTGTCTGCAGAAAGGGGAGATTAACACCGTTGCGTCCGTTATACGAAGTCAGCAGGTTCATTATCTTCCTTTTCCGTTTTCCGAAAGGCATGGTTTCACAGACAGAGATTTTTATCTCGGTCCGCTATGCTCAAAATGCCGGGGCAGATTGACGAAGCAAACGGAACGAGCGTGGAATTGCGCAAGTTGCAATGCGGTTCATCGAGAACCATATGCAGAAACGCTTCTTGCCTATTTTGTTCTGATCAGCAACCGAATCACAGTCAAGCAATGTATGAAGCTCCTGCTCTTAAGAAGTTCCACACACGCCCGGAACATCATCAACCGGTTCGCAGTCCGGAAAGTGGGGCAAGGGAAACATACGGAATATGAGTTGGATTATGAGCAACAGTTTAAACGACTCTTCAATGACAAACGGACAGGCCTTCTATTGCTCAATGACTAGGATTATTCGAATAGATAGAATGACCGAATGAATAGATAGAATATCCTCACGAATAGATAGAATGCCCTCATGAACAGATAGAATAGCCGTCCGAATAGATAGAATGGCTGTGCGAACAGACCAAACACGATAACGGATGAAAAATTCGCTTAACGGGAAAACCCCTGTTCCGGCATGACCGGAATAGGGGTTAGTTCATTTGGTCTTTAATTCGCTCCATGATCTTCTCCGCGATGTCCACGTTGCTGGTGTCGTACAGGGAGCGTGAGCCGACGGGGTCTTCGATCTCGTTCAGTAGGAAGCCGCCGTCCGGGAGGAGGAGGAAGTCGACGCCGATGTAGTCGCTTTTCAGGGCCTGCGCGATTTTGGCGGCGGCTTCGGTCATGCCGGCGGACGGCACGAACGGGTCGGCGCGGCCGCCGAGGGTGTAATTGGATTTGAAGCCGTTGCTGCCGGTGCGTTTCACGGCACCGACGGCTTCTTCGCCGATCATGAACACCCGGACGTCAGCGGCGCCGGATTCGATGAACGGCTGTCCGATGATCCGGCGTCCGGCATGGCGCGAGAAGAACCAGCCGGCATCCATTTTGTCGAGGCACCGGCCGACTTCCGTGCCGCCGTGGCCGTCGATCGTCTTCAGGACGGCCGGGTACGAGCGGATTTCTTCGGGATGGGCGACCCGGCGTGTCGGGACGGTCGGGAGGCCGAGCAGGACCGCGAGTTCATATGTTGCGTATTTGTCGTTCGCAATCCGGTTCACCTGTGCGCGGTTGAACAGCCGGTGGCCGGCCGCTTCCAGTTCCTTCGCAAGTTCCGGGTCCCGGTCGCGGAACAGGACGAACTCTGAGGCCTCCGGAATCTCCCCGCGCTCAGTGGCCAGCTCCAGCCGGATTCCGCAACGTTCCGCCGACTTCTTCAGCATTCCGATGAAGCCGGCGTTTCGGACCGCTTCTTCCGGCCGGTAATAGACAAAGCCGTTCATGAAAGTTTCTCCAATATGTAGGCGATCATCCGGTCAGCGACATTCACACCGGTGACAGTCAGGATATTGCGGATATGGGCGGCCGCGTTCACTTCGCAGACGATCGGCTCACCGGTCGGCCCGAACAGCAGGTCAACGCCAGCGAACTCCGCCCCGACCGCTTCTGCAGCGGCGAGGGCGACCGTGCGCTGGTCCTCCGTCAGACCGACCGGCTCCGCAACGCCGCCGTTCGTAATGTTCGCGCGGAAGTCGATCTCGGAATGGCGGTACATCGCCGCCACAATTTCACGTCCGACGACGTTGACCCGGATGTCCCGGCCGCGGCTGGACGCGATAAATTCCTGGAAGACAAAATCCACTCCGCGGAGTGATTCGACCTTCTCGTGGAAGGCCTCTTCGGTCTCGATCAAGTATACCTTTGCGCCGAAGGATCCGTGGCCTTCCTTGATGATGAGCGGGAGTCCGAATTCTTCAAGGACACGCTCGAAATAGCCGGTGCCGGCAATCGTAAACGCCGGGTATACTTTCGGGGCGACGACCGTGCGCGGCATCGGCAATCCGGCCGCCGCAAGCCGGATGTACTGCTTCGCCTTGTTGTCGCAAGTCTCGATGACGTCCGGATCGTTGAATACCGGCACCCCGCATGCCTTCAGCCAGGATGCGAGCAGGATGTCCTTGTCCAGGAACATGACAAAATCCGGCCGTTCCCCTGCGGGCAGGCCCGCCTGCAGATCGACCATCACTTCATAATTCTTCCGGACCGCCGCCCGGATGCCCGCCCGCCGAGCGGCTTCCGCGAAAAGCCTGGCCTGGTCGGCGAATTTATCAGAAACGAGGCTTCCGTTATAAATGATCCAACAGCTGTTCATGGCGCTTCCTCCACCTACTGATGCTATACTAAATAAATCAATTCAAGCTAATCTTACCACATCGGAGGGAACGGCATTGATTCCGAAACTGGATTTGTACAAAGAGAAATATAGCATTGAATCGGCAGACGAAATCAGGCCGGGGCTCGAGGCGATGGAAGAGGCGATGCAGTCGCTCGGCCATCCCGAGAAAACCGGCCGTTTCATCCACGTCGCCGGCACGAACGGCAAAGGATCGACCGTTGCCTTCCTCGATTCGATCGCCCGAGCGCACGGGCTCCGCACCGCCGCGTTCACTTCACCGGCCGTCACCGATCTCCATGACCAGATCACCATCGGAGGCGAGCCGATCAGCGAGTCCGGACTTGATCGTGCGTTCAGCCAGATCCAATCCGCCAACCTGTCGGGCAGGCTGACCGACTTCGAACTGCTGACGACGGCTGCCTTCCTCGCGTTCAGGGAGGCGCAGCCGGATCTCATCCTGCTGGAAGCCGGGATGGGGGGGAGTCTGGACAGCACAAATGTCGTGGATCCGGAAGTGTCCGTCATCACATCCGTCGCCCTGGACCATACAGGATTCCTCGGCGGCACACTGTCGGAGATCGCCGCACACAAATCCGGCATTCTGAAACCGGGAAAGCCGGGTGTGATCGGCCCGCTGCCCGAAGAAGCAATGGAAGCAACGGTTTCATCCGCAAGCAAAATCGGAGTTCCTCTTCATGTATATGGAAGGGACTTCCGCCTTGACTGGCGAACCTTTACTAATAGCCGGACTTTTTGTAACCTCGAACCGGGTCTTGACGGCCCACACCAGCGACAGAATCTAGCGCTCGCCATTGAAGCGCTGCTGTTGGCCGGCATCCGGCTGGAGGAGGCCGCCGTCGTTCAGGGTGCAGGCAGTGCGTCAGTCCCGGGCCGATTTGAAGAGATCGCCCCGAATGTCTTTCTCGACGGTGCACATAACCCGGCAGCGGCTGAAGCACTCGTCCGGACAGTCCGGGAGAAGTTCGGCCGGGAAGCAAAGGTCCACTTCCTCATCGGCATGCTCGCGCGCAAAGATTATCAGACTGTGATCCGCCTCCTGGAACCTGTGGCGGAATCGATGACATTCGTCACGTTTCCCCATGGAGAGGCGGCGACGGCCGACCAACTCGCGGCGGCCGCCTCGCTCCCTTCGCGCCGAATCACGCTCGGGGAAGTCCAGAAAGCGGAAAGGTTCGCCACGTCCGCCCCGACTGTCATCACCGGATCCCTTTACCTGTTATCCGCCATCCGACCCTTATTTCTACAAAATACGAAAGATTAAGCCAAACGCGCAAGACAGAACCTTCAGAGTTTGTTAAAGTTGAATAAGAAGCCTGTCAGTTTTCTTTCATTTTGAATGCAGGGGGCGGGACGGATGGAAGAACGGAAACGTCGGATAAAATCTGTCATATTTATCATCTGGCTCCTGACCGTCCCGCCCGGGTTTGTTTGGCTTGCGGTCAACGGGACGTATGATCTGCCCTCGTTGACCGAATTTGTCAGCGTTACCTTGCTTTCGATGGCCGCGGTGTCGTTTCCGGTCATCCGAAATGGAATTCCGCTCCTGCTTGTCGGCTGGCTGACGATCCCCATGTTCTTCGGACACGGCCTGTTCGTCGAAGCCGCCATCATGCAGCTGGCTCTCCTGGCGGCGATTCCGCTGAACCGTAACGCGCCGGACCCGGTCCACCGGTTCTTCTTCAATTCACTCATGTTTTTCCTCCTCTCGCTGCTGTCCGCAGGTGCTTTCCGGCTTGCGGGCGGCGAGGTCGGAGCAGCCGGACTTTATACGCTTCTTCTGCCTGCCGCCGCCTACATGGCTGTCCATGCAGCCGGCAACACCGTACTTCTCCACGCCTATCAGCTCATCTCCGGCGTCCGGCTGCCGATCTGGTCCCAGATCAACCAACAGGACGCACTGACCGCGCTTGCCGTGTTCCCGCTTGCGCTCGCAAACTATTACCTGTTCCATGCCGTCGGACATTGGAGCCTGCCGCTCCTCGCCGTGCCGTTCTTCACCGTGACGCTGCTCATCCGGATGTATGACGCCTCCGAGCGTGTGAACACTATTTTGCTGGAGACGGTCAGCCTTGGCCATAAGCTGTCGGGCAAGCTCACCCAGCCCGAGGTGCTCGATCTGTTCGCGGAACGGGTGGCCACCTTGCTGCCGGTCGACTATCTGTATATCTTCGATATCCGCAACGGACGCATCGAGCCGCTCAAAATGATGGAGGAAGGCGAATTTGTCGACATCCGTCTGGAAAAAAGCGCTCCGGAAGAAGGGATCGGCGGCATGATCTACGGGTCGGAAAAAGGACGGATGTTCGGCAGCCAATCCGAATGGTCGATCTATGCGAATGACTATTATCCGCCGGAGGCCGAAAGCCTGATCGGCGTCCATATCGTACGGAACAAAAAAGTCG
This sequence comes from Edaphobacillus lindanitolerans, assembly GCF_900156305.1. Lineage (GTDB taxonomy): Bacteria > Bacillota > Bacilli > Bacillales_A > Planococcaceae > Bhargavaea > Bhargavaea lindanitolerans. Next base: position 362,005 of record NZ_FTPL01000002.1, on the reverse strand, counting down.
AGGGCATCCTCGGCGTCATGTCGAAGAGAAAAAATGCCTATGAAGAATATCAGCTCCGCATCCTCGAACTGCTCGGCTCCTATCTTGCCGTCGCGCTCGACAAAGCACGGCATGTGCAGCAGACGGTCAAGGAAAGCGAGCGCTGCGGGCTCACGGGGCTTTATAACTATCGTTATATGGAAAGGGCGCTCCGCCAGAACGTCGAGCGGGTGAACAGCGGGGAGCTTGTGCAGCTGTCCGTCATCATGCTCGACATCGACCACTTCAAGCAGATCAATGATGCATACGGCCACCAAGCCGGCAATGAAGTTCTCGTCGGGTTCGCGCGGCTGTTCGAGGCGATGGCAGAACCGGAATGGATCCTGGCGCGCTACGGCGGGGAGGAGTTCGTCGCCATCCTGCCGGAAACATCTAAGGACAGGGCGGTCCGCCGCGCGGAAGAAATCCGCAGGGTGACCGGTGACCATCCGTTCCTCGTTCATCCGGACGGCCAGGAGGGAGTGGAAGTGGGGGTGACCGTCAGCATCGGCATCTCGTCGGCTCCCGATGACGGAGAAGATGCCATGTCGGTCATCCGCAATGCGGACCGGGCGCTCTACACGGGCGCCAAAAGGGAAGGACGCAACAAAGTGGCCGCCTACAGTGGCTGATGGAAAGGAGCGACGGGAGTGGACATCAGCAAGAGAGAGCGCATTCTCGTTCCGGCCGCCTGGGGACTCATCGTTCCGGCCGGCTTCGCATTCATCGTCATGGAAGACGGATTCGGCGTCACTCCGGCGGATTGGCCGGCATTCGCCGGCCTCGCATTTCTCGCCGTGGTCACCGCCCTTTATCCGCTGTCATTCAAAAGCATTACGGTTTCGTTTCAGGGATGGCTGCTGATCCCGATTTTTCTCCAGTTCGGCCTCGGACCGGAAATCGTCGTTTCGCAGCTCATCACGATTACCACGATCATGGCAGCCAAGGGATCGATCCCGGCAATCCACCGGTTTTTGATCAATTCCCTGATTTTCTTTGCCAGTTCGGTCATTGCAGCTGGGGCGTTTTTCCTGGCCGGGGGGTCGATCGGCATGCTGGAACCCCTCCAGGTCCTTCTCCTCACCGGTTTGTACGCAGCCGTTTATATGGTCATCAACCATCTTTGTCTGTACGTCGATTCCCTGCTATCCGGCAGGTTTTACCGATTTCGCTCCATTGAGACATTCTGGGATTTCGGATCGATGCTCGTCATCTACCCGTTCGGGGCCGCCGCCTATTTCCTGGAGATGAAGTACGGCATCGCGGGCGTACTGACGCTAGCCATTCCGTTTTTCGTTGCGCTCGTCTTCGCATCGAAATACAACACGACCGAACTGATCAACCGTCGGCTCGCATCTGCTTCCGAAATCGGCTACGAACTGGCCGACCGTCTTTCGCAAGGGGAACTGATGGAACTGTTCACGGAGCGGCTCTGTGAGATGGAAGGGGCGGATGCGGTCTATGTCGTCGAATCGGCGGGCGGGCGGCTCGTCCCGGTTTGCGCGTATGAAGACGGCCACCATACGTCGGTTCCCCGCTTGTTTTCACTTGACACCGGGGGAGCGAGGGGGGCCGGACTCGACCGGTCCGATGTCCGCCAGTATGGGTTGTCCAAGGACTGGCAGCGGGACTTGCCGATCAGGATGCCCGACTGGATGGAAAGCATCATGACGGCGCCGATCCGTCGTGATGAGGGGCAGACCGGCTGGGTGATTGTCGGTTCCCACCGGCGGAATGCATTCAGCCGGGAGGACCGGCCGATCCTTGAACTCATCTGTACGCACTTTCGTGTTTCGCTCGAGAAGGCGCAGTTCCTCGAGACGGCCCTTACTGAAAGCGAACGCTGTGCGCTAACGGGGCTTTATAATTTCCGGTGGTTTGAAAAAGAACTGAACCGGCGGATGTCCCTCGTGAGCGGAGGCGCGCTCAGCCGGCTCTCGCTCATCATGCTGGACATCGACCACTTCAAGAAACTCAACGACACATACGGCCATCAAAGCGGGAACGACATCCTGAAGGGCCTTGCGGGAATTCTGGAGCGCGAATGCACCGGACAGGGAAGCGTCGCCCGGTTCGGCGGGGAGGAATTCGTGATCCTGTTGCCGGGATGGCTGAAAGATGAAACCAGAAACTTCGCCGAGCATCTGAGGCGGTATATCGAACAGTCGGTCTTCGAAATCAATCCGGATCTCGGGATGGAGAGGAAGCCGGTGTTCGTCAGCATCACCGTTTCGATCGGGGTCGCCACCGCCCCCGAGGATACGGACGAAGCATTGGGTCTTTTGCGCAATGCCGACCGCGCGCTTTATGTCGGCGGGAAGCAGGCAGGCCGGAACCGGGTGGGTGTCTATGGCACCTAAGACCCGTTTCCGGCTTTTTCGTGTTTAGAGGTGCGAAACAGGGAAAAAGGGGAATGACAAAACTTGTCGAAAGATTGATAATGAGTAGAGATTAAGAGAGGCGAGGGGCCGGATGGATAGAAACCGCAAGCATGAAAAAGGTCTGACCCTGGTGGAGGTCATCGCTTCGCTGGCACTGATTTCAATCATTATCATCGGCGTGATGGCCTTCTTCGCCACCGCCGTGAAAACAAATGACGCTTCGGAGACCCTGCTCGATGCCTCCTATGTGAATCAACGCTATATGGAAGAAATCTATCAGCTTGCCGATACATCCTCGGATAACGAACGGGACAACCAGCTGAGGAACGCCGGATGGGCCAAAACGACTGCCGGCCGTTATACACGGCAAGCGTCCGGCTATTATCTTGAGCTTTCGATCACCGATGCCAGGCCCGCCACTACCCTGAAGAACATTTCGCTGAATGTGTACAAGGATCCCGAACACAGGCGGCTCGCTTCGCAGATGGAGACGAAAAGACAATGGGAGCCGAAGTCATGAAACAGCTGAGAGCCAATCGTGAAAAAGGCATGACACTGGTCGAACTCCTCGCTGCGCTCGTGCTCGTTTCACTCGTCGTCATCCTCATCAACAGCGTCTTCCTCTTCACGGAAAAAAACGCGGACTCCTTATCCAAGGAGACGGATGTCCAGCAGAATCTGCTGCTCGGCATGAAAGTCCTGACGAAAGATGTCCGATCAACGGATGGTGAACAGGTCACCGTCGAAAAAAACCGGCTGCTCCTCGGCTCCGACGAGTATGCGGCAAAGAACGGACAGTTGCTGAAAAACGGTCAGCCCGTCGCCGGTGACATTCAGTCATTTGAAGTGTGCCGTCCGCCGAAAGGGGCGGTTTACAGGGAAGACGAGCTCGCTTGCAAACCGCTCATTGCAGGAGAAGCGGATGAAAACAGAATCATCGTCATCCTGGAGGGGACGGCAAACCGGGCGGGCAAATCCCGGCGGCTTTCCGCGATGATCAACATGGAGAGGTAGGGGGAGAAATGGGAAAATACTCGAACGATAAAGGGTACGCACTCGTCCTCGTCCTCCTTTTCGTCATGGTGATCGCCATCACGATGGCCGGACTGTCGCTGAAAATGACGAATGACCTCAAGCAGACCGACCATGAACAGGACTCCCAAGGCGCCTATTATGTCGCAGAAGGCGGGGTGGCCGATGTGATGCAGACGGTTGAAGCGAGGGTACCGGAAATTGCAGCAGGTGAAAAAACGAGCACTGCGTTTTTTACGAAATTTGAAAGTGAATTTTTGAAGACGAGAGAGGTTACAAGCTTCCAACCGAACAACGGGGAAAGCCCGAAAGCCGCTGTGACGATCACCAAAGTGGACAACAAGATTCCGCGGGCCTACAAAATCGAATCCGTCGGGTCGATCGGCAACAGGGTGAGGAAAGTGTCCGGCATCTTTTCTCTGAATTTTGAAGAAGGGAAATCAGGAATCTCATTCCCTCCCGGCATGGGGGTCTTTGCCAAAACGAGCATCAATTTAAACAACGGCCTCATCAAAGGAAACATCCTGATCGACAGTACAGGCAAATCCGTTTACGTCGGCGGAAACCCGACCATCCAAGGCAATATCGTCTTGCCGGTCGGAAGCGGGAATGACATATTCAGTGCACCCGACTGGTGGATCAAACAAAAAGCCCCGACCATCATCAAAAACAACATCAACGGGGACTATCCGCTTCCCGACTTTCCCGATTTTCCGTCCTATCCGCTCCCACCGAACCTGTCGGCAAGCGGTCATGATATTCTCAAAGACGGCAATCTGAACATCAATCATTGGTCCGTTTCCAACTATACGTATAAGCTGACCCAAGATGTTCAATTCAAAAATATCAACCTGTCTTCCAATTACCGCCTGACTTTTGACACCGGCTCCAAAGACCGTTCCATTGTCGTAAATACGATTCAGGGAAGCGGGCATATCGACATCAAAGGCACCGGGAACCTGACGATCTACATAAAAGATAACATCTCGATCAGTGGTTCGTTCAATGAAGCAAACAAAGTCAGGGCGTATCTTTACGTAGGCCCTTCATCCAATCCGTCTTCCCCGAAGACCATCAACAGTACAAGCTACGAGAAATTCAACGCTTCGCTGTATGCCTACGACGCGAACATCAATATCGGAGGGTCTGCCGGCATCAACGGACACATCATCACCGGCGGGAAGAAAGTGAATGTATCAGGGGGGTCATCCGCGTCGGCGGGAAGCGGCGGCAATATTGTCTATGCACCGAATGCCAGCGTTTATCTGGACGGTGGCGGACAGCTGATCGGATCTGTGATTTCGAACTCATTCACGATCAGCGGCGGCGGATCCGTCATTTCGAAGGAGATCAATTACGACGACAGTCCCTTCTTCCCATCTCCAGGCAATGAGCCGGCAGAAGCAAAATTAAACAAGCCCAACTTGAAAGAAGTCGACTGATTGATCGAAGATCGTTTAAAGGAGGTCCGTCATGCTTGCGTACATATTTCTTGTGATCGGCGCCATCATCGTCTTCCCGGTGCTGTATTATCTGATGACAAAGGGAAAGGCGGGGAAATCGGTCGTCGTCATGACGGCCGCCGGGTTTATCATCGCCTTGGTCGGCATCTACCTTCAGGACCATTTCGGCTTTTATTATGCAGGGCTGGCCATGCTCGGCCTGGCGTTCGCCGCCGGCGTCGTCATCGACAAGCGGTTCGCGGACGAAACGGTCGCCGATGGGGTAGAAGAAGTTGTCCGGTCACCGATCCGGCTTGGCCCCGATCCTGAACAGGCAGCGGAACTCGACGAGACCCCGGTCATCACGCCTGCGGATGTGCGTGCGGCGATGCGTGAAGAGAACAGCGGGACGATCAGCCCGCTCGATTCTGAACTTGATTCAGAACTCAATCCCATGGAAAAGAATCACGCTGAACCAGATGTGGCGGACGTGCCGGGCATGGAAGAAATCGTCCTTCCGGGCACGGCGGATATCGTCCACCCGCCCCAGTTCGGAGACGACGGTCCGAAGAAGGCCAATCCTGCCGCAGTCGCCGAGGCAGCCGGTAAGGCCGGACGGTACGACTACAATGATGGACCGGACCTGATCGGTAAGGAAAAGCTGAAGGAGACCCCCGTTGAGGAAACGGAATCCATTTCTCTCGGTGACGATGATTTCATCAATCCGGCCGAGGTTTCAGTGCCCCCTGCTCCTGATAACGAAGACGAGCTCCCGGCAGAGGAGGAGCTGGAGTCATGGCTGTCTGCCCGTCCCGTGATGGAGGAGGAGCCGGACGGCATGTCCGGGGCGGAGCCGGATGATGTGCGGATGGACTATAATCCGTTCGATCTGCTGGATGACGAAGACTTTATCGCAGAGGAGGAAGAGGATGGAAAACAATAAACGAACCTTCACTATGGTTCTCGGCGTGCTTGTTTCAACCGTCTTCTTCTACTTGTTCGCATCCGGCGGCTCCCTTCTGGCGGGGAACTGGCTGTTTCCGTCAAAAGACTTCGGCGACAATACATATATCGGTCCGTACGACGTGTCGGACCTCAAGGAAGCCCAGACGACAAAAGTGCTGAGCGACGGCGTGACCGACCTGGAAGGGCGCTTTGACGTGGATGTCCAATACCAGGACGCTTCATTCAAGCTCCCGCCCGAGGCCGTCTCGTTCGATGTTCAGGGGACCATTGACGGGGCCAATTCAGGAGCGGAAAACCCCCTCGTCGTCCATGTGAAGAACGAATCGATCCGGACGCTGCTTGACCAGAACTTCGGCATGCTCGACTTCACGGATGAGGAAGTGGCTGCCGTTACGCGCGGCATCGAGCGCCGGCTCCGAAACGGGACGATGCCGGCCAACGTGCAGATTTCAGATTTCCTGGACGCTTCCCGTGCAGAGGGAAGCGAGCCGGTGTCAGAAGCCACGTTTGCCGGAATGCCGATGACGGAAGGCTTCCGGGATGCACTTGCTGCGATTGAAGGTTACCGGATCGAAGCCGGCTCATCGGTCTCTTTCCTGCAGATGATGGAAGATGCCCATGCCGGCTCCCTTACGCAAGAAGAGATGACCCGTCTGGCTTCACTGCTTTATGCATCGATCCTCAAGACGAACTTCATCATCGACGAGCGCACGATCAGTGACCGGCTCCCTGAAGGCGTACCGGTCGGATACGAAGCGGCGGTCAATCCGCTGACCGAAGTCGACTTCATGTTCACGAATCCGAACAGCACGTCGTTCACCGTCTCGGCGGGAGCGGATGGGGACGCCGCCACGCTTTCGATCAATGGCCTGCCGTTCTTCTACGAATATGAGATCCGTGTTTCGGGAATGGAAAATTACAAGCCCCGGACAATCAGGCAATACAGTGAAAACGTGAAAACCATCACTCCGCGGATCGAGGAGGCGGGCGCAGCCGGAATCCGCGCGACCGTCCTGAAACAGGTTTACAACGGGCCGTTCGAGGAGCGTATGGAGGAAGTATCGACCGATTTCTATCCGCCTGTCCATCGCATCGAAGTCCACCGTCTGAAGCCGGTGCAGCAGCCGGCGGACGCGGGTGACGGAAATGGCGGAAGCTCATCCGCAGACGGCGGAAACAGCAGCGGCTCGTCCGGCGGAACCGGGGACGGCCAGGACAATGCCGGATCATCCGGTTCCGGTGGCAATCCTGGAACGGGATCCGGGAACGGTTCCGGATCAGGCAATGACGGAACGGGCTCAGGCAGTTCATCAGGGTCAGGAAACGGCTCCGGCGGCAAAAACGGCGGCTCGGGCAATTCCGGCTCCGGAAACGGCTCCGGCCAATCCGGATCAGGAAGCAACAATGGCCAGTCCGATTCCGGAAACGGCAGCAACGATGAAGTCGAATATGACAAGGGCGGGAACCCGATCAAGCCCTGATCGGGGTACGCCGGAGGAAGGTGAGGAAGATGCCTCAGACAAGGAAGCGGCTCGGGGACATCCTCATGGAATCGGGATTGATCACGGCCGAACAGCTTGAAAAAGTGTTGAAAGAAAAGCCGAAGGAGCAGCGGCTCGGAGATGCGCTGCTTGAACGCGGACTCATCACGGAACTGCAGCTTGTCGAGACGCTCGAGATCCAGCTCGGTATCCCGCACGTCAACCTGTACCGGTATCCGTTCGAGCCTCAGATCTTTTCCCTTGTGTCCAAGGAATATGCGAAGCGGAATCTGCTCGTCCCGCTCAAGACGGAAGGGGACAAGCTGTTCGTCGCGATGGTCGACCCGATGGATTACATTGCGATCGAAGACCTGCGACTGTCTACCGGATTCCAGATCGAGCCGGTCATCGCCTCAAAGGACGATATTCTCCGGACGATCGCAAAGTATTACGAGGAGTCGTTCGATGAGCTGTTCCTGGAGACGGAGAAGCTCCAGCGGGCGGAAGAGGAGAACCTGACCGACCTGGATTCCCCGGTCGTCCGCCTTGTGAACCAGCTGTTGTCCGCAGCCGTCATCCAGAAAGCGTCCGATATCCACATCGACCCGCAAGAGCACCAGCTGCTCATCCGGTTCCGGATCGACGGCATGCTTCATGACGAGCGGGTGCTCCCGAAGCATATGCAGCCGATGATCAATGCCCGGATCAAGATCATGTCCAACCTGGACATCACCGAGCACCGGGTCCCGCAGGACGGGCGGATCAAGACGAATGTCGACTTCCGGCCGATCGATTTGCGGGTGTCGACCTTGCCGACGGTCTACGGAGAGAAGATCGTCATGCGGATCCTCGACTTGAGCAGCACGCTCTCGGATCTCGGCCACCTCGGATTCAATCGGATCAACCTTGAACGGTTCATGCGGGAGATCACGAAGCCGAGCGGCATCGTCCTTATCTCCGGACCGACGGGCTCCGGGAAATCGTCCACGCTCTACGCGGCGCTCAACAAGCTGAACCGTGAGGAAGTGAACATCGTGACGGTCGAGGACCCGGTCGAGTATCAGCTGGAGGGCATCAACCAGGTCCAGGTGAATCCGAACGTCGGCATGACGTTTGCGGCAGGACTGCGTTCGATTCTCCGCCAGGATCCCGACATCGTCATGGTCGGGGAGATCCGGGATTCCGAGACGGCGGAAATCGCGGTCCGGGCATCGCTTACGGGCCACGTCGTCCTGAGCACGATCCATACGAATGATTCGATCGCGACGATCACCCGGCTGCTCGACATGGGTGTCGAGCCGTTCCTCGTCACCGCGTCGCTCAACGCGGTCGTTGCCCAGCGGCTCCTTCGCCGCGTGTGCCGCGACTGCAAGGCGGAGGAGCCGGCGACCGAGCGGGAAAAAGAGATCGCCTCAAAACGGGGGATCAAGATCGACACCGTCATGCGGGGCAAAGGCTGCCCGTCCTGCAACATGACCGGCTACCGCGGCCGGATCGCCATCCACGAGGTGCTCGTGATGGACGAGGCGATGCGGGGCGCGATCAACAACGGGGCGAGCGTGGTGAAACTGCGCGAAATCGCCGTCCGGAACAAGACGATCTTCCTGCTTGATGACGGACTGCTGAAAGTAAAACAAGGCATCACGACGACGGAAGAAGTGTTCCGCGTCGCCATGCTCGACTAAGGTGGGATCCCATGAAACAGACGATTGACGCATTGCTGACGGCCGCCTTCCAGCTGAAGGCATCCGACATTCACCTGACGGTCGGCGTACCGCCCGTTTTCCGGATCCACGGAGACCTGAAGCGGTACGGCAAGGAACCGAACACGCCCCAGTTCACGGCGGACGTGGCCAAATCGGTCATCCCCGAAAAGCTGTACGATGATTTTCTCCAAAACGGGGAACTGGACTTTTCCTATTCGGTGCCGGGCGTTTCCCGTTTCCGCGTGAACGCCTATCATCAGCGCGGCTCGGTGTCGCTCGCGTTCCGGACAATCCCGACGAAGATCATGAGCGTCGAGGAGCTCGGCATGCCGGACACGCTGAAGCGCCTCGCCGACACGCCGCAGGGGATGATCCTCGTGACAGGCCCGACCGGCTCGGGGAAGTCCACGACCCTCGCGGCGATGATCCGGCACATCAATGAAACGAGCCGGAAGCACATTATCACGCTGGAGGATCCGATCGAGTTCGTGCACAACCACGGTGCCTCGATCATCGACCAGCGGGAAGTCGGCTTTGACACCGGTTCGTTTGCGAACGGCCTCCGCGCCGCGCTCCGGCAGGACCCCGATGTGATCCTCGTCGGGGAGATGCGCGACCTCGAGACGATCTCAATCGCGATCACGGCGGCGGAGACCGGCCACCTCGTGTTCGGGACGCTGCACACATGGAGCGCCGCCTCGACGATCGACCGGATCATCGACGTGTTCCCGCCTTCCCAGCAGACGCAGATCCGGGTCCAGCTGGCCGGCGTCCTGACGGCGGTCGTCTCGCAGCGCCTGTTCAAGACGGCGGACGGCAAGGGGCGCCGCGCCGCAACGGAGATCATGATCAACAACCCGGCGATCGGCAACCTGATTCGAACCGAGAAGATCCATCAGATTCCGAGCATCATCCAGACGAACCGGGCGGCGGGCATGCACACGATGGAATCGTCGATTCAAAAACTCGTCGATTCCGGCGCGATTTCCTATGATGTGGCCAAGCCGTATCTTGAAGGGGACGAGCACTGATGCCGCGCTTCCAATATGAAGGCCGCGACCGGAAGCGGGTGAGGCGAGGAACGATCCAGGCGGACACGAAAAGGGACGCCGTCATGAAGCTCCGCGATCAGGGGGTCCGGGTGCTGGATCTGACCGAATTGCCGGAAACGACGCTGACGAAGGAAATCTCATTCGGGAAGCCGGTGAAGCGCGCACAGCTCATCATGTTCCTTCAACAGTTTTCGACGCTGCTCCGCGCCGGCGTCACGATCGTCGATGCGATCAACATCCTTTCCCAGCAGGTGGAATCCAAGCCGTTCCGCCGCATCCTGACAGAAATCGATGCCGATCTGCGATCGGGAAGCTCGCTGAGTGACTCGATGGCCAAGCACCCGAAGGCATTCGAGCCGCTTACGCTGAACATGATCGCGGCTGGGGAGGCGTCGGGGAACATCGACGATGCGCTGGACCGGCTTGCGGTCCACTATGAAAAATCGTTTGCCACGAGGCAGAAGGTGACATCGGCTATGGTGTATCCGGTCGTCGTCCTCGTGCTCGCGGCAGGCGTGGTCATCTTCCTCCTGACCACGATCATTCCAATGTTTGTCGACATGTTCGAAAGCCTGGATGCCGAACTGCCGCCGATCACGCTGTTCGTCCTCGGGGCGAGCGACTTCATGCGCCATTACTGGTACATCCTGATCGGATTGGTGTTGCTGATCGTGCTCGGCATTTACATGATGTACCGGAACCCACAGGGCAAGTACATGATGGATACCCTCCTGCTGCGCATCCCGCTCATCGGGGACCTGATGAAAAAGTCCACGCTCGCCACGATGACCCGGACGCTCAGCTCCCTGTTCACGAGCTCCGTCCCGATTATCCAGGCCGTCGCCATGGTCGAACGGGTCGTCGACAACGAAGTGATCAAGCGGGTCCTCCGGCAGTCGAGGGACCAGCTGCAGAAAGGGAACTCGATCGCCGGGCCGATGACGGGCCACTGGGCGTTCCCTCCGCTTATCCCGCATATGATCGCCATCGGGGAGCAGACCGGATCGCTCGACAAGATGCTCGCGAAGGTGGCGGACTTCTATGAGAAGGAAGTGGACGCGTCCACAGAGCGCCTGAAGTCGCTCATCGAGCCGCTCATGATGATTTTCCTCGCCGTCATCGTCGGGACGATCGTGCTCGCCATCATGGTGCCGATGTTCAGCATGTATGAGCAGGTCGGCTGAGTGTGTAATCGTTCTGTAACATTTGAAATCTATTTGAAAATATATTTTCTGGGAATCTATCGCGCTTTTCGGGGTATTGGTATAATAGTATTGTAGAATACTACAAGATTTTCCAAGGAGGAATCATTTATGCGGAAATTCGTCAAATCTAAACTGAAAGAGGAAAAAGGGCTCACCCTCATCGAGCTCCTGGCGGTCATCGTCATCCTCGGCATCATCGCGGCAATTGCCATTCCGGCGATTGGGAACATTATCGAAAATAGTAAGTACAATGCTGTGAAGTCGGATGCATTGAATGCTCTGAGTGCTGCTAATTTGGTTGAAGCTGACGATCCAAAGGCCTTAGAAGCTACAGATGGAGTAACAATTAAGAAATTGGTTGATGATGGGTATTTGGACAATGCTGGTAAACTGGCGGATTCAATGACTGTAAAAAAAGTTAACAAATCATTGGTTATAAACGGAACAACTACAGCGTATTCAGGATCAAAAACAGTAACGTTTAATAATGCAACTGTAAAAATAATTAATGATGACAATCAAAAAGGAAGCGCAGCTAACAACAAAACTATTCCTAAAGCTGCCTCATAATGGTGATCAAAAAATTATACATGAGGAGCTGACACCCCATGAACAATCCATTCCGTCGAAGACAGCGCATCATCTCCATCACGATCGATGAAGACGCGATCCGTTTTGCGGAGCTGCGCTCGGCCGATCCGCTCACTGTTGAGCGGGCAGGCGAGCTGCCGGTTCCGGAGGGGGTCGTGGATGAGGGCAAGGTGATGGATGCAGCGGCGCTTGAGGCGGTTGTGGAGGGGGCGGTTGCGGAGTGGGGGCTGCGGCGCAAGCGCGTCCGGTTCCTCGCGCCCGACCAATATGTCATGATCCGGAAAGTGGATACCCCGGCCGATGTCCCTGAAGATGAGCTGAAAGGCTACTTCTTCATTGAGATCGGCTCTTCTCTTTATCTGCCGTTCGATGACCCGCTGTTTGATGTTGTGCCGTACGACAGTGGAAGAGAAGAGAAGGAATCGATCATCATTGCGTCGAAGGAAGAGATCATCCGACAGTACGAACACGTCCTCGACGAGGCGAAGCTGAAGCCGGTCGAATGCGACATCGCGCCGCTTGCGCTATACCGCCTTGCGTACGTGCTGCATGATATGGATTCGCACGACAATGTGCTCATCGCGGATTTCCGGGGCTCGGAGCTGACCGTATCGATCTTCAACCGTCACCACCCGCTGTTCATGCGCCCGATCGAATTCCACGACGGGGAGGAAGAGGTGACCGGCATCGCCTTCCGGGAAATCGGGAAGCTCATCAATTTTTATACATATAATATGATGGACGGACTTGAGACGGTCGACTGCCTGTTCATCGCCGGTGAGTACGACGGTGCGGAGGAGCTGGCCGGACTGTTCCGCGACCAGATGGGCATCGATGCAAGCCCGCTCATGAAAGAAGCCATCCCGGCTGCGGATGGCCATGAACTGCCCGCCCGGTACGACCGAGTGATCGGCCTGGCGCTGAAAGAGGTGTGAGGATGCTCGTCGATATCAATTTATTGCCCGGACGGGAACGGGAACGGTCGAAGGCGCTCATCGTCTCGATTGCCATCCTCCTGTCGGCGCTGATTTTCTGGCTCGCCCTGTTCCTGATGGCGAACCGGAACGCCGATGAGGCAAAGCTTGCGGATGTCCGGACCGAGGAGCTGAGAGCGGAACAGCAGGCACTCCAGTCCCGCCTTCAGGGGACCGAAACGATGGCCGACCGGCAACAGCTCGAGAAGACGGTCGAGTGGGCGGAGTCCTACCGGTTCAGCACGGCACCGTTGCTCCGCCATCTCGTCTCGCTCCTGCCCGTCAGGGGCTTCATCACGGAATTTACATATACCGGGCCGCACACGGCCGAACTGTCTGTCCAGTTTGATACATATGAACAGGCCGCCCATTATCTGGCGCGGCTGAAGGCTGCCGCCATGGTTGACGCAGCCTCAATGAATGAAGTGACCGCCTCCCATCCCGAAGAAGACACGGACGAGGCGGGGAATCCGGTTGTTTCCGATGAAGTGGTCGTCCCGCGCTACGTTGCCTCGTATACGATCGATTTCACCGATCCGCGGTCCGGGGCCGCAGGCACGGCGGGAGAACCGGGAGACGGAGAAGCCGCGGATGATGCAGACGCAACCGGCGGAACGGATGCCGGCACCGGTACCGAAGAAGATGCGGGTACAGAAGACTCAACGGATACCGGAACGGACGCAACGGACAGCGGAGATACGGACAACGTAGAAAATGGCGATTCCGAATCGACGTCCGTCAATGAGCCCGGCGCCGAGGAAGGGGGCGGGGGGCAATGAACCGGCTGAACCTGAACCGGAAAGAGACGATCCTGCTCGTGCTGTCGATCCTGTTCTTCATCTCACTCCTTCTATATTCGTATTACCTGCTGTTCGAGCCTGCGCGCGAGCAGCTGCAGCAGTCGCAGGACAATATGCAGGCGGAGCGCCAGGTGCTGTCCACCCTCCAGCAGCAGGCAACGCCGGATGAGGATCGCGAGCCTGCGAGCTCCCTTCCGCACCAGCGCAAGGTCCCGGTCGAACCGGTCGAGGAGACCATCCTCCTACGGCTTGGTGAAGCGGAGACTGTTTCCGGTACGGAAATCGAGAATGTCGCCTTCACGACAGGCGAGATGGTCATCGAAAACCCGCCGGAAGGAGTAGAAAACGTGCAGGAACTCCTGACGACCGTCACGATCCTGTCTGCGGATTATGAGGGCATTGCCACGTTCATCGAAGAAGTGGAACGGATGGACCGCATCACGGTGATGGATTCCATCTCCTTCGCCGGTCCTCCGGAAAAGGTCGATGAGGCCCAGGAAGAAGAGCCGATTTCCCTCGAGGTCACGTTCTCGTCGTTCTATCGGCCGGATCTCGAGTCGCTCCGGGGTGAAGTTCCGAAGGTCCCGGCTCCGCCGGCCTCGCAGAAAGAAGATCCGTTCCCATTTGAAGACGATACGGAACAGGGGGCCGGGCAATGACGTGGCTGTGGGCGGTCCTGTTCTTCATCTATGGCCTCGTGTTCGGCTCGTTCTTCAATGTGGTCGGGCTGCGCGTGCCGAAGGGCGAGTCGGTCGTCGCCCCGCCGTCGCACTGTCCGAACTGCGGCAGGCGGCTGACGGCGGCCGACCTCGTCCCCTTTTTTTCATTCGTCTGGCTGAAGGGGCAATGCCGGGAGTGCGGCTCGGCAATTCACTGGACCTATCCGGTGATGGAGCTGTTGACGGGCGTCGCGTTCGCCCTCAGCTATTTGCGGTTCGGCTTTTCCGGTGAATTGATCATCGCGCTGCTCTTCATGTCGCTTCTCGTCATCATCACGGTGTCGGATCTTGCCTACATGCTCATTCCCGACAAAATCCTTCTCCTGTTCGGAATTCCGCTCCTGTTGCTCCGTCTGGTCTTCCCGCTCGAACCGGGGTGGGACAGTGCGGTGGCGGCCGTCGTGCTGCCGGGAGTGCTCCTGCTGACGGCGGTCGTGTCAAAGGGCGGGATGGGCGGAGGGGACATCAAGCTGTATGTCGTGATCGGGCTCGTGCTCGGCACCGTGCACTCGTTCGTGTCGCTGTTCATCGCCGCGCTCGTCGGGGCGATTATGGGATTCCTTCATCTGAGGCGTCAGGGGAAAGGGCGGCGGACGCCGATCCCGTTCGGCCCGTGGATCGCGCTCGGTGCGGCGGTCGCCTATCTGTATGGCGGCCGGATTGTCGGCTCGTATGTAAATCTGTTCTTTTAACCCGATATCTTTTGTGGACAAGACGACAAACGTCTTGTCCTTTTTCATGGGCCGAATGGTATCTTCGCCTATAAAGGGGTGGTCTCATGCGGTTCAAAAAGAAATATACGACGGGCGCACTCGCCATGGCCGTCTTCCACGGGTTCCTCATGGGGATCGGCGGCGTGCTCCTGTTCGGGTTCATCGTCATGTCGGGGGACGGTCAGGGCAGCAAGGCGAAGGGGGATGACACGGTTCCCGTGGATGCGCCGGCGAAACCGGAAAAGGGGGAGGCCGGAAAGAAAGGGGATGCAGCCGGAGAGCCGACCGCGAACCGGCGGACCGCGTTCTTTGCCGTCCAGCACGGCATGTTTTCGACGGGGGAGGCGGCACAGTCGTTCCTGGCGGCCGATGCGAATCTGCGCAATGCGGCGATTTTCCCGGTCGGTGACAAGTTTTACCTGTGGTCATCCGTCCACCTGACCGATTCCGAAGCGAAGGACGCGCTGACTGCCGACACGTTCGTCAAGCCGTTCACACTGGATGCGGCGGCCTGCCCGCCAGAGGGGGAAGGGAAACTGCCGGTTTTGCTGGCTGCGAAGGAACCCGCAAGTTTGAAATTTGAAGACGCCGCACAGGCTGCCGGCCTGCCGAAGGACTGGAATCAGAATATCACCGCCGTTGAGCAGATTTCAGGAGAAATCGGGGTCATCCGGCTGCAGCTGATCAGCCATTATGTGCCGAATTCCGGCTGTCTCAAAATTGAATTTTGAAGCCCTTTTCTTGCCCAAAAATGAAAAATGGACAATTTCCCGTTTTGTTGCTTTCGGCTATGATGGACGCATAGCAACGAAGGGGGAATGAACAATGAAATTCAAGACGACCAAGCCGGTGATCCTCGCATCCGGATCGCCAAGAAGACGTGAACTGCTCGAACTCGCCGGGATCCCGTTCAATGTTTTGGCGACGGATGTGTTCGAACCGCCGATCAGGGAAGGGGAGACGCCGGCTGACTACTCGGTCCGCCTGGCGTCCCTCAAAGCCGAAACCGCCGCTGCAGAGGTTCCGGACGCCGTCGTGATCGGCTCTGACACCGTCGTCCATCTCGGGGGGAGCGTGTATGGAAAGCCGTCCGGACCGGAGGAAGCGCGGGTTTACCTAAAGGAGCTGTCGGGCCGGACACATTCCGTTTCGACGGGCGTCTGCATCATTGACGGAAACGAAGCACGGACTTTCGGCAAAAGCACCGAAGTGGCATTTCGCGAGATTCCGGACCGGCTCATCGATGCCTATGTGTCGTCCGGAGATCCGCTCGACAAGGCGGGGGCGTACGGGATCCAGACGGGCGGCGCGCTGTTCGTGAATGAAATCCGTGGCGACTACCATGCCGTCGTCGGCCTGCCGGTCGCAGACGTATTCCGTGAACTGGACGAAATGGGCATCATCGCGCGGGAACCCGGGAAGGACGAGCCATGACGCTGGATCTGTATGTGCCGAAGATCAGCGAGCTGCACATCGCCGACCGGCCGCGGGAGCGGCTTCTCCGGCAAGGTGCGGAAAGCCTGTCCAACCAGGAACTGATCGCCATCCTCCTCAGGAGCGGCACCCGGTCGGAATCCGTGCTGCAGATTGCCAACCGGGTGATCGGGTTCTACGACAAGATTCAGGACCTGCAGCATGCGACGGTCGAGGAGATGACGTCGGTCAAAGGGGTCGGGGAGGCGAAGGCGGTCCAGCTCCTGGCCGCGGTCGAGCTCGGCAAGCGGCTGGCGAGGAAGCAGTCGAATGACCGGTATGTCATCCGGTCTCCGGAAGACGCGGCGGCCTACCTCATGCCGGACATGGCTTCACTGACCCAGGAGCATTTTGTCGCGCTGTTCCTGAATGTGAAAAACGAAGTTCTGCATAAGAGCACGATTTTCATCGGCAGCCTGAACTCATCGATCGTCCATCCTCGTGAAGTGTTCCGCGAGGCGGTGAAGCGCTCGGCGGCGTCGATCATCTGTGCGCACAACCACCCGAGCGGAAACCCGGCGCCGAGCCCGGAAGACATCGAGGTGACGAAGCGCCTGGCGGAGGCGGGGCGGATCGTCGGGATCGACCTGCTCGACCATTTGATTATCGGCGATCACCAGTTTCTCAGTCTCAAAGAAGGTGACTTCATATAACATTGCCACTTTCGCACGATTTCCGTTATAATGATGTGTATGATTTGAAACCGGCGACATTAGACGGCCGTGCAGAAAGGGAGTAAAACCGTGTTTGGATTGGGATCGAAAGATGTCGGGATCGACCTCGGCACCGCAAATACACTAGTTTTCATCAAGGGTAAGGGAATTGTCCTCAGGGAACCGTCGGTCGTTGCCAAAAATGTTCAGACGGGAGACATCGTTGCCGTTGGTAACGATGCAAAGAACATGATCGGCCGGACGCCGGGCTCGATCGTCGCCACGCGTCCGATGAAAGACGGCGTCATCGCAGACTTTGAAACTACGACGAAAATGATTGAGTACTATTTGAAAGAGGCGCAGAAAGCCTCCGGCGGATCATGGAAAAAGCCGAATGTCATGATCTGTGTGCCGTATGGCATCACGTCTGTCGAACAGCGTGCGGTCATCGATGCTTCCCGCCATGCGGGCGCGAAGGATGCCTTCACGATCGAAGAGCCGTTCGCCGCTGCGATCGGAGCGAATCTGCCGGTGTGGGAACCTACGGGCAGCATGGTCGTCGATATCGGTGGCGGTACAACCGAAGTTGCAGTCATTTCCCTCGGCGGCATCGTGACGAGCGAATCGATCCGCGTCGGCGGCGACGCGATGGACGGGGCGATCATCACGTACATCCGCAAGACGTATAACCTGACGATCGGCGAACGCACCGCAGAGCAGATCAAGATTGAGATCGGTTCGGCGAAAGTGGCGGACAAGCCGGAGAAGATGGAAATCCGCGGCCGCGACTTGCTGACGGGTCTTCCGAAGACGATCGAAATCTCGTCCGAGGAAATCGCGGAAGCGCTCAAGGAAGCCATCACGGCCATCGTGGACGGGGTGAAGAAGACGCTCGAGACGACCCCTCCGGAACTGTCCGCGGACGTCATGGAACGCGGCATCGTCCTGACGGGCGGGGGCGCACTCCTGAGCAACCTGGACAAAGTCATCTCCGAGCAGACGAACATGCCGGTCTTCATCGCGGACGATCCGCTCGACTGCGTGGCCATCGGTACGGGCAAGGCACTCGACAACTTCGACGTCATCAAGAAACAGCAAGCCAGATAATCTAGGAGGGACGGCAACATGCCGCAGTTTTTCACGAACAAACGGCTGATCCTCCTTCTCGTCGGTGTCATCGTCCTCGTGGCATTGATCTTCTTCACGCTGAAAGACCGGGAAAACGCGAGCGTCCCCGAACAGATTGTAAAAGATGCAGTCGGCTTCGGACAGTCCGTCTTTTCGAAGCCGGCGCAATACATAACGGATTTGATCGACGACGTGGACCTCCTCCTGAACACGTACGAGGAGAACAAGCGGCTGAAGTCCCGGCTGGCGGAATATGCCTCTGTCCAGGCGGAGCTGAGTGATGTCCGGCTGGAGAACGACAGGCTCCGCAAGGCCCTCGGCAAAGAAGAAGACCTACGGGACTATGAGCCGGTCCAGGCGACCGTGCTTGCACGGAATCCGGACCAATGGGAAGAAAAAGTCGTCATCGACCGCGGGGAAGTGCACGGCGTGAAAAAGAACATGGCGGTCATGACGGCGGAAGGGCTGATCGGGAAAGTTATCCTGACGACCCCGTTCACGTCCACCGTGCAGCTGCTCGCGACGCAGGACCCGACTTACCGGGTGTCCGCACTCGTCACCGGCAAGCCTGAGGCGTTCGGCCTGATCGAAGGCTACGACACGGAGCGGCACGAGCTCATCATGAAGCGGATCGACTCGACGTTCGACATCAAGCCCGGCCAGAAAGTCATCTCATCGGGACTCGGCGGCATTTTCCCGAAAGGCCTCCTGATCGGAGAGATCACGGAAGTGACGACGGAGGACTACGGGTTGACCAAACAGGCGTACATCAAGCCGGCCGCCGACTTCTCGATGCTCGAGCATGTCATCATCGCCAAGCGCACATCGATGGCGGTCGACGGCTCGGATGCAGGCAATACGGGTGAGGCGATGGACGAAGCGGCGGATGAGGCGGAAGGCGGGAGCGGATCATGATCCGGCTCGCCATTCCGCTCATTGCCGTCGTTTTGTTCTTTTTGGAGCCGGTATTCGGCCTGTTTTCACCGATCGAGATTGGCGGGGAATACTATTATCTCGTTCCGCGCTTTTTGATCATGTTCCTCATTTTCGTCGGCGTCTACTACAGCCGGCAGCGGGCAGTCGTCTACGGGATCGTCTTTGGACTCTTGTACGATATGTTCCACATTGATATTATTGGACTATACGCCTTTCTGTATCCGGTGCTCTGCCTTCTTGCGTGCTGGATCGTGAAGCATATCCACCAGCATGTCGCCGTCGTCACGGTCATCTCGCTTTTGCTTGTGGCACTGCTTGAGACCGCGCTCTACTCGTTCTTCACGCTTATCGGCTTCGTCTCGATCGGCTTCGACGAGTTCCTGAAGACACGGCTGCTGCCGACCATGATCGCGAACGCCGTGTTCCTGGTCATGTTCGGGTGGGTGTTCAAGATGCTGATCGACCGGAGAAGCATCCTGAACAAAGAAGGGATTTCGTAAACATGGAGGAGAATGCGGGGTGACACAAATGACGAAAAAGCAGCTGGTCATGATCAAAGGGACGAAATCGGGCCTGGTACTGCGCCTTGATGACCAATGCTCCTATGCCGAACTGCTCGGCGAAATGGGGCAGAAAGTCGGGGAGGAAGCGCTCGAGGGCATGGCGGAAGTCCAGCTCCACCTCGGCAACCGATACTGCACCGATGACCAGGTGAAGGAGCTGATCGGCATTGTTCAGGAGTCCCCCCATCTCCGTGTGTCGAAAGTGCAGAGTGACGTGATCCGGATGGAGGAATGCAACCGCCGGATCATCGAGAGCCAATCGGAGACCTATGTCGGAATCATCCGCTCCGGACAAATCGTCAAGGCGGACGGCGACCTGGTCATCATCGGGGACATCAACCCGAACGGAAAGGCCATTGCGAACGGCAATATTTTCGTGCTCGGCCGGCTGAAGGGCATTGCCCATGCCGGTGCGGGCGGCAATCATGACGCAGTCATCGCGGCCTCTTGGCTTGAAGCGACCCATTTGATGATTGCCGATAAAATAGAAACGATGACGGACGAACTGACCGTTCTGTCCGAAAGCCCGGAGATGGAATGTGCATACATCCACCAGAACGGCTTCATCGCCATCGACCGCCTGCAGGAACTGCGCAACCTCAGGCCGAACCTATCTACATTCAAGGGAGGAAGCTAATGTGGGAGAAGCCATCGTTGTGACATCAGGGAAGGGGGGCGTCGGCAAAACGACGACGACCGCCAACCTTGGGACTGCATTGGCCCTTCAAGGCAAGAAAGTCTGCCTCATCGACACCGATATCGGCCTGCGCAACCTGGACGTCGTTCTCGGACTCGAGAACCGGATCATCTATGATCTCGTCGACGTCGTCGAAGGCCGCTGCCGGGTCAACCAGGCACTCGTCAAAGACAAGCGGTTCGACGACCGACTCTTCCTTCTGCCTGCCGCGCAGACTACCGACAAACTCGCCGTCTCGCCGGAGCAGATGAAGGAACTGGTCACCGAACTCAAGCGCGAATATGACTTTGTTCTGATTGACTGCCCGGCCGGCATTGAACAAGGATACAAAAACGCCGTAGCCGGTGCTGACCGCGCGATCGTCGTCACGACGCCGGAAATCTCCGCCGTCCGGGACGCCGACCGCATCATCGGACTTCTCGAACAGGAAGAGGGCATCGAGCCGCCGAAGCTCATCATCAACCGGATCCGGCGTCACCTCATGGACACCGGCGAAGCGCTCGATGTGAACGACATTACGACCCACCTGTCGATCGACCTGCTCGGCATCGTCATGGACGACGAAAATGTCATCTCTTCCTCGAACAAAGGCGAACCGGTCGTCATGGACCCGTCCAACCGGGCCGCCATCGGCTACCGCAACATCGCCCGCCGCATCCTCGGCGAATCCGTCCCGCTCATGTCGATGGACGACAAGCAAAAAGGATTCTTCGGCAAGCTGAAATCCCTGTTCTCCAAGTGATTGGCAGGCAGCGGGTTTCCCGGGAAATGATTGCAGTATAATAGATGAGGCAAGGATTGAACAGCGACCCCCATCGCATGCTTTTTGAGCATGCGGCGGGGGTTTTTGTTGTTTAGAGGGAGCGGGGGTGAATGGGGGTTCCATCATAGGGGGAATGGACGCTTCAGTATCGGGTGGAGGAGAGTTTTTGGGCAGGCAGCTTGAACATGGAGTGAATACGAGTTTTGTCATGTAGTGAAAGGGGATGGAGGGAATGAAATCGAGAAGGGAAGTCCCGGAACGGCTCACGGCACTTGCCGTTCTCCAGTCGCGTGTGCCCGCCCGGCATGAACAAAGGGGTCGGATCCGGCAAGATTGCCGGAATCGGCTTGCGGGATATGCCGGCGAAAAGCGGGCGGATTTCTTCATGGCCGAAGCGAGGATGCGCGAAAGGCCGATTGTCTTGAGGGATGTGGAACTGCCTGGTGTCATGACGCCGATCCAAACAGACACTCTCATTCTTCACCCTGCGTTTATTTTGGTTCTTGAAATCAAAAACATTGCGGGGGAGTTATTCTTTGACGAACTGTCCGGGCAATTTTATCGGATGCAATCCGGAAAACGGGAAGGAATGCGAAACCCAGAAGACCAGCTCAACCGAGCCATAGCCGCACTGGAGAATCACTTCGCTTCCATCGGCATCCCTCTTCCAGTTGAGGGCGCCATAGTAATGGCGAGTTACAAAAGTGTATTGCAAAGAGCGCCCATCACTCAACCGGTGATCACGGTTGACAGACTCCCGGTACATCTTGAGAACCTTGAAAAGGCGGGATGCCTAACACTGGATCGCCCCCAACTCATCAAAATGCGGGATAGTCTGTTGGTTAACAGGAAAAAACCTCATGACAAATACCTTAACTGGTATGGCTTAGCGAAAGCAGACATCATGACGGGTGTACGCTGTCCTGGCTGCTTTGTTATTGGCATGCAACGCGGACGAGGCCAGTGGATCTGTAATCTATGCGGAGTTATATCCAAAGATGCCCATTTGGCAACGCTGCAGGAATATCGTTTATTGTTAGGAGAAATGATTTTCAGTAATGAAGTAAGATGGTTTTTAGGGCTTGATAATCTGGCAATGGCCATGCGCATCATTAACGACTATGGAATTTATAATGGTCATTTCAAAAGAAATCGAGCATTTGCCCTTCCTCAGGAGCGTTTCAGGCTGGAATCGTATGTCCATCACTTATTGTATAAGAGTACTTAAAGTCTTTGTTTCAACATTACAACAGCGGTGCATATGGATGGCCTATTAAATTCATTAGGAAAAGTCATAACGACTCTCTAAATGCATAAAACGGATTCGTAATTCACAACGACTGCTCATAATTCATAAAGCGACTCCATAATTCAGAACGGGTCTCCTTAATTCATAACAGGAGTCCATAATTCACAACGGCCTTCCATAATTCATAAGGGAAGTTCATAATTCACAACAGCCTTCCATAATTCATAAGGGGAGTCCATAATTCACAACAGCCCTCCATAATTCACAGGGGGCCTCCATAATTCATAAAGCGGGTCCATAATCCACAGTGCCGGGACTACCGTCATTACCGGGTGCGTCCTATACTAAACTCCAACCACCGTCCGTCATCTTCTTCACCGACTCTACTTCCCACTCATCACTCCGGCCTCGTCCTCATATAGTAGAGAAAACAAATTTCGGGGTGGGTGCGATGAAGTGGCGGGATAAATGGATTGCGGCGATTGTGATCACGGGCGTTCTGTTCGGGGTGGCGAAGCTGGAGGAGCATGAGGTGATGAAGACGCAGGTCACGCACCTCGTGCGGTCGGGCGAGGAGCTGGTCGTCATGAAGCGTTGGGTGATGTCGTTTGTGGAGGACAGGCGGCCGGATCAGACGGTCCCGGTGTCCGCGGACACTGCGGAGCCGGCGATCGCCCGGTTTTCGACGCTGCAGCCGTTCCGTGAGGGCGTGCTGCTGTCGTACGATGCAGCGGTGCCGGTGTCGGCGAAGGGCGACGGCCTCGTCATTTATACAGGGCACACGCGCCAGACCGGAAAGACGGTGACGGTGCTGTATGACGACGGGGACACGGTCACATACGGCTTCGTCGGGAAGTTTCTCACGTTGCCGTATACAGCGGTCGTTGCCGGCCAGCCGATTGCGGAGCTGGAGACGGGCGCGATGTTCCTTGGGGTGGAGCAGGACGGGAAGATGCTGGATGCCGAAGGAGTGAAGGAGTGGCTGTCGCTGCTGCGAAACGCCGAAGAGGAGAATTAAGCTCAGCCGGCACGATCTCCGCGTCCCGTGCATCGGCCGAGTCCGGCGGAAAACGTCCGTTCTGGCGCATCCGGGACCGCTCCCTCCACATCCGGCTTCATCCGGTGATGATCCCGTTTCTGCTCGCGATCATCGCGACCGGCAATGTCTCGGTCTACGCCGTCATCCTCGGGTCGCTGCTCGTGCATGAGGCGGGGCATCTGATCGCCGCCCGGCTCACCGGGACGCGTGTGCAGCGGTGCACGATCACACCGTACGGCGGGGAGATCGACATACCGCTGTTTTCGCGCCTGCCGCAAAAGGACAGGCTGTTCATCGTGGCGGGCGGCCCTGTTGCCACGGGCATCCTGCTGCTGCTCGCCATCGGGTTCCCCGTTCCGGGCCAGCCGCTCATCATCTCGGTCCAGCTCGTCCTGCTCCTGCTCAATCTTCTTCCGGTCCTTCCGCTCGACGGGGGCCGGGCGCTTGCCATTCTCCTGCCGGGCATCCGGTACAGCCTCATCCTCTCATCGATGGTGTTCTCCGCAGCAGCCGGCGCCGCCGCGCTTTTTCATCTTCCGGGGGCAGCCCCGTACGTGTTCTTATCCTTTTTTTTATTTTTCCAGAACGTGCGTCACTGGCGCCTGAGGAAATACGAGCAGGCGGTCGAGCGGCTGCACGGAAAATATTAGCCTGTCCATTGACCGCACCATCCGTCTATGGTAATATTCATATGTTGGTTTGTAGCGCACCCGTGCTACAACCGCACCGACAAGGTGTTAAGCATCCGCAACGGATCGCCTTGAAGGGCGAGTCTTAGTCCAAGAGGAGGTGCAGGCATGTACGCAATCATTGAAACAGGCGGCAAGCAAGTTAAAGTTGAAGCGGGCCAGGAGATCTACATCGAAAAGCTCGCAGGTGACGTTGATGAAACGATCACATTCGACAAAGTATTGTTCGTCGGCGGGGACGACGTGAAAGTCGGAGCTCCATTCGTGGAAGGCGCTACCGTAACAGGGAAGATCGCCAAACACGGCCGCGGCAAGAAAATCGTTGTATTCAAATACAAGCGCCGTAAAAACTACCGTAAAAAACAAGGTCACCGTCAACCGTACACGAAAGTCGTCATCGACGGCATCAACCTGTAAGGGTCGGCCGTGATTGAAGTCAACGTGAATGAGACACCCGGAGGCCGGATCACCTCTTTTGAGATGTCCGGCCATGCGGATTTTGATGAGTACGGAAAAGATCTTGTCTGTGCGGCGGCTTCGGCCGTGTCGTTCGGCGCCGTGAATTCGGTGTTCGAACTGACCGGGACGGAGCCCGGCGTGGAGCAGGGCGAGGACGGCGGCTTTCTGGCCGTCTCCTTCCCCGAATCCGAAGACGACGATGCCGTCCAGCTCATCATGAGATCGATGGTCGTTTCATTGCAGACGATTGAACGGGACTATGGCGAACATATCCGAGTAACGATAAACCGATAGGAGGTGGACTTAATGCTACGTTTGGATCTCCAGTTTTTCGCATCGAAAAAAGGTGTAGGTTCCACGAAGAACGGCCGTGACTCCGAAGCGAAGCGCCTCGGCGCAAAGCGTGCGGACGGCCAGTTCGTTTCCGGCGGTTCCATCCTGTACCGCCAGCGCGGGACGAAAATCCACCCGGGCGAGAATGTCGGCCGCGGCGGTGACGATACCCTTTTCGCAAAAGTTGACGGCGTCGTACGCTTCGAGCGTCTTGGCCGCGACAAGAAAAAAGTGAGCGTTTACCCGGTTGCGCAAGAAGCGTAATCCAGGCTCGGCGGGCTGCATGGCGACATGCGGCCCGCTTTTTTTATTCGGCCGGTGCGATTCCAATCCGTCGATCAGCTTGAAAGCGACGGGGGAGGAAATGGTATACTGTACGTATGGAATGAACACGATCAACAGGACGGGGTGTTGAGCATGGAAAGCAGGATGACGGCCCAGGAGCTGCTGAAGCACGCCAGGCATGATTATATGAACACGCTTCATCTGCTGCAGATGCAGCTGGACCTCGGCATGGATGACAGCGTCCGCGAGACGATTGATGCGGCGGTCGAGAAGGGGCGGCATGAGTCGATGCTCGCCGGACTGGACATGCCGGCGACGGCGGAGTGGCTCCTCACATTCGGCTGGCGGTTTCCCGAGTATGAGCAGGCGATGACGGTGACGGTCGAAAGCCCGGGGAATCCGGACGCGGACCGGTGGACCGAACGCTTTCTGGAAGCACTGTTCGGGACCCTCTCGGACAGGCTGAGCCCGTATGCCGAATACCGGGCCGGCATCCATGTGGAATCCAGGGAACCCGGCTGGCTGATCGAGTTTGATCTGGAGGGGCCGTTCGGGATGGAAGGCGATCTGCCCGAACCGGGCGATGATGCGCCGTTTGAGGTTGAACTGAATTCTTCGGAAGAAGGACTAAAATTGATTGTTGCAGGAAGGAAGGTGGATCGCTGATGTTTGTCGACCACGTCAAGATCTATGTGAAAGGCGGAGACGGAGGCGACGGAATGGTCGCTTTCCGCCGCGAGAAATATGTCCCGAACGGCGGACCGGCCGGCGGGGACGGAGGACACGGGGCCGATGTCATCTTTGAAGTGGATGAAGGCCTGCGCACCCTCATGGACTTCCGCTATCAGAAGCACTTCAAGGGGCCGCGCGGAGAGCACGGCATGAGCAAGAGCAAGCACGGCAAGAACGCACAGGACATGATTGTCCGTGTCCCGCCGGGCACCATCGTGACGGAAGCGGAAAGCGGCGCGATCATCGCCGACCTGACCGAAAACGGACAGCGCGCGGTCATCGCGAAAGGCGGACGGGGCGGACGCGGGAATATCCGGTTTGCGACCCCGGCCAATCCGGCGCCGGAAATCTCCGAAAAAGGCGAGCCGGGCCATGAGCTGGAAGTCGTCCTTGAACTGAAAGTGCTTGCGGATGTCGGACTCGTCGGATATCCGAGCGTCGGAAAATCGACGCTCCTGTCGGTCGTTTCCGCGGCAAAACCGAAAATCGGCGATTATCATTTCACGACGATCGTGCCGAACCTCGGCGTCGTCGACACCGGCGACGGCCGCAGCTTCGTCATGGCCGACCTGCCGGGACTCATCGAGGGTGCACACGAGGGCGTCGGACTCGGCCACCAGTTCCTGCGCCACATCGAACGAACGCGGGTCATCGTCCATGTGATCGACATGTCCGGCATGGAAGGGCGCGACCCGTACGAGGACTGGGTCACGATCAATGAAGAGCTGGAGCAGTACAATCTGCGGCTCACCGAGCGTCCGCAGATCATCGTCGCCAACAAGATGGACATGCCGGACTCCGAGATCAATCTCGCCGAATTCAAAGATCAGGTGCCGGCGGATATGAAGATCTACCCGATTTCCGCGGTCACGCGCCAGGGCCTTTCCGAACTGCTCTATGCAGTGGCGGACCTGCTCGACGAGACTCCGGAATTCCCGCTCCACGACCCTGCCGAAGTGGAAGAATCCCGCCATGTTCTCTATAAGTTCGAAGGGGAGAAGGAAGACTTCACGATCACGCGTGATGACGATGGCGCCTATGTTGTAAAAGGGGCAGGCGTGGAACGACTGTTCAAAATGACCGACTTCAGCCGTGAAGAATCCGTCCGCCGCTTCGCACGCCAACTGCGCGGGATGGGCGTGGATGATGCCCTCCGCCAGCGGGGCGTGACGAACGGAGACGCCGTGCGCATCATGGACTTCGAATTTGAATTCGTGGAATGACGGAATGCTCGGTCCCGGATGCCGGGAAAGGGCATTACCGGACAGATTTCCGCGGAAGGGGAGCTGAGCCACGTGAAAGATGTTTCGGATGAAAGTTATTTCCTCGTCAGGGAAGACGTCCTGACTGAATCCATGCAGAAGACGCTCGAGGCGAAGCGTCTTCTGCAAAACGGCGAGGAATCGACAATCTGGGATGCGGTGAAGCGCGTCGGTCTGTCGAGGAGTGCGTTCTACAAATACCGCGACACTGTTTTTCCGTTCCATTCGGTTGTGCAGGAGAGGATCCTGACGATCTTCCTGCAGCTCGAGGACAGGGAAGGGTCGCTGGCAGAACTGCTCAGGACCGTTGCGGAAGCGAAATGCAATGTGCTGACGATCCACCAGACGATCCCGATCCAGGGCCGTGCGAACGTCACGCTGTCGCTCGACGTGACCGGCATGACCATCGAACTGAATGCATTCCTCCAGAATCTGAAGCGCCTGGCGTTCGTCGAATCGGCGGACGTCGTCAGTTCCGGAGCCTACTGAACGGAAGAGGAGGGAACACCGATGGAGAAACAACCGATCCGCGTGGCCTATCTTGGGCCGGAAGCGTCGTTCACCCATCTCGCGTCGGACGGGATGTTCCACGGGGAATGGCTCGTCCCCCATGCGACCATCCCCGAGGCGATCGAGGCGGTGTCGGAGGGCCGGGCGGATTATGCAGTCGTCCCGATCGAGAATGCGCTGGAAGGAGCCGTCTCCCTGACAGTCGACTATCTGTACCATGAGGCGGAACTTTACATAGCGGCGGAAATCCTGTCGCCGATCGAGCAAAACCTCATGATGCATCCGTCCCAGGCCGACGGGTGGGAACAGGTGGAGTCCATCCATTCGCACCCGCAGGCGCTTGCGCAGTGCCATAAGTATCTCCACTACCGGTTCCGGGGCGTGCCCCTCGTTGAGATGACGTCCACTTCGGGGGCGGCACGCTTCGTTTCGGAAAATCCCGACAGACGGATTGCGGCGATCGGCAACCGGTTTGCGGCGGAGAAATATGGACTTTCAGTCGTCCAGGACAACATCCACGACTTCCATTTCAACCGGACGCGCTTTGTCGTCCTGTCGAAGACGGAAGGGGCGCTCGGGGTGCCGGGCGGCAGCACGAAGCCGAAGACGACACTGATGATCAATCTGCCGAAGGACAACCGGTCCGGCGCTTTGCATCAGGTGCTGTCCGTTTTCACCTGGCGCCGCCTGAACCTGTCGAAGATCGAATCCCGGCCGTTGAAAACGGGTCTTGGCGATTACTTCTTCATCCTGGATGTCGACGAGTCGATGGAGGTGCCGATGATGAGAGGCGCCCTTGAAGAACTTGCCGCACTCGGATGCATCGTCAAATCGCTCGGCACTTACCATACGTACGAAAAAAAACCGGCCCCGCGCGTCATCAGCTGACGCGGCGGACCGGTTTTTTCATTGCTGCAGATGCCGGGTGCCCCAAATTTTGGCGCACTTTTTTGTTGCAGTTTCCCTTCCCCTGCAGCCAAGACGCAAAACAAGACGTCGTTTGGCGATTACGATTCGTCCGTCAAATATCCTCTTTCCCGCAAGGCCTGCTGCGCGCGGTCGAGGATCTCTTCGCTGTCCGCCGTAATCGTGTGGAGGTGAGGGCCGCCGGTCAGCTCAAGCAGGAACGGAGAGTCGGTCTGCTGCACCCGCTTCAGAAATTCCCGGACATCATGCCGGTTGGCAGCGAGGATATTGGCGGTCAGCTCACCGTACACCGGATGTTCGACGGTCACATCCTTTATCGCAGCGCCTGAATCGACGATTGCATGCAGTTCGTCTTCAGCTTCCTCCGGCCTGTGTGTGCAGGCGAGTTTGCGCTCAAACATGCCCCGTCCGGCATCCACGGAAGAAACTTCTTGATAAATGTACCCTGCACTCGTCGCGATGACCGGTTCTCCGCCGGCCTTGAGCAGGTTGATGTCTCCGACGATCACCTGGCGGCTCACGCCGGCATCGCGGGCGAGGTCGGCCCCTTTCACAGGACCCCCGGCTTTCTTCAATAATGCGAGCAGCGCCATGCGCCGCTCGTCCCCCTTGCGTTTTTGCACGTTCTCGTCTCCTTCCGTCATAACACCGGCCTCTTGATTCATAGCTTATTTTGAGGATGAACGGCTACATTGTCAAAGTTTCGGTGTCAATGCCCATGGTGGGCTCATACGATAGACCGATGGAAGGGGGAACACGCATGCATGTGCATATTGTGCAGAAGGGAGACACCCTCTGGAAAATTTCCAGGCAATACGGGGTGCCCTTTGAAGAAGTGAAGCGGCTTAATGCCCATCTGGCAAATCCCGATTATATCGTTCCCGGGATGAAGATTTTCCTGCCGGATCATGCGAAAAAAGGGAAGACGGAAACACCGATGGACCATCCTTACAAGGACGGTAAACCGAAAAAGCCCACCCGGATGCCGCCTGCATCAGAGAAGCCGGGCCATAAACCGGAGCACAAACCCGAACACAAACCGGAGCACAAGCCAGAGCACAAACCAGAACATAAACCAGAGCACAAACCGGAGCACAAACCACAAAAGCCGGTGGCACCGCCACCACCTCCGCCGCCACCGCCTCCTGCAATGAAGCCGCAAGTTCCGCCTAAGCTTCCGGAAATGCCAAGTATTCCTCCGGCTGCGGAAATGCCGATGCCCGCTCCGCCGCCACCGCCTGAAATTCCGGTGCAGGAACTCCCGCCGCCGCCTCCGGAGTTGCCGGTACAGGAAATGCCGGCTCCCCAGCAGCCGGTCCAGATGATGCCGATGCATTACTGCTGGATGCCGGTGTACGACATGGAATGCCATCCATGCCATTGGCCGATGCATCATTATCCGATGCACCAGATGCCGATGCATCAGATGCCGATGTACCAGATGCCAATGGAGCAGATGCCGATGTACCAGATGCCGATGCAGCAAATGCCTGCGGAGCAAATGCCCGCATATTCCGAGTCCCCTGGAGAAATGCCGCCGGCCCCGCCGATAACCGGTTCCGTCCAGATGGAAGAGTCCTCGTCGTTCCCGGGAGCTGAATATCCGGATACTGGATGGCGAATGGGCGAATCCACTTCCCGCGAGTCATCCCTGATGAATTATCCGAACCGTCTGTCCGTGCCGGCCGAGATGCCGATGTACCAGGGCCCGGCCGAAATGCCGATGATGCAACAGGGCAAAGCGGATTGCGGTTGCGGTTGCGGGGATGGAGGCGGCCAGATGCATGTGCCGCATGCAGTCCAGGGCGCTGCATGGCCATATTGGCCATCACACTTCCCGGCAGCCGGCGGCCATTACGGCGGATGGCCTTCCTGTCACGGGTGCGGCATGCCTTATCAACACGGGTGGAACGCATGCATGATGTGCGGGTCCCCTTATCACGGAGGCTACTGACCGGCCATGGCCGCCGGCGGAAACTTCCGGCAGATCAAACCAAATGTTTGGAAATGGGACGTGGCGGGCAAGGGGTATTCATTAAAGAAATATGATTCCTACGAAGTGGCAGCGAAAGTCCGGAGGATCCACACGGAGCTCGGAAAGGTCGGGTTTCCGCACATCCTTCCGGTCGTCGGTGCCGCAGATGAGCGGACGGTGATCCAGCCGTGGCTTGAAAATGCACGGCCTGCGGACTACTCCACGAGGAACGGCAGGGCCCGTACGCTGGCAGTTCTGAAGGCGCTGCATGCGACATCCGCCGTCGTCGACTGGCAGTCCGTCCCGGGACTGAGATCCTATCCGCTCATTGCCAAGTGGGAAGACCGCCTCGACCGTTTCCGGTCTCGGCGGAAGGAACTCGAGCCCTATATCGGCAGCTCCGCGTTCGAAACGACGGTGTTCCATGCGGAAGAAGCCTTGAAGACGATCCGCAAATCATACGAACCCGAGGAAGGGTGCACGCTTCTCCACGGCGATGTCGTCCATCACAATTTCCTGAAAGGGAAGGACGGCCGTTACGTCCTCATCGATTTCGATCTTGCCTGCACCGGACCTCCGGGTACGGAAACCGCCCTCTGGATGCATCGTGTCCTGCCGCACGTCGGCTATGATTTCGATTATCTGGCTGGAGAGCGCCCGTCGCTTGCCCGGCTTTCCCGCTCATCGCTCGACCTGATCCTCTATCCGAACGAAGTGCTGCGGGAATGGCTGTATCTGCTTTCATTGGATGAAGAAAAGCGTCCCATCCTTGCCGGACGGCTCATCCAGTATACGGAAAAGGCCCTTTCCCGCTGGATCCCCCTCTGCTTCCAGGTCACCCAGGCCGGAAAGTAGGGTAGGACCTGGCCATGTACAGAACGGCAACTGCCGTTCTGTTTTTTTGTGTTCAACGGGCATCTGCACAGTGCATAGGGGGAAGCCGGAGTGGGCTTCATAAGGAGGTGTGTACCTTCTGAACGCCTCAGTCTGATGGATAACTATATTTTCGTAAGTCCAGTGTCCATATTTCAAATTCCCGTTCCATATCGCAAATCGGTCGTCCATACTTCAAATTCCCGTCCCACACCACCAACTCGAGTTTCACACGTCACTTTTCTTGAAAGAACCGCACGGCCGGAAGCCGGACGTGCGCCAAGGCGGGGGATTCGCCGCCCTTCTGAATGATTGAATCCTGAGGGCTTCCCTCCATGTCTGTCCGGATGCGGAAAGGCGAACACCTATGCTATAATCAATTAGATGTGACAGGGGGAGAACGGATTGTACGATTACATAAAAGGGCAGATCACGAGAGTGACGCCCGAGTACATCACGGTGGAACAGGGCGGGATCGGCTACCAGATCATGACGCCGAACCCGTATGCATTCCATGCAGGAAGCGGCGAACAGCAGATCTTCACCCATCTGCACGTGAGGGAAGACGTCATGCAGCTGCTGGGATTCCGCACGGCGGAGGACCGGGAGCTGTTCCGCAAGCTGATCACCGTGACCGGCGTCGGACCGAAGGGGGCACTCGCCATCCTCGCCGGCGGGATGACCGCCCAGGTCGTTTCGGCCATCGAGTCGGAAGACGAGAAGTTCCTCGTGAAATTCCCGGGGGTCGGTAAAAAGACCGCACGGCAGATCATCCTCGACCTGAAGGGCAAACTGGAAGGCGTGGCAGAAGGCCCGTCTCTGTTCCGGCCGGATGCCCCGGAGCCGGGGATCGGAGCGAATCAAGATCTTGAAGAGGCGATGCTTGCACTGGCCGCCCTCGGATACTCCGAGCGTGAACTTGCCAAGATCCGTGCGCGTCTTGAACAAGAGGAACACAACACGGAAGGCTATATGAAACGGGCGCTTGCCCTGCTGCTCAAGCAGGGCTGAGCAGACGGCCTGACAATGGCTGGCAGCCGTCCTGACAATCGATGAACGAACAGCCTGACAATGGCTGAACGGACGGAATGAATGGATCACCGGTTCGCCGGAGATGAATGGGAAACCGGAAAAAAGGAGGTGCCGGCATGGATGGACGCGTCATTTCAGGGGAGATTTCCTCGTTCGATGAACGTTTCGAGCAGTCGCTGAGACCGCAGATGCTCGGACAGTATATCGGCCAGGAGCGGATCAAGCACAACCTCGGCATTTTCATCGAGGCGGCAAAAGGCCGGGAGGAATGCCTGGACCATGTGCTGCTCTACGGCCCTCCGGGACTCGGGAAGACGACACTCGCATCGGTGATCGCCAATGAAATGGGCGTCAATTTCCGGACGACGAGCGGGCCGGCGATCGAACGGCCGGGAGACCTGGCGGCGATCGTCTCTTCTCTCGAGCCGGGCGATGTGCTGTTCATTGACGAGATCCACCGCCTGAGCCGCGCGGTCGAGGAAGTCCTCTATCCGGCGATGGAAGATTTTTCGCTTGATATCATCGTCGGAAAAGGTCCGGAAGCCCGCTCGATCCGGCTCGACCTGCCGCCCTTCACGCTTATCGGGGCGACGACACGTGCCGGGTCGCTCTCTGCCCCGCTGCGCGACCGTTTCGGCGTGCCGCTGCGACTGGATTATTATGACCGCGGTTCGCTTGCCGAGATTGTCGTCAGGAGCGCGGAAATCTTCGGCGCCCCGATCGACCGGGATGCGGCGGAGGAGCTCGCGATGCGTTCGAGGGGAACCCCGCGCATCGCGAACCGGCTGCTGAAGCGCGTCCGGGATTACGCACAGGTGCGCGGGAACGGAAGCATCACGCTCGAGAGCGCGCAGGAAGCGCTCGAGATGCTCCAGGTCGACTCGCACGGCCTCGACAGCATCGACCACAAACTGCTGACATCCATGATCGAGCGGTTCCGCGGCGGACCGGTCGGCCTCGACACGATCGCTGCAAGCATCGGGGAAGAATCCGCCACGATCGAGGATGTATACGAGCCCTATCTTCTGCAGATCGGATTCCTGCAGCGGACGCCCCGCGGCCGGGTGGCCACGCACGCCGCTTATGAACACTTCGGCATCGACATGCCAGAAGAACGGAAGAAGGAATGAATCATGAACATCGAAGACTTTGACTTTGACCTCCCGGAAGAGCTGATCGCCCAGACCCCGCTCTTGGACCGGACAGGCTCCCGCCTCATGGTCGTGGACCGCATGACCGGCGGTGTGGAAGACCGGCAGTTTCCGGACATCCTGGATTATCTGGAGCCGGGCGACTGCCTCGTCCTGAACGACACGAAAGTGCTGCCCGCACGGCTTCTCGGCACGAAGGAGGAGACCGGCGCCACGATCGAGGTGCTCCTCCTGACCGATAAGGGCGGCGACGAGTGGGAGACCCTCGCAAAGCCGGCGAAGCGCGTCCGGCCCGGCACCGTCATCGAATTCGGAGACGGGCTGCTGAAAGCCGAATGCACCGGCGTCTCCGATCACGGAGGCCGGACATTCAAGTTCACTTATGACGGGATTTTTTACGAAGTGCTCGACCGGCTCGGAGAAATGCCGCTGCCGCCGTATATCCATGAAAAACTCGATGACCAGGACCGGTACCAGACGGTCTTTGCGAAAGAGCGGGGATCCGCGGCTGCGCCGACCGCCGGCCTTCATTTCACCGAGGAGCTGCTCGAAAAGATCCAGGACAAGGGCATTGAGCTGGTCTTCATCACGCTCCATGTCGGCCTCGGAACATTCCGGCCGGTGAGCGTGGACTCGATCGAAGAGCATGAAATGCACTCCGAGTACTACAGCGTGTCAGAAGAGGCGGCATCGGCCATCCGGCGCGTCAAGGAAAGGGGCGGAAAGGTCATTTCCGTCGGAACGACCTCCACCCGCACGCTCGAGACGATCGCATCCGAAAATGACGGCGAAATCGTCGCTGCGGGCGGATGGACGTCGATCTTCATCTATCCGGGCTATGAATACAAGGCGATCGACGGCCTGATCACCAATTTCCATCTGCCGAAATCGACCCTCATCATGCTCGTCTCCGCACTGGCCGACCGTGAAACGATCCTCAGTGCCTATCGCCACGCAGTCGAGGAACGATACCGATTCTTCAGCTTCGGCGATGCGATGTTCATCAAGCCGCCAAACAGGAAAGGAAGAACCAAATGACTCCAGCAGTCACTTATGAACTGATCAAAAAAGACAAGCAGACCGGCGCCCGCCTCGGCATCGTCCATACGCCGCACGGCTCCTTTGAAACGCCTGCGTTCATGCCGGTCGGCACGCAGGCGACGGTCAAGACGATGTCGCCCGAAGAACTGAAAGAAATCGGTTCGGGCATCATCCTGAGCAACACCTACCATCTCTGGCTTCGCCCCGGCCACGACATCATCGGGGAGGCGGGCGGTCTCCACAAGTTCATGAACTGGGACCGGCCGATCCTCACAGATTCGGGCGGCTTCCAGGTGTTTTCACTGAGCGACATGCGGAAGATCGAGGAGGAGGGCGTGCATTTCCGCCATCATCTCGACGGCAGCAAGCTGTTCCTCAGCCCGGAGAAGTCGATGGAGATCCAGAATGCACTCGGATCGGACATCATGATGGCGTTTGACGAATGCCCGCCTTACCCTGCGTCGCACGACTACATGAAGGCGAGCGTCGAGCGGACGTCCAGGTGGGCGGAACGCTGCCTCGGCGCGCACTCCAGACCGGAAGACCAGGGGCTGTTCGGCATCGTCCAGGGCGGGGAGTACGAGGACCTGCGGAGACAGAGCGCGGCCGACCTCGTCTCGCTCGACTTCCCGGGCTATGCGGTCGGCGGCCTGTCGGTCGGAGAACCGAAGGATGTCATGAACCGGGTGCTTGAGTTCACGACTCCGCTGCTGCCGGAGGGCAAGCCGCGCTATCTCATGGGCGTCGGCTCGCCGGATGCGCTCATCGACGGCTCGATCCGCGGCATCGACATGTTCGACTGCGTCCTGCCGACCCGGATTGCCCGCAACGGCACGCTCATGACGAGCCAGGGCCGGCTCGTCGTGCGGAACGCCAAGTTCGCACGAGACTTCGGCCCGCTCGATCCGAACTGCGACTGCCACGTCTGCAAAAACTACAGCCGTGCCTACATCCGGCACCTCATCAAAGCGGAGGAATCGTTCGGCATCCGGCTCACGTCCTACCACAATCTGTATTTCCTTCTCAACCTGATGGAACAGGTTCGGCAGGCGATCCGTGAAGACCGGCTCGGCGACTTCCGGGAGGAATTTTTCGAGCAGTATGGCTACAACAAACCGAATGCAAAAAACTTCTGAACACTGTATACTTGTACCATGCAGGAAAGGGGGAGAATGAATGGAAACACTAGTAGCACTTGCACCGCTTATCCTCATGTTCGCCGTCATGTGGTTCTTCTTGATCCGCCCGGCGCAGAAGCGGCAGAAATCTACACAGAAAATGCAATCTGAACTGAAACGCGGCGACGAAGTGGTCACGATCGGCGGCCTTCACGGCACCATCGATGCAGTAGACGACTCGACCGTTTTCCTGAAATGCTCGGACGGCTCCCGTCTCCAGTTTGAACGCGCGGCTGTCGGCCGTGTCGTCAACCAGTGATCCGGCACCAGAGAGAAAAAAGATGAAAGCTGCACGGCCACAAGGACTCTTCGTCCAGGCCGTGCAGCTTTTTATTTTTTCAG
This sequence comes from Edaphobacillus lindanitolerans, assembly GCF_900156305.1. GTDB lineage: Bacteria > Bacillota > Bacilli > Bacillales_A > Planococcaceae > Bhargavaea > Bhargavaea lindanitolerans. Next base: position 325,635 of record NZ_FTPL01000002.1, on the reverse strand, counting down.
GTAACCGTTCCCCTGTAATCCCCGTCAGCAAAAAAGGCACAAGCCCCGACCGAACCGGCATCCTTCCGCATGTTTTCCGGCGGCTTCACCCATACTGTGTTAGGAAAGGGGTGGCCGGGATGGAAGACTTTCTGACAATCGTATGGAGAACCATATTCCTTTATGTGCTGATCATCATCGTCCTGCGCCTCATGGGGAAGCGGGAGCTCGGACAGCTCAGTGTCATCGACCTCGTCATTTCGGTGATGATCGCAGAAGTGGCGGCATTCGCGATCGAAGATCCGGATTCAAATCTTGTGCTTTCCGTCACGCCGGTCCTGCTGCTTCTATTCATCCAGGTGACCGCATCGTTCATTTCACTCAAAAGCAAGAAGTTCAGGGACCTCGCGGACGGAGATCCGGCCGTGATCATCCGCCAGGGCGTCATCGATGAACAGGAGATGAGGGAACAGCGATATAACATCGATGACCTGCTCCAGCAGCTGCGCGAACAGCAGATCGGTTCGGTGACGGAAGTGGAGTACGCCATATTGGAGCCGTCCGGGAATCTGTCCGTGTTCAAGAAGGACGGCAGTCCGCCGATCCTTCCGCTCGTCACGGACGGACTCGTCCAAAATACCCATCTGGCGCTCATCGGTAAAGATCCGGAATGGCTGCTGGACGGACTCCGGGAGTACGGATTTGACGGACCGGACGATGTGTTTTTCTGTACGTTCGAAAACGGACGGCTTCACATCCAGCAAAAGCAGTCCGGGTGACCGGACTCAGGAGCCGTCAGAACCGTTTGGCCAGCTTCCGGAGCATCATCAGGTCGGACAGCCGGAAATAGCGGAAGAGGAACAGCAGGATGATGAGGAAGCCGGAGGTGACCACAATGTCCCCGAGCATGCCGAACGGCACTTCCTCGATGAGCAGCGGTCTCCCCGCCGCCGTGATGATAAAGCTCAGATACGGGATGAAAAACATCGAGAAGCCGGCCGAAGCCTCCCGCTTTTTCCGCAGCGTGGCAATGTGGAGGAATGAGGTGACGAGCACACCGAAGCCGATCGCCATCACTGCGCCTGCTTCCTGCAGTCCCGGCTGGGAGGCGAGGATGAACATCACCGCCAGCTTCCCGATACCACCGTAAATCGAGTTCATCATCGCGGCTTTCGCTTCCTGCATCGCCTGCAGGATCGAATGGAGCGGCCCCTGGATATAGTAGAAAAAGAAGATCGGGGCGAGCATCAGCATGTACTTTGCGCCGTCCGATATATGGAACAGCTTGACCGCAAGTTCTTCTCCGTGAAGGAAAAAGACGGCCGCCGCGATGCTGCCCGTGATGGCCGATACACGGAGCGAGAGATGGACCCGTTCCCGCAGAAGCCGGATGTCATTGAGCGCCGCAGCACCGGAGACGGCCGGGACGAGTACGACGGACAGGGCATTCGGGATGAATGCGGGAAAGAGCAGCAGAGGGATGAGCACCCCGGAGATCACCCCGTACAATGAAGTGGCGGCTACCACCCCGACGCCGGCCATGCCGAGTGCCCAGATGAACACGATCGGCTCAAGGAACCAGGTGAACGAACCGAACAGCCGGCTGCCGGATGAAGGCAGTGAGATGGAGAGCAGCGGACGCAGCGGGTAGCCGCCCTTCGGGGCAGCCGGGTTGCGCCGCTTGACTTGTTTATATTTGATCCAGAGGTAGGCGAGTGTCGCCAGCTCTGCCCCGCCGGTAATCGCCATCGCGTAGCCGGCGGTCAATGCAGGGCGTGCAGGATCGGCAATCATTGGAAGAAGCCAGCTGATCAGCGCAATCCGGACCGTCTGTTCCAGGATCTGTGACCAGGCGGTTTCTTCGATTCTGGCGATTCCCTGGAAGTAGCCCCGGATCAGACCCGACGCCATGGCGACCGGAAGTGCGGCCAGAGATATATACAGTACGATGGAGGTTTCGGGGTTGCCGAGGAGCTTGCCGGCGAGCGGCGGGATGAGCAAGATGAAAACAGGCATCAGAACGATGGATGCCGCAACAGACAGGACGACAGACGTCCGCATCACCTGTGACTGGCGGGCGCGCTCCCCCCGTGCATGGAGCTCAGCCACAATCTTGGCGACGCCGATCGGAAGTCCGAGCTGGATCAGGGCCAGGAAGAAGATGAAGGCCGGATAGGCGGTCATGTATGTCCCGACCGCCTCTTCCCCGGCGGTCCTCATGAACTGCATCCTGTAGATGAATCCGAAGAACTTGGAGAGGAACACGGCACCCATCAGAACGAGCGTGCCTCTAAAAAATGACGACAATTGTTCACATCCTTCTCATGATGGCCGAAATCCTATACAATATCCGTATGCGGGCGAACGAGCCCTTACAACTCGGAAAGGCGGGGAAGGGATGGGGGAGGCACTCGACAGGGAACAGTTCAACCGGCTCAAGCCGGCGCTTTCCAGCAAAACAGAAGAGTTCCGCATCTACCATTACGGATCGGTGACGGAAGAGGACCTCTGGGCGTATTGCGTGAAAAAGCTCTGGCGGAAGAAAGACCCGGCAACCATGCCGCTCCACGAAATGGTCGGGGATATCCTTTCCATCTCGCCTGCCCGGTACATGACGTTTTCCCAGGTGGAGGGTCTGAAGACGGCATCGGAACCCGGTGCTTTCGGCGGTCTAGACGCGGATGAATTCAAGGCGCTTCTGGCCCCGAGGGGACCTGCTTCCGGGTGAGGAACGGCATGAAACCAAATTGACACGCTTTGCAACGTGTTCCATAATGAAACTGTTGCTTTTTTTGTGCGTCTTACATATGTGCCCATTTAAAAGACGCGTTTCGTGCCGCAAATGAATAGGGGGAACCAAAATGAAAACAAGAGGGCGCATCGTCGCTTTTCTATTGCTGCTGCTGCTGTTTGCCGGGACGATTGGCGGAACCGCAAAGCAGGTTGCAAAAGATGTCAACCTCGGCCTTGACCTGCAGGGCGGGTTTGAGGTTCTCTATCAGGTCGAGCCTCTGCGCGACGGCCAGAAGATCACGGAAGATGTCGTATCCGACACCGCCCGTGCGCTCACGAACCGGATTGACGTGCTCGGTGTCAGCGAGCCGAGCATCCAGATCGAATCCGGCAACCGGATCCGAGTCCAGCTTGCGGGGATCGAAGATCAGGAATCGGCACGGGAGATGCTCTCCACACAGGCCAACCTGACGTTCCGCGATACGAACGACAAGCTGCTGCTGGACGGGGATGACCTGGTCGCCGGCGGCGCCAAGTCCACATTCAACGACCAGGGCCAGCCGATTGTCACGCTCCAGCTGAAGGATGCGTCGAAATTCGGCGAAGTCACGTCCCAGGTGAAGGACATGTATCCGAACAACCAGCTCGTCATCTGGCTTGATTTCGAGGAAGGCGTCGATTCGTATGCGGAAGAAGCCAAAAAGGCGGAACCGAAGTTCATTTCTGCGCCGAATGTCAGCAAGACGATCATGTCCTCGGATGTGGAGATTTCGGGTTCGTTCACCGTGGATGAGACGAAACACCTTTCCGGCATCCTGAATGCCGGCGCACTTCCGGTGAAGCTGGACGAGATCTATTCGACGTCCGTCGGTGCCCAGTTCGGTGAGCAGGCGCTCAACAAGACCGTCTTCGCCGCGGCGATCGGCATCGGGATCGTCCTCCTGTTCATGCTGCTTTATTACCGGGTGGCCGGATTCGTGGCAGCCATCACGCTGTCCGTCTATGTGTATCTCGTGCTCGTCGTCTTCAATCTGCTGAACGGTACGCTTACGCTTCCGGGCATCGCGGCCGTCGTGCTCGGGGTGGGGATGGCGGTCGACGCGAACATCCTGACCTACGAACGGATCCGTGAAGAGCTCAGGATCGGCGCCACCGTGAAAGAGGCATTCCGTGCAGGGTCCAAGTCATCGTTCACGGCGATCCTGGATGCGAACATCACGACGCTTCTTGCGGCTGTCGTCCTGTTCATCTTCGGGACAAGCTCGGTCAAAGGGTTCGCGACGATGCTCATCCTGTCGATCCTGCTCAGCTTCCTCACGGCAGTGTGGGGTTCGCGGATGCTGCTCGGACTACTCGTCCACAGCAATCTGCTGGACGGCAAACCGGGTGCGTTCGGACTTTCGCGCAAATGGATTCATGCGAAGGATGAGCACGTCGACGTGCTGGAGCTGACCACTCGTTTCGACCGCTTCGACTTTGCCCATAACCGGCGCAAATTCTTCACGTTCTCGATCGTGTTCATCATCGCCGGGGCGATCGTCCTCTCCCTGTTCCGGCTGAATCTCGGCATCGACTTCTCCCAGGGCACACGGGTGGAGATGCTTTCCGACAGCCCGCTGACGAAAGAGGAAGTCGTGTCCACGCTCGATAAGGCCGGACACCCGTCGGATGATGTCCTGATCTCCGGGGACAAGTCCGATATCGCGGTCATCCGCTACAAAGAGGACTTCTCACAGGATGAGATCAACGAGATCAAGGCAGACCTCAGCGCCGAGTACGGCCACGAGCCGAACATCAGCACCGTATCACCGACGGTCGGGCGCGAACTGGCAATGAACGCAATCAAGGCGCTTGCCATCGCGATGATCGGGATCATCATCTATGTGGCATTCCGGTTCGAATGGCGGATGGGCGTGGCCTCGATCGTCTCGCTCCTGCATGACGCATTCTTCATGGTTGCGCTGTTCAGCCTGCTGCGGCTGGAAGTGGACATCACGTTCATCGCGGCCGTCCTGACGATCGTCGGGTACTCGATCAATGATACGATCGTCACGTTTGACCGGATCCGCGAAAACCTGCACAAGATGAAGAAGCTCGAAACGGAAGAGGACCTGGCGAATGTCGTCAACAAGTCCCTCCGGCAGACGCTCGGCCGGTCGGTCAATACGGTATTCACCGTTCTGGTCGTTGTGCTGGCGCTCATGCTGTTCGGAGCCGAGTCGATCCGAAACTTCTCGATTGCACTCTTTGTCGGACTGATCGCGGGTACCTACTCTTCGATCTTCATCGCCGCCCAGCTGTGGCTCGTGCTGAAGAAACGGGAGATCAAGAAAAAAGGTTCGCTCGACGTGAAGAAGAAAGAACGGGAATGGGGCTCGGACGAACCAATCGTCTGACCGGTTTCCGGATAGGGAAAGACAGGGTATACGACATGTATACCCTGTCTTTTTTCTATGGACGGAAAGGAGGGCTTCATTGAAATCCCAATGGGCATTGTTGCTCGGTCTCGTGTTTGCCATCATCGTCGCCTGGTTTGCCATCGTGAACGTAGAAGCGGTCCCGGTCAACTGGGTGTTCGGGACTTCGGACTGGCCGCTGATTCTCGTGATCCTCGCTTCTGCTCTGCTCGGCGCAGCGGCAAGCGGGCTCATCGCGATGTTCCGGGCAGTCGTGATGCAAAGGAAAATCCGGGGGCTTGAAAAAGAAGTGAATGAAAAGGAACTCAAGATTGCAGAGCAACAGAATGAAATCGCCAGCCTGCAACAATACGCTAGTGCTTTTGCCGACACGGAAGCGGAGCGCCGCTCCGCTGCTGGAGATGACGGGCCGGACAAACCGCTTGAGAAGTGACTCATGAACATGGAGCAAACAAGAGAAACCACCAGTGAAAACGGCTCGTGCGCATGCCGCGGTGCAGAATTCAATCTGCGCCGCGGCATGTTTTTAGTTCTGCCCCCTCTCCATGGAAAGGCAAGACGCTTCCAGCCGATGGATGCTATAATAGTTTCCGAGGAAGTGATGGAATGATTGATTCGAAGAAACGCTGGCGGACTCCGGAAACAGATGCCCGCGCCGTGCAGGCATTAACGGATTCGCTCGGCCTGTCACCGATTGCGGCCAAAGTGCTCGCAGCCCGCGGATTCACAGAGCCGGAAGCGGCTGAAGCGTTTATCAATATGGACTTAAGCAGCTGGCACGATCCATTCGGGATGAAGGACATGGACATCGCGGTCGGGCTGATCCAACAACATATCCGGCAGGGGAGCCGCATCGCGGTTTACGGAGACTATGATGCGGACGGCGTGACGAGCACGTCGGTCATGATGAAGGCGCTCCTGTCGCTCGGTGCGGATGCGTTCTATGCGATTCCGAACCGGTTCAGGCACGGCTACGGCCCAAACACCGAGCTGTTTACGGAAGTCTACGAAAAGGGTGCCTCGCTGATCGTGACGGTCGACAACGGGATTTCCGGCGTCGAGCAGATCAAGGCTGCGAAGGCGCTCGGCATGGACGTCATTGTCACCGATCACCACGAACCCGGTGAAATCCTCCCGGATGCGGATGCCATCATCCATCCGCGCCATCCGGACGGAGACTATCCGTTCGGCGATCTTGCCGGAGTCGGAGTCGCACTGAAGGTGGCCCATGCCCTGACCGGGGATTTCCCGGCTGACTCGGTTTACCTGGGCGCAATCGGCACGGTCGCCGACCTCGTGCCGCTACACGGGGAGAACCGGCTCATTGTCAAGATGGGGATCGACCGGCTCCGGCACTCTGCGGAGCCCGCCGTGAAGGCACTCTGCAAAGTGGCGGACGTGCAGCAGCCGAATATCGATGAAGAAACGATCGGCTTCGGCTTTGGCCCGAGGATCAATGCGCTCGGCAGGCTAGGCGATGCGGACCCGGCCGTGCGGATGTTCCTGACGGAGGATCCTGCAGAAGCGGGGATGCTCGCTTCGACGCTCGATGACCGGAACCGGGAGCGGCAGAAAATGGTCGCCTCCATCGCCGACGAAGCGATCGCCTGGGTCGAGGATACATACGGCGACGCGCTGCCCGCCGTGCTGACGGTGGCGGGGGAGGGCTGGAATCCGGGGGTTGTCGGCATTGTGGCCTCCAAGCTCACGGAGCGATATTACCGCCCGTCGCTCGTCCTGTCGCTGGATCCCGAAAAGGGGATTGCAAAAGGGTCTGCCCGCAGTATCGAGGGCTTCCATCTATACAAGGAGCTCGCGAAAAATGCGGAACTGATCCCGCACTTCGGCGGCCACCCGATGGCGGCCGGTCTGACACTTCCGATCGTCAACGTCGGACAGCTCCGCGATAACCTCATCCGCCAAGGTGAGGAGACGCTCTCCGACGAGGACCTGATTCCGGTCATCGACATCGATGTCAGGCTGGCGCTTGACGAAGTGGATCTGGCCTCGATCGAGTCACTCCGCGCGCTTTCCCCGTTCGGATCCGGGTTTGCGAAGCCGGTGTACGGCCTTTCGGATCTTTCGGTTGAATCAAGCCGGAAAATCGGTTCGATGCGGAACCATCTGAAGCTCACCGTGACCGATGGGCGAAGCCAGCTCGATGTCGTCGGATTCGGGCTCGGACACATCGACGATGAACTGACGCCCGATGCAAAAGTGAGCCTGGCCGGCGACCTTCAGATCAATGAATGGAACGGCAGGAAAAAACCGCAGCTCCTCCTGAAAGACCTGAAATCGTCGGGATGGCAGCTGTTCGATGTGCGCGGCGAGCGCGTGCTGTCCCGCTGGCTTCCGGCCATCCCGGAAGACGCACTGTTCGTGGCATTCAAGAAAGAGAATGCCGATAAGTTCCGTGCAGATACCGGGAAGGAGATCCTGCTCACCAGCCAGGTGCAGCCGGAACGGGCTTCGTCGCTCGTCATCCTCGACCTGCCTGATAATATGGGCGAACTGGAAGGGCTTCTCGGTTCTTGCAGTCCTTCCCGCGTCTATACTCATTTCCACGTTCCGGAGTCCCGCTATTTCATGGGGATGCCAGACCGCAAGCAATTCGGCTGGTATTACACGTTCCTGAAGCAGAAGGGCACTTTCCATGTCATGCGTGAGGTGGACGGGCTGGCCAAGCACAGGGGCTGGAGCCGGGACACAATTATCTTCATGACAAAGGTGTTTTTCGAGCTCGGGTTTGTTACAATGGAGAACGGGTTTGCCGTCGCAGTCGGCAATCCGCCCAAGCGGGACCTTTCGGAATCCGGGAGCTACCGGGGGATGGAACGGCAGATTGAGATCGAACAGGCATTGTTATATTCGCCTTATATGGAATTACGGCGGGTCATCGGTGCGATACTGGATGCTCCGGACACCGCCCGGGAGGAGCAGCAACTATGGATTTAAAGCAATACGTGACAATCGTGGACGATTACCCGAAACCGGGAATCAGCTTCAAGGACATCACGACGATCATGGACAATGGTCCGGTCTATAAATATGCCACGGACCAGATTGTGGAATATGCAAAGAAGGTCGGGGCCGAGATCATCGTCGGGCCGGAAGCCCGCGGGTTCATCATCGGCTGTCCGGTCGCCTACGCACTGGAGATCGGCTTTGCGCCTGTCCGCAAGGAAGGGAAGCTACCGCGCGAGACGATCAAAGTCGAGTACGGCCTCGAATACGGCAAGGATGTCCTCACCCTCCACAAGGATGCCATCAAGCCGGGGCAGCGGGTCCTCATCGTCGATGATCTGCTCGCAACCGGCGGGACGGTCGAAGCGACCGTCAAGCTCGTCGAAGAGCTCGGCGGCGTGGTCGCGGGCTGTGCGTTCCTCATCGAACTCGGCTATCTGGACGGCCGCGAGAAGCTAAAAGGCTACGACGTCCATGCGCTCATCCAATATTGATATGAACCATCCCTCCGGCTTTTTGCCGGAGGGATTTTTGCAAAGAGAACGTCTTTTTGCAAACTGACGCTTTTTTGATTAGAATAATCTTATTCGACAAAAAGCGAGATCGGAAGGAAGGTGTACGGAATGGCGAAAAATACGGTAATGACGGTGGAAGACGTTTTCGCTTCTGTCGCTTCCTATATGAATGAAGACCATGTGCGCTTCGTGAAGGAGGCCTATTCGGTCGCCGAAAACGCACACCGCGGCCAGACGAGAAGTTCAGGCGAGCCGTATATCACCCATCCCGTACAGGTCGCAGGCATCCTTGCCGACCTTCAGATGGATCCCGAGACAGTGGCTGCCGGCTTCCTGCACGATGTAGTGGAGGACACGCCTCTCACACGGGAAGAACTGGTCGCCAAATTCGGCGAGGAAGTCGCCGCGCTCGTCGACGGCGTGACGAAACTCGAAAAGCTGAAATACATGTCAAAAGAAGAAAAACAGGCGGAGAACCACCGCAAGATGTTCCTCGCGATGGCCCAGGATATCCGCGTCATCCTCATCAAGCTGGCGGACCGCCTGCATAATATGCGCACGCTGAAATTCACCAGTCCGGAAAAGCAGCGGCGGGTTTCCGCGGAAACGCTTGAAATCTTCGCACCGCTCGCGCACCGGCTCGGGATTTCAAAGATCAAATGGGAACTCGAAGACACCGCGCTCCGGTATCTGAACCCCCAGCAGTACTATCGCATCGTGAACCTCATGAAGCGCAAGCGGACCGAACGTGAGGCCTATCTCGATAAAGTGATGGAGACGATCCGGGAAGAGCTGGGCCAGGTGAACATCAAGGCAGAGTTCTCGGGCCGGCCGAAGCACATTTACAGCATCTACCGCAAAATGGTCATGCAGAACAAACAGTTCAACGAAATCTATGATCTTCTCGCCGTCCGCATCATGGTATCGAGCATCAAGGACTGCTATGCGGTCCTTGGGATCATCCATACGCTGTGGAAGCCGATGCCGGGCAGATTCAAGGATTATATCGCCATGCCGAAGCAGAACCTGTATCAGTCGCTGCACACAACGGTCGTCGGTCCCCAGGGGGATCCGCTCGAGGTGCAGATCCGGACGGAAGAGATGCACCGGATTGCCGAATACGGGGTCGCGGCACACTGGGCTTACAAGGAAGGCAAGAATGTCCAGGACAACAAGGACACCCTCGATTCGAAGCTGACGTGGTTCCGCGAGATCCTCGATTTCCAGAACGAATCGTCCAATGCCGAGGAGTTCATGGAATCGCTGAAATACGATCTGTTCTCGGACATGGTCTACGTCTTCACCCCCCAGGGGGATGTGCTTGAACTGCGTGCGGGCTCCGTGCCGATCGACTTTGCCTACCGGGTCCACTCGGAGGTCGGCAACAAGATGATCGGCGCCAAGGTGAACGGCAAGATCGTCCCGCTCGACACGGAGCTGAACACGGGCGACATCGTCGAGATCCTTACATCCAAGCAGTCATTCGGCCCGAGCCGGGACTGGCTGAAAATCGCGAACACGTCCCAGGCGAAGAACAAGATCAAGCAGTTCTTCAAAAAACAGCTTCGCGACGAAAACATCATCAAGGGCCGCGAAATGATCGAGCAGGAGCTCAAGTCGCGCGGCCTGGACAAGAAAGAAGTGCTGACGGACGAGAACATCCGGCGGGTGTGTGAGAAGTTCAATTTCGCAAGTGAAGAAGATATGCATGCGGCGGTCGGCTTCAACGGCATCACCGCCCAGCAGATCGTCAACCGGCTGACGGACAAGCTCCGCAAAGAGAAAGAAGCCGAGGAGCGGCTTGAGAAGATCACACAGGAGATGGCCGCGCCGCAGCCGAAGAAGGAGACCGAGTCCGGAGTCATCGTGCCGGGAATCGAGAACCTGCTGATCCGGCTGTCCCGCTGCTGCAGCCCCGTACCGGGAGACGAGATCGTCGGCTATATCACAAAAGGCCGGGGCGTCTCCGTGCACCGGGCGGACTGTCCGAACGTGGCGCTCGAGAACGACGAGGGCCGCCTCATTGATGTGGAATGGGCGAACGGCAGCACGGCCAAGCCGAAAGAGTATCAGGTGGACATCGAGATCTCCGGCTTTGACCGGCCGGGCCTCCTGAACGAAGTGATGCACATCATCAACGACCTCAAGACCGTAATCACGGCGGTCAGCGCACGGAGCGACAAAAACAAGATCGCGACGATCAACATGACGCTCCTCATTACGAATATTACGCATCTTCACCGGATCGTTGAGCGCATCAAACAGATCCGGGACATCTATTACGTCCAGCGGGTCACTAACTGAACGGGGGGACCGATCATGAAAGTCATCATCCAGAGAAGCCGGGAAGCCTCCGTCACGGTCGCCGGGGAAGTGACCGGCGAAATCGATCACGGTTATGTGCTCCTCGTCGGCCTCACGCACGGGGACGACGAAGCGGATGTCCGCTGGGTCGCCGACAAGATCGCCAATCTCCGCCTGTTCGAGGACGGGGAAGGGAAGATGAACCGGTCGATCCTCGACACGGGCGGCAGCATCCTGTCGGTGTCCCAGTTCACACTGTATGCGGACACGAGAAAAGGACGCCGTCCCGGCTTTTCCGATGCCGCTCGTCCGGAGAAGGCCGAGCTGCTGTGGAACAGGTTCAACGAAGAACTCCGCACACTCGGCTTGCGGGTGGAGACCGGCGTATTCGGCGCAATGATGGATGTCCGCCTATTGAACGACGGCCCCGTCACCGTGATTGTGGAGTCGAAACCGAAGGAATGAATGAAAAAGGAAAACGGCGGTCCCGGAGTAAAGGGGCTGCCGTTTTTTAGGCAGCCCGGAATGGTTAACATAATATAATTATCAAAAGAATAGTTGCATCCATGTGCAGGCGCCGGATCACCAGGCAATCCAGGGGGGAAATTGGACCAGACGGGGCGGGAAATGCTTTTCCCATCCAGTCATCCAGTTCCCAATCAGACCCGACCGGCACAATTGCCGACCCATTCAAAAATGCCGCCTCCCGTCAGGAAGCGGCACTCGGTCAGTTCTTCAGTTGTGCATCAAAATAATCGATGAGGCCCCGGTAGATCCCGTCAGTCGCTTTTTCGCGGAACGCCGGATCGGCGACCCGGCGTTCTTCCGAGAGATTGCTCAGGAAACCGAGTTCAATCAGGATGGCGGGCTGCCGGTTTTCGCGGAGGACGAGGAAGTTCCCTTTCTGGACGCCCCGGTTCCGGAAGTCCATTTCGCCCGCCAGTCCGGAATGGACGGCTTCTGCCAAATCGAGCTGGTTGCGGTTCAGGTAGTATGTCGTGAAGCCGTCGACCGAGTGGTCGTGGGTTGCATCATAATGGAGGCTGATGAAGGCATCGGCCCCGGTCTGGTTGCTGATGGCCACCCGCTTGCGCAGGCCGACATACCGGTCGTTGTCGCGGCTCATGATGACATCGGCGCCTGCTGCGCTGAGCTTGGCCGCCAGCAGTTCAGCGGTCGGCAGCGTCAGGTCTTTTTCATCGGTTCCTCGGATCCCCGTCGTCCCGCGGTCGTTCCCGCCGTGTCCGGCATCGACGACGATCGTGAGGCCTTTCAGCGTGCCGGGTTTCCGCTTTGCCGGCTTGGCGGTCTTGTCCGTTTTTCCGGAGGAACCGTCGCCCGAGGAGACGACCCAGCCGGCGACGAAGGCTTCCGTCCCGTCTGCCAGGCTGACCCGGTACCAGTCATTCTCGGCGCCGAGCACCGTGAGTGTCTGGCCGGCGGATGCCCGCGCGACGACCTGCCCGGAGGTGGACGGCTGCGAGCGGACATTCGTGCCGTCGTAGAGGACGGTCACCGATCCGCCGCTTCCGCTGCCGGACGGGTTTCCGGCCTTGGCGGTGCCGGTTTGTGCCTGATCTGAAAGGGTCCCGTGGAATGAATAGACCCATCCTTCCTTGCCGCCGCCAAGCGAGAGCAGGACCCAGTTGTGCTCCTGGCCGATCACCGGGTAGGACTCTCCCTTGCGGATGACGCCCGCTTTCCTGGTCGACTGGTCCGGTCCTTTGCGGACGACGAGCGCACCGACGGATACGGTGAACTGTCCGCCTTTCGCGGCGGCCGGTTCAGGTTTTCCGGATTCCTGCTCCGCGCTTTCGGTTATGTATCGGCTAGCAACCCAGCCGCGCTCCCCGTTCCATTCGATCTCTGTCCAGCCGTTTGAAGTGCCGTAGGAGACGGCGCCGTCCCCTTTGTTCATCTTGGACAGAACGGCTGCGGAAGTGGAAGGCTGTGCCCGGACATTCAGCCGGTCGACCTGGGAAATGACGGAGGCTGCCGGCGCCGCGCCTTGCCGGCCGGTCGTCAGCCAGGAAGCGACCCAGCCGTTTCCGGCCCCCGATTCCACCCGAAGCCAGTCGCCTTCGGATCCGGTCACCGTGAGCCGGTCACCCTTCCTGAGCGAACCCGTGATGTCATGGGACAGCCCCGGGCCCGACCGGATGTTCAGCGTTTCCCCGCTGACGACCGCGGTTCCGGAGGCGGCGAGCGGGGCATCGCTTCCCGGACCGGCAACAAAGGCCGCCGCGAGCAAGATGATTATAATGGCAATTGAACGTTTTCTCATGGACTCCCCCCTCAATGAATAGTTTACGGGTGGGGGAATGAAAATTCTATACCTTTTTCGAAAACGGTTGACAGTTGGTTCCTTTGTCATTAACATAATGGGTAATCTATACTGGAATCAACGCCAATGACCGGAAAAGTAATGATGCGCACTCCTGAAAAGAGAGGATGGGACCCCGGCTGAAATCCCGTCTGCAGGAACGCATCATGAAAAACACCCGAGAGGCTTTTCTTCGAAACGGGAAACCGCGTAGGAGAAGACGGAGCCGGCCGTTATCCGGACCGAGTGGGCACCGGCTTTTGGTGCCAATCAGGGTGGAACCGCGGTGGCCAGGAGGCCCTCGTCCCTTGCAGCAATGCAGGGACGAGGGCTTTTTTTATTTGGAAAGGATGGGATTTCATTGATGTTCAAAGTGCCAAGAGGAACGAAGGATCTCCTCCCCGGAGAGACGGGGAACTGGCAGGCGGTCGAGTCGCTCATCCGGGAGACTTGCCGGGTTTACCGGTACGAAGAGATCCGCACGCCGGTTTTCGAGCAGACGGAACTGTTCACTCGCAGCGTCGGCGACACGACGGATATCGTGCAGAAAGAGATGTACACATTCCAAGACAGGGGCGGCCGTTCGCTGACGCTCCGCCCGGAAGGGACTGCTCCGGTCGTCCGGGCGTTCGTCGAACATAAGCTGTTCGGGCAGCCGGACCAGCCGGTGAAGCTGTATTATATGGGACCGATGTTCCGCTATGAGCGCCAGCAGGCCGGACGCTACCGGCAGTTCGTCCAGTTCGGCGTGGAGGCGATCGGCAGTGATTCGCCGGCGATTGACGCCGAAGTGATCTCCCTTGCGATGGATGTGTATCGCCGGGCCGGACTGGAGAACCTGAAGCTTGTGATCAATTCGCTCGGGGACAAAGAAACCCGCAACGCCCACAGGGAAGCGCTCATCCGGCACTTCGAACCGTCCATCGGGGAGTTCTGCAGCGATTGCCAAAAGCGGCTGGAAAAGAATCCGCTGCGCATCCTGGACTGCAAGGTGGACCGCGACCACCCGCTCATGAAGACTGCACCGGCGCTGACCGATTACCTCAATGAGTCGTCCGCGCAATATTTTGCGGAAGTGAAGGAAGCGCTCGACATGCTGGGCATCCCCTATGAGGTCGATCCGAACCTTGTGCGCGGCCTGGATTACTATAATCACACGGCGTTTGAAATCATGAGTACGGCAGACGGCTTCGGTGCCATCACGACACTGTGCGGGGGCGGCCGCTACAATGGACTGTCCGAAGAGATCGGCGGTCCCGAGGCGCCCGGCATCGGATTTGCGATGAGCATCGAGCGCCTGCTCATGGCGCTGGATGCGGAAGGCGTGAAGCTCGGGGACAGCGAAAAACCGGATGCGTTCATCGTCGCGCTCGATGAACCGTCACGGCTTGAGGCGGTCCGCCTGCTCGGCGAGCTACGCTCGGCGGGCATTGCGGCGGACATGGATTATCTGGGGAGGAAGATGAAGGCCCAGATGAAGGCGGCAGACCGCATCGGCGCGAAGTTTGTCATCATGATCGGTGAAAATGAACTTGAGCAGGGGGCAGCCACCGTCAAGAATATGGAAGCCGGCACCCAGGAAGCGGTGCCATTCCGCGAGATCGCAGCAGCAGTGAAACAGCCATCATGACTCGGAAGGACGAGATAGAGATGAAAAGAACGGACTATTGTGGTGAAGTGACGGAACAGCAGGTCGGACAAGAGGTTGTCCTGAAAGGATGGGTGCAGAAGCGACGCGACCTCGGCGGGTTGATCTTTGTCGATCTGCGTGACCGGACGGGCATCGTCCAGGTCGTCTTCAATCCGGACTTTTCCGGAGATGCGATGGAGAAGGCGGACCGGCTCAGAAGCGAATTCGTCGTGGAGATCAGCGGCAAGGTGTGTGCCCGCGAAGAAAATCAGGTGAACCCGAACCTGGCAACCGGCCGGATCGAAATCCAGGCAGGCCAGGTGGACATCATCAATGAATCCAAGACGCCGCCGTTCGTCATCCAGGACGCGACGGATACGAGCGAGGAAATCCGGCTGAAGTACCGTTACCTGGACATGCGACGTCCGGCCCTCTATAAGACGTTCAAAATGCGTTCGGACATCATGAAGACCGTCCGGAACTTCCTGGCGGACGAAGGATTCCTTGAAGTGGAAACTCCGTATCTGACGAAGTCGACGCCGGAAGGGGCGCGTGATTATCTCGTTCCGAGCCGGGTTCATGAAGGGGAGTTCTACGCATTGCCGCAGTCTCCGCAACTGTTCAAGCAGCTCCTGATGGTGTCCGGATTCGACAAGTACTACCAGATCGTCCGCTGCTTCCGGGATGAGGACCTGCGGGCCGACCGCCAGCCGGAATTCACCCAGATCGACATGGAGATGAGCTTCGTCGGGATGGAGGACATCATTGCCCTGAACGAGATTCTCATGCAGAAAGTCATGAAGGACATCAAGGGGATCGACATGCCCATCCCGTTTGACCGGATCACGTACGATGAGGCGATGTCCCGGTTCGGCTCCGACAAGCCGGACGTCCGGTTCGGTCTTGAGCTGAAGGACATCTCGGAAATCGTGAAGGGCTCACCGTTCAAAGTGTTCTCCGGCGCCGTCTCGTCCGGAGGCCAGGTGAAGGGGATCAATGTGAAGGGTGCTGCGGCGGATTATTCGCGGAAAGACATCGATGCACTCGGCGAATATGCGGCGCGGTACGGTGCGAAAGGGCTTGCCTGGCTGAAGGTCGAGGAAGAAGGGCTCAAAGGCCCGGTCGCGAAGTTCTTCGAAGGAGAAACGGCAGACGGCTTGGTCAGTGCGCTGGAAGCGGAACCGGGAGACCTTCTTCTGTTCGTCGCGGACAAACGGGCGGTCGTCGCGGATGCACTCGGTGCGCTGCGGCTGAAGCTCGGCAAAGAACGCGGCCTGATCGATGAATCTCGGTTTGCCTTCATCTGGGTGACCGACTGGCCGCTGTTTGAATACGACGAGGAGGACGGCCGGTTCTATGCGGCCCACCATCCGTTCACGATGCCGGTGCGCGAAGACCTGCCAAAACTGGAGACCGAGCCGCAATCCGTCCGGGCGATGGCCTATGACCTCGTCCTGAACGGCTTCGAACTCGGAGGGGGATCGCTCCGGATCTACGAGCGGGACATCCAGGAAAAAATGTTCTCGGCACTCGGCTTCACGAAAGAAGAGGCCAATGAACAGTTTGGATTCCTGCTCGATGCGTTCGACTACGGCACGCCGCCGCACGGTGGAATTGCATTCGGCCTCGACCGGATCGTCATGCTGCTTTCCGGTGCGCAAAGCCTGCGTGACGTCATCGCATTTCCGAAGACGGCCAGTGCCAGCGACCTGCTCGTGGAAGCTCCGTCCCGGGTTTCGGGCAGCCAGCTGGAAGAGCTGGGCATAAAGGTCCTGCCCGAAAATGAGCCGGAAGTATCTGACGCGGAGAATTGATTTCTGAAATCTCGTATGTTATGATATCTTCAATACAGATCCTGATGTGTTCGTTATTTGCTTAACAGTTTTGACCGAACAATCAAATCGTCGGGAGCCCGTATTCCGGCATTGCTGGCACGCCCGTTTGGGACGCCAAACGTGCCGGATAGGGCACCCACCTGCTCAGTGCGGGTTCAAAACGATCTCCCAAAGACGGCACGATCGGGATCTGTCCCTCTGATGAATACTGATCCTCCCGCCCATGCGGGAGGTTTTTAATTGGCGGCGGAACCGCCGGAAGGAAGGAAGGTATTTCTCATGCTGCACCAGTTTTCCCGCAATGAACTATCGATCGGAAAAGAAGGGGTGGGCCGCTACCGGGAAAAGACGGTCGCCGTGCTCGGCGTCGGCGGCGTCGGCTCATTCGCTGCGGAGGCATGCGCCCGGTCCGGAATCGGCCGCATCATCCTCATCGACAAGGATGAAGTGGACATCACGAACATCAACCGCCAGCTGGTCGCCTATATGTCGACAATCGGCCGGAAAAAGGCGGAAGTGATGAAGGAGCGGATTGCGGACATCAATCCGGACTGCGAAGTGGTCACGCTGAACATGTTCTATACCGAAGAGACGGCGGAGCAGCTGTTCGAGCTGAAACCGGACTATGTGATCGACGCTTCAGACACGATCGCCTACAAAATCCACCTGATCAAGGAATGCGTCCGCCGGGGCATCAAGGTCATCTCCAGCATGGGGGTCGCCCGCAAAAACGATCCGACCCGTCTGCAGATCACCGACATCTCGAAGACCCATACCGATCCGCTCGCAAAAGTGATCCGGACGACGCTGCGGAAGGAAGGCATCCGCAAGGGCGTCCCGGTCGTCTTTTCCGACGAGAGCCCGATCATCGCGAGGGAAGAAGTGACGGAAGTCGTCGGCAAGCCGGATGCGGCGGTTCGGAAGGCGAAAATGCCGCCGGCCTCCAACGCCTTCGTCCCGTCGACCGCGGGACTGTTCTGTGCCAGCTGGGTGCTCAATGATATCGTGAAGGACATTCCGCTGCAGCGTGTGAAGGGCTGAGCCTGTCCCGTCGTTCCATCCGTGACATTCAGTGGAATCGGCGACGCCGGGATCCTGTCTCTGCACCTTCATCATTTTGAAACACTTACAAAAAACGGACCTTCCGGAGCGAGCCTGCCCCCGGAAGGTCCTTTTCTTTATTTCTTGTGTGAGTACTCCTTCAGTTTCCGGTGGATGCCGGCCATCTTCTTTTCTTTCCCCGAGACGACCGGCTTGTAGAACGCTTCATCCTTGACCGGATCGGGCAGGTACTGCTGGGCGACCCATCCGCCGAATTCCCCGATCGGCGTGTCGTGCGGATATTGGTAGCCGGTGTGTCCGAGCGCGGCGGCACCGGCGTAATGGGCGTCCTTTAGGTGGGAAGGAATTTCGCCCGTGCTGCCGGCGTGGATCCGGGCCGCCGCCGAGTCGAATGCCTTGTAGGCCGAATTGGATTTCTCGGACAGGCACATTTCGATGACGGCGACCGAGAGCGGAATGCGGGCTTCGGGCATGCCGAGCCGTTCCGCCGCCTGGGTGGCGGCGAGGACATGGGCGCCGACTTCCGGATTGGCAAGGCCGATATCTTCGTAGGCCATCACGAGCAGGCGCCGGCAGACCGCGATCAGGTCCCCGCTTTCGAGCAGATGGGCCAGATAAAAGACGGCGGCATCCGCGTCGCTTCCCCGGACGGATTTTTGGAGTGCCGACAGCAGATTGTAGAAGTGGGAACCTTTCTTGTCCCCGAATACGCCGCTCCTGCCGATCAAGCTGTCGAGGATCGGGTCCTCGACCGTCGTCACGCCGCCCTCATCATCCGATGCCATGACGGCGGATTCGAGCATCGTCAGTGCCTTGCGCGCGTCGCCGCCCGAACCTTCCGCCAGCCGGCCGATCTGTCCGTCCGAGATCCGGATGTCCATCCGGCCGAGCCCCCGGTCCGGATCATCCAGCGCCCGCCGGATGAGCTGCCGGATGTCCTGTTCATCGAGCGGCTTCATCTGGAGGATTTCGCCGCATCTTGACCGGATGGCGGGATTGACATCGTGGAACGGATTTTCCGTCGTCGCGCCGATCAGCACGATCGATCCGTTCTCGACATGCGGCAAGAGCGCGTCCTGCTGGAGCTTGTTGAACCGGTGGATCTCGTCGAGGAACAGGATCACCTTGCCGGTCATCCTGGCTTCCCCGACCACCTGCTCAACATCTTTCTTTCCGGAGGTCGTGGCGTTGAGGGCGATGAAGGGCAGTCCGCTCGTCCCGGCGATCGCGTGGGCGAGGGAAGTCTTGCCGATCCCCGGCCTGCCGTACAGCAGCATGGACGGGACATGTCCGTTTTTGATCATCCGGTAAAGGGCCGTGCCTGTGCCGATGATGTGCTCCTGCCCGGCGACTTCGTCGATCGAGCGGGGGCGCATCCGGTAGGCGAGAGGTTCATTTTGCACAAAATCATCCCTTTCTTCCGTTACAATTTCTATTATACATGCCGGGTCCGGAGTCTTCATGCACGGGGTGAAAGCCGGATATGCTATAATGTCCGTTAGAAAAGCGCAGGCAGCGGGGTGTACGGATGAAAATATCAACCAAGGGCCGGTACGGGCTCGCCATCATGATCGAGCTCGGCCGGCAATACGGGAACGGCCCGGTGCCGCTCCGGAAAATCGCAGAACTGAATCATTTGTCGGAGGCTTACCTGGAACAGCTCGTTCCGCCCCTCCGGAACTCGGGGCTCGTCAAAAGCGTCCGCGGGGCATACGGCGGCTACAAGCTGGCCAAACCGCCGCACCTCATCTCGGCGGGGGACGTGATCCGTGTCCTGGAAGGACCGATCCAGCCGGTAGAGGGGATCGAGGATGAGCCACAGCCCCAGCGCCAGCTGTGGGGCAGGATCCGGGATGCCGTCAAGGATGTCCTGGATACCGTGACGATCGAAGATCTGGCGAACATGGACGACAGCGCCGGTGACAACGGCTATATGTTTTATATATGAAGGAGTTTTACAATGAACAGAATTTATTTGGACCACGCGGCGACGACACCGGTCCGGCCGGAAGTGGCCGAACGGTTTTCGGAGCTTCTGATGAATTCCTACGGCAATCCGTCCAGCATCCACGGGACCGGACGGGAAGCCAGGAGGATCCTTGATGAAAGCAGGTCCGCAATCGCCCGCCTCCTCGGGGCCGAGCCGTCTGAGATCATCTTCACGGGCGGCGGAACGGAAAGCGACAACCTCGCCATCTTCGGCACAGCCGAGGCGAGGAAGGAGGAAGGGCGCCACATCATCACGAGCACGATCGAGCACCATGGTGTGCTGAATGCGGTCCAGAAACTTGAGGCGGCCGGCTTCGAAGTGACATGGCTGCCGGTGGACCGCGAAGGAAGGGTATCGCCGGAAGACGTGCGGTCCGCCCTCCGGATGGACACGATCCTCGTGACGATCATGACGGCGAACAATGAAGTCGGAACGATTCAGCCGATCAGGGAAATCGGTGAAATCCTGAAGGATCATCCGGCCTCCTTCCATACCGACGCCGTACAGGCATTCGGTGAAATTCCGCTGGATGCCGATCTGCTCGGGGTTGACCTGCTAAGCGCGTCCGCCCATAAGATCAATGGGCCAAAGGGGACGGGCTTCCTGTACCAGCGGACCGGGACGAAGCTGTCGCCGGCCACGGCGGGCGGCGAGCAGGAGCGCAAGCGCAGGGCCGGCACCGAGAATGTGCCGGCCATCGGGGCGTTTGCACGCGCGGCGGAGATCGCCTGTGAAACGATGGAAGACCGTGCCGCGGAGCACGGCATGTTCAAGCGCCTCATGTCGGATGCGCTGATGGGAGAGGGCATCCGCTTTAAGATCAACGCGGAGGAAGCCGAAACGCTGCCGCATATCCTGAACATCAGCTTTCCGGATACGGACATTGAGCAGCTGCTCGTCAACCTGGACCTGGCGGGAATCGCCGTCTCAAGCGGATCCGCCTGCACGGCCGGTTCGATCGATCCGTCCCATGTCCTCGTCGCCATGCACGGGGAAGGGGCTCCGGAACTGCGCAACTCGGTCCGGTTCAGCTTCGGCTACGGCCTTGAAGGAAAAGATATACGTGACGCGGCGGCCAGGACGGCCGACGCCGTCAGGAGATTGACGCGGATACAGAAAGGTGAACAACTATGACAGCAACCAAATCACCGGCGGACACACGGGTGGTCGTCGGCATGTCCGGAGGGGTCGATTCATCCGTCACGGCCTTGCTTCTGAAGGAACAAGGCTACGACGTGATCGGCATCTTCATGAAAAACTGGGACGACACCGACGACTCCGGCTTCTGCACGGCGACCGAAGACTATGAAGACGTCATCCGGGTGTGCAACCAGATCGGCATCCCGTACTACGCCGTCAATTTCGAGAAACAATACTGGGACAAAGTATTCACGTACTTCCTCGACGAATACCGGGCGGGCAGGACGCCGAACCCGGACGTCATGTGCAACAAAGAGATCAAATTCCGTGCGTTCCTCGACCATGCCATGAGCCTCGGTGCAGATTATCTGGCTACCGGCCACTATGCGCGTGTCGAACAACGCGACGGACAGACCCTCATGCTCCGCGGAGTCGACGAAAACAAAGACCAGACCTATTTCCTCAACCAGCTCACGCAGGATCAGCTCTCGAAGGTGATGTTCCCGCTCGGCCATCTCGAAAAGCCGGAAGTCCGCGAAATCGCAGAGCGTGCGAATCTCGCCACGGCCAAGAAGAAGGACTCGACCGGCATCTGCTTCATCGGAGAACGCAACTTCAAGGAGTTCCTGTCGGGCTACCTGCCCGCGCAGCCGGGACCGATGGAAACGATGGACGGCAAGCGGATGGGCGACCATGACGGCCTCATGTACTATACGATCGGACAGCGGCACGGCCTCGGCATCGGCGGTGCCGGCGATCCGTGGTTCGTCATCGGCAAGGACTTGGACCGGAATGTCCTGCTCGTCGGCCAAAACTTCCATAACGACGCCCTCTATTCCGACAGCCTGAAGGCGGTAAATGTGAGCTTCACGACGGAACGGCCGAAATCCGGCACATTCCACTGCACGGCCAAATTCCGCTACCGCCAGCCGGACACGGGGGTTCACGTGGAGCTGGCCGGTGACGGAACGGCGATCGTCACATTCGATGAGCCGGTCCGTGCCATCACGCCTGGGCAGGCAGTCGTCTTCTATGACGGGGATGTGTGCCTCGGAGGCGGAACGATCGATGATGTATACAAAAACGGCGTCCGGCTCGAATATGTCGGCTGAGGAGGGGCAACATGGATCATAACGCGGAAGGGATCGAAGCGATCCGGAACGAAGATTATGAAACGGCGGTGAAGGCATTTTCGGCCGCCATTGAAGAGAATCCCGAGGATCCGATCGGCTACATCAATTTCGGCAACCTCCTCGCGACTCTCGGCCGGCCGGACGAGGCCGAAAAGGCGGAGCGGTTCTTCCAGAAGGCGCTCTTCCTTGACCCGTCTTCCATGACGGCCGTCTACGGGCTGGCCGGCCTTTACTACAACGCCGAGCGCTATGAAGAAGCGGCAAAGCTGTACGAACGGGCGGTCCGCGGCGGCATCGACGGAGCGGACGCGCCTTACATGCTCGCGAAATCGCTCGAGCGCTCGGACAACGCGAAGCTTGCGCTTCCATACATGCAGCGGGCGGCAGAGCTCGCGCCCGGGGACATCCAGATCCGGCTGTCCTACGGCATCCTGCTCGCCTCGCTCGAAATGTTCGGACCGGCCGCGGATGAACTCCGGCATGTGGTCGGGCAGGATCCGGAAAACGCGGATGCGCATTATAATCTCGGCGTACTCTACGCCGTGTCCACCCAGCAGAAGGAAGACGCGCTCCGTCATCTGGAGCGGGCCTTCACAATTGATCCGGACCATATCCAGGCCCGGTATGTATTTGACATGATCAATCAGGCGGAACAATAAGCGGAAGGAGGCGCGGACTATGGCGGGGCAGCTGGATCTGTTCGAAGAGGGAAAACAATTTGTCACCGGCAGGCCGATCGTTTCGGTCTTCCATAATCCGCAGAACCTCTTTTCGATCATCAAACTGAAGGTCGAATCGACCGATACCGGCTATGACGGCAAAGAAATCATCGTCGCCGGACATTTCCCCCCGCTTGAGGGGGAAGATACATATCAGTTCACCGGACGGATTGTCGACCATCCGAAGTACGGAACCCAGTTCAAGGCGGACGTATTCAAGAAAAACGTCCCCGATACGGAAACCGGCCTCATCCATTACCTGAGTTCGGATCTTTTCCCGGGGATCGGCCGCAAGACCGCCCAGTCGATCGTCAGCGTGCTCGGCAGGGACACCATCTCCATGATCCTGAACGACTCCGGCTGCCTCGACCGGGTGCCGAAGCTGTCGGATGACCGGAAAGAGACGCTCGTCACCGTCCTGCAGGAGAACATGGGACTCGAGCGGATCATGATCAGCCTGAACGAATGGGGCTTCGGTCCGCAGCTCGCCATGCGGATCTACCAGACCTACCGGGAAGAGACGGTCCGGCTGCTGTCCGAGAACCCGTACAGGCTAATCGGCGAAGTGGAAGGCGTCGGCTTCCAGCGGGCGGACGAACTGGGCTCGAAGCTCGGACTGACGGGCGCCCACCCCGACCGCATCAAGGCGGCCGCCCTCCACATCCTGAACACGGCTGCACTGTCGGAGGGCCATGTCTTCATGGAGGCCGAGGCGCTGCTGCCGGAAGCGAAGCGGATGCTTGAGGCCAGCCAGCCGGAAAAAATCCCGTTTGAAGCCATTTCTGAAGCGATCATCGGGTTGGGGGAGGAAAGCAAGATCGTCGTGGAGGAAAAGCGATGCTATATGCCGTCGCTTTATTTCTCCGAGGTCGGAATCGCCGCCCGGGTCACGTCCCTGCTCGACGATGATTCTCACGAGGAGGCGTTCCCGGACTCCGAGATCAAGATCGGCCTCGGCGAAATCGAGGAGCGGCTCGGCGTCGAGTACGCCGAAACCCAGGCGGAAGCGATCGCGCTTGCACTCCGCTCGTCTCTCATGATCCTGACCGGCGGCCCCGGAACGGGCAAGACGACCGTCATCCGGGGGCTGGTCGAACTGTATGCCGAGCTGCACGGCCTTTCGCTCGACCCGATTGACTACAAGGGCAAGGAAGAGGCGTTCCCGATCGTACTGGCCGCTCCGACCGGCCGTGCCGCAAAGCGCATGGCCGAATCGACGGAGCTTCCGGCAATGACGATCCACCGGCTCCTCGGCTTCAACGGCCAGGACCGGGAAGAAGAGACAGAGCGGGAACTGGACGGGCGGCTGTTCATCATCGATGAAGTGTCGATGGTCGACACATGGCTTGCCCACCAGCTGCTGAAGT
The DNA here is from genome assembly GCF_900156305.1 of Edaphobacillus lindanitolerans. GTDB lineage: Bacteria > Bacillota > Bacilli > Bacillales_A > Planococcaceae > Bhargavaea > Bhargavaea lindanitolerans. The sequence goes on along the minus strand of NZ_FTPL01000002.1, from coordinate 301,524 downwards.
CGATCCCCGACGGGGCGCAGGTCGTGCTGGTCGGGGACCAGGACCAGCTTCCGCCCGTCGGCCCCGGCCAGGTGCTGAAAGACCTGCTCGCTTCGGGCAAAGTGCCGACAGTCGAACTCACGGATATTTACCGTCAGAGTGCGGGGTCGACGATCATCGAGCTTGCGCATGGCGTCAAAAAGGGCCGGGTCCCGGACGACATGGAGAAGAAGACATCCGACCGCTCGTTCATCCGGGCAGGTGCCGAACAGATTCCCGATGTGGTCGAGAAAGTCCTCAAAAGCGCCCTGGCAAAAGGGCAGTCGATCCACGATGTGCAGGTGCTCGCCCCGATGTACAAAGGGCCGGCTGGAATCGACAGCCTCAACCGGATGATCCAGGAAATGGTCAACCCCCATGCGGAAGGCCGGAAGGAAACCGTCTTCGGTGACGTGACCTACCGGATCGGCGACAAAGTCCTCCAGCTGGTCAATCAGCCTGAGAGCAATGTCTTCAACGGCGACATCGGCGAAGTGGCCGCGATCATGAAGGCGAACGAGACGGTCGACAAAAAAGAAATCGTCGTCGTATCGTTCGACGGGCTGGAAGTCACCTATGAACGGAAGGACCTGAATCAGCTGACGCTCGCCTACTGCATCTCGATCCATAAATCGCAGGGCAGCGAATTCGGGACGGTCGTGATGCCGGTCGTCCGGACGTACCGCCGGATGCTCAGGCGGAACCTTCTGTATACGGGACTCACGAGGGCGAAGAACTTCCTCATCCTGCTCGGGGAGCCCGGGGTGTTCAGGGAGGGGATTGCCCGGACGGACGATCTGAGCCGCCGCACGACGCTCCGCCAGCGGATATCCGGGAAAGACGGACAGCCCGGGACAGAGGTCGCCGCTTCCGTCCAGGATTCCCCGCGGAAGGAAGGTCCGCAGTCTGCGGACGGCCGGGCGGGGGACAGCCGGCCAGCGCCCGCAGGCCAGCCGGCTGCCGGATCCGCGGGCGGCGGGGTGTCCGTACCGCCTGCCTTCCCCGCCGCGCTCACGGCCGGGAACGCCGCAACGATCGACCCGCTCATCGGGATGGACGGCGTCACGCCGTACGATTTCATGGACGGGCGTTGACAAGAGGCCCCCGGTTTTTTTATAATGCAGTTAATATGACAATGCGTTGACGGAGAAAGTACGCACTGCGCCCGTACAGAAAGGGTTCCCCCGGCTGAAAGGAACCCCGCAGGCAAGGATGCGGAAAGCTACTCCGGAGTGCAGCTCATCCCTGCCGTTGGCCGCGTTAAGGCGATTTGAGAGACAGCCGCTCTGCGGCTGTAATCAGGGTGGTACCGCGAATTCAAGCCTTCGTCCCTATTTTGGGGCGGAGGCTTTTTGTTTTCGCCGGAACCGGCTTGCAGTCATAAAAAGGAGGATGTACAAACATGAAATCCTATTCATCAGCTGAACTGCGCGCGATGTTCCTTGAATTCTTCAAAGAGAAGGGGCATGCCGTCGAACCGAGCGCCTCGCTCGTCCCGGTCGACGATCCGTCGCTCCTCTGGATCAACAGCGGCGTCGCGACCCTGAAGAAGTATTTTGACGGCCGGGTGGTCCCGGCGAACCCGCGCATCGTCAACTCGCAGAAGGCGATCCGCACGAACGACATCGAGAATGTCGGAAAGACGGCCCGCCACCACACGTTCTTTGAAATGCTCGGGAACTTCTCGATCGGGGACTATTTCAAGCGGGAGGCGATCCTCTGGGCATGGGAATTCCTGACGGACGAAAAGTGGATCGGGTTTGACCCGGAACGGCTCTCCGTCACCGTCCATCCGGAGGACGAAGAGGCATACACCATCTGGAAGGACGAAGTGAAGATACCGGAAGAGCGGATCATCCGGCTGGAGGGGAACTTCTGGGACATCGGGGAAGGCCCGTCCGGACCGAACTCGGAAATCTTCTACGACCGGGGCGCATCATACGGTGACGACTTCTCGGATCCGGAGCTGTACCCGGGCGGGGAGAACGAACGGTATCTTGAAATCTGGAACCTCGTGTTCTCGGAGTTCAATCACAATCCGGATCATACGTACACGCCGCTGCCGAAGCAGAACATCGATACCGGGATGGGACTGGAGCGGATCGCATCGGTCGTCCAGGACGTCCCGACGAACTTCGACACCGACCTGTTCATGCCGATCATCCGCCAGATCGAAGAGATCTCGGGAGTAAAATACGGCGAGGACAGCGGGAAGGACACCGCATTCAAAGTGATTGCCGATCATATCCGCACCGTCGCATTTGCGGTCGGGGACGGGGCCTTCCCGTCCAACGAAGGACGCGGCTATGTTCTCCGCCGCCTGCTCCGCCGGGCCGTCCGGTATGCCAAGCAGCTCGGCGTCGACAAGCCGTTCATGTACCGGCTCGTCCCGGTCGTCGGCACGATCATGGAAAGCTATTACCCGGAAGTCGCAGGCAAATCCGAATTCATCCAGCGGGTGATCAAGAACGAAGAGGACCGCTTCCACGAAACACTCCATGAAGGCCTGTCCATCCTGGAAGGCATCATCGGACGGATCGTCGGGGAAGGCGGCTCCGTCATCCCGGGCAAGGACGTGTTCAAGCTTTACGACACATTCGGGTTCCCGGCGGAACTGACCGAAGAGTATGCGGAAGAGCACGGCCTCGGCATCGACGAGGACGGGTTCCGCGAAGAAATGGAGCATCAGCGCGAACGCGCCCGGGCGGCCCGCCAGGACGTCGGTTCCATGCAGGTGCAGTCCGGCGTGCTCGGCAGCTTCCATGAAGAGAGCGAATTCATCGGCTACGATCACCTCGTCTCCGGATCACGGGTGATCGCCATCCTCCGGGACGGTGCGTTTGCACAAGAAGCGGAAGAAGGCGAAGAAGTCCGGGTGATCCTGGACAAGACACCGTTCTATGCAGAGAGCGGGGGCCAGATCGCGGACCGCGGCACCATCACCGGGGACGGGTTCCGTGCGGGCGTGCAGGACGTCCGGAAAGCCCCGAACGGCCAGAATCTCCACACGGTGAAAATCGAGGCTGGAACGATGCGCCTGAACGATTCCGTCAAGGCGGAAGTCAATGCGGAGCTCCGCCTCCAGACGGTCAAGAACCATACGGCGACCCACCTGCTGCACCGTGCACTGAAAGACGTTCTCGGCGAGCATGTCAACCAGGCCGGCTCCTATGTCGGCCCCGACCGGCTGCGGTTTGACTTCAGCCACTTCGGCGCGATGACCGGAGAGGAGCTGGACCGCGTCGAACGCATCGTCAACGAGCAGATCTGGGCGGGCACCGGTGTCGGTACGGCGTATCACGGCATCGAGGAAGCGAAGAAAATGGGCGCGATGGCCCTGTTCGGCGAAAAATACGGGGATGTTGTCCGGGTCGTCTCGATCGGCGACTATTCGCTTGAACTGTGCGGCGGCTGCCACGTCGGCAATACAGCGGAAATCGGGCTGTTCAAGATCTTGTCCGAAGGCGGGATCGGTGCCGGCACGCGCCGGATCGAAGCCCTCACCGGAAAAGAGGCATTCCTTCATCTGGACGGCCGGGAAAGGACGCTCGAAGAGGCCGCATCGCTCGTCAAGGCGAAGCCGGACGACCTTCCGGCCAAGCTTGCATCGGTCCTTGAAGAACAGAAAGGGCTGCGCAGCCGGATCGAATCATTCGAAGCCCAGAAGGCGCACGGCCAGCTGGATGAAATCCTGAAGGCCGCCCGACTGGAGGGCGATGTCACGGTCATTGCCGCCAAAGTCGACGGCGCGGACGGCAACACGCTCCGGACGATGCTCGATGAGCTGAAGCAGAAGGTCGACAAGGGGGTCATCGTCCTCGGAGCCGCCGGGGAGGGCAAGGTCACCCTTGCTGCGGGCGTGACGAAAGACATCGCCGGGAAGGAATACCATGCCGGCAACCTCGTCCGCCACGTCGCCGAAATTTGCGGAGGAAAGGGCGGAGGCCGGCCGGATATGGCGATGGCCGGCGGGAAAGACTCTTCTAAACTTGATGAAGCCCTCCAATCCGTGTATGATTTAGTCAAATCCGTTTAAATGGCGGATCGGTTCGTCCATAATGGGAGGCATGGCCGCCGAGCCCATGCCTCGAGGTGAAAGCGGGGTGCTGATCTTGGATTCATTCGACAAGACGATGAAGTTCAACTTTCCCGAAGAGCCGATGGAAGATGAAGTGCGCACAGTCATGCTCAAGGTCCATGCCGCTCTGAAAGAGAAAGGTTACAGTCCGATCAACCAGATCGTCGGTTATCTTCTTTCGGGGGACCCGGCATATATCCCGCGGCACGACGATGCGCGCAACATGATCCGGAAGCTGGAGCGCGACGAGATCATCGAGGAACTCGTAAAATACTACATCGCCGGCCACGACGGAAAACGTTCGTGAGGGCAATGGGGTTTGACGTCGGCACGAAGACGGTCGGCGTCGCCGTCAGCGATGCGCTCGGCTGGACGGCACAGGGAATTGAAACGGTCAAGATCGACGAAGAAGCAGGTGAGTTCGGGCTTGCGCGGATCCGGGAACTTGTTTCCGAATACCGTGTAACCTCGTTCGTAGTCGGGTATCCGAAGAATATGAACAACACTGTCGGCCCTCGCGCGGAGGCTTCGGAACGGTTTGCCGAGATGCTGGAAGAGGAATTTTCCTTGCCCGTCGAGCTCTGGGACGAGCGTCTGACCACGATGGCGGCAGAACGCATGCTCATCGAAGCGGACGTCAGCCGGAAAAAACGGAAAACCGTGATCGACAAAATGGCGGCCGTCATGATTCTGCAAGGGTGGCTGGACAGAAAAAACGGATGAGGTGATCAGAGATGGAACACGGAGAAGCGAACATCACGATCGTGGATGAAGAAGGAAACGAGCAGCTCTGCGAAGTGCTCTTCACATTTGATGCCGAGCAGTTCGGCAAATCCTATGTCCTGTACTATCCGGTCGGGGCGGAGGAAGATGAGGATGAAACGATTGAAATCCTCGCATCCTCTTTCGTGCCGGGCGAAGACGGGGCGGAAGGCGAACTGAAGCCGATCGAAACCGACGAAGAGTGGGACATGATCGAAGAAATGCTCAACACCTTCCTTGCCGAAGATGAAGACGAGGATGAAGATCCGGAGGAATAAGCGCCGGAGATTGCAGGGAAAAGCGGGCCCGGATCCAAACGGGTCCGCCTTTTTCTTTTCCGGGGGTTCATGTATAATAACCTCGATATGAAAGTGGGTGAAACCAGTCTGTGGACAAGCAAACAAAACGGCAGGTCATGATTGACCGGATGACAGAAAAGAAAAAGGAAGTCCGGACAGTGCGGCGAATCGTCCTGATCGTATTCCTGGCTGCCCTGCTTCTGCTGATCGTCGGGGGAACCGCTGCATATACATACGTTTCGGGCGCGCTGAAGCCGGTCGATCCCGAGTCGGAGAAGGTAGTGGAAGTGGACATCCCGATCGGCTCCAACCTGGATTCGATTGCAGAGGTCCTCGAGAAAAACGGCATCATCAAAAACGCAAAAATCTTCAAGTACTACGCGAAGTTCAACAATGAAGGCGAATTCCAGGCCGGCAAGTACGGATTGACGAAGGCCATGACGCCGGATGAACTGATCGAAAGCCTGAAAACCGGGAAGGTGTACAGGACGCCTGTGTTCACGATCACCATTCCGGAAGGGCTGACGCTCGACCAGATCTCCAAGGTTGTCGAGAAAAAGACGAACCATACCGCCAAGCAGTTCATGGATCTCGTCCAGGACAAAGAGTTCATCAACCGGATGATTGAAATGCATCCGGACATCCTGACCGACGAGATCCTCAACGAACACATCAAGTTCCCGCTTGAAGGGTATCTGTACCCGGCCACCTATCCGGTGTTCGAGGAAGACCCGTCGCTTGAATCTCTCGTCATGATGATGCTCGATTCGACCGACAAAGCAGTATCGCCATATGCGGAGGCGCTGGCCGAGCAGAAACACAGCGTCCACTGGCTGATGACGTTCGCGTCGCTTCTCGAAAAAGAAGCGACCGCCGAAACCGACCGGAAGGCGATCGCAAGCGTGTTCTATAACCGGATGGAGGAAGGCATGCCGCTCCAGACGGACCCGACGGTGGCCTATGCGCACGGAGAGCATCTCTCCAAGACGATGTACAGCGATCTGGAAATCGACGATGCGTACAACACCTACAAGAACCCCGGCCTTCCGCCCGGCCCGATCGCCAATGCCGGCATGAGCTCGATCGAAGCCGTGCTCGACCCGGTCCAAAGCGATTATCTGTACTTCCTCGCCGACAAGGACGGCAACAACCATTTTGCCAAGACCTATGAGGAACACTTGAAAAACCGTGACAAATATATCACAAATGCAAAGTGATCGGCTGTGAAGAGAAGGGGGCGCACTCGCTTTCCTTCTCTTTTCATGGTATTATGGTCGGGGATTTTTTGGAGAAGCAGGTGGACCTGATGGAACATGATTACAGCGGCTACACGGCCGGCCTGATCCGGTCGAGGCCGGATCATATCCAAGTACTTGAACAATATGCGCAGGAGCACCGGGTCCCGATCATGCAGCCGGAAGGGATGGAGGCAATCCTCCAGATGCTCCGGATCCAGCGTCCTGCGAGGATTCTCGAGATCGGCACGGCCATCGGCTATTCCGCCATCCGCATGGCGGAGGCGCTTCCGGATGCCGCGATCGTGACGATTGAACGGGACGGTGAGATGCAGGAGCGCGCAAAAGAGAATTTCCGGGACATTCCTGCCGGCAGGCGGGTCAGGCTGATCGCGGGTGATGCCCTCGACCTCGGGGACCAAATGCCGGAAGGCCCGTTCGACGCGCTCTTCATCGACGCGGCGAAAGGACAATACCGCAAGTTTTTCGATCTGTTTTCGCCGCTTCTCGGAGAGCGGGCAGTCGTTTACTGTGACAATATGTTCATGCACGGCCTTGCGGCTGAGCAGCCGGAAGATGTGCCGAAACGGAACCGGTCCATGATCCGCAAGCTGAAGGAATTCACCGAATGGATCATGGATCATCCGGACTACGACTCGGCATTGCTGCCGGCCGGTGACGGCATCCTCGTCAGCGTGAAAAAAGAAACAACCCGGGAAGGTGCAGGAATATGACGAAACAGCGGCCGCTCATCATCGGAATCGCAGGCGGGTCGGGTTCCGGAAAAACGAGTGTCACCCGTTCCATCTACAACGTGGTGAAAGAGCATTCGGTCGTCGTGATCGAACATGATTATTACTATAAGGACCAGTCACATCTGGCATTCGAGGAACGGCTGAAGACGAACTATGACCACCCGTTCGCGTTCGACACCGACCTGCTGATCGAGCACATCAACGAACTGCTCGAAGGGAAAGCGGTGGACCGTCCGGTGTATGACTATGCGCTTCATACCCGGTCGGACAAGACGGAGGTCATCGAGCCGAAGGAAGTCATCATCATCGAAGGGATCCTCGTCCTCGACGATGCCCGTCTCCGGGAGCTGATGGACATCAAGCTGTTCGTCGACACGGACGCCGACCTGCGGATCATCCGCCGGCTCCAGCGCGACATCACCGAGCGGGGACGATCGATCGATTCGGTCATCGGCCAGTACCTGTCGGTCGTCCGGCCGATGCACAATCAGTTCATCGAACCGACGAAGCGCTATGCGGATGTCATCATCCCCGAAGGCGGGGAAAACAAGGTGGCCATCGACCTGATGGTGACGAAAATAAAAACAATTCTTGAATCTACACAAAAAATGTAATATGATGACAAAGGATTAGCCCAATATTTTTTTAACTATGTCGCATTTCTGGAAACAGGGCGGCATAGTATTATTTTTATGACGGCTGGCACGAAGGAGAGATGAGAAATGGCAAATGAAAAAAAATTCCCGATGACAGAAGAGGGAAAACAGAAACTCGTCGACGAACTTGAATACTTGAAAACGGTTAAACGCAAGGAAGTGGTCGAGCGGATCAAGGTCGCCCGCAGCTTCGGCGACCTGTCCGAGAACTCCGAGTATGATTCGGCCAAGGAAGACCAGGCCTTCATCGAGGGCCGGATCTCCACGCTCGAATCGATGATCCGCAATGCCGAGATCATCGAGGACAACGGCAATGACGACCGTGTGCAGCTCGGCAAAACGGTCACATTCAAGGAGATCCCGGACGGCGACGAGGAGTCCTATACGATCGTCGGATCCGCCGAGGCAGATCCGTTCGAAGGGAAGATCTCGAATGACTCCCCGATCGCCAGGGGCCTCCTCGGCAAGACGATCGGCGACCGGGTGAAGGTCATGACACCCGGCGGCGAAATGGACGTTGAAATCGTGTCCATCGGCTAAAACGGCAAAAACCTCCCTTCACGGAAGGTTCCAGACTGCAGGCAGCGAGCGTCCCTCTCTGCCTGCAGTTTTTCTTTTGAGCCCGGCCGCCATGAAAACGAGATGAAAATGAAACATTGCAGTAATCTTTTCGTCAAATCAGGGGAAATCGATTATGATAGAGTAAGACAGGGGAGGAGATGGCATGGACCAACGCAATCTTTCCAGGGTGGAACGGAACCAGCAGAAATCAAACCGGATCCTCAACATCCTTATTGCAATCGTATTTACCCTGATCCTGATCACGGCAGCCGGCATCTTCATGACGGGCGGCAAGGACCATGCCGGCGGCAAAGGTGCGGCTGAAGGCGGGCCTTCCTCAGGCGGCGATCCGGAATCCGGACTCGCGGCCGGAAGCGGGGAAGACGAAAAAGACAAAGACGGCGAAGAATCCGGATCGGACGGGAAGAAAGCCGGCGAACAATCAGATACCGGAGAAGCCGGGCAATCCGACAGCCCCGCCAACGGGGAAGACGGAGAAGCTACCGGGGAGCCGGGAAAAGTGATCCGCACCCCTTCCGAGGACGGCATCGTCGATGAGACGATCGTCGATACCTCCTGGAAACCGATCGGGACCGAACAGACCGGCGAGCACCGGTCGGTCTACGATAAAACGCATATCGACTGGCAGGAGAAAGTGGAAGCGATCGAATACGCCACCGGAATACCGGAAAGCGACCTCGTCGTCTGGTATTTGAAAAACGGCGGCGGGCCGGACAAATCGGTCGGGACCGTCTCGACGAAGGACAAGAAGAAAAAATATAATGTATATCTGGAATGGCTGGACGGAGAAGGCTGGAAGCCGGTCCGCCTGGACAAACTCAATTCTTTGGACGGGGCCTGGTAAGCTTCAAACCCCCGTCCGAAACGGAGGAACAACATGAAAATTGCAGTGATCGGCGCGATGGAGGAAGAAGTCGAACTCCTGCGCAGCCGGATGGAGAACGCGAGCACAACCGTGATTGCCAACAGTGAGTTCACAGAAGGGCGTCTTGCAGGGCAGGATGCGGTCTTGCTCAAAAGCGGGATCGGCAAGGTGAATGCGGCCATGTCTACGACCGTCCTGCTCGATCGCTTCAAGCCGGACGCCGTCATCAACACCGGTTCGGCCGGCGGCTTCCATCATGACCACGAAGTCGGGACCGTCGTCGTATCGACCGAAGTGCGTCATCACGACATGGATGCCACGGCATTCGGCTATGAGCCCGGGCAGGTTCCCCAGATGCCGCCGGCGTTTCCGGCAGATCCGGAACTTCTGCGGATTGCGGCAGAAGCCGTCGAGGAAATCGGGGAGCATCCGCATGCGGAAGGGCTGATCGTCACGGGAGACGTGTTCATGTCTGACCCGGATCGCGTGGAAGCGGTCAGGAAGCAGTTCCCCGGCGTCCTGGCCGCGGAGATGGAGGCGGCGGCAGTGGCCCAGGTCTGCCACCAGTTCGAGGTGCCGTTTGTCGTCATCCGTGCGCTTTCGGATATCGCCGGCAAGGACTCGGCCGTTTCATTCGATGAATTCCTACCGGCGGCAGCCACACATTCGGCCGAAACCGTCATCGCGGCCATCTCGAAACTTGCGGGCTCCCGTGGTATACTATAAACGGTAACCAAACGGAACTTTTCGGACAGGGAGTGAACAGCATGATCTATATTATGGCAGGAGCAATTGTCCTGACAGGTGTTCTCGGTGCCGTCATGATGGCACAGCTCGGTTCCGAGCGCGAATAAAGCCGGTCAGTCGGCCCTTCTTCCGCTTCCGGCGGGAGAGGGGCCTCTTTCATGCTTGAACTGCTGATACAGTTTCACGAGCGCACGCTTTTCGATGCGTGATACATAGCTTCTTGAAATATTGAGCTGCGCGGCGATCTCCTTCTGGGTCATCGGGACGTCATCCAGAAGGCCATACCGCCGCTGGATGATTTCAAGTTCCCGGGCATCGAGTTTCGTCAGATGGCGGTAGAGCCGGTCGAACCGCTCTTTCCGCTCGAGTCTTTCGTCTGCCGTCGATTCGTCGATTTTGAGGATATCCGTGATCTGGAGAGAGTAGCCGTCCTTGTCGGTGCCGATCGGCTCATAGAGGGAGACGTCTTTCTGCACTTTCTTCTGTGCCCTCAGATGCATGAGGATCTCGTTCTCAATGCAGCGGGCCGCATAAGTGGAGAACTTCGTCTTTTTGTCCGGCGTGAAACTGCCGACCGCCTTCATGAGCCCGATGGTCCCGATGGAAATGAAATCGTCGAGCTGCTCATGCTTCGGATGGAACTTCTTCACGATATGTGCCACAAGCCGCATATTCCGCTCGATGAGGATATCCCGGGCATCCTCATCCCCTTCGGCGACCCGCCGGAGACAGTCCGCCTCCTCTTCGGCATTCATCGGCTTCAGGAACGCCTGGCCTTTCAAGTACCCGAACATCGCGGGGATTTCGATCCAGAGCTGGAGCAGCGCTGCAAACATCCCGCTCACGGGAACACCTCCGTCATCGTTTCTGTCACCATATGTCAGGAAGCGCCGATTCATGAGGCATGTGGCGACAGGAGAATTCCTTCCGGGATGAGCGTTCTGCGGGGGCTATGGTATAATCGGGAAAGAATTTAGAGTCAATGGAGTGGATCGGGTGTATCGTCTTTTTTTACCGAGTGAATATGTCAAGAATGTATTCCGGGTCACGCCGGAAAAACTGAAGGAAAACGGAATCCGGGGAATCATCACCGATCTCGACAACACGCTTGTCGAATGGGACCGCCCGGATGCTACCGAGGAAATCATCGAATGGGCGGAGAAGCTGAAGAAAGCCGGAATCCGGGTCACCATCGTCTCGAACAACAACGAAGGCCGGGTGAAGGCATTTGCCGATCCGCTAGGGATCCCGTTCATCCATAAAGCGAGGAAGCCGATGGGACATGCATTCCGGCGCGCACTGCGCCAGATGGGCATGGAGAAAGATGAAGTGGCGGTCATCGGGGATCAGCTGCTGACCGACATCTTCGGCGGCAACCGGAGCGGGCTGCACACCATCCTCGTCGTGCCGGTCTCCTCAAAAGATGGATTCGTCACGAAATTCAACCGGCAGATCGAGCGCCGGATCATGAATAAGCTGAAGCGCAACGGGCTTCTCGACTGGGAGGATGTCAAATGACTGAACCGATCGCATGCACCGGCTGCGGTGCGATCCTGCAGACGGAAGACGAGAAGGCGCCCGGCTTTGCGCCGGCTGCCGCACTGGAAAGTGAAATGCCGCTCTGCAGGCGCTGTTTCCGGCTCCGTAACTACAATGAGATCCAGCCGGTCCCGCTGACCGACGATGACTTTCTGAAAATCCTCAACACGGTCGGCGACTCGAAGGGGCTCGTCGTATATGTTGTGGACATCTTCGACTTCAACGGCAGCTGGATTCCCGGACTGCACCGCTTTGCAGGGAAAAATCCGGTTCTCCTGGTCGGCAACAAGGTCGATCTGCTTCCGAAGTCCGTCAAGGAACAAAAACTGAAAAACTGGATGAAGGCCGAAGCGAAGAAGCTCGGACTGCACGCCGAGGACGTCCTGCTCGTCAGTTCCTTCAAAGGGACCGGCATCGGGCAGGCCATCGAGGAGATCGACCGGCTTCGAGAAGGCGGGGATGTGTTTGTCGTCGGCTGCACGAACGTCGGAAAATCGACATTCATCAACCGGATCATCAAACAGGTCGCGGGGGAAGGGGACATCATCACGACCTCCCATTTCCCGGGCACGACGCTCGACATGATCGACATTCCGCTTGATGACGGCAAATCGATCTTCGACACGCCGGGCATCATCAATCATCACCAGATGGCCCATTATCTCGATCCGTCCGAACTGAAGGCGATCACGCCGAAAAAAGAGATCAAGCCGAAAGTGTTCCAGCTCAATGAAGGCCAGACGCTCTTCCTCGGCGGGCTCAGCAGGTTCGACTATCTGCAGGGCGGAAGAACCGCATTCACGGTCCACATCTCCAATGCACTGGAGATCCACCGGACGAAGCTGGAAAATGCCGATTCGCTGTACTCCAGGCACCTCGGGGAGATGCTGGCGCCGCCGTCCGGAAAATCACTGGAGGGCTTCCCCCGGCTTGTGAGACATGAATTTTCGATCAAGGAAGGGAAAACGGACATCGTCATCTCGGGACTCGGCTGGATCACCGTCCAGCAGCCCGGCAAAGTGATTGCCGTCCATGCTCCCGAGGGCGTAGAGGTCATGCTTCGCCCGTCCCTGATCTGACTGGAGGGGCCGCAATGAAAAAATGGTACGCCGTGCTCGGCGATCCGGTGTCGCATTCCAAGTCACCGGCCATGCACGAGGAATGGTTCCGCGAAAATGGAATCGATGCCGGCTATGTCCCGGTCCACGTCCCTGCCGGAGAGATCGGCGAAGCCGTTGCCGCACTCAAAACACTCGGTGCATCCGGATGGAATGTCACCGTTCCACACAAGCAGGACATCATTCGGCATCTCGACCGTCTTGACCCGCTGGCCCGGGAAATGCAGGCCGTCAACACGGTCCGCGTGCTGCCGGACGGGAAACTGCTCGGGCTCAACACCGACGGCCCGGGCTTTGTCCGGTCGCTTGAGCAGGGTGCGGGCCCGGACAGGAAAGAAGAGCCGGTCCTCATCATCGGGGCGGGGGGCGCTGCCAGCGGCATCGCCCTTGCCCTCGTGCAGGCCGGCTACCGGAGCGTCTCCGTCTGCAACCGGACGGTGGAAAAGGCGGAGAGGATATCAAGCCGTACAGGCGGGGAGGCGCTCTCGCTGGCAGAAGCCGAAAAACGGCTCGGCGAGTATGGCACCGTCATTCAGACGACTCCCGTCGGCATGTCGACCGGCACGCCGGGCCTTCCGATCGGCCTGGAACACCTGTCGCCGGACGCTGTCGCCGCAGACATCGTTTATAGCCCGCTCCATACCGAATTCCTGACCGCCGCCGCTTCCAAGGGCTGCCGGATTGTGGACGGACTCGGCATGTTCGTCTTCCAGGGAGCGCTCGCCTTCCGGGAATGGACGGGAGTCATGCCGGATACTGAAAAAATGAGAGATCGATTACTGACTGAAATGGGGTATGCAGATGTTAACCGGAAAACAGAAAAGCTATTTGAGAAGTGAGGCCCACCACCTGCAGCCGCTGTTCCAGGTAGGCAAGCACGGGGTCAACGAGGAGCTGGTCACCGGCGTGGGCGATGCCCTTGAAAAGCGGGAACTGCTCAAAGTGAGCATCCTCCAGAATTGCCCGGAAGACCGCGGGGAAGTGGCGGAGAAGCTCGCGCACGGCACGGGTGCCGAGCTCGTGCAGACGATCGGCAATACGGTCGTCCTGTACCGGGAGTCGAAAGAAAACAAGCGGCTCATGCTGCCGCGTGGCTGAACAGGGTAAAAAGGTCGGCATCCTCGGCGGAACGTTCAATCCGCCGCACGCGGGGCATCTGCTCATTGCGGAAGGAGTGCGTGATGCATGCGGGCTGGATGAGATCCGGTTCATGCCGAACGCCGTCCCCCCGCACAAGGCCGGGACGGGAGATGCAGATGCGCCCCAGCGTCTGCGCATGACCGAGCTGGCCATCGGCACAAACCCGGACTTCGCGATCGAGCGGATTGAAATTGATGCGGGCGGGATTTCATATACGTCCAGGACGATGGACATCCTGAAAGAGAAGGAACCGGAGACCGAATTTTACTTCATCATCGGCGGGGACAGTGTGGACCACCTCGGCCAGTGGTATGACATCGACGGCCTGATGAAAAAAGTCTCCTTCATCGGGGTCGGTCGGCCCGGCAGCCGGGGGATCACCCAATATCCGGTCCGGATGGTCGATGTTCCGCAGATTGACCTGTCGTCGACTGAAATCCGCCGCCGTCTGTCCGAAGGCCGGTCCGTCCGGTATCTTCTGCCGGATCCGGTCATTTCATTCATCCGGAAGGAGGGCCTGTATGGATCCGGAAAAACTGAAAGCTGAAGTCAAGCGGAGGCTTCCGGAAGGCCGCTTCCGCCATGTGCTGAGGGTGGCCGATACTGCTGTGGAAATGGCCGTCCGGTTCGGCGCGGATCCGGAAGACGCGAGGACTGCCGCACTCCTCCATGACGTGGCGAAGGCCATGCCGAAGGAGGAACTCCGGGAGCTCGTCCTGTCCGAGGGAGATCCCGCAGGAGTGCTCGGCTTCCACCACGAACTGTGGCATGCCCCCGCCGGTGCGATCATCGCCGAACGGGAATTCGGGATCAGCGGCGGGGCCGTCCTGGATGCGATCCGGTTCCATACGACCGGCCGGGCAGGCATGGGCGTGCTCGAGCAGATCATCTACGTGGCGGACATGACCGAACCCGGCCGGGATTTTCCGGGAGCGGAAGAACTCAGGCAGGAATCCCTGCAGTCCCTCTCCGGCGGGCTGACCGCCTGTTCGGCCCATACGATCCGCTATCTGGCGGGCAAGAGGGCGCAAATCCATCCCGAAACGCTCGCCTGCTACAATGACAGTCTTCACCGAAAGGATATGAATTCATGACAAACGAGACACTGCTTGAAACGGTCTACCGCGCTGCGGATGACAAAAAAGCCGCAGACATCGTCGTACTCAACATGCAGGGCATTTCACTGCTCGCCGATTATTTCCTCATCTGCCACGGGAACTCCGAGCGGCAGGTTCAGTCCATTGCACGGGAGATCAAGGACAAAGCAGAAGAAACGGGTTCCGAGGTCAAACGGATCGAGGGGTATGACGCCGGCCGCTGGGTGCTCGTGGACCTGGGGGATGTCGTCGCGCATGTTTTCCACAAAGACGAGCGGTCCTACTATAACCTGGAGCGGCTCTGGGGCGACGCCCCCGAACTGGATCTGGGCGGCGTCAGATGAGCGTCGGGTCCTACCGGGCGTTCGCTTCCGTCTATGACAGCCTGATGGAGGACATTCCGTACAGCACCTATGCAGAACTGATCCGAGGGCTGGCCGGACCCGGAGAGGGACGCCCGCTGCTCGACATCGGTTGCGGGACCGGCGTGCTGTCAGCGATGCTGGCAAGGGAAGGATACGCGGTGACGGGAATCGACAGTTCCCCGGAAATGCTGGCCATCGCCCGGGAACGATTTTCGGGACTCGGACTTGAGGGCCGGTTCTATGAACAGCGGATGGAAGAGCTGGACGGGCACGAAGGATATGAGGTGGCCGTGATCGCAATCGATTCCCTGAATTATGTGGCCGGCCCGGATGAGGTCAGGGCCGTGTTCCGGGGAGTCTGGGAATCGCTGGCTCCAGGCGGGCATTTCATCTTTGACGTGCATTCCCCGTTCAAGATGACCGATCTGTTCCTGGATGGCCCGTTCACGGCGGACATGGAGGACGTATCATACATCTGGCATACCTATCCGGGCGAAGAGCCGCTGTCCGTCGAGTCGGAACTGAGCCTTTTCATCCGAAGGCCGGACGGTCTCTACGAACGCCGGGAAGAATACCATCTTCAGCGGACATACCCGCCGGAATTCTATGAGGCCCTGCTGGGCGAACAGGGATTTTCCCCGGTCCGCGTCACGGCCGACTGGACTGACGGGCCGCCGGCGGAAGACAGTGAACGCCTGTTTTTCCATGCGGTGAAATGAGGGCTTCCTTCCCCTCTGCAAATCGGGTATAGTGGAGGGGACTCCATGGCCCGCCGCCCGAGGGAAGGACTGAACCTTCATCGCGGCCTGGCTGAAGATGTACTGGAGGAAGCTGATCCCCCTTGCCGCAGCTTCCATCCTCGTTCTCTGCATCATCCTGTATACAATGTCAAGCCGGTCCGCGGTACAGCCGACGGATCTGTTCATCGCTTCCGATGAAGGGATGTCCGGCGAGACTGCCGATGACCGGGCGGAGCCATCCGCTGCGGTCATTTTTGTCGATGTGAAAGGGGCGGTCGGAAAACCGGGAGTCTACCGGGCGGAGGAAGGAGACCGGGTGATCGATGCCATTGACAGGGCGGGCGGGTTTCTTCCTGATGCGAATCCGGATGCGATCAATCATGCGGAGCGGCTCCGTGATGAAATGGTCGTGTTCGTGCCGCTCCTGTCCGATGAACCGGACGAAGGGGATCCGCCGTCCCTTCCCGTGCAGCCGGGATCAGCCGGATGGGGCCAGCCGGACGGCCGAGTGAACCTCAACACGGCCGATGCCGCGGAACTGATGACACTTCCCGGCATCGGCCCTGCAAAAGCGGAGGCCATCATCGCGCACCGTGAGCAGAGCGGGCCGTTCGGCAGCCCGGAGGATCTCATGGACGTCTCCGGCATCGGGGAAAAGACATTCGCCCGGCTCGAAGAGCTGATCACGGCGAAATAACGGGTTGCCGGCTGCCGGGGCAACCGATACACTTGAATGAATCAATCTATCAACGGGAGGCGCACTCCATGGAGCGAATAACGTGGGATCAATTTTTCATGGCGCAGAGCCATCTGCTGGCCCTGCGCAGTACATGCACACGACTGGCCGTCGGGGCGACGGTCGTCCGGGACAACCGGATTGTTGCCGGCGGCTACAACGGATCGATATCGGGCGGTGACCATTGCATCGACAAAGGATGCTACGTCGTCGACAACCACTGCATCCGGACGATCCATGCGGAGATGAACGCCCTTCTCCAGTGTGCGAAATACGGCTCGTCTGTAGCAGGCGCTGAAATTTACGTCACTCATTTCCCGTGCCTTCAATGCACGAAGTCGATCATCCAGGCCGGCATTTCCAAGCTGGTCTACGCGAAGGACTACAAAAATCATGAGTATGCCGTCGAACTGCTCGCCCAGGCCGGTGTCCAGGTGATCAAAGTCCCGTTTGACGAAGGGAAAATCGATTTTCTGGCAGAAAAGAAGCTCGGACTCTATGAAGAGCTGATCGGCCGCCTGGAAGAAGCGGGGGCGGATCCCGGTACGGTGGCCGACTATGAGAAGAGGGTGAAGGAACTATTCGTCTGAAAATATGGGACAACCCGGTCGTCTTCCTTGCGTTGCCGACCATAGCAGCCGCGGCTTCCGCGGCAGGATCAACGGTTTATATGCTGCTGGTCCTGCCCGCGGCGGCCGTTCTTCTTTTCGGCCGTGAGCCCCCTTCGGCATGGCTGTCCGCCGCTGCCGTTCCTGCAGTCATCTATTGCCTGATGCTCGCGGGAAAAGAGCCGCCTCCGGCACCGGACGAGGTGCCGGTGCTGATTGAATGGACAGACCGGATCCGCATGGACGGGGACACGCTGCGCGGGTTTGTGCGGGATGAAGGCGGGACGCGCTGGTACGCGGTCTTCCGCTTCCGGTCCGCCGAAGAAAAGGCGGCATGGATCTCCGCCGGCGCCGCGGGCAACCGGTTTCACGTAACGGCCTTAAGGACGGTGCCCGACCGTCCCGCACACCGGTATGCGTTTGACATGCAAAAATGGCTCCGGTCCGAAGGGGCAGCGGGGACGATCGAGATTGCGGCCGCGCGGAACGCAGGCCCGGCTCCGGGCCCCGCCGCCGCACTGAGGAGGCACCGCGGGAAGCTCGGAAACCATATCCGTTCGGCGTTCCCCGGTCCGGTCGCTGCCGAAGCCGAAGCCCTCCTGATCGGGGAGCGGTCGTCGGTCGACCCGGACGACGAACGGGCGTACCGCCGGCTCGGCATCACCCACCTGTTCGCCATTTCCGGCCTTCATGTCGGCATCCTGACCTATCTCCTCAGGGAAGGGCTGCTCCGTCTCCGGGTCAGGACGCACACGGTCCGCCTTCTTTTGCTCCTGTTCCTGCCGTGCTATGCAATGCTTGCAGGCGGCGCCCCGTCCGTCTGGCGGGCAGTGATCATTGCGTCGCTCCTGCTTGCGGGCGGCGGCTCCGACCGATTGCGGCGGCTTGACCTCATGCTGTCCGCCGGCATGCTCCTGTTCCTGCTCATCCACCCCCACGCCGTCTTTCAGCCCGGCTTCCAGATGAGCTATGCGGCAGCTTTTGCCCTGATCCATTCCAAGGCAATCCTGTCGCGTGCCCGCAACACTCTCCATCAGTCATTCCTCGTCACGGCGGTCTGCCAGATCGCCGTCACCCCCATCCTGTTATTTCATTTCTTTGAAACCTCCATTTCTGCTTTCCTGGCGAATCTCGTATTCGTCCCGCTGTTCTCGGTGATCATCCTTCCGGCCAATCTGCTGCTGCTCATTTTCAGCATGCTCGCCCCGCCTGTCGCGGACGGGCTGTTCACCGTGTACGTACCGCTCCGCGGCGTTCTGGCGGAGTGGATCCGCATGGCGGGCGACCTGCCGCTGTCGGTCTGGATATCCGGCAGGCCGGCGCTTCCAGGCCTGCTGCTGCTCACCGGAGGAATCCTCCTCTTTTTCGTGCTCGCGGAAAACAACCGGAGCCTCCTTAAAGCTGCGTGGACCGCGCTGGTGCTGCCGGTGCTCGTCCTGCATTTCTGGCATCACTGGAGTCCGTCCCTGACGGTCACCTTCCTGGACGTCGGGCAAGGGGATGCGGCCGTCATTGAACTGCCATACCGCCGGGGCGTGCTGCTTGTGGACACCGGCGGCGTGCTCCGTTTCGGTCCCGAAGAAGAATGGAAGAGGGGTTCCGGCGGTTTTGAAGTCGGCTCCCGCATTGTCGTCCCGTTCCTGAAAGGCCGGGGAATCCGTTCGATTGACCGGCTCATCCTGTCCCATCCGGATGCGGACCATGCGGAGGCGGCCGACCAGGTGATCCGCGAAATGAAAGTCGGGGAAATCCACATCGGACCGGATACGTACGGGGACGCCGGCTACGCGGAGATGGCCCGGGCTGCCGCCGCCAGAGGCGTGCCCGTCCGCGAAATGGGGGAAGGGGCCGGCTGGAGCCGGGCGGGTGTGCGGTTCCGTTACATCAGCCCGGCTCTGCAGAAGCATTATGAAGGAAACAACGATTCGCTCGTCCTGCATGTTGAAAAGGGGGCTCACCGGTTTTTATTTGCGGGGGATCTGGAGTTGGCAGGGGAGGAGGCGATCACGGAGAGGTATGGGAGAACTCTTTTCCCGCTCACCGTACTGAAGGCAGGGCACCACGGCAGCAGGACGTCGAGCGGGGAAGGGTTCCTGGAGTCCGCTGCGCCGGAACTGACGATCTTTTCTGCTGGACGCGGAAACCGTTACGGTCATCCCCATCCTGAAGTGGTGCAGCGGTTCGGCGATCTCGGCCTGTCGGCCGTCTCGACCGCTGATTACGGGACGGTCACCGTCAAGTCGAAGCGGGGGACGCTGACCGTCGAGACGACTGCGGTCCCCGACTGATGTGCACAAAAAAACAGGAGCCCCGGAATTTCCGGAAGCTCCTGTTTCATCAGCGTGCAACGAGTTCGACAACCGTAGCGATGACAAAGATGAGTGAAAAGAAAACAAATGACACGACAAAGCCTATGCCGGAATCGATGACGTCGTTGCGCTTCGTTTGCGGATCGTGTTCGAATTCGTTCATTGCTACCCCTCCTAATTCAACCCTAATTATAAGGGATGGATCCGAAAAAAGCTATATCGTTCGGCCGGTTCGGTCCCTGTTCGGAAAGCGTTCATGAATTATTCACAAACTCCGTGCTCCGGCGCTCATGTATAATGGAAGGATAACAAGCCGGAAATGGAGTGTGGAACCATGATCACGGAACAGTGGAGGAACATCGCGGCAGGGAAGATTGCCCCCGTTTACCTCCTCAGCGGAACGGAAATGTATTTTTTCGACGAAACGGTCCGGCGGCTGAAAGAGGCGCTACCGGATGCGGCTTCTTCGGAACTCACGATCTTCGATCTCGATGAGACCCCGGTGGAAGCAGTGATCGAGGAAGCCGACACCATCCCGTTTTTCAGCGAGCGGAAACTCATCATCGCGAAAAACGCAAATTTCCTGAAGGCCGCCGACAAGTCCAAGGAAAAGGTCGTCCATGATCTCGACCGGCTGGCCAACTGGCTGGAGCAGCCGCCGGAGAGTGCGGTGACCCTGTTCCTCGCACCCTACGAAAAGCTGGATGCCCGGAAAAAGATCGTCAAGCAGTTTAAAAAACAAGCGGTCTGCCTGGAGGCCGAGCCGCTGAAGACCCACGACATCGAGACCTGGGTCAAGCAGGAGGCTTCCCGGCAAGGAAGCCGGATCACAGATGGTGCCGTCCGGACCCTCATCTCGCGGGCGGGCGAGGACATGCTCAAGCTCGGCGTTGAAATGGAAAAGCTCGTCCTCTATGCCGGGGAGGGACGGGAGATCGACGAGGAGACGGTGAACCTGCTCATCGCCAAGACCCCCGAAGACGATGCATTCAAGCTCCTCGACGCCTACATCGGCGGGCGCACGGGGGAGGCCCTGTCGATCTACCGCGACCTGCTGCGGAACAGGGAGGAGCCGATCCGGCTCAATGCACTGCTCGCCAACCAGGTCCGCCTGCTCATCCAGGTCGGTGCATTGAAACGGAAAGGCTATCAGCAGCATCAGATCGCCAAACAGCTGAAAGTCCACCCGTACCGGGTGAAGCTCATTATGGAAAACCGCCGGCTGGCCGATGAAGCGCAGCTGCTGGAAGTGCTGTCCCGGCTGGCGGAGGCAGACCTCCGGCTCAAAACCGTCTCCGGCAACCGGGAGCGCGTCCTGGAACTCGTCCTGCTCCACCCGGTGTCGGGCTGACGGCCGTGCTGCCGCCGGCAGTTTCAAATCCGGCAGCCCATCCGCCGTTTGCACGGTGAGTACGGGTCAGTCCGGAACGTACCGGAAAGCCCAGGGAGTAAAGTGGCCGCGAAAAGTGCCTAAGCGGACGCGAAAAGTCCCCGGCCAGTTGCCAACCCCGCACCTTGGGAAAAACAGCCGCTAAAAGAGCCGCAGCGGCCGGCTTTTCTGCCATGCACAAAAACACCCCGTCCGGATGAACCGGACGGGGTGTTCCCGCACAGAATTATTGAGCTTTTTTCGTCAGGCGGGATTTTTGGCGGGCAGCCGTGTTTTTGTGGATCAGCCCTTTATTTGCCGCTTTGTCGAGTTTCTGGACAGCGTCTTTCAGAAGCTCGTTTGCATTTTCATCGTTGTTTTGAAGAGCAGTTTCAGCTTTCTTCATTGCCGTACGCATAGCAGATTTCTGCATGGAATTCTGTACATTCACAGCTTCGTTCTGGCGTACGCGCTTGATCGCTTGTTTGATGTTTGGCAATGGATTCACCTCCATTCAGGGTCAGGTAAAGTAGCCCGTTTCGGTTCATGCCGTTTCCGTGCAACAAAAGTTATTCTACCAAAAGCGCGTCCCGATTGCAATAAACAAACCGCAAGAATATTTCCTTGACAGCGGGGCACAATGAAACGGAGGTGAAATGCATGGCAATCAGCTTTGGCAGGACGGACCTGCTTGATGAATCGGAAGAAATGGTACGGCACAGAACCGAACGGGAAAAAGACAAACTCACAAAAGCGGGCGGCATCGAGTTTGAGGAGAACCGGGAAGGACGGTTCATCGTCACTTCGATCCGGGTGGATGATGAAGGCGGGGAGAAAATCGGCAGGAAAGCCGGAACCTACGTCACGCTGACCGCGCCCGGCCTCACTGCCGACGATGCGGAGGGCTTCGCGGATCTGGAAGCGATCCTGTCAGAGAAACTGGAAGAGATGCACCGGCCGCTCGGACTTCCCGAGTCGCCGAAAGTGCTGGTCGTCGGGCTTGGCAACCGCTCCGTCACCCCGGACGCGGTCGGGCCTTATGCGATCGACCGCCTTCAGGAGTCCGTGCCGATCGTTCCGGCCGATGAACGGACGATCATTGCATATGCTGCCGGCGTCACCGGACAGACGGGGTTCGAGACGAGCGAATTTGTCGCGGCACTCGGCGAACGGATCAATCCGGACCTCATCATCGTCATCGATGCGCTGGCCGCCCGAGACAGCACCCGGCTCTGCCGGACGATCCAGATCACCGACACCGGCATCCATCCGGGGTCCGGCGTCGGCAATTCCAGAAAGGAAATCTCGAGAGAAGTGCTCGGAATTCCGGTGACGGCGATCGGAATCCCGACCGTTGTGGACGGACCGGTCATGGTATCGGACGCCATCGAGTCGGTGTTCAATTATATTGCCCAAAAAATCGAGGAGACGAGCGCCCCGTCTTCCGCGCTGGCCGTCACGCCCTGGCTGCATGACAAATCCAAGCCGGCCGACAAGGAAGTGCTGAAGCCGATTTTCGGCGAATGGTCCCAATGGTCGAAGGAAGACAAGCAGCAGCTGTTCGAGGAAGTCCTTTCTACGGAAGAGCAGGGGATGTTCGTCACTCCGAAAGAGACGGACGCTTGGATCCTTCAATACGCGACGCTCATTTCTGCCGGCCTCATCAAATGGCTCGCCCCCGGACCGCCGGGTTCTGAAACCCCTTCTCCCGCCATATAGTGCGGGAGGAGGGGATTTTTATGAAGAAATCATGGCAGTTCCATACATTGTTCATTCTGTTCCTCTTCCTGTTGCCGATCCTCATCATCCATTTCCCCGGACCGCAACAGCCGGAAAGCCGGCAGGCCGCCCCCGATACGGGCCGGCTCGTCTATGCAGCGAACCTGTTTGACTATGAGGAGGAAGCGGAGGAATCAGACCCGGTTCCCGTCTCCCTGACGGAGGCCAAGGGAGATGTCCTGATGTACTTCACCCACTCCCATGAAGCGTTCGCCCCGATCGTCAAAGCGAAACACGGCAAAGTGGCCGTCTTTCATGAGAAGGACAACATCATGAGCCTCGGGGCAGTGTTTTCCTCCCACTTTAAAATGAACGGCCATAATCTGGACGTATTGAATTACGACAACGGCGGGGCGAGCAGCAAGGCCTACGGCAAGATACGCCCGCATGTCAGCAAGCTCATGTCCGAAAAAGATTACGGACTCATCCTCGATATCCACCGGGACGCGCTCGGTAGAGCCAAAACGACCGTTTCCGGCAAGGACGGCTCCTATGCAAAAGCGGCGTTCGTGATCGGGCTCGAGCATCCCGGCCAAAAGAAAAACCGTGCCCTTGCCGAGCAGGTGTCCGCCCGTATGAATGAGCTCGTGCCCGGCATTTCCCGGGGAATCATCACGAAGGGCGGTCGCGGTGTGAACGGCGTCTATAACCAGGACCTGTCCCCGAATCTGCTGCTCATCGAAATGGGCGGCACCGAGAACACCGAAGATGAACTCAACCGGACGGCCGCCGTGATTGCCAAGGCCGCCGCCGAAGTGCTCGCAGAAAGAAACCAATAATCCCATCATGAAGGCTGCCGCCCGCGGCAGCCTTTTGCGTTGGACCGGTTTATCCTAATATCAAACTTCGGAAAACTCAGTACCCGCCGGGGAAAGTTCGGGCCCATTCGGTAAAACTCAGGGCCCGTCAGGTAAAACCCGGTACCCGCCGGGAAAAGTTCGGGGCCCATTCGGTAAACTCAGGCCCGAGGTAAAGCTCGGTGCCCATCGGGTAAAGCTCAGGACCCATTCGGTAAAACTCAGGCCCCAAGGTAAAGCTCGGTACCCATCGGGTAAAGCTCAGGACCCATTCGGTAAAACTCATGGCCCGAGGTAAAGCTCGGTGCCCGCTGGGAAAAGTTCGGGCCCTATTCGGTAAAACTCATGGCCCGAGGTAAAGCTCGGTGCCCATCGGGTAAAGCTCAGGACCCATTCGGTAAAACACAGGCCCCATCAGGTAAAACTCGAGACCCCATTAGGTAAAACAAAGCCAGCCACCGAAGCGGTAAACGACTGTCAGCCGCGTAAATCCGGACAGGCCCTTTCCGGAAGGGGAGCGGCCGGATTGCCGCAATTACCGGCACATGCGGAAGCCGCCCGGAAAACTGCCGGCAGCCCGGGCACACAGCGGATTGATGTCTCGGTTGTCCGCTGTTATAATTCAAATAGTTTGTAGAGGAGTGGACAGCATGAACCCTGAAGAACGCATCGCCCGGCGCGACCATATCCGGAATTTCTCGATCATCGCACACATCGATCACGGGAAATCCACGCTTGCGGACCGGATTCTTGAAAAAACCGAAACACTGACCTCCCGTGAGATGAAAGACCAGCTCCTCGACTCAATGGACCTGGAGAGGGAACGGGGCATCACCATCAAACTGAATGCCGTCCAACTCACGTACACCGCCAAAGACGGAATCGAATATATCCTTCACCTCATCGACACGCCCGGGCACGTCGACTTCACCTACGAAGTCTCCCGGAGCCTGGCGGCCTGCGAAGGCGCCATCCTTGTCGTCGATGCCGCACAGGGGATCGAGGCCCAGACGCTCGCGAACGTATACCTTGCGCTCGACAACGATCTGGAGATCCTTCCGGTCGTCAACAAGATTGACCTGCCTGCAGCGGATCCGGAACGGGTGAAGCAGGAAATCGAAGATGTGATCGGCCTGGACGCATCGGAGGCCGTCCTGGCATCCGCCAAGGCTGGGATCGGCATCGAGGACATCCTGGAGCAGGTCGTCGAAAAAGTGCCTGCACCGACGGGGGATCCGGAAGCACCGCTCAAGGCGCTCATCTTCGACTCGCTGTACGACCAGTACCGCGGGGTCGTCACGTACATCCGGATCATGGAAGGCACCGTCAAGCCCGGTGACAAGATCCGGATGATGGCGACGGGCAAAGAGTTCGAAGTCGTCGAAGCCGGCGTCTTCACACCGCGCGCCACGGCAAGGAAAGAACTGACCGTCGGAGATGTCGGGTACCTGACGGCCTCCATCAAGAACGTCGCCGACACACGCGTCGGTGATACGATCACATCCGCAGTCCATCCGGCAGACGAACCGCTGCCGGGCTACCGGAAGATGAACCCGATGGTGTTCTGCGGGCTGTACCCGATCGATACCGCCAAGTACAACGACCTCCGGGAGGCACTCGAGAAGCTGGAGCTGAATGACTCTGCGCTCACGTATGAGGCCGAGACCTCCCAGGCGCTCGGATTCGGATTCCGCTGCGGCTTCCTCGGATTGCTCCATATGGAGATCATCCAGGAGCGGATCGAACGCGAATTCAACATCGACCTGATCACGACCGCACCGAGCGTCATCTACGACGTTGTCCTGACCGATGGCACGGTCCTCAAAGTGGACAACCCGTCCATGATGCCGGATCCGCAGAAGATCGAAGAGGTGCAGGAGCCGTATGTCAAGGCGTCCATCATGGTGCCGAATGACTATGTCGGTGCCGTCATGGAGCTGAGTCAGCGCAAGCGCGGGCATTTCGTCACGATGGACTATCTGGACGCCTCGCGTGTCAACATCATCTATGAAATCCCGCTTTCCGAAATCGTCTATGATTTCTTCGACCAGCTGAAGTCGAGCACGAAGGGCTATGCCTCCTTCGATTATGAACTGATC
The DNA here is from genome assembly GCF_900156305.1 of Edaphobacillus lindanitolerans. Taxonomy (GTDB): domain Bacteria; phylum Bacillota; class Bacilli; order Bacillales_A; family Planococcaceae; genus Bhargavaea; species Bhargavaea lindanitolerans. The sequence goes on along the minus strand of NZ_FTPL01000002.1, from coordinate 275,831 downwards.
GGATACCGGACGAGCAAGCTCGTCAAGATGGACATCCTGCTCAACGCCGAAAAGGTCGACGCCCTCAGCTTCATCGTCCACCGCGACTTTGCCTATGACCGCGGCAAGGCGATCGTCGAGAAGCTGAAGGAACTCATTCCGAGACAGCAGTTCGAAGTTCCGGTGCAGGCCGCCATCGGCAATAAAATCGTCGCCCGTTCGACGATCAAGTCGATGGGCAAGAACGTCCTGGCGAAATGCTACGGCGGCGACATCTCCCGTAAACGGAAACTGCTTGAAAAGCAGAAGGCCGGGAAAAAGCGGATGAAGCAGGTCGGTTCCGTCGAAGTGCCTCAGGAAGCGTTCATGGCCGTCCTCAGCATGGACGAAGACAAATAACGTCAACATCAATGAAAAGAAGAAGGCGGGCGCCTGCATGCGTTTTGCATGACCCGCCGCAAGGCCCAGGCGGCAAGCCGATTCGGGCCGGGCAAACGTCCCGGCCCGTTCTTGCCGCTTTATTTTATGTTCTGCAGCCGGTTTTGACGATTGAAAGAAGGAATGCATCATGACGGACGGATTGTACATCCATATCCCGTTCTGCCACCAGATCTGCAACTACTGCGATTTCAACAAAGTGTTCTTCAAGAACCAGCCGGTGGACGGCTATCTTGACGCTCTCGGCGAGGAGCTCCGGATGATGGAAGATCAGGGAATCTTCGGCGAAGGCCCGCTGACGATCTTCATCGGGGGCGGTACGCCGACCGCGCTGAGCGTCGGCCAGCTTGAAAAATTGTTCGACAGCATTGCCCGTTCCGTTCCGAAGGGGCGGCTCATCGAGTTTTCGACCGAAGCGAATCCCGACGAACTGACACCCGACAAACTGGCACTGCTCAAGGAAAAGGGTGTCGGGCGGCTGAGCATCGGAGTCCAGTCATTTGACGAAGGCCTGCTCCGGCGGCTCGGCAGGACACACGGCCCCGCAGATGCGGAGCGGGTGGTAAGGGATGCCCGGGATGCCGGGTTTGAAAACTTGAGCATCGACCTCATGTACGGCCTGCCCGGCCAGACGATCGAGCAGTGGGAAGACACGCTCGACCGTGCGCTTGCGCTCGATCTTCCGCATTACTCGGCTTATTCGCTCATTGTCGAGCCGAAGACGGTCTTTTACAACCTGATGAACAAAAACCTGCTGCCGCTGCCCGGGGAAGACACGGAAGCGGATATGTTCCGCATGCTCATGGAACGGATGGAGCAGAAGGGGATCCGTCAGTACGAGATCAGCAACTTTGCGGTTGACGGGTTCCAGTCGGTGCACAACAAGCTTTACTGGCAGAACCGGACCTATGCGGGTGCCGGCGCCGGTGCACACGGCTACTCGGACGGCGTGCGTTACTCCAACCACGGCCCATTGAAGAAGTACATGAATGCCGTGGCGGAAGGACGCCGGCCGGTGTTCGAAACCCACAACGTGACGCCCGAAGAGGAAATGGAAGAAGAAATGTTCCTCGGACTCCGGATGATCGCCGGCGTGTCGGCGGATGAGTTCCGGAAACGTTTCGGCCGGGAGGTAGGCGACGTATACGGAAAACAGATCCGGCAGCTGGAGGAAGAGGGGCTCCTTTCGGCGGAAGACGGGCGGATCCGCCTGACGGACAAAGGCGTTTTCCTCGGCAACGAAGTGTTTGCCCGCTTCATCGGCTGAAGCATGCAGTTTGTTTGACGGACGGTTCCGCTTTTGATAAATTTGAAACATAGCTTAGCACTCGGTTGCAAAGAGTGCTAACAGAGGTGATGATCATGATGACAGAGCGTCAGTTGCACATATTGCAAGCGATCGTCGACGGGTTCATCCAGTCGGCACAGCCTGTCGGATCGCGCCAATTATCAAAGCTGGAGACGGTGCCGTTCAGCGCGGCGACCATCCGGAATGACATGGCCGACCTCGAGGAACTCGGGTTTCTCGAAAAGACCCATACGTCTTCGGGGCGGGTCCCGTCCGAAAAAGGATACCGTTTCTATGTGGACCATCTTCTTGAAAAAGAGCATTTGAAAAAAGAGGATCTCGGACGGATCCGCAGCATTTTCAACGACCGGCTCCTGGAGACCGAACTGCTCATCCGGAAGACGGCCGGCATCCTGTCCGACCTCACGAACTACACGTCCATCCTGCTCGGCCCGGACGTCAAGCAGCACAGGGTGAAAAGGTTTCAGATCATCCCGCTTTCGCAGGATTCGGCCGTGGCGATCATCGTCACGGACGGCGGCCATGTCGAGCACCGGACGTTCCACGTACCGGAACAGGTCCATCCGGCGGATATCGAGCGGATGGTGAATCTCCTGAATGACCGTCTCGTCAACATCCCGCTGCATGAGCTGGATGCCCGGCTCGGCCATGAAATGGCAAGGCTTCTGGAACGGCACGTCGGCAGGTACGGCGAAATGTTCTCTTCTTTCCGGGAAGCCGTCAGCTCGGCACACGACGAGCAGGTCGTGTTCGGCGGAATGCTCAACATGCTGTCCCAGCCGGAGTTCCACGATCCGGACAAAGCGCGCCAGGTCATCCACTACATGGAAGATGCGCCGCTTGCGGGCATGCTCCTCGACCTGGGCAAGGAAGGGATCCACATCCGGATCGGATCCGAGAACGGCCATCTGGCCATGGAAGACTGCAGTGTCATCACTGCTTCTTATACAGCGGGAGAAGGACGCAAGGGAGCCATCGCCATCATCGGACCGACCCGGATGGACTATGGAAGGGTCGTCTCGATCCTCGACTATTTGAGCCGGGGGCTCTCCCGCGAACTAGGCCGGCTCCTTTGAGAAGCCGGGATGAAGGAGGAGTTTTCATGTCCGCAGAGGAAAAGAAAGACCCGAACGTAGAAAATCTGAACGAAGAAATCCTGCCGGAGGATCCGGCGGAAGCAGTCCAGGACCCGGAGGGCCGGGAACCGGCTGAAACCCCGGCGGAAGCCGGAGCCGAAACAGCCGGGGCCGGCCCGGACGCAGAGCGCATCAAAGAACTTGAGGAAGCCCTTGAAAAGAGTGAAGACAAGTATCTGCGCCTGCTCTCGGATTTCGAGAACTACAAGCGGAGAAGCGCTGCCGAACTGCAGGCTTCGGAGAAATACCGTTCCCAGCGACTCATGGCGGAGCTGCTTCCCGTGCTTGACAACTTCGGCCGGGCATTCGCCGCCGAAGTGACTTCCGAAGAGGCCCTTGCCTTGAAGAAGGGCATGGAAATGATCTATCAGTCGTTCCGCACGGCGATGGAAAAGGAAGGCCTCGTCGAAATCGAAGCCGAGGGCAAGGAATTCGATCCGAATTTCCACCATGGCGTCATGCATGGCGAGGATGACAGCAAGCCGTCCGGCACCGTTTTGGAGGAACTCCAGAAAGGGTATATGCTGAACGACCGGATTCTCAGACCTGCAATGGTGAAAGTGAACCAATGATCCAGCCGCCGCTTTGCGGCGGAGCGACTTGTGATTCTAGGAGGAATGGATAATGAGCAAAATCATCGGTATTGACCTTGGTACGACAAACTCTTGCGTCGCTGTCCTGGAGGGCGGCGAACCGAAAGTGATCCCCAACCCGGAAGGCAACCGGACGACTCCGTCCGTTGTTTCATTCAAGAACGGCGAGCGGCAGGTCGGTGAAGTGGCCAAGCGTCAGTCCATCACCAACCCGAACACGATCATGTCCGTCAAGCGCCTGATGGGAACAGACAAAAAAGTGTCCGCGGAAGACCGGGATTACACGCCTCAGGAAGTATCTGCGATGATCCTTCAATACCTGAAGGGCTACGCGGAAGATTACCTCGGCGAAAAAGTCACGAAGGCGGTCATCACGGTGCCGGCCTACTTCAACGACGCTGAGCGCCAGGCGACGAAAGACGCCGGCCGCATTGCGGGCCTTGAAGTGGAGCGGATCATCAACGAGCCGACGGCGGCGGCACTCGCATACGGCCTCGAGAAAACCGACGAGGACCAGACGATCCTCGTATATGACCTCGGCGGCGGCACATTCGACGTTTCGATCCTTGAACTCGGCGACGGCGTGTTTGAAGTCCGCGCGACTGCCGGGGACAACCGTCTCGGCGGCGATGACTTCGACAATGCGGTCATCGACTACCTCGTCCAGGAGTTCAAAAAAGAAAACGGCATCGACCTGTCGAAGGACAAGATGGCGATGCAGCGTCTTAAAGATGCAGCCGAAAAGGCGAAGAAAGACCTTTCCGGCGTCACATCGACGCAGATCTCGCTTCCGTTCATCACAGCCGGCGAAGCCGGACCGCTCCATATGGAACTGTCGCTCAGCCGGGCGAAGTTTGACGAACTGACAGCCAGCCTCGTCGAGCGGACAATGGTTCCGACACGCCAGGCGCTCAAAGATGCCGGCCTTTCCCCGAACGAGCTTGACCAGGTCATCCTCGTCGGCGGCTCGACCCGGATCCCTGCGGTCCAGGATGCAATCCGCAAAGAGACGGGCAAAGAGCCTCACCGCGGCGTGAACCCGGATGAAGTCGTGGCGATGGGTGCAGCGATCCAGGGCGGTGTCCTCTCCGGGGACGTCCAGGATGTCGTGCTGCTCGATGTCACACCGCTTTCCCTCGGCATCGAGACGATGGGCGGCGTCATGACGAAGCTGATCGACCGCAACTCGACGATCCCGACTTCAAAATCGCAGGTGTTCTCGACTGCCGCCGACAACCAGCCGGCCGTGGACATCCACGTCCTGCAGGGTGAGCGCCCGATGGCCGCCGACAACAAGACGCTCGGCCGCTTCCAGCTGACCGACATTCCGCCGGCACCGCGCGGCATTCCGCAGATCGAAGTCACATTCGACATCGACAAGAACGGCATTGTCAACGTCAAGGCGAAAGACCTTGGCACCGGCAAGGAACAGAACATTACGATCCAGTCCGACACATCGCTCTCCGATGACGAGATCGACCGGATGGTCAAAGAGGCCGAAGCGAACGCAGAAGCCGACCAGAAACGCAAAGAAGAGGCCGAGCTCCGGAACGAGGCCGACCAGGCTGTATTCATGACAGAGAAGACCCTCAAGGATCTGGGAGACCAGGTTTCCGAAGAGGAGAAGAAAAATGCCGAGGATGCGAAAGACGAGCTGAAGTCGGCAATCGAAAAAGGCGACATCGACGAGATCCGCACGAAAAAAGACAAGCTCATGGAAATCGTCCAGCAGCTGTCCGTGAAGATGTACGAGCAGGCGGCACAGCAGGCCCAGCAGGAACAGGGCGGCACCGCCTCCGATGACGGGGTCGTGGACGCAGACTTTGAGGAAGTCGACGACCAAAACAAATAATCCGTTAGCGGAAAGCCAAAGTCGGTTTCGGCTTTGGCTTTTCTTCTGCCTATTTTGAAAGTCCATTTTCACCGTGATACAATATCCCTTATGCGAGTCAGTCAGGAGTGTGAGAGATGAGCAAGCGAGATTACTACGAAGTGCTCGGATTGAGCAAATCCGCCACAAAAGAAGAAATCAAGAAAGCGTATCGCAAACTTTCGAAACAATATCATCCGGACATCAACAAAGAACCGGGTGCGGACGAGAAGTTCAAAGAAATTTCCGAGGCCTATGAAGTGCTCAGCAACGAGCAGAAACGGGCGCAGTATGACCAGTTCGGACACACGGACCCGAATGCCGGTTTCGGCGGAGGCGGTTTCGGCGGCTTTGGCGGCGCGGGCGGAGGTGCCGGCTTCGACTTCGACGACATTCTGAACACTTTCTTCGGCGGAGGCGGAAGCCGCAGGCGCGACCCGAATGCCCCGCGCAAAGGGAGCGACCTGAGCTATTCGATGACGATCGATTTCATGGATGCCATCTTCGGCAAGGAAACGGAAGTTGAAATCGACCGGGAGGAAGAGTGCGGCACCTGCCACGGAGACGGGGCCAAGCCGGGCACCAAGGCCGAGACGTGTTCGGAATGTTCCGGTACGGGCCAGATCAGCGTGACCCAGAACACGCCGTTCGGCCAGATGGTCAACCGGCGCGCCTGCCCGACCTGCCAGGGCACCGGGAAAATCATCCCGGAAAAATGCCCGGAATGCCACGGGCGCGGCCGGGTGACAAAACGGAAGAAGATCCGTGTGACGATACCGGCCGGTGTGGACGACGGCCAGCAGCTCCGGGTGGCGGGCCAAGGCGAGCCTGGCGTGAACGGCGGACCGTCCGGAGACCTGTATGTTGAATTCCGCGTGAAGCCTCACGAGAAGTTCATCCGGGACGGAGACGATATTTATCTGAATCTCCCGGTCACCTTCCCGCAGGCATCGCTCGGCGATGAAGTGGAAGTGCCGACGGTGCACGGTAAAGTGAAGCTGAAGATCCCGGCGGGCACACAGTCCGGCACCAAATTCCGGCTCAAAGGAAAAGGCGCGCCGAATGTCCATGGTTACGGAACCGGCGACCAGCATGTGATCGTCAACATCGTGACCCCGAAAAAACTGACGGAAAAGCAGAAGCAGCTGCTTCGGGACTTTGCCGAAATCAGCGGGGACGAAGTACCGGATGAATACGAAAGCTCGCTGTTTGACCGGCTGAGACGGAAAGTCAAAGGCGACTGAAGGGGCGGATCAGATTGAAATGGTCGGAAATTGCAGTTCATACGACAAACGAAGCGGCAGAGGCCGTATCGAACATCTTGCATGAGGCTGGCGCAAGCGGCGTGGTCATTGAGGATTCCTGCGAGCCCGACCTCGAGCGCGAAGACCGCTTCGGGGAGCTCTACGACCTTGACCGGGAGGATTATCCGGAGGACGGCGTCATCCTGAAGGCCTATTTGCCGGTATCCAGTTTCCTGATGGAAACGATCGGCTCGCTTAAACGGAAAATCACCGGCCTGTCCGAGTACGGCCTGGACACCGGGCGCAACACGGTTTCGATGAGCGAAGTGGATGAAGAGGACTGGGCGACTTCCTGGAAGGCCTATTATCATCCGGTGAAGGTATCCCGGCGTTTCACAATCGTCCCGACTTGGGAAGACTATGAGCGGCTCGGATCCGACGAGCTGATCATCGAACTCGATCCGGGGATGGCATTCGGCACCGGCACGCATCCGACGACCGTGCTCTGCCTGCAGGCACTGGAGAAAACGGTCCGGGAAGGGGACGTGATCGTGGACATCGGCACCGGTTCGGGGGTACTGTCCATCGGCGCCGCCCTTCTCGGGGCAGGAAAGGTGACGGCTCTCGACCTGGACGAAGTGGCCGTGAAGGCGGCGAAGGACAATGTGGCGCTCAACGGACTGTCCGATGAAATCGATGTCCGCCAGGGAAATCTGCTTGAAGCGTTCGAAGGCACGGCGAATATCGCGGTTGCCAACATTCTCGCCGAAGTGATCGTCACATTTACCGACGATGCATACCGGGTGCTGGAGCCCGGCGGACTGTTCATCACATCCGGCATCATTTCCCGCAAAAAGGATGAAGTGAAGGAAGCGCTCCGCGACTCCGGCTTCGAGATCGAGGAAGTGATGGTGATGGAAGACTGGACGGCCATCATCGCGAAAAAACCGTCGGCAGGTGACACGGATGCAGCGCTACTTCCTTGAAGATCCGTTCGGCCCTGACGGTTCGGCCGTGATCAGCGGGGACGACGCACACCACATCGTCAAAGTGATGCGCATGCAGCAGGGGAACCGGGTCATCGCGGTTTCCGGAAGAACGGCTTTTGAATGCGTCATCGAGAATCTCGGAGACCGCACGGTCACGGTCCGCAAAGACGGGGACGCGCTGCCGGACAATGAAATGCCGGTGCCGGTCACGATTGCGGCAGGCCTTCCGAAGGGTGACAAGCTGGATCTGATCGTCCAGAAGGGGACCGAGCTCGGCATGCATTCCCTCATCCCGTTTTCCGCCGAACGGTCCATCGTCAGGTGGGACGGCGGCAAAAGCGGAAAGAAGATCGCCAGGCTGCAGAAAATCGCCAAGGAAGCTGCGGAGCAGTCCCACCGCTCTGTCATCCCGGAGATTTCCGGATTGCTCGATCTGGACGGGCTGATCGGGCTGTCCGGCGAGTACGACCTTCTGCTCATGGCGGATGAGGAATCGGCAAAGGACCGGAGCGGGCGGCCGATTGCCGGTCTTCTGGAAAACGTGTATCATGGACAAAAGGTGCTGGCGGTATTCGGGCCGGAAGGCGGAATCAGCCGGGAAGAGGCGGAACGCCTGCGGCAGGCCGGGTTCATCCCGGTCTCCCTCGGTCCGCGCATCCTGCGCGCGGAGACCGCGCCGCTATACGCGCTGGCCGCCATATCCAGTGAATTAGAAGGAAAGAGGTGAGCCCCATGTCGACAGTCGCTTTTCATACATTGGGCTGCAAAGTGAACCACTATGAGACGGAGGCGATCTGGCAGCTGTTCAAAGACGCCGGCTACGACCGGACCGACTTCGAACGGCGTTCGGACGTGTACGTCATCAATACATGCACGGTCACGAACACGAGCGACCGGAAAAGCCGCCAGGTCATCCGGCGGGCCATCCGTTCGAATCCGGATGCCGTGGTCTGCGTGACGGGCTGCTATGCCCAGACATCGTCCGCGGAAATCATGGAGATCCCGGGCGTCGACATCGTCGTCGGCACACAGGACCGGACGAAGCTGATCGGCTACATCGACCAGTTCCGCACGGAACGGCAGCCGATCAACGCCGTCGGCAACATCATGAAAAACCGGGTTTATGAGGAACTGGACGTGCCGTCCTTCACGGACCGCACGCGTGCATCCCTGAAGATCCAGGAAGGCTGCAACAACTTCTGCACCTTCTGCATCATCCCCTGGGCACGCGGGCTCATGCGGTCCCGGGACCCTCAGGAGGTCGTGCACCAGGCACAGCAGCTCGTAGATGCAGGCTACCTGGAGATCGTCCTCACCGGCATCCATACGGGCGGCTACGGCGAAGACCTGAAAGACTATAACCTCGCCCAGCTGCTGCGGGACATCGAGACGAACGTCAAAGGCCTGAAGCGCCTCAGGATCTCTTCGATCGAGGCGAGCCAGCTGACCGACGAAGTGATCGGGGTCCTGAAGGAATCGGAGATCGTCGTCCGTCACCTCCATATTCCGATCCAGTCGGGCTCCGACACCGTCCTCCGGCGGATGCGCAGGAAGTACACGATGGCGTTCTTCGCCGAGCGGCTCGAACGGCTCCGCGAGGCCCTGCCGGATTTCGCGCTGACGTCGGACGTCATCGTCGGGTTCCCGGGAGAGACCGAGGAAGAGTTCATGGAGACGTACGAGTTCATCCGCGACCACCGGTTTGCGGAGCTTCATGTGTTCCCGTATTCCCAGAGGATCGGGACACCCGCCGCCCGCATGACCGACCAGATCGACGAGCAGGTGAAAAACGAGCGGGTCCACAGGCTGATCGGCCTGAACGACCAGCTTGCGAAAGAATATGCCTCCGCCTACGAAGGCCAGGTGCTGGAAATGATTCCGGAAGAACCGTACAAGGAAGATCCGGAAAGCGGCCTGTATGAAGGCTATACGGACAATTACCTCAAAGTGGTCGTGCCGGCGGACGAATCGATGGTCGGCAAGATCGTCCGGGTGAAGATCAAAAAAGCGGGCTACCCGTACAACGAAGGCGTGTTTGTCCGGGTTCTTGAGGACAACCCCGAACCGGCAGTCTGACCGGGACCGCCCGCCTGACCGGCAGGGGAGCGGCGCGAAACCGCGTCCGCCCTCTGCTTTTTCATTTAAATCCAGAGCGGCCCGCCGCATCTACAGGAGGAATTTAGAATGACATCCAATATCGCATCCTACATCGACCATACACTCCTCAAAGCCGAAGCAACCGCGGAACAGATCATCGTTCTCTGTGCGGAAGCGAAGGTTCATTCTTTCGCCTCCGTGTGCGTAAACCCCGGATGGGTGGAAACCGCCGCACGGGAGCTGGAAGGCTCCGACGTGAAGGTCTGCACGGTCATCGGCTTCCCGCTCGGTGCGAACACGAAAGAAACGAAAGCATTCGAAACGGCCGATGCCATCGCCAAAGGCGCCGGCGAGGTCGACATGGTCATCAACATCGGCGCACTGAAAAGCGGGGACGAGCAGACCGTTGAATCGGACATCCGCGCGGTCGTCGAGGCGGCATCCGGAAAGGCGCTCGTCAAAGTGATCATCGAGACGAGCCTCCTGACGGACGATGAGAAAATCACCGCCTGCCGCCTTGCGAAGCAAGCAGGAGCGGACTTTGTCAAAACATCCACAGGATTCTCGACGGGCGGCGCGACGGTGGAAGACGTGGCGCTCATGCGCCTGACGGTCGGCGAAGAGATGGGCGTCAAGGCATCCGGCGGCGTCCGCAGCCTGGCAGACGTGGAGAAGATGATCAAGGCCGGCGCCACCCGGATCGGCGCCAGCTCCGGCGTCTCGATCATGCAGGGACTCGAGTCCTCTTCCGACTATTAATTTGTAAGATAATGATTGACCCGGTCGCCGGATTGGGCTATAATTCTTGAGTACATGAGTTATTCATGTACCGAAGTGTGCTCGGAGGGAGGGGAAAAGACATGACAAAAACTGTCGTTCGTAAAAACGAATCGCTCGAAGATGCTCTTCGCCGCTTCAAACGTACCGTTTCCAAATCCGGTACGATTCAAGAGGTCCGCAAACGCGAGTATTATGAAAAGCCAAGCGTAAAACGGAAGAAGAAATCCGAAGCTGCCCGCAAGCGCAAGTATTGATCCCCTCGGTCACCTCTGCGTCCGGAATGGCAAACCTTCAAACGAATGAACGAATATGACGAAACCGGAAATTCCCTCAGGGATTTTCCGGTTTCTTTTCATATGGGTGAAACTTTGGGCCGATTCCATCCGTAGAATAGACTATAATGGAATCAGGAATGGGGGTGAAGTCTTGAAAGCAGTCCGGTTTGTCCGGATGGTCCTTTTGCTGGTTGCTGCCGTACTCCTGTTCGCGCCGGCTGCCGGCGCCAAGGGGAAAACGGTGTTCCATGTCCCGCTGGAGAACGAAGTCGAACGGGGACTGTATGAGTTTCTTGAACGGTCCATCGCGGAAGCCGAGAAGGCCGGCGCCGATACCGTCATCCTGGAGATCAACACGCCAGGCGGCTTCGTGGACGCTGCCGGGAAGATCGCCAAGCTGATGGACAATGCGAATCCTAAAATCATCGCTTACATCAACCGGGACGCACTGTCCGCAGGGGCGTTCCTCGCGCTTCATGCCGATGAGATCTATATGGATCCCTCCGGCAGGATCGGTGCCGCACAGGTGATTGACCAGTCGGGGAATGCCGCGGACACGAAGGCGGACAGCGCCTGGCGCACGGCGATGCAAAATGCGGCGGAGTCTTCGGATCAGAATCGGGATCCGAAATACGCCCTCGCCATGGCGGACCCTGACCAGGACCTGCCCGAATACCGTGCAGGCAAGGGGCAGCTGCTCACCCTTTCCGCAAAGGAAGCCGAAAAAGTGGGTTACAGCGAAGGGACCGTCTCTTCATTTGACGAACTGCTCGAAAAGACAGGCCTGAGCGGGGCAGAGGTCGTCAATATGACCGAAACGTTCAGTGAGAAGCTAGCACGGTTCATCACAAATCCGGTCGTCGTGCCGATCCTGCTGTCGATTGCAGGACTCGGACTCATCGTCGAATTGTATTCGCCGGGATTTGGTGTGCCGGGTACGATGGGCGTGTCGGCAATCCTGCTGTTCTTCTACGGTCACCTTGTTGCCGGCCTCGCCGGATATGAAGCGATCCTGCTGTTCGTTCTCGGGATCGGCCTCCTTGTCGCCGAACTGTTCGTATCGGGCGGCATCCTCGGAGTCGCCGGTGCGGCGGCCGTCGTCGGCGGGATCATCATGGCGGGCGGAGACCCGCTCGTGATGGGTGTGTCCGTCGCGATCGCGCTCGTCATCATGGTAATGGGAATGGTGATCCTCATGAAATTCTTCGGTAAGCGGCTGCATCTGTTGAGCAAGCTTGTGCTCATGGATTCGACCGACACGGAAAGCGGCTACGTCTCAAACAAGAACCGGCTGGAGCTGATCGGCAGAAAAGGGGTCTCCCTCACTGCGCTCCGCCCGTCCGGCGCCGTCCGGCTCGACAATGAAATGCTGGACGTCGTCACGGAAGGAAGTTTCATCGAAAAAGACAAAGAAGTACAAGTGATCAAGGTGGAAGGTTCCCGTATTGTTGTCAGGGAAGTGAAAGCCGACTAGGAGGAAAAAGAATGTTAGGTTTCGGAACAATCGGGCTGATCATCGTCGTATTTCTGGTGATCATCGCCCTGTCCATCTTCTTCACGTTCGTGCCGGTGGCACTGTGGATCTCTGCGCTTGCCGCGGGCGTGAAGGTGAGCATCTTCACGCTCGTCGGAATGCGTCTTCGCCGGGTCATCCCGAGCAGGATCGTCAATCCCCTCATCAAGGCGCACAAAGCCGGCCTGGATGTCGCCATCAACCAGCTGGAGAGCCACTATCTCGCCGGAGGTAACGTGGACCGGGTCGTCAACGCGCTCATCGCGGCGCACCGTGCAAACATCGCCCTGTCCTTCGAGCGGGCTGCGGCCATCGACCTTGCCGGACGCGACGTGCTCGAAGCCGTCCAGATGTCCGTCAACCCGAAAGTCATCGAAACGCCGTTCATCGCCGGTGTCGCGATGAACGGGATCGAAGTGAAGGCGAAAGCCCGGATCACCGTCCGTGCGAACATCGACCGCCTCGTCGGGGGTGCCGGCGAAGAAACGATCGTTGCACGTGTCGGCGAAGGCGTCGTCTCGACAATCGGTTCCGCACAGCACCACAATGTCGTACTTGAGAACCCGGATATGATCTCCCAGACGGTCCTCGCCAAAGGACTTGACTCCGGAACGGCTTTTGAAATCCTGTCCATCGATATCGCGGACGTGGACATCGGCAAGAACATCGGTGCAGAGCTCCAGACCGAACAGGCGGAAGCCGACAAGAAAATCGCCCAGGCGAAAGCCGAAGAACGCCGTGCAATGGCGGTTGCCGGCGAGCAGGAAATGCGCGCCAAAGTCGGAGAGATGCGCGCGAAGGTCGTCGAGGCGGAGGCCGAAGTTCCGCTCGCCATGGCGGCTGCGCTCCGGGACGGCAACATCGGCGTCATGGACTATGTGAATTACCATAATATCCAGGCGGACACAACGATGCGCGAAGCGCTCGGCAAAGTGGGCACAGACCAGTCATCCGGAGCAGGCAGGGACAAATAATTGACCCGGATCCGGATAGAAAGGGGATGAGGCCATGGAACCAATCATCCTTCTGATCATTTCCCTCATCGTGGGTTCCCTGATGAAGGGGAATGACAAAAAGAAAGCGCCCGGCAAGCCCGGCCCGGTCCAGACCAAGCCGGTTCCCAAACCGGCGCGTAAACCCGAACAGCCCGCCGGCGGGCTCAGGGAACTGACCCGCCAGCTGTACGAAGATCTTCAGCAGGAAGTCAAGAAGGAAATGAAGGAGTTCCGTGAAGATCCGCGGGAAGAGCGGAAAACAGAGACGGAGCAGAAGAAACGGACGGAAAAGCCGCAGCTTCCGAAGACGGCCGAGCCCCAGAGGAAGAAAGGGCGCGAGCCTTCCCAGCGAAGGAGTGCGGTCCATGCAGATGACCTGACGGCAGACCGGCCCATCGATGATCCGATCACACTCGGGGAAATCGGGTCTTCCCGGCTTCTTCCGGAGACGAGGGACGACCTCGTCCGCGGCGTCATCTTCTCGGAGATTCTCGGACCGCCAAAAGCGCGGCGCAAATAATCATGCAACCCCCTCGGCTTTCATAAAATGAAGGCCAAGGGGGTTTTTCTATGCGCAGATTTTTAAAAATGGTCCCGTTCCTGGAAATTGAAGACCACCGGACGCTCCGTCTCAACGGTGTTTTCAAGGTGGAAAAGATCGGGTCGAGATTGGTGAATATACGGATTGCACCCTATGCCCTGTCGCTTGAAGGCGAAGAGGTGGTGGTCGATGAAATCGGGGAGGAAGCCGCCCTCATCACGTTCGGCCGGCTTGACCGGCTCACATTGATCCGGACGAGAGACCATGCGGACTGACGTGCTGAGACGGCCGGGCAGGATCCTCGTCGAGGTCAGGGGAGATCACGCGGACGCCTTCCTGTCCGATGCGGCGGCCAGGGGGATCGGTGTCCGGAATGTCCGGCGGGAGGAGGAAGTGCTCCTCTTCTCCGCCAGGAAGGCGGACATGCCCGCACTCCGGAAACTCAGGAGAAGGCACCGGGTCCGGCTCCGCCTTTTCGGCGAATCAGGGCACATGGAGCGGTTCCTGTCTTGGCAGAGCCTCTCGGGGTTTGTGCTGTTCCTCCTGCCGCCGCTCATTCTCTCCATGTTCATCTGGACGGTGGATGTCGCCGGCGGCGTGCCGGAGAGGGAGGAGCGGATCAGTGAGTGGCTGGGCAAGCAGGGCATGACCGCCCCGATGAGGATGGGGCAGGTGCCGGATGAGGGGAAGATCCGGAACGCGCTCATGTCCGCGGACCCCGGCCTGGCATGGGTGCGGGTGGAGCTGAGGGGCGGCAGGCTGACCGTCCATGCCATCGAGGCGCCGAAAGCCGGGACCGGTTCGGGCCAAAAAGAAGCGCCTGCCCATCTGGCAGCCTCCCGGCGTGCGGTTGTCACGAGATTTGAATTGACGAGCGGCGTCCGGAACGTCCTGCCGAATACAACAGTGGAAAAAGGGGACATACTGGCATCAGGCATCGTCACACAGGGGGACAAGTCTGTCATGACCGGCGCCGAAGGCAAGGTATACGGCGACTACTTCCAGGAGATGCACTTCTCGATTCCGGCACGTGTCCGATACTCGCAGCTCAACGGCCGCGAATTCAAGATCGCCCTAGGGGAGAGCAGAGAGAAATCCGCCGACGGAAACTGGCGGCAGCTCCGGCTCCCCCGGCCCCTGTCCGGCATGCTGTCCATCGGCGAGACATCGGCCGTCCGCCAGCGGTCTTTCCAACTGGAGGAAGAGAACGGGGAAGAACTGATCCTCGGGATCCTGAGGGAAAAACTTCGCCGCTCGCTGACACCCGGCGCAAAGGTAAAAGATGAAAAAATTTTGCGTGTGGATTATGATAATGATAAAGTAGAGGGGACCATATTATTTCTCATAAATGAAAATATTGCCGTAAGAAAACAGGTAGCCCAAGGAGACTGATCATTTGGAAGACAACACGGTACAACTGCATGTGGAGGACCCGAATGAAGCGGTCATGCTGCTCGGCATTTCCGACCAAAACATGAAGCTGCTGGAGGCGGAGCTCGGCGTCCGGATCCTCACCCGCGGAGGCGTCATCACGGTCCAGGGGGACGCGGAAGCGTCCGGGACAGCGAGAGAAATGCTCGGCCAGCTGCTGAAGGTGATCCGAAAAGGGATCAATATCGGACTGCGGGACGTTTCCACTGCGCTGGAAATGACGAAGAACGGGACAATTGAATATTTTGCGGAACTATATGACGAAGAAATTGCCCGCAACACGAAAGGCAAGGCGATCCGGGCCAAGACGATCGGCCAGCGGGAGTATATCCATGCCATCCGCGGCCAGGACATGGTGTTCGCAATCGGGCCGGCGGGGACGGGAAAGACGTATCTGGCTGTGGTCATGGCCGTACAGGCGATGAAAAACGGGCAGGTCAAGCGGATCATCCTCACGAGGCCGGCCGTGGAAGCCGGGGAAAACCTCGGCTTTCTGCCCGGGGACCTCAAAGAGAAGGTCGACCCTTATCTGCGTCCGCTCTACGATGCGCTGTACGATGTGCTCGGATCCGAGCAGACCGAGCGCCTGATGGAGCGGGGGACGATCGAGATCGCACCGCTCGCGTACATGCGCGGACGCACGCTCGACGATGCGTTCGTCATCCTGGATGAGGCACAGAACACGACAAAGGCCCAGATGAAGATGTTCCTGACGCGGCTCGGATTCGGCTCAAAGATGGTCGTGACCGGTGACAAGACCCAGATCGATCTGCCGCGAGGCACGGAATCGGGCCTCATGGTCGCGGAGAAGATACTTGCCGGGGTCCAGGGGATCCATTTTCAGGAGTTCGAACAGGGAGACGTTGTCCGCCATCCGCTTGTCGCCCGAATCATCGAGGCGTACGAGAAAGCGTCGGACCGTTAACTGAACAGTCGTTCATGATTGCCGCAGAGGGCAGGGTGCATGGCATCTGCAGATCAACCGGTCGGGAAGACCCTGACACTGTCATGGCAGGCCGGCAGCCGGAGCGACGGCTGTCCGGGCTGACTGGGACAGCGGGGCACCGAGCCGGTGCATCTTCAGAGTCCGGATGCGATCCTGCCCTCTGCTTCTTTTTGTTTCAGCGATTTTTGCGTTAAACGGTATGTCAAAGGGGCAGAGAGAGAGACCCGCATGCCGCAAAAGGGGGGATATCCATGCTTCAGAGCCTGAGGCGCCTGCTCGACCGCTTTTCATTTGCAGGTCTTTCTGCAGCCGGTCTTTCATTGGCGGCGGTTCTGGCGTTTGTCGTCATGCTTGGCAGCGTGAAGGACGAAACCTATGACATCCGGCTTTTCCAGCTGGCCAACGAGACGATCCGTGCCCCGAAGACGGTGGAAGATCCCGTCAAGACGGAGGAGGAGCGGGAACGGGCCGCCTCGGAGATCACACCGGTCTATGATTTCGACGAAGAGGCGGCAAAGAACCGCTCTGCGCTTGTGCGTTCCATCTTTGATTTTGCCATCGAGGCAAAAGGAGAAGGGAAGCCGGATGACAAGGACACTGCATCGGGCGCTTCGGCCAAGCAGCTCGATCTCCTGAAGGACAAGCTGTCCCACCTGGAAGATACGGAAGGATCGTTCAGCCTGGATGACGGCATGCTCAAGAGCCTGATCACGGCCGATAAAGAGGAACTGGAATCAGCAAGGGATTCCGTTTCCAACATTGTCGGCCGGGTGATGGAACAGCCGGTCCGGGAAGGGGAGCTGACCGAGGCCAAGGCGGAGACGGAACGGATGATCGCCAGGGCCGCGGTTGCCGAAACGCTCCGGGACACGGCGACCGCCATCGGACGGGAGAGCATCATCGCCAACGACAGACCGGACGAAAGCAAGACGGAGGAACGGATCGGCCAGGCAAAGGCATCCGTTGAGCCGACGCGGATCCTTCAGGGACAGGTCATCGTGCAGGAAGGGCAGATCATCGACCGTGAAGTATACCGGCAGCTCGAGCTTGCCGGCCTGCTCAACGAGAAATCATCTTCCCGTCCCGCCGCTGGACTCGCTTTGTTCACCGGCCTGACGTTCTGGTTCATTTACAGGCATTTCAAGAGGATCGATGACCCGGACCGGGTGAAGAAGAAATGGCTCGCCATCGTCCTCGTCATCTATTTCCTCATCCTGACCGCAATGAGGATCCTTGCCGGACTGGAGAAGGATTTTGACATGACGGTCGCCTATGCGTTCCCGACCGCTCTCGTCCCTCTGCTGCTCCGATTGCTGGCGGACCGGAAACTTGCGTTGATCATGACCGTCCTCATCGCCGTCACCGGCGGGCTTGTCCTGCATGAAGGCTATTCCTCCGTCATCAACATGGAGTTTGCCCTCTATATGTTATTCGGCGGACTCGCGGGCTATTATCTCATCCAGGAAGACGGCAGGCGATCGAGCATCCTGGCGACCAGCCTCGGCGTGTCGGTCGTCAACGCCATCTATATCCTGTTCCACATGCTCATGCTCCGCTCCCAGTTCGATGTGACCGAACTGACGATTTACATGGCGGCGGCCCTCGTGTCGGGGCTACTTTCCGGGGCGCTCACGATCGGGACGATGCCGTTCTTCGAGTCCCTGTTCGGGATCCTTTCCGATATGCGTCTTGTGGAACTGTCCAACCCGAACCACCCGCTGCTCAAAAAAATCCTGACCGAAACGCCGGGCACCTATCACCATAGCGTGATGGTGGCGAACCTGTCGGATGCAGCCTGCGAGGCCATCGGGGCGAACGGCCTCCTCGCGCGGGTCGGCAGCTATTATCACGATATCGGGAAAACGGTCCGGCCCGCGTTCTTCATTGAGAACCAGATGAACGGGGTCAATCCGCATGACGCGCTTCCGCCGGACAAGAGCCGGGACATCATCATCGCCCACGCGTCGGACGGCGCCTCGATCCTGAGCGCGCAGAAAATGCCCGAAGAATTGGTGGACATCGCCAGGCAGCACCACGGGACGAGCCTCCTGAAGTTTTTCCTCGTAAAGGCGAAAGAGACGGACCCGGATGTCCCGGAACAGCATTACCGGTACCCGGGACCGAAGCCGCAGACGAGGGAAATCGCCGTCATTTCGATTGCGGACAGCTGCGAGGCGGCTGTTCGGTCGATGAAGAACCCGACGCCCGAAAAGATCGAAAAACTTGTCTGGACGATCATCCGCGATAAAATGAATGACGGACAGTTTGATGAATGTGACCTGAGCTTCAAGGAATTGAAGAAGGTCGGGGATGTCATCTGTACGACACTGAACGGAATATTCCATAACCGGATCGAGTATCCGGAATAAGAGGTGAACAAAATGGCGCTCATGATTGATTTGATGGACGAAACGGGAAGTCTCCGCCAGCAGGACGAAGAGCTGATCCGCGGTCTTCTCCGCCATGCGGCCGAGATAGAGGAGATTCACGGGGAGGCCGAACTGTCGGTCTCATTCGTGGATGACGAGGCGATCCGGGAAGTGAACCGGGACTACCGGGACAAGGACCGGCCGACCGATGTCATTTCGTTTGCAATGGAAGAGACGGTCGAGGGCGAAGAGCCTGTGGCGGAGCCCGAGGGAATGCCGAGAATGCTTGGCGATATCATCATCTCCGCGGAAACGGCCGAGCGCCAGGCGGAAGAATACGGCCATTCGCGCGAACGGGAGCTCGGCTTCCTCGCCCTGCACGGCTTCCTCCATCTGCTGGGCTATGACCACATGACGGAAGCGGACGAACGCAAGATGTTCGGAAGGCAGGACGCCATTCTGGATTCGTTCGGACTGGGACGTGGACAGGATGGACGTCCGTAAGCTGTTCCGTTCATTCCGGTATGCGGGCAAGGGATTCGTGCAGACGGTCCGTGCCGAACAGAACTTCCGGTTCCATCTCCTGTCGGGCGCAGCAGTGCTGTTCGCCGGATGGCTGACGGGCCTCTCGAAGGCCGAGTGGATGATCATCCTCCTGCTGATCGCGGGGATGCTCTCCCTCGAACTGGTGAACACGGCAGTGGAGCGGGTCGTCGACAAGGCGTCTCCCGAACCGCATCCGCTGGCGGGGCAGGCAAAGGATGCGGCGGCCGCGGCGGTGCTCGTGTTTGCAACGTCGAGTGCCGTCATCGGATTTATGATCTTTCTGCCGAAGTGGTGGAATCTATTTAATTGAAGGTGGGAACGGCCATGGAAAAACATCAATTGATCGAACAGGCAAAAACGGCCCGCGAGCGGGCATACGTGCCGTACTCGAAGTTTCCGGTGGGAGCGGCGCTCCTGACTAGGCACGGGCAGGTTTACAAGGGCTGCAACATCGAAAACTCCGGATTCAGCATGACAAACTGTGCGGAGCGGACGGCCTTTTTCAAGGCGATCTCCGAAGGCGACACGGAATTTGAGGCGCTGGCGGTCGTGGCGGACACGCCCGGGCCCGTCTCCCCGTGCGGCGCCTGCCGGCAGGTCATTTCAGAATTCTGCCCCGGTGACATGCCGGTTTACCTGACAAACCTGCAAGGGGATGTCCAGGAAACGACCGTAGCAGAACTGCTCCCGGGGGCGTTTAAATCGGAGGATATGCATCATGGGACAAAATGACGGATTCCGCTCGGGCTTCATTTCGATCATCGGCCGGCCGAATGTCGGCAAGTCGACTTTCCTGAACCGGGTGGTCGGCCAGAAAATCGCGATCATGAGCGACAAGCCGCAGACGACGAGAAACAAAGTCCAGGGTGTCGTGACGACCGGAGACAGCCAGATGATCTTCATCGATACGCCGGGTGTCCACAAGCCAAAGCACAAGCTGGGCGATTTCATGATGAAAGTCGCGAAAAACACGCTCAAGGAAGTCGATGCCGTCCTGTTCATGGTGAACGCGGACGAGCGGATCGGCAAAGGGGACCGGTTCATCATCGAGATGCTTGCGGAAAGCAAGACGCCGATCATCCTCGTCATCAACAAGATCGACCTGGTCCATCCGGATGAACTGATCGAGATCATCGGGTCGTACAAGGACCTGCTGGCGTTCGCTGAAGTCGTTCCGATCTCGGCACTTCAAGGCAACAACGTCGACCGGCTGCTGGATGTCGTGAAGGCATACCTGCCGGAAGGCCCGCAGTATTATCCGGCCGACCAGGTGACCGACCATCCCGAACGGTTCATCATCTCCGAACTGATCCGGGAAAAGGCGCTCCATCTCACCCGCGAGGAGATTCCGCATTCGATTGCCGTCGTGATCGAGCGGATCGCAAAGCGCGAAGGCGAGGAAACGGTCGACATCCAGGCGACGATCATCGTCGAACGGGACTCCCAGAAGGGAATCGTCATCGGGAAGCGCGGCGCACTCCTGAAGGAAATCGGCACGCGTGCCCGCAAAGACATCGAGATGCTGCTCGGCAGCAAAGTGTACCTCGAACTTTGGGTGAAAGTGCAGAAAGACTGGCGGAACCGGCAGTCCCAGCTTAGAGAGTACGGTTTCAGGGAAGACGAATACTGACGGGGCGCGGGCGGCTTGCCCGCGCTTTTCAACATCCCGCAGTGCGGGGGAGGGAAGAACATGCTGAATAAATGGGAAGGAATCATCCTCCGGACCGGCCCCTACGGCGAATCCAATAAAGTGGTCACGATGCTGACCCGGGAGGCGGGCAAGATCTCGGCGATGGCCAGAGGGGCGAAAAAGCCCGCAAGCCGGCTGGCCGGCGTCACGCAGCCATTCACACACGGCCTCTATCTGGTCAGATCCGGCCGGGGGATGGGGACGCTTCAGTCCGGGGATCCGCTTGAACCGATGCGATTTTTGCACCAGGATATCACGGCCGCGGCATATGCCAGCTACATCGCGGAGCTGATGGACAGGCTGGTCGAGGACGGCCGTCCGGCACCGGCGGAGTTCGGGCTGCTCCTGCAGGCTTTTCATGCGATCAACGAGGAGTATGACCCCGAAGCCATCACCCTGTTCGTCGAATGGAAGATGCTCCCCGTCGCCGGGGTGTATCCCGTCCTTCATCAGTGCGCGAACTGCGGGGCGACGGAAGGGGAATTCGCCTATTCGTTCAGGGAGAACGGCTTTCTCTGCCACCGCTGCTTCGAACTGGACCGGCATCTGGTCCGGCTCAGTCCTGCGCAGGTCCGGCTCATCCGGACGTTTTATACGGTACCGATCGAGCAGGTCGGCAAGCTGACCCTGAAGCCCGCCACCAAGGCATTCATGAGGAAGCTTGTCCGCACGATCTACGATGAACAGGTCGGCATCCGGCTCAAGTCTGCCGCTTTCCTGGACCAGCTTTCCCGGATGCCCGAATTCAGGAGGGACGCACCCGCGGCAGAGGATGAACCGGAAACGGAAAGCAGCGAACAGGAACCGCAGGGCGGGGAGGAGTGATCTCCCGCCCTGCGTTTTTTCGTGTCATGACTTCCGGTGACAACCCGGAAAAACAGGACACCAAAAAGCCTGCCGTGCACAATCGCACGGCAGGCTATATTTATCCGTAGGAATCGATCAGAATTCCAGGTGCTGCTCGATGAATCCTTTCACTTCGCCGATCGGCATGCGGACCTGCTCCATCGAATCGCGGTGGCGGACAGTGACCTGGCCGTCTTCCTTGGAGTCGAAATCATAGGTGATGCAGAACGGCGTGCCGATTTCGTCCTGGCGGCGGTAGCGCTTGCCGATCGACTGGGAATCGTCGTAGTCACAGGCGAAATGCTTTCGGAGCTCGGCCCAGACTTCGCCGGCCTCATCGGAGAGCTTCTTGGAAAGCGGGAGGACGGCCGCCTTGAACGGTGCGAGTGCCGGATGGAAGCGCAGCACCGTCCGGCTGTCGTTTTCGCCGACTTCCTCTTCGTCATACGCATCGCACAGGAAGGCGAGCGTCACGCGGTCCGCGCCGAGGGACGGTTCGATGCAATACGGAACGAACTTTTCTCCGCTCTGCGGGTCGGTGTAGGTGAAGTCCTCGCCGGAATGTTCCATGTGGCGCTTCAGGTCAAAATCGGTCCGGTCAGCGATGCCCCACAGTTCGCCCCAGCCGAACGGGAATTTATATTCGATGTCGACCGTGGCATTCGAGTAGTGGGACAGCTCTTCCTGATCATGCTCACGCAGGCGGATGTTGCCGTCGGACATGTTCAGGTTCGCGAGCCAGTTCTTGCTGAAGTCCCGCCAATACTCGTACCACTTCAGGTCTTCGCCCGGCTTGCAGAAGAATTCAAGCTCCATCTGCTCGAACTCGCGGGTGCGGAACGTAAAGTTGCCGGGGGTGATTTCGTTCCGGAAGCTTTTGCCGACCTGTGCAATGCCGAACGGCATCTTCTTGCGCATCGAGCGCTGGACGTTCTTGAAGTTGACGAAAATGCCCTGGGCGGTTTCCGGACGTAGGTAGATGTCATTCGAAGAAGAATCCGTCACGCCCTGCGATGTTTTGAACATCAGGTTGAACTGGCGGATGTGCGTGAAATCCTGCGCGCCGCAGTCGGGGCACGTGACATGGTGCTCCTGGATCAGCTCTTCCATTTTGTCGAACGGCATGCCGTCGACGACCATTTCGATGCCTTCCTCCTCGAGCTTGTTCTCGATCAGCTTGTCCGCGCGGTGGCGGGATTTGCACGCCTTGCAGTCGATCATCGGGTCGTTGAAGTTGCCGACATGGCCGGAAGCTTCCCACACCCGTGTGTTCATGAGAATCGCGGCGTCGAGCCCCACGTTATACGGGGACTCCTGCACGAATTTCTTCCACCATGCTTTTTTGATGTTATTTTTCAGTTCCACGCCGAGCGGGCCGTAGTCCCATGTGTTGGCCAGCCCGCCGTAGATGTCGGATCCCGGGAAGACGAACCCCCGGTGCTTTGCCAGATTGACGATCGTTTCCATTTGAGCCATGACAGATTCCTCCTTGTGAATTAAAAAGCACCCGTCCCCGGACATGACGTCCGGGGACGGGTGCATAATGCCCCGCGGTTCCACCCCGATTGGCCGAAAAGGCCCTCTTTCAGAAGTTCGGCTCGGGGGTGCCGCTTCATATCCATGCAGGCTTTCACCGTCCCTGCTCGCTGTCGTCGGATACTACTTGATTGTCCCGTCGTTGCCGTATGGACTTTGACAACATTGTAGCATGCGGGCAATCGTTTCGCAATCGGGGGCCGAATCGGATATAATGAACGAGGCTACAGATGCCGGGTGCACTGCCCGGCCGGTACATAATAAACTAAGAGGTCGGCAATGGCCTTCGGTCGTTGGGCGGTCCGGTTGCCGACGGATGGGTGGTGAGTCGAATGGAACTCAATAAACGCCAGGATGAAATATTGGAGATTGTCAAAGCGGAAGGGCCCATCACCGGCGAACAGATCGCCGAACGCCTGAGCCTCACACGCGCCACGATCCGGCCCGACCTCGCCATCCTGACGATGGCCGGATTCCTGGATGCCCGTCCCCGTGTCGGTTATTTTTATTCGGGCAAAAAGAAAGAGCAGCAGCTTTCCGAGAACATGATGAACATGAAGGTCAGGGATTTCCAGTCGATCCCGGTGGTCGTCCATGAGTCGCTGTCCGTATATGATGCCATCACGCAGATGTTCCTCGAGGATGTCGGGACGCTGATCGTCGTGGACGAGAAATCATTCCTGTCGGGAATCCTGTCGAGGAAAGACCTTCTCCGGACGGCGATCGGGACGACGGAGCTCGAGAAGATCCCTGTCCATATGATCATGACCCGCATGCCGAACATCTCGTACTGCAAGAAAAACGAGACGCTCGTGCAGGCGGCAAAACTGCTCATCGAGCGGCAGATCGATGCACTGCCGGTGGTGGAAAGCACAGACGGCGGGCTTGCCGTTGTCGGCAGGCTCACAAAGACGAACATCACAAAAGCATTTCTGTCCCTGGCAGAGAACCACGATTTCTGAAAGAGGTGCCGAATGAACCACTTGAACATATTCATCGTCTCCGACTCGATCGGCGAAACGGGCGACCTCGTGGCAAAGGCGGCGATCAGCCAGTTCCGGCAGAATTTCGAATCAACCGCGGTGAAAAAGATTCCCCACGTGGAGTCGGTCGAGCAGCTGCGGGAGGTTTCGGTGATCGCCTCCGGTCAGGGAGCCATCGTTCTATATACACTCGTGAAACAGGAAATGCGCGAATAC
Source organism: Edaphobacillus lindanitolerans (assembly GCF_900156305.1). Lineage (GTDB taxonomy): Bacteria > Bacillota > Bacilli > Bacillales_A > Planococcaceae > Bhargavaea > Bhargavaea lindanitolerans. The sequence continues at coordinate 251,509 of NZ_FTPL01000002.1, read as the reverse complement.
CTCAAAAGGGAATGCGAGCGGCTCGGCATCCCGGCAGTGGACCTCCTCGGACCCGTCATCGGGGTGATCGGGGAGACGCTCGGCGAATCTCCGTCGGAGGAACCCGGCCGCGTCCGTCTCCTGGATGAGGATTACTTCAAAAAGATCGAAGCGATCGAGTTTGCCGTGAAATACGATGACGGCCGGGATCCGCGGGGCCTTCTGCTTGCGGACATCGTGCTGATCGGGGTTTCCCGGACATCCAAGACCCCGCTTTCGCAGTTTCTCGCGCACAAGCGGCTGAAGGTCGCCAACGTTCCGCTCGTCCCCGAAGTGGAGCCGCCGGAGGAGCTGTTCAACGTGAATCCGGACAAATGCTTTGGGCTCGTCATCTCCCCGGAGAAGCTGAACACGATCCGCAAGGAAAGGCTGAAGGCGCTCGGCTTGAAGGATGATGCGAACTATGCGAGGATTGAACGGATCAAGAAGGAGATCGATCACTTCTACAAAGTGGCCGACCGGATCGGATGCCATGTGATCGACGTAACGAACCGGGCCGTCGAAGAAACGGCCAACGTCATTCTCGGTATCCGCCAGAACAAGAACTGACAGACCCAGCACCCAGAAAAGATCAGAGCCGGCATCCTCTGCCCGGCTTTTTCGAATGGCCGGCTATAATGCTGGCAATCTTGCAGACGAAAGATTATAATCAGTAATTGTGATTAAAATGCGCAAAGTGGGCGTTCTACTCCCTTCTGCGCACTTTTTTGTCGAATGATGAAGGAATTGAGCCTTGAATCTCGAATTCAAGAGTAAGACAAGAAAGTGTGGGTGATGTCGATGAAGCGGATTCCGGAAGAGAAGATCGAGGAGATCCGTTCCGCTACGGACATCGTCAGTCTAATCGGCGAGTATGTCCAGCTGACCAAGCGGGGACGGAACTGGTTCGGGCTCTGCCCGTTCCACGAGGAGAACTCGCCGTCATTCTCCGTTTCAGGAGACAAGCAGATGTTCCACTGCTTTGGCTGCGGGGCGGGCGGGAATGCGATCACGTTCGTCATGGACGTCGAGAACGTCCCGTTCACCGAGGCGGTCGCGAAACTGGGCAGCCGGACCGGCGTGGAGGTCGAAGTCCCCGAGTCCGGGGAACAAGGCCGGGAAAGCATGCCCCCCCAACACCGCAGGCTGCTGGAGGCCCACACATTTGCCGCTGAATTTTATCAGCATTTGCTGCTGAATACGGTAGAAGGGGAGGAAGCGCTCGAATATCTGACAGGCAGGGGATTCACGCCTGAGGCGATTGAGAGGTTCGGCGTCGGCTACTCACTGGGAAACAGTGATTCGCTCGCCCGGCTGCTCGCAAGGAAAGGCTTTTCGGAAGAAGAAATGGCGGAGGCCGGCCTGGTCATCGTGCCGGAGCATGGCGGCAAGCCGTTTGACCGGTTCAGGAACCGGATCATGTTTCCGCTGCATGACCCGAATGGCCGGACCGTCGGGTTTTCGGGGAGGGTCATCCAAAAGGCGGACAATGAGCCGAAATACCTGAACAGTCCCGAAACACCGATCTTCAATAAAGGAGAAATTCTATACAATTATCACAATGCCCGACTTGCAGCCCGGAAATCGGGTAATGTAATATTGTTCGAAGGATTCATGGATGTCATTTCCGCAGACTTGGCCGGCATACAATCCGGCGTGGCAATCATGGGGACGGCCCTGTCGGACAAGCATCTTGCCCTGCTCGGACGGATCACCCGCCAGGTCGTCATCTGTACAGACGGCGACGACGCCGGATGGGAAGCGGCACGGCGCTTTTCGCGCCTGTTCAAGTCCGGGCGGACGGATGCGACGGTCGCCGTCATTCCTGACGGCATGGACCCTGATGACTACATCCGCAAATACGGAGGCGGGCAGTTCCGGGAGCAGGTGATCGGACAGCCGCATACTCTTCTGTCATTCGCCATGATGTATGCCAAGAGAGGCAAGAACCTGAACAATGAAAATGACATTCTTCAATATATACATGAAGTGCTGGCAGAACTGGCCGGCAACACGACGCCGGTGGAGCGCGATCTCTACCTGAACCAGCTGTCGAGGGAGACCGGTGTTTCGGCCGAGGCGCTCACCGCGCAGTTCCGCAAAGCGGAGGCCAGGCAGGTCAGGACGGACACCCGGCATGAGGACAGGCAGGACAGGCAGGGGGACCAGCGCCCGAAACCGGGTCCGAAAGTCCGGAATACGCCCGTTTCCAGGGCGGAACGCATATTATTGTCGCATCTATTGCGGGATGGCGCCGTGTTCGCCGGTATACGGGATTCAGAAGAAGGGAATCCTTTCTTCCATGATGAATATACAGCGATATACGTCAATCTTGCAGGATTTTATGAGGAATATGGCGAACCGGATGTACATCGATTCGCAGAGACGCTGCAAGATCCGGATTTACGCCGGATTGTCATGGAGACCGTGATGTCCGAACTGTCGGAGGAGCATGTCGGCGAAGAAGTGCAGGACTGTCTCCGTCATATCAGGAAATATCGGATTGAGATGGAAATCCGGGAAAAACTGCAACAGTCCAGGGAAGCCGAGAAGCTGCACGACCATCTCCGCGCCCTTGAATTATCCAAGCAGATCATTGAGTTGAAGAAATCCCTTTCAGCGGTATAGGGGAGCCGGCTTCTAGGAGGAGGAGTAAAATGGCGGAACTTTCAGGGCAACCGAAAGACCACGAACATGAAATGACGATTGAAGAAATGAAGGCACAGCTGCTCGAGCAGGGCAAGAAGTCGGGAGAGCTCTCATTTGACTACGTAACGGAGAAATTGTCTGCATTCGACATGGAGCCGGATCATTTCGAGGAATTCCTCGACCAGCTCGAGGAGCAGGGCATCGAGCTTGACCGGAACGCCGGCGGGAGCGGAGACGACAAAGAGGAAGAGGAATTTGATCTGAACGACCTGAGCGTGCCTCCCGGCGTCAAGATCAATGACCCGGTCCGCATGTATCTCAAGGAGATCGGACGGGTCGACCTCTTGTCCGCCAAAGAAGAGATCGAACTCGCAAAGCGGATCGAGGCGGGTGCGGCTGCCCAGAAACAGATCGAAGACGGTGCAGAGAGAACGCCTGAGATGGAACTGGCGATCGACCGCGGCGACATGGCCAAGAAGAAACTGGCTGAAGCCAACCTCCGCCTGGTCGTATCGATCGCGAAGCGCTACGTCGGACGCGGCATGCTGTTCCTTGACCTCATCCAGGAAGGGAACATGGGCCTCATCAAGGCCGTCGAGAAATTCGACTATGAAAAAGGCTTTAAATTCAGTACGTATGCGACCTGGTGGATTCGTCAGGCCATCACCCGCGCGATTGCGGATCAGGCCCGTACGATCCGGATCCCGGTCCACATGGTGGAGACGATCAACAAACTGATCCGGGTCCAGCGGCAGCTTCTCCAGGACCTCGGCAGGGAACCGTCGCCGGAGGAAATCGGCGAGGAAATGGACCTTCCGGCAGAAAAGGTCCGTGAAATCCTCAAGATCGCCCAGGAACCCGTTTCCCTGGAGACGCCGATCGGGGAAGAAGACGATTCCCACCTCGGGGACTTCATCGAAGACTCGGATGCACAGTCCCCGTCTGACCATGCGGCGTATGAGCTGCTCAAGGAGCAGCTCGAGGATGTGCTGGACACGCTGACGGACCGTGAAGAGAACGTCCTGCGTCTCCGCTTCGGACTGGACGACGGCCGCACCCGCACCCTTGAAGAAGTCGGCAAGGTCTTCGGCGTCACCCGGGAACGCATCCGGCAGATCGAGGCGAAGGCGCTGCGGAAGCTCCGCCATCCTTCCCGCTCGAAGCGGCTCAAAGACTTCCTTGAATAATAATAACAATTGGGCAGCAAATGCCCTGAAGCCGTTCCGGACCCTTCCGGAACGGTTTTTTTGCCGTCCGCACACGCGTGCAGCGGGCGAGTTTACTTTATCGGCGGGCGGGCTTCCGCAGGTCCTTTCCGCCGTGCCGGACCGTCATGAACAATCTTGAAAGGTCGGACAATATAGAATAGATTGCGGTTTTGGTTGTGGAGCGAGCGCTCGTTCAGTTATAATAATAGATGAAAGCGCATTCACGAAGGGGGCTGTTCACCATGAATTTCGACCTGACACAAGAGCAGGAGATGATCCGGCGGACGATCCGCGAATTTGCGGATGAAGTGGTCGCACCGGGAGCGATCGAGCGCGATCGCACGAAGGAGTTTCCGAGGGAAATTTTCCGGCAGCTGGCCGATATGGGGATGATGGGCCTGCCGTTTGATGAGCAATACGGGGGAGCGGGCGCCGACACGGTCAGCTTTGCCATCGTGACCGAAGAGCTGAGCCGGGCCTGCGCATCGACCGGCATCACATACTCTGCCCATATTTCACTCGGCGGGGCGCCGCTCAGCCTGTTTGGCACGGAAGATCAGAAGGAGAAATACCTGACGCCGATCTGCACGGGGGAATCGTTCGGGGCATTCGGCCTCACTGAGCCGAATGCCGGATCGGATGCAGGCGGAACCCAGACAACGGCCAAGACCGACGGGGATGAGTATGTCATCAACGGCGGCAAAGTGTTCATTACAAACGCCAGCTACGCAAAGCATCTGGCACTCACCGCAATCACGGGAGAGCAGGACGGCAAGAAAGAGATCAGCGCGATCATCGTGCCGACCGACGCAGAAGGATTCAAGGTGATCGACAACTACGAGAAGATGGGCCTGAACGCCTCCAATACGACGGAATTGGTCATGGACAATGTCCGGGTGCCCCAGGAAAATCTCCTCGGCAAGCGCGGCAACGGATTCCGCCAATTCCTCGTGACGCTTGACGGGGGCCGGATCGGCATCGGTGCGATGGCGGTGGGGATTGCACAGGCTGCCTATGACCGGGCACTCCGCTACTCCAAGGAGCGCAAGCAGTTCGGCAGGCCGATCTCTGATTTCCAGGTGAACCAGTTCAAGCTTGCGGACATGGCGCTGAAGATCGAGCTTGCGCGGACGATGGTGCACAAAGCCGCCTGGCTGAAGGATCAGGGCCGTCCATTTTCGAAAGAAGCCGCCATGTGCAAGCTGTACGCATCCGAAATCTCCATGGAAGTGGCCGACGAGGCGATTCAGCTCCACGGCGGATACGGCTATATGAAAGAGTACGAAGTGGAACGGTATATGAGGGATGCAAAACTTCTGGAGATCGGTGAAGGCACTTCCGAAGTGCAGCATATGGTCATCGCGCGCCATATCGGGGTGTAAATCGGATCTTTGTCCATTTTGTCACAAACGCGCAAAACTTACCGGCTAATACTTTCAGTTTCCCTCATAATGAAGTACAATATGAATTGTTCACTGTATTGTACAGGGTATCTCATGGAAAAGGGGGTTTTAGTCGATGAACAGAAATCCTATTGTACCTTATATCTTGATCATGGCCCTCGGTATCGGCCTTATCTTCTTCATGTCCCTTTACGGGCTTGATAAAAAGGAAGAGATTGCAGCTGATCACGAAGAGACAGAACAAGGCGGAGACGGCAACGCGGCAGAAGGCGGCGATGAAGCAGACTCCGGCGACTTCGACCCTCAGGCATTCGCCGAAGGCAAATGCGTATCGTGCCACGGTCAAAACTTCGAAGGCTCGGTCGGTCCGAACCTTCACGATATTAGTGATGACAAGGACACAATCAAGGATGTTCTGAAGAACGGTAAAGGCGCCATGCCTGGCGGCCTCGTGCCTGATGAGAATCTCGATGCCATGACGGATTGGGTCCTCTCTCTTCAAGAATCTTGATATGAAATGAATGGAGCCCTTATCCGGCATGCCGGATAAGGGCTTTGGCATGCAGGGAAACGGCCGGCATGCCGGGAATTAAACAAAGAGAAAGGGGTTGGATTGCGCTTGAATGCAAAACGATTATCCGGCCGTCTGGCGGCGGTGGCCGCCTATGTGGACGAGGGCGCCTCGCTGGCCGACATTGGGAGCGACCATGCCTATCTGCCGTGCCATCTGGCACTGTCCGGCAAAATCCTCAAAGGGATCGCGGGAGAGGTGGCAGCCGGACCCTATGAATCCGCAGTCCAGACCATCCATGAAGCCGGTCTCGGGGAGAAGGTACAGGCAAGGCTGGCCGACGGCCTGGCGGCCATCCGTCCGGAAGACCGGATCGATACCGTATCCATTGCAGGCATGGGAGGACCGCTCATCGCCTCCATCCTGGAGAACGGGAAAGAACGGCTTGAAGGCGTCAGCCGGCTCATCCTCCAGCCGAACATCAATGCACGGTCGATCCGGGAATGGGGGATGGCGAACGGCTGGGTGCTGGCTGCAGAAGAGATCCTGAAAGAAGACGGCAAAATCTATGAGGTGCTCGTGCTTGAGCGGGGCGAAGCCGTCTACGGGGAAAAAGAGCTGCTGTTCGGCCCGTTCCTGATGACCGGTCAAAATGAAGCTTTCCGGGAAAAATGGGAGCGGGAGCGGAAATCCTGGCAGGCGATCCTCAGGCAAATGGAACAATCGTCAAGGGACGAGGAAATCAGCGATCGGAAAGAGGGCCTCAGGCAGGCCATCCATCTGGTGACGGAGGTGCTTGGAGATGGGACAAACGAAGGTAAGTGACATCATCGGGCTGATGGAAGAGTGGGCACCCAAAAAATTCGCTTATGACTGGGATCCCGTCGGGCTGCAGATCGGCCGCCCCGACGCCGTGATCGACCGTGTGCTCGTGACGCTTGACGTGACCGAGGAAGTCGTCAAGGAAGCCGCAGAAAGCAGTGCCGGACTGATCATTGCCCACCACCCGCTCATTTTCAGGCCGATGAAGTCGGTCCGGACAGACACGCCGCAGGGAAGGATTGTCGAGGCGTGCATCAGAAACGGGATTTCGGTTTTTGCAGCACACACGAACCTCGACGTCGCACCGGGCGGGGTCAATGACATGCTGGCTGAGCGGCTCGGACTCAGGGAGACGGCCATCCTTACGGAAACGTATGTGGAGCCGCTGTACAAGCTGGCGGTCTACACGCCGCATGACAGCGTGGACAAAGTCCGCGAAGCGCTCGGCAAGGCCGGCGCCGGCGCGATCGGGGACTATGTGAACTGCACGTACGAGATCGAAGGGACCGGTCGGTTCACGCCGGCAGAGGGCGCCGACCCGTACATCGGAAAAATCGGGAAATCCGAAGCAGTGGAAGAGACGAAAATCGAAGTGGTGCTGACGGCTTCCATCCGATCGAAAGTCGAGCAGGCGATGATCGAAGCCCATCCATACGAGGAACCGGCCTATGACTTCTTCGTCCTTGACCAGCGGCTCGAGGAATACGGGATCGGCAGGATCGGCAAGCTCGGCCGCCCGATGTCCCTCCAGGAGTTCGCAGAACATGTGAAAGAGCGGCTCGGTGTTCCGGTTCTCCGCGTCGTGGACGGGGGGAAACCGGAAATCCGGACGGTCGCGGTCCTCGGAGGCTCGGGAGGGAAATATACGGCGGATGCGGCAAATCGCGGGGCGGATGTCCTCGTAACGGGCGACATCGATTTCCATACCGCACAGGACACGGCGGCACTCGGCCTGTCGATCGTCGATCCGGGCCACCATATCGAACGGATCATGGTTGGCGGCGTCGCGGAACGGCTTGGACGCGCTGCCGGAGAAAAGGGGCTGGCCTGCACATTCATCGAATCGGGCATCATCACGGAACCGTTCCGGTTCATCTGAATCATCCGGCCGCATCCCGGAAACGAAGCCGCCGGACCCGGTGCCCGTCGGGGAATCAGGTCCACATCCGATCGCAAATATACCCGAACAGAAAAACGCCCGGAAAGCGCAATGGCTTTCCGGGCGTTTCCGTCAGGATACCGTGTAGGGTTCAATCCGGTTGACGGGTTTCGGGTTTTTAATGTTCGGCAGGATCTTTTCGATCGCCACTTTGGAAGAATGATCGTGTGTGGACGGATCCTCCGGATCAAACTGTTCCAGGAACTGGATGACTTCCTTTACGATCGGGGTCGGTGTAGAAGCCCCGGCCGTGACGCCGACCGTCTCCACGCCTTCCAGCCATTCGAGATTGAGGCCGGATATATCGGAGATCCGGTAAGCAGTGGTGCCGGCGATTTCGGCCGACACCTGCGCCAGCCGGTTGGAGTTGTTGCTCTTCGGGTCCCCGACGACGATCAGCAGGTCCGTTTCGCCCGCCTGTTTCGCCACCGCTTCCTGGCGGACCTGGGTGGCCATGCAGATCTCCCTGTGGACTTCGAGCTGCGGGAATCGTTCCTGCAGCCGCTCCATGATATGGGCGACGTCCCACTGGCTCATCGTCGTCTGGTTCGTGACGATGAGCTTTTCGGCACGGACTTCCAGGGTTTCTGCATCTTCCATCGTCTGGATCAGGTGGACCTTATCCGGTGCGACGCCGATCGCCCCTTCGGGTTCCGGGTGGCCGTCCTTCCCGATATAGATCACTTCATAACCTTCGGCCGTCTTTTCACGGATCAGATCATGTGTGGATGTGACGTCCGGGCAGGTGGCATCAATGGAGACGAGCCCCTTGCGGCGTGCGAGATCCCGGACTTCAGGTGAAACACCGTGAGCCGTGAAAATCACGGTTCCGCTGTTGACCTTCTCGAGGATCTCCTTCCGGTTCGGCCCGTCCAGCGTAATGATTCCGTCTTCCTCGAACGCATCCGTGATGTGCTTGTTATGGACGATCATGCCCAATATATATATCGGCCGGGGAAGCGATTTGTCCATCGCGGCGTTGCGGGCAATGACCATGGCATCCACAACTCCGTAACAGTATCCGCGCGGCGTGATTTTATTGACTTTCATGGAATCCACTCCTTAAAGGAATCGCTCATTCCATTATAGCCGAGCCGGGCGGCGGTTTCAAAGATTCACGAAGGCGGCTGGAAGATCCGGGGGACGGACAGGCCATTTCCGGCCGGGGCTGCCGCAGCTGCGGCAACTCCGGTATCCCCGGCCCCTGAAGCGGCAGCGCCGGCAGCGGCTGCCGGCGCTCCGGAGAAGCCGCGGTAGATCTGCCACAGGGCAGGCAGGTTCTGCATCATGGGGGAAATCTGGTTGATCAGCGGGGACAGTTGCTGGGCGGTGGTCAAAAACTTATCCGCCGTGCCCATGAACGATTCGAGCCGAGACGGCCCCTGCGCTCCGCCGCCGAATCCGCCGCCGAAGCCCCTGCCTCCCCCAAAGCCTCTGCCCCTGCCGAACCCGCCTCCGCCGGGCCCGCCGAATCCGCCTCCGCCAGGCCCGCCAAACCCGCCTCCGCCCGGCGGGCCAAATCCTCCGCCTCCCGGTCCGCCGAACCCTCCCATAGGGAACTGCCGTGCCTGCGGAATAGTAGCGCCCGGCATCCCGGGAGAACTTCCTCTTGCCGAAAATGGATAAAATGACTGATATCTCATGGCGCGGGCTCCTTTCTGAATTGTTCTCCTCCACTGCATCATATGCAGCAAGCGCCTCTTTGCCACCCGCCCGGGCGCCGCCTCAAGAATATTTGCCTCTCCCGCATGAACTTCTTGCCGATTGCTGATAAAATAGGAGGACATGAGGAGGAAAACGAATGCCTAACTTTAGTGAAATGAATTTGAAGCCGTTCCTGCAGGAGGCCATCCGCAGCATCGGTTTCAGGGAGCCGACCCCGATCCAGGAGGCGGTGATCCCGCTTGTCCTGAAGGGCAAGAGCACAATCGGACAGGCCCATACGGGGACGGGGAAGACACACAGCTTCCTCATCCCGATCATCGAGCGGACCGATTCTTCGGCCGCCGGGGTCCAATCGGTCATCACGGCACCGACAAGGGAGCTCGCGGAGCAGATCCATGCCGAGCTGCTGCGGCTCGTATCCGGGACCGAAATCCGGACCGGCCTGTTCATTGGAGGAACGGACAAGCAGCGGTCGATCGAAAAGCTGAAAACCCAGCCGCATATCGCCGTCGGGACGCCGGGGCGTCTATGGGATCTCGTGAACGGAGGCGCGCTCCTCGTCCACACCGCCAATATCCTGGTCGTCGACGAGGCCGATCTCGCGTTTGACATGGGATACGTCGAAGACATTGACCGGATCGCCAGCGGAATGCCGAAGAACCTGGAAATGTACGTGTTCTCCGCAACGATACCGGAGAAGCTGAAGCCGTTCCTGAAAAAGTATATGGAATCGCCGGAGCACATCAAAATCGGTGAACGCCGTCCGGTTGCGGAAGGGATCACATTCCCGCTCGTCCCCGTGCGCGGCATGGACCGGAAGAAAAAGCTCCTTTCCGTCATGGAAGCCCTCAACCCGTACCTGGCCATCATCTTCACGAACACGCGGAAAGAAGCCGAGGAAATTGCGTCCTGGCTGTCCGAAAGAGGCATCCAGGCGGGACAGATCCACGGTGACCTGAACCCCCGTGAACGCCGGAAGATGATGAACCGTGTCCGGTCGCTGGACTATCAGTACATCGTGGCCACGGACCTGGCTTCCAGGGGCATCGACATCCCGGGCGTCAGCCATGTGATCAACTTCAACCTTCCGGAGAATCTGGAATTCTTCGTCCATCGCTCTGGACGGACGGCGCGGGCGGGGCTTGAAGGCACCGTCATCACCCTGTATGAACCATCCGATGACGACGCACTCGTCAGAATCGAGAAGATGGGCGTTCCGTTCATCCACCGTGACGTGAAAAACGGCGAATGGATCGAGCTGAAGGAGCGCCATTCCCGTGCGAACCGCCAGAAGACCGACCGGGCGCTCGATGAAAAGGCGCGCAGGCTCGTGAAAAAGCCGGCCAAGGTGAAGCCGGGCTATAAAAAGAAGATCGAAAAACAAGTTGCCGAAATCCGGCGGAAAGAAAAGCGCCGGGACAGGCAGGGCAGGGGGAAATAAACATGCTGATCGGATCACACGTATCCATGAGCGGGAAGAAGATGCTTCTCGGGGCTAGTGAGGAAGCGGCATCCTACGGGGCCTCCACGTTCATGATTTACACGGGTGCGCCCCAGAACACGAGGCGGAAGGCGATCGAGGAGCTGAACATCGAAGCCGGCCGTCAGCATATGGCGGAAAACGGCCTGTCGAACATCGTCGTCCACGCCCCGTATATCATCAACATCGCGAATACGGTGAAGCCCGAGACATTTGCGCTCGGCGTCGAGTTCCTCCAGAAGGAAATCGAGCGGACTGCGGCGCTCGGGGCGGACCAGATCGTCCTTCATCCCGGTGCACACGTCGGTGCGGGCGCTGAAGAAGGCATCAAAAAGATCATCGAAGGCCTCAATGAAGTGCTTTCGGCGGATATTCCGGTGCGGATCGCATTGGAGACGATGGCGGGGAAGGGCTCGGAGTGCGGGCGGACGTTCGAGGAAATCGCGCGGATCATCGACGGCGTGGAGAATAACAGCCGGCTGTCGGTCTGCTTTGATACGTGCCACGTCCATGACGCGGGCTACGACATCGTCCATAACCTCGATGGCGTGCTGAAGCAGTTCGAGCAGACCGTCGGGCTTGACCGGATTTCGGTCGTCCATGTGAACGACAGCAAAAACATTTGCGGGGCCGCCAAGGACCGCCATGAAAACATCGGATTTGGCGAGATCGGCTTCGAGGCGATTGCAGAGATCGTCCATCTCCCTGAATTCAAGGCGCTCCCGAAGATCCTGGAGACACCTTGGGTCGGTCCGGACAAGGCAAGCCGGAAGGCACCCTACAAAAGTGAAATCGCCATGCTCAGGGAAAAGGCATTCAACCGGGAGCCGATCGAATCCCTCATGGTCTGAATTCCGACAGTTAAAGACGAAAAGGCCGGAACGCTGCACTCAAACCGAGTCACGGCGTTCCGGCCTTTTGCCTGGAGAAAGGGCTCCAGTCTCCGGGATACGTGCGGGGGCGCAGGGATTCCTGCCACGGCCGCTCAAAGATATTTGTCAATCAGTTCCTGTGTCCGCTCGTCGCCGATGACATTCCTGACTTTCCAGATGAATGCATCGGGCACGCCGGTCAGGATCCAGGCGGGCGAGACTTCGTCCAGGAGCGGACGCAGCCGTTTCACTTCACGTGAAGACAGGCTGATCCCGTATTGTGAGGCAAGTTCTCGGAGCTCATGGTCCTGCATCCGCTTCATCGCGGCGATGGTTCCATGCAGACTGATCGGATTTCCCTCCCTGAAGTTGTTTTCCATTTACAAACGGCGGTCTTCATACTATACTCTTTAAGTTAAATCGTAATGATTCCGAATTGAAAAGAGGAATAGATATGCCGGATGTATTGATTGAACTGGAGGATGTCTCTTACCGGTACGGCGATGAAACGGCACTTGAACACGTCTCCCTGCAGGTGAGGAAGGGCGAGTTCTGGGCGGTCATCGGCCCGAACGGCTCCGGTAAATCAACACTGATCAAACTGATCCTCGGACTGATCGCCCCGCAGACGGGACAGGTGCAGTTGTTCGGTAAGCCTGTCGGGACGTTCCGGAACAAAGAGAGGATCGGCTATGTGTCACAGAAGTCAAATGCTTTCAACAGTGCGTTTCCGGCAACGGTGAGTGAAGTGGTCAAGAGCGGCCTCGTCAAAAAGACGGGCATGTTCCGCCGATATCCCGAGGATGCGGACGAAAAGGTGATGCGGGCGCTGGACGCCGTCGGCATGGCAGAATATGCCGGCAGGAGCATCGGCCGGCTGTCCGGCGGCCAGCAGCAGCGGGTGTTCATCGCGCGTGCGCTCATCAGCGGACCGGAACTGCTCATCCTGGACGAACCGACCGTCGGCATTGACCGGGAGCATATGGAATCGTTCTATGATATGCTCGGCAGGCTGAACCGTGAAAAGTCGATCGCCATCCTTCTCGTCACCCATGACGTGGACACCGTTTCCGAACTCGTCACGCATGTAGCGTGCGTGAACCGGTCGATCCATTTCCACGGTCCGCAAGAAGAATACAACAGGCGGGAAGAGCGCATCCGGAATGACTGGTACGGACATCCGGTCCGCCGGATCCGCCACCCGAAGGGGGAGGGAGAAAAGTGATCTCTGCAGTTTTCGAGTACAGTTTCCTCCAGAACGCCTTCGCGTCGGGTCTCGTGATCGGGATCATCGCGCCGATGCTCGGCCTGTTCATCGTTGTCCGGCGCCTGTCGCTCATCGCGGATGCGCTGAGCCACGTGACGCTCGCCGGCATTGCGGGCAGCCTTTATCTGAGCCAGTCCTTCCTGTCACTGGCGTCGCTGAACCCGATCTATCTCGGCATCGGCTCTTCAGTGGCAGGTTCGCTGCTGATCGGCCGGCTCCGCGAGACGTATAAAAGCTATGAAGAACTGGCCATCCCGATCATCATGTCCGGTGGCATTGCCGTCGGTGCCATCTTCATCTCGCTCGCACAGGGATTCAGTTCCGACCTGATGGGCTATCTGTTCGGCTCCGTTTCGGCGGTCGGCCGGGGGGACCTCGTGACCATCGTCCTCGTCGGCGTCGTGACGGCGGCGTTCATCGGTCTGGCGTATAAAGAGCTGTTCACGATTTCGTTCGATCCCGAATATTCACGGGCACAGGGACTTTCCATGAAACGGATCAATTTCTGGTTCATGATCGTGACGGCGCTCGTCGTCGCTTCCTCGATGCGGGTCGTCGGCATCCTGCTCGTGTCTTCGCTCATGACGCTTCCCGTGGCGGCCGCGATGCAGGTGGCGAAAGGATTCAGGCAGGCGCTCATCTGGTCGGTCGTCTTCGGAGAACTGTCGGTGATCGGCGGCCTGTTTTCGGCCTTCCACCTGGACATTGCACCGGGCGGGACGATCGTCGTCATCTCGGTCCTGATCCTGCTCATCATCATGGGCTTCAAGCGGCTCCGTCCCCGGGCCAGGGCCATACAGACGGGAGGGGATTCAGCATGACCTTTGAAGAAGCGATCCGTCGGCTGCGGGAACAGGGCCTGAAGAGGACGCCCAGCCGGGAGTCCATCCTGCGGCTTTTCGCCTCGGACGGACGGTATCTGTCCGCGTCGGATGTGCGCGAGGCACTTGCCTACGAGCATCCGGCCATGAGCCTCGATACGATCTACCGGAATCTGTCCTCGTTTGCCGGCCTGGATATTCTCGAGGAAACCGAGCTGGGGGGCGAGCGGAAGTTCCGGATGCACTGTGACCGGGACGGCCACCACCACCATTTCATCTGCATGGCATGCGGGAGGACCGAAGAGCTCGACCTCTGTCCGATGGACCAGGTGTCCGCCCTGCTGCCCGGTTCGGTGATCGAGGACCACAAGTTCGAAGTATACGGCCGTTGCCCGGCCTGCAGCACGGGAGCAGACGCCGAGCTTCCCGGATCCACACAAGAAAAAGCGTGAGGCCCTGAACGGGCACTCACGCTTTTTCTGTTGCATATTCGCTTTTCAGCCAAGCATCCGCTTCCCGCCAATCATGGATGCGGATGACGCCGTCCGGAATCGGCATCCGGTTGTACGGAGCATCGAACAGGAGGACGGGGATCCCGACTTCCTCATGGATGTCGACGGCGTTGTCATGCTTGTCCTCGAAGAACACATCGACCCCGAGCCGTCTCGCCGCTTCGATTTTCCGGTGCGAACCGGTCAATTCGATATGGTGGTAGGGAATGCCGTGCTCCCCGAACCATCCGAACGTCACGTCCTTCACTTCCAGTCCGCGTGCTGAAATGTAGAACAGCTCGTGGACCTCGTTCCAGGCGGAAAGGATCTCCCGTGCGTAGGCGTGAGCCGGGGAAGTTCTGTAGATCTCGGCTTCCGCTTCCTTGTACCAGGCGTTGAATTCTTCTGCATCCAGCATCGGGAAGGATTCGGTCAGACTGTAGGCCGTGATGTCGTCCAGGACAAAGGCCGAATTGAACCGTTTGTTGATGTGGGGAAGGAGCGACTCCGGACTGGTGACCGTCCCGTCGATGTCGATCCCGAGACGGAGCGGCTTCATTCCGCCGTTTCCTTCTGAAGTTCTTCCTGGCGCTGTTTTTCGAAGTACTCTTCGGCAATGATGTCGATCTCTTTCTTGAGTTCATCGACCATTGTCGCTTCCGGGACTTTCCGGACGGTCTTGCCGTGCCTGAACAGCAGGCCTTCGCCGCGTGCGCCGGCGATGCCGATGTCCGCTTCGCGGGCTTCACCCGGTCCGTTGACCGCACACCCGAGCACCGCCACCTTGATCGGCGCCTTGATCGTCGAAATGTATTCCTCGACTTCATTTGCAATCGAAATGAGGTCGATTTCGATCCGGCCGCAAGTCGGGCAGGAGATGAGTGTGGCGGAGTTGGATGAAAGGCCGAACACTTTCAGGAGCTCGCGGCACACTTTGATCTCTTCAACCGGGTCCGCGCTCAGCGAGACGCGCATCGTGTTCCCGAGGCCCATGCTGAGCAGTGCCCCGAGGCCTGCTGCACTCTTGATCGAGCCGGCGAACTGGGTGCCGGATTCGGTGATGCCGAGGTGGAGCGGATAATCGAACGCCATCGAAGCTTTTTTATAGGCTTCGATCGCCAGCTGGACATCGGAAGCCTTCAGCGACACGATGATGTCATGGAAGTCCAGGTCTTCAAGGATCTTGATGTGGTGCAGGGCGCTTTCCACCATGCCGTCCGCAGTCGGATATCCGTACTTTTCAAGGATATGCCGTTCAAGCGAGCCGGCGTTGACGCCGATCCGGATCGGAATGCCTTTTTCCTTGGCCGCCTTGACGACCGCCTCGACTTTTTCCCGTTTGCCGATGTTGCCCGGGTTGATGCGGATTTTGTCGGCGCCCTGTTCGATGGCGATCAGGGCCAGTCGGTAATCGAAGTGGATGTCGACGACGAGCGGGATATTGATCTGTTCCTTGATCGCGCCGATGGAGCGGGCTGCGCGTTCATCCGGGCAGGCCACCCGGACGATCTGGCATCCGGCTTCCTCGAGCCGTTTGATCTGGGCGACGGTCGCCTCGACATCGTGCGTCTTGGTTGTGGTCATACTTTGTATGAAAAGTTCGTTGCTGCCGCCGATCGTCAAGTTTCCGACTTTCACGGGGCGGGTGTTCGAACGGTGTGTCATCTGGGTCATTTTATTGGTCTCTCCTTTGCAGGCAGTGCCTTCACTGTTGTTTATTCTATCAATGCAGGGCAGGTTATGACAAGTGAGCCACACTAGGCGCCGGCCCCGTCACCGGCCTCTTTGCCGCATTCCGCATCTTTGGGGGAAAGGGGAAGGAGGATCACTTCGCCTTCTGCAGGGTCCCTCTTCCTGAGATGCGGATTCAACCGGTAATAGGCGGACAGGCGCTCCAGCAGGTCCATTTCGTCCGGGTAGAGGGCGAACAGCGACCTGACCGTATCGCCGGCCACGACGGTCACCGGGATCGAATCGGATTCAACGTTCTCCGTGCAGGCCGTCTCTTCTCCGTCTGAATAGAAGGCGGCCATCGGAATGGTCCCTTCCCGCAAGTCGGTCCGGATGAACCAGGAAATGATGAGGATGAGTAGGGCAGAGAAGACGATCCGCATGGAAAAACCCCCTTTCCACTATTCTATGAGCGGGAAGGGGGATTATGAGCCATTCTCTTTTTCGGTGCCGCATTGGGATAATAGCCGAGCGCCAGCCAGATATAGACGAGGGCGGCTGCCGCGGACAGGGCCGATGCATACGGGATCCCCGAAGGAAGGAGATCGTCGAGCAGCAGGATGAGGGTCGGGACGGTGAGCGAAATCGCCGACGTCCGCCACAGATGCCGGTACTCCCCGCGTTTCTTCCGGACCTTCAGGAACCCGAGGCCGGCAAGTGCCGCGATGCTTGCCTTTACATAGAAGTACACCGTGGCGATCAGGAACTGCAGGACGAACGCCCCCGGGTACAGGAGCGGACCGATTCCCTTCAATTCTTCCACGGGCATGTCCGTGCCGCTGATGACGGTATCCGCAGTCAGTGCGAACTTGATGAACGAAAGAAGCGCAGTGAGCAGCACGAAGACAAATATGTACCTGACGACTTTGCCGAGCGGCAGCATCCGGAAGGCGGCCAGTTTTTTCGGCTCATGGAACGCGGCCTTGAACAATTGGTGAAATTTCATCGAATCGCCTCCAGCTAACGTCTAGTTTATCATGGGAACCCGTTTTCCCGTCAGGAAAGTTCAACAGTTGTTTGAACCATGGACGGCCCAATGTTAACGTATTGTAAATTTTGTTCGCGGCATCTTTACATTCAGCGGGAATAATCAGCATAATGGGAACGCGTGATTATCTGTTGAAATGGGGTTGAATTCAAACGTGGAACTAAACTGGCAGGAAATGCTTTTCCAATTTCTTGGCGGGCTCGGGATTTTCCTGTTTTCCATCAAATATATGGGGGACGGCCTGCAGAAGGCGGCGGGTGACCGGCTGAGAGACATCCTCGACCGCTTCACGACGAATCCGTTCATGGGTGTCCTCGTCGGGATCGTCGTCACCGTGCTCATCCAATCGAGCTCCGGCACGACCGTCATCGTGGTCGGTCTCGTCAGCGCGGGGTTCATGAAGCTCCGCCAGGCGATCGGCGTCATCATGGGCGCGAACATCGGGACGACCATCACGGCGTTCATCATCGGATTCGATGTCGGCGCCTATGCATTGCCCATCATGGGCCTGGGGGCGTTCCTCCTCTTCTTCTTCAAGAACGACAAGCTGAAGAACCTCGGTGAAGTCATCTTCGGCTTCGGCGGACTGTTCCTCGGCCTCGAGCTGATGAGCGGCGGCATGAAGCCGCTCAGCAGCCTGCCGGCATTCCTCGACATGACCGTCACAATGAGCGAGCATTCGCTGCTCGGCGTCGTCGTCGGAACGGTGTTCACACTCATCGTCCAGAGTTCGAGTGCGACGGTCGGCATCCTGCAGGGGCTGTACGCGGAAAACCTCATTGACCTCAAGGGCGCGCTTCCGGTCCTGTTCGGGGACAATATCGGAACGACAATCACGGCCATCCTCGCAGCCCTCGGTGCATCGGTCGCTGCCCGCCGTGCCGCCGCCACGCATGTTCTGTTCAACGTGCTCGGCACCATCGTCTTCATGATCTTGCTCGTGCCGTTCACGGCATACATCTCCTGGCTGAGCGGGACGCTCGGCCTGGAGCCGAAAATGCAGATTGCATTTGCCCACGGGACGTTCAACGTCGCCAATACGATCATCCAGTTCCCGCTCATCGGGATGTGGGCCTACATCGTGACGAAAATCATTCCGGGTGAAGAAGTCACGATCGAGTTCAGGCCGAAGCACCTGGACCAGTCGTTCATCCATCAGTCGCCGTCCATCGCGATCGGCCAGGCGAAGGAAGAGATCCTGAGGATGGGCGAATATGCGGTGCGCGGGCTCAACGAAACGTATGATTACTTGAAGACGAGCGACAAAAAGCATTCCGAGACGGCCTACCAGCTCGAGGATGCGATCAACAGCCTGGACCGCAGCATCACGGACTACCTTGTCCAGATTTCGGCCGAATCGATCAGCGCCGTCGAGTCGGAGCGGCATGTGATCCTCATGGAAACGGCACGGGACATCGAACGGATCGGGGACCACTTCGAGAACATCATCGAACTGATCGATTACCGGGAAGCGCACCGGGTCGTCATGACCGAAGGTGCGATGGCCGACCTTGATGAAATGTTCACCCTGACGATCGACACGGTCAGACGCTCTCTTGAAGCGCTCGACCAGCACGATGCGGAAGTGGCGCGCGAAGTTGCCGAGAAGGAAGACCTGATCGACAAGATGGAGCGCAAATTCCGCAAGAAGCATATCCAGCGTCTCAATGAAGGCGAATGCTCCGCACAGGCCGGAATCGTCTTCGTCGACATCGTGAGCAACCTGGAACGGATCGGGGACCACGCGGTCAACATCGCGGAAGCCATTCTCGGACGCCACGTCTGAGGACAGGCTGTGAAAGGGGAGAAGCCTTGTGGCAATCGTTGCCTGGACACTGATCATCATCAGTTTCATCATTGCATTTGTTGGATTGGTCTATCCGATCATCCCCGCCTCGCTGTTCGTATTTCTCGGATTCATCCTCTACGGACTGTTCTTCTCGTTCGGAGAGTTGCCGTGGTGGTTCTGGACAGCGGAAATCCTGTTCGCCGTCCTGCTTTTCGGCGCGGACTTCCTGGCAAATGCGGTCGGGGTCAAGCGCTTCGGAGGGTCCAAAGCGGGCATGTGGGGAAGCACGGTCGGCCTGATCGCCGGCCCGTTCCTCATCCCTGTCTTCGGGATCCTCGCCGGCCCGTTTATCGGGGCTGTCGCAGCAGAGCTCATCTTCAACCGGATGACGCCGGGACGGGCACTCAAGAGCGGGGTCGGCTCGCTCGTCGGCTTCCTGACATCGGTCGCCGCAAAAGGGGCCATCCAGCTTGTCATGATCGTCCTGTTTGTCATTGTCGTATCATAAAGGAGCGCACGGCGACAGCCTTCTGCGCTGCCGGGATGCACCGCCAAAAAGGCGGTGCATTTTGTTTGAAGGCATGCGGGTATTTTGATAATGTTGAATTGTACTCATCATTTAACGACCGGGAGGAATGTTGAAATGGCTTTCAAATTGCCTGAGCTTCCATACGCATATGATGCGCTGGAGCCTCACATCGACAAAGAAACGATGGAGATCCACCACACGAAGCACCACAATACGTACGTGACGAACCTGAACGCTGCGGTTGAAGGAACGGACCTCGCAGACAAATCGATCGAAGAAGTGCTCCGCAACTTCGATTCCGTACCGGAAGAGAAAAAGACGGCTGTCCGCAACAACGGCGGCGGCCATGCGAACCACTCTCTGTTCTGGCAGCTCCTTTCGCCAAACGGCGGCGGCGAGCCGGCAGGCGAGCTTGCAGAGGCGATCAGCAAGAAGTTCGGCAGCTTCGACAAGTTCAAGGAAGAGTTCGAAACAGCTGCAAAAGGCCGTTTCGGTTCCGGCTGGGCATGGCTCGTCGTAAACAACGGCGACATCGAAGTCGTTTCGACTGCCAACCAGGATTCCCCGCTCATGGAAGGGAAGACGCCGATCCTCGGACTTGACGTATGGGAGCACGCCTACTACCTCAAGTACCAGAACCGCCGTCCTGAATATGCTGCGGCATTCTGGAACGTCGTCAACTGGGACGAAGTGGCAAAACGCTACGAAGAAGCAAAATAATCCGCTCAAGCGGAAACCAGGCACACACCGGGCCCGTCCCAATGGTGTGTGCTTTTTTTGTCGGATTGCGTTACAATCAACTTTGTGAATCTATCAGAAAAGGGGGAGGCGGGTGAACAAGAAACGCCGATCGAAACAGGACTCGCCGAAACAAAAACTTAGAAAAAATACTCAGTTCCGGATGAATGTCCTGTTCTTTTCCATTTTCCTGCTGTTTTCGTCATTGATCCTCCGCCTCGGCTATCTCCAGATCGTCAAAGGAGAAGACTTCAAGCGGGAGATCGAGCGGACTGAGGAGATCTCGGTCAACACGAGTGTCCCGCGCGGCAGGATCTATGACCGCACCGGCCAGATCCTCGTCGGCAATGAACCGAAAAATGCCATCACGTACACAAAGCAGCAGCGAACCACTGCGGAAGATATGCTGGATACCGCCCGGAAACTGGCGGGGATGATCGAAAAAGACACCTCCTCCGTCACGATCCGGGACAAAAAGGACTTCTGGATCCTCAACAACAAAGAGAAGGCCTACGACAAAGTGTCCGAAGCCGAAAAGAAAAAGATCAACGGCAGCGAAACCAAGTCGAAGTCCGAACGGCAGCGCGAACTTGATGACCTCGTCCGGGAGCGGATCACCGATGAAGAGGTGAACTCATTCTCGCCGGAAGAACTGGAAGTGCTCGCCATCTACCGTGAAATGGCATCCGGCTACAATTACTCACCTCAGATCATCAAGAGCGGCGATGTGACGGAAGATGAGTATGCGCTCGTCTCCGAACGGCTCGGCGATCTTCCGGGCGTCAACACGACGACGGACTGGGAACGCGTCAGAAATTCCCCGCTGGCGGTGCTCGGGACAACGACCACCCCGAAAGAGGGGATTCCCGCAGAGAAACTCGATTTCTATCTCTCGCGCGGCTATTCGCGGAATGACCGTGTCGGAAAAAGCTATATCGAGCAGCAGTACGAGTCGGTTCTCCAGGGACAAAAGACCGTCGCGAAGAACATCACCGACCGGTCAGGCACCGTCATCGACACCGTCCCGGTCCAGGAAGGCCGTCCCGGCAAGGACCTCGTGCTGACGATCGACAGCGAACTGCAGGCAGAAGCGGAGCGCATCGTCTCCGAGAAGCTCCTGGCGCTCAAACGGAACTACGGTTCCCAGATCCTCGATCGCGCCTTCTTCGTCATGGTGAACCCGAACAACGGGGAAGTACTGGCGATGGTCGGGAAGCAGATCGTAAAGAACGAGGACGGAAAAAATGAAGTCATCGACATCTCGTTCGGTACATACGGCATGGCCTATGAAGTCGGCTCCACCGTCAAGATGGCGACCGTGCTGACGGGTTACCAGTACGGTGCTGCGAAGATGGGCGAAGTGAAAATCGACGAACCGCTCTGGATCGGGGGACTTAAAAAGTCGTCCCTGTTCAACCCGACAGACTACAACCGGGTTCCGATCAACGACATGATGGCCCTCACCCGGTCTTCCAACGTGTACATGTTCAAGATCGCCATCGCCCTCGGCGGCGGCGAATACAAACGGAGAGCCGGCCTGTCCCTTGCCCCGGACACGATCAACAAGTTCCGGTCCTCCTTTGCATCGTTCGGTCTCGGCAACCGGACCGGCCTCGATCTTCCGAATGAATTCACCGGCCAGAAGGGCATCGATCCGAAGCCGGGGAACGTCCTTGACTATGCCATCGGGCAGTATGACACGTATACGACGATGCAGCTTGCCCAGTACGTCTCGACAGTGGCAAACGGCGGCTACCGCATCGCCCCCCATGTTGTAAAAGAAGTCCGGGAGCCGTCCGCGGACGGACACACGCTCGGGCAGCTTGCGGAGGAGATCAGGCCGACCGTGCTGAACCGGATCTCCAACAGCGACAACGAGATCAAGCGGATCCAGCAGGCCATGTATTCGGTCTACTACAACCAGCGGGGTACGGCTTACAAGGAATTCCATGACACGAAATACAAAGCGGCGGGCAAGACGGGAACCGCCCAGAAGAAATACTACGACGATCCGGACAGCCCGTTCTATACGAAGGACACCGTAACCGTCTCCCATGTCGGCTATGCACCTTATGACAATCCGGAAATCGCCTATGCGGTCCTCGTGCCGAACATCACGACAGTCCCGTCAAAAGTCCCTCACCCGAACAACGAGATTGCACGCCATATGTCCGACTACTACTTCGAACTTCAGGAAAAGCGGATGAAGGAAGGGGATTCGGCCCCTGAAGTGGACTACACGCTGACCGAGCCGGAGGACGGGGAAGCGATCCGGGAAGGCGAATGACCGCCCGAGAATGACATGCCTCACTTCCGCATATTATTTTGTGGACATCCGGCCGGCTTGTGCTATAATGGAACAGTCGTATAAATCTTGCTCAACAATTCATGCTCTTGAATCATGCTCAACTCTTCGATCCTGTATGAGTGGGAGGGAAATCGAATGCGCGTTAATGTGACACTTGCTTGCACAGAATGCGGCGAGCGCAACTACATTACAACGAAAAACAAGCGGACCAACCCGGAACGCATTGAAATGAAGAAATTCTGCTCGCGTGACAACAAACAAACTCTGCACCGTGAAACAAAATAATGCGGATACTGCCAAAACCCTTACCGGTTTTGGTTTTTTCGTTGGAGGGGTGGGACAGATGGACAAAAGGGAAATCCGGAAGGCCGTCCTTGGCCGGCTGAAGGAACTGCCTGAAGCGGACCACCGGGAAAAGGGCCTCCGTGCAGCAGGGCGTCTCATCAAAGGCATGGAGTTCGAACGCGCCAGGACGATCGGGATCACCATTTCCAGGCATCCGGAGATCGACACCCGGCCGGTCATTCTCGCGGCATGGGCTGCGGGCAAGCGGGTGGCGGTCCCGAGGTGCAGTCCGGCGGACCGGGGGATGCAGTTCCGGGAACTGGGTTCGTTCTACGACCTGGAGACCGTCTATATGGATCTCCTGGAGCCGGTCGAGAACCGGACGGAACCTGTTGAGAAAAATGAAATTGACCTGATCATCGTGCCGGGCGTCGCTTTTTCCGAAGCCGGATACCGGATCGGATTCGGCGGCGGCTACTATGACCGCTATCTGGCGGGCTACCGCGGTCGGACAGTTTCCCTTGCGCTTGAAGTCCAGCTCGCCGGGGAACTGCCGGCCGAGTCCCACGATGTCCCCGTCGGCACGCTGTTCACGGAAGAACGGTTGATCGATTGCCGGGAGGGTGCCGCGGATGAAAACGGTCTTTGATGTCATGCAGCTCCTGAAGAGGTACGGAACCTATGTGTACACCGGGGACCGGAACGCCGATCTCATCCTGCTTGAGATGGAACTGAGGGAGCTCCGGGAGAACGGCATGATCAGCAGCGAGGAATTTATGAGGGCTATCCTGATCCTTCGGAGGGGAGAATGAGTTCCTCCAATTCTTAAGAATTGTTGAACATTCATCGAAAGTGAAACCTGAAGCTGTTTGTCTTCGTCTTAATAAGGGTATTCGGATATAAGCGCACTCCAGGAAAATTTAGAGAAACCCGCCATCATTCAGCATCCGGAAATTCCGGAGCATCATCCAGAAAGGGGTTAGACCAGCAGTGACACAACCAAAAAAGTCAAAGATACTGCCTTTGCTGCTTATCGCAGTAGTGGCGACTTGGCTGAAGACATATCTCACCTATAAGACGAGCTTCAACCTGAATATCGACAACCTGATGCAGGAACTGATCCTTTTCATCAACCCCCTCAGCTTTTTGCTGTTCATCTACGGCATTGCCTTCTTCATGAAGACATGGAAAGGGGCGTCCCGGTATCTGATCACCGTCAGCTCGATCCTGACCGTCATCCTGTACGGGAATGTCGTGTTTTACAGGTTCTACAATGACTTTATCACGTTGCCGGTGCTGTTCCAGACGAATAACTTCGGCGACCTCGGCTCTTCCGTTACATCGAGCCTGCGGATCCATGACCCGCTCTACTTTGCCGACATTTTCATCATCTGGCTGGCAGCCCGCAAACTGAAGGACAACGGGGAGTACCGGGTTGTCCGCCCGATGCTCCGCCGGATCTATTTCGTCGGGACTGCGGCGCTGCTCGTCCTGAACCTCGGCCTTGCCGAGACGGAACGGCCGCAGCTTCTCACCCGCAGCTTTGACCGCGAGCTCCTCGTGAAAAACCTGGGGACCTACAACTACCATCTCTACGATATTTACATCCAGTCCAAGTCCCATGCACAGCGGGCCCTTGCGGACGGCACCGAACTCGCGGAGATCGAGAACTACACCGCAGCGAATTACGCAAAACCGGACAAGGACATGTATGGCGTGGCGAAGGGACGCAACCTCATCGTCGTTTCCATGGAGTCGCTCCAGAACTTCCCGATCAACAATGAAATGAACGGCAACGTGGTGACGCCGTTCCTGAACAGCCTGACAAAGGACAAGGACACGTTCTACTTCCCAAACTTCTACCACCAGACCGGCCTCGGAAAAACGTCCGACTCCGAGTTCCTCTTTGAGAACTCCATGTATGGCCTCGGCGGGGGAGCCGTGTTCTTCACGCACGGCGGCAACACGTACAACTCGCTTGCCGAGAAGGTCGGCGAATACGGCTATTCTTCGAATGTCATGCATGCCAACGGCAAGAGCTTCTGGAACCGGGACATGATGTACAAAGCGCTCGGCATCGACAAGTTCTATGACATCGACAGCTATGAAGTCGGGGAAGGCCAGGCCGTGAACTGGGGCATGAAAGACATGCCGTTCTTCGAGCAGTCGGCTGCCCACCTCGGGCAGATCAAACAGCCGTTCTATGCCCGTCTCACGACACTGACCAACCACTATCCGTTCACGCTTGATGAGGAAGACAAATATATCCCTGAATACGATTCGAACTCGAAAACGCTGAACCACTACTTCCAGACCGTCCGGTACATGGACGAGTCGCTGAAACAGTTCTTCGATGATCTGAAGGAACAGGGCCTGTATGACAACTCGATCATCGTCATGTACGGAGACCACTACGGAATTTCGGAAAACCACAACAAAGCGATGAGCAAGTACATGGGCGAAGAAATCACGCCGCTCGTCTCGGCCGAACTGCAGAAGGTTCCGCTCTTCATCCACATCCCGGGCTACGGAAAGGGAGAGGAAGTCGACACGCTGGCCGGCCAGATCGACCTTCGTCCGACGGTGCTCCACCTCCTCGGGATGGACACGAAAAACGACATTCAATTCGGCACGGACATCTTCTCGCCGGAACATGATCAGTTTGTCGCATTCCGTGACGGCCGCTTCGTGGCGCCGGACCATATCTATGCGGGGGACACTTGCTACCGCACCGATACGAGGGAAGAAGACGAAAATGCTGAAGCCTGCCAGGACGGCATTGACAAGGCACGGGAGGACCTCATGTATTCGGACAAGGTCATCAACGGAGACCTGCTCCGCTTTTACGATGACGACCCGGAAACAGGAGAAACGAAACTCCAGGAATCCAAATGAACAAAAAACGGGGCGCCCGAAGCAGACGATGCTTCCCGGGCGCCCCGTTCTTTTTGGTTTGGAAAACAAGGCATAAAAAAGACCGGCACAGATTCTGTGCCGGTCTTTTTCTCAGTGCAGTTTTGGCGGGTAGCCTTGGAAGGCGATCGTCAGGACGACGAATGCTCCGAAGACGACGAATGAGACGAGATTGAAGATGATGCTCAGAACATTTCTTTGTTTGAAGCCCTGAACGGTGCCAACGGCTGCCAGAATGGCGATAAGGCCGAAAAAGACCATCAATAGGTTCATCGGTGACACTCCTTCCGACATGATTCATCATAATAAAATACCGCAATAAACTCCTCTTCTATTGTAATGTTTGGCCACCCGTTTGTCGAGGAATATTCGTGACGAATGTATGAACATGGAACGGCCTCCGGCATGCTACAATGGGGGCGGAGGTGTCGTCATGATCAAATTCCATGCATTGCCGCTCGGGCCCGTCCAGGCCAACTGCTATATCGCCGAAGGGGAAGGCGGGGACTGCCTCGTGTTCGATCCGGGCGGGGAACCGGACCGGCTCCGGGCAGAGCTCGGGAGGCTCGGACTCCGGCCGCTCGCCGTCTATCTGACCCATGCCCATTTCGACCATATAGGGGCGCTGGACGCGCTCCGTGCCGAATACGGGATGCCCGTCCATCTGCATGGGCAGGAGCGGGACTGGCTCTCTGAGCCGATGCTGAACGGCTCGGGCCGCTATCCGGCGCTGCCGCAGGTCCGGATCCCCGGACCCGACTTCCTGATCGAAAAAGAGGAAGAACGGTCGGAAGGTCCGTTCCGCTTCAGCATGCTGCATGTGCCGGGGCATTCCCCGGGCAGCGTGGCGTTCCATTTCCCGGCCGAGGGGGTCGTCGTGGCGGGGGACGCGCTGTTCCAGGGGAGCATCGGCAGGACCGACCTGCCCGGCGGCGACCATCCATTGCTCATCCGGTCCATCCACGACAAGCTGCTATCATTGCCCGAAGAGACGGTCGTCCTTCCGGGACACGGCGGTCCGACGACGATCGGCGACGAGATGGCCTCAAATCCGTTCCTGAACGGATTCGGCTGAGAGGAACGGAAAGAGGCAAACAAAAAACTGCAGGGGGAGGAGATGCTCCCGCCTGCAGTTTGTGGCCGCCGGCATGCCGGCGGTCTTTTATGTACCGTTTTTGGATCAGTGGCCTGCGCCGGGTACATGAATGAAGTTCGTATAATAGCTGAATCCGACCATAAAGACCATCAGATACGCCCCGAGGATGTACATATACATACGTTCTGTCAGGTTCATGTAACCAAGAAGAATGAAGAAGCCGGTGCTCGCCAGCATAAGCAGCGATGGCGTCATCATGCCGCCGACATAGAACATAACAGCAAAGATGCCTGTCCAGAAGCCCATGAGCTTGTACATATTATCCACGCGCGTTCCCTCCTTTATCAGCGGTGCAATAATCTCCTGTTCATTATATCGGTTTTCCCCCCGGGGTGCAAACTGAATCCGTTCCGTCTTTGTGACAAATGAATGGCTTCCCTTAAAGTTCGGAAATCCGATTTTGGGGCCATTCCGGATGCCGAATTTCAAATTCGGCATCAAGATTGGGTCCATTTTGCAAAGTTGCCGGGTTGACTACCCCGCGGGGCATCCGCCGCCTATACTCAAGATGACGGGGAAGAGCGGTCCTTCCTTGTCGGACAACCGTTCCGGGGAGGAGTGGGGATGGACAATTTCATTGAACAGAAGGCGAGGGAACTGCTCGGCAGTGCACTTGACGGAGGCGCCACGGATCTGCACCTGAACCCGTTTGACGGCGGGTATGAAGTCCAGCACCGGAAGGACCGCCGGATCATCACGGCTTCAGAAATACCGGAAGGGCTGGGGGAACGCATCATTTCGTTCTACAAATACTTATCCTCGCTCGATATCGGGGAGAGGAGGAAGCCGCAGAGCGGCGCATTCACGATGACATTCGGGCAGGATGACTATTCCTTCCGGATTTCGACGCTGCCTTCCGTGAACATGAGGGAAAGTGCGGCGGTCCGGTTCCAGCTGCAGGCCGCCGCCCTGCCGGTCCGGCGGCTGACGGGCGACCCGGAGAGCGCCCGGCTGCTCCAGGAAGCATCCGGCCTCCGTCAGGGGATGATCTTCTTCACGGGGCCGACCGGATGCGGAAAGACCACGACGATGTATGCGATCACGAGACATTGCGCGTCTGTGCTCAGCCGGCATGTGATCTCCCTTGAAGATCCGGTCGAGAGCACACAGCCTCACCTGCTTCAGGTGCAGGTGAATGAGCGGGCCGGGATCACTTACTCTGCTGGTCTCAAGGCGATTCTCCGGCATTCGCCGGATGTGATCATGATCGGCGAGATCCGGGACGCCGAGACGGCGAAGGTCGCCGTGCAGGCTGCACTGACCGGACACCTGGTCATGGCGACGGTCCACTCGAAAGACTCGGTCGGCAGCCTGTTCCGCATGATGGAGTTCGGCATCCAGCTGGAGGAACTGCGACAGACCGTCGAGATGATCTGTGCACAGCGGCTCGCCGGGAAAGAGAACGGCCGGCAGGCGATCTATGAAATCCTTCACGGCCGGCTCCTGGACGACGCATTCGGATCACTGAGGGAGAACCGGCCGTTCTCGGTGCCCCGGCATCTGTCTCTGGACTGGAAGGAGGCCGCCCTTGAACAGGGTCAGGAAACTTACAGCCGGAAGGCTCAAAACTAGAAGGCGGAAAAAGGGAATGAGGATTGCGCAGCCGGAACGGCTGCTTGAACGGACATCCGGACTCATGCTCGAAGGTTATACGTTCCATGACTCCGTCCGGATGCTGCTGCCGCATCACCTCGGGGAGCCTGGCCCGGCCCTCCGTCTCCTTGAACGGAATTTGAGATCCGGTCTCGGCCCGGTGGAAATCCTCGAGGGGGTCGGATTCAGCCGGACTTCACTCATGCCGGTCGGAATCGCAGTGGCTCACGGAAACCTGCCCGAGGCGCTCGGCGGGATGGCGGACAAGCTGAGAAGACGGGGAAAGACCATGGAAAAGCTTAAAAAGGCCACTTTGTATCCGGCCGTGCTGTTCGGCTTCGTCTCCGTCCTGTTCGTGCTGTTCCGCCTGTTGTTCATGCCGAACATGGAACGGCTGCTCGGGAGCCGGGGAGGAGGCGGCAGGGCCCTCCATCTGTCCGGCCTCCTGCTCAGATTGCCGGATCTTCTGATCGGGCTTCTGCTGCTTGCAGCGCTCGCGGCCGTTCCGGGTTACCTTTACTGGCGCCGCCAGCCGGCGAACAGGCGGCATGATCTGGCCATGAAGGTGCCGCTCGCCGCCAGATGGCAGCGGATGGCACATACCGCCGTGTTTTCGAGGGAGATGGGGACCCTGCTGCTCGGCGGAATCTCCCTGCAGCAGGCGCTGGCCATCATGACCGAGCAGTCTCCCGGTTCGATGCTGGAGTTTCTCGTGGAGCGCGTCCGCTCTGAGGTGATCCAGGGCCTGCCATTCCATGAAGCGGTCTCGCGCGGGGGCGGCTTTACGGGCGACTTTTCTTCATTCATCCGCCACGGGGAAGAGGGCGGACATCTTCCGAGAGAGCTGCTCATCTACGGAGAACTGCTCGACGACCAGATCGAGTCGGAGTCGGAACGGCTCATCTCCATCGTCCAGCCCGTCCTGTTTTCCATTCTCGCCGTCTGCATCCTCGGTGCCTACATGGCCCTGATGCTCCCGGTCTATAGCATGATCGATGTCCATTGAGAGGAGAAGAAGATGCTGAAACGATTGCTTGCAAGAGAAGACGGATTCACCCTGATTGAAATGATGATCGTCCTGCTCGTCATTTCGGTGCTCATCCTCATCGCCATCCCGAACGTGATGAAGCGCGCCGAGACCATTGACGACACAGGGTGCGAGGCGCTCGTGAAGATGGTGGAAGGCCAGGTGCAGGCCTACCGCCTGGAACTCAGAAAAACGCCGGCCAATGCGGGCGAGCTCATCGCCGCCGATTTCCTGGATGACAATCCGGATGCGCTGACCTGCTCGGACGGCCGAACATTGGCGGTGAACAATGGCAATGTCATCATCAACGCGGCGCCGTGACGCCGGATTCACGTTCACCGAAGTGCTGCTCGTCCTGCTCGTCGTAACGGCAGTCACTTCCGCCGTTGCCGCAGCGGCCGGCCGTCTGCCGCCTGCAGGAGATGCGACGATGTTTTTCGAGGAGCAGCTCAAGATGGATGTCCAGGCGGTCCAGGCGTACGCCATGGCCAACCGGGTCCGCGCACGCCTCGTCTTCAGCCGGGACCGGCAGGAATACACGGCAGCCGGTCCGGGCACGGAGATCGTGTTCAGGAGGAAACTCCCGGAAGGCGTGGGCGTGGCCGATTTCGGAACATTGAACTCCATTGAATTCAATCCCCACGGATCGATCGTCGCTTTCGGGAAGATGCACTTCAGCACGCCTTCGGGCCGGCGGACGATGATCGTCCATATCGGAAAGGGCCGGGTCTCCTTTGAGGGATGAAAACGGGTACTCCTGGCCCGAAGCGATGCTCAGCCTGCTCGTCGTGTCCGTGATCTGGCTGACGCTCGTTCCGCTGGCGGACCGGATGACGCTCAGGCTGGATGAGCGCCGGCTGTCGGCTCAGGCCGCCTCCGTCGCATCCGATGCAGTGGATGCATGGTCGGCCTACGGTGTAAGCGAGGGCACCCTGCAGATAGACGGCACGCACTTTGACTGGAGGATGGAGGGGGATGGGGTCTGTGTGTCCTATAAATCACTGTCCGGCTGGCAGGCGCTCTGCATCGGGCCCGAATAGCCGTGAAGGCGGCTACACGTTCATTGATGCGCTTCTGCAGCTCACGGTCTTCGCGGCTTTCTGCATGTTTTCACTTGCCTTCCTCACCTGGGCGGCACAGACTGCCGGCCGGATGACGGATGATTCGGCGGTGGAGTGGGAGCTGTTCAGAAGGGAACTGTCGGCCTATTTACAAAACGCCGACGGTGTCGACATCCTCGGCCTGGGAGAGGGCGTTTCCGTCCGCCGCGGCGGAAGCGTGACGGACATCGAGCGCTACGGGCAGCTCATCCGGAAGCGGGTGGACAACAGGGGGCATGAACAGATGTTGCTGAATGTGGAACGCATCTCCTTCAGCTTGGACGGTCACCTGCTGGTGCTCGAGGTCATGTTCCTGAACGGACGGGAAAGGAGGACGGCCCATACGATCACTTATGAGGACCCTGGACAATGAGTCGGGTGCTTCCTTGCCGGCCGCGCTGTTTCTTCTTCTCCTGGCCGCGGCCTTCTTCTTTTCGGCGACCGCGGCGTATGTGAGCCAGCTGCATGCATATACGTTGTTGGAATCGGTGTCCACTCGTGATACGATAATGAAAATCGAAACGGGTTCACGAGAATCGGATTCACGAGCAGGCAGGTGGGAAGATGAAGAAGGTGTATCTGATCGGATACATGGGATCCGGGAAATCGGCGATCGGCAGGAGGCTGAGCTACGCGCTCAAGATGCCGTACTACGACATGGACCGGGAGATCGAGCGGAAGATGGGGATGAAAATACCCGAGATTTTCGAAACATTCGGGGAAGAATACTTCCGGACCCTGGAGACGGAGTTCCTGCTCAACTTCCGTGATGAATGGTGCATCATCTCAACGGGAGGCGGGACGCCCATGAGGAAGGAGAACCGGGAGATCCTGAGGGCGACCGGGCTCGTCCTTTTCCTCAATGCGCCGTTTCATGAGATCTGGAGACGGATCCGGACCGACCGGAACCGGCCGATCGTCCAGCGGTCCACCCGAGAGGAGCTCCAGAAGCTCTATGCCGAGCGCAAGAAGGTCTATCGGCGGACCGCCCATATCTCGGTCAATACGGAAGGAAGGTCCCTGCGCCAGGCAACGGAATATGCCGCCCGGCAGGTGAGGCGTCTCAAAGGAAAGCAGCCGAATTGATTTCTGAGCAACATCCGAACGAAAAACCTGAATCCGGAGATTTCATTCGTTTATGAACCCGTCTTGAAAAAAGATTGCGCAATCTGCATATTCAATGTTAGGATATAGGCAAAGCGGCAGACGCTTTGAAGTAATCCGACAGTTGAATAAAGCGGCGCTTTGCGCCGGGCGGATGATTGTACGGGGAGAGAACGCGAATGCGTCGCCGAAGGAGCAAATAACAGCTGTTATGAATCTCTCAGGCAAAAAGACTCGTACAGGACGCATCTCTGGAGAGCGCCGGACAGGCCGGCCACCAACGAGGAAAACCGATCAGGAAAACTTTCAGGTGACAGGACAGAGGACCCGAAACAAGGGGCCTCTGTCTTTTTTTATCTGGAAAAAGGGAGGAAAACGGAGTGACCGAAAAGATGTTGCTGCGCACCCCGCTGTTTGATCTGTATTCAGCGCACGGGGCAAAAACGATCGATTTTGGCGGATGGGACCTGCCCGTCCAATTTTCCGGCATCAAGGCGGAACACGAGGCGGTCCGCAACCGCGCCGGGCTTTTTGACGTCTCGCACATGGGCGAAGTGCTCGTGGAAGGGCCGGACAGCACGTCGTTCCTTCAAAAGCTCGTCACCAACGATGTTTCCAAGC
The DNA here is from genome assembly GCF_900156305.1 of Edaphobacillus lindanitolerans. GTDB lineage: Bacteria > Bacillota > Bacilli > Bacillales_A > Planococcaceae > Bhargavaea > Bhargavaea lindanitolerans. Next base: position 219,261 of record NZ_FTPL01000002.1, on the reverse strand, counting down.
TGACGGAAGGACGTGCCCAGTACACCGTCATGTGCAACGAGCAAGGCGGGACTGTGGATGACCTGCTCATCTATAAGATGTCGGACCGCAAATACTTCGTGGTCGTCAATGCGGCCAACACGGAGAAGGACGTCCGCTGGATGAAGGAACACGCGGAAGGTGACGTCACCGTCACCGACGTCTCTTCTGACTATGCGCTGCTCGCACTCCAGGGGCCGCTCGCGGAAAAAATCCTTTCCGCGCTCACGGACGAACCGCTGGAAGAGATCAAATTCTTCCGGTTCCGCGAAGGCGTCGACATCGCCGGGCGCAACGTGCTCATTTCGCGCACGGGCTACACCGGTGAGGACGGGTTTGAAATCTACGCAAGCCCGGAAGACGCCCGCGCGCTCTGGGAGGAGATCCTCCGCGCCGGAGAGTCCGACGGCCTCGTGCCGGCCGGCCTCGGCGCACGCGATACGCTCCGCTTTGAAGCGGGCCTCCCGCTGTACGGCCAGGAGCTGTCCGATTCGATCTCCCCTCTGGAAGCTGGCCTCGGATTTGTCGTGAAGCTCGGCAAGGAAGAAGCCTTCATCGGCAAGGCTGCGCTCGCCCATCAGAAAGAGGAAGGCGTGCCGCGCAAGCTCGTCGGCCTGGAAATGATCGACAAGGGAATCCCGCGCACCGGCTATGCCGTCTACCGGGGAGAGGAAAAGGTCGGGGAAGTCACGACCGGCACCCAGTCCCCGACACTTGGAAAGAACATCGGAAATGCGCTCATCCTGACCGAATTCGCGATTCCGGGCGAAGAGCTTGAAGTGGAAGTGAGAAAGCGCCGCCTGAAGGCGAAAATTGTGGAAACCCCGTTCTACAAGCGTTCGAAATCCTAATGAAGAGAGGTCCAGATCCTATGAAGCACCGCTATCTGCCGATGACCGAAACTGATAAGAAGGAAATGCTTGGCACGATCGGCATCGAATCGATTGATGAACTGTTTGCCGACATCCCGGAGAAAGTCCGCTTCCAGCGCGACTATGACATCAAACCGGCCCTTTCGGAAACCGACCTGCTCAAGGAAATGACCGCACTTGCGGCCCAAAATGCGGACAGCCGCTCCCATGCATCTTTCATCGGCGCGGGCGTCTATGACCACTACAAGCCGGTCATCGTCGATCATGTCATCTCCCGTTCCGAGTTTTACACGGCCTACACGCCCTACCAGCCGGAACTGTCGCAAGGCGAACTCCAGGCGATCTTTGAATTCCAGACGATGATCTGCGAACTGACCGGCATGGCGATCGCGAACTCGTCGATGTACGACGGGGGAACATCCCTTGCCGAGGCAGGCACGCTTGCCGCCGGCCACACACGCCGCAAAAAGCTGCTCATCTCCGAAGCCGTGCATCCCGAATACCGCGACGTCGTCCGCACCTATGCGGCGGGCCAGTCGATTGAGGTCGTTGACATCCCGCTCAAAGACGGAAAGACCGACGAGGACGCTCTGGCGTCCATGATTGACGGCGATACGGCTGCAGTCATGGTCCAGTACCCGAACTTCTTCGGCCAGATCGAAGATATCGGCCGGTTCGCCGATATGGCGCATGAGCACAAGGCGCTGTTCGTCGTGTCCGCCAACCCGCTTGCACTCGCCGTCCTTACACCGCCGGGCAAACTCGGCGCCGACATCACGGTCGGGGATGCCCAGCCGTTCGGCATACCGGAATCGTTCGGCGGCCCGCACTGCGGCTACTTTGCCGTGACCGAGAAACTGATGAGGAAAGTCCCGGGCCGGCTCGTCGGCGAAACGACCGATGAGGAAGGCCGCCGCGGCTACGTGCTCACCCTGCAGGCGCGCGAGCAGCACATTCGCCGCGAAAAAGCGACTTCGAACATCTGCTCGAACCAGGCGCTCAACGCATTGGCCGCTTCCGTGGCCATGACCGCGCTCGGCCGCCAGGGGGTCCGTGAGATGGCGATCCAGAACATCTCGAAAACCCGTTACGCGATCGAAGCATTCAAGAATGCCGGGTTCGATGTGAAATTCAAAGGCCCGAGCTTCAATGAATTTGTCGTGGACTTCAAGGAACCGGTCGGACAGGTCAACAGGCGACTTCTCGACTCGGGCATCATCGGCGGCTATGACCTCGGACTCACTTATCCTGAGCTCCAGGGTCATGCGCTCATCGCCGTGACCGAGAAGCGGACGAAAGAAGAAATCGATGCATTTGTGCAGGAAATGGAGGCCATCCATGCATAACGAAAATCAGCCGCTCATTTTTGAAATCAGCAAAGAAGGCCGGATCGGCTACAGCCTTCCGGAACTGGACGTGCCGGAGGCGGATCTTTCGTCCGCCATCCCGGCCGGACTGCTCCGGGAAGAGCCGGCCGCGCTTCCTGAAGTATCGGAACTGGACATCATGCGCCACTACACGGCGCTGTCCAACCGGAACCACGGAATTGATTCCGGATTCTATCCGCTCGGCTCCTGCACGATGAAATACAATCCGAAGATCAATGAATCGGTCGCCCGCCTATCGGGCTTCGCCGACATCCATCCGCTTCAGGATGAGTCGTCGGTCCAGGGTGCCATGGCACTCATGCATGATCTCCAGGAGCATCTCGTGGAGATCACGGGCATGGACGAAGTGACACTCCAGTCCGCGGCCGGCGCGCACGGTGAATGGACGGCGCTCATGATGATCCGGGCGTTCCATGAGTCCAACGGCGACCACCAGCGCACGAAGGTCATCGTCCCGGACACCGCGCACGGCACGAACCCCGCATCCGCCTCGGTTGCCGGCTTCGATACGGTCACGGTCAAATCCGGGGAGGACGGCCTTGTCGACCTCGATGACCTCCGCAGAGTGGCGGGCGAGGATACGGCCGCGCTCATGCTGACGAACCCGAACACGCTCGGCCTGTTCGAGGAGCACATCCTGGAGATGGCAGAAATCATCCACGGCGTCGGCGGGAAGCTCTATTATGACGGGGCCAACCTGAACGCGGTCATGTCCAAGGCGCGTCCGGGGGACATGGGCTTTGATGCCGTCCACCTGAACCTGCACAAGACATTCACCGGCCCTCACGGCGGCGGCGGCCCGGGTTCCGGCCCGGTCGGCGTGAAGAAGGAACTCGTTCCGTTCCTGCCGAAGCCGCTCCTCGTGAAGAAGGAAGACCTCTATACGTTCGACTATGACCGTCCGCAGGCGATCGGCCGCGTCAAGCCGTTCTACGGCAACTTCGGCATCAACGTCCGCGCGTATTCGTACATCCGGTCGATGGGTGCGGAAGGCCTGAAGCTCGTTTCCGAATATGCCGTGCTGAATGCGAACTACATGATGCGCAGGCTCGCGCCGTACTATGACACGCCGTACGAGCAGCACTGCAAGCATGAATTCGTCCTGAGCGGCCGCCGCCAGAAGAAACTCGGCGTCCGCACGCTCGACATCGCGAAACGCCTGCTGGACTTCGGATTCCACCCGCCGACCGTCTACTTCCCGCTCAATGTCGAGGAAGGGATGATGATCGAACCGACCGAAACGGAGTCCAAGGAGACCCTCGACGCCTTCATCGACGCGATGATCCAGATCGCCAAGGAAGTCGAGGAAACGCCGGAAGTCGTCCAGGAAGCGCCGCACACCACGGTCGTCAGCCGTCTGGATGAAACGAAGGCAGCCCGGAAGCCCGTCTTGAAATACGTTCCAAAAGAGCAATCCGAACCGGTTGCGGTGAACTGAATCAGCACTTGAAAGAAGCCTGCAGGCGATCTGCCTGCAGGCTTTTTGCGTTGGAACGGAATGCCGGACCGGAGGGGGCTTGCCCGTTGGCTGCGGCATGAAAAAAGCCGTGCAGGGAGAGATCCTCCTGCACGGCTTTTCCGTCATTCATTTCGATTTGACCTTGCCGGTCCATTGGCGGAATCCGCCTTTGAGCATATAGAGCTCGGTGCATCCGTGCTTTTTCAGGAACAATGCCGCACGGCCGCTCCGGGAGCCGTTCTGGTCATACAGATAGACAGGCTTGTCCGGGCGGATTTCCTTGCTCCGCTGGCGGAACTGGGTGAGCGGGATGTTCCGCGCACCGAGGATGTGCCCCGCATCGAAATCCTTCGGTTCCCGGACGTCGATGAGCTGGGCCTTCCGGTAGCCCGCGATGAATTCCTCCTGGGTGAGCGTGGACACCGCTCCGCGTGTTCTCAAAACAGTGACGAGCATATAGACGATCAGCGCAAACAGGATCGCCGCAATCAAATACAGTGAAGTCACAGCCGTTTTCCCCTTTCTCTCTTCAGAACGATTATAAAAGAAGTGGCGCATTCCGTCCATGCCCGCAAAATTTATTCACCGGATGGGCAAAAAATCGGCGCCGAATTATGATAAACTGGAACCATTGTGTTTCCGAAAGGAGATGTGGACAATGACAGAAAAGTGGCTGTTCATCAATTCCGGACCGAAGAGCCCTTCATACAATATGGCGCTCGACGAAGCGCTGCTCGACCTTCACAGCCGGGGGGAAATCCCTCCGGTCATCCGTTTTTATGAATGGAATCCGCCGACCTTGTCGATCGGCTATTTTCAGGAAGCCGAGAAGGCGGTGGACCTGGATCAGGTCCGCAGGCAGGGGCTCGGATTCGTCCGCCGTCCGACAGGCGGCAGGGCCGTCCTGCATGACCGGGAGCTCACCTACAGCGTCATCGTCTCGGAATCCCATCCGGACATGCCGGAAACCGTGACGGAAGCCTACCGGGTGATCAGCGCCGGGCTGCTCCACGGCTTCAGGAATCTCGGACTGGACGCGGAATTGTCCGTCCCCGCGGGCAGGGAAGAACGGGAGACGCTGAGAAAGCCGAAGAGCGCGGTCTGCTTTGATGCACCGAGCTGGTATGAACTGGTCGTCGGCGGCAGGAAAGCGGCCGGCAGCGCCCAGACCCGGCAGAAGGGGGTCATCCTCCAGCACGGGGCGATCCCGGTCGGCATGGACCTGGACAAGCTCGTGTCGGTGTTCCGGTTTTCGTCGGAAGAGCGCCGTTCAGAGATGAAGCGCAAGCTGGAAGGGAAAGCCGTGTCGATCGAGGGACTGCTCGGACGCACGGTCTCAATGGCCGACTGTGCGGAAGCTTTCCGGGAAGGATTCCGCGAAGGGCTCGGCATCGATCTCGTCAATTTTGAACCGACGGAGGAGCAGCTGGCACTCGTCCGGAAACTTGAGGAAGAAAAGTATGCTTCGGACCTATGGAATTTCAGAAAGTGAATCGGGCCTTTCGGCTCATTTTTGTTCCCCTTGTTTTTTCCATTCTCTCATGAATGCATGTGCCGCAAAGGGCTCCGCTGCATCGCAAAATGTCAAGCCCGAATTTCGATTCTTGTACCTGAGTTTCAATATGTAGTAGAGTTGGGAAGTACATAAGCACAACATGTTGTATCCAAACAGAAAAAGACAATAGGAGGTCATTTTATGGTCATCGCCTCTCAGCAGAACCCGCCGGTCCTGGACAAGCAGAAACTGAACGCAGACATCTCGCTGTTCCCTCAGGTACATCCGGTGACGGAAGATATGAAAATCACCCACAAAGGGGTTTCAAGGCTGGTCATGATCGACCGGTATTCGTTCAAGGACATGGAGAAGAAGACATTGGACAAAGGGGACTTTGTCGTCCTCACGGTCAAGGAGGATCCGAAGTTCCCGGCACGCGGGCTCGGCTACATCCTTTCCGTCGACAGGGAAGCCGGACGGGCGGACATCTGGATCGAACCGGAATACCGCACCGCCATCGACAATCCCGCCGAACAGGAGAAAGGCATCGTCTCCCGTCCGCTCGAAGTGATCGAGAAGCCGCTTGAGGTGTACTACGAGCAGATCGCCCTCCGAAACGCGACTGGCCTGGCGTCCGTCGAACAGGACGAAGAGAAGCGCAAGGAGTCGTTTGACCGCTTCTACCGCGAGCTCGTCTCGCTGAACTTCATCCCTGCCGGCCGGGTCCTCTACGGAGCGGGCGCCGACACGGACGTCACTTACTTCAACTGCTACGTCATGCCGTTTGTGCCGGATTCCCGGGAAGGCATCTCCGACCACCGCAAACAGGTCATGGAAATCATGAGCCGGGGCGGCGGGGTCGGCACGAACGGATCGACGCTGCGGCCGCGCAACACACTGGCACGAGGCGTCAACGGGAAATCGTCGGGCTCCGTCTCGTGGCTCGATGACATTGCCAAGCTGACCCACCTCGTGGAGCAGGGCGGATCGCGCCGCGGCGCACAGATGATCATGCTGGCCGACTGGCATCCGGATATTGCGGAATTCATCATCTCCAAGATGCAGAACCCGCGGATCCTGCGCTATCTTGTCGAAAACACGAACGACGAACACATCCGGAAGCTGGCGAACGAGAAGCTGAAGTTCAAGCCGTTCACCCAGCAGGAAGAAGCGATGTACCAGGGGATCATCAACTACAAGAACATCCCGGGGCACGGCGGCTTCAATGAAGGCATCTTCCGGGATGCCGAGCAGAAACTGCGGGACGGCGGCACTTATTCCGTGCACAATCCCGAATTCCTCACGGGCGCGAACATTTCGGTGACCCTGACCGATGACTTCATGAAAGCGGTCGAGGAGGACGGGGACCACCTGCTCCGCTTCCCTTACGTCGAGCAGTACACGCCGGAAGAGATGGCGGTGTACAACGAGGAGTGGCACCAGAGCGGGGATGTGCGGGACTGGGAGAAGCGCGGATTCTCCGTCCGGACATACCGGACGATGAAGGCCCGTGATCTCTGGAACCTGATCAACATCTGTGCGACGTACTCCGCAGAGCCGGGGATCTTCTTCATCGACAATGCAAATTCGATGACGAATGCGAAAGCCTACGGACAGCAGGTCGTTGCGACGAACCCTTGCGGGGAGCAGCCGCTCGCACCGTACTCGGTGTGCAACCTGGCTGCCGTCAACCTCGCCGAGATGGCGGACCGGGACACGATGGAAGTCGACTTCGAAAAGCTGGAGCAGACGGTCCGGACCGGCGTCCGCATGCAGGACAATGTCATCGACGCCACGCCGTACTTCCTGGAGGAAAACGAAAAACAGGCGCTCGGCGAACGGCGGATCGGCCTCGGCGTGATGGGGCTTGCCGACCTGCTCATCTATTGCGGCAAACGATACGGTTCCGACGAGGGCAACCAGCTCGTGGACGACGTGTTCCGCACGATCGCAACGACGGCCTACCGCGAATCGATCGAACTGGCGAAGGAAAAGGGCAGCTTCCCGTTCCTCGTCGGAGAGACCGACAAAGAGACGATGGAGCTGCGCGAGCGCTTCATCAACACCGGCTTCATGAAGAAGATGCCGGAGGACATCCGCAGCGGCGTCCTGGAGCACGGCATCCGCAACTCGCACCTGCTGACCGTTGCGCCGACCGGCAGCACCGGAACGATGGTCGGTGTCAGCACGGGTCTTGAGCCTTACTTCTCATTCACCTACTACCGCAGCGGCCGGCTCGGCAAATTCATCGAAGTGAAGGCGGAAATCGTCGAGGAATACCTCGCGAATCATCCGGAAGCCGATCCGGACAACCTGCCGGACTGGTTCGCAACATCGATGGATCTGACGCCGGAAGAACATGCGGACGTCCAGTGCGTCATCCAGCGCTGGATCGACAGCTCGATCTCCAAGACGGTGAATGCGCCGAAGGGCTACAGCGTCGAACAGGTGGAGAGCGTCTACGAACGTCTTTACCGCGGCGGTGCGAAAGGCGGCACGGTCTATGTGGACGGATCGCGCGATTCCCAGGTCCTGACGCTCAAGGCGGAAGAGAATGACATGGATGAACGGATCGAGGAGAAAGTGGAAGAGAAGCGCCCGGTCGTCCTCGTTGACACGATCCAGGATCTCCGTTCGACGAACGTGACGATCGGTTCCGAGATCGGCAACACCTGCCCGGTCTGCCGGAAAGGCACCGTGGAAGAACTCGGCGGCTGCAATTCCTGCACGAACTGCGGCGCCCAGCTGAAATGCGGTCTCTGAACCGTACAGATCTCATCCTATAAATAGACGAAGCGGATGCGCCCGGACGGCGCATCCGCTTCTGTGTGCGTCAAGGTATATTTTCGGCGGGATCGAGGGAGGATGGACAAAAGACTGAGTTCGGAAGGAATGATGGTCAATGTTCAAGATTTTGCCCTTCTGGACAGCCGGAGCCGCAGCACTCCTCATCTGCCTGGGACTGAGATTCCTGCAATACTTCAAATTCATCCACTGGCACCCGGCCGGATGGACCCGCCGGATCGGCATCCAGGACGGTCCGTGGTACGTCGACTGGGGACTCCTGTTCGCCGGCATCTTTTTGGCCGGTTTGGTTCTCTACCTCCTGTCCATGCTTCTGGCCAAATGGCCGCCCGCCGTCACGGCTGCCGTGATCGGCCTCGTCATCGCTGCCGCCGTGGAGTGGATGGTGCTCAGACCCGGAAGCCTGACCGGATTCAAGGACCGTCTGTCCATCCCGTTTTTTGTGCTCGTCCTCATGGCGACCCGGTTTATCATGGAAACGGCCGTTTTTCAGAAAAAACAGCAGCACAGCTCCCCGAAATGAGTTGTCGGGGCCGCGCCTTATGATAAAATGGGAGGGAAACTGCGGAAGGGGGAGGGCATATGGAAATCCTTTGCCTGAACGGGCCGAACTTGAACCGGCTCGGAAAAAGGGAGCCGGGGATATACGGGACCGAGACGCTCAGTGACGTGGAGGACCGGCTGGCGGCCGCGGCTGCGGAGCACAACAGCCGCATCGCTTTTTACCAGTCCAACCATGAAGGGCTGCTCATCGACCGGATCCACGAGGCGGCGGACGACGGAACCGGAGGGATCATCTTCAATCCGGGGGCGTATACCCATACGAGCGTGGCGCTGCGGGATGCGCTGGCTTCCGTCGATATTCCGGCAATCGAAGTCCATATATCGAACATACACACCCGTGAAGAGTTCCGTCACCGGTCGCTGATCGCGGCGGTCTGCATCGGCCAGATTGCGGGGCTCGGTACATATGGATATGACCTTGCGCTGCTCGCCCTCCTTCGGCATGGAAAAGGGGAATGATCATGGACAGACTGAAGGCGTTTCGCAGCACGTTCGATGAAAACGGGGTCGACGGCTTTCTCGTGACCGGACCGTTCAACCGGCGGTACATGACCGGATTCACCGGGACGGCAGGCGTCGCCGTCATCTCAAGGGATGACGCGGCGTTCGTCACCGACTTCCGATACACCGAGCAGGCGGCCGGCCAGGTGAAGGGCTACCGGATCGTCGAGCAGTCCGGCGCACTGACGGACGAAGTGGCGAAAGTGATCGGTGAAATGGGCATCACAAAAATCGGCTTCGAGCAGGATACGCTGCCGTATGCGGAATATGACCGCTTCCGGAAGGCCGCTGCCGGCACGCAGTTCGTTCCGGTTTCGGGGGTCATCGAAAAGTTCCGGATGTACAAGACGGAGGAAGAGGCGCAGGTGCTCCGCGAAGCGGCTAGGATTGCGGATGCCGCCTTCGGCCATATCGTCAAGTTCATCCGCCCGGGCATCACCGAGCTGGACGTGTCCAACGAACTGGAATTCTTCATGCGCCGGCAGGGGGCGACGTCCTCGTCGTTTGACATCATCGTCGCCTCGGGCAAGCGCTCTGCGCTGCCGCACGGCGTCGCCACGGACAAGGTGATCGAGCAGGGGGACATGATCACACTTGACTACGGGGCACTTTACAACGGATACATCTCTGATATCACACGGACGGTCGCGGTCGGCGAGCCGCCTGAAGAACTGAAGAAAATCTACGGGATTGTGCTCGAAGCGCAGAAACGTGCATTGGCCGCACTGAAACCGGGTATGTCGGGAATAGAGGCGGACGCCGTTGCGCGGGATTATATCAAGGAACATGGATACGGCGGGGCATTCGGCCACTCCACCGGGCACGGAATCGGCCTGGAAGTGCACGAAGGCCCGGCGCTGTCTTTCCGTTCCGACATGAAGCTTGAGCCGGGCATGGCTGTCACGGTCGAGCCGGGCATCTATGTACCGGGGCTCGGCGGCGTCCGTATCGAAGATGACGCGCTGATCACGGAAAACGGTGCCGAAGTGCTCACTTCATCCCCGAAAGAGCTTATCATCCTATAACACCATTGGAGGAACAAACATGATTTCAGTGAACGATTTCAAGACCGGACTGACCATCGAAGTCGACGGAGACATCTACCGGGTGCTGGACTTCCAGCACGTCAAACCGGGCAAGGGTGCCGCGTTCGTACGCTCCAAACTGCGCAACCTGAGAAACGGCAACGTCACCGAAAAGACGTTCCGCGGCGGCGAGAAAGTCGAGCGCGCCCAGATCGACAACCGGCGCATGCAGTATCTCTACGCCAACGGCGACGAGCATGTGTTCATGGACACGGATTCGTACGAGCAGATCGAATTGAACGAATCCCAGATCGAATACGAGCTCAAGTTCCTCAAGGAGAACATGGAAGTGCACATCATCCAGTACCAGGCCGAGACGCTCGGCGTCGAATTGCCGGCAACCGTCGAACTCGAAGTGACGGACACGGAGCCCGGCATCAAGGGCGACACGGCTAGCGGCGGCTCCAAGCCTGCGACCATGGAGACAGGACTCGTCGTACAGGTTCCGTTCTTCGTCAATACCGGCGATAAACTGATCATCAACACATCAGAAGGAGACTACGTCTCCCGGGCTTAACCGGCCCTAAGGCCCCCGCATCCCGCGGGGGCCTTTTCATATGCATAAAAACGGGGACATACATTGGACAAAGCGGCGGCCGCCCATTTTTGCGGCCGGGTTTGTGCGGAGGAGCCTCCGGTGCCCTTCGAACGATTTTCCGGGCCGGTTCCGCTCACCGTCCCGCTCATCGGCCGAAAATAATAAACGGGAGGTCTTCCGTTTGGAACTCCAGGATATTCTCCGGGTGGCCGGCATCGGGCTGGTCATCGCCTTTCTCCATCTGTTCTTCGAACATACGGGCAAGAAGGAGTTTTCGTTTTTCCTGTTCTTCATCGCCTATCTGTACATCACCATCGAGATGCTCCGGTTTCTCCGGCTGTTTTTCAATGAAATCGTTTCGTTTTTTCAGTGGCTGGCTGCGTGAGGTTTAGGGATGGAGATCATCTTGACGGCGGTCATCGCAGCGTTTTTCCTGATTCTGATCCAGTCGCATGCCCCGGGGCTTCTGCCCTTCTTCCTGTTGATCTTCTATTTCCTCCTCCTCGCCCAGCTGACGATGAAGCTGCTCATCCCGGCCATCCGGACCATCGCGGGCGCGGGGCTTCCCGCCGGCGGGCTGGTGGCCTTGCTGGCAGGATCGGCACTGGTCTATCACCTGTCCGATTCGTTCAGCCGGATGCTGGAGGATGCCGGCTTCGGCCCGATCGGGCGGATCTCACACACCGCAGCCAAGCTGCTCATCCTCGCTGCCTGGTCGGACCGGCTGCTCGAGGCGTCAAAAACGGTTCTCGGGCTGCTGCCCTGATGCCGGAATGCGAAAGGGGGGTCTTCTTTGTGGGAGGTTGTGCATACGGCCGCTGCGCCGGTCATCCGGCTTTTCCAGGCTGTCCTCGTCCTGTGTGCGGCGGGTCTGGTGGCGGATTTCTTGTTTCCTGCTTTCAGGGAGTGGACAAGGGTCCTGCTTTTCATCGCCGCCGGCACGATGGCGCTCGGTCCCGCGGTGGAGGCTCTCCGGCTGCTGGACGGGCTGACCGGGAAGATGGCGGGGCTGTTCCTCGGGGTGTATCCGCTTCTGACTGCCGGCATGGCATCGGCGGGCGGGGCGCTGACGATCGCCGGCTGGAATCCGGCGGTGTTCCTGTTTGTTCAGGGGGCGGTCGTGTTCGGCGGGAAATGGCTGATCCCGCTGCTGACGGCCAGTTTTTTGTTTGACTACCTGTCGCGCCTCGTGCCGGATGTGCCGTTCACGAGGATGGCGGAGATGATCCGCGTGACGGTCATCGGGGCCGTGTCGGTCATCGCGGCATGCTATACGCTGTTCATCACGTCCACCGGAATCATGGCCTGGGCGGGTGCGGGCGCCGCGGGGGAACCGCTGAAAGTGCTGCTGCGCCAGAACATCCCGCTGGTCGGCTCGTTCGTCACGGACGCACTCGGCGTGTTCGGCAAATACTCCGCCGGAACGGCCGCGATCGCAGGCAGCTGGCTCATCGGGACGATCCTGGTCATCTGCCTCATCCCGGCGGCACAGGTGCTGCTCACCGCCTTTTTCTACAAGTGGCTGGCCGCACTCAGCGAGCCGTTTGCGAATGAGGAACTGTCCGGGCTTTTCGATGATCTCGGAAAAACGATGTTCGTCCTGTGCGGCATCACGTTCATCATCGCTTTTGCGGTGTTCTATACCGTGCTGCTCGCTGTTATTTTGATCAAGGTCATCGCGGGAGCGGGGTGAACCGATTTGCTCGGAGAATTCATGGGCGGCCTCGTCACGATCCTGTTTGCCGCCGCCGTGCTGCCGCTGTTCCTGGGGGAGGACCAGCAGGATCGTCTCCTGCCACTCGTCCGGCTCGCAGTCCTCCTGTGGATGATCCGGTGTGCGGCTTCCGTGTTTGCGGGTTCATAGGTCATAGCTTGTACGGGGACGGCATACATTGTCTCAGGATGGATCACCATGGCGGAAGGGACGGGAAGCGTGGGATGACATGGAAAAGATGCAGAAGCGATACGGACTGCCGTTCCTGCTTGCCGGATGCGCGGCATTGCTCATCCTGTTCCCGGCGCTGACGGGCTGGGACAAGGGCGGCAAGGAGCAGGAAGCCGTCCGGACCGAACTGGAATCGGTCCTGTCGGAGATCCGGGGCGTCGGCTCTGTCCGGATCTACCGGCAGGACGGGGAACAGGCGGAAGACGGGGGCATGCTGTCCCTTGCCGGCTATTTCGGGAGCAGTCCCGCAGGCGGCGGGGACACGCCCTCCGGCGGAGTCCTGGTCGTGGCGGAAGGGGCCGGTGACCCGGCAGTCCGCAATGAGCTGGCCCGGATCCTGTCCGGCGTGCTCCAGCTGCCTGAGCACCGGATCGTCGTGGTGGAAATGAAAAAAGAGGGGGAAGACCGATGAAGGTTAGGAAAAGAGGCGTCTGGCTGCTCACACTGCTCAGCCTGACGGCGGTGATCGGCGTGTATTATCTGCTTGAAAAGGCACCGAAGCCGTTCGACGGCATCACGATTTTTTCGGACGATACGATCGAAGGGACCGAGCTCGGAGAAGCTGGAAAAGATACGACGCCGGTGTTCGCGGAAAGCTACCTGTTCGAGGAAATGCGCATGGAAGTCCGCAACGAACGGAGCCAGCTCCGTGAGCAGCTCACCCAGAAGATCACGTCCGACGACATGACCGCAGAAGAGCGCAACGCCGCGTTCGACGAGATGCAGTCGCTGACAAAGCGGGAAACGGCAGAGGCGATGCTGGAGATGCTCATCAAGGATCTCGGCTATGAGGACGCGGTTGTCCGTGCGGAGGACGGCGGCGTGAAAGTGAGCGTCATTGCAGCCGAAATGTCACCGGCACAGGCCGACCAGATCGTCTACACCGTCAAGAGCGAATGGGAAGACGCCCGGACCGTGCAGGTCGACTTCAAATCAGGGAAATGACAAGGCCTTCCTCGGAAGGCCTCTTTTTTTTAAAAAGCATCGGAATCCCGCGGCAGAACCGCTTGTCCGTCCCGGTTGGACGGGGTGCCCGGCTTGCCGGCTGCACGGGAAGTTGTTCAACATGGCCTTGCCTGCATGCAGCCGTTGTCTCCGGTGAAGCCAAAACTGATACAATCGATGGAGCGAATGAGGAGGGATGCCGGTGGGCTCATCAGAAATCACATATAATCTGGATTATCATTTTGATGAAAATTTAAGGGAAGTGCCGGTCTCAAGAACGGACATGTTGTGTTATGTTAAGCATCTCAAAAGCAGGAGTGAGCAAATCTGCGAAAACGATGAAGAATTGGCGGGGACCTATAGCCTCATCGGCGTGTATTCGAGGATGCTCGGCCATATGGAAGACAGTAAAAAATATCTCCGCCTGGCAATCGGGATGAACAACCGATCAGGCGACCTTGAGCGCTTATTTGTCAACGAGCTCCGCCTCGCATATGCGTACCAATGGGAACACGACTACCTTAGATCAAATGAACTGTTTGAGAAACTGATGGTGCAGTCGGAAACCGATCGCGAACATCGCATTTATCAGGACTTTGTCTATCAGCATCACGGAAAAAACCTGTTTGACCAAGGCGATTATCAGTCGGCCTTAACCTACTTTGAACGGGCCCTCGGCATCAGACAGGAAAAAGCGAATGAAGAACTGATCGATTCTACGGAATTTGCCATCAGGATTTGCAAAGAAAAGATCCGGCAGGGCAAGGGCTGATCAAAAGTGCCGGCATTCAGCGAATTCTTTTAGAGCCTGTTCATATACCTTGTGAATCATCTCTGCGGTGTTGTCCAGGCGCTTGGCGACAACCGCGGCGTTGACTGCCTGCTTGAACATAGAGTGAAATAAGGACACAGGGCGGGGCGCTTAAACCCTGAGAAGCACACGTTCGGCTTGGCGGTTAAAAGAAAAGCCCGGAATAGGGCTGTTCATTTTACCGGCCGCAGCTTCATGACCCTCAGATTCTTTATTTGTCTTTCGACAGAAGCCGGGATTATCTGTGAATCGCAACCCTGGTGCCGATTGGTACTTGTGTGGACAATTCTAAAACATCGCGGTTATGCATTCGAATGCATCCATGTGATACATACTTGCCGATTGAATTCGGATCATTGGTGCCGTGTATACCGTAATGAGGTTTGGACAACCCCATCCAAAACGCTCCAAAAGGTCCTCCGGGATTACGCTGTTTATTCATGATTGTATAGGTCCCGCGTGGTGTGGGTGTCAATATTCTACCCACTCCAATACGGTAAACTTTTAAAAGCCTTCTTCCGTCAAAAAGCTTTAATTGACGCTTGGATACAGATACGTCAATCCATTTCGCGACGGAGATCAACTCCTTTTTGTAAAGTGTATGTTGATCTGTATGGGGAAATAAATAATCGCTGGAGGAACAACCGAGGCGTTGACTAAACCACCTGTGGAGGGTGTTGGCCGGCGTCATATTATCAACTCTATCCATGCAGCTTTCTCATAGAGGTTTCAAAAAGTCAGAGAAACGTCTAAAATGGAAGGGTACACATCTCATTAGTAAGAGGAGTCGTCGAAATGCTGAAAATCCAGGAAATCCGAGAAATCATCAAACTCATCGACCAATCGGGGATCGAGGAATTCAAGTACAAGACGGAAGAAGGGGAGATCAAGCTCAAAAAAGGCGGCGCGTTCACGATGACGTCCGCTGAGCACACAACCCCTGCCGTCCAGGTAGCGCCTCCCGCCGTCCAGGCTCCTGCAGCGCCGGTACCACCGGCTGCAGCGGCACCGGCCGCCCCGCAGGAACAGCAGCCAAAGAACGAGCAACCGGCCGAGGTCTCCGCAGATGAAGGTCTGGAAGAGATCAAATCGCCGATGGTCGGAACGTTCTACCAGTCTCCGTCCCCGGATGCATCCGCATTCGTCCAGCCAGGGGACAAGGTGAAGCAGGACAGCGTCGTCTGCATCGTCGAAGCGATGAAGCTGTTCAATGAAATCGAAGCGGAGATGAGCGGGGAGATCGTCAAGATCCTCGTCGAAGACGGTCAACTCGTCGAATACGGCCAGCCTCTTTTCCTGGTCAAACCGGAATAAGGAGGAACTGCCATGTTGAAAAAAGTACTCATCGCCAACAGGGGAGAAATTGCAGTCCGCATCATCCGGGCATGCCGGGATCTCGGGATCGGGACGGTCGCCGTCTATTCCGAGGCGGACCGGGAAGCCCTGCACGTCGAGATGGCGGACGAAGCGTACTGCATCGGTCCGAAACTGTCCAAAGACAGCTATCTGAATTTCACGAACGTCATCAGCGTCGCGAAAATGACCGGCTGCGACGGCATCCATCCCGGTTATGGATTCCTCGCGGAAAATGCCGACTTCGCCGAGCTGTGCGAAGAAGTGAATGTTGAATTCATCGGCCCGACGGCGGATGCGATCGCCAAAATGGGAACGAAGGACGTGGCACGCGAAACGATGCGTGCGGCCGGTGTCCCGGTTGTTCCCGGCTCAAAGGGCATCGTAGACGGACCCGAGGGAGCGCTTGAAGTGGCCCTGGAGATCGGCTTCCCGGTCATCATCAAGGCGACGGCGGGCGGAGGCGGCAAAGGCATCCGCGTAGCCCGCGATGAAGCCGAGCTGCTCAAAGGCGTTGAAATCACACAGAAGGAAGCCGCTGCAGCATTCGGCAATCCGGGCGTCTACATCGAGAAGTTCATCGAGAACTTCCGCCACGTCGAGATCCAGGTGCTTGCCGATAAATACGGAAATGTCATCCACCTCGGCGAACGGGACTGCTCGATCCAGCGCCGGATGCAGAAGCTCGTCGAGGAGGCGCCTTCACCGGCGCTCTCCCAGGAAACCCGCGAAAAGATGGGGGATGCGGCCGTCAAGGCTGCCGAAGCCGTCGGATACCGTGGGGCCGGCACGGTGGAATTCATCTACGATCATCTTCAGGACAAGTTCTACTTCATGGAGATGAACACCCGGATCCAGGTGGAGCACCCCGTGACCGAGATGGTCACCGGCATCGACCTGATCGTCCAGCAGCTGAAAGTCGCCTCGGGCGAGCCGCTCGGAATCCGTCAGGAAGATGTCCAGATCCGCGGATGGGCCATCGAGTGCCGGATCAATGCGGAAAACCCGATGCGCAACTTCATGCCTTCTCCGGGCAAGGTGGAGATGTACATGGCGCCGGGCGGCAATGGCGTCCGGGTCGATTCTGCCGTTTACACCGGTTACTCGATCCCGCCGTTCTACGATTCGATGGTCGCCAAACTCATCACGTTCGCTGACACGCGTGAAGAGGCAGTGGCCCGGATGAAACGGGCACTGTCCGAATTCGTCGTCGACGGCGTGGACACGACCATTCCGTTCCATTTGAACCTGATGGACCACGAGGTGTTCAAGTCAGGGGATTTTGATACGAAGTTCCTCGAAAAGTATGATGTGATGGCCGAAGAGGCCTGAACAGGCCTGTACAGGCAGAACGATACCGAGAAGGGGATGAACCGGATGGCTGAAAAGTCGATACCTTCTATTGAATACGCAGCTGCATCTGAAAAGGAAGAACTCGGAAAAGTGGAGCTGGCCCCCGAAGTTCTCGAAGTGATTGTCGGAATTGCCACGACGGAAGTGGAAGGCGTGGCCGACACGCGGGGCTCATTTGCAAGCGGCGTGGCCGAGCGGCTCGGCAAAAAGGTACACGGGAAGGGCATCAAACTCGATTACGGGGATGAAGGGCTCTTCATCGATATCTATTGCACCGTCCTTTACGGCCATGCGATTCCGGCAGTCGCCAGAGAGATCCAGCAGTCGGTCCGCCAGACCGTCCAGAACATGACGGCGATCGAAGCGCAGGAAGTGAACGTCCATATCACCGGCATCCAATTCGATCCGCCGGCCGACAAGTAAACGGAAGGGGCTGTCCGGAACACAGGGACAGGCCCCGGGACAAAGCAGAAAGCAAGGACGCCAGGAGGCTCCTGCGGGAAAGCCGGTTGTCCGAGACCCCAATCACGGGATGCTGCGCCAGGATTCAACTCCAAGCGCAGCCGCCCGTCCTCTGATTGGCGGCTCGGCAGGCAGCCCGGGGAAATCGGCCGGAGTCCTTGCTTTTTTTGCTTTTCCTAGCCGGGGCGGCCTTCCCGGGCAGCCCGTTCTCCGCGATGCCGCCCCCGGGCGGTTTTTTCGGCAAAGTGCCGGATGTCCAAGCGGAAATGTGCTATCATAAACCAGAACGAAGAAAAAGAGGAGATCTGCCCGATGATGAAACGACATGAAGCACGCGAGAAGGCCATGCAGACGCTGTTTCAGCTGGATAGTACCGAAATGAGCCCGGAAGAGGCAATGACGCATATCGTCGGAGAGGAGCAGGATCCTTTCTACGCACAACTGGTCAACGGCACATTTGACAACCGGTCCGAAATCGATGAGTCGCTGCGGACGAAGCTTGAGAAATGGACGCTTGACCGTCTGCCGAAAGTGGAGCGCACCGTCCTCCGGATGGCAGTGTATGAATTGCAGTACATGGAAGAAACTCCCGCAAAAGTCGTCCTGAACGAAGCGATCGAGCTGTGCAAGACGTTCGGCGATGAGAACTCGGGCCGCTTTGTCAACGGAGTCCTTTCCAAATACAACGATTGAATCCCTACAGCTTGGAGTGAATACAGTGGACGGCAAGATCATTGACGGAAAAGAAATCAGCAGGCAGATCAAAGAAGAAGTGAAGCAGGAAGTGGAACAACTCAAGGCGGAAGGCTGCACCCCCGGGCTTGCCGTCATCCTGGTCGGAAATGACCCCGCTTCCGCATCCTATGTAGGCAGCAAAGAACGGACCGTCCAGGCGCTCGGCATGCATTCCGAAGTGATCCGCATGGATGAAGCGACGTCCGAGGCGAAATTGCTCGGCGAGATCCGGCGCCTGAATGATGACCCTGCCATCCACGGCATCCTCGTCCAGCTGCCGCTGCCCGACCAGATCGATGAGCAGCGGATCATTTCCGAAATCGCGCCCGAAAAGGACGTGGACGGGTTCCATCCGGTCAATGCCGGCAAGCTGATGGCCGGACTTCCCGGTTTTGTGCCGTGCACGCCGCTCGGGATCATGGTGATGCTCGAACGCAGCGGAGTGGTGCTGGAAGGCAAGCACGCCGTCGTCGTCGGGCGCAGCAACATTGTCGGCAAGCCGATGTCGATGCTGCTCCTGCAGAAAAACGCGACGGTCACGGTCTGTCACTCCAGGACGGCGGACCTGCCTTCGATCACGAAGCAGGCGGACATCCTTGTCGCGGCTGTCGGCAGGGAAGGCATGATCGGCGGGGAACACGTGAAGGAGGGCGCTGTCGTGATCGACGTCGGCATCAACCGGGGAACAGATGGCAAGCTGCACGGAGACGTCGACTTTGACGCGGTTCTTCCGATTGCGTCCAAGATCACGCCCGTTCCAGGCGGCGTCGGCCCGATGACGATTGCGATGCTGATGGCCAATACGCTGGAAAGCGCCAGAAACGCCTGCCGGCAGAACGGCTGACCGGCAACCGGAAGCAAGGTCATCCGGACAATTTAAAAACGGCAAGGAAGCCGGTGAATTTCAGCGGATAACCGGCCGGGACCCGGATGCTGCGCGAGGCAGCCAATCCATACATTGGCAGCGGTCCGGCGGCACCGCCGGAATCATCCGGCCCCTTGCCGTTTTTTTGCCCGTTCACGAGGTATCCGAAGTTCACGGAAATGAAGGAGGAAAAGGCATTGGACAACCCGTACTTGTCCGTGGCGGCCCTCACCCGCTACATCAAGCGCAAATTCGAGGCAGACATCCATCTGCGCGATGTATACGTGAAGGGGGAGCTGTCCAACGTCAAGCACCACTCGAGCGGACATATTTATTTCACCCTGAAGGACGAGCGGTCCCGGATCAATGCCGCCATGTTCCGGGGAAATGCATCCAAGCTGAAATTCCGGCCGGAGGAAGGGATGAATGTCCTCGTCCGGGGAGACGTGAATGTCTATGAGTCAGCCGGACAATACCAGCTTTATGTGAATTCGATGCAGCCGGACGGCGTCGGGGAGCTCTATGTCGCCTTTGAACAGCTGAAGGAGAAGCTCGGGAAGGAAGGCCTGTTCAATCCGCAGTGGAAGCAGCCCATCCCGGCATTTCCGGAGCGGGTCGGCGTGATCACCGCGCCGACGGGAGCGGCGGTCCGTGACATCTGCACCACATTGGCCAGGCGGTATCCGCTGGCGGAAGTCTATCTGTTCCCTGCGGTCGTCCAGGGGGAGAACGCGGTGCCGTCCATCACTTCCGCCATCCGGAGGGCCAATGCATTCGACGGGATCGATGTGCTCATCGTCGGACGCGGCGGGGGCTCGATCGAGGACCTGTGGGCCTTCAACGAGGAGCAGGTGGCACGGGAGATCTTCTCCTCCAAGATCCCGGTCATCAGTGCAGTCGGCCACGAAACCGATACGGTCATCTCCGATTTTGTTGCGGACCTCCGCGCCCCGACGCCGACTGCCGCTGCGGAGATGGCGGTGCCCGACAGCGTGGAGCTCGCCAGGCGGATTCTGGAGACGAAGTCCCGCATGCATCAGAGTCTGCTTGCGCAAATGCGCCAGGAAAAGCGGAGGCTGGAACGGCTCGAGTCGTCCTACCCTCTGCAGTTCCCCGAAAGGATCTACCGCCCGTTCGCCGAGCGGCTGGACGGCCTGGAGGAGCGTTTCCGCCAGTCGGCCGGCCGGCTCATCGAAAGCCGCAGGCTCACCGCCGCCCATCTGGACACCCGTCTTCACGCAAGAAGCCCGGTCCTCCTCATCGAATCGGCGAAGGAGCGGACCGACCGGCTGAGCCGCGAACTGGAACGGAACACGCGTGAAATGGTGCAGTCACACGGAAAAACATTCGCCTCTGCCGTGAGGACACTTCAGGCGCTCAGCCCGCTTGCCGTCATGGAACGCGGGTACAGCATCGTCAGGAGCGGCGACCGGGTCGTCAAATCGGCGGCAGCACTGGAGCCGGGCGAGCGGATTGCGATTTCATTCAGGGACGGGATGACGGAAGCCGAGGTCATTTCGACAGCAGAAGGAAAGGACGGGAATACATAATGAAAGAGACTAAGCAAGAGATCAAATTCGAAGAAGCGATTTCGCGCCTCGAAGAGATCGTTCGCCGGCTGGAGTCGGGAGACGTGCCCCTTGAGGATGCGATCAGCCTTTACAAGAAAGGGATGGAACTGTCCGCGGTCTGCCACGGCAAGCTTCAGTCGGCGGAGAAGCAGCTCGTCACGCTGATCGGCGAAGACGGCTCGCAGGCACCGTTCAACCCGGCAAACGGAGGGATGAGGGATGAATGATTCGCTGCGCCGTTTCATGGAAAGCCGTGGGGAAGACCTCGTCCCCGTCCTCGAAGAGTCGGTCCGGCGGCTCAATGCGCCGACCGTCCTGAAGGAATCGATGCTGTATTCGCTCATGGCCGGCGGCAAACGGATCCGTCCGCTTCTCGTTTCTGCCGTCCTGCATGACCTCGGAAAGGTCCACCCGGGGGAGCTGCATGTCGGCGCGGCCGTCGAGCTCATCCATACGTACTCGCTCATACATGATGATCTTCCGAGCATGGATGACGATGACCTCCGCCGCGGAAAGCCGACAAACCACAAAGTCTTCGGGGAAGCAGCCGCCGTCCTGGCCGGCGATGCCCTGCTCACGGAGAGCTTCGGCCTGATCGGCCGGGCGCCCGCTCTCCCGGACGGTGACAAAGTCACGCTCATCCTGGACCTCGTCCGCGCATCGGGTGCAGAAGGGATGGTCGGCGGACAGATCCTCGACATCGAGTCAGAGGACAAGACGCTGTCGGAGGAAGGGCTCGAGCAGGTCCACCGCCTGAAGACCGGCGCACTGCTCGCGTTTTCCGTCGGTGCCGGGGCGGTCCTGGCAGGGGCGACTGCGCAACAACAGGAAAACCTGAAGCGCTATGCCCGCCATATCGGCCTGGCCTTCCAGATCCAGGACGACATCCTGGACGTCGAAGGGGACGAAGCGCTTGCGGGCAAGAAGCTCCGCACAGACGCCGCGCACGGGAAAAACACCTACCCTTCGCTCCTGACGCTCGAAGGGGCGAAACAGAAACTGATCCACCATCACACCGAGGCCGTGAAGGCAATCTCGTTCCTGAAAGAACCCGAACCGATGCTCGGACTTCTGGCCGATTACATCGTCGAGCGGTCCTCTTGAACGGCTGTATAATTTGTACAATGGGCGGACACTGCTATAATGGACAAAGAATGTATACGAGAAAAAGGTATACCATTTATATAAACGATAAAGGTGAGTGATGGCGATGGATTTGACTGCAATTTCCGATCCATCCTTTCTTAAGGATCTCAGCAATGACGAATTAGAGGCGCTGGCAACGGACATCCGGGCATTCCTCATCAATGAGCTGTCGGCCACCGGCGGACATATCGGCCCGAACCTCGGAGTCGTCGAGCTGACGATCGCCCTTCACCGGGCATTCGACAGCCCGAAGGACAAGATTCTCTGGGATGTCGGGCATCAGGCGTATGTTCATAAAATCCTGACCGGGCGTGCGTGCGATTTTGACACCCTGCGCCAGTACAAGGGATTGTGCGGTTTCCCGAAACGGATCGAAAGCGAACACGATATCTGGGAGACCGGCCACAGTTCCACATCCCTTTCCGCAGCGATGGGGATGGCTGCTGCCCGCGATATTAAACGGATGAACAACTATGTGGTCCCGGTGATCGGCGACGGTGCACTGACCGGCGGCATGGCGCTCGAGGCGCTCAACCATATCGGCTCGGAAAAAACCGACATGACGGTCATCCTGAACGACAACGAAATGTCCATCGCCCCGAACGTCGGCGCCCTTCATAACGTGCTCGGACGCCTTCGGACGGCCGGCAAATACAATAAGGCGAAGGACGAGCTGGAATTCCTGCTCAAGAAAGTGCCGGCAGTCGGCGGAAAGCTGGCCGCGACGGCCGAGCGGGTGAAGGACAGCCTGAAATATCTGCTCGTCTCCGGCGTCTTCTTCGAGGAACTCGGATTCACCTATCTCGGACCGGTGGACGGCCACAGCCTGGACGACCTGGAAGCCCATCTGAACTATGCGAAAAAGATGGACGGTCCTGTCCTGGTCCACGTGATCACGAAAAAGGGCAAAGGATTCCGGCCGGCCGAAGAAGACAAAATCGGCACTTGGCACGGAACCGGCCCATACAAGCTTGAAACGGGTGCATTCGTGAAGTCTCCGGCTTCAGGCCCCGCATGGAGTGCGCTCGTCTCGGAGACGGTCCGCCGGATTGCGAGGCAGGACCGCCGGGTCGTGGCGATCACGCCGGCGATGCCGGTCGGCTCCAAGCTCGAAGGCTTCGCATCGGAGTTCCCTGACCGGATGTTCGACGTGGGGATCGCAGAGCAGCACGCGGCCACGATGGCGGCCGGAATGGCCGCCGAGGGCATGAAGCCGTTCCTTGCCATCTACTCGACATTCCTGCAGCGCGCCTATGACCAGATGCTCCATGACATCTCCCGGCAGAACCTGAATGTCTTCGTCGGGATCGACCGTGCCGGGCTCGTCGGGGCGGACGGGGAGACGCATCAGGGCGTCTTCGATATCGCATTCCTCCGAAGCATGCCGAACTTCACGATCATGATGCCGAAGGATGAGAACGAAGGCCAGCATATGGTGCGCACGGCCATTTCATACGACGGCGGACCGATCGCCCTGAGATATCCGAGGGGCAACGGCATCGGTGTGCCGATGGACGAGGAATTGCGTGAGATTCCGATCGGCTCCTGGGAGATCCTCAAGGAAGGCAAGGATGCGGCCATCCTGACATTCGGAACGACCATTCCGATGGCCTTCGCAGCCGCTGAACGGCTTGCGGAAAAAGGGATCGATGCGGAAATCGTCAATGCCCGGTTCATCAAGCCGTTTGACGAGGAGATGATGATCCGGCTGCTCGACCGGGAGATTCCGATCATGACCGTGGAGGAAGCGGTACTGGCCGGCGGATTCGGTTCGGCCGTGCTGGAGTTTGCCCACGATCACGGCTACCAGGATTCTGTGATCGGCAGAATGGGGATACCGGATCAGTTCATCGAGCACGGCAACGTGAACGAGCTGCTGAAGGAAATCGGCATGACGGACGAAAATCTGGCGGTCCAGGTCGAGGAATTGATCGGTTCGTCCCGTCAGGAAAGGACGAAGGTCCTGTGACGGAGCGGATACCGAAAGAACGCATTGACGTCCTGCTCGTCGAACGCGGGCTGTTCGGGTCCCGCGAGCAGGCGAAGCGGGCGGTCATGGCGGGAATCGTGTTTTCCGGTGACCGGAGGATCGACAAAGCGGGAGAGAAAATCCCGGGGGATGCAGACATCCGGGTCAAGGGCGAACGGATGAAATACGTCAGCCGCGGTGGGCTCAAGCTTGAAAAGGCGCTCGCCGTCTTTGACCTGTCCGTGGAAGGGAAACGGTTCCTCGATATCGGGGCGTCAACCGGCGGCTTCACCGACTGCGCCCTGCAGAACGGCGCCGTCCACGGATATGCGCTGGATGTCGGGTACAACCAGCTTGCGTGGAAACTTCGGGAAGATCCGAGGGTCACGGTGATGGAGCGCGTGAATTTCCGCCATGCGACCCCGGACATGTTCACCGAGGGAGCCCCGCAGTTTTCCACGATTGATGTATCGTTCATCTCCCTCGGACTGATCCTGCCCACACTCAAGTCGATCCTCATCCCGGGCGGGGATGTCATTTCCCTCGTCAAGCCACAGTTTGAGGCGGGACGGGAGAAAGTCGGGAAGAAAGGGATCGTCCGGGATCCGGCGGTCCATCTCGAAGTGCTTGAAAAAATCGCCGGCGTTGCGGCAAACAGCGGATTCGACCTGATTGCCGCAGACTATTCGCCGGTGACCGGCGGCGAGGGGAACATCGAGTTCCTCTTCCACCTCCGTTCCTCCGATGAACCTGCCGTCCGCCTCGAGGATGGACGTCTGGCGGAGGTCGTCCGGGAAGCACACACTCAACTGGATCAATAAAAGCCGGGAGAACCGGCATTATCCATAATTGACGGCAAGTGACCGCCGCTGCGGCCGGTATGACTCCGGCCCGGCGGCGCCCTTGCCGTTTATTGTGCCGTCCGGTGTTTTCCGGAGCGGCCGGGCAACGTCCGGGAGACCGATCGCTATCCAGAGTTGCACCGATCGGTGACGGGCGCCGGCGATTCTTATTCATTGTCCGGAAAAATGGATAATGGTACATTCATATTAGAAATTATGTATTGCAGCAAACCGACCGGAGGGAAAAACGTGAGCAAAGGGCAACGGCATATCCGTATTCGCGAAATCATCGCCCATAATGAAATTGAGACGCAGGACGAGCTGGTCGACCGGCTCAAGGCAGAAGGGTTCAATGTCACTC
The DNA here is from genome assembly GCF_900156305.1 of Edaphobacillus lindanitolerans. Classification (GTDB taxonomy): domain Bacteria; phylum Bacillota; class Bacilli; order Bacillales_A; family Planococcaceae; genus Bhargavaea; species Bhargavaea lindanitolerans. The sequence continues at coordinate 194,178 of NZ_FTPL01000002.1, read as the reverse complement.
AGGCCACCATCTCCCGGGACATCAAGGAACTTCACCTCGTCAAGGTCCCTTCCAGGGACGGGCGTTATAAATACAATCTTCCTGCAGAACGCAGCTTTGATCCGAGCAGGAAGCTTCACCGGGCACTGACGGACGCATTCATCAGCATCGACGGGGCAGGCCATTTCCTCGTCATGAAAACGCTCCCGGGCAATGCCCATGCGATCGGTTCCCTGATCGACCAGATTGAGTGGGAAGAAGTGATCGGCACCATCTGCGGGGACGATACCATTCTAATTCTGTGCCGTGACAGTGAGCAGAGTTCCGAACTCAGGGAGAAACTGCTCGGCATGCTTTGATCGGAGGTGAACGGATGCTTCGCGAACTATCCATCAAAAATTTTGCGATCATCAGTGAGTTGTCCATCAGTTTTGACGCCGGTCTGACCGTCCTAACCGGAGAAACAGGGGCCGGAAAATCGATCATCATCGATGCGGTCCAGCTTCTTGCAGGCGGCCGGGGCTCCAGTGAGTTTATCCGGCACGGGGAAAAGAAAGCGGAGCTTGAGGGGATGTTCGTCCTCGACAATCCGGATCATCCGGTTTTCCGGAAGCTGGAGGACAACGGGATTTTGCACGAGGAAGGCGCGGTCATCCTCCGGCGCGATATTTCCCAGTCGGGAAAAAGCACCTGCCGGATCAACGGCAAGCTGGTCACCATCGCCATCCTGCGGGAGATCGGCGCCTCGATCATCGACATCCACGGGCAGCATGAGACCCAGGAGCTGATGGACGAGCAGCGGCATGTCCTGTTGCTCGACCAGTTCGGCGGGGAGGCGATCGCACCGGCAAAAGACAGCTACACGAAGCTGTACGACCGATATGTGAAGCTTCGCCGCCGGCTCGCGCAATATGAGGACTCCGAACAGCAGATCGCCCACAAAATCGATCTGTACCGGTTCCAGCTCGGTGAGATCGATGATGCCGGGTTCCAGGAACAGGAAGAAGAGGAGCTGACGGAAGAGCGGACGCGACTGAAAAACTTCCATACGATCTATGAGCGGGTCGCATCGGCGTACGAAGCGATCCAGGGCGAATCCAAGGGACTTGACTGGACCGGTGCGGCGATGAGCGATCTGGAACATGCGGCTTCGGTCGATCCCGCAGTCGGTGAACAGTCAACCGCCGTCTCCGATGCGTTCTATACGCTCCAGGATGCGGCATTTTCCCTGAAGTCGCTTCTTGACGAGATGGAATTTGATCCGGTACGGCTCGAGGAAGTCGAACAGCGGCTTGCGCTGCTTCAGTCCATGAAGAGGAAGTACGGGGCGACGGTCCCGGATATTCTGAGCTACCGGGACCGGATTGCCGCAGAACTGGAAAAGCTGGAGAACCGCGACGAGCGGCTTCAGCACGACAGGGAAGAGATCGAGGCACTGGAGGAGGACCTGCAGGTGGAAGCGGAAGAATTGTCCGTTCTCCGCCGCAGGGCATCGGAACAGCTGTCCGAAGCGATCCACCGGCAGCTGAAGGAGCTCTACATGGAGAAGGCGGAGTTCAGCGTTTCATTCAATCCGCGGGGACGATTTGACCGGGACGGGGCCGAGGACGTCACCTTCCTGATTTCGGCCAATGTCGGAGAACCGCTCAAGCCACTGGCCAAGGTGGCTTCCGGAGGCGAACTGTCGCGGATCATGCTGGCGCTGAAGTCGATTTTCTCCAAACACCAGGAAGTCACGTCGATCATCTTTGACGAAGTCGACACGGGCGTAAGCGGACGCGTCGCCCAGGCGATCGCCGAAAAAATTGCAGCGATCAGCATCCATTCCCAGGTGCTCTGCATCTCCCATCTGCCTCAGGTGGCGGCGATGGCCGATCATCACCTGCTCATCCGCAAAGACGTCAAGGGCGAGCGGACGACGACCACGGTCCTCGAACTCGAAGGCTTCGGGCGCACGGAAGAACTGAGCCGCATGATGACCGGGACCGAAATGACCGAGCTGACGAAACAGCATGCAGACGAACTGCTGCGCATGGCTTCCGAACGAAAAACGGAGCTTGCCGGGCACGCACAATGAGTGCGTGCTTTTTTTGTTGGGAAATGATAAAGGTCCCGGGCTATGGATCACAATTGCGCTCTGCAGCGGCCGAAAACGCACACCCCGGGTGACTCAGTCATCCGGGGCGTGCGTTCCATATTGAAAATCGGAGGTCCATATTTCAAATTCGCGTTCCATATTGTAAATTGGGTAGCCATACCTCAAATTCACGTTCCATATTGAAAATCGGAGGTCCATATTTCAATTTTGCGTTCCATACTGCAATTCGGAGGTCCATATTTCAAATTCACGTTCCATATTGCAAATCGAAGGGCCATATTTCAAATTAGCGTTCCATATTGAAAATCGGAGGTCCATATTTCAAAATCACGTTCCATATCGCAAATCGGAGGTCCATGTCTCAAATTTGCATCCCATATTGAAAATCGGAGGTCCATATCTCAATTTCCCCTCCCATATTGTAAATCGGGGAGCCATATCTCAATTTCCCGATCCATATCGCAAATCGCGTTCCATGCGTCAACTTTCTTGCAGACTTACGGACAGTTTTCCCTGGCCGTGTTTTTGCGTTTATCCAATCCGATTTCCGGCCGTTCATCCCTCCGCAAAAATATCGCAATCGGGTGGTATATCGGGTAGGCACGCGGGTTCGCAGCTGATTGGACAGCGATTGACGAACCTGCTTAAAAGTACCGGACATAACAGAAGCGGCCGCGAGCATCATAACGGTACGACGGTAAATAGGAGGTGAAACATGCGATGGATTAGCCGGAAACTGTTGTTGCCGGTCCTCCTTTTGTTTTTGATGCTTCCGTCAGCAGCCGCACTGGCTGCGGTACCGAAAACGCTCATACCGATGGGGCACTCGATCGGGATCCATCTTGACCTGGGCAGGGTGATGGTGACCGATGATGTGATGGTCGGGAGCGGAAATTGGCTCAGGGCAGGCGATTTTGTAGAATCGCTTGACGGAACGCAAGTCACCGGGACGGCCGGCCTGATCAAAATTGCCGGCGGTCTGAAGGACGGGGCCGAAGCGGAATTGACCGTGGAGCGGATGGGAGAATCCGTCGTCGTCCAGGCGGACAAAAAAGAACTCGAGAACCTGCCGGCCTTCATTAGAGAAAGAACGGAAGGTGTCGGCACCCTCTCGTATATCGACCCGCAGACCGGAGAATATGGTGCACTCGGCCATCAGATCATCGACCGTGCACTGGATGGCCCGCCTCCATTTGAAGGCGGATCGATCCACCTGGCGGAAATCGAACAGATCAAGAAAAGCGAACCGGGCGCTCCAGGGTATAAAATTTCTTCGGTCGAAGCCGGCGCCAAATTGCTCGGAGACATCCGGAACAATGATGTATACGGGATTTTCGGCAAATGGACATCATCATTAACAGGAGCATTCCCGGAACCGCTCGGTGTTATGCGGCCGGACGAAATCCGGGAAGGTGATGCGGAGATTCTCACGACCGTCGAGGGAGTGGAAATCGGCAAGTACAGCATCCGGATCACTTCCACGGCAGGCAACGCGTTCCGGTTCACCGTGACAGACACCAAACTGATCAAAAAAACGGGCGGGATCCTGCAGGGGATGAGCGGAAGTCCGATCGTGCAGGACGGGAAGTTTGCAGGCGTTGTCACTCATATGTTCGTCGAAGAGCCGACAAAGGGTGCAGGTCTTCCCGTCGAGGAAATGACAAAGAAAAAACCGTAAAAAGATCTTGTCGACCATACCGGATTAGGTATGGTCTTTTCCTGATATTTCATTATAATGAAGGTGTAACATCGCAGAAGCGAATTGTGGAATTTCGTCGGATTGTGTCAAAAACGTCCTTCAAAGGTCTCAATTTATGACGGCGTGAAGGGGAGAGTCCGCCAATGTCGAATTACACGGGTAAGTGCCTGGGATGGGTCTTCACCAAAAAGGGGGAACAGTAAATTGGATAAAATTAAGGTCGCGATCGCTGATGATAACCGTGAATTGGTAAAAACCATGCTGCAATATTTCGAAAACCACCCTGAAATCGAAGTGACCGGGACGGCCGCAAACGGCAAACTCTGCCTGTCGATGCTGGAAGAACAGTCGCCGGATGTCCTCCTTCTCGACATCATCATGCCGCATCTGGACGGAATCGGGGTGCTCGAGGAACTGCGGGCCGACGGCCGTGCGGAAAATATGGACATCATCATGCTGACAGCGTTCGGACAAGAAGAAATCATGAAACAGGCTGCAGAACTCGGAGCTTCCTACTTCATCCTCAAGCCGTTCGAATTTGAACGGCTCGTCCACCAGATCCTCCAGATGAAGGGCGGACGGACGGTGAAACAGCCGACGTCCGTACTGGATTCCGGCAGGCAGCAGACCGTCAGCAAAAAAGCGATCGACACGGCCGTCACGGCGATCATCAAGGAAATCGGCGTGCCCGCGCACATCAAGGGTTATGCATTTTTGCGCGAGGCCATCACGATGGTGTACAACGACGTCGACCTGCTCGGTTCGGTGACGAAAGTGCTTTATCCGGAGATAGCCGAGAAATTCTCCACGACCCCTTCCCGCGTCGAGCGGGCGATCCGCCATGCAATCGAGGTCGCGTGGAACCGGGGCAACTACGAAGTCATCTCGAAAATGTTCGGGTATACGGTTCACCATATGAAGAGCAAGCCGACGAATTCGGAGTTCATCGCGATGGTATCCGACCGGCTGCGCCTGGAGTTCATGACGGCGTAAAGGGTCTGTTCGCTGCACGGCCGGCCGGTTAGCACGCTCCGACCGGCGGGTATACAGCCGGTAAGGCGTAATTCTTCGCCCGGAAGGACGGTTGTATATAGATGAGAGTTTTTGCCCACAGGGGGGCATCCGGGTCTGCATTCGAAAATACCCGGCATGCATTTGAAGAAGCGGTCCGTCTCGGGGCGGACGGGATCGAGACCGACGTGCAGCTGACGAGCGACGGCGTGCCGGTCATCGTCCATGACGCCGATCTGTACCGCGTCACCGGCATGCGAAAGTTCATCACCGAGCTGACCGCGGAGGAGGCGATCCGGGTCCGGCTCGGGAAAAACAGATGGAAGCGGCTGTTCGGGGAGCGGCTGATGACGCTCCGGGAACTCGTCTCCTGGGCATCGGAGAGGCCGGGGATCGCATTCAACATCGAAGTGAAAGAAACATTTCTCGAGCGCCCCGAGGCACTCGGGGAAGTAATCGGCCTGTGCCGGAAGCTCGGCAACGTCCACCTGTCTTCGTTCCATTACCCGCTGCTCGTCAAGGCCAAATGGCTGGACCCGGCAATGGAAACCGCACTTATCGCAACAAAGAAGTCAAACTGGGACAACCTGTCGGAGTACAGTTCGGCAGATGCGTTCCATATTCATAAACGGCTCTGGTCCGGCCGCTATCTGGAGGCGATCGGACGCAGCGGGAAAGTGGCCAGGGTGTACGGCGTGGACGGGACCGAACCGTTCATCGCGCGTCCCGAGCCATTTGTAAGCGGGTGGATCACCGACTATCCGGAGCAGGTCCACAAGGCAATGAAAAAGGGTTCCTGACGGAAAGCGTCAGGAACCCTCTTTTTTGCGTTTGAACCGGTCTTCCGGTATCTTGCCTTTTCTCTGGTCCCGCCTCAGCAGGAACCCAGCGAAGAAGCCGATGCAGATGATCAGCAGGGCAAGGCCCGCCAGAAACTGCAGCCACACCCACGGGAACAGGCCGAACCGGATTCCAAAGAAGGAATCCCGCATCAGTTTGATTCCCCACGCGGCGCCGATACCGGGAATGAGCAGAACGATAAAAGCGGCAAGCCGCTGCATGCTGATCTCCCCTTTTTCTATCGTTCTCATTTTCCGATGCAATGTGAGGATTGTCAAGAAAGGCGCCATCGGGTATGATGAGAGTGGTATTGCAATGCTTTGCATAAATCATACGAAGGGCCTGAACGATTTTGCAGAATGTGCTTATCGTCGGTGCCGGAGCTGGCGGTACCGCCATACTGAAACTGATGCTCCATCTGGACTACATGCGGGTGACCGGCATGGTGGACCCGAATCCTGAAGCGCCGGGCCTCGGCCTTGCCAGGGAGAACGGGATCCCGACCGGTGAGGATTGGAAGGGCTTTCTTGCCCATGACCTGCATCTGATCTTTGATGTGACCGGGGAGCAGGGCGTGTTCGGCGAACTCGTGAAGTCGCGACCCGCCCACGCCGTCGTCATCCCCGGGACGATCGCCCGCCTCCTCGTCAGCCTGCTGGAGGAGAACGGGCAGTATATCCGGCAGCTTCAGACGGAATCGTTCCGCAACCGGATGATCTTCAACTCGCTCGATGAAGGCATGATCGGGATCGACACAGCCGGAACCGTCCTGTTCTTCAACCGGAGCGCCAGCCTGATCACCGGTTTTCCCGCGGCAGAAGCGATCGGCCGCCGGATCGAGGAAGTGATCCCGGACAGCGGACTGCTGCGGGTCGCCGAAACCGGCATGCCCGAACTGAACCGGGAGCTGACTTTGGCAAACGGCGTCCGGGTCCTCACGTCCAGGCGCCCGCTCCAGGACAGCAGCGGCAGGCGGACCGGGGCATTTGCCGTTTTCCGGGACGTGACCGGCATCCTTGAACTTGCAGAGGAGATCACCAACCTGCGGGAGATCCAGTCGATGCTCACCGCAATCATCCAGTCGAGCGATGATGCGATTTCGGTCGTGGATGAAGAAGGACGCGGAATTCTTGTGAATCCCGCCTATACACGCCTTACCGGCCTGCATGAAGAGGATGTCATCGGAAAACCGGCGACCGTGGACATCACCGAGGGTGAGAGTATCCACATGAAAGTGCTGGAGAGCGGAAAGCCGATCCGTGGCGTAAGAATGCGGGTCGGTCCTTCCCGCAGGCAGGTGGTCGTCAATGTCGCCCCGGTCCTCGTCGGGGACAGATTGAAGGGAAGCGTCGGGATCATCCATGACCTGACGGAGATCCGGTCGCTTTCCGAGGAGCTCGATCAGGCGAGACGGCTGATCCGGTCGCTGGAAACCCGCTACACCTTTGACGACATTGCCGGGGAATCCCCGGAGATGAAGCTGGCGATTCAGCAGGCCAGGCTCGCTTCGTCCATGAACGTGCCGATCCTCCTCCGCGGGGAGTCGGGGACGGGCAAGGAAGTGTTCGCCCAGGCCATCCACAATGAATCGGAAGGCGGCAAATTCATCCGCGTGAACTGTGCGGCACTTCCCGGAGACCGGCTGGAACGCGAGCTGTTCGGCGAGGACGGCGCGGAAACGCCCGGCCTGTTCGAAGAGGCGGAAGGCGGCACCCTGTTCCTTGATGAGATCGGGGAGCTTCCGGCTGCGGTCCAGGCCGGTCTCATCCGGGCGCTGGAGGAAAAAGAGATCCACCGCATCGGGGGCAGCAGACCCTTCCCGGTCACGGCGCGGGTCATCGCGGCCACAAACACCAATCTGGAAAAGCTGATGAAGGAAGGCCGTTTCCGGGAAGACCTGTTCCACAGGCTGAACCGGATGCCGGTCCATATCCCGCCACTGCGGAACCGCAGGGAGGATATCCCGCTGCTCGCCGAGAAACTGCTCCCGCGCCTGAACCGGGACCTCGACAGGGCGGTGGAGGAGATCAGCGCTGAAGCGGCCGGCCTCCTCATGCAGCACGAGTGGCCGGGGAATGTCAGGGAACTGGAAAACGTGATCAGCCGCGCCCTGATCTTCATGCAGCCGGCGGACAGGATCCTCGGCCGGCCCGAACTGGCCGCCGTATTCCGTGCGGAAGGCGAGGGGGCATCCGGAACGCTCGCAGAGCAGCTGGATGCCCACGAAAAATCCATTCTCAAGGAAGCGCTTACATCCGGCGGGGGGAACAAATCGGAAGCGGCCAAGAAACTCGGCATTTCCGTCCGGGCGCTGTACTATAAACTGGAGAAACACAATCTGCTTTAAGCGGAGAACAGGCGGTCTGCCTGTACATAAAAGGAGGAGAACGATGATGGAACTGTTTAAATACATGGGTGAACACGATTACGAGCAAGTGGTCTTCTGCCAGGATGAAACATCGGGACTCAAGGCGATCATCGCCATCCATGACACGACGCTCGGGCCAGCGCTCGGCGGCGCCCGCATGTGGACCTATGCTTCCGAAGAGGAAGCGGTCGAAGACGCCCTGCGCCTCGCACGCGGCATGACGTACAAAAACGCGGCTGCCGGGCTGAACCTCGGCGGCGGGAAGACCGTCATCATCGGCGATCCGAAGAAAGACAAGAGCGAAGAGCTGTTCCGTGCGTTTGGCCGGTTTGTCCAGGGGCTCAATGGCCGCTACATCACGGCTGAAGATGTGGGCACGACAGAAGCCGACATGGACCTCATCCATCTCGAAACCGATTTCGTCACGGGTGTTTCCCCGACGACGTCCGGCTCGTCGGGCAACCCGTCCCCTGTCACGGCCTACGGCGTATACCGCGGGATGAAGGCGGCTGCGAAGGAAGCATTCGGCACGGACTCGCTTGAAGGCCGCACGGTGGCCGTCCAGGGTGTCGGGAATGTGGCATTTGCCCTCTGCCGCTACCTCCACGAGGAAGGTGCCAAACTCATCGTCACCGACATCAATGAACAGGCGGTTCAGCGTGCCGTCGAGGAGTTCGGTGCGGAAGCGGTCGGCATCAACGACATCTACGGTGTCGAGGCGGATATCTATGCACCGTGTGCACTCGGTGCCTCAATCAACGACGAAACGATCCCTCAGTTCAAGGTGAAGGTCATCGCCGGTTCGGCGAACAACCAGCTGAAGACGACGGAGCACGGCGACCGCATCCACGAAATGGGCATCGTCTATGCACCGGACTACATCATCAACGCAGGCGGCGTCATCAACGTCGCGGATGAGCTGGACGGCTACAACGAGGAACGCGCGATGAACAAAGTCGAGAAAATCTATGACACGATCGAAAAGGTCATCGAAATCTCCAAACGCGACGGAATCCCGACTTATGCAGCGGCAGACCGCCTGGCAGAAGAGCGCATCGCCAACGTGGCGAAGTCGCGTAGCCAGTTTCTCCGGAACGGCAAGGACAGCCTGTCGAACCGCTGATCCTGTCCGTCCCTGTTACGAAAGGAGTCTAACCAATGGCAGTTGAATATGATGTCGTCATCCTCGGCGGAGGAACCGGCGGATATGTGGCGGCGATCCGTTCCGCACAGCTCGGCCTGAAGACCGCGATCGTTGAAAAAGGAAAGCTCGGCGGCACCTGCCTCCACAGGGGCTGCATTCCGTCCAAAGCCCTTTTGCGCAGCGCGGAAGTGTACCGTCTCGCAAAACACGACGCCGATAATTTCGGTGTTTCGACGGGCGATGTAACGCTTGATTTCGGAAAGGTCCAGAGCCGGAAGGATTCGATCGTATCCGGTCTTCACAAAGGCGTCCAGGGTCTCATGAAAAAAGGGAAGATCGATGTCTTTGAAGGCACGGGGCGCATTCTCGGCCCTTCGATCTTCTCCCCGATGCCGGGGACCATTTCCGTCGAATACGAGAATGGCGATGAAAATGAAATGCTCATCCCGAACAATGTCATCGTGGCGACCGGCTCCCGGCCGCGCACGCTGCCGGGACTGGAAATCGACGGCGAGCATGTGCTGACCTCCGACGAGGCACTCGGCATGGAAAGCCTGCCGAAGTCGATCATCATCATCGGCGGCGGCGTCATCGGCATCGAATGGGCGTCCATGCTCAATGACTTCGGCGTCGAGACGACGGTCGTCGAATATGCCGACCGGATCCTCCCGACGGAAGATGCGGACATTTCCAAGGAAATGGAGAAGCTGCTGAAAAAACGCGGCGTCAAGATTTTCACTTCCGCCAAAGTCCTGCCGGACACACTCGACAAGGGAGACGGACCCGTTTCCATCTCGGCGGAAACCGGCAGCGGCCAGGAACAATTCCGGGCGGAAAAGATTCTCGTAAGTGTCGGCCGCCAGGCGAACACCGAAGGGATCGGCCTGGAAAACACCGACATCGAACTCGAGCGGGGCTTCATCAAGGTGAAAAATACGTACCAGACGAAGGAATCCCATATTTATGCGATCGGCGACGTCATCGGCGGACTCCAGCTGGCGCATGTCGCTTCGCATGAAGGCATCGCCGCGGTCGAACATATCGCCGGCGAGCCTGCAGGCCATGTCGATGCGGAATTCGTGCCGCGCTGCATCTATTCCAGTCCGGAAGCCGCATCCGTCGGCCTGACGGAAGCAGAGGCGAAGGAACGGGGACGTGATGTGAAAATCGGCAAATTCCCGTTCAAGGCGATCGGCAAGGCGCTTGTCCACGGCGAATCGGAAGGATTCGTCAAAGTCATCGCCGACAAAGACACCGACGACCTGCTCGGCGTCCATATGATCGGGCCGCATGTGACCGACATGATCTCCGAGGCGGGCCTTGCCAAAGTCCTCGATGCAACACCTTGGGAAATCGCTTCGCTCGTCCACCCGCACCCGACGCTCAGCGAAGTGATGGGTGAGGCTACACTGGCCGTCGACGGCAAAGCGATCCATATGTGATGAAGGGGGAAAATCAAGTGACCAACAACCGTCATGAAGAGCTGGGGCTGTCCAACGGGGACGTCCTGCAAATGTACGAGACGATGCTGACGGCACGCCGCCTCGATGAGCGGATGTGGCTGCTCAACCGTTCGGGGAAGATCCCGTTCGTCATCTCCTGCCAGGGCCAGGAAGCGGCACAGGTCGGCGCGGCTTATGCGCTCGATAAAGACAAAGACTATATCGCCCCGTATTACCGCGACATGGGCGTCGTGCTCCATTTCGGCATGACGCCGAAAGAGCTCATGCTGAGCGCATTCGCGAAAGCGGAAGACCCGAACTCGGGCGGTCGCCAGATGCCGGGCCACTTCGGGCAGAAAAAGAACCGGATCCTCTCCGGTTCCTCTCCCGTCACGACCCAGCTGCCGCATGCGGTGGGCGTGGCGCTCGCAGCGAAGATCCAGAAGCAAGACTTCATTACGTTCGTGACGCTCGGGGAAGGCTCCTCCAACCAGGGGGATTTCCATGAGGGCGCGAACTTTGCAGGTGTCCATAAGCTGCCGACGATCATCATGGTCGAGAACAACAAATATGCCATTTCCGTGCCGGTCGAGAAGCAGCTTGCCTGTGAAAACGTATCGGACCGCGCGATCGGCTACGGCATGCCGGGCGTCACCGTGGACGGAACCGATCCGCTTGAAGTGTACAAAGTGATGAAAGAAGCGGCGGACCGCGCACGCAGCGGGGAAGGCCCGTCGCTCATCGAAACGATCTGCTACCGCCTGACCGCCCACTCGTCCGATGACGATCACCGTGCGTACCGGTCGGAAGAAGACTTGAAGGCGGAACGCGAGAAAGATCCGATTCCAAGATTCGCCGCATATCTGAAGGAAACGGGCGTCCTCGACGAAGAGTCGGAAAAAGCGCTTGAAGAGAAAGTGAAGAAAATCGTCAACGAAGCGACCGACTATGCGGAAGCGGCTCCTTATGCGCAGCCGGAGGACGCACTGAAGTATGTGTACGCGGAGAAAGGGGGAGACGAGTGATGCCGGTCATGTCCTATATCGATGCCATCACACTCGCGATGAAGGAAGAGATGGAGCGAGACGAAAACGTCTTCATCCTCGGCGAAGACGTCGGCAAAAAAGGCGGTGTCTTCAAGGCGACCCAGGGGCTTTACGACAAGTTCGGCGAAGAGCGTGTGATTGACGCGCCGCTGGCCGAGTCTGCCATTGCTGGGGTCGCCATCGGAGCGGCCATGTACGGCATGCGCCCGATTGCAGAAATGCAGTTCGCCGACTTCATCATGCCGGCGGTCAACCAGATCATCTCCGAAGCGGCGCGCGTGCGCTACCGCTCGAACAATGACTGGAGCTGCCCGCTCGTCGTGCGTGCACCGTTCGGCGGCGGCGTCCACGGTGCGCTTTACCACTCTCAGTCGGTCGAGGCGGTCTTCGCGAACCAGCCGGGGCTGAAGATTGTCATCCCGTCCACCCCGTATGACGCAAAGGGCCTGCTGAAGGCGGCCATCCGCGACGAGGATCCGGTCCTGTTCTTTGAACACAAACGTGCCTACCGCCTGATCAAGGGCGACGTGCCGGCCGAAGATTACACCCTGCCGATCGGCAAGGCGGACGTCAAGCGCGAGGGCGACGACATCACCGTCATCACGTATGGCCTGGCCGTCCACTTTGCCCTTCAGGCAGCAGAACGCCTGGCGGAAGACGGCATCTCAGCACATATCCTCGACCTTCGGACGGTGTACCCGCTTGACCGCGAAGCGATCGTCGAAGCGGCGTCCAAGACAGGGAAGGTCCTGCTCGTCACGGAAGACAACAAAGAAGGCAGCATCATGAGCGAAGTGGCGGCGATCATCGGCGAAGAATGCCTGTTCGATCTGGATGCACCGATCCAGCGGCTGGCGGGACCGGATGTACCGGCGATGCCTTACGCGCCGACCATGGAGAAGTATTTCATGATCAACCCGGATAAAGTGGAAAAGGCAATGCGGGAGCTTGCCGAATTCTAAATCGGACGGAGGGTTACCATTGGCGACCGAACAGATTAAAATGCCCCAGCTCGGAGAATCCGTAACAGAGGGCACAATCGAGCGATGGCTCGTAAAGCCGGGCGACACCGTTGAAAAATACGATGCGCTCGCAGAAGTGAACACAGACAAGGTAACGGCGGAAATTCCTTCGTCATTCTCCGGAACGATCAAGGAATTGCTCGCAGGGGAAGGCGAGACGCTTGAAGTCGGCGCACCGGTCTGCACGATCGAGACGGAAGACGCCGGAACGGAGACCGAAGCGGCTCCGGCAGCTGATGAGCCGGCGAACGAAATGCCGGCCGCCGGTTCCGATAAACCGGATAACCTGTCCGGCACGAGAGGCACCAACAGTTCACCGGCTCCGCAGAAACAGGCGGGCGGACGCTATTCGCCTGCCGTTCTCCGGCTTTCGCAGGAACACGGGATCGACCTGTCCCAGGTGGAAGGATCCGGCAAAGGCGGCCGCATCACGCGGAAAGACCTGCTGAGCCTGATTGAATCCGGCAACATTCCGACAGAAGGCAGCCGCCCGGCTGCAGAACCGGCGAAAGAAGCGGCACCTGCCCCTTCACAACCGGCTGCGTCCCAGCCTGCCGCTTCATCCAAACCGGCGGAGCGTCCTGCAGCAGGTGTCGAGACCGCAGCAGGCGACATCGAGATTCCGGTGACCGGCGTGCGCCGCGCGATCGCGAACAACATGCTGCGCTCGAAGCATGAAGCGCCGCATGCGTGGACGATGGTCGAAGTCGACGTGACAAACCTCGTCAGCTACCGGGATTCGCTCAAAGCCGACTTCAAGAAGAAGGAAGGCTTCAACCTGACGTACTTCGCCTTCTTCGTGAAGGCGGTCGCACAGGCACTGAAGGAATTCCCGATGATGAACTCGATGTGGGCAGGCGACAAGATCATCCAGAAGAAGGCGATCAACATCTCGATCGCCGTCGCAACGGAAGACGCCCTCTTCGTCCCGGTCATCAAAGACGCCGACGAAAAGACAGTCAAGGGCATCGCACGCGAAGTGAACGAACTCGCGTCGAAAGTCCGCTCCGGCAAGCTGAAGTCCGATGAAATGCAGGGCGGCACATTCACCGTCAACAACACCGGCTCGTTCGGATCCGTCCAGTCGATGGGCATCATCAACTACCCACAGGCAGCCATCCTGCAGGTGGAATCGATCGTCAAGCGGCCGGTCGTCATGGACGGCGGCATGATCGCCGTCCGCGACATGGTCAACCTCTGCCTGTCGCTTGACCACCGCGTGCTCGACGGCCTCGTTGCAGGAAACTTCCTGGCGCGGGTGAAGGAGATCCTGGAGAATATTACGGCGGAGAATACTTCGGTTTACTGATTGATTGAATAGGATTATTCACGAATTACGATTGAAGATAGTTTTAGCTGATGGCATGGGCGGCATGATGTAAGGAAAACTCTAAGCCCTTGATATACCAAGGGTTAGAGCACTTCTCTTCATACCGTGGTCATTTTATTGGTCATAAGCGCCGAAAAAATCACTCTAAATATGGAGGTCTCTCATTAATTCACTGAATTTTTGAGAGGCCTTTTTTTCTAGTCCTCGTGTTAGGTGTCCATATATTTCATCGGTCGTAGAAACGGATGAGTGCCCCAATCTATGCGAAATTACTTTCATGTTTACATTTGCTTCGATTAATAGTGAAGCATGTGTATGTCTGAACGAATGAGGAGTAATATGCTTGTTAAGGACCATAACGAAGTGGCTGGTTGGTGAAACATATGTTACGCAATCAGAATAGTGTTAAAATAAAAGGACGTATGAGAAGCCCAGAAAAATATGAGAAAAAGCTAATATCCTAAATAAAAAAGGAAGATAGTTGATGACTTGTTGTATTAGTTTTAAGGAGGTATATTATTGAAATCCAATGACTTATTTGAATTTATGCTGTCGGCTACAAGGGAAATGAATGAAGAATATCAACGTATACAAAAACGTGCTACTGAAGATCCCGGGACTGCAGGTGATCAAGGTGAAGAGAATTGGGCAACTTTATTCAGAGATTGGTTACCTCCAAACTTTCAAATAGTGACAAAAGGGAGGATTTTAAGTCACGAAGGTAAAGCAAGCCCTCAAATAGATATTCTTATATTAAAACCAGAATACCCAAAAAAGCTTCTTGATAAAAAGCTTTACTTAGCTGGAGGTATTATTGCAGCCTTTGAGTGTAAAGTTACATTAAAATCTAATCATATAAAAGAAGCTATTCAAAATTCTTCTAGAATTAGACAATTACTCCCCGAGAGAAAAGGTTCTCCTTATAAAGAATTGAATAGTTCGATTATTTATGGTTTACTTGCGCATTCACATTCATGGACTTTGTCTGGATCTAAACCTCTTGAAAATATTGAAAGGAATCTCTGGGAGTCTGATAAGGGAAGTGTGACTCATCCTAGGGAAATGCTTGATATTATTTGCGTATCAGATCTAGCAGTTTGGAGAGCAAGTAAAATGGTTTATATAGGCCCACCTTATGTATCTAGGTCTTCTGAACTCCAGAAAATTTATGGACGAGATGGATCAACTACTACATCATATATTCTGCACTCATATGAAATAGAAAATCAGATTAATGAATTTACACCAATTGGTGCAATGCTTTCATCCCTTTTCGAAAAAATTGGATGGGAGTATCCAGGGATAAGAGGGTTATCAGATTACTATAGATTAGTAAATATAGGTGGTTCAGGTCACGGAAGCATGAGATTATGGAATACAAGTGATGTTTTCTCTAATGAAGTTCTAAAGCCTATTTTTTCTGGACAGTTAAAAAATGGTGTGCCATGGAGCGAATGGTCTATTGCTTTTACTTAATTCATAAAAATTTCCATTAAGGGCGCTATCCGGGAACAAGGATAAGCGCTTATTTTTCATTTTAGGTCCATTTAATGGAATAAAATCCTTGAAGAAAATAAAATATTTATCTTAAAGGATAGAGACGATTGTAAGAGGCTGCACTTAAAGTATCGGGGACCGGTTAGTTTAAGAATTTCTTGTTAAATTAATCGTTGGTTTAGACTTAATTTATGCTTTTTGTAAAGTTTAATTTTATTCAAAGAGCTTAGAATAAGACAAATTTTTGGAAATCTAAACCATTAACATTACATATCTAGTAAAATGATTAAGAGTTTAGAAAAGTTAGCTTAAAAGAATTGAATTGGTAAAGGGAGATGTTATTTTTTGACGTCTAAAGCTTCGCCAATAGTTTCTTATCCGTACCCGAAATTGATGTTTCGTTGTCATTACTAGCACCTTTAATGAAATTTAAAACTGTTACTAGAAAAAGGATGTCATTCATTATTAGTAGAGTGATTTCTATGGGCGGCATGAAGTAAGGCGATCCAATTCTATCTCCGGGTAGAACCGGATTCGCCTGTTTTCGTGTTTCAACTTTCAAGCTGCTGAAATCTCCGGTAAAATGAATATAGGAAAAATTCGAATCGGGGGGAAGCAGATGACCATCCAAGAGATGAAAGACACATCGTTTGATTCGTCGTCCCTAGAGGAATGGCGGGAGACGGCCGAAGCTTCGCTGAAAGGGAAACCGCTTGCAGCGCTCGAGACCGAAACACCCGAAGGGATTACACTGAAGCCGCTATACACGGCGGAAGATCTTTCTGTCGGAACGGAAGAGCGCATTTCTGCCATCCGGGAGGGGATAAAAGGGCCGGACTGGACCATCCTTCAGGAAACATTCTCTGAGGATCCCGCTGCATTCCTTGAGCGGACGAAGGAGTCGATCAGCCGGGGCAACGGCGCAGTCGTCTATACGGGCGGGTGGACAGCTGAAGGGGACAAGCCGATCCTGAAGGAATTGGCCGGACTGATCACCGAGTGGCCGGTCTATGTCCGATGCGCCCCTGACGATCCGTTCCTTGGTGTATTCGGCGCGGTCGATGAGGGACGCCGCCATCTCGTTATCGGCTATGCGGACGTCGAGCGGTCGGCAGATCTGTCGCGGCTGTTCCCGGCACTCCGGACAATCGGCGTAAGCACGCTGGACGAGCAGCTGCAGGGAGCGGATGCCGTGACCGAGCTTGCCGTTGCGTTTTCTAAGGCGGCGGGCATCGCTGCAGGGGAAGACGACTTCACGGCCATGGCGGACCGTCTGTTTTTCTCGTTCGCAGTGGATACACATTTCTTCACCGAAGTGGCGAAACTGCGGGCATTCCGGCTCATGTTCAGATCTTTTGCAAGCGCATACGGGGTGGAAGAGCCGCCCGCCGTGCCGGTCATCGCATGCACCTCGCTCCGGACCTACACGCTGGCGGATCCGTACGTCAACCTGCTCCGTTCCGCGAACGGGGCGTTCTCGGCATCAGTCGGCGGTGCGGATGCCATTTCGGTGGCGCCGTTTGACCGGCTGACGGGCGGCACGGCGTTTTCCGAACGGGTTGCCCGGAACGTGCAGCATATTTTAAAGGAAGAAGTCCATGCCGACCGGGTGCTCGATCCGGCAGGCGGCTCGTATTACATAGAGGCACTGACGGAAGAGCTTTACCGGAAAGCCTGGGCCCGTTTCGTTGAATTCGAAGAAAAGGGCGGGTTTGACTCCATTTCGGCCGACGGGACATTGGCCGATCTCCTGTCCGGCCTCCAGGAACAGCGCATCCGGCGGCTCGCCCTCCGGAAAGATTCCCTCATCGGGACGAACCAGTATGCGGATCCGGATGAATCGATTCAGGCGGCTGCGGCCGGAAGCTCAGCGGACGCTCGTCTGGCCGGACCGTTCGAAGAGTTGCGGCTCTCACTCCAGGGGAAGGCCGTCCACCTGCTGCAATTCGGATCACTCAAAGACGTCAAGCCGGTGTCCGACTTCACGGCGGGCGTGCTCGCGGTCGGCGGCATCCGCCCCGAGCTGTCCCCGCTGTTTGACAGCACGGAAGAAGCGCTTGACTATGTCCGGGAAAACGCGGTCGGCTATGCGGTCGTCTGCGCCCCGGCCGCTCAGGAGGAAACGGTGGTCGCCGGATTGCTACGGGACAAGCCGGACGGGCTCAGGCTCGATGCGGCCGGACGCTTTAAGGACGAGCCTGCGCTCTTGGAAGCCGGGCTGTCCGGGTTCTACCGGCGCGGGCAGGACATCCTCGCCAAGCTGGAAGAGCTGAAAGGGATTCTTAAAGGGGGTACGCAACATGGACAAGCCTGATTTTTCGAAGGTGGACCCATCCGCGGTGCAAAAGGGAGCGACCCGGGCAGCGGAGGCCGCAGCACCTGTGGAATCCTATGAAGGAATCCAGATCAAGCCGGTGTATTCAGAACAGGATCTGGACGGGCTCCACCATCTGTTCGACCTGCCGGGCATCGCGCCGAACACGCGCGGGCCGTATCCGACGATGTACGTGTCCCGCCCGTGGACCGTCCGGCAGTATGCCGGCTTCTCGACAGCGGAGGAGAGCAACGCGTTCTACCGGCGGAACCTCGCGATGGGCCAGAAGGGGCTGTCCGTCGCATTCGACCTGGCGACCCACCGCGGCTATGATTCCGATCATCCGCGCGTGTCCGGCGACGTCGGGAAAGCGGGCGTCGCAATCGATTCCGTCGAGGACATGAAGATTCTGTTCGACGGCATCCCGCTTGATCAGATGTCGGTGTCGATGACGATGAACGGGGCAGTCATCCCCGTCATGGCGTTTTACATCGTCGCGGCGGAAGAGCAGGGCGTCCCTCCGGAAAAGCTGTCCGGCACGATCCAGAATGACATCCTGAAAGAATACATGGTCCGCAACACATACATTTATCCGCCGGAGATGTCGATGCGGATCATTGCGGACATTTTCGAATACACGTCGAACCACATGCCGAAGTTCAACTCGATCTCGATTTCCGGCTATCATATGCAGGAAGCGGGGGCGACCGCGGACATCGAGCTCGCCTATACGCTCGCCGACGGACTTGAATATGTGCGGACCGGCCTAGCTGCGGGAATTGATATCGATTCATTCGCCCCGCGGCTCAGCTTTTTCTGGGCGATCGGCATGAACTACTTCATGGAAGTGGCGAAAATGCGGGCGGCGCGCCGGATCTGGGCACAGCTCATGAAGTCGTTTGATCCGAAAAATCCGAAATCCCTTGCGCTGCGGACCCATTCGCAGACATCGGGCTGGAGCCTGACGGAACAGGATCCGTTCAACAACGTCACCCGGACGCTCATCGAGGCGAATGCGGCGGCGATGGGGCATACGCAGTCGCTCCATACGAACGCGCTCGACGAGGCGATCGCGCTGCCGACCGACTTCTCGGCCCGCATCGCCCGCAACACGCAGCTGTTCCTGCAGGAAGAGACGCAGATGACGAACGTCATTGATCCGTGGGGCGGGTCTTATTACGTGGAGAAGCTGACGGATGAGCTGATGGAAAAGGCCTGGTCGCTCATCGAAGAAATCGAGGAGCTCGGCGGAATGGCGAAGGCGATCGAGACCGGCTTGCCGAAGATGAAGATCGAGGAAGCTGCGGCGAAGCGCCAGGCACAAATCGACTCCGGCGCCGAGTCCATCATCGGTGTGAATAAATACCGTCCGGACGAGGAAGATCCGATCGAGATCCTCGACATCGACAACACCGAAGTCCGGCGCAAGCAGATCGAGCGGCTCGAGAAAATGAAGGCTGACCGCGATGAGGCGGCTGCCCGAATGGCACTTGATAAGCTGTCGGAAGCGGCGGGGAGAGGAGAAGGGAACCTTCTGGCGCTTGCCGTGGACGCGGCCCGTGCCCGGGCTTCGATCGGGGAGATCTCCGATGCGATCGAAAAGGCATCCGGCCGGCATAAAGCCGTCATCCGTTCCATCAGCGGCGTGTACAGCACGAACTACTCGGACTCCGAGGCGATCCGTGAAGTGAAGGAAATGACGGATGAGTTCCTGGAAAACGAAGGCCGGCGCCCGCGCGTCATGGTCGCCAAGATGGGCCAGGACGGCCACGACCGGGGTGCGAAAGTCGTCGCCACCGCATTTGCGGACCTCGGCTTTGACGTCGACATCGGCCCGCTGTTCCAGACGCCTGCAGAAACCGCGCTTCAGGCGGCTGAAAACGACGTGCACGCAGTCGGCGTCAGTTCACTTGCGGCCGGGCACAAGACGCTCGTTCCGGAATTGATTGCGGAGCTGAAGAAGCTCGGCCGTGAGGACATTGTCGTCTTTGCGGGCGGCGTCATCCCGGCGAAGGACTATGAGTTCCTATACGAAGCGGGCGTGGCGGCGATCTTCGGACCGGGCACCGTCATCCCGGTCTCCGCCCAGAAAGTGATCGAGTCGATCTACGAGCGGCTCGGGTACGAGGCGACGGCCGATTGACGGGACATTTCGGCGGTGGGGAGAGGCCTGCCGGCGGCGGTGTTCCGCCGCATGACGGAATGGCGGCAGGTCCCCGCAGGCGTTTTGTGAAAAAGAAGCGGCAGGTGCCCGTCGCAGAACTGAGCCATGACATCCGCGACGGTTCCCGACTGGCGCTCGCCAGGGGAATCACCCTGCTGGAAAGCCGGGCTCCGGAAGACCGGGCCGCAGCCCAGGAGCTGCTGCTCGGCCTGCTGCCGGAGTCCGGCAACAGCATCCGGATCGGGATCACCGGCGTGCCGGGTGCGGGCAAGAGCACATTCATCGAGTCGTTCGGACTCATGCTCGCCGAAGCCGGACACAAAGTCGCGGTGCTTGCGATCGACCCGAGTTCGACGGTTACGGGCGGCAGCATCCTCGGCGACAAGACGCGGATGGAAGAACTGGCCAGGCACCCGAATGCGTTCATCCGGCCATCCCCGTCATCGGGCACGCTCGGCGGCGTCCACCGGAAAACCCGGGAGACGATGCTGCTGTGCGAGGCGGCAGGCTATGACGTCATCCTGATCGAGACGGTCGGGGTCGGGCAGAGCGAGACGGCGGTGCGCGGGATGGCGGACTTCTTCCTCCTTCTCGTGCTCACCGGAGCGGGTGACGAGCTGCAGGGCGTGAAAAAGGGGATCATGGAGCTCGCCGACGGCATCATCGTCCATAAGGCGGACGGCGACAATGTGCTCGCCGCCAAGCGGACGGCGAGGGAATACAAGCAGTTTCTCCGGATGTTGCAGCCGGCGACGCCCGGATGGCAGACGTCCGTGCTGCCGGTGTCGTCCGTCATCCCTGAAGGGCTCGAGGATGTCTGGGAAACGATCAGGCAGTTCCGCCGGCAGCTGGAAGCGTCCGGCGGATGGGAGACCCGGAGGAACGGGCAGCTGAAGGAATGGTTCCGGGCCGCCATCGAAGACCGGCTCATCGAGCGCTTCTTTGCGGAAGACGGCCAAAAAGAACGGGTCGGCGACCTGGAGGAGGAAATCCTCCGGGGAAAACTGACCGTCACAGCGGCACTGGACCGCCTCTTCGGCGACTGAGACCGGTCCTTTGCAGTCCCGCGGACAAACTGGTAAAATTCGATTGAACGAACCGAAAGGGGTAGGCAATCATGAACATGGATATGAACCTGTTTATGCAAGATATGATCCGTCAGGCACGGAGCGAGATGGAAGCATCCGGCTACGAACAACTGAAGACACCGGAAGAAGTCGAAGAAGCAGTGAAGCGCGAAGGCACAACTCTCTTCATGGTCAACTCCGTATGCGGCTGCGCAGGCGGCATCGCGCGTCCGGCTGCGGCACACGCGGTCCACTATGACAAGCGTCCGGACCACCTCGTCACGGTCTTTGCCGGCCAGGACAAGGAAGCGACGGCACAGGCACGCATGCACTTCGGCGATGACCACCTGCCATCGTCACCGGCATTCGTCCTCATGAAAGACGGCAAAGTGATCGGCGAAGTGCCGCGTCACGAAATCGAAGGCCACGATCCGATGTCGGTCGTCGTCAACCTTCAGGCCCAGTTCGAGGAAAACTGCGAAGAGCTTTAATAGAAAAGGAGAACCGGCACCGCATGAAGCGGCGTCCGGTTCTCCTTTTTTTGTCTGGGTGAGGCGGGTTGGGATGCAGGCAGTCGTCTTTTGATCGAGTGCGTGCAATTGGATTCCGAATCGGTCTGCTCGGAGGGCGAATTGGACTACTGGGCAGGCGAATCGGCCTTCTCAGAGACTGAATCGGTCCTTTCACCGTTTCTGGCTGCTCCGTCTAAGGTTTCATCCAGCTGTGGGCCATAGGGGTGAAGGCGAATCGCTACCAATCATGGATGAGTCCCTACCTTTTCCTTCCGAATCCCTACCTTTCACCTGCGAGTCACTACCTTCCAAACGGGCGCCCTCCGCCTTAGGTTACATCCAGCTGCGGGCGGTAGAGGTTCGGGGTCACAAGTCGGTCCGCGCCGCGGATCGGGATCCGCTCTGCGTCCAGCCTTGTGCCTGTCGCCCCTGATCCACCGCCCTCCGCTTTTGGTTTAAATCGCCATGCTGAGGCCGAAGACGACCATGGAGAGGACCATGAGAAGGATCATGATGTAGACAATTGTTTTCTGGAATTTTTTATTCACATTCCGGTCTCCTTCGTTGATGATGCCCTCATTCTACGATTTTTTCGTTGTTCGCGCAATAACGGGAGTGGTTCGAAAACCAACTGATAACACAGAGTGGGGACGCTGCGATCAACAGTCCCCCAGCGGTTCCTTCAATTCCTAGATTTACTGTCTCCGAAAACAGGTCAACAGCCTCTTCATCAAGTTCTTTTACAGCATGCCCGTACACCCTGCGGATCACCTCCGCGGTATTGCCCAAACACTTGGCCATATTATGGGCAGTGACTCCTTTCACGAACAGGAAGGTAACGTGCGTATGTCTAAAACCTGCAGGGTAATTGATGGGATGAGGTGCTGAATTTCTTCGGTGATCATTCGAGCTCATCAGGAGCCAGCAGATATTACGTTGAACGTGGGATCATGAAGGACGGGGGCGTCTTCGGGATGCCGGGGAACACTATCATCCGTTGCTCAGCGCTTTACCGGGAGGAGTTCATGGAGTGGAAGGAGACAGAAGCCGAAGTTTCTCCAAGCAAGACGTGAATAGTAAGTGAGGAACAGCTGAAGGAAGCAGCGAAGAAGTCGGAAGGCGTGTATATCATCAAGGACGGCAAGACAATGAAAGTTACCCCTCCGGCGACCGGGTTCAGGAAGCAGGTCCTTTTATGGGGAACCGGGAGGCCAACACGTTCGGGGGTCGGCTTTACGGAGAGGGGTTAGTCAACAGTTGACGCATTATGTGCATAAAAAAGCCCCCTAAATGGGGATGTAGGGGGGGACAAGGTGTATTGCTTAAAATCTACAACACAGGGTCCGGATCCTTAGGCCACCAGTAAAGTAAGCTCAACATTTTTTCTTCTTACATTTTTTGTCGTTAGCGAATATCGCGATACATGTACCTGACAAAACAGTCATCCATAAAATGAGATCCATTTTTCCACCCCCAATCGGCATTCGTTACATTATTGTACTTCGGATAATCGTGGAACAGCAATTCTGGGTTATCGAAATAATTAAAAATTAATCTCGTGGTAAGGACTAACGAGTGACAATACAAGGAGGGGAGGCGATGATTCACTTGAAAAATCGTGAAGAGGTTTTTGAAATACTGGATGACTTGGTCAGTAAGGGTTCCAGGTATTTGGTGCGTGCTGAAGGGGTGGAATGCCAAAAACGCAGTATTGATGGAGGTGTGGAATCGCTCAAGTCTCTTCAACCACCCGTGCATGATTCGCGCAATATATAGAGATTTCTCCTTTAACGCGGTACAATTGAAGGCGGATACAAAAAGGGGGCATGAGGAAATGAAACGTGTGGATCATATCGGCATTGCGGTGAAAAGCATCAGCGAGACGCTGCCCTATTACACGGAAACGCTCGGCATCCCGCTGCTCGGCACGGAAGAAGTGCCGACACAGGGGCTGAAGGTGGCTTTCCTTGATGCCGGCAACATCAAACTGGAGCTGCTCGAGCCGATGTCGGAAGACAGCACCGTTGCGAAGTTCATCGACAAGCGGGGGGAAGGGGTGCACCATGTCGCCTTCGGGGTGACCGGCATCCAGGAACGAATGGATGAGCTGAAAGAACACGGGGTCCGGCTGCTGTCAGACGGGCCGAAACCGGGTGCGGGCGGTGCGCAGGTCGCCTTCATGCATCCGAAATCGTCCTTCGGCGTTCTTTATGAGCTCTGCGACAAATCCGGAAACCGGGAGTGACTGACGATATGGATATTTATGAAAAGATCAATGAACTGTATGACCGCCGTCGTGAAATCGAGCTGGGCGGCGGGGATGAACGGATCGAAAAGCAGCACGAGAAAGGAAAGCTCACTGCCCGGGAGCGGATCGACCTGCTCCTGGATGAGGGTTCCTTCGTCGAGCTCAATCCGTTCGTGACCCACCGGACGCAGGATTTCGGGATGGACAAGCTCAAGGGGCCCGGGGACGGCGTCGTGACGGGCTACGGCAAGGTGAACGGCCGCCCGGTCTACCTGTTCTCCCAGGACTTTACGGTTTTCGGCGGTGCACTCGGGGAAATGCACGCCATGAAAATCGCCAATGTCATGGACATGGCCGCGAAGAACGGCGCCCCGTTCATCGGGCTGAACGATTCCGGCGGCGCCCGCATCCAGGAAGGCGTCGTGTCGCTTGACGGGTACGGCGAGATTTTCTACCGGAATGCGATCTATTCGGGCGTCATGCCGCAGATTTCCGTTATTCTCGGACCGTGCGCGGGCGGCGCGGTGTATTCTCCGGCGATCACCGACTTCGTCTTCATGACGGACGAGACGAGCCAGATGTTCATCACCGGCCCGAAGGTCATCGAGACGGTCACCGGCGAGAAGATCTCCTCCGAGGACCTCGGCGGATCAAAAGTACATAATGCGATCAGCGGGAACGCCCATTTCCGCGCGGCGACCGAAGAGGACGTGCTCCGGGATGTGCGCCGGCTCCTGTCCTACCTGCCGCAGAACAACAACGAGATGCCGCCGCGAATCGAGGCAGATTCCGAAAAGGACGACCGTCCGGACCTCGCGGACATCGTCCCGTTTGAAACGATCCGTCCGTACGACGTCCGCAAGGTGATCGACCAGGTCGTCGATGCGGATTCGTTCATGGAAGTGCAGTCGGAGTTCGCGAAGAACATCGTGGTCGGCCTCGCCCGCATCAAGGGTGAAGTCGTCGGCCTCGTCTGCAACCAGCCGAAGGTGATGGCGGGCGGCCTGGACATCGACTCATCCGACAAAGCGGCCCGGTTCATCCGGTTCTGCGATTCGTTCAATATCCCGATCATCACGTTCGAGGACGTCACGGGCTTCTTCCCGGGGATCAAGCAGGAGCACGGCGGCATCATCCGCCACGGTGCGAAGATCCTGTACGCCTATTCCGAGGCGACCGTGCCGAAAATGACCGTCATCCTGCGCAAGGCGTTCGGCGGCGCGTACGTCGCCCTCAACTCGAAGTCGATCGGTGCGGATATCGTGTATGCGTGGCCGAATGCGGAAATCGCCGTCATGGGGCCGGAAGGGGCGGCGAACGTCATCTTCTCCCGAGAGATCGCGAACAGCGACAATCCGGAAGCGACCCGTGCGGCCAAGATCGAGGAATACAAAAACAAATTCGCCAATCCGTATGTGGCGGCAAGCCACGGCATGGTCGACGATGTGATCGACCCGCGCGAGACGAGGATCAAGCTCATCCAGGCCCTCGAGATGATGCGCAACAAGAAAGAGGAACGGCCGGCGAAAAAGCACGGCAACATTCCGCTCTGATGCGGGGCACGGACGCACCGGCAGCTTTTCGGCGACGGTGCGTCCTGCCGTTTTGAAACCTGAAAGGAGAATGGACATGGCACAAAGCAGGCTTGTAGAGGAATTCATGGAGCTCGTCCGGATTGATTCCGAAACGAAACATGAAGAGGAAATCGTCGGAGTGCTGAAGGAAAAGATGGAGGCGCTCGGGTTCGAAGTGACGGAAGACGACTCCGCGGCACGGTCCGGACACGGGGCGGGCAACCTCATCGCCACGCTCGGCGGCAATGTCGCCGGCGCGGACCGGATCTACTTCACCTGCCACATGGATACGGTCGTCCCCGGAAAAGGCATCCGCCCGCAGGTGAAGGAAGACGGATACATTTATTCGGACGGCACGACGATCCTCGGAGCCGATGACAAGGCGGGGCTCGCCGCGCTGTTTGAGATGATGCGCCGGGTGAACGAAGAGAACATCCCGCACGGCGACATCCAGTTCATCATCACGGCGGGCGAAGAAAGCGGGCTTGCCGGCGCACGCGAGCTGGCACCGGACGCCATCCGGGCCGACTACGGCTACGCGGTCGACTCGGACGGCAAAGTCGGCGGCATCGTCACAGCCGCCCCGTACCAGGCGAAGCTCGAAACGGTGATCAAGGGACGCACGGCGCATGCCGGGGTCGCGCCTGAAAAAGGCGTTTCCGCGATCACGATTGCCGCGAAGGCGATCGCCAACATGTCGCTCGGCCGGATCGATTCGGAGACGACGGCGAACATCGGCCGGTTTGAGGGCGGCCGGGCGACGAACATCGTCTGTGACGAAGTGAAGATCCTGTCCGAAGCCCGCTCGATCGACAAAGCCAAGCTCGATGCACAGACGGAGCACATGGTCCGCACATTCGAGCGCCAGGCGCAGCTCATGGGCGGCTCGGCAGAAACCGACGTCCGCCTCATGTACCCCGGCTTCTCAATCGGAAATGAAGACCCGGTCATCCGAACCGCGACGGCCGCCATCCGCAAAATCGGCCGCGAGCCGGAGCTCATGACGAGCGGCGGCGGAAGCGACGGGAACATCTTCAACGGCTTCGGCATTCCGACGGTCACGCTCTCGGTCGGATACGAAGAGATCCATACGACGAACGAACGCATGCCGGTGGAGGAGCTTGAAAAACTTGCCGACCTGCTCGTGGAGATCGTCAAGGAAGCCGGAAACGCGAAATCGGAATAACGCATGACGGAAAAAGCGGGTGAGCTGCCCGCTTTTTCTATTGGCGTCCGCCCGGCAGGAGGCTTTTGTGCATTCCGGCCGGCCGTTGATATAATGAAGGGAGAACGGGAGGTGATGGGATGGCGGAGAACGGCGGCCGGCCGAAGGGCCGGATCATTTTTCATATCGACATGAACTCGTTTTTCGCATCGGTCGAGCAGGCGCATGATCCGTCGCTCAAAGGGAAGCCGGTGGCGATCGCGGGCAATCCGAAAGAACGCCGCGGCATCGTCGTCACCTGCTCCTACGAGGCGCGGGCGCACGGCGTCTATACGACGATGCCGGTATGGGAGGCACGCAAAAAATGCCCCGACCTGATCGTCATCCCGCCCGACCACAACCGGTACAGGGACGCATCGAACGCCATGTTCGGTTTGCTCGGCACGTTCACCGAGCTGGTCGAGCCGGTTTCGATCGATGAAGGCTACCTCGACGTGACCGAGACGGACTGGCCGGGTTCCGCCGTCAGCCTCGCGGAGGAGATCCAGCGCCGGGTGCTTGCGGAACTGGACCTGCCGTGCTCGATCGGCATCGCGCCGAACAAGTTCCTTGCGAAGACCGCATCGGACATGAAAAAGCCGATGGGCATCACGATCCTCCGGAAGCGGGATGTCCCGTCCGTGCTCTGGCCGCTGCCGGTCATCGAGATGCACGGCGTCGGAAAAAGCACGGAGGAAAAACTGAATTCAATCGAGATCCGGACGATCGGCGAACTCGCCGCCGCGCATGACGGACTCCTGAAGGAAAACCTCGGAAAGCGCGGACTTTACCTGAAGGCGCGGGCAAACGGCATTGACGGCCGGCCCGTCGATCCGGAATCCGCGAATGAGCGGAAAAGCGTCGGCGGATCGGTCACCCTGCCGGTCGATGAAACGGATCCGGACGAGATGAAAAAGACGCTGCGGATGCTGGCCGGAAAAGTCGCCCTCCGGCTCGCGCGGAGGGAGCTCGCGGGAGACGTCGTGACGCTCCAGATCCGGGATGCGGACTGGGTGAACCATTCGAGGAGCCGGACGCTCACGAATCCGGTCTTTTCGGAGGAGGCGATCTTCCGGGAGGCCGAGGCGCTCCTGGACCGCCACTGGGAAGGCCAGCCCGTCCGGCTGCTCGGCGTGACCGTGGGGCGAGTGGTCGACCGTTCGGAAGCGACCGAGCAGCTGTCGATCTTCAGTTATGAAAAATACGCAAGGGAAGAACCGGTGCTCAAGGCGCTCGGGGAACTGGAACAGAAATTCGGGAAGGGCGCGGTGACCCGGGGCATCCGGGGAGCGGGACCGGACGGAAAGTAGGGAAATTATGCAGATAGAATTTTTGGGGACCGGAGCGGGCATGCCCTCCAAGCAGAGGAATACGAGCGCACTGGCGCTGAAGCTGCTTGAGGAGCGCGGGACGTTCTGGCTGTTTGACTGCGGGGAGGCGGCCCAGCACCGCATTCTCCACACGACGCTGAAGCCGAAAAAGCTGGAGAAGATCTTCATCACCCACCTTCACGGCGACCACATCTTCGGCTTGCCGGGCCTGCTCGGGTCAAGAGGGTTCCTCGGCGGCACGGACCGGCTCGACCTGTACGGGCCTGCCGGGCTGGCGGAATGGATCGAAGTCACCCTCCGCATCAGCCGCACGCATCTGAACTACGAACTGGCGGTGCATGAGGTGGACGGAGGCACCGTCTTCGAGGATGAGACGTTTCGGGTGGAGGCGCTGCCCCTTGACCATGTGATCCCGTGCTTCGGCTACCGGATCGAACAGAAGCCGCTTCCCGGCAAGCTCCTCATCGACCGCGCGACCGAAGCCGGCGTGCCGAAGGGGCCGCTCCTGCGGGAATTGAAGGAGGGGCGGGACGTGGAGCTCGGGGACGGGCGGACCGTCCGCAGTGCGGACGTCACCGGGCCGCCGCAGCCCGGATTCTCGGTCGCGATCCTCGGCGACACCCGGTTCACGCCAAATGCGATTGAACTCGCGCGCAGCGCCGACGTCGTCGTCCACGAAGCGACCTATGACCGTGAAACGGCCCATCTTGCCGGGGCGTACGGTCACTCGACGATCCTTGACGCCGCGCGTGTCGCAAGGGAGGGGGGCGCAAAGGCGCTCATCGCCAACCATATCAGCGCGCGCTTCCTGCCCGAGGACGCCCGCAAACTGGCGGAAGAGGCGGAAGATCTGTTTCCGTTCGTTGAAATTGCGGAAGACCTTTCGGAGTTTGAATGGAAAGACGGGCAGCTGAGACGGCTGCCGTAGGGGAACGAAGGAACAGGGGGGATTTAAGTGGGGAATATTAAGTGGATGATCAACCAGTATGCGGGGGAGCGGCCATCCGATCTGATGGAGCTTTTTTCATTGGAAGAGGCGAAGCGGGCGAGGGCATTTCACGAGGGCCTTCCGGCGTACGCTGCAACGCCGCTTCATTCGCTTGACGGACTGGCCCGGTCACTCGGGGTCGGTGGACTGTATGTCAAAGATGAGTCGGAGCGGTTCGGCCTCAACGCATTCAAGGGGCTCGGTGCTTCCTATGCGCTCAGCCGGCTGCACAGCGGAAGCGAAGAAACCGTCACATTTGCCACGGCCACCGACGGCAATCACGGAAAGGGACTCGCCTGGGCAGCGAGGGAACTCGGGCAGCGGGCGGTCGTTTTCCTGCCGGCAGGATCCGCAACAGAACGGGTGGACGCCATCCGGGAGCAGGGGGCGGACGTGCGCGTCACCGAGCTGAATTATGACGAAACTGTCCGGCTTGCCGAAGTAGAAGCGGCGCGCAACGGCTGGGTGCTCGTCCAGGACACCGCATGGACCGGCTATGAAAAGGTCCCCCGGCTCATCATGCAGGGCTATCTGACGCTGATCGACGAAGCGTTCGGTCAGCTGGAGGAAGCTTCGGCGCCAAGAGTCACCCATCTGTTCCTGCAGGCAGGCGTCGGCTCGTTCGCTGCGGCGATGGCGGCCTATGCGGTTGCCCGGCTCGGGATGGACGCGCCAAAAATCATTGTAATGGAACCAGACAAGGCCGACTGTTTTTACCAGTCGGCACAGACGGGGGATGGAGCCGCGGCCGTGGTGGGCGGCGACCTGGACACGATGATGGCCGGACTCGCCTGCGGTGTGCCGAGCCCCGATGCTTGGGCGATCCTGAGGCCGCTCGCCGCGCACTTCGTTTCCTGCAGCGACGAAATCAGCGCCGAAGGAATGCGGATCCTCGCCGGGCCGGCTGCGGGAGATTCTGCGGTCGTGTCCGGCGAATCCGGCGCAGCCGTGGCGGTGGGCCTGCTGGACGAACTGTGCATCCGGAGTCCAGAGTGCGCGAGCGAACTGGGACTGGACGAGAATTCCGTCGTCCTCGTGATCAACACGGAAGGCGCCACCGATCCGGCAAATTACCGGAAAGTCACCGGAGGCGAAGCCTGCGGTGGGCGAATATGAACGGGGCGCCGGCCGGGTGATTGAAATCAAAGCCGTGTTTGCCGCCGGAGCATTCAGTGGGGGGCGAGTGTGAAGCAATCCGAAACGAATGTTAAGCAAATCGACCTGAATGTTAAGCAACTGCCCCCGAATGTTAAGCAAACAGACGCGAGTGTGAAGCAACACGTTTCTTCACACATAAAAAAGAGCCGTCCGGGAATTCATCCCGTCCGGCTCCTTTTTCATTTCCAGCCCCGTTCGTACTGGACCGGCGTGTCTAATTCCGCGCCGAGTTTCTCTGCCGCCCTGCGCGGCCAGAATGGGTCGCGCAGCAGTTCGCGGCCGAGCAGCACGAGGTCGGCCCGTCCGTTTTGGACGATCTCTTCCGCATGCTCCGGCTCGGTGATCATGCCGACGGCACCGGTGAGAATGCCGGCACCGGTGCGGATCGTCTCCGAGAACGGTACCTGGTAGCCCGGATAGCTCTCAATCCGGGCCTGGACGACGGCACCCGAGCTCACGTCGATCAGGTCGACGCCCTGTTCCTTCATCCATTGCACCATCGGCACGTAATCATCCGGCTTCATGCCGCCTTCGGTCCAGTCGCTTGCCGAAATCCGGACGAACAGCGGTCCGTCCCACACTTCCTTGACGGCATCGATCGTCTCGCGGACGATTCGGTACCGGTTTTCCGCACTGCCGCCGTATTCGTCTTCCCGCAGGTTGGATAGCGGGGAGAGGAACTCGTTGAGCAGATAGCCGTGGGCCCCGTGGAGCTCGATCACATCGAATCCGGCTTCCTTCGCGCGGCGCGCAGCTTCCCGGAAAGCGGACACGGTCTCCCGGATGTCATCGGCGGTCATTTCGTTCGGCTGCTTGTACCGGTCGCTGAAAGCGATCGCGGACGGGGCGAAGATATCCCCGTCGGTCTCCGACTTCCGGCCGGCGTGCGCAAGCTGGATCCCGGCTGCCGCGCCGTGGCTTTTGACCAGTTCCGTCAGCCGCCGGAGGCCGTCGGTGTGGCCGTCTTCCCAGATGCCGAGGTCTTCATTGGAGATCCGGCCTTCCGGCTGGACCGCGGTCGCCTCCACGATGATGAGGCCGGCGCCGCCGACCGCCCGGGACGGATAGTGGACGAGGTGCCAGTCCTGCACCCGGCCGTCCTGTTCCGGACAGGAGTACATGCACATCGGGGACATGACGATCCGGTTCCGGAGCGTCACGCCTTTGATCTCGATCGGTTCAAACAACTTGGACATCGCAATCACCTTCCCATGACAGAGTTCCCGTCCATTCTACCAGTTGCGGACGGTCACTTTCCTTCCGCAAGCTCACGGGAACGGTTTTCCGCCGCCCGGATGCACGAGGCGACCGCGCGGTGGAAGCCGGCGTCATCGAGCGCGCGCAGTCCCGCAGCGGTCGTGCCGCCCGGGCTCGTGACATTCTCCCGGAGGACGGACGGCTCCATCCGGGTCTGCCGCATCATCGCCGCCGCGCCTTCGAGCGTCTGGATGATCAGCTCGCGTGCGTCGGCCCCGTCAAAGCCGGCCGTCTTCGCCGCTTCCTCCAGCGCTTCCGTGAAATAGTACACATACGCCGGGCCGCTTCCGGAAAGGGCGGTCACCAGGTGGAGATCGTCTTCCGCCACTTCTTTCACGATGCCGACCGCCCCGAGGAGCGAGAGGATGTCCCCGCGCACCCGGTCGCACACGGCGTCGTTCATCGCCACGCCCGTCGCGGCAAGCCCGATCGTCGCCGACGTGTTCGGCATGGACCGTGCCACCGGGCGGCTGCCGAGCCCTTCCTCGAACGTGCGGATCGGGATGCCCGCCATCACCGACAGGATCGCCGCTTCCAGATGAAGCCGTCCGGCCACATCATTCATCGCCTGGCGGACGTCCTTCGGCTTTGTCGCGAATACAACCAGTTCCGCCCGTCCGACCTCAGGATCTTCTTTCCTGACCGGCACGATGCCGTACCTTTCTTCCAGTCCGGACAGCCGCGCCTCATCCGACTTGTTCATCACGAATACGGACGACGGGTCCACGGCCCCCTTTTCCACGATTCCGGCCATGATCGCTTCGGCCATCGAGCCTGCGCCGACAAACAATACGTTTTTCATCCCGCTCATCCTCCTTGTCCAAAATAAAAGATGCGTTCTCGTCCCAAGTCATGACTCATCATGAAAAAGGACGAAAACGCATCGGTTTCCGCGGTACCACCTTCATTCACCGGCAAGGCCGGTGCGGCTCGTCCGCCTTAACGCAGCGGGGCACGGCCGTGTTTCCACGGCGGCTCGGAAGCAGGTTCGGGGCGGGAGAGGGGATGCGGCTCTCAGCCGGTGACCGCATTTTCTGTGCGCCTTCACCGCCCGTACTCGTCTTCGTCGGAGCATTCCGTTCATTCGGTTAACGCGATTATACGCATCGTCTGCCGCGGTGTCAACAGGTGACGCGGCGGACCGGCTCATGTACAATAAGTGAATCACGATTCATTTTGCGGGGGGATTCCGATGATCCATACGATCACCATGCCGACGCCGTTCGCCGTCGGAGACGTCAATGTGTATTTGCTGAAAGGGGATGCACTGACCCTGTTCGATGCCGGGACGAACACGCCCGAAGCGTGGGAAGCGCTTCTGCACGGCCTGAAGGAATCCGGCTATGAACCGGGCGACATCGAACAGGTCATCCTGACCCATCACCATCCGGACCACGCCGGACTTGTCGACCGGTTCGATGGGGCCCGGCTGCTCGGGCACGCCTACAACGACCCCTGGCTGCGCCGCGACGAAGCATTCTTTGAACACCATGACCGGTTTTATCTGGACTGCCTGAAAGAGGAGGGGGTGCCGGAGCAATACCTGAAATGGGTGCCCAAGATGAAGCGGCCGGTCGCCTTCATGGGCAGCCGGCCGCTTGACGGGCAGCTCGGTGAAGGGGACGCCGTGCCGGGACATTCGGGCTGGAAGGTGCTTGAGACACCGGGCCACGCCCGGAGCCACCTGGCGTTCTTCAACGAAGAGACGGGGGAAATGATCGGGGGCGACCTCGTGCTCGGGAAGATCTCGTCCAATCCGCTCATCGAACCGCCGCTCGATCCGAAGGCGGGACGGCCGAAATCTCTGCTCGAATACAATGATTCGCTCCGGCGGGTCGCCGCTCTTCCGGTGGACGTCGTTTATCCGGGGCACGGCGAAGAAGTGCGGGGGATTGCCCCGCTCATCGAACACCGCCTTGGCCAGCAGAAAGAACGCGCGCTCAAAGTGCTCGGCATGCTGGAAGATGGCCCGAAGACGATTTTCGGCCTGACGACGCGCCTGTTCCCGACGATGTATGAAAAAGAACTCGGGCTCACCTTATCCGAAACGATCGGACAGGCGGACTGGCTCGTAGAGGAAGGGCTCGCACGAGAAGTGCGCGGTGAGGACGGGGTGCTTCATTATGAACAGGCGTAAGCGGGTGCTCGTCACCGGCGCGACGGGCGGCATCGGCCGGGCGATCGTTTCACAACTGCTGGAGGAAGGGCATCTCGTGCTCGCCACCGGCCGGAACCGGGCCGGCCTCGAAGCCATCCGGCGGGAAGGCGCCGGGATCCTCGAAGCCGACCTGTCCACCGCGGAAGGACTCGACCGGGTGGCGCGGGCAGCGGGCGCACCGGATGCGGTCATCCTGGCGTCGGGCGTCGGCGCGTTCCTCCATGCCCATGAGCTGTCCGACGAATCGATCGACCGGATGCTTGAAGTGAACGCCGCCTCCCCGATGAAGCTGCTGCGCCGGCTCCTGCCCGGCATGATGGAGCGCGGATCCGGCCGGATCGTATTCATCGCCTCCGCAGCCGGGAAAGTCGCAACTAAAAAGGCCTCTGCGTACGCGGCGTCCAAGAGCGCGATCCTCGGCTATGCGGATGCGTTGAGACTGGAAATGGCCCCGTACGGCATATCCGTCACATCGATCAACCCGGGTCCGGTCGATACGCCGTTTCTCGACATTGCCGCCCCGTCCGCAGATTATCGGGCGTCGATGGCCGGCTACCTGACCGCACCGGAGCGTGTCGCCGAGGCGGCCGTCGGTGCGCTCGGCCGTCCGGTCCGCGACATCGATCTTCCTTGGTACATGGCGGCCGCCGCCAGGGCCCATGCCATCGCCCCGGGGCTCACCGAGCGGCTCGGCCGGAATTTCTTCGACAAGAAATGAAACGTCCGGACTCCTCCGTCCGTCTGCTTGTTTAAGAGGACGGGGATGCCGGTGCCGGAAAAGGTGATTGACCGGATCTGCGGCGGGAATGGAATAGTATGAACGTGCATGCTTTTCCGGAGCTGTACGGGGATGCACCGGATCCAGAAGACCGTTTTCATGATCAAGGGAGTGGTGATCGATTGAAGAAACTGTTCGTATTCACGGTGGCGGCCGTGCTCCTCTCGGCCTGCGGCACAAGCGGGACAGGCGGCGGAAGCGGAGATGCACCAAAAGCGGAAGACAAGCTGTCCGTCCCGGTGGAAGGGATGGAGGAAGCGAAGGGGTTCATCACCGACATCGACGGGGACCGGGTGCTCGTCAACGACATCTACTACACGATCGACGACGAAACCCACTTCGTCTCGATCGGCGACGGCGCGGAGCGGGAACTCGAATCCGGCGACCTTGAGAAGGGGATGCGCGCGGATGTCTATCATTCCGGCATGATTGCCCGGTCGTTCCCGGGCCAGGGCCATGCGGCCGTGTTCGTCGTGCCGAAGGATGACCTCTCCAAGCGCCAGACGGAGGCGTTCCAGGCGTTTCTCGAAAAAGAAGGCAACGGCTTCGTCGTTCTCGGCAAGCCGGAGCTCGGCGAGGACACGATCAAATTCGACTGCACGATCGTCGAGTCCAATGAAACCTACACTGTGGAACTCGATGTCGAAAGCCATGAATATACGAAAGAACCCAAAAGCGAATGATCCCAACGTCAACAGGCGGCCTGCATCCGGTTATCCGGACGCAGGCCCGTTTTTGTCTATCTCAATCCTAAAAGCGCCGGGATCGCCGGGGCGGCAGACGAAGATCCCGCTCGGGGCGCCTGCGCGCTCACTCGCATTTTGAACGCTCTTGAACAAGAATTCTCATTTCTTTTGAAAATGCATAAACATTTGCTTGCATCGATGTTTATTCCATGTTAAGATTCACTCATGAATAAAACATGAATAAAATGAATAAACATACACGGAGGGATTGCATATGGGCAAGAAAGTGGTTCTCGCATATTCAGGAGGTCTTGATACATCGGTGGCGGTCACATGGCTGAAGGAACAGGGGTATGAAGTGGTGGCGGTCTGCCTGGACGTCGGCGAAGGGAAGGACCTCGCGTTCGTCAAGGAAAAGGCGCTCAAGGTCGGCGCAACCGAAAGCTACATGATCGACGCAAAGAAAGAGTTTGCCGAAGACTTCGTCCTGCCGGCGCTCCAGGGCCACACGCTCTACGAGGAGAAGTATCCGCTCGTCTCGGCGCTGTCCCGTCCGCTCATCTCGAAGAAACTTGTCGAGATCGCACATGAGACGAACGCCGACGCCGTCGCACACGGCTGCACGGGCAAGGGGAACGACCAGGTCCGCTTCGAAGTGTCGATCAAGGCGCTCGACCCGTCTCTTGAAGTGATCGCTCCGGTCCGCGAATGGAGCTGGTCGCGTGAAGAGGAGATCGAATACGCGAAAGAGCATAATATCCCGATTCCGATCAACCTCGACAGCCCGTACTCGATCGACCAGAACCTGTGGGGCCGTTCGAATGAATGCGGCATCCTCGAGAATCCTTGGGCGGCGCCGCCGGAAGATGCATACGATCTGACGGTTGCACTCGAAGACGCGCCGGACACGCCGGACGTCATCGAAATCGGCTTTGAGCACGGCGTGCCGGTCACGCTCGACGGCGAGAAGATGCAGCTGGATGAGCTGATCCTGAGCCTCAATGACATCGCCGGCAAGCACGGCGTCGGCCGCATCGACCACGTCGAGAACCGCCTCGTCGGCATCAAGTCCCGTGAAGTGTACGAGTGCCCGGGCGCGATGACGCTGCTCACGGCGCATAAGGAACTCGAAGACATCACGCTCGTGAAGGAGCTGGCCCACTTCAAGCCGGTCGTCGGCAAGAAGCTGACCGAACTCATCTACGAAGGACTCTGGTTCTCGCCGCTCACAAAAGCGCTCCAGGCCTTCCTGAAGGAGACCCAGCAGTTCGTCAACGGCACCGTCCGCGTGAAACTGTTCAAGGGGCACGCGATTGTCGAAGGCCGCAAGTCGCCGAACTCCCTCTATGACGAGAAGCTCGCGACCTATACGAAGGAAGATGCATTCAACCACGAATCCGCAGTCGGCTTCATCGAGCTCTGGGGTCTGCCGACGAAAGTCCATGCATCCGTCAACAAGGCTGCCGAATCCGCGAAACAGCCGGAGAAGGTGCAGTCATGAGTGAAAAACTCTGGGGCGGCCGTTTCCAGAAGAGTGCCGAGGAATGGGTCGACGAGTTCGGCGCGTCGATCGGCTTCGACCGGGAACTCGTCCTGGAGGACATTGAAGGCAGCACGGCGCACGTGCAAATGCTCGGCAAATGCGGCATTCTCACCAACGATGAGACGGACGCCATCCTCGGCGGCCTCGCCCGCCTGAAGGAAAAGGCGCAGGCGGATGAACTGGAATTCTCCGTCGAGCTCGAGGACATCCACCTGAACCTCGAGAAGATGCTGACGGACGACATCGGTCCGGTCGGCGGCAAGCTCCATACCGGACGCAGCCGGAACGACCAGGTCGCGACCGACATGCATCTGTATCTGAAGGCGCGCACGAAGGAGATCATCGGACTGACCGAAGACTTCCAGAAGGCGATCCTCGAACAGGCGGAGGCCCATGTCGAAACGCTTGCGCCGGGCTACACGCATCTCCAGCGCGCGCAGCCGGTGTCGTTCGCCCATCATCTGATGGCGTACTTCTGGATGCTCGAACGGGATAAGGGCCGGTTTTCGGACTCCCTCAAGCGGATCGACCTGTCGCCGCTCGGCGCGGGCGCACTCGCCGGGACGACGTTCCCGATCGACCGTCATCTGTCCGCCGGGCTGCTCGGCTTCTCCGGTGTCTATGAAAACAGCATGGACGCGGTGAGCGACCGGGACTTCATCGTCGAGTTCCTGTCCGCCTCTTCGCTGCTCATGGCCCATCTGTCGCGGTTCGCCGAGGAGATCATCCTCTGGTCGAGCCAGGAGTTCGGGTTCATCGAGCTCGACGACGCGTTCTCGACCGGCTCGAGCATCATGCCGCAGAAGAAGAACCCGGATATGGCGGAACTCATCCGCGGCAAGACCGGACGGGTGTACGGCAACCTGACCGGTTTGCTGACGACGCTGAAGGGCCTGCCGCTTGCCTACAACAAAGACATGCAGGAAGACAAGGAAGGCATGTTCGACACCGTGAAGACCGTCACCGGCTCGCTCCGCATCTTCGCGGGCATGATCCGCACGATGACCGTGAACAAGGACGTCATGGAAGCGGAGGTCGGCAAGGATTTCTCCAATGCGACGGAACTCGCCGATTACCTGGCGGCCAGGGGCATGCCGTTCCGCGAAGCGCATGAAGTGACCGGGAAGCTGGTGTTCACCTGTATCCAAAAAGGCTGCGTGCTGAAGGATCTCCCGCTTTCCGTGATGCAGGAGGAAAGCACGCTGATCGAGGACGACATCTATGGAGTGCTCGCGCCCGAGGCGGCCGTCCGCAGGAGAAACTCCTACGGCGGCACCGGTTTCGACCAAGTCCGCATACAGATCGCCAAGGCAGGGGAAGCACTCGGCCGGACGGTCCGATGAGAAAACAGAAAAGCAGACCGGCGTCCCATTGTGGAGTCCGCCGGTCCGCTTTTTTCATGGCTGGATTTTTTTCATCACTTCCGCCACTTGGCCCGAAAGCGGATCGCTTTCCTCGCCAAGGCGGTCGATGATGTTCCGGTAGTCCCGATCATTGCGGTTCTGGCTCATTTTATAGGCCGCTTCGAATCTTTCCACCTTGATCTTGAATCCGACGATCCCTTTCAGTTCGGTTTCCAGCAGTTCGGGGGACAGAGTGTCCCAGAGCACCGGGTGTTTCCGGTGCTTTTCGTATTTCTCCATCAGGTGTGCGAGGTCCCGGTGCAGTTCTTCGCCTTCGATGATCTCCGGCTTCCCGTACACGTGCACGGCCTGGTAGTTCCAGGTCGGCACGTTTTCCTGCTCATACCAGGAAGGGGAGATGTACGAGTGCGGACCCTGGAAGATGGCCAGGATTTCTTCGTTTTCCCCGAATGTCTTCCACTGCGGGTTGCCGTATGCCACATGTCCGGTCAGCTCGTGGCCTTCCTCCGTCTTGCGCAGCTGCAGGGGAAGATGGGTCGCAATCGGCCGGCCCTCCCGCGTGCTGACGAGCGTGGCGAATGAATTCGCCCCGATGAACGCCACGATTTCTTTCAGGTCTTTCTCTTTGTAAATTCTCGGTATGTACAAGATCGTTCCTCCCCGGATTGAGCGGGTTCGCGCTCTTCTTTTCCTCATCATACTATCTGCAGCGCATTTGCGGAACCCCGCTTACAGGCCGCCATCCCCTCCATTTCCCGAAATTGCCGTTGAATGAATCCGTCCGGTTTGGCTATACTGAAGAAGGGGAACACCTGTTCTGGATCGAATGAATAGAGAAGAAGGGAGGAAAATCGGATGCATGAGGGACTGCCGGACCGGAAGATCATCTGTCTCGACATGCGGAGTTTCTATGCGAGCTGCGCCGCGGCCGACGAAGGGCTTGACGTGATGAAGGAGCCGATTGCGATCATCGGAGACCGGGACCGGAAAGGGAGCGTCGTGCTCGCCGCCTCGCCCCGGCTGAAAAAGGAATTCGGTGTCCGCACGGGCAACCGGCTGTACGAAATACCCGATGATCCGTCGATCCGCCTCATCGAGCCGAAGATGGGATTTTATATCGGCCTCTCGATGGAGATCACCCGCCTTCTGAACGAGTACGTCCCGAGGGAAGCGATCCATGTGTACAGCATCGATGAGGCGTTCGTCGATCTCGGCGGCACGGAGCGGCTGTGGGGCCCGCCGGAGGAAACGGCCAAGCGGATCGGGGACCAGCTGCTCGCCCAATTCCAGATGCCGTCCGCAATCGGGATGGGGCCGAACATGCTCATGGCGAAGCTCGCGCTGGACCTGGATGCCAAGAAGACGGGATTCGCCCGGTGGACATACGGGGACGTTCCCGAAAAGCTCTGGCCCGTCGCCCCGCTGTCCGGGATGTGGGGCATCGGGCGCCGGATCGAGAAGCGCCTGAACGGGCTCGGCATTTTTTCCGTCGGTGATCTGGCCCACGCGGATCTCGCGGTGCTTGAGAAGGAATTCGGCGTCATGGGCAACCAGCTGTACCACCACGCATGGGGGATCGATCTGTCGGAGCTCGGCGCCCCGCTCATCGCCGGCCAGGTGAGCTACGGGAAAGGTCAGGTGCTGTTCCGGGATTATGTGAAGCGGGAGGACATCCTTGCGGTCATCCTGGAGATGTGCGAGGACGTCGGCCGGCGTGCGCGCGAAGCGGGCAGGGCGGGCCGGACCATCCATCTGTCCGCCGGCTACAGCGAAGATGCGTACGGCGGCGGGTTCGGCCGGTCGCGTTCCGTGGAAGTGCCGACCAATGCCACGATGGCGATCTACCGGACGTGCATGGAACTGCTCGATGAATTCCATGACGGCCGGCCGATCCGGCGCCTGGCGATCTCGATCTCCAATCTGGAGGATGAGCGCTCCATGCAGCTCAGCCTGTTCGAGACGCGCAAGTGGGAGGAGCGCAAGCTCGGCGCCGCGATGGATGCCATCCGCTCCAAATACGGGCCGGCCGCCATTCTCCGTGCCGTTTCCTACACGGATGCCGGCACCGCGGTCGGCCGGGCCAAACTGATCGGCGGCCACAAGATCTGAAACGGGAGCCATGAATCCGCCCGGCATTCCAAAGCGTCCGCTCATGCGGTGAGCGCCCTCACTCAAGACGGCACACACCCGCGCGTCCAATATGCCGCCCATCCAAACAGGCGGCCGCCCCATCCCGGAACGGCCGCCTGCAACCCGGGCTTCAGTCGCCCTGTTCTTTTTTCAGTTTTTCCATGCGGGTTCGGTAGTCGTCGATCTTTTTGTCGATGCGCTCGACTTCCGAAGTGACGGCATCCCGCTTCTCTTCCGCAAGTTCGTCCAGCAGCCGGGCGTGGGTGTCCTTCCGGCTGTCGGCCATCGCAAGAAGCTCATCCCGTGTGTCTTCGCCGATCAGCCCTTCTTCCAACAGAAGATCGGCCGCGCCGAGGAAGCGGAGGTGCTCGGTAAAGACAGACCGCTTGGTGAGGGAGGATTTGTCCGAGATATGGTGGAGCGCCGTGGAGCTCGCCCAGCCGTTCGGCGACTGGAATACGAGCAGGGAGAGGTCGAGGTCCGAAGGCAGCCACATCTCCGCGATGCCGCCGGTCATCTCCTCAAGCGTATCGGCCCCGAGGTAGCGGCCGTTCCCGGCTTCCGCCACCGACTTGAGCTGGCTTTCGGCTTCCGCGTCGACCTGGAAGCCGATGATGTCGACATGGCGGCCCGGATGATCGGCCACGAACGCGTCCGCTTCCCCGACCGGGTCGCCTCCGCACGTCTCTGCCCCGTCGCTCACGATGTATACGGTGATGTCGCCGTCGGTCCCGGCAAGGTCTTCCCGTGCCTGGCGGATGGCGCCGGCGAGCGGCGTCCAGCCCGCGGCCTTCACCCCGTCGACGGCCTTATTGAAGCGTTCCTCGTCATACGGGCCGGCCGGAAACACTTCGTCGATCGTGCCGCAGGACAGTTCTTTGTCGGACCGGTTCTGGGTGCCCGCGTGCCCGTACACGTAGAGGGACACGTCGCTCTTCTGGCCGATCGTGCGGCCGAAGCTTCGCACGGCGCTCTTGGCCGTGTCCATCTTGAGCCGTCCGTCCGCCTCGAGCAGCATGCTGGAGCTGGCATCGAGGAGGATGACCGCCCGGTCCGGGATGTCGGCACGGCTATCTTCCGCCGTCCGTTCCTCGGGTTCCGGCAGGAGGGGCTCGTCAAAATCGGGCCGGAACCCGACAAGCCACGGAACGAGCTCCCCGTAGGCCGGCGTGGCAAGTGTCCCGGCGATCGCGGCGAACCAGGCATCGGCATCGTCCTTGCCGGCGGAGACCGCCTGCATCTCGTTCAGGAAGGCGTCGTGTATTTCCTCCGGCACTTCCCGCCGGCTCCATGTGGATGCCTCCTGTTCAACGGGAAATTCCGCGGTCAGCGTGCCGGCGGTCAGCGCGGCCAGCTCATCCGGGGTCGCGGCCTGCGCGGGGCCGTCCGGCAGGGAGGCGGGCGGCGTCCGCTCCTCGCCCTTATCCCCGGTGCCGCTGTCCTGAGGCGGCGGATTGCTTTCATCGGCAGCGGGTCCGCCGCCGGAACAGCCGGCGAGGAGGACGGCTGCAAGCAGGAGAGGCAGAAATGATTTCATCAGGATACCTCCTTTGAAGGCTTATGTACTACACAGCTCCATACGGGCCGGCGGCGGAAAAAGTTTCAGCGCGCCGGACAATCAATGATTTCGGGAAAGGATTGGTGCGGATGATCCGCGACAGGGGAAACATCAAATGGACGGCGATGATGCTCCCGGAACACCTGAGGCTGCTCAGGGAATGGCAGGAAGGGGAAGGGCGGGGAGAGCCGTCCGAACCGGATGCCCAGCAGCTGGAGGAATGGGACCGGCTGCTGCACGAGGCGCTCGAATCCGGCATGGGGCTCGCCATCCGCTGCAGGACGGCCGGCGGGGAGATGGACTGTGCGGGACGGGTCCATCATTTCGACCCGCTGACGGGAACGATCCGGATGGTGGGCGGGGACGGGGAGCCGCACATCATCCGGACGGCGGACGTCCGGGATATTTCAGTTACCGGATAATTTGTTTTCCGGTACTTCTCTAGATTCGGAACATTTGCTACACTGGATATCGGCTTTGAAAACTGAAGGGGGACCGGGGTCTGTGAAAGTGTTCATGCAACTGGGGTGGTTCTTTAAAGAGAGAAAGAAGCAGTACATCTTCGGCATCCTCATGCTGATCGTCGTGGCCGTGCTCCAGCTTCTCCCGCCGCGGATCATCGGATTCGTCGTCGATGAGATCCGGCTCGGCGAGCTGACGCCGGGCGGCCTCGGAAAATGGCTGCTCGTGCTGGCCGGGGCGGCGCTCGGCATGTATGTCCTCCGCTACTATTGGCGGATCATGATTTTTGGTTCCTCGGTTCTGCTCGGGCGCCAGATGCGGGAGCGGCTGTTCCGCCATTTCACCGAACAGTCGCCGTCGTTCTACCAGCAGCGCCGGGTCGGCGACCTGATGGCGCATGCGACGAATGACCTCCGGGCGGTCCAGATGACGGCGGGGCAGGGTGTG
This sequence comes from Edaphobacillus lindanitolerans, assembly GCF_900156305.1. Classification (GTDB taxonomy): domain Bacteria; phylum Bacillota; class Bacilli; order Bacillales_A; family Planococcaceae; genus Bhargavaea; species Bhargavaea lindanitolerans. The sequence continues at coordinate 151,759 of NZ_FTPL01000002.1, read as the reverse complement.
CTGACGCTCGTCGACTCGCTCACGACGGGCGGCGCCGTCATCCTGGCGATGGCGTTCACGATCAGCTGGAAGCTGACGCTGATCGCCCTCCTGCCGATGCCGTTCATGGCCGTCCTGACGAGCTGGTACGGCCGCATGCTCCACGAGCGGTTCCGGGGCGCACAGGAAGCGTTCTCCGATCTGAACGACAAGACGCAGGAAAGCATATCGGGCATCAAGGTCATCAAGACGTTCGGCCAGGAGGAAGAGGACATCGAGGACTTCCGCAGGCTGTCCGCGGACGTCGTCGACAAGAACGTCCGGGTCGCGAAGGTCGATGCCCTGTTCGACCCGACGATCTCGCTCATCGTCGGCATTTCCTTCTTCCTCTCGGTCGCGTTCGGCTCCCGCTTCATCGTGGCGGGCGAGATGAGCGTCGGGGACCTTGTCGCCTTCACGGCCTATCTCGGCCTGCTCGTCTGGCCGATGCTGGCATTCGGATTCCTGTTCAACATCGTCGAGCGCGGCCGCGCCTCGTACGGCCGGATCATGGACCTTCTCGCCGTGGAACCCGAAGTCCGGGACGTCCCGGGGGCGATCGACCGGAAGCCCGGGGGCGACCTTTCGTTCGATGTCCGGGAATTCCGGTTCCCCGGCGATGGGCGCACGGCATTGAAGGACGTCCGTTTCGAACTCCGCCGCGGCGAGACGCTCGGCATCGTCGGCCGGACGGGTTCCGGCAAAACGGCGATCCTGAAGCTGCTGCTGCGGGAGTTCGACGGTTATGAGGGCCTCATTTCCTATGGAGGCATCCCGATCGGCGACTACCGGAAAGAGCGGCTCCGCGAGGCGATCGGCTATGTGCCGCAGGACCATTTCCTGTTCTCGGCGACGATCCGGGAGAACATCGCCTTCACGGACATCGACGCACCGATCGGGGATGTGCGCCGCGCCGCGCGGCTCGCCCAGATCGACGGGGACATCCTCGGGTTTGCGGACGGCTATGAAACGGTCGTCGGGGAGCGGGGCGTCTCGCTCTCCGGAGGGCAGAAGCAGCGCATTTCGATTGCGCGCGCCCTCCTCATGGATCCCGAACTGCTCATTCTCGACGATTCGCTCTCCGCAGTCGATGCGCGGACGGAGGAGGCGATCCTCCGTTCCCTGAAGGCGGAGCGGCAGGGGGAGACGACGATCATCACGTCCCACCGGATGAGTGCGATCCAGCACGCGCACCAGATCATCGTCATGGACGGCGGCACGGTCGCCGAAAAAGGGACCCACGACGAACTGATGGCCCTGCGCGGGCAATATTATGAAATGTACGAGCTGCAGCAGCTGGAGGCGCTCGTCGAGCAGGGAGGGGATTCGTGATGGAAAAGCAGGAAAAGCAGCCGGTCCTCAGCAACCGGGAACAATGGCAGGTGCTGAAGCGGCTGATGGGCTATATCCGTCCCCACACGAAGGCCGCGGTCTTCGCCCTCGTGCTCCTCGGGCTCATGGTGCTCGGCAACGTGCTCGGCCCGGTGCTCATCAAGATCTTCATCGATGACTATCTGACGCCGGGCACGTTCCCCGCAGGTCCGCTCTGGTCGCTGGGCGCGGCTTATCTGATCATCCTCGTGCTCAATACGGTGTTCGGCTATGTCCAGCTGCTCAAGTTCCAGGAGATCGCCCTGAAAATCGTCCGCCAGATCCGGATCGACGCATTTTCCAAAGTCCAGCGCCTCGGCATGCGCTTCTTCGACCGGACACCGGCAGGCGGGATCGTCTCGCGTGTGACCAACGACACGGAAGCAATCCTCGAAATGTTCGTGGATGTGCTCGTCGGGTTCCTGCAGAGCGGGTTCCTCATCGCCGGCGTCTATGTCGCCATGTTCATCCTCAATGTCCGGCTCGCGCTCATCACGCTCCTTCTGCTTCCGTTCATCTTCCTCATCATGGCCGTCTACCGGAAGTACAGCTCCGGGTTTTACCAGGATCTGCGCGAGCGCCTCAGCCAGCTCAACGGCAAGATCGCCGAGTCGCTGAACGGCATGGGCATGGTGCAGGCGTTCCGACAGGAGAAGCGGCTGCGGAAGGAATTCGGGGAGATCAATGAAAAGCATTATGAAGCCGGCATGCGCAACATCCGCCTCGACGGGCTGCTCCTGCGGCCGGCGGTCGACCTCGTCTATGCGCTCGGCATCATCCTGCTGCTGTCGTACTTCGGCATCACGTCATTCAGCAGTCCGGTCGAGGTCGGCGTCATCTATGCGTTCGTCACGTACATCGACCGCTTCTTCGAGCCGATCAACCAGGTCATGCAGCGCCTGTCGATCTTCCAGCAGGCCATCGTGTCGGCGCAGCGGGTGTTCGTGCTCATGGATGACCCGGAACTGGAGCCGGCCCAGCCGGCGGACGGAAGTTCGGAGATCCAGGAAGGGAAAATCGAGTTCCGGGACGTGTCGTTTGCCTATGACGGGAAAAACGACGTGCTGAAGCACATCACATTCACGGCAAACCCGGGGGAAACGGTGGCGCTCGTCGGGCACACCGGCTCCGGGAAAAGCTCGATCATCAATCTGCTCATGCGGTTCTACGAATTCGGCCGCGGGGATATCCTGGTCGACGGAAAGCCGATCCGGGAATATCCGAAGGGGGAGCTCCGGCAGAAGATGGGGCTCGTCCTGCAGGATCCGTTTCTGTTCTACGGCGACATCGAGAGCAACATCCGGCTGTTCAATGAGTCGGTCACGCCGGCCGATGTCCGGGCGGCGGCCGAATTTGTCCAGGCCGATCCGTTCATCCGGAAGCTGCCGGACGGATACCGCCAGAAAGTGACGGAGCGGGGGACGACCTTCTCGGGCGGCCAGCGCCAGCTCATCGCCTTTGCCCGGACGATGGCCGCCGATCCGAAGATCCTCGTGCTCGACGAGGCGACGGCGAACATCGACACGGAAACCGAGGCGGCGATCCAGGAAGGCCTTGCCCGCATGCGGAAGGGGCGGACGACCATCGCCATTGCCCACCGGCTCAGCACGATCCAGGACGCCGAACTCATTCTCGTCCTCCATCAGGGCGAGATCGTCGAACGCGGCAGCCACCGGGAACTGCTTGCCAAGAAAGGGCTCTATTACAATATGTACCGCCTGCAGAACGGCATCCTCGGCGATGAGGCAGGCTGATCCCATGAAGCAGAACCGGAATCATCCGGTTCTGCTTTGCTGTTTTACCGGGATGGAGCGTGCGGCTCTGCGGTCTTGCAGGGACCGGACCATGCTGCCGTGATCCCATCCGGTTCACCTGCGCGCTCACTCGTGCCCCGCATGGTTCCACTCGCGCTCCGGACGCGATCACCCGCAACGTCCGTGATGCCACCCCAACAACCACTCGGACAACAAACTGTCACAGGCGGAACAGGCGCAAACCCGGGGTGATTTTGGTACGATAGGATGAGCAACTGAGAAAGGGGGACCGGTATGTCTACGGATCTCAATATACTCCTGGCCTTCGGAGCGGGTTTCCTCAGCTTCATTTCACCGTGTTCGCTGCCTCTTTATCCTGCATTCGTTTCGTACATCACGGGAATGTCGCTTGAAGACCTGAAGTCCGACCAGAAAAAGATGACGAAGACCGGCATCCTTCACACCCTGTTCTTCCTGATCGGCTTTTCGATCATTTTCGTGGCGCTCGGATTCGGGACTTCGATCATCGGGGAGTTTTTCCTCAAATACGATAATCTGCTCCGCCAGGTCGGAGCCATCTTCATCGTCCTGTTCGGACTGATGATCGTCGGGGTGCTGCAGCCGGACTTCCTCATGAAAGAACGGAAAATCCAGTTCAAGAGCCGCCCGGCCGGCTACCTCGGCACGATGGTCGTCGGTCTGGCGTTCGCCGCCGGATGGACGCCGTGCAACGGCCCGATCGTCGGGGCGATCATCACCCTGGCAGGCCAGAATCCGGACGCGGGCATGCTTTATATGCTTTCCTATGTATTCGGCTTCGCCATCCCGTTCTTTGTCCTGTCATTCTTCATCACCAAGCTCGGCGTCATCCGCAAATACAGCAACATCATCATGAAAGTCGGCGGCTGGATCATGATCCTCGTCGGGATTCTGTTGTTCTTCGACGGCATGACGAAAATCATCGGCTGGCTGAGCCCGTTCTTCGGGGACTTCCAGGGATTCTGATTCTGAGAGAAGGAGCAACACGATATGGAGGAAATCAACACTTACAACGACTGGCTGCAGACGCTCGAAGAAGAGGAAACGCTCCTCCTATTCGTCAAGACCGACAACTGCTCGGTCTGTGAGGCGCTGTTTCCCCAGGTCGCCGCAATCGAAGAAGATTACGGCTTTCCGTTCTATCATGTAAATGCAGCCCGTGTACCGGAACTGGCAGGGCAGCTTTCGCTGTTTTCCGCTCCGGTCGTCCTCCTGTTCAGGAAGGGACGGGAATTCGCCCGCTTTGCCCGGTTCGTGCCGATGGCCGACCTGGAACGGAGAATGGATGAATTGGAAGAGATGACGGGTGAATCCTATGATTAACGATTGGATCAACCAGGTGTTTGAAGAGGTGCCGGCCCCCGTCCTCATCATCGGTTCCACGGTCGCCTTCGCCTTCATGGGCATCATGGCGCTCATCGTGCGATCCCGGTCGGCAAAGCGGCCGGCAAGCGCCAGGAAGATTCTCCTGCCGCCGGTCATGATGTCGAGCGGCGCCCTCATGTTCCTGTTTGACCCGTTCAAGGTTCCGTGGACCCACGTCCTGGAAGCGGCGCTCGTCGGTCTGCTGTTCTCGGTCATCCTGATCAGGACGTCCAAGTTCGAGACGATCGGGGAGGAGATCTACCTGAAGCCGTCCAAGGCGTTCATCTATATCCTCGTGGGACTGCTCATCTTCCGGGTGATCGCCAAGCTCATCCTGAGCAGCTCGATCGACGTCGGTGAACTGGCGGGCATGTTCTTCCTGCTTGCGTTCGCGATGATCGTCCCGTGGCGGATTGCGATGTACGTCCAATACGAGAAGCTGAACCGCCGGATGAAACGGTCCGCCCTGAGCGGCCAGGAGTGATCCCTTCCGGAGGCTGGGACGATAAGAAGAACAACAGAAAAAGCCCGGTCCGAAAACCATTCGGACCGGGCTTTTTTGTAATTAAAACAGCTGTTCATAGGGACGGACGTCAATCTCCATTTCATCGAGCTTCTTGCGAAGGAATTTATGGTCCCGCTTCGGTGTCGCCAGGATGTATCCGCGGATAATATGATCAAACTCGATCCGTCTCGCTCTTTCCTCAAGCGCCAGCTGCCCGATCTTCCCCGCGATTTTCTGTTTGGCGACGGGGCGGAACAGCTCGGGAACCGGTGCGACCAGTTCATTGAGGAGTTCCTTGGACTCGGTCGTCCAGAGTTTCAGCGAACGGTCGACATAATATTCTTCCCAGTCGAGCGTGGATTTCCCGTCTTCCTTCGGAAACACTTTGAGGAACTTGCGGAACATGAAAAAGCCGCCGATCGCAAACAGGCTGACCAGGACGACGACCCAGAACAGGATAAACCAGAGAAACCAGCCTTGTAGCAACATTCTCACCTCATTTGGATTCTCTCTCATTATAAAGGGGCGGGAGAGAAATTTCATCCCTGGTATCCTTCCGGACAAGAGAGCCTATGTAACGGGTGAAAGGAGGGGATGGAAATGGCGAGCATTGAATTCAAGGATGCCTCCCTACGGCTCTACTTTGACGCCGGAACGGACGGCGAGGGGAAGCCGGTCACGAGGACGAAGGTATACCGGAACGTATCCGGCAGTGCGGACGCGGAAGAGCTGCTGGCGGCGGTCATCGCGCTCGGAGGGCTGTCCGAACGGCAATTCATCTCGGCGGACCGGATCGAAACGGCATTCATCATGCCATGACGGTGAGTGAAATCAGGAAAGGGGGGAGAAGGCATGGCGAAAACATTGGAACTCGGATTTTTGACGGCGGGGGGCAAGAAGGTGAACCTGACGGTCGATGAACCGAAAGAAGGGCTGACGGCTGCAGAAGTGCGGGAACGCATGGAGGCGGTCATCGCGAGCGGCGTGTTCGGAGCGGAAGGCCATCCGCTTGCGGAAGTGTCGACCGCACGCATCATTGCCCGTGAAGTGACCGATCTCATCATGGCATGACGGCAGGGTCCCCGGAAAGCTCCGGAGGACCCTGTTTTTCATTCGTGGAAAGGGGGCAGGGGAGATGGAGCAGTGGATGTCATTCATACAAGACCTCGGGTTTCCGATTTTCGTATCGTTTTATCTGATGCACCGTGTGGAGACGAAGCTCGTGGCCATCCATGACGCGCTCGTTTCGATGAATGCACATCAAGAGGGTCAATAATTTGTCGGAAAATGCTCTGTCTGCCGCTTGAATGGACCGTGGCTGTCCGATAAGATGAAAAAAGACGAGATGTGGGAGGATGGAATGCACATGAAAAAACTCCTGGCATTCACGGTTTTCGCTTTGGCGGCGGCGATGCTGCTGGGCGCATGCAATGCAGGCAAGTTCAAAGGGGACTTCAACTGGGAAGTCCAATCGTTTGAGTATACGGACCAACACGGCGAGAAAGTCTCGCTTGATGATTTGAAAGGCGAAGTATGGCTGGCCCAATTCGTCTTCACGAACTGCACGTCAGTCTGCCCGCCGATGATGTACAACATGACGGAGCTCCAGGACCGGATCAAGGCGAAGGGAATCGAGGACTACAAGATCGTTTCATTCAGCGTCGATCCGGATCATGATACGCCCGAGGCGCTGCAGGAGTACCTGGATATGTTCGAAGTCGCAGACGAATCAAAGTGGGAAATGCTGACGGGCTATTCACAGGATGAAATCTCCAAGTTCTCGGTGAAGTCGTTCAAGCTGCCGGTCATCGATGATCCGAACTCCGATCAGGTGACACACGGCACATCGTTCTTCCTCGTCGATCAGGAAGGGCATGCGGTGAAAAGCTATGACGGGTATGTCGATGTCCCGTTTGATATCATCACGGAAGACATGGCAGCACTCATCAAGGAAGGCAAGTGATCGGGGCCGGCGAATGAGCCGGTCTTTTGCATGAGGAGGGGAAGGATGGCAACAGGAAGGAAAGCGAAAAAGCCGAGGCGACGCCTCCGGAAGCGGGGCTGTCTGCTGGCGGCCATCATCTTCCTCATACCGGTCCTCATGGTGATGTATGTGGTGACGGCGCTGTTCTGGAACACGATCCGGGAATTGCCGGGCATCCGGGAACTCAATCAATATGCACTCCATGCGCCGGACAGGCTGTTTGACGTTGATGTGCCGGAAAACTATATCCCGCTGTACAAGGAAGCCGCAGCGGAATACGGCATCCCGTGGACATTGCTGGCGGCCCATCACCGGGTGGAAACCCGCTTCAGCACAATGGATCCGCTCCTTTCCCCGGCAGGCGCCGAGGGGCATATGCAGTTCATGCCGTGCACGTGGGTCGGCTGGCAGCATCCGACATGCTCGGGACTCGGAGCCGGCGACATTCCGGAAGAGGAGAAGACCGATCCGGAAGTGATCCGCAAATACGGCGGCTACGGAGTTGATGCGGACGGCGACGGCAAGGCAGATCCGTACAGCCTGAAAGATGCGGTCTACAGTGCCGCGGCATACCTGTCCGAAAACGGGGCGGCAGACGGGGAAATCAGACAAGCCGTCTTCCGGTATAACCACAGCGACAAGTATGTCCAGGATGTCCTCGCATTCTATGAGGATTATGAATCCAGGATCGATGACTTCAATTGAACAAAAACACACAAAAAAGAGGACCTGAAAAGGTCCTCTTTTTTATCGGCTGTTACGCTCTGCGCATCGCTTTGAGAATGAAGCTGACGATGAACACCAGGATGATCGCACCAATCAGTGCCGGTACGATTGCAATCCCCGCGACGTCCGGGCCCCAGTCTCCGAAGAGCGCTCCGCCGACCCAGGCACCGATGATCCCTGCGATGATGTTACCGATGATGCCACCCGGGATGTCTTTTCCAAGGATGAGTCCTGCGAGCCAGCCGATGATACCGCCGACGATCAGATACATAATGAATCCCATGATGTTTCCTCCTTTTGGTTTGTGATGGAATAGTGCTGCTTACATTAATTGATATATCCGTTATGCCCAACTTCAAAACCTAAATACCAAAAAAACGTTCCGCCGGACCACAAAAAAATCCGGTTTAGAATGTTTTAAGTATTGAAATAACAGGTCCCTTCATTTATAATCATGAAAAAGGAGATGGTCATATGGATATGGAACTGTCGAAAAAGCTTGATCGCTACGGTCTGTTGTTCGCTGCGGTGCATTCGATATTCATCATCTCCCTCGCTACGGAATTTCTGACGTTCTACTGAGATGCACGGCAAACCCGGCGCCAACTGCGCCGGGTTTTAGTATGTCCAATGGAAACAAAAGCATTCGGCAGCCGATCAAGCGATCACATTTACTTATGTACATCGATCTAAATTACGTATTTTACTTATCATCTTTATTCCGATATGATGGAAGTGTGAAAAGTGGATCCGTCCGACTTTTTCAGTAGAGTCAGAGGAGGAAAAGCAATGGCTAAAAGCAATCTGCACAACAGCCGCCAATCGTTCGAACTGAACGGCAAGACGTACAATTTCTATCGTCTTGCAGCGCTTCAGGATGCGGGCATCGCAGACGTTACACGGCTGCCTTACTCCATCAAAGTGCTGCTGGAATCCGTTCTTCGTCAGTACGATGGCTATGTAATCAAAGATGAGCACGTAGAAAACCTTGCAAAATGGGGGAAAGACGCTGATCCAGCAGCGGAAGTGCCGTTCAAGCCTTCCCGCGTCATCCTTCAGGACTTCACGGGTGTCCCGGTTGTCGTCGACCTCGCGTCGATGCGCCAGGCAATGGCCGACATGGGCGGCAACCCGGACAAGATCAATCCGGAAATCCCGGTTGACCTCGTCATCGACCACTCCGTACAGGTTGACCGCTACGGAACTGAAGACGCACTCCGTGCGAACATGGAGCTCGAATTCGAGCGCAACGCCGAACGCTATCAGTTCCTGAACTGGGCACAGAAGGCATACGACAACTACCGTGCCGTTCCTCCGGCTACGGGGATCGTCCACCAGGTCAACCTTGAGTACCTGGCAAGCGTCGTCCATGAAATCCAAAATGAAGACGGTACATTCGAAACGTATCCGGATACGCTCGTCGGCACCGACTCCCACACGACGATGATCAATGGTCTCGGCGTTCTCGGCTGGGGCGTCGGCGGCATCGAGGCGGAAGCCGGCATGCTCGGACAGCCTTCCTACTTCCCAATTCCGGAAGTCATCGGCGTGAAGCTGACCGGCGACCTGCCGAACGGCTCCACGGCAACTGACCTTGCCCTCCGCGTCACGCAGCTCCTGCGCGAAAAAGGCGTTGTCGGCAAATTTGTCGAGTTCTTCGGCCCCGGCGTCTCCAAGCTTCCGCTTGCAGACCGCGGAACGATCGCCAACATGGCGCCTGAATACGGCGCAACTTGCGGATTCTTCCCGGTTGACGAAGAGTCCCTCAACTACATGCGCCTGACAGGCCGTGACGAAGACCACATCGCCGTCACGAAGAAATACCTCGAAGAGAACGGCATGTTCTTCACGCCGGACAAGGAAGATCCGTTCTACACGGATATCGTCGAACTCGACCTGTCCACGATCGAGGCGAGCCTTTCCGGCCCTAAGCGCCCGCAGGACCGCATTCCGATGTCCAAGATGAAAGAAGAATTCCTCAAGGCCGTCACGGCGCCTGCAGGAAACCAGGGCTTCGGTCTCTCCGAAAAGGAATTCGACAAGAAAGGCACGATCGAATTCGAAGACGGCCGCTCTGTCGACATGAAGACGGGCGACCTGGCGATTGCAGCGATCACATCCTGCACGAACACGTCGAACCCGTACGTCATGCTCGGCGCCGGCCTCGTCGCGAAAAAAGCGGTCGAGCGCGGCATCTACCCGCCGGCATACGTCAAGACATCGCTTGCACCGGGTTCGAAAGTCGTCACCGGCTACCTTGAGGCAGCAGGTCTCGACGACTACCTCGACAAAATCGGCTTCAACACAGTCGGATACGGCTGTACGACATGCATCGGGAACTCCGGTCCGCTTCTTCCGGAAATCGAGAAGACGATCATGGACAACGACCTGCTCGTGTCTTCCGTCCTTTCCGGGAACCGGAACTTTGAAGGCCGGATCCACCCGCTCGTCAAAGCCAACTACCTCGCCTCTCCGCCGCTCGTCGTTGCTTACGCGCTGGCCGGCAAAGTCGACATCGACTTCGACAAAGAGCCGATCGGCCGGGGCACGGACGGCACGGACGTTTACCTGAAAGACATCTGGCCAACTTCCGAGGAAGTGAAGGCGGAGATCGAAAAAACGGTCACGCCGGACCTGTTCCGCAAAGAGTATGAGCATGTCTTCACGGAAAACGAGCGCTGGAACGCCATCGAAACGACGGATGATTCCCTGTATGACTTCGACGAAAACTCGACGTACATCCAGAACCCGCCGTTCTTCGAAGGCCTTTCGAAAGAAGCGAGCCCGATCGAAACGCTTGCGAACCTGCGCGTCATCGGCAAGTTCGGCGACTCGATCACGACCGACCACATCTCGCCTGCAGGCGCCATCGGCAAAGACACGCCGGCCGGCAAGTACCTGCGCGAACGCGGAGTGGAGCCCCGCTACTTCAACTCGTACGGTTCCCGCCGTGGTAACCACGAAGTGATGATGCGCGGCACGTTCGCCAACATCCGCATCCGCAACCAGATCGCAAAAGGGACGGAAGGCGGCTACACGACTTACTGGCCGACCAAAGAGATCCTCCCGATCTACGATGCAGCCATGAAGTACCAGGAAGACGGTACGGGCCTTGCGATCCTCGCCGGCAAAGACTACGGCATGGGCTCTTCCCGCGACTGGGCTGCGAAGGGTACCAACCTTCTCGGCATCAGGACGGTCATCGCGGAAAGCTACGAGCGGATCCACCGTTCGAACCTCGTCATGATGGGCGTTCTCCCGCTCCAGTTCATGAAAGGCGAAAACGTGGAAACCCTCGGCCTGACCGGTGAAGAGGAAATCAGCGTCAACATCACCGACACGGTCAAGCCACGCGACATCCTGACAGTCACGGCCACTTCGCCGGACGGTTCCGTCAAGGAATTCCAGGCACTCGCACGCTTTGACTCCGAAGTCGAAGTTGACTACTACCGCAACGGCGGCATCCTTCAGATGGTCCTCCGCGACAAGCTGAAAAACAACTGATTGATATAGAAAGCCGGAAGGGACTCTCCCTTCCGGCTTTTTCTTGTATGGGGGGCGCGGGGAACTTGGGGAAGCGGCAGTGTGTGATCGGGCGCGAACCGGTCTCGATCGGACGCGAAAACCCGGCAGTGAGTGGATCGGCCGCGAACGACTCCCGATCGGCCGGGAACCGCCCCAGATCGGCCGTAAAAACCTGCGATGCAGGAAAATCGGTCGCGGACTGTTCCGGATTGGACGCGATAAACCGCCAGCCCGTAAATCAGCCGCAAACCTCCCTCCGCCCGATCGAGAGAACCCACTTCACGTGGTCCGCCTCCCGGCACGCCCCAGACCCGGCACCTCAGAACCGGCGAATCCGGCCCGCTTCCTTTATAATAGAAGAGAGAGGTGGTAAAGCATGCATATCAGTGAAACAACAGTGGAAGTCCGGTACGCGGAGACAGATCAGATGGGTGTGGTCTATCATGCCAACTATCTGGTCTGGATGGAGATCGGACGCACGGCACTTATCCGGGACATCGGCTTTTCCTATGCCGGTCTCGAGGAAAAGGGGTATCTGTCCCCGGTGATCGACCTGAACATCAGCTACAAGCAGCCGATGCGCTACGGGGATACGGCCGTCATCCGGACCTGGATTGAGCAGCACGGCCGGCTCAGGACCACTTACGGCTATGAGATTGCCCATCCGGACGGGACCGTTGCGGCGACCGGAAGCTCGGTGCATACGCTCGTCCACAAGGAGTCCTTCCGTCCTGTGGCACTCCGGAAGATCGATCCGGAGTGGGAGGCGAAGTACATCGAGATCGCCAAGGAAACGGACTGATGGCATTCGGGATCAAGCGTGCAGAACTAAATGAGTGGAAAGCGGCCGTCAGGCGGGGGGAGATCGCCTTCCTGACGCACTATTGGCTCGACGACCGTTTTCCCGGCTGCCACACCGTCACGAAAGCCGGCTGCGCGGATCTCTCCAGACTGGAGGAGTGGGGAAGGGCATACGGGCTGAGGCCTGAGTGGATCGACCACAAAGAGCATTTTCCTCATTTCGACCTGTTCGGAGAACGGGAATACGCCATCCTCGAAGCCGAGGGGCGGCAAGACCTGATCGACCGGTTCCGGCTTGGCAGCGGAACTAAAAAAGCATGAGCCCCTGGGAGCTCATGCTTTTTCGTACCGGTAATCGGGTTCATCCAATTGTTCGTTGTAATCCACCGTCAGGTCATGGCCGTCGAAATACCAGTCGTCGTCCCCTTCGATGAAAAACGTGATGCCGTCCCGGTCCGTGCTGGCCGCAGGGGACTCGGGGCGATCGCTGGACAGGGCGAGGGAAAAGCCGGGCTGCAGGCCGGCACCGCCGTAACGGACACGGAACCGGATGTGATCGCCGGTTGAAACATCCATCTCATCTTTGAACCAGGTAAGCGCCTTGTCGCTGATCTTGATCTTCAACCGATACACCGCCTTTCGTGTAGATGCTCCAAGTATACTAGAGCCACTTCACTTTTGGCTCGGTTCCCGCCTTGATCCGTCCGATATTCGCCCGGTGGCGGTAGAAGATGAACACCGTCAGCAGCAGGATGACGATGAGCAGGTACAGATCCCCGGTGACGAAATAGTTCACGGTCGCATAGATGAGGCCGACCACACCCATGGCCATCGATGTGAGCGACACGATCTTCGACAGTTTGAGCACGATGAGGAACGAGGCGATCAGGACGAGGAAGAACGGCCAGCTGTATCCGAGGATCACGCCGCCGGACGTGGCGACCGCCTTGCCTCCGCGGAATTTTGCGAACACCGGGAACATGTGGCCGATCACCGCCGCGATCCCGAGCGTCAGAGGATGGATGTTCGCATCATGAAAGACGGGGAGAAGCGGCAGGAGCACCGCTGCGGTCCCCTTCAGGATGTCGATCGCGGTGACGGCGATCCCCGCTTTTTTGCCGAGGACGCGGAACGAGTTGGTCGCACCGAGGTTCCCGCTTCCGGATTCCCGGATATCCGTATGATAAAATAGTTTGCCGATCCACAGACCCGCCGGAATCGATCCGAGCAGGTACGCGGCCAGCAGCATGGCTGCAATCTGCATAAAACGCACCTCGTTGATTAAAGTAACTGTAAAGTCACTTTCAGTTTACCTTAACGGCCGGGTCCGTACAATGACGCGAAGCAGAAAACAGTGCCGAAAAGCCCGGCCTTTCGGCAGCCCAATTCCGGGACAACATTGCCACGGAGTGCTCCGTTGTCTTACAATGAAGACCGGGCATGCCGGAGAGATGCGGTTTGACAGCCTCCGGCAAAACGATTACGATGAAATAAAATACGAACAAACGTTTGATGGGGGAGAACCTTTGACTAAGATCAGTGAAATCAGCACATATAACGATGAATCGATCCAGGTGCTCGAAGGCCTCGACGCCGTCCGGAAACGGCCCGGCATGTATATCGGCTCGACCGATTCCCGGGGTCTGCACCACCTTGTTTATGAAATTGTCGACAACGCGGTCGATGAGGCGCTTGCCGGCTTCGGCGAAGAGATCAACGTCACCGTCCACAAAGACGGCAGCGTGAGCGTGCGCGACCATGGTCGCGGCATGCCGACCGGCACACACAGCACGGGCAAACCGACGACCGAAGTCATCCTGACCGTCCTGCATGCCGGCGGGAAGTTCGGACAGGGCGGCTACAAGACGAGCGGCGGCCTCCACGGCGTCGGGGCGTCGGTCGTGAACGCCCTCTCGGAATGGCTCGAAGTCGTCGTCTACAAGGACGGGAAGAAATTCCGCCAGCGATTTGAACACGGCGGCCACCCGGTGACGACGCTCGAGGAAATCGGAAAGACGCGGGAACACGGAACGCTGATCCACTTCAAACCGGATGCAGCGATCTTCTCGACGGTGAAATTCAACTACGAAACGCTGAGCGAACGGCTCCGTGAATCGGCTTTCCTGCTGAAGGGCATGAACATCACGCTCGCCGACGAGGAAAGCGGAAAATCGGATTCATTCCATTTCGAAACCGGCATCGAGGCGTTCGTCCATTATCTCAATGAAGAAAAAGACACCCTCCACGAAGTGGCCTACATCGAGGGCGAACAGGACGGGATCGAACTGGAGTTCGCCTTCCAGTTCACCGACGGCTACTCCGAAACGATCCTGTCGTTCGTCAACAACGTCCGGACGAAAGACGGCGGCACGCATGAAACGGGCGTCAAGACGGCGATGACCCGCGTGTTCAATGAATACGGGCGCAAGGCGGGCCTGCTGAAGCCGAAAGATAAAAATCTTGACGGCTCCGACATCCGGGAAGGGATTTCGGCCATCATTTCCGTCCGGATCCCGGAAGCGGTGCTGCAGTTCGAGGGGCAGACGAAGAGCAAGCTCGGCACGAGCGAGGCGCGGACCGTCACGGACGCCATCGTTTCACAGAAGCTGCTTTATTTCCTGGAAGAGAACGCAGAACTGTCCGCCACGCTCGTCCGCAAGGCCGTCCGGGCCCAGCAGGCGAGGGAAGCGGCGCGCAAGGCCCGGGAAGACGCCCGGTCCGGCAAAAAGCGCAAACGTTCGGAGACGCTGCTCTCCGGCAAGCTGACGCCGGCCCAGTCGCGCAATGCCGCCAAGAACGAACTGTATCTGGTGGAGGGCGACTCGGCCGGAGGCTCCGCCAAGCAGGGAAGGGACCGCACGTTCCAGGCGATCCTGCCTCTGCGGGGCAAGGTCATCAACACCGAGAAGGCGAAGCTGGAAGACATCATGAAAAACGAAGAGATCTCGACGATCATCCATGCAATCGGCGGGGGCGTCGGCGCGGATTTCAACACCGATGACATCGCCTATGACAAAGTCGTAATCATGACCGATGCGGACACCGACGGGGCGCACATCCAGGTGTTGCTCCTCACGTTCTTCTACCGCTATATGAAGCCGCTGATCGAGGCGGGCAAAGTGTACATCGCACTGCCGCCGCTCTTCAAAGTCTCCAAGGGCACGGGCAAGAAAGAGAAGATCGAGTATGCCTGGACGGAGGCCGAGCTCGACGGGGCCATCAAGAAAATCGGCAAGGGCTATATGCTCCAGCGGTACAAGGGCCTCGGCGAGATGAATGCGGACCAGCTCTGGGAGACGACGATGAACCCCGAGACGCGGACGCTCATCCGCGTCACGATCGAGGACGGGGCGAAGTCCGAGCGCCGGGTGACCACGCTCATGGGCGACAAAGTCGACCCGAGACGGAAGTGGATCGAAGAGAATGTCGACTTCGGCATGGAGGACGGGGACAACATCCTCGAAAACGAATTCCTGACTGCTGAGGAGGACATCTCATGACTGAAAACGCACAATATCAGGACCTGCCGCTGGAGGAAGTCATCGGCGACCGGTTCGGACGATACAGCAAATACATCATCCAGGACCGGGCGCTTCCGGACGCGCGGGACGGGCTGAAGCCTGTACAGCGGCGCATTCTTTACGCGATGCACCAGGAAGGCAACACGAATGACAAGCCGTTCCGCAAATCGGCAAAGACGGTCGGGAACGTCATCGGCAACTATCATCCGCACGGCGACTCGTCGGTTTACGAGGCGATGGTGCGGATGAGCCAGGACTGGAAACTCCGCCACCCGCTCATCGAAATGCACGGCAACAACGGTTCGCTCGACGGCGACCCGGCTGCGGCCATGCGGTACACCGAGGCGCGATTGTCGGCAATCGCGTCCGAGATGCTCCGGGACATCGGCAAGCGGACCGTCGAATTCGTGCCGAACTACGATGACAACGAGACCGAGCCGACCGTCCTGCCGGCACGCCTGCCGAACCTGCTCGTCAACGGATCGACCGGGATTGCGGCAGGCTATGCGACGGACATCCCGCCGCATGCGCTTCATGAAGTGATCGATGCCGTCCTCATGAGAATCGACAATCCGGCTGCCACGACGGACGAGCTCATGACCGTCCTCAGGGGGCCGGACTTCCCGACCGGGGGCATCATCCAGGGGGCGGACGGCATCCGCAAGGCGTACGAGACCGGCCGCGGGAAGATTGTCATCCGGGCGAAGACCGAGATCGAGGAGCTGCGGGGCGGAAAACAGCAGATCGTTGTCACGGAAATCCCGTATGACGTCAACAAGGCGAACCTCGTCAAGAAGATCGACGAGCTCCGGCTGGACCGCAAGCTTGAAGGCATTTCCGAAGTGCGCGACGAATCCGACCGGACCGGCCTGCGGATCGTCGTCGAACTCAAGAAGGACATCGCCGGGGCGGGCATCCTGCAGTATCTGTTCAAGAACACGGACCTGCAGGTGAACTACAACTTCAACATGATCGCCATCGAGGGTCGGCGGCCGAAGCTCATGTCGCTCGGCATGATGCTCGATGCCTATATCGGCCACCGGCGCGACGTCATCACGAAGCGCTCCGAATTCGAGCTGCTCCGGGCGAAGGACCGGCTCCATATCGTGGAAGGCCTCATGAAGGCCCTGTCGATCCTCGATGAGGTCATCCGGACGATCCGCGCATCCGAGGACAAGCGCGACGCGAAGAACAACCTCGTCAGCGCATTCGGATTCACTGAGCCCCAGGCCGAAGCGATCGTCTCCCTCCAGCTCTACCGGCTGACGAACACGGACATCACGGAGCTGCAGCGCGAGCAGGAAGAGCTGAATGCGCTCATCGAGGAACTCACCGGCATTCTCGGCTCCGAGAAGAAGCTGCTCCGCGTCATCAAGAACGAGCTGAGAGAGATCCGCAAGCAATTTTCCGAGCCGCGCCGGTCGGTGATCGAGGAGGAAATCGCGGAGATCAAGCTCGACCTGGACATCCTCATCCCGAGCGAGGAAGTCGTCGTGACGGTGACGAAGGACGGCTACGTGAAGCGGACGAGCCAGCGTTCTTACGGCGCCACGGGCGGCAGGGACCTGGAGATGAAGGAATCCGACCGGCTCCTGTTCGGCGGGACGCTCAATACCCAGCAGGCGCTCCTCCTGTTCACGTCGCTCGGCAACTACATCTATCAGCCGGTGCATGAACTGCCGGACATCCGCTGGAAAGATCTCGGGCAGCACATTTCAAGCATCGTGCCGCTTGCCCAGGACGAGGAGATTGTGGAGGCGCTCGGAATCGGTTCGTTCGATGAGGCAGGCGCCGGTATCCTGACGGTGACCGAGAACGGATTCGTGAAGCGTTCCGCGCTTGCCGACTACAAAGTCCAGCGTACCGGCAGGACGTACAAGGCAGTCTCCCTGAAGAAGGGGGATGCGCTGCAGGCCGTCCATCTCGTGCCGGCGGACGGCGAGCTTCTGCTGTTCACCCACCTCGCGTACGGTCTCCGGTTCCCGCTTTCCGAAGTGACCGAAACCGGGGTCCGCACCGCCGGGGTGAAGGGGATCAACCTCAAAGACGGCGACCGGGTCGTCTCGTCTGTCGTGAACCGGCCGTCTGATGAAGAAGCGCTGTTCCTGGCGACCCACCGCGGGGCCGTGAAGAAGATGCCGGTCTCCGAGTTCGAGCTGTCCACGCGTGCCAAGCGAGGACTGGTCTGCCTGAAGGAACTGAAATCGAACCCTCACCGGGTGGCCGGCGTCGTCGCCGCACGGAAGGGTGAGCAGGTCGTCCTGGCGACCGACAAGGACAAGCGCATTCCCGTCGATCCGGGCGCATACCGCCTGGCAGACCGCTACTCCAACGGAAGCTTCGCGGTGGACCAGAAAGAAGACGGCTATGTGACGAACATTTACACGGACATCAACATGGAAACGACCGAAGAATAAATAGCAACACCCCGTTGCACGCGGCTCAGGCGAGCCAGTGCAACGGGGTGTTTTCACTCTTTGATCATCGTATCGAGGGTCATGCGGTTCAGGGCGGACATCTGCTCGGAGTTGGCGCCGACCCCGAGCGCCGTGTAATGATCGACCCTCAGCTCGTCGCTGTACAGGTACACACGGTGGCCCGCCCGGACACCTTCATCCGCCCGAACGAGCAGATGGCTCATCATGAGTGCGGCGATCGGGTACCGCTTTCCGTTGATCAGCACATCATGCCGGGCACGCGTCCTCAGCAGACCGTCCCCGTACCCGATGTCACAGACCGCCAGTGTACAGTCCTCATCCGCGGTGAAGGCGGCCGAGTACCCGGACGATTCGCCCTTCCTGAGACGGATCGTCTGGATCACTTCCGCACGGAGGGTCAGGATGTTCGGAACGGCCGATTCACCGAGCTCCGGGTACGGACGCGCCCCGTACAGGAGGATGCCCGGCCGGATATGGCTGTGGCCCGGCAGCAGGCCGTCCCGCATGTAGGACGCGCTGTTCTGTGCGTGGATGAACGGAATGTTCCGGAGATGGCCGGACAGCCGTCCGAGCACTCCGAGCCATGCTTCCTTTTCCTGATGGTACTCATTTAGGCCGAACTCGTCGGCAAACGCAAAATGAGTCCAGATGCCCGTCACCTGCACAATCCCCTCGTGCAGCACCTTCTCCATTTCGTCCGCGTCGGTAAAGCCGGACCGGCGGAGCAGATTCCGGTATTCCAGGTGGAGCCCGATGCCGCCGAGGAGCTGTTTGTACCGTTCGTAAAATGGCAGGGACGGGAGCGTCATGTCAATCCGGTTTTCTCGGAGGACGTCAAATTCGGTCACCGGGTTCATGAGGAAGACCGAACAGTGCTCATCCAGCTCCCGGAGTGCGACCGCTTCCCGGAGGCTCGTCGTCGCGAACGCACGGATCCCCGCTTCCCGGAACGTCCGCCATGCAAGCGGCAGCCCGGTGTTGTATGCATCATTTTTGACGACGGCCATGACCGCCGCGTCGCGGTTGACGATGCCTGCCTGCCTGGCCATGCGGCCGCGGTCGATCTCCAGCACCGCCGGCATCAGAGAGACCCTCCCTGCATCAGCGCCTGTTCGAAAAACCGGACGCCGCCGGCCAGCGCTTCTTCCCGGAAATTCAGGTGAGGCGTATGAAGCGCAGCCGTATGGCCGAGGCCTTCATTTCGCACGCCGAGGAAAGCGAAGTGTACCGGGGCAACTTCGCTGTAGAACGAGAAATCCTCGCCGAACAGATACGGCTTTTCTTTCAGCAGGAATTTCAGTCCTGCGGCATCCGCCGCCCGTTCCGAAAGGGGGAGAAGGGAAGGGGAATTGATCACAGGGGGATACCCCTCGGCGACGTCCAGCTCCGTCTCCGCCCCGAAGAGAAGGTCCGCGCTTTCGGCAAGTTTCCGCATCGACCCGGTGACCCGTTCCAGATCCCCGGCGGAATAAGTCCGGATCGTCCCTTCCAAGTATGCGGAGGAAGCGACCGTGTTGATCGCCTCTCCGGCCCGCATGCTGCCGATATGGACGATATTCCGGTTCAGTCCGTCCAGATGATATTGCTGGATCCGCTCGATCCCGGACGCCACATGCAGAAGCGCGCCGAGCGCGGAGGCCCCGTTTTGCTTGTCAGCCACATGTGCAGAGCGGCCATTCACCCGGATCCGGTATTCGGTCGCGCTCGCCGTCAATTCACCGCTCCTCGTCAGCAGCAGCCCTTCTTCTTCGTCCGGCATGACGTGGAGGCCGAACACGGCGTCCGGCCTGTGTGCGTCAAACACACCCGAACGCACGAGCCGTGCGGCACCGCCGCCCGATTCCTCGGACGGCTGGAAGACAAGAAGAATGTTGCAGGGGAGCCGGCCCTCCTTTTTCAGTTCCATGCAGCGCTCGGCGAACGCGAGGAGGATCGCCGTGTGTCCGTCATGCCCGCATGCGTGCATCCACCCGGGGTGTTCCGACCGGAAGGGGAGGCCGGTCTCCTCTTCGATCGGCAGCCCGTCAATATCCGCACGGAAGGCGAGCGTCCGTCCGGCACCGTCCCCTCCGATCCATGCGACGGTCGCCGTTTCCATCGGTTTTTCATAAGCGAGCCCGAGCCCATCCAGGACTTCCCGGATGTACCGTGCCGTCTTGAATTCCTCGAATCCGGCTTCCGGAATGCGGTGAAGCGTCCGTCTGTGGCGGGTCAGCCGTTCAGTCAAATCCATCGTGCTCACCTCCAAATATGTAAAGAGGGAAGGGCGGACCCTTCCCTCCGGTCGATCAAATCAAATCAGTCGTTCAGCTTCCGGAGGGCGTCGACAATGCCGACCTTGCCCGACTGGACATCCGCCGCCTGCTTGATCACCCGGGCGGGAACACCCGCGACGACCGCACCGGCCGGCACATGATCGGTGACGATGCTGCCGGCCGCGATCACGGCCCCGTTGCCGACCTGCACCCCTTCAAGGAGGACCGCATTGGCACCGATGAGGACGTTGTCGCCGACGGTCACCGGTGTGGCACTTGCAGGTTCGATGACACCCGCCAGCACGGCACCGGCACCGACGTGCACATTCCGTCCGGTGATCGCGCGGCCGCCGAGGACGGCATTCATATCGACCATCGTCCCTTCGCCGACGACTGCACCGATGTTGATGACCGCGCCCATCATGATCACGGCGCTGTCCCCGATGACGGCATGCTCCCGGATGTAGGCGCCCGGCTCGATCCGCGCATTGACGTTTGTCGCATCCAGCAGGGGCACCGCGCTGTTCCTGCGGTCCTGCTCCACGACGATATCTTCGAACCGGTCCCGGTTGGCCGCCTCAAACGGTGCCCATTCGGCGTGGTCGGCGAAAATGGTATAGGAGCCGTCACTTCCGAATACATGGAAGCTGTCCGGGAATTCGTCCCGTCCAAGTTGCGTGTTCACATATATTTTGAGCGGTGTCGTCTTTTTTGCATTGCTGATAAAAGAAATGATCTCTTCTGCAGTGAATTCGTTCATCGTCAGTCAACCCCCAGATTATCGTAAGTATAAAAACCGTTGTCCTTATGGATCAGCCGTTCGGCCACGTCCAGTGCGCCGGATGCGAATATGTCCTTTGACTGGGCATGGTGGGCGATCGTAATGGTTTCCTCATGGCCGGCAAACAGCACTTCATGCTCTCCGGAGATCGTTCCTCCCCGCAGCGAATGGATGCCGATCTCCTCATCCGTCCGGCGGCCTTCGGAATGGTGGCGGTCCGTGACGGGATGGACGCCCGGACGGACGGAGGCGATCGCGTCGTAGAGCTTGATGAGCGTCCCGCTCGGGGCGTCCACCTTTTTCCGGTGATGGCGCTCGGTTAGCTCGATGTCAAACGAAGGGAGGAGGGAAGCCGCAAATTTCACGATTTCCGTCAGCATATGGACGCCGGCACTCATGTTGGCACTGAAGAAAATGGGCTGTCCGGCCGCTTTCTCCTTCATCAGTTCCAGCAGCGTTTCCTTTTCACCGGTGGTCGCGATGACGAGCGGGAGCCCGGTGCCGGCCTGAAGCAGGGCGGCCGACAGGGCAGGGTGGGAGAAGTCAATAACCGCATCGGCATCGGGCAGCCGTTCATCGGGCCGGTAAACCGGATGTCCGTCCGCACGGCTTCCTCGCAGGAGCAGGACACCCGCAATCTCATGGCCGCGTTCCGTGGCAAGTGCGGCGACGCGGCGGTTCATCGCCCCGTATCCGCAGAGCAGCAGTTTCATCGTCAAACCTCCATCCGGATGGATTCAAACTGGCGGATGAGGCGCCCCCGGCCGTCCGCATCAAGCGGCAGCAGCGGCAGGCGGACCTCATAGTTGCCGAAGCCGAGATGCGATGTCAGCACCTTGATCGGAATCGGATTCACGTCGACCGACAGCGCCGCGATGAGCGGGGTGAGCCGGTAGTGGATCTCCTGGGCCCGTGACAGGTCGGTCCGGGCCTGTTCGAACATCTCCTGGAATTCATCCGGCACGATATTGGCGACGACCGAAATGACGCCGTTCCCGCCGAGCGAAAGGAAGGGGAGTGCCGTGTCGTCATTCCCGCTGTAGACGGCAAAAGACGGGTCCGTGATGAGCCGGACGCGGGACATGTAGTTCAGGTCGCCGGTCGCGTCTTTCAGCCCGACGATCATCGGGTGGCGGCTGAGCTCAAGGACCGTTTCCGGCTCGATCGTCATGCCCGTGCGGGAAGGGACATTGTAAAGGAGTGCCGGAATCCCGGCCGCCTCGACGATGGCTTCGAAATGCCGGATCAGGCCGCGTTGGCTCGTTTTGTTGTAGTAGGGGGTGATGAGCATGATGCCGTCCGCGCCGAGTTCCTTCGCTTCACGTGACGATTCGATCGATTCGAGCGTTGAATTCGAGCCGGTTCCCGCGATGACCGGCACCCGTCCGGCCGAGGTTTCCACGGCGATCTCCAGCAGGCGGCGCCGTTCAGCCGGAGTCAGCGTCGATCCTTCTCCGGTCGTTCCGTTGATGACAAGCGCCTGGATCCGGTTGTGGATCAGGTACTCCAGATGCAGCCGGTAATTGACGTAATCCACCTCCTGGCCGTTGAACGGCGTGGTGACGGCTGCTGCGATTCCTGTGAACAAATGACTCATCGTTCCATCCCTCTTTCTATCCATAGTGTATTCCGGTTTCCCGGTTTCCGGTACGAACGCCCGGACAATGGATGAAATGTCCCATGCTTCGCGGCAAATAAAAAACAAGCCGGAATCAGAGTTCGAATCCGGCTTGTGGGGTTGCGCGATGCACGACCTGGAAGGTCACAAGTGGAAGCACTCCATTATCACGAAGAATAATGACAGCCTGCATGCTGTTCACATACAGTCCAACGGAAGACGGCCTGAGAACCGGCCTCCGTTTCGGCAAATCTCCCTTTCGCCCGCGGCCGGTTCTCAGCCGTTGCCGCGGGGTACTGATGATCTTTGCACCTCATCCATTGCTATTCAATTTTGAATCTTGCAGACAACACTACAACATCAAAACGGGGTTGTAAAGGGTTTTGTTATGTTTTTTTAAAATAGTTTCGTAAAACCGGCAATTCACCGGGATCCCCATTGACAGGAACATGAGTGCGTCTTACGATACACCGGTAGTGAGTGTGGCAGCCGATGCAGGCCGGCTGGGTCCGGACGCACAGATCATAAACGGAGGGCATATATGGATGAAAGAATAGCGATAACGGACGATTATTTCAATACAAAGGACATTGCCAAACGAAATGCCCTATTGAAGCAATCGATCCTCGACTTGCCGGAGGACGGGAAGGAATTTTTCCTGAAGGCCTATAAAAAAGAACGATATTTGGATATGCGGCTTACGGCCATCAGAGGATATGCTGCCTTTGCAAGCGAAGAAGAAGTTGCCGCTTTAATGAAAAAGATGCTGGAGATCTTAAAAAAACGTCCCGATCGCACTCCTTATAATTATGAGGAATATGAAATCATGCGCTCGGCATTTTTGATGCCCTATCTATTGGAAAAATACCCTTATGATTGTTTCAAAAGGTTTCATGAACAGTTGGAGGAACAATATGAGGCCATGCCCGATGCATTCAAAGGGATTTTCACCTGCAATGAGAAAGGAGAACATATCCAGTTGCTGCCACCGGCAACAGCGCGGAAGCGGATTGAAGATTTCCGGCGTGGATGATCTGCTTTCCGCATTAGACAAAGGGATAGGGGGCAAGGGGCTTTATAAAGGGATAACCGGCCACAAATCACGAAGCAACGAGTTGTCATTGGAAGGCAGTGTCCATACCACGGCAGATAGATCGATGCAGCCCCCTGATTTCAAGAATCAGGGGGCTGCATGTTCTCAATGATCAATAGGCCATAAAAACGGCTCCATCTCAACGGTGACGGCGCTGAAGTACGGGAACCGGTTCCTAACAGGTCCAGCAGACACCCGAAAAAGCATCCGGGTACTTCTGACAGCATTTTACTGATGAAGCGGCCGTGAGGCGACGGATTCAAAGCTGACGGAAGACGCATCTCATCAACATGGGACAGAACGGCTTGTCAGTGAGATGGCGGATCGATAGATCATGAGATGATCCAGTAGACCTGTGAGACGGACAGAACCGGTTTAAGGAAACGGAAAGGAACTGCGTGTCGATGCCTGTAAGGATGATACTACAGCATGGTTTGAACAAAGACGCATCTGAACGGCCAGGCCCGGAAAAACACGTTTCATCTCACTGTTTCAAGTATACTTATCAATGATATACAACTTCCGAAAATAGAAATTATGTAAACTAAAAGAGAAAGCAGTCAAGAGAGGTCCTGATCGGTATCCCCCCATCAGAATGATGCACTTCGCACTCTACTCCTCATTATATCATTAAGCTTCAGCATTACGCTCCGGCTTCTGTTGTTGCAGGATCTCCTTCTCCATCTTCCTGCCGGACTTAACCACATTTCCTTGCTGATGAAACTTGATACGACCGATCGGCAGCATATCCGATAACCAGGTTTTGTTTTATCGGTCCTCAGCCGAAGTTTAGCATTTGGCCATGATAATGAACCATGCTTATTAAGAACTCGTCGACCCGTTCAATCATGGCTCCATATCCACTTACAGCGACCAACCGCTGCCGGCAATTAGAAGCTGTTTCTTTTGACTGGATCACCTGTCACAATAAACGAACCGGCCGTGCTGACCGTCTCAAATCACTTTTTAAGACCATCACTTGCAAACTGCACGGTTGAAGGTTGCAACATGCATACTCGATGGTTGCGTACTGCAAGTTCGATACTTGCAAAACGAAAATTGTTCGAATTTTCCCTGTCATTCTCATAGTTCAACTACTATACTTGATAAATGCAATCATCTGTCAAAAAGAATAGTTGCTGGCTGCAACTAGGAATTTTAAGCTTCTTTGCTCATGTTTTTATAGAGCTGCTGAAGGGACCGGATGATGATCTCCTTTTCGAAATCACCCATATCAGACAGCGACCGCCCCAGCTGTATCATGATCTCTTCGTCTATCTGTGATACAGCCGATTCACCGAGTTCGGTAAGGGAAAGAATCTGGATGCGCCGGTCTCCGGGATACGGTTTCCTTGATACATGGCCGGATGTGACGAGTGATTGGATCTGTCTTGAAAAGGTTGTGATGTCCATGCCGACCCCTCTGGCCGTTTCCTGCATGGACGGTTCACTGAGGCTCTGGATTTCGTGCATGATGGTGCTCTGCTGGACAGATACTTCCTTGCAGGCTTCCTTATGGATCTTGTTCAGTTCGCCGCTCAATGTGTGGAACATCTTCAGCAATGGATCCACTTGCCGTCCCCTCCCCTTCGGTTGCCTTTAATTGATTGTACATTCAAAAAAAGAAAAGCGCATCCGTCAAACCGGATGCGCTCTCTTTCAGCCGTATTGAATCTGGTCTTCGTCATGGGCGTCCGTGCCGCCGGGAATGTGGGCAGTCGTCCTGAGCATGAGCGATGACTGCTCCGTGTCGACTTCCCAGCGTTCATCCGGAACGATCTCAAACGGGATCATCCTCGTTCCCTTTGACCGTACATCCCCTACAAGTTCGATGGATTGCTTGGTGAGCGTTCTGCCGTCCGCATCGGAAAGACGCTCCGCGCTGTGGGCGAGCGGCCTGATTAGCACTTCCAGCGTAATGTGGTCGATCACCTCATCCGCGTCACCGCCATCGATGTAGATGGTGCCGTTCAGGGTCTCCCCTTCTTCCATCATCTGATTATCGACGACCGTGTCCACCACGAGGGCACCGATTTCGATCTTTGATAAAAAGGATTTCATCGTCTCACTCACTCTTTCCCTGTCTCATCCGGCCATTGAATACTCCCCGAGTAACGCAGGTCCGGATCGTCTTCATGTTCATCGTAACGCTTTTTGAACAGCTTGAACAGATGTGTCATGACGACCTTCAACAGCGCATAACCCGGAATCCCAAGGATGACGCCCGGCAAACCGAACAGAGAGCCGGAGGTCAGCAGGACGAAAATGATTGTGATCGGATGGATATGCATTGTTTTACCCATGATCTGCGGCGAGATAAACTTCGACTCGATCAGCTGCACGGCCGTCCAGACGACCGCCAGCTTCAAAATCATGAACGGCGACGTGACGAGCGCGATGATGAGTGCGGGCGTGATGGCGATCACCGGCCCGAGATACGGGACGACGCTCGTCACTGCGGCAAGTGCGCCGAGCACGAGTGCATACTTCATCCCGATGATCAGGAAACCGATGGACACCATGATGCCGATGCACAAAGACACGAGCACTTGTCCAAGGATGTAGGCGCTGAGCTGCCGATCTGCGTCCGTGATGATCTCGATGGCATCTCCCCGCATGCGCGGCGGTAGAAGGCCCACGGTGAAGCGGGGCAGCTTCTCGCCGTCCTTCAGCAGGTAAAAGAGGATGAACGGCACGGTGACGATCGACAGGACAATGCCGGTGAGCGTCGAGATGAAGTTCGTGATGCCCGAGGCGATTCCTCCGGCCGTTTCCTGGAAGAATCCCGAGAGGTCTTCAAGGTACGAATCGGTCAGATTCGCAAGACTGAAGTCCAGGCCGCTGAGATAGCCTGCAAACATCGATGTGCTCAAGTACCGGTCGATATTGATCATCAGGGTCCGGAAGTACTCCGGAAAATCCTTGATCAGGTTATGGAACTGCTCTTTCAAAAACGGGAAGATCAGCAGGATTCCAAGCGTGATCAGCCCGAGTCCCCCGACGTAGAGGATCACAATCCCCCAGATCCTCGGAATCCGTGCCCGTTCGAGCAAACGGAGCACCGGCCGCAGCAGATAAAACAGGATCGTTGCCAGGATGACCGGCAGGACGACATTCTGCAGCAGGACCCGGACCGGCGTGAAAATGAACGACACGTGGTCGTAGACGAGGATGATCAGTCCGGCAAGCAGGATTGCGGCCAGCACGAACATCGTGGCGCGCCCTCCAAGAAACCGGACGATCTTTGGTTTGTCCCTATTCTGTTGTCCACCCATCGGTATGCCCCTTTATCTCTTTTTCAGTCTGCGAAGGCCGACGCGCCGGTCTCCGTCAGGGGAAGATCGAGGAACTTCCCGAGTGCTTCCCTGTTCGCGGCCTTGTCGATCTCCATGACCGATCCGGCGTGGGGATAAGTTGCGAACGAATAGGTCCCTTTCGCAGGGATGGTCATGCGTTCGATGTCCACGCCCCCCGATACGATCGCCCGGATCACTTTCTGGAGTCCGTCGGTGCCGCCGATATCCGTTTCCACGTATCCTGTAGCCGCTCCGGCGAGTTTCGGCAGCCTAGGCAATGTCTTCAGGGAAACGACCTTATCCTTCACTGCCCCGATGACTTCCTGCTGGCGGGCCACCCTGCCGAAGTCCCCTTCTTTGTCCGCACGGAAGCGGGCATAGCCGAGGAGTTCCTTGCCGTTCAAATCATGGACGCCCGGATTGAGCGTCACGCCGATCTTCTCGGACATCTCTTTTTTGACGTTGATCGTCACGCCGTCCGGTGCCGCGATGTCGATCAGTTTCTCGAAATTATCGAAGTCCGTGACCGCATAATGGTGGATCGGCACGCCGAACATTCCCGAGATGGTATCTTTCGCGAGCTGCACCCCGCCGAGGTAGTAGGCGGTGTTCAGCTTATAAGACTTGTAGCCGGGGATGTCCGCGTAAATGTCCCGCATGAACGAGACGAGCTTCACTTTTCCGGTTTCCCGGTTCCATGAGGCGAGGAGCATCGTATCGGACCTTGAGCGGCCGGATCCGTCGTCATCCACGCCGAGCAGCAGGTAGTTCTCGATATACGGCTGCCTCGCATCTGCCGGGTCTCCGCTGAAATTGCCCGAGTCCGGCTTGCTGCCCACGGCAAGTTCCTTGCCCTGATTATACTGCCAGACCGAGTACAGGCCGGCTGCGATGAATCCGACAAACAGCAATGCGAACAGGACCCTGAACGGACGCAGCCTCCTTCTTTTCTTGCGACGAGCCCGTGTATGTGGCTGTTCCATAATGATTCCTCCAAACTGATATTCGCTCATAGGACGCACTGCACGCCCCCGGGTTGCACCATCTTGCCCCTGGCCGGACCCGCATGCTACAATCACCGCATGAAAGAAAGAGAAGGTGACGGAGAGATGGCGGAGAACAACACGGAAAAAGCGGTGTTCGCAGGAGGCTGTTTTTGGTGCATGGTGAAGCCGTTCAAAGAATGGGACGGCATCGAGGACGTTGTGTCAGGCTATACCGGCGGATCGTTGGAAAACCCGACGTATGAAGATGTAAAGCGTGGCGGCAGCGGCCATTATGAAGCGGTGGAGATTGAGTTCGATCCCGCCGTGTTCCCCTATGAAAAGCTGTTGGACGTATACTGGCAGCAGATCGATCCGACCGATGACGGCGGCCAGTTCCATGACCGGGGGGTTTCCTACCGGACAGCGATTTTCTGGACGACGGACGGTCAGCGTGAAAAGGCGCTCCGTTCCAAGGAAATACTCGCACAGAGCGGGCGCTTCGACAAGCCGATCGTGACGGAAATCCTGCCGGCATCGGTCTTTTATCCTGCCGAGGACTATCACCAGGACTATTATCTCAAAGAACCCGGCCACTATGAACAGGATCGGGCAAAATCGGGCCGGGATGAATTCATCGACGGTCACTGGAAAGCATGACGGCATCCGCCCCGGCGGATGTTTTTCATATCCGGGGGGACTGTGCACGGCGGATTCCTCGCACTTCCCCGGACTTGCGCCCCTTGCCCAATGCAGGTAAAATATAGCAGGAAGGGGCGTTTTACATGAAGTTGATGCAGTGGGCCTACACCCGCAAGTATCAGGTGAAGGCCGTTTTTGATGACTTTCCCGAAACCGTCTTCCTGTTCAGAAGGATCGGGGAGTATTACTTCCTTTTTTCCTCAAGGGGCGGCGAATACGGCCGGCTGCCGGAGCGGCATGACTACGCGGTGATGGAGGAACTCGTCAACGGCGAGCTCGGTACGCTTCATCAGTACCGGAACCGCCGCAGCGCCAGAAGCCTCGGTGTTTCATGATCCGCCCGCTTGAGCTTGTCGTTTTTCCGCGTCCCCGCCGTGTTTCGGTCCGGGGGCGCTTTATGGTATAATCGGAGCATTGTGTACAAGGAGGAGAACTCATGATCCAAGTCAGCAACGTCAGTCTTCGCTTCGGAGACCGCAAGCTTTTCGAAGACGTCAACATAAAATTCACGCCGGGCAACTGCTACGGCCTGATCGGTGCGAACGGTGCCGGCAAATCGACCTTCCTCAAGGTCCTCTCCGGAGAGATCGATCCCCAGACGGGCAATGTCTCAATGGGACCGGACGAGCGTCTGGCCGTCCTGAAGCAGAACCACTTTGAACATGAAGAAAATGAAGTTCTGGAAACCGTCATCATGGGCCACAAGCGCCTGTTTGAGGTGATGAACGAAAAGAACGCCATTTATATGAAGGAAGACTTCTCCGACGAGGACGGCATGCGCGCCGCTGAACTGGAAGGAGAATTCGCGGAGATGAACGGCTGGGAAGCGGAGACCGATGCATCGATCCTGCTCCAGGGTCTCGGCGTGCCTGAATCGATGCACCATACGAAGATGAAGGAGCTCACCGGATCCGACAAGGTGAAGGTCCTTCTTGCGCAGGCGCTCTTCGGCAAGCCGGATGTCCTTCTTCTTGACGAGCCGACCAACCACCTCGACCTGAAGGCGATCCGCTGGCTGGAAGAGTTCCTCATCAACTTCGAGAACACCGTCATCGTCGTGTCCCACGACCGCCACTTCCTGAACAAAGTGTGCACTCATATTGCGGACCTCGATTTCAGCAAGATCCAGCTGTATGTCGGGAACTACGATTTCTGGTATGAGTCGAGCCAGCTTGCCGCCAAGATGGCGTCCGAGCAGAACAAGAAGAAAGAAGAAAAAATCAAGGAACTTCAGGCATTCATCGCCCGTTTCAGCGCGAATGCCTCCAAGTCCAAGCAGGCGACTTCCCGGAAGAAGATGCTCGATAAGATCGAGCTGGATGACATCCGACCTTCTTCCCGCCGCTACCCGTACGTCAATTTCCAGATCGGCCGGGAAATCGGCAATGACGTACTCCAGGTGAAAGACCTGACGATCAAGGACGAAGGCCACACGTTTGCAGAAGGTATCAACTTCACGATGAACAAGGATGACAAGATCATCCTCCTCGGCAATCCGCTTGCCAAGTCGGCGCTTCTCGACGTCCTTTCCGGAGAGAAAGAACCGGCTGCGGGCTCCTACAAGTGGGGCGTCACGACCACTCAGGCCTATTTCCCGCAGGACAACGCCGAGTATTTCTCCGGGAGCGAGCCGACACTCGTCGACTGGCTCCGCCAGTACTCCCCTGAGGACCAGACCGAGACATTCCTTCGCGGTTTCCTCGGCCGGATGCTCTTCTCGGGCGAAGAAGTGAAGAAAAAGCCGTCCGTCCTGTCCGGAGGCGAAAAAGTCCGCTGCATGCTTTCGAGAATGATGCTGACGAATGCGAACGTCCTCCTTCTCGATGAGCCGACGAACCACCTGGACCTCGAATCGATCCAGGCGCTGAACAACGGGCTCATCTCGTTCAAGGGCGCGATGATCTTCACATCCCATGACCACCAGTTCATCCAGACGATCGCCAACCGCGTCATCGAAATCCTGGATGACGGCACGATCCTCGACAAGCAGCTCAGCTATGATGAATACTTGGAATGGCGGGACGCGCAAAGCGTGGCCAACTAATCAGCACATCCAAAAAGGGAGGCGGTCATCCGCCTCCCTTTTACTTTTTCTTTAAATACCGTCTGGCCAGTACACCGGCCGGCAGCCTGCTGATGAGCCTGCCGCCCTTCGAGCTGATCTTCTCGAGCGTGTTCAGCAGCCGGGTGCTGCCCGTCCAGTGCTCCTGCAGCACGTCCTCCCCCGCACTCCCGATGAGTGTCGTGACGATGAATGACGCGACCGCCACATCATCGAGATAGCCTCCGGGGCCGAGGAGCCCTTCCGGCAGCAGATCGATCGGACTGATGAAATACAGAATGCCGCTCGCGATGAGCAGCTTGCTCTTGCGGTCGATCCGCCCGTCCCCCATCGATTTCATGAGCAGATGGAACAGATCCGGTGCAAACAGGACGACATCTGCAATCCTTCCCCGCTTCCCCGGCTTCTGACCGAGCCAGCGGGCGACCTTGGTGCGGAGCTGCTCGTAAAAACCCTGCTGCTCGCCCGGCGGCGGCAGCGGCTGTCTGAGTTCCTGATCCACTCGCAACACTTCCCTTCTAACGTGTGTTTACCGGATTGGGCGGATTTTGAAACATCCATCCCGCCGGCCGGGAAATTGCGGCGGAAACCGATTGCGCGCTTTTTAGATAAACATGGAAAAAAGGAGCATCCGGACGGACCGGATGCTCCTTCAGATTGTCGGCTATTACAGTTTGACGACGTTTGCAGCCTGTGGTCCGCGGTTGCCTTCGACAACTTCGAACTCGACCTGCTGGCCCTCGTCAAGCGTCTTGAAGCCTTCGCCCTGGATTGCGGAGAAGTGGACGAATACGTCGTCTTCGCCGTCGACTTCGATGAAGCCGAATCCTTTTTCAGCATTGAACCATTTGACCGTACCTTGTTTCATGATAATACCCCCAGATAAAAAGTAAAAATTAATATGGAACCTTTTTGTTGAAACAAAAAAATTCACATATTATAAAAAGTACCGCAAAGACCCCGATCACTTTTTATAATATGTGAATCCGCGTTTGGTCCGTCTGTTCAGTTAATGACAAGTATAGCATCTTCCAATCGGTTGTCAAACGATTTTGCAGAACATTTTTCATTTTCTCGAAATCGGCGCCGGCTTGCCGTCAATCATGGTCAGGATGCCATGGTAGATCTGCAGATCCTCCGCACAATCTTCGCAAAAGCAGATCTCCTTGTCCGACCAGAACGCCCAGAATTTCTGCTCCCTGGATGCCTCGTTCCGGTGCTCCTGTCTGAAGTCCTTCAGAATTTTGTCCAGCTGTCCGGCGGCATGGTCCGGTGATTCGTACGTCCATCGTTCCACGATTTCCTGCTCCCATCCGTTAAACAGCCACCACGGTTCATAATCTGCCTTCATGTAGATGATTTCATACATTGTGCTCAACCTCTTTTGTCTGATGATCTATGCCACCCATTCTAGCAGATTTCCCCTGACGATCCACGAACGTTGCTCACAATACCGTGCGGTTCGGATGCCGCCTGGCCGGGTATGCGATATAATGGAGCCATGAACGGCGGGAGAAGGGATCAGATGAAACTTTTCCCCTGTCCGGAACGTAACAAATGGTAAGATTTCGACAGGAGGTCCGGCCAAATGAATAACTTTCAGCAGTTCCTGACGAGGCAGGCGATCATGCTGCCGGTCAGTTTCGGGTCATGGCTCTACTTTCTCCTCGGAGCTGGCATGACATTTATACCGGCCACCGGACTGCTCATCGCCATCTACCTGGCAGGCGACTTCTCGATCCGCCAGGTACAGACCACGTCCGAGGTGAAGCGCCTGGGAATGACCCGTTCCGAATATAAGCATATCGAGCACCAGTTAAGCGAGGCGAAGTCAAAGCTCAGGCAGCTGAATGCCCACTACGGGAACATCCGTTCCGTCCAGGCTTTCCGCCAGCTGAATGAGCTGAATAAGCTGTCCAAGCGGATCATCGGCATTGTCGGGCAGAACCCCAAAAAGTTCTACAATGTCGAGAAGTTTTTCTACGCCCATCTTGATTCTGCCGTCGAGCTTTCCTCGAAGTATGCCCTTCTCGCCAACCAGCCGGCGAAGGACCCGGAAATGCAGGCGACTCTGCAGCAGACGCGGGAAACCCTCACCGACCTGAACGAGGAGATCCGGAAAGATGTCAAGCGGGCACTCACCACCGATCTTGAAACCCTGAAATTCGAGCTGGACTATGCAGATGTCCTGACCGGCAAAGAAAGAAAACAATTGAACACGGCAGAAACCAAATCGCTGCCACTCGAAGGAGATGACCCTGATGACCGAAAATCGACCGGCTCATGAACCCTTGAATACGACAACCATGGATGACCTGCTCGACAATCCGTTCGACCTGAAACCGGAAGCCGCCCTTCTGCCGGAGGAAATGCAGACCCGGGAGCCCGCCAAACCCGGCCTGAAGCTGATGGACCGGCTGAGCGACGAAGAACAGACGAAGGCACGGGAGCTGGCCAAGCAGATCCCTGCCGGTGACTATGAGGCCATTCTCACATATGGTGCAAACGCACAGAACCAGCTGTCCACGTTTTCCCATAAGATGCTCGATCACGTCCAGTCGAAGGACATCGGACCGGTCGGCGACATCCTGAGCGACCTGATGGGCAAGCTGAACGAGATCGATCCCGAAGACCTCAGCGTCGAGAAGAAAAGCGGTTTGAAGAAGCTGTTCGGACGCGTCCAGCGCTCCGTCCAGGAACTGATGACAAAATACCAGAAGCTGAGCACGCAGATCGACCGGATCGGCGTTCAGCTTGAACATTCCAAGCGCGGACTCATCGAAGACGTCCACATGCTCGACAATCTGTATGAGCAGAACAAAGCGTATTTCCAGGCTCTGAACGTCTACATCGCGGCAGCCGAGCTGAAGCGTGATGAAATCGTCACGGAGATCCTGCCTGCCATGCGGGCAAAAGCGGAAGCCTCCGATGACCAGATGGCGCTCCAGGAAGTGAACGACATGGCCCAGTTCGTGGACCGGCTTGAAAAACGGATCTACGACCTCCAGCTGTCCCGCCAGATCACGATCCAAAGCGCGCCTCAGATCCGGATGATCCAGCAGACGAACCAAACGCTGGCCGAGAAGATCCAGTCGTCGATCATGACATCGATTCCCCTGTGGAAAAACCAGATTGCCATTGCGCTGACGCTCAACCGTCAGCGCCAGGCGGTCGAGTCGCAGAAGCTCGTGACAAAGACGACGAACGACCTCCTTCTCCGGAACTCGGAAATGCTGAAGATGAACTCGATCGAGACGGCCAAAGAGAACGAGCGCGGCATCGTCGAGATCGATACACTGAAGAAAACGCAGGAAAACCTCATTTCCACGATCGAAGAGACACTTGCCATCCAGGCAGACGGGCGTGCCAAGCGCAAGGCTGCGGAAGCAGAAATCGGCCGGATGGAAGAAGAGCTCAAACAGCGCCTGATCGCGGTTGCCGACAAAGCCCAAAACCGTCCTTCGTGACGCCGGTACTGCACGTGCAGTCCGTTATACAGCAAAAAGCAAGGAGACCGTCCCGCAAAATGGACCGGTCTCCCTGCTTTTTTATTTGGACGGACAGCTTGCTTCCATTGTGTGTGCCTTCCCGGGGATTGAAACGGGCTTGGCCAAGATCCTAATCCGCCGAGGCCACAAGTGCCAGCAGCTTCCTCAGGATCCGGATCGTCTCATCCGAAAAGCGGCTGAGCGATTCGGCGGAGGCCGTCCGGTTGCCGTACATCATCCTGAACAATTCCTGCTGTCGCTCATCAACCGGCTGTGCCGACAGGAAGAGATGGATGATCGTGATCCCCTTTTTCTCCGCTTCGTTCACTGCTTCCGCCGTGTCGACGATCCCGTTTTGCCCATAGCCGAATGCGGACGGTTCCCCGTCGGTGAAGATCAGCAGGAATTTATGCTGTTCCTGCATCCGGCCGAGCTGCCTGGTCATCCACCGGATTGCAAAGCCGTCCCGATTATCGTCCCCGGCTTCCCATGCAAGGATCCGTCCGGAGTCGTCCTTGCCCGTATCCGCGAACCGGTGAAGCCAGAGAAACTCATTCGGCTGGCGTTCCTTCGTCGCCAGGCCTGCGTCCTCCTGGTACGAGACGATTCCGTGTTTCACGGCGAGAGCCGTCAGCACATCATGAAACAGCAGCACCGCCTTTTTCGTCTCCTGCAGCTTGTCAGCCATCGAGCCGGAGCCGTCGACCAGCAGGCCGAACACCGCATCGAGCCGTTCGGACGGCCGCTGCTTGCGGTAGAACGGTTTTGGTCTCTCCGACAGGAGGATGTCGACAGGATTGCCGGACAGCCTGCCCATCGGCAGGCCATCGCGCCGGTCTTCCCGCTTCCGTTCAATCCGCTTTTTCATCTCCCGTTCAATGGCCCGTACATAGGGAGCTGATTCGGATCGCCATTCATCCGTCTTCTGCCCGGCGTCCCCCTCCCGGTCAGGCTCAGCCACGCGTTCCCTGAACACGACCCCCGTGTTCTCGCTGCCGAACCCTTTCGCCTGACGCCACTCGCCCGGCCCCGCTTCCCCGCTTCCTGTGCCTGATTGTCCCCGGCCTGTCTGCTCGTCCGCCACGGATCGCCCGCGGCCAAACGATTGCACGTCCATCCCGGCACGCCCTTCCCTCGACGAACCGGCGTCCGATTTGCCGATCCGGCCATGTTCGAGTTCATAATCGAGGTGAGGGCCCTTTTCTGACTGACTGGCCCCATGCCATGTCCGGAACACCTCCTGGATCGTGTCCTTCTCCCCTTCTTCACCTGCTTCAGCCGTCTTCACCCCTTTGTGGTAATGGAAACCGGAACGGGTGCTTGTGAAAGAGTCGGCGATCGCATAGTAGGTACGGATCAGGTCCTGATCCAGATGCTCCTCCAGGATCGGAGCCAGACGCTCCACGACTCTGATCGAATCGCGGGTGGAGCGTGAGTCGAATCCAAGGAACAGCACCGGATCGGCCAGTGCGGAGATCTCACCCAATGAGTCATCCCCGGCCCCGTTCAGCACAAGATGAAAATGATTGAACAGGGCGTCGGACGGGTGGCCGTGCCGAAGGTTGATGGGCAGCTGCGCACCGTGCTGGCCGGCATAAACCTCACGGCGGATGTTGAATGCTTCCTTTGTCCCCGGACGCTCCTTCATGACGGCGTCCGACAGACGCATCTCCTCAATCAGAAGGACGGTCTGTCTCAACAGGTTCCTCAGAGGATGATTGGCCGAGCGGCCGGCGAAATCCCGCCAGGCGGCAAGGTCAAATCCGGTCCAGAAACCGGCGGCGAGCAGATAAATATCCGACAGCCGGCCGGCTTCCCGGATTTCAGCAGAACGATGCCGCCAGAACACGCTCATCGCCATTTCGTGATCAGGCAGATTATACTCCAAAAGCTTGCGTTCCGTGAGCCGGAGTTCGGGCTCTCCTGCCAGTGCGCGTGCCAGGCGTTCATGGCGGAGACGTTCATCCGCGTCAACCCGTTCGTCATTAAAGTCAATAAATCGCTTCATGGCAGTCATGGGCGGGCCTCACCGGATCCTCGTGCGGACGAGGTCCATGACAAGCTGGCGCTCGCCCCGGTCTTCCATCTTTTCCGCGACTGCATACCGGACTGCGCGCTCGGGCCCGATATGGAGCGCAAGTTCAGTCGCATCAATGAGACTCCGGATCGATGCGGCCTCATCTTCCAGCAGGCCGTTCCGGACTTGTTCACGGAGATCCTCCGAGATATCCAGCATTGTCGCGATGAGAACGGACGGAGCATCCGGAAACTCGCTTTCCAGCAGCTCCCTCGTCTCCTGCATGCCCAGATAAGGCACGTGAAACGCAATAAACCGGTTTTTCAGGGCTTCGTTCATCGGCACCGTCCCGACATAGCCCTCGTTGATCGCCGCAATGACGTTGAAGTCGGGATGGGCCGAAATCACTTCGCCGGTGAACGGGTTCGTCAGCATCCGCCGGTGATCCAGGACGCTGTGCAGGATCGGAAGCGTCTCAGGCTTGGCCATGTTGATCTCGTCGATATAGAGGATATGTCCGTTCTTCATCGCATGGATGACCGGTCCGTCGACAAAATCGATTTCCGTCCGGCCTTCTTTCTGGATGATCGTCTTGTACCCGAGCAGCGCTTCCGCGTCAAGATCGACCGAGCAGTTCACCTGGTGCATCGGCTGGGAGAAAAATCCGGATACCGATTCTGCCAGTTTCGTCTTGCCGGAGCCGGTCGGCCCTTTCAGAAGTACGGGACGCCGGATGACGACGGCAGTCAGCACATCTTCCCACAGATGGGGATCCGGTGAAACGTATCCGCCTGTCCCGATCAGGACCGAGTCCTCTTCCCCGTATCGGCGGGACAGCCGTTCCTTGCGTTCTTCTCCAATGATTGCTTCCATGCAATGCATCCCTCCTATTGAAAAAGCCCGGCGGTTTTCCCGCCGGGCCTCCGGTTCATTCAAAGTATGTTTTGTAATAGCCGGCCACTTTGCCGGTGTTGTCCTTGACGAAGATGAATTCCTCCGTCTCGTTTTTCACTTCGTACTCCTTGCCCGGCGTCAGGACGTTGGAAACCAGGTACTTCTCTGCATCAGTGTGCGTGCAAGTGACCGTCCGGACTGCCGGGGCCTCTTTCCATTGGGTGAAGTTCATCTGTCGCTGCCCCCTTCTCGTCTTTTCCCATTATAACGGGGATGTCCGATTATTTCAAAGCCGGTCCATGATCGATACGGCCATTGATGATCCGGACGGGATCTGTCCGGCCGTCCCACAACGGGGTTGAATCATATTGACCTGAGCAGCCGCCATTTTAATGGGTTCCTGCCTTTTGATGTTTTGCAGTCTCAGTCTCCTGGTCCTCTCAATAGGCCCGCATCCATGATGGTAATTTCTCAATGACAAGAAGGTGATTGAAGCGGATAGGATCTATCTTAACCAAGAAGACCTTTTTTTTACTTAGAGAGCACCATTCTTCACTTAGAGAGCAACTTTCCTAACCTAGAGGGATTTCTGCTTACGTGTCGACTCGTTTTCGACTTTTTCAGTGGCCGTGCCAGACGTCGCTCCTAAAAAAAAGAGGCGGGATTGCCGCCCGTTTCCGGTGCAATCCCGCCTCTTCCGTCGCCTACCTTTCGGAAAGGCTCATTTTATCCGCTGATCAAGATCCTAGGAGCAGATCCTCTGGGTTTTCGATCATTTCTTTGACTGTCTTGAGGAAGCCGACAGAGTCTTTTCCATCGATGACGCGGTGGTCATAAGAAAGGGCCACGTACATCATCGGACGGATTTCAACGTTGTCGCCTACGGCAATCGGGCGCTTTTGGATCGTGTGCATGCCGAGGATGCCCACTTGCGTGCCGTTCAGGATCGGTGTCGAGAACAGCGATCCGAACACGCCGCCGTTTGTGATGGTGAACGAACCGCCGCTCAGGTCGGAGAGGGCCAGTTTCTTGTCACGTGCCTTCGCTGCGAGGCCGGCAATGTCTTTCTCGATTTCCGAGAAGTTTTTGCGGTCTGCGTCACGGACGACCGGAACGACGAGCCCTTCTTCCGTGGAAACGGCGATGCCGACATCGTAGTAGTTCTTCAGAAGGAGGTCGGTTCCGTCAAGCTCGGAGTTGACCGCAGGGTATTGCTTGAGCGCCGCGACGACGGCTTTCGTGAAGAACGACATGAAGCCGAGGCGTGTGCCGTATTTCTTCTCGAACTCGTCTTTTTTGCGTTTGCGCAGTTCCATGACATTCGTCATGTCGATTTCGTTGAACGTCGTCAGCATCGCAGTCGACTGGCTCACTTCAAGCAGGCGGTTTGCGATCGTCTGGCGGCGGCGCGACATCTTTTGTCGCGTTACGCGGCCGGACTCTTCGTCGGATGTCGGTGCAGCGGACTTGGCAGCCGGCGGCTGCGGCTTCGCCTGCTGTTTCGGAGCGGCGGCAGCTGCCTCCACGTCCTGGACGCGGACGCGGCCCATCGGATCAACCGGTGTGATGGCCGCAAGGTCGATGCCTTTTTCGCGTGCGAGTTTGCGCGCTGCAGGGCTGGCGATAGTGCGGTCGCCGGAAGTGGATTCTTCCTGTGCCGCTTCCGGAGCCGGTGCAGGAGCCGACTCTTTCGGCGCTTCCTGTTTTGGCTCTTCGGCTTTTGGAGCCGGAGCCGCTGCAGCGCCGGTGCCTTCTCCGACTACTGCGATGACCTGGCCGACTTCGACCGTGTCGCCTTCTTCCGCGCGAAGTTCCTGGACGACGCCGGCTTCCTCGGAGATGACTTCGACATTGACTTTGTCGGTTTCGAGTTCAACGATGAATTCGCCTTTCTCGACTGTGTCGCCCGGCTGTTTCAGCCACTGGGCGATTGTTCCTTCCGTGATGGATTCAGCAAGTTCGGGCACTTTGATTTCTGCCAAGGTGGTTTCCTCCTTATGGTCATGCAAATGGGATCATTTGCTCATTGCAGTTTGGATGATGCGGTCCTGCTCGATCTTATGGGACTTGCCGTCGCCCTCGGACGGGCTCGAACGCATGATGCGTCCGTTGTAGACGACGTCCTTGCCGTCGGCGATTTCCCGGATGTACGGCTCGGCGAATGACCAGGAACCCATGTTTTTCGGTTCTTCCTGGACCCACATGAACTCTTTCACGTTCGGGAAGCGGGCCACGATTTCGCGGATCCGGTCCGAAGGGAACGGATAGAGCTGTTCCACACGGACGATGTGCAGCCAATCCGGCTCTTCCCCTTCCTTCACCTGTTCCGCAAGGTCGATTGCCATCTTGCCGCTTGCGAACGCGATCCGCTCGACTTTTTTCGGCTTTTTGCCGAGGCCCGGCTGTTCGATGACAGTCTGGAACTTGCCATCCGTCAGGTCTTCGAGATCTGCCCCGACGAGCGGGTGGCGAAGCAGCGATTTCGGCGTCGTGATGACGAGCGGGCGGCTCGTTTCTTCTCCCAGATGCTCTGCCTGGCGGCGGAGGATATGGAAGTAGTTCGCGGCACTCGAAAGGTTGGCGACCGTCCAGTTGTTTTCTGCGGAAAGCTGGAGGTAACGCTCGATGCGTGCGCTGGAGTGTTCCGGTCCCTGTCCTTCATAGCCGTGCGGAAGCAGCATGACCATTCCCGCATTCTGACCCCATTTCGAGGCGCTGGATGAGATGAACTGGTCAAACATCATCTGGGCCATATTCGCAAAGTCACCGTACTGGGCTTCCCAAAGCACAAGCGCGTTTTGGTTTTCAAGGGAATAGCCGAATTCGTACGCCACGATCGATGCCTCGCTGAGCGGGCTGTTATAGACCGCAAACGATGCTTTCGAATCGCTGATGTGATGGAGCGGAACGTATTCCGTGCCGTCCTGCTCGTCGTGGAGAACGAGGTGACGCTGTGCGAATGTGCCGCGCTGCGCATCCTGGCCCGTCAGCCGGACCGGATGGCCGTCTTGGAGAATCGATCCGAACGCAAGTGTTTCTGCATGCGCCCAGTCGATCTTGCCCTTGCCGTTGAACGGCTCTTCGCGTCTTTTCAGAATGCGCGACAGCTTCTTGAACACATGGAAGTCACCAGGCCACTCGAGAAGCTCGGCGTTCATCCTGCGGAGGCGTTCTTCGGAAACACCGGTGTCGATGCCCGGATACCCTGCCATGATCACTTCCGGTGTGGAGTTGTCCGGCGTATCCTTGCCGGATGTCTCTTTCACGCGGTCATAGGCCGCCTGCATGGTCTTGAACGTTTCTTCGTCGAGCTTCTTGACGTCGTCTTCCGTGAGGATGCCCTCTTCCGCCAGCTGCTTTCCGTAAAGTTCACGGACCGTCGGATGCTGGTGGATATGATGGTACATCATCGGATTCGTGACGAGCGGCTCATCCATTTCGTTGTGGCCGAAACGGCGGTAGCCGAGCAGGTCGATCAGGATGTCCTTGCCGAAGCGTTCGCGGTATTCAAATGCAAGCCGCGCCACGGCGATCACCATTTCAGGCGCATCGGCGTTCACGTGGATGACCGGCACTTCGTATCCTTTGGCCGGATCGGACGAATAAAGCGTCGAGCGGGAATCGTAATGCTCGGTCGTGAAGCCGATCATGTTGTTGGCAATCACATGGATCGAACCGCCTGTGTTGAATCCGTTTGTCCGGCTGTAGTTGAACGTTTCAGGGTTGATGCCCTCTCCCGTGAATGCTGCATCCCCGTGGATCAGGACGGCGTGTGCACGGTCCGCATGCTGGACCGGCTGCCCCGGCGAATCGGTTTCATCCTGCGCCGCCCGGGTCTGTCCCGTGATGACCGGATTGACGACCTCCAGGTGGGACGGGTTATAAGCCAGCTTGACCTTCAGGCCCTCGGGAGAGTTATAGGTGGCGCCCATGTGATATTTGACATCACCGAACCAGCCGCGGGTAAGTTCAAGTGACCCGTCTTTCGGCATGAATGGTTCTTCGGAGAGCCCCGCGAATTGCGCGAACATGATTTCATACGGCTTGTTCAGCACGTGGGTCAGGACATTCAGGCGGCCCCTGTGGGCCATCCCGATGAGCAGCTCCTTCATCGAGCGGACGCCGGTCTTGCGGACCAGCTCATCCAGCAGGACAACGAGCGTATCGAGCCCTTCGATGGAAAAGCGCTTTGCGCCGACGAAAGTCCGGTGGATGAACTTCTCGAATCCTTCCACTTTCGTGAGGCGTTCAAGAAGTGCTTTCTTTTCATCTTTGCTCAGTTCCACTTTGACGGATCCGGATTCAATGTACGACTGAAGCCAGTCACGCTCTTCCGGGTCGATCACCTGTGCAAACTCGTAGGCTGCCTTGCCCGTGTACACTTTCCGGAGGTGACGGATCGCCTCAAGACCGTTTGTCACGCCTGCAGGCACGTCCTTGAAGAACAGGGACGCCGGAAGCACATGAAGATCCGCATCGTCGAGTCCGTACGCAGACGGTTCGATGCGGGAGGAGTCCCGTTCATAGTCTTTGAGCGGGAAGATATCCGCTGCAAGGTGGCCGTAGTCCCGGATCGCATCGGCGAGCTGGACTGCGGCGATGGCCTTGAATAGATCTGCCGGAGAGCCGCTGGCTGCGGCCTCGCCGGTGCTTCCTGCGGGCGCCGGTGCAGCAGGCGGCCCGAAATTCCTGAACAGCTCCGCGAGTTCAGGATCGACCTGTTCGGGGTTTTCCCGGTACAGGTCATACTGCTCCATCACATACCCGAGGTTCGGCCCTGAAAAGGATCCCCAGGGCGAGCCGGGAGC
The DNA here is from genome assembly GCF_900156305.1 of Edaphobacillus lindanitolerans. Classification (GTDB taxonomy): domain Bacteria; phylum Bacillota; class Bacilli; order Bacillales_A; family Planococcaceae; genus Bhargavaea; species Bhargavaea lindanitolerans. The sequence continues at coordinate 109,715 of NZ_FTPL01000002.1, read as the reverse complement.
GGCAAAGTTATTTGACATGTAGATACCCTCCACTTTTTCGCACGGCATCGTGAAATATTTGATCCTCTTTAATTTTAGCATGCCGGTCCCAGGACTTAAAGGAAACGGCATACCGGGCGATACCGGCGTTTTGTCCATATCAATCTTACTACTGTGCTGATAAAATACAATCATTTTTTAACGAAAAAAGAGGCATGGCCGCTGAAAGCGGATTCATGCCTCGTAAATACCCTGTTCCATCTCCGGTCAAGCCGAAAAAATGGGAAAAGGTACATGGTTTCATGAGCTTGACGAGTGGCGCAGGATGAGTTCTGCCATTTCTTCGGGCGTCTTCGGCGCTTCCGCCTTCTCCATGGAGAGTATCATCCGCTGCGTGTTGCTGTTCAACTTGCCGACCGCTTCGAGGAACGATTCCCCTGTCACGCGCTCTTCTTCGAGAACTTCCGCAAATCCCGCCTTCGCGAACAGTCTTGCGTTGAGAATCTGGTCGCCGCGGCTTTTTTCGGCAGAAAGCGGAATTAGGAGCATCGGAAGGCGGAGTGCGAGGAATTCGAAGATCGAATTGGATCCTGCCCTCGAGACGACCCCGTCAGCGGCCTTCAGCAAATCTTTCAGCCCGCCGGTTACATATTCAAATTGGGCGTAGCCTTCCGTCCCGTCAAGCGTCCTGTCCAAATGCCCTTGTCCGCACAGATGGATGACATCCATCGTGCGCAGAAGCGCAGGAAGCTGTGAGCGCACGGCTTCGTTCAGGACTGCCGATCCCTGGCTGCCCCCCATGACGAGAAGGACCGGACGTTTTCCCGACAGTCCCGCCAGCCGGAGCCCCGCTTCCTTCGACCCCTCGAACAGCTCTGGACGGATGACCGGACCCGAACATGTCGCCTCCGCCTTTTTCACATGCGGCACGGTCTCCGGGAAGACGGTGAACACATGGTCGGCAAACGGCATTGCCAGCTTGTTCGCCAGGCCCGGCGTCACATCTGACTCGTGGATGACGACAGGGATGCCCGCCATCCGGCCGGCGAGAATCACCGGAACCGAGACGAATCCGCCCTTGGAGAAGATCAGTTCCGGCCGGAGTTTCCGGATCAGCCTGTATGCCTGCAGGACGCCGGCCCCCACCTTGAACGGATCGGTAAAATTCTTCATCGAGAAGTATCTGCGGAGCTTTCCGCTCCGGATTTCATGGTATGGAAGGCCAGGGAACGAGTCTTCTATCAACTTTTTCTCAATTCCGTCCCTCGAACCGATATAATGAACGTCGTACCCCATATTTTTCAGCGGGGGAATGATGGCCTGGTTCAGGGAGACATGGCCTGCGGTTCCTCCGCCGGTCAGAATGATGATCGGTGATGATGTCAAAGCAAAAACCTCTATTCTTTTTCTGTCTTACATCCATATGAAAGCATTATCCAATGTAGCACGGATGAAAGCAAGCCGTTCCGGGCTCTTATTCCAGAAAGGAGGCCGCTGCATGGCCGCTGAAACAACTTTCTCCGCCAAGATCCCCGTTTTCGGGAAAATTGTATTACCGATTCTCGTCACCCAGGTGGCCATGTATATGATCACGTTTTTCGACATCCTGATGACGGGCCGGTATGACTCAGCGCATCTGGCGGGCGTCACGATCGGCTCATCCTTTTGGAATCCGGTCTATACGGGCCTGGCCGGGATCCTGCTTTCCGTCACGCCGATCGTCGCACAGGCTATCGGCGCGAACCGGAAACAGGATGTCAGGCCGACCGTCCAGCAAGGATTATACATCAGCATCGTCCTTTTCATTGCCGTGTTCGCCATCCTCCAGCTCGTGATCCGCTTCGCGCTCGGAAGCCTGCAGGTTGAGCCGGAGGTGCGGGAAGTCGCACGAGGCTATCTGAGCGCCATGAGCCTCGGCCTGCTGCCGCTCTTTGCCTACAACGTGTTCCGGTCATTCATCGATGCGCTGGCCGCGACACGTGTGACGATGGCGGTGACCCTCCTGTCGGCACCGATTAATGTCCTGTTCAATTATCTGCTCATTTTTGGGAAAGCCGGCTTTCCCGAGCTTGGCGGGATCGGTGCGGGGGCAGCATCCGCCATCACATATTGGATCGTCCTGCTCATCGCCATCCTGGTCGTCCACCGCGGACGCATGTTCTCGGACTACCGGATCCTGTCCGGTTGGCAGCGTCCGGCGTTTCCCAAATGGAAGGAGATCATTTTACTCGGTGTCCCGATCGGTATTTCCATCTTCACCGAGACGAGCATATTTGCGGTCGTGACGCTGTTCATGAGTGCTTACTCGACGGAAACGATCTCCGCCCACCAGATCGCCCTCAACTTCACTTCCCTTCTGTACATGATCCCGCTCAGCCTGTCGATGGGTGCCACCATTCTTGTCGGACAGGCTGCAGGGGCGGGAGGGAAAAGGGATGCCGTCCAGTTCAGCTGGCTCGGGGTGACGATGGCCATCGGCTTTAGCCTCATCTCCATCCTCATCCTCGTGATGTTCCGTGAGGGAATCGCATCGCTCTACACCGACGACCAGGCCATCATCCGGCTGGCTGTCCAGTTCTTCCTGTTCGCCGCACTCTTCCAGCTGTCCGATGCCATTCAGGCCCCGGTCCAGGGTGCCCTCCGCGGCTATAAAGACGTCAACGTCACCTTCATCATGGCGATCATCTCATACTGGGTCATCGGCCTGCCTGTGGGCTACGCACTGGCCAATCTTACGGACCTCGGGCCGTACGGCTACTGGATCGGACTGATCACCGGCCTGACCGCCGGCGCCGTCACGCTGTCCGTCCGGCTCATCCTGATCCAGCGGAAGAAAGCTCTCGAATAAGACGACAAACCCCGACCGGGCATCTGTCCCGGCGGGGTTTGTTTTCCGTTTCTCTAATCCAGGATTCCGGTACGTTCGACTTTGACCTTCACTTTCACCTGTATATCAAGTTCCGAGAAGGTATCATGCCAGTCTCCCTTTTCCCACAGGTTGTGATGGAATGCCCGGACCCGCCTGCCGATCCCGATGGCATCGCTTTTTGCCTCCTGCATCGACTCGACTGTTTTCTGCATGTCATTTTCAATGGCAGCCGACAGTTTCTTCTCCAGTTCAGCAAACTCCCCTTTCCCGATTACTGGTGTCACTGAATACTCATCGATCTCGACATGGATCGTTTCACGGATTGTAATCGATGTTTCACCGATATCCCAGTTCTTCCGGCTTCTAATAAATTCATACGTCACGGGAACTTCTCTGCCTTGGACCTCAAAGATGTACGTGTCCCGCAAAAACTTTCCTGTATTATGCTGCAGAATGTTCAGCATTTTGCTTTCGGTGATATCCAGACTTTTTCCGGTGTAAGTAAAGTCGTTGAACAACGCGGTACCGTCGAGTTCGGGCTGACCTGATTCTTCACTCATTTTCAGCAGCGGTAAAGCAAGATCCTGTCCCTGTGCAAACATGATGCTGCCCATGTCCTGCACATTATAATCGGTCGACAAAGAATATTCTTTGATGGTATCCATCAATTGAGTGAGAAATTCAGGCGTATCTTGTGTCTTACCGGAATTTTCGTTTTTGCCATTCCCCATATATGCATCCAGCTCTCCCTTTACAAGAGCCACATGGCTGGACAACCTGTTTCTCGGAGTTCTGTACAGGCTATCAAGATAGTCGAAAATGTTGGCTTCCGCAGATTTATCGGACAAGAGCAAAACTTGGAGTTGCGATATATCCAGCACTTTCCCTGTTTTAAGGTTCATGTTGTTGCGTGCATCACTGAAAGAGCTGCCGCTGGCTTTGGCGGTCAGATATTCCACTCCATTCCCGCCGCTGACCGACGGAAACGAGTAATGGACCGTCACATCCCCTTTTTCACCTCCAATGCCCACAAGCGTGACGATCTGCAGGTCTTTAAAATAGAGCTCATCCCAGCAACCGGACAGGAGCGGCAGAAGAAGGAGGATCAAAAGCACTTTCTTTTTCATTTCGCAGGCTCCTTCCTTCCTTTATACCGGTTGAATAAAATCACAATGAGCGGCAGGATGAAAGCGAAAACCATATGACCATACGTCAGGATGCGGCCGTTCAATTCCGTACCCGTCTTGGTGGCCGTGTACCAGACGAGCGGGATATAGGGAATGCAAAGAAAAGCGGCCACATAATTGGGCTTTTTTACTCGGTGGATGTTCATCAATCTCATGATGGCAAAGGCAATCCCGCAAAGCGAGATGATCGACCAGGCGAGCCAGATGTAGATGAAGATCAAATCCAGCCGTTCGGCAAAAGTGACTTCCTGCGATTTTAAAAGATAAATGATCGGTTCTGAAATCATCGTGAATTCCTTCAATGAGAAAAAGGCCAGGGAAAGGATCAGCATGAACATAAAGAACACAAGCCAGATTCCGCTGTAGATCATTAATTTTGCATTGCCGATCTTCCCTGCAGTCAGGTATCTGAACAGCAGGTACAACTCCATGCCGCCGAACGGAAGCTGGGCAGCAAAGAAACCTCGGAACAGATCCTTGGAAGTCATATGACCAACCGGGAACAGATTGGTCCATTCAAGATTATTGATGGACATCATCAAAAATATGAGAAATACTCCGATGAGCGGAAGCATCAATACGCCAAGATTGACGGATGTCGACGTCTTGGAAGTCGAAGCACTCAGCAACACTAAAGTGATCAGGAGGATAACGACGACTGTCGGGGTTTTGGGAAATGCATATACATTCAGCGTATAGACGGTATAACTGGTGATGCTGACCATGGCGAAAAACCAATAGATCCCATAAAGCAGAGAGATGAACTTCGTCCATTTGAAATCACGATAAAATCGCTCAAATAACCATAAATGCGGGAAATGCAGCAATCCCAAGATGAAAAAGAGCCACCATGAGTCTCTTCCGGCGGCCTTGATCATCAGACTCGGAAAGTTGATGAAGAAAGTTCCGGTCTGCACAAGAAACAGCAACAGAAACATCTGGACTGGTGCCATGACCGGCTTCATTTGTCCCGATCCTCCCAGTAGTTGAATGAGGATTGCTGACGGTCCGGACGGAAATATGGGATCCGGAAAAATATATTTCTGAAACGTGAAGGGTCAAATGGGACGATGGGCGTCAGATATGGCTGTCTAAGCGAAGAAAGGTTCAGCAAATGAATGAACAGCAGCAACGTTCCGATGACCATGCCGAGGAACCCAAAACTGGCAGCCAGCAGCATGAATGGGAACCGTAAAATGCGTATGGCCATGTTCATCTCGATCGCGGGCACGGAGAAGCTGGCAATCGCCGTCATGGCTACGACAATGACCATCAAATTGGTCACCAGCCCGGAGGTGACGATGGCATCTCCGATGATGATGCCGCCTACGATGCCCACCGTCTGCCCAATCCTTTGCGGCAGACGCACACTCGCCTCCCGGATGAGTTCGATGAATAGCTCGAGCAGCAGGGCTTCCAACAGAGGACGATACGGCACGTCCTTCACCAGCTCCTGCAGATGTTTGCTGAGATCAAGCGGCAGCACTTCAGAATGAAATGAAACAATCGATATATAAAATGATGGCAACAGAATGGCAACAAAAAAAGCAAGAAGGCGGACCATTCGGTAAAATGATCCGACAATCACCCGGCTGTTATAATCATCAGGTGATTCATAAAAAGCAAAAAAACTAACCGGGGCAATCAATGCTGTGGGAGAACTGTCGATGAAAACAGAAATTTTGCCCTCAAGAAGGTTATAGACGACTCTGTCGGGCCGCTCGGTGTTCAACCATTGAGGAAAAGGAGAAAGTATTTGATCTTCAAGGTAGTCTTCCAGTTGACCGACACTGTAGAACTCGGGAAAGGGAATATCGAAAAGTCTTTGCTCTAGGTCATTTACAACCTCCGGAGAAGCCTCGTTTTTCAGATAGACCATATGAATCTGCGCTTTCGTATTCTCTTCCTGAAATTTCTTCACAACCAGGTCAGAGCGTTGGAGACGTTTCCGGATTATCCCGATATTTTTATTTACATCTTCTATTAATCCCTGATGTGATCCCCTGATTACTTGTTCATTGATCGGCTCCTCCGGAGAGCGTTCAGGTGTCTTCTGTACTTGGATCCCGATCATCATGTTCGTCTCCGGAAAAATGAGGACTGCACTCCCCATGCAAACTTCTTCGATCAATTTATCTTGGCTGAACGGATACACAGTCGAGGTGGAACTGCTGCCCCAGGAACCGGATTCCTCTTTTGCCCGGCTGTCCAGAAAGCCAATCTGTCGGTTGGCTTCACTTGAATCAATCAATGTGGCATAGTAGCAAAGGAGGGCCGTCACGCCTGCAATATCCACTTGTTTTACTTCAAAGTCAACTGTATCGTTGAACAAGCCCTTGATGGTCTGGGTTATTTGTTCATACATCGGCGTCACTCCTCCACTGCATTATCGGCAGCAAAAGGTATGATTATTCGACGGAAGTGAAACCGTTCATCCACATAAAGAAATAAAAAAAGCGTTCCGGAATGCAAATGATCGCATTCCGGAACGCTTTTCCGTTCATCCGCTGGACGGGTGCGGATTGTATCTTGGTCACTTCTGGATGAATTGCTGTGTCCAGTAGTGGCCGCTTGGGTCATAACCGATGCCGATATGGGTGAATCCCGGCGTCAGGATATTTTGTCTGTGTCCCGGGGATTCCATCCATCCTTTAACGACTTCTTCCGGCGTGCGCTGGCCCATTGCAATGTTCTCCGCAGCGGAGCGATAGGAAATGCCGAGAGCCTTCATCTGGTCGAATGGCGAACCGTATGTCGGGCTCGTGTGCGAGAAGTAGTTGTTTTTGCTCATGTCCGCAGATTTTTCACGGGCTGACTTCATCAGCTTGGTATCCGCTGCAAGCGGTTTGAGGCCGGCCTTCGTGCGTTCTGCGTTCGTCAGGTCCAGCACTTTTTGTTCTGTGGCGCTGAGTCCGGCATTTTCATTTGAAGACTGTCCGGGGGCCGGCTGCTGCGGCTTGCTCGGCTCTGCCGGTGTTTCCGTCGAAGGCTGGCCATTTGTACCGGGTGCTTCCGGCTTGGCTTGCGGCTGTTCGGAAGGCTGCTCTGTCTCCGGCTTTTGTTCAGGTTCCTGTTCAGGTTTCTGGACCGGCTTTTCAGTATCCGGGTTCTCGGATTCCGGCTTTTCGGTCACCGGCTTATCCGCTTCCGGTTTTTCAACCGGCTTATTGGCATCCGGCTTTTCAGCTTCAGGTTTATGGTCTTCCGGCTTCCCGGTTTCCGGTTTTTCAGTTACCGGGTTTTGGGTCTCTTCGTTGCCGGAAGCCGGCGGAGTGACGGACGGCTGTCCGTTGGATTTCAGGATTTGGCTGATGAGCCGTTGGAGATCAAGCTCATTCCATTTGCCGCCTTCCCATCGGATCGGCTGGCCTTTGATCACTGCCTTGTAAGTAGTGCCCTCCACTTGGAAGTGTACGGGTTTGATGGAGTTCGTCTCCTGCTGAGAAGCTTCTGCAGTGACTGTCGGCAACAGGAGTGCCGTGCTCATAGCGATGAGTGAAAGCGATTTTTTCATCTGCTGATTCCTCCCTTCCGCCATATCGTACATGAGTGGCGGCTCTTGATTTTTGCCAGGGATTGGAGAGGAACCCAATGACGAAGCAAACCTGATAAGACAGGCTCCCGGCTGCCGGTTTCATAGGAAACATCCGGCAGTCTGCCACATTATTTCTTGTCCGATCCTGTTGACAGCTTCCTATAATGCCGATCGATAGGCCTCTTTCAGCAGTTCTTTTTGTTCTTCCCGAAGGGGGCAGGTGCGGATCCTCCGTTCCAGTTCCTCCAGCTTTTCCGCCCTCGGCTTTCTCAGCCTCGGATGCGTGCGGAGGTCATCCAGATCTTCGGCCATGGCCCTGAGTGCCCGGTCATCGCTGAGAATGCCCATGGCGGATGCACGGCCTTTCCAGAAATCCCGGTAGGCCTCGGCCAATGGTTGATCACACATCCGTGTTCCCCGGCACTGTGACCGCCCCCGGATTTTCTCCGATGATGACCAGGTTGCATGGCATATTCATCGATTCGGGAATCCACTGGACCATTCCGTAGGCGTATTGGAAAAGCGTTGGATAGCGGTGCCCTTCCAGCTTTACATAGCCCTTCATCCGGTAAATCGAATCGGGCAGAGACTTCACCCATGCCTCGAACGCCTCCCGTTCGACCGGCTCATCGATGGAGACAAGTCTGGATGAGATCGGCAGCTGCTTGCCGATGGCGGTCTGTTGAACCGGTCCCCGGCTCCTCGGGACGGACATTTTCCTGAGATATCCCAGCGGCGCTTTTCCGTTCACCGTCTCCAGCAGCAGGGCCCCCTGGTTGATGGCCTGCAGTTCGGACACAGCCTTTGAACGTTCCGCATCCGTCATCAGGTCGGTCTTGTTCAGAAGGATGACCGATGCATGCCGGATCTGCTCGAGGAACAGCATCCTGACCTGCGGGGACATCGATTCCCGACCGAGCCACCTCCGTCCGTCCGCGATGGTGACGATGCCCCGGATATCGAGCGCATCACCGAACAGCGGAGAATGGATCGAATCAAGTGCCTCGACGGGATGGGCGGCACCGGTCGTTTCAATGAAAATGATGTCCACCCCCTCATGGAGCAGCGTCTGGACCTGCGCCTCCGTCTTTTCGGCCCCTGTGCAGCAGATGCAGCCGTCCAGGATCTCCCGCAGCGGCACATCACCGTCTACTGCAGCAGAGTCAAAGGCGAGCTGTCCGAGCTCATTCATGATGACCCCCGGTTTCAGCCCCTCTTCTTTTGCCTGGCGGATCGCATGCGTCAAGAGCGATGTTTTTCCGCTGCCAAGGAATCCGCTGAAAATATATACCTCCGTCATGTCCTTCATCCTTTCCCGATAAAAAAGCGGAATCCTGAGGATTCCGCCCAATGTCATTTCAGTTGCCCGTGAACGAGTTCAGCCGCTTTTTTCAGCTGAGGATCATCCGTCTTGATCTTCTCGCGGAGTTTGTCCATGAGGGCGTATGTCGTATCGCCTTCCAGGACTCCGTCTACTTTAAGATCTTCGTCCTTCTGCAGGGCTTTCACCGCGTTCTCGGTATGTTCGTCAAAGACGCCGTCCGCCTCACCGGGATCGTATCCGACCGCTTCGAGCATTTCTTCGGCAGCCAGGACCGTCATCGAAGTCGTCCCCTCTTTCATGGAGGTTTCCGGATTGATGTACGGCAGTTTGGCATACTCCGGCTGTGCAACCGGGAAGTCCGGCTCAAATCCTTTTTCATGGATCCAGTTGCCGTCCGGCGTCAGCCACTTGGCCGTCGTCAGCTTCAGGTTCGATCCGTCCTTGAACTGCTGCGGTGTCTGGACCGTCCCCTTGCCGAACGAATGCTCGCCGACACTCTTGATGCCCGCCGACTCTTTCATCGCACCGGCCAGGATTTCAGATGCGGAGGCACTCCCGCCGTCAATCATGAGGACCACGGGGATTTTGATCTTCCGGCCGTCTTTGGCATAGTAGATCTCCGGCTTCTCGCCCTTGTTCTCGATCTGGAAGAGCGGCTTGCCTTCCTCCACGAACAGATTGGAAATGTCGATCGCGCTGTTGAGCAGGCCGCCCGGGTTCTGCCGGACGTCGACGACCATTCCTTTCATGCCGTCCTTCTCCATGTCTTCAATGGCTGCAAGCAATTCCTTGTATGTGTTCTCGGAGAAGCTCGAAATCTGGATATGCGCGACCTCGTCATCGAGCATTTCGGCATACACCGTCTCGATCGGAATCACATCTCTCACGACCGTCACGTCGATCGGTTCTTCAAGGCCCGCCCGCTGGATTTTCAGCTTGACGCTTGTCCCTTTTTCACCGCGGATGAGCAGGACGGCTTCCGAAGAACTCATTCCCTGGAGGCTCTTTCCGTCGGCTTCCAGGATGATGTCATCCGGCTGGAGGTGGGCTTTTTCCGCAGGGGAGTTTTTGATCGGGGAAACGATCGTGATGTGGCCGTTGCGCTCCTGAATCTCCGCACCGATTCCTTCGAAGCTCGACGAGATGCTCTCATTGAGATGCCCCGCCTCGACTTCGTCCAGATAATCGGAATATGGATCTCCGAGAGATTCAATCATGCCGTTGATCGCCCCGTTGACGAGCTCCTCATCGGTGACCTTCTCATAATATTCTTTCTTCACAGCATCATAGGCATCAAACAGTTTCTTGAACTGAGAACGGTCCGTCTGCGGGGAAACCACTTCCACGACCTTGTCATCGCCTACGGTCAGTGCAAAAAATGTCACGCCTGCTGTGGCAAGAATGAGGCCGAACGCCATCATAAGCAGGACAAACGGCTTGATCTTGATGTACCGCCGCCCTGCAGGACCCGATTGCTTTTCCGGCTGTCCCTGGCTGTTCAGGTCCTTTTCATTTTCATCCAATCTGCTTCACCACTTTCGGTGGCCCGGCGTCAACCGGGCCGGTATGCCGAAAAGGCCGCCCCTGTCACGACGGCAGCCAATCCGTGCTTACTCCTGGATCGCGGCGTCGAGGGCCACTTCGATCATTTCATTGAATGTTGTCTGGCGCTCTTCGGAAGAGGTCGCTTCCCCGGTGAGGATATGGTCGCTCACCGTCAGGACGGACAGTGCCTGGCGTCCCATTTTCGCGGCCAGCGTATAAAGGGCGGCCGTCTCCATTTCGACTGCCAGAACGCCGAACGATGCCCACTTCTCGTGTTCGGCATCCTCGCTGTAGAAGAGGTCTTCCGTGAACACATTGCCGACTTTGAGGTGCAGGCCCTTCTCACGGCCGGCCTCATAGGCTTTCAGGAGAAGATCGAAATCGGCAGTCGGCGCATAGTCGATTCCCTTGAAGATGATTTCATTCATCTTCGAATTGGTCGAAGCGCTTTGTGCCAGGATGACATCACGGACTTTGACGTCTTTCTGGATCGCGCCGCAAGTGCCGACTCGGATCAGTTTCTGCACCCCGTACTCCTGCATCAGTTCAGTGATATAGATGGAGATGGACGGCACACCCATCCCGGTGCCTTGGACCGAAACCCGCTTGCCCTTGTAAGTGCCTGTATATCCGAACATGTTCCGCACTTCGTTGTAGAGCTTGGCATCTTCCAGGAACGTTTCCGCAATATACTTTGCACGGAGCGGATCTCCGGGCAGAAGAATCGTGTCGGCGATTTCGCCGGCTTTTGCGCCAATGTGTACACTCATCGATAAAACCCCGCTTTCACAAATTCTTTTCCATCATATCGCGTTTTAAAGGCTTCCGCAATGCCGGAGGCAGGCATCCGCATCGGACGCCTGCCTCAGTCTGATTCTGTATAGTCGTCCCACAGTGAGTCGAAAACCGAAGATGGCATCTCCGGGTCCGCCCGCTCCTCAATATAGCGTGAAAGAGCATCGAATGCCGTTTCGTTCTTCGGAAACTCATGGTCAAGGAAAGCGGTCTCCGCAAAAGCGGATCTTGGATCATCTTTTGGCCCTCCGCGATGGGACATGAGGTATTGGTAAAATGACCGCCTCATCCGTCAGCCACCGCCTTTCTGTCCGTTTTACGCATCGAACAAGGATGCGTACTGGCCGTACCCTTCCTCTTCGAGCCGGCTTTTCGGTATGAATCGGAGTGCGGCGGAATTGATGCAGTAGCGCAGTCCGCCCGCTTCCCTCGGTCCGTCGGGGAAGACATGTCCGAGATGGGAATCACCTGTTTTGCTCCGGACTTCCGTACGCCTCATGCCGAAGCTCTCGTCAAAATGCTCCGTCACCTCGGTTTTTTCGATCGGTTTTGTGAAGCTCGGCCATCCGCAGCCCGCATCGTATTTGTCCGTGGAAGAGAACAGCGGCTCTCCCGAAACGATATCGACGTAGATCCCGTCTTCGAAATGGGCGTCATACTCGTTCCGGAATGGCGGCTCGGTGCCGTTTTCCTGTGTGACTTTGTACTGCATCGGCGTCAGTTTCTGACGGAGTTCCTCATTGCTCGGTTTCATCGTTCAGTTCTCCTTCCATGCGGACTCCTGGAATGATTTCCGGCCGGAGCCTTCGAAATATCTGTTGTAGTGTGCCGGGTTTTTCAGGTAGTAATTCTGGTGCTCTTCCTCGGCCGCGTAGAACGGCTTGGCGGGCAGGATCTGTACGGCGATGCCTTTCTTGAACCTGCCGGACGCCTCCAGCTCCGCCTTCGACTGTTCAGCCATCTGCCGCTGTTCATCCGAATGATAAAAAATGGCCGTCCGGTAAGAGGAACCCCTGTCGAAGAACTGTCCGCCGGCGTCGGTCGGGTCAATCTGCCGCCAGAAAATGTCCAGCAATTCCCGGTAGGTGATCACCTCGGGGTCGAACCCGATTTCCACAGCCTCATAATGACCCGTACGGTCCGAGCAGACCTGGGCGTATGTCGGATTCGGGACATCGCCGCCCGTATAGCCCGAAACGACAGACTGGACGCCCTCGTATTTATGGAACGGCTTCACCATGCACCAGAAGCAGCCGCCTGCAAATGTTGCTTTTTCCGTTGCCATCCGATTCATCTCCTATTTTCGCGGGATCAGGATCTCCAGCTCGATATCATCGTTCTTCAAGTCCACTTTTTTTGCCTTTACTTTCACATCTCCCGAAACCGGCAGACGTGACAAATCGACAAACAGCTCTTCTTCCTTCGGCCGGACGATCATCCAGCCGGGCAGATCTACGGTGTCCCCGAGCAGTTTGAGCACGGTGGTCGGCGGGATATTCAGGTTTCCGACTTCCACAGACTTTTGCTTCAGCTGGAGATTTCCGTCTTCCATCACTTCGGGATCAAAATGCATGACCACCGGCAGGCGGACCGCAAAAACGGTCAGTTCGGAAACGAGCAGCACGTCATCCTCGATGACAAGGTCGACCGGAATCCGGTTGTTGCCGATAGCCTTTGCAATATATGTGTTGGCGATGCCCTGAAGGTCTTCTTTTGTCGCTGTGACCGTCAGCGTGTCTGCTTCCTTCTGCATGGTCTGTGCCGACGGAATATCGACCGCGGTGGCCGGCCGGCTGATCCAGACAGCGAGAGCGATCACGCCGGTGATGATCAGCGCAGCCAGCAGAAAGAAAGCGATTTTCCACTTATTCAATCGGCATCATCTCCTCAAAACTCCAATTCCCCTCCGGACAGCTCACTTAAACCGCAGTCCGCGAGTGATTCCTCGATTCTTTTCGTCATCCGTTCATAGCCTTTCGCATTCGGGTGGAAAAAATCCGTGTGATATACAAGGTCTTCATTTGTGACGAACAGATCCTGGACCGGCACGAAGCAGGCACGCCCGTCCGCAGCTGCTGCATCCTCGAGCACTTCATTCCATTCTGTGATGATGCTGTCCATCTCGCTTTCTTCATCCGTGACGACGGTGAGCGGGTTGTAAAGACCGATTACGACAAGAACCGCATTCGGGTTCGCTTTCCGGATCAGGAACAGCGAGGAGGCGAGCCTTTCTGTGAACGGATCGATTTCTTTGCGGAAAGGTTCCGGCTTCAAATCAAAGAAATGATTCTTGACGATTTTCATGACATCATTTCCGCCGATTGTGAGGGTGATCATATCCGCTTTGCCGATTTCTTCCTGGATCTCTTCCCGCTTAAGCTGGGCAACGAGCTGATCGCTTCTCCTCCCGCGCTTCGCCAGGTTGTCGATCTGTACTTCCTTGACACCTTTCCAGCTATTCATTTCTTCGGCGAGCCGTCCCGGATAGCCCCCTCTCTTCCGCTCATCCCCCACTCCCTGTGTGAGGGAATCGCCGAGTCCGACCAGGGTGACGGTCCTCGGTACAAATGTTCTCGGCACTTCGTAATCACCGAAACCCGGCGAAGGAGCAGAAGAAAACGGTCTGGTCGGACCACCGGATGCACAGCCTGCCAGAAGGATCACAGTCAAGGCAAGCAGGACAATCCTTTTTTTCATTTCTCTCTCATTCCCCTTTGTTGAAGTAAAAATGGCGGGAGTGCTGACACCCCGCCAAGGACGAACTTAATCCCAATAGTACATGAAGCCGATGGCTCCCGGGCCGGTATGGGTGCTGATGACAGGAGATGTAAACATAAGCTTGATATCCTGATGGCCGGCTTCCTCGATCAGTTTCTTCAAGGGAGCGCCCATTGACAATCCGTTGGCATGAGAGATGCCGATTCCTTTCACCGTCCGGCCGATCGTGTGTTCCTTGAACTGATCGAACAGTTGCCGTACGACCTGTTTGTGGTTCCTCGCTTTGCCGACCGGTGTGTATACACCGTCTTTCAATGCGGCAATCGGCTTGATATTCAAAAGCGAGCCGATCATGGCCTTGCCTTTTCCGATCCTGCCGCCCTTCATCAGGTTCTCCAGTGTATCGACGACGACGAATAGCGCGGTGTTCTTCCTGACCGTTTCGACGCGGTCCAGGATTTCCCTGAGCGATTTTTCCTCCATCGACATTTTGGCCGCTTCCACGACCTGGAATGTAAGAGCGAACGAAATGAACTGGGAATCGATGACCGTGACATTGGAATTGCTGAGTTCGGCTGCGGCTCTGGCCGATTCCACGGTTCCGCTCATCCCTCCGGTCATATGGATGGAAAGGACCGGCTTCCCGTCTTCTCCGAGCCGGTCGTACAGTTCTTTGAACACGCCCACCGGCGGCTGGGAACTTTTCGGCAATTCTTCCGCGGCCTTCATCTTTTCCAGGAATTCTTCCGGTGTAATCTCTATCCCGTCCAGGTAGGATTCACCTCCGACATGGATCGAAAGCGGAACGATATGTATCCCGTACGCCTCCGCAATCCCTTCTTCGATGTCCGCGGTGGAATCCGTTACGATGTGCACTGTTGCCATGAAATCGCCCTTCCCTGTTTTTAACTGTAAAATTGATATCGTGCTATAATGAGTTACCTTCCTCTCTACCCGGTGAGCCAGCCGGTCTAACGTGACGGATCAGCTTCCACCGACCAGAGGGCAAAGGACGGACCGTTTTGTTCCGAGTCAAGGAATATAGGAGTGAAGTTATTTGGCATTCGATTACAAAAACCGGAGAGAAGAGTTTTGGAACGCTGTTACACATGGCATCGGGTTCATCCTCAGCATTCCGGCACTCGTGTTCCTGATCCTGAGGGGAAATGAACGCGGGACGGCGCTCCATGTGACCGCCTTTACCATTTTCGGTGTTTCCATGCTCATCCTCTACCTCATGTCCACATTGCTTCATAGTATGCCCGAAAAATATAAGCGATTCTTTTCCATCCTGGACCACTCCTCGATCTACATCCTGATCGCCGGGACATATACCCCGCTGCTTCTCGTTTCTCTCGGCGGGGCGCTCGGCTGGACGCTGTTCGGCGTGATCTGGGGGCTTGCCGTCCTGGGCATCCTCTTCAAGGTGTTCTTCATCCACCGGTTCGAGGCGGTCTCCCTCATCTTTTATATTGTGATGGGCTGGCTGATCGTGTTTGCGATCCGCCCCCTTCACGACCAGATCGGGAACAGCGGCATCACACTGCTCGTGATCGGAGGCATTTTGTACACAGTCGGTGCGATCTTCTACGCATGGAGAAAGATTCCCTACAACCATGCGATCTGGCACCTGTTCGTCATCGGCGGCAGCGCCGCAATGTATTTCTCAGTCCTGCTTTATGCCTGACTTGCACGGCCGCCCTTCAGGCGGCCGTGTTTCTGTATGTGCGGGTGTACCCGGACGGTTATCCGCATACGCTTCTTTTCCGGTGAATCAGCACACCGGCTGCAACGGCAGACTGACGGACAGATATTGGGAGTCCTTCAGTGAAGGCCGCCGTTACAACGTGTGCTTCCTCTCGTAAATCCGGTAGTCATAGGCAGTGCCGTCGTCTGACTGCTCGATCTCCGACTTGGAGACGAGCGCCCAATCGTCCCGGTATTCCGGGAAGTGGGTGTCCCCGTCAAAGCGTTGATGGATATAGGTGATATACAGCCGGTCGGCCTGGTCCAGCATGGAGCTGAAAAGACCTGCGCCTCCGATCACCATGATTTCGGGCGCAT
Source organism: Edaphobacillus lindanitolerans (assembly GCF_900156305.1). GTDB lineage: Bacteria > Bacillota > Bacilli > Bacillales_A > Planococcaceae > Bhargavaea > Bhargavaea lindanitolerans. The sequence goes on along the minus strand of NZ_FTPL01000002.1, from coordinate 93,699 downwards.
AATCCGAAGCTTTTGCGATGGCCTCGTCGACAGAGTGGACGACGACGGCCCCTTCCGCTTTATAGTCGCCGTTCCGGCTCACAACGATGTTCAGCCTCCCGGGCAGGGGGCGTCCGATTGATTCGAACGTCCGCCTGCCCATGATCATGGCCTTGCCCATCGTCGTCCTTTTGAAATAGGCCAGATCCCCCGGAAGATGCCAGGGCAGTTGATTGTCTTTTCCGATCACCAGATCGGGGTCGTGCGCAACGATGAATGAGATCATGGGTCTCGCTCCTTTTCAGCTTAAACGGTCACACGGCGATCGGGGCTTTGATCTTCGGATGCGGATCGTAGCCTTCGACCCGGATGTCCGCCGTCTCCATTTCGAAGATGCTCTTGTCCCCTGCATCGATCACGAGGTTGGGCAGACTGCGCGGTGTGCGGGACAGCTGCTCTTCTACTTGGTCGAAGTGGTTGGAGTAGAGGTGCGCATCCCCGAGTGTGTGGATGAACTCTCCTGGCTGCAGCCCGGTTTCCCGGGCAATCAGATGGGTCAGAAGTGCGTAAGAGGCAATATTGAACGGCACGCCGAGAAATACATCCGCGCTCCGCTGATAAAGCTGGCAGCTCAGCCTGCCGTCCGCCACATAAAATTGGAACAGCGTGTGGCAAGGCGGCAGTGCCATATCCTCGACCTCTGCCGGGTTCCACGCTGACACGATGTGGCGCCGCGAGTCCGGTTGGCTCCGGATCGATTCGATGACATTCCGGATCTGGTCGATCGTCCCGCCTTTTCCGTCCGGCCAGGAGCGCCACTGACGGCCGTACACCGGCCCCAGATCTCCGTATTTGCCGGCAAAATCTTCATCATCCAGGATCCGTGCCCGGAATTGATCCATTTGCTCGTCAAGGAGTTGTTTGAATTCGGGATCGGCAGCGGCACGGCGGCCGAAGTCTGTCATGTCCGGACCGTCATACTCCTCACTCGCCGCCCATTTTTCAAATGCCCATTCATCCCAGATCCGGTTGTTCTCCCCGATGAGGGTCCGGACATTCGTGTCCCCCTTCAGGAACCAGAGCAGTTCCGAGACGATGAGCCGGAATGCCGTCTTTTTCGTCGTCAGGAGCGGAAATCCATCTTCCAGGGTGAAGCGCATCTGGTAACCGAAGATGCTTCTCGTCCCCGTCCCCGTCCGGTCCCCTTTGTCGGTCCCGTCGTGCATGATCTTCCTGCAAAGCTGCAGATACTGTTCCATTCTGTCGGCCTCCGTTGCAGACGCGGGTCATTGTGCACCCAGCGCCGATCTGTTCTTTGTTTCGATGAAAGCCCGGTGAGTGATCTCACAGGATTTCCTTCATTCTATCAATAGACGATCTTTTTGCCTAATCAAAAACAGCCGGGAGCCTGATTTCCAGGTTCCCGGCTGTGTCGGTCAGGACAGCCATTTCGGTGGTGTGTTTTTCGACCAGTAGATGTCGCCGAGCGCAATGTGCCGGCTGAAGCCGTCTTCCGCCGTGTGGTAATGGAAATTGAAGAAATACCCGTCGAGCGGACGCTTGTCCGTCCGGACATGGAACCGGATAAGGTCCTTCCCGGTACCTTTGTCGTAAATGTGAAAGATTTTCTCGCTGTACCCGCCGGCCGGCTGTTCGGTGATGGCGAGATCGCGCACCATGTCCGGTCCGAGCGAGACGAGGGTCATGTCGATCGCCTCTTCGATTTTCGGGAGGATCACAGACTCGAATTCACCGGAGATGACCGGTCCGATCCGCTTGCCGAACTTTTCATATGCCTGGTCTTTTGCGGCAAGCTTGGCGACATCGGTGAACGCCGGCTCGGCCTCGACGACCGGCGTCTCCAGCGTTTCCGCATGGACGGCCGACCCCGATATTTCACGTTGGCCTTTGTCGTCGTCAAGGAGTGTGTCCCACATCTCATGGCTGGGCGGGATGAATCCGAGTGTAAGGAGCGCCACTCCGATCATCAGCGATTTCTGGATCCATTTCTTCATCTTAGATCACCCGTTCAATCAGATTCGTGTCAATTCCGAGAAGTGATGATGTAGAGGTTTCTTTATTCTTGCATTCATTGTACAATAGTTGCTGAGCAATTGAAATCATCATAAAGTCCCTTCGTTTCTTTAAAGGAGGTAAGAAGATGGACGCAAGCACTTGGATCGGAATCGGCTTCCTCGCACTTCTCGCATACCTGAGCTACTTCAACTTCACACACTGATACCAAAAACCCGCCGGCATCTGCCGGCGGGTTTTCTCTTTCCCGATCTGTTGTTCACCGGACAACTCACACATCCAGCACACCGTAATGGAACTTTGTGTTCGGCCGCTCGATCCGGGAGAATCCATACCGGTCGAAAAGCCCGGACTTGAAGTGGGCCTTCAGGACCACGCGGCGGCGGGCGACCCTTCGGGCTTCCCGGAAGAGTTCATCGCCCGGAAGACCGTGGACGCCTGCGGATCGGAGCGGCGCAAACGCCGCGGATTCGGTGATGGCTTCCTCGAACATCGGATCGAGGTAGACGATGTCATGGCTGTTGTCGGGACACCGTCCGAGGTATTCCCCGGACTCTTCCCGGCAGACCCGGATACGCCTCATCGCCTCCAGCACATCCGGCGGGGAATCCGTGTACGTCCCAAGGCCGCGCGAGACGATATAGGCGACGATCGGATCGGCCTCGCAACCGGTCACCCTTCCTTCCGGGCCGGCAATGAACGAAGCGACCGTGGAGTCCGTCCCGAGTCCGAGCGTGCAGTCGAGGAAGGAATCTCCGGGCCTGAGTCCGCACGCATCGGCCATCACGTCCCGGCCGCCGTCGCGGAGCCGCTTGATCCGGATGGCGGCAAGTCCCGGATGGAAGAACAGCGGCTGGACGTCCGGATCGGTGTGGTATTCGAAGCGATCTTTGCCGGCCACCAAAACAGGACGGCCGTAGTCGTTCATGAGCTTTCGGACGGACCGTTTTTTCCGGGGGACGAATTCACTGCCGACTTCCCCCGCCGCCTGCCGGGCCAGCTCCTCACTGCGTCCGTCGGGGTGCTGGCCGGTCGTGACGATCGGCCGGTTCACCCGATCATCTGGCGGAGTGCGCCTGCCAGGTGATCCTGCACCTGTTCGAGGTCATGGTCCTCGATCTGCTCGCGCGGGATAAAGTACTTGAGCATGCTGCCTTCCATGATGGCAATTGAAGGAGAGCTCGGCGGCACGTCCTGCAGATATCCTCGCATTGTCTCTGTTGCTTCCCTGTCCTGGCCGGCAAAAACGGTCACGAGATGGTCCGGCTTCTTTTCAAGTTCCGCAACCGCGCCGACAACTGCCGGCCGGGCGAGACCGGCGGCACAGCCGCATACCGAATTGATGACAACGAGCGATATGCCTTCCGCGTTGTCCATGAAGGCGTCCACATCCTCTGCGGTCGTGAGTTCACGGAACCCGTTTTCGGTCAGTTCCCTCCTCATCGGTTCTGCCATCTGCTTCATATATGCTTCATACGCTTCCATTTCTCATTCCCCTTTCGCCGTGGATCGCAGTTCAGTCATCTGCTTCCAGATGGATCCCTTCGCCTCTTCTCCGCCTTCGATTCGGGCGGCGGCCATTTTCGCCTGCAGCTTCACTTCAAATTCCGGATCGTTCTCCGCCTCATGGAGTGCGGGCAGCGCCTTTTCGGTCCCGGATTCATACAGATACATCGCACCGCGCCAGCGGACGATCTTGCTTTTGTCCGACAGGGCCCGGATGGCCAGGTCTTCGAATTCCGGGAATCCGAGGTCGCTCATCGAGTCCGCTGCAGTCCGGCGGACCGGTGCACTTTTGTCTTCCATCGCCCTGCCGATATACGGCACGACTGCCGGGTCCTCGATCATGCCGAGGTAGACGACCGCAAGCCGGCGGACGGACATTTTGTCATCCTGAAGTGCTTCCATGAGAAGCGGCACATCGTCCATCGTCGGATCCGGCATCTGGTCGAGCAGGCGGAACCGCTCCTCCCAGGAATCCGCCGACCGGTATTCTTCCAGCGTCACCGCTCTGCGTCCGAGAACCGGTGCCTCTTTCGTCTCGTTCCCCGTCCGGACAATCGCATCCAGCCGCTCCGGCGGGTAAGCCGCCTCGATCTCTTTTACGACTTCCTCTCCGATCTCTTTCTTGTCGCCGTAGCGGATGCCGTAGTCGGCCCATTTTCTCTGGAGGATATAGTTCTCCTCGTCATCCTCCATGACGGCAGTCATTGCATCGACAAAGCGTTTGGAAAGTGCGGACCGCTCTTCTCCGTGGTCGTCGAATACTTTGACCTGCAGCGGGACCCCTTTGAATTCCTGCACGTGTACATACACTTCTCCGAAATGGTCGTCGGCTTCCGAGGCTTCCCCGCTTTCCGATGCGCCCTCCCCGAACACCGCTCGGACCGAAGCAAGGATCGGCTCCCAGTCGAACCGGCCGTTCCGCTCGATCGCGATGAAGTCCATGACATGGTAAATCCCTTTCACGCCGTCGATTTCAAAGAGCTGACGGATAAAGTCCGGCGCATCGCCCAGTTCTTCTTTCTTATAGTTATACGCCTTCCCGAACGGCAGTTCCCTGTCAAGGACGACCTTCATTGAGTTCGGGCTCGGCGTCGGTTCTATCGTGATGATCTTCAATGCAATCCCTCCTATGGTTCCTCAAGACCCTCCGGCCAGATCCTCAAGATAAGACCAGCGTTCGATGAGCCTTTCGTATTCAGTGTTGATTTCGTCCAGACGGGCGGACAGTTCACTCACCCTGCCGTAATCGGAACCCGCACCCGCGAGTTCTTCCTCTGCTTCCATGATGGCCTGTTCCGCTTCTTCGATCTTACCGGCGATTTCTTCCCATTCCTCTTTCTCGCCGAGCGTCATCTTTTTCTTCTTGGGCTTTTCCGGCACGGACTCATCCGATTTCTGACGCGCAGATTTCTCCGATGCGGCAATCTGGGGAGCGCCCGCTTTTTCAAGATAATCGGAATAAATGCCGATCTCCTGCTTCACAAGACCGGAGCCGTCCAGAATCCACAGTTTCCTCGAGGTCCGGTCCAGGAAGAACCGGTCGTGGGAAATCGTGACGACTACACCCGGGAAGGTATCGATGAATCCTTCAAGGACCGACAAGGTTTCAAGATCCAGGTCGTTCGTCGGTTCATCGAGAAGCAGCACGTTCGGCTGCTCGATCAGGAGCCGCAGAAGATACAGGCGCTTCCGCTCTCCGCCGGACAGCTTGCCGATGAGGGTGCCGTGGACGTTCGACGGGAACAGGAATTGTTCGAGCATCTGGACGGCCGAATACCGCGCGCCGTCCCGGCGGGCGATGTCATTCGAGGCCTCGGTCACATATTCGATGATCCGCTGGCCTTCGTCCATTTCCGGAAGATGCTGCGTGAAATGGGCAATCCGGACGGTCTCACCCTTGAGGAGTTCCCCGCTGTCCGGGACCGTGTGTCCGGACAGAATGTTCATGAGCGTGGACTTCCCCGCTCCGTTCGGCCCGATCACGGCAATCCGGTCCCCTCCCTGGAGGAGAAATGAAAAGTCGTCGATCACGGTGCGGCCGCCGTACCGTTTCGTCACCCGCTCTCCTTCGAGCACTTTCTTGCCGAGACGGCTCGTCATGAGCGACAGGTCGAGCGGATCCTGTTCATGTTCCTTTTTCACTTTTTCGGACAGCTCTTCAAACCGGCCGATCCGGGCTTTCTGCTTTGTCGACCGGGCCTTCGCCCCGCGCCGGATCCATTTGAGTTCATTGCGGTACCGGTTCCGGTCCTTGTCCCGTGTCGCCACCGCCTGTTCGGTCCGGAGCGCCTTCGCCTCCAGGAAATCCGAGTAGGAGCCCCGGTGGCTGTACAATGTCCGGTCTGCCAGCTCGTAGATGTGCGTGGACACCGCGTCGAGGAAATACCGGTCGTGCGTGATGAACAGGAGACTGCTGCCGAGCTGACGCAAATAGTCCTGAAGCCACTCGATCGATGTGACATCCAGATGGTTCGTCGGCTCGTCCAGCAGCAGCAGGTCCGCCGGCTCGAGCAGTACATGCGCCAGTGCCGCACGCTTTTGCTGGCCGCCCGACAAGGTTCCGGCCAGGGCATCCGTGTCCGGGAGGCCGAGCTTCGAGAGGATCATCTTCGCCCGTGCGTTGAGATCCCAGCCGCCTTCCGCATCCATCCGGTTTTGAAGCGCAGCGAACCGCTCCTGGGCTTGAGGGGAATCCGGTGAATCGGACAGTTCCTTCAGCGCATTTTCGTATTCCCGGTTCAACCGGATGAGCGGCGAGTCCCCTGCAAACACCGTCTGGAGCACCGACAGACCGGGATCCAGCACGGGATCCTGCGGAAGGTGGACGATCCGGTAATCATTCGGATGATCGAATGTCCCCTCGTCCGCATACAGGTCGCCGGCAATGATTGAGAGCAGCGTCGATTTTCCCGTCCCGTTCACGCCGATCAGCCCGATCCGGTCCCCGGAGGTGATTGTGAAATTGATCTGTTTGAACAACGTCTTGTCCCCGACTGTCTTCGTCAGGTCCGACACGATGAGTTGGCTCATATTCCCACTTCCAATCCGATAAGTACCCTTTCATCATACAAGAAAGCAGCATGATAGACCATCCGGCTGTATTGCACCGATGTTGGAAGTTCAGGGGATTTGGGCTGACGGGCAGGCCTCGCAGGCTGCAGGGTTTCAAGTGAGCTCCGGACAGTCCGAGTGGTTACCTTCCGAGCGCAAGTGGTTACGAAGCGGATGCGAGTCATTGCAATACCAATTCGAAGCAGTTAAATCATTGCCATATATGATCAATCGCCCATTAAAGACGGAAACTACACAATCCTATTCCCGCAAAATAGGATAAACGTCATGGCGATTACATCTTCAGCCGATGGTAAACTATTGGTAATTGATTTCGCTTTGAATTTCTGCAAAAGAAGGTGATGGGGATTGAAGGTGTTGGACGTCGCCCCGTTTGAAGAGGGGCTCAGGCGCAATAAGGATACTTTGGATCGGCTCGAGAGTGAAATGGCGCTGATCATGGAGTCCGTAAACGAATTGGTGCGGTTGGACGAAGCACTGAAAGGCCACGGCGGAGAGGCCATCAGGAAGTTTTATCAGGAATGCCACCAGCCATTCCTCGAGTACTTTCTCTTGTTCAAAGAGAAATTCCACAGCACATTAGCCAGACTTGAATCCGCAATTGATGCGCTGGAGCCAGCTCCCGATGGATACATAGATGAGGGCTTTATTGAAAGCGAAGTGGTGAATGGGCTGAATCAGATTTCCCGGATTTCCGGTGACTTGACGAACGAGGCCAACTCGATCATGGACAGCGTGGCCGATCTCGTCAGCCTCCCCCGCCTGGACGACAGTCAGGTTCAAGAAGGGATACAGGATGCAAGGCGGGATAAAAACCGCACTGTCGCTGATCTGAATGAGTTTGACGCAACACAGACCAACCGGCTGACGCCCATGTCAGACCAGCTGCAAGCGATGGAACAATGGATCACTCAAATCGAAACTTTGTACCGGGCGGGATTGACGGACATTGATTTCCCTGCCGAACAATGGACGGCATCGACTGCCAGATCGCCCCTTCAATTGGATTTGGCACACCACTCTTCCGCAACCGACAGTGTCAGCGGAATGGAGACCATGGAGAACCCCGAGAATGTTTTGTACAATGGAAGCAATGGAAGCAACCTCGGCTTCACGCCACTGAAGGGTCGTTCAGCTGAATCCCTGATGACTGCCACCGGCGCGGCAACCGGAAGCAGCACTGAAAAACCGGAAACCGGGAACGGATTCCTTAATGCCCTCAAAGGAACGGCCGATTTCCTCCTGTTGGATGACCTGGAAACCATCACGGACAAGGACTCCTCCTTCCTGCAAAAAGGAATCGCCATCCTCGGCCTGACGCCTATGGGCAAAGGGGTCAAAGCCGGGAATCTCGGATTTAAACTGATCCGGAAATCACCGGTCGCCAAGTGGTTCAAGGCCGACACTGCCAACAATGCGGCGCTTAAAGGCAAACGCCACTACACCGCGACTGAGGTCGCACAAATCCAGCAGCGCAATGCAATAAAATCTGTAGAGTCTGGTAAGACCAAACTGAAAAACAACCAGCAAAAAGGAAACTACGGCGAGATGAAGATGGATGTGCATTATGAGAGTCAGGGGTATCAACGAATCAGCCTGGACCGTGTGACTAAACTTGATCAAAAGATTGCTAAGGGTATCGATGGTGTTTATGAGAATTCCACTCCTCCGCCTAAGTTTATTATTGCTGAGGCGAAATATAATACATCGAGACTCGGCAAAGCCACTATCAAGGATCCGAAAAGAGAGATCAAACAAATGAGCGATGATTGGGTGTTTGATACAGAACGTCTGAATAAAGCAGTCGGCATAGAGAAGGCCGATGAGATAGCATATGAAAGTCTGTTTAATCCTAATAATGTACAAAAGAATTTACTTCGTATAAAACCTGACGGAAAAGTACACCAAAAGATAATTGATTAAGACTATAAGGAGAATCACTATGACAAGGGACTTTTTAAAAGACGACCTTTATTTCGAGAAATTTATTCGAGATGAAACTGCTAGGATTGAAAGGTATTCTAAAGGAATAGAGATGGTCATACAGCAAAGAGGTGAACATGATAAGGGAGTGCGGGTCGGTTACATCATATTGACCGGTTACCACTTCGCAAAGTTGAAGGCGCTCTATTCCGCTGGCCGCCCAATTAATGAGGTCTTAGATTTTTTCCCTGACGTTATCAAGGTCTTGGAGAAATCTTGGAATGGTGAAAACTATGAACGGATGCTCTGGATGTTATCCATTGGAGTCATGCTGGATATAGAAAACGGCCAGTTTGACAGGCTGATTGGACTCGTGAGGAAATATAATGTACAGGATGGTCTTCTGGAGTTCCTGATCCAAGGGAAATGTCAAGGAGATAAATATCTACGGGGTGAGCTTCTCTACAATCGTCCTTACGCCAAATTGGCTGAAGTTATCGGTAACCAAGACAAAAAGGATCAGTTGAAAAATTTGAAAATTTACCTTGAAAAGTATTGGTACACTGGGCATAATGATTCCGGTTGGTATGACTCCCATAAACATCCTGATCCAATCTACAGCGGCTACTGGAGTTTTGAAAGTGGAGCCGTTGCAAAGATCCTCGGACTTGATGACAGCAGCCTGAAGAATGTCCCTTATTACCCGTATGACATGGTTCATTATAAGGAAACAACTGAAGGCGCCTGACATCAGCGCCTTCTTTTCTGCATTCTGATCTATGACTTCGCTCTCCTTCTACCCCCACGTATTATACGATTTGGGCTAAACGCAAAGTCATTCGTCCAATTGTCCATGGTAAACTGCACTGGCCTACCTGGAAACCATCACGGACAAGAATTCCTCCTTCCTGCAAAAAGGGGTCGCCGTCCTCGGTATGCCCCCTTATTCAGATGAGGTTGCTTCAACCGGCATCCGGAAAATCTGAAGTCCCGGTCAGGAAACTCAGGGCCGATTCGGGAAAACTCGGGAACGCTTTGGGAAAACTCAAGACCGATTAAGGAAAACTCGAGACTGGTTAACAAAAACTCCTTGCCAATTCAGTGAAAACCCGGCCCCACTTCGAAGAAACCTATGATGAAACAAGCCGCCCCTCCCTGAAATATTTCAAAAACTTCTCCTTTTCGCGGACCCGACTTGATACAATGGGGAAAACACGCACCATCCTGAGGGGGAATCAGGTTGAAACTCCGGCTGACTACAGAAGAGAAAAGCTGGGCGATGTACGACTGGGCGAACTCGGCTTATTCGATCATCATCACGACAGCCGTGTTCCCGCTGTTTTATAAAGCGGCGGCGACCGACGCGGGAATCAGCGGTGCTGACTCGACGGCTTATCTCGGATATACGATTTCCATTTTCACATTCATCCTGGCGATGCTCGGACCGATCCTCGGCACGATCGCCGACTATAAAGGAATGAAGAAAAAGTTCTTCACGTTCTTCTTCATCCTCGGCGCGGGGTCAACCGCATTTCTCGCGTTTGTTCCGGCGGACAATTGGCTCATGCTGCTCATTGTCTATACGTTCGCCGCACTCGGCTCGACAGGGGCGAATGTCTTCTATGACTCGTTCCTGACCGATGTGTCGGATTCGGAACGGATGAACCGGGTTTCCGCGTTCGGCTACGGCATCGGCTATATCGGAAGCTGCATTCCGTTCATCCTTTCGATCGCGATCATCATGCTCGCCCAATTCGAGCTGATTCCGCTGTCGATGACGAACGCCAGCCGGGCGGCATTCTTGATCACCGCCGTCTGGTGGATCGTCTTCTCCATCCCGATGTTCCGCCATGTGAAGCAGCGCTTCTACATCGAGCCGGAAGCACAGCCGATCGTCAAGTCGTTCCGCCGGCTCGCCGGGACGTTCCGGGAAATCAGAAAATATCGGGGACTGTTCCTGTTCCTGCTTGCATACTTCTTCTACATCGACGGCGTCGGGACGATCATTTCCATGTCGACTGCTTACGGTTCGGATCTCGGCATCGGTTCGACCAGCCTGCTTCTGATCCTGTTCATGACCCAGGTGATCGCCGCCCCATTTTCCTTCCTGTACGGCCGGCTGGCCGACCGGTTCGGAACGAAGCAGCTGCTTTACGTCGGCATTGCCGTTTACACGGTCGTTTGCATTTATGCATATTTCATGGACAGTGTCCTGGACTTCTGGGTTCTCGCCATGCTCGTCGGAACCTCACAGGGCGGGATCCAGGCACTCAGCCGCTCCTACTTCGGACGGCTCGTGCCGAAAGAAAACTCGAATGAATTCTTCGGTTTCTATAACATCTTCGGCAAATTTGCTTCCATCATGGGCCCGCTCCTCGTCGGTGTAACCGCACAGATGACCGGCAACACGAATGCAGGCGTATTCAGTCTCATCATCCTGTTCATCATCGGCGGCATCGTCCTCTATTTCGTTCCGGACCCGTCGCGCTATGAGCCGGTCCCGGAAAATTAAGTCCAATACAAAAAGGAGCCGTCACTCTTCAGTGAGTGGCGGCTCTTTTTGTGTGGTCCCAAATGGCGGTATCCGTCCATTATTACAGGCAGAGCGCTCTATGTATGTACCCTGCCTGAAGCGGAAATCTTCAAAAGATGAGCAGGCGGTCAGTTCCTCTGCCCGTCGCGGAAGTAGATCCGCATCCCGCTGAACGCACTTTCTGCGCCCCGCTCATCGAATGTGAACTGAACCGGCTTCCCGGTCCGGATATTGACGAGCGTGCGGGGGCCGCTCGCCCTGAGGGCATCCATGGATGCCGGTGTAACCAGAACCGGTCCATCGTCATGGCAGCGGATTTCAAATCCGTCAGGGTCTTCGTCATTCCGGTAGATTCCTTCAAATGCGGAGAAATCTTCCGGATCCATTTCGTACTGTGGTTCAGGGAACGGATCTTCCCCGGATTTAAACCCGAGACCGATGTTCAGCATGCCGCGCAAAATGCGGTCTGCAGCCAGATCCGATTTGTTCGATAAAACGACCGCAGCCATGTTCTTTTCAGGCAGAAAGCCCACTGCGGAACTGACACCGGGCTGGCTTCCGCCGTGGTGGATGAAAAGCGTTCCGTGGAAGCCGGGGGATGCAGACAGCCCATAGCCGTAGCCCGTGCTGCGATTCACCGGGTGCACGTTCCTCCACATCTCGGATACGTCCAACCGGATACCCAGCACTTCCTCCCGGTAGGCCTCGTCGACATAGAGCCGCAAGTACTTCATCAGGTCACGGACCGTCGAACGGATTCCTCCTCCGACGGCATAATTGCCGAGCACCGGCCAGTCCACCGCCTTCAGCCGGCCGTTTTCCTCCACATACTGGACGGCGACATTGCCGGCCTCCCCTTGCCCGGGCGGATCAAATGTGGTCCGTGTCATGCCGGCCGGCTCCAGGATCCGCTCCCGGATGAACGTCCGGTAATCCATGCCGGACACCCACCCGATGACCGCCCCAAGAAGGAGAAAGGCATCATTGCTGTAGCTGAGACGTTCCCCCGGTTCTCCCAGCGGAAGGAAGTCCGCCGACTTCAGGTATTCGAAGTGTTCAGGGAACGATGCAATCTCTTCCTTTCGTTCGAGCGGCGGGAGCGATGCCGTATGGGAAAGCAGATGCCGGATTTCCGAACGGCGGATCCCCTTCACTGCCTCAAGCTCCGGAAGATGGGAAACGACCGGGTCGCGGACCGAAAGTTTTCCTTCCGCCTGAAGGATCATGACGGCGAGCGCCGTGAATGACTTCGTGACGGAAGCGGTGCCGAAGATCGTATCCGGCGTCACTTCAAGGCTGCCGTCCGCTTGCACTGTACCTGTCCCGGCCTCATACAGGTCGCCGTTTTCCATGAATGCGACTGCGAGTCCCGGGCTTCTCTCTGTCTTTCTCTGAGCTTCTGCAAACGTTCTGATCTTATGCTGATCCATTGTTCTTCTCCCCCCTGTCCGTTATGATTTTCGCCGCAAGTTTACAAAATTCCTTTTATTTCGTGTTCCGTTTATATGGGGTGCCGGAACGGTTTTTTAGCTGATATGGGGGGAGAATATAGGGTAGAATATGAGGAAGTGACCAATCCAAGACAGAGAAGAAGGGATGCCAATGAGAAATGCATGGAAGATTGCAAAGACGGACTTCCGGAATATCGGGACAAACTGGGTAGCGGCGATCCTTGTCGGCGGGCTCGTGTTCCTGCCGTCGCTCTATGCCTGGTTCAATATTTATGCCTCGTGGGATCCCTATGGACGGACCGACCGGCTGCCTGTTGCCGTCGTCAACGAGGACCGCGGGGCCGATGTCCGGGACGAACATATTGACGTCGGGAAGCAGCTTGTCGAATCATTGAAGAAGAACAAAAACATCGACTGGAAGTTTACAGACCGAAAAGATGCGATGGACGAGGTGACAAACGGCAAATACTTTGCGGCGATCATCGTGCCGGAAGACTTCTCCGAGAAGCTGGGGACCGTCGTGAGCGGCAATCCGCAGAAGGCCGAGATGGAATACTATGTGAACGAGAAGATCAACTCCATCGCACCCAAGATCACCGAGAAAGGTGCCACCTCCGTCGTCCAGAAGCTGAGCAGCGAATTCACTTCCACCGTGAACCGCGTCATCTTCGACATGTTTAATCAGATCGGCCTCGAAATACAGCAGGATCTGCCGGACATCGAGAAATTTGAGCAGTATGTCTTCATGGCAGAAGAGCAGCTGCCGGGTGTCCATGATCTGCTGCAATCGGCATATGGGGATGCGGAAAACGCGGATGCCATGATTTCCAAGGCCCAAAACGCGATGCCGGAGGCAAAGCGCCTGACGAATGAAGGACTCGGCACGATCAACAGGACGCTCGGCTATCTCAATGATGCCGAGAAGCAGCTGGCCGCCATCAGCCCGAAAATCGACAAAGACCTCGAAACGGCTTCCCGGGTATCCAAGGAAGTCAATGACATGCTGACGAAGATCCAGAATACGGATCTCGATACGACCCAGCTGGACGAAGCCAAAAAGCGGCTGGATGACCGGATGACAGAGGCCATCCAATCTACCGCAAACATCGGGGACGAGCTGAGGAAACTGAAAGAAATGGCGGCCGCGGCGCCGGATCCGTCGCCTTCCCTCCCGGTCAATCCGAATACAGGAGCCGGCGGGGATCAAGCAGGAGGCACGGATCAGAACGGAGAGTCCGGCCAGACGGAGCGTCCGGTTGCTCCGGACGTGAAGCTTCCTGAAGTGAAGCCGGATACGACCCTGCCTGAACGCCGCAAACGGATCGACGAGGCCATCGAGTCGACCGACCGTCTGCAGGGACTCCTCCAGGAGGCACAGACGAATGCCCGTGCGGTGGATGAAGCGGCCACCGGCTACGCGGACCAAGCAAAAGGCTGGCTCAGTGACATCCAGAAGATTGCCCAGAATGTGTCCGTGAGCATCGACAGTTATTCGAAGGAATACCATGACACGATCAAACCGACGATCGACAAGGAGATTGCCGGTGCCAAGAAAACACTGACGGAAGCAAAGACCATGCTGACAGGGATCCAGGATACGATTCCCCAGGCGGAGAAGATATTGAACAGCACCGCCGGCGACCTCGCAAAAGGCGAAACCGTCATCAAGGATGTGCTCAATCAGTATCCGTATGTGTATACGAAAGTGTCCGAGCTTGCGGACCGCATCCGGGAAATCCAGGGCGAGACGGATATCAATGACATCATCGACCTTCTGGTGAACAACCCGGAAGCAGAACGGGATTTCTTCCAGCAGCCGATTGTGCTGCATGAGAACAAATTATTCCCGATCAAAAACTATGGGACCGGCATGACGCCGTTTTATACGGTGCTGTCCATCTGGGTCGGTTGCCTGCTCCTCATTTCCCTGCTGTCAACCGACGTCCACAGGGAGGAGACCTTCCATCCGAGAACCGTCTACTTCGGACGGCTCATCACATTTTCGGCCATCGGCCTGCTGCAGGCACTTGTTGTGACACTCGGGGATCTGTTCGTTCTCGGCGTGGAGGTCGCTGAACCGGCCGGCTTTGTGTTATCGGGCCTATTCATCAGTCTTGTGTTCATGTCGATCGTCTATACGCTCGTTTCCGTGTTCGGCGACGTCGGCAAGGCGATGGCGATCGTCATGCTCGTCCTCCAGATTGCCGGTTCCGGGGGAACGTATCCGGTCGTCCTGCTTCCGGACTTTTTCCGGGGACTGAGTCCGTTCCTGCCGTTCACCTACGCGATCGACCTCATGCGTGAAATGACGGGCGGGGCCGTACAGGCCCGAGTCATGCGCGATGTGCCGATCCTGCTCGGGATTGCCGTCGCCTTCATCCTGTTCGGCTCGTTCTTCAAGGCGAGACTGACAAACAGCATGAACAAGCTGATGAAGAAGTCCAGGGAATCCGGTCTGTTCCATTGACCGTCCCTGCAGATGCCGTTGAGCATGTATATGAAAAGGAAGCACGGAGCCAGACGGCGCCATGCTTCCTTTTTTGTGCGTTATTTCAGGATGAACCGTGTTGCGCTGTGGCCGGCTTTCGACTTGGATACTTCCAGCACGGCCGGCATCGCAGATTTCAGTTCTCCGACATGGGAGATGACGCCGACCATCCGGCCTGTCTGCTGGAGCCCGATGAGCGCGTCCACCGCTTTTTGCAGAGATTCAGGATCAAGCGAGCCGAAGCCTTCATCGATGAACATCGTATCGACCCGGACATTGCCGCCGAATCCCTGGATCACGTCTGCCATGCCGAGTGCAAGCGATAAGGATGCGTTGAACTTCTCTCCGCCGGACAATGTCTTTACGTCCCTTGCCTGCCCGGTATAGGCGTCGTATACATCAATGCCGAGTCCGCTCTGCTTGCCTCTCGCTTCCTGCCGGTCGCTTCTCATCAATTCGTACTGACCGTTTGAGAGTTCCTTCAGCCGCTCGTTCGCGGCCACGAGGATCCGTTCCAGATATTCGATCTGTAGATACCGTTCAAAGGAGAGCTTGTCCGTGTTCTGGCCGCGGAGCAGATCATAGATCGCCGAAACCTTGCCTCTCCTCCGCTCGGTTTCTTCCGCTTCACCGGCGGCTTCCCGCATCCCGGCGATTCCTTTGGAGACCGTCTCCAAAAGTGCCTGTGAGCGGATGAGCTGTTCCCTCGCCGATTCATATTCTGTCCGGCAAGCACTCTCTTCCAAGGAAAGCTGCTCAAGATCGGGACGTTCTTTCCCGTGAAGCGATTGGTTAAGCTCGGCGATCCGTTCCCGGACAGAATGGATCATCCGGTCGAACAAACGGACCTCTTCCTCCAGTTCTTCAAGCCGTCCATGAGACAGAAGAGCGGCACGGTATTCTGCTTCATCCGCGAACTCGGACCGGCCGACCGCCTGTTCAAATGCCTCCTGCGCATCGAGTGTGCGCTTCCGGTGTTTTTCTTTCTGTCCGGCACTGAATTCAAGCAATTGCTCGGCGCGCTTTCGGCGGTCCGACGCATCCTGCGCTCCCTTTTCCGCCGCCGCTCTGCGCCGGTCATGCTCCATGATCTCATTCTTGAGCCAGGACAGACGGCTGTCCAGCGACTTCAGATCAGGAAGACCACCCGGAATCGAGGAAGTGATTTCTTCAAGTGCCGCTTCAGTCGACGCCTTTTCGAGAAGCAGTTTCTGTTCCTGTTCGATCTTTTCAAGAAGGTGCTGACGGACGTGCTCCGTTTTCCGTTCGTTGTCGGCAAGCTGCTCGAGAAGGACTGTGCGCAATTCTCTTTGCCTGCGGGCCCATTCGATCCTTTCCCGGCAACCCACCACGTCCTGGCGGCGCTGCCCGATCAGCATGGAGGCTTCACCCGGCTCCATGCCCCTCTCTTTCAGGGAGTGGGCCAAAGTTTCCTTCTGCCCTGTGAGCCATCTGACGTTTGCCGCCGTTTCAGCGCTCTGTGTCCGGGCTTTTCTCCACGCATTCTCCGCATCCTCCAGTTCGGGCAGGTCCTCATTCCTCCCCTGCCCGCCTGCCGGCGCCGGGTGTTCGGCGCTGCCGCACACCGGACACGGCATCCCGTCGTGAAGATGGCCCGCAAGTTCGGCGGCAAGCCCGTCGCGCCGTTCCCGCCGGATCCGTTCCAGCTGCCATTCCGCCGCTTCTGCCAGCCGGTTGGCCCTCTGATCCTCCGACACGGCCGCTTCGGATTTGGCATTCAGTTCGGCGAACGACTCCAGCAGTTCCAAATCGCGTTCCAGCCGTCCCAGCCTGCCATGCCATTCCGCTTCGCCTTCCAGCTGATCGTCCAGTTCCTTGATGGCTTCCCGCCTGGACTGGCCTTCTGCTTCGAGTTGTTCGGCAACAGCCTTTGAGGAACGGATCTCCGACTCCAGCCGCTGCAGGGTTTCCCGAATCACAGATAAGGATCTCTCCGAGTCAGCCTTCCGGCCAATGAGCGGACGGGCTTCCTCCAGCCGGTCCGCTTCCCGTTTCCGGATGTCCGACTCGTGATTTTTCGCATTCACTTCTTCAAGGACGGCAGCCGCCTGTTTCTCTTGGCGGAGTGATTGTTCCGCTTCCTGTCCGGCAGCACGGTATTTTTCTTCCGAGTCCGCCAGTTCCCGCCTGATCTCGTGAAGCTTTTCCTCGAGCGGGAAAATGCGTGCGGCCGCGCCCGCTTTCCTGACTTGCGTCTTGATTTCCTCCATTTTCGGGACACGCGCTTCCAGTCCGTTCAGCTCGGCTTTCTTCGCCTGTCGTTCGTCGAACAGGGAAGCTGCCGCTTTTGCTTCGGACAGCCGTGTCCCGAGCTTCCGGAGCCTGTCATCCAGCTGCCGGACTTCTGCTCCGAGTGTCCGGTTCACGCCGTCCATCCGTTCCTGTTCCGCCAGCAGCCCTTCGATGATCACCGATGGGTTGGGATGCTCGGCTGAAAGCTGGGCGGCCAGTTCTTCGCTGAGCCCGGGCAGGGATTCCCTCAGATGTTTGGCCTGCCAGGCGATCCGGCCGGCCGCTTCCTTCCACTCTTCCTGAAGCCTGTCCCGCTTTTCCTTCAGGATTGCTTCCATGTCCTTGTACCGCTTGGTCCGGAAGATTTTGCGGAAGATCTTTTCCTTATTATCCGTGTCGGACGTGAGGAGTTTGCGGAACTCCCCTTGCGGCAGCATGACGATCTGGCTGAACTGGTCGTGTGTGAAGCCGATCAGCTCGGCTGCTTTCGCATTCACCTCGGTCGTCATCTGACGGTCGGTGACCGGCTCTTCCCGACCGTCACGGAGCCGGAACAGTTCGATTCTGTCTCCGGTCGGACTTTTATTCCCCTTCTTCACATGAGGCATCCGCCGCATGATCCGGTAGAGTTCGCCGGCAGCCTCAAACAGCAGCTCCACTTCCGTGTGCAGCGCATCGTCCGCAAAATCGGAGCGCAGGCTTTTGTCATCGCGCTCCTCTCCGCTCGCCTTCCCGTAAAGCGCGAAACAGATGGCATCAAAGATGGTCGTTTTCCCTGAACCGGTCGGACCCGATATGGCAAACAGGCCCCGGCCGTCAAGTTCCCGGAAATCTATCGTCTCACAATGTTTGTATGGACCGAACGCGGTCATTTTCAGAACAAGCGGCTTCATTTCCTTACCGTCTCCTTCCCGCTTTCCCGTTCGGCACCGAGCAGATCATCGAGCACCTCGCGGAACAGCTTCTCCGTCTCTTCATCGGGTTCTTCACCCTGGATTTCTTCGTGGAAGGCACGGAACATCGCCAGGTCATCCATCCGGCTCATGCTGTCCTTCGGACGGGTTGTGCGGTCTTGGTGGACGGGCAGGGCCCGCTCGATATGAAGGGCATTCGGGAAAACGGTCCGGATCCGCTCCATCGGATAAAGGACCGGTGCACGGTCCAATAGCCGGACGAAGATATAGTCTTCAGATGGTTCCATCTCCAGCAGTTCCCGGAGGGTGCCCTCGACCGTCCGCATATCCCGCCTCGGTGTCAGCGGACGGTGCTCCACTGTCACCTCGCCGTCCGCATCGAGCTCAACGGCAAGGAAACCCTTTCTGTGATGTTCCTCGGATATGGAGTATTTCAACGGCGAACCGGAATAGCGGACCGTTTCGGATCCGGCCGGATGGGCCTGGTGCAAGTGGCCGAGTGCAGTGTAGTGGAACTGCCGGAATCGTCCGGCATCGACATACTCGGCACCTCCGATGGAAAGCGGCCGCTCGGAAGTGCTTGTATTGTCTTCCGGCTCGGCCCCCGGAGTCACGAATGCATGGCCGACAAACACATGACGGGCATCTTCGTCCATACGTCCGCAAACGTCATCGAGTATGCAGGCCATCGCCGCATCATGTCCGGAGACGGAAGGGTCTTCATAGATCGAACGGACGACGGAAGGGTCGGCGAACGGCACGCAGTGGAAATGCACTTCTCCTGAGGCATCCGACAGCACGACCGGTCCCCTGCCCTTACTAAGCAGACCGGAAATATGGTAGCCTTTCCGGCTCATGAAACTGCTGCCAAAATGGAGACGGTTCGGGCTGTCATGATTTCCTGCGACGGCGATCACCGGGATTTCAAGCCCGAGTACAATGTCCGACAGCACCTCATCCAGCAGCCGCACCGCCTCGGTCGGCGGCACGGCCCGGTCGTACAAGTCCCCTGCGATGATGATGGCATCCGGGCGTTCCTGCCTGGCCGCCTCGATAAACTGTTCAAGGACGAATCGCTGGTCGTCCGTCATGTGCACCCCCTGGACGATTTTGCCGAGATGCCAGTCCGCAGTATGAAAAAATTTCATGGATAACCCTCCCTGCATTCTCTGATAACAATTTCCTGTTCTCTCATTATAAACGACTCTCATTCACTCCGATAGACCCGCCTAGAGGAATGGACGTTCTCATCACAATCCATAAAGAAAGGGCGGCAGGCCGCCCCTCATCATTTCCCACCGCCCGTCCCCGTGCCTCTGGCCGCCAGCCTATTCCCTGTTGGCCAGATCGGATACTTGCTTCATGTGGTGATGGTCATGCCAGATAAAATCATTCAGGTAATCCTTTGTCACGAAAGCCTGGCCCTGTCCATTCCGGTAGGTCTTATTAAAAATCTCATCAGGTTGCTCTTGGATGGCAATGATGATGCGCCGGCGAATCTCTTTTGCCAGCCCGGCGAGCTCTTGATCGGATTTCGTCTCGGCAAATTTCCGCGCCTCCTGATTAAACAAGTCAAAATCCGGCTGCTTCACCGTCAATGGGCGTCCTTCCGCTATCGGCTCAATTGCCCGTTCATAAAAATATTGATCCCAAAGAAGAATATGACTGACCACATCCCGGACGGCCCATTTCCCTTCTCCGACCGGCTGATGCCAGACAGACGGTTCAATCCGGTCCACAAATTCAGGCCAGCTTCCAAATTCCTTCAACAATGACCCTTTATCATGATTGTCCATATCGGTCTCCTTTTTGTTTCAGTTACCCATACCATTCGCCTGAATCAGAATTTCCGGATCTCGGTCTCTGATAGATTCAGTATACCAGACATCTCTCCGTGACCCGAAAGCATGTTCCCCTAGAAAGTTTCGGGAAGTTATCGGTTGCCGATCTTAAAAGACTTCCGCCCCGGTGATCATTCAGCTTCCTGCCCATGCACGGTGACGTTCTCCTCCAGCCGGATTTCCACATTCCCGCGTACCGCCCGGCTGATCATGCAGGTCTCCTCGGCTTTAACCGCGAGCCGCTTTGCCCGTCCGAGCGACCTTTCGTCAGCATCGCTCTTCAGGACGAGTTCGGGACGGTGGGTGATCCGCTTGTACGTGAACACACCGTTCGTCACATCGACGATTGCTTCGGAGACCATCCGGAGCGACTCCTTGCGGATGCCGGCCCGTTCCAGCATCGCCGCCAATGTGATGATGTAGCAGGTCGCAGCCGCCCCGAGCAACATTTCATCCGGATTTGTCCCGATTCCCGGGCCGTCCATTTCAGGCGGGATGGAAATCTCCGTCATCAGGTTACCCGCTTCGATGGTCCCCACGTCGTTCCGGAGTCCCGGCCAGTCCGCCTTCAGCTTAAATAAATGTTCTGCCATGTCCATCTTCCTTTCCGTTCTGTTAAGTCCATGGTAGAACAGCAGAATCCCCACGGCAACCCGTGAAACCCCATGGATGCCTGCCCGGTGAAGCGTCCGGTGCTGCTGCGTTAAACCGGGCCGGCATTCCCGCTTATCCGAACTTGTACAGCAGATCAAGCCGGCGTTTGTTCGCCTCAACATGAAAAGCGGTCCTGCCCCAAAGGGACAGAACCGCTTTCGGACACGCCGCTTCAGATGCCGAGCGCTTCCGATTCTTCTTTGGAAAAGGCACGGGAACGGGAGAGAAACCGTTTTCCCTCCACGCCTTCAAGAGAAAACATGCCGCCCCTGCCGTCGACGACGTCGATGATGATCTGCGTGTGTTTCCAGTAATCATACTGGTTTTGGTTCATATAGAATTTCGCGCCCCCGATCTCACCGAGAAGAACGTCCTGTTTGCCGATGAGGAGATCGCCCTCCGGAAAACACATCGGGGAAGAACCGTCACAGCAGCCGCCGGACTGGTGGAACATCAGCGGTCCGTGCTTTTCTTTCAGCATGTCGATCAGCTCAATTGCCGCATCGGTTGCAATGACCCGTTCGACCATTGCGCTGCCTCCCTTCCGATCAGAAGAATCCTTGCTTGTTCTCATCATAGCTGATGAGGAGGTTTTTCGTCTGCTGATAGTGGTTGAGCATCATCAGGTGGTTTTCGCGGCCGATGCCGGACATCTTATAGCCTCCGAACGCCGCATGCGCAGGATATGCGTGGTAGCAGTTCGTCCAGACCCTGCCCGCCTGAATACCGCGGCCGAACCGGTAGGCGGTGTTCATGTCCCGCGTCCAGACGCCGGCCCCGAGGCCATAGAGCGTGTCGTTCGCGATTTGGAGCGCCTCTTCCTTGTCCTTGAATGTCGTGACAGCCACGACAGGCCCGAAGATCTCTTCCTGGAAGATGCGCATTTTATTGTTGCCCTTGAAAACGGTCGGCTTGATGTAATAGCCGTCCTCAAGATCCCCCTCAAGATGATTCCGTTCACCGCCAGTCAGGCACTCGGCCCCCTCTTCCTTGCCGATCTTCAGATAGGACTGGATCTTTTCCATCTGTTCAGTGGATGCCTGGGCGCCCATCATGACTTCGGGATCGAGCGGATTGCCGATCTTGATCGCCTCCACCCGCTTGAGCGCCCGTTCCATGAATTTGTCATAGATCGATTCCTGGATGAGTGCCCGTGAAGGACATGTGCACACTTCACCCTGGTTGAGCGCGAACATGACGAATCCTTCGACCGCCTTGTCGAGGAAGGCATCGTCCTCTTCAAAGATGTCTTCAAAGAAGATGTTCGGGGACTTGCCGCCGAGCTCCAGCGTCACCGGTATAAGATTCTGGGACGCATATTGCATGATAAGCCGGCCCGTAGTCGTCTCGCCTGTGAAGGCGATTTTGCCGATGCGCGGGCTGGACGCAAGCGGCTTGCCCGCTTCCAGTCCGAATCCGTTCACGACATTCACGACGCCGGCCGGCAGCAGGTCCTCGATCAGTTCGACGAGCACCATGATGGAGGCCGGAGTCTGTTCAGCCGGCTTCAGCACGACGCAATTGCCTGCCGCGAGCGCGGGAGCAAGCTTCCATACCGCCATGAGCAGCGGGAAATTCCAAGGGATGATCTGGCCGACGACCCCGATCGGCTCATGGAAATGGTAGGCGACGGTGTTGTCGTCAACCTGGCTGATGCCGCCTTCCTGCGAACGCAGCGCACCGGCGAAATACCGGAAATGGTCGATGGCGAGCGGGAGATCGGCATTCAGCGTCTCGCGGACGGCTTTACCGTTGTCCCATGTCTCCGCCACGGCGAGCATCTCCAGGTTTTCCTCAATCCGGTCTGCAATCTTCAGGAGGATGTTCGACCGCTCGGCCACGGAAGTCTTTCCCCATGCATCCTTGGCTGCATGCGCAGCGTCGATCGCCTTCTCAATGTCCGCTTCCGTCGAACGCGCAATCTGTGTAAAGACTTTCCCCGTCACCGGTGTGACGTTATCAAAATAATCACCGTTGGCCGGCGGGACCCACTGTCCGCCGATATAGTTGTCATAGCGTTCCTTGAAGTTCACCTTGGCACCGTCAGTGTTCGGATTCGAATAGACTTGCGATTTCATCGCTTCTACCATTTCCATTCCTCCTTTTTGGATGCGCTTTCATATGACTCTCTCTACATATTGTCAGAAAGCACGGAACATTTCAACCCTTGATTGATTTTTTGTTCAAGGGGCAGCCGCCCGGCGCGGCCCTAAAAAGACTATACTTCCGAATGGGCCAATCTATTCACGCGAACCGATAAGTCTATATTTTCAGATATCAAAATGATAAAAACCGACTTCCGAGCCATAAACGCTGAAGGGTCAGACTCCGGCAGGTAAACGGAAGGACGCGGAAAGTTAGCTGCCGCCGAGGATGGCAACCCTCATCCCCATAGCAACAACAAAAAAGAGTCATCTCCGCAGAAACAGCAGTGATGACTCTTGATGGTTTTTTATGAGAGGACGAAGGAAATCCGATGCCTGTGCCCGGAGACCTTCCATCCCCTTTTTCAGGAAACGGATTTTTTGATCTGCTTGCTGCGCAGCTGTCCGCAGGCGGCATCGATATCGGTCCCGTGTTCGAGCCGGACGCCGCATTGGATGCCTTTCTGCTTGAGCGCCTTCTCGAATTTATCGATGGATTCCTTCGAGCTGCGTTTGTATTGGTCGTGCTCATCGACCGGATTGTACGGGATCAGGTTCACATAACTGAGGTGCTTCTTGTTCTGCAGAAGCTTTGCAAGCTGCACGGCTTCCTCGACATGGTCGTTCACTCCATCAAGCAGGATATACTCGAATGTGATCCGTCGGTTCTTTTTCGAAAGGAAGTAGTCGATCGCGTCCATCACCTGCTCAAGCGGGAATGCCTTGTTGATCTTCATGATCCGGGTACGCAGCTCATTGTTTGGCGCATGGATGGAAAGAGCCAGGTTGACCTGGAGGTCTTCATCGGCGAAAGCCCGGATGCCTTTGACAAGGCCGCTCGTCGACACGGTGATGTGGCGGGCGCCGATGGAAAGGCCGTCGCCGTCATTCACGATGCGGAGGAAGGCCATCAGATTGTCGTAGTTGTCGAACGGCTCGCCAATCCCCATGACGACAATGTTTGACACGCGTGCCCCTTCGCCCATTCCGTCGAGATATTCCTGGACGTTCATGATCTGCTCGACGATCTCTCCCGCCTTCAAGTCCCGGCTCTTGCGCAAGAGCCCGCTTGCACAAAAGCTGCAGCCGATGTTGCATCCGACCTGTGTCGTCACGCACACGGAATGGCCGTAGCTGAAATGCATGAGGACCGTCTCGATCAGATTGCCGTCCTGAAGGCGGAACAGAAACTTGACCGTCCCGTCCGAAGACTCCTGCTTGACGGCAACATCCATCGTCCGGAGATCAAACTGCTCTTCAAGGAGAAGGCGGCACTCTTTATTGACGTTCTTCATTTCATCAAATGATTTCACGCGTTTCTTATATAACCAGTCCCACACCTGTTTGGTTCGGAACCTTTGCTGTCCGTTTGCCGACATCCATTCCTGCAAAGCGTCGAATGTCAGCCCGTAGATTGATTGTTTCATTGGTTTTTGCCTCATTCCATTAAATATCAGTTTTTATCGTAAAGGAAGACGGCCGAAGCGACAAGTGATAAGCCTTGACTGATTCATTTTCCTGCAAGCTTATCCCTGTACATGGAGCGGTCCGCCGCATCCACAAGTGTTTCCAAATCGTGTCCGTCATCCGGATAAACCGCCATCCCGAATGAAACTCCGATCGAACGTCCGCCTTCGCATGACAGCGAGTGGATGCTCTTCATCATTTCGTCGGTGAATCGTTCGCGGAAATTCCCCTCGGGATCCCGGATGACCGCAAGGAATTCATCGCCGCCCCATCTCGCGACGATCCCCCGCCCGCCGATGAACGACCGGAGATCCTCGGAAAATGTCCTTAAAACAGAATCTCCGGCTTCATGTCCAAACCGGTCATTGATCTCCTTGAAGTCATCCAGGTCGAAAAGGATGACGGCGAATTTCTTGTTCCCGCGTCCGGCCAGTCTCCCGAAATGCGAGATGAGCGACCTTCGGTTGAATGCGCCGGTCAGCGGATCCCGGCTCGCCATGTACTCGGCCCGGTCATACTGATAGCCGCCAAACCATGCAACGGCCAGGAAAACCGCAGCCAGGATGAAAAAACTTGGCCTGAATGGAACTTTCCACAGCACGTGATAGTAGAAGTAACGCATCAAATTAAAAAGAATGACGACAACAATTGCTGCCAGTCTGCCTTTAACCCCCAATGGTTGCTGTCCCCCTATTGGATTCACAATGCCAAATAGTATAGCATATTTAAAGGCATACAAAGGCTTTTTGTCGGACGAAGGGGAAATGCGGATGCTTCTGAATTTTCAAGCCGCAGCTTCCATCCATTCCGGACATCTGCAAACAAACCCGGCAGTGAGAAAGGATTAAAGACATGGATCAAAACTACGAAAAACAACCATTCTACCAGCTTTTGAGGTCGACGCGGTTCCCGAAAGCGGCGATGGCCGCCGGGCTTTCAGGGTTCCTCATCACGACGCTCGTCTCACTGGCCATCCCGCTGCTCACCCGCAATCTGGTCGACGGATTCTCCGTCGCCTCGCTCAGCACCCCGCTGATCGCCGGAATTGCTGCGGCGTTTCTGCTGCAGGCGGTCATCAGCGGCCTGTCGAGCTTCCTGCTCAGTTATTCGGGGCAAAAAGTTGTCGCCGAGCTTCGCGGCAGGATGTGGCGAAAGCTTCTGCGGCTGCCGGTGTCCCACTTCGACAATGAGCCGAGCGGCGGGACGGTCAGCCGGATCGTCAATGATACCGGCATCGTCCGTGAACTCATTTCCGATCATGTCCCGCAGTTTGTGAGCGGGATCATCTCGATCATCGGTGCCGTCACCCTCCTGCTCATCATGGACTGGAAGATGACCCTCGTCATGTTGATCTCGGTTCCGGTCACTGTCCTGATCATGATTCCGCTCGGCAAGAGGATGGCGAAAATCTCCCGCGGGATGCAGGACGAGACGGCTGCCTTCAGCGGAAGCATCCAGCAGACGATCAGCGAGATCCGGCTCATGAAAGCATCGAATGCCGAAGCAGACGAAGAAAAGAAGGGTCTTGGCGGCATCGGCCGGCTCATGCAGTTTGGCCTCAGGGAAGCGAAGATCATCTCCGTGATCGGACCGCTCATGAACCTTGTCCTCATGGCGGTGATCGTTTGCATCATCGTCTATGGGGGTATCCGGGTTTCAAGCGGGTCCATGTCGACCGGAACGCTCGTCGCCTTCCTGCTTTATCTGTTCCAGATCATCATGCCGGTCACTTCGTTCGCCATGTTCTTCACCCAACTTCAGAAAGCGAAAGGCGCAACGGAGCGGATCGCGCATATCCTCGGTCTCGAACCGGAACCGGGACAGACAGGCGGAAGCGCGGACATCGGCGGGAAGGCCGTTACGCTTGATCGGGTGAGCTTTTCCTACAGCGCTGAAGAACCCGTGCTCCAAGAGATCAGCTTCACGGCCAACCCCGGCGAGATGATTGCTTTTGCAGGACCGAGCGGCGGCGGGAAATCGACGCTGTTTTCCTTGCTTGAGCGCTTTTATGAACCTGACAGCGGGATGATCCTCGTCGGTGATGTCCCGATCTCCGAACTCTCCCTTGAGAGCTGGCGGCGCCGGATCGGTTACGTGGCACAGGACAGTTCCATGATGTCCGGAACGATCCGCGACAATCTGCTTTACGGGATGGACAGCACGGGACGGCCGGATGACGGCAAGCTGTGGGCTGCGGCAGAAATGGCCTATGCGGCCGGATTCATCCGTGACTTCCCGGACGGTCTGGACACAGAAATCGGGGAACGCGGGATCAAACTGTCCGGAGGCCAGCGGCAGCGGATCGCCATCGCCCGGGCATTCCTCCGGGATCCGCTGATCCTCATGATGGACGAGGCAACGGCCAGCCTCGACAGCCATTCGGAAGCGATGGTCCAGGAAGCCCTCTCGCGGCTCATGGAAGGCCGGACTACTTTTGCGATTGCACACCGTCTGTCGACGATCGTCGACGCAGACAAGATCGTCTTCATCGAGGAAGGCCGGGTCACCGGCATCGGCAAGCATAAGGAATTGCTCAAAACCCATCCGGTCTACCGTCGGTACGCCGAACAACAGCTGGTTTGAGGACCGGACGGAATTGAAGCAACATCGGTCTGGATCAAATCTCTTTACAAAACGGACGGAACGCCGTATACTGATTGAATGTAATGTTTCAGAACGGAATCGGCGAGATTGGCGTCCATCCGTATGGTACGGAGAGGACTTATTCACACTGGCGCGGCTTCAGGGCCGCAAGGATGCAATAGCAGGCAGGGATTGCATTGCTTAAGTTGTCATGTGGATGGATCACACCGCGGCAAAGAGCCGCCGGCAGAATGCCGGGGCAAAGGGAATTCGATTAGATTCAATAAGAACGTTACCGCAAAAAGGGATGCTCCGACCGAGTCGGACGCATCCCTTTTCCATTTCATCAGATGAACATGCCGGCAATGGCCGCGCTGAGGAGTGAAGCGAGCGCACCGCCCGCGACCGCACGCATGCCGAGCCGGGCAATATCCGGACGGCGATCGGGTGCCAGCCCGCCAAGGCCGCCGAGCAGGATGGCGAGCGAGCTCAGATTGGCGAACCCGCACAGCGCGAACGAGACGATGATCGCGGTCTTCGGCGACAGGTCCGGGATCTGCGGTGCAAATGAAGAGTATGCGACGAATTCATTCAGGATGAGCTTCTGGCCGATGAAGCTTCCGGCCTTGATCGCTTCTTCCCACGGCACTCCGATCACAAACGCGAGCGGCGCGAACACGTATCCGAGAATCCCTTCGATTGTCAGGTTCTGCAGTCCGAACAATCCGCCGACGAAGCCGAGCAGCCCGTTCAGGAGCGCGATCAAGGCGATGAAGGCCAGGAGCATGGCTCCGACGTTCGCGGCGAGCTTCAGTCCGTCCCCCGCCCCTTTTGCAGCGGCATCGATCACATTCACTGATTCGCTGTCCCGCTCCATCTCGAACAATTCATCCTTTGGCTTGTCCCGCTCAGGAATCATGATTTTCGCCATGATCAGACCGGCCGGTGCCGCCATGAAGCTGGCGGCAAGCAGATATTCCAGCGGAACGCCGAGCAGCGCGTAACCTGCCAGCACGGACCCGGAAACCGAAGCGAGGCCGCCGGTCATGACCGCGAAGAGCTCCGACTGGGTCATCCCGGATATGAACGGCCGGATGACGAGCGGCGCCTCAGTCTGTCCGACGAAAATGTTGGCCGCAGCCGAGACGGATTCAGCCTTGCTCGTGCCGAGCAGCTTGGACAGCCCGCCCCCGATCAGCTTGATCACCCACTGCATGATCCCCAGATAATAGAGCACGGAAATAAGTGCAGAGAAAAAGATGATGACCGTCAGCACGTTAAACGCAAACACAAATCCAAATTTGTCTCCGAACAGAAACGCCACGCCTTCTCCCGCGTAATCGATTACGCTCTGGACTGCTCCGGAGAACCATTCCAGTGCCTTTCTCCCCGTCTCCCACTTCAGGACGGCGAACGCAAACACCAGCTGGATGGCCAAACCTCCGATGATCGTTCTCGGCTTCACCGATCGCTTGGCATTCGACATCAGGAAGGCAAGCCCGAGCACGGCGACAATACCAAGAAGCCCCCACAAAATATTCATTTGGATCCCTCAACATTCCGAAACCGTCATGAGGCGGTTATCTTTGATAGTGGTCTGACATCAGACACACAAACGTTATCAAAAAAGTGCATGGCAATTCAACGGTCAACTACTATTTAAGTTAAATGCGGAATTGCCCGAAGCATCTGGAAGATGATCCACTTCCGCTTTCCCCTTCTGTCCTGCCTGCCAAACCTCACGGCTCCGCCCTGAATGAAAGCAAAGAGCAAGGGCTACAGTCGCATACCCGCGGATCACCGCCAAGCTTCCCTGTCCCCGCTTCGCGCGAGTTTCTGGATGGCCGGCATGCCAACTGGTGTCAAACGACGCCCTTGCTCTTTTCCAATGAGCCTTATCCTTATTTTGCTGTGAAATCGTGCCTTTTATTCATAAATCCTCTCCGAAGAGAATCCCCTGCCCAGTATTTCAGACGCATTGAGGAATATAACGAAGGAAGTAGGTTCTTTTTCTTCAAGCAGTTTTTTCAGGTATACCGCTTCGGATTGTTCGACGACGGACAGGATCATCGTCCGCTCTTTTGAGGAGTGGCCGCCGACCACTCGCATTTTCGTCATGCCCCGGTCGACTTCTTCCCGGATGATCGCCTGTACGTCCGCTTCCCTCTCCGTAATGATGAGGACCAGCTTTGTCGGTGACGTCCGCAGTTGGACGAAGTCGATGACCTTGCTGGTGACGTAGATCGACATGAGCGCATACAGAGCCAGTTCGAAGTCGAACACGAGCGCCGATGCGAGAACGACGCATCCGTCGACGAGCAGCTGTGCGAATCCGCTGGAGATGCCCGTGAACTTCTTCAAAATCTGGGCGATCATCGCCGTGCCTCCTGTGGACCCGTTACCCCGGTAGACGATCCCGAGGCCGATTCCGATCAGCATCCCTCCGTAGATGGACCCGAGCAGCGGATTTTCGACGTGCACATTGATGCCTCCGGTCACCCAGATCGTGAACGGGACAAAAAACGTACCGACGAGCGACTTCAGGCTGAACTCTTTTCCGACGAGCAGAACTGCAAGCACGAACAGCGGCAGGCTGATCGACCATTGTACATACGCCGGGTTCCATCCTTTCATTTCATAAAGGATGGTGCTGATCCCCGAAACTCCGCCGGCCGCGATCTTCGTCGGCAGCAAGAACAGATTGAAGCTCAGGCCGACGAGCGCAGCGCCGAAGATGATCAGCAGATAATCGTAAGCGGGTGACTTGGTGATTGTATGATTCCCCATGACTCAAACCTCCTATTGACTCCCTCATTCTATCAGACGCCGGCTGATGGGAAGTTCTGAATTCCTTTAGCCTGATGAACCGGGAAAGAAAAATCGCTCCGGGCTGCAAATTGCCGGCCGGAGCGGTTGTGTAGGGTATATTCAGACTTCATGTGCATGTTCGGCCGAGGCGACGGGTTCTTCCGCCGGCTGTTCCTGTCTGCCCGGCAGCATGTTAAACACAATGTTCAGGACGATCGCCGTGACACTGCCTGCGACGATGCCGTTGCTCGTGAGCAGGCGCACTCCGGACGGGAGTGCCTGGAACAGGTCCGGTACGACACTGACGCCGAGGCCGAGGCCGATTGCACAGGCGACGATCATCGCATTTTCCGGCTTTTCTCCGATTACCCGGCTGAGCATCGTGATCCCCTGCGTGGCGACCATGCCGAACATCGCGAGCATGGCGCCTCCGAGAACGGATGTCGGGATGATCGTCGTGACGGCGGCCACTTTCGGCAGGAATCCGAGCGATATGAGCATCGCGGCGGTGATCAGGATGATCCGGCGGGATTTGACGCCCGACATTTGGATCAGACCGACATTCTGCGAAAAAGTCGTGTAAGGAAAAGCATTGAAGAATCCGCCGAGCATGACGGCAATCCCTTCTGCCCGATACCCGCGGGACAGATCGGCTTTCTCCAGTTTCTTGCCCGTGATGTCGCTGAGCGCGAAGTAGACGCCGGTCGATTCGACGAGCGAGACCATGTTGACGAGGCACATTGTGATGACGGCAGGCCAGACGACCGTAGGCGTACCCAGATGGAACGGTTCAAGCATGTGGAACATCGAGGCGTCGCGGACATTGCCGAAGTTGACGCTGCCCATGGCGGCCGCGGCAGCCGTACCGGCTACCAGCCCGATCAGAATGGAGATGGAACGGGTGAAGCCGGTCGTGAACTTATAGACGAGAATGATGACGAGCAGCGTGCCGAACGACAGCATGATGTTCGTGCTGGACCCGAAATTGGCCGAACCCTGCCCGCCCGCCATATTGTTGATTGCCACGGGAATGAGCGTGAGACCGATGATTGTCACGACGGAGCCGGTGACGACCGGCGGGAAAAACTTCACGAGCATGCCGAAAAACGGACTGATGATGACAATGAACAAGCCGGACAGGATGATCGACCCGTAGAGAGCCGATATCCCGTAGTCCCCGCTGATGGCGATCATCGGGCCCACTGCGGTGAATGTGCAGCCGAGGACAACCGGCAGGCCGATGCCGAAGAACCGGTTGGTCATGATCTGCAGCAGCGTTGCCACTCCGCACATGAAAATATCGACCGCGACAAGATAGGTGAGCTGCTCGTTCGTCAGGCCGATCGCCTCCCCGACGATCAGCGGAACGAGGATGGCGCCCGCATACATCGCGAGCAGATGCTGGATGCCGAGAGTCGTTTCGCGGAGAGCCTGTTTCACAGTGTATTCTCCTCCTTCCTGAAGGTGACCCGACCGTCTTGGAGTCCGTCGACAATCGCAAGGGATTCCACACGCACGCCCCGGTCTCTGAGCAGGCGGCCGCCCTGCTGGAAGCCTTTTTCGATGACGATCCCGATCCCGGCCACTTCGGCACCTGCCTTTTCGGCGATGTCCAGCAGGCCGAGTGCAGCCTGCCCGTTTGCAAGGAAATCATCGATGATCAGCAATTTGTCGCCGGACGAGATAAAGTCACCGGACACCGAGATCGTATTGGTCTCTTTTTTCGTAAATGATTTCACTTCTGCGCTGAGCAGATTGTTGTTCAGCGTAAGGGAAGCCCGCTTCCGTGCAAAGATGACGGGGACGCCGAGTTCCAGGCCCGCCATGACGCTCGGAGCGATGCCGGAAGATTCGATCGTCAGGATCTTCGTGATGTTGTCGGCCCGGAACCGTTCTGCGAACTCCATGCCGATCGCCTGCATGAGATGAGGATCGACCTGATGATTCAGGAAGGAATCGACCTTTAAAACCTCTTCGGACAGCACAATGCCTTCTTTTTGTATTTTCTCTTGAAGCAGTTTCATGATCGGTCTCCTCCCGTTTACTTTGAAGACGCTCTTTCAGGGACAATATGAAAAACCGGCGGCCTTCCCCGGTGATGAGGGACAGGCCGCCGGGCGTGATGTGCACCGGACAATAAATGAAGAAAAGACGGAGCCGCGCCCGCCTGTCCTTACATCTGTCTGCCTCTCATAGTCGGTCCGTTTACGGTAGACCGGTAGAAACTTGCAGGCCATATCCCTGCGATTATATGAGCGTCGAAGATTTGATTGGACCTAGTATAACATGCCGCGGACCGAATACAAGAAGGTAGCAAATTGACGAAATTCGAAGAAAACAGAAAGCGTTTCCACCCTGTGTTCCTATTCAAGCGCGGCAGACCGGTCATCGGGCAGCCAGACGGAGGCAATTCCGAGTATTGGCAGGACCGAGATGACGAGCATTGTCGTCGGAACCCCCGCCGCGTCCATGAACGCACCGATTGCAACGGACCCGACAGCTCCGACACCGAAGGCAAATCCGGTCGTCAGCCCGGCCATCGTGCCGATTTTACCGGGTACGAGCTCCTGCGCATAGACGACGGCGACCGAAAAGCTCGACATGAGCACGAAACCGATGATGCCGAGTGCCGGTGCCACGAGGTAGATCGGCAAATGCGGCAGGACGAGGCAAAGCGGGATCGGAATGAGTGCAGACGCAGCGATCAGCCGCTTCCTGCCGTACTTGTCCGCGAACGGGCCGCCGAAGAACGTTCCGGCCGCGCCGAGCGCGAGGAACATGAATATGAAATATTGGGCTTGCCGGACCGTCAGCCCGTATTGGTCCGTCAGGTGGAACACAAAATAGCCCTGCATATTCACGACATAGAACGATCTGACGATGATGACGAGCATCAGAAGAATCAGCGCATTCCGGACCCGCTGCTTCGTCAATCCCGCGATTCCCGTCGGAGCAGGACGTTTGCCGGGCATTGCGGCTTCTTCCGAAAGGCGCTCCTTCATCCAGCGGGCGATGAGCGCGAGGATCCAGACGCCGGCCGCAGCCACGATCAGAAACCAGGCGGCGCCATGCTGTCCGAGCGGGATCAGGATCAATGCAGTGATGACGGGAGCAAGCGCCTGCCCGGAATTCCCGCCGACCTGGAAAATTGACTGGGAGATGCCCCGCTTTGCCCCGCCTGCCATATAGGCGACCCTGGAACCTTCCGGATGGAAGATGGCAGACCCGAGCCCGAGGAACACCGCCGCTATCAGGAGCAGCCAATAGTTCGGGGAAAAGGCGAGCAGGCCGATGCCGGCAAACGCCAGCACCATCGCCGTCGGCAACATGATCGGACGCGGTTTTCTGTCGCTCAGGATCCCGACGACCGGCTGCATGACCGAAGACAGCATCTGAAAGACGAACGTGATCGCACCGAGCTGTGTGTATGTATAGCCGTTCGACTCTTTGAGGATCGGATACATCGCCGGCACGACTGCAGAAATGGCGTCATTGAAAAGATGACACGCACCGATTGCAAACATGACCGGATAGACCGGCGCCGGCATCCGGTTTCCGGCGGAATTGGCAGTTGCCAAGTGCGTCACTCCTCTCGTTGGCCGGCGCGCGGCCGGCAGGATGGGTCTGGGATGGTCAGTCTGTCATCAGAATCTTGTCCGAGTTGTATGGAGCCGGATCAATGTCCAGTTCCTCCCCGATCACCATTTTGGCGAGCTGGGTGCCGAGGTAGGGCCCGACCGTGAGGCCGCTTGACCCGAGCCCGTTCGCAAAATAAAGTCCGCCGATGGCTGCGAGAGGCCCCATGACCGGAAGATTGTCTTCTGTGAACGGACGATAGCCGACGTTGGCGCCTTCAAATGCAGCATCTGCCAGCTGAGGTGCCGTTGTAAGGGCCTTATCGAGCATTTCATGGATGCCGCCGGCAGTCGGATCCAGCTCGAAGTGGTGATCGTCCTCATGGGTGGTCCCGATGATCACCCTGCCGCCGTCAGCCGGCACGATATAATGCCTGCGGGGCGGCATGATGACCGGCCAGTTTCCGGTTGAGGGATCACCGAGATTCAAATGGAGGATCTGTGCTTTCTGGGCCCGTACATCCGCCCGCAGACCGAGCGGCGCCAGTGCTTCGGGCGCCCATGCGCCGGCCGTGACGAGGACCGACTCGGCCTCGAAAAGCTTGCCGTCCACAATGGCCCCGTTCACGCATCCATTTTCTGCGGAAACGACCGCGGACCCGCGAATGGTCCGTGCACCATGTTTTTTGGCTGCCGACAGGAGCGCGTCGCGGAGCTGCCTGCCGTTCACGCGTGCCGCTCCGCCTATCCACACCGAGCCGAACCCTTCGGCGAGAATCGGGATCCGTTTCCGGGTCTCCTCCTCCGAAAGCCTCAGGATTTCACCGATTTCCGGCGCGTCTTCACGCCGGCCGTACGCCCGTTTCTCGGCAAGGTCAAGCACTGCCGGATCGGTGTGGGCACTGACGGCGCCCACACGCCTGTATCCGGTCTCCGTCTCCCCGTCTTGTTCAAGCGAGGCGATCAATTGGGGATAGAAGGCCGCCCCCCCTTTTGCCAGCGCATACCAGGCCTTGTTCCGGCGCTGTGAGAGCCAGGGGCTGATGATGCCGGCAGCGGCACCCGTCGCTTGGCCCGGTTCGTGCCGGTCGATGACCGTCACATCCCTGCCCGATCTGGCGAGGTGATAGGCGGCGGAAGCACCGAGGATTCCGCCGCCGATTACGATGATTCGCTTCATGGTCAACACCTGTTTCTTTTTGGATTCCTGTCCTATTGTATCGGAACGCGGCGCCAAGAGGAAAGGAGATGTCGTTCCCGCGCTTCCTCTTGCAACTTTTCGGGTAGGAGAACCGTAATAGGATCATCCACACAACGAAGGGAGGGGCCATGATGGAGTCAGACGAAACCAGACAATGGCTGGAACAGGAGCTTCAGAAGATTCGAAAGTGGGAGCGCTCGCAGGGTGGGAGCCCTTTCTGGCAGCGGATCGGAAAAATCCCGTTCAGGATCCTGGACAGGCTGACCCCTGCTTTCATCCACCGGAAAGTCGGAACGGCGCTTGACGAGCTAGGAAAATTCATCCAAACGGGCGGCGGTTATCTCAGTTCGGAAAAGGCGGTGCCGAACTTCTTCAAAGATGACCGGGTCGGCGGGTTGTCTGATGTGATCCGCCTGCCGATCCGGCAGATGGATGCTGCCGCTGTTTCCGTGGCGGCCAACCGCGAGAAAACGGCGGCGGTCCAGGGTGCGTCCACCGGGATCGGCGGTATATTCACCCTCTCGATCGACATCCCCCTGCTGCTCAGCCTGCAGCTGAAGACACTGCAGGACATCGCGATGTGTTACGGCTTTGATCCGAAGCTCCCCGAGGAACGCCTGTTCATCGTGAAGATCCTTCAGTTTGTTTCCTCCGATGCACCTGCCAAGAAGGCCGTGCTCCGGCAGATGGGCCAACTCACCGGCAACACGGCCGCGGCAAGAACGGAAATCATCACAGAACTGCAGGGATGGCGGGAAGTCGTCTATTCCTACCGGGACAGATGGGGCTGGAAGAAGCTGTTTCAGATGGTGCCCGTAGCCGGGCTCATATTCGGTGCGTTCACCAACCGGAACGTCATCCGGGAACTCGCGGAGGCAGGCGAAATGTTTTATCGCAAAAGGAGAATTGAGGAACGGCTCGGCATCGGGGAATCCGGGTTCACCCCTCATTCCACGCGGCCTTAATCCAAAGGATCCTGTTAATCCTTTCAAAAATGACAGACTGCTGCCCTTTGGGGAACGGCCTGTCACCCGCTGACTTTTGGATAAAAGAAAAACTGCAGACAGGGAAGGAACTTTCTCTGTCTGCAGCAACGAAGGACCCGCCATCCGGCGGGTCCTTCGTTTGTTCGTCAGATCGAAATGCCGTCAAGGAATGATTCGATCTGTTCTTTTGTCTTGCGGTCCTTGCTGACGAAACGTCCGGCTTCCTCACCTTCGTTGAAGACAAGGAAACTCGGGATACCGAACACGCCGAGATCGCCGCACAAGTCGATGAAGTCGTCCCGGTCTACGGAGAAGAACGTGAACTCCGGATAGTCCGCCTCGATGGCAGGCAATGCCGGTTCAATCACCCGGCAGTCCGGGCACCAGCCTGCCGTAAACATGAAGACGACCCGCTCTTCCTGCTTGAGTTTGTTGAATTGTTCCATCGATTGAAGCTGTTCCACTATGGTCTCCCCCTGTATCGCTGATCGCTTATTGTTCGGTCACGGTCCTGTCGGCAACCTGGAAGAAACCATTCTCGTCGATGATGACCTTGTAATCGACCTGGAGCTTCCTCTCCGTCACGGTTCCGTCATCAGCCGTTGTCCGGGTGGACTCCAGCGCATGGACAACCGCATGGTCATCAAGGATGTCTACGGAAGACACCTCCTGGTCGGTCAATTCGAAGTTGATGCCTTTCCCGCCGAGGTCCGCGACTTCTTCTTCCAGTTTACCATAGGCCGGACTGCCGGGCTGGACAAGGTCCTCCACGAAGAAGAAATCTGCATCCGTCAGCATGAGCATATGGAAATGACCAAAGGAAATGATGAAGTTTTCAAGCGCAATTTCGTTGAATGACTCGCCTTCCCATCCGCCTTCGAAGTTGTCGTCTTCGGGGCTGCCCGAGCCGCCTTCATAATCATCATAAGAGCTGAACAGCGCAGCCACCTGATCCGCTGACATCGGGTTCGAGGCCCAGCCGTCCAGCAGGCCGGTCATGCTGAAGAGCGGGATGGCGAAGCCGACCAGGTTGTCATCCTGCATGACGAGGGAGTTGATGCCGACCACTTTTCCTGTCTTGGCGTCAATGAGCGGTCCTCCGCTGCTCCCCCGGTCGATCCGTGCATTCATCTGGTAGATGTTTTCGTATTTAAAGCCGATCTCCAGATTCCGGTCATGACCGGTCAGTTTCCCCGTCGTCACCGTGTTGGCGAGCCCGTTCGGACTGCCGATGGCGATGACGTCCGTCCCGATCGGCGTAACGCCGCTTTCCATTTCAAACGGGGCGGCATTCGCATAATCATCCACTTTGATCAATGCGACATCCGACCGGTCCGATATCCCGATCACCTGTCCCTGCGACTCTTTCCCGGCCCCGTTCCGGACCGTGACCCTCGTAAAGCCGGAGACCACGTGTGCATTCGTCACGACCAGGCCCCCTTTTTTGTACAGGAAACCGGACCCGATGCTGTCGTCCGTGATGACGGTGAACACTTTCGGAAGGGATTCCTTGATGACCGTCTGGGTATCGCGTCTCTCCCCCGCAATCTTTTCGGGCAGGATGACCGCTTCGGTCATCGTGTCGGATGTTTCACTGATTTCACGCTGGACGGTCCCTTCGACCTTCGTCTCCTCTTTCTGGACCTCCTGCTTCTTCTCTTCATCCTGATCTGCATCCTGGTCGGAATCTGCGGCTGCCGGAACTTCTTCCGGCGGCTCCTCTTTCGTCTCCTGTGCCGTCTCTTTATCGGGCTTTACGGGCTCCTGGACTTCCTCGTCATCCAAATAGATGGCTGTGAAGGCTCCGCCGGTCAGCAGGAGCACCGCGGCAAGCGTGGCGGCGATCAGCCTTGATTTTTTCTTTTTGCGTTTTCCTCTTGTGAGGGGCTTGCCGCACTCAGGGCATTTCCCTTTAATTTGTTCATTGTGATGTCCGCAGTTCGGGCATTTCATCCTGGTTCACTCCGTCCGTCTTTTTTCTCATGCTCTCATTCTATAAATACACGTTCAGTCATAGAGAAATATCCATCATCATACCACGAAAGAGGAGCGCCGACATCATGAGTCTGACGCATTTCCGGACCAATTTTTTTAATTCCTGTATAGTGAAAGGAAAAAGGGGGATACGATGATGTGTCTTGTGTTGTTCAATCATGACGAGCACCCCGTTTATCCGCTCATCGTGGCAGCAAACCGGGATGAATTTTATGACCGTCCGACAGAGCGCGCCGGATGGTGGGAAGACATGCCGGGCATCCTTGCCGGGAGGGATCTCCGGTCCGGCGGGACGTGGCTCGGCATGTCCGCTTCCGGCAGGTTCTCTGCACTGACCAATGTCAGGGCTCCGGGCAGCCGTCCCCCTGAAGGCGCGAAAAGCCGCGGCGGGCTGGTGACCTCGGTCCTTTCAGATGAGCGGCCCTTGCCCGGGGTGCTCGATGCCTTGATGAGGCAGTCCGGAAACTATGATATGTATAACTTGATTGCAGGGACTCCCGGCCGTCTATTCTATGGGACGAACCGGGATGCAAAGAGTTTCATAGAAATATCACCCGGGACGCACGGCCTGAGCAACGGCCGCCTTGACACGCCATGGCCAAAAGTGGAAGCCGGCAAGGAATGGCTTGCCCGGGCAGCATCCGGATACTGCCCGATCGATCCGGATGAACTGTTCAGCATTTTGGCTGAGGCCGAACCATTCCCGGATCGACTACTGCCGGACACAGGCGTGGGGCCGGACATGGAACGGATTCTTTCCCCCCTTTTCATCAAGACCGGCGGTTATGGCACCCGCTGCTCAACAGTCATCCTCATGGACCGGGACGGCATCGTGACGTTTATCGAACGGACTTTCATGGATGGCCGGACGGACGGAGAACAAAGATTCCAATTTCAGATCAAATGAAAGCAGGCAGCCGCAACGATTCGGGCTGCCTGCTTTTGATTACATCGACCATGCAATGATGATCGCCACTGCAATGACCGCCAGAGCGATCCAAAAAGCGACCCACTGGCCTCGATCTGTATTGTACGGATACGGCCGGCTGTCTGGGTATCGTTTTGCCATCAGATTCCCCTCCTTCATCTCCACCGCCTCATTCCTTAAGATTCCCGATCAGATCCCGCGGGAAACGCCAAATCGCCGAAGCCGGGCAATCTTTCGCAATCGCCGCACTTGCGGCCTGCACGGTTCCATGTTGTGCAGTTCCACAACCCGCCGAAGGCTTCTTTGGCCCTTTCAACATATCAGCCATCCAATAGATGAGTTAAAATTTCAACAATTCAATCTAAGGAGGGCTGTTCTCATGAGCAAACTGGCAACTGTACAGCAAGTCGGAAAATCGGAAAAACCAAGCTTCTTCCAGAAGATGCTGAACGGCGTAGAAAAAGCCGGCAACAAACTTCCGGACCCGGTCACGCTCTTTGCCATTTTTACCGTACTCATTTTAATTGCATCCGCCATTTTCGGCTTGATGGGCGTGTCTGCGGTTCATCCGGGGACGAAGGAAACGATCCAGGTGGTGAATTTGCTGAACGCGGAGGGCATCCGGAGCATCGTGACGACGCTGGTCCCGAACTTTACCGGCTTCCCGCCGCTCGGATTGGTGCTCGTGGTCATGCTCGGGGTCGGCCTCGCCGAATCAACCGGTCTTGTGACGACATTCATGAAGACGACCATTCTGAATGCGCCTGCGAAGATCATCCTGCCGACCATCCTGCTCATAGCAGTCCTGGGAAATACGGCTGCTGACGCCGCACAGGTTGTATTGCCGCCCATTGCGGCGATGATTTTCGCCGCGCTCGGGCGGAACCCCATTGCCGGGCTCGTTGCCGGCTATGCGACGGTTACCGGCGCCTTCAGCGCCAACCTGATCGTTTCCATGCTGGATCCCCTCGTCTTCGGCTTCACGCAGTCGAGTGCGCAGATGATCGATCCGTCCTACGTCGGAAACCCGGCGATCAACTGGTACTTCCTCATCGCGTCAACGTTTGTCCTCATTCCCGTTGCTGCTTTTGTGACAACCCGGATCGTGGAACCGCGCCTCGGCAGCTTCACCGGTGAAGTCGAGAAGCTGGAGAAAACGACCCCCGAAGAAAAGCGCGGCCTCCTCTGGGCCGGCATTTCCCTTGCCGCATACACAGTGCTCATCCTGTGGCTGGTCGTTCCGGAAAACGGTATCTTGCGAGACCCGGAAACGAACGGAGTCATCGTTTCCCCGTTCATGACCGGCATTGTCCCGATCATGTTGTTCGGGTTCCTCATCCCTGCACTTGCCTACGGGTTCGCCTCCGGTGCGCTGAAGAACGATAAAGATGTGGCGGAGCACCTGACAAAAGCGATGGCGGGCATGGGCGGGTATATCGTGCTTGCATTTGTTGCCGCACAGATGATCGCCTTTTTCGGGATGAGCAATCTCGGTCCGATCATCGCAATCAAAGGGGCCGCTTTCCTCCAGGGAATCGGATTGGAAGGACTGACGCTGTTCATCGGGTTCATCTTCATCGCAGCCACCATCAACCTGCTGATCGCAAGCGCATCTGCGAAGTGGGCGCTTCTCGCTCCCGTGTTCGTCCCGATGTTCATGCTGATGGGCTATGATCCTGCGGTCACCCAGGTCGCCTACCGCGTCGCGGATTCCATCACCAATCCGATCACCCCGATGCTTGCCTATTTCGCGATCCTGCTCACATTCGCCAAAAAATACGACAAGAACATCGGAATCGGAACATTGATTGCAACATTGCTGCCCTATTCGGTTGCATTCGCAATCTTCTGGATCATCTTGTTCTCCGTCTGGTTCCTGCTTGGCCTGCCACTCGGCCCGGGCGGCGGCATCACTCTTCCATAACACAGCCCAGGAGGTAAACCCATGTCCATCAAACTGACGAACGTCACCCTCTATACAGGGAAAGGTGACAAACTCGAAAATACCGCAATCATCATTGAAGGAAACACAGTCAAAGCGGTCGGTGAGGAGGCCGTCCGGCTGCCTGCCCGAACGGTCATCGACGGTACCGGGAAAACGATCATCCCCGGAATGTTTGATATGCACGTCCATCTCGGGATGGACGGTGTCGGAGACCCGTTCTCACAGATTGACGGGGACTCCCCCGCGATTTCTGCATACCGCCATCATGTCAATGCACAGAAGCAGCTGAAATCAGGTGTCACGAGCGTCCGGAACCTCGGTTCCAGATGGCATATTGACCTGGAATACCGAAACTCCATTGCCGACGGCCTGATGACCGGACCGACCGTCTACGGATCCGGTCAGGCGATCGTCATGACGGGCGGCCACGGCTATCCGTTCTCCACAGAAGCGGACGGTGAAGACGGTGTCCGGAAAGCGGCCCGGGAGACGCTCAAGGCCGGAGCGGATGTGATCAAGCTCATGGCAACCGGTGGCGTCATGACACCGGGTGTCGATCCCGGATCCCCCCAGCTTTCGGAACGCGAGATGCGGGCGGCGGTGGAAGAAGCCTTGAACGCCGGAAAAACTTCTGCGGCACACGCACAGGGAACCGAGGGCATCAAAAACGCGGTCAGGGCCGGGATCACCACGATTGAGCACGGAATCTTCCTGGACGACGAGACGATCGGGCTGATGATCAAGCATGGAACGGTCCTTGTCCCCACTCTCGCCGCCCCCTACTACATCGTCCAAAACGCGGAGAGCGGCGGAATTCCGCCTCATGCGGTGAAGAAAGCGGTGGATTGTTTCCACACCCATAGAACGAGCTTCCGGAAAGCAATGGATGCAGGGGTGAGAATTGCAGCGGGTACCGATGCCGGGACTCCGTTCAATGCCCACGGCGATTTCGCGAAGGAACTTGAATTGATGCACGAATACGGATTGAACGTGAGGGACATCATCACTGCCGCGACATTCAATGCGGCAAAGGTACTGAACGCCGACCCGACCGTCGGTGCGCTTGAAGAAGGTAAGATGGCGGACTTTGTCATCTTGGATGAAGATCCGGAAAAGGAAATCGGAGCGTTCCGGAAAGTGCAGGCCGTATACAAAGGAGGTGTCTGTGTCCATGAGCACACAGGAAAGCTTGAAGCAATCGTTGGATCATGATCTCCAGACTTGTCTGCAGACGGTGGATTCGCTGCTGCCGGAAATGGTGCTGAACCGGAGACACTTCCACCGGCATCCCGAACTTTCCCACCAGGAAGTCGAGACACCGAATCGCATTGCGGCCTACTATAGGGAACTGGGCCTGGAAGTCCGGACAGGAGTCGGGGGCCGGGGCGTCGTGGCAAAGTTCAATGCCCCGCAGGCTTCCAAGACGATCGCATTCCGTGCAGACTTTGACGCTCTTCCGATCCAGGATGAAAAAACCGTCTCCTACCGCTCGACAGTGCCGGGCGTTTCCCATGCCTGCGGCCACGACGGCCATACGGCTGCTCTCATGGGGCTCGCGAAAAGCCTCGTGGCCAACCAAGACAAAATCCGGCATAACGTCGTCCTGATCCACCAGTTCGGAGAAGAACTCTACCCCGGCGGAGCGATGGCGATGATCGAAGACGGCTGCCTCGATGGCGTGGATGCCATTTTTGGCTGCCATCTTCAGAGCATGATGCCTGCCGGCACGATGTATTACCGCGAGGGATTCATTCAGGCTGCGGTGGACACCTTCAAAATCACCATCATCGGCAAAGGGGGTCACGGAGCGGTTCCGCACGAAGCGGTGGACCCGATTGTCATCGCCGCTCACGTCGTGACGGCCCTCCAGTCGATCGTCAGCCGGAATACGGATCCGTTGAAGCAGCTTGTTGTCTCGGTCGGCTCCATCCACGCAGGTGAGGCCAATAATGTCCTCCCGGGCGAAGCCGGGATGACCGGCACGATCCGGTCTTACGAGCCGGAGATCCGGGCTTCCGCAAGGGAACGGCTCTCCAGGATCGCCTCACAGGTGGCCGAAGCATTCGGAGCAAGGGCAGAAGTTGAACTGGAAAGCGGCTACGATGCGCTCTACAACCATCCGTCCGAGACCACCCTCGTCAAGAACGCGATGCTCGCGGTCTTCGGTGAAGAACTGGTCCGGGAAACCCCTCCTGTCATGCCGGGGGAAGACTTTGCCTACTATACTCAAAAGATCCCGGGCGCCTTCTTCTTCTCTGGAGCACAGCCTGAAGGAGAAGCATACCCGCATCACCATGCGAAATTCGACTTTGACGAGAAAGCGATGGCCAACACCGCCAAAACGTTTATGGCGATCCTCTTCCAGGATGACGCCGAATAAAAAACAAAGGAGCGCTCACCAGGAGTGCTCCTTTTCTGATGCGCAAACAAGAATTGTGCTAATATATTGATAAAAGGGAGGGGACGGAAATGACCGGCAAGATGACCCGACAACTCTCATCCACCCGGTCGGAAGCACTGATCAAAGTGGCGAATGCCGTGAATTCGACGCTGGAGCTGGATGAACTGTTCAAACTCACGCTTTCCGAATCGATCAAGGCGATCACGCATGCCGACGGCGGAGCGCTGTTTGTTTACGAGCCTCAGGCCGGACTGCTCGTTTGCCGTTCCCATATGAATTTTGACGAAGCCGTGGAACAGATCCGGCTCAGTCCCGGAGAATCTTTTACCGGACAATGCTTTTCGGACAGAAAGGCCATCCTTCTTCCGACCCAGAAAGAGATCAAGATGAATTCCAGCACGATGACCCAAGAAAATCTCCTCTTGCTTAACCAATCGATGGCGAGGCACCCCGGGCGAAACTCTTTCCGTGCCATGAGTGTTCCGCTGATTACCGCCAGAGATGAATGCATCGGCGTCGTGACGCTGAACGGTTTTGCCGAAGAGGGTTCGTTTTCATCGGAAGATATGACCCTGTTGCAGGCAATCGCCGGCCAGGCCGCCACTGCACTGGAAAAGGCGGGGCTGTATGAGGACATCCGGGCGAAGAACAGCATGCTCGAAAAGCTCAGCCGCTTTCACCAGGAATTGCTGTCCCACATGAATAACGGGCTCGGGCTGCAGGCCATGCTCGATCAATTGAGTTCGGTCGTCGGCAGGCCGCTGTCCCTATTGACGGTGTACGGTGAAGTGTTCGGTTCGGCCGTTTCCGTCAAAGACAGTCAGATCGATGAATTTATGATCCGGAACGGAAGGCAGCTGCTCGGCAAATTGTTCGTCTATAACGGAAACCTGAATGAGATGTCCACCACAGACCGGCATCTGATTCAGCAAAGCATCTTGTATTTTGCCCTGG
Organism: Edaphobacillus lindanitolerans; assembly: GCF_900156305.1. Taxonomy (GTDB): domain Bacteria; phylum Bacillota; class Bacilli; order Bacillales_A; family Planococcaceae; genus Bhargavaea; species Bhargavaea lindanitolerans. The sequence continues at coordinate 50,064 of NZ_FTPL01000002.1, read as the reverse complement.
AGATCAACAGAAGAGCGTCCGTCCGAAATATTGAGCAGCGATACAAGTCCGAACTGGTGGATGACTTGCTGACCGGCGCGTTGACGGATGATTTTCTGGGCAGGGCCGCGGGGCTGGGCTTGGATGTATCCGGTTGCCTTCTGCCGGTGGCAGTCAAGATTCAGGAACCGGCTGCCGAGAATCCTGTGGGTCAGCTGATTCATCAGAATGAGCTGGCCGGGTTTCTGGAAATGGAGATCAAGCGCCGGTTTCCGGGCAGCCTCGTCGTCTTCCGGGAGAATCTTTATCTGCTTCTGATTTCGGCTGGCTTGCAGTCCAACACGCATTCCCTGGTGGAGAAACTCACGAAAATTGCCGAAGGAGCTGTCCAGTTTGCAAAGGAAAGCAAAAATCTGTCCACAGCCAAGTTCGGGGCCGGCCATCTTGTGAGCAGCCTGGACGAATTGGCTGATTCCTTGCAGTCCGCCATCATGACATTGAAATTCATGGAGACGGCCAATTTCAAAGGCTTGGTGGCCGACAGCTCGAGATTTGCACTGCAGCGCCTTCTGAACTCCGCCACAGACCGAGAGATCGACCTGTTCATCTCCTCCACTCTCGGACCGGTTTTTCAGTATGATGAAGAGAAAGGGACGGATCTGGCAAGGACCCTGCAGGTGTATTGCCGGCATCTGCAGCGGCCCGGCCAGGCCGCTAAGGAGCTCCACATCCATCCCAACACGCTTCAATACAGGATCAAGCAGATCTCCCGGTTGTTCGGGCTGGATTTCCAGGACTCGGATGCCATGCTTGACGTTCAGCTTGCCTGCAAGCTGTCTTCACAATCTTAATGCCCGCACGGGAGCTCTCCCTGTGCGGGCATTTTTGAAACTCAGGGTTGGAGACCCTCGGAAGAAAACGGCATTCCGACATTGGGTGTATCTTCGGAAGTACAGAATCTGGTTGATACGGAGGAACCGGACTTATGGAACATGCGATTTAAGGACATGCTTGCTTTTATATTGACAGCCAAGCGCTTTTTCAAGCACGTCTTGGCTGTTTCTCAGCAATTAATGGTTGATCAACATGAGGAGGCACCTGACGATGGATCCATTCACAAAACAATTCATAGGCGGAAAATGGGTCAGCGGTTCAAGTGAAAAAAATATCGTGGACCTCAATCCGTATACCGGAGAAACGATCTTAACGATCCAATCCGCGAACCAAAATGATCTGGAAGAAGCCTTTCAGGCAGCGAAAGAAGCCCAGCCTGGATGGGCGGATCGGACGGTGGCCGAAAAGCAGGGGCTTTTTCAAAAACTGATTGATGTCATGCTTGCCGAGAAAGAGTTCATCATCGAATGGCTGATCAACGAATCCGGAAGCACCCGCTTAAAATCAGGGATCGAATTTGATGCTGCATTGGGGATCGTGAAGGAATCGATGTCTTTTCCGACTCGAATGGCCGGGAGTATCCTCCCTTCCGTTTTTCCGAATAAAGAAAACCGGATTTACCGGATCCCGAAAGGCGTCATCGGGGTGATCGGCCCCTGGAATTTCCCGTTCCACTTGACGATGCGCTCGGTTGCACCCGCTTTGGCAACCGGAAACAGTGTGGTGATCAAACCCGCTTCGGATACGCCCGTAACGTCGGGACTTCTCATCGGCATGCTGTTCGAGAAAGCAGGCTTCCCAAAGGGCCTCGTGAATGTCGTTGTCGGAAAGGGCAGTGAAATCGGGGATGAATTCGTCGTCCACCCGATTCCGAAGCTGATTTCCTTCACCGGTTCGACTGAAGTCGGAAGGAGAATCGGCGAAAATGCAGGCAGGAACCTGAAAGACGTTGCCCTGGAACTTGGCGGAAACAACGCAATGATCGTCCTGAAGGATGCCAATATCAAAGAAGCGGCAAAAGCGGCTGTCTTCGGCAAATTCCTCCACCAAGGACAAATCTGCATGGCCTTGAACCGGTTCATCGTGGACAAAGAGATCCATGATGAATTCGTGAACGAATTTGTAGATCTGGTGAGCAGGCTGAAATACGGCGATCCGTCCCATCCATCAACATTCGTGGGCCCTGTGATCAATAAGGAACAGGTTGAGAGAATTCAAGTAGACCTCGATGAAAGCATCCGCCAAGGTGCCGAGATGATATACGGCGGCAAAGTGGAAGGATGCCTGATGCAGCCGACTGTCCTTAAAAATGTAACCAACGACATGCCGATTGCCTATAATGAGATCTTCGGTCCGGTCGCGGTCGTCATCAAGGCGGAAAATGAATCGGAAGCCGTTGAATTTGCCGATGCCTCGCCATATGGACTGAGCGGGTCCATCTTCACGGAAGACCGCCATCACGGAGTTGAACTGGCGATGAAGATTGAAACCGGCATGATCCACATTAATGACCAATCGGTAAACGATGAAGCGCATGTTCCATTCGGCGGTGAAAAGGAATCCGGGATCGGCCGGTTCAACGGAGAATGGGCGATCGAAAAGTTCACTACAATCAAATGGATCGGCGTACAAAGCGGGTACCGCGAATTCCCGATATTTTGATCCCATGCAAAGATCCGCAATAGCTGCCGGGCAGTTATTGCGGATCTTTTGTGTTCGAAATATTTTATTGTGCGGTATACCCGCCGTCCAGCACGACTGCCTGTCCCGTCAGTCCTTTTGCGGCGTCGCTGGCCAGGTAAAGGGCAAGTGCGGCGATTTCCTCGACACCGATCAAGCGTTTCTGGGGAATCAGCGGATAGAGCACTTCGCTCAGGACTTCTTCCATCGAGACGCCCCGAGTTTTTGCAAGATCCCCCATCTGGTTCCGGACAAGCTGCGTATCTGCGTAACCCGGGCAGATGGCATTGACCGTGATTCCCTGTTCGGCGGTCTCGAGCGCCGCGACTTTCGTCAGGCCGATCACACCGTGCTTGGCGGAATTATAGGCGGCCTTGCCGGCGAAGCCGATGACGCCGTTGATCGAGGCCATATTGATGATGCGCCCCCACCCTTGCCGCTTCATTTGGGGAAGCACATGCTTGATCATCATGAACGGTCCGGTCAACATGATGTTGATGAGAAGCTCAAACTTCTCGGTCGGAAAATCTTCCAGCATGGAGACATGCTGCATGCCTGCATTGTTGATGACCACATCGATCCTGCCGAACCGTTCGACCGTGCAGTTGACTGTCCGTTCGATGTCCCGTTCACTCGTGACGTCACAGACGATGCCTTCCGCCTCACCGGCCAGAGAAGCAGCGGCTTCATTGACCGCCTCCTCATCGAGGTCGGACAGCATCACCTTTGCCCCGGCGGCCGAAAATTCCCTTGCAATGTCATAACCGATCCCGCGTGCAGCACCTGTGATGAGCAGAACTTTCCCTTCCATAGCCACCCCTCCTTCAGTCAATCACTTCCTGATTGTGCCGATGAACTGCCCGAGCCGCTCCGGGTCATCCAGCCGCCGGTTGCACGCTTCAGAGTCCACACAAATATAGTTTCCCCGTTTTGTATAGGTCTCGCCTCCGGAATGGCGGGTCTCTGAAAGAAACAGCCCGACTTCATCCAGTCCGTTGCAGATGGCGCAGACCCCTTTTTTGCCGAGCGGCTTGAACTGTCCAAAAATGCCCTGGAGCTTGCCCGACTCCTCCCAGACCAAGTACTTCCGGTTTGAGCCGGAATCATTCCATCCGAGATAAGTCAGATCCCGCCATTCGATTGAGGACAAATTCGGCGGATTGAGCTTTTTCACCTTCGGGAACATCTTCTTCAACTGTTGCTCCTTCGGTTCCGGAAACGGGATGACGAAAGGAAGCAGCTGCTCCCTGAACCGGTCGAAGCTGTCGTTGTCCACCACTTCCCCGATTTTCGCAAAAAGTTTCCGGACTTCGTCGGGAAGTTCCGTCAAGCGCTCTTTCGCCCGTTCCTCCGCAAGGCCTTCAACCGCATTGAGCACTCCGGTGTCATTGACCCTCATATGGCCGTTCATGACGCTTCGCGCCTGTCTTAAAATGAAATGAAAATCTGCGCTGCTGATGAATGGTTCCATCTGTTGCACCCCTTTCTAATGAAGATTTTACTATTCGAAAGGACCGGTGTCATCAGATGGCTGTCCAGCCCCCGTCCACCTTGATCGTATCCCCTGTTACATAGTCCGAAAGCGACGATGCCAGGAACAGGACCGCCCCGTTCATATCATCCGGCTTCGCAGGCCGGCCGAAGAGGATCCTGCTGTTCACTTCTTCTCTGAACGCCCGGTCTTCAAGCATCTTCGAGGTCATTTCCGTTTCCACGAAGGTTGGTGCCACCGCGTTGACATTGATCCGGTGCCCGGCCCATTCCACGGCCAGCGCCTTCGTCAACTGCACGAGCCCGCCTTTGCTGGAGCAGTAGGCCGCCCGGTTGTAATAGCCGACAAACGCCATCTGTGACGCGATGTTGATGATTTTCCCGCCGTCCGTTTTGACCATATGGCCCGCGACGGCCTGGCTGAGGAAAAACACCGTTTTCAGGTTCAGGTCGAGCACGCGGTCCCAGTCTTCTTCGGTAACCTCGAAAGCCGGCTTCGCTATATTGATCCCGGCATTGTTGACAAGTACGTCGATTTTCCCGAAACGTTCTGCGGTCAGATCCGCCACAAGCCGGACTTCGTCCATCCGGGACAGGTCCGCACGGATATAATCACACTTGGCATTGAACCGGTTCATCTCTGCTTTCACTTCGGCAAGCGCTTTTTCGTCCCTGCCGACGATCATGACATCCGATCCGTTTCCGGCAAACGCCAAAGCCATGGAACGGCCGATCCCTTTGCTGCCGCCCGTAATGAGCACAGATTTCCCTTTTAAATCCGAAAAGTCAACAGTCATCGTCATTGTCCCCTTTCCAGGTCGTTTTTCAGGAAATCGATCAATGTCTTTTCTCGTTCGGCATGGATGGAAGAGGACTGTCCGTCATCCCAAAGATAGAATCCTTCGCCGGATTTGGAACCAAGCTTCCCTGTGTCCACCAGGGAGCTGAGTGTTTCACCCGAACGCGGGGCATTGCTAAGATCGGCGAACAGATAATCGGAAATGGCCTTGAACACATCGAGTCCCCCCATGTCCGCTGATTTGAGAGGCCCGGTCACCGGAAGCCTCCGCCCGATGCTGTAGGTGACTGCCGAGTCGATGTCCTCTTTTGTGGCTACCCCCTGGTCGATCAGATATTGTGCTTCCCTGAACAATGCATACTGCAGCCGGTTTCCGATAAAGCCGGGCAATTCCTTTTTCACCTCGATGGGCTTCTTGTTCATCGCCTTCATCAATGCCATGGCCCGTCCGACCGTCTCTTCCGATGTTTCCCGGCCGGCCACCACTTCCACCAGCGGAATGAGGTGGGCAGGGTTCCAGAAGTGTGTGACCACAAACCGTTCAGGACGGTCCGCCCCGGCGGCAAGATCGGAGGGCCGCAGACCGGATGTATTGCTGGCAACGACCGTTTGGTCAGGGATGAGCGATTCAAGTTCCTTGTAAAACGTCTGTTTCAGTTCCAGATCTTCCGGGATCGCCTCAATGATGAATGACCGGCCGGCGACGGCTTCTTCGAGCCGGTCCGTCAGATGGATGCGTCCGGTTATTTCCTCTGCCTCCATACGGTTAATCAACCCGTTTTCCGTCATGACCGACAATTTGGAGCCGATCCCTTTTTCCGCGGTCTCCAGATCTTTTTCATTCATTCCGAACAAGCGGACATCAAAGCCCGACCAGGCGGCTGAAAGTGCAATCGAATGGCCCATTGTTCCGCAGCCCAAAACTGAAATATTCTCCATCACGATCCCTCCAATGTTTGAATGCTGTAATAAACAGAGCCCCCTGCAGCGCTTCCCTTCTTCAAGCCATCCGTAAAGCGTCCGGGCCCGTCAGATTCCCAGGCCCAAAGAAAACAGGATGACGGCAACGATGGTTCCGAGCAACGGCACGACCACCGTCATGGCGCCAAATGCCGGATAGGCGTCTTTATGGGTTTCCCCCGCAATCGAACGGATGGTCGTCACCACATATCCGCCATGAGGAAGGGAGTCGAGAGAGCCGGAAGAGATGGCGACCGTCCTGTGCAGTGCCTCCGCATTCACGCCCATATCCAGATAGTGAGGGGCGAGGAGCGGCAAGGCGATGGCCTGTCCGCCCGAAGAGGACCCGGTCAGTCCCGCAATGATCGCGACGGCGAGCGCGCCTCCGATGAGCGGGCTTCCCGGAATATTCGTCATAACGGCGACCGCTGATTCAAAGGCAGGTGTCGCTTTCACGACACCGCCAAAGCCGACGACCGCGGAGGTATTGGCGATTGCGATGACGGCGCCGGCAGTTCCTTCCGATACGGCGTGTCCGAAGTTCCGGAAATACTTCCTGTTCAGCAACCATGTCGCGATGACCCCTCCGGACAAGGCCAGGATGAGAGCGGAGGTCCCGAGGGATTCATGGAACGAGAACGAGACGATCAGCACGACGAGCAATGGGACGAGGCTCAGCAGCGGATGGGGCAACGCGGTTCGTTCTTCCATATGATCACTTTCTCTCTCAACAAACCGTTCCCCTTTTTCCACCGCCTTGCGGATCATCTTTCTCAGCCACCAGTATCCGAACGCCATCATGAAGACAGCGACAAACAGGCTGACCTCCCACCCGGCCAGAGGAGAGGTGCCGAGAAACTTCACCGGAATCCAGTTTTGGATCTCCGGCGAACCGGCTGACGTCATCGTGAATGTGGTCGAACCGAAAGCAAGCGATGCCGGGATGAAGCGTCTCGGGAGATCCGCTTCCTTAAACAGGCTGACCGCCATCGGATACACCGAAAAAGCGACGACGAACAGGCTGACCCCGCCGTATGTCAGGACCGCACAGGCAAGCACCACTGCAAGGACGGCCTGTTTCATGCCCAATTTTTCCACTATCCACTTGGATACCGCATCTGCAGCTCCGCTGTCTTCCATCACTTTTCCGAAAATGGCGCCGGCAAGGAACATCAGATACCAGGACAGGATGAAACCTGAAAACCCTTCCATATATCCGGTCAGATAATCCGGAGCCCCTTCTTTCGCCAGTTGCGGGAAAAGCGGCAGGCCGTTCATGAGTGCGACGAACAATGCTGCGAGCGGTGCAACGATCAGCAGGTTCAAGCCCCGCATCGTCAGATAGATGAGCAGCCCCAGTCCCCCGATCAAACCAATCATGCCAATCATTGATAATCCCCCTAATATGTAATAACCACCCGGAACCCGAGAACGGATTCCAGGTGGATGTGTTTATCCTTCTTGACCGTAGCGGCGGACTCGCAGGAGCGCCTGCTCCGCATGGCCAGCAAAATTCTCAAGCTGGCACAGACGGGCTGCATATTCACCGATATACGCACTGGCTTCCGGGGTTGCCTTCTGGTAGGTGACCGTCTTGATGAACTTGCCCACCCACAGTCCGCCTGTGTACCGGGCGGCTTTTTTCGTCGGGAGTGTATGGTTCGTACCGATCACTTTATCCCCGTAAGCCACGTTCGTTTCCGGTCCGAGGAAGAGGCAGCCGTAATTGGTCATGTTCTCAAGGAAGTATTCCGGATTCTCGGTGAGGATCTCCACGTGTTCATAGGCCATGTCATCTGCGACCTTGAGTGCTTCCTCAATGTCTTCGACGAGGATGACCTGGCCGTAGTCCGCCCATGAGACGGCCGCCACGTCCGCAGTCGGCAGGATGCCCAGCTGACGGTCGATTTCTTTCAGTGTGGCGTGGGCCAGCTCTTCGCTCGTCGTAACGAGCGCACAGGGGGATGTCGGACCATGTTCCCCCTGTCCGAGAAGATCGGTTGCGATCATTTCGGCGTCGGCTGTTTCATCCGCCACGACGAGCGTTTCCGTCGGTCCGGCAAACAGGTCGATTCCGACCCGGCCGTACAGCTGGCGTTTCGCCTCGGCAACGAATGCGTTCCCCGGTCCGACGATCATGTCAACCGGCTCAATCGTTTCGGTCCCGATGGCCATCGCACCCATCGCCTGGATTCCGCCGAGAAGGTAGATTTCATCCGCTCCCGCCAGATGCATCGCGGTGATCGTCGCTTCCGGGATTTCTCCGTTGATCGGCGGTGTACAGGCGATGACCCGGCCGACGCCTGCAACCTTCGCGGTCAGGACGCTCATGTGGGCTGATGCCACCATCGGGTATCTGCCTCCCGGCACATAGCAGCCGACACTGCTGACGGGGATGTGCTTATGGCCGAGGATGACGCCCGGAATGTTTTCCACTTCGACATCATGCATCGATGCGAGCTGCGCTTCCGCAAATTCCCGGATATTCTTCTGAGCGAATTTGATGTCTTCGATCACTTGCTCCGGCACTCTGGAAACGATCTCTTCGATCTCCTTTTCCGAAAGCCGGAAAGACTCAGGGCTCCATTTATCGAATTTGGCGGACATTTCCTTCACCGCGGCGTCACCGCGCTGTTCAATGTCTTTCAGGGCTTGCGAGACGACCGCGGATACCTGGTCGTCATTCTCCCTGATTTCCTCTGTTGCCTTTCCTTCTTTGATATAAATCATGGTCAGTCCCCTTTCTGAAATCCAAACCGGTTTGCATACGTATGCAAAAACGCTTACAAAAGGTACCTTAAATCAAATCCCGGCGCCGGTCAAGAGAACAGTTCAAGTTTCCCTAATAATCAGTTCTCCTTCCAGGTAAACCGGCCCGGCGGGAGTCCCCCTTTCTTCTCCTTCTCCCAGCAATAAGCCGAGTGTCTTTTCAATCATCCGATCCACCGGCTGTTTGTAGGTGGACAGGGCATAACCCGGCCAGGAAGCCATCGGGATATCATCGAAACCGATCAGCCGGACAGGCTTTTGGAGCCGCATTTCCTTCAAGGCATCCAACGCACCCATTGCCATAATGTCATTTGCGGCAAAAATGGCGTCCGGCATGTTTTCGGAGGGCAGGTTTTTGACTGCCTTGAATCCGCCGTCATAGGTATAGCCGCCGACTGTGAAATCCGAACGATATCCTTCCGCCTGCAGCGTTTCCGTGAAGGACTGCTCACGTTCCAGGTTGGTGGAAGTCCCCCTCTTCCCTGCAATATAGACAAAGCTTTCACAGCCGTCTTCGATCAGGTGAAGGGCAATTTCCCTTGAAGCGCTCCGGTTGTCGCAGCTGACCGACAGCAAAGCCGTTTCTTCGACCACCCGGTTAAAAAGGACTGCGGGAATCCCGTTTTTCTTCAGGGCTTCCGCCGTGCCGAAAGAAGCGGTCGCATCCATGATCACGACGCCGGCCACTTTATAGGCGATCAGCTGTTCAATATCCCGCGGGCATAATTCATCCTCGGCGGTATCGATCAGCAGGACTCCATAGCCCATGCTTCTCAGGGTGGCCGTGAATTTCTTCAGTACGGCCGGATAAAATGGATTGTCCACGTTTTTCATGACGAGTCCGATCAATCGTGTTTTGCGCATGATGAGGCTGCGCGCAAACTCATTCGGCTGATATCCGAGTTCCTCTGCCGCTTTCAGCACCTTTTTCCTTGATCCGTCCGAGACACTCGCCCCTTCGGTGAACACCCGGGAAACCGTCGACTGGGAAACACCGGCAAGACGGGCGACATCGTGGGCAGTGATTTGTTTATCCAAGAACACCACATCCTTTATCCAATAACAAAAGTATAGCGTACGCGGCCTGCAGGAAGAAAGGGATACTTAAATGCGCAGAAAAACAGGAACACCGGCAGCCGGCATTCCTGTCCAATTCCCTTTTCTGCCGGCTCCGTTCCGCGGCTGCTACCGTTCATAAGGTCAGCTCTTCCCGGTGCGGATAAGCTCGACGACCGCTCCCGAAACGATCCGGGCCACATCACGCAGTTTTTCCTTGCTGATCTTTTCGAGGTCGTCATCTGCGGTATGGTACCATGGTTCCGCCGGGCTGTGGATGAAGAGTGCGGCCGGAATCCCCGCCTCATGGAACGGGACATGGTCGCTCCGGTCTCCCTGGACCAGCGGTGTTTTGCGGTCATTCAGCTTTCCGCCGACCGACCGGGCTACATCCGAAACGGTATTCGGCTTGCCGTCAACGGTCTGGATGGTCAAGTCTCCCGCATCCCGGCTGCCGACCATATCCAGGTTGAAGTTGGCGGAAATCCTTCCTTTTTCAGCTTCCGGCAGAAGGGACACATAGTTGCCAGATCCGACCAACCCGAGTTCCTCCGCTCCGAACACGGCAAAGCGGACTTCCGAACCGGATGGGAAATCCCTTAAAGCCCGGGCGATTTCCATCAGCACGGCGGTGCCGGAGGCATTATCATTGGCGCCCGGTGCACCGGCAACGGAATCAAGGTGAGAACTAATGACTACGATCTCTCTTCCGCTTTTCTTTTTGGCGTCCGGTTCTTTGACGGCAATGATATTCTGGGATTCCTCTTTTTTGATTTCGGAGCCCCGGATGTAGATCCGGGCTTTTGTGTCCGGTTTCTGTTTTATTAGATCCAAAATCGATTCGCCGGCTGCCCGGTCGACTGAAATGGCCGGAATCCGGCCGCCCCCTGTTTCTCCGAGCGTGGCGCTGAGCACTCCGGGCTCGTCATTGAACACGATCGCACCGGACGCGCCCGCACGCGCCGCATTATCGATTTTCTCGCCAAATGGAATCTCCCCGCGCCGGATGACTGCAATCTTTCCTTTTACAAATCCGCCCTTCAAGTCCGATTTCCTGCCGAGCCCCGCATCCGCTAGAAGTCCCGATACGTCACCGTTGATCCCATATGTGAAGCCGCCGGCAGCCAGTTCATCCAGCCCTTCCACATCAATCCCCACTTCTTCCGGCTCTTTGTAGGCGGTGAAAAAGAATGGCTGGACCTCCACACGGTATCCGTAAGATTTGAATGCATTCCGTACATACCGGGCAGCCCGCTTCTCTGCGTCAGTGCCCGCCACCCTCGGTTCCTTGCTCAGTTCCTTGATATGCCGGTAAATATGATCCGTGCTGACTTCAACCGCCGGTTTTCCTGCGGCCGAAACGGAAACCGGATTTGCGGGCCCTGTCAATCCGATGGCGATCACCGCCGAAACGGCCAGTCCTCTGATTGTCTTCATCCAGTCAGCCTCCTGTCTTTTATCCCCTTCATGAGCAGATGTACATTCTCATTTTTCCGCTGTACGGCAGCTGAAAAAAGTATCGAAAAAGGGTTGCGCATCGTTTTAAGGTCGTGATACAATATTTCTTGTCAACATGGAGATGTACCCAAGAGGCTGAAGGGGACTGACTCGAAATCAGTTAGGGCGTTCACGCGCCGCGGGGGTTCAAATCCTCTCATCTCCGCTACCGGCCGCCGGTTTCCTTAAACAGGAACCGGCGGCTTTTTGTTTTGCATAAAATTCCCCGCCCTTCTCAAGCTATGAGGACAACACTTTGGCGGGAGTTGACCCAGATGGATGTGTCCTCTTATTTTGAGACGTTTTTACGCGCGTTATTCGCGTTCTTCTTTTTATTGCTGCTGACCCGTATTCTCGGCAAAAAGCAGATGAGCCATCTCACCTACTTTAATTACATTGCCGGCATTACGATCGGGACACTTTCCGCAGATGTCGCAGTGGCACCCAGAAGTGAGGCCGGACACGCTCTGCTCGCACTTGTCCTCTGGGTGGCTTTGACCATCATCCTCGGTCTGATCGGGATGAAGTCTGCCAAAGCGAGAGTTCTTCTCGACGGCGAGCCGTCCATCCTGATCCGAAAAGGTTCCGTCCAGGAAAAATCATTGAAGGATTTACGTCTGAATTTGGATGATTTGATGATGATGCTCCGCAAGGCGAACGCCTTTTCCCTTTCAACAGTCGAATATGCAATCCTCGAGCCGAACGGCCAGCTGAGTGTGATGCTGAAGACGGATCAGCAGCCTGCGATAAGGGCGGACCTTGGAATCCCGGCCGGTCCTGTACGCAACCTTCCGACTCTCCTGATCATCGACGGTGCAGTCATGGAACATGAAATGAGTGAACTCGGGCTCAGCAGCGAATGGCTTTTCGGCGAGTTAAAAAAGAACCGGATCACTTCGGTATCCGACGTTCTTTATGCGGAGTACGGGCAGGACGGCAGCGTCTGCATACAGAGAAAGGGCCAAGACCATGCCCCGGCATAAAAAACCGTTCCGGATAGGCGATCCGGAACGGTTTTTCTTGTTTTGATTATTTTACGGAGACAGGCTGAAGGCTGTCGAGGTCTTCCTTTTCTTCTGTTTTGTTCTGGGATCCTCCGCCTCCGCCGTTATCGAGCTTTTCAATCGTAAAGCCGGTGATGGCATAGATGATCGAAATGATCGGGCAGAGGAAGTTGAGGATCGCATACGGTGCATAGCCGGCAACCCCGACGCCAAGCGTGGCGAAGATGAAGACGCCGCATGTATTCCACGGAACGAATACGGAAGTGAGCGTACCGCCGTCTTCGAGCGCCCTGGACAGATTTTTGGAAGCAAGCCCCATCTTCTGATAGGTCTTCGCGAACATCCTTGAAGGAACGACGATTGATATATACTGTTCCGAACAAGTGGCATTTGTCAGGAATGCAGCCCCGATTGTCGATGCAATCAGCGAAGAAGTATTCTTCACGACTTTCATCAGCTGATTCATGATGGATTTCAGCATTCCGGAAAATTCGAGGATCCCGCCGAACGTCATGGCCACGAGTGTCATGCTGACGGTGTACATCATCGAATCCAGTCCGCCCCTGTTGAACAGCTCATCCACCAGGGTGTTTCCGGTGTTGATCTTATATCCTTCCTGAAGCGCATTCAGTGAATGTGCCAGTGTGTCGCCCTGTACGAACAGCTGGCTCAGGAAACCAAGGAAGATGCCGACGGCCAGAGCCGGGACAGCCGGAACTTTCATGGCGACCAGCACGATGACGAGTACCGGAACGAGCAGGAGCCAAGGTGAGATGAGAAAACTCTCTCTCATGACGGCGGAAGTCTGAGCGATTTCAGATGCATCCACCGATCCACCCGCATGCTTCATGCCGATGAATGCGTAGGCTCCAAGCGACAGCACGAGCGCGGGGATCGTCGTCCAGAGCATGTGCTTGATATGGTCGAACAGGTCGGTGTCGGTCAGGCCCGCGGCAAGGTTTGTCGTGTCTGAAAGCGGTGACAGTTTATCTCCGAAATAAGCGCCGGAAATCACGGCTCCAGCAATCATTCCCGGGGAAAGACCCATCGACAAGCCGATTCCCATGCCGGCTACGCCGATCGTCCCCATCGTGGACCATGAACTGCCGATGGCCAGAGAGACGATGCCGCAGATCACGCATATGGCAACGAGGAAGAATGACGGGTTGAGGATTTTCAGCCCGTAATAGATCATTGAGGCGACAATCCCGCCCCCCATCCATGACCCGATGACGAGTCCGACGAGCATGATGATGACGACGGCAGGAAGCGCCAGCTTGATCCCCTTGTACATCATCTCCTCGATCTCTCCCCATGTGAACCCGGACTTATAGGCGACAAGAGAAGCGATGACCGTCCCGACGATGAGCGGGACGTGCGGACCTTCTTCCAATTTAACGACCGTGACAAGCATGACGATAATCATGACAGCCAAGGGAAGGATTGCCCAGAAAAAGCCGATGTTCCGCTCTTTCTGCTCTTCGACCGGCTGAGTGTTTGGATTGCTCATATGTTGTACACCCCTTCTCTTCGAAAACGCTATCATGATAATAATCAAAACTTACTGTCCCGTAAATGCAAAAATAGACGACATTCTGCAAATTATCTTTGCTGGTAAAAAACTAGGCCGGCTTTAACCTTTTTCTGCTCTCAGTTTTTTCTAGATATTATATTGTTTTCATCCAAATTGACCCAAAACCGGATTGGAGGTCTGAAATTTTCGTTTCTCCCTTTTGCAATCAGGATGAAATTGTGTATAATAGGTCCTGTCGCATCCCATGTCCTGGTAGCTCAGTGGATAGAGCAACGGCCTCCTAAGCCGTAGGTCGGGCGTTCGAATCGCCCCCTGGACGCTACGTTAAAAGCCCGCCATAGCAATGACTATGGCGGGCTTTGCTTTGTGAATGAAGCCGTTAGCCTTGCGAAGACAATGCCGTTGTACTTAACGGAGGAGTGATCGCATGACTAAGCGAAAATTAATTGCAAAAAGGCGTCCGACGGCCTCGCCCGCTGTCCCACAGCCTAACTACGACCCACTGCTGCTTTCCGTTCCGCCCGACATCTTCGTATGCGCTCGCAGACTATCCTTCGCAAGGCTTCCTAACGGACTATTTATACGAGGAATGCGGAAAGAGGAAAGCCGCTGCTTAATGATTAAAGCCTGAATTTAATCCGCGAGTCTATATCGCCTGACGGGCGTTCGAATCGCCTCCTTGGACGCGATTAAAAAACAGTCGCGGGTCCATCCGGACCTGCGACTGTTTTTTTGATTCAATTTATGTGGGTCTCCAATTATGCGATATCCTGATAGCGGTTGAGCAACCCGTCCAGCGTCTGGCTGCATGCGACAGTTTCTGGATGTGTAAAACCGAGGATCTTGGCTTTTCGATACATTTTTCTTCTGACGAACCGAATGCGATTCCTTAAAATCGTTTTCGACACGGCCATTGTTAATATTCTCCTTACCCTGATGGATTTCTGCTGTATCGGTGACAGCTTGTCTATCATACACCTCATTTTTTGCGACTTCTGTCGAAATGAAGCGCGAATCACAAAGTTCACAAATTGTTCACATGAACTATATTAGAAAAACAAAAAACGGACCGGAGGTGTTGCACCGGTCCGTTTTTATATTATTTTGCGTCGGGGAACATTCGTTTCATCGCATCGGAAAATTCATCAAAGAAACCTTCGACTGGCTCTCCCTCATCAATCCGGTTCCCGTAGTCGGACAATTCTTTGGCAAAGTCCGGATCTGCGGACACGTAAACATTCCCAATTTCAGGTTTGATCTCTTTTACCTGATCGCGGATTTTCGTTTTCAAATCCTCGGTTTCGTCCGTCCCCTCTGCAAGCTCCGCGGCTACATATGCATTTTCATCAGTCAGCAGTACGGTGGCCCCTTCGACACCTTCCACGGTCTCCACCTTTGCAGCGGCGTCTTCATCGCGTTGAAGGCTATCGCTCGTGGACCCGTTCGTATTGTCGTCATTCCCATTGTTGGCGCTGTCCATGCCTGTGGAGTTGTCACCCGTTGTGCCCGTGTCCGTGTCCGTCGTGCCTGCGTTGTCATTTCCGTTGTTCGTTCCGTTGTCGTTGTTGTCATTGTTGTTGCCGCATGCCGCCAGTCCAACAACAAGGAACAGTGCCGAAATCGTCATCCATATCTTTTTCAAACTTGATCCTCCTCTCGATTTGTTCCTTAGAATGCCACCTGCAGTGGCAATTATGTATATGAAGGCATAATAAACGGGCAAAGGTCTCCCTTTGCCCGTTTTTTTATTCCTTCATGTCGGGGAACCAGTCCTTCGCCTTCTCCTTGAATTCATCATAGGCTCCCTCGGCATCCTCGCCTGTCCGGTCCGCGTAGCCTTTCACTCCTTTGGCCGCCTCTTCATCGGCAGAAATGTGGACCGTTTTGTCCGGCACAACCGATTTAGCGGCATCCTCAATTTCGGATTGGAGAATGGAGGTCTCTTCGGCGCCCTGTGAAAGCACGACCGTCACGAACGCATCATCATCCGCCACAAGAACGGTGGCGTCATCCACGCCATCGACCGTTTTCACTTTATCTGCAGCTTCCTGGTTCACCTCAAGCGTGACGCCTTCCTGACTTTTTTTGCTCGTTCCTTCCTGGTCTTCGGTGTTAGTGTCGTTTTTCTTGTCTTCATCCGTATCCGCCGGAACGCCCATATCATTTTCCTCATGCCCGTTCTCTGTAAAGGACGGGTCTTCATCGGCCGTCTTTCCGCAAGCCGAAAGACCAAACGCCAGTGCGAGCGCCGATAAGCTGAGCATATACTTTTTCATGTTGTTCTCTCCTTCCGCTGATTGTTGCAGTTCATCGGTCCCTTCTCTTTGTAACATACCCAAATTTCCGCATTGCACGCGCAGAATCTTGAATTTGGTCATCAGCACGGGCCGGCGAGGCTGGATTTCATGAATTGAATTGATATTATCTTTTAAAAGCGTATACTTTCTTTATTCACAATATTTTATTAGTGTCAAAGGAGTGGGCAAGATGTTGGGTGCAGAAAGAGAAACGCTCGCGGAGATGTTCAGGGAATTGATGGGGAATGAGCGTGTATCGGAAAATGAAACGTTGAGGGAACTTCACGCCAAGGATGAGTCCTACCATGCGCAGCACCTGCCGGACATGGTGGTGTTCCCCGAATCTGCGGAAGAAGTGAGTGCAGTCGTCCGCCTTGCGGGTAAAGCCGGTGTGCCGGTGGTCCCTTTCGGACTGGGCTCCAGCCTCGAAGGTCATGTCATCCCTTACAGCGGCGGAATCACAATCGACTTTTCACTGATGAATCGAATCCTGGAGATCAGGGAAAGTGACTTCCTCGTCCGGGTTCAGCCGGGCGTCACCCGGTCACAGCTCAATAAGGAACTGAAAAAATACGGCCTGTTCTTTTCGGTGGATCCCGGTGCGGATGCGACACTCGGCGGCATGGCGGCCACGAATGCAAGCGGCACGACGAGCGTGAAGTACGGTGTCATGCGTGATCAGGTGCGCAATCTGGAAGTCGTGCTTGCGGACGGGTCGGTTATCCATACAGGCAGCCTTGCGGCCAAATCGGCTTCCGGCCTTCATCTGAACGGCCTGTTCGTCGGATCGGAAGGAACGCTCGGCTGCTTTACCGAACTGACGTTGCGTGTGTATGGAATTCCAGAGGAGACAGCTGCGGCACGGGCATCTTTCCCGACGGTGGACGATGCGGTACAGGCCGTCGTCTCGATTCTGCAGGCGGGAATTCCGATCGCCCGCGTTGAGCTGGTGGACGAGCCGTCGATGGAACAGGCAAACCGTCACAGCGGAACCAACTATCCTGTCCGGCCGACGCTCTTCCTGGAATTCCACGGCAATAAGGCCGGATTGCGTCAGGATATCGAATTCTGCCGGGAAATCGTCACCGAACTCGGCTGCGAACGGATTGAATTCGAGACGGATACCGAGGGGCGGAATGCGCTCTGGGAAGCCCGCCACAACCTGGCCTATGCGTTCATCCATGGGCATCCGGGCCGGAAAATGATGGTGACGGACGTATGTGTCCCGATTTCAGAACTCGCAGGCGCGGTCCGTCATGCCCGGGAGGCCGTTGACCGGCTCGGCCTGATCGGCGGTATCACCGGACACGTCGGCGACGGCAATTTCCATATCATTCTCATGATTGATATGGAAAATGAAGAGGAAGTGAAAAAAGCTGATGAGCTCAATGAAACGATCGTCAAGTATGCGCTTGACCGCAACGGGACATGCACGGGCGAACACGGTGTCGGTGTCGGGAAGCAAAAATATCAGCAGCTCGAACACGGTCCGGCCCTTGCGGTCATGCAGGCGATCAAGAAAGCGCTCGACCCCGGAAACATCATGAATCCGGGCAAAGTCATCGACTTTAAACAAGGGGGATCAGCGGAATGAAACTGCTCGAAACGATCAGTTCGGTTGCCGGCAAATACTTTGCATTCCTCGTCATTGCGACGGCCGTCACAGCGTACTTCATCCCGGACTCGTTTACCCGGTTCGGCGCCTACATCACCATTCTGCTCGGCGTTGTCATGTTCGGCATGGGGCTGACATTAAAAGCATCTGACTTCAAAATTGTCTTTACCCATCCGATCCCTGTCATTATCGGGGTGCTCGCCCAGTACACGGTCATGCCCCTTGTCGCGTTCCTTATTGCGTACGCATTGCGCCTGCCGCCCGAACTTGCAGCGGGCCTCGTCCTGCTAGGCTGCGTACCCGGAGGAACGGCATCCAACGTGATGGTCTACCTGGCGAAAGGGAATGTTGCCCTTTCCGTCGCAATGACATCCGTTTCGACCTTGCTTGCTCCGATTGCAACTCCGGCCATCCTGCTTCTCCTGGCCGGACAATGGCTCCCGGTAGACGCCAAATCGATGTTCCTGTCCATTGTCCAAGTCATCATCATCCCGATCGCCCTCGGGCTAATCGTCCAGCGATTCTTCCCGAAGGCCGTCGAAAAAAGCGTCACGGTCGTTCCGCTCATCTCTGTGGCAGCCATCCTGATCATCGTATCGGCCGTTACGGCAGCCAATGCCGGCAATGTTGCAAAAGCCGGCTTCATCGTTTTCCTTGCCGTCTTCCTGCACAATGGATTTGGACTTTTGCTCGGCTATCTGGCTGCAAAGGCGATGGGCCTGAGCGAAAATGACCGCCGGGCCATTGCCATCGAAGTCGGCATGCAAAACTCCGGTCTCGGCGTGGCGCTCGCCACTGCCCACTTCAGCCCTCTCGCGGCGCTTCCGAGCGTCTGGGGTGCCATATGGCATAACATTTCCGGTCCGATCCTTGCGACGGTCTGGTCGAAGAAACCGGCCTCCAAAGTGGCGCCCGGAATCCGGAAGGCGGCTGCCGGCCGCGCGGTTCCCGGGAAGTAAGATGGAATGAATGAAGTCCCTCTCCTTGGGAGGGGGCTTTTTCAGTTTCGGAGTTTGGACTTGAGCCGAGGCCAAAAGAAAAAGACACACGGCAGACCGTGTGTCTTTTTTGTCTGTTTCAATCCATCATTTCAGCCAGGTATTCAAATGAGCGGAGACGGTCCTTGAAGTCAAAGGCGACCGTATTGACGATGAGTTCCTGGGCCTGGGTGAGATCGATCAGCGAGCGCAGGCCGGCCCGGACCTGGTCCGGAGTACCGATCAGCGTGGTCCGCGGATCAAGTGTCTGCATGACATATTGTTTTTCTGTCGGCGTCCAGAGCTCGTCCATATTTTCAACGGGCGGCTTCACCTTGCCGCGCTCGTCCCGGATGATCGAGAGGAACTGGCGCATATGGGTCGTTCCGAGGAATTCGGCCTCTTCCTGCGTATCGGCGATCAGGACATTGACACCCGGCATGGCATGCGGCTCTTTGAGTTGTTCGGACGGCTCAAAGCTGCTCCGGTAGGACTCAAGGGCAGGCAGGAGATACCCGGGTGCAAAGTGGCTGGCGAATGAAAACGGCATGCCTTTTCTCGCCGACAGATGTGCGCTGAAGCCGCTTGATCCGAGCAGCCAGATCGGGATGTCTTGCCCCTCCCCCGGAAATGCCCGGACACGCATGTCTTCCCCGCCTTTGAAATACGCCTGGAGTTCGGTCACTTCCCGGGGAAAATCATCCGCACTGCCATTGCGGTTGCGGCGAAGCGCCCACATCGTCGGCTGGTCGGTGCCCGGCGCCCGGCCGAGCCCGAGGTCGATCCGGCCCGGGTACATCGCATCGAGCGTTCCGAACTGCTCGGCTACGATGAGCGGTGCGTGGTTCGGGAGCATGACGCCGCCCGAACCCACACGGATTTCCTTCGTCTCCCCTGCAAGTTTTCCAATCAGGACGGCCGTTGCCGAACTGGCCACCCCAGGCATATTATGGTGCTCGGCCAGCCAGTACCGGTTAAACCCCCACTGCTCGGCACTTTTGATCAATTTTACGCTGTTGCCGATGGCATCCCCCGTGTCGTGCCCTTCAGAAATTTGGACGAGATCGAGGATCGACAGCGGAATACCATCGAATTTTTTGGCGTTTTCACGTATGAGCATTTGATTCACTCCTTCATGCCAAAATCATAACGCGTGAGGGAACCGGGATGCCACGATCTTGCCTTGAACGGGGAATTCCGGCCGATTTGGCCGTCACCGCTTACAGATTCCGATTTATTTTTCACTAAGCCGTTTTGCTAATCCAATGCCTGAAAAACCAAAGCCGCCCGGCCCCTGGCCGGACGGTAACATTCTCGTGTCTACAGTGCACGCCGCGTCACTTTCTTCCCGTCGCATGAAAAGCAGATCGTTCTCGTTTCCACGGTCGTTTCCAGGTGGACGGTCCGTCCCCACAATCTGTGCACATGCGGCAATACATGTTCCAAATAAGGCAGATCCAGTTCGACGCCCTCGTAACGGTGGACGAGATACAGTTCACCGTTGCGCAGATAGTCCCCGTTTTCGACGACAAGGTAAGGGAAACCACCGTTCACCCGCGAGGAGATGAGACGGTCCCTGACAGTTCTGGCGTCTTTGTCGGTGATCTTATATTCGGACCCCTTCTTCCCGAACACGTACAGGTCCTCGTGGCGCACCAGATCTTCTGTGAGGTAGTTACGGATGAATGAAGTGTCGGATTCGATCTCACGGACTTCGAACAGCTTCGCCCTTCCCCCGCCCGGTTCATAGCCGCATTCTCTCAGTTTCTCGTCCGGATGATCATACCGGCGCTCGATGTCTTCGAAGATTTTGAGTCCGAGCAGATACGGATTCACCGATGTCGGGGATGCCTGGATCACGCCCGCGTTCAGCTTTGAGAACTCGATCGTTTCAGCGGGGGTCAGGTCCAGCTCCCTCAGGATGCGCTGGTGCCAGAACGTCGCCCATCCTTCGTTCATGATCTTCGTCTCCAGCTGCGGCCAGAAATAAAGCATCTCTTCGCGCATCATCGTCAGGATGTCGCGCTGCCATTCCTCAAGATCCCGGCTGTGCTGGAGGATGAACAGCAGGATATCTTTTTCCGGTGATTCCGGCACCCGCTTCCGCTGCGGAGCAGCCGGCACCAGACTCCGTTCATTCCTGCTGTCGAGCGCCCACAGGTCATCGTATGGAGACGTCCGCCGCTCCGATGGCTGTTTAAGGCCGGATTCATCTTTTGCGATCAGAATCGTCGGATCGACATGTTCCTGGATCGCCAGGACCGCGTCCAGGAACTTCTCCACCTGATCCTTGCCGTACTCAATTTCGTATGCAGCAATCCGCTCCGCCGTTGCCGCCATGCTCTCGACCATGTCCCGGCGCGTATTGGAGAACCGGACATTGTTCTTGAAGAAGTCACTGTGGGCAAGCACATGCGCGACGATCAGCTTGTTCTGGATCAGCGTGTTGGAATCGAGGAGGAATGCATAGCACGGATCGGAATTGATCACCAGCTCATAGATTTTGCTCAGGCCGACATCATACTGCAGCTTCATCCTATGGAACTGCTTCCCGAAGCTCCAGTGGCTGAACCGGGTCGGCATTCCGTAGGCCCCGATCGTATAGATGATTTCCGCCGGGCAGACTTCATAGCGCATCCGGTAGAAATCCAGCCCGAACCCGGAGGCGATCTCCGTAATTTCACCGATCGCCCGCTCCAGCTTCTTTTTCTCCGTCATCCGCCCACCGCCTCCCCCGTCTGGAAGAACCCTTTCAGCGCGTGATAGACATCCGCCTTCTCCTTCAGCACGTAATGCCGGAATTTCGGATCATCGATCGACCGGTATGCGGACAGCAATGTCGAATACCGGCTGTGCTCGTTCACTTCTCCGTAGCCGAACATCCTTGACATGCCGAGCAGCTCTTCGATGAGCCTCAGGCACTCTTTGTTGTCGGACGTCAGGTTCTCCCCGTCTGAAAAATGGAACGGGTAAATGTTATATCGGTTCGGACTGTACTTTTCTTCGATGAGGCTGACCGCAAGCCGGTAGGCGGAGGAGCAACGCGTGCCCCCGCTCTCCGCCTTCGTGAAGAATTCTTCCTCCGTGACGATTTTCGCATCGGTCTGATGGGAGATGAACTCGATTTCGACCGACTGGTACTTGGTCCGGAGGAAGCGTACGAGCCAGAAAAAGAAACTTCGTGCGATGTACTTCTCGAACGTTCCCATGGATGCGCTCGTATCCATCATGGCGATCACGACCGCCTTCGATTCCGGGCGCTTGACCTCATCCCAGGTCTTGAACCGGAGGTCATCGTCGAGGATCGGCGCGATCGACTTCCGCCCGTCCATCGCGTTCCGCTTCAGGGCGGACAGGATCGTCCGCTTCTTGTCGATATTGCCGATCAGCCCTTTCTTGCGGATATCGTTGAACGTGATATGGTCGGTGACGATGTCTTCCTGCTCTTTTCGTTCCAGGTTCGGCAGCTCCATCTCGCGGAACAGCGCCTCCTCCAGTTCCGCCACCGACACTTCCGCCTCATAGACGTCTTGTCCGGGCGCGTCCCCCGCCTGTTTGCCGCCCTGTCCCTGACCGGTGCCGTCCTTGCCGAGCACGTCCCCGACCTTTGAGTCGCCCTTCCCCTGCCCGACATGCTGCGACTTGGAATGATTGTAGCGGATTTTATATTCATCGAGCGAGCGGATCGGAATTTTGACGACCTTCCGTCCGTCCGACATCACAATGCTTTCCTCACTGATCAGATCCGGCAGATTCGAACGGATCGCTTCCTTGACCTTGTCCATGTGGCGCTTCTGGTCCTCGTGGCCCTTCCGGTGGAGGCTCCAATCTTCCTCTGAGACGACTGACCGACTGTATTCTTCCCCGTTCATGCTCCACCCGCCTCTCTGCATGACAGTTTCCATTATCATATGCAGCACGCACCGGCCGTTTGACTGCTTTTCTGAATACGGCTTTTTTCTGCTAGGAACGAAATGGAACGAAGCGGGCAGGCAGCCGGGATGCAAAGAGGCAGCACTGCGGACATCCACCTTTCCCGGATACAAGAGTCCGATCCGACATATCAAGAGGACGGATCTTCTATCCAGGAGTCCGGTCCTGCTTCGTAAAAGTCCGATTCCCTTGATCCATGGGGAAGTGCAGGAACCGTCTCTTCCATGATTCAAAAAAATCCGCCCGAAGAGCAGGCGGAGAGTTGTCAGCGGTTCAGCAGGCTGCCGACATAGCGGAGGAGTTCGTTCGCCGACACCGTGTTGTAGCCGTAATCGTCGATCAAGCGGGCGACGACTTCGTTGATCTTCTTGAGCTGGGACTCGTCCGGTGTGGCGGACGAGGTGGTGATCTTCACAACATCTTTGAGATCCGCGAACAGCTTTTTCTGGATCGCTTCCCTCAGCCGGTCGTGCGACTTGTAGTCGAACCGTTTACCTTTTCGGGCATAGGCGGAAATCCGGATGAGGATCTCTTCACGGAAGGCTTTTTTTGCATTCTCTGAGATGCCGATCTGTTCCTCGATGGAGCGCATGAGCTTTTCATCCGGCGGCAGCTCCTCGCCGGTAAGCGGATCGCGTAGCTTGTTTTTGTTGCAGAATGCCTCCACATGATCAAGGTAATTGTCCATGAGTGTTTTCGCCGACTCCTCATACGAGTAGACGAAAGCCTTCTGGACCTCTTTTTTTGCAATATCGTCGTACTCCCGACGCGCGACGCCGATATAATCCAGATAGCGGCTCCGGTCGTCTTCCGAAATCGAGGCGTGGTCCGTCAGCCCGTCTTTCAGCGACCGAAGCACATCGAGTGCGTTGATCGACGGAACGTCCTTCCGGATGATCGAAGAGGAGATCCGGTTGATGACATAGCGGGGATCAATCCCGCCCATTCCCTCATCCACAAATTCCTGTTTCAGTTCACGGACATCCGCCCGATTGTATCCTTCCACGCTCTCACCATCGTACAGGCGCATCTTCTTCACGATGTCGGCACCCTGTTTCCTCGACGGCTTGAGCCGGGTGAGCACCGAGAAGATCGCCGCGACCCGCAGTGCATGTGGAGCGATATGGACATGCGACATATCGCTCTCGGCGATCATCTTCTGATAGATCCGTTCTTCCTCCGACACCTTCAGGTTGTACGGCACCGGCATGACGATGATCCGGGAATGGAGCGCCTCGTTCTTTTTGTCTGCGATGAACGACCGGTACTCCGTTTCGTTTGTATGGGCGATGATCAGTTCATCTGCGCTGATGAGCGCAAACCGGCCCGCCTTGAAATTCCCTTCCTGAGTGAGCGACAGCAGATGCCAGAGGAATTTCTCATCGAGCTTCAGCATCTCCTGGAACTCCATCAGGCCGCGGTTCGCTTTGTTTAATTCCCCGTCAAACCGGTATGCACGGGGATCGGATTCGGAACCGAACTCCGCAATCGTGGAAAAATCGATGCTGCCGGTCAGGTCGGCGATGTCCTGCGACTTCGGATCGGAAGGCGTGAATGTCCCCACCCCGACCCTTTTGTCTTCGGACAGGAAAATCCGCTCGACCGGCATGTCTTCGATCCGCCCTCCGTAGTCCTGCTCAAGCCGCATCGAATTCAGGGGAGACAGTGACCCTTCGATCCGGACGCCGAACTCCCGCTGGAAGTCGTCACGCAGATGCATCGGGATCAGATGAAGCGGATCCTCATGCATCGGGCATCCTTTGATCGCGTAGACCGCCCCCTCGTCCGTGTGCGAATATGCCTCCAGGCCGCGCTTCAACAGTGTCACGATCGTTGATTTGCCGCCGCTCACCGGTCCCATGAGCAGCAGGATCCGCTTCCTCACGTCGAGCCGCTTTGCCGCCGGATGGAAGTACTCTTCGACGAGGCGTTCAATCGCCTCTTCCAGGCCGAAGATCTCTTCTCCGAAGAAACCGTATCGTTTGACCCCTTCCACTTCAGCCACACCGTGGCTTCTGATCATATTATAGACGCGCGAATGCGCACTCTGAGCAACTTCAGGGCGTTCCTTCACAATCTCCAGATATTCCGCGAATGTCCCTTCCCACTTCAGACGGTCTTCTTCCTCCCGGTGGCGCCTTGCCCTCTCCAGGATGTCCATCCCATCGCCTCCCGTCAGCGCTTCATTTCTAACAATCTATGCAGGGGACAGGCACGGCATACGAAAACATGGAGAAGATTGGGCCGCGGGGGGGCGGAACAACATTGTTTACATAATAATATTACTTGTATATAAAGAGAGGCTGGACGAGGTCAACGAAAAAGTCTTACCAGCGTCTGCTTCCATAGTGATGGCATGTGACATTGATTTCGCAGGCGATCTATAAAATCTTCCCGGCCCGATCCCCTCCCCGGTAATCCGGCCTCTCCGCTTCCATATAGGAAGATTGTCGAGTCGCGACCAATCGCTCACGAATCCCTACCAATCAACCATGAAGCCCTACGAATCAACCGCGAGTCCCTACCAAACCTATTCCCAATAGCCGCAGAGAAAAAAGAGACAAGATTCCGACCCGTTACAGGTGCAATCTTGCCTCTTTATTTCACTTCTGCTTCTTGGCGAAATTCGTTTTCAGGCTGCGCTTTCCATGCTCTTACTCATATTCCTTTTCAAAAGTCTTTGTGCTCCGGACCGTGTCGATGTACCGGACATGGTTTTCGATCTGTTCGCGCTTGGATTCCAGGAAAGGCGGGAGCGCAAGCTTTTCCCCCAGCGTTTCATACGGTTCATCTCCCATGAAACCGGGACCGTCTGTCGCAAATTCGATCAGGATGCCCGGTGTCACGCGTGCATACAGGGATTCAAAGTAGAACCGGTCAACCCGTCCGGATGTACGGAAGCCGAATCCTTCCATCCGGTCGATCCAGTGCTCAAGCGCATCGTGGTCTTCCACCCGGAATGCCGTGTGGTGCACCGTGCCGAACCCTTGGCGTCCGCGGGGCAGAACCGCATTGTATTCAACGATGACCCGTGCTCCGTTGCCGCCTTCTCCGACTTCAAACAGGTGGATGTCCCCCGAAGCGTCGATTTCAGAGTAGCCGAGCACGTCTTCCATCAGTTTCTTCATATAAGTGAAGTCGGATACCCGCAGGACGATCGGGCCGAGTCCGGTGATGGCAAACTCAAGCGGGACCGGTCCGTTCTGCCAAGCGATGCCCGGTGCGACCCCGGAATCGCCTTCGTCGGAAACAAGCTGATACAGCTGGCCGTCAAAATCGCTGAACGGCAGCACCTGCCGGTCAAATTGCCGGCGGATGCCGTCGTGTGCAATCCCGAGACGGTCGAATCGCTTTGTCCAGTAGCCGAGCGCCGCGTCATCCGGCACCCGGAACGAGGTCCGGTGGATTTCGTCCGTTCCATGCGAGCCTTTCGGGATGCCCTGGAAATCAAAAAATGTCATGTCCGTTCCTGCATTGCCGCGGTCGTCCGCAAAGAATAAATGATACGTGTTAATGTCATCCTGGTTCACTGTTTTCTTCACGAGCCGCATTCCGAGGACATTCGTGAAGAAATCATAATTCTTTTCTGCAGAGCTCGTAATCGCTGTGACGTGGTGCATTCCTTTCAGGCCATTCATGGTGGGCCCTCCTTTATCTCGAATTAAAGATATTATAACCCCTCAGCCGCCATTCCACAATTAATCTGTTCTAAATATTGAATTCCCCAGCTCTATGCTTCATCATTAACGATATGACAACTATCGAAACGAAGGATCAAAATATGGATGAACTCAACCTGAACAACAATCAACCGAACCAACCGGACCATGACCGGGTCGTCTCCGATGAGCAGAACATCACCCGGATCCAGCTGGGCGATAAGGAACTGATCCTCATCGGCACCGCCCATGTCTCCCGCCTGAGCGCCCTCCAGGTCAAAGAAGTCATCGAGCGTGAACAGCCCGACACGGTCGCAGTCGAACTGGACGAGCAGCGATATCAGGCGGTCATGGGTGGGAACAAGTGGAAGGACACGGATATCTTCAAGGTCATCAAGGAGAAGAAATCCTCCCTGCTGCTCATGAATCTCGCCATTTCATCATTCCAGAACCGGATGGCCAAGCAGTTCGACGTGCAGCCGGGAGCAGAGATGATCCAGGGCATCGAGTCGGCGAAGGAAACCGGCGCCAGGCTCGTCCTTGCCGACCGGAACATCCAGACGACTTTTTCGAGGATCTGGGGCAACCTCGGATTCACCGGAAAGGCCCAGCTGCTCACTTCCGTCGTAGCGAGCATCTTCAGCCGGGAGGAGATCTCCGAGGAAGAAATGGAGAAGATGAAGTCCCAGGACACGCTCAACGCCGTGCTTGCAGAATTCACCGAATCCTTCCCGAGGCTGAAAGAACCCCTCATCGATGAACGGGACCAATACCTGGCTGAAAAGCTTCGCACTGCCCCGGGGCGGAAGATCGTGGCGGTCCTCGGAGCGGCACATATCCCGGGCATCACCAAAGAGATCCACAAAACGCATGACCTGAAAAAACTCACCGCCAAACCGCCCAAGCCGGTCTGGCCCAAAGTGGTCGGATGGGCGATCCCGCTCCTCATCATCGCGATCATCGCCTACACGTTCATGCAGAACAGCGGCGTGGCCTTGAATCAGATGCTCAGCTGGCTGCTCTGGAACGGATCGCTGGCCGCCCTCGGAACGATCATCGCGAAAGGGCACCCGCTTGCCGTCCTGACCGCGTTCATCGCGGCACCGATCACTTCGCTTCATCCGCTGCTCGCCGTCGGCTGGTTCTCCGGACTTGTCCAGGCTTACTTCAGCCGGCCGAGCGTCCGGGACTTCGAGAAGCTGACGGAAGACGTTTTGAGCGTGAAGGGATTCTGGCAGAACAAGGCCACCCGCGTCCTCCTCGTCGTCGTGCTCGGCAATCTCGGCAGCTCGCTCGGAACGTTCATCGGCGGTGCAGATATCATCCGTTCGTTCTTCCAGCACATTTTCTGAATGAAATATGAAACCGGACAGGCACTGGGCCTGTCCGGTTTTTCGTTCCGTTATTTTTGAAGTCGATGCACATTATTCAGGTTGGCCAGATGCCGCGGCAACCTTCTTCAGGATGCCGCCGGTCACCCGGTCAGTCCGGCGAACCGGCGTACTCCCGGATTGCGGACAGGAATGGCTCGCCGTATTTGGCGAGTTTGTTCTCCCCGACACCGTGGACGTCCAGGAATTCGTCTTCGTTCCCAGGCCGCCGGGCACACATGTCTTTCAGCGATTTATCGGAGAAGATCACATACGGCGGAACGCCCGCTTCTTCGGCGAGGTCTTTGCGGACTTCCCGCAGCTTTTCGAACAGCGGATCCGCATCCCCGATCGCCTGGGTGACCACCGCCTGCTTGCGGGACACTTTCTCTTTGCCCGTCAGGACGTCCTTGCCGGCTTCTGTCACGAAAATGGTCGGGAACTGTCCTTGGCTGATGCCGACCAGATCACGCGAAATCATGAAATCGATCAGGTTGGTCGCTTCCTTCGCACTGTAGTCCTGCTTCAGGATCCCGTACGTCGTCAGTTCGTCGAAGCCGAGTTCTTTCACTTTTTTATTCACGGAGCCGGTGAGCACCTGTGCGGTAAGCGCCTTGCCGAAACGCTGGCCCATCCGGATGATGCAGGACAGCACTTTCTGCACATCTTCCGTCACATCGGTGCTCTCACGGTCATCGGTGCAGGTCCCGCAGCGGCCGCACGGTTCCGTATCCCCGTCGCCGAAATGGCGGACAATGAACTGCTGGAGGCAGTCCTCTGTATGACAGTAGTCGACCATGGCCTGCAGCTTTTCCAGTTCCCGCGAGATGCCGTCCCGGTCGTCGGACTGGTCGATCAGGAATCGCTGGGTCTGCACATCCTGTGGTGAATACAGAACGATGCATTCGCCCGGCAGTCCGTCACGTCCCGCACGTCCCGCCTCCTGGTAATAGCTCTCCATGTTTTTCGGCAGCTGATAATGAATGCAATACCGGATGTTCGACTTGTCGATGCCCATCCCGAATGCATTCGTTGCGACCATGATCCGGGCTTCGTCGTTCAGGAATGCTTCCTGCGCCCGCCGACGCTCATCCTCGCCGAGTCCCGCATGATACTTGGCGACCGGCAGCCCGGACTTGCGGATGGAATCATGGAGCGCGTCCACCGTCTTGCGTGTCGCGGCATAGATGATCCCCGACTCATCCGCATTTTTCTTCAGGAAATCTTTGAGATACTTGCCCCGGTCCTGTCCCCTGATCACCGAAAACGTCAGGTTCTCCCGCTCAAAGCCGGTGAGGACCGTGTTTTCCGCAGCGATCCGGAGCTGGCGCCTGATGTCTTCACGGACTTCCGGCGTGGCGGTGGCCGTCAGTGCGAGCACGACCGGCCGGTCCGGAAGTACGTCGACCACATGTCCGATCAACCGGTAGCTTGGCCGGAAATCATGCCCCCACTGGGATATGCAGTGGGCCTCATCCACAGCGACCACCGGTATATCCATCATCATGAGATCGTTCAGGAAAAAGTCCGAATCCAGCCGCTCCGGTGCCACATACAGCAGTTTGTATTCACCCGCCCTCGCCCGGGCCATCGTTTCACGGAATTCGTCCGCTGATAGCGTGCTGTTGATGTAAGCGGCCGGGATGCCCGCTTCCGTCAGGGCATCCACTTGGTCCTTCATGAGCGAGATAAGCGGCGAGATGACGAGCGTCGTCCCTTCCCTGACGAGCGCCGGCACCTGATAGCACACCGATTTTCCTCCGCCGGTCGGCATGACGCACAGTGTATTCTCTCCAACGAGCACACGCTCGATCACCTGTTCCTGGCCCGGCCGGAATGTCGGGTAGCCGAAATGTGTATTCAGTTGTTCGAGCGCTTGCTCCAGCAATTGCTCAGAGCCTTGCTTCAGCATGGCTGACACTCCAATCAATTTGGCAGGCGGTCCAGAAATGCCCGGACCGCCTTTCTATTTTTCAGGATGAAGACCTGCTTATCCGGACCGAGGCCATCCAGCATCGCCTGGACGCCCGGCCGCTTTTCCTTCGGATAGTTCCACACCCATTTTGCGAATTCAAGATCAAGCCGTTCCGGGCAGTCCCGCTGCATATCGGGACGTGTCCTTCCGTGATACCGGATGCGTCTTTTCAGTATCCGGTAAAGACAGACGGTGCGGGACATATCAAGGAAGATGACCGTATCGGCAGCCCGGATCCGCTCGTCCATGGTCGCCCCGTAGTTCCCGTCGACGATCCACCGGTCCCTGCCGCACAGCCCCCGCTGAATTTCCCGCTGTTCATCACGTGTGGTGAGTGTCCAGCCCGGCTTCCAAAGCAGGGCATCCAGATGATGCACCTGGATATTAAGCCGTTTTCCAAGTTCTCTCGCAAGCGTTGATTTGCCCGCACCGCCTGAACCGATCAACATGATCCGCTCCATGGTCCTCCCCCCCAGTCTTGCAATCGTTCTTCCATTATAGCGCATCCGGCCGTCCTCTTCCCGAACCCCGGCCAATATGCAAAATTCGTACTAAAAAGCCGGCCATTCAAAGCCGGCCGGCTTCTTTTCCGTCTGGTTGCAAAATCCGTTCCGTTCAGTGGGCGACGCCGCTCCGGTCCCCCGAAAGCCTGGCGATCGTCTCGTCGTATTCCCGGATGAGCGTGCCGACGATTTCGGCAACCGTCTCCATTCCGGTAACGTTTGTCACGCCCTGGCCCGCGGACCAGGCGTCCCTCCAGGCTTTCACTTCGTCTTCGCCGGAAAAGTTCAGCTTCCCCGGAGCCTTCAGGTTATCGGGATCCAGCCCCTGCCTGACGAGAGACGGAGCGAGGAAATTCGCCGGTACGCCGCTGATGGCATCCGTATAGACGATATCCTCGATCGTCGAGTCGATCACCATTTGTTTGTAATCCTCAAAGGCGCCGCTTTCTTTCGCGGCGAGGAAACGGGTGCCGAGATACGCGTAATCCGCCCCCATTGCAAGGGCCGCCGCCACGTCCGCACCTGATGACAGGGCACCGGACAGGATGATCTTCCCCTCATAGAATGTCTTGACGGCAGAGATGAAGGCAAACGGATTCAGGGTCCCCCCGTGGCCACCGGCACCCGAACAGACAAGGATCAGCCCGTCCACGCCGGTCTGTGCGGCTTTCCTGGCATGCTTTACGTGCGCCACGTCCGAATAGACCGTGCCCCCGTATGCATGGACAACGTCCACCACTTCACCCGGATGGCCCAACGAAGTGATGACGATCGGCGGCTCATATTCTCGGATAAGTCCCAGGTCCTCGTCATACCGCATGTTTGACTTCTTATGGCAGATGAAATTGACGCCCCAGGGCGTGTCGCCGAGTTCATCCTTCACTTCCTTCAGCCATTCCGCACAGACCGACGCAGGACGGGCATTGAGCAGCGGGAACGTCCCGATCACCCCTGCCCTGCCCGACTCGATGACCATCTGAGGATTGGATACAAGGAACATCGGCGCTACGATTACCGGTAATTTCAGCATTCTTCCACCCCATTCATATTTTCCGAAAATTACTGAACTTCGTATCCCCATTCTCCTAATTCCGGAGTCGGGTGTCAAGAAAGAAATGAATGAACGTTCATTCTTTTGTTCTTCCCATAAATCCCCCAACCTTTCAACGACATGAAATTGTAACCTTTTTTACTACCCTTTTTCCTATCAATTAAACTCGTTATTTTATATAATGGGCTTAAATTGTTGAAGGAGATGGTGCGGCTTGAAGCCAATTTCAAAAATGACATCGAAAATGTTTCTGATCACCGTGCTTCTAGTCGCAGTCGGGTCGATCGCAGCGTGGTTTGCTTTCGGCTATGAACGGACAACGGGCGTGTCGTTCGCCAAGATGGAGGATCTCATCCAGGCCGGCGACGGGCAGAAAATGACGCTCACCGAATCGGCGGGGGGCACACTCGTCCTGGAAACGCCGGAAGGCAAATATTCCACGAATATTCCTCCCAACAGCCAAAGTGTAGAAAAACTCGTCATCAACAATGACGTGACATATGAATACTCCAAGCAAAATACACGCGACCGGATGCTGCTCGTCATCATCTTCGCGGCAGTCGGGACAGGGCTTTTCGTTCTCCACCGCAAAGGAAAGCTCGGCGTCGCTTCTTCGATGAAGCAGAGTGCCGCCAAGTCCGCTCCCCTGCCGGACATCACCCTGAAAGACGTCGGCGGCATACCGGACGAGATGAAGGAAGAGATCGGTCAGGCGCTTGCAGTCATCAAAGACCCGGGCGGTGCTGAGCAGGTCGGCCTCAAGCCGCCGCGCGGCATTCTGCTGTACGGCCCTCCGGGAACCGGCAAGACGCTTCTCGCCCAGGCCATTGCCCATGAAATCGGGGCGACCTTCTTCTCCTCGAGCGGTGCGGCATTCACCGAAATGTTCGTCGGCGTCGGCGCTTCCCGTGTCCGCACATTGTTCGACAATGCGCGCAAACAGCGCCCGGCAGTCATCTTCATTGATGAAGTCGATGCACTTGCGGGCAAACGGAAACCCCACGGCGGTGAGGAATCGGAGAAGACACTCACCGAACTGCTCGTCCAGCTCGACGGCGGCAACGACAACGACGGCATCCTGTTCATCGCCGCGACGAACCGCAAAGACATGCTAGATGATGCGTTTCTGCGTCCCGGCCGGATTGACTTCGAATTCCAGGTTCCGCTTCCTGACACAGAGGGACGCCGTGAAATCATCGATATCCACTCCCGCGGAAAAATGATGGCACCGGAAGTCGTGGCCTCTTTCGACCGCCTGGCAGAAAGCACTTCCGGCTTCTCCGGAGCGGAACTCAGCTCCCTGTTTGAAATGGCGAGCAGACGGGCACTCCGTGACGGAAGATCCGAAATCTCCAATGAAGACATCGACTTTGCAATCGACCGGACCATCCTCGGTTCCACGGCACGTGCGCTCAATGACCCGGCCACGAAACACCGTGTGGCCATCCATGAGGCCGGCCATGCGCTCCTCCAGGCGCTTACGAATCCGGGATCCGTCCGCAAGGCGACGATCATCCCGCGGGGCATGGCGCTCGGTTATGTTGCGCCCCTTCAGAAGGAATTGCATCTGTCGACCGCGAGTGAACTGCTCGACAGGGTGGCCATGATCCTGGCAGGCGGCGTTGCAGAGAGGATCCATCTTGGCGAACACTCGATCGGCGTCGGCGGCGATGTCCAGCAGGCGAAGGATCTTCTCGAACAGATGGTTGATACCGGACTGCTTCAGGACGGGTTCCAGCTCACGTTCAACAAAGGCGAGAAAGAAGCCAAAATGCAGGAGCTGTTCAATGAAGCCCTGAAGATGGCTGAACTGCTCATTAACACCTACCAGGTCGAGTACATGAATCTTGTGGATGCCCTCAAGAAAAAAGAGACCATTGACGGCGAAGAAGTACAGGAAATCGTGGGCTACAAGAAAATTGTCCGTGACAAACTGATCGCAGTTGAAGCATAATCATCAATAAAACGCCCCCGGTGACGGGAAGGCAATTGATTTTCGAGGTATAAAGAAACAGAGGCGAGGTCGCACCCATTAATTGGGTGGTGACCTCGCCTTTTTTAGTCATAAAGCCGGCAAGACCTGCTTGCAGTTCCCATTTTTCATCCACCAGCTTAATAATTCGCTGTAGATTAACCGCAAATATGGACGTGACCCCCTGTATTTACATGCCAAATAAGCCCGCAGATTCCGCCACTTTTAAGCCGTGCCGGTTCTTGAGCTCGTCATTCTTCACTTCAATTTTATAGCGTTCTTTGGCTTTGAGACGGAATTCATCCGTCTCGTGGGATGCCATTTGTTCAAGATGGACGTTCGACTTAATGGAGACGGGATAGGTCTTCGTTTTAGCGCCCTCTTTGTAGCATCCTTCTCTAAGCGGACGGACTTTGCATTCCCCAACGTCAAAGAAGTAGGTGTCCACCTGTTTTTTTGTGTATTCTTCTTCCCTTGTCGTGCTTTTTGAAATGCCAAATGACCTGCCCAGCAAACGTACAACCCCGCGTCCTTATTGGTTTCGAACTCTTCTTCTTTTTTTCGGGTCCCTTGCGCCACACTTTGATTCAGTTTGGCTACCAATGCGATATCCTTTGATTTTGTATAGTCGATATTGCCTTTCTCGGAATAAGCAGCGTCTCCAATGACCGTATCGACGTCCGGGGCGGCGCCACTGTTTTGACGGGGTGTAGTTCAAAAGCAGCATTGACTCTTGATGGACTTTTTCAGTGATCTCGTGACGGGAGGCGTTTTATTGTGTGATTGCGATATGTGCACAAAAGCAGGACCGGCAATGTGAGAAATTGGAGCGACTGACAGCACCCACTGAGGAAACTTGGCGTGTCATTCCAAAATCATTCGTTACTTGGATGAACTCGTCACTTTTTTTTGATGAATTCCCTTTCAAATAAAGAGCATTCACACTCCACTAAACGTCCTCCCTAAACACTCGTAGTTCCCCCTGCTCCATTAGATAGACTTGATCACACAGCAACTCAATATCTTCACGATTATGGCTTGCAAGCAATACGGTGGTCCCTTCACTTTTAAATTCATTGATCACTTTCCGCACTTCCTGAACCCCTGATTCATCGAGTCCATTCATCGGTTCATCCAGAACGAGAAGTTTGGGATGCTCCATGATTGCTTGAGCGATGCCGAGTCTCTGTTTCATACCAAGTGAGTACTTCCGTACAGGACGACGATCATCGGGCTCCAATCCAACCACTTTGATGACCTCTCGAATTTCTTCCTCTTTGACGACTCCCTTGATGGATGCCAATAGTTTTAGATTGTCCAAGGCTGAATATCGAGGCACAAATCCCGGTGTATCGAAAAGGGCTCCGAAATCTTTCGGGAAACTTCCTTTTCCAACTAATTCTCCAAACACCTTTACATTACCTATAGTAGGCTGGAGCAACCCGGCAATCGTTTTAAACAACACACTCTTCCCGGAACCATTTCTTCCTACAACTCCATATACTCCAGGGGTTTCTATTGTAAAGTTTATACCATTAAGGATTTTATGGCCTTTCATGTCTTTTGTAACATTGACCATTTCAACAATCATCACAATCCCCTTCCCTGATTCCCGATTAGTATTTGCTCTAATTTATATTTGAAGACAAGGTTCATCACAGCTACCAAGATCGCTAATGCAACACACCCTGAAATCAACCCATATGCAAGTGGAAAATTGTTCATTTCTTTTAATGCTGCCATGCCGCTATTCAATGGAAGCCACGGAATGATTGGAGGAATTAGAAAAGCAGTAACTGTTGAAACCGATACCAGAATAATTACGGTGAGGGTCGCTAGCCCGCCATGCCCGATGAACAGAATGAAAAGTATGTTCAACAGGACGGAAATTGAAATAGAAAGGATCATCATGAAATATTCACCTATCATGAGTCGTATCCCCGAACTGTCCGTAAAAACCGGAAGAAGCTGAACCATATTGGACTGGGTATCTCCAAATAATACACCGGCAAAGAGATTGACAAAAAAACCAGCTAATGTTGTAACCATTATCAACTTGATAATTACGACAATCATACTGTTTAACCACAAAAGGGCATTTCCTGATCGTATCAAAGTCAGTGAAAAACGATGATGCAATTCGTTTTGTACATAAAGAGTCGTGATCATCATATACGGAAGTAAAATGATGAACCATCTTGGAAGATCGAATTTCAGATTAATCGGGATATAGAGAGGAAAAGCAGCTGCGTGCCATAAGTCTCCCGGAAGTACACCTTGATTGATGGAAACAACGGTTAAAGCATTTAGTGCATAAACGAGAGGGACGATAAGCAAAGTAAATGGCGCAAAAAAGATTTTCATATGATATCGAAGAAGATTAATCATCCCGGGACCCTTCCTTAATAAATTGAAGATCAGTCTTTTTCGCCGCCCACCCAGATAAGATCAGTAATGCAAGGATTAGAACTAACCAATAGGTGAACATGTAATATGGGATCGATACAGCAATGGCCCCCGAACTTTGAATACCTTGCATGATATCGAAGTGTTTTGTGAATAGAAAATCGGTAAATGGTTCCACCTTCCCCAACGAAACAATCAAATTAAAAATATCGACAACGAATAATAATACCGCAGGCAGAATAGCATTCTTTGTTAAAATCCAAATGAATAAATACATCATGCCGTATGAAAATAAGAGTAAAAAGACTAAAATCATCGAGGCAATCGTAAAGAGGTACGGTGAATTTTTATCCAAAAAAGCGGCAGCGAAGGAAAAGTTACTTCTGAAACCTTCACTCCATCCTCCTTCGAAACCCATTGAAAACAACGCCTGTAACAACCCGATAAAAAAAATGACCAATATAAACGAACTGGCCATCAAATAAACTCCCGTTACTTCGGCAAGGATCCAGCGAAATCGGGAACGGTATCGAAAAACTGTATATTGTCTTACATGACTGAATGAAAAAAAGGACGCCAACCAAATTAGAAATAAAGGAATGATCGTGTAGGTAACCGCATGCAAGTTAAACAATTCATAGAAAAAATCAAACCCATTTACCTTTGGTGCCATCCTGAATACCCTTATCAAATGGGCTGTGCAAAGCACAACAATGAACAAAACGACCATAAGAAGTTGGGTTCCTCCTGCGAAACCGAGAAACCGCAATTTATTTAGATTGGTCAACATACTTACCTCCGATAGAAAAAACTATCGCGGATAGCAAAATTAAAATGATTCCAATCACCATTCTTGGCCAATAATAAGGAACCCCCCTATTAATATCGTACAGAAACTGTAGGTTAAAAGGAGAATGATAATCTGGAAACATGATTCCTGTAACGATGTACAAAACCAAAGGCAATAATACAGCTAGGTATGAATTTCTCGCAATGACCGAACATGCAAGTCCGATTGAAGAAAAAATAAACCCGCAATAAAACAAAAGAAGCACAACAATCGTCATCATTAAATACGGATTATCAATTCCCATCTCATTGAAACGGAGAGCTGTCTCAGTCTCGGAAAGATTCAAAGGCATTCCAATAATTAGTTTTGCAATAGATAGAATGACCATTCCGACAAAAGGTCCGGCAGCTACAGCTATTCCGCCAGCCATTCCGTTCAAGAAAAATTTCACTACTTTATATTGATAAGTTGAAGTCCGGATGTAAATCAAATCCGTCAATCGATTTCGATGGTCTTGTATAAAAGAGGCAGCGAATGGCAAACAAGCGATAATCGGAAAAACGACGATTAGGAAGTTTGTTAAACCTGAGTTGTATCCATTAAAAAATGCATAAAGAACAGAAATTTGTCCGGTTGGGAACCATCTGATATATTCAAAAAAACCGGCAATAAATAAGGCACTTGATAACAACAGGGCAATCTTCATAACCGGCGAAAACAAAGCCCGTTTACATTCTTGGACTAAATATTCCATTATACCACCGCCATATACATTAAAATATGACCAGCCGCCACTGGATTTTAAATCAATTTGGAGTCCAAGATCCTCTTGTACCAGTTGCCGTGTAGTTACCTACTGCTGTGGATATATTTAAATGAACTAGCTTTCCAACATAGTTGCTTGACGGATAATAATACGTCATCGTTTTAGTACCAGTCGTCGTATAAGAGACTTTTGGCGTTACATTGGAGCCACCCGTATTTTCAATCCAGGAAACTATTCCCCTATTTCCTTCCACATAATTCACCACATTATAAGCAGACCCGCTACTAATCTTCGTTTTATTCGACGATTCGTAATCTGATACGGCAGGAACTCTTGTATCATATCCATAGTATGTCGCAGCAGTAACCATACCGGATCCGACAGCTAACAAACCAATTCCAAGCGTTGCGGCAGCAATCTTGATCTTCAGTTTCAAGTTCCGCACTCCTTTATTTTTAGCTGCCAGTCATAATAAGGAGCATTTAAGCTCCTTATTTAAATAATATTCGAAGATACACAAAGAGTAAATAGGAAATTAAAAATATTCCCTATGTTCGGTTAACCATCTGCTGTTAATTCAAGGCTGATCCATTCTTCGGTTCCGGTAAGGACGAGACACTAAAAAAGCCCCTTACCAGTGAGCTTTTCATGATTGCGGATGCGAATTGCCACCATGCGGGTGCGGAAAAGTCGGGCAGCGGGAAGCAGGTGCGAAAAGAGCTGGGGCGGTCGCGAATCGCCCTCAGCCAGGCATAAACTCACGCCCTCCAAAAACCGTCCGAGCCCCGGCAACTTGCGAAAGACGCGGAGCACCGGAATCCTTCCGTGTGCTGCGCGTCTCTTTTTTGCAGTTCAGGCCATGTCCTTATGGGTGAACGGGCATTTTCCTGCGATCGGAACGACATCATCGCCGATGAAGAACTGTTTCCATTCATTGTGCTCCGGGTCTCCGAAGTGGCTGATGTCCGGATGCTTCGGCAGTTGATCCCATTTCTCCACCCGTTCGCGTACTTTCTCGCGTGAGTTGATGCCGCCCGGCTCGGTGCCTTCGAGCCCCTTGAATATCTTGCGGGGCTGAAACCCGATCACCATGGCATTGCCGAGGTCACGTGTTTTTCTCTGCTTGTAAGCCGGTGCGTTGCCGAACGCAAAGATCGGTTCTCCTCCGAAACGGAAATCCCAGAGATGATGCTCCGGGTCCTTCGGCGCGTCTTCCGGCCACTCGACCGTGTCCTGTTCATGCAAGTATTGGAGAATGTCCCAAAACTCTTTCCGGTAATCCTCCAGGGTGCCCTCTTCGGGGAATGGCTCTACGAACACAAAGAGTCCGTGGCGCTTATGCTTCGGATTTTGGAACAGCTCGAGGAATTCCGACAGCGCTTCGGGCAGATTCGACCAGTCCTCCCGCTCAATATATGCATAGCGGAGCTCACCGCCAAGCTCCCCGGCCATCCCGAAATAGCACGGGAACGTCTTGTCGGTCACCGTATCATGAAAGGTTTGATATTCTCTCAGCAGCCAGGCCGGAAGCTCATCCTGCGAGGAGAAATCTTTCTTGGTCAACAACTTTCTCTGTTTAACGGTCATGATTCAACCTCCATCCAGTCTCGTACCATTCTATCCCCGGACGGACAGAATGTAAAACACGAATGGACACGCCGCAAAGTGATCATATGTGGAACGGGCTGCAGACATTCCGGGACGGATAAACCGGCTTCCCTGTCGAACCGGGCCTGCAGTCCGATTCAGGGCGTTAAGAGTCCGATCCGGTGTGCCAGGAGTCCGATTCCCCGCTATCAGAGACCGATCGGTGCTGCAAAAAAACCGTTTCTCCGCCCCCATAAAGGCTTCTCGCCAAAAAACTGCCCGATGCGATCACGCACCGGGCAGTTATCTTGAGTTATTGCCGAATGGCTTCCTTCTCTTCAATCACGGTGACCCAGCCGAACGGATCTTCTTTCCTGCCGGTCTGGATGCCCGTCAGTTCATCGTACAGTTTCTGAGAAAGCTCACCCGCATCGCCGCCGTTCACGCTGAACGTTTCTCCCTTCCAGTTGAACTCGCCGATCGGGGAGATGACGGCAGCCGTGCCGGTGCCGAACGCTTCCTCAAGCCGGCCGTCCCGCTGTGCGTCCACCAGCTCCTGCATGGAAATGCGGCGTTCTGCGACCGGGATGTCCCATGAACGGAGCATTTCAAGGATGGATTTCCGGGTGATGCCGCCGAGGATGCTTCCGTTGAGCGCCGGCGTGACCACTTCCCCGTCGATCTTGAAGAAAACATTCATGCTGCCGACTTCTTCGATATATTTCTTCTCCACGCCGTCGAGCCAGAGCACCTGGGAATAGCCCATTCCTTCCGCCACACGCTGGGCTTTCAGGGACGCCGCATAGTTGCCTGCAGTTTTTGCAGCACCGGTGCCGCCAGCCACAGCACGGACATATTCATTCTCCACAAGGATCTTCACCGGGGCGATGCCCTCTTTGTAGTAGAGACCGACCGGAGACAACACGATCATGAATTTGTATTCGAGCGACGGGGACACCCCGAGATGCGGCTCTGTCGCAATCATATAAGGACGGATATACAGCGAAGTCCCTTCCGCATCCGGCACCCAATCCCTTTCCAGCTCGATGAGGGTCTTCAAGGCTTCAAGCGCCTCTTCCTCATCGATCTCCGGCATGCAGAGCCGGTCACATGACTCGTTCATCCTGCGGAAATTCTCTTCCGGGCGGAACAGGCGCACAGAGCCGTCTTCCGCTTTGTAGGCTTTCAGTCCTTCAAACACCGTCTGTCCGTAATGGAAGATGACTGCCGACGGATCCAGGGTAATCGGCTGATACGGCACGATCCTGTGGTCATGCCAGCCCGTTCCCTCCGTATAATCCGCAATGAACATATGATCGGTGAAATTGCGCCCAAAAGCGATGCCTTCTGTCGACGGCTTTTCTTTCTTCTCCAGGCACTTCGTGATGTTGATCTTCATGTTCCCCATATCGATCTTCCTCCTTGGATTCAGCGTATGCGATATATCGTATACAAATGAAACGAAATAATAGCCCCATTATACATGAATTCAGACAGTTTTAAATCAATTTGACGAAACTTTTTCCTTTAATTGTACGAGAATAAAAGCATTGTCCCGTTTGAACACGTTTATTCTGGAATGCGTCCGGATCTTCAGCGTTTGCACAGTCTTACATGGACAAACGAAAAAAATTGCAAGCAGCACGGCCGGCTGCTTGCATTAGGCACTTCGCATAGTTTAAACTGTTGTGCAGCCCGCCTGCCCCGTCCGGAACACAAATTTCATTAGATGAGGAACCGGGTCATACCGGCTTTCGCCGTGCGGACATTTCTTCCTGCGGCAGAACGACTTTGGGGAAACTTGCGAAAAGCGGCTCGAGCTTCTCCTGAATCTCTTCCATTTCATAGGGCTCGAAGAACGGGTACTCGAAATAATAGGAGCCCCTCCCCGTTTCCAGCAGCACACTGAACACTTGCATCACGTTCCCGCGGACCGAGTCCTCATCCTCGACCACGGTCTCCAGTGCAGCCCCGCCATCTTCGATCGCCTGGCTGACGAACAGATTCCCGGGCAGTTCTTCCGGATCAAAACTCATCGCGGCTTCCACAAACTCATCAATCGATTCGAATGTTTTCACTCGGCACTCCCTCCCCGTTCTTCACTATTCCCCGATCTGGAACATGCAAACAGGCGGAAGCTCACCGTGCCGGGACTTGGCGGCCGGGGAATAATCAGGACTCGACCGCGACAGGTGCGTGATTGACCAGCATGCGCAGTGTGCCGGCCGTCACCGTGCGTCCGTCCTGATTGATGATCTCGGTCTGACAGACGATGACTCCGGTCCCATCCCCCCGGTCTTCCTTGTCCGCAGCCGCCAGCCGGACTTTGATCGTATCGCCGATGAATGTCGGTGAAACGAATCTGATTTTGTCCATCCCGTAGAAAGCGACAATGACTCCTTCAGTGAAGTTCATCAGTCCCGTCGCAACCGACAGGACGAGCATCCCGTGTGCGATCCGGCCGCCGAACCGGGTGGCCTCCGCGTATTCCCTGTCCATATGAAGCGGATAGTAATCTCCGCTCACACCCGCAAAATTGACGATATCCGCTTCTGTAATCGTCCGGCCCTTCGACTCCCAAACTTCTCCGACTGCCACTTCCCCGAAATACTTGTCAAACATCCGTTCATCCCCTTTTCATGTATTCACTCCATGACCGAGCAAATGCTTGTATTCGCTCCGCAGACGGAATTTCTGCACCTTCCCGGAAGCCGTCCTCGGCAGTTCGTCCAGAAAGACGAAGCTGCGCGGCTTTTTATAGCCGGCGAGCCGGCCGTCGATGTACTTCAGAATGTCTTCTTCCGTCACCGGCCTGCCGGGTTTTGTGACGATGACAGCGCAGACGGATTCAATGAACTTCGGGTCGGGAATCCCGATCACCGCCACATCCTGGATGGATTCATGCCGGATGAGCACGTCCTCGATCTCCACCGGATAGATGTTTTCACCGCCGCTGCGGATCATGTCCTTTTTTCTTCCCGATATCGTCAGGTAACCCTGTTCATCCAGCATTCCGAGATCGCCGGTATGGCACCATCCGCCGATAAACGTTTCCCGGGTTGCCTCCGGTTTGTTCCAGTACTCCGACACGACGGCCGGACCTTTCGTGCATATTTCGCCGACTGAGCCCGCCGGCAACCGATCGCCCCGGCCGCCGACGATTTTCACTTCGGTGAACGGCATTGCCTTGCCGGCCGTGCGGCCTTTCTCCACGGCATCGGAGGGATCCAGCGCAACGGCGATCGGCGTGCCTTCCGTCAGGCCATATACCTGCACCAGGCCGATGTGCGGATACACTTCATGCAGCCGTTCGATTGCCCAGGAAATGATCGGATCGCCGCCTGAGTAAATCGTTTTGACGGATCTCAGTGCATGCGATTCGATATCCTGCAGCTTCAGCATTTCGTAAATCATGAACGGGAATAAGAAAACATCCGTCACGCCGATTTCCTCAATGATTTTTAGTGTGCGCGAGATTTCAAAGTTGCCG
The DNA here is from genome assembly GCF_900156305.1 of Edaphobacillus lindanitolerans. Taxonomy (GTDB): domain Bacteria; phylum Bacillota; class Bacilli; order Bacillales_A; family Planococcaceae; genus Bhargavaea; species Bhargavaea lindanitolerans. Next base: position 8,010 of record NZ_FTPL01000002.1, on the reverse strand, counting down.
CTTCTTGAAATGACGACCGTTCCGCCGGAGAGCAATACGGCAAGTGCGATATCTTCCATAGCGCCGACGTGATAAAGCGGACCGGTCGTCATCCCGATCGTTTCCTGGCTGAAATTCCATTTCAGCGATTGCATCACTGCAAACATGACCGTGTTTTCATGCGTCCAGAGTGCCCCTTTCGGCCTCCCGGTCGTGCCGGAAGTGTACATGAGCATCACCGGATCGGATTGCTGGATCTCCGTCCGGCGGTCCAGCACCGGGGCTCCTGCTTCAAGGACGGCCCATGGGAGCGTCCAATCGGCTGATGGACCTTCATCCGGCCCATACTGGATCCAGTGCGCGACTCCGCTTGATGGTACGAGCGGCTCAATCCGATTTTTCAGACGGGCGTCAAAACAAAGCACATTTGCACCGGAATCCTCGAGAATATAAGCCAGCTCCTCTGTTTCAAGACGGAAATTGATCCGGACTGCGATTGCACCGATCTTGGCAACCGCAAAATATAGCGCAAAGTACTCAAGTGAATTGAATAGCAAAAGACCGATCCGGTCGCCTTTCACCACACCCTTGTCAAGAAGGGCATTCGCATACCGATTGGCCCTGTCATTGAGCTCGCCATACGTCCAGCTCTTCCCGTTCTCCAGTGAAACGGCCGCCTTCTCCGGATCGATCGTCTGCAGGCGGGGCTCCGCCCGGTCCAGCAAATAGCCTACATTCATGTGTGTGCCCTCCTTCCATTTCCGGCTTGCTTATGTGACGTTCAGCACTTTGGAGCCGGCTTCCGAAGTCACCGGCTGCGTAAGCAATGACACGACGACAAAGCTCAGGATCGAAATGACGAGTGAAACGGCACCCACCACGACGCCTTCCGGCAAGAGATGGACTCCGTACTTATTCAAAATCTCAAAAAGGAAGTTCAGTGAAACACCGAGGATGATGCTCGCCATGGCCCCGTACTTGGTCGCCTTCCGCCAGACAAGTCCGAGCACCACAGACGGGAAGACGGCCGCGGCAAAAGTCCCCCAGCCGAACACGCCGAGAAGCGCAACGAGTGTATCCATGTAAAACGAGAATAGTGTGGAGATGACAAGGAGACCGAGGACGACGATCCGGTTCCAGAACAGCTCATTCTTCACTTCCTTGCCGAACGCGCGCGGCATGTCACGGACCAGACTGGCCGCCCCGAGCGTCACAAACCCCGATCCGGTGGACATGATCGCCGCTAGCAGTCCCGCCAGGACGAGCCCGCCGATGACCGAGGGAGTGAAGTCGGTGACAAATACCACAAGCGCATCGTCGGCAGAAGCGAGATCCGGGAAACGTCCCTGGATCTGCAGCGAACGGGCCGTCAGTCCGATGCTAACGACGAGCAGCACGGTGATGGCATAGGCGAACCCCGCCGTAAAGGCCCCCCACTTCAGTTCTTTCGGGCTTTTGATCATCAGGAATTTATTGATGAAATGCGGCTGGCCGGCGGCCCCCAGGCTGAAGAGGAGGAACCAGCAGGCAATCGAGATCAACGAAAAATTCCCGAATGGCGAAGCCAGAAGCGGATCTGACGACTGGAGCGTCTCGGTGATGTTCTGCATGCCGCCACCGACATTGAGGGCGAAGAAGAAGATCAAGATCGAAACCACAATCATGATGACACCCTGGAACAGGTCTGTATAAACCGAGGCGATGATCCCGCCCCCCACAGAGTAAAACGCCAGGATGCCGAGCCCGATCAAGGCGCCGACTGCCGGAGAAACCCCGAATATCGAGTGCATGATCACGCCCATCGCCTGAACCTGCGTCCCGAGATAACCGATGACGCCGAGCGTGATGGCAAAGGCCAGCCAGCCCCGGACGCCCCGGCTGTTGTACCGTTTCTCGACAACGTCGCCGAGAGTGAACACGTCTCCAAGATCCCCCATCGCCCACATTCTCTTGCCGACAAGAAACCAGGTCAGGGCAAATCCCAGCGGCGCCGCCACCAGCACTCCTGCCGCAAACCCGAACCCTGCAGAAAATGTCTGGCCGGCACCGCCGAGAAGGCCAAAGCCGCTCTGGATGGATGTGAACGCCGCAATCGCCATGACGAACATGCCAAGGCTCCGCCCGGCTATGAGGAAGTCGCTTGCAGATTTTGTCTTGCGTGTTGCCCAGATCCCGATCAGAATGCAGATGAGAAGATAAATGCTCACTATCACAACGATCGTGCTGTTCATTCCGCCGCCTCCTCTCTCTTGAACTCCTGCTTGAGCGTTTCGGTGTCTTCGGCGTCAAAGAGCAGGGCGTACAGCAGGGAAGCGATCACGGCGAGAGGCAAAATGCCGAGCAGATAGATGGCCAGGCTCGGTGTCATCCCCAGAAAGTAATGATTGCCGCCTGCAGGGTCATTACGCGTGATGATATCAAGCGTGGCAAACAGTGCGACATATCCCCCGGCCACCAGAGCAGGAACCCAGATTTTTGCGGGTGACCGTTTCACCGCCCGCCAGATCCCGATTGTAATGGCCAGTCCGATTACGATCAGATACGGATACAAAATCAGACGCCATGACTGCATGAACATCCCGGCGAGTGACAGAACAATCAAGCCGGAGAACACATACATGATCCGATCATTTACGTACATCCTTTCACCAACCTCCCCCTTGTTTTTTGGAACGGCAAAAACCAGGAAATCTCTTTTTCCGGACTGAAAGCGTTTTCAATAGTCCGAATGAATAAAATATATTGAACTTAACAACTGGTGTCAACCGGCGGATAACCCGAGAGAGAGATGTCCTCCTACCTTTTATTATGATGATATATCAGTTATTTGGGAGTTGTGCATTCTTGTGAAGGAGGATAGGGAGCTAAATGTTATGTAAGTATATCTTTTATCTGTACAAAGAATCTTTCAAGTTCTCTTCCGCCATTATGAACCCATAAGAAAACCGGAGCGTATCCGCTCCGGCGTCAGCCTTCCATGAAGAACTGTTTGGCTTTTTCGACGAACTCCATGTCTTCCGGCAGCAGATCATCTTCGTAGAAGATGGCATCCACCGGACAGACGGCTGTGCAGGCTCCGCAGTCTATGCAAAGGTCCGGGTCAATGTAAAACTGATCCTCGCCTTCAAGAATACAATCGACCGGACAAACATCCACACATTCGCCCGCTTTCTCGGCCATACAAGGCGCTGTGATTACGTGGGTCATTTTTATCACTCCTTACCTTTTCAACATACCATATTCCCGCCATTCGTGCAGTCGGAAACCTTAAAAAAACGATTTATTTGCCGGGTGTTTGTCCAATCTTTGCCGGCTGTCGGGCAAGGGACGGAAAATCTTCCAATCCCAGCGCTGTTTAAGTCTTCGAATGGCATACTCAGAAGCCGGAACGGGAAAGTACTTGAGAGAGACACCAGGAGAAGAACGGTGCAATGGTCTCAGCAGGGCCTCAATGGAATGGACTACCTTAAAACAACAAGCGGCACGAATATTGACGGCAATTTCATACGAAGCCTTCACCGTTTCAGAAGATGAGGGGGCCATCACATGGATCTTTATACAATCGGACACTCCACCCATACCGAGGATCAATTCATCAAGCTTTTGAAAGACGCAGGCGTCGAATTGCTTGCCGATGTGAGGGCGTTTCCCGGCAGCCGAAAATTCCCCTGGTTCCACACCGACCGCATGAAAGAATGGCTGCCCGAAAACGGAATCGGCTACGTCCATATCCCTGAACTCGGCGGACGCAGAAGAAAATCCCGGGACGTACCGGACGGCTGCAATGCCGGATGGAACAATCGTTCGCTCCACAATTATGCGGACTATACGCTCGAGCCCGGGTTTTCGGAAGGACTCAGAAAACTATCGGAAAATGCGGACGGGATACGCGCGGCCATCTGTTGTTCGGAGCGCCACCCTGCCAGGTGCCACCGGCTGCTGATCAGTAATTGGGTATCCATGCATGGAATGCGGGTCATCCATATTCTTGATGGACCGCACGGCGAAACGATCACCGAATCCCATGAACCCGGACGGTGGGGCGCCCGGCCCCTCTTACAGGAGGACGGGTCCATCATCTATCCGCCGGATCATCAGGACGAGGAGGAAGGCCGGACCGAATGAATCTGACTGGCGCCCAGCTACACATCCGCAGCCGTTCCCGATGTCTCCCTTCGTCTAACGGCGACGGGACACCGGAATGCGGGCTTCGGGCAACATGATTCTTCATCCGGGATGCTATGATGGGAGAAATCCTGCAAGATGAAAAGGAGTGTGATCCATGAACATCAATGAAGAGGCACGCCGGGAATTGCTTCAGGCCGTTTCCGGTCTTTCAGATGAAGAACTGAACCGCAAACCGGAAAATGGCGGTTGGTCAATCAAGCAGATCTTGGAGCATCTGTCCCTCATGGAAGGGACGGTTGCCAAAACCATTAAGCTGCAGGCGAAGAACGGCGAGACCGTCAAAACCGAAGAGCGGCCGATTGAGGCGTCGGTGAACCGGGACGTGAAAGTGGACGCGCCCGAGTTCGTGATTCCTTCGGAGGATTTCGCGACTAAAAATGAGTTGGAACAAAGACTGGCTGCATCCCGCTCGATTCTGCAACGGGCGGTCGAATCGACAGACGAACGGTCACTTGAAACGAAAGCTTTTCCCCATCCGGTGTTCGGAATGATGAAACTCAAGCAGTGGATTCCGTTTGTCGGCTTCCATGAAAAGCGCCACATCGAACAGATTCGTGAAGTGATAAAGGGAATGTAACCCGGTTATCGCCCGACAAAGGAGCCGTTCATGCGAACGGCTCCTTTCGTGTCTCAGGGCTTAGGAAATCAGTCATCCTTGCCGGCTGGGTGTTGCCTGCCCGGTCCCCGGATCCTCTCTTCCCGCAGATCCAATATAAGATACTGTCCTTCCCCCGATTGTTCGGGGGGCTGTATTCCATGGTCCAAGGCATTCTTGAAACCAATCCTCGAATAAAAATCCGGGTCACCAAAAGTGGTGATGGCCAAATAGCCATTAACTTTTGCACGGCGGATGCCTTCCTCGATCAGCATCATACCGATCCCTTTGTTCTGATAATCGGGCAGTACTGAAACCGGGCCCATTGCAAGCGCAGGGATCGGTGAACCTCCAATCACCGCCTCCGTCATGAGCGAAAAGCCGATCAGATCGCCGGTCTCTTCATTCTCCGCAACAAGAGCGAGCTCAGGCACATAAGCACAGGTTGCCCGAAGTTTTCCGATGCGCAATTGTTCCTGATGATCGCTTGTCTGAACTTTGCGGAATGACTCCTGGACCACTTGCTCGACTTCATTGAAATCCTTCGGCTGTTCCTGCCTGATCAACACATCCATTGCAACCCATCCTTTTCATTGAACAACTATCTATACTTCAATTTTCGCATTGTGCTTTTTCCGAAAATCAGGACATTGTACCTTTCCGCTCGCTCCTGTCAACAATGGCGGCGCCGACGAGGTCACCGGTCACATTGCAGGCCGTTGCACCCATACCGAGGATGGCATCCACTCCTGCAACGAGCGCCACCACTTCAATGGGAAGCCCCGCCTGTGTGAGGACGATTGACAGTGCAATCAGACCGGCACCCGGAACGCCTGCAGTCCCTACCGAAGCAAGCGTGCCGGTGACGATGATGCCGAGGATGGCGGAAAACCCAAGGTCAAGCCCCATGATATCCGCTGCAAATACGACTGAAGCACCAAGCCGGATGGCTGCCCCGTCCATGTTGACCGTGGCGCCGAGCGGCAGGCCGAAACTCGCCACCTCTTCACTGATGCCGGCTTTGCTTGCAGATCTGAGTGTGACCGGCAGCGTCCCGAGACTGCTGGACGTCATGAATGCAGTGGCTATGGCTTCTTTCGTATCCGAGAAAAACTTCCGGATCTGAACGCCGAATATCTTCATCAGAAGGATATAGACAAATATGAACTGGAGCACGATTCCAATGTAGATGACGGCGGTCAGCTTGCCGAGCGAGAGAAGCGTCTTCAGTCCCTGGGTCCCGATGGCTGAAGCGGCGATGGCAAATATCCCGATCGGTGCATATTGCAGTATACCGCCGAGGATCCGGAAAGTGACTTCGCTCAGACTGACGGTCGCATCATTCAGGAACTCCCCCATCTTCCGCACCCGTTCTTCCCCGGCATGCATCATCGATGAGATCGATAGTCCTGCAATAACCGAAACAAAAATGATTCCGAGGACATCATTCGTGACCAGGGAGGAAAACAGATTCTCCGGTACGATCCCGAGCAATGTGTCGACCATCGAGGAGTGTTCAGGGACCTCCACTTTGGCTTCCGGCAGCGACAGAGCGGCACCAGGTTTTACGAGAAGAGCGACAACAATGCCGAAAACAATGGCAACCGCCGTTGTGAACATGTAGTAAATGAAAATTTTCCCGCCGATCCGGCCCAGTTTTTTTGGATTCAGCTGATCGACCGCCGCGATGAGTGTAAACACGACGAGTGGGATGACGATGAGGTTCAGAAGACGAAGAAGCAGCTCTCCAAGCGGTGATAGAACCTTCGCAGACGGACCGAAGATGAGTCCGGCGATGATGCCCAGGACAAAACCGACCGTCATCTTCAATATGAACGAACGGTCCCGGTAAAACCTCCAGATTGTTCCCATTGGCAAGCCTCCCTGTCACCGGACGGCTGCACAATGGCAGCTCGTCCCGGTATATCTCCATTACCCTATTCTTGCCCTTATTTGAGGAAAGTGAAACGATTGGCATCTGACAGTTAAGGAAAGGAAATGGAAAAACCGCCAGGCAGGCGTTTCCTGACGTAAATTGAAAACAGGTCATGAGGTGCCGGGAAGATGTGAAGAATTTCCAAGCCACACGGGTGTCGGGTCATCCATACAGCCACTCGAGGAGGACGTATATCAACGGAATGGTGATGATGCAGCCTATCGTGGATAGAATGATTCCATACGAGGCAAACACCGCATCAGCGCCGTATCGCTTGGCATAGACGGAAGTGGTCGTTGCACTCGGCATGGCGGCGGTCAGCACGGCGATGGTCATTACAGGCTGAGACACTTGGAAAAAGTAAAAGATGAACAGAACAAGAGGGAGAATCAGCAATTTAAAAAAGGCTGCAATCCAGAGATAGATATTCCTTGTGTACCGCTTAAAATCCGTCAGCCGGGTCTCCGCCAGCAAACTGCCGATGAGGATCATCGAAAGCGGGATCGTCATCCTGCCGACATGCTCGAATGCACCTTGCAGGACTACCGGCCAGCCGATTGGAAGAAACAGCGTAACAAGTCCGGTAAGCGTGGCAAGGATGCCGGGATTGACAAGAAGCACCCGCCAGTTGATCTCCGGATCATGTTTGGTGAATAAATAAATCCCGTACGTCCAGATCAGGATCAAATAAAAGATATTGAATAAGGTCAGATAAAGAACCCCTTGCGGCCCCAACAAAATGAAGCTGACTGCAAAGCCGATGAATCCCTGATTCCCAAAGAGGATCAAACTTTCATAGACGCTTTTCTGGCTTTCGGGAAGCATTGCGCGTTTGCGCAGCCAAGCGGCGGCCAGGACGGAGACGGTTAAGACAAATGCGGACATGGCGGACAGCCAGGCGAATTCCATCATTAATTCGGAAGAAAAATCCGTATCAAGCGTGAACAGGATCAGTGCGGGCAGTGTGAGATAAAGCATGAGACGGGTGATGACCTGATTGGACTGTTCATCCAGAATGGCCGTTTTGCGTGCAACAAATCCGATCAAGGCCATCACATACAGCGGAAGCAGGGCTAGCACAAAGGCTGCTGGAGACAAGCGGGTCCCCCTTTTCTCCCCGGTCTGTCATGTAGGCTATGAGACCGGATTTCGAAAGGTGACTTTACGGAGAAAGTCATTCATTGGAGATGAACAGTGGACTGCACGATGGACCGGACACACAAAAAAACCGTCTCCGGTTGGAGACGGCCTTGTGCCCAGCGATGTCCTACTCTTGCAGGGGGAAGCCCCCGACTACCATCGGCGCTGAAGA
>NZ_FTPL01000003.1 GCF_900156305.1 Edaphobacillus lindanitolerans | reverse complement strand
TGATATGTCCGAATCAGTTGTTCCGTTCGCCCGACGGGGCCGGGTTCCGGGAACAGTTTTATCAGCGTTTTGCTGTTCAGTTTTCAAGGTTCAGTGAGTTGCATCCATTTAAGTAATAATGGAGCGGGTGAAGGGAATCGAACCCTCATCACCAGCTTGGAAGGCTGGGGTTTTACCACTAAACTACACCCGCGTAAAATGGCGCGCCCGGCAGAAGTCGAATCCACAACCTTCTGATCCGTAGTCAGACGCTCTATCCAATTGAGCTACGGGCGCACATTATGAAGTTATATGGTGCGGTAGAGAGGACTTGAACCTCCACGGGATTTAACTCCCACTAGGCCCTCAACCTAGCGCGTCTGCCATTCCGCCACTACCGCATATAAAAGTGATCTTGCTTCATTTCGTTGGCCGCCGTTGTTTCAGCGACAAGTTTCATTGTACTCTCTTCACCGCTGTTTGTCAACAGGTTTTTCGGGTTTTCTTTAAAACCTGGTGGTGAGCCATGCAGGGCTCGAACCTGCGACCCTCTGATTAAAAGTCAGATGCTCTACCAACTGAGCTAATGGCTCACAATAAACTTTCTCGGCCGGAAAGGCTTCGAAATAAATGGCGGTCCCGACGGGAATCGAACCCGCGATCTCCTGCGTGACAGGCAGGCATGTTAACCGCTACACCACGGGACCTCTTATATAAGTGAGGGGATTCCGGACAGCCGGTCGGCTGTCCGCCCCATGATGACCCCTACGGGATTCGAACCCGTGTTACCGCCGTGAAAGGGCGGTGTCTTAACCGCTTGACCAAGGGGCCATATTCAATGGTGCGGTAGAGAGGACTTGAACCTCCACGGGATTTAACTCCCACTAGGCCCTCAACCTAGCGCGTCTGCCATTCCGCCACTACCGCGTGTGTCGAGCGATCGTTTTTCGTGTGATCTCTTGTCGACTTGTCCTATTATAGGGGGCATTGAAAGATTCGTCAACAGTTTTTCCGAAGTTTTTCCGTGGAAATTGAAAACCCTTGTGCCGCAACGCTTTACGCCGCTTTCCACAAGGGTTTCAGATGCTTTTTAATCGGATCATCTTCTTCTTCCTTCAGTTGCTCTCCACGATCTGCCCGCGGCATTTCCCGCATCGGTACCGGCTCGTGTCCATCCGGATCTTCCGGACGAATCTCGCTCCGCAGCCGGCGCACCGATACTCGTGGCGGGCCGTCCTCCGTGCCGGCTCACGGATCTGCGCGCAATGCCTGGGCGCCCCGGTCAATTCCAGCATCTCGCGGAAATCCCGGTCACGGTGCCGGTAGCCCTTTCCTTCAAGATGGAGGTGATAGTGGCAGAGCTCATGTTTGATGATCCCGATCAGTTCGTCAAGCCCGTGCTTTCGGTAAGCTTCGGGATTGATCTCGATGTCATGGTCATGAAGGCGGTAGCGGCCGCCTGTCGTACGCAGCCGGCTGTTGAAGAAGACCTTGTGCCTGAAGGGCCTGCCGAAGAACTCTGCGGATATCCGTTCCGTCAGCTCCTGCAACTGCTGTTCATTCACGGGTGCCGCTTCCCTTGCCGGGATCCCTGTCCGCAAAGTCCAGTGAAAGACGGCCGGTCTTCCGGTCATGCTGCTCCACTTTTACCATCAGCCGCTCTCCCGGCTCCGGCATCTTCCTTCCATTGTTCCGCGCTTTGGAAACATGGAGAAGACCTGGGCGGCCGGTGCCCACTTCAATGAAGGCCCCGTAATCGCGCAGTTCTTTTACCGTGCCTTCCAGTACGGCACCCGGCTGCAGGTCAACGGACATTCGCCCGCGGGCCTCCCGCTCTTTCCGGCGGGACTGCTCCTGCTGTTCTTTCTCCGCCTGTTCTTTCTCGGAGATCATCGAGAGGGCGATCCGCTCTTTCTTCGGATCCGCTTCTTCCACACGGACGGTCACAATGTCCCCCGGGGCCATGATGTCCAATGGATGGCGGACGGCCTTCACGCTCATCTTTGATTTATGGACGAGTCCGTCCTGCCCGACGCCGATATCGACAAATGCGCCGAAGTCCACAACGTTCCGGACCGTGCCTTCCATCTCCATCCCCGGCTTCAGGTCCTTGATCGACAGGACTTCCTTCCTAAGGAGCGGCTGGGGGAACTCGCTCCTCGGATCCCGGTTCGGCCTCATGAGCGTTTCGATGATGTCCCGGACGGTCACTTCCCCCGCTCCGGCACTCGCGGCTGTCTCGGCCGGATCCAGTTGTCCAAGCTTTTCTGCCGCCTCATCGCTGCCGATTTCGTTTTTCCCGACTCCCGCAATATCCAGAATCGTCTCCGCGAGGGCGTAGCTCTCGGGATGGACGCCGGTCGTATCCAGCGGATTTTTGGCGCCCGGCACCCGAAGGAAACCGACCGCCTGTTCATACGTCTTCGCCCCGAGCCGAGGCACCTTCTTCAGCTGCGTACGGGAAGTGAAGCGGCCCAGCTCGTCCCTTGCCGTTGCGATATTGTCCGCCACTGCACGGGAAAGCCCGGAAACATGCTGCAGCAGGGACGGCGAAGCCGTGTTCACATCCACGCCGACCCGGTTGACTGCCGTCTCGACGACAAAATCGAGCTGCTCCGCCAGGTTCTTCTGCGAGACATCGTGCTGATACTGACCGACACCGACGGACTTCGGATCGATCTTCACCAGCTCGGAAAGCGGGTCCTGGAGTCTGCGGGCAATCGAGACCGCACTCCTCTGTTCGACCTGGAGGTCCGGGAACTCCCGCCTCGCCTCTTCTGAAGCTGAATAGACACTCGCCCCCGCCTCGTTGACGATGACATACGAGGTGCTTCCGTCCGTTTCTTTCAGGCAATCCGCGATAAACTGTTCAGTCTCGCGGGAAGCCGTCCCGTTGCCGATCGCAATGACCGAAATCGGGTGCTTCCGCAGAAGCGCCGCCACTTTCCTCATCGCTTCATCCCTCGCTTTCTGAGGGGGATGCGGATAGATGACGCCGAGCTCCAGCAGGCGTCCCGCCTCGTCGACGACGGCCAGCTTGCATCCGGTCCGGAAAGCCGGGTCCACACCGAGAACCATCCGGCCCCTCATCGGCGGCTGCAGGAGCAGGCGTTTCAGGTTTTCGGAGAAGATCCGGATCGCCTGCTCCTCGGCCTGCTCCGTCAGCTCTCCGCGGATCTCCCGCTCGAGCGAAGGAAGCAGCAGCCGCTTCCATGCGTCGGCCGCCGCCTCGCGGATAGGGGCCGCGTGCGCCGAATTCGGACGGCGGATGAACTTCTGCTCCAGCATGGTAAGGATCGGCCCTTCTTCCGCCTTCACGGCCACCTTCAGAACGCCTTCCTTCTCTCCTCGGTTTGCGGCGAGCACACGGTGCGGCTTGATGAACCGGAGCGGCTCCTCATAGTCATAGTACATCTCATAGACACCCTTCGGATCCTCCGCACCTTTTTTGAGAGAGGTGACGAACTGTCCGGAACGGCGGACCGACCGGCGCACCATTTCGCGGACGCCCGGATCGTCGGAAATCCGCTCCGCGATGATATCCTTGGCGCCGTCGAGCGCCGCCTGGATGTCCGGGACATCCTTTTCCTCATCCACGAACCGGGAAGCCTCCTGCTCCGGCGACCGGCCGTTCCCGGCAAGCAACAGGTCCGCGAGCGGCTCCAGTCCCCGCTCCTTCGCAACGCCCGCACGGGTTTTGCGTTTCTTCTGGAACGGGCGGTACAGGTCCTCGACGCGCTGCAGCACATCCGCACCCCGGATTGCCGCCTCTAGATCCGCATCCAGCTTCCCCTGCTCCCCGATCAGCCGGAGCACTTCCTCTTTGCGCTCCTCCAGCCCGACAAGGTACCGGTGTGCATCCTCCACCGCCTTGATCTGCACTTCATCGAGCGAGCCGGTCGCCTCCTTGCGGTAACGGGCAATGAACGGCACCGTCTTCCCCTCTGCAAGAAGGGCGATGACCGCTCTTGCCTGATTGGCCTTTACTCCCGCGCGCTCCGCAGCGCGCCCCGCCAGTCGCTCCTGTTCCATGCGCCTCAGTCCCTTCAGTCGTTCGATTCTCGTCCACTTTAACACATTTTCAGGAAAACCGGCCTTTCGCACATATAAAAAAAGGCTCCGTCATGGACGGAGCAGGCTGCCTGAAATAAAGGTGGCATCATCGCCGTGCTCGATCGTTTCGAGCACATGATTATAAAGATCGTGCGGCCCGGCGCTTTTCTGCATGAACGCCTTCGGGCTCCTGATATCAACCCCATCCGAATGGAGCAGAAACAGGTCACCGTGGCCGTATGCATACTCCTGGGTCCTCAGCTTCACCGGCCGGCCGGACAGATACCCCATGACCGGCAGGGGATAAATCATTTTCTCATCTTCCTGCCGATACAGATAGAATCGCACGTTGCCGACACAGCTGTACTGAATGGTGGAAGCCTTGAAATCGGCTTTGATGATGGCGACAGCCGCTCCGCGTTTCTGATGCATGTGCATATTGCACCGGTTGAGCAGCTGGTCGATCGATTCGTCATGATGGGCAGCAAGAATCTCGGGAACGATTGCGGCGGACTCCCGGGCAACCGGGCCGTTGCCGAGGCCGTCTGCAATGGCACACAGGAAATAGTCATCATTCACGAACGTGAAATGCATGTCACCCGATTCCTGGTTGCCGTGTTTGGCTTCATTAAAAATGTAGGCCTCGACATACGGGTCCTTTACAATCATCAAGTAGCTTCACCACCTGCAGCCGCAATGGCTTCCTGTAATTTCTTGATGGCCTTGCGCTGAAGACGGGATACATGCATCTGAGATATGCCGAGACGTTCACCCGCCTCTTTCTGGCTCAGCTGTTCGATGTATGTATACTGGATGATCTGCTTTTCCCTTTCGGACAGTACCTGAAGGGCGTCCGCAACGATCATGCGCTGGTCCGTCATCTCAAAACCGTCATCCGTATCCCCGATAATGTCGAACAGGGTGACGGTGCTGCCGTCCGAATCCGCTTCAAGCGAATGGTCCATCGAGAGCGCCTGGTAGCTGCGTCCCATTTCCATCGCTTCCAGGACATCATCTTCCTCGACGCCCAGATGATCCGCGATCTCCTGGACTTTCGGGGAACGCTGGAGTTCATTCGTCAGTTCCTCGGCAGCCGATTTGATCTTCGGTCCGAGTTCCTTGATCCGGCGCGGCACATGGACGGCCCATGTTTTATCGCGGAGGAAACGTTTGATTTCCCCGATGATCGTCGGCACTGCAAATGCCTCAAAGCTGCGGCCGAATGCAGGATCATACCGCCTGATGGCACCGAGCAATCCGAGCATGCCGACCTGGACGATGTCTTCATGATACGATTTACCGTTTGAGTATTTTCTAGCGATCGACTGGACGAGCCGCTCATAGTGGAGCACAAGATTCGTCTGTGCCGCTTCATCGTTGTTTTCCTGATAAGCCTTAATCCAGTCGAGCACCTGTTCTTTTGAACCGGAATCAGGAGGAGACTGTTTCGACATCCTTTTCCACCTGCTCTCCGCCAAGATATTTCGTCATAAAGACGGTAACGCCCTCGTCGTGGTGGATTTTGATCTCGTCCATCAAGGTCTCGATCAGGTAAAGGCCGAGTCCCCCTTCCCGCAGGAACATGCCCTCCTCATGATCGTGGTACGGGCCGACGCTCTTTTTCGTTTCTTCGAAATTGAAGCTCTGTCCGTGATCGGCAACCATGATTTCAATCCTGTCCTCATAAAGCGCGCACCCGACAACGACTTCGCCTTCTTCCCCGTCCTTGTAGGCATGCTGGACGGCGTTGGTGATCGCCTCGCTCGAAGCGATCTTCATGTCTTCGATATCATCGTAAGTGAAGCCGACCCGGCTCGCGAGGCCGGAAATTGTCAGGCGGGCCACCCCTACATACTGGGGCTTGGCCGGGACCCGCAGCTCCACATAATCATACGGTTGCATCATCTAACCCACCTTCATCTTTCTGTGTTTCAATATCCATGACTTCATTGAGTCCTGTAATGTCGAACAGCCGCTTGAGACGATTGGACAAGCCGGTGATTTTCACATGGCCGCCGTTCTCCTTCACCTGTTTGAAGAACCCGACAAACACACCGAGCCCTGTACTGTCCATATATTCAACGTCCGAGAGGTCGATCTCGGCCTGAAGTTCCTGCTGGCTTGCAAAATCGGAAAGCCGTTCCCGGAGTGCGGGTGCGGTGAATGCGTCAATCTCCCCTACTACCTTAAAGTGCTGGACACTGTTCTCTTCACGCAAATCAACTTGCAGATTCATTTCCACACCTCGTTTAGTTAATAGTCTCTATTTGTGGTCCGGCGAAATCAGTCGGACCTATACACAACATAAGAGATATACCCGGCTTTCGCCGGGCTAAAACATGGCGCTTATTTTTTCTTTAAAATGACGAGGGAGAAATCATCCTGCAGGCGGAACCCCTGCATGCGGTCAAGTTCTGCAAAGACATGTTCGGCCATTTCCTGTGCATTCTTGTCCTTGACGCTCCCGATGAGGTCAAGGATCGTCTCCTTCTCGACAAACCCTTCGGGCGTCCGCGCTTCGGTCACTCCGTCGGTCATGATGGCGATGAAGTCGCCGTCTTCGATCGTGACGGCCCCTTCCCCGTATTCGGCATCTTCCGAAACCCCCAGCAGCAGGCCTTTGGCAAACAATTCATGGAATCTGTCCTCCGCGGCCCTGTACAGGAGTGCGGGCTCATGGCCCGCCGAAGCATAGGAAAACAGTGAGTTCCCGGCATCATACTTCCCGTAAAACATCGTGACGAACATGGAGTCATTGACACTCTTCTCCACGATGCGGTTGATCACCGACAGGACTTCCGATGGCCCCTTCTCCGTGTGCTGCAGGCTGTCCATGCCGAATTTGACCATCGACATGCAGAGCGCGGCCGGGATGCCCTTGCCCATGACATCCGCCACGGCCACGCCCGCCTCATCCACTTCATTGCTGACGAAGTAGATGTAATCTCCGCTCATCGTGCGCGAAGGGACGGTCACATAGCCGATATCGAGCCCTTCGATCGACGGAATTTTCGTCTTCAGCAACGTTTCCTGGACGTTGGAGGCGAGTTCCATCTCCACCTGCATTTCTTCCTGTTTCTTGACGAGGCTCTGGTGCTCCTTGAGTGCCAGGCCGTACCGGATCATCATCTCGATGAGAAAATCGAATGAATGCCAGACTTTCGAGGGCAGGCCCGGAAGTACGTCTTTCAGCGCCGACTTATGTATGCTGATGACTTCCTCGGGAGATATATCCTTCTCGATGAGCCCCCTGCTAAACGTTTCCCCGAGGTAGAGGTTTTGTTCGGATTGATTCTCGATGTATTGTCTTAGTATCTCTTTGTACTCTCTTTCCATGTCCCGGGGCATTTGACGTTATCCCTCCCTACCTGAGCCATTTGATCGCGGTGATGGTCGTGCCTTTCCCTTTTTCCGTGTCGATCCGGAAATCGTCCATGAGGCGCTTGACGCCAGGCATGCCGGCGCCGAGACCGCCAGAAGTCGAGAATCCGTCTTCCATCACCTTTCGCACGTCCGCAATGCCGGGTCCCTCGTCGGACGCGATGATCGCAATACCGAATATACCCTTTTCATTGAGGCGCTCAATCTCGATTTTACCGGTTCCTGCATATAAATATATATTTCGAGCAAGTTCACTGATTGCCGTCGTGATGCGGGCCTGGTCGACGGTCCCGAAGCCGATTTTCTTTGCTTCGTTCCGGCCCAGCTGCCGCGCAGCGACAATGTCCCATTCTGTGTGGATATCCACTGAAGACCGGTAAGCCATCGTCAGGCCTCCAATTCTTGTTGAAGTTTGTCCATACCGTTTTCAAGGTCAAGAGCCGTCATGACATTCTCCAGACGGATGCCGAGCTCGATCAATGTAATGGCGACGGCCGGCTGGATGCCGGTGATGACCACTTTCGCACCCATGAGCCCGGACATGCTGATCACATCTCCGAGCACTTTTGCGATAAATGAATCAATAAAGTCAATCGGCGTCAGATCGATGACGACGCCCTTTGCAGATGTATCGTGCATCTTCTTCAGCAGATCTTCCTGGAACTGGAGTGCGGTCTGGTCATCCAGCTCCCACTGGATCGAGACGATCAGGACTTCCCTCAGCTTGAGGATCGGAATCCGCATATTCATCACTCATCCACCTCCACGATTTGTCTGTTCGTCAGTGCCAGGGCTTCCTGCATGCCGCGCTGCAATGTGCTGGTCGTTGTGAATTCATTCAGGTCGATTCCAAGTGCGACAATCGTCTGTGCGATTTCCGGACGGATGCCGACGAGCATACATCGTGCACCGACGAGGCGGACCGCATCTGCCGCCTGGATGATATGATGGGCGACCATCGTATCCACGACGGGCACGCCCGTGATATCAAGAAGGACGACTTCCGAGCGGTGCCGCACAACGCCTTCGAGCAGGTTTTCCATGATCAGCTTTGCCCGCTCCGTATCGATTGTGCCGACGAGCGGCATGACGCTCACCTTGTCCACGACCGGGATGAGCGATGCCGACAGTTCCTGAAGGGCGATCTTCTGAAGCGACACGGTCCGCTCCCATGTGTTCGAGTAGGCCTCCACCACTTCCTCGCGGAGAGGACGGATCCAGCCGTTCAGGACTTCGAAATACTCGGCGACATTGCTGTCATTGATCACTTCCGCTTCCCACAGCATTTCATAAACCGTGTCAGAGAAGTTTTCGATCGCCTTCATGACGAGCGTGATCGACCAGCCGAGCCGGACGATCCGTTCCGAGAAGTCATGGAGCTTGGACTCGTACATCTGGCCGTCTTCTGTCAGGTTGGAAACGATCAGCCCGGCAAATTCGTGACTCGTCTTTTCAACGACTTCATCTGGCATGATCTGGAAAAATCGGTCACCATGATCTTCTTTCATCAGCTGTTTCCAGCGTTCAATAATTTCATCAAGGTGGGTTTCGACAAATTTCGGCACCTTTCTATGCATGGCCCGGAAGCCTCCTTTTTGATATCAGTATCCTATAAAAAAATTTATTACTCCCATTGTAACGAAAAAACGATGGGAGCACACGCGATTTGAAGGAAAAGACGCCGCAGGGAAAAAAATGCCGTCCGGCATGGGCCGGACGGCATTCGGATATGTATGCTCAAAGTTTCACCAGGCCGAGACTCACTTCAAGCGCCTGTTCCACCTGCGCCATGAGTTCGTCGTCCAAATGTGTGATCTTGTCGGTGAGGCGGGATTTGTCGATCGTCCGCACTTGTTCAAGCAAGATGACGGAATCCCGGTCAAAGCCGTGCTTCTCCGCATCGATCTCCACATGGGTCGGCAGTTTTGCCTTCTGTATCTGCGCTGTGATGGCTGCGATGATCACCGTCGGGCTGAACCGGTTGCCGATGTCGTTCTGAATGACCAGGACGGGCCTTGTGCCGCCCTGTTCAGAACCGACCACCGGTGACAAATCTGCAAAGAAAACGTCCCCGCGTTTTATGGCCAAAATTTCATCCTCCGCTTACGAGTCGCTCCAATGTGTGCTCCGCTTCGTATTCCGCGTACAAGCATTCAGTTGCGATGGAAAGATTGATATGCGACATTTCCACGTAGCCCTTCATCATCGCTTCCCGTATAAGATTTGTTTGATCGTCCTCTGTGCGGCTGGTTGTCGAAAGATAGACATAGCCGTCGCTGTCAGCCCGCATGCTGCCGGCAGCTTCGCTAATTCCGCGGAGCATCTGCTCCGGGATCCTTACGATGATCTCCTCATGGTTCTCTCTATTTTTCACAGCAAACACCTCCGACGCATCCGTCCCTTTTATCAGTCCCATCCATCATACCATCGGACAGGCCCAAAGAAAAGACACGGAAGGAAGCATTTTGACATCGTTCCCCTCCGGGAGGATGATCCGTGTCAGTTCATGTCGGAGTGCCGCTATCTTTTATCCTTCCCAATCCTGCTTCGGATAAACCCTCTGAATGCGTTTGGACAGCGTGACGACGACTTCATAGGGTATCGTTCCGAGACGGGCTGCCCATTCCGCCGCGGTGATCTCTTCATCTCCCTGGCGGCCGATCAGGACGACCGGCTCGCCGGGCTCCGTTTCACCGGGCAGTCGGACCATGCACTGGTCCATGCAGATGCGCCCCACAATCGGGACCCGCCGGCCGCCGACCAGTACTTCCTGGCCGCCGAGCCCGCGCAGAAGCCCGTCTGCATAGCCGATCGGGATCGTGCCGATCCATTCATCATCCACGGCTTCGTAGGTCCCGCCGTAGCTCACCGTGTCCCCGCGGCTGATCTTCTTTACATGAACGAGCCGGCTCTCGAGCGAGAGTGCGGGTTTCAGCGGGATCGGCATGTTGCGGCCGACATGCTCCGAGGCGGGGATGCCGTACATCGAGATGCCGAGCCGGACTGCGTCAAACCGGGCGTCCGGATGCAGATAGGTCGCGGCGCTGTTCGATGCGTGCACGAGCCTCGGCTTTTCCGGAAGCGCACCGATCAGCTCCCGGAACCGGGCTTCCTGCCGGCGCTGCAGTCCGGAATCCTCATCATCCGCCTTTGCGAAATGGGTGAACACCCCGTCGACGATCATTCCGGCTTCCCGGGCAGTGCCCCAGGCCCCGAGCAATTCCTCCCCGGTCCTCATGCCGATGCGGCTCATGCCGGTGTCGAGCTTCAGATGCACCTTGAGCGGGTTGGGCCACTTTTCCGGCCTGGCAGCCGCGTCCCTGACCCACCTGGCTGAATCCGCCGTCACCGTGATGTTGTGCGCTGCCGCCACTTCCAGGAACGGAAGGGGGGCGGCGCCGAGAAGCAGGATTTCCGCTTCAAGGCCCGCCTCCCTCAGATCCACTGCTTCTTCCGGCGTGGCGACGGCAAGCATCGATGCCCCCGCCTGGAGCGCCGCCTCCGCCACCCGGACAGCGCCGTGCCCGTAGCCATCCGCTTTCACGACCGCGATGAGCTCCGTTTCCGGCCCGATCCACTCCTTCGTGTTCCGTACATTTGTCCGGACTGCCTCCAGGTCAATCACCGCCCGTGTCGGCCGTCCCCATTCCGTTCGTTCCATCCTGCACCGCACTCCTCCCGTTGTCGGTTCCATTATCCGCCCGACGGGAGAAGCTCGTCAATATGCGTTTGTCACTTCTGCTCCGATTGGATGAGCGAGGTGGCGACTTCGACCATCTCTTCACGCGACAGACCGTTCGAGGCGATGAAGTAGGACACGCCTTCCTGCTCCCAGCTGATCGAGTTGTCGGTGATGGCACCGATCGTGAACCCGAGGTCTGCCGGATCGCCTTCGGCAAATACCGGTACGACCGCGTCTGCCGGTGCCTGTGCTTTTTCCTGCACGATGATGAATTCCTTCTCGCCGCCGAACGTCAGATAGACGCGCTTTTCGGCACCCTTGCCGACGGTTTCTTCATCAAGAAGATTTACGCCTTCCCATTTGAGGATCGGATAAGATGTCCTGAATTCCTCTCCGTCCAATTCGGCACCGGCTTCATCATTTCCTTCTTTATCCTGGGATTCTTCGGTTGATCCGTCCGTGGATCCGTCCGATGATTCCTCCGTTGATCCGTCCGTGGATCCGTCCTTGGACGTATCCCCGTCTTTCTGCTCCCCGGACTCCTCTTCGTCCGCTTCTTCATCGTCATCTTCGTCCATTGCAGCGGCACCTTTCTTGTCCTTCGGAGGGGCCGCATGCTTTTCGGCCGCGTAGTCCCCGGCGTCGCGGTCCGTGCCGAGCGAGATCTTCTTGAACGAGATCATGATCTGCTCTTCTTTGTTTTCGTCGAGAACCGAGACTTTCACCGGCAGCAGCGACTTCTTGTCGATGTGGATGCGCTGGTACGGCAGCATCTTCCGGTGATTGTTCCGCGTCGCCGTCTCAAACACATACTCCTTCTCCTCTTCCTTCATCGTCGCTTTTTTGTCCGCACGGATGTCTTCTGCGAGCGCTCCGATGAGGTAAGCCTGGCTGTTCTTCTCCGGCCAGTCACTCTGGAATTTGTAGGTTTTTCCGACAGACGGCGTGACGACGAAAACGCCTTCTTTGTTCCGGAGGATCATCTGAGCCTCATCCGATCCGTCCTGCGTCACACTCACCCGGTAGTAGTCCGGCTTCGTGTGCCATACCTCCACATCGTACAGACGCGGTTCCTGCCCGGTCCGGATTTCCATTACTGCCGTAAGCTCGTACCCCTTTGAATCGGTCCATTTGCCGCTCAGCTTTTTCATGACATCTTCTTTCGACTGTGCGCCGCACGCCGACACAAGCAGTGCGAGCACGATGAGCATCCCCGCCAATATCCGGCTCCGCAATTCCTTCACCCTTTCTCATTTCGCTCCTGTGGAACATCCTATGAGAGAGGGTACCGGTTTATTCGGACGAGACCGCCGGCATTCCGCACAGAATCACCTGTGCGGCCGCATACTCTTTCGTATGGGTGATCGAGACGAAACCGTCCGCAGGGACCCCTTTGAAATAAATCAGCGGACGTCCCGCTCCGTCCGGCAGCACCGCGATATCGGTGAACGCGCAGGCCTCGCCGATCCCCGTCCCGAGCGCCTTGGCGAATGCCTCCTTCGCCGAAAACCTTCCGGCAAGGAACTCCGTCCGCCTGTCTTCGTTCAATGAATGATAGCGGTCGAGTTCCGCCGGAGCCAGGATCCGCTCCCTGAACCGGCCGCTCCGGCCGTCCAGCCTGCGGATCCGCTCCATTTCCACTATATCCAGGCCGATTCCCGTAATCATCCGGTCTCCCCGCTTTCTGAGCCGCGCCAAACGCGGTATACTGTTTTTAGATATTGAGGTGAATCTATGTTTATCAGAAGAGAAAGCTTTTCCGAATACATCCGGCTCTACCCGGTCGTATCCGTGCTGATTGCGATCAACCTGATCGTCTTCCTCATCACGATCATTCCGGGCATCGGCGATCTCGTCATGTACCGGGGCATGGGCATCAACAGCCAGATCGCAGCCGGCGACTGGTGGCGCTTCATCACGCCGATGTTCCTCCATGCAGGGTTCATGCATGTGCTGTTCAACATGTTCTCCCTGTTCCTGTTCGGTCCGGAACTCGAGCGGCTCGCCGGCAAGGTCCGGTTCCTGAACCTGTACTTCCTCGCCGGCCTGTTCGGCAATGTGGCGTCCTATTTCCTTCATGACGGATCATATGCGTATGTCGGGGCAAGCGGCGCAATCTACGGCATTTTCGGCGCATTCGGCGCCCTCGTGTATTACACGAAAAACGCCTTCCCGCAACTGCGCGGCATCATCATGCCCATCATCGTCATCTCCATCATCATGACGTTCCTGACACCGAACATCAACATCACTGCCCACATCACGGGCCTTCTCGTCGGCTTCATCGTCGGCCTCAGCTATTTCAATCCAAAGAATATCACCAGCTGGCGGAAAACCCGCCGGTGAGTGAGCCCCGCCGTCCCGCATGATGCGGGACGGTTTTTTGTGCGGTGAGGTGCGAAGGGCCAGAGTATGGTATCGAGTGAGGAGAGTTTGGCCTTGAGTGAGGCGAGTTTGGCCATGAGTGGCCGAAGTTTCCCCTCGAGTGGGCCCAGTTTGGTCCCGAGTGGTCCCAGTTTCCCCTTGAGTGGTCGAAGTTTGCCTCAAGAGTCGTAATTGGTCCGAGTGAGGAGAGTTTGGATCCGAGTGAGGCAAGTTTGCCCTCGAGTGATGGAAGTTGGCCTTTGAGTAAGGAGAGTTTCGACCCGAGTGAGGTAAGTTTGCCTCCGAGTGGGCCCAGTTTACCCTCGAGTGGTCGCAGTTTCCCCGGTGGCCGTAGTTCCCCCTCGGCTGAGAAGAGTTTCGCTCTGCGGACACTCCATCATCCGTTCTGCCGTCACCCTACCGCCAATCTGGCAATCCGCTTGATCGTCTCCAGGTGCAGGCCCTCATGATACAGCGAGAACAGCAGGGTTTCGCCCGAGGTCCGGAACGTCACACCCATTTTGTTCGTGAACGGCCGGAGCAGCGGCTCATCCGTCCCCTTCTTCCGGCTCTCCCGGATTCTGCCCGGCTGGGCGGCCAGGGCCGCCCGGATTTCCTGCATCGACGGAGGTGCACCCGTCCAGCCTGCCGGGCTCGTCCCGGCAGCGAAATATTCCCTGAATGTGTCCGGCAGCCCGGAATCCTCCCCCATCACCTCATACACAAGCCGCTCCTGGACAAAAGCGATATGGCCGAAGTTCCAGCGGATGCTGTTGCTGAACCCGGCCGGCACCCGGTCCACCGTTCCCTCCGGAACCGCATCCGATGCCCTCAGTGTCAGCCCGCGCACCGTCTCCATGTGCCGGAAGATCAATTCCTCCATTCCGATCCTTCCCTTCCAACGAATCATAAAGGCCCTCCGGTCTTTCCGGAAGGCCCGATTCCTTATTTGTTTCTCTCCCGCCGGATCAAATCCCTGCCTGCCTTCAATACGGCTGGATCCAGCCAAAATCCTGCATGTACAGGCATACCGAAAACAAGACGAGAACCGGTGTCAGGACTGCCGGTGTCCTCATGACCCAGGCGGCGAGCCGCTTTCTGAACAGCACGGCCAGCCCGGCGAAAAGGGCCAGGATGATCAGCTCCGGGAACGCCAGCAGCACCGTCACGTCACCGATCAGAACGAACGCCTCGATCAGCACGGCATAGCCGGCTAGCCGGAACTTCCCCGCATTCAGCCGGATCCTCAGAAGCCACTCCATCCATCTGCCTTTATTCATGGACGGCGCGCCCTTTCTCCAAAGCCGCTTCCCGGCCAGTCCGGTCCCTCGGGTCGTACCAGTCCATCAGGCGCTCCGCATCCGCCCGGTCGATGTGGCGGACCGGTGCGACCGAGGCGCCGGTGCCCGACTTGAACGAAACATTGACAGTGGCGACATCCTTCCGCTTCTGGAAGACGGTCTGGCGCTCTTCCATCGACTGGATCCGCCTGCGGAACACATAAACGGTCTGGAGGGCGAACCCGCGCCAGCGCACCGTCAGCTGCCTGCCGGAAATCGCCCATCCGCCCGAACGGTGCTGCCACATTCCGAGCAGGATGACGGCCGGCACGATCAGCAGCGTCAGCAGGCCGTACGGGAACAGGAACCAGGAGGCCAGGCCGATGACCGGAATCATCCAGACGAAGTCAATCCGGTAAAAGTACGGCCGGGACCGCCCCGGCGTCCGGGCCAGTTCCGCGTCCAGATCCAGTTCCGGAAACAGTTCGCCGAGCAGCGCGTTGACGCGGTCCCGCTTCACGAGCGGGAACAGGCTGATGACGGCGCCGGACTCTTCCCCGCCGCCCGCGCTGTGCACTTTGACGGACCGGTAGCCGAACAGTTTCTGGAACGGGTTCTCGCTCATCCGCACCGCCTGGATCCGGTTGAGCGGGACGGTGATCCGTTTTTTCTCAAGCAGCCCTCTTGAAATGAACAGGTCATCCCCGTCAAATGCGACCTGGAATCCGTAGAACGACAGGAACGTCCAGACGACCGAGATCACCCAGCCGACCAGCAGGACGGCGAGCACGGCAGCCGCGATGATCAGCACGCCGAATTTCACGAACGCGGCGAGCTCGTCAAAGATCAGCTCATACGGCAGAATATCGGAGAACTGGGACATCAGCACCGCCATCCCGGAAAAGATCAGGCCGATCCGGCCCGAAATCGCGGACAGAAATACGATATCCCGGTTTTCCATCCTGAAGACGGTCCGCGCCGGCGCCCCATCCGCCTCCGGCACTTCCGGCGGCACGCCTTCTGCTTCCGTGCCGGTTGTTTCAGCCGCTTCTGCAGAAGGCATCCGCTTCATCCGTTTTGCATCGGCGATTTCCCGGCTCACCCGGTCCGCTTCCGCCCGGGTGACCGCCGTCAGTTCCGCTTCCGCCTGGTCCTTCCCCGAACCACCCGCCGTCTCGACCTTCACTTTGACAAGTCCGAATGGACGGTGGAAAATGCCTTCGGTGTAATCCAGGCTCTGGATCCGCTCAAACGGGATGTACCGTTTCTTTTTCACAAACAGGCCGTGCTCGATCCGCAGTTCACCGTCCTCGAACCAATAGACGAACCGCTTCCACTTGATCAGCCCCGCAACCGCGGTGAAGACGATGAACAGGCCGAAGATGAACACGGAAATATTGTCGAGCCAGAAGTTGCCCGTCTTCTCGCGTCCGAGCCCGTTGGCCACGACAATGACGATCAGCGGTAGGATCGCTTCCTTCAGCGTCTTCACGAGCTCGATGACGGCGGTGATCCAGTGCAGGCGGTGGCGCTCCTCAGACATCATCTTCCGCCACCCTCGCCAGTCCGGAGATCCGGCTCCTCAGATCATCGGCTTCCTCCATCTGGAGCGCCGGGATCTCATGGGTCGTCGCTGCAGTGGATACCGTGATCCCCGCAAGCCCGTACTTCCGCAAAATCGGGCCCTGGCTCGTATCCACATGCTGCACCCGCACCATCGGCACGAGCGTCCGCTTCACGATGAACAGGCCGTGCTGCAGCTCGATCTCCGTCTCCCGCACTTCATAGCGCCAGCGCTGCCAGCGGATCTTCGGAAACAGCCCGATCAGCAAATACCCCGTCAAAACCGGGACAGCCGCCGAGACAATATAAATCCAGACGGGCCCGTCAAATATGTACGCCAGCACAATGGCCGCGATTGCCGGAACGAGGACCATCAGCGTATAAAAGACCCCATGGATCCTCCACACGGTCAGCCCCTTCCCGGAAATCCGGTTGGCCGGTTCTTTTCTCATCCCGCTCACCCCTTCTTCTCTCTTCCTATTGTATACGGAACGGGGAGGGATGGGTTTCACTGATTTGATGGATTGGGAGGACAATCCACGCACACTTCGATACCGGAACCAATCCCCGGCGCAACACGACATCCAGGCAGCCCCGCCCGCCGGCCCGCAGGTCCGGCTAAAAATAAAACCGGAGAGTCGCGAAGACTCCCCGGTTCCGGCCCGCATCAGGGCAGGGATGTTCCTGGATTTGCATGTTTTACACCTGTTGCTTAACCCTCATCGATCGGAGTGAGCTTGGCTTCGATCTCTTCCCGTCTCTCTTCGAGGAAAGGCGGCAAGTCGAGTTTTTCTCCCAGATGCTCCACATCCCCGTCAACGGTAAACCCTGGACCGTCTGTTGCAATTTCAAAGAGGATGCCGTTCCAGTCACGGAAATACAGACTCTTAAAGTAGAAACGGTCCACGATCCCGGACGAGTGGAACCCTCTTTTGTCCACTTGGTCCGCCCAATACTCGAGCTCGGTGTCATTCTTCACACGGATTGCCAGGTGATGAATACTGCCCCGGCCCGGCTTTTCCGAGGGTCCGTCCATCTGCTTCAGGAGGATTTCTCCAAACACTTCCCCGCCGATCGACTGGAAAGCCGCCTCGCGTTCATTCCGGCTTACTTCTGTATAACCAAACAGTTCCGCCAAGACGCCTGCGGTTTTATCCAGCGAGCGCACCGTGATCTCCACCGTGCCCATTCCCTGAATGCGGTGCTCTTCGGGGATGTCCGATTGATCCCACGCTTCCCAGTGTCCAGCCTTTTCTCCATCGGCTGCGAGCAACACCAAGCGGAGTCTGTCAGGATCCTCAAATTTCAATGCCGGTCGGTTGGCATACATCGTGATCCCGCTGTGGGTTACACCCAGCTCCTCGAACCTCGCTTTCCAATAGTGCAGGCTATCCGTTGACGGAACGAGCAATCCGATCCGGGTGATGGCATTCGTCCCCGGATGGGTTTGTCCGGCAAAGGGAAGTTCAAAAAATGTCAGTTCTGTCCCCGGGCTTCCTGTTCGATCCCCGTAAAACAAATGGTACATCGATGGATCATCCTGGTTCACGGTCACTTTCACTCGCCGCAAGCCAAGCACATTTTTATAAAAATGATTATTTTGGCCGGCGTTTTTCGAGATCATTGAAATATGATGATGTCCGGGAATTTGATACATGGATCCTTCCTCCTTTTAGGTTGGCGGGTGGTCATGAACGGGCCCTGCAGCTCATTCCATTATGCACAAGGCTTCATTCCGAACCTCCGGGAATTTGATCGTTCAATTTCGTCATATAAGCTGAATCAACTAAACCCGTTTGTTGAATTGGATTTTATTGATATTCTCGCCAGGGACTCCTGTTTCAATGTAACTTCTGATCAATGTCCAACCCTCGTCTTCTTGCCGTTGGAACGTTTGAAAAAACAAACTGACGTTCTCCAGATTCTGTCCCCCGGTGACCAATGTTGCGGACAAGATCGCCATCACTTCATTTTCTCTTAAAGGCACAATGGAAACTTCATTCAAATCCCATTTGTTTTCTTTTTCTCTTGCAACATTGAAACCTTGTTCCCAGCCGGCTATCGATTCTTCATAGCCAAAGTCCGCTATTTCACCGCTTGAAATCTCCCTCGCACTATAATCCTTGGAAATCATTTTTTTCATGTCTGTCAAAGACGAATTGCTCCAAGCTTCCAGATACGATTCAAGAAATTTGCGAAACGAATTGGTTTCCATGAAATCCCCCCTCATGTCCGATTGATCACTGCCCCGTCCCTGCCATTTCAAACGTTGAATTCCGTTAGTCTGATTGTATTATAAGCTTTGTTAATCTTGAATTCAAGATATCTTCCTTCTTTGACTACTTTGCCATGAAGCCGGTCAGCCGAAACCGTCAGAACTAGAAAAGAAGGACAGCACTGTGACTGTCCTCCTTCCCGAAATGGAACAAACGTGCCAGATACTCGGACAACTCATGCACAATTGGGTCCGAATCTTGTATTAATCCCCGAATGCAAAGATCAATTCCGTTTCGCAGACGAGTTCACCATCAACCGTTGCAATTCCTTTCCCCTTTCCGACAGGACCTTTTAGGCGGGTGATTTCCACCTCGAGACGGAGCTGGTCCCCGGGTTTTACCTGACGCTTGAACCGGCAATGGTCGATTCCGGCCAAAAGCCCCAACCGGCCCTGATTTCCTTCTTTGCTCAGCATCACCACTGCGCTGACCTGTGCCAGTGCCTCCACAATCAGGACGCCCGGCATGACCGGATATTCGGGGAAATGCCCGTTAAAGAAATCTTCATTTGCCGTCACGTTTTTGATGCCGACCGCCCGTTTCCCTTCTTCCAATTCAAGAATTTTATCCACCAGAAGAAAAGGATAACGGTGTTTAATCAGTTCTTTTATTTGCAGCACATCAAGCAACATCAACACCCCGCATCATCATTATTTCAGGCAACCGCCCGTCACCCCACCAAGCCGGTGAGTTCGGTCAGCTTACGGATCTCGTAGGTCGGCTGGATGCCCAAAACGTTTTCCTTTTCGTTCGGATTGAACCAGCATGTGTCGATTCCGTAATTGATCCCGCCCTGGATATCGGAAGTCAAAGAATCCCCCACGATGAGCACCTTTGATTTGTCCTCGATCTGCAGCTTGGAAAACGCATAATCGAAAATCCCTTTTTCGGGCTTCTGACACCCGGCCTCTTCGGAAGTGATGATCTGCTCGAATGTATGACAGAGGGGAGAACCGGCGATCCTCGACTTCTGCACTTCCTTGAATCCGTTCGTGATGATCGCCATCCGGCAGCCGGCAAGGTGTTCACATAGCTCAACGGCTCCCTCGACAAGGGATGTTTCCTTCCCCAAATATCCGAGGTACCGGGTGTTGAACCGGTCCGCCTCGATCTCAAGCTGATGGGCGAGGAACAACCTCCTGAATCTTTCCACGCCCAGTTCCGGCAATGAAGTGAGCCCCTGCTCCAGATCTCTCCACAGTTCCTTGCTTATTTCTTTATACTTGGCCGCATAGTCCGCCACCCCTGCCGGCAAGTCAAATTCATCAAATGTCCGTTGCAGGGCGTTTTTCTCCGATATGCCGAAGTCAAACAGTGTATCATCCACGTCAAATAATATCGTTTCGTATTTCATCGCTGCCTCCGTTGTTCATGGTCTGTTCCACACTCTAAGCCTACCATTGAAATGATCACTTGCTCCAGACCCACTATGGATAGACGGCCTAGAATCCGGCACCGGGAAGGCGCCATTTAATCATCCAGCCGGGGCCAAATGGAAATAAAAGAACCCGGAAGCCTCTCGGCATTCCGGGTTCTGCTTGTTTCTTATCGGTTGCGGGAACGGTTGCCGCTCGGACGGCGTCCGTCACGGCGACGGCTGCTGCTGTCGCGGTTGTAGCCGCCGCTGCGGCTGCCGCCACCGCTGCGTCCCTTATAGTTGCCGCTCCGGCCGCCGCGGTTGTTGCCGCCGCGGTACGGAAGCGGTTTTTCTTCGGTGATTTTTACCGGTGTGTCGTCCGGTTCGCGAGTGAGCGATTTGATCGCTGCCGCGACGAGATCGACGGCTTCGTTGCTCTGCAGCATATCTTCTGCAAGAACGCGGTAGTCGTTGAGCTCGTTCTTCTCGACGAGTTCCTTGAGCTGGGCAACGGCAAGCTTCTGCTGGCCCGCGAGTGCTTCGTCCTCGGATGGCGGACGGAGAGGAGTCATCTTCTTCTTCGTCGTTTCCTCGACGATCCGGAGATAGCTCATTTCGCGCGGTGTCACGAAAGTGACAGCGACGCCGCTCTTGCCGGCGCGGCCCGTCCGGCCGATGCGGTGAACGTAGCTTTCAGGATCTTGAGGGATGTCGAAGTTGTAGACGTGCGTGACGCCAGAGATGTCGAGGCCGCGCGCGGCCACGTCCGTGGCGACGAGGACGTCGATTTTGTTTTCCTTGAACTGGCGCAGGACGGACAGACGCTTCGCCTGTGTCAGGTCGCCGTGGATGCCTTCTGCAAGGTAGCCGCGGAGGTTGAGGGCCTGTGCAACTTCATCGACGCGGCGCTTTGTGCGGCCGAAGATGATGGCAAGTTCCGGGCGTTGTACGTTCAGGAGGCGTGTCAGGATATCGAATTTCTCGCGTTCCTGGGATTTGACGAAGTACTGGTCGATGTTCTCGACAGTCATTTCCTTTGCCTTGATGCGCACTTCTGCCGGGTCCTTCATGTAGTTGTCAGCGATTCTGCGGATCGGTCCGGGCATCGTCGCGGAGAACAAGAGCGTCTGGCGCTCGGACGGGACATTCTCGAGAATCGAGTTGATGTCTTCGATGAAGCCCATGTTGAGCATTTCATCAGCCTCGTCGAGGACGAGCGTCTGGACACCCTGGAGCTTCATCGTGCCGCGGTTGATGTGGTCGAGGATCCGGCCCGGCGTTCCGACGACGATTTGCGGACGGCTGCGGAGCGCACGGATCTGGCGGCCGATTTCCTGTCCGCCGTAGACGGAGAGGATGCGGGCGCGCTTGCCGTATCCGATGCGGTAGATCTCTTCAGACACCTGGATGGCGAGTTCGCGTGTCGGCGCGATGATGAGGGCCTGGATGTCCGGATTCTGGGTGTCGATCTTCTCGATGATCGGCACGCCGAATGCGGTCGTCTTTCCTGTACCCGTCTGCGCCTGGCCGATGACGTCGCGGCCTTCCTGTGCGAGGGGAATCGTTTCTTCCTGGATTGGTGTTGCTTCTTCAAAACCCATCCGCTCGAGTGAGAGTTGGGTGGAATCGCTGATGTTCAGTTCGGAAAACTTTGTCAAATTGTGTCAATCTCCTTATCCTTCATGTGATAATTGGATCCATTTTTCAAATGAAGTCCGGCAATGCTGAGCCGTGATCGGAGGTTCGTCTGCCTGCAGACCGCCTCTCCGGTGCGGTCTGTCGCTAAAACGTCCGGTAGCTGCCGGGCGGTCCGACCGGAAAGGAGCACGCCCTTCAACCGAACCGTTTCAATGGGGCCCCGCCTGCCCGCTTCTCTTTCCGAGAAAGGCTGTACTGCAGGGCTTTTCAAAAAAAAGTACTCTTCATCAAACGCGAAGAGTTCCCGTCAAATGTATCCAACTCCAAAGAGTATACCATAGGAACGCCTTGGTTGCAATGAAACCGCGCGGACGAAAGCCCGCGGGATCATCACTGAATATCAGGTTGCTGCAGGATCCGTTCGAGCGCCATGCCCCTGGACCCTTTCAGCAGGATGAGCGGGCGATTCGGAAGCCGCTCCGAAAGCTTCCGGGTGACCGGTGACAGATCCTCCCCGCTCCAGACGAGCCGCCCTTCCGGAAAACGCCCTTCAAGTTTCCGATGAAGCGCCTCCATGCGGGGACCGAACAGGCACACACCGTCGAAGTCGGCCGGATCGAGATCATCGGCAAGCCCTTCGTGTGCCGACTGCTCGAGCGATCCGAGTTCCAGCATATCTCCGAGCACGACCCACTTCTCGCTCCTGAGCTTTGAACTGCGGACAAAGTCGAGTGCCGCCCGGACCGATGCCGGTGCAGCATTGTAGGCATCGTTGATGAACAGCGAGCCGGACGGGCCTTCCACCGTCTGCATGCGCATGCCGGTGAGTGACACGTCCCGGAGCGCCGTACGGATCCGGTCGGGTGAAAGGCCTGCTTCCGTTCCGATGAGGATGGCCGCGAGCGCATTCTTCGCCTGGTGGGCGCCGAGAACCGGGATTTCAAATTCCCCGCTGATCAGGCCGGATGTCCGGAATCTGCTGCCCGACTCGGATGCTTCGACGGACTCAAGCCGGAGCGCACACTCCGGCCCCCTGCCGAACGGTACGGCGGTGCCTTCCGTCAGTTTCCGGGCATGGGGTGCGAGAAGCGGCTCGTCCCCGTCATAGAACAATCTGCCGCCCCGCTGCAGGCCGTCCGTGATTTCAGACTTCGCCTTTGCGATCCCTTCGCGCGAGCCAAGGTCCTGCAGATGCGCTTCGCCGATGTTCGTGATGACAGCGAATGCCGGACGGGCGAGCTCCGACAGGAACGAGATCTCCCCGAAGCCGCTCATCCCCATCTCGAGCACTGCGTACTGCGTGTCTTCCTCAAGAGAAAGGATCGTGAGGGGCAGGCCGAGCTCGTTGTTGAAGTTCCCTTCCGTTTTGCGGACATTGAAATACGGGGACAGAACGCCTGCAACGAGATCTTTCGTCGAAGTCTTGCCGTTGGAGCCCGTGATGCCGATGAACACGGCGTCCAGTTCGTCCCGGTAGCTGCGGGCCATCTGCTGGAGCGCCTGTTCCGGATCCGTTACGAACAGGACCGGCCGGTCTTCCGGTGCACCGGGCACCCCTTCCTGCCAGAGCGTCGCCGAGGCACCTTTTTCAAATGCCTGGCCTGCGAACCGGTGGCCGTCCGCCTGCTCGCCCTTGAACGGGATGAACAGGTCCCCTTCCCTGAGTGTGCGCGTATCAATTGAAGCGCCGGTCACGATGATTTCTTCCCAGCCGGGCCGCGATTCAGCGCCGAGCCAGCGGGCGATTTGTTGAAGTGTCCGTTTCATGAAAGTCTTCCCTCAATTTCTGTCTGTATTCAGCGACTGCTTTTCTGCATGTCGTTCGAGCGCCAGGCGGATCAGCTCTTCGATGAGTTCCGGGTAAGTCATGCCCGTGTGCTGCCAGAGGAGCGGGAACATGCTCGTCGGCGTGAACCCGGGCATCGTATTCACTTCGTTGATGAGCACTTCATTGTCTTTCGTGAGGAAGAAGTCGGCGCGGACAAGACCCGAGCAGTCGAGCACCTTGAACGCCGCTTTTGCCATCCGTTCCATTTCCGTGACGGCAGGTTCGGGGATTTCCGCCGGAATCGTCAGGACCGTGTTGCCGTCCTGATATTTGGATTCATAATCATAGAACTCCGATGCCGAACTGATCTCACCGATGACCGAGCATTTCGGATCATCATTGCCAAGGAGTCCCATTTCGATCTCCCGGCCGTCGACCCCCTGCTCGATGATGACTTTCCGGTCGTACCGGAGGGCTTCCCCGATGGCACGGATGAGTGAAACGCGGTCGGTGGCCCTGGAAATCCCGACGCTTGATCCGAGATTCGCCGGCTTGACGAACACCGGCCAGGACAGCCGCGCCTCCACTTTGGCAAGGATCACGTCCCGGTCGCTTTCCCACTCGCTCCGGATGAAATGGACGAACGGCACCTGGTTCAGGCCGACCGAACCGAACAGCTGCTTCATGACCACCTTGTCCATACCGGCGGCCGATGCGAGCACACCGTTTCCGACGTATGGGAGATCCATGACTTCCAGCAGCCCCTGCACAGTCCCGTCTTCGCCGTTCGGGCCGTGCAGCAGCGGGATGACGACCGGCTGCCCCGGCGCCTCATCGGCAAGCGCCCCGATGCCGTCCGCCAGGCGCGCAGGAGCGGATGTCCCTGCCTCTCCGATCAAGAGATCCGTCACCTGTTCTGCCGGTCCTGCAAGCAGCGGCCCCGGACGCCATTCCCCTTGCGGCGTGATGAACACGGGTGTTACGTCATACTTGGAGAAATCAAGGGCATGCGAGACGGCGCGTGCCGTTGACAGCGACACATCATGCTCCGCCGACTTGCCGCCATATAGAAGAAAAATCCGATTTTTCATGTGGAAACCTCCGTATCTTGGATACTTACAGTGTAGCACGAGCGGCCGGACATGTGACGGGGCGGGCGGATTTTTTCAGGCGGATCACCCCCGGAAGCGGCGGCTGGCGGGGATGATCCGGAACGGACGCCATGCGGCCCGCCAGCCGCCCGCCGGCATGATGAATCGTCAAATCGGGCGCCGAACGAATTGTATGGCGGAATGGAAACATTTCTCTTTCAATCTCGTCCAATAGATTGCAGGAATCCGCGCAATCCGACTTCAGTTGCGGTATAATGGAGCGTATTGGCTCAATCTATTCCAAGAAATTTCAGGTGATATCCATGAAGCTGAACAATCGGCCGTCAGACCGGTTTGACTGGACGCTTGCGTTCATCTTATTGCTGTTTCTGATCATCAGTTCCTTCGCCATCGCATCGGCGCAGACGACCGGACAATATAACCATACGAACTTCGTGCCGGCCCAGATCCGTTGGTATGCCGTCGGCGCCTTCATCATCGCCGTCATGATGTACTTCGATCCGGAGCAATATAAAAAGGCTGCATGGCTCATCTACGGGGCCGGCGTCTTTTCCCTCTTCCTGCTCCACGTCCTGCCGGGCAGCATGGCGCTCGTCGAGCCGCGGAACAACGCAAAAAGCTGGTTCCACCTTCCGATCGGGGACATCCAGCCCGCCGAGTTCATGAAGACGTTCTACATCATCGGAGCGGCCAAGCTGATCACCATGCACAATGAGAAGAATCTCATCCGCACGGTTCAGACGGACCTGATGCTGCTCCTGAAGCTGGCGGGCGTCATGGCCCTTCCGCTGTTTTTCATCTTCAAGCAGCCGGACCTCGGGACCTCGCTCGTCTTCATCGCCATCACGGCCGCGCTGATCCTCGTTTCCGGCATCTCGTGGAAGATCATCACGCCGCTGTTTGCCGGAACCGCCGTGCTCGGCGGCATCGTCATCTGGATGGCGCTGTACATGCAGGAGTTCCTCGTCAAGACAATCGGTTTCAAACAGTATCAGTTCGCCCGCGTTTATTCATGGCTGGACCCGTACACCTACTCGACCGATGAAGGCCGTCACCTGATCACGTCCCTGAATGCGATCGGCTCGGGGCAGATCGGCGGGAAAGGGTTCATGGGCCGGGAAGTGTATGTCCCGGAAGCCCATACCGACTTCATCTTTTCCGTCATCGGTGAAGACTGGGGATTCATCGGTGCGAGCGTCGTCATCTCGCTCTATTTCGTCCTGATCTATCATCTGACGAAAATCACGCTTCAGCTCAAGGATCCGTTCAGCACCTATGTCCTGTCGGGCATCATCGCCATGATCACCTTCCATGTGTTCCAGAACATCGGCATGACGATCCAGCTGCTTCCGATCACGGGGATCCCCCTCCCGCTCATCAGCTATGGAGGGAGCTCGATCATGGGCAACATGCTCGCCCTCGGCCTCGTCTTCAGCATGAAGTTCCACCACCGGACCTACATGTTCAGCGCCGAATCGGAGGATTGAGGCTAAACAGAGGGCTTCGAACATCGCGATGCTTCCCCATCAACCCGCACACATAAAAGCTCCCGCCCTCTCGAAGAGGCGGGAGCTTTTCGCAGTGATCAGGTCGTGCGCGGGTGGGGAACATTTGCGGGCGGGGCAAGGGCTTTGAGCAGTTCCAGGCGGGATTTCGTAATCGTGACGGGGATTCCAAGCGCGGAGATCCGCTCCGCGATCGTCTTGACGTCCTTTTCTTTGGCCATCCGTTCCACCTCTTCCTTCCTGTAGATTCCGACGCAGCATCCGGGGCAAGGTTGCATGGCTGGCATGGTTGATGGATGAATCCGAACCTTATATATATGCCCTTTTATCATACCACCGGGGTCCCCGCTCAAATCTTTCAATTTTGTTACAAAGGTTAACCCGCAGTAAAGGTTTTATTCACGGTTTTGGAATAAGTGCCGGACCCCGTTTGTCACCCTCCCCTCCCGCAGAGTAGAATGGGGTCATCGAAATGTTTTGGAAAGCAGGTCAATGTGAAATGAAAAAAGCCATCATCCTTCTCATGTCCGTCCAGTTCCTCGTCTATCTCGGCTTCGGGATCGTCATTCCCGTCTTGCCGGAAGCCGTGGTCGCGCAGGGGTATGACGAAATGCACGTCGGCGGGCTCCTCACCGTCTATGCACTCGCCTCGTTTTTCACCGCCCCCCTCTGGGGATCGTATTCCGACAGGACCGGGCGCAAAAAACTCATCATGATCGGGCTTGCCGGATTCAGCCTGAGCTTCTTCCTCTTTGCCCTGTTCACCCATTCGCTCCCGATGATGTACCTCTCGCGCATCATCGGCGGACTGTTCTCCGGAGCCCTCTATACGGCCGTCACCGGATTTGTGGCAGATCTGACCGATGAAGAGAACCGGAACAAATACATGGGCTTCCTCGGCATGTCGATCGGGCTCGGATTCATCTTCGGGCCGGCGTTCGGAGGCATCCTCGGTGACTACAGCCTGTCGCTTCCGTTCACCGCATCCGGCACGCTCATCCTCCTGCTCCTCTTCTACGCGGCATTTGTGCTGAAAGAGCCCGTGCGACAGGGTGAAGCGAAGAAGCGGGCCATCATCCCGGAAGGCGCCGCCAGGCTGTGGGGATACAGGGTCCGCTATCTGTTCCTGCTGTCATTCATGGTGACCTTCCTGCTCGCAGGAATCGAAGCGACCTTCCAGCTGTTCAACATCCATAAAATCGACATCACGCCCAAGCAGATCGGCTATCTGTTCATGTTCAGCGGGCTCGTTGATGCCGCCATCCAGGGGGGCGTCGTCCGCAGGGTGAAAAATGGCATGGAAACGAACATCATCATCCTTGCCCAGATGATCACCGCCGCCGGCCTCATCCTCATGCTGTTCACCGGAAGCCTGTTCTGGGCAGGTCTGTCCCTGTGCGTGTTCACCGCCGGCAATGCGCTCGCCCGGACGATCCTCGTCTCGCTCACGACGAAGGAATCCGGCGGCCGGTACGGCACCGCAGCCGGCATGAGCTATTCGATGGACAATATCGGACGGATCGGCGGACCGCTCCTGTTCAGCTGGCTGTTCACCCGTCTGCCGGACGGCGTTTACGGCATATCCGCGGCGCTCGCCGTCCTGTCGATCGTCCTGCTCCTTCTCTACCGAAATTCGGACCGGACACTCCGCAACGCGGAACCTCTGGGCTGAAACAGAATGTTAAATCCCCTGCGGGGCGCTTCGTTGCGCGCCCGCAGGGGATTATTTCATTCATTCAGATGATCCGGTAGCGCCCGCTTCCCTCTTTCTTGGAATGATACATCGCCCGGTCCGCGAGCCGGAGCAATTCCTCGGGCGACATCCGTCCTGGAGCGGAGAGTGCGATGCCCAGGCTCGTCGTGACGAGGATTTCCCGGCCGGTGATCCGCAGCGGGGATTTGAGTGAATCGAGGATCCTTCGGCCTGTTGCCGCAGCTTCATCCGCGTCCCTGCATTCGGCAATCAGGGCGACAAATTCATCTCCGCCGTACCGCGCAACGAGACCGTCCTCAAGGGCCCCTGAAATCCTCACGCCGAATGCCCGGATCACTTCATCCCCTGTTTCATGGCCCCAGTTGTCATTGATCTGCTTGAAATTATCGATATCCATTAAAATGATGGCGAACGGTTCTCCTGCCATCCGGTATCGTTCCAGCCTCTGTTCCAGCCGGTCAAAGAAGAGCCGGCGATTCGGCAAGCCCGTCAGCGGATCATGGTACGCATAATTGTGCAGCAGCTCTTCCTCTTCTTTTTGGCGCGTGATGTCCCGGATGACCAGCACCATATGCAGGAAACGGCCGTCTGAACCGTACACCGCTGACCCGGTCATCTCGGCCCAGACCCAGCCTCTTTCTGCATGGGCAAGCCGGAGACGGAGGGTGAACACACCATTATCAAGGACCGTCCGGTCAAAGGTCTCCCGCAGTCTCGGCTCATCTTCGGGAAAGACAAATTTTTCTCCGCTGGAACTCGACAGTTCGTCAGGCGTGAAGCCGAAAACGGTTTTGATCGAAGGAGACACGTACAGGAAATTCCATCGCTTATCGACGAGAAGGATCAGATCCCGGACATGCTCCGCAATGATCCGGAAACGCCGTTCACTTTCCATGAACTGTCCGACGAGTTTATCCAGTTCCCGCATGTCTTTCAGATGGGCATAACATCCGATCTGCGTCCCGGCATTCATCACCGGCGTGAACTTGAGCAGGCAGCCGACCGGACCGGATATGGAGCACACATCCACCCGGATGTCCCCTTCTGATTCCGAATGCGCGGACCGGAACGCCTTTTCCTCCCGCTCTCCCCATCCTTCTCCGATCACTTCTGCGAACGGGCGACCGTCGAATGATTTTTCCGGTTTCCCGAACAGACGCCCTGCGGCCGGATTTGCGGCCAGAACCGTGCCATCCGCCGACAGCTCGAAGACCGCATCGCTGTTATTCTCAAACAACGCACGGAATTTGGAGCCGCTGAGTTCAAGCCGGCCGTTCAAGAGCGTAGCGGAACGGCGCGCGGCTATCTTTTCCGTAACGTCCCGGACTGTCGCCACGATGTGCGTGCAGGTCCCCTCCTCAAAAAGCGGAACCAGCGTGGTTTCGGAATACCTTGTCTTTCCAAGTTCATCCGGATACTCGTCCGAATAGACAGCGGAAATCCCTGTATCCGCGACTTCTCTATAAAGCGGCTCCAGCAATTGTCCGCGCACATCACCGAGCGCATCGCTGATCGTCCGCCCGATGATCTCTTCATTGATTCCAAGTGTGTTGCGGGCCGTCCGGTTGAAGAATTCGTAAACCATCTTCCCGTCCTCCCGGATGGCCATGACAAACACCATGTCTGTCATCCCATCCACCAGTACACGCTCCGGCAGGTTTCCGTATATTCCCCCCATGATGCGCCCCCCTATCCATAAAGCACAATCTCTTCCATTCAAACAGTATACCGGATGCCGAAACATAACGGGAAAAAAAAGCCGGACAGGCAACCCGGTGGGGTCCTGTCCGGCTGTGAGTCCGGTTGCTCTTTATTTTGCTGCCTGGGGGACATGGCCGTTCTTCGGTGCATGGAGTTCAGGATGGGCCCTGCGGATGACCGACGGTCGGGCAAGCCACAGCACCGCACCGATGAGGGCAGCCGTGGAGATGAGGAGAATCCATTCGGCCGGGAAAAGGTCATACAGAAATCCGTAAAGGACCGTCCCTAGCGGCATCAGCGACATCGCCATCGTTTCCAGGACTGCAAACACCCGTCCTTTATAGTCATCATCCACATTCTTCTGCATCATCACCATGATCGGCGTGTTCACGATGCCGGATGACAAGCCGGAGATCAGCATGATCGTTCCGAAGAATATCGTCATGGGAACATAGGGGATATCGGCGAAAAGCGGAATTGCGACACCGCCCATCGCCAGTCCCATGGAGACGATGCCCCATTTCGAGACGACCAGCGGGTATTTCACTTCTTTCCGGACGCTCAGCCAGATGGACATGAGGAGCGTCCCGACGGCGAGAGCCCCCTCGGTCAGTCCGAAATGTTCGGGGGCGATTTTCAGTTTTTCGATCAGGATGAATGAGTAGCCGACCTGGAAAGCCCCGAACAGGAAGTTGACGATGAGCGCAATCCAGATGACCGCCATGATGACCGGCTGTCTCCTCAAATAGGAGAGCCCTGACTTCATGCTCTGGAGCAACGGCTCTTCCGCCGGCTTCTCGGCTTCACCGCCTGCTTCGGCCTTGCGGTTAAACAGCCGAAAATTCATCGTCGCCTCCAGGATGAGGGCAATCGCCTCCGCAGCCATGAACAAGATGAGGAAAAGATTGATCGAAACGGCGCCGTACAGCAGGCCGCCGACCGCCGGCGCGGCGATCGCGGCAAGCGATATCGACATCTGGTTCAGGGACATCGCTTTCTGGATGCGCGCTTCGTCCACGAGCCCGGTGATTGCCGCAGAGAAGGTGACGCCCGAGAACGACGCGGCGAGGGAGATGACAACGGTCGTGGCATAGATGGCCGGAAGTGACAGTCCGGCCGTCAGACTGACCGCAAGCAGCCCGCCGACCGCAAGCACGATCGCGCCCTGCGAGAGAATCACAATCCTCTTTTTCGGCCAGCGGTCCGCCGCATAGCCGGCAAAGGGGGCTGCAATCGTCCGCGGAAGGATGCTGCAGATCAGGTTCGTCGCAAAGCTCGTCGCAGAACCGGTCAGCTGAAGGATATAGAAACTGATGGCAAACGTGTATACTTGTGCACCAAACGCGGAGATCAGCTTGCTCGTCATGAATGTCCAGATATGATAAGTGGCCCTGCGTAATTTTACCGCCTGCTCCAACCCTTCCACACTCCTTGTTTAATGCGATTGAACCAACGATACCATCTGCCACCGCTCAATTCAACCGTAAGTTTAATTTTATTAAACACATATTCCAAAAAAAATAGCGGTCACAGCCAGCGTCGTGTTCTCATGGATTCGGCATCCAGACGGTCATCCAGATTGCGATGAGCGGGAATTTTCTTCAAGGCATGCCTTTCCGGCTCTTCTGACGGGCGTATGGGCAGGAACCGCGCGGACAGTTTTTCTGCTGTCTGCGTCCACAAATCCAAGGTCGCCTGGTACAGCCGCTGTGCATTGATCATCTTGATCACTCCATTGTTTAATTTAATTAAACCAAGGATAACACGTTCCCACTTCACAGGCAAGCAAAAGTTCAATATAATTAAACAGAAGGATGTGATTGGATTGCCGACACTCGGTGAACGGATCCGTTCGATCCGGAAAGATCAGAAACTGACATTGGACAACCTGGCAGGTGACCGGATGTCGAAAGGCATGCTGTCCCTGATTGAAAACAACAAAGCCAAGCCTTCGATGGAAAGCCTTTCGTATATAGCGGAGCGGCTGGGCGTCTCCCCTTCGGAATTGCTGGAGGAAGTGAGTGTCCAGGAACTGCGTGACCTGTTGGAGAAAACAGAGGACCTTGCCAAGGTGAAGATTTTTGACGAGGCGAAGGCAGTAACGCAGCAGCAGACCGTGGATCTGATCGCGCCCTACGTTGAGCGGCTCGGGACCGGTTATGAGTCGGCCCGGATCCTCGAGCTGTATGCATACGCCCTGCGATACCTGGACAGGGATGGCTGGGAATCCGCCCTTGAGCGGGCGGCGGATATCTATGACAGACTCAACATCACCGCGCGCCGGGCCGCCATCGGACTGGCCCGGGCTCAGGCGCTGTACTCCCGGCACCGGTATGCCGATTCACTTGCCGTCCTTCTCAGGGAACGGAACACAATCGAAAACCGCGCCACCTTCATCGAACCCGTGACGAAGCTTGACTTCGATTACTTCGAAGCCACTCTCCACTACGCAGTCGGGCAGAACGAAGAGGCCTTGCGGGTCATGGAGGAGGCGCTCGCCTTCTCGAAAGAAAAAGGGATGTACTACCGGATGAGCGACTGGTACCGGCTTGCCGCCGTCCATGCCCTGATGACCGGGAACAAAGAGGATTACACCCGTTTCCGGCTCAAACTCCGCCAATACGGCGAATTTGCAGAGGACGATGAAACCACTGGCTTCCTCCGGTTCCTGGACATCCACGAGCTGACCTCCTATGAACATCAATACGCGGAAGCATTGCAGCAGGTTCGGGATGTGGAAAACGAATTGAAGGAGAACGGCCAGGACCTCGACCGTCTGCTCCACTCCCCGTACATGAACATGGAAACCGGAAAGGCGCTTTCCGGCCTCGGCCGGCATGAAGAAGCAGTTGAAAAGCTGCGCAATGTCCAGGTGCCGACCGAGTATATCCACCACCCGATCGACCTGTCCATCTTCCTTGAAGGAGAGGCCTTCCTCGCCGATTCTCTTGCCGGGACCGGTCAAACCGGCGAGGCGGAAGAAGTCATCCGTCATGCATATGAGCAGATCGGACCGCTCATCGACACGCCGTACAAAGAGCATGTCAAAGCAGTGCATGACCGGCTGATCCGGAACTGAATCAAAAGACCGCCCGGCAAGTCCGTTTCTAACGGTTTGCCGGGCGGTCTTTAATTTTCTGGTAAGTGTGTTGCAATTCGATTTGCCTGAGTCGCCTCACTGCCGGGAAGTGTTGCCGTCTTACGCGTCGATCGGCTGTGCATCGACCGAGCCGTTGAAGACATCCCGGTCGAGCTCTTTGTTGACGCTTGCTGCAGTGACGCTTGCGGTCATCGAGCCGCTGACATTGAGCGCCGTGCGGCCCATGTCGATGAGCGGTTCGACGGAGATGAGCACGCCGGCAAGTGCGACCGGCAGGTTCATCGCGGACAGAACGAGAATGGCCGCGAAGGTGGCACCGCCACCGACGCCTGCCACGCCGAACGAGCTGATCGCCGTGATGAGGATGAGCGTGGCGATGAACCCGGGATCAAGCGGATTGATGCCGACGGACGGAGCGATCATGACGGCGAGCATCGCCGGATAAACGCCCGCGCAGCCGTTCTGCCCGATGGACAGTCCGAACGAACCCGCGAAGTTCGCCGTTGCATCCGGAATTCCGAGCCGATCGGTCTGTGTCTTGATATTCAGCGGAAGCGCGCCGGCACTTGAACGGGAAGTAAAGGCGAACAGCAGGGTTTCAGCCGTTTTCTTCACGTAGGTGACCGGATTGAGGCCATTCATCGCAACAATCGCCAGATGAACGAGGAACATGACGATCAGCGCCGCGTATGAAGCCAGGACGAACTTTCCGAGGTTCACGATGGCACCGAAATCGGATGTGGCCACGGTCCGCGACATGATCGCCAGGATGCCGTACGGCGTCAGGCGGAGGATGAGCTTCACGACCCTCATGATGAGGGTATAGATGGCATCAATGCCTTTTTTCACAGTTGCCGCCATTTCCGGCTCCTTGCGCGCGATCCCCATGTAAGCCACGCCGAGGAAGGCCGCGAAGATGACGACGCCGATTGTCGACGTCGGCCGTGCGCCGGTCAGGTCGAGAAACGGGTTGGAAGGAATCAGTTCCGTGATCTGCTGAGGCAGCGTCCGGTCAGCCACATCGGCCGACTGCTGTTCAATGGACAGTCCCCGTTCCGATTCTGCGGAGCCCTGGACGATATCCGAGGCATCCAGGCCGAAGCCTGTTGCCGAGATGATGCCGATCGCTGCGGCAATCGCGGTCGTGCCGATCAGCATGCCGAGCACGAGTGCCGCCGTCTTGCCGAAGTTTTTCCCGGTCGACACTTTCGTAAATGCAGCCAGGATCGAGATGAAGACGAGCGGCATGACGATCATCTGGAGGAACCGGACATATCCGGTTCCGACAATGTTAAACCAGTCCACCGAGCGGGCGAGTGTCTCGGACTCCGCACCGTATACGAGATGCAGCACAACGCCGAACGCCACGCCGAGCCCGAGCCCGGTGAAAACGCGCTTCGAGAAAGAGACGTGCTTCCGGTCCATATAAAAGAGGACGCCGACAAGTGCAGCCAAGATCGCCACATTGAGGATGACCCACCATATATTCATAGTTCATTCTCCCATCATATTTTATCGGCCGGCTGTCCATTTAAGATAAAATCCGATGTCTTTCCGGCATAAGATGCATTCTATGTTTTTATTGCCTATAAGTCAAGTAGGTTTAATCGAGTTATTGCGTTCCGGTTCGTCTTTTTCTCGGCCCTTCGGTATACTATGGGTTATAGAAATAAGCGGTAAGGGAGGGTTCCCGGCCATGACACAAGCAATTACAATCGTGACGGCTACGATTTTCATCTTGAACATCTTCCTCGCCATTGCGCTCATTTTCCTCGAGCGTCGGGATGCGACTTCGACATGGGCCTGGCTGATGGTGCTCTTCTTCATCCCCGTCTTCGGCTTTTTCATCTACCTCCTGTTCGGGCGGCAGCTCCGGAAACGGCATATGTTCCGCTGGGAAGGACGCAACCGGATCGGGATTGAGAAGCTCGTTGATTACCAGACCGAGGCGATCGAAGACGGGACGTTCGAATTCAACCTGGATGATACGGCCCATTACCGGGATATGATCTATCTGCATCTGCGCAACAACCATGCGCTTCTCACCCAGGACAATGACGTGGAGATATTCAACGACGGGGCGGCGAAGTTCGAAGCACTGCTCGCCGACATGGAGCAGGCAAAGGATCATATCCATATCCAGTACTATATCTACCGGATGGACGACCTCGGCCGGCGGATCCTCGACGTCCTGGTGAAGAAGGCAAAACAGGGAGTGAAGGTCCGTGTCCTGTATGACGACATGGGATCACGGGGGCTCCGGAAACGACATTTCCGCGAACTCATCCAGGCAGGCGGCGAAGTGGAGGCGTTCTTCCCCGCTCTCCTCCCCCTCATCAATCCCCGGATGAACTATCGGAACCACCGTAAAATCTCGATCGTCGACGGACGGATCGGCTATATCGGAGGATTCAATGTCGGGGATGAATACCTCGGCCTGAAAAAGAAATTCGGTTATTGGCGGGATACGCATCTGAGGATCGAAGGCAGTGCGCTCCATCCCCTTCAGACCCGGTTCATCCTCGACTGGAACCAGGCATCGGCTTCCCATGACATTGAGTACTCGGACCGCTATTTCCCGGCCATCCCGAGAAAAGGGAATGTCGGCATCCAGATCGTCTCAAGCGGGCCGGACGCGGACTGGGAACA
The DNA here is from genome assembly GCF_900156305.1 of Edaphobacillus lindanitolerans. Classification (GTDB taxonomy): domain Bacteria; phylum Bacillota; class Bacilli; order Bacillales_A; family Planococcaceae; genus Bhargavaea; species Bhargavaea lindanitolerans. Next base: position 485,280 of record NZ_FTPL01000003.1, on the reverse strand, counting down.
GATCAAGGACGGCTATCTGAAAATGATTAACCTTGCGAAGAAATACATCTATATTCAGACGCCTTATTTCATCCCGGATGCGAGTTTCCTCGATTCACTGCGAATTGCCTGCCTTTCGGGCATCGACGTCCGGATCATGATCCCGAACAAGCCCGATCATATGTTCGTCTACTGGGCGACCTATTCCAACGTGGGCTCGCTCCTGCGTGCCGGAGCGAAGGTCTACATTTACGAGAACGGCTTCATCCATGCGAAAATGATCGTCGTAGACGATGAATTGTCGACTGTCGGGACGGCGAACATCGATGTCCGCAGTTTCAAGCTGAACTTTGAAGTGAACGCATTCATCTATGACCGCGAAGAATCCCACGAGCTCGCCGAGCTGTTCGAGCAGGATATGCGCCTCTGCACGGAACTCACGACCGAGGTGTACCGCTCCAGATCAACGGCGATCAAGGTGAAGGAATCACTGTCCCGGCTCGTGTCGCCCATACTGTAAAGTAAATGCCCGGAAGGCGTACCTTCCGGGCATTCGTCTGTTTGTATTCATTTAGCCGGATCCGCCGGTTCGGGCTCGTGCCGCTGTTTCTGTTTCTGGCCGCCGAGCAGGTATTCTTCGAGCGTCAGGTTTTCGGAGTGGATCTTGGCGGCGAGTTCTTTGCCCACATAGCGGTAATGCCAGGACTCATGCATATAGCCGGTAATGTCTTCCTTGCCCTCCGGGTACCGGAGGATGAAGCCGAACCGGTGGGCGTTGGCGAACAGCCATTTCCCTGCCTCCGTATCACCGAATGAATTCCGCGCCCAGTGCTGTTCCTGATTGGCTTCCCCGATGTCGAACGTCAGCCCCGTCTGGTGCTCGGAGTAACCCGGCCGCGCACTGTACCTGTCGGCAGCCTCCACTCCGTCACGGGCGACATACTGATCGTACAGTTCTTTCTGGCGTTCGAATGTGCGGAACGTGCTGAACGGGGCAAGCTCAAACCCGTCCAGCTTCGCAGCGGCGGCCATTTCATCAAAAGCGGCCCTGGCCTCCGGGTCTTCCCCGGGGGCGAAGTCCGCAGGCAGCGGATATTTCTTGTTGGCGAGCAAAACGCCGTCTATATAGGTCGGCTCGGACGGGAGCGGCCGATCGTCGTCATATTCACCGATACCGGCAAGCGCATCGGACGCGTCATCCTTCTCTTCCGGGACGGGCTGTTCTCCGCCGCCGGATGCCGGGGCCTGATCCTCCTCTGCCGATTGGGGCGGAACAGGACTTTGGTCCGCAGGAGATTTCTCCGTCCCTCCTCCAAGAACGCCCTTCAGTGACACGGCACTCTCCTTCAGATCCCAGTCGTGCGCCCCTGTCCATGCCGCTCCTCCTCCGAGTACGAGGACGGCAATCGCCGAAGCCACGATCCAGCCTTTATTTTTCCGTTTTTTCTTGTTTAGATAATCCACTCTGCGCATCGTAAGGGGCTACCTTCTTTCCTTAATTTCCATTTCTTTATCGTACCACATCCGGGACTTGTTCCGGACTCCTGATTCATATGCTATTCTATTTCCATATGAGATTTTTTGAATGCGGAAGGATGGACCCGATGAATGCACGATGGCTGTCATTGAATTTCTTTGCTTACTTTTTCACCTGGGGCATCTTCCTGCCGTATTGGACCGGCTGGCTCACGACGGTCAAGGGACTGAGCGTGTTTGAAGCCAGTGTCGTGATGGGTACAGGCATGATTGCCCGGGCCCTGTCCACGCTGTTCTTCTTCCCCGCCGCCGCACAGCGGTATCCGCTCACCAAGCTGATGAGGATCTCGATCATCCTGTCCCTCGTCATCGGGCTCTTTTACATTCCCGCCCATTCGTTTGCCATGTTGCTCGCAGTGACGCTTGCCTTCAACACCGTTTATCCGAACCTGCTGCCCGCGATGGAATCCGGCGCCTCCGTGCTGATCCAGTCCGAGCGGATCGATTATGGGCGGAGCCGGGCCTTCGGCTCCCTCGGCTATACGATCGCCCTGCTCGTCATCGGCGGCCTCAATGCCGTCTTCGGCAACGCGGCCATCCTCTGGACGATGTTCGCCGGACTGGCCGTCTTCTATGCCGCTCAGCTCGCCGGCCCGCCCGCCGTGCTGAGCGAGCGCACAGCCGCTACGGGCAAAAGCGGGCGGGGCAGCGCGTTCAGGCAGCTTTTCGGCATGCCGGCCTTTCTGACCGTGCTCGGCATCACCATCCTGCTCCAAGGCGCCCACGCCTCCTACTACAACTACGGATTCATTTATCTCGATGACCTCGGGGTGGCCAGCTTTGCGATCGGCCTGATCCTGAACGTGGCCGTCATCGTGGAAATCGCCTTCTTTGCAAAGGCAGATAAACTGTTCGGCTCCATGAAGGCATCCACCATGTTCCTGATTGCGGCCATCGGTTCCACCGTCCGCTGGCTGCTCATCTTCCTCGTGCCGACGGTCTGGATGTTCACGCTCACCCAGGTGCTCCACGCCGTGTCATTCGGGATTGCCCACTACGCATTCATCCGATACATATCCGGAAAACTGCCGCGGGGTCTGATCGCACCGGCCCAGGGACTGTACGCCGCACTCGGCATGAGCCTCAGCAGCGCGTTCCTCACCCTGCTCGGCGGCTCGCTGTATGAACTGTCTCCCGGACTGGCATTCCTCGGCATGACGATCTGCACGGTCCCGGCCGCAGTGATCGTGCTCCTGACCCGCCGGCGTTTCTCCTATTGATCAAAAAGGACGGACGGGAGGGCGGTTGGTTTCGCACCGGCCGGAAAGGCGCGTACCCAAACTGCTTCCATAGGAAAAGGCAAGAACACGGATCCTCCGCAGTTCTTGCCTTTTTGTATCCTAGAAGAACAGCATCATCACGAGCAGGACGACAAACATCAGGCCGAAGAAACCGGCCAGCATGCTCATCCATTTGGCTTCACGGAACATTCCCCGCTCCCGGAATCCCGAGGCGCGGGCGGTATTTGTGAGCACGAACAGAAGTGAAAGCGACAAGGCGGCTCCGTACATAGCCTGCCGGATGATGAAAATGATCGTGAAGAGGCTGACCACAGCGATCAGGCCGCCGATCACCCACCTTTTCCCTTTGGACATCTGGCTCCCCCTCCCCGAAACGATTGTCTATAAAAAAGAGGCAAACGGCAGGACCCGGGTCACTTCCGTTTGCCAATATCCGATTAAACCGCCGCAAAACCGGCGGAGAATCCGCTCATTCCACTGCTTTTTCCGGGTGCTGGTAGTAGAACTTCCGACCGATATAGGTCTGGATGATGAGAAGCGCCCCGCTGACCGCCCAGTAGAGAGGCAGCGCCGACATCGCCGTGAAGGAGATGAACGTGATCATGATCGGGGACATGTAAATGAACATCTTCATCTGCTTCTGCTGCTGTTCCGGCATCGTCCAGAGTGATACGCGCGCCTGGAAAAGATAAACCGCACCGGCAACAAACGCCATGATCATGTCGGGCGAACCGAGATTGAACCAGAGGAACTGATGGGCTTTGACATCTCCGGAATACAGGATGGAGAAATAGAGGCCCATGATGATCGGCATCTGGATCAGGACCGGCAGACATCCCATGTTCAGCGGGTTGACCCCGTGTTTCTGATAGAGGCCCATCATTTCCTGCTGAAGCTTGAGCTGCTCGTCTTTGTCTTTTGTTTCTTTGATCTTCTTCTGGATCTCGTCCATCTCCGGCTTGAGTGCGTCCATCTTGACCTTCATGGCCTGCTGGCTTTTGTAGTTCTTCAGCATGAGCGGCATGAGAATCAGGCGGATGATGACCGTGATGACGATGATGGCGAGCCCATAATTTCCGTTGAACGCTTCACCTAGCGACTCGAGTGCCCACTCCATCGGCCGGACGAACAGACTGTAGAACGTCCCTTCCTTGTTCTGGACGCTCGAACATCCGCCAAGAAGTGTTGCCGTCGCCACGAGGGTGATGATCAACCCTATGCGTTTATTCAATCGATTCACCTACATCTTTTTCAAACTATAGAGTAGTATACATCAATTGTGACGGACATTTCAATTATGGGCAGGCACTCATTCTTCCGCCGACGGCAGTGCAAAGGTGAAATAGTCAATCTCCTTGCGCTCCCTGAACTGTTTTGGGGTCAGATTCGTATATTTCTTGAACGTCCGGGTGAAGTAGCTTTGATTGCAGAAACTGAACTGTTCTGCAATCGAGGAAATCTTCATGTCCGTGTTCCGGAGGAAATATTGGGATTCCTCGATCTTCCTCATATTAATATAATCGATGAGGGTCAGGCCGGTGTGCTCGCGGAAGATCCGGGAAAGGTGGCTTGTGCTGATATTGAAATGTTCGGCCAGCCGGGCGACTGTCAGATTGGCCTCGATCGAGGCGTCGATATACTCGATCAGCTCGTTGACGACCGGATGAGGAAGTTCCGGTTTCTTCCGCCCTTGCAGGACATGTATGAAAAATTCGACCATATCATTCGTCAGATCCTTGATGGCATTCGTGTCAAACTTCCGTTCCACGATCCTCATACAGGTAATATTGAAGGCCACAGTCCGCTCAACGGTGAATTTCGGCTTGAGGAGGATCCTCGCGACCAGCGCAGAAATGATGATGAAGTAAAAGGATACGTCGCGGTCCGCCCGTTCTCCCCCTGCGATTTCGCAGATCATCTCAACGATTTTGCCGAGGCGCTCCTTTGCCCCCGCCTTATCCCCTTCACCGATACAGGAAAGCAGCTCCTTCTCCAGACGGTAGAAGTCTCCGCTCCTGTCATATGCCCTCATCACTTCGAATTCATCCAGAAAGACCTTGGTCATGTCCTGCAAGCCAGAGTCCATCATCTGTCTCACCCGCTTTCTCATTCATGCTCTGCCTGTAGCTGCTCTGTTTTTCCGGGGGCCAGTACGCGGAGATGTCCGGGGAGGACGGAAACCTCGAGCGGGGTGGCGCCGCATTCGTCACCGTCGATATTGCAGACGAGCCGGCTCGCTGAAGTGACCCGGATCCGCTGCGTCCTGATCGTTTCAACCGCGCCCGCTTCCTGCAATTTACCAAAAAGAAGGGCAGCGGACAACCGGACCAGATTCGGCAATTTCGTGCTTTTGATGACGGTCACGTGCAGGAGGCCGTCATCCGTTTCCGCTTCCGGGGTCATCCGTTCGAACCCGCCGGTCGAGTTGGTCAGCGCAATGAGGAGAAGGGCGGCTTCCCCCGCCCATCTTCCGTGGTCATGGTCGAGCGTCAGTTCATTGCCATCGTCTTCAAGAAGCGCGCGGGCCCCGTGGACCGCATAAGCGAGCGGTCCGAAGGCGGACTTCTGTTCCACCGGCACGCCGGCCACCCCCTCCGCAAGGGCCCCGACGGCAATGATGTTCATAAAATACCTGTCGCCTGCCATCCCGATATCCGTTGCACGCGGAACAAAATCCGGAAACGCCCGGATCGCTTCGTCCGCATCCAGCGGAATGCCGAGCGCACGGGCGAAGTCATTGACCGTCCCGAGCGGGATGAAGGCGAACAAGGGCCTTTCCGGCAGCCCGGCAATCCCGTTGACGGCTTCATTGACCGTTCCGTCACCGCCCGCCGCAACAATGAGCGAAGCGCCGTCACGGGCCGCCTGCAGGGCAAACCGCTCCGCATCACCCGCTTTTTCAGTCAGGCAGACCCGGACGGCATAGCCGGCCCTTCCAATCGCTCTTTCAAGCGGCTCGCGGATCCCGCCCGCTTTTTCCTTGCCTGACGAAGGGTTCAAGATCAAGACAGCCTGTTGTTTCCCCACTGTTTAAACACTCCATTTCCTGCTGTATTTCCTCTATACCCTTCGGCAGGGAAGATTTACACGAGGTTTGCCGTTTTCTCCCTGAATCTGCAGGGCACACCATGCCGGAAAGAGATTTCCTGACCGCTGCGGCCCCGCAGTACACAAAGAAGCCGCCTATCCGGCGCCGGATAGGCGGCTGTCTGGAACGGATTTAGAGATTCTCGGTGCTGATCCGATTCTCATCCGTGACGGTATCCGTGTTTTCCTGTTTGTGTTCCTGATCCGCGTCGGTCCCTCCCAGTTTGGCGCCTTGCCCGCCTGCCGGTTCACCGGTCTCCTTCTTATGATAGAGGCCATCTTCGTCCGGTGCCAGTTTTTTGTTGTCCTGGACTTCCTGGTTGTAGTAATGGACGCTTGTCTGGGCTCCTTCTGCCACCATATCGTTATCCTGGAGGTCATACGGATCCGAGAATCCCGCTTTGGCGTCATCATCACGGTTCAGTTTCTGGGTTTCCATGAACGAATCCACTTTCGTCTTCAGGTTATTGAAGGACACCATCGCCTTGTCGCGATTTTCCTTCTTACTGAAATAGGCATAGGCTCCCGCAGCGAGGCCAGCCAACAATAGATTACGGTTTTTATTTCCCATCTCCATCATCCTCCATGTTTAAATCGGGTGTCGTTAAGTATCCGTATTCGAGTATACCCGTTTAGGAACTTTAAGAAACACTCATCCTCATGTCAACATGCGGAACCCCTTCATCATCGTACGGCTCCGAGATCGAGCCGAATCCGCAAGACTGATAGAACGGCTCGAGATGCTCCTGGGCCTGCAGCCGCACCGGCACGCCCCCCCACTCGTCCCGGATGATCCGCTTCGCCCGCTCGACCAGTTCCCGGGCAAGTCCGTTTCCGCGCCAGGCCATCCTGACGACCACGCGCCCGATCGAAGGCTCCTCGTATCGTTCCCCCGGCGGCAGGATCCGCGAGTAGGCACAGATCTCCCCGTCGTCCGTCCCGATCAGATGGAGCGACTGCCGGTCATGGCCGTCCACCTCCCCGTAGATGCAGCGCTGTTCGACGACGAACACGTCGACGCGCAGCCGGATGATCTCATAAAGCTCGTCCAATGTTAAATCCTGAAAGCGTTTGACTTTCCACTCCATGGAATCCCCCTCTTTCATTTCAATTTGATTACATTATTCCATAAGATATAGTTGAAGGGCGATTTATTTGTTATGCTTGATGAAATAAATTAGAGGTGGGGGAAGCCAATGATCCGTTTGATGACACCGAATGATATCAATACCGTCCGGCAGATTGCGGAAATCAGCCGGCGCCGCTCCTATGAAGAGATCTTGCCTGCCCAGGCTTTGGAATCTTCGCTGAACCGTGACTACTCTCCGCAGATGCTGATGAAGCGGATGGAAAAGACGACGATGCTCATCGCGGAACATGAAGGAAAGCCGGTCGGCTTCGCCAACTTCACCCGGGTTGACGAGGACGGCGATGCCGAACTCACGGCCTTCCACCTGCTTCCCCAATACGCCGGCACCGGATTCGGCGACCGGCTCATCGAAGCCGGCGTCGCCGGCCTGGAAGGAGGGCTCCGGCTGTTCGCTTATGTGGAAGGACCGATCAGCGAAGCCTGCACGTTTTTCGAAGGGTGCGGTTTTGAGCTGGTCGATGAATTCGAAGAGCTGTTTGAAGGGTATCCGACGCTCACTGCACAATATGTCCACTATCTGAAAACACCGGCGCTCGTTTGAGCGGCCGGTGTTTTTTTTTGAGCTCATTTCTGGATCATAGCGGGCGCATCGGCTCACCGAAATGGTCGTCCGCATACGTTTCCGGCTCGACCGGCGGCTTGCGTACAAGGCACATGATTCCCGCAATGTAGAACAGGATGGACGTGAGCGAGATGATCCCCGCCAGGAATCCTCCGACGAGGAACAGGATGCCCGAGAGCTTCGCATTCTTTTTCAGATTAATAACCGCGACCACCGCAAGGACTGTGCTGATGACAAGTGCGACGACGAAGAACCAGCCGAAGCCGACCATCCAGTCAATGACCGCATACATGATGTCAATAATATCCTGGGCATCCGACTGGCTGATGGTCGGATCGTTCCAGATTTCCGCTTCGAACTCTTCCCGGAACGCCGGGTCCGTCGACAGCATTTTCGTGAATCCGTTCATGATGATGACGCCGATGATCCCGAGGACATTAAAAACAATTCCGATGATGCCGAGCACCATTTCACCTGTCCGCTTGAACGGGCGCTGGTAGGCTGATTGATTGTGTTGCATGGACTGAACACCTCTTTTTCTATTGTTCTACTTCATCATACGGCTATCTTAGCATATGGTTTCATCTCCAAGACTAAATTTTTCAAATGGAAGGTTTATGCAAACATTGGCAGGGGTAAACTTCTAACAAATAACCAATGTGGACAGGAGAGATTGAAATGGAGAAAAAATTGATCTTCAACAATGCGGATGCCATGTATGCGATTGCCGGTTCGTCGGTGCTTACAGCCATTTTGATATTGCTGACATTCTGAGGGAGGGTGCCATGACCGACATTCCGAATTCCGACACATAAAAAGCAATCCGTCTGATCAGGGCCGGATTGCTTTTTTGATTTCTCTTTATGCCTTGATGTCATCGTAGTCCGGATACCGCTTGAACGCAGTCACCACATACGAGCAGACAGCCTCCATCTTGTAGCCGTGCTCGCGCGCATGTTCGGCGGCCCGGTCAAGAAGCTGCTTTGCCACCCCTTCGCCTCTGAGCGACGGATCGACGTACGTATGGTCCATGACCATGACATCGCCCATCAGTGTCCACGTGATTTCCGCGTCCTGCTTCCCGTCTTTTTCATGCACAAACGCAAATGCATCGCTTCCGAGATTTTTCAGTTCGAATTCCATCCTGGTCATTGCCCCTTTCAATCGTTTCATTCCGCTGTCCAGGGAGTGCGGGCCGGGTTCTTCGAGGCTTCGGGGACGAATCACGGCTCCCAAAATCGGAGACTGATTCTGACATGTCATTCCTGCCCCGAAGTCATCCGGCCGGCTCCTGATCGGGTATTCCCTGCAAAGGTTTTCCTTTTTTCAGTTTATATGCATCCCGGAAGCTTTGCAATCCGGACGGCCTGCCTTAAACTGGGGACAGACCGTATGCCATACGTAGAAAGGAAGCACATCCCATGTCGCTCATCACCTGGACACAAGTCGTCCTCATTGCCCTTTTTGCGCTGTTTGCGTATATCATCCTGAAGAAAAAAGCCTATTTCCTCATTTCCGGGTTTGCCACGCGGCCTGACGACGAACAGGAAGCGCTGATCGAAAACGGCTATCCGCAGGGGGTCGGAAAACTGTTCCTCCTCCTCGCGGCCGGAATGGCCGCCCTCCAGCTCACCGTGTTTTTCGGCTTCTCTTACACGTTTGAGATTCAGATTGCCTTCCTGTTCATCGTGCTGTTCGGAGGGAGTATCCTGCTCTCCGGAAAAGAAATTCCGAAAAAACGGAAGCGCGCGTTCATCACCTCATCCGTCGTGGCGATGCTCGTGATCGGAGGAATCGGAATCCTGCTCGCGGTGGGATCCAGCCAGCCGGAGCTCACCTTCACCGGGAAGGCCGTGGAGATTTCCGGCATGTACGGGGAAACGATCGGCTACAAGGACATCCGGACAGCCGATCTGCTTGATGAACTGCCCGATATCGCATACAAGGAAAACGGGTTTGCTTTTTCATCATTCGCCAGGGGCTGGTTCAAAACAAGGGATTATGGCTCTGCGCTGCTGTTCGTCGACGATCGTCAGAAACCCGTCCTGTTCCTCGACACCACTGACGGGCCGGTGTTCATCACCGGGGACACCCCGTCCGAAACGAAAGAATGGAAAAAGCAGATAGACGAAAAAACGGATGCACCGGCTGGATAACCGGGCATCCGTTTTTTTGGTCTGATCAGCTGAAGAAGGATTTGGCCTTGTCGATCAGGGTGTTGAAGAAATCTTTGACGCTCTGCCAGAACCCTTCGTCGTTGATCGTTTCCTTGATCTTGTCGCCATATTTGTCGTTCAGTTCCTGTCCGAACTGATTCAGCTTGTCGGACCATTTGCCGAAGTCGATGTCGAGCTGCCGGATCCGGTCCATCAGGTCAATCAGCAGCTGTCGGTCTTCGGGACTCAGCTCGATCTGCAGCTTGTCGAGCTGTTCCTTGACGATCTTCTCGACCTCTTCTTTGGAGGCCGGCTTCTGTTCGGCGATCTGCTGCTTGAGCTCTGTCAGCAGTTCATTCACTTTCTGCTCATCGACGCCCGACTTTTCCGTGAGGTCGGTCGCGACGGACAGTTCATCGTTGGCGACGTCTGTCCGCTCTGTATCCAGTGTTCCTCCGCTCGCTTCGTATGCCTTGTAAATTCCGGCGAGCGCCGAGTGCCCGGTCACCGGCTTCGGTGCGGCCACGTCAACATTCGCATCCTCGATCCCGGCCGTCAGCATGGCGTTCGCATACATGTCGGATGTGACCTGCGTGATGTTCTCCGGCGTGACGATCTGGATGACAAGCCCGCTCCCCTCATCGGTCACGGTGATTTTCGCGGACGAGTACATGCGTGCCCGCGGATTGCTGTCCTTGATGTATTTGCCGAGATCTTCCCCGGAGACCGTGATCTCCTCGGTCTCCGCATTGTCGTCGACGTCCAGGCTCTCTTTTACACTGGCCTTTTCCGCATCCGACAGGTTCGCGCCGTATACGACAATCGGGACTCCGAGCCGCTCATCAACCGGGGTGTCGGCCGATGCAACGGGTGCCGTCAGCATGGAAGCCGCCAATACCAGCACCGCAGGAAATGCCCATTTGTATGTTCGTTTCACCATTAAAATTCCCCTTTCAAATGCAATGCCCTACCCATATGAACGGGCAGGGCAATGAAAAAGTTTCACTTCAGATTGAAAATAAGCTCAATCCCGGCTTTCTTTCAAATACGTCCAGCCGTCCTCCTGCTCGATGCGACGGCTCTTCATCAGCTTGCCGAGGGCACGCTTGAAGGATGCCTTGCTCATGCCGAACATCTCCTCGATCTCTTCGGGCGTGGACTTGTCCCAAAACGGCATCTTGCCGCCGGAACTGTTCAGGTAGCGGAGGACCGTTTCCGCATCATCTCCGATCCGCTCTTCCTTTCTCGGAAGCAGCGATCCGTTGAGCGAGCCGTCTTCCCGGACGCCGATGACCCGGACATCCAGCTCCTGGCCGAGCCTCGGCTCGAACTTCATCTCGGTATGATGGACGAAGATCCGGTACTTCTCCGGCTCCGTCAGCATGAAGGCCCCGACCGGAAGCAGCCGGTATGGACGGGCTTTCAGATTTTTATTGAATATCGATGACGGGGCATCGACAAACTCGTCCATGATCCGCTCCTCTGTGACGAGCCGGCCGAACAGGTTCCCCCCCTTGTCGGTGCGGAGGGTCATGTACAGGCAATCGCCCGGCTTCGGCCAGAGATTGCACAGTTTCGGCATGTCCGCGGGGTTGACGATCACTTCGACCGATGTCCCGATATCGGTCCGGATGCCGTCACGCCCGTCCGTGTCGATCACCTCGGCCCATCCGTACGACCCGATTTCCATCCGAGGGAGGCGGGATGTGGCCGTCAGGTTGCCCCGCCGGTCCGGGTGGACGAACACCTTGACCCTGTCTCCCTCCGCCAGTCCTTCCGGCGCCTCCGAATCATTCATGAGGATTTCGTCTTCCCCGCATGCCAATATCCAGCGGGATCCTTCCCTGCGTTCCGCGACCGCCTCGACGATCCGGCCCGATTCCGCTTGTGCCATCCTCATCTCTCCTTTTCCGTTCCCGTGTTCTCTGCGGGCCTTTCGCCGGCCATCCTTCCGAGCACTTCCGGATGCTCCTCAAGGGTCTCGACGAGTTCGGTGATCCGGTCGATCGCATTCCAGCTCAGATGATGCTCGATCCCTTCAACGTCCCCGTATACGAATTGCTCGTCCACGCCGATGATCCGCAGGAACCGCTCCAGCAGCTCATGGCGGCGGACGAGTTTCCTGCCGAACGCCTCGCCTTTCTCCGTTAATATTAACCCTTTATACCGTTCATAAACTAAGTAGCCTTCCCGGTCGAGCTTGCGGGCCATCTTCGTCACCGAGGAAGGCAGGACTTCCAGCGCCTCGGCGATATCGGATACACGGGCCTCCCCGCTTCCAGCCGACTTCAGCCAGATCTGTTCGATATAGTCTTCCATGCTCGGCGTCGCCATGCCATCAGCCCTTTCCAATCCATGTCCGTCCATTATAGCACGGGAAGGTCGGCGGTTTAAGAAGCCGGCCCGGCGGGTAATTTCCTTGTATAGCAATAATCTTTCATCTCAAATTATGACGGAAAGCAGGTGAATGCCGACATGGGCAAAATTCTTTGGTTTATCATTCTTGCACTCATCGTGTTCTGGGTGCTCGGGCTTGCATTCAAGGTTGCAGGAGGATTGATCCACATCCTGCTTGTCGTAGCCGCAGTTCTGTTCATCATATCGCTCTTCACAGGCCGGAGATCAGCCTGAAGAAAGGGATGCCGCACAGCCGCGGCATCCCTTTTTCATTTCACTTTCGAATAGACGCATGTGTCCCGGACGCCGTCCCCCGAAACGGACAGGGCATCGTTGCGGAGCAGTCCTTCCAGGGAGAAGCCGAGCCGTTCGGGGATTGCCCGGCTCTTCAGATTGAGCGCATCGCAGCGGATCTCCACCCGCCGCGCGCCGAGCGAGTCAAAGGCGAATTCGGTGATCCGCTCAACCGCTTCGGTCATGTACCCCTGCCCTGCATAGCGGCTGTCGATCCAGTATCCGATCTCGAACTTCGGCACGTCCCAGTCGATCCGGTGAAGGCCCGAAGACCCGATGAACGCCCCGTCCTCCTGCCGGTACAGATGCAGACGGAGGTCATTCCGCGTGATGAAGTCGGCGATGGACCGGCGCAGGCTCTCTTCGGTCGAAGCGAGCGTCGGCGCCTCCTTCGCGAAAGGCAGCCATTCTTTGAGTTCCCCATGTGAGTGGGTGAGGGCGTCGCACACATCCGCGGCGTCTTCCAGACGCGGTGCCCGGATGACCAGGCGATCCGAGCGGAATTCATCCGGAAATGCCGGCGGGCCCGACACCGGTGCAGGCTCTACCCGTCCGGATTCCCGGTCGTTCCACTCGACCGGCGTGGTCGTCCCGCTCAGGAAGTCCTCCCGTGTCATCCCGTATGTGACGGCATCATAATACGAGTCTTCCTTCGGCGAGTACCATGCCTTCCGGAGATGGGCCTCCTTCACGAAGCCTGCCCGCTCGAACGTCTTGCGCATCGGGGCATTGTCCTGCCGGGTATGGCCCTCCAGCCGGATCTTCTTGGCCGGCAGGCTGAAGACATAATCGCAGATGAGGAGAAGCGCCCGCCGGCCGTAGCCGTGCCCGCGCGCCCGGTCCGCGATCCGCAGATCGAACATCGGGATTTCATCCTGCATGTCATACAGTTTGACGATTCCGACTTTCTCGCCTTCGTCCGTCTCCACCCAGAAGGTCTTGACCTCATCGGATTCATAGCCGCCCTCGCCGATGGCCTTTTCGATCAGTTCTCTGGCCGGGTGCGGAATTCCGTGGTACGGCCAGCTGTTTTCCGTCATGAAGTGTATGAGTTCTTCCTGTTCCTGCATCGTCCATTCCGTCAGTTTCATCCGATGTCCCCCCGCTGTGCGCTACTCCCGGATCTTGATGAGGCGGAGGGAGTTCAGCACGACGATGAGCGTCGCCCCCATATCCGCAAAGATTGCGATCCAGAGTGTGAGCCACCCCGGGATGAGCAGGAGCAGCGCGGCAATTTTCAGTCCTAATGCAAACATAATATTTTCTTTGATGATGCGCAATGTTTTTCGACTGAGCCGGATCGTATACGGCAATTTTTCAAGGTCATCCGCCATGAGGGCGATGTCCGCCGTCTCGAGCGCGGCATCCGTTCCGGCGCCGCCCATCGCGATCCCGACGGATGCCGCGGCAAGCGCAGGGGCGTCGTTGATGCCGTCCCCGACCATGGCGGCCGACCCGTGCGAGTCGCGGAATTCCTTGATGGCCCCGAGTTTCTCGTCAGGCATGAGGGCTGCCCGGACATCGGTGATTCCGATCCGTCCGGCGATCGCTTCCGCGGTTTTCTGGTGGTCCCCGGTCAGCATCGCCACCCGGTTGACCCCCGCATCCTTCAGCTTGCGGATGATGCCGGCGGCTTCCGCACGTTCGGCATCGGCCGCGGCGATGAGGCCCGCATAGCGGCCGTCCGCCGCGACGGCCATGACTGTCTTCCCTTCCCCGAGCAACCGGTCCGCCTCGGCACGGGCGCCGCCGGGGACATCGGCGATGGACTCAATCCAGGAGAGGCTTCCGATGGAGATGCGTTCTCCTCCGACGAGTCCTTCCGCCCCTTTGCCGGTGACGGAATGGAATTCCCCGACCTCGGGGACATCAGAGACCGATTGCTTTGCACGGGCCGTGATGGCGGAGGCGAGCGGGTGCTGGGACAGCGATTCGACCGCCGCCGCACGGCCGAGCAGCCAGTCCGGATCCGTGCCTTCAGATGCCAGGACATCCGTCACTGCCGGGACCCCGTTCGTCAGTGTTCCGGTCTTGTCAAAGGCGACCGCCCTCACCCGGCCGAGTTCCTCCAGATGGACTCCGCCCTTGATCAGGACACCGTTCCGGGCGGCGTTCCCGATTGCCGTGACAATGGCGACCGGCGTCGAAATGACGAGCGCACACGGACAACCGACGACGAGGACGGCCAGCCCCTGGTAGATCCAGGTGTGCCAGTCGCCCCCGAGAAGCGGGGGAACGACTGCGACGAGCAGCGCGACAAGCATGATCGCCGGCGTGTACCACCTGGCGAACCGGTCGACGAACTTCTGGGACGGGGCCTTCTCTGCCTGTGCTTCTTCCACAAGGTGGATGATCTTCGCGATCGTCGTATCCTCTGACCGCTTCGTCACACGGACCTTCAGTGCCCCCTCCCCGTTCAGTGTCCCGGCGAACACTTCATCGCCCTCCGCCTTGGCGGCGGGGATCGACTCTCCGGTGATGGCCGCTTCGCTGACCGACGACCGACCTTCGCTGACGGTCCCGTCCATGGCGATCTTGCCGCCGGGGCGCACGAGCATCAGGTCGCCGATCCGGATCTCATCGGTCGGAACTTCCACCGGCTTGCCGTCACGCAAGATCTCCGCAACCGGCGGTGCCAGATCCATCAATCCGCGGATCGACTGCCGGGCTTTGTCCATCGAATAGGCCTCGAGCGCCTCTGATACGGCGAACAGGAAGACGACGACCGCCGCCTCGCGCCATTCCCCGATGATCGCAGCCCCGATCACGGCGATGGTCATGAGCGTCTTGATGTCAAAGTCGAGCCTCACGAGATTGGACAAGCCGGTTTTGAAGATGCCGGCGCCTCCGATGAGGATCGAGAGTGCATACAGCAGGACGGTGACCGGCCGGGCGTCCCCGATTGTGTAGGAGGCCGTGACGCCCGCTGCCAGGAACACAAGGGAAACGAGGGAGACCGCCGCTTCCCTTTTCGGGATGAGCGGCGCCTTTTTGGGATCCGGACGTGTACCGGCCGGGACGATCTTGATGCCGTCGAACGCGCCGGCCGCCTCCAGTTCCTCGATCGTCGCATCCCCGACAACAGACAGCTTCGATGCGCCGAAATTCACCTGCGCCCCGCTCACCCCGGCGAGTGTGCTGACGTTTTTCTCGAACTTCATCGCGCAGTTTGCGCAGCTCAGATTCTCGAGCCGATATTCCCGCTTCTCTTCATTCCCCATTCCCGGCACCTTCTTCCGCATGATCCTGTGCAATTTTCACGAGGTCCCGGACATGGTCATCCTTCAGGAAGTAAAAGACGAGTTTGCCTTCCCGCTCGGATGAAGCCAGTCCGTGCTGCTTGAGATAGCGCAGGTGATGCGATGCGGTTGCGGTCGATGATCCGATAATGGCCGATACATCACAGACGCATAGCTTTCCGCCCACCATGAGCGAATAAGCGATTTTCAGTCGGGTTTCGTCGGCAAGCGCTTTGAATATTTCAGCCATCCCCCCGAGCTCGGGCAGCTGTCCCCGGACGGCCGCGACGGCCTCTTCATGGAAGGCGGTCACTTCACACATCTCTTTCATTGATTTGCTCCCCCTTTTATATTCAAATGGCCGTTTGATTGTCTATGCCCCCATTGTATAAGGAGCTCCTGCGGAAATCAAGGACATTCAAACAACCGTTTGAACTTTTCCGTTTTTTTTCGTCAGGGGAAGGTTTTTAGGGCACCCGGAGGGAATAGAAACATATACGAATGAATGCAAACGCATGGCATATAGACTGAAACCGGCGCGGACAAAACAGCAGCCCGCCCGGAAGGAGACCGAAGGAGTGACTCATCGATGTATAAAAAAATCCTCGTCGCGGTGGACGGATCCGACCACTCCAAGCGGGCGGCACAGCACGCAGCGGACCTCGCCGCTTCCACAGGGGCCGCGGCAGACATGCTATATGTGGTCGACTACGACCGGTCCCGGGAAAAGGAATTCGAAAACGTTCCGAAAGACGAGCTTGAGGGAAAGATCACCGACCGGCTCGATCACGTATTTGAGGTGTTCCGGGAAAAAGGCGTAGGCCCCGGCCTGAAGATCCAATACGGCGAACCCGGTCCGACCATCGTAAAATTTTGCAATGCCGAAAACTATGACCTCGTCATCGTGGGCAGCCGCGGACTGAACGCCTTCCAGGAGATGGTGCTCGGCAGCGTGAGCCACAAAGTCGCAAAACGCGTGGACTGCCCAGTCCTTCTCGTCAAATGACGGAACGCCCATCCGGCGCGGATGGGCGTTTTGAGTGTGCGAACGGGCAGTCCGCCGGAAGCTTTGCCGGCCATGCCGAAGTAAACCGTGCGAGACCATTACAACTTGAGGGGGAACTTTTTATCATGGAAAAAGGAAAACTGAATGCCATCACCGATATCGAAGGCGTTGCGGTCGGCCACGTGACGCTCGGCGGCCCGATCGAAGGCGAGGACTTCCGATGCACCGGCGTGACGGCCATCCTGCCGCACGGCGGCAATCTGTTCGAGGAAAAAGTGCCGGCCGCTTCATTCGTCCTGAACGGATTCGGAAAGACGGCCGGCCTCGTCCAGGTCGAAGAACTCGGCGTCATCGAATCACCGATCATGCTGACGAACACTTTCAGCGTCGGGGCGGTGCTGGAAGGGACGATCCGGCATATGCTTGGGGAAAACCCCGCGATCGGCGACTCATCGAGCTCGCTCAACGTCGTCGTCGGGGAATGCAATGACTCCTATCTGAACTCGATGCGCCGGATGGCCGTACGCCCCGAACACGCCGAAGAGGCGATCCGCTCGGCGGCCCCGGGTGCATTCGCACAGGGCGCGGTCGGGGCCGGAAAAGGAATGATCTGCTACGGCGCGAAAGGCGGCGTCGGCAGCTCGTCCCGCCTGGCGCGCCATGCCGGCAGGACGTTCACCGTCGGCACGCTCGTTCTCACCAACTTCGGACGCGGGCATGAATGCCTGTTCCCCGGCTGGGTCACGCCGGAAGAACCGGCGCCTGAAACGCCCGTCGCCGAATCTGGCGGATCCACATCGGACCAGGACGACAAGCGGCCGGACGGATCGGTCATCATCGTGGTCGCGACCGATGCCCCGCTGGACAGCCGGCAGCTCGGACGGCTTGCGAAACGTGCGGCCATCGGGCTCGGCCGCACCGGCACCCACATCCATAACGGGAGCGGCGACATCATCATCTCCTTCTCCGCGGCCCAGACCGTCCCGCACGGCGGCGAAGAGCCGACCTGCACCCGCGAAGTGATGAAAGACGATCACCCCGTCATGAATGACCTGTTCCAGGCCGCCATCGAATCGACAGAGGAAGCGATCCTCCAGTCACTGCTTCATGCAGAGACGACGTCCGGCCGGAAAGGGCGGCTCGTGAAAAAAGCCGTATTCGAATCCAACCCGCTCGCGTGACAGAAACAGGGCAGGTCCTCCCGCTTTTCCGGAGGACCTGCCCTTCATTTTATTTTTCCCCTTCCGGCACGAGCTTCAATTCGTCTCCTCCGGCGGTGCCGTCTGCCCGGGTTTCATGGTAATCTCCGGCCACCCAGTCCTCCGCCTGATCATGGAACCACTTCGACTTCATATGGCCGCTCTGGCCGGGACCGACGATATGCCAGGACCGTGTCAGGTCGGACAGATCGGCGACGAACCGCCAGGACGCTCCGTGGTCTGCGGAGCCGTCATCCTTGAAACCGGCCGCCTGGACCGTGACGGCCGAGCCGCTTGTCGCCGTGCGGGGCGGGCTCAGCAATTTCTCAAATATCGGGGATGCACTTCCGAGCGGATGGGGGAAGACGAGCTGATGATAGTCTCCCCATTTCCACTTGTCCGTGCTTTCGCCGAACTCATCGGAAAGACCCTTCATCGTCCTTTCGAATGAATCGCTCACCCACTTGTCGACGCCCCCGTACTCTGTCACCCATTCACCCGGCTTGCCGGCATAGGCCTGGCGCATCATTTCATCGGTGATGTGGTTTTTGCCCGGCATGAGGTCATACACATCTTCCGGCATGGCTTTTTCGAACATGACGCGCGGCAGGTCCCGCATCCATTTATGGAAAATGAGCGGCGCGCCGAGCTCCTTGTCATCCTCCCCGTTCCATTCCTCGAGCAGTTTTACCGCCTTGCCGTATTTCCCGTCGGCCCCCGTCGACTTCAGCGAGCCGAGCATCTCGTCCAGGAATTCGCGGGCATACAGGTTCTTCACATCCATCTGGAGATCCATCATGTCTTCAGGGGTGAAGGAATCACCGTCCTCCAGCACTTCCGCAATCCGCTCGTATCGATACGGCTGCGCCCAAAAGTCGGTGATGTGATACGGATAGTCATCCCCGATCACCTGGTTGTTCGCCGTCGCGATGAACCCTTCATCCGGGTTGACTGCCGTCGGCAGCTCCTCATACGGAATATAGCCTTCCCAGCCGTACTCGGACGAGTTCCCCGGAACCGGCAGCTGGCCGTCCCCTTTCTTCCGGATCGGGATGTTGCCGTTCGCCCGGTAGGCGATCGTGCCGTCCTTCGATGCGAACACGAAGTTCTGCGCCGGCGCATTAAAGTTCCGGAGCGCCCGGTCGAAGTCGTCCCAGTCCGAAGCTTTGTTCATCTGCATGACCGCCTCAAGCTCGCGGGTCGGTTCGAGTGCCGTCCACTGCATCGACAGCAGGTCGCCGCCCGTTCCGGTGTCCGGCAGCATGATATCGGAAATGATCGGGCCGTGGCGGGTCGTCACGACTTCAAAGTCGATCGTGTCGCCGTCCTTCACCTTGATCGGTTCGTCGCGGACCGCCGCCTGTTCCCACTCGCCGTCCCAGCGGAACTCGGCCGGATTGTCGGGGTTCTGTTCCTCGATATACAGATCCTGCACATCCGGTCCGACATTCGTCACGCCCCATGCCACGTTTTCGTTATGGCCGAGGATGATCCCCGGGATGCCGCCGAAGATGACGCCCGTGACATTCTGTTCCGGAGACTGCAGGTGCATCTCGTACCAGATGGACGGCGTGGTCAGCCCCAGATGCGGATCGTCCGCCAGCAGCGGCTTGCCGGACGCCGTCTTGTCACCCGAGACGACCCAGTTGTTGCTTCCGTTATGCTCTGGGGGGATCAACGATGCATCGAACGCACCGGCGATCGCCACCGGATTTTCCCGGTTCGCCTCGAGGATCGACGGGGCATTTTCCGGATAGCGGATGAACAGCTCCTTCATTTTGCCGCCGTCATACTCGTTCACCGCCCAGTGCCGGAACGCGAGCGCGTTCCAGTTCCCGCCGAGGTCATAGGCCATGAACTTCCCGATCGTCAGCGAATCGACCGGCGTCCATTCCTCCGGCTCATAGCCGAGCAGCCTGAACTCGTACGGCAGCTTCCCGTCTTCCTTCGCATGGTCGATGAATGCGTTCACGCCTTCTGCAAACCACCCGAGCACTTCACGCGCATCCTCACCGTAGCCGGACTCCGAATCGGCCGCGGCCTGTCGCAGGCTGAATGTCCTGAACAGCTTGTCAGACGGCACGGCCGCCTCCCCGACGACTTCCGCGAGCCTGCCGGATGCCTGCCTGCGCGCCAGGTCCATCTGGAACAGCCGGTCCTGCGCCTGGACGAATCCCTGCGCACGGTACAGGTCGGCATCCGACGCCGCGCGGATATGCGGCACGCCCTTCGCATCCCTCACGACCGACACTTCTTCTTCGAGCACCGGAACGGACAGCTTCCCTTCCGTCACCGGTTTGGATTTTGATATGTAAGCGTTTACGAAAATCAGCACGGCAATCGCCAGCAAAGCGGCGGATCCGAGCACGATGGCGACCGCCTTCAGCCACTTCGGCCACTTCTTCATATGTCTCTCCCCCTTGTTTCTTCCATTCTCCCTTTTCGTGCAAAACCCTCTTTCCCTGCGTGCATGCAAATACGGGCAGGACGGCGGCGGGAAATCAAAAAGGGCCGATATCCACCGGGAATCCGCCGATACCGGACACCGGAGCCCGTCTCCGTGACGGCTCCCTCCGGCGTATCGGGCCCCTGGCTTCTATCAGCCTCCGGATTCCGGCGGCACTTTTTCAGACACCGGAATCATTTTTCTTTTCCCTGTTCAGACGCTCCAGATTCTGCTCTTCCATCAGCCTCTCCTTCGCCTCCGCCAGTTCATCCTTTTTCGAGATGTCCGCGAGCTTGACGCCCGACCGGTGGGCCGCCCGGATGATGACGTGGCCCGCGACCGGGGCGGTCAGGAATACGAAGAGGATCCCGAGGAGCAGGCGGACGCTGATGAAGCGCTCAAGTGCCCAGAAATAAAGGAACCCGCCGAGAAGCGTGAGGAGCACCGCGAGCGTCGAGCTTTTCGTCGCGGCATGGGACCGTGTGTAGACATCCGGCAGCCGGATGAGCCCGATCGCGCTCACAAGGCTCATGAGCCCGCCCGTCACCATCAGGATGGCGGCCGTGTATTCAACGATTGTGTCGGCGTTCAACGATGACCCCCCTCTCGATGTATTTCGAGAAGGCGATCGTGCCGATGAAGCTCAGGATGCCGAGGATCAGGATCACTTCCATGAACGCTTTCGTCTCCAGCAGACAGGAGACGACCGCGATGGACGCGAGCAGGTTGACGCCGATCATATCGAGCGCAATGACCCGGTCCGGCTTCGACGGCCCCCGGATGATCCGGTAGACGGCGATCACAATCGTAAAACTGAACAGGATCAGCGCGATCAGCATCAATGTGTTCACCATCAGCGCGTCACCTCCATGATCGCTTTTTCAAAGTTTTTGAGCTGGACGATCAAGGCCTGTTTTGAACTCTCGATGTCCATGGCATGGATATAAAGGCCCCGGCCGTCCTCTGTCACTTCCATGACGACCGAACCGGGCGTCAGGGTCAGGAGCAGCGACAGGGTCGTCACCTCCCCTTCGCTTTCAAGCACCGTGTCGTACCGGAAAATCCCCGGCCGGATCGTCAGCTTCGGGCTCAGGATCTGGCCGATGACCGACCAGCTGGACTTCACGAGCTCACTGATGAAGATGAACATCAGCTTCACAATGGCGAACATCCGGCGCAGATAAAACTGCGTCCCGAAAAACCGGTGCATGAAGAAGACGATGAAAATCCCGACGATGAATCCGGCAGCGAACGTGGTCACCCGGAACTTGTCTTCGTCCAGGAGGAGCATCCAGAGGAAAGCGATGAACAGATTGAGAAGGAACTGGGCAGCGGTCGCCCCCGTCCCTCCGGTTCCGCGGAATTTATTCATCCGGCTGCACCTCCCCCAACACGGCCTCTATGTAGATCTCCGGATTTGCCAGCACATGCGCGGCATCTGCCACGAACGGCGCAAGAACCTGCGTGCCGACCCCGATCGCAAGCGTCAGGGCACCGAGCAGCGACAGCGGGATGAGCTTTTTCTTGTTGAGCGGACGCTGCTCTTCCCGGGTGATCGTCGTCTCTCCCCAGAAGCAGTTCATGAAAATCCGCAAAAGCGAGTACAGGACGAACAGGCTGGAAAGGAATCCGGCCAGCAGGAGCCAGTAATTGCCGCCTTCGACCGCGCCGAGGCCGGTATACACCTTGCCGATGAATCCGCTGAACGGCGGAATGCCGGCAAGCGACAGCATCGTGATGAAAAACAGCCAGCCGAGAAGCGGATAGTTCCGGATCAGTCCGCTCATCCGGTCAATCCTCGACTCCCCCGTCAGCAAGATCATCGATCCGACGGCGAGGAACAGAAGCGCTTTGATGACCATGTCGTGGATGAGATAGTAGACCGACCCCCGGAAGGCGGCCTCATTGAAGACGGCAAGCCCGAGCATCATGAAGCCGACCGCGATGACGACATTGTAGGACGCAATGACCCGGATATCCTTGTACGCAACGGCACCCAGGCTGCCGCCCGCAAGCGTGAGGACCGCCATTGCTCCGATCAGTCCGTGCGTGATCGAGGAGTCGTGGTAGAAAATGAGCGTGAACACCCGGAACATCGCATACACCCCGACTTTCGTCAGAAGGGCGGCGAAGAGTGCGGCCACCGGAGCGGGTGGCGACGAATACGATCCCGGCAGCCAGAAGTACAGCAGCAGGCCCGCTTTCAATGCGAAGACGATGAGGAAAATGACCGCGATGGCGCTCAGGAGCGGCCCCTGACCCGCCTCCGCGACGCGGACCGAGATGTGGGCCATGTTGAGCGTTCCGATGGTTCCGTACAGGAAAGCGAGCGCGACAAGGAAGAACCAGGAAGCCACGACATTGATCGCCACATACTTCATCGATTCCGCGAGCTGCGACTTCCCGCCGCCGAGCGTGACGAGCACGTACGAGGCGAGCAGCATGACTTCAAAGCAGACGAACAGGTTGAACAGGTCCCCCGTCAAAAGAGAGCCGTTGACACCCGCGACGAGGAAGAACGAGAACGGGTAGAAGAACATGTTCTCGTGGCGCCGCTCCGTTGCGGCAAATGCATAGAACAGGATCAGCCCCGAAACGATCGAGGTGGTCAGGACGAGCAGCGCCGCAAACGAGTCCCCGACGAACAGGATGCCGAACGGCGGTTTCCAGCCCCCGAAATCGAGGCGGAGGATGCCCGCGTCCCGGATCTTCAGGAGCATGCGGACACTGACGGCGATGAGCGACAGGATCGACAGGGAGGCAACGAGCTTCTGTGCCCTGACGGACGGGCGCAGGAAGAACAGCACAAAGCCGGTGAGCAGCGGGATGACCATCGGGAGCACGAGGATGTTATTCACGGCGCACCCTCCTCAGGTAGTTCAGATCGTCGGTTCCCGTCTCCTCATACGTCCGGTAGGCCAGCACGAGAAGGAACGCGGTCGTCGCAAAGCTGATGACGATCGCCGTCAGGATGAGCGCCTGCGGCAGGGCATCGACATACGGTCCGTCCGATTCCCCGAGCAGCGGGACATGCCCCTCCGCGGCCCCGCCCATCGTGATGAGCAGCAGGTGGACCGCATGGGACAGGACCGCGGTACCGAGGATCATCCGGATCATGTTCCGGGACAGCAGAAGATAGACCGCCACGGTCACGAGGACACCCGTCAGTATGATCATATGAACTTCCATCCGCTACACATCCTTGCTGATACTTAGAATAATGGTTTCCACCGTACCGATCACGGTGAGGGCGACGCCGGCCTCGAAGATGGTCACCGTCGTGAGTTCCGTGACGCCGAAGATCGGCAGGTCAAAGTAGCCGAACCCCTGGGAAAGGAACGGATGTCCGAGGACCGCAGCCGCCGTCCCCGAAAGGACGGCGAGCATCGCGCCGAAAGCCGCCACTTTCTTGAAGTCGAGCGGGACGCCCTGGTGCACCGTCTCGATGTCGAAGACCACGTACAGGAGGACCAGCGCCGAGGACAGGACGAGACCGCCGATGAACCCGCCTCCCGGATTGTTGTGTCCGGAAAGGAACAGTTCGACCCCGAACGTCAGGATGATGAACACGACGATCCTTGAGACCGTCCGGAGGATCACGTCATTTCCCTTCAATGTCCCCGCCCCCTTTCTTCGCCTTCAGCACAATGAGCGTATAGACACCGATCCCTGCGATGAAGAGCACGACAACCTCGAGCATCGTATCAAACGCCCGGAAGTCCCCGAGGATGGCATTGACGATGTTCTTGCCCCCGGCAAGCGTATAGGAATCTTCGAAGTAGCCCGAGATGCTGTCGAAAACGACGTAGCCCTTGACCGTCAGGGCGAATCCCGTGACGACCGCCCCGGCGCCGAGTGCGATGAGGCCGTTGATGATTTTCGTCCGGGCAGGTGCCCGTTCCGGCTTCCAGTCGGGCAGGAAGTGGAAACAGAGCAGGAACAGGACTGTCGTCACCGTCTCGATGACCGTCTGGGTGAGCGCCAGATCCGGCGCCCGGAAAAAGATGAAGAAGATCGCGATGGAGTACCCGAGCACCCCGTTCAGCAGCGTCGCCGTGATCCGTGACTTCACGAACGGCATCGCCAGTGCGGCGAACGTCATGATGAGGACGAACGTCACTTCATAGACCGCAATCGTCTCCATGCGGAAATCGGGCTTAAATGCACCTTTGAGAAACAGGCTGCCGCCGGCTGCCGCCAGGAAAAACACGTAAATATAGACGAAGTAATCCCGGAGATTCCCGGACATGTACCGTTTCGTGATAAGTGTGGAGCCGGTTTCCATGCCGCCGATCAATCCCCTGTACACCGTATCAAGGTTCCATCGGAAAGGCGGAAAACGGTAGATGAGGCGCCAATGGCGGAAGGTCACGAACAGGATGATGCCTGCTGCGATGACGCCGATCGTCATGAGGAGCGGTGTGTTGAAGCCGTGCCACGCCTGGATGTGCGGCACAAGACCGGGCTTTCCGGCCAGTGTCGGGAAGACCGCCGGCATGGCAGGGCCGATGAGGTACTTTCCGGCGAGGTTCGGGAAAAAGAAGATCCCGACGACGAAAAGGGCCAGGACAGCCGGGGATACGAGCATCCCCTTCGGCGCCTCATGGGGAAGCCGGTCGACTTTCTCCGGCTGGCGCGGGCCGAGGAATGTGCGGTAGACAATGATCATGCAGTAGATGAAGGTGAAGACGCTCGCAATCCAACCGACGACCGGAAACAGGAGCGCCGCCCCGTCAGCGGTGAACGGATTTCCGGAGCTGACGGTCACTGCCGCCTGGAAGAACATCTCTTTTCCGAGGAAGCCGTTGAACGGGGGAAGGCCGGCCATCGAGAAGCTCCCGATCACGGCCAGCGTGAACGAAACGGGCATGAGGGCCATCAGCCCGCCGAGCCTTCGGATGTCCCGCGTCCCGAGCTCATGGTCGACGATGCCGACGATCATGAACAGCAGGCCTTTGAATGTGGAATGATTGACCATATAGAACAGCGCGGCGAACCCGGCCTGGGCAAGCAGCACCTGTTCGGCATCGGTCCCGGCAGCGAGTGCGGCGGAGCCGAAGCCGAGAAGGCTCATGATAAGGCCGAGCTGGCTGATCGTCGAATAGGCGAGCAATGCCTTCAGGTCGTTTTGCTTCACCGCATTGAATGATCCCCAGAGAAGCGTCACGATCCCGATCAGGCTGACCGTCCAGAACCAGGTGCTCTCCCCGCCGAAAATCGGGGTGAACCGCGCGATCAGATAAATCCCGGCTTTCACCATCGTCGCCGAGTGGAGATAGGCGCTCACCGGCGTCGGCGCCTCCATCGCATCCGGCAGCCAGATGTGGAATGGGAACTGGGCCGATTTCGTGAACGCGCCGAGCATGACGAGGATCATCGCCGCCAGGTAAAGCGGCTGCTCCGAGAGTTCCGGTGCAAGCGTGATTGTCTCCCGGATGCTGAACGTCCCGGTCATCGAATAAAGCATGAGGAACCCCGCGAGCATCCCGATGCCGCCGAACACGGTGATCAGCATGGATTTCCGAGCTCCGTAGCGCGATCCTTTCCGGTGGTACCAGAATGCGATGAGCAGGAAAGAGGAAATGCTCGTCAGTTCCCAGAACGCATAGAGGACCATGAGATTATCCGAAAACACGACACCGAGCATCGCGCCCATGAACAGGAGCAGGTACGCATAGAAATGGCCGAGCGACTCCCGTTCGGACAAGTAATGGATGGAGTAAAGCACGACGAGCGAACCGACGCCGGTGATCAGCAGGCCAAAGATCATGCTGAGGCCGTCAATGTGGAACGCCAGATCGATTCCGGCGTCAGGGATCCACGGAACCGTGACATTTGCGGTTTTCCCGGCAGCAATCCCCGGCACGATGCTCAAAAGTCCCGCAAACAGAACGAGCGGAACCGCCATGACGAACCAGCCGATCCGGCGGTTTGGAATGAGCCGGTACAGCAGCGGAATGAGCCCCGCCGCGGCGAACGGAAAGAATACCCCTAAAACGACAAGCATAGAAACCCTCCAGTAAATTGGTATAGCCACAGGAAGCGTTTTCGAGAGCCCTTGACGGACTGGCCGGCAGGGCGCATAATATGGGGCGACAGGCCGGTTCTTCGGTAAACCCGAAATTCCGGTGTCCGGTATATGTACAAAAAGGGAGTCCCGTTTTCCGGCGGACGTGATGCCTGCCGTGCCGGTATTTCCCCAATCATCAATTATACAGGAAACAGGCCGCCCCCGCACTCTTCCGCCCGCCGGAGGAGCGGAGGCGCTGACCATAACGCACATTCCATGCCGGCGTTTGCGCCGGCAGATCAAAAACGAGAGGTGAAAACCGCCATGATGAAAAAGCCGGGGATGGACGAGCGCATCCTTGTGTGTGTCTACTATGGGCCGAACGGCGAGCGGCTCATCCGTCGCGGACATCAGATGGCCAGCATGCTGGACTGCCCGTTTTATATTCTGACGGTCGATCCGCTGCCCTTCGACGAGTTCGACGCAGACAAATCCGATTATGTGGAGAGCTGGAAGGAACTTGCCGAAGAACTCGGCGCAGAAACGTTCGTCCTCCGCGATGACGAGAAGCGGCCGTCCGCCAAAGTGATCAAAGAAGTCGCCTATGAACTCAACATCACCCAAATCATCGTCGGGCAGACCGCCCAGAGCCGCTGGGAAGAAATTACGAAGGGATCCTTCATCAACGTCCTGCTTCGTGAAATCCCGTTTGCAGACCTGCACGTCGTATCCGTCGCCCGCACGGTCAAGTCCGAGGAGGAAGGGCTTTACGAAAAAGGCGTCCGCGCCTACCTCGTGAAAGACGGGGACGGCTATCGCGTCAGCTTCACGATGACGAAAGGCTGCCAGTTCGAGGGCATCTTCTTCAAGGAAATCGGCACCGACTTCAACAACGGCATCTTCAAGTTCATGCACGACCACAAAATGTGCCAGGTCCATGTCCACGACGACCAGATCGAGGAAACCGGCACCGTCGACCGCATGGCGGAAGAAAAGCATGTGAAATGAGAAAGCCGCAGGCCTGAACGGGCCTGCGGCTTTCTCATTTTCTTTACGGATACGGGGAGCATGGAAAGACCGGAAGGACTCTTGTCCTTCCGGTCTTTTTCTGTCACGCTTCTTCCCCGACGATTTTCACTTCGAGTTCGAGGTCGACACCGAAATTCTTTTTCACTTCCGCCTTGACCATCTCGATTGTCCGGATGTAGTCGGTCGCCGTGGCTTCATGTTTATTGATGATGAACCCGGCATGCTTGGTCGATACTTCCGCTCCGCCATGCCCTTTCCCCTGCATCCCGGAATCCTGGATGAGCTTGCCGGCGAAATAGCCCGGCGGCCGTTTGAAGACGCTGCCCGCCGACGGGTATTCGAGGGGCTGCTTCGACTCCCGCTGATGGGTCAGGTCTGCGACTTTCGCGTCAATTTCTTCCTGTGCCCCGTCCTCGAGGCAGAATTCCGCCGACAGGACATAGTAGCCTTTCCGTGCGATAACACTTGTCCGGTAGCCGAGTTCGAGATCATCCTTGGACAGGACAAGCCGTTCGCCTTCTTTTGTGAGCACCGTGCACCGGTGGATGACATCCTTGATCTCGCCGCCGTATGCCCCGGCATTCATCACCATCGCTCCGCCGACGGACCCCGGTATCCCGCATGCGAACTCCAGACCGGTGAGGCCTGCTGCGGCAGCCGCACGGGAGACTCCGATGATGTCGGCCCCGCTTTCGGCGTACACATGTCCTCCGTCCACGCGGATCTGGTCGAGCTTGCCGAGATTCAGGACAATCCCCCGAACCCCGCCGTCACGGACGACCATATTCGATCCGTTTCCGAGCAGGAGAAGCGGAATGCCGTTCCGGTGTGCATACCGGACGACTTCTGCAGTCTCTTCCTCAGTCTCCGGAGTGACGAACAAATCGGCACAGCCGCCCATCCGGGTTGCGGTATGAAGCGAGAGTTTCTCATCAATCCTGACATCCTCTTCACGAAGCAGTGTTCTCAAGTCATCGGCCCATTGCCGTTTATCCATGGAGAAACATCCTTTCATTGCCGTTCGGTGGCCGGCGGAGCCATTGCCTCTCCGCACGTACCATTGTTTTTATTTTGTTTCATACAAATATATAGTATGCTCGGCAACGCATGTTTTGACAAGCGTCACAGGAAACATCCCCAGGAGCTTAAATTATTGACTTATTCAATCAATTAACCTAAATTCAGATTATACTGAAATGGAGGCGATGCAATTGGCAAATTCGAAATGGCAAGTCGACGCGGCCCACTCCCACATCACGTTCACCGTGAAGCACATGATGATTTCAAAGGTGCGGGGCTCCTTCAGCAAGTTTGACGCAGAGATCGACGCTGACCCGGAAAACTTGACCGGTGCATCCATCTCTTTCAACATCGAGGTCCCATCCATTGATACGGACAATGAAGACCGGGACAACCATCTCCGTTCCGCCGATTTCTTTGACGCGGAGCAGTATCCGGAGATCCGGTTCAAATCCACCGAAATCCGGCAGACCGCCGACGGCGAGTATGATGTCAAGGGGGACCTGACGATCAAAGGCACGACGAAGCAGGTCGTCTTCGAGGCAGAGTACGGCGGCCGCGCGACCAACCCGTGGGGCCAGGAAGTCGTCGCATTTGAAGCCGAGGGCAAGATCAACCGGAAAGACTTCGGCCTCACGTGGAACCAGGCACTTGAAACCGGAGGCGTGCTCGTCGGAGAGGACGTAAAACTGAAGATTGAGCTTGAAGCGACCGCCGGGCAGCCCGATACTGCCGAAGCGGAAGAAGAGAGCCTGTAAGAGGGAAAGAATCCCTCGATATTCAAACAGCCGCATGGACGGGGAATGGACCCTCCAGGCGGCTGTTTTTTCAATTCATCCAGCTAATTGGTCATTGCTCTTCCGAAACAGCCTTTTCAAGGGCCGAACGGAACAGTTCGTCAGGCTGTGCGCCCGAGATGGCATACTTTCGGTTAAGGACGAAGAACGGGACTCCGCGGACGCCAATCGCTGCGGCTTCCCCGATGTCGCCGCGCACGTCACCGGCATACCGGTCGGACTCCAGGACAGCCGCTGCTTCCGCGCGGTCCAGCCCGGTCTCCTCTGCGATGTCCGCCAGCACGTCTTTCAGGCCGATTGAACGGCCTTCGGTGAAGTAGGCATGGAGCAGGTTCTCGGTCAGCTCCGCGCCCTTGCCCTGTTCCTCCGCCCATTTGGCCAGCCGGTGGGCATTGAACGTGTTGCCCGGACGCATGCTGTCGAAGTCATAGTCCAGGCCGACTTCCTTGGCGGCTGCTGCGATGTTCGCATTGGACGCTTCCGCCTGTTCCAGGGAAATGCCGTACTTTTCCGCGACGGCGGAGGCCATCGTGTGTTCAGAGGTTTCCGGTGTGGTCGGATCAAGCTGGAAGCTCTTGTACACGACTTCCGCCCGGTCATCGAGCCCGGTTTCTTTCAGGGCATTTTCCAGTTTCCGTTTACCGATGTAGCAAAATGGGCAAACATAATCAGACCATACTTCGATTTTCATGTGTGGGTCCCCTCTTTCTTTTCTTACATTGTAGAGGTGATGCAGCCGGCCGGACAACTGATTCGCTCCATGCCGGCGTCTATCCGTTGCATGTCCAACCGAGTGACCACTGAATGGAGGAAGTTGAATTGACTCAGTCCCTATGGCTCGACACCGGCTATCCGCGCGACTCGTTCCCGCAGGCGAAAGGCCATCTCAAGTGTGATGTCTGCGTCGTCGGCGGCGGCCTCAGCGGCATCGCAGCCGCCGAGCAGCTTGCGGCTGCGGGCAAGGATGTCGTCCTCGTCGAGCGCGACCGGATTTTGGCCGGCACAACCGGGAATTCCACCGGCAAGCTCACCGCCCAGCACGGCTACATTTATGCAGATCTGCTGAAGAAATTCGGCAAGGAAGGTGCCCGGACCTATTACGACGTCAACGAAGAGGCCGTCCGGCGCGGCCGGGAGATTTCCGGGGAAAGCGAGGCACGTCCCACGGATTCCTATATCTTCTCCCAGACCCGGCACGGCACGGAGAAGCTCAAGAGAGAGTGGGATGCCTACAGGGAAATCGGCATTCAAGGCTCGTACGGTAAGGAGACCGAACTGCCATTCCCCGTGCAGGCTTCCCTGTCGATGTACGACGAACTCCAGATCCACCCGTTCCGCTTCGGCCAGCGGCTCGCCCGGATGGCCGCCGACCACGGGGCCCGCATCTATGAGATGACCCCTGTCCGGACGATGGACTTCCAGAAGCGGGTCGTCTCCCTAGCGACCGGAGGCACCGTCGAGTTCAAGGAGCTCATCCTTGCCACCCATTACCCGATCGAAGGGCTCCGCGGGCTGAACATCATGAAACTCCACGTCAGCCGCTCCTACATCGCCGCTGCCCCGACCGACAAAGAATTGAAGGATCAGTATATCTCGGTCGACTCGCCGCAGCGTTCGATCCGGACGGTGAACATCGACGGGAAGATCTACATGATGCTCGCCGGCGGCAGCCACACGGCCGGCATGAAAAAGGAGACGGATGAGGAATACGGCCGGCTGACGGAGGACCTGGAGAACCTGTTCCACCTGAAGGGCATCACGCACAGCTGGTCGGCACAGGATCCGCAGACACCGGACATGGTGCCGTATGTCGGCCGCATATCCGACAGCCTGCCGCATGTGTATATGGCGTCCGGGTACCGCAAATGGGGCCTGTCCAACTCAATCGCAGCCGGGAAGATATTGCGCGACTTGATCACGGGACGGAAAAACCCCGCGATCGGGCTGTACGATCCGGGCCGCACCGGCTTCGGCTCCCTTCTCCTGCAGGGCCTGAAAGTGAACGGACTGGTCGCCGGGGAGCTGGCGACCGGCTATGTGGTCCGGCTGGACTCCCCGACCTGCACCCATATGGGCTGCAAGACCCGGTGGAACGAAGGGGACCGGACATGGGATTGCCCGTGCCACGGCTCCCGCTTCCGCGAAGACGGATCGGTACTCGAAGGACCGGCAACCAAACCCCTTGACCTATAAGAATCGGCGGGCAGGACGGCTTCGGTCGTCCTGCCCGCTTTTTTCGCTTCCCGGATTCCGGGGGGTCTGCCAAAAAACATGTGGATCGTGTCGACACCGCCGGCTCCCTTTGATAAATTGGAGACAAAGGAGGGCTGCGGCATGATTCTGAAAAGCATCAAGATGAAGGCGCCGTTTCCTGCGGAGGGGCGGTTCCCGTTCGACCTGCCGGTGATCCGGAAATTCGGGGGATTTACGTTCCGGGCACCGGTCACGATCTTCGCCGGCGACAACGGAACGGGCAAGACGACCCTGCTTGAAGGGATTGCCGCAGCTGCGGACAGCATTCTCATCAGCAGGGAACCATTGGAGGGCAACGCCTCCCTCTCCCATGCGCATGAACTGGCGGAACATCTCGCTCTCTCCTGGTCGGTCAAGACCCGGAACGGCTTCTTCTTCCGCGCGCTCGACTTTGTCACATACACGATCGAAGTCGCCCGCATGCGGGAAGACGCACGGGGGACAATGGAGGAGATCCGGTCACGGAACCCGCACAGCCTGGAGATCCAGCCGTATGCCCGGACATATGCCGATCTGCGCAACCTGTACGGGGAAGGACTGGAACAGCGCTCCCACGGCGAGAGCTTCCTCGACCTGTTCCA
The DNA here is from genome assembly GCF_900156305.1 of Edaphobacillus lindanitolerans. Classification (GTDB taxonomy): domain Bacteria; phylum Bacillota; class Bacilli; order Bacillales_A; family Planococcaceae; genus Bhargavaea; species Bhargavaea lindanitolerans. The sequence goes on along the minus strand of NZ_FTPL01000003.1, from coordinate 453,298 downwards.
GGCCCGCTTCAGGCCCGGAGGTTTTTACATCCTGGACGAGCCCGAGGCACCGCTTTCCCCGTCCAAGCAGCTTGTCCTCATGTCGATGCTGAACGACATGGTCGCACAGGGCGCCCAGTTTCTCATCTCCACCCATTCACCGATCCTGATGGCCTATCCGGACGCCGATCTGTACGAGATCCGGGACGGCCGGCTCGAAGCCGCTTCATTCGAAGAGATCGAACATGTCCGGATGACAAAGGATTTTCTGGACGCGCCGGACCGCTTCCTGCGGCATCTGTTCGGCTGATGCACGGACGATTTATATCCAAAAAGAAACCGGCTCCCGCAATCGGGGGCCGGTTCGCCGGTCAATGACCTTCTTTTTCAAAATTGCTGCCGGAAATTTCGTTGACCCTTTGCACGACGACGAATGCGTCGGGATCGACATTCCGGAGGACCGTCCGCAGCTGCGCCATTTCAAGCCGGTCCACCACGGTGTAGATGACTTTTTTCTGATCGTTCGTGAAGGCGCCTTCTCCCCGGAGGAATGTGACGCCCCGCCCGATCTGCTTGAAAAAGCCGTGGGCGAGTTCATCCGCCTTGTCTGAAATGATCATGACGGATAAGGACTCGTCCAACCCTTCGACGACCATGTCGATCACCTTGGAGGCGATGAAGTACGTGATCATCGAGTAGAACGTCGTTTCCCAAGTGAACACGAGAAGCCCGGCGAGCGTGAAGATGAACACATTCATGATCATGACGATCTGGCCGACCGAGATCGACCGACGTTTGCTGATGAGGATGGCGAGGATTTCCGTGCCGTCAAGCGCGCCGCCCGTCCGGATGACGAGGCCGACCCCGACGCCGAGCACGACTGCACCGATGATGGTCGAAAGGAACAGATCCTGGGTGACCACTTCGAACTGCTCGAAGAATTTTGTCGCGATCGACAGGACCACGATCCCATAGAGTGCTTCGATTGTGAACTTCAATCCGAGCCGCTTGTAACCGAGGAACAGAAACGGAATATTCAGCAGGATGATGAAGATACTGAGGGAGATCGGCGTCATTTCCGAGAAGATGATGGAAAGACCGATTACGCCGCCGTCGAGGATCGCATTGGGTACGAGGAACAGCTGCAGGCCGATTGCCGCGATGACCGCCCCGATTGTGATCATGATGAACTGGGCGACCGGCGAATCCGCCACCCGTTTTTGTTTGCCCATCTTGCTCCTCCTTCCGCTGGCTGTTGTTCATATTATTCCAAAGCGGTGGCGGTCGATGCAAGCTTGAGGGTCAGGTGATGCACATCCGCACTGAGAAGCGCGTCCGCTTGTGTGAGCAGGCCGCCCCCCTTTGTTTTATATGCATCTCCGGCGTCCGGCTTTCAATTCCCTGCCGCAAATCAATGTGCCATCTCGTCAATTCACGTGCCATATCTCAAATCTTCATTCCATATCGCAAATTCCAGGTCCATATTGTAATTCTTCGCCCCATATTGCAATTTCCCGGTCCATATCTCAAATCTTCATTCCATATCGAAAATCTCAGGTCCATATTGCAATTCTTCGCCCCATATTGCAATTTCCCGATCCATATCTCAAATCTTCATTCCATATCGAAAATCTCAGGTCCATATTGCAATTCTTCGCTCCATGTTGCAATTCCCGGTCCATATCTCAAATTTTCATTCCATATTGCAAATTTCAAGTCCACATTGCAATTCTTCGCCCCATATTGCAATTTCCCGGTCCATATCTCAAATCTTCATTCCATATCGCAAATTCCAGGTCCATATTGCAATTCTTCGCCCCATATTGCAATTTCCCGGTCCATATCTCAAATCTTCATTCCATATCGCAAATTCCAGGTCCATATTGCAATTCTTCGCCCCATATTGTAAATTTCCGTGCCATTATCAGACCTTCGCTCCATATCGCAACTCCCAGCGCCGCATCTCATTTTTCCCACATAAAAATCCCCGGCGATTTGCCGGGGATTGATGGGTCGTTCTTCAGTTCGAAAGGGCTTCTGTCAGGACCGGAACAATCTGCTTTTTCCGGGAGACGACGCCCTTGAGCGTGGCGAGGTTGTTTTCCAGCGGTGTGCTGAACGCAGTGCATGCCGCCTCCGCTTCGCTGCCGAGGATGAGGACCGTGGAGTCATTCTCCAAAATGTCGGTGATGGCGAGCATATACAGGGACAGTTCCCGCTCCGCGATCACACGGTAGAGCAGATCCTCGAGCTCTTCCTTGCGGTTGAGGACGTCATCGACATCGACCGTGTTGACTTGGGCGATGACGACTTTCTTGCCGCCCATCTCGAATTCCTTGGCATCCATGTTAACCAGTTCGTCGAGTGTCTTCTTGCTCAGGTCCGCGCCCGCTTTCAGCATGGCGAGACCATATTCGTCCGCGTCAACATCGGCGATGGCCGCCAGCTCGTCCGCCGCTTTTTTGTCTTCTTCCGTGAAGGTCGGCGACTTGAAGAGGAGCGAGTCGGAGATGATTGCCGACAGCATGAGGCCCGCGATGTCCTTTGGAATTTCCACACCATTTTCTTTGTACAGCTTGTTCAAGATCGTGGCCGTGCAGCCGACCGGCTCGGCACGATAGTAAAGCGGATCGGCCGTCTCAAAGTTGGCGATCCGGTGGTGGTCGACGACTTCCAGGATACGGACATCCGTGATGTCATCCGCACTCTGCTGACGTTCGTTGTGGTCGACGAGGATCACCTGATCCGTTTCGGCTGCAACCTGTTCGACGAGCCGTGGCGCTTCGAAGCCGAATTTCTCGAGTGCGTAGGCCGTTTCATCATTCACTTCTCCAAGGCGGACCGCTTCGGCGTCCACACCCAGTTGTTTCTTTAAATGAGCATAGGCGATTGCCGCCGTGATGGAGTCCGTATCCGGATTCTTATGCCCGAAAATCAGTACGTTTGCCATTGCCACATTCCTCCTGACCTGCTGATCGCTAATTTTCCAAACTTATTCTATCATAACTCGCCTGCCGACAATACGGCGGCAATGTCGTCTTTGTTGATGAGGAAATCCGCGAGTGTGTACTCATCCAACACGGCCAGATAAGCGAGCAGCGCACGGTTTAATGCACCGCGAAGACCGCAGATCGGGCTGAGCACACATCGGTTCGCCGTGGAACTGAAGCATTCGACGATGTTGAAATCGTCTTCGGTCTGCCGGACGACCGCCCCGATATTGATCTCCTCCGGCGGGACGGCGAGCCGCACCCCGCCGCCGCGTCCGCGCACCGTCTCGACGTAGCCCATCTTGCCGAGTTCATGGGTCACTTTCATCAGATGGTTTTTCGAAATGCCGTATGCATCCGAAATCCCCTGGATGGTCGAGAGTTCTGCCGGTGCCTTCGCTCCGAGATACATGAGGACACGAAGGGAGTAGTCGGTATACATCGTCAGTCTCATGTATGGTCACACGCCTTTCTATTCATATTATAAGCGTTGAGAGGGGTTCCATAAAGGAAAGCGGCACCAGACCGGATCTTTGACTATTCTTTGAATGGTTTGTGACTGAAATTCAACAGCTGATTAAAGATATATTTTATATATTGCTTTAAAATTTCCTGAGCAGTATTCTTAAACCGAGAACAAAACCCACAGACGAAAGGTGAGAGTGCAATGCTTTCCCAACAAACCATCGACATCGTAAAATCCACTGTTCCCGTACTGGAGCAACACGGCAAAACGATCACGACCGTCTTCTATAAAAACCTGTTTGAGGCTCATCCTGAACTCCTGAATATTTTCAACCACGCCAATCAATCCCGCGGACGCCAGCAAACAGCGCTTGCGAACACTGTCCTGGCAGCCGCAAAATACATCGACAACCTGGAAGCCATCGTGCCGGTCGTCGTTCAGATCGGGCAGAAGCACCGGGGACTCAACGTCCGTCCGGAACATTATCCGATTGTCGGCTATCATCTCCTCGGTGCCATCAAAGAAGTGCTCGGCGACGCAGCCACTCCTGAAATCATCGGCGCCTGGGGCGAGGCATATGAAGCCATCGCAGACGCATTCATCGGCGTCGAAAAAGGTATGTATGAAGAAGCCACCCAGCAGGAAAACGGCTGGGATGGATTCAAGGACTTCGTCGTTGCGAAGAAAGTGGAAGAAAGCGACGTCATCACTTCCTTCTACCTCAAGCCGGCTGACGGCAAAGGCGTCCCTTCGTACATTCCCGGACAGTATCTGACGGTCCGCGTCTCGATCCCCGGCGAAAAATATACGATGATCCGCCAGTACAGCCTGTCCCGGGCTCCACGCGAAGACATGTTCCGCATCTCCGTGAAACGGGAGGACGAATGCAATCCGGAAGGCCGAGTATCGACATTCCTGCATCGCCAGGTGAACGTGGGCGATACGGTCGAAGTGAGCGCACCGGCCGGCGTCTTCCATCTGGATACGAAGGCAGCCACTCCGGTCACGCTCATCTCGGGCGGCGTGGGCCTTACCCCGATGACGGCAATGTTCGAACACATCACGGGCCGGCAGCCGGAACGTCCGGTTTCGTTCATCCACTCCGCCCGCAATCCGCAGGTCCAGGCCTTCGATGGTGACCTCCGGGAAATGGCGGCAGAATCGGAACATGCGACATATGCCGTCAGGTACTCGGAGACGGACGGATTCCTCGACCGGAACTTCCTGGAAAGCCGTGTCCTTGACGGCAGCGACGTCTACATCTGCGGACCGGCTCCGTTCATGAACGCCATGATCCTCGAACTCAAGGCACTCGGTGTACCGATGGAGCAGATCCACTACGAATTCTTCGGACCTGCCGCTGAACTTGAAGCCGTCACTGCGTGATCAACCGAATACGAAAAAACCGGCCGGGAACGATTCCCGGCCGGTTTTATTTATGATGTTGCTCAGGCTTCCGCTGCCGTTTTCTCGGATGCGAATGTCCACATGCACCATTTGCCGATATCCTTGAAGCCGATCCGCTTATAGATGCTGCCGGCTGCAGGATTATCATAAAAGAGACAGAGCATCTTCCCTTCTTCGAGAAGTTCCCGACAGAGCGCCGACATGCAAAATGTCGCCAGGCCTTGTTTCTCATGCCCGGGAACGGTCCCGACGCCGACAATCATCGCAGACAGCGGATTTTCCGCCGTGCTTGAAGCCGAGCTGATGATCGCTCCGTTCCGCTCGATCAAATAGGCACGGGCCGTCCCGTCCGACAATGTTCTCCGCTTATGCTCAACGCTGTAATCCCCGTCGGCAAACTCCGGAATGGCATACATCTGATCGATCAGTGCCGCCGCATCACCCGGCACCGCTTTCCGGACGACATGCTCAGGCGGAATGTCCGGCAATGCTCCGGCCGTTTCGCATTTCGCGTAATAGAGCACCCTCGGATTGGCCGGTTTTGCATGGAGATGCGGCTCCACTTTCCGGACAACCTCTTCAATTCCCGAAAGGAACCGGGACGACCGGTCGGCATCGAAGATTCCGGCAAATCCTTCCGCGTCAAATTCTCCCGGAGCCCAGACGATATAGTTGTCCGTGTACCTCAGTAGGATGCCGCGCATCGTCCCGTCCTCCCGGAAGTCCCCCCACAATGTCTGGATCGGATCGCTGAACCCGTATGCGTCAATATCCCCGATGATGAACAAGTTCTCCGCCGGCTGCCCGCCGACAAACGCCATTGCCTGCTGCCGGTCGGCTTCGGACAACTGTCTGATCATGGCCCTGCCCCCTTTTTGGGTTTCCGGCCATCATAGCACACTTGCCTTTTCTTCACAACAGAATTTTCAGTTTCATTGCCGGAGGCCATGAAGCGGACAGACAGGAATCCATAAAAATGCCTGTGCGGAAACGCATCCTCTTCACTGGCTTTTGTCATGCCGTACTCATTCTTCACCTGTCACCCCAGAATTTCGAGCCAGATGTACAGACCGGTCAGTGCGGCGAACAGGACGGGAATCGTCAGGACGATGCCGACCTTGAAATAGTAGCCCCACGAAATCCTGACACCCTTCAGAGACAGAACATGCAGCCAGAGAAGCGTGGCGAGCGAGCCGATCGGCGTCATTTTCGGACCGAGATCGGAGCCGATGACGTTTGCATAGATGAGCGCTTCCCTCACCCGTTCCGGGACGTCCGCATCGGCAATGGCGATCGCATCGATCATGACGGTCGGCAGGTTGTTCATGACCGAAGATAATATTGCGGCGATGAACCCCATGCCGATCGTTGCGGCATAAAAGCCATGGCCCGCCGTCCACTCGATGACGGAAGCCAGGACATCGGTGAGCCCGGCATTGCGCAATCCGTAGACGACGACGTACATGCCGATCGAGAAGAAGACGATCGCCCAAGGCGCACCTTTGATGACCGCCTTCCCGTCGACGGCCTTGCTCGGCGCGGAAACTCCGAGGAACAGGACGGCCACCGCCATGGCGATCACAGACACCGGCACGCCGATCGTCTCACTCAGGAAATACCCGGCGAGCAGCACGGCGATGACCGCCCAGGACAGGCGGAACAGTTTCGGGTCTTTGATCGCAGAACGGGGCTCTGCGAGTTTCGACGCCTCAAAAGTTTTCGGAATGCTCTTCCCGAAGTAGAGATAAAGCACAAGCAGGCTTGCCGCGAGGCTGAACACATTCGGGACGATCATCCTTGAAGCATATTCCGCAAAACCGATTCCAAAGAAATCGGCGGATACGATGTTCACAAGGTTCGAGATGACGAGCGGGAGCGACGTCGTATCGGCGATGAACCCGGACGCCATGATGAACGGCAAAATCAGCTTGTCCTTGAAGTCAAGCGCCCGCATCATCGCCAGCACGATCGGCGTGATGATGAGCGCCGCTCCGTCGTTCGCGAACAGGGCGGCGACGGCCGCACCGAGCAGCGTGACGAGGATGAACATCCGGATGCCGCTCCCCTTTGCGAACCTCGCCATATGGAGCGCTGCCCATTCGAAGAAGCCGATTTCATCGAGGATGAGGGAAATGAGGATGAGGGCGACAAACGTCAGTGTCGCGTTCCACACGATGCCCGTGACATCGACCACATCGCCGAAGCTGACAACCCCCGCAGCAAGTGCGACGGCCGCTCCTCCGATCGCGGACCAGCCGATCGACAGCCCCCGGGGCTGCCAGATGACAAACACGAGCGTGACGAGGAAAATGAGCGCCGCAAGCCAGGCGGTCATGCGCCGTTTCGTCCCTTCGTGCTGTTAACTTCATGGACGGGGGACGCAGGCTCCGTAGCCTGGACCCTCGACAGCAGGTCGATCAGGCATGGCTGCAGCGGGTGCCGCCCGTTCAGCGACCAGAATGTCCAGCGCCCCCTCTTTTCTCCCTCGACGAGGCCTGCTTCTTTCAAGCGCTTCAGATGCTGGCTCACGGCCGGCTGTGTCAGTCCGACGAGCGGCGTTAGATCCTGGATGCATACCGGGCCTTCTGTGAGCTGCTGCAATATTTTCAGACGGGTACCATCCCCCGCCGCTTTGAAGAATTTTTCGATTTCCAATAAATCCACCGGAATCCCCTCCCACAAAGAATGCCGGCTTAATTATAGGGGCACGCCCATCCATAAGTAAAGACTTATCGGACGGGACGCCCGGGACGGACTCCATGAATCGGCAGGACGACGGCAATAGAAAAACGCGCCGCAAACGGGCGCGCTTTTCTTAAACAGAATCATTATTTTCCTTCAAGCAGTTTCAGCGATTCGCGGTTGAATGCCGGAATATCGTCAGGCTGGCGGCTCGTGACGAGCTGGTCCTGGCAGACGGCGACTTCCTGGTCGACGAAGTCTGCGCCGGCATACTTCATATCCTGAGCAATCGATTTATAGCCGGTCGCCTTGCGGCCTTCAAGCGCTTTTGCCGTGATGAGCAGCTGCGGTCCGTGGCAGATAGCGAACACCGGTTTTTTCGCGTCCATGAAATCCTTCGCAAAGTCCACAAAGCGCTCGTCCGCACGGAGCTGATCCGGAGAGAAGCCGCCCGGGATGAAGAGGGCATCAAAGTCCTGTGCGTTCACGTCGTCGATTCCCTTGTCGATCGTGACGGTTGCTTCGCCCTGCTTGCCTTTCACCTGCTTGCCCGATTCTTTTTCAATCGTGACCACTTCATGGCCGGCATCCTTGAATGCTTTTGCCGGTTCCGTATACTCCGAGTCCTCGAACATATTCGTAATTACCGTTGCAATTTTAGCCAATCCGATCACTCCTTTATAAAAGTACTGCCTCTTTTCTATTCCCCTCTTGCATTCTTCCAAACCTCACCGGTATTTTGAAACGAACGGATTGCCCGCTTCATAAAACCGCCACGGGTAATGGACGGCCTCCCCCGTGTTCCCGATGCCGACACGCGGGCCGGTCATGAGCTCCCCGCCGAGACCGGGTCCCGGCGCGATGAACAGCGGCTCCTCATACCATCGGTTTCCGTAGTACTTCATGGTCACGCCGAGCGCTTTTGACAGCTTGCCCGGCCCGTTCGTCAGGTCGGGGATGCGCAGATGCTCTCCGCGGCGCTGCTGCATGAGCGCCAGGCCGTCCACCGGTTCGGCTCCTCGGATGAGCACGGCATGGGGCGTCCCCTCAGGCCCCGCCACGACATTCATGAGCGTGTGGGTGTGCATCTGATACGTGTAGACGAGGCCGGGGTTCCCGAACATGATCTCCGTCCGCTTTGTCCGGCGGTTGTTGTAACTGTGGGCGGCCCGGTCTTCCGGCCCGTGGTACGCCTCGGTTTCCACGATGCGGGCGGCAGCCAGCCCTTCCGGCGTCTCGTGGACGATGTATTGTCCGAGCAGGGACGGGGCCAGCTCCAATACCGGCTGACGGAAGAATTCAGGATCGATCGGCTGATACATGGGCACTCCTCCAAAATTCAAACATTCTTCCATACATTGTCGCCCGGATCTGTTGTATACTCAAGAAAACCGCACAGGGGGAAGCAACCTTGAAGCAACTCACAGACGAAATCCTCGCCTTCAATGAAGTTCGCGGGTGGACGGCCGGCAACCGTGACGCCCGCAGCCTCGCCATCTCCATCTCGCTTGAGGCGGCGGAACTGCTCGAGCATTTCCAGTGGCAGTCCGGTGAGGAGGCCGTCTCCCAAAATCGGACTGCGGTCGAAGACGAAGCGGCCGATGTGTTCATTTATCTGCTGCAGCTCGCCGACGTGCTCGGCATTGACCTTGAAGAAGCCGCCCGCCGGAAGATCGAAAAGAATGCGCTCAAATATCCGGCACCCGGACAGGAGTCCGTCCGATGAAGCGCATGAAATGGATCCTCGTCATGGCGGCGGTCGGAGCCCTGCTTCTTTTATTCAAACCGGACGGACGCGGCGGAAGGGCCTCGGCAGACGTGGCCAAAATCGAAGCGGTCGACCCGTTCCTGAATCCGGGCCAGCCGATTGCGGACTATCTCGTCTTCCGGGCGCTTTCCGCGGGAGAAGCCCGCATGGCCGTCACGGGGAGTTCCGTGACGCGCGGAACCGGCGCCACCGCGCAGGCAAAGACGTGGCGCGGGCTCACGGAGCAGAAACTCCGCCTCGCCTATCCGGCACTGAAACACTTGAAAATCGAGAATTTCGGGCACTCCGGCTACACGTCCGTCCGGCTGCTCGAAGACGAAGTGACCGAACCGATCCTCGCGTCGAAGCCGGACGTCCTGCTCATCGAAACATCCGTCATCAACAACCACAATAAAAACGTGCCGCTCGAAGACACGTACGACTCGCTCCTCCGGCTGCACGAACTGTACACCGGTGCCTTGCCGGAGACCCGGATCGTCTTCCTGTCTCCGAACCCGTGCACGGACAATAAATTCGGACCGCCCGTCAACAAGCTTGGACTGCGCTTCACCGACTATGTGTACGGGACCGCATCATTCATCCATGAACAGGGCTGGGAGTACGTGAACGTGCATGATGAAATGCTCGCCGGGCTGGACAGCCGCCACATCGCGCTCCCGGACACACTGAAAGACGGCATCCATCCGAACGACCTCGGATACGCCGTCTGGGCGGATATTCTCTGGCCGCACCTGACGACCCGCTAAACGCCACGGATCTCAAAGGGGGAGCTTTGAAATGGACCTGACCGAACTGAGGCAAGACCTGGCACTGAGGAACAAAAACGGACTGCCGTTCCTGTTGTCCGCCATGATTGTCTGGGTGCTGATCACCGGACTGTTCACACTGCCGCTGGAACTGCGGTTCCAAAACATCGGGATGCTCATGCTTACGGGAATCATGTTCCCGCTCGCGATCGGCCTCTCGTCACTGCTGAAGACGGACTGGAAATCCGAAGGGAATCCGCTGGCCGGGCTCGGGCTTATCCTGAACGTCGCCCAGTTCATGTACTTCCCCCTCGTCTTCTGGGCATTCGGCGTCCATCCGGAGGCGATGCTGCTCGTTTTCGCCGTCATCACGGGGGCCCACCTGTTCCCTTACGGCTGGCTCTACATGACGAAAGCCTATTACATCCTCGCACCGGTCATGGCCGTGGCGGCCACCGCCATTGGCTTGGGAATCGGCTCCTCGGAACAGTGGCCCATCCCGCTTGCGATGGTCCTCCTGCTCGCCGTGCTGAATCTCCTGCTGTTCCTCAACTACAAAGCCAAAACCGGTGTTTCGCTGACACAGAACAGGCCCGCCTGACGGTCCCGTTCACTTGACCCGGAGAAAGGCACCCGGACAAGGGGGTGCCTTTTGATTTGCCCAAATTTAAAAGGGCGGCAAACGCCGTCCTGTTGGTTTTTCTTCTTCAACGAAGCGAGTGTTAAGCTTTCGTGCGTGAGTGTTAAGCAAAAGCGCGTGAATGTTAAGCAAACCCTCATGAGTGTTAAGCAACGAGCCGCGAGTGTTAAGCAACGGTCTTTTAACGTTCATCTTCTTTTATACTTGTTTAACATGTCCTCCGGAATATGACAGTAATCGTCCGGACACCTGTCCAGCCGGTCCTGGTGTTCTTCCGCACTCCGCACATAGTTTTTCAGAGGCAGCACTTCCACTGCGATCCGGTCGCGGTCCGGCCTGCCATCGATGAACGCCACTGCTTCCTTCAGGTGTTCATCCTGTTCACTATAAAGTCCGGTTCTGTATTTCTCGCCGACATCCTGGCCTTGCCGGTTCAGGCTGTACGGATCGATCACCTCAAACAGATAGCCCATCAGTTCCGTCACCGAAACAACCGACGGCTCAAATTCTGTTTTTACGCATTCGGCGTACCCATCATACTTTCCATCAAGTGAACGGCTCGTTCCATTGGCCCTTCCCGCTTCTGTGGACACGACCCCGGGCAATGTTTTTACAAAGGCCTGCACGCCCCACAAACACCCGCCTGCCAAATACACTGTCTCCATCATGATTCTCCCCTTCATTGACCATCCTAACCGTTCCGATCAGTCAACCGGCTGGATCCGATACGGTGCAAGCCCGTTCGCCGGTTTCGGAAAAGCTTGCCCCCGCGCCCCAGTCGAAACGGAGGAAGGCGCCTTCCCCGCCGCCCGAACCGGTCAGATGAACTTTCGTCTTCCCCTCGAAGTTGTCGGCGACGAGAGTGAGCGTTGCCCGGTTGCCCGTGCGCATAAAGTATTTTTCCATGACGAGGACGACCGATGTCCGGTGACCGCAATTCCGCGTGTAATGATCCACCAGCCGGCCGCTGACCGATCGGGAGATCTCGTCCATGACCAGATCCGCTGCGCGCGACGGATCGACCGTCACGTAAAAATCCCGTTTTTCCATCCAGCCATCCCTCCCCTTTTCTCTTTATACGAAGTTCCGTCACTTCGGTTCCTTTACTTTCAGAATTTAATTACATGGTGAGATCTACGCCGAAATCCTCCGGAAAATAGAAGAGCTTTAGACACGATACAAAAAAGCGCCTGTCTCCGCCGGGGGACCGGGCGCTTTTTCATTGCTCCTCTTACCCTTTCCTCATCACCTGCTCGCCCTTCGTGTCATATTCATCGAGCAGCACAAAACCGAGCTTCCGATATAACCGGATGGCCGCCTCGTTGTCCGGGTAGACGCTCAGGTAAATCGGCTGCTCCCCATACTCCTCCAGCACCCTCTCCATCAGCATTTCCATGAAATGGAGCCCATACCCCTGCCGCTGGAACCGTTGGTCGATGAGCAGGCGGTCAATCCAAAGGTTGCCGCCGCCTTTTCCGTCGCCGAGCCAGCCGTACATCGCAAACCCGACCGGCCGGCCGGCCGAATACAAACCGACCGGACGGAATTCTGTCCAGACCCGGGCTTCCTCCAGGCACTCTTCCGGCGTCTCGATGAATCCCTTCTGGTCTTCCCCAACTTGAAGACGGAGGATCTCCGCCTCCTTCTCTTCTGTCACCTGTTTGATCTCCAGCTTCATGCTTCCCAGTCCTCTCTTTGCTGTTTCTATTATAGGGAAGGGCTGCTGAAGGAGCCAAACCAAAACACCCCTCCGCAGCGGCAAGGGCCGCAGGAGAGGGGTGTCCGGTTGTCTATTCGAGTTCGATCTGCTTCGTTTCCGTGCCCAGGAAGACGACGGCCAGCACGCCGATCAGGATGGCGCCGCAGAAGATGGCGAAGATCGGGCCCAGACCGACGCCGGCGCCGACGAGCGAACCGACAAGGAGCGGTCCGAAGATGCCGCCGATCCGGCCGACTGCAGCCGCCGTCCCGGTCCCCGTGCCTCGGATGACAGTCGGGTACTGTTCCGGCGAGTAGGCGTAAAGCGCACCCCAGGCCCCGAGATTGAAGAAGCTCAGGAAGGCGCCGGCCGTCAGCAGGATCCATGTCACTTCCGCACTCCCGAACACGAGCGCGCTCACGGCCGTTCCGATCATGAAGACGCTCAGGACGAACTTGCGGCCGACCTTCTCGATCAGCCAGGCGGCAGTGAAGTAGCCCGGCAGCTGAGCGACCGTCATGAGCAGCACATAGCCGAAGCTGTGGATCAGGTCGAAGCCCTTCATGACCATGACGCTCGGCAGCCAGAGGAACATGCCGTAGTACGAGAAGACGACCGTGAACCAGACGATCCAGAGCATGAGCGTCGGCTTTCTGTACTTGGAGGACCAGAGTGACGCCAAGTTTTGCATGACGGTCCCGGTCTTCTCTTTTTTTGCGGTGAATTCCGGGGAGTCCGGCAGGTGCAGCCGCAAATAGATCGCATAAAGTGCCGGAAGTGCCGTGAGCACGAGGGCAATGCGCCAGCCGTATTCCGGGATGACGAAATAGGAGATGAGCGCTGCGATGAGCCATCCGCCCGCCCAGAAGCTTTCCAGCAGGACGACGACCCGGCCGCGTTCTTTCGACCCGACACTTTCCGAGACGAGCGTCGATGCGACCGGAAGTTCCCCTCCGAGGCCTGCTCCGACGATGAAACGGAGCACCAGGAAGGCGGCCAGTCCCGTAGTGGCGGCGGACAGGCCGCTCGCAACTGAAAACAGGACGAGTGTCATGATAAAAACATTTTTACGCCCGATCCTGTCCGCGAGGAGGCCGAACGCAAATGCGCCGACTGCCATGCCGATCGAATTGACGCTGCCGATCCAACCCATCTGCCCGGGCGTGAGTGCCCAGTCGGCGGCGAGCGCCGCGATGACGAACGACAGGATGCCGACGTCCATGGCGTCAAACATCCATGCAAGCCCTGCGGTGCCGAGAAGTTTATTTTTTGAGATGGCGGGTGAAGAAGTCCGCCCGGTTGCTGCTGTCGCCATTTTCTCACCTGTCTTTACATTTGTATGGTCAAGTAACCTACCTAACTATACAACTTTCCCGTCAGATTGACAACAGGTGTCATGACACAAGGACGAGACTGATCGCCATGACCGCCATGCCGGCGATCAGGCCATAGATGGACAGATGGGCTTCGTCAAATTTCTGTGCGGCCGGAAGCAGTTCATCAAGCGAGATGAACACCATGATCCCGGCGACCGCCGCGAAGATCACGCCGAACATGACACCGTTCAGGAACGGCATGAGAATCAGGAAGGCAATGAGGGCGCCCGCCGGTTCCGCAAGGCCCGACAGGAAGCTTAGCTTGAACGCCTGCATCCGGTTCCCGGTCGCATAATAAATCGGGACCGCGACCGCGATGCCCTCAGGAATGTTGTGGATGGCGACAGCAATGGCGATGGCGACGCCGAGCGTCGGATCCTGCAGCGCTGACGTGAATGTGGCGATGCCCTCGGGGAAGTTATGGATTGCAATCGCCAAGGCCGTGAAGAGACCCATTTTCCGGAGCTTTGCATATTCATCATTCGTCGGCCCGATTCCGACATCTTCGACCCCCTTCACTTCATGGGGATTTCCGGCTGACGGGATAAAATGATCGATGAGCGCAATGAGCAGCATCCCGCCGAAAAAGCCGGCAAGCGTCGCCCAGTATCCCGGCCGGTCGCCGAGTTCCGCCACCAGCTCCACCTTCGCCTTCACGAAGATTTCCACGAGTGACACGAAGATCATGACGCCCGCAGAAAAGCCGAGTGCGGCGGACAGGAATTTTGTGTTCGTCCTGGAGGTGAAGAAAGCAAGCAGGCTGCCTATGCCGGTGGCAAGCCCGGCCAGCAAGGTAAGTCCAAATGCAAACGCAATATTTCCGTCCATTCATTCAACCACTTTCTTTTCATGATGCTGTTATTGTATTCCGAAAGTTTCCCTTGCGCAACTATTTTTCTAAAAAAAAGCCGATCTTGGCCATCAGACCAGAGATCGGTTCACTCGGCCGGTGTGCGGTGCCCGGCCAGATACTTGTTTTCAAATTGTTCCGCGGTCAGCGGCTTGTCAAAGTAGTAACCTTGGACAATCGGACACCCCGCAGCGGTGAGAAAGCGGAGCTGCTCTTCCGTCTCGACACCTTCTGCGATGACATCCAGCCCCAGGCCATCTGCAAGTGTGATGATGGATTTCAGGATGGCCTCCGACTTGGCGGACTTGCCGATCAGGTTGATGAAAACCCGGTCAATCTTGATCTTGTTCACAGGGAAGTTCGTCAAATACGAGAGACCGGAAAAACCGGTCCCGAAATCATCAATCGATATGGCGATGCCCGCTTTCTGGCATTTCCACAGGTTGTTGAGGACCCGTTCAGAAAAAAGCAGTTCACTTTCTTCCGTGATTTCGATCTCGAACCAATCCGGTGATATGGCATACTTCTTCAGCTTTCGGATCAGGTTGGAGTAAAACATCTTGTTCTCCAGCAGGTTCGGGGTGACGTTGACGGCGATTTTTGGAATTCCTCCGTACCGGCCGATCCATCGATCTGCCGTATCCAGGATCAGTTCGAACAGATGGCGGGTGAGCAGTTCAATGGCCCCGCTGTCTTCGGCAACCTGGATGAATTCGAACGGGGAGATCTGCCCGAGTTCCGGGTGATTCCAGCGGGCCAGCACCTCGATGCCGATCAGGGTTCCGTCCCTGCCGTCGATCTGGGGCTGCACCACATAATGGAACCCCTTGCTGCTGAACTGTCCGGAAAACAGATCGTCCTCGATGATGCGCCTGCGTTCGAGCTTGGCCCTCATCTTGCCATGGTAGACCGAGAAACAATTTCCTCTTCTCTGCTTGGACTCATACATGGCCGTATCCGCCATGCTGAGCAGTTCACCCATGCAAAGGCCGTCCACGGGATACCGGCTGACCCCGATGCTCGCCGTGGTGCTGAAGTTGAATGTCGGCGTCAGCTTCACGGGGATGCTGATCTTCCTCAGGATCTCTCTCGTCCAGTCTTCCAGTTCCGCGGATTCAGTGCAGTTGGACAGGAACATGAACTCATCCCCGGCGGTCCGGGTCAGCACATCCCCGGGATGCATCAGCTCTCTGAGCCGCTCTGCGATCGCTGCAATGTACCGGTCACCTGTATCATGTCCATGAAGGTCATTGAGCTGGCGGAAACCGTCGATGTCCAGAAGGATAATGGCAAACTGTGTTCCTTCGCCGATCCACTCTTCGGCAGTTTCAATGGCCGCTCTCCGGTTCAGCAGTCCCGTCAAGTCATCACGGTACGCCATGAATTCAAGCTGGCTTTCGGCACTCTTGTATCGGCTGATGTCACTGAAGTAAACAGCAAGCCGGTCCCCGTCCACCGGCTGTCCGACGACTTCGAACCAAGTATCCATCGGACTATAATAAATCTCGGTCTGGAAGCGCGTCTGTTTCTCAAACGCCGCCTCATAAATGTCCCTCAAAGGGGCCTCTGCCTCCCGGAATTCCTCCCAGGCATTGCAGCCGACCAGATTCTGTCCCACACGGCCCAGGATCTGATAGGCAACATCATTCAGATAAATGAATGTCCCTTCCCGGTCCAGCATATAAAACCCGTCGGACATATTTTCGAGCAGATAAAACGCATCCGAGGCGCTGAATGGCCGATTTCGTCTCCCTGCCTCGGGGCGGGGCGCCTCTCGCCTGTTCTTATCGGTATTTTCTTTCATGTGCCCCCCGCCTCCTTTTCAGTAATGAAGCTTACTCAAAGCCCGTAACTGTTGAAACTGTCCAACGCCCCGCCGATTGCTTCCCAGTCGTTTTGCACCAGTTCGCGCAGCTTCGGGTTGTAAAAAACCGAAGCCGGATGGAAAGTCGGGATGACCGTCCTCGGAGTGTCCGTCAGGCTGTAGGAACGGTCGGAAGGATCCGCCAGGAACCGGATGGGTGCCTGGATGAGCCGGCCGTGGACTTCCCCAACTTTGTATTCCTTGCCGAGCAGGCGCTGAAGCCCGATATTCCCGAGCGTGACAATCAGCTTTGGACGGACATTCGCCAGCTCATCGTCAAGCAGCGGCGCATGGGCCAGGATTTCCCGGCTGTTCGGGGTCCGGTTATATTTCCGCTCCGTCAACGTTCCGTCCCGCTCCCGCCTTGTGCCCCATCTGTAAGGCCTTGAACGGACGGCACTCGTGATGTAGACATCGTCACGCGTCAGCCCGATCGAGGCCAATGAAGCCATCAGTTCCTTTCCTGCACGGCCGATGAACGGGATGCCGTCCACAAGCTCATGTTCACCGGGGGCTTCGCCGATCAGCATCAGTTCCGGCTCTTCCGGCCCCTGTCCGTAAACGAAGCCCTCGACCGGTGCATCGCCCATCCGTTCGACGCCGAGACGTGCAAGCTCTTCGCTGATCCTGTATGTCATGAAGTAATCACTCTTTTCAATCCTTTACCTACCTATACCACTTTTTTGCGTTCTTTAACAATAATCCAAGATGCAGAAGGCTCATGCCCTCCGCCTGGATGTCCCGTTCCCGTACCCATTGAACACGAAGGCGAGCAACAGGAACCAGGCCAGGCCGAGCATCCATCCGCCGAGGACATCCGTTGCAAAGTGCCTTCCCAGTGCGATCCGGGACAAACCGATCAGCACCGCCAAAAGCACGGCCGCCATCCAGATCAGCCGCCGGCCGTTGCCTGAACGCACGGATTGTGCAAAAAGAAAGGCAATGGTCATCAAATAAACAATCCCCATCTGGGAATGGCCGGACGGAAAGCTGAAGCTGGCAAGCTGATGAGGGATATCGGGCCTCAGCCTGCCGAATACCTGTTTCAGGCCTTGATTAAGCACAGTTCCGCCCCCCATGGAGATTCCCATGAAAAGCAGGCCCGTCCAATTTCTTCTGATGTAAAGCACAATGGCAGCGGTCAACAGGACGGCCGCAATGAACCTTGCATCCCCGAACGGTGTGAACAAGGCGAGAAACCGGTTGCCTTCCAGCAGATCAGCCATCCGGTTGTCGAGTGCGATGACCGCATCAGTGTGGAGAGCGGAGGCGAGCCCTGCGAAAAGGGCGGCAGCCACAATGGCACCGAAAATCATCCATCGATCTCTGTTCATGGTGTCCACCTCCGCAATATTTGTCGTATTTCATTGTATCATGTCTTTTTATGGCACACCTACCCTATTAAAGTCTGGCAACCCGACCATCGCGTTAAACAACGAAACGCCGGAAGTGCCTGTCCAGGCACTTCCGGCGTTTGTTTTCGTGATATCAGCCGATCAAAGGCTGTTTTCGACTTCGGTGATCATTTCCTTCATGGACTGCAGGCCGCCACCCGAAAGGTACCAGTACTGTCCGTCCAGGTAGAAGATTTTGTCGTTCTTGAATGCATTCGTTTTTTGGACGAGATCGTTCTCAAGTGATGCCTTGACGCTGGAATCGGTTCCGATTGCCGCATCCCGGTCGATGACATACAGGATGTCCGGGTTCGTATCGAGGATGTACTCGAACGTGATATTCTGGCCGTGTGTGGAAGCTTCGATCGAATCATCCGCAGGCTTCACGCCAAATACATCATGAATGAGGCCAAAGCGGGAAGCAGGACCGTACGCGCTGACTTTGCCTTCCGTTCCGAGGACGATCAGGCCTTTGTCATCGGTCTTCGAAGTTTTTTCCTGGATGCCCGCGATGCGGTCATCGATGTCCGCCAGTTCTTCCTTCATTTCATCTTCTTTATTGAAGATCTCGGCGACCGTGTTCATGTTTTCCTTGAAGGAATTCACATAGTCGGTCGTGTCAAGAGGGATGTAGACGGTCGGCGCGATCTCGGCAAATTGGTCGTAAAGGTCCGCCTGGCGGCCGGAGATGAAGATGACGTCCGGCTTGAGCGCGTGGATCGTCTCAAAGTCAGGCTCTTTCAGGCTGCCGACGTTCGTGTAGTCATCGGAAGCATACTTTTCGAGATATTTCGGAATGTTCGTCTGAGGAACGCCTTTCACATCCACGCCGAGCTCGTCGAGCGTGTCGAGGATTCCGAAGTCGAAGACGACGACATTTCCAGGATTTTTATCAACTGTCGCTTCGCCGAGTTCATGCTTGACGGTAACGGTTTCGGTTTCTTCCGCTTTGCTGTCACCGGATGCACTGTTGCTGTTGTCTTCTTTTCCGCTGCCGGCATCTTTGTTGCCGCAGGCTCCGAGAACCAGGATGAATGCCATCAGGATGGCGAAAATCGAAAGCTTTTTCATCGTCATTGACCTCACTTATGTTGGGTAGTTGTGATTATGAATTGAAGTATACGCAGATCCGGCAGTTGCTCATCTGCTTGATCGGAATGTCCATGTCATAGATCTCTTTCAATGAATCTGAATTGATGATGTCCTCTGTCGGTCCGTCTTTCACGACCCGTCCGTTCTTGAGGGCGACAATCCGGTCAGAGTAGACCGACGCAAAATTGATGTCGTGAAGGACGATGACGACGGTCTTGCCGAGCTCGTCGACGAGGCGTCGGAGGATCTTCATGATCTGGACAGAGTGCTTCATGTCCAGATTGTTCAGCGGCTCATCAAGCAGGATGTATTCCGTGTCCTGTGCGATGACCATTGAGATGAATGCCCGCTGCCGCTGGCCGCCGGACAGCTCATCGAGGAAGCTGTGCTGGATGTCCGCGAGTTCCATGTAATCGATCGATTGGTCAATGATGCGCATATCTTCCGCGTTCAGACGCCCCTTCGAATGAGGGAAGCGGCCAAACGAGACGAGTTCGCGCACCGTCAGTCGGACATTCATGAAGTTGGACTGCTTCAAGATGGACACACGCTTCGAAAAGTCGTCGGATTTCATTTTCCGGACGTCGTCTTTGTCGACGAGCACTTCACCCGTATCCGCATCCAAAAGCCTGCTGACCATCGATAGGAGCGTGGATTTGCCCGCCCCGTTCGGCCCGATGAATGATGTGATTTTGCCACGCTGGATATTGACCGAGACCTTTTCGACGACGGCTTTCTTCCCATAAAACTTCGACAGTTCACGGACTTGGATCATGCGGATCGACTCTCCTTAAGTAGTAGATAGATGAAGTACACGCCGCCGGCGAAATTGATGATGACGCTCAGCGTCGTCGAGAATGTGAAGACGCGCTCCACGATCCACTGGCCGCCGATCAGCATGATCAGACTCATGCCGACGGCCCCGGTGATCAGGACAGAATGTTTGAATGACCGGAAAAATTGGTAGCTCAGGTTGGCCACGATGAGACCGAAGAAGGTGATCGGCCCGACAAGCGCGGTCGAGACGGCGATCAGCACCGACGACAGGACGAGTGTCTGCTTGACAAGACGGTCGTACGGCACGCCCAGGTTGACGGCGATGTCGCGGCCAAGCGAGATGACGTCCATGTACCGGAGCTGGCGCCACCCGATGATGATGCAGATCGCCACAACTCCGGCCGACAGCCAGACAAGATCGGCATTGACATTATTGAAGCTGGCGAACATCCGGTCCTGCACCCGCAGGAATTCATTCGGATCGATGAGCACCTGGAGGAATGTCGAGATGCTGCCGAAGAATGTTCCCACGATGATGCCGACGAGGAGCAGGAAGTATACCGGGCGCTGGCCCTTCTTGAACAGGAACTGGTAAAGCAGCAGAGCAAAGATGATCATCACTGCGACGGACAGGAGGAAGTTCACCTGTTTATTGACGACCGTCACGTGGGTCGAACCCAGGAAGAAGATGATCAGCGTCTGCAGCAGCAGATAGAGCGAATCGAGCCCCATGATGCTCGGTGTCAGGATCCGGTTTTGGGTGATCGTCTGGAATACGACTGTCGCATAGGCGATCGCCACGCCGGTGATGGCCATGGCGGCGACTTTCACGCCCCTTCTCGGAAGGGCATAGTCGAAGCTGCCGTTGAGACCGTGGAACAGATACAGACCGCAGAAGACGGCCGCAGCTGCATACAGGATGATGAGTTTGACGGAGTCACGCATAGGCTTTCCCCCTGAACAGCAGATAGAGGAAAATCCCGCTGCCGATGACCCCGACCATCAGGCTGATCGAGATCTCATATGGATAGATGAGCACACGTCCGAGAATGTCGCAGAGAAGCAGGAAAATTGCTCCCAGCAATGCCGTGTGCGGCAATGTCTTTTGTAAGTTGTCCCCTTTTAGGATGGAGACGATATTCGGGATGATGAGGCCGAGAAACGGGATCATGCCGACCGTAAGGACGACCGTCGTCGTGATGAGCGCCACGAGGACAAGACCGAAGTTGACCACCCAGCGGTAGTTCAGGCCAAGGTTTTTGGAGAAGTCCTCTCCCATTCCCGCCACGGTAAACCGATTGGCATACAGGTAGGCAATGATCAGGACCGGGATGCTGATGTACAGCAGCTCATAGCGCCCTTTCATGATCATCGAGAAATCTCCCTGCAGCCAGGAGGAAATGTTCTGGATGACGTCCGCCCGATAGGCGAAAAACGTCGTCAGTGACGAGAGGATATTCCCGAACATGAGTCCGACGAGCGGGATGAAAATCGCATCCTTGAACTTGATGCGCTCGAGGATCTGCATGAACAGCAAGGTGCCCGCCAATGCAAATGCAAACGAGATGGCCATCTTTTCGAGGGTCGTCGCATTCGCGAAAAGCAGCATCGAGACGAGGATCCCCAGCCGGGTCGCATCGAGCGTTCCGGCTGTCGTCGGCGATACGAACTTATTGCGGCTCAGCTGCTGCATGATCAGGCCGGTGATGCTCATGCCCGCCCCTGCAAGCAGGATGGCAATGAGCCTCGGCAGCCGGCTGATCAGGAATATTTCCAATTCTTCGGATCCCGGATTCAAGAGATCCGCTGGTGTGATGCTGCTCGCTCCTACGAACAATGAAAGGAACGACAGGACGAGCAGTCCGGCGATCAAATAACGTTTCTTCATGGCTATCCCCGATGCAAAACTATTTGAAAGGCGATTGAGAATGTTCGTTGAAAATGATTATCAATGCCCTTCGCAATGCCTATTATAGCATGGGTCAAGACGAAGTCAAAGGATAATTGAAAATGATTATCAATGAGAGCGGGAATTGGTGAAAAAGTCACGGAATTGTACGGAAAGCGTGAGGGGGACCGAGCGTTTTTTGCCGAGGATGTCGATGAAGTGAATTTATCCGATCCCGGGCCGGGCCCCGTCCCCTTCATGTGTATGCAGCGTGCGGGCATATAAAAACCCGCGGCATCACGGCCGCGGGTCCCGGTTATTGCTGCTGGATATCAACTGCGGAATCAATCACGTCCTGAGGGACTTCGATGTTCTCGATTCCGTTGATGTTCGTGTAGACGGATTTCATATCCATGGCGATGGTCATCTCTTCGCCTTCCGCTTCCATCGTCATCGTCATCTTCATGTTCATCGCTTTCAGGTCATACGTCTTCTTGTCGATGTGAATTTCGTAGGCCATGTCGCTGATGTTCATGTTCTCGAGCGACTGGCGCTCTTCTTCGCTCATGCCTTCGAGCATTTCAGGCGGCAGCTGTTCTTCCATCGTTTCCTTGACGAGGTCATTGAACTTTTCACCGTCGGCATCGAGCTTCAATACGTAATCATCATCGGTTTGTTCAAATTTCATTTCCTTCGCGTACTGCTGAAGCTGGGCAAGCTGCTCTTCCGGATCCGGCTGCTGCGCAGTCAGCTGGTCGAGCCCTTCCATCATGCCTTCCATCTTGAGCCACTGGTCGGCTTCCGGCGTGTAAAGATAGATCGTGCCGTCTTCGGTCATGTACATGTCGATGTCCATGGCCATTTCTTCATCGTTCATCTTCATCGAGGTCTTGCCCTTTTGGTGCATGGCAAGCGGTTCGAGAACCATCTGGACGTCAAATTCCGAATCGGATGTCATCTGGACATCCTGCCCCGGGACTTCAATGTCCTGGCTGATGTTCATTTTCGCTTCCGCGCTCTTCATGTCTTTGGAAGCTTCCATCGCTTTCTCGTACACTTGCTCCGCAGTCATGTCGCTCGTTTTTTCCTTGCTTGTGCCGGGGGCCGGCTCTGCCTTGTCGCTGCACGCGGCTAGGCCGAAAGCCAAAGCACCGGCAGCCAAGGCTGTCAATACTTTCTTCATAAGGGTGATCGTCCTTTCTTTGCTGTGTCTGTTTCTGTATACGGGAAAACGAGTTGAAAGTTCCGGAACTTTGTCGAAATGAAACAAAAGTCCTATGCATCTATCTCCCGCGCCGTGTATCGGCTATAATAACGGAAGCCGAAATATTTCCGGGAGGACATTATGCTGAAGCAATTCTTTTCCTATTATAAGCCGCACAAACGGCTGTTCATCGTCGACTTCTCAAGTGCCGTATTCGTGGCGCTGCTTGAACTTGCATTCCCCGTTGCAGTCCAGTGGTTCATCGACGAACTGCTGCCGACCGGCAACTGGGGCCGGATCGTCTGGGTGAGCACCCTGCTGCTCGCCGTCTACCTGCTGAGCACACTTCTGCAGTACATCGTCTCGTATCTCGGGCACATGCTCGGCATCAATATCGAAACCGACATGCGGCAGCAGCTGTTCAATCATGTCCAGCGGCAATCGTTCCGGTTTTTTGACAACACGAAGACCGGCCATGTGATGAGCCGCATCACGAATGACCTGTTCGATATCGGGGAGCTTGCACATCACGGTCCGGAAGATATCTTCATTGCCATCATGACGATCATCGGGGCGTTCACGATCATGTACAACATCAACCCGGAGCTCGCGCTCATCACGATCATCATGGTCCCGTTCCTCATCTGGCTCGTCACGTTCTGCAACATCAAGATGAACAGGGCATGGCGGAACATGTACGGGCGGATCGCCGAAGTGAACGCCCGCGTCGAGGACAGTGTATCGGGCATCCGCGTCGTCCAGTCATTCACGAATGAATCATTTGAGATGGATCGCTTCCGGAAAGACAACGGCAGCTTCCGTCTCGCCAAGCTGGTGGCCTACAAAGTGATGGCGCTGACGCATTCGAGCATGTACATGATGACGCGCCTGGTCACCCTGCTCGTCCTCGTCGTCGGCGCCTGGTTCTCGTTCAACGGCCGCCTGACCTACGGCGAGCTCGTCTCCTTCGTCCTGTTTGTCAACGTCCTGACCAAGCCGGTTGATAAAATCAGCGCCCTGCTCGAGCTGTATCCGAAAGGGATGGCCGGCTTCCGGCGGTTCCGCGAACTGATCGGGGAGGAGCCGGATGTGCAGGACCGCCCGGATGCGCTTGACGTCGATTCCCTCGAAGGCAATATCCGCTTCCGGGATGTGTCCTTCCGCTATGATGACCAGAAGCCGGTCCTCAGCGGGGTCAGCCTGTCGATCCGCTCCGGCCAGACCGTCGCATTCGTCGGGCCGTCCGGTGCCGGGAAGACGACTATCTGCTCGCTCATCCCGAGATTTTATGATGTGAACGAGGGGGCCATCACGATCGACGGCATCGACGTCCGCGACATGACGATGCAGTCACTCCGCGCCCAGATCGGGATCGTCCAGCAGGATGTCTTCCTGTTTACCGGTACGATCTTCGAGAACATCGCATACGGAAAGCTCGATGCAACCGACGCGGAAGTGTACGAGGCTGCGCGCAAGGCGCATCTGGAAGAGTTCATCTCGGAGCTGCCGGACGGCTACGAAACCGAAATCGGCGAACGCGGTCTGAAATTGTCCGGCGGCCAGAAACAGCGGCTCGCCATCGCCCGCATGTTCCTGAAAAACCCGCCGATCCTCATTCTCGACGAGGCGACATCCGCACTGGATACCGAAACCGAACGGATCATCCAGCAGTCGCTTGCCGAACTGTCCGAAGACCGCACCACGCTTGTCATCGCCCACCGGCTCGCCACCATCCGCGAAGCTGACCGCGTGCTCGTCGTCACGAAGGACGGGATTGCGGAAGACGGAACCTACGATGAACTTGTCCGCAAAGATGGTCTGTTTGCACGGCTTCACAACATTCAGTTCCAGGAAGTTTGAATGCGCTGAACTTGAACGCTATGCAAGCCCTTTTGGACAAGCGCCCCACGGCATCCCGCCGGGGGCGTTTCATATTCCCGGAAAGATATCCGATGGCAGAACTCGGGAACCGGTGGTATACTGTATCGGTTAACTTTTTTCAGGAGGTCCTGAACTTGAATCCATCTGCCCGGTCCGCAGGAAAGCGGACGGTCGCATATATTGCTTTGTTTCTGGTTGTGGCGGTCGCAGGGCTTGCCTATGTCAAATGGGTCCCGTACTGGGACAAGAGCCTGACGGCGATCACCACCCATTCCATCGGTGATTCGATCCTCGGGGACCCTTCCGCGGCGGGCACATTCTCGTGGGAGAGCACCTGGTCCTACGTCACCGCCTATTTTCTCGCCGTCTGGAAAGCCGCGGTGCTCGGGATCATCCTCGGTTCGCTCGTCCAGGTGCTCATCCCGGCAGACTGGCTTCTCCGAACACTCGGCAAAACGACATTCGGCAGCACGGCCATCGCCGGTCTCTCCAGCCTGCCCGGCATGATGTGCACATGCTGCGCGGCACCGGTCGCAGCCGGGCTCCGGAAGAAGAACGTTTCGGTTGGGGCGGCCCTCGCGTTCTGGCTCGGAAACCCGGTCCTGAACCCGGCCGTGCTCATCTTCATGACCTTCGTCCTGTCCTGGAAATTCACATTGATCCGGGTGCTGGTCGGCGCAGTCCTCGTGTTCGGCGTCAGCTACTTCGCCAACCGGTTCGCTCCGTCCGCCATGCCTGAAAGGATCGACAAGATGATGGAAGAAGCGGAAACAGAGGCGGAGGAAGGACATTTCCTTTCCCGCTGGCTGAAGGCGATGGGCCGCATGGCGCTCTTCATCGTGCCGGCCTACTTCCTGTCCGTCCTGCTCATCGCAGCGATCCGGCCATGGCTGTTCCCGCTGCTTGACGGCGCATCGGGCAATTCGCTCCTGATGATCCTGCTGTTCGCGATCGGCGGCATGCTGTTCGTCATCCCGACAGCTGCCGAAATTCCGATCATCCAGACATTCCTGACAGCCGGACTCGGCAACGGCCCCGCGGCCACCCTGCTCATCACACTGCCGGCCATCAGCCTCCCGTCGCTTCTGCTTGTCGCCGGCGCGTTTCCGAGAAAAGTCCTCTGGTTCGTCTCCGGCGCCGTCGTCCTGCTCGGCATGTTGAGCGGGCTGATCGGCATGTTGGTTTTGTGAATAGAAGAAAGCCCCGTTCCGACAGCGGAACGGGGCTTTTTGTGAGGTGAGGGTTCTGTAGTTCAGAACGGGCGGCCATAATTCATATCCTCGTTCCATAATTCAGAACGGCCCGCCATAATTCACTTTCCCGCTCCATAATTCAGAACGCTGCTCCATATCGTAAATCTGCACTCCATATCTCAAATCCGTCCTCCATATTGTAAATCCGCATCCCATACTTCAAATCCGCTCTCCATACTGTAAATCCACTTCCCATATTTCAAATCCGTTCTCCATATTGTAAATCCGCATCCCATATTTCAAATCCGTCCTCCATATTGTAAATTTGCATCCCATACTTCAAATCCGCTCTCCATACTGTAAATCCACTTCCCATATTTCAAATCCGTTCTCCATATTGTAAATCCGCATCCCATATTTCAAATCCGCTCTCCATATTGAAAATCCGCACCCCATATTTCAAATCCGCTCTCCATATTGTAAATACACTCTCCATATCTCAAATCCGTTCTCCATATTGTAAATCCGCATCCCATATTTCAAATCCGCTCTCCATATTGAAAATCCGCACTCCATATCTCAAATCCGTCCTCCATATTGTAAATCCGCATCCTATACTTCAAATCCACTCTCCATACTGTAAATCCACTTCCCATATTTCAAATCCGTTCTCCATATTGTAAATCCGCATCCCATATTTCAAATCCGCTCTCCATATTGAAAATCCGCACCCCATATTTCAAATCCGCTCTCCATATTGTAAATCCACATCCCATATTTCAAATCCGCTCTCCATACCTCAAATCCACGCTCCATACTGCAAATCCACGCTCCACATCTTCCATCCGCCCTCCATCTCTCCCCTTTTTCCCACGCAAAAAACCGGACGTCCACGATGCAGGCGGGCGTCCGGTTTTCGGTTAACACGATGGAAACTGCAGTTTAAACAATTCTATTAAAACGTTGTGACCTGGAGTTCTTTCGGTTTCACTTCGCCGCGTTCGATTTCTTCGACGAAGTGGCAGGCGGCTTCGTGGCCTTCCTGCATGCCGTCGTGGCGCACAAGTTCCGGCACGTCGACACGGCATTTTTCCTGGGCGAACGGGCAGCGGGTGTGGAACCGGCAGCCGCTCGGCGGGTCGATCGGGGAGGGGACATCTCCGCGCAGGACAATATGGTTGCGTTCCCTGTCCGGGTCTGGCACCGGGATGGCCGACAGCAGGGCCTTCGTGTACGGGTGTTTCGGATTGTCGAAGATGGAGTGCTTGTCACCGATCTCGACGATCTTGCCGACGTACATGACGATGACCCGGTCCGAGATATGCCGGACCACGCCGAGGTCATGGGAGATGAACAGGTATGTGAGGTTGTACTCGTCCTGAAGTTCATCGAGCAGGTTCAGCACCTGTGCCTGGATCGAGACGTCCAGCGCCGAAACGGCTTCGTCGCAGATGATGAGCTTCGGGTTCACCGAAAGCGCACGGGCGATGCCGATCCGCTGGCGCTGGCCGCCGGAGAATTCGTGCGGATACCGGTCCGCCTGTGCGGCGTTGAGCCCCACGGTCTCGAGCAGCTCGATGATGCGGTCACGCCGCTCTTTTTTCGGCACGACTTTTTGGATCTCCATCGCTTCATTCAGGACGTCCGAAACCGTCTGGCGCGGGTTGATGGAAGCATACGGGTCCTGGAAGATGATCTGCAGATCTTTCCGGTGCTTCCGCATCTCCCCCTTCGGCAGCTTCGTCAGATCTTCGCCGTTGAAGACGACCTTGCCCTCGGTCGGCTCCTCGAGACGCAGGATGGCGCGTCCGGTCGTCGACTTTCCGCAGCCTGATTCTCCGACGATCGAGACGGTCTCGCCTTCATGGATCGTGAAGCTGATGTCATCGACTGCCTTGACGTGATTGACCGTGCGGCCGAGGAATCCGCCTTTGATCGGGAAGTATTGTTTGAGCCCGTCAACAACGAGCAGTTCTTTCTTCTCCAAAGACGTCCACCTCCTTCTCTCCCGGCCACTGTTCATTGTAGATCCAGCAGCGCACCTGGTTGCCTTCCCCGTCGTCGAACAGGTCCGGAAGCTTTTCCCGGCAAAGATCGGTCGCGGCCGGGCAGCGCGGGTTGAACCGGCAGCCGACCGGCATATGGAGCGGCGACGGGACCGTGCCGTGGATCGGGATGAGCTTTTCCTGATCTTCGTCCGGCCGCGGCAGGGACTTGAGCAATCCGACCGTGTACGGATGCTTCGGCTTGCGGAACAAGGTCCGCACGTCGCTGTATTCGACGACTTGCCCGGCATACATGACCGCGACATAGTCGCATGTTTCCGCCACGACGCCGAGGTCATGGGTGATGAGGACGACCGACATGCCCATGCGCTGCTGCAGGTCCCGGATGAGCCCGAGGATCTGTGCCTGGATCGTCACGTCCAGCGCGGTCGTCGGCTCATCCGCTATGAGAATTTCCGGATTGCAGGCGAGCGCGATGGCGATCATGACCCGCTGGCGCATCCCGCCGGACAGTTCATACGGGTATTGCTTCACCCGCTTGTCGGGCGACGGAATGCCGACCAGTTTCAACAGGTCGACGGATTTCGCCATCGCCGCTTTCTTGGACATCCCCTGGTGCTCGATGAGCGTCTCGGAGATCTGCTGTCCGACGGTGAACACCGGGTTGAGCGAGGTCATCGGCTCCTGGAAGATCATCGAGATTTTATTGCCCCTCAGGCTGCGCATTTTCTTTTCTGAGTAGGCAAGCAGATTGTCGCCCTTGAACCGCACTTCACCTCCGACGACTTTGCCGTTCGAGGCAAGGAGCCGGAGGATCGACAGCGAGGTGATGCTCTTGCCGGAACCCGACTCGCCGACGATGCCGATCGTCTTTCCTTTCGGGACGGAGAAGCTGACGCCGTCGACGGCCTTCACTTCTCCTTCATCCGTATAGAAGGAGGTGCGCAGGTCGCGCACATCCAGAATGGTTTCTACCATGTTGCTTCCCCCTTGAGCCCAGAGGCCGGATCGGATCAGCCGAGGTCGATCCGCTTGTTGAGCAGTTTATATGAGATATCCACAATCAGGTTCACGAAGACGAACAGAACGGAGATGACGAGGACCGCCCCCTGGACGATCGGGAAGTCCCGTGTGTTGATCGCCTGGACGGTGAGCCGGCCCATGCCGTTGATGGCGAAGATCGTCTCGGTGAGGACCGCCCCGCCGAGGAATCCGCCGAACTCGAGCCCGACGACCGTGACGACAGGGATCAAGGCGTTCTTCAATGCATGGCGGTATGTGATGACCCGGTCAGTCAGCCCCTTTGCACGGGCCGTCCGGATGTAATCCTGTCCGATGACTTCGAGCATCGAGGAACGGGTCATGCGGGCAATGATCGCGGCGCCCCCGGTCCCGAGCGTGATGACCGGAAGGACGACCTGTCGCCAGCTGTCGCCCCAGCCGGACGGCCGAAGCTTCGCCCATGCCGGAAGCCAGTCCCCGCCGATTGCAAACCAGTCGATGAGCACGAGGCCGAGCCAGAAGTTCGGCATCGAGAGTCCGAACAGGGCGACGATCATGATGGCCGTATCCGTGAATGTATAATGACGGACCGCGGAGATGATTCCGGCCATCAGGCCGATGAAGACGGCCAGGATCGTGGCGTAGGTCGCAAGCTCCAGCGTCACCCAGAAGCGGGTCTTGATCTCGTCGACAACCGGACGGCCGCTGCGGACCGAATTCCCGAGGTCTCCCTGGACGACGCCGCTCATATAGTTAAGATATTGCTTGTGGATCGGTTCATTCAAGCCGAGGCGTTCCCTGATCTGCTCGACCGTCTTTTCCGGTGCCCCTTCCCCTGCGATGATCTGCGCCGGATCACCCGGGATGAGATGCATCAGGGAGAAGACGAGAATGGACACGCCGATGAGTACCGGAATCGTCTGCAGGAGACGCCGGATGATGTATTTGGTCATTCTGTTTCCCCCTCAGTCATTTGTTCATTTTCGGATCAAGCGCATCGCGCAGCCCATCGCCGAAGATGTTGAAGGCGAGGACGACGATGACGATCATGATTCCGGGGATGAGCACCATATGCGGCGAGTCGTGCATGAATGTCCGGCCGGCCGACAGCATGGCCCCCCATTCCGGTGCGGGCGGCTGTGCCCCGAGGCCGAGGAACGACAGGCCGCTTGCCGTCAGGACCGCGGTCGCAATACGCAGCGTCGCCTGGACGATGATCGGCGACGTGACGTTCGGCAATATATGCTTGAAGATGATCCGCAGATCGGATGCCCCGAGCGCCTTCATGGCGTCTATGTATTCCAGCTTCCGTACGGATAGCGCGGACCCCCGGACAATCCGGGCGAATGCCGGCACCGAGAAGATCCCGATGGCGATGATCATGTTCGTCAGGCTCCCGCCGAGCACGCTCACGATGGCGAGTGCAAGCAGGATGCCCGGGAATGCGAGCAGGACGTCCATGATGCGCATGATGATCGTATCCACCCATCCGCCGTAATAACCGGCGACGATTCCGAAGATGACGCCGACCACACCGCCGATCATGACGGAAAGGAATCCGACGATGAGTGTTAATTTCGCTCCATGGATGATACGGGTGAACATGTCCCGGCCATAGTTGTCTGTCCCGAACCAGTGGTCTGCGGAAGGAGGCTGGTTTTTATTCGTGATGTCGGTGGCATTTGGATCTATCGGAGTGAGCATCGGTCCGAAGATTGCCAGCAGGATGAAGAAGATGACAATACCCCCGCCAATGACGGCGGACTTGTTTTTTCTGAGCCGTCTCCAGATCCCCTTGTACATTTCAAGCCTGGGATTGTACCGTTTCGGCACTGCGGCTCCCGCTGCATGTTGCGTCATTTTAGTATCCCTCTTTCCCCCAGGACGCCGGACAGAGCCCCGCCCCGTTTTTCTCTCACTTACTAACCGATACTATAACATGAAAGTTCTAAATTCTGAATGATATTTTTCAATTCAATCTTTCCGTGCGAAAGCAAAATTTACATCCTTCCATCAGTTACTAGCAAGCGTAACCAATTATAGAAACTGCTATTGAATTCGGTGATGGGGTATGGTATATTTTTTCTGAATATTGCGGTCGATTCCGTCCGTAATATCCATAACAAATAGTAGGGGGAGACTGCATGAAGACCAAACGCAGTACACTGCTGTTGTTCATCATGATGCTTGTCGTATCCATGTTCCTCGCGGCATGCGCCGGTGGCGGAGACAATGCTTCCGACGGAGGCGACGGCAACAAAGATGAAGGCAACAAGCAAGACGAAGGCACCACAGACGGCGGTTCTGAAGGTGGGGACCTTGTCCTCGCAGTACTGTCCGATGCATCCTCGCTTGACCCGCATGGCTCCAACGATGTTCCATCTTCTGCCGTGCAGGAGAACATCTTCGAAACACTCGTAAAACGAAATGATAACAATGAAATTGAACCGGGTCTCGCAACCGAATGGGAAGCGATCGACGATACGACCTGGGAGTTCAAGCTGCAGGAAGGCGTAAAATTCCATGACGGCGAAGACTTCAATGCGGAAGCAGTCAAGAAAAGCTTTGAACGCGTACTCGACGAAAAAGTCGCATCGCCGCGCTATTTCCTCTTTGAAATGATCAACAGCGTCGAAGTCATCGACGACTATACGGTTCAGTTCAAGACCGACTATCCGTTCGCTCCGCTTCTCGCCCACATGTCCCACAACGGCGGCAGCATCATCAGCCCGAAGTCGATTGACGAAGACTACGCAGCAATGGAAGACGGCAAAGAACCGGGCTCCGTCATCTCCGAGAATCCAGTCGGCACCGGCTACTTCAAGTTTGACAGCTGGAGCCCGGGCTCCGAGATCAAGCTCGTGAAAAACGAAGACTACTGGAACGGTCCGGCGAAGGTCGACTCCGTCGCCTTCAAGGTTGTCCCTGAAAGCGCCACCCGTGCAGCCGAGCTCGAAACCGGCAACGCGCACATCATCGACCCGGTCCAGCCGAACGAAGTCGCGCGCATCAACGACTCCGGCAACGCCACTGTCGACCAGACACCATCCTCGAGCCTTTCCTATATCGGCTTCAACACCGAGAAGGCACCGTTTGACGATGTCCGCGTCCGCAAGGCGATCTCCATGGCCGTCAACAAAGAAGATATCATCGACGGCGTTTACGAAGGATTCGGCATTCCGGCCAAAGGCCCTCTCGCACCGGGCATCTTCGGCTATGACGAAAAACT
This sequence comes from Edaphobacillus lindanitolerans, assembly GCF_900156305.1. GTDB lineage: Bacteria > Bacillota > Bacilli > Bacillales_A > Planococcaceae > Bhargavaea > Bhargavaea lindanitolerans. The sequence goes on along the minus strand of NZ_FTPL01000003.1, from coordinate 421,165 downwards.
GAAAATGATCGACTACAACATGGACGAAGCAAAGAAGCTCCTTGAAGAAGCGGGCTACGCAGACGGCTTCTCCACCACCATCTGGACGAACGACAACCCTCAGCGGGTTGACATGGCCGTCCTGCTCCAGCAGTCCCTGAAAGAGCTGAACATTGATGTAAAGATCGAGCAAATGGAATTCGGCACATACCTCGAAAAGACGGCAGCCGGCGAGCATGACATGTTCATCCTCGGCTGGTCCAACCCGACGGGCGACGCGGACTACGGTCTCTACGCGCTGTTCCACTCGTCCCAGAAGGGCGACCCGGGCAACCGCTCGTTCTATGAGAATGAAAAAGTCGACCAGCTGCTCGATGAAGGCCGCAAGGAAACCGATCCTGACGCACGCGTCGGCATCTATGCGGAAGCCCAGCAGCAGATCGTAGAAGATGCTCCGATGATCTTCATCCATCACCAGGAATACCTCAACGGAGTCAGCGACAAGGTCAAAGGCTTCAGCATCGACCAGGCTGGCATCTACAAACTCAAAGACGTCACTCTCTCTGAGTGATCCAACAAAAAAACCGGTGCCCGCGTTCATCCGCGGGCACCGGTTTTTTCTGTTCAAATCGGTCAGAACTGCTCCCTGGAACGGCCTGCCGCTGGAACCCCGCATCATTTCGCCCTTCACGTTTATGAAATAGGTCTTCCCGTTTTTCACATATTTTAGTATAATGGATAGAATCAAGAAAATTCAAAGATCTTTTTTCGGAAGGAGCGGTGCCCTTGATTATCATCATCGGCTTTCTCGCCATTCTGTCCATGCTCACCTTTTCGTTCATCGTGAGGAAATGGTCCAATTCCTCTTATACGAAATGGTTCACTCCGTATTATGTAAATGATCGCCATAAAAAGCTGGACCGGCGGATGCGCCTCATTTTACTGATTCTGATCCTCACGTACTTCCTGTTTGTCATCACCGGTGACAGATTTGACCGGCTTCCATGGTATTTGGAGCCTTGGTCCCTGATCTGCATCCCCTTTGCGGCAAGCGCCTTCCTGCAGGCCCGGATGGAAAAGAAATACGCGAAAAACCAGAAGGCTTATGTGGCGACGCTCGCAGAGACGGCGTTCGGGACCATCCTGCTCCTGACGCTGGCCGCAACCCGATTCTTCGGCTATGCGTGAGCGTAGCCGGCTCCGTTTTTCATGGTTCAAGAATGCCTGTAGAAACGAGGGCAATGAAAGGAGCCGATTCGAGTGATCGCTTTGTTTATTCTGGGGATGCTTCTCGCGTCTGCCGCCTTTACCTATGTGATCAAGAGATGGGCGGGCGTCAAAAAAGGCAAATGGTTCACGTGGGATTATGTGAACGACCGACACCGGAAGCTGGATAAATGGATCCGCATCACATTCATCGTCCCGTATCTGATTTATCTCGTCCCGGCCATTATGACCGGCTGGAACGAACGGGCACCTTGGTACTTGCAGACGTGGGCACTGCTGGTCGCGTTCTTCGGCGTCCTTACCCTTTTTCAGGCTTTCATGGAGAAGAAATACTCCGACAACCCCAGGGCCTACTTGGCGACGCTCGGCGACGGGGCGTTCATCATCGCGCTCTTGCTGATCGTGATCAGAAGCGGATTTTTCGGTTACCTATAAGAGTGCCGGATCATTTAAAGTGATGACTTCACCGCCGCTCATGCTATAATCTTCAAAACGCCCGTCCCTTTTTTCCGGCCGGACGGCTTGATCCTGTTGCTCAACAAGCATAAATTGATCCCGCTGCTCAACAAGCATAATTGGAGGTATTCCCTTTGCAGTCCAACAACCCGATCTTGAAAAATGAAGAATTCGGCCGCCATGCGTATTCCGGCGAACGGATGTCGGTCGCCGGCACCGTCAACAAAACCACGCTGTCGCTTCTCCTGATGTTCGCTTCGGCATCGTATGTCTGGTTCAAGTCGTTTGCGGGCGAGCCCGTTTTTGGCCTCATGATCGGCGGCGCCATCGGTGCGCTCGTACTCGTGTTCCTGACGGTGTTCGTCCAGTCCGCCGCACCGATCACCGTGCCGCTCTATGCCATCTTGGAAGGATTGTTCGTCGGCGGGATTTCCGCGATGTACCAGGGTCTTTATGACGGCATCGTCCTCCAGGCGGTCCTGCTGACCATCGGCGTCATGGCCGTCATGCTCGTGTTCTACCGGACCGGCATCCTGAAAGCGACACCGGCATTCCGAAAAGGAGTCATCGTGGCGACACTGGCCATCCTCGTCGTCTATGTGATCGATATCGTGATGCGCCTCTTCGGCGCGGCGATGCCGTTCCTGCATGATGCCGGCCCGATCGGCATCATCATCAGCCTCGTGATCGTCGGCGTTGCCGCATTGAACTTCATCATCGATTTTGACACGATTGAGCGGGGCGTGGCGATGGGCGCACCAAAAAGCATGGAGTGGATCGGTGCGCTCGGCCTCCTGACGACACTCGTCTGGCTTTATCTTGAAATGCTCCGCCTTCTCTCAAAAATCAACCGGAACTGATTCCGAAGCCGGCACTGCCCTTGCAGTGCCGGCTTTTCTTTATTTTCTAAAATCTATTGCGGTCCCTCCGATCCTATGATATATTTTCGGAATATTACGCTTGCGTAATGAACCAGTAGATTAGGGGGAAAAGAGATGAAACAGAAAACCGGCTTATTGCTGGCACTGTTGCTCGTCCTGTCCGCGTTCCTCGGGGCATGTGCGGGCGGCGGTTCGACAAAAGGGGATAAAGACGGCGATGGCGGCGAGGCCTCTGCCGGAGGGGGAGAAGGCGGGGATCTGATCCTGGCTGTCCTGTCCGATGCATCTTCACTGGACCCGCACGGATCAAATGACGTGCCGTCCAATAATATCCATGCCAACATTTACGACACACTCGTGAAACTCAATGCCGATACGGAAATCGAGCCGAGCCTTGCAAAGGAATGGAACCAGATTGACGATACGACCTGGGAATTCAAGCTCGTGGAAGGCGTCAAATTCCATGACGGTGAAGACTTCAATGCGGAAGCCGTGAAGAAAAGCCTTGACCGTGTTCGTGACGAGGCGGTCGGCTCTCCGCGCTTTTACCTGTTTGAAATGATCAACAGCGTCGATGTCATCGATGATTATACCGTACAGATTAAAACGGACTATCCGTTCGCTCCGCTGCTGTCGCACCTTGCACATGACGGCGGAAGCATGATCAGCCCGAAAGCGATCGATGAAGACTATGCCGCGATGAAAGAAGGAAAAGATCCGGGATCTGTCATTTCGGCCCACCCGGTCGGAACCGGCTACTTCAAATTCGAGAGCTGGAACCCGGGTTCGGAGATCAAGCTCGTCAAAAACGAAGACTACTGGAACGGACCGGCAAAAGTCGATTCCGTGACGTTCAAAGTCGTACCGGAAAGCGCGACCCGTGCCGCTGACCTGGAGACGGGCAATGCGCACATCATCGATCCGGTCCAGCCGAATGAAGTCGACCAAATCAATGACTCGGGCAGCGCAAAAGTAAACCAGGAACTTTCCCGCAGCCTGAGCTATCTCGGGTTCAATACGCAGAAAGCACCGTTTGACGATGTACGCGTCCGCCAGGCGATTTCCATGATGGTGGACAACGAAGAAATCGTCGAAGGCATCTATGACGGTTTCGGTGTTCCCGCGAAGGGTCCGCTGTCCCCTGGATCGTTCGGCTACGATGAAAACATCAAAGGACTCGGATACAATCCCGAAGAGGCGAAAAAGCTCCTTGAAGAAGCGGGCTATGGCGACGGCTTCAAAGCCGAAATCTGGACGAATGACAACCCGCAGCGGATCGACATCGCCGTCCTTCTCCAGCAGAAACTGAAAGAACTGAACATCGACATCAAGGTCGAACAGATGGAATTCGGTGCGTACCTTGATGAGACGAGTGCTGGAAAGCATGACATGTTCATCCTTGGCTGGTCGAACTCGACCGGCGACGCCGACAACGGCCTTTACTCGCTCTTCCACTCTTCCCAGCAGGGAGCCCCGGGCAACCGGACATTCTTCGACAATCCGGAAGTCGACAAGCTTTTGGATGAAGGCCGGCAGGAAACAGACCAAGATGCACGCCTTGCCGTTTACGACAAGGCACAGAAACTCCTGATTGAAGAAGCGCCGATGGTATTCATCCATCACCAGGAATACCTGACGGGCGTCGCCGACAATGTCAAAGGGTTCACGATCGACCCGAGCGGCATCTATCAGCTGAAAGACGTCACCATTACTCAATAAACCGATTTGAAAGGCCTGCAGGAAACCTAACCGTTTCCTGCAGGCCTTTTCTTTCATTCCCCTTCCGTCGGTTCCCACTTCAAGACCGGTCTGTTGTCGCTGTGCAGATGGTTGCGGATAAAGTCATCCGTCAGCGGCAGATGCTCCTTCAGCAGCGATGGCGGCGTCTGGGACATCCACCGGCTCAGGGAGATTTCTGCGAAATGGTCACTCCTGAACATCTCCAGGAAACGGAGAGGCGTATCCCCGGTGTTCTGGATATAGTGGCCCATCGCAAACGGCACATATCCTGCATCCCCTTCGCGGAAGTCATAGGTTCTCGCCTTCCCCGTCGCTGCGAACACCGTCATCCGCCCCTGGCCCTCCAGGTAGAACTGCCACTCTGCCTCGTTCGGGTGCCAGTGCAGTTCCCGGATGCCGCCCGGTTCAACCTCGACGAGCGCGGCGGCAATGGTCGTGGAACGCGTAAAGTTCTTCGAATCGACGATCCGTGCGGTCCCGCCGTCCGTTTTCACCGGCTCCGTGTCATAGAAACTGAAAGTGAACGGGTTCTCAACACCTTTGTTCGGATTTTCAGGCAGCTCCTGCACGATCGGTCCGGGCACCTCCCCTTGGAACATATACAGCTCTCGGTCCGGGAATTTGTCGAATGTCTCCTTCGGTACCCCGAAGTTGGCGGCCAGCACGTCCTTCGGCGTATGGGCAAACCAGTCCGCGATCGAAAATGTGCTGTTCTCCGAAAAGCTACCGTCATCGAAGACCAGGACGAACTCCGCCCCGTTCTCCAGTCCTTTTATCGAGTGCGGGATGCCCGACGGGAAGTACCACAGTCCTCCTTCTTCCACGTCATCGATAAACAGGCCGCCGTCGGTGTCGATCGCCGTCACCCTGGCCGATCCCTTGATCATGAACGCCCATTCGGCTTCCTTGTGCCAATGCAATTCCCGGACCGCTCCCGGCTCAAGGTGCATATTGACCCCGGCAATCGTATCCGACTCCGGCATCTCCCTCATCGTGACTTCCCGGGACCATCCGCCTTCCTGTATTCTCATATGGCTCAATTCATAAGGGAATTTGAGACTCGGCATGGTGCCATGATCCGTTTCGGGCGGGACGATCGTATCAGGGTTCTGGCGGTCCAGTTGGGGATTCCTCGCACCCCATATATCCCCGCCTTTCCTTCCCCTTCTCGGCTGAGGCAGCGGGTCGTTCTCGATCAGGCGTGTCTTTTTATCCACTGTTTTCATGCTCCTTCCCAAAGCGATGATATTTCCGCCTTCCCATCGAATCGGACAAAATATTCCACCAAAGGCGGGTCTACTCCAACTACTACCCTATCCATTTGGGAAAACACATACTATTTTTCTTTTCAAAACCGGCCGCTTTCGGTAGAAATGCCTATATTCCTCATGAATGGGTATCAGCGTAATGTGAATGAAAAACTTCTCCTGGAGGACGTGACACATTGACTGCACAACCGGCTTACAGTCAGAGGGTGCTCACCCTGCTGACCGGTTTCGCCACATTTCTGATGGGGTTCATCGATGCCTACACGTACATGGAACACAATGGAGTCTTCGTCAGTGCCCAGACCGGGAACATCATCGTGTTCAGCGCGAAGATGTTTTCGGGCGACTGGCATGAGGCCGCCGGCCATATTACCGTGTTCGCCGGATTTGCGGCGGGCGCGTTCATCGGAGAGGCGATCATCGAACGGTCCGGAGGCGGTTCACTGGGCAAGTACAGGACATTCCTGCTTGCACAGGGCGTACTGCTGCTCGGTCTCGCCATTTTTCAGCACGCCATCGGCCAATCCATCATGGTTTTTGCACTCGGACTTTTATCCGGTTATGAGCTGTCGGTTTTCCGGAAAATCGGATCCACTACGATCAACAACGGCATCATGACCGGAAATACGAAAAACATGATGAACAAGCTTTACCGGGCGGTTTTCGACCGGGACCGGGAGGCGGGGCGGGATTTCCGCAATTTGCTGATCGGCCTGGTTCTGTTCATCCTCGGTGTCGGCACAGGTGCGTTGGTCGTCGGCCGGGATGAGCAATTGATCCTCTGGCTCGCCTTCGTGTCGAACGGCCTGCTGTTTGTCTGGCTTCTCGCTGCAGGGAAACGGAAAAAGACCGGGGAACGATGATCCCCGGCCCCTAAACTTGAAAGCCCTCCCTGACAACTGCCAGGAGAGGGCTTTCAAGCTTCCCTTTTTCGATTTCTCATTTACTGAACAAACTCCGAAAGCCGGTTCCGGTCCGCTTCTCTCATGTCGACATCCATGAGCGTTCCGTCTTCCGTATATTCGGTCTCCAGAACGTCTGCATGCTCGTTGAGCCACGAAACGATGTCCCCCCGGTCGAACGGGACGAGCAGCCGGCACCGGACAAAATCACCGAATACCTTCGCGGCGATGAGGCGGGTGAGTGTATGGATATCCCCGGCCTCTTTCGCCGAGATCCAGATGTCGTTGTCCCGCACTTTCGGATGTTCAAGGCCGGCAAGGTCGGATTTGTTGTAGACGAATACTTCGGTGATCCCCTCGATGCCGATATCGGACAGCGTATCCTCCGTGACTTGCATCATATACCGATATTCCGGGTGCGAGACGTCCACCACCTGGAGCAGCAAATCTGCATCCGCCGCCTCCTCGAGCGTTGAGCGGAACGCCTTGACGAGATGATGCGGCAGCCTGCCGACAAATCCGACCGTATCGGTGAGCAGAAACTCCCGGTTGTCCTCCAGCTTGATCTTCCTCACCGACGTATCCAGCGTGGCAAACAGCATATCTTTCTCAAGCACCTGCCTGCCCGCTTCCTCCCCGAGTCCCGCGAGCATACCGTTCATGATCGTGGACTTCCCGGCGTTCGTGTAGCCGACAAGCGAAACGACCGGCACTTCCCGCTTCACCCGGCGCTTACGCTGGGTTTCCCGGTGGACTTTCACCGATTCGAGCTCACGCCGGAGCCGGGCGATCTGATCTTCGATTTTCCGGCGGTCCAGCTCCAGCTTCGTCTCACCCGGCCCGCGGGTCGCCACGCCGCCGCCCGTTGAACCGGCCTGCCGGCTCAGTGAGGCACGCAGACCGACAAGCCTTGGCAGCATGTATTGAAGCTGGGCGAGTTCCACCTGCATCTGCGCTTCCTTCGTCTTGGCGCGCCTTGCGAAAATATCGAGGATGAGCATCGTCCGGTCGATCACCTTCGTCTCCAGTTCTGTCTCAAGGTTTCGGATCTGCGAGGGCGACAGCTCATCATTGAAGATCACGACGTTCGAACCTGTCTCGTCATGAAATGCCTTGATCTCCCGAACTTTCCCAGAACCGATGTAGTGGGACGGATTCACCCTGTCCAGCCCTTGCGTGACGGCTCCGGCCACTTCGACCCCGCATGCATCCGCAAGGCTGGCGAGTTCCTCCATGGAATAATCAAACTGATCATCCCGGTCGAGTTCCACTCCGACAAGCACTGCGCGTTCCTGCACTTCTTCCACTAAGCGTCCCTCCATTCCTCTCCTGCAAGTATACCCGTAATCGTACCGTTCAGTTGCCCGTCTCCTGAATCACTTCTACATCCACGAGCCGTTCCGGTCCTGCACCGCCCTGTACGAATACAAGATCCACTCCGTTCTTCAAAGGAATCCGGTCGGCTTCCGGCGCGTCAAGTCCGAGGACTTCTGCCCAGCGGACCGCCGTCCTGGCCGGGTCATGCACCTGGAAAGTGCATGATCCGATACGGAATGACCGGTTCGCTTCGGGCATGGTGCCGGTCCTGAGCAATCCGGCAATCCGTTCGTCATCCGGCATGCCCCAGTCGATGAAAAACGGGAACGGCAGCGTTTCACCCGCCCCCTCTTCGATGAAAAGCATCTTCCATTCCAGAAGTTCACCTGAAACCGTGCGTCTCGATGCATCAAGGACTCCGGTTGTCCGGAACCCGCGGCTTCGGAGCCTTTCATCGAATTGGTACAAATCTCCGGGACGCAGGCACACCGTGCCCCATCCCGCACCGTTCTGTAAGTCATGCATCAAAAGACGGGTGAGCGGATGGGTTGAGGCCGCAGCCATTTCAGGCCGTTCCACGGAGAGCGATTCGATATATCCGTTCTTTGCATAAAACAGGGCGTTTTGGGTCCCCCATTTCTCATGGCTGCCCCCGGGCGCGGCGGACATCCCCTGATCGTTCCACAGGCGGGCATCCTCCTGCGGAGTCCGATTGCTAAAATATACCGCATGATCAAACTTCATCAGCTTTTCGCTCCTCCCCTGCCATTCTAGTCATTAAGTCCCAACTTCCTTGCAAATACCCGTTTTACCCTTGAATGGGCCGAGTATCTTCGTTACCCTCGGGTATACACCATTATGACGTTATTTTTGCAAAAATCAAAAGGAGAGTGGCATGGACAAATCTTCGTGGAAAAATCCTGTATTCGTTGTTTCTTCGTTGTTTATTTTAGCCTTGGTCATCATCGGGGCCGTGTTCCCGAAACAATTTGCGGCGGGTGCTTCCGTCGTCTATGACTTTACAATCGACAAATTCAGCTGGTTCTACCTGCTGTGCGTATTCCTCCTCATCGTTTTCCTGTTCGGGCTGGCCGTAAGCAAATACGGCAGCATCCGGCTTGGCGGTGAGGACGAGCGGCCGGAGTTTTCATTCTTCTCCTGGATCGCCATGTTGTTTTCGGCAGGGTTCGGCGCAGGTCTCGTCTTCTGGGGCGTGGCCGAACCGATGAGCCATATTTACAATCCCCCATTCCGGGACCTTGAACCGATGTCTGCGGAAACCGCCCGCGTGGCGATGGGGTACTCCTTCTTCCACTGGGGCATCAGCCAATGGTCGATGTTCGCCATGACCGGGCTGGTCATTGCATTCCTGCAATTCCGAAAGAAGAAAAACGGGCTGGTTTCGACCGCCCTTGAACCGGTCGTCGGCTCCGCAAAACCGGTGAAGACGACGATCGATATCCTTTCCGTCATTGCGACCATCATGGGGATGGCGACCTCGATCGGCCTCGGGGTCCTTCAAATGAACGGCGGGCTCAACTCCGTCTGGAATGTACCGAACACCCCGTACGTCCAGCTCATCATCATCGGGGTCATGATGGTCGCCTACCTGATCTCGTCCACAACCGGCCTGAACCGGGGCATCCGATATTTGAGTAACCTGAACCTCGGCCTGGCACTCGGACTTCTGCTGTTCGTCTTCTTCGCCGGACCGACCGTCTTCATCATGGAGACATTCATCGTCGCACTCGGAGATTACATCACCAATTTCGTGGAATACAGTCTACGGCTCGAGCCGTACTCCGGCCGGGAATGGGTCCAGGACTGGACCGTCTTCTACTGGGCATGGGTGATTGCCTGGTCCCCGTTTATCGGGGCATTTGTCGCCCGGGTTTCCCGCGGGAGGACCATCCGTGAATTCATCATCGGCGTGCTGATCATCCCGCCGGTCATCGCCCTGTTCTGGGTTGCCGTCTTCGGCGGCACAGCCATGTGGAATGATCTGAACGAGGGGACGCATATTGCCGAGATGGTCAACGATGATGTGACGAGCGCCCTGTTCACGACATTCGACCAGACGCTTCCGTTGCCGGGCATATTGTCGGTCCTGTCCATCTTGCTGATATTCACGTTCATCGTCACATCCGCCGACTCGGCGACCTATATCCTGGCCAGCATGACATCCGGCGGGACTCTTAATCCGAAGATGCCCGCAAAGCTGATCTGGGGCGTTCTGATGGGTGCGATTGCCGGCGTGCTCCTGTTCACGGGCGGAATCAACGGGCTTGAAACCGCATCCCTGGCCTCGGCCCTGCCGTTCGGGATCATCCTCCTGATGCTCATCTACTCGATGATCGTCCTGCTCAGGCGGGAGCCGGCCCCGATCCGGAAACGCGACATCCGCCGTTTTCAGCGGCTGGAGGCAGAATCGAGGAAAGAAAAGATCAAGCGATCATAACGTCAATAAAAGAGGTTCCGGATGATACATCCGGAACCTCTTTTTATTCAACGCTCACGCGCAAGCGTTTCAATGGTCTCGTCAAACTCGTTCTGAATATCCGGGTTCGGCCTGTAGGTCATGAGGCTGACCACAATCGCAACGACCATGCAAAGGATGAATCCCGGGACAATTTCATAAAGGTTGCCGAAGTGAACCTTGAGATAGCTCTTCCAGATGATGACGGTTGCCGCACCCGCGATCATTCCCCAGAGTGCCCCCTGGGAAGTCAGCTTCCGCCAGTACAAAGACAGCAGGATGACCGGACCGAACGAGGCACCGAAACCGGCCCAGGCGAATGAAACAAGGGCAAGGATGGTATCATTCTGCTTCCACGACAGAATGAATGCGATGATCGCTACCGCCAGAACGGCGAGCCGTCCGTACAAGACGTACGTTTTGTCCGGAGCGTCCGATTTGATCACGGCCTTGTACAGGTCCTCGATCAGCGCAGAGGATGTGACGATCAGCTGTGAGGAGATCGTACTCATCACAGCGGCCAGGACGGCGGCCAGCATGATGCCGGCAATGAACGGATGGAAGATGATCTGTCCCAGTTCGATGAATACCGCTTCGGGATCAGACAATGACAGCTGGGGATTCTGCAGGAAATATGCATATCCGACAAGCGCGGTAAATGTCGCGCCGATCAGGCTGAGCAGCATCCAGCCGATGCCGATCCTCCGGGCGGACTTGGTTTCCTTGACTGTATTGATCGCCATGAAGCGGACGATGATATGCGGCTGGCCGAAATAGCCGAGACCCCAGGCAAGCGATGAAATAATCCCCATCACTGTGGTGCCTGCGATCAGGCTCAGGTGATTCGGATCCGCTTCCCTGATCGTAGAAAAGGTCTCGGACGGGCCCCCGGTCATGAAAAACCCGACGATCGGCACGAGGATCAGCGCCAGGAACATGATCAGCCCCTGCACGAAATCGGTGTAGCTGACGGCGAGGAAGCCGCCGAACAATGTGTACGCCAAGACCACGAGCGATACGATGATCAGGCCCGAATGGTATCCCAGTCCGAAAGAGCTTTCAAAGAAGACGCCGCCTGCCACCATTCCGGAAGAAACGTAAAAGGTAAAGAATATGAGGATGATGGCACCGGAAGCGATTCTCAGCAGCGGCGAGCGATCTTTCAGCCGGCTCTGCAAATAACTCGGGATGGTGATCGAGTCACTTGAAACATGTGTATAGACCCGCAGGCGAGGGGCCACGAACAGCCAGTTCAGGTAGGCGCCGACCGTCAGGCCGATCCCGATCCATGCCTCCCCCATGCCTGTCAGATAAATTGCTCCGGGGAATCCCATCAGGAGCCATCCGGACATATCTGCAGCCCCCGCGCTGAGTGCAGTGACCGCAGGGCCGAGTGAACGCCCTCCAAGCATATAATCCGTCAAGTTGGCCGTTCTCCGGTAGGCATACCAGCCGATGAGCAGCATGGCCGCCATGTAGATGATGATTGCGATGAGCTTGAAAGTAGATTCCGTCATTTGTTTTCCCCTCCTTTTCAATTATCCTAACACAGGATTCTTGTTTGAAGATTCCTGATATCAGAGTTGTCAGTTGTAAAATATTCCGTCAGTGCGTCTGACCGTGTCGGACCGCCGCGGAATATTTCCCGGGAAATCGACTCGGAATGACAAACCGGCGTTTCATCGCGTTTCAGCAAAAAACAGGCGGAAGAAGAGTAAGTGGAAAGGCGAAACCGGCCGTTCACCATGATCCGATCAGGCGCGTTTGCTTACGTTGACTGAGCAGTGCTGCTGCTCATGACCGAATGCTGCATGAATGGTGGCGGATTGCCCCGGCGTGTTTATCCTGCGCCCTCAAGGGAATTTGATTGATAAAAAGGAGGCATCGGCCATGCCATGGACAGAACACGATTATCCTGACTCGATGAAGAATATGGACAAAGACGTCCGCAGCAAAGCGATTGAGATTGCCAACGCACTGCTCCGGGAAGGTTACCCGGATGAGCGGGCCATTCCGATTGCAATGGACAAGGCAAGGGACTATGTGGAAGGCGATTCAGGCAACCGCCCGGTGTTTGAGGTGAAGGAAGACGGAGAGGACTGGGTGCTCCGCGAGTCCGGAAAGGACAAAAACATATTCAGTGAAGATACGAAAAAAGCCCTTCTCGACAAAGCGAAGGAGCATGTCAACAAGAAAGACGGCATCCTGAAAATCTACAAGGGTGACGGGGACCTGGAAGATACCCTCTACAGAGGCTGACAGGCATTCATCTGCGCAGAGAAACAGCACACCCGATGGTGTGCTGTTTCTTCCGTTCACTGAGTGCCGGGACTTCACGTCAGTCTTCTATTTTCTGTCCCAGAAACGCTGATGGGCAATCGCCGCTACAAACTCCTTGGCGAAATCCGGATTGTTCGAGGCAAACACGACCCCGGCCAGATTGTTCTCATTCGACGCTTCCAGATAAGCCCGGCCGGCCTCCGCGATTCCGATCGGCTTATAGTGATTGTACGCAACCCGGATATAATCCTTCACCTCGTAATTAAACTGATTCTGGTTGCTTGAACTGCCCCCAACAACATAAAGTGAATCCAGCAAATACGGATTTGTGGTCAGGAACGTCTCATTGACCGTCAGTTTCATGCCGTTGTCCCCCAAGACCGTGCCGAGCTTATCGCTTACGACGACAACAAAAACCCCATGTTCTTCCAGAGCCTTGATTGTCCCGGCCACCTCATCCGCGTTGAAACCGTTGCCGACCAGTACTCCCACCTTTAGTGAATATGCATATTTGGGCGTTCCGGCCTGGCTGAGGGACGGATAGCTCGTCGACACGGGGACGTTCGTCCCGTCCGGACGGCTGACCCCGACGTTGTCCGCCACAATATCCGCCATGCCTTTATCCACGTACACGAGCTGACCTACGGTTTGCTGACGCACCGACTCGCTTTTCACGCTGCCGACCTGATAATTCAGCGCTTTGATCATATGCTGTTTTTCAATCGGCGTTAAGCTGTTCCAAAAGATCCTGGGCTGCGTATAGTAGTCATCGAAAGCCGCGGGCCGCTTGCGGGTGACATGCCCTTCCGTTTTCGCCGGGTAATGCGCAAAGCCCCCTTTTTCGGGCGGCGTGGTGTACGGGGTGTTGTTGTCCAGCGAGTTATTATGATAGCTCGTTTCGTCCACGTCGATCCGGTACCTCATATAGCCTTTGCGTTGATTGTTATGGAACGGGCAGAGTGGCCGGTTGATCGGCAGATCCTCGTAGTTCTTGCTGCCCAGACGGTGATACTGCGCCGTTTTATAGGCAAGCAGCCTGCCCTGAAGAACCGGATCGTTGGAAAAGTCAATTCCGGGCACGACGCTTCCGGGGTTGAATGCCGCCTGTTCAATCTCGGAAAACTCATTGTCCACGTTCCGGTTCAACGTCATTTTCCCGATGATCTGGACAGGGATGAGTTCTTCCGGCCAGAACTTCGTCGCATCCAGAATATCGAAGTCGAACTTGAATTCATCTTCCTTTGGGATGAGCTGAACCCCCAGCTCATACTCAGGAAACGCCCCCCGGTCAATTGCTTCCCTGAGGTCCCGACGGTGGAAATCCGGGTCGATGCCGCCGATTTTTTGTGCTTCGTCCTGCAGAAGCGAATGTGATCCGAGAACCGGCTTCCAGACGAATCTGACGAATGTCGCGACGCCTTGCTCATTCACGAACAAGTACGTATTGACCGACCATGACTCCATCATCCGGTAGCTTCTAAGGATTCCCCTGTCTGACATGACCCAGAGCGTCATATGGAGGGCTTCGGGATTATTTGCGACATAATCCCAGAAGGTGTCATGTGCACCGGCGGCCTGCGGGATGCCCGTACGGGGTTCCGGCTGATAGGCATGGATGATATCGACAAATTTCATCGCATCCTGGTTGATCAAAACCGGGAATGCGATCATCGTCATGTCATAATTTCCTTCTTCAGTATAAAACTTAACTCCCAGACAGCGAAGGTCCCTCGCCGTATCTTTGGACCCCTTGCTCCCCTGCACAGTGGAAAAACGGACAAACAGAGGCGTTTTTTTGCCGGCTTCCTGCAGAAACCCGGCTTTGGTGTACGCCTTCATCGATTGATAGCACTCGAACACCCCGTGTGCCCCGTACCCTCTGGCGTGTACCTTTCTTTCGGGTATTTCTTCATGTACGAAGGATGTGATTTTCTCAAAGTAATGAACATCTTCCATCAAGCCGGGCCCGCGTTCTCCGGCTGTTAAGATCCGTTCATCGTCCGAGATCTTCCTTGCCTGGTTTGTCTCCATCGGATTTCCAGCATTTCGGACCCGGAATTTTTCCAGTTGCTCGTTTTTGCTATTTTCATTTACTCTTTTTTGATGGTTCGAAGACGAATGTTCAACCAAAACATCACCTCTTGAATTTATTGTATCTTTACATCATACGCATGCTTCAGCCCCCCTATCACTTTGCCGGCAACGCCGAACATCTGGCCTTCCCCATAAAAAAGCAGCCTGCAAACCATTGATGGTTTGCAGGCTGTTGAGTATAGAATATGATTCATACTTCAACCCGCTGCTCGGACATTTCACGGAGTTTGAACTTCTGGATCTTTCCGGAGGCGGTCATCGGGTATTCTTCAGTGAACTCGATGTAACGGGGGATTTTGTGATAGGAGATCTTCCCTTTGCAAAATTCCCGGATCGTCTCTGCCGTCTCCTTTGCTCCCTGCTTCAGGATGATCCACGCCATCAGCTCTTCCCCGTACTTCGGATCCGGCACGCCGACGACCTGGACGTCGCTGATGGACGGATGGGTGTAAAGGAACTCCTCGATCTCCCTCGGGTAGATATTCTCCCCGCCGCGGATGACCATGTCTTTGATGCGGCCGGTGATGTCGATATAGCCGTCCCCATCCATGACGGCGATGTCCCCGGTATGGAGCCAGCCGTCCGGATCAATGGCCGTGCGCGTCGCTTCTTCATTATTATAGTAGCCCTTCATGACGTGGTAGCCCCGGGTGCACAGTTCCCCTGGCTCGCCCTGCGGCACTTCCTCCCCGGTCGCCGGGTTGATGATCTTCACTTCCACATGCGGGTGCGGTTTGCCGACGGTCGAGACGCGCTTCTGGATCGGATCGTCGGTCCGCGTCTGCGTAATCACCGGCGAAGACTCTGTCTGCCCGTAGCAGATCGTGATTTCATCTGCTCCCATGTCGTGAATGACTTTTTTCATGACTTCGATCGGGCAGGTCGATCCTGCCATGATGCCAGTCCGGAGCGAGGATGTATCGAAATTCTTGAACTCCGGATGCTCAAGCTCCGCGATGAACATCGTCGGCACCCCATTGAGCGCCGTGCATTTCTCGTCCTGCACGGCCTTCAGCACCGTAAGCGGCTTGAACTGCTCGACGATGACACAGGTGGACGCATGAGTGACCGCCGTCAATGTGCTGAGCACACAGCCGAAGCAATGGAAGAACGGCACCGGAATGCAAAGCCGGTCCTTCTCGGTCAGCTTCATGAAATCTCCGATGAGCTGTGCATTGTTGACGATGTTGTTGTGCGTCAGCATGACACCCTTCGGAAATCCGGTCGTCCCCGACGTATACTGGATGTTGATCACGTCATCCGGATCAAGCGAGTCAAAGCGTGACTCCAAGGATTCATCGGCTACTTCCTCAGCAAATGCTTCCAGTTCCGACCACTTATACATGCCGGGTTCGTCGCTCTCCGTCATGAGGATGATCCGCTTCAGCTTCGGCAGCCTGTCGCAACTGATTTCCCCCTTGGCCGAATGGGCGGATTCCGGACAGACCGCCCGCACGATGTCGATATAGCTCGTCCCCTTGAAACTTTCATCGAGGATGAGTGTCGTCGCGTCCGATTGCCGGAGCAGATACTCCAGCTCCGCGGCCTGGTAGTTCGTGTTCACCGTGACGAGCACGGCCCCCATCTTGCCGGTGGCAAACTGGCTCAGGAACCACTCCCGCTTGTTGTCCGACCAGATCGCGACATGTTCCCCTTTTTGAATCCCCATGCCGATGAACGCTTTTGCCAGCCGGTCCGTTTCCCCATCGAACTCGCGGTACGTCTTCCGGATTCCATGCTCCGGATATACATAGGCTTCGACTTCCGGAAATTGCCGTGCCTTCTCCCGGACGACCTGCCCGACTGTCTGATTTAAAAGTGACATTCCGCCATCCCCCCTGAAATCGCTTTCAGATTTATATTAACATATTTTTCTGACCCTTTTGAAGAATAATCGCTGTGACCGATTTCATGCAGCCGTGCTTGAACGGCAGTCGGATTGCGGATGCCATCCATCCGGAAATATCACAGCAAGCAAAAACACCGCCCGGTCGGACGGTGTTGCATAATCAAGAGCTCACGTGTTCCCGGCAGCTGTGGACGGGATGGGCTTTGCCGCGTTCATCCATATAAACAAGGTGGCTCCGGTTGAACTGGGTCGGCGAGTCGAGGCCGGCTGCCGCCGCGATGCGGAACAGGCCTTCTCTCATCGTGAGGATATAGTTCGTGACCCGGTATTTCTTTTCATCGACGACCAGCGCCTTTTGAAGGCTTTCATCGGTCGTCGCAACGCCGGCCGGGCACTCGTTCGTATGGCATCGGAGCGCCATGATGCAGCCGACGGAGATCATGAATCCGCGGGCGACCTGGACAAGGTCCGCACCGAGTGCAAGGGCGACGGCCGCTTTGTCGGGCGTTGTGATCTTGCCCGAAGCGATGATCTTCACACGGTCACGCACGCCATGTTCACGGAGCGAGTCGTCGAGGATCGTGAGCGCCGTCTTGATCGGAAGGCCGAGGCTGTCGGCCATATCCCGGTAGGTCGCGCCGGAGCCGCCCTCCGAACCGTCGACCGTGATGAAGTCCGGGCCCTTGCCGGTCTTTTCCATCCAGGACGCCAGTTCATCGGCCTCGCTTTTGCTGCCGATGACGACTTTGATGCCTACCGGCTTGCCGCCGGCTTCGCGGATCTGCGAGATGAAGTCAAACATCGACGGGTAGTCGCTGAACTGATTGAACCGGTTCGGACTGTTGATCGTCGTGTACGGCTGGACCGTCCGGATCTGGGCGATCTCTTCGGTGACTTTGGCCCCTTCGACATGCCCCCCGCGCATCTTCGCCCCTTGAGCGAGCTTCAGCTCAAATGCCCGGACGTTCGGCAGGGCCGCCTTCTCCCTGACCTTTTCAATGCTGAACTCGCCGTCCTCCGTCCGGAATCCGAACAGTCCGGATCCGATCTGGGCGATGATCTCCGGGCCGCCGGCAAGATGATGATCCGACAATCCGCCTTCCCCCGTGTTCATCCAGGCGCCCTTCGCCATCCCGATCCCCTTTGACAGGGCGGTGATGGCATTTTTCCCGAGCGCCCCGTAGCTCATGCCCGACTGGCCGAGCAGGCTGCGTGCCCTGAACGGGTGCTCGCAGTCCGGTCCGATGACGACCGCTTCGTCTTCCGGCAGCAGCCAAGGCAGTGCCGGTATCTCTTCCGTATGTTCTTTTCGGGTGAAGAGTCCCTCATCGTCGATCACGTAATGGCGGGTGTTGACCAATTCTGAGTTGTCCACCCGCATTTCTTCGTTCTGTTTTGTGAACATGGCGTTCTTGATGTAATAGCCCGGCTCCTCGAAATCGCGCTTCGAGCCGAAGCCGATCAGATTGCTTTTGTACTTGCCCGGAAGCACCATCGCGAGGTACTCCTCCCGGCTGAACGGCTTTCCGGCATTGTCATCGGAAAACAGGTATTGCCGGAATTCAGGACCCGTCCGTTCCAGGAAATAACGGACCCGCCCGAGGATCGGAAAATTCCTCAGGATCGAATGCTGCTTTTGTCCCCGGTCATAGAAGAACAGCCAGACGACTGTCACAACCGGTCCGACGACAAGCAGGATGAACAAAATCATGGCGGTCAGCGATACGTTCTCAAAAAAATTGCCCACCGTGAACTCCCCTTTCATCTGCGAATACTAAAAATTGTTTACCCTAAAACACTTTTGATAAGCTATAAGGTATGACAAAAGACAGGGAAGGCGGAGAGTATAGATGGTAATTGAGTTGTTGATGTCACATGCTTCGGTGAGGGACTATGAGGACAAGGCACTGGATCGGGAAACCGTGGCCCGGCTTGTCCGTGCCGGACAGCATGCAGCGAGCTCCCATTTCGTGCAGGCCTACTCCGTGATCCACGTGACGGACCCGGACAAGCGGAAAGCCCTTGCCGAACTTTCGAAGAATCCTAAACAGTTTCTCGGCGCGGGGGCTGTGCTGATCTTCTGCATGGACTTCCGCCGTCTTGAAAAGGCAGCGGGCCTTCACGGATCGTCGATCAGCTTTGCCAATGCAGAAGCGCTCCTCGTCGGCGTGACCGACACGGCGCTGTTTGCCCAAAATGTCGCCGTTGCCGCAGAATCGGAAGGCTACGGCATCTGCTATATCGGCGGGGTGCGGAATGCTCCGGCGGAGATCAGCGAAGTGCTCGGCCTCCCGGACGGCGTCGCACCGATGTACGGCATGACGATCGGCGTGCCCGCGGTCCGGCACGAAGTCAAGCCCCGCCTGCCGCTAGAGGCCGTCCTTCATGAAAATGAATATGACGACGAAAAATACGACCGCCTGCTTCCCGAGTATGACCGGACCATTCGTGAGTACTATGCGTCGAGGAGCGCCAATACCAAGGAAGACGACTGGACTTCCTCCATGGCCCGATTCCTCAAAGATCAGCGGCGGGTCCATATGAAGGAATTCCTCGAGAAACGCGGATTCCGGTTTGACTGATTGGCGCGGTGCGGTCGGAAAGTACCGGCGTGAGTGAGGCAAGTTTGGCTCTGTGTGAGGCAAGTTTCAGCCCGAGTGAGGCAAGTTTTGCCTGAAGTGGCCGATGTTTCGCCTCGAGTGGCTGAAGTTTCACCTCGAGTGGCCGGAGTTTCGCTCCTAAAGATCAAAGATCGGCGATGCCCTCCCCGGCAGAGCCGCGCAGTCCTGAAGAAAGCAGGGTGAAGGATGGAATTTAAAGAGATGCTGGATGAGTTCGCCGGACGTGTGGCGGATGGCCGCCTGATCAAGGCGACGATCAGCGGACCGCGGCGGAAGTCGGAAGGGCTGCAGCGCGTCCGGATCAAGCCGGTCGAGTTGCGCGGCGAGCTCCATGTCCAATTTGAATATCAGTATGAACGGATCCTGAAGCACGAGAACATCCCGGCAGGCGAAGTCCGTTCGGAACTCGGCCGTCTGCTCGGGGATTTCCGCCAGGTGCAGGCCTCGTTCACGGGAGAAGATGTCCAGATCCTCCTGTCGAAGAAGCTTAAAGTGTCCTGGAAGACGGAAAGAACGGAGAATGCGGCTTCGGCCGATCTGTCCCATGACCGGAAGAAAAAGTACCTGCTCGAGGAAGGCACCCCGTATCCGTTCCTCGTGCGGCTCGGCGTCCAGACGCCTAACGGCAAAGTGAAAAAAGGAAAGATGGACAAGTTCCGGCAGATCAACCGGTTCACCGAGTTCATCGACGACAGCCTGCGTCACCTGCCGAAGGACCGGACGCTCCGAATCCTCGACTTTGGTTCGGGGAAATCCTATCTGACCTTTGCGCTCTATCATTATCTGAAGATCGAGCAGGGGCTCGATGTGCAGGTAACGGGCCTCGATCTGAAAAAAGAGGTCATCGAGGATTGCCGGCAGATTTCAGCTGACCTAGGTTACGGGGACAGCCTTGAGTTCCTCGTCGGGGACATCAACGATTATAATGATGAAACGCAGGTCGACATGGTTGTGACGCTGCATGCCTGCGACGTGGCGACCGATGCGGCACTCGCCCGCGCAGTCCGCTGGGGGGCTGACGTCATCCTCAGCGTGCCGTGCTGCCAGCATGAACTGTTCGCGCAGCTCGATGCACCGGAGCTCGGCGTCATGCTCCAGCACGGGCTGATCAAGGAACGATTCGCTGCGCTTGCGACCGACTCCATCCGCGCAGAGCTGCTGGGACTCGTCGGCTATGACGCCCAGCTGCTTGAGTTCATCGACATGGAACATACGCCGAAGAACATCATGATCCGCGCCTACCGCACCGGAAGAAAACCTGATGTCCAACGCGTTCTGCGGTACAAGCAGTTCCGCGGTCTGCTCGGCGCCGATCCGTTCCTCGAGCGGGAACTGAGCGGCCGGCTTGGTGATATTTTAAAATGAATAGACTGTGCCAGGGGCTTTTCTCTGAAGGGCTCACACTTAAAGAGTGTGTTTCACAATCCCTCCCCTGCCTATGACCTACAGAATGGAGTGCATCACATGGATCTGATCAAAAAAATCGAAGAAGCGAAGGAATTTATCACAGGCAAGACGGACCACCAACCTGCAACAGGGCTGATCCTCGGCTCGGGGCTTGGTTCGCTCGCGGATGAAATCGAAGAAGCCGTGCACATCCCGTATTCCGAGATTCCGCATTTTGCGAAGTCGGGCGCGGTCGGACATGCAAACGAGCTGGTAATCGGCCGGCTGAACGGCCGGACGGTGGCAGCGATGAAGGGCCGCTTCCACTATTATGAAGGGTTCACGCTCGAGGAAGTGACGTTCCCTGTGCGCGTCATGAAGGCGCTCGGCGTGACCAATCTGCTCATCACAAACGCATGCGGTTCGGTGAATGAAGGCTTCAAGCCGGGGGATCTGATGCTGATCACCGACCATTTGAATCTGACGGGGACGAATCCGCTCATCGGACCGAACATCGACGAGCTCGGCACACGCTTCCCGGACATGACCCGTGCCTATGATAAGGAACTGCGCTCCCTGGCGGCACAGACAGCGGACCGGCTCGGTTTCGGCCTCCGCGAAGGCGTGTATGCCTGGTGGAGCGGTCCGGCGTACGAGACACCCGCTGAAATCCGGATGATCCGTACGCTCGGAGCCGATGCGGTCGGCATGTCGACCGTGCCGGAAGCAATCGTCGCGGCGCACGCCGGGCTTCGGGTGCTCGGCATCTCCTGCCTGACGAACATGGCGGCCGGCATCCTCGACCAGCCGCTCAGCCATGATGAAGTGATCGAAGTGGCGGCCAATGTCCGCGAAAAGTTTGTCAGCCTTGTGAAGGGCGTACTGAAAGAAATGAATTAAATACGCAAAATACCGGCGATCCACGGGGTCGCCGGTTTCTTTTTATCGAAGTTCCTGCTATGATAGTCAATGGTGTAAATTTTCAAAATAAATAAAAAGGTGTGTGCAAACCATTGACTGAACCACTATTATTCGGAGACCGCCTGAAAGCCCTCCGACTGCATCACGAATATTCACCCGACGAGCTTGCGGAAAGGATCGGCGTCGCCAAAAGCCTGATCTGGAGTTTTGAAATCGGGAAAAAGCAGCCGACCTACCCCCAGCTGATCCTGCTGGCCGACACGTTTGGCGTCTCGACAGATTTCCTGCTCGACCGGGACAATGCGCCGATCGATTTCAGGGATTCTGCCGACAGCCTGATGAGCCGGTATGATTTCAGTCTTGACGGAGTGCCGCTGTCAAAGGATGAACTGCTCGAAGTCAGGACATGGATCCGGGAAAAACGGGTGAAGGAAACACCCGAGGCCGGTGTCACATGATGACACACCGGCCGGTCATTTTCCGGTCAGCCGCCTGATTTCCGCCTCTCCTGCCTTGTCGCCCGCACGCTTGAAGGCTTCTATGGCCATTTCCCATGCGACTGCAGGATCATGGTGCATCACTTGGCTCGCCTTCCCGATCCCCCGCCAGGCACAGCCGATACAAATATCGTCTCCCGCGGATTTCCCTTGTCTGAGCGCCTGCCGGAAAGCGGACAGGGCCAGCTCGGGCTCCCCTTCCTGTAAATGCAGTTCTCCCAATTCGTATGAGTTTGCCGAAAAGCCGGAGTGATCGTCCGTAAGGTGCTCACGGCGGAATTCCAGCTCTTTGCCGAACCACTTTCGCGCACCGGCCGGATCCCCCTCAAGCCGGAAGGTCATGCCAAACTGATGCATGGCGATCGCCGCTGCACTCCGGTCCGTCCGTTCCTCCGCACGGCGGAGCAATTCCCCATACAAATCGCGGGCTTCTTCGTAAGCCTCTCTCATGGCCAGCGTGAACCCGAGCATATGCATGGCCGCCTCTTCCTCTTGAGGCCCGGCGGCCCGGCCCAGCCGTTCCCGGTACAGCTTCTCCGCCTCCGGCCAGTCTCCCCGGTCGAATGCGTCAAACGCCGCATCCCTCCTCATTTCCCGAGCACCACGTTTGCGAACGTATAACCATTGCGTCCGACGGTTCCTTCCAGACGGACCGGCACCGGTTCACGGAAGACCGGGCCATCGATCACCAATGTGTGGAACTCGCCCGATTCCCCGCACGGATCGATCCCCCGCTCTTCCATCTCACGGATGAGCGCGGCATCAAACAGCCGGCCGACCCATTCAGACGGAAACCGGCTGTCCTGCCCGACAACGACCCGTGCACGGAAGCCCGCGGCGAGAAACGCTTCCACGGTTTCTTTCCGGCTCATGCCCCAGAGCGGATGCTCGGCCGTCATCCCTTTTTCAGCACAGGTGTCCCGCACCCATTTCAAATGATCCTCCAGGTCGACATCGCCGAAGACGCCCGTCCCGATGCCCGCTTGTTTGATCTCCTCCAGGCCGGACAAAAACTCTTCCTTGTAGTTTGTCCATCCGGCACGCCGGATGACAAGCGGCACCCCGAGCCGCTCCGCCTGGGCGCGGATGACCGCTTCGCTCACTGCATGCGACTTTGACCGGTCCCCCTCGTCATCGAACATCGTGAGCAGCCGCACCGGCCGGCCGCCGTTCTGCATGGCTTGATACAATGCAAGCGCCGAATCCTTGCCTCCACTCCACGAGCAGAAAAATGATCCTCCATCCACAGGTTATGCCCCCTTTCTTCCATTAACCGGAGTGTACCATATCCCTCCCGATGAAAAAAACCGGCCCTCAAGCCGGCATTGGCGTCGGGGTCGGTTCTGCAAAGCCTTCTTTATAAGTCTCGTCGATTGTCTCGCGGATTTCCTTCAGCGATTTTCCATCCTTCGCCATCTTTACGGAATCAACCGCAATCTCCAGGCAAGTGAGGCAGCGCGTGCCGTGGTCGTCCCAGACGACCGAACCGTCTTCCTTCACTTCGGAGATGAAGCAGTTCAGGTTGCTCTTGTGGCCTGCGCTGTCCCCGCATCCGCAGTAGCACGGCATCCATTGGAGAATGTCGGTCGCGGCTCCTGCCGCCTGGTAAATGAGCCGCATGTCTTCCGGCTTGTCGTCGAGGAAGGAAGGCAGTTCATCCGCCGATGCGGTCGCTTCCTGCAGGTCGCCGTTCGGGAGGACGGTCTGGCCTTCCTTCACCTCACGGTCACCCGGCGCCGCGTGGTCATGTCCTGCATGTGCTTCTGCGTCCTGCTCCGGCTCCTCTTTCGCCGCTTCATTGCCGCAGGCGGAGAGGACGAGTCCGGCCGCCGCCAGCAGATAAATGAGCTTCTTTTTCATGATGAAGTTCACTCCTTTGGCACCACTATACCGGATCGGGGACCGGAAGTGGAGTGACAACTTATCGAATCGTTTGGCCAGCCGGTGTGAGTCCCTTCCTTTCTTCGGTGAATCGCTGCCTTTCCTCTGCGAATCGCTACCTTTGGATTTCGAGTCCCTACCTTTTGTGCCCGAGCCGCTACCTTAGGTTCCCGAATCCCTACCTTTGTTCCCCGAGTCCCTACCTTTGCTTCCCGAATCCCTACCTTTTGTGCCCGAGTCCCTACCTTTGTTCCCCGAGTCCCTACCTTTTGTGTCCGAGCCGCTACCTTCCACTCCAAACACGAAAAAACAGCCGGAGACACGAGTCCCCGGCTGCTTCCTTCATTCCTATTACCGTCCGATCATCTTCGACGGAACGACCCATTCGTCGAACTGTTCGGCTGTGAGGAGTCCGGATTTGACGGCGGATTCCTTCAGTGTGGTGCCTTCCGCATGTGCGGTTTTCGCGATCTTCGCCGCATTTTCATAACCGATGTGCGGGTTGAGGGCGGTGACGAGCATGAGCGAGTTGTCCAGGAGCTCCTGGATCTTCTCTTTGTTCGGCTCGATGCCGACCGCGCAGTTGTTGTTGAAGCTGATCATCCCGTCGGACAGGAGGCGGACCGACTGGAGGAAGTTGTAGGCGATGACCGGCTTGAACACGTTCAGTTCGAAGTTGCCCTGGCTTGCGGCAAATCCGATCGTCGCGTCGTTCCCCATGACCTGGGCGACGACCATTGTGAGCGCCTCGCTCTGTGTCGGGTTGACCTTGCCCGGCATGATCGAGCTGCCCGGCTCGTTTGCCGGGATTGTGATTTCGCCGATGCCCGAGCGCGGACCGCTTGCGAGCCAGCGTACGTCGTTTGCGATCTTCATGAGGTCCGCCGCGAGCGCCTTGACCGCGCCGTGTGTGAAGACGGCTTCATCGTAGCTCGTGAGCGCCTGGAATTTATTTTCCGCGGATGTGAACTCGATGCCGACCTGTTCGCTGATCTGGGCTGCCACCTGGTCGCCGAAGCCTTTCGGTGCGTTGAGCCCCGTGCCGACCGCCGTTCCGCCGATTGCGAGTTCCTTCATCTGCTCGACCGATTGCTCGATCATCACGCGGTCTTTTTCGAGCATGCGCACCCAGCCGCTGATTTCCTGGCCGAGCGTGAGCGGCGTCGCATCCTGCAGGTGCGTCCGGCCGATCTTGATGACATCGTCGAATTCCTTCGCCTTCTTGTCGAGCGTGTCTTTGAGGACATCAATTGCCGGCAGGAGGTTTTCGATGACCGACGTGACGGACGCCACGTGGAGCGCAGTCGGGAACGTGTCGTTCGACGACTGGGACTTGTTCACGTCATCGTTCGGGTGGAGACGGTCTTCTTCGCCCCACTCTTCGAGAAGTTCGTTGCCGCGGTGGGCAAGCACTTCGTTCATGTTCATGTTCGACTGCGTGCCGGAACCGGTCTGCCAGACGACGAGCGGGAAGTTGTCGTCGAGTTCGCCTTCAAGCACCTCGTCGGCTGCCGCCGCAATCGCCTTCGCCTTCGCGTCGGACAGGTTGCCGAGCTTGTTGCTCGTGATTGCCGCTGCCTTCTTCAGGTGGGCGAACGCCTTGACGATCTCCTTCGGCATCTTCTCTCCGCCGATCCGGAAGTTCTCTTTGCTCCGCTGCGTCTGCGCGCCCCACAGCTTGTCCGCCGGCACTTTGATCTCGCCGATCGTATCATGTTCGATGCGGTATTCCATCATTCCTCATCCTTTCCGTCTCCATCAATTCAATCCACCCTCTATTTTGCTATATTTCAGCCGGGGATACAATAGAGGGGCGTGAAGCCCGGCCGGGAGACAATCCGCAGCAGCCGGTCACGCCCACTCAAAAACCCGTCTCCTCTTCCGGAGACGGGTCCCTTTCAGTCTTTCTGATAAAAGAAGTTCGGCTTCAGGACTTCATTGTCATACGGCCGGTGGAAAATATGCGTGGCGGCCGGAGAGAGCGGCGGGATGAGCCAGGTCCAGTTGCCGGTGACCGCCCGGCCGGCGTCTTGCTCCTTCTTCTCGAATGCCCGGAACTGGCGGGCGGCGGTATGGTGGTCGACGAGCGTGACGCCCGCCTGCCGGTAGGAGTGCAGGACGGCGACATTCAGTTCGACGAGTGCCCTGTCGATCCAGAGGGACCGGGCTGAGCGGGTATCGAGGCCCATCACCCGGGCAACGGACGGAAGCAGATCATAGCGGCCGGTGTCCGCAAGATTGCGCGCCCCGATTTCCGTCCCCATGTACCATCCATTGAACGGGGCGGTCGGGTAGTCGATGCCGCCGATTTCAAGCCGCATGTCGGAAATGATCGGAACTGCATACCACCGGACGCCGAGACCTGCCATACCGGGGAGGTCCGGATGGGTGATCTGGACTTCCATGATCAGCTCTTCCGGAAGCGGAAACAGTTTCGGCTCTTGGCCCCGCTCTTCGATCACGAGCGGCAGCACATCGAACGGTGTCCCCTCTCCCCTCCATCCAAGCCGCTCGCAAGTCTGCGTGAACCCGACGGAAGCCGGATCTCCGATGACCGACTCCCCTTCCCGGTAGCCGGCATACCGGATCAGCTGATGGTTGCGGATGCGGAGCGGGTCGGTCCCGTCCTTGCGGGGCGGGAAGACGGTGATCGTCGAGCGGATGTTCCCGCCGTTCGTCGCATGGCGGATGTGCCGAGTGAGCTTATCATAAGCCTCTTCCGCCGTTTTTGTCTCCCGTTCATCAAAGACCTCAAGCGTCTCCCAGAGCAGCCGTCCGATGCAGCGGTTGCTGTTGCGCCAGGCCATTTTCGCACCATGTACGAGTTCGGCCCGCGTGTGTGCATACGTGCCGCTTCGCCTGATCTCTTCTTCGATTTCCCGGATCCGCTCCTCCTGCTGCTCTTGGGGCAATCCCAGTTCCCTGTAGCAGTCGCGGATAAAGCGAGCGGCTTCCGTCAGCAAGCGTTCATGATTGATTGACTTCACCATAAGATCAACTCCATACCCTGAGTCTATCACGGGCACGGGGTGGCGGCGCACGGGAGTTTCGCCAACTTTATGTCAAACAAAAAAGAAGAGCGCAGGCTCTTCTTTTTTAGATCAAAGTTCGTGCCGGAGCGCACCGATCACATCCGTCTTCGTCGCTTTCCGTGCCGGGCGCCAGCCGGAGATCATGGCGACGCCAAGGCTGATGGCGGACGCAATGAGGACGAGCTGCCACGGGATGACGGAGAATGTCACGCCGAGGTCGGCGCCGTCTTCCCCGAGGGCCGCCGTCACGATGACCGGCAGCACGGCATTGGCAACCATGCTGACGCCGTAGGAGATCAGCACCGCAATCACGGTCCCGACAATCCCGATCCAGGCGCTTTCCATGATGAACAGCCGCTGGATGAGCTTCGGTCCTGCGCCAAGCGCCTTCATGACGCCGATTTCCCGCGTCCGCTCCGTGACCGCCATCGTCATCGTGTTGAAGATGCCGATCGAGGCGATCAGGATGGCAATCGTGCCGACGAAGACGAGACCCGCCTTGAGTGCCAGGAAGAAGACGTCGAGCTGCTCGATTTCTTCAGACACCGAGTAGACCGAATAGCCGTCATCCTTCAGTGCACCGGTGACGCTTTTGACGTTTTCCAGCTTGTCGACATAGACGTTCACCTGCGGATAAGTGAAGCCATCCGGCTCCACGCCTTCCTCCGGTTCCGGAGAAACGGCGGCAAGGCCTTTTTCCATCTCCGGCATCAGCCGGTCATCCATGTACAGGTAGCCGTCAAACGCCCAGTCTTTGCCCGGTGCTTCCTTGATGCCGACAATCTTGAGCGGCCACTCCTCCGATACCGCGCCTTCTTTGAGTGGTTCGAATTTAAATGTGACCGTCTTTCCGAGCAGGGCTTCCTTGTAGGTCGGCAGCTCTTCGCCTTCCTTCACGGTCGCCTTTTCGTCGATCAGCTGCTCGGCGAAACCGGAGCCGACGACGACTTCGCCCGGTTTTTCAGGGAACCGGCCTTCCGCCAGCTTGAAGCCCGAAGTTGCTTCTTCGCCAAAATCAGTAAAGTAAGCATTGAGTCCGGCCGTATAGCCGTCAAGTTCAGCGAATGCAGTCGGGGCCAGCTGCTTGCGGTGGACGACCGCCTTCACATGATCCATCTTTTTCATCGCGTCTGTTTTCGCGTCCGTCAGTTCCTCGCTGTACACTTCCACCTGCGTGACCATCTGATTGGACAGGACCTCATCTTTGATCGTCTTGTGCAGGCCGAACCCGACTGACGCGAGGACGATGAGGAACGCCGTGCCCATCGTGGCGGCGAGCACCGTCATGAACACGCGCAGCCGGTTGCGCCGGATATGCTGCCGGACGAAGGCGATCTGGTCTTTAAATGACATGGCGGAGTCCCCCTTCCGCGAGCTCTCCGTCGTGCATCCGGTATGTGCGGTCCGCGATTGCGGCGACTTCGTCGTCATGTGTGATAATGACGAACGTGATGCCGTACGTTCGGTTGAGCGATTGGATGAGCAACAGGATGTCCTGCTCCGTCTCGGAGTCCAGGCTGCCGGTCGGCTCGTCCGCGAAGATGATCGGCGGCTCGGTGATGAGCGCCCGGGCAATCCCGACCCGCTGCTGCTGGCCGCCCGACAGTTCATTCGGGTAGTGGCTCCGGATGTCGCTCAGTCCGGTGCTCTCGAGAAGCTCTTCCACTTTGCGCCTGCGCTCTGCGGCCGGAACCCCTTTCAATGTAAGCGGGAGCTCGACGTTTTCGAATGCGGTCAGGCCCGGCATGAGCTGAAAGTTCTGGAACACGAAACCGAAATGATCCAGCCGGTACGCCGCCCGCTGCGCTTCGTTCATCGCCGTCAGGTCCGTGCCGTCCACGAGCACGCGGCCGGAATCCGGCTGCAGGAACCCCGCGAGAATATGAAGCAGCGTCGACTTCCCGGAACCGCTCCGTCCGACAATCGATACGATCTCCCCGTCCGCCGCCTGGAGCGTCAGCCCCTTCAGGACCGGCACTTCCGTCTCCTTCCCCTTCTTGCCGACCCGGAACGAATGGGCCAGCCCTTTCACTTCGATCATGTTCATTCCTCCAATAATGAGTGCTGACTTCAGTATAGAAGGGAAATCTGAAGGAAAAGCGAGGACGAACATGAAGAATTTCTTAAGATGACGGGGCCGGGAAAGATGAGTGTTAAGCAATGTGCCGTGAGTGTTAAGAAACTGCCTCTGAATGTTAAGCAAACAATCCCGAGTGTTAAGAAACGGTTCCTGAGTGTTAAGCAACCACATCAGGGCGTATGATGACCCCTGTTTAAACGTGCCACCCGGCACCTTCTGGAATATAATGATAGAAAGATCAATGAAAAACAGGCGTCTGACGGATTTCCATCCGGACAAGCCTACAGAAAGCAAGGGGATCCTCATGTTTTGCGATATCTGCAGGCCTCACGCACTGGAATTTGAAATCGAATATTCAACTCCCGAAAACCGGCAGCACCTTCCGGCGATTCACCGCCATCTGGAAGAACTCGGGTTACTGGTCAGGGAAGGAGACAGCAGCCACATTGTACGGGAAGCCGCAATGAAGGGGCTCCTTGACTATATGGAACAGCACATGGATACGGCGCATATCCGCTTCCGGATCGACCGGCGGGATGCATGGAGGCCGGTCAGCGAAGCATCCGGGCTGGTGGATGCCGAGTGGATCGACCGGATCATTGACGAGCAGGCGGTCCATTTCCATGTCCAGCCGATCGTGGATGCAAGCGGCAGCGTGTACGCCCATGAGATGCTGGCCCGGTTCCGGAATGAAGACGGGGACCTCCTTTCTCCGTTTCCGGTGTTCGAAGCCGCGAGAACCCGCAACCGTCTGTACGCACTCGACCGGGTCTGCCGAATGAATGCGGTCCGCCAGTCAGCTGCTGTCGGGACCCGGGTTTTCATCAATTTTGTCCCGAACTCCATTTACTCGCCTGAGCATTGCCTGCGATCGACGGTGCAGCTGGCAATCGAGCTGGGCATCGATCCTTCGCAATTCGTCTTCGAAGTTGTCGAGACCGAGAAAGTGAAGAACCAGGCCCATCTGAAGCGGATTCTCGACTATTACCGGAAAAACGGCTTCCGGTATGCCCTTGACGATATCGGCGCCGGGTTCAACACAGTCGAGACGATCCGTGAAATGCGGCCATACTATACGAAGATTGACCGCCAATACGTAACCGGTGTCCACCTCGACCCCCAAAAGCAGAAAGTCGCGCTTGACGTGCTTGAGGCGACCCGCTTCACCGGCGGCGTCCCGCTCGCCGAGGGCATCGAGGATGAAGCGGAGTTCCGCTGGCTGAAAAATGCCGGATTCGAGCTGTTCCAGGGCTATCTGTTCGGAAAGCCGCGTCCGATTGCCGGTTAAGAATCATTCAAACAAAAATCGGAGACCGCACCTGTATCACAGGACGGTCTCCGGCTTTCTTCTTTATTAAATTTCCACGGTCTCCACATCACCCGCCGGCGACTCATCTTCCGGCTTCACGGCTCCCGGGCCTTCCTTCTCCCGCTTTTCCTTCATTTCAAATGCGATGTCGTTCAGGCTCGGACGGAGGTTGTGCTTGCCCGAGTAGTTTTCGAGCATTTCCTTCACGTCGATGCCGGACGAGGCTTTGAGCGATTCCTGCAGTCCGGTCATGAGGCTTGTGGCGTAGCCGGTGACGCGGTTCGCACCGCCGCCTTCGCCGCTGCCCGTGTCGACGACGGTGAGCTTGTCGATGTTGCCGAGCGGCGCCGCGACGTTCTTCGCGTATTCCGGCATCATGCGGACGATCATATCGAGGACCGCAGCCTGGCCGTACTGCTCGAACGCTTCGGCGATCTTTCGCTTCGCTTCAGCCTCGGCAAGACCCTTCAGGCGGATGACATCCGCTTCGGCCTCACCCTGCGCCCGCTCGGATTCGGCCTTGGCCGTTCCATCGAGCCGGACTTTTTCGGCGTCCGCTTTTGCCCGCGCTTCGATGCGGTACTTCTCTGCATCCGCCTCGGCGAGCTGTTTCGCCTTCTCTGCGGCCGCGTTCTGCTCGATCGCATAGCGGTCGGCGTCCGCCTTTTTCTTCACTTCAGAATCATACTGGCGCTCCCGGCGCTGGATTTCCTTTTCCTCGAGCTCGATCTGCTTCTGGCGCTCGATGATGCGGACCTGCATTTCCTGCTCGGTCACTTCCTGCTTGGCGCGGGCCGATTCCAGCTCATACGCCTGGTCGGCACGCGCTTTCGCGACGTCCTGCTCGCGGCGGTATTCGGCAACCTTCAGCTGGTTGTCCTTCTCCGATTCCGCGATTTCCGTGGCGCGTGCAAGCTCGGCCTGCATGGCATTCTTGTCGGCTTCCGCCCGCTTGATGCGCGTCTCTTTTTCCGCTTCCGCCGTCGCAATGTCGGCGTCGCGCTTCACCTGGGCGATCCGTGGTTTTCCGAGCGAGTCGAGGTAGCCGTTTTTGTCGCGCACGTCCTTGATCGTGAACGACACGATGACGAGGCCCATTTTCGCGAGGTCATGGGAAGCGACGCGCTGCACTTCCTGGGAGAACTTGTCGCGGTTCTTGTAGATCTCCTCGACGGTCATGGACCCGAGGATCGAGCGGAGGTGGCCTTCAAGGACTTCCTTCGCCTCGTTTTCGCGGTCTTCCTTCGCCTTGCCGAGGAACTGCTCGGCGGCGGTCGCGATTTCGGTGATCGAGCCGCCGATCTTGATGATCGCCGTGCCGTCCGCCATGACCGGCACGCCCTGCTCGGTGTATACTTCCGGCGTCGTCACTTCGAGCTTGCTCGAAAGCAGGCTGAGCGGTGCCGCCTGCTGGAATACCGGGAGGACGAATGTCCCGCCGCCGCGGATGATCTTGATTTTATTGCCGGATCCGTCCGTGTGCACATTCTTCGTCCCAAGATAGCTCCCCGTGACGATGAGTGCCTCGTCCGGACCGGCCGTCCGGTAGCGCGTCACATAGACGCCGATGATGGCGAGCAGCACGAACGCCGCAATGCCGACTGCAATCCATACCATAAATGTTTCCCCCTTTTAGTTGTAACTGGCTTCAACGACCCGACGGCAGCAGGACGGGCGGCCGCTCATTTCATGTCCGGAAATCGGAACGGTTCGTACTCCTTCACGATGAGTGCCCCATCCTTGATCTCCAGGATGAGCACTTCCTTGTCATAGGCGATCTCCGAGTTCCCGTAGCCTGCCGCCCGCTTCGGGATGAGGCCGTTCACCGTCTCGATGACGACTTCGCCGAACCCGTCTGCCGGCACAGGCACGATCACCCGGCCGACTTCGCCGAGCAGCGACTCATCTGTATATGCGGTCGAGGCCTCTGCGGACCGGAGCGGCAGCAGTACGAAAAAATAAAGAAGGAACGACAGCACCGCAGCCAATGCGCCCGCAACCACCATGATCAGAACGCTTCCAAGATCCGTCGTCTTCTCCAGGATGAACCCGCCCGCCGACAGGAATGTCAGGAATGCCAGGATCACCGCAGGATTCACGAACGGCAGTGCTTCTCCGGCGCCGTCCGCCACATCTCCGAAAAACAGATACAGCACCGTTGCCAGGCCGGCGACCACGAGCACGATCAGATACAACTGGGTCACCGGCAGCCCGAACACTTCCATTTACCCCACCTCCGCCGTCTGCTTGACTGATATACGGACGAACCCAATCCAAGGTTTCAAAAGTTCGGAAAATTATTGGGATTATTTGAAGACGGAGGTCTGTCCTCATGAAGATTCTCCAAAACCCTTGCACGAATTTCCCAAAGCTGTTATGATGACAATGAATTATTTTTGTTCGGCGTGACGTTCGGATGGATTCAATTTCATCTTGACTGATCAGGACTTGAGCAAGGATAGTAACACACGTGTGCCACAAGCACGCAAGGAGGAAATAAACATGGAACAAGGTAAAGTAAAATGGTTTAACGCAGAAAAGGGCTTCGGTTTCATCGAACGCGAAGATGGCGACGATGTATTCGTACAC
This sequence comes from Edaphobacillus lindanitolerans, assembly GCF_900156305.1. Taxonomy (GTDB): domain Bacteria; phylum Bacillota; class Bacilli; order Bacillales_A; family Planococcaceae; genus Bhargavaea; species Bhargavaea lindanitolerans. The sequence goes on along the minus strand of NZ_FTPL01000003.1, from coordinate 388,380 downwards.
TTCTCCGCTATCCAGCAAGACGGTTTCAAGTCCCTTGATGAAGGTCAAGAAGTTGAGTTCGAAATCGAAGAAGGCCCACGCGGTCTTCAAGCTGCGAACGTCGTAAAAATCTAATTTTAGATAACGACTACAAACGCCGTCTCCTCCGGGAGGCGGCGTTTTTTATGTGATGGAACCTAAAAGCCGCCGCCCTCTTTCCGGGCGGCGGTTCGTCACTTTTTATGCGGGATGAATGAAGATGAATCCGAGCAGGCCGATGCCCACACCGAGCATGTTCAGCCACCGGTGCTTCTCTTCCCCTTTTTGGGGCCGGATGACCCGGTAGGCAAACGAGGCGGCGAGCACCAAAAACAAATATCTCAGCAGGGCCGGCTGAAACATGGCCCCGATCCCGATGATCGCAATGAGGATTATGAAAAACACTTCAGGCTTACCGATCTTGTTCATCATCTGCACCTCCACGTATTACCGGGCAAACAGGAACCCGGCCAGCAAGATCAGGACGATCAGGAGATTCCACGACCGCTTTTCCCCCTCCTTCGGCCGCACCGCCCGGTAGACGAAGGCAAGTGCGAATGTCAGGAACATATAACGGAAGAGGCTGCGCTCGAAGAACGACGCAATCAGGATGATGAGTCCGATTCCGAGCAGGATCCATTCCGTCATGGACAGTTTCGGCAAATGATCCCTCCTTTGCCCGGTTCATGATTAATCCGCAGGTCTTTCTTTATCCATTCCCCAATCTTCGGCGAGGATCACTTTCAGCTGTGCGAGCCGGGCTGCCCCGATCGTGTCTTCCACTTCTTGTTCCAATCCGTGTTTCAGCCGTTCGTTCTTCTCCAGGCATTCCGTTCCGAAACCGGTCAGCCGGACACGTCTCGCTTTTTTATTTTCTTCGTCTGCGCTTACCTCGACTAGCCCTTTTTCCAGAAGCTTCTTGATGAGTTTATGGGCTGCCTGCCGGGTGATGCCGGTCTGTCGGGCAACTTCGGCAATTGCCGGCTGTTCCCCGCCGATCCGTCCGATGAGAAACCACTCGGAGCTGGAAATCTCCGTTTCCGACTGCTCGGCCCAACGCTCTTCCGCTGTCCGTCGGAGCTGTGCATACTGTTCCCCCAGCAGGTCGATCAATCCTGGTTGGCGCTTTTCCATGTGGTTTCTTCCTCTCCACTTCCTACAAAATGCGTGTTAATCATGGCAAGCCTCGCGTCATTTGTCAACCAAGTTGACCAAAATGGGAAAGTTGCGTATAATGATTGTAAACCAGGTTGACGTTTCAACCGGAAGGAGGCCTTGCGGATGTTTGAGATTGGAGATGTTGTCGTCTATGCGAAACACGGACTCTGTAAGATCACGGACATTTGCGAGAAGGATTTATTTGGCCGCACACGGACATATTATTCGCTCCACCCGCTCGATGAGCCGTCGCTGAAGATCAGCACACCCGCAGACGGGAAAAAACAGAAGATCACGAAGGTGATGAGCCGGAAAGAAGCCGAGGAGCTGCTGGCGCTGTTCGGACAGCCGGGGATCGAGTGGATCCAGGACACGAGGGTCAGGGGCCGGTCCTATGATTCGCTCGTCCAGTCGGGAAGCCGGAAAGACATCGCCATGGTGGCCAATGCCCTCATCACCCGGCAGCTGACGACCGACCAGAAAATGTACGATCAGGACCGGAAAACCCTGTCCACGATCCAAAACCTGCTGTTCCACGAAATCGCCATGGCCCTGGACCTCACGTCTGAGGAAGTCGGCAACCGGATCAATGATCAGATCTTGGCGGGACAAGGGGTTTGAATGATGATGGAAGAGGATGGCGTTTGCCATCCTCTTTTCATTTTCATCAGGCAACGTTAGCTGTTAATTGATCCAAATGGATTGCCGCCTTCATCTGCATCAACAAATCCGGTCCGATTTGTCCAGCCGGTTCAAAACCATAATCCATTGCTTATGGAGAGCCGTTGTGAATTATGGACCGTTCTTATGGATTATGGAGAGCCGTTGTGAAATATGGACCGCTCTTATGAATTATGGACGACCGTTGTGAATTATGGGCACTCCTTATGAATTATGGAGGGCCCTTGTGAATTATGGACCGCTCTTATGAATTATGGAGGCCCGTTGTGAATTATGGACCGCTCTTATGAATTATGGACGACCGTTGTGAATTATGGACCGCTCTTATGAATTATGGACGACCGTTGTGAATCATGGGCACTCCTTATGAATTATGGACCGCTCTTCGGGCCCCCTCCCGCACGACAACCCTGCCCCCGTCCTGTAAACTGATGAGAGAATGATTTGATTATTGGCAGGGAAAGGAAGACATGCAGTGCGCAGCTTAGCAAATTTTGTGATCCGCTTTCCGAAGTGGATCATTGCTCTTTGGATACTCCTCGCGGGATTCATGGCGTTCCAGGCCGTGAAGCTGCCCGGCGTCCTCGAGGGTGACGGGTTCCGGATGGACGGAGAGCATGAACAGGTGATGGAGTGGGTGGCAGACGAGTTCGGCATGCCGGCAGAGACGCTGTTCCTCGTCTTTGACGGATTGTCCGAGGAGTCGGTCAGGCAAGAGCTGGACCGGGTGGAGGCGCTCGGCATCACCGAGGATATCGCCTCCCCGCTCGACGATCCCGCGCTCCACTCGGACGGGCTGTCTTATGCGATGCTCCAGTTTGGCGATGAGGCGGATATGCCGGCAGCTGTTTCTGACATCCGCAAAGCGGTGAAGGAGGACGGCACGACGCTCACCGGCGGGTCCGCCATCACCGAAGACATCAACAAGGCGAGCCAGCGCGACCTGATCAAGGCGGAGGCGATCGGGCTGCCGATCGCGCTCATCGTCCTCCTCCTTGCATTCGGTTCCGTTGTCGCGGCGCTCGTGCCGTTTTTCGTCGCGATTGCGACCGTGCTGACGACGTTCGGCATTCTGACGATCCTCGGCGGCTCGGTCGACCTGTCGATCTTCATCATGAATATCGTCCCGATGCTCGGGCTCGCCCTCAGCATCGACTTCTCGCTCCTCTTCATCAACCGGTATCGTGAAGAACGGAGAAAGCAACCGGTGCCGGATGCGGTCCGGACGACCATCCTGACCGCCGGGCGGTCGGTTCTGTTCTCGGCGTTCTGCGTGTTCATCGGACTCGGCGCGATGTTCATCATCCGGATCGAGATCTTCCAGAATATCGGACTCGGCGGCATGATCCTCGTCTCGCTTGCCGTCCTTACGTCGCTTACACTGCTGCCGTCGGTCCTGCTCGTTCTCGGGGACCGGCTGAACAAATGGACCGTCATCAAAGTGAAAGAAAACGGGACGACCGGCTGGCGGAAGTTCGCAGAACGGGTCATCCGCCGGCCGGTGCTCGTGACAATCGGGGCCATTCTCATCCTCGGCATCTTCGTCATCCCGGTGAAGGATATGGAACTCACGATTCCGGAAATGGATTCATTGCCGAAATCGAACGACTCCAGGCAGGCATTCGAAAAGATCGAGGATGAATTCGGCCTCAGCAACTCCAATGCCTATCTCATCGCCGAGCGGGACGGCGGCTGGGACGACGAGGACGGCATCCGGGAGATTGAAAAAATTCAGGATGCCCTGCTTGGCGACCCGCGGACGGATGAAGTAACGACGATCTTCACCGAAGGGGATATCAGCGGAGCCGATGAATGGATGCAGGCCGCTCAAATGCCTCAGGCCGACGCAGCGCTCGAACCGCTGATGGACGCATTCACGGACGGCGACGCCCTTCTCGTCCCGGTGACGCTCAAGCCCGACGGCGCCTCTGCGGGTGCCCAGGACTGGGCCCGCGACTGGGCGGAAAAAGACACGGAGTGGAACCTGTCCGTCGGCGGCTATCCGAAGTTCAACCAGGAAATCTTTGATGAGATCTGGGACAAGATCGGATGGGTCCTGGCCCTCATCGTCGTCTCGACATTCATCATCCTCATGATCGCCTTCCGCTCCGTGCTCATCCCGCTGAAGGCAATCCTCATGAACATCATCGGCTTGTCGGCTGCATTCGGCGCGCTCGTCTACATCTTCCAGTGGGGGCACTTCGGGCTTGAAGCGGGGACGATTGCGCTCATCATCCCGGTGCTCGTCTTCAGCCTCGTCTTCGGCCTCAGCATGGACTACGAGGTGTTCCTCATCTCGCGCATCCAGGAGGAATACACGAAGGACTTCGACAATGACCGGGCGACCGTCGAAGGGCTTGCCGCAACGAGCAAGATCATCACTTCCGCGGCGCTCATCATGATCGTCCTCACCGGCGCCTTCGCCTTCACAGACGTCATGCCGGTCAAGCAGATCGGCGTCGGCATCGCGATCGCCGTGGCGATCGACGCCACGATCATCCGCCTCCTCCTCGTCCCGAGCCTCATGAAGCTGTTCGGGAAATGGAACTGGTGGCTGCCGTTCCGGAAAGGACCGTACAGGGGCGGGAATTGGCACTGAGCAATTTGGAGTGAATGAAAAGCGAGGGTGCCCAAAGCACCCTCGTTTTTCTCATCTATGTTGAACCCCAAAACTCTATAGGTCCGCTGCCTGCTGCGCCCCGCCAGTCCCCTTCCGGCTTCCGGTGAGCGCCAGCATCAGGATCATGCCGATGAGGCAGCCCGTCCCGAGCCATTGGAAGAGGCCGAATGGTTCCCCGAGCCAGAACACCGTCGTGAGCACGGCCGCGAGCGGCTCCAGGCTGCCGAGGAGGCTCGTTTCTTTCGGCGCCAGACTCTGAAGGCTTTCAATGTAAAACCAGAATGCCAGCATCGTCCCGAAGAGGATGACGAAGACGAGGTAGCCGTATGCTTCGGGCGGCAGTCCGGCAAGATCCGCCCTCCACGGCGGATGAATGAAGCTCAGCGCGGCCCCGCCGATCGTCATCGCCCAGCCGACGATGACGAGGGAATCAAACCGTGCGAGGAGCGGGACGGCATAAAGCGTATAAAACGCGAGCGACACGCCCGACAGGACTCCCCAGACAACAGCCGGCATCGGGACGGAAAGCCCTGCGAGCGAACCGTTCGTCAGCAGGAGGAAACAGCCGCCGAGTGCCAGGATGACCGTCATGATGTCCCGGCTGCTCAGAATGGCCTGTTTCCGCAGCACCGTATAGACGATGATCATGACCGGCGCCAAGTATTGCAGGAGCGTCGCCACTGCCGCATTGCCGTGGTCGATGGACGCCATGTATGTATACTGGACGGCCAGCATGCCGAGCAGGCCGAAAAGGACAAGCCGGAAAGCGGTCGCCTTGTTCCGCCATACGTCCAGGATCTGGCTCCGGTCCTTCCAGAGGAACTGGACCGCGAGCAAAAGAATGCCGGCGATGAGCAGCCGCGTCGACACGAGCCAGTTCACTTCGATTCCGTATTGCTGGAACAGCTTTTGGGAGACGGTTCCGCCGACGCCCCAGAAAACGGCGCCCGACATGACGAGCAGCAGCCCGGTTGTCCGACTTTTTTGACTCATATGCATTTCTCCATCTATTTAATCTGTTAGTATGATCTTAACGGAAATACCGGATGTCCGGAAGACCCGGATTCCGACCGGACCGAAATCAGAGGATGGCCTGCAACACGGGACGAATCGGTTCCGGACAGATTTCATCTTGAGGAGGAAAAATATGAACAGATTGAACCTGGTCACCCTCGGCACAAGGGATATCGTCAGATCCCATCATTTCTTTAAAGAGCTTGGGTTCGACACGTCCATCCGAGGAACAGAGGAGCAGCCTTTTATCATCTTCTTCAGAAATGAAGGAAGCCGGATCGCCCTGTACCCGCTGGAGGAGCTTGCAAAAGATGTGAATGAAGCCCTGCCGCCTGCTGTTTCAAGCGGATTCCCCGGAATCACTTTGGCCTATAATGCGAAGTCCATGGAAGAAGTGGATGAGGTGATGTTCCGGGCGGAAGCAGCCGGGGCGACCATCCAAAAAGCTCCGAAAAAGACGGACTGGGGCGGCTATGGAGGTTATTTCACCGACCTGGACGGCTACTATTGGGAAGTGGCTTATGGCGAAGACTGGCAATTCGACGAATCGAATATGCTGGTCATCGAGGACCAATGAGCATGCACCTGTCTTGGCCGCAGCCGGCTTTTGACCCGCCCATGACCGGGCACCCCCAAAATGGAAGTGAGGAGGATCTCCGATGATCAACGATGCAGACTTGGAGTTTTTGAACCGATGCGTGGATCTGGCGAAGGAAGCTTTGGAAAAGGGCGATGAGCCGTTCGGTTCCGTCCTGGTGTCTGCCGGCGGCGAAATTCTAATGGAAGACCATAACCGGGTGGCCGGCGGGGATCATACGCAGCATCCGGAATTCGCCCTCGCACGCTGGGCCGCGGAAAACCTGACACCGGAAGAAAGGGAAACCGCCACTGTCTATACGTCCGGCGAGCACTGCCCGATGTGTGCGGCCGCACATGGATGGGTCGGCCTGGGCCGGATCGTCTATGCCAGCTCATCGGCGCAATTGGCGGGTTGGCTGAGGGAAATGGGGATGGATCCGTCGCAATCCCGTGTCCGCAGCCTTCCGATTTCCGAGGTGATCCGGGATACCCGGGTGGACGGCCCTGTCCCCGGACTGGCAGAACAAGTCCGCGAACTCCACCGCCAGCTTCATATTGGAAAATCCTAAGATCAGAGTCCCCGACAAAGGCTTCCTGCATGGAACGGAATCGTCCCGTGCAGGAAGCCTTCTTCAATTTATGGCAATGATCAGATTCCCGGCCCAGACCGGCTGATCTCCCCCGCCAATCAAATCTCCCCACGATCTTTGATTTTATTATTGAACCGATTCTGTTTCAGCCGTCGTCTAATAGCTGAATTCAAATATGAAAGGGGTGGATACCCGGTTGGACAAAGAAGAAAAGGATTTCATATTGGAAAAATTGATGGTTGAATACGGTGATGAACTGGTGCGATTGGCGTTTTCTTACGTGAAAGATGCGGAGAACGCCAAGGACCTGGTCCAGAATACGTTTATCAAATGTTATAAAAACCTTGATTCATTCCGGTTTGATGCACAAATAAAGACATGGCTCTACCGGATCACCATCAATGAATGCAAAGACTATTTGAAAAGCTGGAATCACAGAATGGTACAGGTAAAAAGCTTTATTCATGACACCGCGATTTCACTGTTGCCGTCAACCGAACATGCCGTGATCGATAAGCATCATGAACAGTACATAAAAAATACGATCTATTCCCTTCCAAAAGTGTACCGGGAAGTGGTCTACCTTTACTATTACGAGTCATTGAAGACAACCGAAATTTCCGAAGTTCTGGACATACCGGCGAATACAGTGAAGACCCGGCTGAGAAGGGCAAAGCAGCGTCTGGAGCCGATGATCAAGGAGGCGGAACTTCATGAAAGATAAACGGCCAAAAGACCGGTTCGGTCATACGTCCGATCCTGAACTCAAATTCACTGAAGAAGACCGCAGTAAAGTCTTTGAACAAGTGCACAAGCTGGAAAATACGTACACGAAAAAGAAGTCGATCGTTTCGTATATGCTGCCGTTGACGGCTTCCGTATTCGTGGCGGCACTGTGCTTATTTTTGTTCTTCCCCTCGATTTTCTCCGGCACCCCCAACCATGAAGACGCCGCAGGTCCATCAGCAAATCGGGAAGATCCTGTCTCAACCATCCTATTCACTGTGAAAGACGATCACAATCGGATCCCCGTCAACCTTCTCCTCTCTTACCGAAAAGACAAAAAGATGATCAACACCCTCTCCATCCCCCGTGATACGTATGCCCCGATATCGGGTCAGGATGACGGAACCCCTTCCTATGACAAATTGACATTTGCCTATGAACGGAATTCGGGAGGAGCTGAAAATGTAAGATCGACGGTTTCAGAGCTTTTTGATTTGCCGATCGATCATTATGCGATCATGGATTTAGAAACCTTTTCATCCATCATTGATTCGACGGGCGGAATCGAATACGAGCTCCGGGACGATATTCGCGTAAGGGCCCTATCCAAAGTGTCCTTTGAATTCAAGAAAGGGATGAATCGCTTCAACGGCGAAGAGGTTGCGGCCTTGTTGATGGATGCTGCGGCAGGAAAAAGTCTGGATGCACAAGACCAATCAGCCATCCTGAACGCGGTCATCCAGCAACTCAGCACAGTGCCCAAAACACAATTGAAACCAGTTCTCTTGCAGGAAATAGAGGGCAACATTTCAATCGGACAATTGCTGGAGGATCGGACGGAACTCCCCTCGATCCGATCGGTATCCCTCTTGGATGGAATCAAAGATGAAATGATAGACGGGGCGTACTACATCACATTCGAGGAAGACTTCCTGAAATCCGTCTCAAAGGATTTCACCTCATTCGACTGAGCGGGACCCGCGGCGCGTTTTGAGAAAAGTCTCGGAAAGAAACAAAGGCTTCCTGCATCGGACGAAATCGTCCGTGCAGGGAGCCTTCTTCTGTTTATGTTCAAAACAACTGTCAGATCGCCGGAACGAGGAGGGTCTTGTCCTCGCCGTCCATTTCACAGCGGAAGGCGTACACCGGCTGATAGTAGCCTTTGGAGTCGAGCGAGTAGCTCATCCGGACATCCCGGACCTCCAACGCACCGATCGTCCGCTCGTCCGAAAAGGTCAGGAATTTGCCTTTGAGAAGGTCTTCGTATGCTTCCTGCTCACTTTTCACACGCACTTCCTTCACTTTCTCGTAAGTGACCAGGCGGTTGTCGACCTGCTTCACGGTTCCGTCGTTGTAATACACGGCGGTCAATGTGCCGTCCGTCAGACGGTTTCCGCTTTCCAGCTGTTTTACGGTCCACTCATACTTTCCCGGGCCGGCTCTCTGGAACGCGGCGTCCCGGGGGATGTCCAGCCCGAACCGGGCCAGGCTTTCCCTCAACGTTTCTTCATCCGTGTCTTCCGGTTCCTTGCCGTCATCGAGCTGCGAAAAATCCGTCAGTTCATAGCTTCCGTCCCGGAACCGGACGGACAGCTGATAGGCTGTTTCCCCGTGTAGCCGGTACAGGGCTTCGTCAGGATAAGAGAGGTCCTCGATATCCGCCGGGTTTCCGCCAAGCCGCCCGAAAAACCTGCGGGCAAACCCGTCGGCCTGTTTCTTCGTATAGACGGGCGCCCTGTAGACGGGAATGGTCTTGCTTCGGTCACTGAACGAGAGGTCCGCCATGACCCGGGCTTCCTTTAGATCGGCCCGGTGTGCCGGAACAATGGAGAGATTCCCGAATTCCTTCGCTTCGTAATAACCGAACAGGCTGCCCGACAGGACGGCCACGAGCAACAGAGGCGTAAAATAGGGCAGCGACCGCCTGAACCCTTTTTCTTTGAGACTGATGACGCCCATCGTCAGACCGTATCCGATGATGGCCCCCATCAGATTGTTGAACAGATCATCGGCCACAAAGTTGCCGTAGCCGGTCATCAACTGGATCGTCTCGATGGACAGGGTGAGCAAGGCCGCAAGCCCGATCGTCCAGGCCGCCTTCCTGAAACGAGGATGCAGCAGCGGCAGGAGGACGCCGAACGGGACAAGCATCAGGATATTCAGATAAATGAACTGCCAATGCCGCACACTGAACAAATACCAGGCTTCCCGGTAAGTCGAAAAGAGTGACAGGTCCACCCCGCCCTGATAGCCCGGTCCCCTGTTCAGGAATGTGACGCCGGCAACCATGATCATATAGCCGATAAACGCGGCGATGGCAATCAGCCGTTTTTTCGGGATTGGCTCCTTCCCTTTCAGGACTGTCTTCCGCCCGGCATAGTAGAGGAGGCCAAAGACGGCGGCCAGCACGAGAACCGCAATCAAAGCCACATAAAAATAGTCCCTCACCAGGCCGAAGATTTCTTGCAGCCTCAATTTCATCCCCCCCTTACATGCTTGCCGGCTTCAAAATCAGCCGCCCCTCTGGATGGGACGGCTGCACGGTTTCATTGATCCACTTTGTAGAACACCCAGAAAGAGAGCAGGACGCCGATGATGACGAGGATGAAGATCGTCATGAATACGAGCAGGAACCTTTTGCCGTCCATCAGCGGTTTCCGCCTCCCTGGGGACGGAAGCCTTCGTCCAGCAGGTAGACGTGCGCTTCCTTGGCGGAGCCGAATCCTTCTTCCAGGTTGTCCCCGTAATACAGGTTGAAATAGCCGTTTTCTTCTTTCAAGTGAAGCACGGTGCCTTCCCGGTTTTTCCATGTTTCATTGACCGGTTCGCCTGCCGGATCCGTGGACAGATAGGCGATGGCATCGGCGATCACTTGCTCCAGTTCTTCCGCGGAGAATTCGCGGATGTTGATGAAGCCTTTCTTGTCGGCTTCGTACTCCGGCAGCTTGCCGACGTAGACAAACCCGTTGCCGTTCTCGTGGAGATGGCGGACGACGATCTTCTTTTCATGGAGCGACTCGTCGAAGTGGTAGTTCACCCGTCCCATCGATACTTCTTTCCGAGTGAGTTCGGGGAACTTCCCGATGATGGCCTCTTTTTCTGCAAAATTGAGCATGGCTGCACCTTCCTTGTCTGGTTGAGTTGTGCGGATCTTGGCAGTGTGTGCGTTCTATCTGCCTTTCATTTTTGGTGAGTCGTACGCAAACTGGTGCGGATTCATCGCTTGCCCTTCTGGGTGCGTCGCAATTCGGTGCGGAAGGCACCTCCGGCCCCGGTTCGAATCGAAGAGTCCGGAGACGACTGAAGCCGTTGCCGCGGCATACGGGCCAATTTCTCCGGCTGGCTCGCGGCGTCCTCCCTTACATTTACTCCTCTATCTCCAGGCCGAACGTCCTCGCAAAGCCGATGGCCTGGTCACGGGTGACCTTGCAGCCGGCGAGAAGCCGCGGAGTGACGGTGATGCGGCTGTATTCGGTCTTGGTCAGGTCGATGCCGGCGAGGTCGGTGTCGAGGAAGCTGGCGTCGTCGAGCTGGTTCTTGCCGTATACCACACCCTTCAGCTCGCATCCGACGAAATCGGCGGATTCCATTTCATTGTCATCGAACTGCGTCCGTTCGATCTTGGAGAAGTTAAAGCTGGCATACCGGCCCGCGCACCCTTCGAATCGGACGTCACGCAGCGAGGATTCACTGAAGACGGCCCCGGTCAGCTTCGCCCTCCGGAAAATGCAGCGGTGCAGCGAGGAACGCGAAAAATCGGCATTCGACAGATCGCATCCGTCAAAAATCACATCAAGCAGTTCGGATCCGGCAGCCTCGAATCCGCGGAAATCGACTTTCCGGAATTCCGCCCCGTCAAAACGGACACGCCCGCCGTCCGAAAAAGCCGTCCCGCCTTCGATGCAGACCGCATGGACGGTGCCTTCATCCTGATCAAACGCTTCCTCCCATCCCGCTTCCGGCAAGACTTTCCCGACCTTGGGCTTCTGGATCTTGATCGTCTTTCCCGTCATCTTGTCCACCACTCGGCGAAGAAGACAAAAAGAAGGACGACGCAGATCGCCACGACATAAAACCAGCCCGGTACGCTGTCCATCCCGAAAATCATCGGTTCTTCCCCCTCTTTCGTCCACCACATTTCGTCCTTCCAGTATACCTTGTCCCCCGCGCGCCCGCACCCCCTGCGTTTATTTGGGCATCCAAACGGCAATCCATAGAAGAGACACCCAAAGGAGGATTCCGAATGAGAGCCGTTACGTTCCAGGGCACGAAGGATATTCAGGTCAAGAACGTCGAAGCGCCGAAAATCGAAAAAGACGATGACATCATCATCCGGGTCACGTCCACCGCCATCTGCGGATCCGATCTGCACATTTATCTCGGATCCGTCCCGACGCGTCCAGGCTATGTAATCGGCCATGAGCCGATGGGCATCGTCGTGGAAACCGGGAAAGCCGTGACCAAGGTGAAAAAGGGCGACCGGGTCGTCATCCCGTTCAACGTGGCGTGCGGCGAGTGCTGGTACTGCACGCATGACATGGAGAGCCAATGCGATCACCCTGACACGAACCCGACGCCGCATACCGATTTCGGCGGGTACTTCGGTTACACCGAAATGTACGGCAACCACCCGGGCGGCCAGGCGGAGTACCTGCGCGTGCCGTTCGGGAACTTCCTGCCGTTCGTCATCCCCGAGTCAGCGGAAGTGCCGGATGAAGCGGTGCTGTTCATGTCGGACGTGCTGCCGACTGCTTACTGGAGCGTGCTGCACTCCGGCGTGAAGAAAGGAGATACGGTCATCGTGCTCGGCAGCGGGCCGATCGGACTCATGACGCAGAAGTTCGCCTGGATGATGGGCGCCGGGCGGGTGATCGCGGTCGACAGCGTTCCGTACCGGCTTGAAAAGGCACGCCGGATGAACAAAGTCGAGACGGTTGCCTACAAAGACCCCCGGGAGACGGGCGATTACCTGAAGCACCTCACGAACGGCGGGGCCGACATCGTCATCGACTGCGTCGGAATGGACGGCGAAAAAACCCCAATGGAGAAGGCGGAACAGAAACTGAAGCTGCAGGGCGGTTCGCTCGGCGCGCTCCGGACGGCACACCGTGCTGTCCGCCGGTTCGGCACCGTCCAGCTCACCGGTGTGTACGGTCTTTGGTACAACGCATTCCCGCTCGGCCGGTTCTTCGAACGCAATGTGACGATCAAGACCGGCCAGGCACCGGTCCCCCATCTCATGCCGGACCTGTTCAAGATGATCACGGAGCATAAAATCGATCCGACCGAGATCATTTCCCACATCGTCCCGCTCGAAGAAGCGCCGATCGCCTATAAGACGTTTTATGAGCACGGCGACGAATGCACGAAAGTCATCCTGAAGCCCTGACCCTTGATCATCCATGAAAAAAGCCGGCGGGAAGCGTCCGTTCCCGCCGGCTTTTTTCGTTTGGGCCTTCCCCGGCAAGGCGGCACTTTTGGATTATCTTACCCTTCTGAATCTTTTTTGCCCTCTGCCGGAATCTCTTTCCAAATGGTATAATCGAAGAATCATAGAAGGCGGTCCGACAGAGAGAAGACCGGACGGCCGAAATTCGGAAAGAGGCTGGTTCGAGGTGCTGAGGAGAAAGGTGAAATGGCTGCATATTCCGCTATGGGTCCTGCTCGTCGGGCTGTCGACGGCCGGATTGCTTGTTCTGAGCCTGGCGATTCCGTCGCTGACCGGGAAGGAAGAGCAGAGCGGACAGGCGACGGCGGTCGTGACGGAGCAGAAGGGCGTGCTCCCGGGCCTGGATCTGAGGACGACGGTCAAGGACACAGATACATACACATCCGCGATCAGTGAGCTGTCATCGGATAGCGAGACGGTGAACGCCCCGATCCGGGAGTGGATCGACGGACAGACACGGACATTCAAAGAAGAGTTGAAGGAAAACGGATCAAAGCAGGGCGAAGAGATGCGCGCCCACTTGAATATCGGACTCGATACGAAGCAGGCCGGCGATTCGCTTTTCAGCCTTGTATTCACCTCCTACCGGTTCACCGGCGGGGCGAACGGCCAGACGGAAGTCATGCCGTTCACGGTGGACATGAATGAAAAGCGGATCGTGCCGCTCGGTGAACTGTTCGACCTCGAAGGCGGCCTGGATGCAGCGGAACTCGGCCGGCTTGTGAAGGAAGCGATCGAGGCACAGGACGGACTCATGGATCAAGTGTCCGATGAAGCGCTCGAGGCTGCGCTCGCCGATCCTTCCTCCTGGAAGTGGTCGCTCGGCGACGGATCGTTCACGGTGTATTTTGATGAGTATGAAGTTGCGGCCGGCTCGGCCGGAATCGTACAGGCGGAACTCCCGTATGATCAGGTTTCCTTGCTCATGAACCCTGAAGCCTCGGCGCGCATCGGCGTGGCGAAGCCTTCCGGTACGATTGACGGCGATGTCAGGGGCACGGGGGAACCGGAACCGCTGGATCCTGACGGCAAATATGTCGCGCTGACGTTCGACGACGGGCCCCATCCACAGGTCACCCCGCGGGTGCTCGAGACACTGGAAAGGGAAGATGTGAAGGCGACGTTCTTCATGCTCGGCTCACAGGCGGAATTCTATCCGGATGTGGCGCGGCAAGTCGCGGAGGCCGGCCATGAGATCGGCAACCACTCCGACAGCCACCCGGACTTGACGAAGTTCGGGATTGACGGCATCCGCCGGCAGATGGTCGGCTCCGCCCGGAAAATCGAGGCGGCAACGGGTGTACGGCCTGACGTGGAGCGGCCGCCATACGGAGCGATCAATGATGCGGTCAAGCAGGCCGCTTCCGAATCAGGCACGCCGATCGTGCTCTGGTCCGTCGACTCGCTCGACTGGAAGAGCCGAAATGCCGGCGCGGTCAACCGGCTTGTCTCCGGGAGGGTCCATCCGGGCGCCATCATCCTGATGCACGACATCCATGCGTCCACAGCGGATGCGCTGCCGCAGATGATCGCCGAATTGAAGGCGAAGGGCTATCAATTCGTCACCGTGCGTCAGCTCGCAGGACTGACCGCCGACTCCGGAATCGGTCCATATTTTAATCAATGAGACTCACCCCCGCCTGATTGGGCGGGGATTTTTGTTTGGGCCGTGACGATACCGGGACTAAAAGAACGATACCGGTGCCTACCTGGCCGGACCGCACGCTTCTGTAAGTCCCCCGACATGTTCCCCTCTCACTCGCCACTCAATGCCGCCCGGTAATCCCAGAAATTCACACCTCCCCCAGCCATCGCAATGCATGAAACGCCCCGCTGCGTGGTAAAATGGTGGGACGAGGGGAGGTGTGCACGTGAGACGGTTATTGTCACTCATACTGCTGGTTGTCCTGATCTTCCTGGCCCGGCCGCTCTGGGAAGGCCCGGTTTCCCGGCATGTTGACCTGACATTCCTGGACCGGATCGACACGGCGATATCCGATTTTCGAGACAAGCCGGCGGTGAACGAGGCAATCGGCAAAATCGGGGACGGGGCGGAGTCTCTTTATGCGAAGCTCGAGCAGAGCGTGAAGGACGACCGCGCCCGCAAGCGGGAGACGGACACGGAGACAGTGGACAAACCGGATCTCCGGACGCCGGACAATGCCCCCGTCACCGTGCACAACCTCGCCATCGGGGATTCGCAGGACCGGGTCCGGGACGAACTTGGAGAACCGGTACGCTCGACCATGAACGAATATGGCACCGACTGGGACACCTACCATGACGCCTACCACAATTTCGTCATGGTATCCGTCGACACCAAGGGCCGTGTGAATGCGCTATACACAAACCAGGATATGATCGCCTCGAAAGCCGGCATCCAGTACGGTGCCCGGAAGGCTGAAGTCCGGGCGGCCTACGGCAGGCCCCTTGACCGGATCATCAAGGGACGGAATGCGTTCCTCATGCAGGACAACGGCGAATATGACGTATATGAGCTCGGCGGCAGCTACGTGACCTTCTTTTATGACGTGCACCAAAACGACGCCGTCACCGCCGTCCAGCTGATCGACAAGAAGCTCGAGCTGAACCACAACGCCCTGTACGCCGAGGCTGACCCTGCACTGAAGGAAGGATTCGAACGACAGCTGTTTGACCTGACGAACGCCGCCCGGGTCGTGCATGGCGAAGGCGTCCTTGACTGGGACGGCCGAACCGCGGGGACCGCCGTGAAGCACAGCGAGGACATGGCCCAGAATGATTACTTCGCACACGAGAACCTGAAGGGCCAGTCCCCGTTCGACCGGATGGCCGAAGACGGCATCCAGTTCCGCGGTGCCGGGGAAAACCTTGCCTACGGACAGCCAAGCGCCGTCTTTGCCCATGAAGGGCTCATGAATTCACTCGGCCACCGCAAAAACATCCTGAACGAGGACTACCGCCTTCTCGGCGTCGGAGTCGCGTTCAACGACGAAGATCAGCCGTACTACACGGAGAACTTCCTTTACCGATAAGCAGAACGCTCCTCCGCAGCCGGATAAAAACCGGCTGCGTTTTTTCAAATCTGACGTGAAAAAACGGCACCCGCCGGTAATCCAGCGTGTGCCGTTCCTTTATTTCTTATTGAAGGCCGCACAGGCGATGCGCTTGCCGGAGTTCCCGGCAGGATCTGTCTTGTAGTCGTCGGGACCTTCGTGGATGACGATCGCACTGCCGTCCTCATCGAGCAGATAACCCGGCTTGCCTTCCTTGAGCGAAAAGTGTTCGGACATCGTCTCGAGATCAACTTTGCCTTCTTTGTCGACTTCGATGTTCGGAAGATCGCCGGCATGGAATCCGTTCGGGTTCTCGAACCCGTGCTCTTTCGAGTGAGGGTTGAAATGGCTCCCGGTCGATTCAAAGTCCGGCGGCTCGCACATGCCGGTTTCATGGACATGGATCGCCTTCACGCCGGGCTCGAGCCCCTCTGCGGTGATCCGGATGCCTGTCCCCTTGTCGTCACCGGTCAGCAGCACCGTTCCGATCGCCTCCCCTTTGGCATTGATCAGGTCCGACTCCATCGCGACCTGTGCACCTTCCGTCATGACCGGCACCTGCGCTTCCTTCCCAGCCTTCATCCCGCAGCCCGCAAGCAGCAAGACAGCGGCTGCGGCCAATAAGATCTTCTTCATTTATCCATCCTCCTTCCCGTGAAGGATGGGGAAAATGCGCACGATCTATTCAGGGAAATGTCCGGGCAAAGCCTGACGCCCGGGAAGCGGCCGCAAGATGACCGGCAACGGCTTCCGTTTGCGGGCGGGTGTGGGGCAAATCGGCCGGATTCCGGGAATGCGCCTTGTATGTTAAGAAAGACCGTCTGTATGTTAAGAAACGCACTCTGTATGTTAAGAAAGCCTCGCTGTACGTTAAGAAAAATCCTCTGTAGGTGAAGAAAACCTCCCTGCTTCAAAATAAGTCCTATGGACATCTGGCAACAAAAAAAGCACCCGCCGGAGCGGGTGCTTTCAATCATCGATTATTCCTCTTCCACCAATGGCTTGCGGCGGAACTTGGCGAGGATTTCGTAGACAATCGGCACGATGAGCAGGGTCAGCAGAGTGGAGCTGACGAGGCCGCCGATGACGGTGATGCCGAGGCCTTTGGAAATCAGGCCGCCGCCTTCCGCGCCGATTGCAAGCGGCACGAGGGCGAAGATCGTGGCGAGCGCGGTCATCAGGATCGGGCGGAGACGGGTGGCGCCGGCTTCAAGCAGGGCCTGGCGCGTCGATTCGCCTTCCTTCTCTTTGTGGATGACCCGGTCGATGAGCACGATCGCGTTCGTGACGACGATCCCGATCAGCATGAGCGCCCCGATCAGCGCGGAGACACTGATCGGCTCGCGGGCGATCCAGAGTGCGACAAGGCTGCCGATGATTGCGAATGGCAGCGAGAACAGGATCGCAAACGGAGCAAGCGCGCCGCCGAACGTCACGACGAGGACAAAGTAGACGATCGCGACGGCAGCCGCCATGGCGAGGCCGAGCTGCGTGAACGATTCATTGATCTGTTCGGTGATGCCGCCGAACTCGACGGTGGAGCCGGACGGGAGGTCCAGCTTATCGATCGCGGCTTTGGCATCCGCCGAGACCTTGTTCGTATCCTTCGCCGTAATATCAGCCGTGATCGCTGTATACAGCTTGCCGTTCCGGCGCGTCACGGTCGTCGGTGCTTCCCCTTCTTCCACGGACGTCAGTTCCCCGAGCGGAACGGACGTGCCGAGAGCGGTCGGGATTTCGGTTTTCTTTAGATCGTCGAACGTGCCGAACTCCTTCGACTCGGTTGCGATGAAGACGTCGAGCGTATCGCCGTCTTCCTTGACGGTCGTGACCGCGGCGCCTTTGCCGCTGTCGGAGAGCGCCATGCCGATCTGCGCGGTCGTCAGGCCGAGTGAGGCAAGTTTCTTCTGGTCTGCGACAAATGTGTACTGGTCATATGCTTCCGCCAGGTCCGTCTCGACATTCTCGAGTCCGTCCTGCTTCTTCAATGCACCGGTGACATCGTCGGAGGCCTTCTTCAGGTCTTCCCCGTTGTCCGCGTACACGTACAGTTCAAAGCCGCCGCTCATGTTGGCGAAGTCGACAGTGCCCCATTCGCCTTTGTCGGATTCGCCGTTCAGCTTATCGACGAGCTTCTGCGGCTCTTCGGAGAAGTTCTCAAAGTCGGAGTCGTATTCGATGAAGAACAGTGCGGAGTTCGCCCCGCCGCCCATCATCATGCCCATGCCGCCGCCGGCTTCCTCGATCGAGTACTGGTAAGACGTGACGCCTTTCCGGTCCTCGAGGAACTTCTCGGCGTCGCCGACAACTTCGAGCACTTCCTCTTTCGGCTGGCCCGGATCCGGCTTGTAGGTCGCCATGACGACTTTCTGCTCTTCCTCCGGAAGGAAGGTCACGCCGATGAGCGGCACGAGGAAGAAGCTGGCGACAAGCAGGACAACGGACGCTCCGACCGTGATCCATTTATGGTTGAGCGCCCAGTTGAGGACGCCCTGGTACCAGTTTGCGAGCCGGTTCGGCCGTTCCGTCTTCGTGGCTGCCTTCGCACGGCCGTCCGCGCCGTACAGGTTCTTGCGGAACATCGTGTGCGCGAGCATCGGCACGACGGTGACCGCGACGAGCAGCGACGCGAGCAGCGCGAAGACGACTGAGAGCGCAAACGGCACGAACAATTCGCCGACCTGTCCGGTCACGAGGGCGAGCGGCAGGAACACCGCTATCGTGACGATCGTGGATGAACTGATCGGGATGAACATCTCGCGCGTCGCTTCAAGGATGAGTTTCTTGCCCCGGAGCGGTTCGTCCGGCAGGTGCATCCGCCTGTAGATGTTCTCCACGACGACAATCGAGTCATCGATGACCCGTCCGATCGCGACCGTCAGCGCACCGAGCGTCATGATGTTGAGCGTGATGTCCATCGAATGGAGGACGAGCAGCGCCATGAGAAGCGACAGCGGGATCGAGATGACGGAGATGACCGTTGTCTTAAAGCTTCTCAGGAACAGCAGGATGATGATGACGGCGAACAGCGCACCGTACAGTGCCTTGCCGAGCATCGTTGAAACCGCTTCTTCTATCGGCTGGCCCTGGTCGAACGTCGACTCGATGTCGACGCCGTAGTCTTTCTCCAGCTTCTTGATTTCGTCCTTGACGCCGTTGACGACGTCGACGGTGTTATCATCCGGCCCCTTGACGATCTGGAGGCCGATCGAGTCCTTGCCGTTCGTGCGGGAGATCGACTTTGATTCATTGACGACGTCGATCTTGGCCACATCAGACAGGGTGACCGTCGGCAGGCCGGCCGCCTGCATGGCGGCTGCCTGGTCTTGGTTGGCCGCTGCCTGATCCTGACCCGCAGCGGCCTGCCCCTGGTTGCCCGGCGTCTGGCCGGCTGCCCCTTGGGCGGCATCCATGCCGCCGGCCACTCCGCCCTGTTCTCCCTGGGCCATTCCATCCTGGCCGCCCGCTGCATCTGTACCCGGCATTCCGCCGGCACCCTGGTCAGCGCCCTGGCCGGCGCCCGCCGGCACGGCCGGAAGCTCCAGATTTTCCAGGGCATCCAGCGAGGCGATCGAGCCGTCGATCACAATGTTTTTCATCGAGCCGTCGAGCTGATTCAGCCCGAGCGGGTACGCCAGGTTCGATCCCTGGATAATACCGGTGACCGTTTCACGGTCCAGGCCGGCTGCTGCAAGCTTTTTGTCGTCGAATGAGATTTCAATTTCCTTGGACTTCTGTCCGCTCACCTGCACATCCGCGACGCCGCCGACTTTCTCAAGCGCCGGGGTGAGGTCTTTCTCGACGACCTCCGTGAGCTGGTCAAGGTCCCGTGAATCGTCGGTCACGCTGAGCGCAATGACCGGGAAGGCATTCAGGCTGATGCGGGAAACAGACGGTTTTTGCACATTTTCAGGCAATGTCAGCCCTTCAAGCGCACTGTCCACTTCCAGTGTGGCACGGTCCATGTCCTTGTCGAAGCCGAATTCCAGCTGGATCGAAGATACGTTCTCCATCGAGGAGGACATCACTGTCTTCACGCCTTCGACATTTTTCAGCCTCTGCTCGACCGGTTCCGTCACCGAATCGGCGACTTCGTTCGGTGCCGCACCCGGATAGACGGTTGTGACCGATACGATCGGCACCGTGATGTCCGGCATCGATTCCTGCTTCATGCTTACCGCGGAAACTACACCTGCGGCGATCGCCATGATGGTCAGCAGCCAGATGGCAAACTTATTCTGAATCGAAAAATTGATGATCTTCCTCAAGAATGGCTCCTCCGTTCTCTATGACTGACTGGTCAGTTACACTAGACAAGGATAAAACAAAACGGTCTCCATCGCAATCAAAAGCCTGGACGTTATGGGACAAAAACTAGCATGTCTGCTATAATGAACGCACTGACCCACGGGTCAACCGTATGAAGGAGGACCTTCCGGATATGAATGAAATCAAGAAAAAAATCATCGAAGCCGCCGCAGCCCTGCTGACCGAACACGGCTTTCACGGCACGGCAGTCCAGGACATCACCGCGCGCGCGGGCATCTCGAAGGGCGCCTTCTATCTCCATTTCAAATCAAAGGAAGCCCTGTACATCGAAATCTTCCATTACTATTACACTGAACTGAAGAAGGAAGTGGAGCAGGCCGAGGATCCCGCCCTCGCCCCTTCCGAAAACTACCGGAACCAGCTGGAGATCCAGATCAGGCAGTTTATGAACAATACCAGCCTGATCACAATGTATATCCGGGAGCAGGCCTTCAGCATCAATGAGCAGCTGCTGTCTTTCATCCGTCTCATGCATACGGATATGGCCCATTGGTACACGGCCCACCTCACCCGGATTTACGGAGAACCGGTCCGTCCGTTCGTCCCGGACATCGCGACCTTGGTCGAGGGCGTAAAAAATTCATACATGCAGCTGTTCATCGCCAATCCCGAAAAACTCGACCCCCGCCGCCTGACCGATCTGCTCATCTGGCTGACCGAACAGGCAACCCGGGGCTTCCTTGCCGGCGAACAGGAGGCGCTCCTCGATGCCGGGATGATCGAAGGGATCTTCACCGGACTGCTGCCGGAAGAAAAAGACAGGGAAGCCGGCATCACGGAAGAAATGTCGGTGATACGCTCACTGATCGGTTCCCTGTCCCTTCCCGCTTCGACTTCCGGTTTCCTCTCCTCGACGGCAGACTTTCTCGAGAATCAGGCCGCCTGCGGAACGGATGCCGACCCGCAGGCCATACAGGGTGCCCTCGCCGCGTTCAAACCGTATCCCGAATTCTCCGCCGCCTGCCACCGGCTTTCAGAACTTCTCGGCATCCCGCTCCTTTAATGATCCACTCGGGAGCGTGCATCGCAGACGCGATTGGTCCCTGCCGAGGCACATATGGACGCGACATCAGACTTAAAAAGAGCCCGGCCGGATAATCCCGGCCGGGCTCTTTCCATTCATTTATTCCGCAAACAGCAACTGTTCGAGGTCCAGAGGGGCAATGTATTCGCCGTCTTTGTACACACGCATGTTGCCGCCGGAGATTTCATCGATGAGGAGGATCTCGCCGGTGCGGCTGTCACGGCCGAATTCGAGCTTGATGTCATACAGGGCAAGGCCGCGGCGGTCGAGGTCATCTTTGACGATTGAAGCAATTTCCTTCGTGAGCTGTTCGAGTGTATCGTATTCGCCGGCCTCGAGGATGCCGAGCTGGACGAGGGCGTCTTTGCTGATCGGCGGATCGTTGCGGCCGTCGTCCTTGATCGTCACTTCGACGAACGCATCAAGCGGCTGGCCATCCGCTGCGTATGCTCCGTAACGGCGAAGGAAGCTGCCGACCGCACGGAAACGGCAGATCACTTCCAGTCCCTTGCCGAATACTTCGGCTTTGCGGACAGTCATTGTGGCGCCATCAACATCCGCCTCCACGAAATGGGTCGGAACGCCGGCATCTGCAAGCTTTCCGAAAAAGTGCTCGGTCATGCGGAGCCCTGCCTTGCCGGCCCCCTCGATGGTCAGGCCGACGGTATTGGCACCCGGGTCGAACACGCCGTCTTCGCCTGTCACGTCGTCCTTGAACTTCAGCTGCAGGTTCCCATCTTCCAACTGATAGACATCCTTCGTCTTCCCTTTATACAAAAGCTCCAAGCTCTCCACCTCTTTCGGCTGATTTCTCCATAATTATAACCGAAAGACGAACGTTCCGAAATATATTCAACGTATTTTTCGTATTTATTCCTCAAAATCTTATTTATCCATCCACCCTGTGATCCGATTTCGGCCGTCTTCCTTGGATTGATACAACCGTTCATCGGCCCGGGATTGGATCGATTCAGGCGTATCATCCGGACGGTTGCCGGCAATCCCGAAACTCGCGGTCAGCCTGCCGGCACTGCCGAAGTGGTGGGCTTCAATGGCCGCACGGAGCCGCTCCGCAAGGGCAGCCGCCTCGTTTTCCCCGGAACACGTGAGGACGATGAATTCCTCTCCGCCCCAGCGACCGAACAGATCCCTTTCGCCGAGCTCATTCTTCACGACTTCCGCCAGCTGTTTCAGCACGTCGTCACCCGTCCTGTGTCCATGCTCGTCGTTCACGCACTTGAAATGATCCAAGTCGAAAAAAAGAACGGAGAACGGAGTCCCCTCCCGCTCCCCCGCCGCAATGTACTCGGTCAGCCACAGGTCTATCTGATGGCGGTTGGCGATTCCGGTGAGTGCATCCAGATAGGCGTAACGCGTGAGCACCCGCTGTTCGGCACTCTTCAGATAAAGCGAATTCAGGAAATAAAAGACGAACGTGTACACCACGAGCGCGATATACATGAGCAGGACCGAGTCCAGCTGGCGGGAGTCGAGCTGTCCCCAGGCCGGGATGACGGGAGCAATGAGAAGAAGCAGCAGGACCCCGTTCGCCACGGCCGCCTGCCTTTTATCGAGCACGAGGAATGTCGCGATCACGATGAGCGGCATCCAGATGATGAAGTCGCCGAGGCTCGGCTCCCCTCCCCCGAGCATGTCGAAGTAAAGCGCCTGGAGCAGCATCGAAAGCAGGTACAGCCCCGCCAGCGTCAGCATGGTCCATTCGGTGATGACGAACGGAAACTTGGTCAGGAGAAGGAACCAGCAGACGATCACGCCGCCGAGGATCGCCAGGTTCGTATACAGGCTGAATGCCTGTCCGGCCTGCAGAACCGTGTTCATGCCGAGCGCCACCGCCAAAATCGGCAGCACGACCTGGTAGACCCGCCTTTTCATCTCATCAAAACGACGACGTTCCTGCTCCATCGCTTCCCCTCCTCCCGGTTTTTACAAGTTCTATTCCCCAACCCGGACCAAAAAACGCGTATTCCCGCTTGAATGTTTGAAGGTCGGAGGGTACGGACCGGCGGGCCGCTGCATAGGATAGCCGGGACACGAAGAATCAGGAGGCGAACATATCATTGTTCCATCATGCCTGTCCGATGCCCTGCATGTGCTGTATGCCTGTTCCATACACGGTACAGCCGGAATTTATGCCTCAGATGATGACGGGGGAATTCGCTGAACAAAGCGCAATATATCCCATGATGCCGAATGAAGCTGCCTGGCCGGGTATGTTTCAGCCCATGGTGCCAAACGAATCTGCCGGACCAGGTTCTCCGCCTCCCATGATGCCAAATGAAACCCCATGGCAGGGGTCTATGCCTCACATGATGCCGGTGCAGCCCGGATTCCCTGGACGGCCCGGATTTCCCGGTGGTGTGTATCCATGGCATCCGGCAGGGGACGGTCAAGCCGGAATGCCGTCGAATCACGGCCAAATGCATACCGGCCGACCGGTCCGTCCTTATATGGCGGACCATGGAGGCCGTCCGTTCACAATCAACATAGAGGAAGCTGCAAAGCAGAATGATACGTTCCGCACCGCACTATGGACCGGCGACCATCTGCAGCTCACCCTCATGAGCATCCCGCCAGGAGGAGACATCGGGCTGGAGGTCCACCCCCACACCGACCAGTTTCTCCGGATCGAAGACGGGCAGGGGCTTGTCCAGATGGGGCCTTCAAGGGACCGGCTCGATTACCGGATGCCGGTCTCCGACAACGATGCGATCTTTGTCCCGGCCGGCACGTGGCATAATCTGACGAATACCGGCTCCGCGCCGATCAAGCTTTATTCCATCTACGCCCCGCCGAACCACAAGTTCGGCACTGTGCACCGGACGAAGGCGGAAGCGGAGGAAGAGGAAGGACATTGAATCTGTGCGGGCCCGAGTTCTATCGGGCCCGCTTTATACTCGCGGGGATGGACAAGCGTCCGAGTCCTCATTTCATGACAGCTGCAAGAAAGAAAAGCCGGGAACCCGGAACGGGATTCCGCTTTTTTTGTGCATAACTTTTTTAAAGGGATGAAACAACGCTGTGGATAAGCGGGTTATCCCCGGATTCAGGAGGATAACAGCGCGAAATATGTGGAAAACACAGAATACGGCGGGTTACTGCCTAAAGGGGAAGGGCCGGATATCCACAAACGGGGAAATCGGCTGATGTCCGGCACCTCCCAAATTTCCTCTTCTTTCCCCCTGTCCGCGTGATATATTAGAAGAATGAGTTTTGGAAGGGGAATGGCGATGAAACAATACTTGGGAGATGTACTGCTGCTGATCACGGCGGTCGTTTGGGGAAGCGGATTTGTCGTGACGGCGATTGCGCTGGAACATCTGACGGCCTATCAGGTGATGGCCGGGCGATTCGTGCTGGCGACGCTCATCCTGTGTGTGCTGTTCCACCGGAAACTCCGGACGCTGTCACGGTCCGTTCTCTGGAAAGGCGCAGTGCTCGGGACGATCCTGTTTGTCGCGTTCGCCCTTCAGACGGTCGGCCTGGAGTATACGACGCCATCCAAGAATGCCTTCATCACGGCGGTGAATGTCGTGATCGTGCCGGTGATTGCGTATCTCGTCTTCAAGAGACGGATCGACCGGCATGAGGGGCTGGGCTCGGTGCTGGCGCTTGCCGGGATCGGGTTCATGTCGCTCCAGGGTTCCATGACGATCAACATCGGCGATTTCCTGACGCTGCTCTGCGCGGTCGGGTTCGCTTTCGATATTTTCTACACGAACTTGTTCGTCAAGAAAGAAGACGCGCTGTCACTGACAATCGTCCAGTTCGCGACCGCCTCCATCCTGAGTGTGGGGGCCGTCCTGGTGCTCGGCGAAGTGCCGGCGGGCCTGAACGGTGCCGCCATCTGGCCGGTCGTCTACCTGGCCGTCTTCTCGACGACGATCGCATATGTATGCCAGAACATCGCCTTCCGCTACACGACGCCGACAAAGGCTGCGGTCATCCTGTCGCTCGAGTCGTTCTTCGGCACGGCGATGTCGGTCCTCTTCCTACACGAAGTGCTCACCGGCCGCATGGTGCTCGGAGCCGTCCTGATCCTGACGGCCATCCTGATCGCCGAACTGAAGCCCGCATTCAAGTTCAGGCCGAAGATCCGGCCGGAACATTGAAGGGAGGAGTTTTGTAAATGATCCATATCTGTTTTGGCGCATCCGTCACAGGCGCCCTCAGGCATGCCTTCCGAAAAAGCGGTGACGGGGTGATCGGGTTTCCCGTCGATTTCTCCATCGGCCCGGTGGCGGACATCGATCAAGACCCTGGCATCCACCGGCACTTTCAGTGGCAGCGGGAGACGCTGCGTTCCGTGTTCGGCGAACCTGTCGATGACGAATCCCGTTACCGCGAAGCCCTCCGGCAACTGAGGGACATCCCGTCCGGAAGTCCGGTCACGATCTGGACGTGCAACAATGCGTCCGAGCAGTTCGGGCTCCGGCTGGCCCTTCTGTTGCTGAAAGACCGGCAATTGCAGATCTGGACGGTGAATACGGCCGAGGCGATGGACGCCTTCAATGAAGGGCTGGAATACCGGATTGAGATCCTCCACTCCGGCGAATGCAGTCCGGAACAGCTCGTCAAATTCTACGGGACGCACCGCATTTCTTTGCCTGCCGAAACGGCGTCGCGGCGGCAGCGCGAAGGAGAACAGCTTCTGCGCAATCAAAGCCTCGTGCGCTCATGGACGGACGGTCGCGTTTCGGACGAGCCGGTATCGCGGGATGACCGCCGCATCCTCGGGCATGCGAAGAAGCTCCGGCCGAGAGGATTCCTTCCTGCTGCCCGGCTGATCGGCGAAGTGATCGGGCATGCCGACCGCCCGATGCCTGATCTGTGGATCGAGTACCGGATCCGCACGCTCATCGAGGATGGTCTGCTGGAATACAGAGGCGATTTGCATTCGATGCGGATGTACGAAGTCCGTGCAAAATGACCATGGGGAAAGGCCGTCCGGGATTCCGGGCGGCCTTAATCGATTGCCTCGTATAATTTCAATGTATCTTTGATCTGGGCGCCGTCCGGGTGTTGGATATCCCGGAGCGGTGCGCCCATCACGACGGCGATGTATTCTTTGCCGTTCTTTTCGGCCAGTGTCGCCCAGCACTCCCCGGCTTCATACGTCGTGCCGGATTTCCCGCCGAGGATGCGGAAGCCTTCCTCATTCACGCCGCTCAGCCTTGAGAGGACCGTCGACTGCAGCAGGATGCCGTCCGGATGGTCCGGTGTTGCGGAGGTCCGGAACGACTCCTTTGTCAGGAGGGCGCGGAAATGGCCATTGTCGAGCGCCCGGTCCAGCAGCTTCGCCATGTCGGCGGCGGTCGTATACTGATCGCGGTCCTGCAGGCCTTCCGGGTTTGTGAATCGGGTCCCGTCGAGGCCGAGCTCGTCCGCTTTCTCGTTCATCAGGCCGACGAACGCATCCACACTGCCCGCCGTGTTCACCGCCAGCGAGTTGGCCGCTTCCCCGCCGGAAGGGAGGATCGTGCCGTACAGCAGATCCCGGTAAGTCACCGGTTCCCGTCCGTGGAATCCGGCCATAGATGCGTTCGCCGTGACCATTTGACGGTATGTATCCAAATCGACCGGCGCCTGTTCGGCCAGGTCGCCGATCTGCTCAAGCGCGACCAGCGTCGTCATCATCTTCGTCAGAGAGGCCGGATACGCTTTGGCATCGGCATTCTTTTCATAGACCGGCTTTCCGGTTTCCCTGTCAAGCACGTAAATGTACGGGCTGGTATAGGCATCCTCGCCGGCAAGCCGGTCCGGCCGGATGACTCCGAACTTCATGAGGGCAAGCACCAGCACTGCCGCCATGGCTGCGAGCAGCAAGATTTTCTTCATGTCTTCAACCTTCTTCCATGGGCTGCGAATTTCGGAGGTCAGCGGGAAGGGATCCAGAAGCCCGCAATGTTCACGGCCCGGATTTTCTGCTTGTCCAGATGGACTTCACCTTCCGCGAAGATGAAATACGAATGGAAAACGAAATCAGAAACTATTTTGCGCTCCGCTTCCACCCGAAGTTTTTCGCCCTCTCTGACCTTTTCCACTTTCACGCACTCTGCGCCTGTGCAGTATAGCCGGTGCTCCTTTTCCAGATACGCTTCAAACTCCTGCTCGCTGGTCGGCACCCCGTACATGGCAAAAACCAAAATTGCCACAGCCGTGTAGGACGCCTTCTTCTTAGTCGGGGTGTCCCCTTCAAGAATCAGCGCGATGGCACAGACCAGCACAATCCACGCGGCCTGATCCATATCCAGGAGGATGATCGCGGCCAGAGAGACAATCAGACAGAATGCGATATAGCACTGAAGCTGTCCGACGGGTTGTTTCCCCTTAAATATGAACAGCGCGGCAATGAACACCGCGCAGAACAGCAGTCCTTTGATCAGCAGCATCGGTGCTCCCCCCGTCAACACGTTTCCATCCATGATACTTGGCTGACTGAAGAAAAAACAGGGGATTTCCGAACTTCGTCAGGAAGCGGCCCGCCGGAACGGAATCCGCAGCAGCCGACGGCGGAGGGAGCGCGGGTGTTCGATGACCCGGACCGGTTTCGGTGCGGTCCAGCCGGCAAGCGGGCCTTCATAGACGGGCTCGAGATGCTCGGATTCGGCAAAGTCCCTTGCCTGCGCCCGCCAGGCCGGCGTATCGGTGATCCGGATGTCTGCCGTCGACAGCGTCATCACGACAAACTGCGAACAGAAATAAGCCCGCTTCCGGGAAATTTCCCGATTGAGGATGATGCCGATCAAGCCGAGGAAGTTATAGGAATAGCGTTCCCGGTTCCGCTCAATCTCCCGGATCCTTGCCCGGATGCGCTGCAGTTCCTCTTCCGTCACACGGAAACGGAAAACGGCACACTCCGCTTCCTTCAGCAGCCCCTCCCCCGGCCGTTCCCGGACGAACCCGCCGGAAAATGGGTTGTGCCGCTGCACTCGGCCGAAGCTGTACATTTCCTGCAGCCGCTCGTCAAATGCGATCGATACATGGTTCAGTCGGCTGCCGGTGTACCGCCGGATGATTTTTGACAGCACCGTCCCGGTGTCCGTCAGCACGATATAGATTTCCTTCACCGTTCCCACCCCGTTCTCCCCGCCCGGCGCTCCGGACATGGGGATATTGTTCTTTGCTTCTATCATGAACCGGAACGCCCCTTTCCAAAACGGCCCCGAGCGGGAATCCGTCTCGGTCCCGGGACCGATGCCGGTCCGGGACCCGTTTGACTAATATACGACCGGCAAGTGCCGTAAGTTTCCATCGATTGCCCCGTCACCAAGGAAAATTTTTGAGTGCCGGATGAGTCCGTCACGTTTCGGCGAAGGCTGCGCGGGAAACGGACTATGTATGGGATGGTTTACTCCGGCGGATAAAGAGGACATGGGCCGGACAGGCTTGGGCGCGTGTCCGCTGTGTGATCCCTTAATGCCATCTTACTCGGCAATTCTGAAGTTTTGCTTCATGGGAAAATGAAGATTTCATGAAGAAGGGATGAAACTTTCCGCCCGGAACAAGCGTATGTTGATTATCTAAACGAGGAGGGATTCACAATGCTCGTAACAACGACGAACACTTTGGAAGGCAAGACGATCGAGACGTACCACGGCATCGTGGTCGGCGAGGCAATCATGGGGGCAAACATCGTGCGCGATATTTTTGCATCTGTGACCGACGTGATCGGCGGACGCAGCTCGGCCTATGAAAACAAGCTGGCCGAGGCACGTGAAGTGGCACTGGAAGAGATGGAGGAACGGGCGAAGCGGCTCGGCGCGAACGCGGTCATCGGCGTCGACCTGGACTTTGAAACGCTCCGGGAAGGCATGCTCATGTGCATCGCGACCGGGACGGCCGTCACCGTACGGGGCTGACCCTCCGGATCATAAAACC
Organism: Edaphobacillus lindanitolerans; assembly: GCF_900156305.1. Taxonomy (GTDB): domain Bacteria; phylum Bacillota; class Bacilli; order Bacillales_A; family Planococcaceae; genus Bhargavaea; species Bhargavaea lindanitolerans. The sequence goes on along the minus strand of NZ_FTPL01000003.1, from coordinate 359,258 downwards.
TCCTCCGCAGAAAGGACTGCGGAGGAGGTTTTTTCGTCGCGGAAAAACAATAGAATCGGATTGCTTAACATTCGGAGGCCGTTGCTTAACACTCGGGGCCTGTTGCTTCACACTCAAAGCCGATTGCTTAACACTCGCCGCGCTTTGCTTAACATTCGCGGATCCGGGGTATTCATCCCGGGCCAGCTCAGTCGCCCGATCCGAGCCCCGCCGCAAGCCGTCTGACGATTTCCGCGAGCGGCCCGCCTTCGTTCCGCCAGCCGTTTTCGCCGGCCCAGAGCGACAGGAGGCCGCTGTCCCCCCGCTTTCCGGCTTCTGCCCGGATCGGCTTCGTCAGATCGTTCTGGACCGGGTATGGAGCGATGGGCGCAACGGCCATTTCCCGGATGAACCGGTTCGACACGCCGCGGGCATTCTTCCCGCTGAACGCCCTTGTCAGAACGGTGTCCCCTTCGCCGGAATCAAGGATCGCCTGCTTGTGCAGCGGGTGGGCGCCGCTTTCTTCCGAGACGAGCAATGCAGTCCCGACCTGGACGGCGGAGGCGCCGGCGGCCAGTGCACCGCCCGCCGTTTCCGCGTCATGGATTCCGCCTGCGGCAATCACAGGGATGGAGACGCCGGTTTCCGCCAGCAGGTCGGCAAGCTTCATGAACCGGTCCTCGCCGAGGAACGAGCCCCGGTGTCCGCCCGCTTCCTTCCCCTGAAGCACGACGGCGTCCATGCCGGCCCGCGCCGCCGCGTCCGCTTCCTCCGGCGTGGTCGCCGTGCCGATGAGGAACGCACCGGCCGACTTCAGCCCTTGGACCGTCCCTTCACCGGGCAGACCGAACGTGAACGACACGACCGGCACCTTCTCCTCGATGAGCACCCGGACCTGCCCGTCGAATTCGCTCGCGGATAAGGCAGGCAGCTCATCCGCTAAGCCGAGTTCCCTCCGGTAAGGCGCGAGTGCCTCATGGGCGGCCCCGATTTCCGCCCCGTCACGGACCGGATTTTCCGGGACGAACAGGTTGACGCTGAACGGCCGGTCCGTCCGCTTCTTGATCTCCTGCACGGCCGCCCGTGTCTTGTCGGCCGTCATGTAGCCTGCGCCGAGCGATCCGAGAATGCCCGCCTCGCAGGATGCCGCGACGAAAGCCGGCGGCGTCGATCCGGCCATCGGCGCCTGGATCATCGGGTATTTCAGGTTGAATCGTTTCCACCATATCGTCATCAGAATTCCTCCTTTATTTTGAACCGCGTCAGTGAGCATATGGGCCGGACGCGCAGATCCACAAATCCCTGCTTCATTTTATTCTCCGACCCCCACGTATCCCGTCTTCTCCACGAGCGACTGGCCTTCCTCCGAAAGGATCCACTCGATGAACGGACCGACGTTCGGGTTGCCGGTGCCGGCGGTGATTGCGTAGATCTCCCGGGTGAGCGGATAGGCGCCGGACCGGATTGTGTCCGGGGTCGGTTCGATGCCGTCTACGGCGAGGAGTTTGACGTCGTGGTTGCCGACCATCTCCTCAGAATAGCAGCGGAATGTGAACCCGATCGCGCCGCCGAAGTTCCGGTAGTTGGACACATCTTCTATGATTCCGCTCATGAGGTCGGCGGTGCGCTCAGTCGGGGCATCCATGATCGGCACATCTCCCATGAACCCTTCGAGCGCAGTCTGGCTGCCGCTGTCCGCCGGCCGCTGATAGGGCCGGATTTTCGTCCGCTTGCCGCCGATTTCGCTCCAGTCCGTCGTTTCTCCGGAATATATGCCGCGGAGTTCCTCTTGGCTCAGATTGTCGACCGGGTTGCCGCGGTTGACGAAGAAGACGAACGCTTCCTTGCCGATCGGGGTGAGGCTGAGTTCTTTTCCTGCTGTCTCCGCCCGCTGCTTCTGCGCTTCTGAAGGAGCCAATGCGAAGATAAGATCAACATCACCATTGATCAGGCTTTCGTATGCCTGTCCCGTTCGGTTTGACATCACTTCCCCTTCATACGGGAAGTACTCCTTCTCCGGATAGACAGCCTGCGCGAACGCGGCATACACCGGGTACAGTGCAGTCGCCCCGTCGACCACAGGGATGTTGTCCCGTATTGAAAATGACGCCGGCCCGTCCAGAGCCGCTGTCTTCGGCCCGTCGAACGGCATGTAATCAAACAGGGCGACCTCCCCCGCCGGGACGACCGGCTTTGAATGGACATAGATCCCCGGGACCGATGCGGCCAAACCGGCGAGGAGGATCGCTGCCGGCACCCCATAGAATACTTTGCGGCTCCGGACACCGAAAAACGCCAGTCCGATGATCGTAATGAACCCGATGAGCACACCGAAAAACGCAGGCGTCCAGTGGGTCTGGCCACCGAACACCACCCAAAGCATCGGCATGATGGAAAAGATCAGGATAAACAACGTGATCAAAAACAGCGATGCAATCTTGCCGGCCACCTTCAAACAGCTCCCCCCTTGGCACCCTTATATTTGCCTCCATTATATCGGATTGACGATTCCAGGTGGAGGCGGGTTTCCAATTACAGGGCAAATCTCGGAACACAAAAAGCGCATGCTCAATTCCCGCATGCGCTTCTCCCCGAGGATTTCACCGATCTTTTATGGTCACATCTGTCTTCAGCAGTTCAAAAAGGATACGGGCATGATCCGTATTGTCGAGCAGTCCGGAAAAGCGGCTGCTCTGCGGCCCGTAAGCATAGACGGGGACATCTTCGCCCGTGTGCCCGCCGGTCGTCCAGCCGGTGCCGGAGCGCTCGTCGAAGATGCGCTCGATCGCATCGTCGATTGCCGTCGCATCACCGCCGGCGGCAGCCTGCCGGACAGATCCGACCTCGTCTTTTGTCAGCGGAAGGTCGACGTACTGCTTCAGTACTTTGGCTGCATCGGCACCGCCCGCGATCTCGGCGGCCATGAAGTCCGGTGTCCGCTTCGCCGCCTTCAATGGTTCCCCGGACCAGCGGTATTCATCATTCGCACCGACTGAAAGGCCGCCCGTGGAATGGTCTGCAGTCGCGATGACGAGCGTCTGTCCATCCTGTTCGGCGAACTCAACGGCTGCCCGGAATGCTTTCTCAAAATCTTCCATTTCACTCATCGACCCGACGATGTCGTTGTCATGGCCTGCCCAGTCAATCTGGCTGCCCTCGACCATCAGGAAAAATCCGTCCTTGTTCTTCTGGAGTGTCTTGATCGCAGTCCGGGTCATTTCCTCAAGGGAAGGGATTGAATCTTCCCGGTCGATCATCTTCGGCATTCCCCCCGGCGCAAACAAGCCGAGCAGCTTCCCTTTCTTGTGGTCCAGCATCCCTTTCCGGTCCGTCACATATGTGTAACCGTCCTGCTCGAACTCCTTCGTCAGGTCCCGGTCTTCCCGCTTCAACAGATCAAGGCCGCCTCCGAGGAGGACATCCACTTTGTGCTCGCCGCCGATGAGTTCATCATAATAATCATCCGCGATGGCCTCCATGTTCTTTCTCGAGGGGTCGTGCGCGCCGAACGATGCCGGCGTGGCGTGTGTGATTTCAGACGTGGCAACCAAACCCGTCGACTTGCCCTTTTCCTTTGCAGCTTCGAGGATTGTCTTCACCTCGGATTTGTCGTTGTCCACGGCGATGGCGTTGTTGTACGTTTTCACGCCGCTGGACATGGCGGTCGCCGCGGCTGCCGAATCCGTGATGCTCTCTTTCGGGTCATCCGGATACGTCATCTGCTGGCCGATCAGATATGGATCAAATTCAGTCGGCTCCATCTTTTTGGTCTTCGGATCATCTTTCATCGACCGGTAGGCGGACAGATAGGATGTTCCCATCCCGTCCCCGATCAGGAAGATGACATTTTTCACTTCTTCCTGGCCGGTTTCTTTTGATTTTCCGGATGTGACCGCGACCCCCGTTACTCCCGCAATCACCGCGGCCGCGAGGGCCACCGGGAGAATCTTCTTCATCGCATCGCCTTTCATCTGCTCCCCTCCCAACTGATCGTTCACTACAAGCCTATCGGCCGGTTGTTAAGCGGGCATTAAGGAACTTTTATGATTTGTAAAAGTTCCTCCGGACATACGGCCGGGGTTTGCCGAGTTTCAAGGCAGATCGTAAAGGAAATGATACGGATAAAGAGCCGAAAGGAGTGACGGAGATGAATGAGAAAAAACCGCCTCACGAGCGTATGACCGAGAAGGATAACGGTCTGACCGATACACAGGAAGTCCTGTATCAGGATGATTTCAACCGGGCGGACAAAGCGACCGGGAAAGAAGACCAAGAAAACAAGCAGTCTGAAAAAGACGGACAGTGATCAGACTAACCGCCGCCTGACTGTCGGGCGGTTTTTAGAAAGGGTGCATCCCATGAACGTATTGGTCATCGGCGCCAACGGACAAATCGGCCGGCAGGTGGTCGGACTTTTGAAAGAGAGCAGAGAACACCATCCCCGGGCGATGGTCCGGACCGACGAGCAGGCGGAGCAGTTCCGCAGTGAAGGGGCAGAGTCGATCACCGCCGATCTGGAAGGAACGGTGGAGCAGCTCACGCGCGCCATGGTCGGGGTCGACGCGGTGGTCTTCACGGCGGGATCCGGCGGGAAGACCGGTCCGGACAAGACGCTGCTCATCGACCTGGACGGAGCCGTCAAGGCGATGGAGGCGGCCGAAGAAGTCGGAGTGCGGCGGTTCGTCCTCGTCAGCGCGCTCCAGGCACATCACCGGGAGAACTGGAATGAAGCCATCCGGCCTTATTACGTCGCGAAGCATTATGCGGACCGGGCATTGGAGGCGAGCAGCCTCGACTACACGATCATCCGGCCCGGCGGACTGCTGAACGAGCCCGGAACCGGCCTCGTGTCAGCGGCCAAAAATCTGGAGCGCGGAACAATCCCCCGGGAAGATGTTGCCCGTACCATCGTCGCCGCGCTGGATGAAGCAGGAACGATCCATCGCTCCTTTGACCTCGTATCCGGCGAAACACCGATCGAAGAGGCATTGTGCGAATTATAATAAACGCCGCCGTCCGGGATCAGGACGGCGGCGTCTTTTTGGGCTTCAGTCTTCGATGATCTCCTGGACACGGCCGACCTGGCCGTCCTCAAGCCGCACCTTGATGCCGTGCGGGTGCGTCGGGGAATTGGTCAGAAGGTCCTTGACGATTCCTTCGGTGAGTGCGCCGGTGCGCTGGTCTTTTTTCAGTACAATATTCACACGCTGGCCGGGTTTCACGTCTGCGCGGTTTTTTCCGTTTTTCATAGCGAATCCTCCATTGAAAAAATTGAGATCGTTGAGTGACGGCAGTTGCCTCATCAGATGCCGGAAGCCTGTCCGGTCCCGTCCGATCCGTTCCTTCAAGTGTCGCCGATTGTGATCCGCACGTCAATTTCCCCTGGCTGTCCGGACAAAAAAGCAAAGCCGCTCCGCACCGGCAGAACGACTTGTTTCAGAGTGTTCCCTTTTAACCAACAAATAAACAGAAAATTTATTCTCCTCCTAATTCCTTCACAAACAGCTCCAGGCGGCGCTGTACTTCCTCCTCGGTGAGCGTCGTCACCCCGAAGGGGCTCCAGAGACGGCTGATCCCTGACGGACCGGCCTCTCTGATCCAGCCGCTGATCGCACGGATGTCCCATTCCGGTCCGTATGCGAATCCTTCGCCGGCCGAGTCACGGTACGTCTTCAGAAAACGGTCTGCGATTTTCCGGCCGTGGATCAGCACGAGTGCGATGCGCATCCGCCCGATGTCGAGCTGCGCCGGCCCGGTGCCCGCCCGTTCCCAGTCGGCCAGACCGCTCATCCGGCCTTCTTCGAACAGGACATTCGACGGTTCGAAGTCACCGTGGATCAGGCAGTGCGGGACGGGGGCCGCAGGAACGGCAGCCAGTCGTGCTGCCCGCTCCCACACGGCACGGTCGACCGCCCACCCGGGAACAGCCGGTTCGGCGATTTGGACATTTGCCGGCGGGAAGCCCGAAGGATCCGCCGCATGGACCCGGCCAATGAGGCCGGCCAGTCCGTCCGCCCACAGATCGAAATCGAGCGGATGCAGAAACGGCCCGCCCGGGAGCTGCTGCATGAGCAGCGTGCCGGCCCCGGTTTCGGTTTTGTCACGGTCCGCGGCGAGCAGCCCGGGAACGGGAAGGCCTCGTGCCGAAGCAAGCCTGAGCGCATCGGCTTCCCGGGCGGCCGTCTCTTCCGACAGGGACGCCTTCACGACAAATGAATCGCCCGCATCGTTTTTGAATGAATACAGACGATGTCCTTCCCCGCCGGCCGGGAGCTCCCGGAATGACCGCTTATCGGCTTCTCCGATTTTGCCGCCAAGCCATTCGAATGTCCGGGCCGGGAGGTCAATGGCCGGGATGAGCGTCTTGCGCCAGAAAATGAGGCCGAGTGCAGATCCTGCAATGATGAGGGAAAATCCGGGCCAGTTGATGACGGCCGCCGAAAGGACGAGCGTGAGCACGGCGACGCTGAATTTCCTTTTCCAGATGAGCATGATACCGAGCCCGATCATGAACACGCCGAAAATCGTCGGGAACAGGAGCGAGTCGAGGCGGAGCCAGATGCCCCTTGTCACCTCGACGAGCACCGGTTCACCCCGCCCGGGCAGGCAGAGAGCACCGTAAATCCGGAGCCAGTACATGTAATAGTAATACACCGTATAGATTCCGCCGGCGAGCACGAGCAGGCCCGGCAGAAGGTTGCGGATCGGCCGGGCAGCAGCCATGGCCATCCCTCCTCAGTCGATTACCCCTTTTTGAACTGAACGTCCCCATCCACGACAGTCATCAGCACGTCCGTCCCGACGATCTCCGCCTCCGGAACGCGCTCAAGATCCCGGTCGATGATCGTGAAGTCGGCAAAGTGGCCGGGTGCGATCATGCCGCGGCGGTCTTCCTGGCCGAGCACCCGTGCCGCCTCGCTCGTGTAAAGCCGGATGGCATCATACCGCGTCAGCTTCTCTTCCGGCAGGTAGCCGCCTTCCTTCGGGTCGTCCGGCATTTTGCGGGCGACCGCCGTGTAAATGCCGAGGAACGGATCGGCCGAATCGACCGGCGAGTCGGAGCCGCCGCCGCAGATGAACCCGCGGTCCATGAGCTTTTTCCACGCATATGCCCAGTCGAGCCGGTCTGGCCCGAGGCGGTCTTCCGCCCACGGGAAGTCGGAGCCGACGAACACCGGCTGGAGATCCAGGATGATCGGCAGCTTCTCCATCCGCTCCACAAGGTCTTCCCGGAGAACGCAGACGTGGATGAGGCGGTCGCGCTTGCCGGCCGGGCACGGATGCTTTTCGATCAGATCGATCGCCAGCTCCGCTGCCGCATCGCCGATCACATGGACGGCGATCGCTTCCCCGTGCCGGCGCGCCCGGAGCACGAGCTCTTCCGCTTCGTCAGGCGTGACGACGAACGTGCCGCGGTTGCCCGGATCATCCGAGTAATCCCCGGACAGCGCCGCGGTCTTGCCCCCCAGCGCTCCGTCGATGAAGAACTTCATGGCGCCGGGTTCGGCCCACGGCTCGTTGTACTCGGCTCCGTCCGCGATCATCTCTTCGAACACGGTCGACCGGCGGAGCAGATGGGCCCGGAACTTCCGCTTGCCTTCTCCGAGCACTTCATGGAAAGCTTTGAGCGGATTCTGATAGCGGCCGAAATAGCCGAGGTCGTCCGTGTGGCAGCCTGTGAGCCCCATCGACGCCAGGTCATCGACTGCCGTCTCGAGCGCCCTCTGCACCGATTCGGCAGACGGCGCGGGAACGATCGCCTCCACGAGATCCTGCGCATCCTCTTTCAGGAAGCCGGTCGGATTTCCTTCCCTGTCCCGCACGATCACCCCGCCGTCCGGGTCCGGCGTATCGTTCGTGACGCCGGCCAGCCGGAGGGCCGCCGAATTCGCGAGCAGCATATGCCGGCATGTCCGCTTCAGCATCATCGGCTTGTCCGTCACCGAATCGAGTTCGGCCAGTGTCGGCACATGCTTGTCGGGAAACAGGTTCTCATCCCAGCCCTCGCCGAGCACCCACTCTCCGTCCGGCACCCGGTCTGCCGCCTCCTTCATGATGCGGAGCAGTTCACCCGACGACCGGACCGCCGACAGGTTGTTGCTCAGCAGCTGCTGCCCGTGCCCGATGATGTGCATATGCGTATCGACGAACCCCGGATAGACGAATGCCCCCTCGACGTCTGTCTGATCATCCGACCGGTCCTTCAGTTCCTCAAATGTACCCGTTGCGACGATCCGACCATCCTCAACGAGCACCGCTTCCGCCGTTTCCCCTTTAGCCTTCATCGTGACGAACGTTCCCCCGTGCCAGAGCGTCTTCATGCCCCATTCCTCCCATTTCGTGTTTTTTCTTTTAGTGTAACACTTTTCAGAATGATGAAAAGGTGAAGGTTTTAAGACGGTTTGGGATTCAGGTTCAATCCGTGCAGCTTCCTTGGAGCGGTATGGAGTATAATGGATGAAATCGAAATACAAGGAGGTTGTCGGAATGGATGATTGGGTCGGTGGAGTTGTCGCTCTCGGGATCATGGCGGTGCTGGTCTACGGCATTGTTGGGCAAGTGCGGGAAACCCTGCAGTTTCACGGGCACGGCGGTCCGGACATGAAGAGAAACCGGCTCTTGTCGGTATCCGGAATCGGCTTCATCGGGTTCTACGCGCTGAATCTCCTCCCGGCATTCGGAGTCAGCTCAGTCCCTCATCATGAAGCCACCTTCGTCGGCTGCGGAATCAGCCTGATCGTCTACTTGTTTGCCAAATTCGGCATGAAGCCAAAAGAGAGATCCGGAAAATTGGTTTGACACAATTCCTGCTCGTCGATTCTTGGGGACGGGATTACGACAGCCGGGACTTTGGCCCGATCCAGACCGACCGCATCGCCGGCAAGATCATCGGCAATGAAATAAAAGCACAGCGGAGACACTCGCCTGTCTCTGTTGTGCCTTTTCATTCAAGGGTCTGGCCCGGCGAAGGGAAACGTCCGGCACTCCTTCGGCCCAGCCCCCCCTTCCGGACGGGTCGCCGCAATAATAAAGGACCGTGACGGAAATCCGCCCGGCCCTTCATTTTTTATTTCTGGACATCGTAGCCCTGGTCTTCGATCGCATCCACAATCTGTTCGACCTTCACTGCTGCCGGATCAAAGGACACATCGACCTGCTTGTCCGAAAGGCTCACATTCACGGACTGTACGCCGTTCAGTTCGCCGACGCTCCCTTCGACCGCGTTGACGCAATGACCGCACGACATGCCTTCGACGTTCAGTTTAACCTGTTCCATTTCATTCTCCTCCTTTACCCCAAGGGGGTATCGTTCGTCCAAAAAAATATGCGCCGGAACCGTCTTCCCTTTGACCTTACTATACCGCCTGCGGGCATGTCAATCGTCTCACGCTGCGCCGCAGGGCACCATCACTGGGACTTGGAGAACCGCTTGAACACATCCATCAGCTCATCGATTGCGTCCTCGCCCTCGCCGTTTTGGATGGCGTTCGTCACACAATGATGCGTGTGCTTTTCGAGCAACTGCAGGCCGACATTTTTCATCGCAGCGTTGACTGCCGAGATCTGTGTGAGGATATCGATGCAATAGCGGTCATTCTCGATCATGTTCTGGATGCCGCGCACCTGTCCCTCAATCCGTCTCAGGCGGTTGATCAGTTGTTCTTTCTCATCAAGCGAGCGGGCGGTTGTCCTGATTTCCTCCATCTTATCCACCCCTCTTCCCGTTAATTGAACCAACTGCAGGGTATAAGGACAGTGTAGCACACATGCCAATCAGATACCCCCGCCCCGCATCTCGGAAAATCAGGGGAACGGGAAGAGAAAGGACGGGTTGCATGGGACAACAACACGATCATTCCCACAGCCACGGCTCCGCAAATAAAAATGCGCTGTTCTGGGCATTCATCCTGATCACGGCATTCATGTTCGTCGAGCTCGTCGGCGGGTTCCTCACGAACAGCCTCGCCCTGCTGTCGGATGCAGGCCATATGCTCAGCGACTCCGCGGCGCTCGGGCTCAGCCTGCTCGCACTCATACTCGGAACACGGGAGGCGACCGCCGACAAATCCTATGGTTACCGGCGGTTTGAGATCATCGCGGCCGCGCTCAACGGCATCGCCCTGCTCGTCATTGCGGCCGTCATCACGATCGAAGCGATCCGCCGCTTCTTCTCGCCTCCGGAAGTACAGAGTACCGGGATGCTCGTCATCGCGGTCATCGGCCTCCTCATCAACATCCTGGCCGCCTGGATCCTCATGCGCGGCGACAAGGATGAGAACCTGAACATCCGCAGCGCGTTTCTCCACGTGATCGGCGACATGCTCGGATCGGTCGGCGCCATCGTTGCCGCCCTTCTCATGATGGCATTCGGCTGGTGGCTTGCCGATCCGGTCGCAAGCATCATCGTCGCCGTCCTCGTCGCCGTCAGCGGACTCCGCGTCACGCGGGAGGCGGCGCATGTCCTCATGGAAGGCGTGCCCGACCGGATTGATCCCGCCTCCGTCCGGGAATCGCTCCTGACGGTTGACGGCGTCCGGGACGTGCACGACCTCCACATCTGGTCGATCACCCCCGAAAACCCGATCCTCACCTGTCACCTCACAATCGGGCGGGAGACCGACCCGGATCAGGTCCTTTCCAGCGCCAACCGCCTGCTTCATGACGAGTACGCCATCGAGCACAGCACGATCCAGCTCGAGACGGACGGCGGAGGGTGCCCGGGACCGCACGGAAACTGTAATTGAATACACCGGAAAGCGCCTGAACCGGTTTCAGGCGCTTTGTCTTTGGCAAAGCCAATTCGGGCCGAGTGTTAAGCAAAAGTCCTTGAGTGTTAAGCAATCGTTCGTGAGTGTTAAGCAACCCGCCGTGAATGTGAAGCAAACGCCGCGAATGTGAAGCAACCATCACCGGCTGCCCCCTCAATCCAGTTTCTCCGCAAGCATCTCTTCGGTGAGCGGCTGCAACACCTGCTCGATCACCACGCCGTCCTCATCCAGAAGGTACGTCACCGGATAAAAGCGGACCTCGTACTTCTTCGAGACGGCCCCGTCCTCGTCCATCACGACAGGAAAGTCCAAGCCGTTCTCCTCGACGAACGGTCCGACCGCCTTTCCGTTGCCGCGCTCCGTGTCGGTTGCGTTCACGGCAAGGATCTCAAACGCCTCCCCGCCCCCGGCCGTATCGTAAAACCGCTGCATATGCGGCATTTCTTCGCGGCACGGCGGACACCACGTCGCCCAGAAGTTCAGCACCACTTTCTTGCCGCGGAAATCACTCAGCCTGATCGATCCGCCGTCCAGTGAAGCCAGCTCAAAGTCCGGTGCCCGCTCGCCCGGCTTCAGCCCAAGGTCCGGCAGTTCCTCCACCTCCGCATCCGGATCCGCCCCGATCGTCGCATCCTCATACGCCTCCTCATCGAACCCGCCAACCGCCGGAAAATTCGTCTTCACCATGACAAACACCAGCCAGCCGACGAGCAACAGTGCCAGCAGCGTCCCGGCCCACCTTAATCCCTTCATTGCACACCCTCCTTGCCACACAAGCTTAAACGCCCCGGACCGGAAAGAAAAGCAGCAGACCCACCGTCCGGTTGATCCTGCAGACACCCCTGTCCGGTCCGCCCGTAAATTCGCCTCCACCGCCCCAATAAAGGAATAATCGCTCCAATCCCGAATATAGAGACTCCATACGACGATTCGGGAGGCTTGATTGGTTTGACGAAACTCGCCCGCTCTTTGAACGACAAGGCACTCTTCGGTGTCTGTTCCGGCATCGCGGCGTTCATCGGAATCTCACCGTTCTGGATTCGCCTGCTGTTCCTGCTCACACCGGCATCGCCCCTCATCTACCTGGGTCTGGCGATCACCCTGCCGCCGGATCCGGCACCGCTTTAACCAACAAGAGGAGGTCTCACTCATTGGAAACCATCATCCGCAACATGGAAAAATCCGATATTCCCCAAGTCCGCCGCGTCGCTGCCGACAGCTGGCATGCAACCTATGAAGGACTCATCCCGCGCGAAGTCCAGGACCGCTTCCTGGACCAGGCGTACAGCCCGCAGTCTTTGGAAGCGAGGCTCACCCGGTCACCGTTCTTCGTGGCGGAGTCCGATGGGAACATCATCGGTTTCGCCAACTTCTCCCCGCTCCGCGAAGACGGCAGCGCCGAACTCGGCGCGATCTACCTCCTTCCGGAAACACAGGGACACGGCATCGGAACCCGGCTTCTCGAATACGGAGTCGACTCACTGAATCCGGCCGCGGTCTTCATCAACGTCGAATCCGGCAACCGGATCGGAAAGACATTCTACGAGGCGAAAGGGTTCAAAACGACAGAGGAATTCGATGATGACTTTGACGGACATATCCTGAAGACGACCCGGATGAAACTGGAGCTTTCCGGCCGATTGGAACCGATCAGCCAGGATTGATCGCGCGGCCGGAGTGCCGGTCAACAATTCGACATGATTCTCACCGCACACCCCGTCCTTGTCCGGTATACTGTCCTCAACAAGGCAAGGAGGGTTCCAATGGTCATCCATTCATTGAAATTCGCGCGGATTGCGGGGATTGCAGACGGCATCTCGCTCCTCGTCCTGCTCGGCATTGCAATGCCGCTGAAATATTGGGCCGACATGCCGATGGCAGTCACCATCACCGGCTCCATTCACGGCGGCATTTTTCTAACCTATGTTCTATCTATCATCCTGGCCCAGATGATCGTACGCTGGAACATCATCTGGTCGGTTTGCGGCATCGCAGCGGCATTCATTCCGTTTGCGAACTTCATCCTCGACCGAAAGTTCAAGAAGATGCAGCTGGACAGGGAAGCCCGGCTGTCCGGTTCAGTTGCCGTTTAAACAGGATGACGGGCACAGCTCATGCCGCAGGTTGACGGGGGTCTCACCGAATCCTGGAAAGACATTCTAAAGGCAAAGGTCTTCCGAGCGGCCGGAGAATCCGCTGACGACGTTGACGGGCAGCCTCGGATGCGCCTTGACCTCTCGAATAAGCGAAAAGGAGGAGAACAACCATGCGTTGTTCTCCTCCCTCGCAGTTGCCCATTCAAATGGAAGTGATGACAGCAAACGGAGCCGGTTCGCCGTTGATCCGTGTCTCAATCGTGTCCAGCTTCCAGTCTGTCTCTACTTTGTACACATGTGTTTTTATCTGATCGGATTTGGGAGGCGCTTCCTTCAGATCGATGATCAGGGTGCTTCCTCTCGTTTCAAACTCCGGTTTGACGGATAGGTATGTGCGGAATACCAGGTAGGATGCCGTGCCATTATCAATCATCTGAAGAGAATGCTCAGTCTCAATGGCTTCCTCCACTTCTCGCGGAACCCGGTCCAACTCTTCCACTGCGGGACCGGAAGATCCGCATCCCGCCAGCCATATGGTTCCGAGCAACACCGTCACCAACCGTTTCATTTACACCCACCCCTTTCCAATTATTATAATCGATCCCGGTTAAAGTCACATCATCTGTCCCTGCTGTACTCTCGACCGGCAGGGGCAACCCCAGTATCATCCGAACAACTTCAATCGAAATGACAGAACAGGAAAGGAGCGACGATATGGAGACACGAACCATCGGTAAATGGACAATCGGACTGGAGCCCCCCAAGGCCCGCGAACCATATCCTCCATGCGGCTGCCGGTCCTGTCTGAATTTCCGGGAAGCCGTCATGGATCTAAATGACGTAGAACGAGACTTGTTCCGGCAACTTGGCATCAACCCCGCCCTGCCAGACCTCCTCTCCGATTTTCCGGCGGACCGGGATTCTGAGCGTCTTTACCTTGGCCATTACGCCCTCGGGGGCCGTCTGCTCTCCGGACCGCTGACCGCACCAGAGAACTGGCAAGAGGAAAACACAGCGTTGATCGGACGATTCCGGATCGGCTTTTCCGGCGGACAGGATCTGCAGCTGGAGTTCGAGGCAGTCCTTCCCTGGGTGCTGGAAGAGCCGCAGGAAGACTGACAGGAAACGGCATTGACCTTTCCAGCAATCCCCTATATGATAATGAAAGAATTGAATGCCCGCGCGAAGCGGGAGAGGTTGCATAGTGATCACCCTCTATAAAAAACCTATGGAAGCATGACGATTCCGCCATGTCCATATTGGACATGGCGTTTGTTGTTTCTGTTGTTTTTTATAGAAGATGAAGCCTCTCTTGCGCGTGCCGGCCGACACGACAAGGAGGCTTTTTCCATGCCTGGACGAAACAAAGAAGAAGGACTCAAAGACCTGACCCTGCTCGGCAACCAGAACGTCCCCTATGCTTTTGAATACGCGCCGGAAGTGCTCGAGGCGGTCGACAATCTCCACTCGAGCCGGGACTATTTCGTGAAGTTCAACTGTCCTGAATTCACGAGCCTGTGCCCGATCACGAACCAGCCCGATTTCGCGACGATGTACATCTCCTACATCCCGGACAAAAAGCTCGTCGAAAGCAAGTCGCTCAAGCTGTACCTGTTCAGTTTCCGCAACCATGGTGACTTCCACGAAGACTGCGTGAACATCATTATGAACGACCTCATCGATCTGCTCGACCCCCGCTACATCGAAGTGTGGGGCAAGTTCACCCCGCGCGGCGGCATCTCAATCGACCCTTGGTGCAACTGGGGCAGGCCCGGCACACGGTACGAGGAAATCGCCGAATACCGGCTCATGAACCATGACCTGAACCCGGAAACGATCGACAATCGTTGAAGGACGGAGAACCGCGAATCGCTGCCTATCGACGGTGAATCGCTACCTTTGGCGTGTGAGTCTCTACCTTTCGACTGCGGGTCACTACCTCCGGCCCGTGAGTTACTACCAATCGACTGCGAGTCACTACCCCCGGTCCATGAACCGCTGCCTTTCACTTCCGGGCAGTTGCCGGCGGTTGTCTTGGATATCTTCATCCAGCTGAAACGCTTAAAAAATTCAACCGGAAAGGATGATCCCGATGCTCCAACATGAAAAAGCGCTGGTCGTCTTCAGCGGCGGACAGGACAGCACGACGTGCCTTCTCTGGGCCCGGCAACAATTCGCCGAAGTGGAGGCCGTGACGTTCGACTACGGGCAGCGCCATGAACTCGAAATCGAATGCGCACGGGAAATTGCCGGTGAACTCGGTGTCCGCCATCATGTCCTCGACATGTCGCTTCTCGGCCAGCTGGCACCGAACGCCCTGACCGACACCGGTCTGGAGATTCAGGACGGAGAAGACGGCGGACTGCCGTCGACATTCGTCCCCGGACGCAATCTGCTGTTTCTGTCGTTCGCCGGCGTGCTCGCGGGCCAGATCGGGGCGAAACACCTCGTCACCGGTGTCTCCGAAACAGACTTCAGCGGGTATCCCGACTGCCGCGACGCCTTCATTAAGTCGCTCAACGTCACGCTGAACCTGGCCATGGACGAGCCGTACGCCATACACACGCCGCTCATGTGGCTCGACAAGGCCGGCGTCTGGGAACTCGCTGACGAACTCGGCGCACTTGAATTCGTCCGGGTAAAAACCTTGACCTGCTACAACGGCGTCAAGGCCGACGGCTGCGGTGATTGCCCTGCCTGCCGGCTGCGCCGAAAGGGACTCCAGCAATACCAGGCGCAAAAAGCCCAGCCCGCCCGCTGATATGAAACTGAAACAACCCCGATTTGCACGATTCCAGAACATACCGAGGAGTCCTGAATTCAATGAGAATCTTGAGTTACCTGCTGTCCATCGTCATCGCCAACGTCATCACCGCCGCCCTCGCCCCGCTGCAGTTCGGCATCTTCATCGTGCCGATGGGCACCTTCTTCGTGGGCGCCACCTTCATCTTCCGCGATCTTGTGCAAAACCAGATCGGCCGCAACCGGACGTATCTCGTCATCGCCGCTGCGCTCATCCTGTCGGCTATCGTCTCATTCATCCTCGGCGACACCCTCATGATCGTCGCCGCCTCCGCGCTCTCGTTCGCGCTCTCGGAAACGGCTGACACCGAAATCTATTCGAGGCTCAAGCTTCCGATGGCCTGGCGGGTGTTCTACAGCGGCACCGTCGGCGGACTGCTTGATTCCGCCGTTTTCGTGATCGTCGGGCTCAGCCCACTCGGCGCTGGCTTTCTTCCATGGGCAGCCGTCCCGGCCGCCATTGTCGGCCAGGTCATCGTCAAGACGACCCTCCAGTTGATCGGCGCCCTCATCCTGAGCCGCACCCGCTTTCTCAGAAATGAAGATCCGTATTACACAACGACCGCAAACTGACCATTTGACCGCCGGCATCCCGCATTCGGGTTGCCGGTTTTATTCGGCCGGGCGCGGGCCAGGCAGGAGCCGGAGAACACCTTGTCGAAAGTGGACAATACCCAATCGGGAACAATTACGGAACAGGGGAGATCGCTTTGGATTTCAGGACGGCCACACAGGAAGACCTGCCGGAAATCGTAAGGCTTCTGGCTGACGATGAGCTTGGTGCAGGAAGAGAGAAATACGAGGATCCGCTACCGGAAGCGTACATCCGCGCATTCACCGAAATGGACGCACAGGGCGGCAATGAAATCCTTCTGGCAACCGAGGACGGAAAAGTCATCGGCTGCCTCCAGCTCATGCTCATCCCGGGCCTCGCCCGACTCGGCATGAAGCGTGCACAGATCGAGGGCGTCCGCGTCGACAGCCGATACAGGGGACAGAAAGTCGGCGAGGCGCTCTTCTTCGAAGCCATCCGACGGGCAGAAAACGAAGGCTGCGGCCTCGTCCAGCTCACGACCGATAAACAGCGCCCGGACGCCCGCCGTTTTTATGAAAAACTCGGGTTCACCGCAAGCCACGAAGGCATGAAACTCCTATTCGACGAAAACAAGTAAAGGGAACCGCTTCGGCGGTTCCCTTTTCCATTCACTGCTGGATTTCGAGCAGTTTAATATATTTCAGGACATCCGCCTCATCCCCGGGGTCAATCGCCACCAGTTTCGTGTTTTCCACGATCTCTTCGGTCAGTTTCCGCATGTATTCCCCGTCGACAGGCGCCGGGCTTTCCCAACGGAGCGGCACATTGTACACGCTGACCGTCCCGTCGCCATTCCCGCTGTACGTGACCGAGCCATCCACCAGCCGGGTTCCGCTTAGCTGAATCACGTCCTCGGGATAGCGGGCGCTCGTCTCGTCATCGGGGTTGACCGGCTCCCCTTCAGGGATTTTACGGACGTCCAAGGCGTCGATTTCCGGATTCGGGCCGAGCTGCAGCCACACTCTGGCGTATTCGACCTCTTCGCTTGAATGAGCAGACAGCTCTCCTCCGGACGATGCCGCTTCTCCGTCGGTTGCACCCTTTTCTTCTGTTGCTGCATCAGCGGCCTCAGCCGCCTCCGTTTCCCCGGACGGTTCGGCGGCCCCTTCCCCTTCTGCTTCGACGACTTCCTCTCCAGTTTCCGGTTCGGGCGCCGCTCCCTCTTCCTGTCCGTTCTGTCCGCAGCCTGCCAACATGAATACCATCAGGCCTGCACCCACAACGACCTTTCTTTTCTTCATCCGACTTCCCCCTATGTAATCAAACCCAAAATCTGTTCTCCGGCCATTTTAACACATGCAGCCGGCCGAATCAGAACCGTTCTTCTTCTCACAACTTAGTGACACGAATCATTATTTAGAATATACTATTTCACTGTAGGAAGGAGATGCACAAATGCTGACACTCATCAAGAACGGAGAAATCCTCTCCCCTGAACGTCTCGGCCGGCAATCCATCCTGTTTGCCGGCAATGAAACACTGAAAATCGGTGAAATCGATGAAGCGGCACTCGCTTCCGCAGGTGTTGAAGTCGAAATCATCGACGCAGCCGGAAATTTTGTCATTCCCGGCCTCATCGATCCGCATGTCCACTTCACCGGCGGCGGCGGAGAAGGCGGTTTTGCCACGCGCACGCCGGAAATCGGCCTCAGCGACCTGATCAGCGGTGGCATCACAACCGCAGTCGGCCTGCTCGGTACGGACGGCACGACCCGCCATATGAGCTCACTTCTCGCGAAAGCACGCGGGCTCGATGAAGAAGGGATCACCACCTACATTTACACCGGCAACTATGACGTCGACACGCCGACGATCACCGGCAATGCCAAGGACGACATCATCCTGATCGACAAGATTGTCGGGATTGCGGAAATTGCCATCTCCGACTCCCGCTCGGGCCAGCCGACCGTCGAAGAACTGTCCAAGCTTGCGGCACAGGCACGGGTCGGCGGACTGCTCAGCGGCAAGGCCGGCGTCGTTCATTTCCATACGGGACCGGGCAAGGGGTATCTGTCCCCGCTCCACGAGCTACTGGACCACTATGACATCCCGCCGACTACCCTCTATGCCACGCATATCAGCCGGAGCCAAGGACTGTTCGACGATGCGATCCGGCTCGCCGCACGCGGTTCGTTCGTCGACATCACGGCAGCTGATGACACCGGCGAATGGATCCGCTACTACAAGGAAAACGGCGGCGACATGGGCCAGCTCACCCTTTCCTCCGACGGCAACGGAAGCCTCCCGGTGTTCAACGAAGCCGGAGAAATGACCGGCCTCGGGGTGGCCAGCACCCGCACTCTGTTCGAACAGTTCATCTCCGCGGTGAACGACCACGGCATGTCCATCGACGAAACCTTGCCGCTCGTCACTTCGAACACGGCGCGCGCACTGAAACTCGGACGTAAAGGCCGCATCGCCACCGATGCCGATGCGGACTTCGCCATCCTTGACAAAGAATCGCTTCAGCTCCGTGAAGTCGTGGCGAAGGGCCGCCGTTTGATGAAAGACGGCGAGATCCGGGTGTACGGCACATTCGAGAAAAGATAAAATCCGCAACCGGTCAGTCCTATGAAGGAGGCTTTTTATGAAATCAATCCGCAAACCGAACTTTTTCGAAGCATTTTCCCCAATCGTCGTCATGCTGCTCCTGCTCGCCATCGGCTATGGTGTGTTCAAATTCCCGCCGGAGCCGCTCCTCATCCTTGCTTCCCTCTACGCCGGGCTCATCGCGCTCCGGCTCGGCCTGAAGTGGGATGATATGATGGACGGCATCCAGGACAAGATCCGGCAGGCGATGCCGTCGATCCTGATCCTGATCTCGATCGGCATCCTGATCGGCACGTGGATGATCTCGGGGACGATCCCGATGCTCATCTACTACGGACTCAACCTGATCAATCCGGACTTCCTCATCGTGATCGCCTTTATCGTGTCCGCGCTCATCTCCATCGTCACGGGCACATCATGGGGATCGGTCGGAACCGTCGGCGTGGCGCTCATGGGCATCGCGACCGGACTCGATGCAAACCTGGCCGCCACGGCCGGTGCCATCGTTTCGGGTGCTTACTTCGGGGACAAGCTGTCGCCGCTCTCCGATACGACGAACCTGGCACCGATCGCGGCCGGCAGCGAACTGTATGAGCATATCAAGCATATGCTTTGGACGACGGTTCCGGCCGCACTCATCGCGCTCGTCGCCTACTTCATCGCCGGGCTCCAGCTGTCCCCGGGCAACGTGGAAACCCCGGAAACGATGACGGCGATGCTCGCCACGCTCAAGGAAATGTTCAAATTCAGCTGGCTCCTGCTCCTGCCGCCGGCCATCGTGCTGATCGGCTCGATCCGGAAATACCCGACCCTGCCGGTCATCATCTTCTCCTCGATCGTCGCGGCTATCATCGGCTGGCTGTATCAGGGCTTCAGCGCGACGAACATCTTCGCCTCGACGGTCTCCGGCTTCACCGTGGAAATGGTCGAAAAAGCCGGATTCGATCCGGAAGGCGTCATCTTCGAAGTGACCCGGCTCGTCAACCAGGGCGGCATGCAGTCTATGACCGGCGTCGTGCTCATCGCATTCGCCGCATTCATCTTCGCCGGCATCATGACGAAATCCGGCTCGCTTGAAGTCATCATCGAAGCACTCATGAAAATCGTCAAGCGCACCGGCGACCTCATCCTGTCGACCGTCCTCTCGTGCATCACGATGGCGCTCGTCACCGGCAACTCGTACCTGTCGATCATCGTACCGGGCGAAATCTACAAAGATACATACAAGTCGAAGGGACTCGCCGCGAAGAACCTGTCCCGGACCCTCGAGGACTCCGGCACCGTCATCGTGCCGCTCATCCCATGGTCGTCCGCCGGCGTCTTCATGGCCGGCACGCTCGGTGTCTCGGTATTCGAATATGCGCCGTGGGCCATCCTTTGCTACACCGGCTTCATCTTCGCCATCATCCTCGGATATACCGGAATCGGGATTTCGAAGATTGACGGCGGAAAGACGCCGCCTCCCCCGAACGGAGGCAGCCGGGCAGCCGACCGTCCTGCCGTATCCGCGGTAAACAAGTAACCATCCGGATGAGAGGAGAGGATTGTGATCAGCCGATCGATCAAGGTATTCATGGGCTTGTTGTTCACCCTCGTTTTAACCGGCTGCATTGGCGAAAGTTATGATTTCAATCCTCCCGCCGTCGAGCTTTCGGGCGACCGCATGATCGGACCGCAGGAATTGGAACAAGGGGCGATCGACTGGCGCGGGGAGAACAATGAACCGGTCAAAAAAGAAGAAACCGACATGAAGTCGATTGCAGACGGACAACAACCGATGAATTTCGGTACTGGAGAGAAAGCGGAACTGCTTTTCAGCCACGCTGATTTCGACACCGAGGAGCTGAGCGTCTCGCTTTGGCAAAACGGCACACAGACAGCGTTGGACGTGAACGACATCTCCTTCACAATGCCGGATGATCCTGGCGAATATATGCTGGAGGTGAACCTCCGGACCGACAGGGGGAACGTCCAATACATCGGAAAAGTCGTCATTTCATAAAAGTCTGCAGTCCATTTCGGCACCCATCCCGGGTGCCTTTTTCTTTTTCCGCACAAAAAAGGACGGCTTCCGCCATCCGTTTAATCCCCGGCCTCTCCTTATAGATCCTGTGTCAGGCGCACCATATCCCGGCACTGGATGCCGTTTTCGATGATCTCCTCGGGGTAATGCCGGACAAAGAAGTCCAGATCCACACTGACCATCCGGAACCCGCATTTTTGGTAAAGGGCCAGTTGCCCCAGGCTGGAGTTCCCGGTCCCCACTTCAATCGTCATGAATCCTCTTGCCCGGGCCGTTTCAATGGCGTCCATCACCAGCCGCTTTCCGATTCCCCGGCCGTGCAGTTCCTCCGCAACGGCCACATTCACGAGCTCGACCGTCCCCGGCCTCGTGGGAAGCAGCACATAGACCCCGATCGTTCCCTGTTCGCTTTCTGCAATCAAGCACTCTCCCCTGCCGATATACTCCCCGACCATTTCTCTTGAAGGGTCGGCCAGCAGCAGCAATTCCATCGGGGGTTCTTCCCCGGTTTTGAGCCTTCGGATTTTCATGTCCATCTCTGGCCTCCTGTCCAGCCGATTTCCTTGTTCATGCGGACTCTTTCTGTGCATCCAAATAAAAAAGGCAGCAGGCGCCGCCTCGGGATTCATTGTTCATTCCTGCATTTCACCAAAGGCTGCCCCGCTCAAACCGTCAGATCGACCTGGAGGAACTCCGGCAGCTGTCCTTCGCGCTTGTCGAGCATGATCTGATCAGGCCGGATGCCCTCCCCGCGCAGCACTTCGATGTTCTGTTTCAGAAACTCGTCACTGCCGACCACATAGAACAGGCCTTCCTTGTCTGCGGCAAGATCCTTCACTTCTTCATAGTAATCGTTCCGGTTATCAACGAACCGGGAGGTGAACTTCCTGTCAGGCGCCGGTTCGAATACATCCGGGAACAGGAACGCATTCGAAGAGTCGACGTTCAGGGAATGGATCCGGTTGACCCCTTCTTCACGATTGAAGAAATCAAGCACGAGCGGCCGGAACGTGGCCAGTCCGACGCCCGAAGACAGCAAGTACACATTTTTCCCCTCGCGCTTGAGCGGGACATTCGAGTGGGTTTTAAAGATCGCCACTTCATCCCCGACTGTCAGATTGCGCAGGATCGATTTGAACTCGGAGCACTGTTCCCGGATCCGGGTCGTGATGCCGATCGAGTTCTCATGCGGCAATGTGGAGATGGACATATGCCGGATCAGGCTTCGATTCGGCTTTTCGCCGGCATTGAACCCTTCGAGCGCCATATGGGTATGGGATCCTTCTTCCCATTCGAAGCCTTCCGGCCGGTCGAGCAGGTACGTCTTAACGTCAGGCGTTTCCTCAATAATCTGATTTATTTTGGTCCAGTATATTTGCATGATCCTGTCTCCCCGCTAATATGAAGTGTCTCTATCAGTCCCATCATACTATAAGTGATAACGGTTCTCAATTAAAATGACGCTTCATGAACCGAGAAAACAGATGACCGGCTGTCGGCGTCGGCCGGTTTGATCAGATCGATCAGTTCTTCAGGATCGACCCGGTCATTGATCCGGGTACTGGTCGCCCAAAAACGCAACGGTCTGCCGGATCAGTTGTTTCAGGACATCGAGGTCGATATCCTCCACTTTGTTGACATAGACGCATGCCTTTCCCCTCGTATGTTTTCCGAATCCCTCCAACAGCGCCGACGTTTTCGGATCGCCGGCAAGGTACAGGCTGATTTTCGCTTTTCTCGGCGAAAAGCCGACGAGCGGCGCATCGCCTTCATGCCCCGATTTGTACCGATAATGATACCGGCCGAACCCGATGATGCTCGGCCCCCACATCTTTGCCGGATAGCCCGTCGTTTCGGTGAACACATCCAGCAACCGATAAGCATCCTGCCGTTTCTTCGGGTGATCGATGGCCTCGATGAACTCGATGACATCCCCGTCGTTCTCTTTCGTCTTCAACTCGTACATTTTCCCGTCCCCTTCCGTTTGGGCTGTCTGTCAGGATCAATCCGGACATCCTTTATTGGCCGTGTTCCGGACGCCGGCAGTTTTCCTGCGCCAGATACCGGTAGAGCGTCGTCTTGCTGATGTTCGTTTTCTCGCGGATTTCAGCGAAGGTGTATTGATTGGAGCGGTACATGCGGATCGCTTCCCGGACGTTTTCATCCTTCTTCCTCGGCCGGCCGGTCGTGATGCCCTTCTCCCTCGCCTCGTCGATCCCCGCCCTTGTCGCGATGCTTTTCGTCTCGCCCTGGAACTCGGTGAACATCCGGACCATCTGCTCGAGCGTCAGCGACAGCGGCTTCTCCGAGTCGATCTCCTCCCGGTGGAAGTAAACCCGCAGTCCTTTCTCCGCCGCGTATTCCAGCACATGTCCGAGTTGGACGGGCGACCGGACGAACGCGGCGAGCGATTGCACATAGACCGTATCCCCTGCCCCGGCCTTTTCGAGCAGCGTATCGAGCGCCGCATTCTCCCGGTAATTCTCTTCGCGCACCCACTCATCGATTGCGTATTTCTCCAAAGCCATCGTCTGGGCCTTCATCTCCATATCATCCGGCAAACACCGGACGTATCCGTAATTCATCAACCGTCTCCCTTTCCGTCCCATTCGGGATCCGGGTACCAAGTCCTCCCTTTTCGCTCCGAAAGGGTTCCCTTTTGGTCCGCCGGATGGTACACTGTCGCAGTCAGAAACAACATTTAAAGAGGTGGATTGGATTGACCGAAACACTAAAACACGAATGGTTCGGCAATGTCCGAAAAGATATATTGGCGGGGATCGTCGTGGCACTCGCCCTCATCCCCGAAGCCATCGCCTTCTCCATCATCGCCGGAGTGGATCCGATGGTCGGCCTGTATGCATCATTCTGCATCGCCGTCATCATCGCCTTCGCCGGCGGCCGGCCGGGCATGATCTCGGCTGCGACCGGCGCGATGGCGCTTCTCATGGGCCCGCTCGTCCGCGAGCATGGTCTCGATTACCTGTTTGCCGCCACCATCCTCACCGGCGTCATCCAGATCATCTTCGGCGTGCTGAAGGTTGCGAAAGTGATGAAATTCATCCCCCGTGCGGTCATGATCGGATTCGTCAACTCACTCGCACTGCTCATCTTCATGGCACAGGTGCCGCATTTTCTCGGCATCAGCAACATGACGTATGCGTTTGTCGCAATCACGCTCGCCATCGTCTACATTGTACCAAGATTCTTCAAGGGCATCCCGGCTCCGCTCATCGCGATCGTCCTGCTGACCGCGACGGCGATCTTCGCGGGACTCGACCTCCGGACCGTTGGCGACCTCGGCACCGTGACGAAGTCCCTGCCGAGCTTCCTCATTCCCGACGTCCCGTTCAACCTGGAGACGCTCGCCATCATCTTCCCGTACTCGATCGCACTCGCCATCGTCGGACTGACCGAATCGCTTCTCACTTCGCAGATTGTCGATGACATGACCGATACCGGGAGCAACAAGAACCGGGAGGCCCGAGGCCAGGGCATCGCCAATTTCGTCAATGGCTTCTTCGGCGGCATGGCGGGCTGCGCCATGATCGGCCAGTCGGTCATCAACGTCAAAAGCGGCGGGCGCGGACGCCTGTCGACCCTGACGGCCGGACTATTCCTCATGTTCCTCATCATCGTGCTCGGCGACCTCGTCGTCCAGATCCCAATGCCGGTGCTTGCCGGGATCATGATCATGGTCTCGATCGGAACATTCGACTGGGGCTCGTTCGCCTATTTGGTGAAGGCCCCGAAAGCGGACGCGGCCGTCATGGTCGTCACGATGGCGATCGTCCTGGCGACCCATGACCTGTCCAAAGGCGTCATCGCCGGCGTCATTTTGAGCGCCGTGTTCTTCGTCATCAAGATCTCCAAGCTCAAGATCGATAAAACAATGGACGGAGCAAAGACGGTATACCGCATGCACGGTCAGCTGTTCTTCGCCTCCGTCGAGGACTTCCTTGCCGGCATCGACATGACGGTCACCGGCCAGGACATCCGCCTGGACTTCACAGAGTCGCATGTCTGGGATGATTCCGCGGTCGCGGCGGTCGACAAGGCGGTCATGAAACTCCGGGCAAACGGCAATGCCGTCACCATCCACGGCCTCAATGACTCCAGCCGGAAACTGCTCGGCAAACTGGCCCTCTCCACCGATTCCGGCACGAAGCTTTCAGGACAATAATGGAGGAGCCGGAGTCGCTGATCAGGCAAGGTGGACGACCATGCGCGGCATCGTGCCATACGGATTGATGGTTCCGGTATACTGTCTTGGGGGGTATGCAAAATGGAAGCAAAAGAATTTCAGAAATGGGTTGCAAAGTATTATGAGAAGAGAGGCTGGGCGGACCTGAACATCTTCGTGAGGATCGGCTTTTTATCCGAAGAGACGGGAGAAGTGGCCCGTGCCATCAGAGCCCTTGAAATCGGACGTGACCGGCCGGATGAACTCCCCGGTTCCTATGCCGAAGGGAAACAGCAGTTAACAGAAGAACTCGGCGACGTGCTGGGCAATGTAGCCTTGATCGCAAATAAATACGACATAGACCTGGAAGAGATTTTCCTGGAACATAAAAATAAACTGTCGAACAGATACCGATGATGGTGATCAGACGCGGGAGGACGTGAAGACAATGGAAATCAAGAATCTTGCTGTGTTTTGCGGATCAAGCTCAGGGACTGATCCGATTTATATCGAGAGCGCCGAAAAGTTCGGCGAAGAACTGGCAAATGAAAAGATCACGCTGATCTATGGCGGGGCCCAAGTTGGCTGCATGGGCGCGCTCGCAGACACGTCTTTGCATCATGGAGGAAAAGTGATCGGCGTGATCCCCCAAAAGCTGAAGGACGTTGAAATTGCCCACGAGCATTTAACGGAGCTTTACACAGTGAACACGATGCACGAGCGGAAATCAAAAATGGCGGAGCTGGCGGACGGGTTTGTCGCTTTGCCCGGCGGAGCGGGAACGTTGGAGGAATGGTTTGAAGTATTCACCTGGTCGCAGCTGGGCTATCATTCGAAGCCATGCGGATTGTTGAATGTTAATAACTTTTTCGGTCCGTTGCTGGATATGCTGGACCATACGATTGAACAAGGCTTCATGAATGAAAAGTATCGGGAACTGATCATTGTGGCTTCCGACCCGAAAGAGCTACTGGAAAAAATGCATGCTTACCAACCGGGCCATGCAGTGAAGTGGACTTGATTCGAAAAGAGAGGGGCTGCCGCCCGCTCTCTTTTTATTTTGCCGTTGGATGTTTGGTCTCTTCATTAATGGCTGTGCAATGAAGAGGCTGCGTCGAAAATAATGAATAAAAGGATGGGTGCCGAATGGGCAAACCATCCTTTATTCGTGCGGTTTTGAAACACTTCTTTTAGTTGCGGAAAAAGCACTAAACGGGCACGCAGCATATTAGGAATACCCATTTGGCATAGATGGAAATATTAAGTTCGGATACTCATTTCCTCGCCGGACATGCTAAAGGCAGAAAAGGAGGGGAAACCACATGCCAAACAACGACAACAACTCGAACAAGCTTCTCGTTCCCGGCGTCCGCCAGGCACTCGACCAGATGAAGGAAGAGATCGCCCGCGACTTCGGCGTCCAGCTTGGCGAAAACACGTCAGCGCGTGCCAACGGATCCGTCGGCGGAGAAATCACAAAGCGCCTCGTTCGCCAAGCCCAGCAGCAGATGAAGGGCCCGCAAGAATAAAACCGATTTAACATATGATGGCCCGGCAAATGTCAGGCTATACTGGAACCGCCGACCGGACAATTTAAACGGTCGGCGGTTTTCTGCTTAATACAGCTTAGTCTTCAGACACTTTATGAAGGTAGATACGCTCATCAAACGCTCCCCGTTCTTCCGCTTTCTGTTCACGGATCATGTCCAGCTGGTGCGGTGTGGCGCCGTGTGCAACCGCAGTGGCATAGATGAGTTCCAGCATGTCGGCGAGCTCCTCAACGGCGGCAACGGCGTTGTCTGCCGCCAGGTATTCCTCCAGCTCTTCCCCGAGTTTCTTCCTCAGTTCCTGCATGTAGTCGGCATCATTCAGAACGCGGGTCTCCGGCTTCCTGCCATCCCGTTCGATGATTTCCGGGATCCGGTCGCGTACGAGTTTGTTATAGGTCGGCATATTGGACACATCCTTTCTATTCCATTTCATGAATAAAGCGTAGCATATCCGTAAGTAAAACTCGATTCGGACGGACCCTACGAGTGTTCCTTGGCACGGTTCTGTCGATACCTGCTTTGAATCCTCCTGGTTGCACCCTGAGTTGATCGATTCACTCTTCGAATAGGCCAATTCCCTCTGCGAGTAGACCGATTTTCCCTCCCAGCAGACCGATTCACTTTCTGAGTAGGCCGATTCACTTTCTGAGTAGACCGATTCACCCTCTGTGTAGCGGGTTCACCCTCTGAATAGATAGAACCTCGCTCCGAATAGATAGAACCACTCCCCGAATAGATTGAACCACACTCCGAATAGATAGAACCACTCTCTCTGAGTATTGACTAACCTCCCCGAGCAAATCGATTCCACAAAAAATCCCCTGTTTCCAGGGGAGGATACGGCTCACACTTATTTCACGCTCACTTCGCGTTCTCGTCCGGCTCGTGGATGCCGAAGAGGTTGCCTTCCGTGTCGGTGTAATAGCCTTGCCAGGCCATGCCGGGCAGGGCATATTTCGGGAGGGCGAGGGTGCCGCCGTTTGCCAGGATCTTCTCTTCTGTCGAGTCGTAGTCTTCCACGCTCATCGTGCAGGCGAAGGCGTTCAGCGGCTGGTTCTGTTGCGGCGGCGGGCCTTGACGCTGCATGAGGGCACCGTTGATCCCCGGCTCGTCTTCTGCTCCGGTAACGGCTCCGAAGTAGGTCATACCCGCATAGTCGGACCAGTCTTCGAACGTCCAGCCGAACACTTCCCCGTAAAACTTTTTCGCGCGTTCCATGTCGTCCACGTGGATTTCAAAATGAATCGGTTTGGCCATCATGATTTCCTCCTGGTTCTAGATCATGTCTGAATGCCAGCAACTTGAATCTGCCCGTAGTCCGATGCACCGTATTCCCGTTCTTTTCAAACTAAAATGCCCGGCTCTGCCCCCCTTCATCGAGACGCATACAGCATCCGTGTTGCCTCCGGTTATCTATTTCCCCATCTGCCTTCTGAACACCTTCCCGGGAAGCGCCGTATTTTCAACTGTCAGAAGGGTGAAACATTATCCATGTGCGGATCCCTTCTGTTTTCGTTATGCTGAAAGCAGGTTTGTTTCGGATTGGGGGGATTGGGATGTGGAAAAAGTATGGTTTGCTGCTCGGGGGGATCGGGGTTTCGAATTTCGGGAACTGGGTGTATCTCGTGGCGCTGAACCTGCTCGTGCTGGAGATGACCGGGTCGGCGGCTGCGGTCGCGGGGTTGTACATCATCGGTCCGGCCGCGCGGATTTTGACGAATTTGTTCGCGGGGTCAGTGATCGACCGGTCGGACAAGAAACAGATGATGATCGGCTCGGACGTGCTGAGGGGGCTCCTCGTGCTCCTCATGCCGTTTGCGGGGTCGATCTGGCTTGTCTATGCGCTCGTGTTCTGTACGAATGCGGTCGGGGCGTTCTTCGGCCCGAGCTCGACGTTCGTCATCACGAAGCTCGTGCCGGACGGGGAGCGCCAACGGTTTAATTCGTTCATGGGGATGATGAACTCGGGGGCGTTCGTGCTCGGCCCCGCGACTGCGGGCGTGCTCATCCTGGCGTTCGGGACGACTTGGAGCATCTTCCTGAACGCGGCGACATTCCTCGTCTGCGCGCTCTGCATCGCCCTCCTCCCCTCCGTGACGGATGAGCGGGACGGCAAGATCGGCGGCCGATTCGGATGGAGGATGATCCGGGATGACTTCTTCGCCGTCCACCGGTTCACCCGCGCGGAACCGTTCTTTTTCCGCATCTACCTGCTGTTCCAGGTGACGCTCATGGTCGCGTTTGCGCTCGACTCCCAGGAAGTGACGTTCCTGAAGCAGGATCTTTCGCTCGATGACCGGCAGTATGGCGTCATCGTCAGCATCGCGGGCGTGGGGTCGCTCATCGGCGCGTCGCTGGCGGCCACATTTGCCAAAAAGGTCTCGCTGCAGATGTACATCGCCGGCGGCATGGTGATGACGATGGCGGGCTACACCGCGTTCTACAGCTCGGCCGGTTTCTGGACCGCCACCGCGGCATTCATCGTGCTGGGTGTTTTCATGGCGTTCTCCAATGCCGGCTATGAGACGTTCTACCAGCGGAGGGTGCCGACCGCGCTCATGGGGCGTTTCGGCAGTCTCGCGGCGATTTTCCAGAGCGCCCTGCAGATTCTTTTCACACTGGTGCTCGGCATCACGGCGGAATGGTTCACTGTCCAAGGCGCGGCAATCGGGTTTTCACTGTTGGCGGTCCTGCTGTCGGGCGTGCTGGCAATGGCCGTGATGGACCGCCGGAAGTCGGGATACTTCCGGGCGGGGCATGCGTGATCGAACGGGTGAAATAAAACCCGTGGCGTCACCGGGACTTATTGCCGGGGGGCAAACAAGATCACCGACACGCCGATGATGCAGATGGCGGCGCCGATCCAGTCGTAAAGGTCGGGCGTCTCCCGGTCGATGCCCCAGGCCCACAGGACGGAGAGGACGATGAACACCCCTCCGTAGGCGGCATATACCCGGCCGAACGTCGGGAAGGTCTGGAAGGTGGCGATGACGCCGTACGCCACGAGCGCCAGGCCGCCGATGGCTCCCCAGTAGGACGGCTTGCCCTCCCTCAGCCATTGCCAGATCAGATAGCCGCCGCCGATTTCGACCAGTCCGGCGAGAACGAAAATAACTGCTGCTTTTATCACGAGTGACCACATCCGTTCAGTCAACGATTGACGTAGATATATTACTATAAGGATAACCTGTTTGAAGATACAGAGGAACCCATGGAGGATGATGCAATGAAAGCGGAAGACAATCTTGAGAAATACGCGGACCCGGCCGCCTATGACGAGCGGTATGGCGGATTTTCGGCCGATGTGGAACTGATCCTCGACGAACTGCCGGAAAGGCCGGCGAGGATCATCGACCTGGCGTGCGGCACGGGGCGCATTTCCCTGCCGATCGCACGTAACGGATACGAGGTGACCGGGGTGGATCTCCATGAAGGGATGCTGGAGCGTGCAAAGGAGAAGGCCGGGTCTGAAGGGCTCGACATCCGGTTCCTGCGCCAGGACTGCCGGCATCTGGACCTCCCGGCTCCGGCCGCGCTCGTCGTCATGGCGGGAAACTCATTCCAGCACTTCCTGACGAACGAGGATCAGGACCTGCTGTTTGAATCAGTCCGGCGCCATCTCACACCCGGCGGCCGGTTCATCTTCGACACGCGCAATCCGGTGATGAGCGAACTGGCGGAGCCGGACCATTATGAAGAAGTGGTGGAGACCGGCGGACAAGCCGTCCGTGAAGAGCATACAGAAACGTATGACCCGGTGAGCCAGATTCTGCACTGCGAGACCCGATCGTCGGACGGGGTGTCCTCCAGCCGGGATGCCATCTCGCTCCGCTATACGTATCCGCTCGAACTGGAACGGCTCGTCCGTCAGCACGGCTTCCTCCTTGAGCACCGGTACGGGGACTGGCGGCGGGGCAAGTTTTCGCCGGAGAGCGGACAGATGGTGTGCGTCTGCAGATTGATGTAGATGATTGATGGGGCTAAGAGACCGATTCGTTCATTTAACAGGCCGATTCCGTCCGCTAAGAGTCCGATTGATCCGATTTAGAGCCCGATTCCCGCTTTTAAGAGACCGATTACCCTACACCCCCTCACCCGGAGGCATCCCAAAACGGGCGCAGTCATCCTTTCCCGACTGCGCCCGTGTTTTATTCCGCAATGGAGCGTTTGATCACTGCATGGTAAATCGAAAACGCGAGGGTGCTGCTGAGGAAGATGACGATGGCCATCGGCAGGGCGTTCTGGTCGCCGGCGATGCCGACGAGCGGTGAGACGAGCCCTCCCCCGGCGAACGGCAGGATGCCGAGGAACGCCGATGCGCTGCCGGCGATTTTGCCGTGGTTCCCCATCCCGAGCGAGAAGCCCGTCGTGTTCACCACACCGACGCTTGAGACGACGAGGAACAGGCCGACGAGCAGCACCCACATCGGCATGGAGAGCAAGACGGCCGCGACGAGCAGCAGGCCGCCGGCGAAGGAGGCGCTCACGCCCCACTTCATCATCTTGACCTCACTGACCGCAGCCGACAGCCTCCCTGTGAGCTGGGCGGCGATGATGATGCCGATGCCGTTGACCGCGAAGACGATCGAGAACTGCTGCGGCGTGATGCCGTAAATATTCTGCAGGACGAACGGCGAACCCGCGATATAGGCGAACATGCTCGTGGAGACGAATGCCTGCGCCAGCGCAATCCCCATGAACGCCCGGTCTTTCAGCAGGATGCCGAACGAACCGAACGTTTCCGAAAGGCCGCCGGTTTTCCGGTTCTGTTCCGGCAGGGTCTCCGGCAGGCTGAAGGCCACGGCGAAGAGCATGACGACGCCGATCGCGGCCAGGATCACGAAGACGAACCGCCAGGAAGCGAAGTTCATGACGATGCCGCCGAGCAGCGGGGCCAAGATCGGGGCGGCCCCGTTGACGAGCGCCAGCATCGCGATGAACTTCGTGAGCTCCTTGCCCGAGTAAAGGTCGCGGGAAGCGGCCCGCGCAATCACGATTCCCGCCGCGGCCGAGATTCCCTGGATCAGCCGGAGGCCGACGAAGATCCACACATCGCTGCTGAACACGCAGAGCAGCGACGCCACCGCATAGACCGCCAAAGTGAACAGCAGCGGGCGTCTTCTTCCTTTGATGTCGCTCATCGGGCCGAACACGAGCTGACCGATCCCCAGCCCGATCAGGGCGGCGGTGATGCTCAGCTGGGCAAAGGATGCCGTCGTCCCGAAATCATCGGCCACGCCCGGCAGCCCCGGCAGATACATATCCATGGACAGGGGCCCGAATGCCGTCAGTGACCCGAGCAGCAGCACCATCCAAAGCCGGTTATGCCGGATCGGGAGCTGCCGGTCTCCGGTTGCCTCGTTCATCTCGCTCATACTCTCTTCATATCCTTTCGTGAACCTCTTCATCGCATCATTATAGCAATTCCTCCCCGGCCGTGCCGGTCCGTTTTTTCGGATTGACATGACAATCTGCTCTATGATGGGCTGTTTAATTTCAGATAGAGGTATATTCCCCCTCCCCCTGTCCCACACTTGGCTCACAACCAATCGGGCAGGGGGAGTTTTCATGTTGAAAGTTGAGCTTCCGGTGATCAGGAAGGCTGCGATTTATTCGAGGGCGACTTATTGGGGCAGGCGGCCGCTCCATGCGTCCCGTGAAGAGAATGAGCAGACGCTCGTCGGGCTCATCGGGCGGCACTGTGAATATGAGATTTTCCGCGAGGGCAGCAGTTTCAAGGAGAATGCATCGGCGATGGCGATTCTGCGGTCGGTCGATGAGGGTGAGTTCGATGCAATCGTCGTTCCCCATATTTATTCGTTCGGGCTGGCGGTGAAATTCGACTGGGAGACGATATTCGGACTCGTCGTGCTGCGCGGCATTCCGATCATCACGCCGGATATTGTGTATTCGACCGAGACCCTTTCGGATCTGAACGAACTGCGGTTCCAGATGGAGGCGATGCGGCTTGAGCACGAAATGAAGTTCGGCTCGGTGTGGGACCGCGTGCAGCCGACATACACGCTGGATGCGAACCCTGTCCATCGCGGCAGCCTGTACGACAGCCGGACGGCGCGCCGCTCGCGCAAGGAATCCGGTCGGCGCGGAAAGGTCAAGGCGCTGCTCGCCCGTCAGGAAAGGAAGGCAGATCCGCTCGTCTGAGGCTCATATGATTACAGTAAAAAGACGCTCCGGATGAGTTCCGGAGCGTCTTTACATTCGATCGCTTTTCAGAAGCGAATACATATACAGATCATCAAATTTGCCCTGTGTATATTCGTAATGGCGCAGCAGGCCTTCCCGGAGAAAGCCGTTCCGCTCGACCAGCCTGATGGATGGCCCGTTCTCCGGCTCGATCAGCGCTTCAATCCGTTCAAGCCGCAGTTGGCTGAAACCATACTGGACGACTGCGCGCAATGCCTCACCGGCTATTCCCCGGCCCCAATAATCATGGCTCAGTTCATATCCGATCTCTGCACGGAAATGCCGGGCTTCACGATTGAGAAATCCGCAGCTTCCGATCATTTTGCCCGTGTCCTTTAACGTGATGCCCCAGCGGACCCCCGTCCCTTCCCCGACAATCGACTGGTACCAGGCGATTTCCTCCAGTACGTCGTCCGTACTCCCGAACGGGTCCATCCCGGTATGCTGCATCACCCGCTCATCCGACAAATACCGGAGCATGTCTTCTGCATCTTCGGCTGTCGCTTCGCGAAGGATCAATCGTTCCGTTGAAATCACGGGAAACTCTTTGTTCAAACAGTCCACCCCCCCGCTCCCCATTATACCGGATTTCACTCCGGTCATCGGTGGAGCTTAGGATTCCGGGAGGCTGTTTCCTATCTTTCTTCACTTTGATATTCCAGGATGTCGCCCGGCTGGCAGTCGAGGGCCTTGCAGATGGCTTCGAGCGTGGAGAAGCGGACGGCCTTCGCCTTGCCGTTTTTCAGTACGGACAGATTTGCCATTGTGACGCCGACTTTCTCGGACAGTTCGGTCAGACTCATTTTCCTCTTTGCCAGCATGACGTCCAGGTTGATGATGATTGCCATGGATGCCTCCTCAGACCGTCAAGTCGTTTTCAGATTTGATGTCGATTGCGTTCCGAAGCAGCTTCTCGAGAACCGCGGCAAAGACCGCCACCGTGAACGACGCAAACACCATGCCCATCCCGACGACGATGAGTCCCGGCGCGTCATCGATTTCAGCGAGCACATACACCGGCAAGAGCCCCGCCGTATAAAACAGTCCGATCAGGATGGCAAAAAGTTTGATCTTCTTCAGATCGGATACCGAGCCTTCCGAAAAGGCATCGTTCCGGTCGATCCGGTTCAGCAGCCTGAACGCCTGCCAGAGTGCCGCGAAAAAGATGAGGGCGGTCGCATAGAGAACGACGAGGAGACCGGTGACCGCATAGGCGACGTCCGTCCGGTAATTTGGAATGTCGATTGCGAGCTGCGGCAGCGCAAAGATACAGACGGCCAGGACAGGCAGTGCAAGCACGATGACCGCCGCCTTCAGGAACAGCGTTTCCCGCTTCATGAGAGGCACCTCGTTTCATTTGGGTACGATCAATTTACCACATTATTTATCGATAATCAATAAATAATTACCGATTTGCGATTTATTTTAACCGGTCTCTTTGGAAGAGCCTTGAAAATCGACAGTGTAATGAGGAATTTAGATTCGGCAACCGTCAAAAAATTGATGACTTGGAAAAGCAGAGGTATTTAGTGAATGAAAAATAATGTACTGGGCAAAGAGAATTTCGGCTTTTAACAACATATAGGGAGGATTCTATATGGACCTGTTACCACTTCAGCGGAGGGTTTTCATCAGGAAAAGAAAGAGAGATGATCCAGAAGCGGAAATCCAACCACCAGCGCTGCTCCCTTAGCGTCGCGCACCCTTTTCGGAACTTACTTCTTTACGAAAGGAATATTAGGACGTCTCACAGGGCATTCTTCGAGGTTTCTGGGGCAACTTGTCTATCATCAACAGACTCTTTTGCTTTGCTGGTAGTCGGCAGCAGATCTTTACCGGGCATATGTACATCGCACAAAGAAGAGACAGGACGGCCAGGAGATAAATGATCTCATTTTGGGTTCTGTTTTTTAGCTGGGGATTGCCGCTGTTTTCTTCCTGAAATAGATATAATGAATGAATATTCAGACGTTAAACCTGTTTCATTCGTCTAATTTTCGTTAAAGATTCGCCTGAATCTGTTGATTTTCGTTTAAGAAGTGGTAAATTGAAGTTACAGCTTATAATTTTCTTTCGCTTAATCTTGTTTTTCAAAGGGGTAGCGTTCGGGAGTGATGACCCGAACGCTATTTCTGTTTCTAGACACAAAAAAGCGCCCTGTTCAGGCGCTTTCAATGTAAGAAGTAGGACAAACCGCAGATCCTGGCTTTCTTCTAAATAGGTCTTTCCGAGCTTCCGTTACCAGATAGCGTTATTCTGCAACCACAGAGACGCCATATAGATCAGGGGTTTAAGCACAAAGTAGAAAAGAATCGCGGGGGTGATGAAGCCCTTTCCTCTCTTCTGTTGTCTTACAGCTTGTTTGTGTTTCTTTCGTTTAATCTTGGTTTTCAATTTAATAAGTTTCCCCCTTCAGGCTTAATAGAAAGCCGGGGGATGGGTTGTCCTACTCTTACTATCCTCTAAGGTACTTCATATTGAATCTCAGCATCAAGACCATAAATTTAACTTGCTTTTTATTAAAGTATCAGAATCAGCGTCGATATTGCTGATTCGTTATTTTTCGATGGAAAGCAACATGAAAAATGAATCGAAAGACCTTGTTTTACTTTTAGTAATTCCAAAGACAAAACTCCTGGATCAGCTTTTCATGAATAATTGAATGCAAGCCCAGAAGGGGGAACAGGGGATCTGAATAAAAACTAAAAGAGAACATCTGGATGATGGGGGACAGAAGAAAGCCTTAGTGATAGAAATAAGAAGAGAAAGTTAGGAAGAGGAAAAGGGGTGAGATACGGGAGTATGCACACACTCCCCCAAACCGGCTGGCGCTTCGCTTGAGTCCGAAGGAGCTGCACTTTAATTTCAGATCCCTTTAGATTTTGGTTCAATTCGCGCATTTTAGTATCGGATTCCTGAATTCGTTCTAGCTCCCCCTAAAAAT
The DNA here is from genome assembly GCF_900156305.1 of Edaphobacillus lindanitolerans. Lineage (GTDB taxonomy): Bacteria > Bacillota > Bacilli > Bacillales_A > Planococcaceae > Bhargavaea > Bhargavaea lindanitolerans. The sequence continues at coordinate 323,563 of NZ_FTPL01000003.1, read as the reverse complement.
CCCTCTCGCATATAAGAGGAGACGGCCAGCTTGGCTGTACGTAAAGCAAATCGAACAGACCGGTCTGACGGGCTTCCCATGCTGGTTGATGCATTCAAATGAGGCACGGATGGCGGTGCGGTCTTTTTCCGTTTTCTCGCATTGCTCGATGGCCACCCGGCAGTCGATCGTGTCGCCTGTGAAGACGGGCCGCAGGAACTCAAAGTTCATCGTACGGGCAAGGATAGGAAAGTGTCGGGTCGCGTGCAACAAACGGATATCCCGGTTGAGCGGGTGGTATGATGGAAACATGAAATTGAAGCAGGAGGCGGTAAAGATGGACAAAGCCGGACAGGAAAAGTTCATGGCATTCATTCTGGAGCGAGTCCAGGACGGCAAGGAGGCGGAAGCCCGTGCAATCCTGACCGAAAATTTCAGGAAGCAGGACGAGGGCACGTTTACCCAGGCGGACATTCAGGCATTCGTCCCGAAGATGATGGGCCTGCTCAAGCCGGAGCGCCTGGCGGAAGTACAGGCCGTGGCCAAACGATTTTCAGGGGAATTCGGCCAGGACTAACAGGAAACCGGCAAAAGAAACCGCACCCGTGCATGACCGGGTGCGGTTTTTCATCTTCTTGCGGCGTGGCTTCATATTTGCACGTGTTTGCTTAACACTCAGGCCCGGTTGCTTAACACTCGGGCTTGTTTGCTTAACACTCGGGCCTATTTGCTTAACATTCACGATCGCTTCCTTAACACTCGCACTCGCGTGTAATCGGATCCGGCTCAATAATTGCCTTTGAACTTTTCTGGTTTCGTCACGTAGCTTTCAATGATGTAGCCGCATTCGGTGCAGAGGATATATTCGATATTCGAGCCGAAACTCATTTTTTTAACCGGGGCCATCATGGCATATCCGCTTTGCTTCCCTTTCCCCAGTTCGGTTCCCCCGCACTTCGGGCATTTCGTCTCCGCCATCACCCTTCCCCCCTATCCATCGTGTCCATCGCTCCTACTCCTGACTGTCAGGATTCCCGGTGGTATACACTTTCACCGGGCGGCCGGAATTCGGATCGACCGTCTCCCGCTCCAACTGCATCCCGAGTTTCTGCATGATCCGCTCTGAGGCGCCGTTTCCGATCTGCACGATGCTGAGGACTTCGGTCAGGCCGCACGCCTCGCGGCCAAACCGCAGTGCCTCCGCCGCGGCTTCCGTGGCGATGCCGCTGCCCCAGAATGGACGGCCGAGGCGCCAGCCGATTTCCACGGCCGGCATCACCTCGGGCAAAAAGGCGGGTACCGCAAATCCCGTGAATCCGGCAAGCCGGCCGGTCTCTTTGACTTCGACTGCAAACAGGCCGTAGCCCCGCTGTTCCCACGCATCCTCCCAGCGCGCGATCGCCTTTTTCGTCTGTTCTTCGGTCAGCGTCAGCCCGCTGCCGATCCAGCGCATGACGTCAGGATCCGAATTGATCGCGGTCATCTCCGCCCAATCTCCGTCGCTCCATCTTCGAAGCCGCAGCCTCGGCGTCTCCAATACCGGCATGGCCGTCCCTCCTTTGAATATGGATCATTGTATGATTCCACTTCGGTATTTTAGTGTCGTCGGAATCGGATTCTCCGTCTTCCGCTTGAACGGTCGTGATTTATTACTGTTTCTCGGTCGCCCGGCCGGGTTCCTGCCCGCTTGACCAAAAGTCCATTCCGGGCTCAGGTAATCAACTCTGATGAAACAGCAGCCGGCTCCATTCCGTCCCATTTCACTCAGCTGTCCACCGGAATCCCCCGCTCCCGGAGCATCCGGATCACTCCGAGTGCCGCCTGCTCCTTCATCTTCGCCTCGACCATGATGTCTGCGTCCTGTCCGTCCAGCTCGTGGAGCAGCCAATCGAGGTCCTCCGGCAGGATGTAGTTGTGGTGAGGCCGGTCGTCCGGGCGGTCGCGGCCCGAGCTGATATGGACTTTCGGCGTTCCGACCCGCTCCCACGACTTCCAGACGCGCGGGAGCAGCATGTCCAGCGAAGCGGCTGCCGGGTTGCAGCGGTGGTGGTGGATATCGAAGCAAGCCGGAACGCCGGTCGCTTCGCAGACCGCCAGGACATCCCCGAGGTTGTAGGTCCGGTCGTCATTTTCGAATCGGAGACGGCTGAGGATCCGGTCCGGAAGTGCCCGGGCTTCGTTCACCAGCCGGTCCAGGGCGGCGTCGGGATCTCCGTATTTGCCGCCGAGATGAAGGATCATGTCCTGCGCTCCGGTAAGTTCGGACAGTGCCGCATGGTAATCCAGATCGGCGATCGTCCGGTCCACGACGTCCGGATTCGGCGAGTTGAGCACCGAGTACTGTCCCGGATGCGTCGAGATCCGGAGGCCGTGCACGTCGCGGAGCGCCTTGATCTCAGAGCAGATTTCAATGACATCCGGATCGTTCCGCCAGTCCCAAGGGTTAATGGGATGCGTCGCAAGGACGACCATTTCGCTCGTCATCCGGTAGAACTTGATCCCGTGATCGATATTCCATTCAATGATGTGTTTCGTCAGCTTCAGGTTCTCGAGTGTGAGCTCCTTGAGAATATCCGGCCCCTTCTTCTCGACCGTCGCCACCCGGCACGTCCGGAAATTCTCTTTGATCGTTGTATTGATGCAGGCGTATCCGACCTTCATGATCTCCACCTCTTCGCTTCGGGTTTCCTTCTTCATCCCCTGTATACCCCTGATATCCCCCGGCTCCACCCTCACATTCAACATTCTCCGAAAAGGATGGGACAATGCCCTTGACAACGAACGTTTACAAACGTAAACTAAGAGTAGAAATTGAAGTTCAGCAAAGAGAGGTGTCGATATGTCCGCTGAAACAGATTTCAATGTCACCGATTCTGAGTGGGAAGTCATGCGGGTCGTCTGGGCACACGGTCAGGCATCCAGCAAAGAGATCATCGACGTCCTTGGACAAAAGATGGACTGGAAGCCCGCCACGACCAAGACATTCCTCGGCAGGCTCGTCAATAAAGGCATGTTGAACACCCAGGCAGATGGACGGCGGTATCTTTATTCGGCCAATGTCGGGGAAAGCGAATTTGTCAGGCATGCACTGGATGAGTTCTTCGGTCATGTATGCAACCGGGAAGTCGGGAAGACGATCGGAAGCGTCCTGTCCAAAGCAACCCTGAGCCACAAGGATATCAGCCTGCTCCAAACGATTCTCGACGAAAAGAAAGAAACGGCAGTCGAAGAAGTTCCGTGCAATTGCGTCCCCGGGCAATGCCATTGCAATGTACACAGCGGCGGAAGCTGTTCATGTTGATCCACCATCGTCTTATTGCAGAAATGTAATAAGACTTTATCAGGCACGGAACATACCCCCTCCCCGTACCAAGCCGGGGGAAGAGGCAGTTTCCGTCAAAGACAAGGGAGCCCGGCAGTGTTTTAAGAACCCAACATCTAAGGAGGAATGAAAATGGAACATGTTATTGTAAAGGTCAGCGGAATGACTTGCGGAGGCTGTGCGAAAAAGATCGAAGGGAATCTCGGAAAGCTGGACGGCGTGGATGCGGCCGTGGCAAACGTTTCGGACGGAACGGTAAATGTCACCTTTGATCCCGGAAAAGCGACGTACGGACACGTTAAACAGAACATCCGGGATTCCGGTTATGAAGTGGTCGGCCAGCCGGAGGAAGAATCCCCGTCAGGCTGCAGCTGCTGCCGGTAAGGGACAGGCAATCCGCTTTGGTCCAAGCGCTTGACAGCGTTGGTTTACGACTGTAGACTAATTTCAAAGTAGTCGTTTACGTTTGTAGACTATAGATTCGGTATTAGAAAGGTGGAAAGACAATGAGCGCTCCATCAAAAGAAGCCAACATCCAGATTTCAGGGATGACTTGCGCAGCGTGTGCGACACGCATCGAGAAAGGACTCAGCAAAATGGACGGCGTCGAGCAGGCGTCCGTCAACCTCGCCCTCGAGAAATCCGCCGTCCATTATGATCCGGAAAAGCTGAGCGAAGCCGATATCGAAAAGAAGATCGAGGCACTCGGCTACGGAGTCGTGAAGCAGAAGGCCGAATTCAATATTACCGGGATGACGTGCGCCGCATGTGCGACACGCATTGAAAAAGGGCTGAACAAAATGGACGGCGTCGGGACGGCGTCCGTCAACCTTGCCCTTGAAAAAGCGACCATCGAGTTTAACCCTTCCGAAGTCTCAATCGGTGACCTCATTGCGAAAGTGGAAAAACTCGGTTACGGGGCGCATCAGAAGCAGGATGAAACGGAACAGGTCGATTACCGGGAACAGCATATCCAATCGCAGCAGCGCAAATTCATCGCTTCCCTGATCCTTTCCCTGCCCCTTCTCTGGACCATGTTTGCCCACTTTTCCTTCACGTCGTTCATGTACGTGCCGGATATTCTGATGAACCCGTGGGTCCAGATGGCCCTTGCCACTCCGGTCCAGTTCATCATCGGGAAACAGTTCTATGTCGGAGCCTACAAGTCGCTCCGCAACGGCGGGGCGAACATGGATGTGCTCGTCGCCATGGGCACGTCGGCCGCCTACTTCTACAGCCTGTATCAGGCGATCGTCACTGCAGGGACCGGCCATGCGCCCCATCTGTACTTTGAGACGAGTGCGGTGCTCATCACGCTGATCGTCCTCGGCAAGCTCTTTGAAGCGAGAGCCAAGGGCCGCTCGTCGGAGGCCATCAAAAAGCTCATGGGCCTTCAGGCGAAGACGGCGACCGTTCTGAGGGACGGCACGGAGAGAGAAATTCCGCTTGATGAAGTCATCGTCGGCGACACGATCCTCGTGAAGCCGGGTGAAAAAATCCCGGTCGACGGCGAAATGCTCGAAGGGAACACCGCTGTGGACGAATCCATGCTGTCCGGCGAAAGCCTTCCGGTCGACAAACAGACCGGGGACGCACTGTTCGGATCCACGATCAACAAGAACGGCTTCATCAAGATGGTCGCCACGAAAGTCGGGCGCGACACGGCGCTCGCCCAGATCATCAAAGTCGTTGAAGATGCACAGGGCTCGAAAGCCCCGATCCAGCGGCTGGCGGATAAAATCTCGGGGATCTTCGTCCCGATTGTCGTCGGGATTGCCGTCCTCACTTTCCTGGTCTGGTATTTCTTCGTCCAGCCAGGCGAATTTACGCCGGCACTTGAAGTGCTGATCGCCGTCCTGGTCATCGCCTGCCCTTGCGCACTCGGTCTGGCGACACCGACGTCCATCATGGCAGGATCGGGCCGTGCCGCGGAATTCGGCATCCTCTTCAAAGGCGGCGAGCACCTGGAGTCGACTCAGGAGATCGACACGGTCGTGGTCGACAAGACCGGCACGGTCACCCATGGCAAGCCGGTCCTGACGGATGTCCGGGTTGCAGAAGGCCAGGATGAAGAAAGATTCCTCTCGCTGATCGGCGCGGCCGAAAAGCAGTCCGAGCACCCGCTGGCGGAAGCCATCGTGAACGGCATCCGGGAAAAAGGAATCGACCTCGGCAACGTCCAATTCTTCGAGGCCGTCCCGGGGCACGGCGTGACGGCCACCGTTTCCGGCCAGGGCGTCATCATCGGCACGCGCAGACTGATGCAGGAATACGGCATCGACGTGCAATCCGTCCTTCCGGAAATGGAACAACTCGAAAGACAAGGCAAAACTGCGATGATCGCGGGCATCAACGGCCAATACGCCGGGATGGTCGCAGTCGCCGATACGATCAAGGAAACTTCGGTCGAAGCCGTCCGGCGCCTGAAAGACATGGGCATCACCGTCATCATGATGACGGGCGACAACGAGCGGACTGCCCAGACGATCGGCAACGAGGTGGGCGTCGACGCAGTGATCGCGGAAGTGCTTCCTGAAGGCAAAGCAAAGGAAGTCGAGAAGCTTCAGCAGCAGGGCAAAAAAGTCGCCATGGTCGGCGACGGCATCAACGACGCCCCTGCCCTGGCCACGGCGAATGTCGGAATGGCGATCGGAACCGGCACGGACGTCGCCATGGAGGCTGCGGACATCACGCTGATCCGCGGCGACCTGAACAGCATCGCCGACGCGATTGTCATGAGCCGGAAAACGATGCGGAACATCAAGCAGAACCTGTTCTGGGCGTTCGCCTACAACAGCCTTGGCATCCCGATTGCCGCTGCCGGCCTCCTCGCCCCTTGGGTGGCGGGCGCCGCGATGGCATTCAGTTCCGTCTCTGTCGTCCTGAATGCCCTCCGTCTGCAGAGAGTGAAGCTGTCGAAATAAATCACCTAAAAAGAAGCCGTTCCGCAAAATTGGCGGAACGGCTTTTTTTCATTCAATCCATATTGATGAACGGAAGGTGGTAATCGAGCATGCCCTTCATTTTCGTCACGTTGATCCGTTCGCCCTGTAAATAGCGGCTGAAGTTAAAGATCACAGGCTTTTGGTTGCCGCCGATCGCAAACATCGCCTTCCCTTCCGCGGGCAAGTAGGCGGAGGTATGGATCGTTCCGGCAGAAGCGCCGTATTTGCTCGCAAATATGCCTTGGTCCCGGTCATTCAGCAGACGATAGGCCGTGAATGCATCCAGGCCCTCATTCCGTTTTTCCAGCTCATCCCGCCGCCTCATCGAGTCTTCCGTGCGATACCGGTTTTCTTCGGTGAGGATTTCAAAATGGTTCGTGCTGATGGCCGACCTTCTCTCGACCACTTTCCTCGGCGAGGCTTCCACGATGTAGGTGTCGCCGCCCGGATCCGTCAGCACATAGTTGAACGAGGTGCGGTGCGGGATTTCCTTTAACAGCGCGATCGCCTCCTGCACATCCGCACAGGTCTCCAGTACGATCCGCCCGATCATGTTGCATATAAATCCATTTTCTGACCGGACACGATTGACGAAGTTATAGCCCATGGCCAGGCCCTTCTCGTTCATCCCGTCGGTGCGCCCCGTGATCTGCATCGTCGGTCCGATCGTCGCATAGCCCTTGTCTGTCGGTTGATAGACGATGTATCGGCCCTCGTAGAATGCGGGATCACTGTCGTAATTGCGGATCATGAAATTGGGACCCGTCAAGATGGAACAGCCGCTTTTCTCATATTCCACATAGTACCCGCCGAATTCCCTCAACGCGTCCTCCATCGTCCATTCCAGCGCGTCGGCCAATCCCTGCAGCTCGTCGAGCATGCCCGGGATGAACCTGGAGAACAGGGCCGTCGCTTCTGTTTGATCGATGTTGAAATGGCGTTTCCTTGTGGCCGCCCATTGAATTTCCCGCCTGGATAAGATCGGGGATTCCTTCAACCGTTCCCCTTGCATATAACCGAAGTCATAGTGGCTCCCTTTGAACTGAATGACATCGCTATAATAACCACTCATTCGTTTTGGCTCCTTGTCCGATCATCGGGGATTCAGCTTCCCAATTTCCCGGTGTGCTTCGTATTTTTTGTCAGGATATTGAATTTATCATCACGTTACCACTCAGTGGATCAGAACTTCAATTAATAAACGTTCTGCCAAAAACCGATGGTTGAAAACTAGGGCAGCCAACGGTGGACAGCCCCTGTTTTGGCATTCGTCCGTCCCGGCGTGTTACAATGAAGCAGACTGAATTTTCCGCGGAGGGGATAATCATGCGATTGACTGTTTATTTGGCCGGCGAGATCCATTCGTCCTGGCGTGATGAAATTCGGGAGAAGGCGGCGGCCTTGAAGCTGCCGATCGATTTTGTCGGCCCTCAGGAAGATCACGGCCGCTCAGACGATATCGGCGAGGAGATCATTGGCGAACAGCCGGGGCCGGAGTACAAGGACTGGGCTGCATCCAGCTTCAACAATCTGCGCACCGAGGTGCTCATGCAGAAGGCGGACCTCGTCATCGCCCTGTTCGGCGAAAAGTACAAGCAGTGGAACACCGCGATGGACGCCAGCGCGGCGGTCACGCTCGGCAAGCCGCTCATCCTGATCCGTCCGGAAGCTCATATCCATGCACTGAAGGAACTGTCGCGCAAGGCGAGCGCGACTGTCGAGAACTGCGATCAGGCGCTCAAGGCGCTGAAGTATATTTTTGACTGAAGGATGATGCCCCGTGAGTAAAAAACGTACCTCCTCCCGGTTTTCCCTGTTTGTCAGCGCAGGCGTCGGCGCGGCAATCGGTGCGGTCATCGGGATCATCGCCTATACGCAGGACTGGCTCGGATGAAGGTCCATGTCCGGCAGGCGGTCCCCGAAGACGCCGCGGGACTTGCGGAAGCGGTGGCGAGTGCGGAAAACTCGGGAATGATGCTGTTCGGACCGGGCGAGCGCGGCATGACGGCGGAAGATGCCGCCTTGATAATCCGTCGCCTCAGCACCGATGCCGCCTCCGCCCTGCTCGTCGCAACGGCCGAAGACCATGTCGCCGGCTACCTGATCGCCCGGGGCGACGACACTGAGCGGACGCGTCACCGGGCGTATGTCGTCATCGGCGTTCATGAGAAGTTCCGCGGCCGGGGCATCGGCCGGGCGCTGTTCGGGGCGCTTGACAAATGGGCGGCCGGCCGCGGATTGCGACGGCTGGAACTCACCGTGATTGCCGGCAATGACGCCGGTGTCGCCCTCTACAAGAAGATGGGCTTCGAAGTCGAAGGCATCAAACGGGATTCCCTGCTGATCGACGGAAAGTATGTGGACGAATACTACATGGCGAAGTTGATCTGAATGATTTGAGAAAGCCGTCCGGCGGATGCCGGGCGGCTTTTGATTGGATCCAGCTCGTTTGGGATTGAATGGACTTCCATTCAAGAGTCCTCTTCTTAACTTAAAGGCCGACTTTCTTAACATACAGGGTCTCTTTCTTAACCTACAGCCGTGCTTTCTTAACATACAGCCATGTTTTCTTAACTTACAGGCCGACTTTCTTAACCTGGAGCCTGCCAAGCACAAATCCCCCGTCGGGTCCCTTGATGCCAGGGCTTGATTGCCCGAGACTTCCTCCTCATGTACACTGATGAAAAATAGCAGGGGGCGCTGGATGAATGATGTTGTACAAAAAGGTCGGGGCTGAAACGAAGTTTTGGGAAGTATGGAAGAACGGCAGATCAGTGACCGTTCACCAAGGAACTGTGGGGACCGCCGGTGAGACGGAGGAACTGGAATTGAGGCTATTCCAGAGCGCCGGCAGGCTGATGAAACAACTGGCCGATGAGAAGATCAGGACCGGCTTCGAACCCATGGATGAAGACGAGATGTATGAATTGGTCGTCCAGTACCGATCTGAAGAAGGCGGCATGCCGGACACATCGGACGAGCGCCAGGTCATAGATGACTTGCTGGATGACTGCCTGGAGGGGACTGGAAACGGCTTTTGCGACGGCATGGGCACCTTCAGCACCTTTTACTACGTCCTTGATCTCGACAAGGCATTCCGGACAATCACCGAAGAACTTGCCAAGCACGGCTTTCCGGACAATATCGAAATCGCCTATTCCGAGCCCGGCAAAGATGAGTACATCTCTCTCCATCCGGAAGGCGCCATGTTCGTATTGATGGAAGATGATGACGACTGATTAAAAAGAGGAATCCCGGATCCCGGGATTCCTTTTTCTTATCCTTGAACGCCGGCGCGCCCTTTTTCCAATGTATAAATCACCTGCTCGGCCCCGAACCGCTCCACCCTTTTCCATTCCTTCATACCGAGCCGGACAAGCAATCGGCGGGAGGCGGTGTTGGCAGCCTGTGTTTCGGCAAGGAGCTGCCCGAGTCCAATCTCGTCGAACGCATGGCGGATCACTTCTCCGACCGTCTCCGCGGCGAAGCCGCTTCCCCAAAATTCCGGCAGGAGCTGAAAGGAAATCTCCGTGGCTTCCCCGTCATGATGGGGATCGAGCGACACCATTCCCACAAAGGCATGGTCTTCCCGCCGCCGGATTGCCCAGCGGTGACCGGGGGCCGACAGCATTTCGGTGAACGCCCGCTCCACTTCTTCGGAGGAACGGACGCCTCCCAGGAAAGCGCGGACTTTTTCATTCCCATAGAGGGTCTGGACACTTTTCAGGTCACCGGCCACCGGCGGCGTCAGGACACATCGTGCGGTCTCTAACATCCGGCTCCCTCCCTTCCGGTCAACGCATCCCGCAGCTTTTCTTCCAATGAAGCAAAATCAATGGCCGAACGATCGATGTCCGGCTCCACCCATTGGAAGTCGTCGCCTTTGAAGCGCGGAACGATATGCATGTGATAATGCTCCACGTCCTTGAAGAGACCGCCCTCCTGAAAGACGGTGATTCCATCATTCGAGATGACGAAGTCCGCTTCACTGGTCAGTTCCCCGCCGACTGCATGAGTAAATGCTTTTAATTTGTCTTCAAGATTGTCGATCACTAATTGCCGGTCTGTAATCATGTATTTGCCCCTTTCCATCTAGTGATTGTGCGTTTTTCAAAAAACGAGCCATTCTTCCTTCACCGCTTGCCGCATCTGCCGGTGTGTTGATCACCATACTACCACGAATCCTAGTCAAATAGATGAAATCATTAAGGCAATCCTGCTCACCGTACTCCGATTCAGGCCTATAAAAGAAAGGCCGGTGTGTGAAGATACGGACAGCCTGGAAGCTGGCGGCCATCGGCATGATGGCCGGGACAGCGTTGATCGTCCTCTTGAAATGGCGGTCTATTCAATCGGATCGGCGCTCCTGTTTTCGCTGACGGCACTGTCAAACCGGTCTCCTGCATTCACCGACGGCGCCGCATGGGTGTAGTGGACGCTTGCCCATGCCGGGTTCGGCTGGATGGTCGGCCGGCTGATCCGGCAATGGACCGTGTGATCGTGTAAGATGGGATTAACAAAGTCAGAGGGGCGCGAGACGATGGGAAAACGCATAGATGTGCCGGCGGGACGGGCAATTCAAGCCGGTTTCAGCGGCGGTCTGATCCTCGGCGCTTTATTGTATGCGGCCGAGAGACTGACGGGGCTGCGGGTGTATACGCTGTTGATGAACGTCGATTACGTGCCGGTGCTGAAGGAATACCGTTTCCCTTCCCCGGTCGAATTTTTGTTTCATCTCATCGTGTCGATGGTTTTGGCCGTCGTCCTGCTATGGGCGGTGCGGAGATTCCGTTTGACGGGCCGGAGGATGGCCGTATGCTTGGTGTCGCTGAGCGGCCTCGTGGGTCTCGGTATCTGGCCGGTGACCGCCCTCTCGGACCGGACTCCGGATATCGGTGACATGACGGCGCTCGTCGTGTGGCTCGCAGCGCATCTTGTGTACGGGGGCGTATTGGTATGGATGTATTGGAGGAGCCCGTCAATCCGGAAGGACGGCCTTTCTTAACATACAGACGCCGATTCTTAACCAATATGACTCTCTACTTAACTTACAGCCCCCCATTCTTAACTTACAGCGCCTCTTTATTAACTTACAGCCCAACAACGAAAAAGCCGCCCCATTCCGGGCGGCTTTCCTCTTTCCGTTTCTTATCCCAATTCGTTGAATGCGGCTGCGATGCCTGCACCGATCTTCGCATTGTGCTTAACGAGTGCGATGTTCGCCGTGAGGCTCTTGCCTTCGGTGAGTTCCTTCACTTTCGCAAGGAGGAACGGGGTCGTGTCTTTTCCTTTGATGCCGTTTGCGGCGGCTTCTGCCAGCGCATTCTCGATGATGCCGTTGATGAAGTCGGCGTCGAGGGCATCTTCTTCCGGGATCGGGTTGGCGATGACGGCCCCGCCTTCCAGGCCGAGGGCCCACTTCGCCTTCAGCATGCCGGCGATCTCTTCCGGTCCGTCCGCACGGAGGCCGAGCGGGAAGCCGCTCCGCGGAGTGAAGAATGCCGGCAGTTCGTCCGTACCGTAGCCGACGACCGGGACACCTTTCGTCTCGAGGTATTCGAGCGTAAGGCCGAGGTCGAGGATCGACTTGGCGCCTGCACAGACGACGGCGACGTCGGTCTTGCCGAGTTCGTCGAGGTCCGCGGAGATGTCCATCGTCTCTTCGGCGCCGCGGTGGACGCCGCCGATGCCGCCGGTGACGAAGATCCGGATGCCGGCGAGATCTGCACAGATCATCGTTGCGGCGACCGTCGTCGCGCCGAGCTGCTTCGTCGCGAGCAGCCAAGGGAGGTCGCGGCGGGAAGCCTTGGCGACGCCGGATGCATTGCCGAACATTTCAAGCTCTTCATCGGACAGGCCGATCTTGATCTTGCCGTCGATGAGCGCGATCGTCGCAGGGACGGCCCCGTTCTCGCGGATGATCTGTTCCACTTCGCGTGCGGTCTGCACGTTTTGCGGATACGGCATGCCGTGGGAGATGATTGTCGATTCAAGTGCGACGACCGGCATGCCTGCGTCCATCGCTTCTTTCACTTCTGCGGAAAAGTCGAGATATTGGTTGATCATTGGAGTTCCTCCATTTCGGATTCGAGTTGGGCTTCTGTCAGCTCCGGCCGCACTGTATGCGGCGAGCCGAGTGTCTTTGCTGCGTTGGCAAGGCCGAGCCGGACGCTTTCTCCGAACAGTCGGCCGGCAAGATGGCCGTGCAGCACGCCGGAGACGAAAGCATCTCCTGCACCTGTGACATCTTCCACGCGGACGCCCGGAACCGCCGGGAACCGGCTGATTTCCGCATCCCTCTTCCCGGCCATGACCCCGCCTGAACCGGACGTCACGGCGACCGATTCTGCACCTTTGCTTAATAGAACCTGTACAGCCTCCCGCCACGATGCATCGTCCCTGATGGAGATGCCGGTGTAGGTCTCGGCTTCGTCCCGGTTGCAGATGAACCAGGCAACACCCGATAGATCGTCCGGCATCCGGTCCATCTTCGGCGAGGAGACGGGGACGACGGCGAGCGGCGTCCGTTCTTCCAAAGCGATCCGCTGCACGTGGCGCACGGTGTCTGCCGGGCAGTTGAGGTCGATGGCGATGAGCGCCGCCCCGGCAAGTGCGGATCGGTGCGCATCGATGTATTCGGGTGTGAGGTGATCATAGACTTCCATGTCGGCGAGGGCGACGGCCATCTCTCCGTCCGGGCTGAGGACGGCGGAGTATGAGCCGGTCGTCCGGCCCGGAAGCTGCGCCGCATGGGTCAGGTCGATGTGCCCGGCGGACGCTTCCTCAATCCTCTGCCAGTCGGCGTCGGGGCCGGCGACGGTGAGCAGGCTCACCGGGTGACCGAGACGGCCGAGGTTTTCCGCCACGTTGCGGGCGACGCCGCCGACCGAGACGGTGACGTTCGACGGATTGGACGTGCCTGCCTGGATCGGCGCCTTCAAGTGGAATTTCCGGTCGACATTCGCCCCGCCGACGACCACCACCCGATTCTCTTCAGCGAGCACATAGGCCCGGCCCTTGATCACGCCCCGGCGCGTAAGCCCCGAGATGAGATTCGCAAGTGCCGGACGGGACATGCCGAGCGTCTCGGCCATCTCCTGCTGGGTGAGATACGGGTTCTGGCGCAGCAGCGCAACGATCGCTGATTCCTTGTCCGTCATGCATGCCCCTCCATTCGATACTTTTGTTTATATTTTAAACTTATGTTTAGTTCTTTGTCAACTGTTAATGAATTGAGGCGACCGGGCGTTTGCTTAACCCCTGCCACCCGGCCAAACCTCCCCCCTCAAACCGTACCAAAAACCCGCCGGCCATAAAGGGCGGGCGGGTTCGGTTCATTCGGACAGATCGGCAGCGAGGTCGATCAATTTCAGCGGATCATCGGCCGAAATGGAGTAGACGACCTTACCGCGCTGCCAGGCGAGGGAATATTCATCTGACGACAGATCGAATGTTCCGGCGCCCGCTTCTTCAGGCGGCGGAAGCATGCGGTCTTCCAGCTTGGCTACGATCTTTTTTGCCAAGGCGGTCATGTCACCGCTGCCGCCCGGGTTGTCGATGTTCTGGTTCCGCATGGAGAAGGACCATTTGCCTTCATGCCAGGTCAGGAAAACACTGCCCGCTCCGGCGTCCTCCGTACCGGTGATGCCGTATCCGAGGTCGACGTTTCCGCTTCCTTCGGGCACCTGCTGGTAATTGACGCTCTCCTTGGCAGCGGCCGGTGATTCGTAGATCCGGCCTTCCGCCTTGGCGAATGGTTCGAGATCTTCGAGCTCTCCCGCGTTCAATTGGTAGGGCTGATCGGTGGAGAAATAGTCCACTTCATAGTGATCGGCCTCCGCCTGGACAGCCGCACCGAGATAGTTGCCGTCCCCCGCATCGGCGGGCGGCAGCGCCGGTTTCAGATCAGTTGACTGTCCGGCCTGATCATCGATTTCCGAGAGCAACTGGTCCCGCTGTTCATTTGGGGATTCTCCTTCTTCGTCTTTTCCGTTCTCTCCGCCGTTCCGGCCGGCTTCCCCGCTGTCTGCTCCGGCGTCCTGGTCCTTGGCCGATTCTTCATGTTCACCGGCCGTTCCCCCGGCTGCCTCTCCATTGTCGGGAGGCGCAGTTTGCTCTGCATCCGCTTGCGGTTCTGCCGGGCTGTCCTGGCAGGCACCGAGCAGCAACAGGCTTGCCGCCGGGGCGAGAAGTGCAGCTCGTCTGTTCCTCATTCGGCTCCCTCCTTTTTGGTCTATACTCCCTGTTTACCCGGCACGGGACCAATCTACCCGGATCCTTCTCTTCATGGACATTTCGGGCAATAAAAAATCGTCCGTCCGGAATGTTCCGGACGGACGATGTGCATGATGGATCAAGAAGGTTGTTCCGTACCCATTTCGGCGCGGACCACATCGGCGATCCGGTCAGCCCAGCTGGAGGCATCGGCTTCAGTCGGTGCTTCGACCATGACGCGGACGAGCGGCTCGGTGCCGGACGGACGGACGAGAACGCGGCCGTTTCCGGCCATCTCTTTCTCGACTTCGCTGATGACAGCAGCCACTTTCGCATTGTCCGCGACGGCGTTCCTGTCGGTGACGCGGACGTTGATCAGTTCCTGAGGGAACATCCGGACATCCGCTGCAAGGTCGGACAGGGTCCGGCCGGATTCCTTCATGACGTTCACGAGCTGGATGGCCGTGAGAAGGCCATCTCCGGTCGTGTTGTAATCCATCATGATGATGTGGCCGGACTGTTCGCCGCCGAGGTTGAAATCATTTTTCTTCATTTCCTCCACGACGTAGCGATCGCCGACCGCTGTCTTGACGCTCGTCACGTCGATTGTATCGAGTGCCTTGTAAAAGCCGAGGTTGCTCATGATTGTGGAGACGACCGTGCTTTTGCTCAGGCGGTCCTCCTCTTTCAGATGGCGCGCAAGGATGAACAGGATCTGGTCACCATTGACGATGTTGCCGAGTTCATCGATGGCAATGAGACGGTCACCGTCGCCGTCAAAGGCGAGGCCGATGTCCGCTCCCTTCTCTTTCAGGAATGCGGCGAGCGCATCCGGATGGGTCGAGCCGACGCCGTCATTGATGTTCAGGCCGTTCGGCGAGGAGCCCATCGTGGACAGATCCGCATCGAGATCTGCGAACAGGTGGGTCGCAAGGGAAGACGTGGATCCGTGTGCACAGTCGAGCGCGACATGGATGCCGGTGAAGTCTTCATCGACCGTCTGCTTGAGGTACTGGATGTACTTCTGTCCGCCCTCCTTGTAATCGGTGACGCTTCCGAGCGCCGCGCCGGTCGGGCGGGGCAGCTCATCGTGCTCTTTTTCGATCAATGCCTCAATTTCGGCTTCCTGGTCGTCGCTCAGCTTGTAGCCGTCGGCACCGAAGAATTTAATGCCGTTGTCCTCGACCGGGTTATGGGATGCGGAGATCATCACTCCGGCATCCGCGCTCATGGCCCGCGTGAGATAGGCGACGCCCGGCGTGCTGATGACGCCGAGCAGCATCACTTCCGCTCCGATCGACAGGAGTCCCGCAACGAGCGCGCTTTCGAGCATATGGCCCGAGACCCGCGTGTCACGGCCGATCAGCACCTGCGGCTTGCCGGTTGCGTGCTGGGTGAGTACATACCCGCCGTAGCGGCCGAGCTTGAATGCAAGTTCAGGTGTCAGTTCGGCGTTTGCCACGCCTCTCACTCCGTCTGTTCCGAAATGTTTTCCCATCGATCTCTCTCCTTCATCGTGTAGAAGTTCAAGTTTATCGTTTAAGCGGTCAAAATGCGGACGGTCACTCGATTGACGGACGGAACCGCATCGATGCCCTCAGGCCCGTTGACCTGGACATTCAGCGACGATTCCCCGTCTGGCAGCCCCGTCGCATCGACAAACACGGCAAAGTCTTTCTTCGCTGCAGAGGCAAGCGCAGCCCGCTTGCCCTTCAGCGTAAGATTCAACTGGCCGTTCGGCGGCTGGACGATTTCCCCCTTCTTACCTTCCACAAGTCCACGGATCTCAATCATCATTCCGTTGAGTTCCTGACTTTCTTCGACTTCAGCCGATGAATTTCCTTCTTCTGGTTCAGCAGGCGGAGGGGTTTCCTCCGATTCGGCAGGAGGTTTGGCGGCAATATCCTCAGATTTGTCGTTTTCTGTCTGCTCCGCGTCCGTTTCGGGCTCATCCGTTTCTTCCGCATCGGCCTGCGCTTCATCGCTTTCTTTTTTGTTCGTCTTGACATTGATTTCAATCTTGCCCGGCGACACTTTCGTCACCCCGGACGGTTTCGGAACCTCGACGGACAGCTTGCCGGTGCCGGTGACTTTGGCCAGATCGACCTCAACCGGGATTTCTTCCAGCTTGTCCAGCACACTCTTCGGTCCGGACACTTTGACCGTGTCGGTCGCGGTGGTCATTTCATTCACCGATATCCCTTCCGGCAGCTCGCCCGTCCGCTTCAAGGTGATCGGGACATTCCGTGTGTACTCGGAGATATCGGCCTTGACCGTGACTTCCGCAGGCTCGATGTCGACGTTGAGCTTGTTCAGTTCACGGTCGAGCACCCGGACACGGGCCTGCTGCTCGATCGGGCCGTCGATCCCGCCTTCCGCGGAAATCGACGCCTTCACGAAGCTGATCGAGTCGACGATGCTCTTCGCACCGGTCACCATGACCGTCGCCGGATCGGTTTCTATGGAATTGATGATGTAATTTTCAGCAAGCAGCCGCTCGTTCAGTTCCGGATCCACCCGGAATTCCCGCGTGATCCGTTCTTCGATCATCACGTCGACCGTGTCAGGATCAATCCGCACGTCCAGCTTGTCGGACAGGTTCTCGTGCTGGATCCTGACCGTGTGCGAGCCCATGACAAGCGAGCGAAGGTCCACGAACAGTGTGAAGTCCTTCAGGGCCCGCGTCGTCTGCACGATATTCGCCGGTCCCTCGATCGTCAGGTTGACGGATTCCGGAACGCCGGTGACGACGAGGTTTTCGTCATCATAGAACACTTCGACGGGCACATCCTGCAGCACGGCGATGTCCGTGCCCGCGGCCGCACGTCCCGCCTGGTCCTCCTCGGTCTTCACGACGAGGAACAGCAGGACGGCGAGGACAAAGGCGACGCCCCTGAGGAACCATGGATTGTCCATGAACTTATCCATTTTTCTTCACTCCCCGTTTCCGCTTTGGTCCGGTCTGGGGTTCTTGAACAGGGCCGAACCACATTTTGCGGAGGAGCGTTTCGAACTCCTCCGTCGACAAGTTCCGGTGGAGGTCTCCGTTCGCCGTGAGGCTGACGGCGCCCGTCTCCTCCGAGACGACAACCGTGATGGCATCCGTCACTTCGCTGAGGCCGAGCGCAGCGCGGTGGCGGGTGCCGAGTTCCTTCGAGATGAACGGGCTTTCAGACAATGGCAGATAACACGCAGCCGCCGCAATCCGCTGTTGCTGGACGATGACCGCACCGTCATGGAGCGGCGTATTCGGGATGAAGATATTGATGAGCAGTTCCGACGTGAGATCGGAATGCATCGGGATCCCCGTCTCGATGTATTCGCTGAGCCCGGTTTCCCGCTCGATCGAGATGAGCGCGCCGATCCGCCTCTTTGCCATGTAGCCGACCGACTTCGTGACCGACTCGACCAGGCGGTTGCGCTCTTCCTCTTCCTGCTGGGAACCGCGGGAGAACAGCTTGCCCCGTCCGATCTGCTCAAGCGCGCGCCGAAGCTCCGGCTGGAAGATCACGATGATCGCCAGGAACCCCCATCTGAGCACCTGTTCCATGATCCAGTAGAGCGTCCTCAGGCCCAGCTCCTTCGTGACGAACCAGGCGATGATGATGACGAAAAGGCCCTTCAGCAGCTGGACGGCCTTCGTGCCTTTGATGATGGCGATCAGTTTATAAAGCACGAACCATACGAGGAGGATATCAACGATGTTGATGAGTACCTCCCAGATTGACAGGTCCGAGAAACGTTCAAAAAACGACACAGGCATCCCCGCCTTTTCTCCTGTTGCATATCGTTCATTATAACACACCGGGTGCCGCCGGCGCTTGTGTGAGCCGGTTGGCGCCATCCTCCTGCACCGTGTCTGTTCGGTCCTGTCACGGCGCCGCCCCTGCCCGGCCGGTCGCTCAAATTTCCGGCCCTGCTTCGTCTTCTGCACCCCTGCAAAATTAAAAGGTCCGCCCCATACAGGGCGGACCTTCGCTTAGCGTCTATTCTTCCCCGTCACCGCCGTCCCCTTCAAAGAAGGAGATGCTGTCTTTGACGGCGGCCTTGATCTTGTACCAGAGCCACTCGAAGGCCTGGTTGATCTCTTCCACCTGGCCGGTGACAATTGCGGTGGAGGCCATATATTTGGATCCGTTGATCACCATGACGTTGCCCTCGACTTCCCCTTCGATGTGGAGCTCCCCGTTTTTGACGACGAGGTCGCCCTTCACGGTTTCGCCTTCGGGAACGGTGACTTTGTTCCCCTCGACGACGAGGTTTGGCTGCCTGGAAACGGCAAACTGGTCTTCTGTATTGAAATTGGAGAGCAAGGCCGCCCCTGCCAGCAGAACGAACATGGCAACTGCAGCGAGCATCGGGTGCCGCCCGAACCAGCGGCGGACGCCCGCGCCCTGCCGCTCTTTCGGCAACGATGCCATGATGCCGCTGGCGAGGCCTTCCGGCGCCTCTATCGGAGCGGCGCTCTTAAGGAATGCGACAGAACGGCTGAGCCCGTCCATATGTTGCTGGCACTCCGGACACTTCTCCAGGTGCTCCTTTAAAATCTGCTCATCCCGGCGGGTGATTTCCCCGTCCAGATAATCATGCATATATCGGACGATATCTTCCGGACACGGTTTCATCCCTGTTCCCTCCTACAAAGTCTTCATTTGTTTCCTAAGGGCTTCGCGGCCCCTATGTATGCGCGTCTTCACCGTACCGAGCGGGAGTTCAAGGATTTCACTGATCTCCTGCAGGGGCAGTTCTTCGATATACCGGAGGACGATTGCCGAACGGTATTTATCCGGCAGGCGCCCAATCTCATACTGGACACGATCCTGGAGTTCCATCCGCTCGACTTCCTCCTCGGGCAACGGCGAGTCATGTGCAATGCTCGAGTAATGATCGAGCCCTTCCGTCCCCGGGACCGGGGCATCCAGGAAGGCATCGGGCTTTTTCTTCCGGATGCGGTCGATGCAGAGGTTGGTCGCAATCCGGTAGAGCCATGTGGAGAATTTCCGTTTTTGATCAAATGTATGCAGATTGATATAAGCCCGGATAAACGCTTCCTGGGTGATGTCCTCTGCTTCGTGGCTGTTTCCGAGCATCCGGTAGCAGACCTGATAGAGCCGGTTTTGATAGAGGGAGACGATTTCTTCAAATGCCGATTGGTCCCCCTTCAGGACTTGCTTGATCCGTTTTTTTATAAGGTCTTCCATTTTCCGTCTTCCCTCCGCTCCATGCGGCTAACTCCTATACGCACGACCATGCTGGATGGTTTCATTTTTTTCTTTCATTCCATTGTAGCAAAGGAAAATCTAAAAATCCTGCAAAATTAAAAAGCCGTCCCCGAAGATCGGAACCGGCCAATAATGCTTTTATATCAAGGTTTCTCCGAACAGCGAGCCCATAAGCCCGACCGCGACGTCTGCTGTTTTATTGCGCTCATCGAGGATCGGATTCACTTCCACAAATTCGGCGGATGTGATCTTGCCGGAAGAGTGCAGCATTTCCATCGCCAGGTGGCTCTCACGGTAGCTGATGCCGCCCTGGACTGGCGTGCCGACGCCCGGCGTGTAAAGCGGATCGAGCCCGTCCAGGTCGAGGGACAGGTGGATGCCGTCCACTCCGCGGGATTCAAGGTAGCGGAGGGCATCTTCCATGACCGCCGTCATACCGTCGCGGTCGATCTCATGCATCGTGTACACTTTGATGCCCTTTTCCTTCACGAGTTCGCGCTCGCCGGGATCAACGGAGCGCGCTCCGATGACAACGATGTTCTCCGGCTTCACCTTCGGTCCGTTGCCGATCGATGTGAGGTCCTCGTGGCCGAGACCCATCGCGACCGCCAGCGGCATGCCATGAATATTGCCCGACGGGGATGTTTCTGCCGTGTTCAGGTCGGTATGGGCGTCATACCAGATGACGCCCAGGTTCGAGTAGTGTTCCGAAAGACCCGCAAGTGTGCCGATTGCAATGCTGTGGTCGCCGCCGAGCACGAGCGGGAAGCGTCCTTCCTTCACGCTGTCGGATACTTTCTCGGCGAGCTTGCGGTTGCCGTCCGTGACCGCCGGGAGGTTTTTCAGGTTGGTGCCGGACTGGTGGCGCGGCAGTTCCGTTTCGAGCGGAATGTCGCCCTCGTCGCGGATTTCCTTTACGAGTTCATGCAGGCGGTCCTCGACGCCCGCATATCGGATAGCGCTTGGTCCCATATCCACTCCACGGCGGCTCTGGCCGAAATCGGCCGGTACGCCGATGATTGAAATCTGCTTGTCTTTCATAATCCCATTCCCCTTTCGCTATGTACTTCTCCATTATGGAACGAAATACGGGAATGGCTCAACCGGACAAGTTTTGTAATATTTATTCATCCGTGAATAGAAACATATCCGTGGAATGGTTCAGCTTGACGGGCGTCCAACCGGGTCCTGCACGACGTATTCGGATTCCGGCCGGAAGATCGTATTGTCCCCGATCTGCTCGATGGCGTGGGCGGTCCATCCGACCATGCGGGCCACACTGAAGGTCGGCGTGAACAGATCCGGCGGCATGTCGATCGCCCGCATCACTGCCGCCGCGTAGTATTCGACATTCGTGTACAGTTTCCGGCCCGGCTTGTGCACATCCAGGAGCCGGGTGATCTCGTTTTCTGCCGTGACGGCGAGGTCGAGCCAATCGTCCTGGCCTTCGAGCCCCCTGCAGGTCTCCCTCAACAATACGGACCTCGGATCTGCAGTCCGGTAGACCCGGTGGCCGAATCCCATGATCTTCTCGCCGGCAGCAAGCTTGCCTTCGATGACTTCCGTGATCGAGGTCGATGCCTTCACTTCCTCGAGCAGGTCGATGACGCCGGACGGTGCCCCGCCGTGGAGAGGTCCCTTCATCGCACCGAGAGCGGAAGTGACCGCTGCCGTCAGATCGGATTCCGTCGAGATCGTGACCCGCCCCGCGAATGTCGAGGCGTTCATCCCGTGCTCCATCGTGAGCTTCAGATACATGCCGAGCGCCTCGGCCTTCGCCGGTGACGGTTTTTCACCCGTAAGCATCCACAGGTAGTTCGCGACCTGACCAAGAGCGGAATCCGGCGCAATCTTCCCGAGACCGCTCCTCTTGCGGTAATGAGCGGAGACAATCACAGGAAGCGCTCCCGTGAGAAGTGCAGCCTGCTCCCGGATTGGACGGCTCCGGAATTCCGGATGCGAATAAGCCGATATCGCCGTCCGTGCCGCATCCATGATTTCCATATCTTCCGGAAGAACATCCAGGAGAGCTTGGACATGGTCCGGAAGCTTCCTGCCCTCCTTGAGCCATCCGTCCACTTCCTCCAGCCGAGCTTCTCCGGGCAGCTCCCCGTCCCACAGAAACGCAGCCACTTCCTCATAGGATCTCCCCGGCAGCAACTCTTCCACCGTCCGGCCGCGGTACATGAGCCGGCCGTTCTGTCCGTCCACTTCGGCAATTGCCGTCTGGACGGCAACGACTCCCTTCAACCCTTTCTGAAACATCTTCGACCCCTCCTTTCCTTTTAGTATAGAAGGGGTGTTTGATAAAGAAAATTAATGTTTTATAATTGGCTCAATAAACAAAATTAATTGACCAGGAAGTGAGTCGGATGGAAAACCAGTGGCTCCGGACATTTTGCACAGCCGCGGAAGAACTCAATTTTCGAAAGGCCGCAGAGCGCCTCCTCATGTCACAGCCGAATGTGACCGTCCAGATCCGTTCTTTGGAGGAAGCACTCGGGACCGCATTGTTCGACAGGAAAAACAACCGCGTCTCTCTGACTGACGCAGGGCGGATGTTTTATCCGGAAGCCCGGCGACTTCTGATGGAACTCGATCAGAGCATCCAGCGGGTGCGTTCCTTCTCCCAAGGATTCAGACGGTCATGGAACATCGGCATTTCCCCGCTGATGGGCGGGACCGTGCTCCCCCATATCCTCCGAGCGTTCATGGAGACCCATCCGGACACGGAAATCACCATCCGCGTGGAAGAGTCTGCCGCCATCGAACCTCTCGTCGAGGAGGGGCTCGTCCATCTCGGGATTTCCGCGCTGCCTTCCAGGCTCAAGTCTGTCCAGTCGGAGAAGCTGTATGAGGATCCGGTGCTGTTCGTCATGCCCCAGGATGTGTATGACGAAGAAAGCGGACCGCCGATCGATCCGCTGGAAGTGTTGCAGGCGCATCGGCTGTTCACCCATCACCACCCCGTATACTGGGACGCGCTCATCCCACAGCTGAGCCGGAGAGTGCCGGGTCTTCGGACGATGAAAGTAACACAGGCCCATATTGCAAAACGGTTTGTGGAGGAAGGTCTCGGGGTGACATTCCTGCCTCACTCCACCATTCGCCGCGAATTAACCGAAGGCAAGCTGATGCAGCCGCATTTCGATCTCGTTCCATTGCCTGTCGCGTCCACCTACGCACTCTATCGGAAAAAAGACGAACTCATCGAGGAATTTCTCGGATCGGTTTCCCGGTATTACTTCGGCTGAAGCGGATTCCAACATCCCAAACGTGTAGACCGGCATCGGGCTGATCTTTTCCCTCAACGATCCATCAATTCCTCCAGGCGGCGCTTTACATTCGGCCATTCCCGGTCGATGATCGAATACAGGTGTACGTCACGCGGCTTTCCGGTTGAACGGATGCGTTCATTGCGAAGAACGCCCTCGTGCTTGGCGCCGATGCGTGCAATGGCCTTCTGTGAGCGGATATTTTCCGAATCGGTCTTGAACTGGACACGGATCATGCCGAGCTCTTCGAAGCAGTGACGGAGCAGAAGATATTTCGCCGTCGTATTGACGTGTGTCCCCTGGAATGCCTTCCCGTAAAAAGTCGATCCGATTTCACACAGTTTGTTGAACGGGTCGATCCCGAATATGCGGGTGGTCCCCATCATTTCTCCGGTATCGGCATCTGTCACTGCAAACGCCCGGCAACTGTGGCCCGTCTCCATCGCAAGGACGCCGGTTTCCAGCCAGTTGTCGAACTTCTCCTTCGTCTCCACCTGATTGAGCATGAAAAAGAAGATATCGGGGGAATAAAGCCCCCAGAGCGCCTCATAGTCCGACCGCTCGAGCGGCCGAAGCCGGACGCCGTTCAATTCCAATACCGGCATGTTCCCGCCTCCCTGTTCGATTTCTGTCCCCATTATAGCGAAACAGCCTGGATCTCCGCATCGGTCATGGGTCCGCCGCCGCGCGTGCGTTCTCTTCTTTTATCCCCAAATAAGAGGCCTTTTTTACCAGTGAAGTCAGAGAAATAATTGATGTTAAACCGGGTATAGAAGGAGGATGCACGGGCCAAGGGGATGGAGGAGGTTTTACATGTTCGGCCTGAGGGACCTGTTATCACTGATCATTTCCGCGTTCATCATCTTGCCGGTCGTCATCTTCATGCGGGAACTCGGGTATCTGATCGTCAGCTGGCTGTTCGGGGTGAAGAAGCCGCGAATCACGATCGGCTCCGGACCGCGAATATTCAAATACGGAATCGTGGACGTCCGCAGATACTATCATTTATACAGCTGGTACTCGTACGATGAGCTGAAGCACAAAAATAAATGGGCATACATCGCCATTTACTCGGGGCCGATCCTGGTGAACGCCATCACCGGGCTGACGATCAATGCGCTGCTGGCAAACGGCGTCATCGTGAAGTTCGAAACATTCTGGAGCCGGTTCATCTTCTATCAGTTTTATTACGTGCTGTTTGATTTGGTGCCGATGAAGACGGTGAACGGCATGCCGAACAACGGCATGCTCATCTATGAGATGCTCCGGTACGGGAAGCGGACGGATTATAATGACGAGCCGTTCATCCCGTCCACCTCGGAAGTCGAGGAAGAGTACAAAGAGCAGATGGAAGAACTCGAGGAGAAGAAAGAGGAAATCCGGGATGTCGGAGAAGAGGACGAGAAGCGGGAGAAGGAAAAGGAAAAGGAAAAGGAGAAGGAGAAGAACGATGAGCAGACCGGAGAGCGGGAAGGACGGGAGTCCGGGGATTCCCCCGATGAGGGAAACCTCGAAGGCCGGGCGGATCCCCCGTCGGACGAGCGGGACCCTGAGGATGGACGGGAGGACGACGAGGACCGGAAAAACCGGAAGACCGGCGGCATGGAACAATAAGTGCATAATCAAAAACGCCTTCCCGGCCTGGGAAGGCGTTCCGTATGAGCCATGCAGGGCTCGAACCTGCGACCCTCTGATTAAAAGTCAGATGCTCTACCAACTGAGCTAATGGCTCAAAATAAAAAAAGTGGCTGGGGTAGCTGGATTCGAACCAACGAATGACGGAGTCAAAGTCCGTTGCCTTACCGCTTGGCTATACCCCAACGTATGAAAATGGAGATGAGCGGCGCATTTCTGCGTCAGCTTCATTCACTCTTTCGGTCACGTACGCTTTGTACGCTCCCTCTTTCGTTCAATCGCTTCCTTGACCTGCTTGCTCCTCGCCATTTTCATGGCAGGAATTGGAGATGAGCGGCGCATTTCTGCGTCAGCTTCATTCAGATCACGTACGTCTGTAAGCTTACTTCATTAGTTATGCCCGTTTTCACGGAGAATAAACATGAGTGGTGGAGGGGGGCAGATTCGAACTGCCGAACCCGAAGGAGCGGATTTACAGTCCGCCGCGTTTAGCCACTTCGCTACCCCTCCATATATGACCCCTACGGGATTCGAACCCGTGTTACCGCCGTGAAAGGGCGGTGTCTTAACCGCTTGACCAAGGGGCCGTAGTCCTCAATCGGACAACGTTTATATTAGCAAAGAAAAACGGGCCGCGCAACACATTTTTTGAAGTCGGAATATTTTTTGTTAAAGGCCCTCCCCGGATGTGGTTTGAGCTGTAAATCAGGGCATGGGAACGGACCGCGCATCGGCTGTTACCGTTCTTCGAGTTAAGGGGAAGGATTTTGAATTATGGGAGCCCGTTGTGAATGATGGACAGACGTTTTGAATTATGGAGACGCGTCGTGAATCATGGACTGCCGCTTTGAATTATGGAGACACGTTCTGAATTATGGAGACGCACTGTGAACTATGGACGGCTGTTATGAATTATGGAGGCGCGCTGTGAACTATGGATAGCCGTTCTGAATTATGGAGACGTGTTGTGAACTATGGATAGCCGTTAGGAATTATGGAGGCGCCTTGTGAACTATGGACGGCCGTTCTGAATTATGGAGACGCCTTGTGAACTATGGACAGCCGTTCTGAATTATGGAGACGCGCTGTGAACTATGGAGAACCTTTTGAAATAGTGAAGCTTTATTCTATCTGCCGGTCTTCCCCATTTGCGGATGGTAGAATGAAGGTAAACCACTTGCCAATCGGCAACGATCGGAGAATTGCCAACCAGGGGGGGAAATCAACATGAATCATGCTTTATACGACGCAGCACTGGTTCGGATCAGCGAGTTGTTCAACAGCGACGCAACGGGGCACGACGTCCACCATACGCTTCGCGTGTACCGGATGGCGATGCGGCTCGCAGAAGCGGAAGATGCCGACCGGGAGCTTGTCGGGCTTGCCGCCATGCTCCATGACGCGGATGACCCGAAGCTCTTTGGCCCGGAAAACGGCCTTCGGAATGCACGGGCGTTCATGGCCGAACATCATGTGCCGGCCGCAAAAATAGAAACCGTCTGCACAATCATCGGCGAGGTCTCCTTCAGCAAAAACGGCAGCAACCGGCCGTCGACGATTGAAGGCAAGGTCGTCCAGGATGCCGACCGGCTTGATGCGATCGGTGCCATCGGCATTGCCCGTACCTTCGCATTCGGCGGCAACCGCGGACGGGCGATTCATGATCCCAAGGATGCGGAAGGAACCTCCATCGCCCACTTTCACGAAAAGCTGCTGAAGCTGAAGGACTTGATGAACACCGATGAAGCAAAGCGGATTGCAGAAGCGCGGCATCGGTTCATGGAGGAATTCCTTCAGGAGTTTGAAGAGGAATGGAACGGTATCATATAAGAAAATTCCTCCGAGTATTAAGTTAACCGGCTGGTCATTCAGAGGAGTTTTTTTCCCGGATCATACTCCACTGTAGATCATGATTTCGTTTAGTGCTTGTACTGTTGGCAAACCATTTTGGACATCCTAACCTCAGCACAGTATAAGGAGTCCAATAATGGATAAAAACCGTAACAAAAGAGAAGAAAATTACTTTGTACCAAAACCATTAAGAAAATGCCTTCTCATTCTTGGATTATTTTTCTTGGGCATGGAGATTACCTCTCAAATACTCCTTCAAAATGATCTTCCTGCCTCGCTTTTATTTTGGGTCTTTCTTATTCTTATTAGTGTTATGTTATTTAGATTACTGGGGTTGAACAAGTCTTTCCGGCGTACACATCGTATTCAAAATTGGAAACCAAAGCAGAAGTTAACCCTCTATCTTTACATCTTTTTAAATGTTTTATTGATAGCGTCTATGCTCAATTTTTCGTATCAAATGGTTGTTTTTTTCTTTTTAGTTTTATTTCTGTTTAGGCGCAGTATAGGCCAAAGAGCAAAAAAGTTTGAAATGATGTTCCCTTCTTTTTTACGTAATTTACGTAAAAAAAGCTTCCACGTCGATTTTGTCTCTATGGAAGACATAGATAATATGTCAGGAACAGAGTTCGAGAAATTTCTCTTCAAACTCTTTGACGGCCTTGGTTATTACGTAGAGCTTACGCCTCATACAGATTATGGAGTAGATCTCATCATTATAAAAAACAAGATTAAAACAGGCATTCAAGCCAAATGTTACGGAGAAGGTCGAACAGTAGGTGTGGCAGCGGTAAACGAGGTCTGCGGTGGTGGAGGGCATTACAAGGTTCAAAAGAAAGCTGTCATCACAAATCGTTATTTCAGTAAAAAAGCAAAGATATCAGCACGATCAAATAATGTCGCAATGATTGACCGCGAGGGGTTACAGGATTTAATTCGGAAGTACAATAACAAATAGATCATTGAGTTTCTTCTGTTCCCTTCGGCGGTATTCATAATGACCTTAAAAAAGGGGCCGAAGAGCCCCTGTATCAGTGTAGATTACACCTCAAACGCAACAAAACTGCCTTCATCGTCGAAATCCTTCACCTGGATCACCCGGTCGGTGAACGATTCAACGGTTTCCCGTTTGGTCCCGATCAAAAGAGAAAGCACCTCGAACGCCTTCTCTTTTTTCTCCTTCGTGAAGCGGTCCAGGAAAGGATCCGTCAGCCGGTCTTCACCGTCGGTCACAAATACGAGATCGGCCTGCTTGAACCGGCTTTCGCTGATGACGCCCAGTGCTTCGCCGAGCGCCAGCTCAAAGTCCGTGCCGCCTCTCAAATAAGTCTCTGCGAGCCGGATCATTTCCGCGGCCCCAATTTCTCCCCGCTCATACTTGAACACTTGGACACGGGTCGAAAACAGTACAAGACAGAAGTCCCGCTTCTGTTTCTTCGCGATGGACAGGAGGGCCAGCGCAAATCCTTTTGCCTGGTTGTCGAGGCTGCTCATGCTGTCGGACTGATCAAGACAGAGGACGACCGGGCCCCGGTTCAATGATTCGGGTCCCTGCTGTTCAAATTGCATCGTCTGCCTCTCCGAAAAGCGCCGGAGGAAATCGATTTTGGTCATCGGATGCGTGAACAGGCTGAGCTCGGCGGGCAGCAAGTTTTCGATGTCGATGCCGGTTGTCACGCCCTGTCTGGCCGCAGCGTGACGTTGTTTTGGCCTCTGCTTCTTCCGCGCTGCTTGTTTGAAGCGACCAGCCCATTCGGCTATTTGTTTCATCTGATTCATAGAAGCCATTTTCTCCGCCAGCAATAGTTTGTCGCGAAGAGGGACTTTCTTCATTTCTGCATCCCCGTCACCTGCCCTCATGCCGCCGATCAATGATTTCAGCCCTTCGCCCACTTCCCGGGCTTCCCGGAGCGCCCGGTCCATCGCCTCCCGGTAGCTGTCACGATTTTCGAGCAGGGTCTGCTGCATTTTTTCATTGAATTCTTCCATTACTTCAGAGGCCTCTTGATCGGCCTCCTCTTCCTGCGGCCGTTGTTGTCCGGCCAGCTCTTGGAGTTTTTGATTCAGTGCCCGGAGGCCTTCGTCCCGCTCCATCTGCTCTGCCAGCCATTGCCGGGTCTGTTCACCGGTCTTGAGGGTACCGATGGCGGATGCCAGGTCATTCAAACGGGTGAGGTCCCGGTAGGACGCAAAGGCTTGGTCGTCCATGATGATCTCCATCATCATTTTATTGACCCCAAGTCGTTCATCCACTGTCTCCAACAATGCCGGTTTCATCTTATAAAAAGAAGCCCAGATGTCACCGAGCAATGGCTCGAACAGCGGCATGGCCGCCTCGCCTGCAAGCTTCTGGAGTCCCTTTGACAGACCCAGAATCTCTCTGAAGCGCCGCTGGTCGAACGCATCCACATTCAGCACCGTAAGGTTATCTTTGATGGTCACCCCTCCTCGGGCGGCGGTTCTTTACATTCTGTAGAAGATGCCGGAAGGGCCTTTTTCCGCTTCCCCGTCACCGTACATCGTGCTCAGGATGATGTCTTGCTGCATCGCATTTACTTTATGGAGCAGGATTTCGATTTCCACACTGCGGTCCTCATACTGCGCACGGAGTCGATTCAGATCTTCCTTCAGCCTCTTCATCTTTTCAGAGGCTTCCAGCCCATACTCTTCCGACTTGTCCTGCGCAGCCTTCTGCAGCATTTCATTTGCCTCATGTTGAATCGTTTCGAGCATCCGGATGACAGCATCCTGGGCATGTCTGCGCACAATCGATGATACGGCGTCTTTTTGGTCCGGCGTCTCCCAAAGGGAATGCTCGAGAATGACCAGGTCCTCCATGAGCACGGACTGCCTCTTCTGAAGCAGCGCTCTGGCCTTCAGGACGCACAACGACTGCTTGAATCTCCGGTCCGAGGGCCGGATCCCTTCATCCCGCAGTTCATTCCGTATTTTAGAAAGAGCCGTGTACACGTCATCCTGGATGACCATCCGCTCTGCCATTTCCTGGAGCTGAATCAATTCTTCCAGGGTCATGACCGGCGCTGGCTCATCAGTGCCTGAATGCTTCATCATAGAAATGAAGTTTCCGTCATCGGCGATGTAATCGACTTCAAAACGAAGCAGGAACCGGTCGAACAGTGCATCGAGCCCTTCGCCTTCTTCCGGATACTCATTGGACGCGCCGATCACGGACATCAGGGGGACTTTCACCGGGGAGCCGTCATTGTAGAAATACCGCTCATTCAAGATGGTCAGCAAACTGTTCAGGATCGCGCTGTTCGCCTTGAAAATTTCATCGAGGAACACCAGATGGGCCTCAGGCATTTTGGTTTCCGTATTCCGCTTATACACACCCTTCTCCAGGTCTTTCAGCGACAATGGGCCAAACAACTCCTCCGGCGTGCTGAACCTCGTGAGCAGCCACTGAAAATAATCAGTACCCTTTATCAGTTTCGAAAGCTCCATGACCAGAGCAGATTTGGCCGTGCCGGACGGACCGATCATGAGGATATGCTGCCGGGCCAGCACGGCAATCAGGAGCGCTTCGATCTCAGAATCGCGCTCAAAGAACCTGGCATTCAATGTATTGATCATGTCATCCAATTTATCGGGAAGGTTAGTTTCCATGCGCCACTGCTCCTGTCACTTGTCTGGGGTTCTTCATAAGGATTTCCACCTATCTCATTCCCTAATCCAGGAAGCATTATGCGCTGCACAGGGCCGGACAAAAAGAAAAACGCCCATCCCCGGGGGGACGAGCGTTTTTCATATAAGCTTCCAGCCGGGCTTGAACCGGCGACCTCATCCTTACCATGGATGCACTCTGCCAACTGAGCTATGGAAGCATGTCATATTGTATAAATGGCTCCGCAGGTAGGACTCGAACCTACGACCGATCGGTTAACAGCCGATTGCTCTACCACTGAGCTACTGCGGAATAGTGTGAAGCGTTACCGACAGAACCCATTATACAATATGCTTCCTGCCCAATCAAGCACCTTTTTGTGCATGTACATCATGCGCATGTCCCCTGCTTTTTATTCATACATTTTAAAAGCCGGGGCCGGCAATCCGTCTGGGGAGGGCGCCGTTTTGAAGAAGTTCATGCTGCTGTCTCTGTTTGTGTTGTTCACCGCCTGGGTGCTCGTCCAGTCCGCAGGCGGCAAGGGTCCGCTCGTTCCGGTCTTCCGGATGACGGCGGAGCCCCAGGTGCTCGTGCAGGGCAGCCGGGGCGCTGCACTGACAGTCGATGTTTCGTTCGGAGACTCGGAGATCCGGGAATGGGTCTCGGGCCTCTCTGAACCGTATCCGCTTTTGTTCATCGATCCGGACTGGCTTGCCCGGTCACCGGATATCGTGAAGCTGCTCGTCGAGAAGAACATCCCGGTCGGCCTGCTCGGGGCGGCGGGCGAGCGATATGCAAAGGAACCGAAGCTACTCGATGAAGGGATCGAGGCATTCGAGTCGTATTTCGGAAGGAAGCCGCTTTATTTCCGTACGGCGGATGAGCGGTTCCCCGAAAAGTTGACGGCGCGCCTGTTCGAACTGGAGATCAATGCACTCGGGTCAACACGCCGCTGGGAAGGCGGGAAGATCCCGAAAGAAAAGGCCGGTGAAATCCTTTCAGTCCAGCATCACCGGGATGTCCGGACTGAAGTGAAGGAGATCGAGCGGCTGCGCACTTCACGAGAATTCATGACGGTCGAGGATGTGCTGTTCGGGGTGGATGTCCGCCAGAAGTCGATCCCATGACGAATTAAAAAGAAAAACGCACGGCCCACTCAATGGGCGGTGCGTTTTTTCGATTTGCTTTTCGCGGGCGTTCCGCTCTCTTTGCGGGCCTCGCGGCGGGCCTGCCTTTTTTTCAGGTCTTCTTCTGATTTGGCATTGTACTTCGGCAGCATGAGCAGCTGATACATGTTCACGGCGAGCAGCGGGAACAATAGGATGGTGACCCACTGGTCGATGTTGCCGCTTCGCACCATCAGGGCCGGTAGCCATTCCAATGTCGTGATGACGATCATGAAGAAGAGCGCCGAAATGAGGATGTGCTTTTTGCCCGTCATTTTGACTTTCAGCCAGGCGGTGAGTGCCGGTACGCCGAGCAGGAAGGCGAGCAGGACCATGTAGAGCACCGTCCGACCGGTGTCCGCCTTCGTCAGATCGAAGCGGAAGAACACCAGGTCAAACAGGACAACTGCGATGAGCAGCATCTGGACCCAGTTCCAGAGCGTCAGCGAGCGGAACATGTTCACTCCGAACTGGTGGACCGTCAGATAAGCGAAGAAGCCCATTTGCGCCACGACGCTCATCGTAAATCCGAGAAATACCATCCAGAGGAAGGCAGCGATGAATTCGCTGATTTCGCCGTTCTGGATGAACGGATAAAATGTATCATTCCAGCGCACGAGCAGACCGACCAAGCCGGTGATCCCGCCGCCGATGAGGAGCGCATTCAGGAAAAATTTAAGCCAGTTACGTATTGTCACGATCAGAAGCCTCCGTTTTTCATTTCCATCCTTTAGTGTACCAACGATAGCGCAAAAAATCTATTTCACCGGTGCGGAAACGCATAAACCGGACGGATTTGTGAACAATAATTGAAACGACGGCAGGAAAGGAAATGATGCGCGTGAAGCGGCTTCTTCCCGCCGGGCTCGTACTCCTCGTCCTGTCGGGGTGCGCCGGCCCGGCCACTCCTTCTTATGAAGAGACGAAAAAAATGATGACCGATGCACTCCAGACGGAGGACGGCAAAAAAGCGATCCGCCAGCTTCTGTCCGATCCGCAGTTCAAGGACCTCCTCGTCTTGGAGCAGGAAGACGTGAAGACATCCATTGAGGAAACAATGCTATCCGATAAAGGCAAGGAATTCTGGAAGGAACAGTTTGACGACCCGAAATTTAAGGAAACGATCGCCAAGAGCATGAAGGATCAGCAGGAAGACGTCATGAAGAAGCTCATGTCCGATCCGTCATTCCAGAAACAGCTTGAGGACTTCTTTGGCCAGGCAGAGATGCAGAAGAACCTCGGAAACGCAATGAAATCCACTGACATGCGAGAAGAGATCAAGAAGATCGTCGAAGAGACGATCGACTCCCCGCTCCTTGCACCAAAGTGGCAGGAAATGGTCAAGAAAGCCGGCGAATCAGGCGGGAACGAAGGCGGCGGGAAAAAGGATGAAAAGACCGGGAAAGACAAAGAAGAATCCGATCCGGAGAAAGAAAAAGGCCCTGGCGGGGGCAGCGGCCAATAAGCTGCCGGGAAGACGGTTCCGGAACTGCGGATGCGACGCGGTTCCGGGATCGTCTTTTTGATGGAGGGAGCAGCGGGAGTGAGTGAGGAGAGTTTAGCCGCGAGGATGGATTTACCTAACTTCTTGTGGACATCGTCGATATATGTAGGGGGCTGAGCTCCGAGTGGTCTCCGTTTCACTCCGAGTGATCCCAGTTTTACTTTGAGTGGTCTCAGTTTTACCTCGAGTGGGCCCAGTTTTACCTTGAGCGGTCTCAGTTTTACCTCGAGCGGTCTTAGTTCCTCAAGGGGGCCCAGCTTTACCTTGAGTGGTCTCAGTTTCACTCCGAGTGATCCCAGTTTTACTTTGAGTGGTCTCAGTTTTACCTCGAGTGGGCCCAGTTTTACCTTGAGTGGTCTCTCCTCCGGCGGGCCCAGTTCCGATCAGCTCCCTCTTGGGCCGCCCCTTTCCCACTCCCCAAAGAAAAAAAGCCGCATCCCTTCAATCCGGGATGCGGCTTTCCATTCATTATTGATTGCGCGGGTCGAACGGGCTGACCGGGCCTTCGTTTTCGGCCGGCTTGTCCGTTGTTTCCTTGTCAATGACCTTCCGGGCGATCTCATCGTAGAGCTGGCCTGTCGGATGGTCTTCATGATAAACGGACGGGGCGAAGTCCTCTTCGTTCCAGTCCGGCTGGCCGAGCGGGATCTGACCGAGCAGTTCGGTCCGGAGTTCGTCGGCTAGTTTCGGTCCGCCGCCTTCGCCGAACACGTATTCACGCTCGCCGGTCTTCTTGGACTCGAACCAGGACATGTTCTCGACGACGCCGAGGATTTCGTGGTCGGTCTTGATCGCCATGGCACCTGCACGCGCAGCGACGAATGCTGCCGTCGGATGCGGGGTCGTGACGATGACTTCTTTCGAATGCGGGAGCATCTGGTGGACGTCGAGCGCCACGTCTCCCGTTCCCGGAGGAAGGTCGAGCAGCAGGTAGTCCAGGTCGCCCCACTCCACGTCGCGGAAGAACTGATCGAGCACCTTGCCGAGCATCGGTCCGCGCCAGACGACCGGTGCGTTCTGGTCGACGAAGAAGCCCATCGAGATGACCTTCACGCCGAAGCGCTCGACCGGGATGA
Source organism: Edaphobacillus lindanitolerans (assembly GCF_900156305.1). GTDB lineage: Bacteria > Bacillota > Bacilli > Bacillales_A > Planococcaceae > Bhargavaea > Bhargavaea lindanitolerans. Next base: position 289,749 of record NZ_FTPL01000003.1, on the reverse strand, counting down.
TGCTGTTGCCGCGCACGACCGGATTTTTCTGGATGCCCATCATGTCCGGTACGGAGAAGCCATAGATGTCGGCATCGATCAATCCGACTTTCTTGCCGAGCCGGGCAAGTGCGACAGCGAGGTTGACGGACACCGTCGATTTCCCGACTCCGCCCTTCCCTGAAGCGATGGAGATGAACTGTACATTATTGAGCGGAGACAGCAGGTCCTGCGTCTCGGCAGCAGTGGCCGTGCCGCGGAACTCTTCCAGCTTCTCGGCAGGCAGTTCCTCGAAACGGATGCCGACCGTCTTCGCGCCGGCTTCCTTCAGCAAGTCGACGACCTTCATCTGCAGCTGCATTTGCTCGGCATTGTTGATTTTCGCGATGGCGAGCTTGACGCTCACATGCTCTTTCTCTTCTTTGATCGAGACCTCGATGATGCCGCCGGTCTCTTGAAGCGTGCGGTGGAGGAATGGGTCCTGAAGCTGCCCCACCAGCTCGCGTACTTGCTGTTCATTGATCAATTCAGACACTCCCAATCCGGTCAATTCTCCCTACAGTATACCATAGGGAACAGCCGGATTCGCCCACTCCGCTCATACCCCCGCAATCGAAAAAACCCATCGCTCAAGCGACGGGCCGATCATTGAAGATCCTCATCCATATAAGCCGACACACCGTCCGCGATCGCCTCGGCGACCTTCTTCTGATACCCTTTGTCCGTCAACAGCGCCTTTTCCTCCGGATTGGAGATGAAGCCCGTTTCAATGAGGACGGCCGGCGTCGGGACTTTCTTCAGAAGATATACTTGCCGGACAGCAAGCGCCTCGCGGTCGGTCTCGATCGTCTCTACGAAGGAAGACTGGACGGCTTTTGCGAGCCGCTCGCTGTCCGGATGCCCCTCCGCATGGTAGAACACCTGGGCACCTCGCCATTTCTGGTCAGGAATTGCATTCACATGGACGCTCAGGAACATGTCCGGCTTCTCTTTGATCGCGATCTCTTCACGAAGTTTCAGATCTGCCATTTTTCTGGCCCGGATGCTCGGGAAGTTCTCACCCGGCTCCCGCTCCGCAATGGCATCCCCTTCCTTCGTGCGGGTCATGATGACTGTTGCCCCTTTTTTCTTCAGTTCCTTCTCTAGATTCTTGGCAATCGCCAGATTAATGGAACTCTCGATCGTATCGCCCGCCGAGGCGCCGCCGTCCGGTCCGCCGTGCCCCGGATCGATGACGACCTTCACCCCGCCGAGCGGTTCCGGCAAGAAGAAATCACGGTCGGACGCAAACGCCTCGTACGCCAACACCGCAGCCGATGCCACCAGCACGAAAGCGAGCACCCACACCCGCCGCCTCAATATCCGCCACACCCTCAACTCTCCCGTCACCGCCTTTTTTCCTACTATACGCCGGGCGGCGGCGGGCTATGAACAAGCTCTGCCGATGTACTGACTTGCCTGCGAGGATGTGCGGCAAACCTGGGAGGAAATCATACCGACAGGGGAACCGGTGCCGATCTCCCGGAGTCCCAATCCGACGGAAAAGGCCGGCACACTCCTGTGCCGGCCTTCCATGTTGAAATGATGGGTCAAGCGATCGTCTCGCCCGGCCACTCGAGCATGCCGCCGGTCATGTTGACGGTCTCGAATCCCTGGCCTTCCAGGAATTCGGCCGCCATCTTGCTGCGGCCGCCGGAGCGGCAGATCAGGACATACTCTCTGTTCCGGTCCAGTTCACCAAAACGTTCAGGCAACTCCATGAGCGGGATATGGACGGCTCCTGCGATCATGCCGGCGGCGACCTCTTCAGGCTCCCGGACATCGATCATGGCGAATTCTTCGCCTGCTTGGAGCCGCTGATCGAGCTCATGCGTCGAAATCTCTTTCATTGTCGTCCCTCCCGTTTAGCTCTTCCGCTTGCTTGATTGCCTCTATTATAAAACCCCGGATCGGGTTCCGGCAACGAAGAAGGCAGGGCTCAATACATCTTCATATAGTGTTCGCGTTCCCACGGATGGACGGTGACGCGGTACTGCTCCCATTCCATCCGTTTGGCGTCCATATAGTTGCGGTAAATGTGGTCGCCGAGGGACGATTTCACGACTTCGTCCGACTCGAGCGCGCTGAGCGCGTGATCGAGATCGGTCGGGAGCGTGCCGATGCCGGCCTCCTCGAGTTCTTCCGGTGTCATTTCGTACAGGTTGCGGTCAACCGGCTCCGGCACCCGCAGGTCGTTCTTGATGCCGTCGAGTCCGGCCTTCAGGATGACCGCCATGGCGAGGTACGGGTTCGCCGACGGGTCGACCGAGCGGACCTCGATGCGCGTACTGAGTCCGCGGGAGGCCGGGATCCGGACGAGCGGGCTCCGGTTCTGCGCGCTCCACGCGATGTAGCTCGGCGCCTCATAGCCCGGAACGAGCCGCTTGTACGAGTTGACCGTCGGGTTCGTCACGGCCGTGAAGTTGCGGACATGTTCGAGTACGCCGGCCATGAATTTGTAAGCAGTGTTGCTGAGCTTCAGCTCGCCTGATTCGTCGAAGAACGCATTTTCGCCGTCGCGGAACAGCGAGATGTTGCAGTGCATGCCGGATCCCGCGATGCCGAACAGCGGCTTCGGCATGAACGTTGCATGAAGGCCATGCTTGCGGGCGATCGTCTTGACGACCAGTTTAAACGTCTGGATGTTGTCGCATGCGGTGAGTGCATCCGCGTATTTAAAGTCGATTTCGTGCTGTCCCGGGGCGACTTCGTGGTGGGATGCTTCGATTTCGAAGCCCATTTCTTCAAGCTCCAGCACGATGTCCCGCCGGCAGTTTTCACCGAGGTCGGTCGGCGCGAGGTCGAAATAACCGCCGTTGTCATTTGTCTCGAGCGTCGGCTGCATGTTCTCGTCAAGCTTGAACAGGAAAAACTCCGGCTCCGGCCCGAGGTTGAAATGAGTGAAGCCCATCTCTTCCATCTCAAGGAGCACACGCTTCAGGTTGCCGCGCGGGTCCCCTTCAAACGAAGTGCCGTCGGAACGGTGGACATCGCAGATAAACCGGGCGACTTTCCCCTTGCCCGTCGTCCAGGGGAACACCATCCACGTGTCGAGGTCCGGGATCAGGTACATGTCGGACTCCTCGATCCGGACGAAGCCTTCGATCGAGGATCCATCGAACATCATTTTATTGTCGAGCGCCTTGTCGAGCTGGCTGACCGGGATCTCCACGTTCTTGATCGTTCCCAGTACGTCCGTGAACTGGAGTCGGATGAAATTCACATTCTCTTCCTCGACAAATCTCCATATATCATCACGTGTCCACTTCCCCATCATGCCACTCTCCCTTTTCCAATATTGCAATGGCGCCCGGCCATCACATTTTTCTATCATACGGGGTGACAACAGGCCAGGCAAGGAATTTTTCAGGATTTTTATTGAAAAAATGAATATTCCTTCTCCAGTTTTTCGGCAAAATAAAAATCCTCCTCCACATTTGGGAGAAGGATGAAAATGGAAGCGTTTCATTTCCCTCTTTCTTCCTGTCATCCGGAAGAGAGAGGGATAATAGAATATCACGGGATCTATCAGAAGTAAACAGGACGCCCTGTTCACTCTGCCTCTGCGTCCATGGCGACCCGCACGCCCAGGGAAATGCCCAGCGCCAGGACCGGATAGACCATCAGCCGGGTGAAGAGGGCATCCGGGGTGCCGTCAGGCGGATTCCCTGACATGATGCCATATGTCAGGACAAACAGGACCGTGAACATCCCGATCGCCACGACGGACGATGCCCGCTTGCCGATCCCGCCGACGGCAAGCGCCGCTCCGATCAGCACGGCGAGCGCAAGATATCGCCAATCCGCCAGTCCGCCTGCGAAAACGGCATTGCCGGTAATCAGCAGAAACCCGGCCGCACTCACATACACCAGGCCGAGTCCCGCCAGAAAGCCCCAAACAACCGAAAAGTTCTTCATCACATCTTCCTCCTTTATAACCTATACGTTTGGAGGAGAGAAATGTGAACGGGATTAATATCGATCGACCGTTGCCCCCAACGTCGCTGCCCGGATCTGCGGGAGGTCTTTGACAAACGATAGCTCATCCGGCGTTCCGGTAAGAACCATTCCGATCGCTCTTATGTCACCGGTTTTCGGCACTTCCTTGAATATACCCGCCAATTCGCCGTTGTCTTCCTTGAACAAATAGTCGGCGGCGCCGACAAACGCGTCAGCGTCCTGCTTCAGATCATCTGTATAACATTTAAATCCGATTGCATTTTCTGCATCCACCGGCTGATCGTCGGATTGATCGCTGTCCACCCATATCCATGAGCGGTTGTCGGGGAAGATGTTTTCGATTTCTGCCAGTGTGTACGCACGATCGAAGGAAAAAGCCATTTCGATCACATGGTCGGATCTGATGCTGGTCATGAGGGACCGATCATCCGGCAATTGGCCATATTCCTTTTCCGGATGATAAAAACTCATGAGCCGCTCCCCGTTGTAGTAAAGGGGGATCACTTCTTCTTCGGCCGTCCCTTGCCCGTAGACCGGGAAGTTCAAACGATGACTGGTCTTTGACACCGGAGAGTATTCACGCTGCACTTCCCCCCAGTTAATCGGAATTCCGCCTATTACTTTTTGCCTGTTCTGAATCTCTGTTGCTCCGAGGAAAGAATGAATAAATTCTGATCCGGCATTCGTAATATTGGCCCCCCGGATGGTTGACCAGGCACTGTACGTCCATCCCTCCGAGCGGATTTTCCGTTCAATCATATACGTTCCCGTTGCCGTCAAAGCATAGAACGCCACAACGACCGTGATCACCGTAATGAGTATTTGCCTGATGAGGGACCTGCGCTTTTCCCGCCTAACCGAATCTCTCAGTTCAGGCGTATTCCACTCAAAGTCTTCTTCCTTCATATTCAGTCCTCCCGTATGTATCGATGAACTCGTTTCGGGCTCTGTACAGCATCGTCTTGACGGATCCTTCCTTCAATCCGGTGATTCCCGCAATCTCTCTCAAAGAAAGTCCGGCCGAGTATTTCAGCAGCAGCAGCTGCCGATTTTTGGGCGTCTGGGCAGACAAGGCGTCAATCACCTTTCTTCCGGCCTGCCCTTCCATCACAATTTCCTCTGGTGTCCGAGTTTCTATCCCGTCTTCCAGCGAAAACTTTAAGACGGCGGATTGATGTGACCGGTTACGTCTGCAAAGGTCAAAGTATCCATTCATCGCCACCCGGAACAGCCAGCCCCCTATGTTCTGGTCATCGAGCCCCTCCATATAACGGATGAACTTCATCGCAGTGTCCTGGATGACGTCCTCGGCGTCTTCCTTGGAAGCCCCCATTCCAATCAGTTTTCTATAAACCACATCCAACACATCCAGCAAGTGCTTTTCTAATGCACCGGTTTTCGCCATGGCAGACCTCCTGCTATTCAAACGTACGGGCTTTTAAAATGTGAACATTCCTGCCCGCATGATTGATAAAAAAAGCCCCCTCACTGAAGAGGAGGGGCAGATGCCGTATTCGCGGTGAAGATGTCATCTTCGAATGGGATGCCGCTTTCTACATCGAGCAGCCGGCGCTTCATGTCCAGGCCGCCTCGGAACCCGGTGAGCTTTCCGTTCTTGCCGATGACGCGGTGGCACGGGACGTGGATGAGAACCGGATTTTTGCCGATGGCGGAGGCAACGGCGCGCACGGCGTCGGGACGGCCGATTTTAGCGGCGATGTCCGAGTAGGTTACCGTCTGACCGCACGGGATCTCCCGCAGTGCCTTCCAAACGCCCAGCTGGAAGCCCGTTCCGGACAGGGCGACCGGCTGGTTGAACTCGGTGCGCCCGCCATCCAGGTATTCGATGAGTTCCGTAATATACGGCTCAAGCGCCGTCCGGTCTTCCGCCAGCCGGCTGCCCGGCAACCGTTTCGCCGCCCACCGTTCCACTTCGTCCAGTCCGCCGTCCTGAGAACCGATGTAGCAGAGCCCCTCCCGCACTGCCGCCACGTGGAATTTCCAGTCTCCGTGTTGAAGCAGTGCCCAGCCAATCGTCCGTTCCTCCATCATTGATCCGCTCCTTCCGTTTTTTCTTCCCCTGGTTTCGTGTGCCTGTTTGCTTCCAACGGCCGCTTGCTTCACTTATAGAGTCTGATTCTTAACATACAGGCTCAGTTTCTTAACTTACAGACGCTGTTTCTTAACCTATGAGGCCGCTTTCCAGACAGTCAGCCCCCACCCATCATCCTGTGCTGCAGTTTTTCCTGTTACCCAGCATTATACCATGCGGCCACGCAAAAACCCCCGCTCCGGAAGGTTGCATCCGGGGCGGAGGTTTTCGGCTTTTCTTATTTTCCGGCCTGGTTCATGAATGCCTGGAAGTCGGCGATCGACGGATTCGTGTTGTAGTGGCCGCCTTCGACCTGGATGGTCTGGCCGGTGATGAATTTGGATTCATCGGAGGCGAGGAACAGCACGGTGTAGCCGATGTCGTCCGCTTCGCCGTGGTACGGCAGCGCATTGTATTTCGAGAAGATGTCGAGCACCTGCTCCGGCATATTCTTGCGTGCGGCCGGCGTCAGGATGAGTCCCGGCGCCACGGCGTTGCAGCGGATGTTGTCTTTGCCGTACTGGGTGGCGATGTACCGGGTCAAGTTGACGACGCCCGCTTTCGAGGCTCCGTATGCAGAGCGGGTCGCATCGCCGGCAAAGCCCGCCATCGAGGCGGTGTTGATGATCGAGCCGCCCCCCGCTTCGATCATGTGGGGGATGGCGAAGCGGCTTCCGAGCAGGACGCTCTTCAGGTTGACGTCCATGAGGCGGTCCCATTCGTCAAGGTCCATATTCAGGACATCGAGGTCCTTTTTCAGGTTGGTGACGCCGACATTGTTGTAGAGGATGGTGATCGTGCCATATTGTCCGACCGTGAATTCAACGGCTTCGCGGATGGACGCTTCATCTCCCGCATCGAGGAAGATGCCTTTTGCTTCCCCGCCGGCTTCGGTGATTTTTTGCGCTTCTTCTTTTGCTCCCGCTTCGTTGAAGTCTGCGAGTACGACCTTCGCGCCTTCCTTCGCGAGTAGCTGTGCAGCCGACAGGCCGATGCCCGAGGCGCCTCCCGTGACGAGTGCCACCTTATTTTGTACGCGTCCCATCAGGATCGCTCCTCTCGTTGTTCGTCACCGGCCGTCAGGGTATCCAACAATTTCCGGTTAATGGCGATATATTGTTCCACTTCTTCTTTCGTCAGGGCGCTGAACATGCGGATGCGCAGATCCGTTCCCGTCTGGTGTGCCGCTTTGAGCACTTCCTGGCCTTTGTCGGTGATGGCCAGCAGGACGTGACGCCGATCCTGCTCGTTTGCCCTGCGCTCCGCAAGTCCTTCCCTCACCAGCTTTCCTGCGATATTCGTGATCGCCGCGGCGGTGTAGCCAAGCTTGGCGGCAAGGACAGATTGGGGCTGCGGGCCCCGATGGGAAAGTTCCGACAGGACGAGCACCGGCGAGACGCCGATGTTTCGGTCAAACGCCTTGGTCCATCGGATGAGCATTTCATTCGTGACGGCTTCCGCCGAATGGATCAGTTCAAACAGATCCGTTTCTTCTTCCATGTCCACCCCTCCATTTCTGCCGGCCCCCGTCTTTTTCATGGCAGCAGGGCATTTTTATTGGGTTCGGGGGCTCTATCTTCAGTGAATCGATCTGATCCACTCTTTCCCAGTCACCGGTCACCGCAACATCGTTGCGCCGCCGTCGACCATGATTGTCTGCCCGGTGATATAGGAAGCGTCGTCGCTCGCGAGGAAGACGGCAACGCGGCCGATATCCCCTTCCAGTTCGCCGAGCCGGCGCATCGGGATCCGGGAGATCATCGCGTCATACGCCTCCGGCTCGTGTTCTTTCCATTGCTGGATGCCCGGGGAGTTGGCGATCGGCGAGATGAGGTTGATATTGATGCCGTCCTGGCCCCATTCGTTCGCCGCGACGCGGGTGATGCCCCGGATCGCCTCTTTTGCGGCTGCGTATGCAACTTGATTGACCTGCCCGTTCAGCCCGGCTCCGGATGCGAAATTGATGATGCTTCCCCGCGATTGTTTCAGGTGCGGATAAGCGGCCTGCATCAGGCAGAACGTCGGATAGAATCCTGTTCCGAAGCTGAGGTCGAGGTCTTTCTGGGTCGTTTCGATGAACGGTTTCTGCGTGGATGCGTGGGCATTGTTCACGAGGATATCGAGCTTCCCGAATCTGGAGACGGCTTCCTCTATAAGGTTGCCGAGATTCTCGCGATCCATCAGATTGCCTTTGATAAAGAACGAATCAGGCGAGTATGATTGCAGTTCCTTTTGTGTCTCATTTCCGAGCTCTTCGTTGATATCGACAATGGCGACCTTCGCGCCTTCCTTGGCGAACGCAAGTGCCATTCCGCGGCCGATGCCTCCGGCCGCTCCGGTGATCACCGCCGCCTTGCCTTCCAAACGTCCGGTCATTGTGCATTCCTCCTTGATTCTCGACACTTATTTTAACACTTTATAGTTTAGTGTTAAAGCGAATGAGCCTGGGAGGAGGCGCAGAATGAAGCTGCTTTCATTTCCGGAAGAATACACCCTTGGCGGAGGCGACGGCCGTCCCGTCTTCCCCGTAGATCATGCAGGCCGCGTGGATAAGCGTCTTCCCGGTTTTCACGAGCTCGGCGTCGGCGATAAGGGTCTTGCCCGTTGCTCCCCGGAGGAACGAGACATTCAAGTCGACCGTCACGATCTGCTGGATCCCCTCTTCATCGGCCGGCAACAGATTCGACATGGCGACGTCCGCTAGTGAGGAAATGACGCCTCCATGGATGACGCCCGCGCTGTTGACGAACAGGTCCTGTACAGGCAGCGTCACCCGGACACGGTCTTCGGAGAGGCGTTCGTATTGAAATCCGAGAAATGAATCGAACGGTTGCTTGATGAACATGCGGCAGTCCCCCTAAGATTGAATGGATATAATCTCATTGTGCCTTGGCAGGGAGCGGGTCGCAAGGAAGGTGGTCAGACGGTGGAAATCGGCGGCGGCGTTGAATTTAAAGGGGAGCGGGCCGGGTTTTCCTGAGATACGGGTGAGTTTTACCGTGAGTGGTGTGAGTTTTACCTTAAGCGGTGTGAACTTTACCATCACTGCCGTGAGCTTTCCCGACCGACGCGGGTTTCCCCGACCGGGGTGAGTTTTCCTTAGACCGGCGTGTGTCTCTCCGACCGACGCGGGTTTCCCGACCGGGGTGAGTTTTCCTTAGACCGGGGTGAGTTTTACCGTGACCGGTGCGAGCTTTACCTTAAGCGGCGTGAGTTTTACCGACCGACGCGGGTTTCCCCGACCAGGGTGAGTTTTACCGTGACCGGGGTGAGTTTTACCGTGACCGGTGCGAGCTTTACCTTAAGCGGCGTGAACTTTACCGACCGACACGGGTTTCCCCGACCGGGGTGAATTTTCCTTAGACCGGGGTGAGTTTTACCGTGACCGGTGCGGGCTTTACCTTAAGTAGGGTGAGCTTTACCGACCGACGCGGGTTTCCCCGACCGGGGTGAGTTTTACCGTGACCGGTGCGAGCTTTACCTTAAGCGGCATGAGCTTTACCGACCGACGCGGGTTTCCCCGACCGGGGTGAGTTTTACCATCACCGGTGCGAGCTTTACCTTAAGCAGGGTGAGCTTTACCGACAGACGCGGGTTTCCCCGACCGGGGTGAGTTTTACCGTGACCGGTGCGAGCTTTACCTTAAGCGGGGTGAACTTTACCGACCGACGCGGGTTTCCCCGACCGGGGTGAGTTTTTCCGTGACCGGTGCGAGCTTTAGCGGTGTGAGCTTTACCGACCGACGCGGGTTTCCCCCACCGGGGTGAGTTTTCCTTAGACCGGTTCGAGTTTCACCTTAACCGGCGCGAGCTTTACCATCACCGCCGCAAGTTTTACCCCAACCGACGTGAGTTTTACCGTCGTCATGGGAAAGCCTTTCCTGGATCAAAAAACAGGCACCGGCCCCCATGGGGTCGGTGCCTGTTTAGGTAATCCGGTCAGATTTCTTCTCCGAGATTTTGGGAGACAAAGACTTCGGATACTTTTTCGATTGCCTGTTCGGCATCGGCGCCTTCTGCGGTGATGGTCACTTCCGCGCCGCTGGGGATGCCGGCAGCCATGACGGCCATAATCGATTTCAGGTTGGCCGGCTTGCCGTTGTGGACGAGCCGCACTTCCGCATCAAGCGGGTTGACCGCGGATACGAGCAGTGTGGCCGGACGGGCGTGGAGCCCTTCGGATGCAGTGATTTTGAATGTCTTTTCCATGATGTTTGCTCCTTTTGACCGAGACCGTCGGACAGTCCCGGTTCATTCAGTATGGGTTACCAGCCGGGTTTATTTCCCTTGCTGAAGTTTTTTCACTTCGTCGGCGACGAACTGGACGCTCGTTCCGACGATGACCTGGATGTTGTGCTTTCCGATGACATTGATGCCCGGGACGCCGGTGGACTTGATCTTCTTCTGGTCGACTTTGTCCATGTCGGTGACTTCGACGCGGAGACGGGTCGCACAGTTATCCACGGAGATGACGTTGTCGCCGCCGCCGAGGCCTTCATAGATCGTGGCCGCCATCGCCTTGAACTTGTCATCCTTCGAAGCCGGTGCAGAACCGGCAGCCGGAGCGCCTTCTTCCGCTTCCAGCGCTTCTTCGTCTTCGCGGCCCGGTGTCTTCAGGTCGAACTTGACGATGAGGAAGCGGAACAGGAAGTAATAGATGACGGCGAACACAAGTCCCTGCAGCAGCAGCATGACCGGCATGTTCGCGATCGGTATTCGCAGACTCAGGATATAGTCAATCAATCCGGCACTGAATCCGAAGCCGGCGGTCCACTGGAACGAGGCCGCAATGAACAAGGAGAGTCCGGTCAGCGCGGCGTGTACGACGTACAGCACCGGAGCGAGGAACATGAACGAGAATTCCAGCGGCTCGGTCACGCCTGTGAAGAAGGAGGCGAAGCCCGCAGCCAGCATGAGGGAAGCCGCCTGCTTGCGCCGCTTCGTCTTAGCCGTATGGTACATGGCGAGCGCAGCAGCCGGGAGGCCGAACATCATGATCGGGAAGAACCCGGCCTGATAGCGTCCGGTGATCCCCTTCGTGCCTTCGCTTGCCCAGAACTTGCCGATGTCGTTGATGCCGACGGTGTCGAACCAGAACACGGCGTTGAGTGCGTGGTGAAGGCCCGTCGGGATGAGCAGCCGGTTGAAGAAGCCGTAGATGCCGGCACCCGCCGCTCCGAGGTTGAGGATCGTCTGTCCGAAGGAGACGAGCCATCCGTAGACGATCGGCCAGACGAAGAACAGCACGGCCGACGCGACGAGCATCGCTGCGGCGGACATGATCGGCACCAGCCGCTTTCCGCTGAAGAACGCGAGGAAGTCCGGCAGTTTCACCTGGCTGAACCGGTTATACATGACAGACGCGATGATGCCCGAAAGAATACCGATAAATGCATTGTTGATCTGGGCGAACGCCATGTCCACGTTTTCCGGATCTGCCTGTGTCAGAAACGCAACCGAGTTGGTCGACAGCATGTTCGTCACCACGAGGAAGGCGACGAGACCGCTCAGCGCAGCCGCTCCGTCTTTTTCCCTCGACAGTCCGATTGCGGCACCGACGGCAAACAGGATCGGAATGTTCTTGAGGATCGCATCGCCGGCCGTGATGAGGAAGGCCGCGAAAACGTTGCCGGACCCCCAGCCGTCATGGTCGATCCAGTAACCGATCCCCATCAGAATGGCTGCAGCCGGCAGGACCGCGACCGGAAGCATAAGTGAGCCCCCGAGCCTCTGGAAATACTTTTTCATCATTTCATCCCCTTTCGTTGGTTGGCAGGTTAATTAAAAATGGTTTCCCATGGTTACCCGTGATTGCCCGGATTCCGGATGCGCTCGATGTGCAGTGTGATGTAGGCCAGTTCCTGCTCGGGAATCCGGATTCCGTGAAGGCTCCTGGCCGTCTCCGACATTTCCAGCGCACAGTTGTAAGAGTCCTTGTATTTTGTTCTGATCAAAGCGCACATCTCATCATCGAGCGCATGGAATTCGTACCGTTCAAAATGATTGACCGCGTGGCGCAGATGGGTGACGAGCCGCTGGTAGGCGATATCGCCCGCCGCCACCTCCCGCCCGATGCATCTGCGAAGGGATTTCAGCATGTCCCTCAAGATGGTGGCCTGACGGATCGTATCGCCCAGGTCACCGCCCTGTGGTTTCATCGTATGCAAATGAAGCGCGATAAACGCCGCCTCGTCCTCCGGCATTTCCACTCCGAGTTCATCACGGACGAGCCCGATAGCCCAGAGGCCGATCCGGAATTCCTCCGGATACAGAAGACGGATTTCATCCATGAGCTTGTTGTGGACGCGGATGCCGTCGATCGTGCGCTCGATGGCGAACGACAGGTGATCGGTCAGCACCAGGTGGATGTGTTCGTTCAGTTTTGAGCCGAATACTTCCTCGGCCCGGGAGATGATCCTCTCCGAAAGCGTGAAATGCTCTTCGGGGATCCGGCCGAGCAGGCTGACGAGCCGGCCGTTCTCCGACATGATGAAGATTTTTTCTATTTTATCGAGCGCCACCGGATCGTTCCGTTTCCGGTTGAAGGCGATGCCCGCCCCGACGACGACTTTCTCCAGCCCTTCGTCCTCGACGATGACGGCATTGTTATTGAGGATTTTTTTGATCTTCATGGACGTCCTCCCCACTTTCCGGCCGGGCGGCAGCGTCAGTCGGCGGACACCGAGAGAATCACCGTCTCACCGGCAGCGCACGGACCGTCCGCTTCCCGGCTGATCGTCCTGCCCTCGCCGTTCGTCACCACGATCGGCGTCACGATGCTGGCCGCGTGTTCTTTCAGATAGGCCCAATCCGCTTCGATGAGCGGCTGCCCTGCCGACACTTTGTCCCCCTGGCTCACCTTGACGCTGAACCCTTGTCCTTTGAGCGACACCGTCTCAAGCCCGATGTGAATCAGAAACTCCGTGCCGTCACCGGACTTTACGCCGACCGCATGGCCCGTATCGGCGACCATTTCGACGGTCCCGTCCACCGGGGACACGACTGCTCCGCCTGACGGCATGACGGCAACTCCGTCCCCCATCATCTTCTGGCTGAATACCGGATCCGGCACGTCCTCCAGCAAAACAACTTCTCCCGTGACGGGCGCCACGACTTGCAACGGCCCGTTATTCTTCTTCTTGAACAGATTGAACGCCATGATCATCACTCCTGTTAATCATTTTGAATTAAATTCCCTCTTTTGGAGGGGGAAAACAAAAGGCATGAGAGCATGGCGGAAGGGTCCGGCCCTACCGCAAATGCTCCCATGCCTGATCGGATCAGTCACATGAGACCGCTATCATTTTCTGGGTTTATCATAACACGGGCTGAGCCGGCTGGCAACATAAGTTTCATTATTCAGAATACAAATAAAGAAAATACCGGAGGGTTCCAAACGGTGCCCTCCGGCAAATTTCCGGCCGCTTTTCGGTTGCTTAACACTCGGGCAGGTTTGCTTAACACTCAGCGTTCTTTGCTTAACACTGGACCGTTTTTGCTTAACACTCGGTCATCATGCGGTTCAGTTTGAGGTGGCGAAGTCGGGAAGATACACGGTATAGTCTAAGGACGGGGTCAGTGTGCAAGTACAGATCCATGCGTACACCACCCGCATTATTCCAATCAAACATCTCCCTCGTATATAATGGAAAGACCCACAACATGAAATCCATCCTCGGCTTCATGTCGCTCGTGTCGCACGGTGCATCCGTAACCTTGCGGGTAGAAGTCAGCAACGAAAACGAAGCGATGGCCAAAGTCGATGAAATGATGAATTCAGAAAGGCTGGCTGAATAATATGAAGTCCACAATCAACGGCATCGCCGCCTCTGACGGCATTGCAATCGCAAAGGCATTCCGGCTTGAGCACCCTGTGCTGGAAGCAAAAATACGGAACATCACGGACATCGAAGCGGAACAAGCCCGGCTGGACGCGGCGCTGGACGCCTCTCGCCGTGACCTGGAAGAGATCCGCAAACGGACGGCCGGGGAGATCGGCGAGGAAGAAGCGGCGATCTTCAGCGCCCATCTGCTCGTGCTTGATGATCCCGAGCTCATCGGGCCGGTGAAGGAGAAGATCAAGGGCGACGGGGTGAACGCCGAGTATGCGCTCGACGAGACCGCCTCCGGCTTCATCACCCTGTTTGAGTCAATGGACAACGACTATATGAAGGAGCGCGCGGCGGACATCCGCGATGTGACGAAGCGCATCCTGTCGCATCTGCTCGGCGTGACGGTCCCGAATCCCGCACTCATCCGGGAAGAAGTGATCGTCGTGGCCGAAGACCTTACACCGTCCGACACGGTCCAGCTCAACCCCGCCTGGGTGAAAGGGTTCGTCACGGACATCGGCGGCCGCACGTCCCACTCGGCCATCCTCGCCCGGACGCTTGAAATCCCGGCGGTCGTCGGCATACGTTCCGCGATGGCGGAAATCGCCGACGGGGACATCGTCATCGTCGACGGCACGACAGGCGAGGTGATCGTGCGGCCGGATGAGCAGACGCTTGCCGGCTACACGGAAAAACAGCAGGCATTCGACCTGCAGCGCGGCGAGCTTTCCCGGCTTGCCGGGGAGCCGAGCGTCTCGGCCGACGGACACCGGATCGAGATCGCCGGCAACATCGGTTCCCCCGCGGACGCTGCCAAGGTGCTCGAGAACGGCGGCGAGGGCGTCGGCCTGTTCCGGACCGAGTTCCTGTACATGGGCCGAGACTCCTTCCCTACGGAGGACGAACAGTATGAAGCCTACCGGAGCGTCCTGGAACAGATGGACGGCCGTCCGACGATTGTCAGGACGCTGGACATCGGCGGCGACAAGAAACTGTCTTACATGCAGCTGCCCGAAGAGGAAAATCCGTTCCTCGGCATCCGGGCCATCCGGCTCTGCCTGGAGGAGGAGGACATGTTCCGCATTCAGCTGCGGGCCCTGCTCCGTGCGAGCGTCCACGGAAAGCTGAAGATCATGTTCCCGATGATCGCCACCGTCGACGAATTCCGCCGGGCGAAGGCGGTCCTCCTCGACGAGAAACAGAAGCTCACGGCCGCAGGCACGCCGGTGGGCGACGATTTTGAAGTCGGCATGATGGTCGAAATCCCGGCTGCCGCCCTCATGGCGGACGCCTTTGCAAAAGAAGTCGACTTCTTCTCGATCGGCACGAATGACCTGATCCAGTACACGATGGCCGCCGACCGGATGAATGAGCGGCTGAGCTATCTTTATCAGCCGTTCAGCCCGGCAGTCCTGAGGCTCATCCGGAACGTCATCGACGCGGCACACCGCCAAGGCAAGATGGCCGGCATGTGCGGAGAAATGGCCGGCGACGAACGGGCCATCCCGCTTCTCCTCGGCATGGGGCTCGACGAGTTCTCGATGAGCGCCTCCTCCATCCTGAAAGCCCGTGCCAAAGCCGCAGAAACATCCAAGGCGGACATGGAAAACCGTATCGACGAAATTCTCTCTCTCGCTTCGGGTGAGGAAGTGCTGGAATACCTGGAAAACATCCGATAAACGCACCGCGCGCCGCTTCCCTGACGGGATGGCGCGCGTTTTTGATTCCGGTCTCCGGCAAGCCGTGTCCCGGATCTGCACGAGCACATCGCTTGAACTCAGTCCAAACGTCCGGATAATGTAAATCAAACGGAAGGAGCTGGAACCCCGATGAAAGTGAGTGTGCTGGACCAGACCCAGCTGATGGAGGGAATGACGCCGGAGGACGGCTTTGCCCGGACGGTGGAAATCGCACGGCATGCGGACCAAGTCGGACTCGAACGCTATTGGCTGTCCGAGCATCACGGATCCGCGGCGCTCGCCGGGTCCGCCCCGGAAATTCTTGCGGCCTATCTGCTTGCGAGAACGGAGCGGATCCGAATCGGCACGGGCGGTGTCATGCTGACCCACTACGCCCCGTTCAAAGTGGCGGAAAGCTTCCGTGTGATGAGCGCCCTGGCGCCGGGCCGGGTCGACCTCGGCATCGGCAAGGCGCCGGGCGGCACTCATCTACCGACGATCCTGCTCGCAGGCGGCCGTTCGCTCGAGGACTGGGGCCCCCGGAAGACCGACCGCTTCCCGGAGATGGCCGGGGAACTGCTCGGCTATCTTGCGGACGGGCTGCCTCCGGAACACCCGTTCAGCGGCCATCTGCAGGTGAGCCCAACCGTCCGGGAAGCACCGGACGTCTGGATCCTCGGCACCGGACCGTCATCGGCACAGCTTGCTGCCGAACACGGACTCTCCTATGCATTCGCCCACTTCATCAATTCGGATGAAGAAGAGATGGCGGAGACGCTCGGGCTGTACACGGACGGTTGGCGGGCGGCCGGCCACGCCGGCAAGCCCCGGACCATCGTCGCGATGCGGGCGTTCGTCGCCGGGACCGACGATGAAGCAGATTGGATCGCCAGGAGTGCCCTGCACGGCCAGTTCTGGACACACCGCGGCCGCCAGGTGAAGCTCCCGCCCCCTGAAGAAGCGCTCACCGACGTGCAGACCGAAAAAGAACGGGATGAGATCGAGATGATCCGCCGATCGTGGCTCATCGGCTCCGCAGATACCGTGCAGAAACGGCTCGACGCTCTTACTGAACACGCACCAATTGACGAAGTGATGGCGGTCTCGCCAATTTTCGATTCCGCAAAGCAGAAACGGTCGCTCGAACTGCTGAAGGAAGCAGCGGCCGGCATCTGAGCCGCTTTGATCTAAGATGAGGATCACGCAAAACGCCCTCTCCTATAAAGAGAGGGCGTTTTTCTTCGTATCGATCCGTCAATCGGTCTCCATTTCCGCAACCGTCTCTTCCACTTCGGCACGCGTCATTTTCTCGCGGCCTTCCTTCAGCGCATTCAGCGTCTTATGCGCAAGGGCGAGCGGCAGCCGGCAGAACAGCAGGACGCTCTTCTTCTTCAGCGACTTCATGTATTCGTCGGCCTTGGCCAGGTTCTCCTCAGCGTACTCAAATAAGTCATCGCGCGTCCATCCGTCCGGGACGAACGAGACGCCGCGCTCGGCGAAGTCCTCTTTCTCATTGCGGAGGATGTTGACGGCCTGTAGCCCGCGGCCGTATCCGATGGCGAGGTCCCGGTCCGTCTGTTCACCGGCGTAAAGCTCAAACAGATCCGACAGCATGACGCCGACGAGCCCGGCTACGTAATATGTATAGTCGTCCAGGTCCTCACGCGTATGGACCTCCCAGTTTTTGCGCGCCCAGGCGGCCATGCCTTCCGCCATCTCCCGTGCGGCATCCGCCAAGATCTGCCGGGAATCCGCCGGACACGCCTCCAGCCAGTCCCCGAGACGCAACGTCACTTCCGGCATCCGGTCCTTCGTCGGGCCGAGGATGTCCAAATAACGTTCCTCATCGAATGGCCCTTCGAACAGGCCGGCCACCTTCATCAAGAGGTCGTATTTCGCTTCATTGTCCAGCTCTTCGTGGTCCTCGATCTCGTCGATCGCCCGAAATACGAGATACGCGGAAGCCACGGAGTGCTTTAGCTCCTTCTTCAAAAATGTGATCGGTATATAAAATGTCCGGCTCGTCTCTTTCAGCACGCGCATGGCATCTTTCGGAAAAGTGCTCTCCATGTGTTTCCCTCCTCCAGTCAAATCGGGTCCGGCACGGCCGGTCTCGAAAGGTCTTCACCATGTTCTCCATTATATCGCTCTTGGCCGGTTACTTGAAATAAAGAACTGTTATCCGCCTCGCGATCAATAGACAGTCTTTTTCCTTTCAGGCACGTTTCCTGTATACTGTAAAAAAACTGACGGCTAAAATCTTTCAGAAATGAGCAGGTGAATGGTTTGATCGAAATCCGAACTTCCGCTTTGAGCGACGGCGAATTTAACCGGGGCGTGTTTGCCACGAGGGATATCCAAAAAGGCGAACTGATCCACGAAGCCCCCGTGATCGCCTATCCGAACGAGCAGCACCACCATATCGAGCAGACTTTGCTCGCTGATTATGCGTTTGAATACGGCATCAACCATACCGCCATGCTGCTCGGCTACGGCATGCTGTTCAACCATTCCTATCAGCCGAATGCAACGTACGAGATCAGCTTCGATAAGCACACATTCGATTTCTATGCCTATACCGACATCAAGGCCGGCGAAGAGATCCTGATCAACTACAACGGGGATGAAGAGGACCAGGAGAAGCTCTGGTTCGACCGGGAAGATGAAGACGAAGACTGACCCGGATCCATCAAACAATCAGGGAATCTAAAAAATCAGTTTCACAACTGAAAAAGCAAAAAGCAAGGACTTTGGTCGCTTTCCGCGGGCCAGTCGCCGAGCCTCCTCCGGCATAAGCCGTGCGGGGTCTCGGACAACCGGCTATCCCGCAGGATTCTTCCGACGTCCTTGCTTTTTGCTGTCTCACAGCACTTTCAGTACTTTCTGGACAGCCCTGTCTGTGTCCCAAAAGCATTATGTAAGCCGCTTCGTCATGATCAGGTCACGCTGTTCATCGGTCCCCATAAAGAATGAATGGGCGCCGGTCTGCACAAAGCCTGCTTTTTCGTAGAATTTGATGGCGTCGGAATTATGTTCCCACACGCCGAGCCAGATCTTGGACTTGCCATGCTCGCCGGCGAGTTCAATCGCCAGGTCCATCAGATGCCTTCCGAGCCCCATCCGCTTGAACGCCGACCGGATGTAGATGCGCTCGACTTCCAGGGCATCTCCCCCCATGTCTTCCGTCTGGGCAGATCCGGTGTTCACTTTCAGGTAGCCCGCCGGTTCCCCGTCTTTTCGGATCAGGTAAAACTCCGACAGGGGCTCGGCGAGTTCGCCGGCGAGTTTCTCCGGGGCAAACGCGGACTCCAGATAAGCCTGCATGATTTCGGGTGGGTTATGCGCATCGAACGTTTCGATGTAGGTCCCGATTCCAACCTCCCGGATTGTATCCAAATCCCCCGCACCGCATTTTACAATTTCAGTTGTCATTTTGTTCATCTCCTCGTTGAGCCGTCTCAATACTCTCTCTGATTGCCTTTTTTGACGTTTTCCCAATCCGTTTCGATATTCCGCCTCATCCTGCAGAGAAGTCCATGGGCAGTCCGGATCTCCTCGTCCGAAAATCCATCCAGCGCCACGCGGTGGGAGTGTTCATTTTCACGGATGATGAACGGATAGATGTCCTTTCCCTTTTCCGTCGGGTACAGTTTCTTGATCTTCCTGTTTTGTTCATCATCCCGCTTTTCGATGAACCCGTTCGCCTCGAGCTTCTTTATCGCACGCGCCGCGGTCGTCCGGTCCACTTTGATCATCTCGGCGAGCTTCTCTTGGATGATCCCCGGATTCTCACAGATCCGGACCACATATAAATACTGGCCCTTCGTCAGGTCGATTTCCTTGAACTCGATGTTGCTGATCGAATCCAGCGCCCGGGCAATCATTCCAATTTCCCTGAGAATTTCATTCATGGGGGCACCTCCTTTCAAAAACATGTTGCAAATGCAACGAAATGATCCTATAGTTAATTTACCGCAGTATTGTTGTACTTGCAACATATCTCATCAAAGGAGGAACCGGCTTTGAAGTATTGCTTTTATGTCACCGGGATTCTTCTCCTGACCCTCGGGGTCTCGCTCACCATCCGTTCAGGCCTCGGAACCTCCCCGTTTGATGCCATGCTCGTCGGCCTGTCGAAGAACGTCGGGCTGACGGTCGGCAGTTGGGAGATCCTCATTGCACTCATCATGGTCGGCACCAATTCCCTGCTTTCCGGGAAACGCCCTGAACTCCTCGGCCTAGTGACTGCCATGATCACCGGTGCGGGAATCGACCTTTGGCTGTTCCTTCTTGGGGGATATGCTTTGCCAGCAGACGGACCGCTCCAGTTTCTCTGCTTCTTTGCCGGGATGCTCATCATCGGGTTTGGAACCGCCATTTACCTGCATACCAACTTTGCCCCGGTCCCGGTCGACCGCCTGACATTGATCATCCGGCAGTTGACCCATACAAACCTGTTCGTGGCCAGAACCCTGATTTACGCGCTGTTTCTCGTGCTGGCACTGGCTGCCAAGGGACCGATCGGCATCGGCACGGTCCTGACTGTCTCATTCGGCGGGCTGCTTCTGAACTTCTTTACGCCTTATGCGGAACGGATGATCGCCCCTTTTCTGCACGGACCTTCCCGCATCGAAAAAAGCCCTTTCCCGCATTGAAGGAAAGGGCTTACTCTATATTCCTCACATCCATGCCCCATCAGGATCAGACGTTCAGCCTGCCCCGGAATCCGCGCGAGGCATAGTAAGATGAGGCCCCGTTATGGTAGACAAAGACATGCCCGTAGCGCCAGTCACAAAACAGGGCACCGCCGAGTTCCCGAATATCGTCAGGCGTCCGGATCCAGCTGGACGTCTTTTTGTCGAAAGGTCCGAACGTCTGAAGCTGCCGGTATTCGTCTTCCGTCAACAACTCGATCCCCATCCCGGCCGCCATTTCTTCCACACTTGCTTCCGGCTTGTGCTTGGCCCTCGATTCGAGTGCCTGCCGGTCATAACAGGTGCTCCTTCGGCCCTTCGGACTTTCCGGGGAACAGTCATAAAACAGGTATTCCCCCGTCTCCGGATCGATGCCCACAACATCCGGCTCACCGCCTGTCCGTTCCATCTCACCGAGCGACCAGAGCCTGTCCGGACGGGCTTCGAGTTTCAGCCGGATCTTCTCCCATTCCAGTCCCTCATGCCGCTCCATGTTGCTTGTGAAGCGCTTCCGAAGGATCTCCAGCAGTTGATCGCGCTCCTCCGGTGCCAGTTCCTCGGTTTCAGTTTCCATGAATGCCCGCCTCCCCGTTCTTTGAATTATGCATTTGTACTCGTTTCATCATCTCTGGAGGTCCGCTTTCTTATAAATTGAACAGGAGATCCAGCAGCTGTGCGAGAACCCCGAACACCAGCAGGATGCCCGCCAAAGTGCCGAGTGCATACCGGATCCCGATCCGGTTGAACCGGCGGGTGTCCGGCGTCTCCACCAGATAGTAATGATGTTTCTTGCCGCAATCCCCGCAGCGAATCCGGTACCAGGTTTTCCGGAAGTGGGTCTGCCGGCCGAATATGCCGGTGTTCACCCTGAGCTCCCGTCTTTTCCAGCGCAGGGAAGAAGCCTGCCCGTAAGGGATCCGGACTTGATGCGGGCAGTCATCCGAGACGAGGTCGAGCCCGGCATCCCGGGACCAGTTCTCCCTTCTCAGCGCCCGCTTGTACAGGACCCTCCCCGTCACCAGCCCCGCAAGGATGACGACAAATAATAATAGAAACGCCCATATGACCACCAATTTTCCTTCTCCTCTTTTAATGATCCCCCGACCGAACCGTACAGCCCCGCCGGCCCTGGATCATCCAATTGTGCGGATCACGCTTCCATCCTGATCGGTGATTTCCGTCTTTACGATCTCCACTGTCAGCCCATCCTTGAAAGGAGCGTCAAACCTTCGTGCTTGGGGGACGAGATTCTGTGCCATCTCGCGCGCAGACCGGTCATCCAGGACAATGGTGACTTCCTGGCTGTCCTCCATGTGCAAGGCCTGTTCGCCCCGCTTGAACACGACGGAATGACCTGCTCCCGCCAGCGTCAATTCCCTTCCTTTCGGAATTCTCCCCAAAAGCAGCTTGCCGATGATATCTGCCTGTTTTGCCCCGATTGTCAGAACCGGCGCGGTTTTGCGGAGCCATCCCTTTTTCCCCGGTGTCCAACCGAGTTGATCGACAAACAGGAAGCCTGTACTCGAACCCTCCCGCTCCAGTCCGTCCTGCACGGCATCGGAGACCGCTTTGTCCTCCATGAGCGAATGACGCTCCAGATCCGTGAGATATGACGGAATGTGAGCGGCACCGGCATCCAGGACGCCAAATGTATTCCAGGCCTGCATGGCCGCCAGTTCGTCTTGTGTGATCCCTGTCATCTGCAGAAATTCCACCCGTCCGTTCGGCGTATCAATCCCGGGGAGTTCCGGGTCACGGACGAATGCCAGTGCCGTCAGCCTGGTGTCCGAATCGAGACAGATCGGTCCGTTCGCATCCATGTAATCGCCCGCACGGAAAACATTTCCGCTGGAGAATACATATCTGCCCATGTTCTGCAGAAGATTCAGCGCCCATGCCGGCGGCTCTTCCTCCTCTTGTGTGCGCACGAGACGGAATGTCAGTTCAAATCCATACCCGCTTTCTTCCGGGTCCCCGCTTTCTTTTTGATACAGTTCAGAAAAGCCATATGTCACGAAATGCCAGTGCGGCACCGGCTCTTCCGCCTGATAGGCACTGATCCCGTCAAGCGGATCAGATCCGCCCATCGCGTATGGAATGAGTGTTCCGTAATGCTTCGGTTCCTGAGCCCCGTATAGCCTTTCCAGCGCCCCGTCGATGGCCTCCCAGCCCGGCGCCTGCCCTTCTTCTGTCATCCAGTTCCCTCCCGGTCAAGAATCTCTCATTCATAGGTTATGGTTATCGTCAGTCCATGTCCAGCAGAACCTGACCCTCCCACCAACCAGCAAGAGCAAAACATTCATACTATTTCGCGATAGAATTTCCACAAAAAACAACTTTACTTTTAATGTAAATCACTTTAAAATATCGACATAAAGCTATTCATGAAAGCCCTTCCATGAGGTTAATCATGATTCCCGCAACAGAAAATGTTATATCAATATAGTCAGATTATTCCTGTTTAATAAGAACCACCGCAGGTTATATGTAACACATTACAATTCAGCAACCCGCACATATACCCATTCAGAAAGAAGGCTACCCTATGAAAAAGAAGTTCAAATTTCCATTGGCCTATCAGATATTGGCGGGCTTAATCCTCGGAATCATTGTGGGTGCCGTGTTCTACGGAAATCCGGGAGTCGAGAAATACTTGCAGCCGATCGGAACCATGTTCCTCAATATGATCAAGATGATCGTCGTCCCGATCATCGTTTCGTCACTCATCCTCGGCGTTGCCGGAACCGGCGACATGAAACAGCTCGGGAAACTCGGCGGAAAGACGCTCCTTTACTTTGAAGCGGTCACCACGATCGCCATCCTTGTCGGTCTGCTGGCGGCCAACCTGTTCCATCCGGGCACCGGCGTGGACATGTCGAGCCTTCAGAAGTCCGATATCGGTCAATATATGGAGACAACGAAGGAAGTAAGCAGTGAAGATCACGGAATCCTGCAAACCATCGTGAACATCGTCCCGACGAACATCGTGGACTCCATGGCGAGTGCGAATATGCTGCAGATCATCTTCTTCTCGGTCCTGTTCGGTCTGGGTGTGGCGGCAATCGGTGATAAGGGGAAACCGGTCCTCGCCTTCTTTGAGGGAACGGCCGACGCCATGTTCTGGGTGACGAACCTGATCATGAAGTTCGCCCCGTTCGGTGTCTTCGCGCTCATCGCCGTCACGATCTCCAAGTTCGGGCTGTCTTCGCTCATCCCGCTCGGAAAGCTGATGATTCTCGTCTATGCCGCCATGATCTTCTTCATCCTCGTGATCCTGGGAGGCATCGCAAAACTGGTCGGCATCAACATCTTCAACCTTCTCCGGGTGTTGAAGGATGAGCTCCTGCTCGCCTATTCAACATCCAGCTCGGAGACGGTCCTGCCGAAGATCATTGAGAAGATGGAAAAATTCGGGAGCCCGAAGGACATTGTCTCTTTCGTGGTACCGACCGGCTACTCGTTCAACCTGGACGGCTCCACGCTGTATCAGGCCATCGCGGCATTGTTCATCGCCCAGATGTATCATATTGACCTGAGCATCATGGAACAGATCACGCTCGTTCTCGTACTGATGGTCACGTCCAAGGGCATTGCGGGTGTACCGGGCGTCTCCTTTGTCGTCCTGCTCGCCACACTCGGTTCTGTCGGCATCCCGCTGGAAGGCCTCGCCTTCATCGCGGGAATCGACCGCCTGCTCGACATGGCGCGCACAGTCGTCAACGTCGTCGGTAACTCACTCGCCACGGTCGTCATCGCAAAATGGGAACGCCGTTTCGACGATGGCAAACGGGAAGAATACGTGAACCTCTACAAGAATCATTCCGCGGATTCTCCCGCTTAAGTTCATTCAGCAGATGCAAAACAAACCACCGGATCATGGCTGATCCGGTGGTCTTTTTGTGCGCAATCCATCGCTCCATACCTATAGCTTCCTGATGCTTGCCCCGCCGCCGGTAAAGAGACGGCAGTTTGTCTGCAAGGGACACGCACTGAAAGCAACGGGACAATAAAGGACCTGCAATGACCCCTCCGCTGCCCCTCATAAAGTATCTCCATAAAAATGTTAATAAGCGATTCCCACACGCTTTTTTATATACTTACCGCTTTCTATCTGACTGTAAGCGAATTCCGCGGTATCCGGCACTGAAATTTGGCTGCCGCCTTCAGGCAGGAAATCCGGTTCCGTCCGGTAGTTGCCCAGCCGTTCTCCGTCCGGCAAGTATGTCGGACAGACGATAGTCCAGTCCAGATTGGATTGCTTCAGCAACTTGTAGACTTTCTCATGTTCTTCGGCCGCACGGGTAACTTTGCGCTTGGATTCGCTTGACTGATAGCGCAAGACATCCGGTTCGATACGGCTCTGCAGGATTCCCGCAGTCCCGATTGTAATGATCCGTTTGAGCCCTTCCGTTTCCATGGCTTTGATGATCAGGGGCGTGCTTTCCGAGAGTGTCGCGCGTCCGTCTGTATTTAGGGCACTGATCACAACTTCCATTCCATGCATGGCATATGCAATTGCATCATAGTTTAATGCATCGCCTTGAATGACCGTGAGGCGTTCATGATTTAATTGGACCTTCTCCGGCATGCGGGCAAGGACAGTCACCAGGTGTCCGTCACGAAGAGCATATTTGACGATGTGACTGCCAACTCTCCCGGTTGCGCCTAATATTAAGATTTTCAAGTTAATGGGCCTCCTCTTGCTTCTCTAAACAGGATAACAAAAAAGCCCCCAACCAAATTGGTTGAGAGCCTTGTGATGTTGAAAATTAGCGCTTCGAGAACTGAGGTGCACGACGGGCGCCTTTGAGACCGTATTTCTTCCGTTCCTTCATGCGTGCGTCACGCGTGAGGAGGCCTGCAGATTTGAGCGCAGGGCGGAATTCAGGGTCTACTTGAAGAAGGGCGCGTGCTACGCCGTGGCGGATTGCGCCGGCCTGGCCGGTGAAGCCGCCGCCGTTGACGTTGACGAGAACGTCGTAGCTGCCGAGTGTTTCCGTTGCAACAAGCGGTTGCTTGATGACTTCACGGAGTGTTTCGAACGGGATGTAATCTTCTGCGTCACGGCCATTGATGACGACTTTGCCTTCGCCGGGTACGAGGCGTACGCGGGCAACGGAAGTCTTGCGGCGGCCGGTGCCGATGTATTGAACTTGTGCCAAGTTGGTTCCTCCTCTAAATTACCCGCGAAGTTCGTAAACTTCCGGTTGTTGTGCTTGGTGCGGATGCTCAGCGCCTGCATAGACGTTCAGTTTGCGGAACATCTGACGGCCGAGCGGGCCTTTTGGAAGCATGCCTTTGATGGCAAGCTCGAGCATGCGAGTCGGGTACTTGTCGCGCATTTCGCCGGCTGTGCGCTTGCGGATGCCGCCCGGATGGCCCGTGTGACGGTAGTAGATCTTGTCCTGAAGCTTGTTGCCTGTGAGTTCGATCTTTTCAGCGTTGATGATGATGACGTGGTCGCCAGTGTCCACGTTCGGTGTGTACGTTGGTTTGTGCTTGCCGCGCAGGATCGAAGCGACTTCGGAAGCGAGACGGCCGAGCGTCTTGCCTTCTGCGTCGATCACGAGCCATTTGCGGTCAACATTTTGGGCATTCGCCATGAAAGTTGTACGCATGTGGTAATCCTCCTAGATTTTCGTTCAATCTGTTCCGTTTCTATATCCCAAACACAAAGAAACCTTACCGGGGCATTCTTTAGTGGGGTTATCGAAATACCGCTTATCATCATACCGTGGATTGATGGAGAAGTCAACCATTTTCCCGAAAACGCCAGGAAAAGTTGTTTCAGTCCCCGTATCGCACTTTTTCCAGATACAATCCCTGCGGCGGCGCGGTTTTCCCCGCTTTCGCACGGTCCCGTGCCGCCAGGATTTCCGGCACGGCGTCCGGGTCGAGCAGGCCCGTGCCGACCGCCCAGAGCGTGCCGGCAATGATGCGGACCATATTGTATAGGAAGCCGCTCCCGGTGATCATCATATGGAGCTCATCCCCCCGCTGCTCAAAGCGGATCGCTTCCACCGTGCGCACCTTGTCCTCGACATCCGTCTTCGCCGAGCAGAAGCTCGTGAAGTCGTGCGTGCCGATCAGATGCGCGGCCCCGGCTTCCATTTTTCCGATGTCGGGGGCCTGTCCTCTGGACGGAGAGGCGAAGTGGCGCCGGAACGGGCTCGGCACATCCGCGAGTTCCCAAATATACCGGTACGTCTTCCCCTCGGCCGAGAAGCGCGCATGGAAGCTCCCGGACACCTCCTCCGCATGCAGGACCCGGATATCGGCCGGCAGGCGGGTGTTGAGTGCCATCGCCCACCGTCCGTCCGGAATGCCGAGCGACGTGTCGAAATGGATCACCTGCCCGCTCGCATGCACGCCGGCATCTGTGCGTCCGGATGCCGACACCCGGACGGCAGTGCCTTTGTGAATGACGGCGAGCGCCGCCTCGAGTTCCTGCTGGACCGTCCGCCCCTTCGGCTGGATCTGGTAGCCTTCGAATCCGCTCCCGTCATAGGAAATGATCATCTTGATGCGCCGCATCGGCAGTCCCTCCTTGATCGCTGTTCCGGCCGGTTCTGTCCCGGTCTGCTCCCCGTCTCCCCCGGTCTTGTCAGCACAGGACGGGGGTCATCCCGCATGCCGCTGATATCCGCACGGACCGAGATGAATCCGTTCGTTCGGTGCATATCACCTGCGCAGCAGCCAGAGCCCTGCGATCAGCAGCAGCAGGATGAGCAGGGCGGTCGTGTCCCGCCAGTCCCATTTGAGCTGCCGGTAGCGCGTCCGCCCTTCCCCGCCCCTGTAGCCGCGGACTTCCATGGCGACGGCCAGGTCCTCTGCACGCTTGAAGGCGCTGACGAAAAGCGGGACGAGAAGAGGGACGACCGCTTTCACCCGTTCTTTCATCGTTCCCGACGAGATGTCGGAACCCCGGGCGAGCTGGGCCTTCAGGATCTTGTCGGTTTCGTCCATGAGCGTCGGGATGAACCGGAGCGAGATCGACATCATGAGGGCAAGCTCATGGACCGGGAATCGGATCTTCTTCAGCGGCCCGAGCAGCACTTCCAGGCCGTCCGTGATCGAGATCGGCGACGTCGTCAAGGTCAGGAGCGACGTCATGAGGACGAGGACGAGGAACCGGACGGATATATAGATCCCCTGCCGGAGCCCTTCCTCGTACACTTTGATAAATCCGAACTCAAACAGCAGGTCCCCCTGCTTCGTGAAGAAGATGTGAAGCAGGAAGGTGAAGGCGATCAGGAAGATGACCGGCTTCAGGCCGCCGATGAGGAAGCCGATCCGCACTTTCGAGACGATGATCGCAAACAGCGTGAACCCCAGAAGCAGTGCATAGGAAGCGGTGCTGTTCGCAAGGAACACCGCCGCGATGAAGATGAACACGAAGATGAGCTTTGTCCGGGGATCCAGCCGGTGGACGAACGAGTCGCCGGGGATGTAGCGCCCGAAAACCATTTTCTCCATCATCGGGCGCCGCCCCCCTTCTTGACGGCACCGGCCAGGTAGTCGGCAAGCTGCTCCTCCGTCAGGCACGGAGGCCCTTCGGGAAGCCCTGCGCCGCGTTCAAACTCCCTCTGGAAGGCGACGGTGCGCGGGACTTCGAGCCGCCAGCGGGCAAGCCGCCCGGCATCTCCGAACACATCTTCCGGCGGGCCCTCGAGCACGTCCGTGCCGTCATGCATGACGATCACATGATCTGCATAGCGCGCTGCATCCTCCATGCTGTGGGTGACAAGGATTGTGGTCATGTCCCGCTCTTCATGGAGCCGGTGGAACAGGTCCATGATCTCCCGGCGCCCCGAAGGGTCCAGACCGGCGGTCGGCTCATCGAGCACGAGCACATCCGGATCCATCGCGAGCACCCCCGCAATCGCCACGCGGCGCATCTGGCCGCCGGACAGATCGAACGGCGACTTTTCCGCCGTCCCTTCCGGAAGGCCGAGCAGGCCGAGCAGTTCCTCGGCACGCGCCGCCGCTTCCGCTTCGGGGATGCCGAAATTGAGCGGCCCGAACATGACATCTTTCAGGACCGTCTCTTCAAAGAGCTGGTGCTCCGGGAACTGGAAGACGATGCCGACCTTGCGGCGTACGGACCGCAGCTGCTTGCCCTTCGTCTCTTTGGTAATCACGGTGTCTCCGACCCGCACAGTGCCCTCTGTGGGCTTCAGGAGGGCGTTCAGGTGCTGCAGGAGGGTCGACTTGCCGGAGCCCGTGTGGCCGATGACAGCCGTGTAGGAACCGTCCGGGATGCGGACGTCGACGTCATGGAGCGCCTGCTTCTGGAACGGCGTCCCCGCGGCATATGTATAGCCTACCCGTTGGAGCGTGATGTCCATAGACTTTCCACCAACTTCCGTTCCGACATGGTCTCTTCGAGCTCAAGGCCCCGTTCGCGCAGGAGTCCGGTCATCCGCGCCGCAAACGGCAGGTCCAGACCGAGCGATGTCAGTTCTTCCCCTCTTGCGAACACTTCCGGGGGCGTGCCTTCGGCGAACTTCCTGCCCCGGTTCATGACGATGATCCGGTCCGCCAGAAGCGCTTCCTCCAGATCATGCGTGATCGAGATGACGGACAGGCCCGTCTTCTCCCTCAGTTCAAGGATCACCCGGATCACTTCCTCGCGCCCCTGCGGATCCAGCATCGATGTGGCCTCATCCAGGATGAGGAGGCGGGGCCTGAGGGCAAGCGCTCCCGCAATGGCGACACGCTGCTTCTGCCCCCCCGAGAGGTGCTGGGGCTCATGGTCCAGGAACCTCTCCATCTTCACCTGGGCGAGCGCCTCGCGCACCCGCACGGTCATCTCTTCGAACGGGATTCCGTTGTTCTCCAGGGCAAACGCCACATCGTCCTGCACGGTCGCCCCGACAAATTGGTTGTCCGGGTTCTGGAACACCATCCCCATCTGCGACCTCTTGTCCCACAGGTTCTCCTCGGTGAGGGCGTCGCCGAACAGGCTGACCGTCCCTTCCTGCGGGAACAAAAGCCCAATCATGAGCCGGGCGAGCGTCGACTTGCCCGACCCGTTATGGCCGACGACGGCGATCCATTCGCCCTGGTGCATGTCCAGAGAGACGCCATCCACCGCATAGGGCTTGTCCGTCTCTTCCGGTGTATAAGTAAAACGGATGTCCTCCATGGACAGGATCCGTTCCATCGCAATTCCTCCTCTGCTCCGCTCTGCTGTCTATTCTAACGGAAACCGCACTGTCTGTCGTGCGGATCCCGGGGTGCGGCGGGCTGTCCTGCCCATGGGCGTCCCATCGGAGATGAAAACGTCCCATTGACACCCGCAGCGCTTCTCACCCCGCACCGCCCGGGGTCCGGACAGCCGGTTGCGGCATGCTGTCCGCTTCCCCTCTGTTCTGTCCCGCGGGTAAAAAAAAAAGCGCGCACCCCAAACGGTGACTGCGCTTTTTGTCGTATGGCGTTTCCGGCGGGTGCTCATTCCGCCGGCACCGGGTTGGGGTGCGTAGAGCTAGACGGGATCGGATGCGCAAGGCACCGCCCATCGTAACGCTCAGCTTTTTCATTGCCGTATAAATCGGATAGAAGAAAAAGGGGTGCAATCCATGCTCAGTAAACTGCACGCCCTTAGTCTTCGGGTCAATCAGATTAAACGAGTTCGATGATGACGACCGGTGCGCCGTCACCGCGGCGTGGGCCGACTTTCATGATGCGCGTGTAGCCGCCCTGGCGGTCAGCGTAACGAGGCGCAACATCGTCGAACAGCTTCTGGAGTGCGTAGACAGTCTCTTCGTTGCCTTCTTCGTCTGTCTTCGACACGACTTCACGGCGGATGAATTCTGCAGCCTGACGGCGTGCGTGGAGGTCACCGCGTTTCCCCAAAGTGATCATTTTTTCAACGACGGAACGGAGCTCTTTCGCGCGCGTTTCAGTCGTCTGCAGACGTTCGTTGATGATGAGGTCAGTCGCAAGGTCACGCAGCATCGCTTTGCGCTGGGAGCTTGTACGTCCGAGTTTTCTGTAGCTCATCGAGTTTCCCTCCTTCTTGTGGATATCGATCGGCCGAAGCCGTGGCGGTCAATCTTCTGTACGCAGGCCGAGCCCGAGGTCCTCAAGCTTCGCTTTGACTTCTTCGAGAGACTTGCGTCCGAGGTTGCGCACTTTCATCATCTCTTCTTCGGACTTGTTCGCGAGTTCGAGCACCGTGTTGATGCCGGCACGCTTCAGGCAGTTGTAGGAGCGGACGGACAGGTCGAGTTCCTCGATCGTCATCTCGAGAACCTTTTCCTTCTGGTCTTCTTCCTTCTCTACCATGATTTCGACGGATTGTGCTTCATCCGTCAGCCCGACGAAGATGTTGAGGTGCTCGGTCAGGATCCTGGCGCCGAGCGAAATCGCCTCTTGCGGCCCGATGCTGCCATCGGTCCAGACGTCGAGGGTCAATTTATCGTAATCGGACGATTGTCCGACACGTGTGTTTTCCACCTGGAAATTGACGCGTGAGACTGGGGTGTAAATGGAGTCGATCGGGATCACGCCGATTGGCAGATCTTCACGCTTGTTCCGGTCGGCCGGAACGTAGCCGCGTCCGCGCTGTGCATACATGCGCATGCGGAGATGGCCGTTTTTGCCGACGGTCGCAATATGGAGATCCGGGTTGAGGATTTCAACATCGCTGTCGTGCGTGATGTCGGCAGCTGTAACCGCTGCGTCGCCTTTGACATCGATCTCGATGACTTTCTCGTCATCCGAGTAGATTTTCAGGGCGAGTTTCTTCACATTCAGGATGATGGTCGCCACATCTTCGACGACGCCTTCAACAGTGGAGAACTCATGGAGGACCCCGTCAATCTGAATCGACGTGACGGCGGCACCCGGCAGCGAAGACAGGAGGATTCGGCGCAGGGAGTTCCCCAGCGTAGTTCCGTATCCGCGCTCGAGCGGTTCAATGATGAACTTCCCGTAGCTGTTTTCTTCCGTCTTTACAGGTTCAATCCTCGGTTTTTCTATTTCGATCATTCAATTCACCCTCCCTCAAAACGTCCATGCATGGCGGTTCCTATTGGAAATCGAACTTACAAGACAACGATTGCAGTATCACAAACCAGTTTATCCGTAAATCTCGTTTCTCAATCAAATGGACGGACAGCCATTATACGCGGCGGCGTTTTGGAGGACGGCAGCCGTTGTGCGGCACAGGAGTCACGTCGCGGATTGCGGTTACTTCAAGACCTGCAGCCTGAAGTGCACGGATTGCAGCTTCACGGCCGGCACCAGGACCTTTAACTGTGACTTCGAGTGTTTTCATGCCATGTTCCATCGATGTGCGGGCTGCAGTTTCTGCTGCCATCTGAGCTGCAAACGGAGTGGATTTACGGGAACCCTTGAATCCGAGCGCACCTGCACTCGACCAGGAAACTGCGTTGCCTTGCGTGTCCGTGATCGTCACGATCGTGTTGTTGAACGTGGAGCGGATGTGTGCGATGCCGGACTCGATATTCTTTTTCACGCGGCGCTTGCGCGATTGTTGTTTACGTGCCATTTGTTCAGTAACCTCCTTTGCTTATTATTTCTTCTTGTTAGCGACGGTCTTACGAGGGCCTTTGCGTGTACGTGCGTTGTTCTTCGTATGTTGACCGCGTACAGGAAGGCCTCGGCGGTGACGGATTCCGCGGTAGCTGCCGATTTCCATCAGACGCTTGATGTTCAGGGAGTTTTCACGGCGAAGGTCGCCTTCGACTTTCAGTGCGTCGATCTCTTCACGGATCTTGTCGAGTTCGGCGTCTGTCAGGTCGCGGACGCGAGTGTCTTCGGAAACGCCTGCATCAGCGAGGATCTTCTGGGAAGTTGTTTTCCCGATACCGAAAATATAAGTGAGCGCGATGACTACGCGCTTGTCGCGCGGTACGTCTACACCAGCAATACGTGCCATATTCTATCGTGCACCTCCTTGGGGATTATCCTTGACGTTGTTTGTGTTTAGGGTTTTCACAGATTACCATAACCCGTCCGCGACGGCGGATGACTTTGCACTTTTCGCAGATCGGCTTTACAGATGGTCTTACTTTCATCGGATTACAACCTCCTTATCGTCCGGAGTGCTTCAGATCATTTGTATCGGTATGTGATACGGCCACGGGTCAGATCGTACGGTGAAAGTTCTACAGTCACCCGGTCACCAGGCAGGATACGGATATAGTGCATCCGGATCTTCCCGGAAACGTGAGCCAGGATCGTGTGGCCGTTTTCGAGTTCTACGTTGAACGTTGCGTTCGGCAGGGTCTCGACGACTTTGCCTTCCACTTCGATTACATCATCTTTCGCCATCCATCATCATCCCTTCAGGTCAAAAATTAAGGTCTCTCTTCATCCCGCTATGCCTTGCCTTTCAACATATGACCGGTCTGCATGAGAGATGTCCGAAAGACTACCAGCGGATCCCGTTTCCGGGAACCCGCCCGGCGCTTTCCTGCAAACACGCCAAGCGGGATGAGGTCAGCCGGAAAGGCCGGCCGTGCGGGTTCCCCGCCCTCAGGCGGTCGGATCCACGGTACCCATTATACCTTGTTCCGGCGGGCATTGCATGGCCCGTGTCCCGGTCCCGGGCAGAATTGCCCCCGGCCGGTCCGTCCGGACTTCACACGCCGCATCGCAGGATCGTCATGCCGCCCCGGCAAGGGCTCAGCTGCGTGACAGCAGCCGGTCGATGTCGAGGAATACGTCATCGATGTCCTGCTGCCCGTCGATGTTGGCGAGAACGCCCTTGTCGCCGTAGTAGGCGAGCAGTGGTTCGCTCTGCTTCATATTCACTTCCAGGCGGTTGTTGACGGTCTCCGGGTTGTCGTCGGCTCGCTGGTAGAGCTCCCCGCCGTCCTTGTCGCATACCCCTTCTTCTTTCGGAGGGTTGAAGACAAGGTGGTAGGAAGTTCCGCATACTTTGCAGATGCGGCGGCCGGTCAGCCGTTTGACGAGTTCGTCATGCTCCACCCGGATGTTGATGACATGGTCGATCTTCCGGCCAAGTTCGGACATGATGCCGTCCAGCGCTTCCGCCTGGGCGACGGTGCGCGGGAAGCCGTCGAGGAGGACTCCGTTTGCGCAGTCCTCTTTCGACAGGCGCTCGCGCACGATGCCGATCGTCACTTCATCAGGGACAAGTGCCCCTTCATCCATGAACTTCTTGGCCTGAAGGCCGAGTTCCGTCCCTTCCTTGATGGCGGAACGGAACATATCGCCTGTAGAGATATGAGGGATTTCGTACTTCTCGACAATTCTGTCCGCCTGGGTGCCTTTACCGGCACCCGGCAGGCCCATCAATACGATGTTCATACGTCTTGCCCTCCTACAGTGTTGTGACGGCCGGAACGGCCGCCGGATCTTGCATTACTTCATGAACCCTTTGTAATGGCGCTTGACGAGCTGGGACTCGAGTCCCTTCATCGTTTCGAGTGCGACCCCGACGACGATCAAGAGGCTGGTGCCCCCGATCTGGACGGATTGCGGAAGGCCTGCCAGATTGATGAAGAAAATCGGCAGAACCGCAATCAGCGCGAGGAAGATCGAGCCGACGAATGTCAGGCGGTACAATACGCGGGTCAGATAGCTTTGTGTGTCGCCGCCCGGACGGATGCCCGGGATGTAGGCCCCCTGCTTCTTCAGGTTGTCCGCGACATTCTCAGGATTGACCTGCACGAATGCGTAAAAGTAAGTGAAGGCAAGGATCAGCGCCACATAAATGATCATCCCCACCGGCTTCGTATAGTCGAAGATCTCGATGATGGCCGCCGTCCATTTGTTCTGGCCAAAGAACGACGCGATCGATTGTGGAGTTATGATGAACGCCACAGCGAAGATTACCGGAATAACCCCTGCAGCGTTAACTTTCAAAGGCAGGTGGGTCTGCTGGCCCGCCTGCTGGCGGCCACGGCCCGTTACACGCTTCGCATACTGGATCGGAATCTTGCGGAGTGCCTGCTGGACGTATACGACGCCGACAACAATGGCAATCACCGCAAGAACGAGCAGCAACAGAATCAGGATGTTCAGGAACAGGCGGTCACCCGCGTCCTGGATCTGCTGGGCGTAGATCTGGTTCACCGCGTTCGGAATCGCAGCCGCAATCCCGGCGAAGATGATGATCGAAATGCCATTCCCGACCCCTCTTTCGGTGATCTGCTCACCGAGCCAGAGAAGGAACGACGTGCCCGCCGTCAAAACGACCGCGATCACGAGGTAAGTCGTGAATCCGTCGTCTTTGATGAGCGTGCCGCCATACATCCGGTTGAACCCGTAAGACATGGCGATCGACTGGATAAACGCCAGGACGACCGTGAAGTAACGGGTGAACTGGGCCAGTTTCTTGCGCCCGACTTCGCCCTGCTTCGCCCATTCGGCGAATTTCGGAACGACATCCATCTGAAGAAGCTGGACGATGATCGATGCCGTGATATACGGCATGATCCCCATCGCTAGGATGGAGAAGTTCGCGAGCGCACCGCCCCCGAACGTGTTCAGAAAGCCGATGAGACTGAAGTCGTCGGCTGCCTGGAGTGCTGACGCATCGACATTCGGCACCGGGATGAAGGTCCCGAGGCGGAATACGATGAGCAATGCCAGCGTGAAGAAGATTTTATTCCGGATTTCCCGGACGCGCATAAAGTTTGAGAGGGATTGGAACATCAGATCACCTCTGCGGAGCCGCCTGCGTTCTCGATCGCTTCTTTAGCAGATGCAGAGAATTTGTGGGCCCGCACAGTGACCTTCTTTTCGAGCTTGCCGTTTCCGAGGATCTTGATCCCGGATTTCTCTTTGCTGACCATGCCTGTTTCAAGAAGGAGTTCAGGAGTGATCTCCGTGCCTTCTTCGAAACGGTTCAGCGTATCGAGGTTCACGATGGCATATTCCTTGCGGTTGATGTTCGTGAATCCACGCTTAGGCAGGCGTTGGAACAAAGGAAGTTGCCCACCTTCGAAGCCAGGGCGCACACCGCCGCCGGAACGGGCTTTCTGGCCGTTCGCACCGCGGCCGGATGTCTTGCCGTTGCCGGAGCCCGGTCCGCGGCCTACGCGGTTGCGTTCTTTGCGGGATCCCGTTGCAGGTTTCAGTTCATGCAGTTTCATTTGACTGGCACCTCCTTATTTATGAATTGAGATTAGATTTCTTCAACTGTGACCAGGTGGTTGACCGTGTTGATCATGCCGCGGATTGCAGCATTGTCTTCGTGCTCAACTGTCTGGTTCGTCTTGCGGAGGCCGAGTGCTTCGACCGTTTTGCGTTGAGCCGGTTTCGAACCGATCACACTCTTCTTAAGGGTGATTGCGAGTTTAGCCATTAGTTTTCCCCCCTCAGCCCAGCAGTTCTTCTACGGATTTGCCACGGAGTTTTGCAACATCCTCGGCACGCTTCAGTTCTGTGAGGCCCTGAATTGTCGCGCGGACCATGTTGATCGGCGTGTTGGAGCCGAGAGATTTCGAAAGGATATCCGTGATTCCTGCGAGTTCAAGCACCGCACGGACAGGGCCGCCAGCGATGACACCGGTACCAGGAGCAGCCGGCTTGATGAAGACGGAGCCTGCACCGAAACGTCCGATCACTTCGTGCGGCGTTGTGCCGTTGACCATCGGTACGTTGATGAGGTTTTTCTTCGCATCTTCAACGGCTTTGCGGATCGCATCCGGAACTTCCTGTGCCTTGCCTGTACCAAAACCGACGCGGCCGTTCTTGTCACCGACGACGACGAGAGCCGTGAAACGGAAGCGACGGCCGCCCTTGACGACTTTCGCTACGCGGTTGATCGTTACTACGCGTTCTTCGAACTCACTTTTCACTTCATTGCGACGCATTAAAGAGTCCCTCCTTCTTTATTAAAATTCCAGACCGTTTTCACGGGCTGCATCTGCCAGGGCTTTTACGCGGCCGTGGTAGAGGTAACCCCCGCGGTCGAAGACGACAGACTTGATGTTCTTTTCGGCAGCGTTCTTTGCGATCGCTTCGCCGACTTTCGTTGCAGCTTCTGCATTGGAAGAAGAAGATGCTTCGAAACCTTTGTCCATAGTGGATGCACTTGCAAGTGTCACGCCATTGGCATCGTCGATCAGCTGAGCATAGATATGCTTGTTTGAGCGGAAGACGTTCAGGCGCGGACGCTCGGCAGTGCCACTGATTTTCGAACGCACGCGTGCGTGGCGTTTCTTGCGGACTTCGTTCTTGTCCTTTTTCGTAATCATCGTGGTCACTCCTTTCGATGCCTATGCGGCATTATTTACCTGTCTTACCTTCTTTGCGGCGGACATGTTCGCCTTCGTAACGGATCCCTTTGCCTTTGTAAGGCTCTGGCGGGCGTACCGCACGGATGTTGGATGCAAGCGCGCCGACGCGCTCCTTGCTGTATCCGCGGACAGTGATTTTCGTGTTGGATGGAACTTCGATTTCTACGCCTTCTTCCGGTGTGAATTCAACCGGGTGGGAGTAGCCGACGTTCAGCACGAGCTTGTCGCCCTGCTTCTGCGCACGGTAACCGACGCCGACGAGTTCGAGGGATTTCTCGAAGCCCTTCGAAACGCCTTCGACCATGTTGCTCAGCAGCGAGCGTGTCGTTCCGTGGATCGAGCGGTGTTCTTTATTGTCAGTCGGGCGTGTCAGGGTGATGATGTTGCCTTCCTGGTTGATCGTAATGTCTTGGTTGAATGTACGAACCAGTTCGCCTTTCGGGCCTTTTACCGTGACTGTGTTGTCATCGGCAATCGTGACTGTCACGTTTTCAGGCACCTCGATCAGCTTATTGCCAATACGGGACATGTTGTTGCACCTCCATTCGTTTGTAGCGGATTACCAGACGTATGCGACGACTTCGCCGCCGACTTGCTTCGCACGTGCTTCTTTGTCCGTCAGGAGACCCTGGGACGTGGAGACGAGTGCGATACCGAGACCGTTCAGGACTTTAGGGATTTCGTTCGTTTTCGCGTAGACGCGAAGACCTGGCTTCGAGATCCGCTTGAGGCCTGTGATGACGCGTTCGTTTTCTTGGCCGTATTTGAGGAAGATGCGGATGACCCCTTGCTTGTCATCTTCGATGTATTCCACGTCACGGACGAACCCTTCGCGCTTCAGGATTTCGGCGATCTCTTTTTTCATGTTGGAAGCAGGAACTTCCAGTTTCTCATGGCGTACCATGTTGGCGTTGCGGATACGTGTGAGCATATCTGCGATCGGATCACTCATAGTCATTGTGTTTAACCTCCTTCCCAGAATGGGGGATTACCAGCTGGCTTTTTTCACGCCAGGCAGTTGCCCTTTGTATGCAAGTTCACGGAAACAGATACGGCAAAGCTTGAATTTGCGGTATACAGAGTGCGGACGTCCGCAGCGTTCGCAGCGGGTGTACTCTTGCACTTTGTGTTTAGGCGTGCGCTTCTGCTTTGCGATCATGGATTTCTTAGCCACAATTTCGCCTCCCTTTCGTTTACTTTTGGAACGGCATGCCGAACTGAGTCAACAGTTCACGGGCTTCTTCGTCCGTGTTTGCAGTCGTGACGATGACGATGTCCATCCCACGTACTTTAGAAACTTTATCGTAGTCGATTTCCGGGAAGATGAGCTGTTCCTTCACGCCGAGCGTGTAGTTGCCGCGGCCGTCGAACGCTTTCGTGGAGACGCCACGGAAGTCACGTACACGCGGGAGTGCAATGGAGACCAGCTTGTCGAGGAAATCATACATGCGTTCGCCGCGAAGCGTTACTTTCGTGCCGATCGGCATTCCTTCACGGAGACGGAAGCCGGCGATGGATTTCTTCGCTTTCGTGACGATCGGCTTTTGGCCGGCAATGATTTCGAGGTCTTCTACAGCAGCGTCGAGCGCCTTGCTGTTCTGGACAGCGTCGCCGACACCCATGTTGATGACGATCTTTTCGATTTTCGGCACTTGCATGACCGATTCATATTCGAACTTGCTCATGAGAGCAGGTGTGATATCGCTTTGGAATTTCTCTTTCAGGCGGTTCATCAGGAGTACCTCCTTCCTCTAGTCGCTTATTTCTTGAATGGATCGGCGA
This sequence comes from Edaphobacillus lindanitolerans, assembly GCF_900156305.1. Lineage (GTDB taxonomy): Bacteria > Bacillota > Bacilli > Bacillales_A > Planococcaceae > Bhargavaea > Bhargavaea lindanitolerans. Next base: position 251,449 of record NZ_FTPL01000003.1, on the reverse strand, counting down.
TGACTTCGCCGGATTTCTTGGCGATGCGGACTTTCTTGCCGTCTTCGCCCACTTTGTAGCTGACACGAGTCGGTTCGCCCGATTTCGGGTCGAGCAGCATGACGTTCGATACGTGGATCGCAGCTTCTTTGCTCACGATGCCGCCCTGCGGATTCTCCTGGTTCGGCTTCGTATGCTTTTTAACGATGTTGACGCCTTCCACGATCACACGGTCTTTCTTAGGGAATGCAGCAAGGATGACGCCGGTTTTCCCTTTGTCTTTTCCTGTGATCACCTGGACTTTATCACCTTTTTTAACGTGCATTCTCTTGCACCTCCTTGGTTGGCACTACCCTATGGATTAAAGGACTTCCGGAGCCAGCGAAATGATTTTCATGAAGTTGTCGTCGCGGAGTTCACGAGCAACAGGTCCGAAAATCCGTGTACCGCGGGGGCTCTTGTCGTCACGGACGATAACACATGCGTTTTCGTCGAATTTGATGTAAGAACCGTCTTTCCGGCGAACGCCGCTCTTTGTGCGGACGATAACAGCCTTGACGACGTCACCTTTCTTGACAACGCCTCCTGGTGTTGCTTTCTTCACCGTGCAGACGACGATGTCGCCGACATTCGCAGTCTTGCGGCCGGAACCACCGAGCACTTTGATCGTGAGGACTTCACGCGCGCCGGAGTTGTCAGCGACTTTCATACGACTCTCTTGTTGAATCATTGAGGGTACCTCCTCTCAAGGTTAAGTTCTCAATCAGATGATGACCGCTTTTTCGATGACTTCTACAAGGCGGAAACGCTTCGTAGCAGACAGCGGGCGAGTTTCCATGATGCGGACGACGTCGCCGATTTTGGCTACATTGTTTTCATCATGAGCTTTGTATTTCTTCGAGTATTTGACGCGTTTGCCGAGTTTCGGGTGCTTTTTGTACGTTTCGACGACAACAGTGATCGTTTTGTCCATCTTGTCGGAAACGACGCGGCCCGTGTAGACTTTGCGCTGGTTACGCTCTTCCATGCTTGCAGCCTCCTTTATCAGTTGTTGGCGCTGATTTCACGTTGACGAATGACGGTCTTCATGCGCGCGATCGACTTGCGCACCTCACGAATGCGAGCTGTGTTCTCAAGTTGGCCGGTCGCAAGCTGGAAACGGAGGTTGAAGAGCTCTTCTTTCAGCGATTTCACTTTTTGTTCGATTTCAGCAGTGGTCAATTCACGGATTTCATTAGCCTTCATTCGATTCACCACCAATTTCTTCGCGTTTTACGAACTTGCTCTTCACCGGCAGTTTGTGGGAGGCAAGGCGAAGTGCTTCGCGGGCAGTTTCTTCGGAAACTCCGGCGATTTCGAACATGACGCGGCCTGGCTTGACAACGGCCACCCATCCTTCGACGGCACCTTTACCGGAACCCATCCGGACTTCAAGAGGTTTTTTCGTATATGGCTTATGAGGGAAGATCTTGATCCAAACTTTACCGCCACGCTTCATGTAACGGGTCATGGCGATACGTGCGGATTCGATCTGGCGGTTTGTGATCCAGCCGGATTCTACAGCCTGGAGGCCGTATTCGCCGAACATCACTTCGCCGCCGCCTTTAGTTTCACCGCGCATTTTGCCGCGGTGTACACGACGGTGTTTCACACGTTTAGGCATCAACATGATTAGTTGCCTCCTTCCTCGGTTTTCTTCTTGACAGGAAGGACTTCGCCGCGGTAGATCCATACTTTGACACCGAGTTTGCCGTAAGTTGTATCGGCTTCAGCATGAGCGTAGTCGATGTCGGCACGGAGTGTATGGAGCGGAACGGTTCCTTCGCTGTAGTGTTCGGCACGGGCGATGTCTGCACCGCCGAGACGGCCGGATACTTGTGTGCGGATCCCTTTGGCGCCTGCGCGCATTGTGCGTTGGATCGCTTGTTTTTGTGCACGGCGGAACGAAGCACGTTGTTCAAGCTGGCGTGCGATGTTTTCTGCGACGAGTTTCGCATCAAGATCTGCACGTTTCACTTCAACGATGTTGATGTGCACGCGTTTGCCTGTGAGTGCGTTGAGCTGCTTGCGGAGCGCTTCAACTTCGGAACCGCCCTTCCCGATCACCATGCCGGGCTTCGCAGTGTGGATCGTGATGTTCACGCGGTTGGCTGCACGCTCGATTTCCACTTGGGAAAGGGAAGCGTCTTTCAGTCTTTCCTCGATGAATTCACGGATTTTCAAGTCTTCATGCAACAGTGTAGCGTAGTCTTTTTCTGCGTACCATTTGGACTCCCAGTCACGGATGACTCCAAGACGCATACCGTTTGGATGTACTTTTTGACCCACGAATTATCCCTCCTTCTTCTCGGATACCACTACTGTGATGTGGCTAGTGCGTTTGTTGATCTTGCTGGCGCGTCCTTGTGCACGTGGACGGAAACGCTTGAGCGTAGGACCTTCATCGACGAATACTTCGCTGACAACGAGGTTATTGATGTCCAGGTCGTAGTTGTGCTCGGCGTTTGCCACTGCAGATTTCAATACTTTCTCGACAACCGGCGATGCGGCTTTCGGAGTCAGTTTAAGGATTGCGACCGCTTCACCCACTTGCTTGCCCCGGATCAGATCGACGACAAGACGAACTTTGCGAGGAGCGATACGGACCGTGCGGGCGATGGCTTTAGCTTGTTGCATCAGGGGTACCTCCTCTCAATTAGCGTTTCGTTTTCTTATCGTCGGCTCCGTGTCCGCGGTAAGTGCGCGATGGCGCGAATTCACCGAGTTTGTGGCCGACCATGTCTTCCGTGATGAAAACCGGAACGTGTTTGCGTCCATCATAGACAGCAATTGTGTTGCCGACGAAGTTCGGGAAGATCGTCGAACGGCGGGACCAAGTTTTGATTACCTGCTTTTTGTCGTTTGCATTTTGCGTTTCGACCTTTTTCATAAGATGATCATCGACAAAAGGTCCTTTTTTCAAGCTGCGACCCATGTTGGTACCTCCCTCCGTGATTGCCCCACGGCCCACCCCGTGAACCGCAGAGAAACCACATTATTTTTTGCGGCGACGAATGATGAGATCGTTCGACTTGTTTTTCTTCTTGCGTGTTTTGAGGCCGAGTGCCGGCTTGCCCCAAGGCGTGACTGGCGCTTTACGTCCGATTGGCGTACGGCCTTCACCACCACCGTGCGGGTGATCGTTCGGGTTCATGACGGAACCGCGGACTGTCGGGCGCTTGCCCATCCAGCGGGAGCGGCCTGCTTTACCGATGTTGATCAGTTCGTGCTGCTCGTTGCCGACCTGTCCGATTGTCGCGCGGCATGCGCCGAGGATCATGCGGACTTCGCCGGATTGGAGACGGACGATGACGTATTTGCCTTCTTTACCGAGGACCTGTGCCGATGTGCCTGCGGAACGGACGAGCTGGCCGCCTTTTCCTGGCTTGAGTTCGATGTTGTGGATCGTCGAACCCATCGGGATGTTCTCGAGTGGAAGAGCGTTACCTACTTTGATGTCGGCTTCCGGTCCGGACATGATCTGCATGCCGACCTTGAGGCCTTTCGGTGCGAGGATGTAGCGCTTTTCCCCGTCTACGTAATTGATCAATGCGATGTTGGCAGAACGGTTCGGATCGTATTCGATCGTAGCAACGCGTCCTGGAATGCCGTCTTTCCGACGTTGGAAGTCGATGATGCGGTATTGGCGCTTATGGCCGCCGCCCTGGTGACGGACTGTCGTACGGCCTTGGTTGTTGCGGCCGCCCTTGCGGTGTTTAGGCGCGAGGAGCGATTTTTCCGGCTTGTCCGTTGTGATCTCGGCAAAGTCGGAAGCCGTCATGTTACGTCGGCCGTTCGTCGTCGGTTTGTACTTCTTGATCGCCATTGTTTTCCCTCCTCTTGTTTTTTGGGTACGGTGCGTTTATTAAGCTTCGAAGAGTTCGATGTCTTTCGATTCAGCTGTCAGTTTGACGATGGCTTTGCGGCGTTTGTTCGTGTATCCGCCGTAACGGCCCATACGCTTGAACTTGCCTTTGACGTTCATGATGTTGACTTTTTCCACTTTGACGCCGAAGATTTCTTCGACTGCCTGTTTGACTTGCGTCTTGTTGGCGCGGACATCTACATCGAACGTGTATTTTTTGTCTTCCATCGCTTCGGCGGAACGCTCGGTAATGACCGGACGCTTCAATACATCACGTGCATCCATTAACCAAGCACCTCCTCTACTTTTTCGACCGCGGACTTCGTCATGACGAGCTTGTCATGGCCGACGAGGTCGAGAACATTGATGCCGTTTGCGGAGACGACCGTGATGCCCGGGATGTTGCGTGCGGACAGAGCGACGTTTTCGTCAGGCTCGGCTGTGACGAACAATGCTTTTTTGCCGACGGACAGGTCGTTCATCACTTTGATGAAGTCTTTTGTCTTTGGCGCGTCGAATGCGAGGCCTTCCAGTACGATGAGGCTTTCTTCGCGGACTTTCGTCGAAAGCGCGGAGCGAAGAGCAAGACGACGGACTTTCTTAGGCATTTTGTAGCTGTAGCTGCGTGGTACAGGACCGAATACGGTACCGCCTCCGCGCCACTGTGGCGAGCGGATGGAACCTTGGCGGGCACGGCCTGTGCCTTTTTGGCGCCATGGCTTGCGGCCGCCGCCGGCTACTTCACCACGGTGTTTGACTTTGTGGTTGCCCTGGCGCAGCGATGCGCGCTGAGCGATGATGGCTTCGAACAGGACAGCTTCGTTCGGCTCGATTCCGAAGATCGATTCATTCAGTTCGAGTTCGCCGACAGAAGCGCCCGTTTGATTCAGTACGGATACTTTTGGCATTGTGTTGTCCTCCTTTCCTTATTTCTTGAGGGCTGCGCGTACTTTGACGAGCGATTTGCGCGCGCCCGGTACGTTCCCTTTAACGAGAAGAAGATTGCGTTCTGCGTCGACTTTGACGATTTCGAGGTTCTGGATCGTCACTGTGTCTCCGCCCATGCGGCCAGGGGATTTCATCCCTTTGAATACGCGTGCCGGGTCAACCGGACCGAGCGAACCTGGTGCACGGTGGAAGCGGGAACCGTGGCTCATAGGACCGCGGGAGTGGCCGTGGCGCTTGATCGCACCCTGGAAGCCTTTCCCTTTCGTTGTGCCTGTGATGTCCACAAAGTCTCCTGCTGCGAAAATTTCTACGTTGACTTCCTGACCAACTTCGTAATCGGCCGTGTCTTCTCCGCGGAATTCGCGAACGAAGCGCTTAGGCGCAGTTTCTGCTTTGGCTGCGTGGCCTTTTTCCGGTTTGTTCGCAAGCTTTTCGCGCTTGTCGTCGAAACCGAGCTGGACTGCTGCATAGCCGTCCGTTTCAGCCGTCTTCTTTTGAAGGACGACGTTCGGCGCCGCTTCGATGACTGTTACCGGGATGAGATCGCCGTTTTCGGCGAACACTTGTGTCATGCCGACTTTTCTACCCAAGATTCCTTTGGTCATTCGTCACACCTCCTGCATTGTGTAAGTTTGTATTGGTTTTATTAGAGTTTGATTTCGATATCCACGCCGGATGGCAGATCAAGCTTCATCAGGGCGTCGACCGTTTTCGGCGTCGGATTGACGATGTCGATCAGACGCTTGTGTGTACGCATCTCGAATTGCTCACGCGAGTCTTTGTACTTGTGCACAGCACGCAGGATCGTGTAGACCGAGCGTTCTGTCGGAAGCGGGATCGGACCCGAAACACTTGCACCAGAACGTTTTGCCGTTTCGACAATCTTCTCAGCGGATTGATCGAGGATACGGTGGTCGTACGCTTTCAAACGGATACGGATTTTTTGTTTTGCCATTACTTTCCCTCCCTTTCGCCTTTTTTCAAGACAGTTCTCCACGGAAATTATCCTGCACACTCGCCATGGCAAAGCGGCCGGGTGTGTCAGCAACCTCCCGCTTCATCGCAGTCGATAGACCAACATTCCACATTATACACAAAAATAAAGAACCTCGCAACTGTCAGTGCGACATTCTTTTGTGGATTTTCGTGGACTTACCTAGTATACCGGGTGTCGCGTGCCCGTGCAAGGGAGAAGGGAATTGTTTGAAATTTGAGGTTTGGGTGCGGGGATTCTGTTGGCCGGACCGGTGCGGCGGAGGAGGATTTTGCATAGGGAGCGGCTTTTCTTGATTCATAACCGGCTTCCTTATTTCATAACAGGCCCCCTTAATTCATAACTGCTCTCCATAATTCATAATGCCTCTACTTAATTCATAACGTCACTCCATAATTCATAACCGCTCTCCTTAATACACAACGCTCCTCCTTAATTCATAACCGCTCTCCTTAATTCATAACGCCTCTCCATAATTCATAACGGCCCTCCATAATTCACAACGCTCCTCCATAATTCATAACGCCTCTCCTTAATTCACACCGGCCATCCATAATTCATAACGCCTCTCCTTAATTCACACCGGCCATCCATAATTCATAACGCCTCTCCTTAATTCACACCGGCCATCCATAATTCATAACGCCTCTCCTTAATTCACACCGGCCATCCATAATTCATAACGCCTCTCCTTAATTCACACCGGCCATCCATAACGGCAAAGCCACCCCCGCTCAAAACGGGGGTGGCTTACGTTGGGTGCGCTCAGAGGATCATGGCGGCGATCCAGCCGAAAAGGACGAGCGGGATATTATAATGAAGGAACGTCGGAACGCATGTGTCCCATATGTGGTTGTGGCGGCCGTCGGCATTGAGGCCGGCGGTCGGTCCGAGGGTGCTGTCCGATGCCGGGGATCCGGCGTCCCCCAGTGCGCCGGCCGTCCCGATGAGGGAAATGATGGCGAGCGTACTGAATCCGAACTCGACGCTGAGCGGGACAAAGATGGCGGCGATGATCGGAACGGTCGCAAACGAGGAACCGATTCCCATCGTGACGAGGAGGCCGACGACCAGCATGATGAGCGCAGCAGCGCCTTTGTTGTCCCCGAGCATCCCGCTCGCCGCCTGGACAAGGGATTCCACATCGCCGGTCTCCTGGATGACCCCGGCGAAGCCGTTCGCCGCGATCATGACAAAGCCGACGAAGGCCATCATCTTCATGCCGTCATTGAGCAGTTCATCCGCTTCTTTCCATCGTACCGAACCGGATGCGTAAAGAACCGCGATCCCGGCAATCGCCCCGATGATCATTGAATCCGTCCAGATCTGGGCTGCGAGTGCGGCGATGAGCGCGAGCACGGTGAACAGGATGTTCCTGGCCGGCACTTTCGCCCCCTGGACGCGGGAAGAGATGGCCGCCCCGTCGTCACCGTAGTCGCGCGGCTTCCGGTACGAGATGAAGACGGCGACAAGCAGGCCGATCAGCATGCCGCCGACCGGGATGGCCATCGCCCCCGGGATATCCGCCATGTTGATCGTCAGTCCGGCAAGCTTCATCTGGTTGTAGATGACCTCGTGGAACAGCAGGCCGAACCCGAACGGCAAAAGAATGTACGGCGCCGTCAGACCGAACGCCAACACACACGCGATGAGCCGGCGGTCGATTCTGAGCATGTCCAGGATATGCAGGATCGGCGGGACGAGCAGCGGAATGAAGGCAATATGGATCGGAATGAGGTTCTGGGATGAAATGGCGATGAGCAGGAGGGCAAAAATAACGAGCGCCTTCGCCAGCCCCTTGCGCTGCTTTTCCTGCCCTTCTCCGACGACCTTCAGGATGAGGCCGACAAGCACCTCGGGGATGCCCGTCTTTGAAATGGCAACGGCGAAACCTCCGAGAAGCGCATAACTGAGGGCGATCGTCGCCCCTCCGCCGAGACCGCCGGTGAAGGCATCGATTGTTTCATGGATGGACAAGCCGCCGGATAGCCCGCCGGCCAGTGCTCCGATTGCGAGCGCCAGCACCACGTTCACCCGGAACAGGCTGAGAATGAGCATGACCGCGACGGCCAGAATGACTGCGTTCATCTATAACACACCCTTTTCGCTTTAATGCTTTAGCGTGATGAATTAATGAAGTACAGAAATTAATTTAACAGATTCACAGACAGTAAGTCAACCGGAGAAATTTTTTCCTCCTGAATTCATTCGCTTCCGGCGGGCTGCCTCCTTCCGGTTCAGGCATTTTAGGGAAGAAAGGCCGCTTCGGACCGTCCGGAAGTCCCTGCATGCACACCCCCGAGGACAGGAAGGCTCCCCTATCGAGGGGCGCTCCGCCATCCGCACCACAACAAAACACCGGCAAGCCTCCCATCAGGGGCTTGCCGGTGTTGCGGACCTTCAGGCGTGCTGTTCTTCATACGCCCGGATATGGTCTTCGTATTTGAACGTGAGGGCAATCTCATCCCAGCCATTCAGGAGCATTTCCTTCCAGTACGGGTCAATGTCAAAGCGGCGGACCGTGCCGTCCGGCTCCGTAATGGTCTGCTCCTCCAGGCTGACGGCGATCTCATGGGGATGCTCCTTGCCTTTTTCCAGGAGGGATTCCACTTCCTCTTCGGGCAGCCGGATCGGGAGAATCCCGTTCTTCATGCAATTATTGTAGAAGATGTCCGCGTAGCTCGGTGCGATGACGACCCGGAAGCCGTAGTCCAGGATCGCCCACGGTGCGTGCTCGCGTGACGAGCCGCACCCGAAGTTTTCCCGGGCGACGATGATTTCCGATCCCGCAAACCGGGGATCGTTCAGGACGAAGTCTTCCTTCGGCTTTCCGTCGGCGTCAAAGCGCCAGTGGTAGAACAGATATTTTCCGAAGCCCGTCCGTTCGATGCGCTTCAGGAATTCCTTCGAGATGATCTGGTCCGTGTCGACGTTGCTCCGGTCGAGCGGCGTCATGATGCTGGTCACTTCGTTGATCGGCTTCATGGGGCAATCTCCTTTCTTCTGCTCATGCGTGGACGGCGAACCGGGTCCGCACGTCGGTGAACCGGCCCTCGATTGCGGCGGCGGCAGCCATCGCCGGACTCATGAGATGCGTCCGCGATCCGGTTCCCTGGCGGCCTTCGAAGTTCCGGTTGGACGTCGAGGCACAGCGCTCGCCCGCCGGAACGATATCGTCGTTCATCGCGAGGCACATGCTGCAGCCCGACTCGCGCCATTCGAACCCGGCGTCAAGGAAGATCCGGTCAAGCCCTTGGTCTTCGGCCTGTTTCTTCACCGTGCGCGACCCAGGAACGACGATCGCCGTGACAGACGGGTGGACCCGGCGGCCTTCGACGACTTTTGCCGCTGCCCGGAGGTCGCTTAGACGCGCATTTGTGCAAGAGCCGATGAAGACATGCTGGACCGCGATGTCGGTGAACTTCTGGCCTTCCTTAAGGCCCATGTACTCGATCGCACGCAGGAACCCTTCGCGGTCCATTTCGTTCTCAAAGTCTGCCGCATGCGGAACCTGCCCCGAAATGCCGGCACCCATCGACGGGTTCGTGCCCCATGTGATGAACGGCTCGATCTCGTCGGCATGGATTGTGAGCGTCGTGTCATACTCCGCCCCTTCATCGGATGCGAGTTCGAGCCATGCGGCAGCCGCCGCTTCAAACGCTTCTCCCTGCGGAACCTCACGGCGGCCGCGCAGATAGTCGACGGTCGTCTCGTCGGGACTGATGAGCCCTGCACGGGCGCCGGCCTCGATCGACATGTTGCACACCGTCATCCGCTCTTCCATGGACAGCTTCCGGATCGCCTCGCCCGTGTACTCGACGATGTGCCCGGTGCCGACGTCCGTGCCGAACTTGGAGATGATGGCGAGGATGATGTCTTTGGCGGTCACGCCGGGCCCGATTTCTCCATCGATGCGGATCTGCATCGTCTTCGGCCGGGACTGCCAGAGCGTCTGTGTCGACAGCACATGCTCGACTTCACTCGTGCCGATCCCGAACGCAAGCGCCCCGAACGCACCGTGCGTGGATGTGTGCGAATCGCCGCAGACGATCGTCTTGCCGGGCTGCGTCAGGCCGAGCTCCGGTCCGATGACATGGACGATCCCCTGATCCGGGTGGTCGACGCCCGCAAGCGGCACGCCGAACTCCCCGCAGTTTTCTCCGAGCGTGCGGATCTGCTTGCGCGAAACCGGGTCCTTGATCTCCGCGCGGTTGCGCGTCGGCACATTGTGGTCGACCGTCGCGAAGCAAAGATCCGGCCGGCGCACCTTTCGGCCGTTCATCCGGAGTCCTTCAAATGCCTGGGGTGAAGTGACTTCATGGAGCAGATGAAGGTCGATATACAGGAGGTCCGGCTTGCCCGGTTCCCTGAAGACGATATGCTGATCCCAAATTTTATCGATGATTGTGTTAGCCATGCGCTTCCGCCTCCCGAATTACATATAGGCGAACAGGATGTGGTCAGAGACCGCCTCGCTGTCCAGCTGTTCCAAAATCCGCTCTGTCCATTCTTCCGTTGAAAGTGCCCGTGTGCCTTCTTCCGCCACATCCGCCGTGCGGAAACCGTCTTCGAGGACGGTCTGGACCGCCTCTTCGATCGCGGCCGCCTCGGTGTCCATGCCGAACGAGTACCGGAGCATCATGGCGGCGGACAGGATGGCCGCAGCCGGATTCGCAATGCCCTTGCCGGCGATGTCCGGGCCCGAACCATGCACCGGCTCATAGAGGCCGAAGCCGTCCGACCGGATGCTGGCGGACGGCAGCATGCCGAGCGAGCCGGTGATCACGGAAGCCTCATCGCTCAGGATGTCCCCGAACATGTTCTCCGTGACGACGACGTCAAATGCTGCCGGGTCCGTGATGAGCTTCATCGCGCAAGAGTCGACGAGCTGGTGCTCGACCCGGACGTCCGGGTAGGCGGCCTTCTTTTCCTCGACGACCTCCCGCCAGAGCCTGCTCGTCTCCAATACGTTCGCCTTGTCGACGGAGGTCACTTTCCCTCTGCGCACCCGTGCGAGCTCAAATGCCTTGTCGACGATGCGCTCGATCTCCTCGCGGGAGTAGCTCAGCGTATCGACCGCCGCTTCATGCGTGCGGTGCTTCGGCTCCCCGAAGTACAGGCCGCCGGTCAGCTCACGGACGATCATGAGGTCGACATCGGATGCCTTTTCTTCCTTTAGCGGGGAAGCGCCGAGCAGCGCCGGCACCGCCTTCACCGGCCGGAGGTTGGCGAACAGGCCGAAATGTTTCCGGATCGCGAGAAGGCCGTTTTCAGGACGGTTCCCCGACGCATTGGCATCCCACTTCGGACCCCCGACCGCTCCGAGAAGGACGGCGTCGCTCGCCTGGCAGGCGTCGGCCGTCTCTTCGGGGAACGGATTTCCGAGGGCGTCAATTGCCGCTCCGCCGATCAGTCCGTAAGACAGCTTGAATGAATGGTTGTAGCGCCGGGCAATGAGTTTCAGCACCTTGACTGCGGCACTCGTCACTTCGGGGCCGATTCCGTCCCCTGGCAATACGGCAATTGTCTTTTCCATGTTCTCTTCCTCCTTATGTGATGGGGTTGCCGGCTTTCCGGGCCGGGACCGGCCGGCTTCGGCAAATACAACCTGCTGATCTGCCAAAGCTGTTCTTCAGTCCGTCGTTCTGTCCGTGCGGCGGATCAGTTTGCTGCCGGCACGGCGTCGGGCTGTTGCTGTGCGTCTTTGACGAGCTTTCGGTTGATCGCATTGAAGTAGGCGTTCGCCGTCGCTTCCAGCACGTCCTGCGACGCATCGCGGCCGGCAATTTCGGTTCCCGCGACCCGCAGGTTGACGTAGGCTTCGCCGAGCGCGTCACGGCCTTTTCCGATGGAGGTCACCCGGTAGTCCAGAATGTTGACCTTTTCCTTGACGATGCGCTCCAGCGTATTGAAGATCGCTTCGACGGAGCCGGATCCGGTCGCCGCCTCGGTCACCTGCGTCCCGTCCGGCATGACGGCCGAAACCGTTGCGGTCGGGATGTTCGCCGTACCGTACTGGATCTGGAAGCTCTCGAGCCCGTATACCGGTGTTTCCGCATCCTGGATCTGGCGGTGCGTGAGGATGACGAGCAGGTCCGCCTCGGTGATCTCCTTCTTGCGGTCCGCAAGCTTCTTGAATTCGGCGAATGCCTCGTTCAGCTGCTCTTCGCCGAGTTCAAAGCCCATCTGGACGGCCCGGTCACGGAAAGCATGGCGCCCGGAGTGCTTGCCGAGCACGAGCTCGGTATGCGCGTCCCCGATGAGTGCCGGCGTGATGATCTCGTATGTGTCCGGGTTTTTCAGCATGCCGTCCTGGTGGATGCCCGACTCGTGGGCGAAGGCGTTCTTCCCGATGACCGCCTTGTTGGGCTGGACGGCGACCCCGGTCAGCCGGCTTACGAGTTCGCTCGTGCGCTTGATCTCCTTGAGCGTGATGCCGGATTCGGCATGGTAGTGGTCTTTCCGGATATGGAGGGCCACCGCGATTTCTTCGAGCGCCACGTTGCCCGCGCGCTCCCCGATACCGTTGATCGTGCCTTCCACCTGGTCGGCGCCGTTCTCGATTGCGGCAAGCGTGTTCGCCGTCGCCATGCCGAGGTCGTCATGGCAGTGTGCGGACAGCTTCACGTTTTCGATGCCCGGGACGGTCTCCTTCAGATACTTGAAGATCGCTCCGTAGTCCTGCGGCGTCGCGTAGCCGACCGTGTCCGGGATGTTGATCGTCGTGGCACCTGCCTTTACGGCCTCCGCTGCGATGCGGGCAAGGAATTCAGGCTCCGTCCGGGAAGCATCTTCCGCGGACCACTGGACAAGCGGGAAAAACTGCTTTGCGTACCGGATTGCCTCGACGGCTGCTTCAACGACCTGGTCCGGCGTCTTTTTCAGCTTGTAGGCCATATGGATCGGCGAAGTGGCGAGGAAGATGTGGACGTGCGGCTGCTCCGCACCCTTCAGTGCCTCCCAGGCCGCATCGATGTCTTTCTTGTAGCATCGGGCGAGCCCCGTCACGATCGAGTTTTTGACCGTGCCGGCGATCCGGCGCACCGCGTCCTGGTCACCGGGCGAGGCGGCCGGGAATCCGGCCTCGATGACTGCCGCTCCGAGGCGTTCGAGCTGTCTGGCGATCTCCAGTTTCTCGGCGGTGTTGAGATTAATCCCGGCCGACTGCTCCCCGTCCCTCAGTGTCGTGTCAAAGATGTCAATTTTGCGCACTGGCGACCACTTCCTTTTTCGGTTTCTTCCCTTCGTTGACAAACGGCATCATGGCACGGAGCTCACGGCCGACTTTCTCGATCTGGTGCTCGGACTCACGGCGGTTGATCGCATTGAATTCCGGACGGTTGAGCTGGTTTTCAAGCAGCCAGCCTTTCGCGAACTTGCCGCTCTGGATGTCTTCGAGCACTTCCTTCATGCGGGCCTTCGTATCTTCCGTGACAATCCGTGGTCCGGAAACGAAGTCGCCCCACTGTGCCGTATCGGAAATCGAATAGCGCATCCCCTCAAGGCCGCCTTCGTACATGAGGTCGACGATGAGCTTCAGCTCGTGGAGCACTTCAAAATATGCAAGCTCCGGCTGGTAGCCCGCCTCGACGAGCGTTTCGAAACCGGCTTTGACGAGCGCCGTGGTGCCCCCGCAAAGAACGGCCTGTTCGCCGAAGAGATCGGTTTCCGTCTCTTCCTGGAACGTTGTTTCAAGAACGCCTGCACGGGTGGCCCCGATCCCTTTTGCATAGGCGAGGGCGATTTCCTTCGCCTGCCCGGATGCATCCTGATGGACTGCGAACAGTGCCGGGACGCCGGCGCCGGATTCGTATGTGCGGCGCACGAGATGGCCGGGGCCCTTCGGTGCGACCATGAACACATCAACATCCGACGGAGGGACGATCTGATTGAAGTGGATATTGAATCCGTGTGCGAACACGAGCGCCTTGCCCGCCCGGAGTGACGGCCGGATCTCTTCGTTGTACACCTGGGTCTGGCGCTCATCCGGGAGGAGGACCATGATGACGTCCGCCGCTTCCGCCGCTTCGCGGACGGTCGCCGTCTCGATGCCGTCTTCAACCGCCTGATTGAACGAGCGGCCCGGACGGACTCCGACCACGACGTCAAAACCGGATTCCTTCAGGTTCTGTGCATGGGCATGGCCCTGGGAGCCGTACCCGATGACCGCGATTTTCTTGCCTTGGAGTGCCGCCTCGTTAACATCCTGGTTATAGTACATTTTTGCCATTTTAATTTCCTCCTCATGGGTTCTCGTTTTTATGGTTCGGCCGGCCTTGCCGTGCCGTTGATTCACTTTGTCCAAAGCTGCCGTATGCTTTCGTGCGCCGTCCGGTCCATTCGGGGCCGACCATCCGGCTTCATTGGAGGATCAGGTCCGGCTTCATTTCGGTGCGCTGGGTTTCCCGGGTGAATGCGGTGACGCCGGTGCGGGAGATCTCCTTGATGCCGTACGGGCGCATCAGGTCGATGAAGGCCTCGATCTTTTCCGGGTCCCCTGTCACCTGGAATGTCGTGACGTTCTTGCTCATGTCGATGACCGATGCGCGGAACGGCTGGACGATGCTCTGCACTTCGCTCCTCACCTGGGGCGGGGTGGTGACTTTGACGAGGGCCAGTTCCCGCATGACCGCCGATTTGTCCGTGATGTCATTGGCTTTGATGACGTCGATCTGTTTCTGCAGCTGCTTCAGGAGCTGTTCGACTTTTCCGGGATCCTCGACGTGGACGACAAATGTCATCTTCGACATGCCCGGCTGTTCTGTATGCCCGACGGTAATGCTCTCGATGTTGAACTGGCGCTTCATGAGAAGCCCGGTGACGCGGTTCAGCACGCCGCTCTGGTTGATGACTGTCGTCGTTATGATTCGTTTCACCGTTCCATCACTCCGATCATTTCACTCAATGTCTTGCCCGGTGCCACCATCGGATAGACGTTCTCCGTCTCGAGCACCCGGCAGTCGATGAGGGCCGGTCCGTCGGAAGCGAGTGCTTCCCGGAATACTTCTTCGGCCCGGCTCAGCGTCTCCACCTTGTATCCCTTGACTTCGTACGCTTCCGCCAGCTTCACGAAATCCGGCTGGATCGGGATGAGCGAGGAGGAGTACCGCTCTCCGTGGAACGTCTCCTGCCACTGGCGCACCATTCCGAGGCTCGCATTGTTGACGATGACGATCTTGACCGGGAGGCGGAACTCCTGGAGCAGGGACAGCTCCTGGAGGGTCATCTGGAAGCCGGCATCGCCGACGATGGAGACGACCTTTGCATCCGGCCGGGCGAACTGGGCGCCGATCGCTGCCGGGAAGCCGAAGCCCATCGTCCCGAGCCCGCCCGATGTCACCCAGTGGTGGGCGTTGTTCAGGCTATAGTACTGGGCGGCGAACATCTGATGCTGGCCGACGTCCGTCGTGACGATTGCATCCCCCTCCGTGTACTTGTGGACGAGGCGGACCGCATCCTGCGGCATGATCCCGTCAGCTGTGGCCGCCGTGTAGCCGAGCGGACGGGTTTCCTTCCAGTCATCCAGCCGGGCAATCCACTCCTCCGTGTCCGGCTTTCCGGCATCCTGACGGAGGAGGGCTTCCAGCGCCTGCCGGGCATCTCCGACAATCGGGATGTCGGTCGGGACATTCTTTCCGATTTCGGCCGGGTCAATGTCGATGTGGATCACCTTCGCGTTCGGGGCAAAGCCGGCCAGTTTGCCTGTGAGCCGGTCGTCGAACCGGGCGCCGACATTCAGGAGGACGTCGCATTCCTGGATCGCATGGTTCGCTGCATAGGTGCCGTGCATGCCGGCCATCCCGAGAAACAGTTCATGTTCTCCCGGAATTGTGCCGAGTCCGAGGAGCGTGTTCGTCACCGGAATCCGCCATTCCTCAATGAGCCGGCGCAGTTCCTCCGTGCCTTTCGCGGCAAGGACTCCGGCACCGGCCAGGATGAGCGGCCGTTTTGCCGCGGCAAGCGACTGGGCAGCCTTCTGGATCTGGAAGAAGTTCGGCTGGTATGTCGGTTGATATCCCGGCAGGTCCACCTCGACGGGGTGCGGAATGTCCGCTTCGAGACCGGCCACCGATATGTTCTTCGGGATATCCACGACGACCGGACCGGGACGGCCGGTTGACGCAATGTGGAACGCTTCCTTCACGATCCTCGGCAGATCCCTTGCATCCTTCACCTGATAATTGTGCTTCGTGATCGGCTGAGTGATGCCAATGACGTCCGCCTCCTGGAAGGCGTCCGTCCCGATGACCTGCTGGGCAACCTGCCCGGTGAAGACGACAAGCGGCAGGGAGTCCAGCATCGCATCGGCAATCCCCGTCACGAGGTTTGTCGCTCCCGGGCCGGATGTCGCAATGACCACTCCCGGCCGCCCCGTCACCCTGGCGTAGCCTTCCGCCGCGTGGATGGCCCCCTGTTCGTGCCGGGCCAGGATATGACGGATCGGGTTGCGGTACAGCGCATCGTAGATCGGAAGTACGGCGCCGCCCGGGTAGCCGAAAATAATATCCACGCCCTCATTTTTCAGTGACCGGATCAGAAGATCGGCCCCGGTGCCGGCCGCCTGTTCTGTGACGGCCGTGCCTTCCCTCGACTTGACGCTCGCTTCCATCTGCGACATCCTCCTTTTGGTTGCTTGATTTTTTGAAAATGAAAAAGGCCCGTTCATCCCCGCCGGAGAACACACTGTTCCTCCTGCAGAAGGGATGAAAGAGCCTTTCATGGTACCACCCTTGTTTACGGCAAACTTCGCCGCCTCGGCAGCCGGATTTGGAATCCGGCCAGTTTTGGTAACGGGGCGGCAGATTAGCCTGTGCCCCGGGAACGCCTACTCGGTTGCCCGTTCAGCGATCCACTCGGAGGGGATGTCGGGTCGGATGCGTTTGCCGGCTTCCAGCATGACCGGCTCTCTGGTAAAACGCAGGGTGTCCTTCCCTTTAACCTCTTCATCGATTTAGATTTTCATGACGCCGCCGGTATTGGCGGATGTGACCAGTTTTGAATAGCGGGCGAGATAGCCCTTTTTGATCTTCGGTTCGAACGGCTTCAGTTTCTTGCGCCGTTCTTCCAGCTCTTCGTCCGGCACCCGGAGTTCGATTGTCCGCTTCTCCAGGTCGATCGTGATGATGTCTCCGTTCTCCACGAGTGCGATCGGGCCGCCTTCCGCCGCTTCGGGCGAAATGTGACCGATTGAAATGCCGCGCGACGCGCCGGAGAACCGGCCGTCCGTGATGAGCGCGACTTTCTTGCCGAGCCCCCGGCCGACGATGGCCGATGTCGGGGCGAGCATTTCCGGCATTCCCGGGCCGCCCTTCGGCCCCTCATACCGGATGACGACGACATGGCCTTCCTGAACCGTGCCGTCATCGATGCCCTTCTGCGCATCCTCCTGGGATTCGAAGACGATGGCATCCCCTTCGAACACCCGGATCGACGGATCGACCGCCCCGACTTTGATGACACTGCCGTCGGGCGCGATGTTGCCGTATAGGACGGATAGGCCGCCCACCTGACTATACGGATTTTCTTTCGGCCTGATGACTTGCTCATTCAAAATCGGCTGGTCTTTCACGTTCTCGTAAAGCGTCTTGCCGGTGACCGTGATCCGGTCGCCGTGGATCGCACCCGGAATCTCGCACAGCTCTCGGATGATGGCGCTGACGCCTCCTGCAAGGTGGACGTCATGCATCGTGTAATCCGAAGCGGGGCTGATTTTCGAGAGATATGGAATCCGCTCTGCGACTTCGTTCACCCGCTTGAGGTCATAATCGATCTCGGCCTCGTTTGCGATGGCGAGGGTATGGAGGACGGTATTCGTCGATCCGCCCATCGCCATGTCGAGTGCAAATGCATCGTCGATCGTGTCCTCGGTGATGAGGTCACGCGGCTTCACATCCTCCTCGACCATCCGGATCAGCTGTCTGGCCGCCTCACGGATGAGGTTGTGGCGTTCATCCGACGTGGCGACGATCGTGCCGTTGCCCGGCAGTGCGACCCCCATCATCTCCATCAGAGTGTTCATCGAATTTGCGGTGAACATCCCTGAGCATGACCCGCATGTCGGACAGGCATTCTGCTCAATGTCGAGGAGCTGCGTACCGGTCATCGTCCCCTGCTTGTAGGAACCGACTCCTTCAAACACCGACATGAGTGAAAGCGGCTTGCCTTCGGCGGATGTGCCGCCTTCCATCGGTCCGCCGGAAACGAAGATCGAAGGGACATTCGTACGCACCGCCGCCATCAGCATTCCCGGCGTGATCTTGTCACAGTTCGGGATGTAGAATACCCCGTCGAACCAGTGTGCATTGATCACGGTCTCCGCTGCGTCGGCAATGATCTCCCGGCTCGGGAGCGAGTACCTCATCCCGATGTGGCCCATCGCGATCCCGTCATCCACCCCAATCGTGTTGAATTCGAACGGGATGCCGCCGGCTTCGCGGATTGCCTCTTTGACGACTTCGGCAAACTTGTTCAGGTGCATATGCCCCGGAATGATGTCGACGTATGAGTTGCACACACCGATGAACGGCTTGCCCATATCCTTCGCCTTTACGCCCGTTGCGTAAAGGAGGCTCCTGTGAGGCGCCCGGTCTATTCCTTTTTTGATCATGTCGCTTCTCATGGTGATCTCTCCCTGGCTATTGCGGCGTAACGGCTGCTGGCCGTCTCCGGAAATGAATTGGGAACATCATATCGCGGAACCGATAGGGCGTCAACCTTGATTTTTAATTTTTTCGCCAATTTAGAATAGCGGAAAAGAAATGTAATCGTTTACAAACGCGATATATCGCATTTCGCTCATGTGAAAACATGATCAAAAAATATTTTTGGAAGTACCGGGGAAAGCAGTTACAGTTTTGAACGAACCGACGCTTTCAAAGATTCAGGAGGGAGGGAAATGGCCATTTGGATCGGAGAGCAATCGGGGGCTTCGGGTGTCCGGGAAAGATGCCTAGATGAGATTCTGCAGGCTGCTTTGTAAACCAGGATGGCCCCGCAGGAGGTAAAAGACAAAATAAAAAGCCCCCCGGCCCACGTCTGGGCTGGGGGGCGGCAGTCCACGTCTGGACTGCACAGGGTCACGGACGGCTGATCAGGCCGCTGCCGGTTCCCGGTATTTCAATGAGACAAGAAATTACTTCGTGATTGTGGAAACGACGCCAGCGCCGACCGTACGGCCGCCTTCACGGATCGAGAATTTCGTACCTTCTTCGATCGCGATCGGGGAGATGAGCTCAACGTTCATTTCGATGTTGTCCCCAGGCATAACCATTTCTGTGCCTTCTGGGAGCGTGATGACGCCAGTTACGTCCGTTGTACGGAAGTAGAACTGTGGGCGGTAGTTGGAGAAGAATGGCGTGTGACGGCCACCTTCTTCTTTCGACAGGACGTAAACTTCAGCAGAGAACGTCGTGTGCGGAGTGATTGTGCCTGGCTTTGCAAGAACTTGGCCACGCTGGATGTCTTCACGTGCAACACCACGGAGGAGCGCACCGATGTTGTCGCCTGCTTCAGCGTAGTCGAGGAGCTTACGGAACATTTCTACGCCCGTAACCGTCGTCGATTTTGCTTCTTCTGCGAGACCAACGATTTCGATGACGTCGCCGACTTTAACTTGGCCACGTTCTACACGGCCAGTTGCAACCGTACCACGGCCTGTGATCGAGAATACGTCCTCGACAGGCATCATGAATGGCTTTTCAGTGTCACGTGGTGGTGTTGGGATGTACTCATCTACAGCGTCCATGAGTTCAACGATTTTTTCTTCCCATTCTGCTTCGCCTTCGAGGGCTTTAAGAGCAGAACCTTTGATGACTGGAACATCGTCGCCAGGGAATTCGTACTCGGAGAGGAGGTCACGAACTTCCATTTCAACGAGTTCGAGGAGCTCTTCGTCGTCTACCATGTCGCACTTGTTGAGGAATACGACGAGGTAAGGAACGCCTACCTGACGGGACAGGAGGATGTGCTCGCGAGTTTGTGGCATTGGGCCGTCAGCTGCGGATACAACGAGGATCCCGCCATCCATCTGAGCAGCACCCGTGATCATGTTCTTGACATAGTCAGCGTGTCCTGGGCAGTCAACGTGCGCGTAGTGGCGCTTGTCTGTTTCGTACTCGATGTGGGAAGTGTTGATCGTGATGCCGCGCTCTTTTTCTTCAGGAGCGTTGTCAACGTCCGCGTAAGAACGTGCTTCACCGCCGCCGCGCTTTGCAAGAACAGTTGCGATTGCAGCAGTCAGAGTCGTTTTACCATGGTCAACGTGACCGATCGTACCGATGTTAGCGTGCGTTTTGGAGCGGTCGAATTTTGCTTTAGCCATTAGGAAAATCCTCCTTAAATATAAGAGATATTGGATGTATGGATGCGGGGAAGCCGTACTCCCCCATCCTCCATAGCTTATACGTTAGTTATACTTGAAACAAAGGTGAAATTCAATTATTCGCCTTTATTTTTTTTGACGATTTCTTCCCGGATGGACTTAGGAACTTCCTCGTAGTGATCGAAGACCATCGAGAATGTACCGCGGCCCTGCGTGTTCGAGCGAAGCGATGTCGCATAGCCGAACATTTCGGAAAGAGGAACCATAGCACGGACGACCTGCGCGTTGCCGCGGGCCTCCATCCCTTCCACGCGACCGCGGCGGGATGTGATGTCGCCCATGATGTCACCCATGTATTCTTCAGGGATGACGACTTCGACTTTCATCATCGGCTCAAGGAGAACCGGATTGACTTTCGCAGCAGCGTTCTTGACGGCCATGGAAGCGGCAATCTTGAACGCCATTTCGCTGGAGTCGACGTCGTGGTACGAACCGTCGAACAGGCGGGCTTTGACGTCGATGACCGGATAGCCGGCAATGACACCATTTTCGAGTGCGTCTTTGACGCCGGCTTCAACAGCCGGTACGTATTCACGCGGAACGACGCCACCGACGATGCCGTTCGTGAACTCGAAGCCTGCGCCTTCTTCGTTCGGGGAGAATTCGATCCAGACGTGGCCGAACTGACCGCGGCCGCCGGACTGGCGTACGAATTTACCTTCGATTTCAGCAGACTGGCGGAATGTCTCACGGTAAGATACTTGTGGCGCACCGACGTTCGCTTCGACCTTGAACTCACGGCGGAGACGGTCAACGATGATGTCGAGGTGCAGCTCACCCATACCCGCGATGATGACTTCGCCGGTTTCCTGATCGGTGTGAGCACGGAATGTAGGGTCTTCTTCCTGCAGCTTGGCAAGTGCCGTACCCATTTTGTCCTGGTCGCCTTTTGTCTTCGGTTCGATTGCAACCGAGATAACCGGCTCAGGGAATTCCATGGACTCGAGGATGACGAGCGATTTTTCGTCGCAGAGCGTATCCCCTGTACCCGTGTCTTTCAGGCCGACGGCAGCGGCGATTTCGCCCGCGTGCACTTCGGAGATTTCCTGACGGGAGTTTGCGTGCATCTGGAGGATCCGGCCGACGCGTTCGCGCTTGCCTTTTGTCGAGTTCTGAACGTAAGAACCGGACTGGAGAACACCGGAATACACACGGAAGAACGTAAGCTTACCGACGAACGGGTCAGTCATGACCTTGAACGCAAGTGCCGAGAACGGCTCTTCGTCGTCTGCATGACGTTCCATTTCATCGCCGGTATCAGGGTCGATGCCCTTGATCGACGGAATGTCGATCGGAGCCGGCAGGTAGTCGACAACTGCGTCGAGGACGAGCTGGACACCTTTGTTTTTGAAAGCCGTACCGCAGACAACCGGATAGAATTCAACGGCAAGCGTCGCTTTCCGGATGGCAGCCTTGATCTCTTCGATCGAAAGTTCTTCGCCGCCGAGGTATTTCTCCATGAGGTCCTCGTCGAGTTCCGCAACGGCCTCGATGAGCTTTTCACGGTATTCTTCAGCCTGATCCATGTATTCAGCAGGGATGTCGGTGACTTCGATCTCAGTACCGAGGTCGTTGCCGTACATCGTCGCCTTCATTTCCACAAGGTCGATGATCCCGCTGAATTCATCTTCGGAACCGATCGGAAGCTGGATCGGGTGTGCATTCGCCTGGAGGCGGTTATGCAGGGTTTTGACAGAGTACAGGAAGTCTGCGCCTGTCTTGTCCATTTTGTTGACGAATACGATACGCGGTACGCCATAAGTGGTTGCCTGGCGCCATACCGTTTCAGTCTGCGGCTCAACGCCGGACTGTGCATCGAGGACGGTTACCGCACCGTCGAGCACGCGGAGGGAGCGTTCAACTTCAACGGTGAAGTCGACGTGCCCAGGAGTGTCGATGATGTTGACCCGGTAGCCTTTCCAGGCAGCTGTCGTTGCAGCGGATGTGATCGTGATCCCGCGCTCCTGCTCCTGTTCCATCCAGTCCATCTGGGATGCGCCTTCGTGCGTTTCCCCGAGTTTATGGATTTTACCCGTGTAGTAGAGGATCCGCTCAGTCGTCGTCGTTTTACCGGCGTCGATGTGGGCCATGATCCCGATGTTACGGGTGTTCTCCAAGGAGAATTCTCTAGCCATAATGTGTTTCTCCTCCTGTTATGTCGGAATAGAGTAATCTTCGGCTCGATCTTACCAGCGGTAGTGGGCGAATGCTTTGTTCGCTTCCGCCATTTTGTGGAGATCTTCGCGGCGCTTCACGGAAGCACCCGTGTTGTTGGAAGCGTCGAGGATCTCGTTCGCAAGGCGCTCTTCCATCGTCTTCTCACCGCGGAGGCGGGAGTAGTTGACGAGGTAGCGGAGACCGAGTGTCACGCGGCGATCAGGACGTACTTCAACCGGAACCTGGTAGTTCGCGCCACCGACACGGCGGGCACGGACTTCGAGGACTGGCATGATGTTCTCGAGGGCAGCTTCGAAGACTTCAAGCGGCTCCTTGCCGGAACGTTCGCGGATAAGGTCGAACGCACCATAGAGAATTTGCTGGGAAGTCCCTTTCTTGCCATCCACCATCATTTTATTGATCAGACGTGTCACGAGCTTCGAATTGTAGAGTGGATCAGGCAACACGTCACGTTTTGCAACTGGACCTTTACGAGGCATGTGTGTTCCTCCTTTCAGACTGTTGGGCACTCAAAGGTGCCTGCTTTGGATTATTTCTTTTCTTTCGGTTTCTTCGCGCCGTAGTGGGAACGGCTCTGCATACGGCCTTGAACGCCGGCTGTATCGAGGGCGCCGCGCACGATGTGGTAGCGGACACCCGGAAGGTCTTTCACACGGCCGCCACGGATCAGGACAACGCTGTGTTCCTGAAGGTTGTGGCCTTCGCCCGGAATGTAGGCGTTGACTTCGATCGTGTTCGTCAGGCGGACACGAGCGTATTTACGAAGGGCCGAGTTCGGCTTCTTCGGTGTCATTGTGCCGACACGCGTGCAGACACCGCGTTTTTGCGGAGAATTGACGTCTGTCGTCGTTTTCTTGTAGCTGTTGTAACCTTTCCCGAGTGCCGGAGATTTCGACTTGGTCGCTTTCGACTTGCGCGGTTTGCGGACCAGTTGGTTAATTGTAGGCATCGATAGGGTCCTCCCTTCACTTCTTTGTAATACCACACATCCAGGTGGTTCATTTTTGGGGTAAAAACAAAGTCTTTGCGTTTTAATGCGCAAAAACCGTCATTCAGTGATCGCTACGACCGAAGCTCCGACGTCGATCCCGTGTGCCAGGCCGAGTTCAAGCCTCGTACCCGCATAGCGGACCGGTACCCCGTTCTCCCGTGCAAGCACGAGAAGATCGCCGAGCAGCCGTCCGTCCGCATCAGATGCCAGGAGAACCTCCTGCACCCTCCCCGTCCGGAGTGCCTTCACTGTTTGTTTGATCCCGATGATCGTCTTCTTCTGATTCGCTTGTCCATGAGACATGCCATTTCCTCCAAGGAACAGAAAGTCAACTCTCAACCTTGAATATATTATCATCTGCCGCGCCGGGTGTCAACAGATACCATACGGATTTCGACCTTCTTTTTATTTGTCTTTAAAGAAGGGCCGTACGGTATGCGCGCTTGGATGCGGCACGATTGAATCGGGCTGCCGGGTCCGGTGCACCTTCCTTCCATAGAGTGCGGGCAGAGTGCCGGAACAGGGCCGGCACCCCGTCTCCTGTCCGTGAATAAAAAGAGCACCCCGGGGACCTTTCGGTTCCCGGGGTGCTTCGTGCATTATTCCGCAGTTGCGGTTTCGGCTTCCTCTTCCATGCCTTCATGCTCGATGGCGATGCGGCGGTAGCGCTGCATGCCCGTGCCGGCTGGGACGAGTTTCCCGATGATGACGTTCTCCTTGAGACCGAGGAGTTCGTCCATTTTGCCTTTGATGGCGGCATCGGTCAGGACACGAGTGGTTTCCTGGAACGACGCGGCGGAAAGGAACGATTCGGTTTCAAGGGACGCTTTCGTGATCCCGAGAATGACCGGACGGCTCGTGGCAGGCAATCTGCCGTTGAGGAGCGCCTCGGCATTCGATTCCGCGAATTGGTGGATGTCGAGCAGCGAGCCCGGGAGAAGATCCGTGTCGCCGGCTTCGATGACGCGGACTTTGCGCATCATCTGGCGGACCATGACTTCAACGTGCTTATCGCTGATCTCAACGCCCTGCATCCGGTAGACCTTCTGGACTTCCTTCAGCAAGTATTCCTGGACGGTCGACACGTCTTTGACGACGATGAGCTCTTTCGGATCGATCGACCCTTCGGTGAGCGCATCCCCGCGGCTGACCGTGTCATTGAGGCCGAAGCGGAGGCGCGCGTTATACGGTGGCGTATATTTCCGCGTCTCGACATCTCCCTTGACGGTGATCTCCTTCTGGCCTTCGCGGATTTCGTCGATTTCGGTGATGACACCGTTGATCTCGGAAATGACCGCCTGACCTTTCGGGTTCCGTGCTTCGAAGATCTCCTGGATACGCGGGAGACCCTGGGTGATGTCGTCTCCGGCAACCCCGCCGGTGTGGAACGTACGCATCGTCAGCTGCGTGCCCGGCTCCCCGATCGACTGGGCAGCGATGATGCCGACGGCTTCGCCGACTTCGACCGCTTCGCCGGTCGCCAGGTTCATGCCGTAGCACTTTTTGCAGATGCCGTGCTTCGTATTGCACGTGAATGCCGAACGGATCGTCACGGATTCGATGCCGGCGTCTGTGATCACCTTGGCAAGGTCCTCCGTGATGAGTCCGTCGCGCTCGACGATCACTTCGCCCGTTTCCGGATGGCGGACCGTCTTCTTCGCATGGCGGCCGATGATCCGCTCGTCGAGGGCCTCGATGATCTCGGTCCCTTCCGTAAGGGCGGACACTTCAAGGCCGCGGTCGGTGCCGCAGTCGTCTTCGCGGACGATGACATCCTGCGCGACATCGACGAGCCGGCGGGTCAGGTAACCCGAGTCGGCCGTCTTCAGCGCCGTATCGGCAAGACCCTTCCGTGCGCCGTGCGTCGAGATGAAGTACTCGAGGACGGTGAGGCCTTCACGGAACGACGACTTGATCGGGAGCTCGATGATGCGGCCGGCCGGGTTGGCCATGAGTCCGCGCATCCCGGCGAGCTGCGTGAAGTTCGATGCGTTACCACGGGCACCCGAGTCGCTCATCATGAAGATCGGGTTCTCGTTGTCGAGGGACTCCATGAGCTGGGACTGGATGGTGTCCTTCGCCTGGCTCCAGTACGAGATGACGCGGTCGTAGCGCTCTTCCTCGGTGATGAGACCGCGGCGGAACTGCTTCGTGACCTTGTCGACCTTGTCCTGGGCTTCCTGGAGGATCTCACCTTTGTTCGGCAGGACGACGATGTCGGAGATCCCGATCGTGATGCCTGCACGCGTGGAGTATTTGAACCCGAGGTCCTTCATCCGGTCAAGCATCTTCGACGTTTCGGTGATGTGGAACCGCTTGAAGATCTCCGCGATGATGTTTCCGAGGATTTTCTTCTTGAACGGCTGGACGAGTTCCGCTTCCGCGATCTTCGCCTTCACATCATCCGTCGGATCGATGAAATATTTTTCCGGTGTTTCGACCTGGAGGTTGTGGTTCGTCGGTTCATTGATGAACGGGAACGACTCCGGCAGGATTTCGTTGAAGATCACCTTGCCGACAGTGGTCATGAGCAGCTGCTTGTTCTGCTTCTCGGTGAATGTCGGATTGTTCAGCGCGGATGCCTGGATGGCGATCCGGGTGTGCAGGTGCACGAAGCCCGTCTGGTAGGCAACCATCACTTCGTTCGTGTCGCTGAACACCATGCCTTCGCCCGCAGCGTTCTTGCGCTCGAGCGTCAGATAGTAGTTCCCGAGAACCATGTCCTGGGATGGCGTGACGACCGGCTTCCCGTCTTTCGGGTTCAGGATGTTCTGAGCCGCGAGCATGAGCAGGCGCGCTTCGGCCTGTGCCTCTGCGGAGAGCGGCACGTGAACGGCCATCTGGTCACCGTCGAAGTCGGCGTTGTATGCCGTACAGACGAGCGGGTGCAGACGGATGGCGCGGCCTTCGACGAGCGTCGGCTCGAATGCCTGGATGCCGAGCCGGTGGAGCGTCGGTGCCCGGTTCAGGAGGACCGGATGTTCCTTGATGACGTCTTCCAGCACGTCCCACACATCGGAGTGAAGGCGTTCGATCTTGCGCTTCGCGCTCTTGATGTTATGCGCGAGCCCGCGCTCGACGAGTTCCTTCATGACGAACGGCTTGAACAGCTCGATCGCCATTTCGCGCGGCAGGCCGCACTGATACATCTTCAGGTTCGGTCCGACAACGATAACGGAACGGCCGGAATAGTCGACCCGCTTCCCGAGGAGGTTCTGGCGGAAACGACCCTGTTTCCCTTTCAGCATATGCGAGAGGGATTTCAGCGGACGGTTCCCCGGACCCGTGACCGGACGTCCGCGGCGGCCGTTGTCGATGAGGGCATCGACGGCTTCCTGGAGCATCCGCTTCTCGTTCTGGACGATGATCCCCGGTGCACCGAGGTCAAGCAGGCGCTTTAGCCGGTTGTTCCGGTTGATGACCCGGCGGTACAGGTCGTTGAGGTCGGACGTCGCAAAACGT
The DNA here is from genome assembly GCF_900156305.1 of Edaphobacillus lindanitolerans. Taxonomy (GTDB): domain Bacteria; phylum Bacillota; class Bacilli; order Bacillales_A; family Planococcaceae; genus Bhargavaea; species Bhargavaea lindanitolerans. The sequence goes on along the minus strand of NZ_FTPL01000003.1, from coordinate 224,613 downwards.
CCGCCGTCGAGCTGGACCATCGGCCGGAGTTCCGGAGGAATGACCGGCAGCACTTCGAGGATCATCCATTCCGGACGGTTGCCCGAGTTCCGGAACGATTCCACGACTTCCAGGCGCTTGATCGCACGCGTGCGGCGTTGGCCCTGTGCGGACTTCAGCTCTTCTTTCAGGTCGTGCGTCTCTTTTTCAAGGTCGATCTGCTTGAGCAGCTTTTCGATCGCTTCCGCTCCCATGAGTGCCGAAAACTTGTTGCCGTACTTCTCGCGGTACGCGCGGTATTCCCGCTCGGACAGGAGCTGTTTCCGGTCAAGTCCGGTGTCAGCCGGATCGACGACTACATAAGAAGCGAAGTAAATGACTTCCTCAAGCGAGCGCGGGGACATGTCAAGCAGAAGCCCCATGCGGCTCGGGATGCCCTTGAAATACCAGATGTGGGATACCGGCGCAGCGAGTTCAATGTGGCCCATCCGCTCGCGGCGGACTTTCGCACGTGTCACTTCGACGCCGCAGCGGTCACAGACGACGCCCTTGTAGCGGACGCGCTTGTACTTGCCGCAGTGGCACTCCCAGTCTTTTGTCGGCCCGAAGATCCGTTCGCAGAACAGGCCGTCTTTCTCCGGTTTAAGCGTCCGGTAGTTGATCGTTTCCGGCTTTTTCACTTCACCGAAAGACCACGAGCGGATCTTATCCGGCGAGGCGAGACCGATTTTCATATACTCAAAATTGTTTACATCTATCAAGGAGCCTACCTCCCTTTAGTCTCAGTCTGAACAGGCTCTCCGTTCATCATCATGCGGCGGCGCGGGACCGTGTCCCCGCCGCCTCCTTCATGTCAAGGAGTCAATCATTCGGCTCCGATCGGCTCCTGTTCCGGCAGGATGTTCAATGCATCCGTCGGCTGGAGGTCTTCGTCCTCATCCAGGTCGCGAAGGTCGATCTCTTCGTGGTCGACAGTCAGCATCTTCACGTCGAGGCCGAGCGACTGGAGTTCTTTGATCAGGACTTTGAACGATTCAGGAATGCCCGGCTGCGGGATGTTTTCCCCTTTGACAATCGATTCGTATGTCTTGACGCGTCCGACCACATCATCGGACTTGACTGTCAGGATCTCCTGGAGCGTGTAGGCTGCACCGTACGCTTCAAGCGCCCATACTTCCATCTCTCCGAAACGCTGACCGCCGAACTGCGCTTTACCGCCGAGCGGCTGCTGCGTGACGAGGGAGTAAGGACCCGTCGAACGGGCGTGGAGCTTGTCGTCGACCATGTGCGCAAGCTTGATCATGTACATGATCCCGACCGACACTTTGTTGTCGAACGGTTCGCCGGAGCGGCCGTCGTACAGTACCGTTTTCCCGGAGCGGTCCATGCCGGCTTCTTCCATCGTCTCCCATACATCTTCCTCGTTGGCGCCGTCAAATACCGGCGTGGCCATATGAAGGCCGAGGTAGCGGGCAGCCATGCCGAGGTGGAGTTCGAGCACCTGTCCGATGTTCATCCGGGACGGTACGCCGAGCGGGTTGAGCATGATGTCAACCGGTGTGCCGTCCGGCATGAACGGCATGTCCTCTTCCGGAAGGATCCGGGAGATGACCCCTTTGTTCCCGTGGCGTCCGGCCATCTTGTCACCGACGGAGATTTTCCGTTTTTGGACGATGTAGACGCGCACGAGCTGGTTGACGCCCGGTGCAAGTTCGTCGCCGTCTTCACGGTTGAAGACCTTGACATCGAGGACAATCCCGCCTGCGCCGTGCGGTACCCGGAGGGACGTATCGCGGACTTCGCGTGCCTTCTCGCCGAAGATGGCGTGCAGCAGGCGTTCTTCCGCAGTCAGTTCGGTGACGCCCTTCGGCGTGACCTTCCCGACGAGGATGTCGCCGTCGCGAACTTCCGCACCGACCCGCACGATGCCGCGCTCGTCAAGATTGCGGAGCGCGTCTTCACCGACGTTCGGGATGTCGCGTGTGATCTCTTCAGGTCCGAGCTTCGTATCGCGGGAGTCGGACTCGTATTCCTCGATGTGGACCGACGTATAGACGTCGTCCTTGACGAGGCGCTCGCTCATGATGACGGCATCCTCATAGTTGAAGCCGTCCCATGTCATGAAGGCAACGAGGACGTTGCGTCCGAGGGCGAGTTCGCCTTTGTCCATCGACGGGCCGTCGCCGAGCACATCAAGCGGTGCGACGCGGTCGCCGACATTGACGATCGGACGCTGGTTGTAAGAAGTCCCCTGGTTGGACCGGATGAACTTCTCGAGCTTATAGACATCCAGGTCGCCCTTGACTTCCTTGCCGTCAATCACTTCAGTGCGGCGCACACGGATTTCTTTGGCCTCGACATGCTCCACGATTCCGTGGTGTTTCGAGACGATGGCGGCACCCGAGTCGCGCGCATCGACGTATTCCATCCCGGTGCCGACAAACGGAGCTTCCGGATTCAGGAGCGGAACAGCCTGTCGCTGCATGTTCGCGCCCATGAGGGCCCGGTTCGAGTCATCGTTTTCGAGGAACGGGATACAAGCGGTCGCGGCAGAGACGACCTGTTTTGGAGAGACGTCCATGTAGTCGATCGTCTCGCGCTTGAATACGGAGTTGTCTCCGCGGAAGCGTCCGACGACTTCTTCATTGACGAACCGGCGCTCTTCGTCCAGAGGCGCGTTCGCCTGGGCGACGACATAATTGTCTTCCTCATCCGCCGTCAGGTAATCGATGTGCTCGGTCACGATGCCCGTTTCAGGGTCGACGCGGCGATACGGCGTTTCGATGAAGCCGAATTTATTCACTTTCGCATAAGTCGAGAGCGAGTTGATGAGTCCGATGTTCGGGCCTTCCGGCGTCTCGATCGGGCACATCCGGCCATAGTGGGAGTAGTGGACGTCCCGCACTTCCATGCCGGCGCGTTCCCGGGTGAGTCCGCCCGGTCCGAGCGCGGACAGGCGGCGTTTGTGCGTCAGTTCCGCAAGCGGGTTCGTCTGGTCCATGAACTGCGAAAGCTGGGAGCTTCCGAAGAACTCTTTGATGGATGCGATGACCGGACGGATATTGATGAGCTGCTGAGGCACAATAGATTGTGTATCGTTGATCGACATGCGCTCGCGCACAACGCGTTCCATACGGGAGAGACCGATGCGGAACTGGTTCTGCAGCAATTCGCCCACCGAACGGAGACGGCGGTTGCCGAGGTGGTCGATGTCATCCGTGATGCCGACCTGGTAGAGCAGGTTGAAGAAGTAGCTGATCGACGCGATGATGTCGGCCGGTGTAACGTGCTTCACTTCTTCTTCGATGCCCGCGTTGCCGATGACCGTGATGACTTTCTCATCTTCGCTCTTCGGCGCGTAGATCTTGATCGCCTGGACGGTGATGTCGCCTTCCAGCACGCCGTTCACCGGTGTAAGCGTCTGGAATCCGGTGCCGTTCTCAAGATAAGGAGTGAGTTTGTCAAGCACGCGGCGATCGATGACAGTCCCTTTTTCGGCAAGGATTTCGCCCGTTTCAGGGTCAGCCAGCGTTTCGGCGAGCGTCTGGTTGAAGAGGCGGTCCTTGATGTTCAGCTTTTTGTTCATCTTATAGCGGCCGACGTTGGCCAGATCATAGCGCTTTGGATCGAAGAAACGGGAATACAGAAGGTTCTTCGCGCTCTCCACAGTCGGCGGCTCGCCCGGGCGGAGTCGCTCATAGATCTCAAGGAGCGCCTTCTCCGTGCTTTCCGTATTGTCTTTCTCCAGTGTGTTCTGGAGGAATTCGTTGTCACCGATCAGCTCGATGATCTCCTGATCGGAGCCGAAGCCGAGCGCGCGGAGCAGCACGGTGACCGGAAGCTTGCGGGTGCGGTCGATCCGGACGTGAACGATGTCTTTCGCATCCGTCTCATATTCGAGCCATGCGCCACGGTTCGGGATGACTGTGGCACCGAAGCCGCGCTTCCCGTTTTTATCTGTTTTGTCATGGAAGTAGACGCTCGGGGAGCGGACGAGCTGCGAGACGATGACGCGCTCTGCGCCGTTGATGATGAATGTCCCGTTTTCCGTCATGAGCGGGAAGTCGCCCATGAAGACGTCCTGCTCCTTCACTTCTTCGGTTTCCTTGTTGTGAAGACGCACTTTCACGCGCAGCGGTGCGGCATATGTCGCATCCCGCTCTTTCGACTCGCCGACAGGGTATTTCGGTTCACCGAGGCTGTAGTCGACAAACTCGAGGGAGAGATTCCCCGTGAAGTCCTCGATCGGCGAGATGTCGTGGAACATATCGCGCAGCCCTTCTTCAAGGAACCATTCGTAGGACTTCGTCTGGATCTCGATCAGATTGGGAAGCTCGAGCACCTCACTGATGCGCGCAAAACTCCTGCGCTGACGATGTTGACCGTACTGAACTAGTTGACCTGTCAACTGATTCACCCCTCATTAAAGCGATAATAGGTCTTTGCGGATGCCGGAAAATGATGTATGATATCCGAAAAGACAAAAAGAAAACGAGTTCAAGACAAGAGCTCATTTTCGGTTTCACCAGGCTTATTCCATTCCGGTCAAGTATCCCCTTCAGGCGGGCGGATCTATACCATCCGCCTTCACGAAAGACAGCCGGCTGCACTGCCGGAACCGCCAAAAGGGCATACGACCTCAACTTAATTGTGCATCTTATTATGCTATCACAGCATATTTGTCAAGTCAATGTTTCAATGACCTAAAAATATGGTACCCCTTCTTTTTTCCTGCCAATTCCACATTGCCGAACAGATCCGAGAGTTTTGCCTCGGTCGAGGGGGCTCCCTGCTTCTTCTGGATGACGACCCACAGTTCGCCTCCGGGAGCGAGCAGCCGGTGCGCATCTTCGTAGATCCGGAACACCGTCTCCTTCCCCGCACGGATCGGCGGGTTTGTGAGCACTGCAGCGAATCCGGTTCCGCGGACATCCGCACCTCCGTCACTTTCATAGATCGTCACATTGCCGGCGCCGTTTGCGCCGGCATTTTCATTTGCCAGAGAAAGCGCACGGCTGTTGACGTCGACCATATGGACAGTCCGTTCCGGGAGCAGCCGGGCAACCGTCAGGCCGACAGGGCCGTAGCCGCAGCCGATGTCGAGCAGCGGACCTTCGGCCGAAGGCTCCCTGAACGTGTCGACCAGCAGCCGGGACCCGAAGTCCACTTCCCCTTTGCTGAATACGCCCGCGTCCGTCTTGAATACGAACGGCATGCCCCGGAGCTCCGTCTTCCACTTGACCGGCGCCGACTCCGCATGAGGGTCCCTCGAATAATAATGATCGCCCATTTTCATCCCTCCTGATCGGTGTTTGATCGAAAACAGATATCCTGAAAAAGGTGTTGATCCCCGCCACGGCCGGGCATCCCCGCACAGCGGGATCACGGACAGCTCCCCCGGAAAGGAACCTTGGCCCACCCTCGATTTCTGAGCATATAAAGAAAAGCCCGTCGGATACTGACGGGCTCTTCGGTCGTACGGTGAGGCTCGGAATTACTTGACTTCGACGCCAGCGCCGACTTCTTCGAGCTTCGCTTTCATTTCTTCTGCTTCTTCTTTCGATACGGCTTCTTTGAGAGCTTTAGGCGCTTCGTCTACGAGCGCTTTCGCTTCTTTGAGGCCAAGGCCCGTGATTTCGCGGACAACTTTGATGACTTTGATCTTCTGGTCGCCTGCGGAAGCAAGGACAACGTCGAATTCAGTTTGCTCTTCAGCTGCAGGAGCTGCGCCGCCTGCAACTGCTACTGGAGCAGCAGCTGTTACGCCGAACTCTTCTTCGATTGCTTTTACGAGGTCGTTCAGTTCGAGAACTGTCATTTCTTTGATCGCTTCAATGATTTGCTCTTTGCTCATTGGTATTTCCTCCTAGTGGTTCGATATAGTTGCGGACTATGCCGCGGTCCGATGGCTAGGCAGCCGGATTATGCGCCTTGTTCTTCCTTCTGGTCTGCAACGGCTTTCGATGCAAGTGCGAAGTTGCGGATCGGCGCCTGGAGGACGCTGAGAACCATGGAAAGGAGACCTTCCCGGGATGGCAGTTCCGCCAGTGCTTTGACTTCTTCGAGAGTCGCGACGTTGCCTTCGATGACACCGGCTTTGATCTCGAGTTTTTCGTTGTCTTTCGCGAAGTTGTTGAGGATGCGCGCAGGTGCGACGACATCTTCGTTCGAGAACGCGATGGCATTCGGGCCCGTCATGTATTCGTTGAGGGCTTCGACACCGGCAGCTTCAGCGGCACGGCGAGTCATCGTGTTTTTGTACACTTTGAACTCGATGCCTGCTTCACGGAGCTGTTTGCGGAGCTCTGTTACTTCGCCGACGCTCAGGCCGCGATAGTCAACGACGACAACGGACGCCGCCTCTTTGAACTTCGTTGCGATTTCTTCAACGAGTGCCTGTTTGGCTTCCAATACTTTGCTCATTTCGGCTGGACACCTCCTGTAAGATTTTCATTCATACCGCAAATAAAAAGCTCCGTTCCACATAAATGTAGACACGGAGCTGGAAATTGGCATCTCAAACCGATCAAGGGTTGATAGCTTCTGTCCTCGGCAGGGATCATTTAAGCGGCGGGCCGCCCCTGCTGTCTACGGTACAAACGATTATTCACAACATCGGCTATCTTATCAGATGAACCGGTTTGTTGTCAACATTATTTTTTGGCAGCGACGTTGGATGCATCGATTTTCACTGCAGGGCCCATTGTCGTCGTCACATTGACAGACTTCATGTAAGTGCCTTTTGCAGCTGCCGGCTTGGCCTTCTGAATCGTGTCGAAGATCGTTTCGAAGTTCTCGACGAGCTTCTCGTCTTCGAAGGAAACCTTGCCGATCGGTGCATGGATGATCCCGGACTTGTCGGCACGGTACTCGACCTTACCGGCTTTGATGTCCTGGACAGCTTTTGTCACGTCGAATGTAACAGTTCCTGTCTTAGGGTTCGGCATGAGGCCTTTTGGTCCGAGGACGCGGCCGAGTTTACCGACTTCACCCATCATGTCAGGTGTTGCGACAACTACGTCAAAGTCGAACCAGCCTTGCTGGATCTTGTTGACGAAGTCTGCTTCGCCCACGTAGTCTGCGCCTGCAGCTTCTGCTTCTTTAGCCTTTTCGCCTTTTGCGAAGACGAGGACTTTTTGCGTTTTGCCCGTTCCGTTTGGAAGGACAACCGCACCGCGGATCTGCTGGTCGTTTTTGCGGACGTCGATGCCGAGGCGGAATGCCACTTCGACAGTCGCGTCAAAGTTTACCGAGCTCGTTTCTTTGGCGAGCGCGATTGCTTCGTTTACATCATAAAGCTTCATGCGGTCGACTTTCTTGGCCGCCTCGACTTGCTTTTTGCCTTTTTTAGCCATGTTGAATTTCCTCCTTGATTGTGGTTATAGCGGATAAACCCTCCCACGAATAAGGGTTGCGGCGTTCACGGGGAACGTGCGCAACCCTCCAAAACAGAACAACATCAAGTGAAAGAATCAATTAGTCTTCGATCGTGATGCCCATGCTGCGGGCAGTGCCTTCGACCATCTGCATCGCTGCTTCAACAGAAGCGGCGTTGAGGTCAGGCATTTTCGTTTCCGCGATTTCGCGGACTTTGTCGCGCTTGACGACGGCAACCTTGTTTTTGTTCGGTTCGCCGGACGCCTTGTCGATGCCGGCCGCTTTCTTCAAGAGAACAGCTGCTGGCGGAGTTTTTGTAATGAATGTGAACGAACGGTCTTCAAACACCGAGATTTCAACAGGAATGATGAGGCCTGCCTGATCCGATGTCCGGGCGTTGAATTCTTTACAGAACCCCATGATATTGACACCTGCCTGACCGAGCGCCGGTCCGACCGGTGGCGCCGGGTTTGCTTTGCCGGCAGGGATTTGAAGTTTCACAAGCTTGATAACTTTTTTAGCCACGAGACACACCTCCTTAAGTCCGTGATGTGGTAATAGGGTTGCCCCTCCCACTCAATATGTGTCTGCCGGCACGGGGCCGGTAGAATACGGTTAATCCGCACAGGCCGATTTTCGGCCTGACCTTTGGAATGATACCATTATTGCCGGCTTCTTGCAAGCACCAGCCGGTCAAATTTTCCGGATTTGTACGAAATCGAGTTCCATTTTCGTTTCGCGGCCGAACATTTCCACGGCCACCTTGACTTTTCCTTTTGCGGCATCGACTTCCTCGATGCGTCCCTGGAAGTTCGCAAACGGCCCTTCCAGCACTTCCACGAGATCGCCTTCCGCCACGTCCATCTCGACTTTGCCTTCCTTCATGCCCATCTGGCGGAGGATGAAGTCCACTTCTTCCGGCATGAGCGGCGTCGGTTTCGCCCCGCCGCCGGAAGAGCCGATGAAGCCGGTGACACCCGGCGTATTGCGGACGACATACCACGAGTCGTCCGTCATGATCATTTCCACGAGCACATATCCCGGGAACGTCTTGCGCATGACGGCACGTTTCTTGCCGTCCTTATAGTCGATCTCTTCTTCCTCGGGAACGACGACCCGGAAGATTTTGTCTTGCATCCCCATCGTGTCGACGCGCTTTTCAAGGTTGGTCCTCACCTTGTTCTCATATCCCGAGTAAGTGTGCACCACAAACCAATTTTTCTCCATCGTAGCGGACTGGCCGTCCGTCCCTCCCTTTTCGGTCAAAATGAAAAAGCCCGCTCGAACGACCAGACGGGCTATTCTACAAAAATCTATTCACATCAGGCTTTCAGGAACCAGCGGAAAACGGTCGAAATGCCGAGATCGACCAATGCAAAGAATACCGCCATGACAATGACCGTAGACAGCACAACAACTGTATATCGCGTCAGTTCCTTGCGCTTCGGCCAGCTGACCTTCCGCATTTCCGAAACGACGCCGTTGAAAAACTCGCGAATCTTGCCCATTGTATCGCTAAACCTCCGGAATGAAAAATGATAAGGGGAATATGCTTGCACCGGAAGCACCGGCGTCGATCAAAAGCGGGGCTGGCCCGCGAAGCTGAATGGTCAGGAAATCTTAATGCCGTCCGGTCAGATGAGCGGCCCGGCCGCCGATCTCGGATCGGTCCGTCTTCAGCCTATCACCTGCGGGGTGCCGCTGTCAATGCGGCCCGGGTCACCGCCCGATGCCCGCAGCGAGGTGCTGCTCGAGTTTCCGTTTGATGCGCTGGAGGGCATTATCGATCGATTTCACCTGCCGTCCGAGCGCAACAGAGATTTCCTGGTAGCTCCGCCCTTCAAGATAAAGTGCGAGCACCTGGCGTTCCAATGCGCTCAGCACATTATTCATCTCTTCCTCAAGCCGGTCGAACTCTTCCCGGTGGACCATCAGATCCGCCGGGTCGTCCAGCTCCGGCCCCGTCAGCATATCGAGAAGCGTGCGCTCGGATTCGTCGTCATAGATCGGTTTGTCCAGAGACACCGAGGAGTTGAGCGGAATATGCTTCTGGCGCGTCGCCGTCTTGATCGCCGTGATGATCTGCCGGGTGATGCACAATTCGGCAAATGCCCGGAACGAACTGAGCTTGTCCCCCCTGAAGTCGCGGATCGCCTTGTACAGGCCGATCATCCCTTCTTGGATAATGTCCTCGCGGTCTGCACCGACCAGGAAATAAGAACGCGCTTTCATCCGCACGAAATATTGGTACTTCCGGATTAGGAAATCCAGGGCGTCACTGCGCCCGGAATGCGCCATCTCCACGAGCTGTTCATCACTGAATCCCCCGAACCCGTCAACATGAGCCTCATCCCGGCTGTTTACCAACATTCAGATCACCCCGGTTCCCACACGTAGTGTCTAACAGTATACAGGAAGGAAAATTTTAGCGTCAACCGTTCATTTTAGTCCGCGGCGCCATTTTTCAAAAATTTCAGCCACGTCATCCGACAGCGGAATCTTTGAAAACGGGCGTTTTTCCTGGAGTTTCCTTACTTTTTCAGCAATCCCTTTTTGGATGCCGGACATTTCAATTTGCAGCTCCCGTGCCGACTTCCGGAGGGCCCCCTGTGCAAAGATCACACGCTGTTCGGTGTGATCAGAAGTGGCGACATGGACCTGAACGCGGCGGCTTCCGAGTTCGGAGGCGAGCCGTTCGATCCGTTCGTCCGCCGTTTCGTTTTCCTTCGTGAACAGGATCTCGACGTCATGCCGGCGGGAAGCCGTCGCGATGCCGGGGACGAACTGTGCGTCAAAAACGATGATGACCCGCCAGCCGGTATAGGCCCGGTACTCGGCCATCATCTCGATGAGCAGGTCCCGCGCATCTTCGAGCCGCACTTCGCGGAGCGCCTTCAGCTCCGGCCATGCGCCGATGATGTTGTAGCCGTCGACAAGCAGAACGTCCATCATCCTTGCCCTGCTGCGGGTTTCCTTTTCCGGAGGACTTCGTACATCAGGAGCGCCGCTGCGACGGAGGCGTTGAGCGAGTTGACATGTCCGACCATCGGCAGGCTGTAGAGGAAATCGCATTTTTCGACAAGAAGCCTCGACATTCCCCGTCCTTCGCTGCCGATGATGACTGCGAGCGGCAGACCGGCGTCCATGTCGCGGTAATCCGCCGTTCCCTTTGCATCCGTCCCGGCGATCCAGACGCCGCGTTCCTTCAGGTCATCGACCGTGCGCGCAAGATTGCCGACCCGCACGACCGGCACGTGCTCGATCGCACCTGTCGAGGCTTTCGCGACGACCCCGGTGAGTCCGACCGAACGCCGCTTCGGAATGATGATGCCGTGCGCGCCCGAGGCATCGGCCGTCCTGAGGATGGATCCGAGGTTATGCGGGTCTTCGAGCTCGTCCAGGATGATGAAGAACGGGTCTTCGCCCGCTTCTTCCGCCCGCTTGAACAAGTCATCGAGCTCCGCATAGCCGTAGGCCGCAACACTTGCCGCAACCCCCTGGTGCGTGAGTTCGGTTAGCTGATCGAGCTTCTTTTTCGGTACTTGCTGGACGACGACGCCGGCTTCCTTCGCCATCCGCCGGATATCGGCCGAGCCGGATTTCTGCATGCCTTCCGCCAGCCAGATTTTATTGAGCTCGCGCCCCGACCGGAGTGCTTCAAGCACGGGATTGCGGCCCGCAATGATTTCTTCTTCCCTGTTGGTCATCGTCCGTCCTCCCTCTCCGCCTCGGCGTGGCTGATCGCACGGCCGATTACTTCGCCGAGCCGTTCGGTGCGGCCGAGCAGGTAGAGCCAGCCGACAAGCGCTTCGAATGCGGAACTGTAGTTGTATGTCTGGATATCCGTGCTTTTCGGCGAGTGTCCGGACTTTGCGTTGCGCCCCCGCCGCACAACGGCCAGTTCTCCTTCCGAGAGAAAGCCGTCCGCCTCCATCGCGCGCACCGCGGAGGCCTGGGCGACGGCGGACACGTAGTTCGTCGCGAGCCTGTGCAGCGTGTTCGGCTTGACCCTGCCGGAACGGATGAGGTGCTCCCTCACCGCCTGTTCATAGACGGCGTCGCCCATGTAGGCGAGCGTCAGGGCGTTGAGCTGCCGGATATCGGATTCTGTGATCGCGGCCATCCGGATCAGCCCCTTTTCCAACGGACGCCCTGCCGTGTATCTTCAAGGACGATCCCCTGATCGAGAAGTTCATCACGGATTTCGTCGGCCCGCGCGAAATCACGGTTCTTCCGGGCCTGCTCCCGCTCTTCGATGAGCGCCTCGATGTCTTCGGACGGAAACTCCGCCTGCGCATCCCCGAGCCGGAGTCCGAGAACGCCGGCCAGTTCCGGGAGCGTGCCGCGGAAAGCTTCGAGCACCGCGCGTTCGGTGTTCTTTTCGTTGAGGTACGTATTCGACAGACGGGCGAGGTCAAACAGGACCGAAATTGCATTGGCCGTATTGAAGTCATCATCCATCGCTTCCTCGAACGCCTTGCGCGCTTTGCCGATCTTATAAAGCCAGATGTCTGTCTGGTCACCGTTGTCCGCGGTCGTCTCCAACCGGTGCGAAACGTTCCGGAAAGCGGTACGGAGCCGGTCGAGTCCGTTTGCGGCACTCTCGATCAGTTCTTCAGAGAAGTTGATCGGATTGCGGTAATGGACCGACAGCATGAAGAATCGGAGGACTTCCGGATCGACCTTTTTGCGGATGTCGTTCACGAGCACGAAGTTTCCGAGTGATTTCGACATTTTTTCATTGTCGATGTTGATGTAGCCATTGTGCATCCAGTAGTTGGCGAATGTCTTGTCATTGTGCGCTTCGCTCTGGGCAATTTCGTTCTCATGGTGCGGGAAGGTGAGATCCTGGCCGCCGGCATGGATGTCGATCGTGTCGCCGAGCACTTCGCGTGCCATGACGGAGCATTCGATGTGCCAGCCCGGCCGCCCCTTGCCCCACGGACTGTCCCACGAGATCTCGCCCGGCTTCGCCGACTTCCAGAGTGTAAAATCAAGTGCGTCGTCCTTCTTTTCTCCCGGATGGATGCGGGCGCCGACCTTCAGTTCATCGATCGACTGGTGGGAGAGTTTGCCGTAACCGTCGAATTTGCGTGTCCGGTAGTAAACGTCTCCTTCGGACTCGTACGCATAGCCCTTGTCGATCAGGACCGTGATGAAGGCGATGATGTCATCGATATGTTCCGTGACGCGCGGATGCTCATCCGCATGCCGGCAGCCGAGGGCCTCGATGTCTGCAAAGTAAGCCCCGATGAACCGCTCCGTCAGCTCGCCGACCTCTTCGCCGAGCTCATTCGCGGTTTTGATAATCTTGTCGTCGACGTCGGTGAAATTCGACACGTAATTCACGTCGAAGCCTTTATACTCCAGATAATTGCGGACCGTGTCATAGACGATGACCGGCCGTGCATTCCCGATGTGGATGTAGTTGTAAACGGTCGGACCGCACACATACATCTTCACTTTCCCTTCCTCGATCGGGACGAACGGCTCCTTTTTCCTCGTCAGTGTGTTGTAAATTTCGATGCCCATCATTGCTCCTCCTTCACCTGTTCCTTGTTCAGTTCGCGAAGCCGTGCCACTTCTTCCTGCAACACGGCGATTTTCCGTTCCAGCATGTCACATTTATCCTTCACCGGGTCCGGGAGATTGTCATGGTCGAGCTTCTTCGTCACCTTGACGCCGTTCTGCACGACGATCGTTCCCGGGATTCCGACAACGGTCGAATTCGGCGGAACGTCTTTCAGGACAACCGACCCCGCACCGACCTTCGCATTGTCGCCAAGCGTGATCGATCCGAGAACTTTCGCCCCGGATGCGACGAGCACGTTGTTTCCGAGTGTCGGATGGCGTTTGCCCTTCTCCTTCCCGGTACCGCCGAGCGTTACACCTTGGTAAAGCGTCACGTCGTCGCCGATGATGCACGTTTCTCCGATCACGACCCCTGAACCATGATCGATGAAAAGGCGCCGTCCGATTTGTGCGCCGGGGTGGATCTCAATCCCCGTCAGGAACCGGATGAGCTGCGAGACCGCCCGCGCCAGGAAGAACAGCCGGCGTTGGTGCAGCCAGTGCGCGACCCGGTACCCCCACACTGCGTGGAGGCCCGCATAAGTCAGCACGATTTCAAACGCGCTTCGGGCTGCCGGGTCCTGGTCGAACACGACATGGATATCTTCTTTCATTCGTTTGAACACTTCTGATCCCTCCGAAGATCGTTAAGCAAGGCGAGGGGCGAGTTTGCGGGTTTTATCCAGGTGATCCGACCGGCCGGAACAGCAGAAATTGAATGAACGCCACTGTCCCGTGCCGGGCTGTCCGGTTTGATCGTTCCGGGGCATCCCCCGCATTCCGGATAACAAAAAGACGCCTCTGCCATGATGACAGAGGCGCCTTGGATGCGCGGTTCCACTCTGGTTTGGGAAGGGCGGCGCAGATGGCTGCGCGGATGCCCTTCCCCCCTCGGTGCCCGTAACGGAGGCAGTCCGGCCGGCCTACTGTTACTTCGGCCCGGCGCTCCGAGGTGCATTTCCGCGCGCAGCGGCCCGGGCCGCTTTCAGCCGGCGGCGGCCCTCTCTGTCGAGCATGCGCAACGTACTTCTCCTCTTCGTCGCTTTCGTTATACTTGCTTTTGTCTTTCTATTGTACAGGGGGCGGACGGAAAGTCAATCGTTCCGCCCGTCCCCTTTTTCTGAACTCCGTCTCAGCCCGCGTAGGCGGACACGCGCTTGATCACTTTGTCACGGCCGAGGAGCGAGATCGATTCCTGCAGTTCCGGTCCGTGCATCTGGCCCGTCGTGACGACGCGGATCGGCATGAACAGATTCTTGCCTTTGTGCCCCGTTTCCTTCTGGACGGCTTTGATCGCCGCCTTGATTGATGCCGGATCAAACGATTCGAGTGACTCCAGCTGCGACTTGAACGCCGTCATCACTTCCGGCACCTGCTCGCCCGCAAGGATGGCCTTGGCTTCCTCATCGTATTCAATGTCGTCGCGGAAGAACTGGGCGGACAATTCGACAATTTCCGCACCGTAGCTCATCTGCTCCTGATAAAGGGCGATGAGGCGCTCCGCCCATTCGCGCTGTTCGGCGGACAGCTCATCCGGCAGGAGACCCGCCTTCTGGAGATGCGGGAGGGACAGGGAGACGACTTCTTCGAGCGGCAGTTCCTTCACGTACTGGTTGTTCATCCAGGTCAGCTTCTGCTTGTCGAACAGTGCCGGCGACTTGGACAGCCGGTCCGCATCGAACATCTCGATGAACTGCTCGCGGGAGAAGATTTCGTCCTCTCCCTTCGGCGACCAGCCGAGGAGCGCGATGAAATTGAAGAGCGCATCCGGCAGATAGCCGAGCTCCTCGTACTGCTCGATGAACTGGATGATCGATTCGTCCCGCTTCGACAGTTTTTTGCGGCTTTCATTGACGATGAGCGTCATGTGGCCGAATGTCGGCATGTCCCATCCGAACGCCTCATAGATCATCATTTGTTTCGGCGTGTTCGAGATATGGTCGTCCCCGCGGAGGACATGCGAGATCTTCATGTAATGATCATCGATCGCAACGGCAAAGTTGTATGTCGGCACGCCGTCTTTCTTCACGATGACCCAGTCGCCGAAGTCTCCGGATTCAAACGACACATCGTCCTTCACCATGTCTTTGAACTTGTAAGTCCGGCCTTCGGGAACCGCGAACCGGATGCTCGGTTTGCGGCCTTCCGCCTCGAGCTTCGAGCGGTCCTCGTCCGTCAGGTGGCGGCACTTTCCGCTGTAGCGCGGCATTTCCCCGCGCGCCTGCTGGGCTTCACGTTCCGCCTCCAGCTCCTCCTCGGTGCAGTAGCACTTGTACGCCAGGCCTTTTTCAACGAGTCCGTCATACAGTTCCTTATACAGATCGTTGCGCTCCGACTGGCGGTACGGGCCGTATTCCCCGCCGACATCGATGCTTTCATCCCAGTCGATGCCGAGCCATTTCAAGTATTGCAGCTGCGACTCCTCGCCGCCTTCGATGTTTCGTTTGGCATCGGTGTCTTCGATGCGGATGATGAACTTGCCGCCGTTGTGGCGGGCGAAGAGATAGTTGAATAGCGCCGTCCGGGCGTTTCCGATGTGGAGATGCCCCGTCGGACTCGGCGCATACCGTACACGGACTTCCTGTGTCATGGATGGTTCCTCCTGTTCGTGCGTGCGAATGTTTTATGCTTTGTCCATTTTACCATAGGCGGTGCGGTTTGGGGGTACGCGGGGCAATCAATCCGGCACCGGGCGGATTGAAGTCAGTACGGCCATCGGTATGATGCGTGAATATAAGATCAGGCTGCCGGATTTACAATATGGAACGCGGAATTGAGATATGGACGGCCGATTTACAATATGGAACGCAGATTTGAAATATGGACACCGAATTTGAAATATGGAACGCAGATTTGAAATATGGACGGCCGATTTGCAATATGGACCGCAGATTTGAGATATGGACACCGGATTTGCAATATGGACCGCAGATTTGAGATATGGACACCGGATTTACAATATGGACCGCGGAATTGAGATATGGACACCGGATTTACAATATGGAGCACGGAATTGAGATATGGACACCGGATTTACGATATGGAGCACGAATTTGAAATATGGACACCGGATTTACAATATGAAGCGCGGAATTGAGATATGGACACCGGATTTGCAATATGGAGCACGAATTTGAAATATGGACACCGAATTTGCAATATGGGCCGTAGATTTGTGACTCCCCGATCAGAACACAAAAAAACCGGCCCACCCCTAAGGATGGACCGGCAGCGTGTCATTCATTCTTTTTCCAGCAAGATGACGGCCATGGCCGCGATGCCTTCTTCGCGTCCGACGAAGCCGAGCTTTTCGGTCGTGGTGGCCTTGATGTTCACCCGGTCTTCATCCGCGTGCAGCAGCTCCGCAATGCGGGCCCGGATGGCCGGGATATGGGGCGCCATTTTCGGCCGCTGGGCCATGATCGTGCAGTCGACGTTCCCGAGACGGAATCCCTTCGCCTCGACGTCTGCCCACACACGCTCGAGGAGGACGGCGGAGTCCGCGTCCTTGAACTCGGCTTCGGTGTCCGGGAAGTGGTGGCCGATGTCCCACCCGCCGATTGCTCCGAGTGCGGCATCCGTGACGGTATGGAGCAGCACATCCGCATCCGAATGGCCGGTGAGGCCCCGTTCATGCGGGATGGTCACCCCGCCGATGATGAGCGGGCGGTCCTCCGCAAATTCATGTACATCAAATCCTTGTCCGATCCTGATCATTCGTGTTCCTCCTCCAGCCGTTTCAGCAGGACCTCGCCGATCGCAAGGTCTTCTTTCGTAGTCATCTTCACATTGTCGTACGTGCTTTCGACAATCCTCACCGGGTAGCCGAGCCGCTCGACGAGCATGGACTCGTCCGTCCCGAGGAAGCCGTCCGCCTCCGCCCGCTCCTCCGCTTCGGCAAGAAGGGCGGCCCGGAATGCCTGCGGCGTCTGGACCAGCCAGAGCGAATTGCGGTCCGGCGTGGACTCGACAAGCCCGTCCCTCACCCGCTTCACGGTATCCTTTGAACGGACCGCCGCGATGGCGGCCCCGTGTTCCGCTGCAACGGATGCAAGTTCGCCGATTACCGTCCGGGAAATGAACGGCCGTGCCGCATCGTGCACCATGACGACGGCGTCCCCGCTGCCGCCCGAACCGATGAAGGCCCGGACGCATGCACGGACACTGTCCTGGCGCTCACCCCCGCCGTCCGGCATGGCAGAGACTTTCGTGATGCCCGATTCCTCGATCATCTTCCGGATCCGCTCCCGTTCATCGGGACGGACGGCGAGGATGATGCCCCGGCAGTCCGGATCTTCGTCGAAGACGCGCAGCGTCCGGACGAGGATCGCTTCACCGCCGAGCCGCAGGAACAGCTTGTTCTCTCCCGCGCCCATCCGCCGGCCGCTCCCGGCAGCCGGCAGCATGACTGTATATTCCACTCTCACAACACTCCATCAAGACAGAAAGCGAGGCGCAGGGCCTCCATTCCGTCAGTTTTTCAGTTTCAGGTCCGGCTTTGCGAAGATCATCCGGCCGGCGGACGTCTGGAGGACGCTCGTCACGGATACGGTGATCTGCTTGCCGATCTGGTTCTTGCCGTTTTCAATGACGATCATCGTGCCGTCGTCCAGGTACGCGACACCCTGGTTCGCTTCCTTGCCTTCCTTGATGACGGTGACGCGCATCTCTTCTCCCGGGATGACAACCGGCTTGACCGCATTGGCCAGGTCGTTGATGTTGAGCACGGGAACGTGGTGCAGTTCACATACTTTATTCAGATTGAAGTCGTTTGTCACGACGACCCCGCCGTTTTTCTTTGCGAGGCGGACGAGCTTCATATCGACTTCCGGCACGTCATCAAAATCTTCGTCGGTGATGACGGCACCGGTCTTGCGCTCTTCCTGGATGCGGCGGAGGACATCCAGTCCTCGGCGTCCCTTCGTGCGCTTCAGCGAATCCGACGAATCGGCGATATGCTGGAGTTCGGTGAGCACAAACTGCGGAATGATGAGTTCCCCTTCAAGGAAGCCGGTGGCCGAGATATCTGCGATCCGGCCGTCGATGATGACGCTCGTATCGAGGATCTTCTGGGTTGCTTCGGAAGGAAGCACCGCCGCCTCTTCTTCGGCCTTTTTGCGCTCACTGCCGGCGCGGGAGAACATGTGGAGCAGTTCTTCCCGCTTCTGGAACCCGACCTGGAACCCGAGATAGCCGAACAGGATCGTCAAGATGACCGGGAGGATATCCTTCAGGACGGGGAGCTGGATCGCATCGACCGCAAAGCTGAGCAGGAAGGCGACAAGAAGCCCGATGATGAGGCCGAGCGTCCCGAACAACAGATCCGCGACCGGTGCCTTGAGCAGCCGCTCTTCCATCCATCTGATGAAGTTCACGGTCGGTTCGGCGAGAAACAGGCTCAGCAGATAAAAGATGATGGCGCCGATGAGTGCCGCGGCGTACCCGTTGGTCAACCACGGCTCTGTAATGGAAAAGAAATCGAATAAAGACGGAAGGAATAAGACGCCGAGCGTGCTCCCGATCAGGACGTACGTGATTTTTACGGTAATATTGAGCATTTTGAATTCACCTCCTTTACCTAAATTATACACGTTCAGGCGTTGAACTTCCTTTCCCGGGGGACCCGGAAGGCAAACACTTTTGCGCGTATGGGAATAGGACGGTTCCACCTCTTTCAATGTTCCGCATTTTCACGGTTGATCCCTTTTCTTAAAAAGAAAAAACGGCCCCGCCGCGAATGGCAACGGAACCGCCTTGTCCTACCTTATGCTGTCTCACCACCGCATGTTCGGGCGGCGGGTCTGTCATTTGAATGCTTCGTTCAGCGCTTCGGCGACCGTACTGGCCCCGATGACGGTGATCCCTTCCGGATAGTCCCATCCCCCGAGGTTGGAGGCCGGGACGATGGCACGCTTGAATCCGAGCTTCTTCGCTTCGAGGACCCGCTGCTCGATCCGGGATACCCGCCGGATCTCGCCCGTCAGGCCGACTTCCCCGATCAAAACGTCGTACGGGCTCACGGCCTTGTCCCGGTAGCTTGACACGATGCTCGTCAGGACGGCCAGATCGATTGCCGGCTCGTCGAGCTTCACGCCGCCGGCGACTTTGATGTAGGCATCGGATGTCTGCAGCAGCATGTTCATCCGTTTCTCCAGGACGGCCATCAGGAGCGAAATCCGGTTCTGGTCGAGCCCGGTCGCCATCCGTTTCGGATAATTGAAGCTCGACTGGGTGACGAGCGCCTGGATCTCGACGAGGATCGGCCGTGTCCCTTCCATCGAGCAAACGACGGTCGAGCCGGCCGCGCCCTGCGAACGCTCCTGCAGGAACAGCTCCGACGGGTTGAGCACTTCCTTCAGACCAGCCTGGAGCATTTCGAAAATCGCCATTTCGTTCGTCGACCCGAAACGGTTCTTTACGCTGCGCAGGATCCGGTATGTGTGATGGCGCTCCCCTTCAAAGTAAAGGACGGTGTCCACCATATGCTCAAGGAGACGGGGCCCGGCGATCTGTCCTTCCTTCGTGACATGGCCGACGAGGAAGATGGCCGTGCCGGTCGTCTTTGCGATCCGCATGAGTTCGGCCGTGCACTCGCGCACCTGGCTCACGCTGCCCGGCGCGGACGTGACGTCCGGGTGGTGCACCGTCTGGATCGAGTCGACGATGACGAATTGGGGCTTCAATTCGTCGATCGACTGCCGGATGTGCTCCATGTCCGTCTCGGAATAAATATAGAGTTCCGGGGAGGTGACCCCGATCCGCTCGGCGCGCAGCTTCGTCTGACGGACCGATTCCTCGCCGGAAACATACAGGACGCGCCGGCCTTTCTCGGCAAGCAGCGATGACACCTGAAGCAGTAGCGTCGATTTCCCGATTCCCGGGTCGCCGCCGATGAGGACGAGCGAGCCGGGGACGACCCCGCCCCCGAGCACCCGGTTCAGTTCCCCGAATGCCGTTTCAACACGCGGCTCTTCCTGCGTCTCGACCGAGGTGATCGGGGAGGCTTTGGCAGCCGTTCCGACCCCGGTCCGGAATGCCCCCTTCGTATTTTTCGAGACGATCTCGACTTCCTCATCCATTGTGTTCCATTCGCCGCAGCCCGGGCATCTGCCCATCCACTTCGGCGACTCGTATCCGCAATCCCGGCACATGAATTTCGTTTTCTTCTTTGCCATCTGGACCTCCAGGCACGGAAAAGACATCCCGACGCTTCACGCGTACGGGATGCCTCAACCATTCATTTTATTCCATCATTATATCATTCTTTGGTATTTCCTGCAGTTGCAGGCTCCTCGGCACGGACCGTATACTGCCCGTCTGCATCGACATCAAAGACCACTTTATGGCCTGCGAGCATTTCACCTTTGAGGAGCTCTTCCGACAGGCGGTCCTCCACATTTTTCTGGAGCGCGCGGCGGAGCGGACGTGCACCGTACTCCGGATCGTAACCTTCGTCGGCGATTTTCCCTTTCGCCGCTTCCGTGATGACGAGCTCGATATCCTGCTCGGCAAGCCGCTTGGTGAGCTGGTCGGCCATGAGGTTGACGATTTCGCCGAGTTCGTCTTTGGAGAGCGAGTGGAAGACGATCATCTCGTCGACCCGGTTCAGGAATTCCGGACGGAATGCTTTTTTCAGCTCGGACAGCATCGTCTCTTTCATGTCCTTATGGGCCTGTTTGCCGTCCTGGACGTTGAATCCGACGTATTTGTTCTGCTTCAGTGTCTCTGCGCCGACGTTGGACGTCATGATGAGCACCGTGTTGCGGAAGTCGACCGTGCGTCCCTTCGAATCGGTGAGACGGCCGTCTTCAAGCACCTGGAGAAGGATGTTGAAAACATCCGGGTGCGCCTTTTCGATCTCATCAAGCAGGACGACCGAGTACGGCTTGCGGCGGACCTTTTCCGTCAGCTGGCCGCCCTCTTCAAAACCGACATAGCCCGGAGGCGAACCGACAAGTCGGGAAGTCGAGTGTTTCTCCATGTACTCGGACATATCGATCCGGATCATGGAATCCTCGTCGCCGAACATCACTTCCGCAAGAGCACGGGCCAGTTCGGTCTTACCGACACCCGTAGGTCCGAGGAAGATGAACGAACCGATCGGCCGCTTCGGATCCTTCAGGCCGGCACGGGCCCGCCGGATTGCACGGGACACGGCGTCGACCGCTTCGTCCTGCCCGATGACGCGCTTGTGCAGCTCTTCTTCCATGTTGAGCAGTTTCGCCGTCTCGGTCTCCGCGATCTTCGAAACCGGGACGCCGGTCCACATGGAGACGACCTGTGCCACGTCGTCGACGGTCACTTCAGACTCTTTCTTGCCCTGCTTTTCTTTCCATTCCTGCTTCGTCTGCTCAAGCTCTTCTTTCAGCTTCTGCTCCTTGTCCCGGAACGAAGCAGCCTTTTCGAATTCCTGGCTCTGGACGGCCGCATTCTTCTCGGAACGGATGCTGTCCAGCTTCGCCTCGAGTTCCTTCAGATCAGGCGGTGTTGTGAACGAGCGCAGTCGAACTTTTGAACCGGCCTCATCGATCAGGTCGATCGCTTTGTCCGGGAGGAATCGGTCGGAGATGTAGCGGTCAGACAGCTTCGCAGCCGCTTCGACTGCCTCGTCGGTGATTTTCACCCGGTGGTGCGCTTCATAGCGGTCGCGCAGGCCGTACATGATCTTGATCGTGTCCTCGACGGTCGGCTCGTCAACCTGGATCGGCTGGAAGCGCCGTTCGAGGGCCGCGTCCTTTTCAATATACTTGCGATACTCATCCAGCGTCGTGGCGCCGATGCACTGGAGCTCTCCGCGCGCCAGCGCAGGCTTGAGGATGTTGGAGGCATCGATCGCGCCTTCCGCGCCGCCCGCGCCGATGAGCGTGTGAAGCTCATCGATGAACAGGATGATGTTGCCGGCCTGGCGGATCTCTTCCATCACTTTTTTCAGGCGGTCTTCAAACTCACCGCGGTATTTTGTGCCGGCGACGACCGTCCCCATGTCAAGGGTCATGACCCGTTTGTCACGGAGCGTCTCCGGTACTTCGTTGTTGACGATCTGCTGGGCGAGCCCTTCCGCAATTGCCGTCTTCCCGACACCCGGCTCCCCGATGAGGACCGGGTTGTTCTTTGTCCGGCGGGACAGGACTTCGATGACCCGGGTGATCTCCTTCGACCGGCCGATGACCGGGTCAAGCGTTCCTTCCCGGGCAATTTCCGTCAGGTCGCGCGCCAGGCCGTCGAGCGTCGGCGTGCTTGCGGACGGATTGCCGCCGCCTGCACCCGGCTGGCCCTGGCCGTTTTCATTGCTGCCGAGCAGCTGGAGCACCTGCTGGCGGGCTTTGTTCAGGCTGACGCCGGAGTTGGCGAGTACCCGTGCCGCGACCCCTTCCCCTTCGCGGATCAGGGCAAGGAGGATGTGTTCGGTGCCCACATAGGAGTGGCCGAGCTTCCTCGATTCATCCAGCGAGAGCTCGATGACCTTCTTCGCACGCGGGGTGTAGTGGATGATCGGGCCGACTTCCTTCGTTCCGGTGCCGACGAGCTTCTCGACGCCTTCTTCAATCGTATCAAAGTTCACGCCGATCGCTTCAAGTGCCTTGGCAGCGATCCCGCCCCCCTCACGGATGAGACCGAGCAGGATGTGTTCAGTCCCGATGGCATCATGGCGCATCCGGATCGCTTCTTCCTGGGCAAGCTGGAGCACTTTTTGCGAGCGTTGCGTAAAGCGGTTGAACATCATGCAAATCCCTCTCTTCTTGTGTAATCGGTGTCCCACCCTATGCAGCGGAACAGGATACCTGTTAAAAATCAGATTCTATAAGTCAACGTTCCCCTTTTCGGCGGTCGATAAAACCGCCGTGAACGTAAAATTGATTTTGACTATCTTTGACCATTGTACCGGGTAAAGGACCGCCTTTCAAAACATATGCTCAGACGGTCCCTTCGTTGATTCACTCTTCCGTTTTGTCTTCCATGCCGCGCTCCATGCCGATCCGCTCCCGGATAAGCTTTGCCCGGAACACGTCCCGCTCACCGGGCTGAAGCGTCTCGCCGGCGAACTGCTGCAGGAATGCAGGCTGCATGAAGATCATGAGCTCGTTGAGCACCGACACGTCGACGCCTTCGATGATCCCGAGGTCGATCCCGAGACGGACGTCCGACAGCCGGGTCGCCGCCTCGTCCGTCGCAAGCACGCGTGCGTTCGACAGGATGCCGTACGAACGCCAGATGCGGTCTTCGAGCTTCACCGAAGTGCGCTCCAGCAGCGCGCGGCGGGCACGCTCTTCCTGTTCGATGAGCCGCTCGGTCAGGTCCAGGAGATCCTTGAGGATGTCCCGTTCGGACTTGCCGAGCGTGATCTGGTTCGACACCTGGTAAACGTTGCCGAGCGCGTCCGAACCTTCACCGTAGCTTCCCCGCACGACCATGCCGAGCCTCGAGACTGCCTGGGCGATCCTCCCCATGTTGTTCGTCATCGACAGTGCGGGCAAGTGAAGCATGACGGATGCCCTCAGGCCCGTGCCCGTGTTCGTCGGGCAGCTCGTGATATACCCGAAGTCCCCGTCAAACGCATACGGGAGCTTCGCCTCGAGCCGGTCGTCAAGCTCATCCGCCTGTTCATACGCCTCCATGAGATGGAGCCCCGGATAGATCACCTGGATGCGGATATGGTCTTCTTCGTTGATCATGATGCTGATCGATTCATCGTCGGACAGGATGACCGTCCCCGGGCGCTCCGGATCGGCCAGCTGCGGGCTGATCAGATGTTTTTCAACGAGCACCTGACGCTTGAGCGCCGGCATGCTGTCCATCGGGATACAGGAGAATGAATTGTCTTCCCCGGTCAGCACGGCTGCCGCCTGGCGCTCGACGTCCTCCGCCTCTTCCCGGCTGAAGTCGAGCGGGAACCGGTGGCCGGCCAGGTTCCTCGCGAGACGGATCCGTGTCGACAGTACGATGTCCGAATGCTCCCCGCGGCTGCCCATCCAGGGCGTCACGGCGTTCTGAAGGAATTTCTCAATCGAGGTCAACCTGATCGCCCCCTTCTGCAAGACTGCGCTCCAGCTGACGGATCTCATCCCGTACTCTGGCCGCTTCTTCAAACTCCTCGGAGCCGATCGCTTCCTGCATCAGCCCCCTCAGTTCCGCGATCTTGCGTTCTGCGGCAACCCGGCCGCTGAAACTTTCCGGGACTTTTCCGGTATGCTCCACATGTCCGTTCTGCACTTTCCGGAACACCTGGGGCAATTCCTCCCGGAAAGCGCTGTAGCAGTCCGGGCAGCCGAACTTTCCGCGTTCGAGGAACCGTTTGAACGTCAGCCCGCACGTCGGGCATTCGGCCCCTTCTTCCACGGTCTGCGGCCGGCCCGCCTGCTGTGCCGCCGCCCCGACAATCCAATTTGAGAGAAACTGCTGGATGCCAAACGGATCATTTCCAAAATCGCCTTGGAACGGATGGAAGTGGGCGGCGCACACATCACAAAGATGCCGCTCCTGCGTCTTGCCGTTTTTGCTCTGAGTTACGACGACCGATGCCGGCCGCTCGTGGCAGTGGTCACATATCAAAACAAACACCTCTTTCCGGATGTCTACCGTTTCGTCAGTCTTCCCGGCCGGGACCGTCTTTCGTATTGCCGTCCGCGGCCGACGTATTTTTTGCTTCTTCATATTTCAGAGTCATGAGCATCGCCCTAATGATGCGCGAACGGAGCAGGTCACGCTCCGGCAGCTGGGTCATGAGCGTCAGCCGGTCCACCGCGGCAAGCATCATCTTCGCCTCCCGCTTGGAAAGGACCTCTTCGTCTATGAGGCGGTAGATCACGTCTTCGGCCATCGACTGGGTCGATCCGTTTTCGATCATCCCGATCACCTGGTCGATCAGCTCTTTCCGGCTGTGGGGCCGGATCCTCACGATGCGGATATAGCCGCCTCCGCCCCGCTTGCTCTCGACCATATAACCGCGTTCGGTTGTAAACCGTGTGTTGATGACGTAATTGATCTGGGAGGGAACGCACTGGAACTTCTCTGCAACTTCGCTCCGTTTGATTTCCGCCATGCCGTCTTGTTCAGTTTCGATGATGGTTTTTAAATATCCTTCAATGATGTCCGATATATTACGCAACGGTCTCACCTCTTTTCACAGTTGACTCGTACAGTAAACCAGCAGCTGACCTTGACTATCTTTGACTTAATTATACATTGCGGGATGGAAGGTTGCAATGGATTTGCGAGCCCTCAGGAATCCCCGGACCGATCGTTTTCCAAATAAACGAACTATATTATTTTAGGTTTGCCTGTGCCGGAGACGGGTAAAGAAGAAGTTGTGGACAGCAATTGAGAGGGTTGTCCTCCCCCTGCCGCTCCCCGGCGGCCAAGAGGTTTTTTTCTCATCTGTTTTTTTCCTCATTTCACACCCCTAAAACAAAAAACCCCCGGATGAATCCAAAAACACCGGAGGAGATCGTAGTTTTGAGTCAAGCATTGAATTGGTACGACAAGTTGAACAAGTATTTTCCCGTTGAAGAAATGAAGTCACGGAAGCACATGGAAACACTGCTCGCAGAAAAGGAAGGCATTTACGGCAAGGATGAGGGGCCGCACCACGTCCTCATGTACGCAGAGTTCGATGATTTTCTTTTCGTGGATTATCTGTATGTGTCCTCGGAGTCGCGCGGCCAGGGTCTTGGCGGCAAACTCATCCGCAAATTGAAGGAAAAAGGCAAACCGATCATCCTGGAGGTCGAGCCCGTCGACTATTCGGACACCGATACAGCGAAGCGGCTCAAGTTCTATGCACGCGAAGGCTTCAACCACGCCCGCCGCATCGGCTACAGCCGCCGGTCACTCGCCACGGGAGAGAAAAATGACTTGGAGATCCTCTACTGGTCGCCGGATCAGGCTGATGAAGATACGGTCGAACAGGCGATTTTTGACGGCATGCGCCGCACTTACGAGGAGATCCACACATTTAAGGATGCCGACTTCTACGGAAAATCATACGAGCCTGCAGACGATGTGTTTGATTTCCACCGGGAGCAGGAACGGAAAGACGACATCCTTCAGCCTTTTGCGGCTTCTGTTTGAATCCATAAAACGGGGCCGTCTTAAGTTCAGCTTCTCAACATAAAAAGCAAGGACACTGGTTGCTATCCGCGGGCCAGTCGCCGAGCTTCCCCCGGCTTGCAGCCGTGAGGGACCTCGGACAACCGGCTATCCCGCAGGAGCCGCCCGGTGTCCTTGCTTTTTTCTGTCATGCGGGGTCTGTCAGCACTATCCTGACAGACCAGCCGGACTGCAGACAAAGCGAGGTTCTCCTCCTTGTCTGCAGTTTTTATTTGATCAGTTTCACCAGAAAATGTCCCGGTCACCCGCTGCAATCCTCATTCCCCGATCGAGAGGTTGTTGAGATCCTTCACCGGGAGGAACAGCTCGCCGGTTTCGAGATAGGTGACGGTCAGCCGATCACCTTCTTCGATGTAGACCGCGAGCGGAACGGATTCGGTCGAGGCGAGGAAGTTCCGCCCGTCATCGGCAAGGACGGAAACGAGCGTGAAATCTCCAGCGCGTTCCTTGTAGACCCGCTTGACGGTCACTTCCGCCTTCGCCTCTTCGGCATCCGACGAGCCGTCGACGGTCGAACCGCCGCGCTGCAGCGCCGTCTTGTAAAGCTTCAGCGCTTCGTTCGGGGAGTTGGCATACACCGAGATCTCGGGATTTGCCGCCGAGACGATAAAGTAGTTCTGCAGGAAGCCGTTCGAGTCAAGCACCGGTGTCAGCCAGCTCGCCTCCCCGTAGAAGTTGTAGAGCACGGGCATCTCGCCCGTCCATTTCTTCTCGATGAACTTTTTCTCGATGATCTGGAGGGCACCGGCAGAATCCATGTAGGACTCTTCCAGGTTCCCGGTATAATAAGTCGCCTCCCCGGTCCGTGCATCCGTGAGCGCATACCCGAGCATCGAATCGACTTCCTCTTTCGGACTCGTGAAATCGGTGAAGTAGAACATATGCCCCTTCTCATCGAAAACAGGGCTGACACTTGCCTCTACGCCCTCGTCGGACGGCAGTTTCACGTCTTTTTTCCCGAACTTCGAATTCCAGAAACCGTGGACATAATTTCCGTAGTAACTGTTCGCCAGGCTGACGGCCTCCGGTGAAACGGCACCGTCGATGTATTCCGGAATGTCGCCGAGCGCAAACCGCTCCGTCTTCCCGCTTTCAGGATCGGTGACGACGACCCCCTTCACGTCAAACCCGTTTCGTGCGGAGATGAATTCCCCGTAGGACCGGATGTAGTGGGGTTTGCCGTCGTCATCGACTTCGAGCTGAACATCCCCATAATAAATCAGGCCCGGCTCGGCGTTCCTCATATGCCGTTCGACATTCTTATGGAAATAGGACGATGGCGTGTAAGCCATCTCCGTCTTCACGAATTTCGGATTGTCTGCCGAGTCGGTCGCACTCATCGTGAAATAACCCGGCACCGTATCTGCATTCATCCACTTGAAGAAACCTGCGAACTCGACCGGCGCGATGTAGACGAACTCCCCGTCCACCGTCTGGATCTGCAGCTTTCCAAGTTCGTAGTAACTCGTGTTCGGCACCTGTCCGAACGCCTTCTTCATCTTGTTCCGCGCAAACTTCGGCGGCACGCTCGCCGGTGTCTTCGTTTCGTCGAATGCCGCAATCTCCACATCTTCATCCATCTCTACCGCTTTGTATTTCCCGTCTGCGTTAAAGAGCGGTGCAGTGAGCACATAAGCGGCGAAGACAAGCGCCGCAAGCGACAGCAACGTCCTCCCCTTCCGCTCACTTCCACCGGAGAGGGCGGCGCCGACCAGTGCGGCTGCAAGAACCGCCGGCCAGAGCGATGTCCAGTTCCTGTCCATATTCGTTGCATAATACACGGCAAAGACCAGCACCATCGCTGTAATTGCCGTTCCGACCAGGATCCGCGCGGTCTTCACCTGCGTGACGGTCGTCTTCCCCGCTTCCTTCACGTTCCGGCTCATCCGGAACGGCACAGCAAGCAGTGCCAGCACAAGCCCTGAAATGATGGAGAATAATAGTAGGTTGATCATAGGTGAGCCTCATTTCGTTGGATTCTCTGTTTCTTTTACGGACGGAAAGGGTGTAGCGTTTCAGGATCTGGAATATTTCTTTTCCGGAATCGCCCGGTGTCCTCCGGCCGGCTGACCGCTGCATGGAGGATTTTAAGATTTTTGGTTGAAGATAACCGGGAAAGGAGGCTGGACCATGACGTACTATCATTACCTGGCAGCGGACCGGAAGCTGCCGGAGACGGTACTCGGCGAAAAGGTGCGCTACATGAAGTTCTCCGAGCTGCCGTTGCCTGATGATCCGGGAGACATCCGAAACCTGCTCGATCCGAAGGACTTGGAGGCGATGGCGGAAGAAATGGTGCCCGTCTATGATACGGAGCTGGATGCAGTGTTTGTGACCGTGACACCGGTTGACGGGGACGAAGCGGACGGGCTGCCTGTGACCAAGCCGTTCATCCATCAGATTGACGGGATATTTGAGGGCGATCCGGAGGCGGTTCAAAAGTGTGCGAAGGAGCTGCTCGGTTTCCTGAGGTCGGAATTTTTGCCTGGCGAAGAAGTTGAACTGTATACATGTTTGTCGGGGGAAGAGGACGAAGCGCGCAATGAAGGGCTTGACCGCAAAATCAATCTCCAGGATCCGGATCTCCGGGTACCCCTCTGGTTTCGCGACCGGCAATTGGTCACGCTGAAACGATGAGCTCTTGAATCTGGATGCCCGGTTCCGCTCCTGTCCGCAAGTCATCCGAATAGGCTTTTCGCCAGTTTATGTACATCCGGCCGGTTCCTATGTATGCCTCATGCCGAACGGCCACTTCTTCCAACGCTTCATGCTGTCGGAAGAGTCCGCGGCACGATGTCCGGACGCCAAACGACTCCGGCATCCTTCTGATAAACCCGGCTGTTCGACCATCCGACCAGCGGATGGTGATAGACGCCACGCAAAAGGGTATAGAGGAAACGATGCGCCCCCATACTCGGAGAGAGTGATACCGGGAGACAAGGAGTGAGCGAGTTGGAACAAACTGACCGTTTTGAAATCCGGTCCGTCGTCCACCGCAAGGGATCGATTGTGTTTGACTGGGATAGTCCGGGACAGTCGTACCGTGTGTACAAAGAAGGCCGGCTCGTCCAGGAAGGGCCGGTCTGTGACTTTACGGACGAGGACGTCATGCATGGGAAGATGTATCATTACGCGATTGAGTGCCTGGACGGGCGCGGGCGGGTCACGGATGTGATCCGTATGCAAACGTCTGCGCTCAAGACAAAAAAGGACACCGCCAACCCGGTCCGGCAGATCGTCTTGACCACGATCGTCGCAAAGTCGCAGGTCGCGCTTGCATGGGAGAAGATCCCTCAGGTGAAGAAATATGAAGTGTACCGAGACGGAATCTTTCTCGGACAAACGGAGGAGACTCATTTCATCGACCGGGAAGTTCCTGATGCACCGAGCGTCTATGCCATCCGCTCGGAGCGGCCCGCCCGGGAATCCGGGGAGCCGCTGAGCATGCCGAAGGCGGTGCTCGGCAAGGTTGCCGGCCTGTTCAATCCCGAATCGAGTACGAAGGAAGACGTGACGGAAGAATTCTGGCTGACGAAGATGATCGGACGGCCGAGCGAGATGCTGATGCCGGTCGAGGAGTGGCGGGAGCCGGAGCCCGTCTCACAATGGAAATTCCGCTACACCACGTTCCTCGCGGAAGACAAGATCAAAAACCCGAACGTCATGTCGCCCAATCGGACATTTGACGGGGATGACCGGACGTTCGATCCGGAAGGGAAAAGTTTCCGTACACGCGCCGACGTAACCCTGTCCTATGCCGATTCCCGCTGCCCCCTTATCTTCACAAAAGAGGCCGGGAAGACGGTGTCATACGGAATTTCAGGGAAGGAGCGGGAAGAAGGCCGGGCTTCGATCGAGGACTTCACGATCCAGCCGCTGGAGCACGACGGCCGGGAATTCGGATTCGTCCTTGAACATTCGGTCGGCAACCCGCTGACTCCCGCTCCGTCGATCGACTATGACGTGCATGCTGTGCTCAGGCGGCACGGGACTTTCGAGGTGACAGGCTACCACGATCAGGCGCCTCATCACGAAGTGTACCTCGACAAGGGCGACGGCTGGTTCCCGATTCACCGGGCCGAATCCAAGGGCCTCGCGCATATGTCGGAAGTGATCGCCTACCAGCACTGGAACACCTCCAGTTTTGAATGAAGGCAGAAACCACTCAGATGTCACAGAAGGATACGGGCCGGAGATAAAATAATTCTGTACAGGCAGCCTTCAAGCCACCATTGGCTTTGAAGGCTGTTTCTACCGGTCCATCCGGCCCCGACGAACGGGCATTATTCTGATTCACACCGGGGCCGGAAATTCATAAACCCGATTTATGTTGGGAAGTATGAAGTCAGCCTTTCCTGTATGCGTTCCAGCACTTCATCTGGCGCTTCCTGGATTTTGAGGTCCCGCCCGAGGAAGAGAAGCCAATTTATAAGGTCATCCAGCTTTTCAGCATCCTGAATATCGATGAAATCCTTCAGAACCGCCGTCGATTGGAAAGGGTCCGTAAAGGAAATCGACATCCCGAATGGATGGTACTTCTTAAACTGGGCTACGGCCGCCGGGCCCAGCGCCAGGCAAAGATTGATTTTCCGCTTCTGTCCGCCGAGCTTCTCGGAGACTTTTTTCATGCCGATTCTTTTTTCCGGCAGCCCGGTTTTGACGTCGATGATCTCGTCGACAGAAAAAATACGCTTCCTATCTTCCTGAAGATCGTAGCCCTCCAGAAGCCAGTTGCTTTTCTCGTTATATAGATGCAGAAGGCAGATTTGGCGAGACCGGACCGCGTGCTCCTCCTTCACCGTGATCAGAAGGAAGCGGTCCTCCAAAAGGGCACGGATCAGTTTTTCCAAGATTGGATGCGGTAGATCAGTTAGTTCAAGCAGGTCGGGATTATGGGGATTGGTCCCTTCAAAGAGCAGGATCTTGTTTAAAAAAATGATGTCGTTCTGCTGGTTTTCCGAAATGAGGCCCAGCAGCTTTTCGGCCAAAGACTGACGGCTCCTTAAATACGGCAGCTGCCGGTTCCTCGTGGCCATGAATGCGATAAACAGGGCCTTCACTTCATTATCGGTGAAGCGGACACTGGGGAGGGTGGCGTTATTCATGACATCGTATCCGCCATTCCTTCCGACCTCGGCGACAAGCGGCATCCCCATCGCCTCAATTTCCCGGATGTCCCGGATGGCCGTCGACCGGGAAATATTGAATTCCTGCATGATTTCGGCGATGGTGAAGCGGGAACGGTTGTTGATATACCGCATGATCACGTTGAGCCGTTCAAACTTTTTCATCAGATCCTCCTAAACAGTATCATTTCTTGACACGATTCAAGGATATTATAAATTCAGCAAGCGACGCCATGAATCGTTTGACTAATCCCTGGGAAGGAAGGTTTTCGTATGGCAGATTATACACTGCAGGAAAAAGAAGGTTTCACTGTTTTGGGGATCGGGACTGAACTGAAGAGTGACTACACGGATTTTGCGGGGATCAGCAAGGAAAAGTCGGATTTTTGGAAGAGCGTGGAACAGGACGGACGGCTGGATGCACTCAAAGCCGTAGCCGCGAACGAGTACATCTTTGCAGTGAACGAAGCAGTGAACAACCAGATGATGCATTACGCCGGCGTCATGACCGCAGAGACGCTTCCCGAAGCGACCCGAGCCATTCAATTCCCGGAGGGAACGTACCTGGTGATCGAAGGCGAAGCAGAAACTTCCGAGGAGCTGAGCAACACGCTCACCGGCATCGCCTTCGGACAGGTGCTGGGTGGACTGGAAGAGTACGCTTATGTCGGGGGACCCAATGCAACGGTCGAGATGGGACAGCGGAACGGCATGACATTCGGTGAAATGTGGATTCCGCTTGTGAAGAAATAAAAAGGGCACCGTCCAAAATAAAAAAAGGCTGCACGGAGTTCCTTCACTCCGTGCAGCCTTTCTTCGGATGAGTCATGCAAGAAATCGTTTTCGGATGTCCGGCGGCGGCAGCATGCAGGCATCCACCTGTTTCTTCCCGAACCATTTAAACCGGTTTGCCGCGACGTAATCATATGCGCGGTCACGGATCGCCTTCGGGGTGACGATGAACAGGAAGAGCAGATGCCAGAGTCCGTCCAGCTTTTTGGCAATGTGAAGAGCGGCCGTGGATTTTGTATATGCACGGTCCCCTTCGATCAGCACCATCGAATCGACATCGTCGGGAATCTTGTATTTCTGCATGAGTTCGCGGCCGACATCACTCTGCAATGAAGCATATTTAAAGTATCCGACTGGGTCGCGCTTAATGATGAACTGGACACTTTTGTCGCAGAAGTTGCACTCTCCGTCAAACAGCACAATCCGTTCTTTTTTCATGGGGTTCCCTCCTTTTCAGACGGGTTCGCTTTGCTTTCTCCTACTATTCCCGCTCTCCGGACAGACAAACCGGTTCAAGCCGTGACAGCCGTCCACCTGTCCCGGGTGTTCCCTGCATGTAATAGGAGGAACAGGAAAAGGAGGTGTAACCCATGAAGCGTCATCATATGAGCCACATGCACCATATGCACCACATGCATCACGGAATGGGCTCGTGCGAGCGGTGCCCGATCGTATGCCCGCCGACTTACCGTTTCCATGATACCTTCAAAGAGTGCGAGGTGCCGTTCGTTCATCCGATCGTCAACGTCAACCGCCAGAACATCGTGAACGTGCCACGTCACTACTTCACCGAGACATCCACCACAGTACCCGGCAGAAATATTTATGCCAACCCGGGCTTCGGAGGCCCTGGATTCGGCGGTCCCGGTTTTGGAGGCCCCGGCGGCTTCCCGGGCGGTCGCTACTGAGCAAATGTGTTAAACTGACTTTAACCTACGAGTTAAAGGATGACACCATTGAAACTGAAACGCGCACTTAAATTTGCCATACCCATCATGCTCATCGTCGCCGGCATCGCCTGGTGGTATTTGAACAAGGAATTCCAGGAAGTCCCTGAACTTCACCGCCTCTACATGGCGATCGGCGCCGCCCTCCTCAGCGGCATCCTCTCCTGGTTCCTGTTTCCCGAAGAACCAAAGGAATAGCCGTACCCCCGCTTCGGCGGGGTTTTTTGTTTATCCGTTTTTGGGTTTTGGCTGCCGGTTGATGATGCTTCACAAACGAGCATGAACGTTCCAATGAAGAAGGTCCCGTTGAAGAAAACTTTGCCCAAGGCCCGAATTCTTCAGTGCGGCAGCAGCTTCGAGGTCGCTCCTTCCAGCTTGTGCACGAGGGCAAAGCCGATCAGTGCGCCGGTCGCGCTGGAGACGAGAAATGCCGGCAGGAAAAACAGTGCCCCGGCGGATGCACCCATCAAGATATTCGCATAAGGGGCGGCGATCAGAGACGCGATGATGCCCGTTCCGATCATTTCCCCGCCAGCAGCCGTCCAGGCACGTTTAGTTCTCCGGTACAGGAGCCCGGCAAGCAGGGCACCGATCATACCGCCGGGAAATGCCAGAAGTGAGCCGGTGCCGGTGAGGATCCGGACGAGTGCCGTGAGGAAGGCGACACCGGCGGCGGGTCCCGGACCGAGCGTGACCGCCGTAACGACGTTCACCGCATGCTGGACTGGATACGCCCTGGCGATGCCGGCCGGAAACGAAACGAACACGGAACCCGCGACTGCGATTGCGGTAAACATCGCCATGAGCATGAGGGTTTTCGTCTGCCATCTCATCGGGTACGCTCTTTCTCCATGATGGCCTCTTCCACTGCCTGATGAAGCTCCCGAGCGGCTCGTGCCGGGTCGGACGCATGGGAAATCGCACTGATGACCGACACGCCGGACGCGCCGGCCCGGATGACTGGGGCCGCATTGTCCGCACGGATGCCGCCGATGCCGACAATCGGGAGATCCGGATGGGCCGCATGGGCATCCCTGATGAGTCCCGTTCCCGATGCCTCACGGGCATCCGGCTTGGACCGCGTTCCATAGACCGGCCCCATTCCGAGATAGTCTGCACCGGCCGCCAAGGCTGCGCCGGCTTCTCCCGCGTCATGCGCAGACACGCCGAGAATCATTTGCCCGCCGATGCGGCTTCGGATTTTCCGGATGTCCCCGTCTTCCTGACCGACGTGAAGTCCGTCCGCCCCGAGATGAACGGCGAGATCGACGTCGTCATTGACGATGAACCCGACTCCATGCTCCCTGCATAGGTCACGGCAGGCAGTGGCAAATTCCAGGAGTGCTTCTCCCTTCAGAGCGCCCGGTCCCTTCTCTCGAAGCTGAAAACAGGTGACGCCGCCGCGAAGGGCCGATTCAAGCACTTCAATCGGATTGCGCCCGGCTGCATTGACGCTTCCCATGATGAAATAAACCGCCAGCTGTTCAGGTTTCAACGGAAATCCCCCCTTTCGCCGACATGCCACCGAGCCGGTGGTATGCCCAGTGGTTCGTCGGACCGTGGCCCGCCCCGAGGCCGAGTCCGTCAGCGATGGCCGCCAGGATGAACCGCTTCGCCCCCTCCGCGGCCTCCGGAAGTTCCTTGCCTGACGCAAGAAAGGCAGTGAGCGCCGCCGAGAATGTGCAGCCTGTTCCGTGTGTATCTTTCGTTGCGATGCGCTCGCTCGAAAAGATCATCCGGTTGCCGTCCGCATCGACATACAAATCGGATGCCCGGCGCTCGTCCGTCCGGTGGCCGCCCTTGATGATCGCCGCCCGCGCTCCCATCCGGAGGAGACGCCGCGCCGCATCCTCCATATCCGCTTCGCTATGGATCTCCGTCCCCGTAAGTTCTTCCGCCTCGGGGATATTCGGCGTGACAACCGCTGCGAGCGGGATCAATTCTTTCACGAGCGCTTCCGCAGCCTCCCTCTGCAGCAGATGGGCACCGCCCTTGGCAATCATGACCGGATCGACGATGAGCGCGGGCCGTCCGGCTTTCTCGAGCGACCTGGCGACAGCGCGGATGATGTCCGATGAAAACAGCATGCCGGTCTTCACCGCCGAAACCCGAAAGTCATCGAACACCGCATCCATCTGGGCCGTGACGGCTTCCGGGTCAAGCGGCCAGACACCGTGTACGCCGAGCGTATTCTGGGCAGTGACCGCCGTGAGGGCAGACGTACCGAACACACCGAGTTCCTGGAACGTTTTGAGGTCCGCCTGGATCCCCGCACCTCCGCCGGAATCCGATCCGGCAATCGTCATGGCAACATGGGTCATGCCCTCGCCTCCCCCGTGACCTGCCGACCGGCCGTTTCCACGCCGTCCAGCAAGTAAAGATGATCCAGAAACGCAGGTTGGAAGCTCCCCGGACCTGACGCATCCGCCGCAGCCAGTTCCCCGGCCGTCTTGTAAAACTTGAGCGCTTCCGCCACCGCCTCAAGCGGCGTCTCGCTCCCCACGGCGAGGAACGCGCCGCATACCGAGCTCAGGAGGCAGCCCGCCCCCGTCAAGCTTGACAGAAGTTCGTGTCCGCCTTCGATCTTCAGTGTCACGCTCCCATCGGTGACGATGTCCGACTCGCCAGTCACGGCGACAAGGCAGCTGTGTTCCCTGGCCACGCGCTCCGCGACGGAACAAATGTCCATCTCCCCGCTCCCCGCGTCGACACCAGATGCCCGCCAGTTTTCTCCGGCAATCGCCGCGAGTTCCCCGGCGTTGCACCGGATGAGTGCCACCCGGACGGTCCTGAGGATCCGCTGCACCGCTTCCCGCCTGAAACGGGTCGCTCCTGCACCGACCGGGTCAACGACGACCGGACTGCCCGCTTCGGCTGCGGCCCTGCCGGCAAGCTCCATCGAGAACAGGCTGTCCCGCCGCAGCGTCCCGATATTCAGGACAGTGCATGAGGCTGCACCTGCCATCTCCTCCACTTCTTCCGGCGAGTCGGCCATGACCGGAGAGGCGCCGAGTGCAAGGAGCCCGTTCGCCTGAAAGTTGGCGACCACGATGTTCGTGATGCAGTGGACAAGCGGCCGCTCCGCACGAACCCTTTCCACGAACCGGCCACTGCTCATCGGACCGCCTCCCGTTCCTCGGCTGTCCAGGATTCCAGCGTCCATGCCATCTCCCAGAATTTCAGTTCATAAATGCTGCTTTTCCGGAAATGCTCCGCAAGTTCTTCAATCCGTTCTTGCGGCAGGCCCTCGGCAAGCCGGTCCATGCGTCCGATCTGCTCCTGGACGAGTTCGCCGAACCATTCGGACCCATAAGCGGCAATCCATTTGTCGTAGATCGGGTGGCCCGGTTTTGCATCCTTGAGCCGCTCGCCGATTTCCCAGTACAGCCAGTAGCACGGGAGCAATGCAGCCAGCGTGTCGGCGAGATCACCGGTGAACGCTGCCCGGTACATATGGGACGTGTAGTTATATGCATTCGGCGCCGGTTTGAACGCCGCATGCTCCTCCTGCGTCACTCCGAGCAGGGTGAAGAATTCTTCGTGGAGCGACAATTCGGCGACGCACGTCTCCTCCGCGTGCTTGGCAAACCGTTGGGTGGTTGCCAGATCCTTTGCCTGGACAGCGCCGAGCGCCTGTACTTTTGCGAAATGGCTCAGATAGTAAGCATCCTGCAGCACATAGAAGCGGAAAACCTTTTCATCAAGCGTCCCATCCGCAAGCGCCTGGATGAACGGATGGTCAAAGCTCGCCTCCCAGATCCCGTCACATTCACTTCTCACCCGTTTGCAAAAACTCATATCGTGCACTCCCCTTTCATTTTGGCGAACACGAAAAGCCGCTCCCTGATCAAACGTCAGGAAGCGGCCCGGATTGCATACATGGATAAAGCGGATCGGCCCACTTCCCTACGCCGGTATGATCCGGATCAGGTTCGAAGGGTCCGCGCAGCATATGCACGTCTCAGCCTTTCTTCAGGCTCCCCCAGTGGCGGTTCGTATTCAATTCCCCTATAGGATACCATAGACGGAATTTTTGGCAAGCAACGGCTACAGTGTGATAGCCTCCACCGCGGAACGGACAACCCGGCGCACCATCGAGGGGTCCAGCCGTTCCGGCTCCAAGAACGCATGGAGAGCCAATCCGTCGATGATGGAATAAAGCCGCTCCGCCTCAAGCTCCCGGTCCAGTCCGGGACGGAGCGCCCCTTCGGCTTCCAGGAGGCCGAACAGCTTTTGGATGGCCTCGTATACCGCATGCTCGGGTATTCCGTCCAGATCCTTCCGGTGCTTGAGATGGGCCAGAAATGAAAACCAGACATCCGTCTCGGCCCGGCGCTCGTCATCCATCGGGACGATCTCAAGCAACACGGCAATCACTTTTTCGCGCGGCGGCAAAGGCCGGGCGG
Organism: Edaphobacillus lindanitolerans; assembly: GCF_900156305.1. Lineage (GTDB taxonomy): Bacteria > Bacillota > Bacilli > Bacillales_A > Planococcaceae > Bhargavaea > Bhargavaea lindanitolerans. The sequence continues at coordinate 187,308 of NZ_FTPL01000003.1, read as the reverse complement.
CGATGTCCATCACGCGCCCGGTCACCCGTTCGTTGACAAGCCGCATCGCATAGACGAACAACTCATCCTGGTCTTTAAAATAATATCTCAAGGCGCCTACCGATAGACCAGCTTCCTCGGCAACCCCTCTCACCGTCGCTCCTTCCATGCCTTTTTCCAGGATGATCCGCCACATCGACTCTGCAATCTGTTCTCTGCGTTTTTCATGATTCACGATTTTAGGCATATATCCATTATAGCAAAAGACTCTTTATAAAACACTTGTACTAAATAAAACCATCGTGTAATATCGAATCCATACCACCAGTTCCAAAAAGGAGTGCAAGCCATGAGCCTGATCGCCTGGCTGATCATCGGGGTTGAAATCGGATTCTGGGTGTTCATTGCAGCGGGGTTGACCGTGAGGTACCTGTTCGGAAAAGAGCGGGCCGGGTTCCTGCTGCTCGCCATGACGCCTGTTCTTGACCTGATCCTGCTCATCGCCACGACATACGACTTATTGAACGGAGCGACGGCCACCCAGGCTCATGGCATCGCCGCCATCTACCTCGGCGTCTCGCTCGCGTACGGCCGGCGGATGATCCGGTGGGCGGATGAACGATTCCGTCATTATATTGTGAGGGAAGGGCCGCGGCCCGCAAAGCTGTACGGTTACGCGCATGCGCGGGACTCGCTGAAGGGCAGCCTTCTCCATGTGCTGGCCTGGATGATCGGGGGAGGCTATCTGATCGCCATCATCTTCCTCGTCGATGACGCGGCCCGGACAGAAGCGCTGCAACAGATCCTGAAGCTGTGGACGCTCATCGCCGGAATCGACCTCGCCATCTCCCTGTCTTACTTCATCTGGCCGAGGAAAGCGAAGACGGGCAGTTCCGTTTAATGGAACTGCCCGTCCTCTTGTCACGCTTATTTTTTCTTTTTCCGTCTTTTTTGGACATGAAAAAGGCTCTCTCCCGAAATTCCGCCAAAATGTATATACAAAGACTATACATTCATGTATCGTCCATGTTACAATGTTTTTACCGCAAGGAGGGATTGTTGTGAAGATACAGAAGTGGGGCAACAGTTTAGGACTGCGGATCCCTGCCGCTCTTGCACAACAGATCAATCTGACAGAAGGGACGGAGGTCACTTTGACTATCGAATCCAATCAGGCATTGCTTGTAAAGCCGGTAGAGACCGAACCGACACTTGAAGAACTGCTCGCTATGATCACGTCCGAAAACCGCCACGAGGAGCTGGAACTCGCAGTCGCCGGCAACGAGCTGTTTTGAGTGCCACGCCAAGATGCGGAGACCTCGTCACGCTTGATTTCAGTCCGCAGGCCGGACATGAACAGGCCGGTCGCCGTCCTGGGATCGTGCTGTCTCCCGATAATTTCAACGAAGTGACCGGGTTCGCCGTAGTCTGCCCGATCACCAACCAGAAAAAGGGCTATCCGTTCGAAGTCGAACTGCCGCCCGGCCTGAACGTCGAAGGCGTCATCCTGGCTGATCAGTTCAAGAGCCTTGACTGGCATTCCAGGAAGGGGCAGACCGTCGACCAGGCTCCAATTGAAATTGTTGAAACCTGCATGAAACTAATCCATAAAATTCTGGAGCTTCCAGAAGTGTAAATAGGGGGCAAGCCACCATCCACAAGGGGAGGCTTGTTTTTTATTGCCCTCAGAATGCTTCGTTGTCCTGTTAATTCCCCGGCACGGTGTCCGTCAAACCAGAAATAATTTCCACGGACGGTCCGGAAGACGTTTCCTGACGCAGGTACCCGGGACCCGATCCAAGCGGACCTCGCTTCCGGGTCCAGCTGCTTTATACCGTGCGGTCTCTCTATATATTTACCCGTTTCGCCAAATTAAAACCGGCCGCATCCATTCATCAGGATGCGGCCGTTACTTTTGATGTCCCCTATGCATTACCTCGTCACGCCGAGGACGCGGCCCACGCGTTTTTCAAGCATCCTCATCCCGCTGTCGCCTGCCTGGAAATGTCGGAGCTGCCCGTCTTTGTCGAAGACATAGTAAGCGGGGACATATTTATTTTTAAAGGCATCGGTCAGCTTCATTTCATTGTCGACGAAAATCGGCTGGGAGATATCATGCTCTTCGGCGATCTTCTTGATCTGTTCCAGATCGGTGTCCTTTCCCGTCAGGGGCATATGGACCGCAATGACATTCAATTTGCCTTTGTATCGATCGCGGAGCGCATTGATGTCAGCCATGGTCTGTTTGCAGAGTTGGCAGCTGACGGACCAGAAGTGGACGAGCGTCGGCCTCTCGCCGACCAGGTCCGCTTTTGACCTCCACCCGTTCAGCCAGGTCGTTGCCCCTTCAAGTTCCGGCATCGGTGTACGCAGTTTCATCAATGATCTCCTCCTAGGATTGAACAATCCCCGGCCCCGGGATTCGGTTTTCACTGCGGTCAGTTTGCGGGCAGCGCGTCGGGTCCGGCCGGGTGCCGGCTGAGCGATGTTCATGGGCCACGCGGAGCATTCATCGATTTCCCCGCAGGCCCTTGCATCGGCGCCCGCAGGATCAATGTTACGGGGCCGCGGTTACAATTTCCTTAACTGCGCGGTGAGCTCCGTGAAACGGCGGTCCAATTCGGCATAATCCCGGCTGCCCGGCTGTGACATGGTCAGCTTGCCGAGCACCGCCTGGATTTCCGTCTCGAGCCGCAGCCGCTCGAGCTTCCGGTCCTTCTCCGAAGCGCGGCCATCCTTTTTTTCATTCCGCCGCTCCCACTGCTCCAGTCCCATCGGCACTTTCCGCACTTTTTCCTCTTCGAACACCAAGAGACCGTCAGCAAGCCGGTCCATGAAGTAGCGGTCGTGCGAAGCGAACAGCAAGGTGCCCGGAAATGACTCCAGCGTGCGCTCAAGCTCTTCGCGCGACGGCAGATCAAGATGGTTGGTCGGCTCATCCAGCAGCAGCACGTCGGTACTGTCCTGGATGAACCGCATGAGCTTCACTTTCAGCCGCTCGCCCATGCTGAGTGACGAAAGCGGCAGCTTCCACTGTTCCGCCGTGAAACCGAGGTTTGCCAAATCGGTGCGAAGTTTCCCCTGTTCCGAAAAGGTGTCTTTCCGGAAATATTCCTCCATCGTGTGGTCCAGGGGCAGGTCCAGCACGGACTGGCTGAGCCAGCCGACCGTCATTCCCTTCGTCCGCCAGATGTCCCCTCCGTGGGGGTCCTCCCCGAGCAGCATCCTGAACAGCGTGGACTTCCCGGAGCCGTTCGGTCCGACAAGGCCGAGCCGTTCCCCTGCAAGAACAGTGAACCGCACACCGTCAAACAGCGTGCGCCCGTTGAATGACTTCGAGACATCGTTCAACTCGAACACGCGCCGGCCTTTCTTGCGGTTCCCGTGCATGTCGAATTCGACGGCCCGTTCCTCTTCGGGCTTTTCGATTCGCTCCTTTTCCAGTTCCGCTTCGAGCCGGCGGCGCTTGGACCGGATCTGGATGTCTTTTTTCTTTGCCTTCATGCGGAAGTATTCTTTTGTGCCGTCTTTTTTCGTCGATTCCCGGTGAGCTTTGTCTGACCACCGGGAAAGCTGGTCGATTTGTTCCTCGACGACCGCAATCTTCCGTTGCTGCTGTTCCCAGTGTTTTTGACGGGCGGCCCGGGCCGCTTCCTTCTTCTCCCGGTAGTCCGTGTAATTCCCTTCGTAAACCGTCAGTCTGCCGTGATCCAGCTCCCAGACGCGGTCGGCAACCCGGTCGATGAAGTGGCGATCATGCGACACGATGAGGTACGTGGCATCCGACTTCCGGATCCGGCTGACCAGCCGGGCGAGCGAACCGCGGTCGAGATGGTTCGTCGGTTCATCCAGCAGGAAGAGCCGGCTGTTCTCGGCCAATGCAGCGGCAAGGCGCAGCTTCATCCGTTCGCCCCCGCTCGCGGTATTGTATGCAATTCCATCCTGAACGCCCCACCTGCTGAGCTCCTCCAGGACCTGCCCGTCGTCCTCTTCCGTTGCCGGGCCGCTTTCCTGCTCCTGGCGGAAATAAGTGAGCGGCGGCCGGCGGCCGATCCAGCGGACCCGGCCTTCATCGGGCGCCCGCACTCCGGCGATCATATCCATCATCGTCGACTTGCCCGCCCCGTTCGGGCCGACCAGCGCGACGACCGCCCCTGCCGGAAGGTCAGCCGACACCCCGTCAAAGATGACCGTTTCCCCGTACGACGCTTTAAGATTATTTAATTCAGCCAATAACATTGTCGTCTCCTCCTTTTAAACAGGAGGGCAATAAATAAACCCTCCGTCATTTAAGACCGGAGGGAACCGCCGCATCTTCGATGAACCCGAGAAAACTTCCGACCTTCCGATCGATGAATGCGAGCGTGTCCTCGTCGGCAAGCAGTCCCTTTTCGCCGTCGAATTTATCTCCCCCGGTCCGGATCAGCACTTCATTTCCCGCCGGCGGGAGCACCGCTGCCCTCACGCCGGCAGAAGCGAGGATTTCACGCATGTGCAGCTGGGAACGGAGCGTGCCGACGACGCCGTTTGACACGCCCATCACCATGACCGGCTTGCCGATGAGCGGCCGGCTGCCGCGGGAAGCCCAGTCGATTGCATTTTTGAGCACGCCCGGCACCGACCAGTTATATTCCGGTGTAATGATGAACACGCCGTCCGCCCGGGCGATCTGACCCCGGAATTGTTCGACGGCCTCCGGCGGGGACTCTTCCAGGTCTTCGTTGAAGAACGGAAGTGAGCCGATGTCTGCGATCTGCAGAGTGAACCGGTCTGCAAACCGTTCCCGGACAGTATGGGCAAGTCTGAGATTGTATGAACGCTTCCTGAGGCTTCCGACGATTGCCAGCAGTTCCATTGTCATTCCTCCTGTCTGTTTCCTTCTTCACTTCTTGGCAAGTGCCCTGCCCGCCTGCCGGCCCGAGAACAGGCAGCCTCCGAGGAAGGTGCCTTCGAGGGAACGGTAGCCATGGACGCCGCCGCCGCCGAAACCGGACGCTTCGCCCGCCGCGTACAATCCGGGGACCGGATGGCCGTCTTCGCCGAGCACACGGCCGTCCAGGTCTGTCTGCAGCCCGCCGAGCGTCTTTCGGCTGACGATATTCAAACGGACGGCAATGAGGGGGCCGGCATCCGGATCCAGGATCTTATGCGGAGGTGCCACACGGATAAGCTTGTCCCCGAGCGAGTTGCGCGCGCCGCGCAAGGCCGTCACCTGCAGGTCTTTCGCAAACTTGTTGTCCATTTCACGGTCCCGCGCACGGATCTGCCGTTCCATTTCCTCGAGCCGGATTAAATCCGAACCCGCCAGGCGGTTCATGCCCGCCACGAGCTCCGGCAGCGTATCCGCGGTGATGAAGTCCTCCCCCTTATCAAGGAACGACTGAACGGGCGCCGGCGCACCCGGCAAGACCCGGGAGAGGATCATCCGGATGCTTTTGCCGGTGAGGTCCGGGTTTTGCTCGGAACCGGAAAGGGCAAATTCCTTTTCGATGATTTTGCGCGTGAGGATGAACCATGAGTAGTCGTATCCGCTCTTCCCGATCGCCCCGAGCGTGGCCAGCGTGTCGAAGCCGGGAAAGTTCGGGGCGCCGAACCTTCGGCCCTCCGCGTCGAACCAGAGCGAGGAGGGGCCCGGCAAAATGCGGATCCCATGGTTCGGCCACACGGGATCAAAATTTCGGATCCCTTCTGTGTAATGCCACATCCGGTCCCGGTTCACGAGGCGCCCGCCCGCCTTTTCGGATGCGGCCAGCATCAGGCCATCCACATATTCAGGTACGCCGGAAAGCATCCGGGCGGGCGGCCTGCCAAGGCGCGCAGGCCAGTGTTTACGGACAAGGTCATGGTTGCCGCCGATCCCGCCGCTTGTGACGAGCACTGCGCCGCCCTGTACTTCAAACAGGCTCTCCACATCACGGGAAGTCGCCACCCCCCGCTTTGCGTCACTCGGCGCAAGCCTTTCCCCGCGGACACCCGTGACGCCGCCGTTTCCGCTGATGATCTCTGTCACCCGGTGCCTCGGAAGATAGTGGATGAGCCCCTGCTGGATTCCCCGGCGGATCCTGTCGCGGAAGGGCATGACGATGCCCGGTCCGGTGCCCCATACGATATGAAACCGCGGGACTGAATTGCCGTGGCCGTCCGCGAGGCTTCCGCCGCGCTCCGCCCAGCCGACAACCGGAAAGAAGCGGATGCCGATCGAATGGAGCCAGTCCCGTTTTTCATTCGCGGCAAAGTCGACGTATCGTTCCGCCCAACGAAACCCCCAGCTGTCCTCGTCATCCAATCGGTCGAATCCCGCCGTCCCGAGCCAGTCCTGCCAGGCGAGCTCACGGGAATCCCGGATTCCGAGCCTTCTCTGCTCCGGCGAATCCACGAGGAACAGTCCGCCGAACGACCACCATGCCTGCCCGCCGAGATTCGATGCGGGCTCCTGGTCAAGCAGCAGCACCTTCTTCCCCGCGTCCGCCAGTTCCGCAGCCGCCACGATTCCCGACAGCCCTGCACCGACGATGATGACATCATATTCCACTTCCGTTCCCCCTTTTCCCTGATGTTTCCTCTCATTGTAAATGAATTTTCTGAATCTGTCGGGCTTAAAGGTATGCAACGGCTTCTGAAAGCGCCGGCATGCATAACAAAAAACCCGCAAGCGCCCATCCGGCGCCCGCGGACCAATTCCCGGGGTCAATCTCTCAGTATTTTCTCCATGGCTTTTCCTTTGGCCAGTTCATCGATCAATTTGTCCAGGTAGCGGATTTCCTGCATCACCGGTTCTTCGATGTCCTCGACCCGCACTCCGCAGACGACGCCCTTGATCATGGATCGGGACGGGTTCGGATGCGGTGCCTGCGTGAAGAACGTCTCAAGGTCCGTCTCTCTCTGAAGCAACGCTTCCAGCTCTTCATCGGTGTAACCCGTCAGCCAGCGGATGATCTCGTTGACCTCGGACCGGGTGCGCCCCTTCCTTTCCGCCTTTGCAATATAAAGGGGATAGACCCGGGCAAAGCTCATCGTGTAGATCTTAGGTTTGGTCATAGACTGTCCTCCCGTGTTCTGCAGCTTTCCTTCCCTTTAGCATAGCACGGATCGGCAGCAAACCCGGCTCAAAAACGGATGCCGGGCTGCTTCTGTATTGCTTTTGTACGAGCGATCAAATCAGGCCGTCGGATGACACCACATCTGCCGGGGGCAAGCCGCATTCACTTTCCAAGCACATGCTCCACCCGGTCTGCCACCATGGAGACGGCGGTCCGGCCGGCCTGGTAATGTCGAAGCCGGCCTTCCGCATCGAAGACATAATAAGCCGGAGCGTACTGGCTCTCAAAGCGGTCGGTGAGCTTGAGGTCACCGTCGATGAAAATCGGCTGGGTGATGCCCGCTTTCTCCGCTTCTTCCGTTACTTTTTCTTTCTTCTGGTCAGCGGGGGTGAGCGGCATGTGGACGGCGAGGATGTTCAGTTCCCCCTGATGCTTGTCACGCAGGGCGTTCACCTCTGGCATCGTCTCCTTGCACACATCGCAGCTCGCGGACCAGAAGTGGATGAGCGTCGGCTTTTCGCCGACGAGTTCAGCCCGCGTCACTTCACCGTTGAGCCAGCCGGTCGCTCCTGTGAGTTCCGGCATCGGTTCATGCAATTTCATCTCGCATCTCCTCCTGGCTTTCCCATTCCCTTCAGAGGAAACGGCAAAACCGCCCGGGTCCCGCTGGATGACCAGCAGGTCCGGACGGCCGATGTTAGGCAATTATTTGTCCATGAAGATTCCGCCTCCCGGACCGAGCGGCAGTCCGAGCAGGAACCAGACGGCGAAGACGACGGTCCACATGATCGCGAAGGCGATCGAGAATGGGAGCAGGGAAGTCATGAACGTGCCCATGCCCATTTTCGGGTCGAACCGCTTCGCGAAGGTCAGGGCGATGGCAAAGTACGCAAGCATCGGGGTGATCGGGTTCGTGATCGAGTCCCCTACCCGATAAGCCGCCTGTGTGACAGCCGGGTCATATCCGAGCAGCATGAACATCGGGATGAACACCGGTGCCAGTATCGCCCACTTGGCAGACTGGCTCGCAACGAGGAAGTTGATGAGCGCAGCAATGATGATGAATCCGATGAACAGCGGCAGTCCCGTGAAACCGATCGACTCAAGCAGGGCGGCGCCTTTGATCGCAACAATCGGTCCGAGATTGCTCCAATTGAAGTAGGCGATCATCTGGGCGGCGACAAAGGCGATGACAATATAGGTCCCCATGCCGGACATCGCTTTGCCGAGCTGTTCCCCGAGATCCTTCGAATCTTTCAGCGAACCCGTGACCTTCCCGTACACGATTGCCGGGATGAGGAAGAGAATCATCATGATCGGCACGATTGAGTCCATGAATGGAGACACGATGAGGCCCCCATCATCAGGATTGCGGAGGATGGCGTTTTCCGGAAGCGTCATGAACGCGATGACGGCGCCTGCAATGACGAGGGATGCCCCTGCCCAAAGAAGGCCCTTTTTCTCGGATGACGTGATTTCCTCGCTGATCTCCTCTCCCGTCCCGCGATACTTGCCGAGCCGGGGCTCGACGATGCGGTTCGTGACGAACGTGGCAACCGGCACGAGAACAATTGCCGAAACTGCGATAAAGTAGTAGTTGATCATCGGATTGCCTTTGTAGGAGTCATCGACGATATGTGCAGCCGGTTCGGTGAATCCGTAGATGAGCGGGTCCGACACCGAAAGGATCAGGTTTGCGCCGAAGCCGCCGGCGCAGGCTGCATAGGCTGCGGCAAGACCGGCGATCGGGTGCCTTCCGAGTGCCACGAAAATCATCGCGACAATCGGCGGAAGGACGACCATGGCCGCATCAGCTGCGGCATTCCCGCAGATGGCGACGAGGATGATCGTCGGCAGGATGATCTTTTGCGGTGCCTTCAGGATCGATGCCTTCATGAACGCCGTGATCAATCCGGTCGACTCGGCCAGCCCCACACCGAGCATGACCACGAGCACCAGCCCGAGCGGCGGGAAACCGGTGAAGTTCGATACCAGTCCGGTGAGCATCTGGACGATTCCCGCTCCGCTCAGCAGGTTGACGACGGTGATTGTCTCGCCCGTGCCCGGATGCTTGGCCGTTACCCCCATCAGTCCGAAGACGGCCGAGGCGACCAGGATGGCGGCCGTGATGTAAACGAACAGCATGACCGGATCCGGCAGCTTGTTCCCGTATTTTTCGACGAAGTCCAGGAAGCGGCCGAAGAAATTTTTCTTCGAGTTCCCTTTTGCTTCGGTTGCAGAAGCCATTTCAGCATCCCCCTTTAACGCGGTGAAGCGCCATAAGAATGGTTTCTATACTAACAGAATGGAAAGATAATTCAACATGTTTTTAATAGAAAATGTTGGCGCACTCTTCTTTTTAAAGAGAGATCGTTTGCATAACCAGAGTCGGAGGTGCATGAAATGAATCGTCTGATCACGGCATACGGCCTGGTCTTCCTGCTCGGCGCCGTGCCGATGACCGAAGCGTACATCGTCATCCCCGTTGGCATCTTGGGCGGTCTGAATCCTGTCCTCACCCTGGCGGCCGGCGTGGCCGGCAACATCCTGACCGTATTGGCGGTCATTCTGTTCATGGACCGGTTCAAGCAGTGGCTGGAACGCCGGCGCAGAAAGCCGGACGCCGGTTCGAAACGGAACGAGCGCGCCGGCCGGCTGTTCCGCAAATACGGTGTGCCCGGCCTCGCCCTGATCGGCCCATTGGTCGTCGGCAGCCACCTCGCCGCATTCCTCACCGTCACATTCGGCGGCACGAAGCGGGCCACCTTCCTTTGGGTGGCCGTAAGCATCGTCTTCTGGTCGGGCCTCACTTCCCTGCTCGTCCATTTCGGATTGGATCTGACAGGCAGGAGCGGCGGATCATTTCTCAGGAAATACTTAGAGGGAGACTGATGGATCGGTGGACCAGTAGAAGGACTCCTTGTTTTGATGGAGTGTTTTACGACCGTTATTTGTCAATAAAAACAGAGGGGCCATCCGATAATCCGGATGGCCCCTCTACGCTTTTTATTCCAAGGCTGAAAACCTGCCTGTCACGCCTGCTTCTTTTTTGCTGCCGCCCGCTTTTTCGCCGGGGCTTTTTTCTTTTTGGTGCCTGTCTTCTCGAGTGAAGCCTGAAGCGCGGCCATGAGATCGGTCGCGGTCGTGGCGGCCGGCGCTTCGCGTTCGGTGATGGTGACCGTCTCCTCTCCGGCCTTCTTCGCTTCGATCAGCTCCATGAGCGATTCCCGGTAGTCGTCGGTATACTTGGTCGGATCGAACGGCGTCGTCAGCTGTTCGATCAGCATCAGCGCAACGTCCAGTTCCTTCCCGACCACTCCTTCGGCATCGGGAACACTCGGAACGTCTTCCACTTTCCGCACTTCATCCGGCCAGTGGATCGTCTCCAGGACGAGCGCATCCTTGAACACTCGGACGGCAGCCAGCTGCTCTTTCTGCCGGAGGATGATCTTGGCGACCCCGATCTTGTCCGACTGGTCAAGCGCCGACCGAAGCAGCGCATATGCTTTGCCTCCGCCCTTGTCCGGCGCCAGAAAATAGGAGCGTTCAAAATAGATCGGATCGATTTCCTCCAGCTTCACGAAATCGACGATTTCCACTGCCTTGTCCTCGTTTTCCTTTTTCAGCTTCTCCAGATCTTCCGCATCCAGCACGACGAACTTCCCTTTTGTGTATTCATACGCCTTTACGATGTCGTCCGGCTTCACTTCCTCATTGCATGCCGTGCATACCTTTTTGTATGAGATCGGCGCATTGCATGCTTTGTGCAGCTGACGGAGCTTGATGTCATGGTCTTCTGTCGCCGCATGGAGCTTCACCGGGATATTGACGAGTCCGAAGCTGATGCTGCCCTTCCAGACCGTATGCATGGAATCACCCGCTTTTTTCCTTAGCTTGCGCCGCATCGCCCGGTCTATGTATGAAAACTCGGCAGGCGCACACACTCGGGAAAAAGAAGAGTCCTCAAAACGGAGCTGATCGACATCCTCAAACCGATGAAATTGACGCCGGCCGAAGAACTTCCGGACGGGCCGGGCTGGCTGTATGAGATCAAGTACGACGGCTTTCGATGTCTGCTGGACTGGCGGGAAAACGGCATACGGCTAATGAGCCGGAACGGGCATGACCTGGCAGGTGCATTCCCGGAAATCACCGAAGCATGTCTGGAAACCACCGGATCCGTCGCCCAATGTCTCCCGCTGCTCCTCGACGGGGAGCTCGTCCACCTGCTCAATGACGCCCGGAGCGATTTCGCCACAGTCTCCCGCCGTTCCCGTATGCGGGCGGAAAACACCATTGCCGGGGCAGCCGACAGGTTCCCGTGCCGATTCGCCGCATTTGATGTACTGGAACTAAGCGGCCGTGACCTTCGCGCAGAACCGCTCGAACAGCGCAAACAGGCGCTGCGGACAGTTTTGGAAGCGGGCGGATTTCCGTCGGCCGTCTCTGCCGGTAACCCTTCAGTGATCCAAGGCATCGCTTCATCGGAAGACCCCGACACGGTCCAAACACAACTCCTGTCCGGCAATGGCGAGGGAATCGTCGCCAAGCGTTCCGGCAGCCGCTGGACGGACGGCATCCGCACGACCGACTGGATGAAAGTGAAAAACTGGCGCCGCGTCCCGGTCATCCTCACTGAGTATGAACAGGAAAACGGATACTTCACAGGCTGTTATCTGGACCATGAAGAACTGATTCCCGCCGTTTCGTTCAAAAACGGCCTGTCCGATGAAGAAGCCCGGACACTCTCTCTTTTATTCCAACAAAAAGGCGAACAAAAATCGGCAGGCATCTGGACGCTTGCACCCGCAATCTGCGCAGAGCTGCTGACGATCGGCGAGGCAGGCGGCAAACTCCGCGAACCGCGCTTCAGCCGGTTCCTTCATGGAGAAGATCCGGAAACGGTCACCGCCAGGCGGTTGGCGCGCGCGCTGGAACCGATCCCGCCCGGCGTCGCCGTGACGAATCCCGACAAGCCGCTGTTCCCGGAAGCCGCCCTCGACAAGGACGGATATCTGCTGTATTTGCAGGAAGCCGCACCCTACCTGCTGCCATGGCTGCGCGACCGGCCGCTGACTGTCATCCGCTGGCCGCACGGGACGGAGGATGAACGCTTTTACCAGAAACATGCCCCCGATCCGGTTCCGCCATTCGTGGAGACTTCTCCGGATGAAGACGGACCGAGAATCCTGTGCAACAATCTGGAGACGCTCCTCTGGCTAGGAAATCAGGCGGCACTGGAGTTCCATGTACCGTTCGGCCGCCTCGACTCCCCGTTTCCGGATGAGATCGTCTTCGACCTGGATCCGCCGGATGCTTCACGGTTTGACCTCGCGGCCGACGCCGCCCTCCGGCTTAAACAAGTATTCGACAGTTTCGGCCTGCTCTCATTCGCGAAGACATCCGGCGGCAAGGGACTTCAGCTGTACATTCCGCTTCCGGAGGGGCTATTCACCTACGCGGACACGCGGCGGTTCACCGAAATCGCGGCACGTTTCCTGTGTGAACAGTCGCCGGAGCGCTTCACAACGGAACGCCTGATCAAAAACCGACATGGCCGTCTGTACGTCGACTACGTCCAGCATGCGGAAGGGAAAACGATCATCTGTCCGTATTCGACAAGGGGAACGGCGCACGCACCGGTTGCCACACCCATTGAGTGGCACGAATTGAAGGAAGGGATCCGACCGCGTGAATTGACTGTCCCCGTCTTGCTAAACCGAATGAAAGAGATGGGCGACCCCTTCCGAACGATGGATCAAGCAAGGGACCGGCAACCATTCGGAGAAGTGCTGGAGAAACTCCGGGAAATCACATAATGACTCATTCCCCGACAAGATCCGGCTAAATGAACTAATGCGCACTTTGTGCGCTCTTTTTGTGTTCTATGTGCGTATATCGTGCGTATATTTCAATTGTGCGCACAATTGAAATATATCCGAAACAGGATATGCAGACAGAAGACCTGAATTTCCAAGGAGACTTTTAGGTCTTATTTTTTGTCGAATGGTCTCCCTTTCTCTTTTGTTCCCCTTATCTGATTTCTTTGGAAGACCCTAAAATAAGGGTGATATCCAAATTGAAAGAGTATGTATTGTGTGCGCACAAAAGAAATACAAAGTGCGTACAATTTCCTACATACTTTGTGCGCACATTCACCGCCTATTGTGTTTCTAAAACAGGGCAAAACGATGAAAAATCGCAGTTTTTGTCTTAATTTTGTGCGCACATCCTACATAATCTCTATTTCTATCATGCGCCGGTACGTGTATAATTCGTAATAGAAACCGAGAAGGAGTGAACAGCATGGCAGTACTCAAAGCCGGCGCAGATGCCGGAAACAACGCACTAAAATTATGGGTGAAAGATAATGAACCGATTCATATCCCGACGGTCTATTCCCTGTACATGGGAGAAACAACGGAACTGATGGACATGGAAGACATCTCTGCGGATGAACTGATCAACAACATTGATGTGACGATCAACTCCAAAGCGCTCTCCATCAACGGCCAGCGCTATGTGATCGGGGAAAAGGTCCTCAACGACAACCTCCCCGGCATTGAACTCGAGAAAAAGACGGACAAATCCACGGATGAAATTCCGGTCATCGTCACGCTCGCAGGACTTGCGATCGATGCCATGCGCCGTGAATACAAGAAAAACAAGGTGACGGCGACATATGACCTGTCCGTGGCGCTCCCGGTCGGCATGATCACCCAGGAAGCAGCGAAAAACAACGCCGCCCGCTACATGGGCACGCACGAAGTCATCTTCCACCATCCGTCCGGCCGCAATGTGACGGCCACGATCAAAATCGAGTACTGCAAATGCCTGCCTGAAGGCGCAGCAGCCGCCTGGGGCGTCGTGTTTGACGAAACCGGCAAGCTGTCCGAGCGCAAAGTCGAGATCGGCGACAAAATCATGAAGGTCGATTTCAGCGACAAGACGCTCCTCCACTTTGACATCGGCTCCGGAACGACTGAAATTGTCGTGACGGAAGGCGTCAAATTCAATCCGAAACTGTCGGAAGGCCTCAACTTCGGCGTAAAAACGGCAGTCAGCGAGATCATCAAGCGCTGGAACCGCAACCATCCGCGCAAATCGATCGACTCCATGGCCGAGTTCAACGAGATCTACTTTGATCCGGAACACCCGCGCCACAATGAACTTCTCGCGGAATCCCAGACCGGCCTCATGCAGCTCGCCCAGCAGCTCAGCCGTCCGATCATTAACAAAATCGACGACATGAAGGATGATCCGTACGTCTTCATCTACGGCGGCGGCGCGGCCATCCTGAAAAAGTACCTCCAGCAGATCCTGAACTCGAAGGGCCGGATGATCAACGTCACGTTCCTCACCGACCCGATGTTCGTGAACGCCCGCGGCCTGCTCGTCTACACCTGCTCCCCGAGGTATGAACAGCAGAAAGAAAAAGAATTAGGTGTCGTCGCAAGTGGCGCGGAATCGAAGTAAAGAATATAAACATGGCGAGCGAATCAACATCTATCTGAGCCGCGACCTCACTCCTGAATTCATTGACTGGATCAACACCCAGTCGGACCTGTCGAACTTCTTCCTGTACGCCGCCCAGCAGCTGTACAGGCAGACCGGTTTTGTCGACGTTGCCGAAGTCATGCCGAGGAAGATCAACTTCGAGCTTGACGGCGCCGACTACCGGCCTCCTTTCCCGCAATCCATGCCCCCTGCATTTTTTGTGGAAGAAGAGCCGGAACCCGAGAAGCCGAAAGAACCCGCACCCGCCTGGGGCGCACTGGACGACTTCGACGATCCATTCGCATAAAAACACGAAAAACCCGCCGGTCGGCGGGTTTTTTCTATGGATTCATATCAATTCAGTGGATAAGTTCCGTCGGAGGGTTGTCCACATGTGACCGGACCGCCGCTTCCGCTTATCCACATGGGGATAAGCCATCGGCCATCGGGCTGTCCACAGCCTGAATCCTTCATTCACTCTTGCTATCCTCATCGACCTGTGGACGAGGACCGTCGGGCGCTTCCCGGTCCGCACAGTCAAAGCAGTGCAGCCGTCCGTTTTCTGCCACACCGTCCAAAAATCCGTTCAGGCAAAACACTTCCCTGCCGCACACCTCGCACTGTCCGACCCGTTCCTGCATTCCCGTTCCTCCTCACCCAGGGATCCGTTACCCTTCCTTCTCGGCCTTTTCCAGCCGCTTCATCAGGAACTTCACAAACTGGTCATCATTGAGCAGCCAGACGCCCCTCTCGCGCTTCAGGGCCTTCTCTGCGTCCGCAAACGACCCGTAGGTCTCCTCGAGCCTGTTGCCGTTGCGCTCGACGCCCCAGCGGCCTTCTCCGGCGGGATAAAGATAGTACAGGTCCCCTTCAGGCGCCCGGTAGATCGTACCGAACTCAGATCCCTTCACGTTGTAGCGGGTGTGGCGTGCATCTTCACGCAGCGGTTCCTTGTGATAGGACTCGACAACATACAGATCGAATGCTTCCTTCGACATCGAGGCGCCGCTTGCCTTGGCATGTCCGCCGCCGCCGAATGTCCCGGCGACTTCCGACACGTCCACATCGTCATGGACTGTCCGGAACGACACTTTCCGGCCGCCCATGTTCAGGATGACGATATAGTCCAGATGCGGGTTATCCTTCCCGAGTTCATTGCCCAGCTCGGAATGGTACGATTCAGCATGGACGACGCCGGCATACAGCCCGTCCGCCTCCAGCTGGACCATCTCGCGGCGTTTTTTGCGGATGTAGCGGACCATCTTGTCGTCTTCCATCCCCAGCAGCTTTTTCTCGAATGTGCTGAACTTGAACGGGCCGGTTTCCTGCAGACGCTCGAGCATCATCGTCTCGAATTCGTCGAACGAGACGAGGAAGAACAACGCGTTGAGCTGGCGCGCCTTGTCATTGCCGTTGCGCTCCCACTCCCATGTGTCATACTGCCGCACGAGCTCCACAAACTCCTCTGACGCGCGTGTCGGCTCGAGGAACCCCTCGTCGATCAAATATCGGTACAGAAGCGACGTGGCGCATGCGAGCCGTCCCTCTTCCTCTTCGACCTGTACACGTCCCCACTCGTACTCGTTCAGGTGGAGCGCGGTCTTGTGATGGTCGATGAGCACGACTTTGCCGCCGGCCTTCCGGAACTCCTCAAGCCGCAGCTCGTTTTCCTCGTTCACCGACAGATCGGTGATGATCAGCTCGGTCGCCTTGTCTCCGCTGTCGAGGAATTTCTCCACTTCCCGGTCGAGTATCTGAACAGAGTTATACCGGACATTCACATCATCACCGAACGCCATCTTCGCCACGATTCCGCAGCCGATGCCGTCCAGGTCGTTATGGGACAATAATTTATACACCAAATCACCTCAAGTTTATCGCATTGAACACTTTATCCAGTATACCCGTTTCCGGTCATCTTCGCCCTTCAGGGAGCAAAAAACCGTTCCGCCGGGCGGAACGGTGCGTTTACAGTTTTTTCGCAAAGGCGATGATCCGGTTCACTTCGTTGAACCCGAGATGCAGATGCACATCACGGCTCACGTCATTTCCGAGCTCGCAATCACTCGCAAACTCCGTGCAGCCCTGTTGCCGTGCCCATTCCTCGCAGCCACGGACGAGCTCCCGTGCCATCCCCTCCTGCCGGAAGCGCGCCTCGACGTAGAGTCCCTCCAGATAACCGACGGGACCCGTGGACGTCCCCTCCACATAATCATGCCGGAGCTGAACCTGCGCAAATCCGACCGGCTCATTGCCGGAGAATGCCAGGAAGACGGCTGCGTGATCATCCGCGAGAAGCTCCTGCATCTCCTTTTGGAATTCATGGACGCCATGCCCGGGCCAGAGCCGATCTGCGAGCGTGGCAATTGCATCTGCATCTGAAGGCAATGCTCTTTTGATCATTGAAGACTCCTCTTTTCCTATGATTGACAATTCCTAGGCGATCGAGACTGCTCAAAGCATGTATCTCAAAAGTTATCTGGAGTGCCAAAAAAGCTGCGGCATCCGCAGCCTTGTTGTTTCTCTTATGAGTCAAACAGACCTTTTAACACATCGTCATACTCCATTCCGCCAAGATCTACTGTGTAATTGATCTTGATGATTCTATCAGATATGCCCTGTTCCTTAAATGTGTCCTTGTTGATCAGCGGGAAATTTTCATCAACATTATAGCGGCGCATTTCATGCAGGCGGTATTTTCTGTTGCGCCCAGAGGAGTATGGTTCATATCCCCCGCTGGCCAAGGAGTCTTCCAAGATCTTTTCCGGGACTCCCTTTTTAGCAAGGAGTGAGACTATGTCGTCTATAGATCTTCCCGATTCCGATTCCTCAAATCGCAAAAAGAAGATTTTCATTTCTTTTCCGCCCTGAAGCTGAAATTGGCTATTAATCTGAATTAATGAGTCATACCGCATGGTCGTGGACTTAACCTCAAAGTCGGATTCCTTGCTCTCGAAATCAACTGTGCCCTTTTGTTGTCCGGTCCACTTTACGTGCTTTCCCTGCTTTATCAGATAGTAATATGTGATTAGTTCTCCAAGAACGTTGTACGGCGAGGAGTCGACATTGCGATTGCCAAGAAGTTCTCGCATCTGTTCCCACCAATCAAGCGGGCTTTCTTCGATTTTTTTTCTCGCTGTTCCATTTTCGCCGGGATCGACAAACGCTGCGCAAATGTTGGCAAACTCATTCCTGAGATTTTCAATTTCGCTTGAGAGGAATAAATAATTGCCTCGCTTGCCAAATATCTCGTAATCTGTTGTGGCATACCTGGCGTTGGAAAATCGTTCGTTGATTCTGATGCCTGCCGGGACCTCAATTGCAACTCCGTACCTTTTTCCAATGCGAAGAACGAAGGCCGGGTAATCCTTCACAGCTTCAATCGGCAATGACATTCCCCCGCCCAAGGAAGCAAAACCATTTCTAATTTCCTGTACCAATTTCACCTGGCCACCTCCTTCACTGCGTTCAGATTCGTAAGCATTGCTTTTGCAATAGCTTCCGACATCAAAGGGGGCACGGCATTGCCTATCTGCTTAAATGCATCACTCATTGAGCAATTGAATATAAAGTCATCGGGAAAAGATTGAAGCCGGGCTGCTTCCCTTACAGATATCCCTCTCGGTTCCCAGGGATGGATGTGGCTATACGTGTCAGTCCCGAGGTGGGCAACGACTGTGTGGGAGGGTTTTGCGGGATCAAGTCTTCGCCATTTGCCGATAAACTTATCAGCAGAATACGGCGGAACAAACTCTTTCTTGATCCTGCGATATTCCTCCGGCTGTCCCTTTTCTGTTACTCTGCGTTCTCTGAGGGCTCTTTTGAAGTGAACATTGGCGATCTCAATAGCATTAAGATAGTTATCGCCGGGCGCCATGTCGTTAAAGATCCGAAAATCCCTCAATGTCCTCCTAAAGGCATGACCGCTGACCTTGTCGGCAACCGATCTCATTCTTCTTTGGAAGTCGTTTTGGGGTTCATGATTATACGGCAGACGTACATTCAGTTTAGTCAGGGAATAGGGCTGGTCAGGATCTGTGAACAGCGGTGGGAGATCAGAGAGCGCATCCCCCACGGTTACCCAGCCAGGGGCATCTTTTTCGGGCTTATTTGGTTCCCTGAAAAATCTGGACTCTTTAAAACCCGGGAAGCGGGCTTCATACTGAGTGCGGTAATCACTATGCCTGTTGTGTGTGGGAGCGGGCAAGTTGGCGATCTCTCCGAAACCTCTCTTGACAGCCATCACGATTACCCGTTCCCTTATTTGAGGCACTCCATAATCTGCCGAATTCAATACTGTCCAAACTGCTTCGTACTGATTTTCCTCCAAAAATTCGCATACAGTGTGCGGAATGTTCTCACCGTTGTAATTAACGGACTCGGGAACGTTCTCCATGATGACTGCGGGAGCGTCCAACTCAAGAGCAAAACGAAGAAAGTCCTCGTAAAGCTTCCCTCGTGAATCCAAATGAAAAGAACGATCTTCTCCCAAAGAGTTAAGTTTTGCCCGTCCTGCCCGTGAATAAGCCTGGCAGGGAGGTCCGCCTATGACTACAGGTGACGAACCAGGGGCAACCTCAAGGATGTCAGAAGAACTTTCTGTGATATCTCCGCAAAAATGCTCGTGGTCTATGCCCTTTTTCCAATACAGATTGTAAGATGCTGTCGTGGAAGCCGACTGGTCCATCTCTATGCCGCCCATGATTTGAAAGCCCGCTGTCTGAAAGCCGAGCGCCAGCCCGCCGCAACCTGAAAATAAATCAACAATGCTAAATTGCTCTGTCTTTTGCATCGAAGTATTCAAAAAGCTCCTTTACATATTCCTGTTCACCGCCATCCACCAAGGCTGGCTCGACAACCTTCGTCCGGGCCGTATTGAGACGCATGATCTTCCTGAATATTTCAGTCGAATGCTTTTTCGGCTGCTGTTCAGCAAGAGTGCCGTAATATCTCATGAGATTTCTGGTCAGAGAAATACGGTACCCGCCCGATCCAGGCCGCTCGACAAGCTGCACAATGGTGTCTGTCGTATTGTCTTTGAGTATATCATATGTACTGGATATGCTTCCCTGCCAGGAGAGATGGATGTACCACCAAAGGGCCTTCAGCCAGATCCTCCTTGATTCCTGATAAAAACGGGTGGCTTTCAGTCCTTCCCATCTGCGTTCTATCACATCTGGAATCAGTTTCATCGAGACAAACCGCCAAAAGTCGTCGTCTGAGGCCTCACGTTCACCGACTCCATTTTGAACGCTCAAGTATTCATATAGCTTTAGGGAAAATAAAAGATCAAATTGATAATAGTTCTTTCTGGATAGCTCACGGTTTTCAAGCTCTTTTAAGGTTTCAGCCTCCACCATCACCAAGCGTTCTCTGTGCAGCTTCTCTGTGTCATTCAGCTTGGAAAGTTTAATTTTTCCATCACTCTGCCATCTTTTAAAGACTTCTTCCGCTTCATTTCTTGTAATTCGTCCCAGCATGGTCTCCTACCCCCCGAATCTGCCATATAAGTCTGCCCTGATTGACTTGGCAAGTTTTTCAGGGCTGGAAGTATCCCATTCAAATGTATTTGTAAAGTAGAAAATAGCTTCCCCGATTGATCCCTTCTCAAAACCCTGGCCGGTCATAATATCTGTCCAGTCCTCTCCTTGCTTCAGCCGCTCGATGATGATCTGGAAAGACGATGCCAGGATCTCCAAAAGCAAAGGGGACTGACCGATTCCGCCTTTAAGATTTAGCTCTTTTGTAAACCGGTGTTTAAGGTTTAGATAAATTCGGATATTCTCCTGGTTAAACGGCTCCGTCATCGGATCTGTCCAATTACATTCTACCCACCAAAGCGGCATTGCAGGGTCTTCAACCTCCACAATCGGAAATTCAGATCCTTCCCCGTCTATGTGCAACGTTTTGCTGTCCAGCACACCCAATATTGTTCCAGGCTTTGTCGCATAGCCGGGGGCATTCCCGGAGCCTGCTCGTTGAAGATAAATGACTGTATCGATCTCAACTGTTCCTCGCAAAAGATTGGATTCGAAATTAATCCCCAAGTCAACGTTGATTGGTGATATTGAATCCGCATCAAAACTGAGAACTGGTCTAATGCCTCGACGTGCACTGGAACGGGACTGCCAGCTCAATGCAATACCCAGACGCGAGTCCATTGCAGCAACCCCGCCGTTCCCAAACAGAAAGATTGGATTTTCGATACTTACCGTTTGCCGGACCTTCAAGTTATGAGTATTCGGATCCCATATTCCTTCTTTGTCATTAACCAAGAAAACATCCGGCTTGCTGTCCTCCTCTTCCGCAAGGAAGAACTCTTTTTCCTCTCCCTCCTCTGCCGTATAGAAAAATGAAACATGGTCCTCCTGAAAGCCGATTCGTTTAAGAACTTTTTCATTGAGGGAGCGGTATAGCTGAATTGTATTTTGCATGCTCATGCCTCCGTGAAATGCGGAGTAATGGCCAATTCAAGACCTTCCTCCAGCTTCAAGATTTTAATTTCTCCCGTTACGGTAATCGAATCCCCGGATCCTCTGGCAACAATAAAACCAATTGGCGTGTTAAAACCATCCGTCCGGATAATCTCGGAAATGACGCTGGACTCTCCGCCGCCCTTTCCGGACAGAACCGCCTCTTCCTTACCGTTTACGGTAACATTAGCGATCTTGGCAATCTCGAACGGGAACTTCTTCTGTATGATCTCTTGCTCCCATGCCCTGCCTTTGATCAGACCTGTTTCAGAACTGACATTCAGTTCAATCGTGCATTCCACAACAGGTTTTTTCATAAAGAGTTCGAATGACAGGACAATATGATCATTTTCATATATAACATCAGGTGAAAGAACAAAACCGGTTTTTCTGCTGTTTCCTCCGGTGCCGCCGCCACCGGTGCCGCCGCCTCCTCCTGACGCCTTTTTACCAAAGTTTGATGGCGGCATGAGCTGACGGCCCAAAATCGAACCAAGCCGCGACTTTTTGCTGACTGTTTTCTTCTCGATTAGATTTGAGCCTTCTGCAACTCTCTTTGAAACACCTTTTCTGATACGGTCAACAATATTTGTCCGCTGTCCCCCCAGCTGGATATCAAACCACGCAGTATGGTCTGCCTTTTCTCCTTTTCTCAGATAGGACTCTAAGTCCGCCATTTCCGATGAACTTTTCATTTTAAGTTCCGAGTTTGGGACATAGATCGCAAGCAGATATTCGTTTCCTCCGGTGTTTTCTACATTGATCAGCCATTGCCCGCTGGTTTCATAGTTTACAATCATTCCGGGCTTTCTTGTATAGCAGATCACCGGATAATTTCCCGCCTCTGCTTTATCGTGGATATTTAAAAATGCATAAGGACTTGGATTGTTATTGGGCGGAAGCATTTCAAGATCTGTCATGGACAGCTTAACAAACGCCACTCCTCCGGCATCGGTGTCAACGAAGTCTTTACGGATTGGGATTTTTTCTGTCTTTATCTTTTCACTGTAAGAGCTCCTCGCAGGCTGTACTCCGGCGCCGGAATTGTAAAGATCCTGCAAGGCTTTGAAAACAATCTCCATCCGGTCTCTTGTTATCTCTTCTTTGTTTACACTTGCCTTCAAGTAATTTCCGTACTTATATTTTTGGTTGTCCATTCTGGGGGCGTACCACCGCTGGAATGAGACTTTCAGATAATCCTCAATAGATTCATTCCACCAGTATGCAGGTTCTCCCTCCACTATGGTCTTGCGCAGAAGCTCTTCTTCATCGGTGAATGGAATTATGATCTTTGTACCAGTCTGCTTGCCGGAAAATAATTCAATGCCGAAGATATCCAGCACCTTCTTAATCTCATCCCCGTTTGTTATAGGCAGTGTACTGCCGTCTCCTGCATCTGAACCCCACCAAGCGATTCCACGCTTTGGCAGATCGCCTGCCGGAGGAATGATGGAATGCTCTTCCTCCTCGTTTTCTACCATCGTTGCAGCAAGCCGATGCTCATATGTTCCATCCTCTTTTTGAATCCTTGTATAATAAAACACCAAGCCAATACCCAGCCTGAAATAAATAGTTTTGCCAAGTCCCCAGGACCCGCCGGCACCTTCCTGCCTTTGGGGCTTGCTGATCTCATAGACAAGCTTTTGAAAGTTTCCGAAGTCATTATCTACTACGTCTTTAACGGAAAGGGGCCCTGTAAGCCCGGAAGTATTTGAATCTTCCACGTAAATGCAGCTGTAAAATTCTCCGGGGTATCGCCGAGTCAGGGTTTCTTTGATTCCTTCCATTTCTTCTGCAAGTTTTCCCGCTTCGAATCGTTTTACTCCGATATCGACGTTTACATGACCGGCATCGGATTTTCCGGCATCCAGGCTGTTTTGCACCGCCTCTCTTATCAAAAGATCCAGCAGCGGCATATCCTCATTCTGAATCAATCGAAGAAGCGAACTGCCGCTCTCTGACATTCGTTCATGTTTTGCGATTTCGATCTTCATGCTTATTCCTCCACATCCGTACCCGTACTATTCACGAAGCGATCAATGTCGATTATCAAGCGTTTTGCAAAGCTTTTTCCGGTCTTGGCTCCAGGCACTACAACACTGATGCCGACCAGATCTTCGGCAATTTTTCTTTTAGGCGTTTGATCATCTTTATATAATTTATCCTTATTGATTCGGTAAATGATCAGCATAGGCGTCTTTCCTAGCCCCACAAGCTCTCTGTTGGCATTAACCTCACTGTTGGAAATAGGTAGATTCGAGGAATTTATCCCCGCTTTAACCAAGTCGTCCTCGGTAAAGTCTGCATAGAGATCTGCAGGGGCTCTTAATACCCCTAAACTTACTGATCCTTCTTCTTTATTATTTCTAACCTTCCGCACAACTTTACCGACCTTGTTGCCTCCAATATCCCATGATGACTCTTTATTCTTGGTGCCGCCCAATACCACAGTCCAGCCTCGGAAACCGATCTCATCTTGAACCCCTTCATACCATTCACAGAAAACTGACATGTCATTAAGGGCAGTGGCATTCTTACTGACCGAGTATTTGCTAAAGAACTTTTCCTTTATGAGATTAAAATCTACATTTTTCCATACCAAAGATGATTTATTTAATGGACTCGTCGTGGGAGAAGGGAGCGAGTCCAACAAATCCTCAGCCACTTGAATGTTATGTTTCAATACTTCTTCATCAATGTTAAACGTTACTGTTTGATTGGAAGTACCGCTGAAGTCCCAATTTGTCATTACTGCTCCTTGGCTCCGGTTCGCTCCGGTAATTCTCATCCAGGATACCTTTGGAGAGTTTTTAATTCTGAGTCCGTATTCCTCAGGTGATGCCCCGGTGTCCTTATACGTCTTAAGATCGCTACGCAGTTCCTCTTCAAGCGTTGCCAAAAAGGCGAACTTTTCCCGAGTATCTTCTGTCATCCAAATACGTTGGTAAAGTTCATAGCCATGCCGGTAGCCGAACCACCTGCCCATTTGCATTAGTGTATCAGCCTGTCTTCCCACTCTCAGAAAATATGTGCTGACAAGACCCTCGAGTGTCAATCCTCTGCTCAATGTGTTGCCACCGACTATCAGAAATGCGGGGGCTTTATCCATTTTTTCAAGCTTGCGCTTATCCGGATACGCCAGTCTCACAAAACTCTCATCTTCTGTTTTGTTGAATCTGCAGTTATCAATACACAGGTGAACACCTTCGTGATACTCCAAGGTATCATCATCTCCGAGCTTTATATGGCTTAGCTTTTTAAGTTCAAGGATTTCAGACTCAAGTTTTTCAAAAGGCGGATAATTATTGATCTTATTTCTGCTCACGGAGTAATCCTCAAACGAGTCGTAAAGATCCTCCACCGTAAATCTTCCGCATTCCCGATGATAGATATCACGGCAGACATTCAGAAGTTCCTTGTCTGTCATACCGCTAAGCCACGTTGATATCAATTCAGCCATTTTCCCATGGACCTCGGTTAAGTGGCTCGTATGAATTAGCATGCTGATCGGCTTTTTATGTCCGTTGTGTCGCATCATTGCGACTGAACACAGAAACCAGGCAACTGCATCCTTGAGTCCCGGAGTCATACGAAATACCATGTTTTCTTTTTGCATCTCATTAATCTGACGAATTTCTTCTTCGTCAACCATTCGAATTATATCCAAGCCCTCGTACTGTGTTCCTTCTGCCCCAAAGATTTGTTTGGGCCCAAAGTATTCTGTGGAAGTAGGGAGCAATCCAATAAAGTCCTTTGGATACAAGGTCCTATCTCCGGCTTCGTTAAGCACGTTTGCATAAGGTGTAGCTGTATAGCTGATATAATTCATGGCCCCTGCATTAACTTCGTCAGGTCCTTCAACCAAATTAAGAATCTCGGAATTAATAGCCGTTCTATCATCCGAGTCAATATTTGCAGTATTGATTCCTGCCTGATCCGCTTCATCGTCTATTACAAGGATTTTCATTTGAGTAAGCTTATTTTTATCTTCGTACAACCATTTGGCCAGATTGTTTAGACGAGTTTTGTTTTTAAGACAGACAGTGAAATATCTATCTCTCGAGAATTGGTCGAAGGACAGCGATTGTGTCTTGTCAGAGAGGGGTGATTTGATGGAAAGATGATTCAATGCTCTCCAACTCAAATTTCCAGTTCTGTATGTTAGGTCATTCACGAGACGGTCAGCCGTCTGCACCCTAAGGTTTTCAATAATACCCGATAGAATAATAAACATATTCCACCCATGGTCAGCAGCCATCGCCATTAAACCTGCCATGCTCGCAGTCTTTCCGGACTGAACATGTCCGATCATCAGGCCTTTTCTCGGACCGGTATCCGTTGTATCCTGGCTGAGCTTTCTCAGAATCGCCAGAGTCGACTCTTCCAATTCACGGATTGCATCTGCGCTAAAATTCTGACTCCTCAACTTTTGCTTGTACAGCTGCCAGGAACTCTTCTCATGCTTGGGCACTTCCAGAGACCCCTGTTCCACACCGCCTGACACCATGACAACCTGCCTGGCCTTTTCTTCAATTTCTTTTTGTTCTGTTACGATTTCTTTCCATTCATCTGCACGAATTGTGTAATCAAAGTTTCCGGTTTCATAAATGAAATCGAGCATTTGCTGTAGCTCTTCGTCATTGTTTTTACCGTAACTATATATATAAGCCCAATCTCTTCCCATGTCCTTCATGTTTCTGATTGCATTTCTTTTTTCATCGTATTTTGTAGAAGAATAATCCGCCATGGAGCCAAAATCCTCCCCTTATATATGTTGGAATTATTTTAACATAAATTTGGGTAATGATAAGCATAACTATTTTTACGGCCATAGGAGGAGTTATCCATGCCCGATAAAATTACAAAAGAACAACGGAGCAAAAATATGTCTGCCATACGTTCTGTCTCCAAAATCGAGTCGGAATTCTCTAGGGCACTATGGAACAAAGGCGTCCGATTTAGAAGGAATGTAAGAAAGCTTTTCGGAAATCCCGATATTTCGATCCAAAAATATAAAGTCGTTATTTTTATTGACTCCTGTTTCTGGCATAAATGTCCTATTCATTTTACTCGCCCTAAAAGCAACCAGGAATTCTGGGATGCCAAGATCACACGGAACGTCAAGAGAGACCACGAGGTTACCACGTTCTATAAGAACAACGGGTGGCATATCAAAAGGATTTGGGAACATGAAGTTAGGAAAAACTTTGATAATTCCGTGGAAGAAACATTTAAATTCATTCAGCATGCAAAAGACGCAGAAAAAAGACCGGGCAGCCGAACGGCTGCTCAGTCTGAATAATAGTCCATGTAAAACGTTTCATCATCAATCTTATAAATCCTGACACTATCCCTCCCGTATCTGTCAATGTCATCAATTCTCACACGTTCTCCGCTATTAAGCCCAAGCCGCTTTCTAAAGTAAAGTCCCATCAATTTGTTGGACTCTGACGTCTGGATGGCTTTACCGTTTTCTTGCGCCCTTATGCAAATAAAGCTCTCGCCATCATCAGTGATGACTGTAAACCTTTCCCCTCGCGGCGGGAAAAAGTCAGCTTTGCTATACACTTCGGCGGGAACCCGGATATACGCCTGGTCAGGGTCTCTTCCTTCTCTTTGTCCCCAATTCAAGCCACTCTTTTCGGGAACTGTTCTGACTCCCCTGCTATTTCGGACCAAAGGGAGATCGACGTAAGGCTTCCCGTCAATTTCCCTCTTCAACCGCTGCACATTAATTTTCTCTCCGCCGCTTGAGTAAGCAAAATCTACTTCATTTATGACAACTTCACTTGAACAGTCTGCCAAATCATCTTCATTTATCAAGTCCAAGGGATTGGCCATTTTTACAGACGCGAGGACTTCCCGAAAATTGATGAAGCCGTTTCTGGTTAAATTTGCGGAGCCAACAAAAACAAGTTCCGGATCCCCATTCTCCGGATGCCAAAAATAGATCTTTGAATGTATAGGCTTGTCGCCGACAAAGTACTTAATAGACAAGCGCTCATTCTCCCTTGCCAATCGCTTGAATTGTCTATGGTTCCAAAGAGTAATCGGATCAAGCCTAGCCATGCCTATGACCACTTCAAGCTGTAACTCCGGCATGTTTACCAGCAGATCCTCAATGAACGGAGGAGATGCATAGCCGGTTAAAACAGAAAGGCGGCGTCTTCCCTTCTTGTAAGGCTGCTCTAGGACAGCATGTTTTAGAGCTGTTTCATATACTGTCACGACAATTAGCTCCCATCTATGGATTTTGACCAAGAATAAGTGTAAAATCGCTTTATAAGGGTATGCAAGAACATAAGTTCTCATTACCTGGTTAAAGGAGATCTCAAATGATATTCAAAAAAGGTGAACTCTTCAGCGGGCCAGGGGGCCTAAGCCTCGGTGCCAAGATGGCAAAAATCAAAGATCCTACTTCCGGAGAGATTCTCAAAGACTGGGGGATAGAGCACAAATGGGCAAACGACTATGATCCTGATGCCTGCTCAACCTTCGGGAAAAATATTTGCGGTGATCCCGATGACTCCTCGGTTCATTGCGGACCTGTGGAAAACCTGCCGATCGGGGACAAGTCCATTTTAGGAGAAATAGATTGTTTTTCATTTGGCTTTCCATGCAACGATTACAGTCAGGTCGGGGAAAAGCATGGCCTGAACGGAAAGTTCGGCCCTCTCTATTCATATGGTGTCAAAGTTTTAAGGGAATACCAGCCCAAGTTTTTCATTGCTGAAAATGTCGGCGGCCTGCAAAGCGCAAACGAGGGGCAAGCCTTTATTCAAATTTTACTTGAACTTCAAGACTGTGGCTATACGCTAACTCCCCATTTATACAAGTTCGAGGAATATGGGATCCCTCAAGCAAGGCACCGCATTATCATGGTAGGAATCCGGAACGACCTTGCCGAGGAGGGAATCGAATTTAAGGTTCCTGCCCCGCTAGTCACGGACCCTTCCGATTACAAAACGGCCTACGATGCAATTACCAATCCTCCGATCCCGGAGGATGCCAGCAACAATGAATTGCCGAAACACACGGAGAGAGTCAAGAAAATGCTCAGCTATATCCCGCCCGGCGGAAATGCATGGCATGCTGATATCCCGGAAGAATTAAGGCTGAAAGTTAAAGGCGCCAAGTTGAGCTCTATCTATAAGCGTCTTGATCCAAAGCGTCCTTCTTATACTGTTACAGGGAGCGGTGGAGGCGGCACGCACATGTATCATTGGAATGAGCTACGGGCTCTGACCAACCGCGAACGTGCCAGACTCCAGACATTCCCTGACGATTATGTTTTTATTGGCAGTCGGGAAGCTGTACGGAAACAAATCGGAATGGCGGTCCCGCCGCAGGGTGCCCAAATTGTATTTGAAGCTGTTCTGAAAACCTTCGCCGGCATACCTTACAAATCGACTGATCCTTCCTTTGATGTAGAGATTTTGAAAGAGAAACAGAAATTATTGTTTGAAGATCTTTCACCGGATCAAAAACAGTTTGTTTTTAATATTTGAGTGTAAGCAAACAACCTCCCGAAAGAGATTTACGGAGGTTGTTTTTTAAACCGCCAACAAAATCCCCGTATATCCCACCACGCCGATCAAGAAAGCCAGGAAACTGCTCTGCCGCTCTTTCGGCAATTCTTCCTTCATGACATTCATGATGACGCCGCCGGCGAGGAAGGCGCTGATGTGAGAGATGAAGATGGCTTCGATCCGGTGGGTCATGCCGATGGCCAGCCTGCGAGGACGGCGGCGCCGAGCAGCGAACGTCCGTACCGGTCATAGTAGGCCCGGTGGATACTGCGGATGCCCCTGTCGTTGACGACAAAGTTGAAGCCCATCGAACGGAAAAGAGGAAGCGGTTGTGCAGATGCGGGAAGTGGCCGTGGAGTATCAATGTAAGGATCGTCGGTGACATGGGCGCCTCCTCGGTGTGCGGATTCTTTATCCGCATTCCCGCTCCGGAAATTTCCAAACTTAGGGATTGAATGACGAAAGCCCCTGCAGGTTGCATCCGCAGGGGCCTTTCTCTGTCACTGATACGTAATGTTCCGGAGCTCGTCCTCACCGAACCCGTTTCTCTCCCGGGCGGTGCGGAACGATTCTGCTCCGACGTTGCCGGTCACCGGACTGCCTTCATCGATCATGTTCAAGATGGCATGTTCATCGGGATCACGGCGGCGCTTCATCTCTTCCGGGTCGCCGAATCGCAGGATCACCTTGTTCACCCCTTTCCTGTTCGGGACTGATGACGACTTGAACCTGAGGCTGAACTGCATCCTATCCGACTCTATTATACTAAATATTCATTTAATTTGAAAGCCTCATGTCTTCAGTCTATGCGGGCAGGCCTTGTTTGCATGCGGGCGCCCCGGGGAAAAGTGACGGGAATGGAAAAACGGACCGGTTGTCCGGTCCGCTGCGGGTCACTCACCCCACTCACTCTTCCAGATGCGCACTGCAATAGGCGTTGACCTCTTCCTCTTCGTCTTCTTCCAGCGCAAAGCCGAGCACTTGGCCGGTGGCCGCCGCGATGAAATCGTAGACGGCGATCCGGTTCCTGCCGTCTTGAACTGCGTACAGGACGCGCAGCTTGACGCCGCCTTCCGTATACAGCTCGTCTTCTTCATCGATATCGAGGTCCAGGAAGAATTCATACCGGTCGCCCTCGATGATGCCGGTCGGGTCGTTGAGTTTTTCGACGGTGTGGCCTGTGATGTCCATTGCTTCAAAACCTTTCGTTCGTGGATTCGTCTCTTCATTATACCCGAGCCGGGCCTGACGGACTCGCCTGAAAGAGTTTTTTCTATTTCGAAGTGTTGTTAATAGTTTGTTCACAACTGTTTCGTATCCTGTTTTTACAAGCCATCAAGGAGGAACTGACCATGACCCATTACAATGGATCGGATGACCGTGAACGTAATATGGATGATTCAACAGACGAAGGCCGGGATATCCGGCGTGAGGAATGGCTTCCGGGTGATTCGGAAGCCGAGCAGACCGGGCCTGTCGCGGGCATGGATAACCAGCCCGTCGAAGAAGAGCCGTCTTCCGGGGCTGCAGGCGGGGCCGATCCAGGAAGAATCAGCCGCGAGGAGTCCTACCGTGCCGACATGCCGGGTGCGGCGGGTCCGGAAAGCGGGTACCGGCCGGCGTCAGCCGGAGAACCGGTGAATGTGAAGCGTTCTTCACCGAAGCCAGACAAGCCAGGACGTTCGCGTTTCGGCTGGCTGCAGACAATCGGCGGCGGTGTGGTCGGCTCGGTGCTCACCCTTGCGATTGCCGTGCCGTTCCTCGATCATGAGGACCCGGCCGGGACGAGCCAGCCGGCGAAGACCTCTGTCCAGTCGGAATCACAGACTGCCAATCCGGTGAAAGTCTCATCAGACGGATCACTCGCCGACATGGTGGAACAGGCATCCGGCTCGATTTTTGGGATTGTGAACTACCAGCAGCAACAGCAGCAAAATCCGTTCTCGCAAGGTTCCGGGAAAGACGTGGAATACGCAACCGGTTCCGGCGTACTGATCAAGAAAGACAACGGCAAGGCTTATATCGTCACGAACAACCATGTGGTGGAAGGGGCCTCCAAGCTTGAAGTCTCCCTGGCCAACGGGGAACGGGCCGAAGCAGAACTCGTCGGTGCCGATGCTTTGAGCGACCTGGCCGTGGTGAGTGTGGATGCAGACAAGATTGATGCCAAACCGCTCAAGTTCGGTGATTCCGAAGCTCTCCGGGCAGGTGACTCCGTCGTCGCGATCGGCAACCCGCTCGGCCTGCAGTTCTCCCGTTCCGTCACGGAAGGCATCATCAGTGCCGTCGACCGGTCGATCAGCGTCGACACATCCGCCGGCGAATGGGAAATGTCCGTCATCCAGACAGATGCCGCAATCAACCAGGGGAACTCCGGCGGCGCGCTCATCAACATGAACGGTGAAGTCGTCGGCATCAACAGCCTGAAGATTGGCGGTTCCGGCGTTGAAGGACTCGGATTCGCCATCCCTTCCAATGACGTCATGCCCCTTGTGGAGGAAATGATGGCTGAAGGCCATGTGGAGCGCCCGTATATCGGAATCTCCATGTACAATGTCAACGAAATTCCCCGCGGCTATGTGAACGGGCTGCCGAATGACGTTTCTGCCGGTGTCTATGTTGCCGGTGTAGATCCTGACGCAGCCGCCGCGAAAGCCGGACTCAAGGAAGGCGATGTCATTACGGAGATCAACGGGGAGAAAATCGAAGATGGCCAGCAACTCCGCCGCTTCCTTTATTCCGAACTGAAAGTCGGGGACAAGGCAACAGTCAGCTTCTACCGTGACGGCAAAAAACAAGAAATCAGCGTCACCCTTGGAACGAGCAAGCCTTCTACCCAGTCTTGACGCACCGAGACGAACACCCGCCTGCCGGCACTGAGCCGCGGCGGGTGTTTTGTGTGAGAGGATACCCTAGAAATTCTTCACACCGCAGTCCCTGCGCAAGCTGACGGGGTTTGCGGGTTTGATTATACTGAAGGAAGTGAAAAGGATGGGAACGGAGGCGAGCGCGGTGAAGATCCTTGTGATTGAGGACAGTGAAAGCGTGTCCGAAATGATCAGCATGTTTTTCCAAAAGGAAGAGATCGACGGTACTTTCGTGGCGGACGGGGATGCGGGCTGCCGGGAGGCGCTGACCGGAAGGTTTGATTGCCTGATCATTGACTGGATGCTGCCGGGCATGGACGGGGTCTCCATCTGCCGGCGGGTCCGGGAAGCGGGGCTTGAGGTCCCGATCATCATGCTGACTGCGAAAACATCAGAGGATGACCAGGTAACAGGGCTTGAGACCGGTGCCGACGATTATGTGACGAAGCCGTTCAGCCCGGCCGCCCTCATGGCGCGGATCCGGGCGGTCACCCGCCGCTACGGAATCCGCGGCAAAGATCCTGACGAGGACGGGATCATCCGCACCCGGCACTTCAAGGTGAATGAAAAAACACGCGAGGTGCTGCTCGACGGCGAAGCGGTGCCGAACCTGACCCCGAAAGAGTACGACCTGCTCGCCCACTTCGCCCGCCATCCAAGGCAGGTATTTTCCCGCGAGCAGCTGATCGACAGTGTGTGGGGCTACGGATTCTACGGCGATGACCGGACTGTCGATGTCCACGTGAAGCGGCTCCGGAGCAAGACAGAGAAGAACGGACGGCAATTCTTCCACACCGTTTGGGGGGTCGGCTACCGGTTTGAGGAGCCGGAGGACCGGACATGAAATTCCGGTATCTGTATCAGCTCACCGCCAGTCATATCGGGGTTCTCCTTATCGCCTTCCTCATCCTGAACGTGATGTTCACCCACTTTGCGGAAGGGCTCATCTATAAAAACAAAACCGACGAGCTCGTCGCTTACGGAGAAAATATCCTTCAAGACTTGTCGGAGGATCCGTCTGCCTCGGGCCGGACGCTCGGGGAGTACGGGCGGGTGCTCAGCGGTCGCGACATCCAGTACAGCCTGTTTGACGCCGATTCTGCCGTCATCTATTCATCCGGCCGCCCCGCTTCCCTCATCAAGCTGCGGAAAGAGGAATGGGACAAGATGAAAAGCGGCCGGACGCTCGTCGTGAATCAGGAATACGAACGGTCCGGGGAAGGCGTGACGTTCACGCTGCTGCCGTATGTGCGTGACGGGTCGTTCACAGGAGGCATCCTGCTCACCTCACCGATTTCAGGCTCGCGGGAAATCATTTCCCAGCTGAACCGGTATCTGCTGCTCACCATGACCGCGGCACTCTTCGCTTCCCTGCTGATCGGCGGGGCGCTGTCCGCCTTCCATGTGCAGCGGCTGCGCAGGCTGAGGGATGCTGCATCCGATGTAGCTTCCGGTGACTATTCCGTCCGGGTGCCTGCTTCGCAAGTCGATGAAATCGGTGAGCTCTCGGGCGATTTCAATGCAATGGTCGCCCGGCTTGGAGAGTCCATGGAGGAAATTGACCGGCTTGAAAACAGAAGGCGGCAGTTCATTGCCGACGTGTCCCATGAAATGCGCACGCCGCTCACAACAATCCGGGGCATCCTCGACGGGATCCGGGGAGACATGATTCCCGATGCCGAACGTGGACGGGCACTCGGGCTGGCCGGCAAAGAAACCCGGAGGCTCATCCGGCTCGTGAACGAAAATCTGGACTATGAGAAAATCCGTTCCGGACAGATCACCCTTCAAAAAGAATCCATCCGGCTGGAAGACGTCCTGTCCGTCATCGCAGAGCAGCTTGAACCGCTTGCGGAGGAAAAAGGAAATATCATCCGCACTGATATTGCAGAAGGGGCGGCCGTTTCTGCCGACTATGACCGGCTCGTCCAGATCCTGATCAATATCACAAAAAACAGCATCCAGTTCACGGAAGACGGGGAAATCGTGCTGCGCGGTTCAATGGACGGTGATCAGGCCGTAATTGAAGTGACGGATACCGGGAGCGGCATCGACCCGGATGAAGTGGAGAACATCTGGGGACGGTTTTACCGTGCCGGCGTGTCACGGACGTCGAATCCGTTCGGAGAATTTGGTCTGGGCCTGTCGATTGTCCGCCAGCTCGTCCGTTTGCACGGCGGTGATATCTCCGTCCGAAGCCGGATCGGTGAAGGGACGGTCTTTACGATCCGGATGCCCGGGGGCGGGGATCATCCGGACAATCCCCGCCCCTCCCCCTGATAAGGCGGCCTGCCGATCCGGACACGGGCATGAACAGGCACCGCCTGAATCTCTTTTGTTTTCAACCTTTGACCTGATCTATTAGCCAAAGAAGGACTTTTGCTTCCTGACGAAGTATTACAGATAGATCAACACGATCTTAAGGGAGTGAAAAACTTGTTTAGCAAAGTCGGTCAAATCATGCTGTATGTCAACGACCAGGATGCCGCGGTGAAATTCTGGACGGAAAAGTTGGGCTTTACGGTGATCGCCGAGGAAAATAACAATCAGGGTTTGAGATGGATTGAGATGATCCCGGCAACAGGCGCCGAAACCAGCCTCGTTTTGCACGATAAGACTTTTGTTTCCCGCATGTCTCCCGAATTAAATCTCGATCCCCCTTCTTTAATGTTTTACACGGAGGATCTAGAAAAATTATACAGTGACCTATCAAATAAAAAGATTCAGGTCGGAGATATTATTACGATGCCGTCCGGCAGAGTGTTTAACTTTGCAGACAATGAAGAGAACTATTTTGCCGTCATGGAAAAAAGATAAAGCAAACAGGCCAACCGGCGGCATGATCCCTTGCTTGATCCGCCTTATCTGCGGAACCGTTCCGCCAACCAACAAAAAAGCTGTCTTCCCCAACAGGAGGACAGCTCTTTTTTATTTATTCATTTCCCCTCTTTTTCCCACCTGAGGAGGGACGGGTATGGATCAAATGCCCACTCGGAACGTCCGTCAAACTTGTACATGCCATAGTGGAGGTGCGGCGGGAACTTCCCGGCAGTGCCTTCCTTGCCGTAGCCCGAGGAGCCGACATAGCCGATAACGGTGCCGGGTTCGACAATTTGTCCTTGCTCGAGTCCTTTTTCGAAAGACGCAAGATGAGCGAAATAATGATATACATTGTGAGCATCGCGAATCCCGACGCGCCAGCCGCCGAATTCATTCCAGCCTTTCATTTCAATCACGCCGTAGGTGACAGACCGGACCGGGACGCCGTACGAGGCGAACAGATCCGTCCCTTCATGCATGCGCCGGCCTCCCCAGCCCCGCTTGGCCCCCCATGTCCCGTTATACGTATAATGGTGTGTTTTTGGGAGCGGGAACACATGCTCATCCAGCTCAATCGTTCCAAACTGGCGGAACAGTTCCGAGATGGTCATGACTTGCCGGACCGCCTCTTCATTCCCATAAAGACCCCAGAGGGCCAGCCGGTGGGCCTGATCGTCCCCCCCGTGTTCCCCGAGTGACAAAGCGAGGGTGAACAGAATATCCTCCGGATCATTCGGGTCGGCCTTTCCGTCCCCGTTCCCGTCGAGTCCCCCGCCGGAGAAAAATTCGATGGCGGCCGGATCGCTGTCCCCGGTTTCCGGGTTTGGAGCGCCTCTCCAGAATTCGTCCGGGAACCGGAAGGCGATCATGCCCTCCACTTCCTCCAGATCATTTCGGACACGTTGGATGTTCCGTTCATACCGGTCCACTGCGGCGAGCAAATGCCAGGGGACGGAGGGCGTCTCATAAGTCATGTACAGACTGGTCCTCTCCTCGGCCAGAGATATTTCCGCCGCCTTCCCGCTGTCTCTGCCTTCAGCCGAAACGAGCGCATACATCACGAACGACAAGATGATTAAGTAGGCCGGCAGCCAGAGTGCATGGCGCACGGTGAAAAACCTCCTCTCACCGGTAGGATTGCCGGGCTGACATCTCTCATGTGTGGGAAATAACGGTCACCGGGTGTTCTGGCGTCCGGTTGCGTATTATTCCTTTGAGCGGGAAATATTTCGCAGGAAATGTCGATTTCCCGGGAAATAATGCGATTTCCCGGGAAATAAATCGTTTCATGAATGAATGGCTAAATATCTTTGGTAGCTGCCCGTTTGATGGCCTTTCTAGCTTCGTAAATATTGATGACAACCGCTTTGATGACCGCATACGCAGGAATGGCCAGCAAAATTCCAAAGAAGCCGGCAATGCTTCCTGCGGCGAGAATGAGCGTGATGACTGTGAGGGGATGAATGTCCAGTGTCTTGCCCATGACGTTTGGCGTGATCAGGTGACTGTCGATCTGCTGGGCGGCGAGTGTGACAAGCGACACCCAGATCACCATTTTCGGATCTTGGAGGAACGCGATGATTGCCGCCGGCGTAAAGGCGATCCACGGACCGAGGAACGGAATCACGTTCATCAGCAAGGCAAAAATCGCCAACAGCAGTGCATAATCCAATCCGACAATCAGATAGCCGACAAAAATCAGCGTTGCCAGGATCGTACTGATGAGCAGCTGGCCCTGAATATAGGATCGGAGAACCTGGTCGATGTCATACAATGTGTTTTTTACCCATTCCCGGCGTTTGCCATGGAACAGATTGTAGATGCGCGGGGCGAATTTCTCATGATCCTTCAGCATGAAAATGAAAAAGAACGGGACGAGGATGAGCAGGACTACCGCCTGGATCAGCGACTGGATAAACTGGATCGACCATTTCCCGAATTTCACCGCACTTGCCTCCACCGAGTCCAGTGCACTGTCGATTGCCGATCGGGCCTGCTCCGGAAGGTCGTCGCGCTGGTTCAGCAGATCGATGCGGAATTCATTCAGCTGGTGTGTAAGAGCCGGGGCGTTCTCGACAAAGTTGTTTACCTGCCGTGAGACAACCGGTCCGATCAGCGCCACAAAAACCCAGATGATGACCGCCGCGCAGGCGATGATGATCGAAATGCTCCCCCATCGAGGCACATTGCTCGCTTCCAGCCGGCGCTGGACAGGCTCCGCCAGATAAAAGAGCACACCGCCAAAGATGACCGGCACGAGAGCCGTCTTGGCAATGATGAAAAGCGGATCAAAGATGAACTTGATCTCCAAAAAATATTTGATGATCAGAAAGGCGAGCAGAAGCGCGATGCCGATCTGAAACCAAAGCTTTTTCGTCATAATACGTCATCCCCCCCTTTGCGTGTTCAGGCAGGTGATTGCCGGATACCTCGCTTATACCCCAAAACGAAGCACGGGAACCTCTGAAAGGTCCCCGTGCTTTCTGATCGGTCACTATTTAATGATGAGTGATCCTTCAAAGCATTTCCGACTGCCTCAGTCCCGCTTGACCGGCATGGAACAGCAGCGGAAAGAGCCGCCGGATTTGATGATTTCGGAGAAGTCGATCTCGATCACCTGGTAGCCGTGCTCCCGCATGGCGTCATTCACCCGGCGGTTGACCGGAAGGCTGAACAGCTTGCCGCCGCCGATCGAGAGGACGTTCGTGCCCATCGTGAACTGCTCGTCTTCATCGACTTCAATCAGATCGTATTTTTTCCCAAGCGCACGGATCGTCTCCGGAGAAAGCGCCTTCTTGAAGATCAGGGCCGTCTTAGGGGAAAGGATGTTGAAGACACAGTCCAGATGCAAGTACTTCCCGTCGAAGTGGACGGGAACCACCTGCCGACCCGGAAGGTGGTGAGAAAGCTGATCAATCGCTTCCTCGGATGTGCGCTCGCTGACGCCGACATATACATTGTCTCCGTCCACGATAACGTCTCCGCCTTCGATGCGGCCGCAGTCGATTTTGCGGTACCGGATGCCATGTTTTTTGAGCAGCTGCTCCAGTGCCTCTTCTTCACCCTGCCGGATGCCGCTCGCCATGCTGGAGACGAATAGTTCGTCGCCGACCGTGAAGCCGATATCGCGTGTGAACACTTGTTCCGGATATTCTTCGGACGGCTCCAGTTCAATGACCTCGACGCCATTCTCCTTCAGTGTGTCGCGGAATGCCTGGTATTGGGTCATCGCAAGTCCGCGGTCTATATTTTCATCTTCATATTGCTTCTGCACTTCATTGATCGCTTCCTCGATCGCCATGTACCTCGGCGGGCAAAGGATGACTTTCTGCAGTTCGCCGTACTCGGTATCACAGCCGATCTTGGATGTTTTGTCTATGGGCGTGGTCATGCTGTCATTTCTCCTTCGAAAACAATAATCGATTCTCTATTCCCGTTGTAGCATGGCCAAAAACCCGCTGTTTGATGTCTTCCATGCGGGGAATACTATAGGCAATCACGCCAAAAGGAGCGAGTCTCATGACGAGAAGCTATGCAGACAACAACGACGGCGATAAAACAAAGTGGTCAGACACGGCAAATGAAGCGGCAAAATCAGCCGAAGAAAAGCTCGACGACATCAAGCAGGAAGTAAGGGAAGAGACGGAAAAAACAGGATCCGACAAATCGGATAACCATTAACAAAGAGGTGCTGCAGCCGGCCGGATTTACCGGCTGCCCAGCACCTCTCTTTTGTTGATCAGATCGAAATGCCCGCATCCTCGCCGAGGCGAAGCCGCTCACCGCTTGCGGAATCAAAGAAGTGGGCGAGCTCCATGTCATATGCAAGCGTGACTTTGTCGCCGGTTCTTAGGTCAAGCCCTGAGTCAATTCGGGCGATCAGGTCCTGGTCTCCCAGTTTTGAGTAGAGCAAGGTCTCGGCACCCGTCAGTTCTGAAACGATCACTTCGGATTCGATCGGCATAAGAGATTCACCTGAGAAACCAGGAGGTTGAAGCGTGACATTCTCCGGACGGATCCCCATTGTCATGCGGGTACCCTCTGTGTATCCGGCAGACTT
This sequence comes from Edaphobacillus lindanitolerans, assembly GCF_900156305.1. Lineage (GTDB taxonomy): Bacteria > Bacillota > Bacilli > Bacillales_A > Planococcaceae > Bhargavaea > Bhargavaea lindanitolerans. Next base: position 149,043 of record NZ_FTPL01000003.1, on the reverse strand, counting down.
GAGTTCCTGCGCTTTTGTTGAAGGGAGCGCCAGCCGGATGCCGTCGTGCGTGACGAACGCCCCGTCCTCGATGAGTCCCTCAAAGAAGTTCATGGCTGGAGATCCGATGAATCCTCCGACGAACTGGTTGGCCGGGAAGTCATAGACCTCTTTCGGAGAGCCGACCTGCTGGATGACGCCGTCTTTCATGATGACGATCCGGGTTGCCATCGTCATCGCTTCGGTCTGGTCATGCGTCACATAGACCGTGGTCGTTTTGAGCCGGTGGTGCAGCTTGGAGATTTCTGCGCGCATCTGGAAGCGGAGCTTTGCGTCCAGATTGGACAGCGGCTCGTCCATGAGGAACAGCTTGGCATCTCGGACAATGGCCCGGCCGAGCGCGACCCGCTGCCGCTGGCCGCCCGACAGTGCCCGCGGCTTCCGCTTCAGGTATTCTTCCAGCCCGAGTACCTTTGCCGCCTCGGTGACCCGTCTCCGGATCTCCTCTTTCTTGAACTTCCGCATTTTGAGTGCGAACGCCATATTGTCGTAGACACTCATATGCGGGTAAAGCGCATAGTTCTGGAACACCATCGCGATGTCCCGGTTCTTCGGCGGAATGTCGTTCATGAGACGGCCGTCCATCTTGAATTCGCCGTCCGTGATTTCCTCAAGTCCGGCGATCATCCGGAGCATCGTAGACTTCCCGCAGCCCGACGGGCCGACGAGCACGATGAACTCTCCGTCTTCGATCTCCAGGTTGAAGTCCTTCACGGCAGTGACATCTTTTTCGTAGGTCTTCGTGATGTGGTTCAGTTCAATCTTCCCCATGCCCGTTGCCTCCCTTGCCTGTTCCCACGTTGTACGTATGGTTCGTAAGATGTATGAACGGGCTTCTGTTCTTCGCGCGCATCAGGAAGACCAGCGGCAGAAACAGGACCAGCAGCCATGCCGTGCTGATCTCCAGCCGGAATTCTTTTACCGGCTTCGCATCAGGCGGACAGCCGCAGTCCCATTTTTTCGTCTCGAACTTCAGCATGGGTCTCCCCTCCTTTTCAAATCGTCATTTGCCGCCCGACTGCAGGTTGATCCCCTGGATGAAGTACTTCTGGAAGAAGAAGAACAGCAGGATCACCGGCAGGAGAACGAGCAGCGAACCGGCCATGAGGTAATTCCACTGGGTGCTCATCTGTCCCTTGAACACCTGCAGGCCGAGCTGGAGCGTATACAGGTTCTCGTCGTTCACATAAAGGAGAGGTCCGAGGAAGTCGTTCCACGCCCCGTTGAACGAAAAGATGGCCACCGTGGCGAGCGCCGGCTTCGTGAGCGGGAGCCCGATCTTCCACCATATCCAGAAATGACTGGCACCCTCCATCTTCGCCGCTTCGATCAGTTCATCCGGAATCGTCATATAAAACTGCCTCAACAGGAAGATGTTGAAGGCGCTCCCGAAGAATGCCGGGACGACGAGCGGAAAGTAGGTGTTCAGCCATTGAAGTTTGGCAAACAGGACATACTGCGGGATGAGCGTGACAAACCCCGGAATCATCATCGTCGACAAGACGACGGCAAACAGCGCATTCCGGCCCTTGAACGGCACTTTTGCAAATCCATAGGCTATGAACGAGTTTACGAACACATTGCCGATGACGACAAGGATGGTGATCGTCAGCGTATTGATCGTATAAAGGTCAAACGGCGCGGCTTCCCACGTCCGGATGTAGTTGCTCCAGTTCCAGCTGTCGGGCCATAGTGTCGGAGGATACGTCATCACTTCCTGCATCGTCTTCACGGATGTGATGATCATCCACCAGAGCGGCGAAAGGACGAGCAGGCTGCCCGCCGCAAGCAACACCCAGTTGATGATGTTCAGCGCTCGGCGCCTGCCCTGGATCGTGTCAAAATGCGAATGCTTCGGAGCTGCAGACTTGACCATCATTTCCCGCCCCCTTCGTAATGCACCCATCTTGGGGCGAGTTTCAGGTTGATGATCGTCAAAACGAAGACGATGATGAACAGAATCCATGACATGGCCATTGCATAACCCATGTCAAACGCCTCGAACGCCTTCTTCCACATGTACAGATTGTAGAAAAGCAGGGAATTCACCGGTCCCCCTTCGCCGTTTGACATGACGTAGGCTTCCTGGAAAATCTGGAACCCGCCGATCAGGCTCGTCACAATGTCAAAGAAGATGACAGGGGTGATCATGGGAATCGTAATGCGGATAAACTGCTGCCAGGCATTGGCGCCGTCGATCTCCGCCGCTTCATACAGGCTCTTGGAAATCCCCTGCATGCTCGCGAGATAGAGCAGCATGCCGCCTCCGACGCTCCAGAGTTTCATGAAGATGAGCGCCGGCTTTGCCCAAGCCGGATCAAACAGCCAGTTCGGACCGGCAATTCCGAACCAGGCGAGCACCGTATTGACGAGGCCTGTCCCCGGCTCCAGAAGCTGCATCCAGAGCAGGTATACCCCGACGCCGGACAAGACGGCCGGCAGGTAGTAAATGGTCCGGAAAAAGCGCATGCCCGGAATGTCCCGGTTCAGGAGTGCAGACAGGAGGATCGCGCCGACCGTCGTGATCGGCACAGAGAATGCCACGTAATAAAGCGTGTTGTAAAGCGATGTCCAGAACAGCTGGTCATCCGCAAAAAGCTTTTCATAATTCTTCAGCCCGATAAAGTCCATCTGGGACGTGATATTGTAGTTCGTGAAACTGGCAGCGAAAGAGAACAGGAGCGGGCCTGCGGTGAATACGATGAACCCGATGATCCACGGGAGGATGAAGATGTATCCCTGAAGGCCCTCCTTCGTCTTGTAGTTGAATCGCTTCCGTCCGGTCATTCCCTCTCGCCCCCTTATGTGAATATGAAAAGAAGGAGGACGGCTCCGACCTCCTTCTTTTTCTGTTATTTGTTCTGGTCGACCAGCTTCTGAACCTTTGCTTCGGCATCTTCAAGCGCCTGCTCCGGAGTCTTCTTGCCAAGATACACATTGTCGAACTCAGGATTGATGAGTGTCGGGAAATCAGGGGCCACGATCGGTGTCGGCGTCAGCATCGTCTGCGGCATCGCCTCGACGGCCAGTCCGTAGACGGTCTTCGCGGCATCGTTGAACTCCTCGCTGTCTGCCGCACTTTCGGCCGCTTTCTTGTTGGCGACATTGTCAAAGTTCTTTACAGCCCAATATTCCTGAGCCTCTTGGTCCGTCAGATACTTGATGAATTCCCATGACTCGTCCGGATTCTTGGCACCGTACGGAATCTCCGCAACGAAACCGCCGCCCCAGCTTGTGTTGCCGTTGCCCGGTTCCTTTTCAGGAAGGAGCGCGACGCCGAAGTTCAGGTCCGGCGCATAGTCACGGATCTGCGTATAGAACGTCGGCTGCTGCACGAGCATGCCGAGATCTCCGGAGAAGAACGGATTGCCCTGCTGGCTCTCCATCTGGGACTGCCAGGAGTTGATCGTGTTGGCGCCGTACTTGTCATGCCAGGATTTCAGCCACTTGAGCGCGTCCAGCTTTTCCGGCGTGTTCACTTTCACTTCGTCTTTTTCATCGATGAAATTGACCTTGTCCGCGTTCAGCATCCAGACGTCCGTGCCGGCACCAAAGAGCGGATAGAAGCCGATCCGTTCGTACTTTTCTCCGTTTTTCGCGTCCAGCTTCTCGGCGAATTCCCAAAGCTCGTCCCATGTTTTCGGCGGCTGTTCGGGATCAAGCCCCGCTTCCCTGAAGGCATCTTTATTGTAAAATAGGACCCTTGTGTCCGTATTGAAAGGAATGCCGTAAGAATCTCCTTCATAAAGCGTTGCGTTCCAGAGCTCCTCATAGAAGTTTTCGGAGATGTCGTCCTTCTCGAGATACTTGGACAGGTTCTCGGCCTGCTTTTTCTCTCCACGGAGAGCCGTCGCATTGATGTCATTGATGACGACATCGGGCGGAGACCCCGCGGCGATCGACGCAAGCTCCTTCGTCCAGATGTCACCCCAAGGGACGAATGTGTGCTTCACTTCGATCTTATCCTGGGAATTATTAAAATCCTCCACGATCTTTTCGACAATCGGACGCCGGATTTCCGAACCCCAGAATGTCCAGAAATCAAGAACCACCTTGCCGTCACTTTCTGCCGTCCCTTTATCTTTTGCTGCGGAATCACCTTTTGTGAAACCATTGCAGCCTGACAGGACCAGAACCGTGATGAACAGAATGCTCAACCATCTCAAATGGCGCATTCAGACCCCCCCTTGTCATTTAAATGTGCAAAATCTTTTATGGATTTCCCCGTTTCATCAGTAAGTAAACCTTTCTTCACTATTCTACAAGAATAGATAGACTATTCAAATGATTACAAAGGTATATGGTCATAAAATAGCGGTGCCTGTCGAATCATGACGGCACCGCTCTGTTTGATTCATATTTGGTGAAAATGTCATAGTCCCGCCATTTCCCGTCTTCATAGGCAAACTGCGGACGGGTGCATTCAAACCGGAAACCCGCACTTTCGGCAAGTTTTTTCGAAGGATGATTATCCGGACGGATATGCAGTTCGATCCGGTGGAATCCGAGCTCGTCAAAGAACGAACCGGCGGCTGTGGTGACGGCTTCTTTTCCGTAACCAAGCCGGAAAAATTGGTTGTTGATCTGATAGCCCATCATCGCCCAGTTGTAGTCCATCCGCAGGATTGTGATGATTTCAATCTTGCCGATGTTCGCGCCGTCCGTCTTGCGGAAAATCCCGAGGATGAGCATCCGGTCCTGGTCGGCGGCATGCCGGAATCCGCGGATCCATTCGTTGAACCAGTCTTGCGTGTATGCGCCCAGATCTGCCGGTCGCCCTTCATCGTAAGGATGCTGCGACAGTGTCCGGCCCTCCAGGCCTGCACGCCATGCACCATAGTCGTCCTCCCGGTACGGCCTCATGACCAGCCGCTCCGTTTCCACCAGAAGCTCATTTCCATTCATTGTACGAGGCCCCCTTTTCCCCATCATACCAAAAGGCCGGGTGCATATTCGCATCGGGGTGGTACATACTATCGGCGTTCGCACATCAAATTAAAATGGAGGGAATTTGAAACGATGACGCAAAATCCTTTCGGGCAGAACCAAAGCCAGGGACAGGGCCAGACCCATCAAAACATGCATACCGGCGCCGTTCCTCAAAACATGAACCACGGCGGCCACGAACTGTTTGACGTCCATGAAGTGCTGTCCCAGTCAATTGCAGCGATGGACCAGTCCACGCTTCTCCGCCAGCAGGCAAAGGATCCGGAGCTCATTGATATCATGGACCGCCAGTACCGGTTCATGCGTCAGGAGTACAACACACTCGTTGATTGCTTTAAATCCGGCCAGGATCCGCAGGTCCCGACCCAGAGCTACAAAATGGCCGGCGGCAATGACTTTGTCTACGGCATGAAGCAGTCCCAGCCGAAGAAACCGATGATGTCGCCTCAGGAACTCGATGACGCCGCAATCTCCGGTTTCCTGCTCGGCTCTGCCAAAGCAAGCGCGACAGCGAAGACAGCAGCCGCTCTTGAAACGACCAACCCGGTTGTCCGCCGCGTGCTCGCGGATTCCGTCCCGAACTGCATTGAAATGGCCTACGAGCTGTCGATTTACCAGAACAAGCACCACTACTACCAGGTTCCCCAACTGGCCGAGACCGACATGCAGGCGATCCTCAACGCTTACGCCCCGGCGACCGGCAACCAGCCCGGCATGCAGTGAGGGAATTGCAGGTTCACAGGCCGGCAAATACGATCACGGGTTATCTGTGTGCGTCCTGAATGGACGAATCATCCGGCCGAACCGGTTTCCATATAGAGAAAAGGCAAGGACAGCCCGTCCTTGCCTTTCTCCTTTTACAATTCCTGCCCCGGGAGACGTTTCTTCCGCAAAAGATCTTCCCGGTTGCGCCAGAGCTGGACTTCCTTCGGGGACAGTTCCTCTAAATTTTGACGCGGCGGTTTCCAGGCGACGTAATTGATCGCATACTTGAGCCGGCCGGCGAATAACGAACTCAGGATGACCCTCGGATAAAGCAGCCAGGCGATCACATAGGCGACGGCCGCCAAGAGAATGACCGCTCCGACGTCCGGGGAGTCGAGCATCATGGCACCGCCGACGGTCACGGCCAGATGGAGCACGGCCAGTCGGCGTAGCGGGTAATAGTTCACATGCAAAAAAACAGACAGGCCGATCAGTACTGCGAACACTGCAATCCACCAAACCGGCTTTCCGTCCGCGACGGCGCCGGCAACACCCGCAGCTGCCGGGATCAATGCCGACATGAGCAGCACAATCCGCGGGATCTTCCGGCTGATCGTTCCGGCATCCTCGAACAGCTGCAGCAGCGTCTCCTGCCATGCGCGCAGACGACGGTCGTTCCGCGCGGATTCAGCATCTTCGGGAGTCAGGATCCACGTCCCCCCCGGTTCTCTCCTGAAAAATCCTTCGACCAGTTCCCGCTCAAACGGCAGCAGCTCATCCTTCCGGCACAGGAGCCGGTATGTCTTGGCCGGGCCCTGTCCCGTCGCTGCAACCCGCCCTTTTTCCAGGAGAGAAAACACAGCCGCATCCAGGACAGACGGCGAGAACCTGCCTGCCCGCTGGATGATGTGCAGATAAAGCGGATCGGTCCCGAGAATCAGTCCGGGGCGGCTGATCATGAGCGGCACTCTCTGTGGAACGAACAATCCCGCTGCCGCCAACAGGCACAGCAGGAAGACCGACAGTCCCCCGTACAGGATAAACCCGTCCCGGAACGGCTTCATCATTGCCTTGAGCCGGAACTGCTCTTTCTCCTGCGCATAAGCTTCCTCGAGCGTCACCGGTGCAGCCGTCTTTTTTGCCCCGCTCAGGACATCTGATGGGAAAAACACCCGGTAAGACGCCTCTTCCGGATATTCAACAACCGGGTCCCTGAACGTCAGCCCGTTTGTCCGGATGTCCACATCAGACCCGTTCATGTTCCTTGTAAACGGCCGGATGGATGCCTCTCCAGCATTGCCCGGCAGCACGACGGACACCTCGAGATTTTCCAGGCCCGTGAATTCCCGGCTGTATCCGGAGAAGAATGTGATGTCCAGGTCACTGTATTCCTTATATACGGAGAGCGGCCCTTCCAGCTGATAGGCATAGATGAGTACCTTTTCCCCGCTGCCCGCCGGGACGCCGATCCAGGCTTCCGCACCGTCCATCTTGGCCGGCAGTGCCCGGACATTTTCGTCTGTCACTTCGCCGATCTTTTTGGAGCCGCCGGCCACTTCTCCCGCCGAGAAGTTGTGTACTTGGTAATCGTCCGATTCCGGGAACTGCCTGGTCACTTCCGAGGCGGCGGCCGGCAGGCGGTAGGTATGGATTTCGTTCACATCAAGCGTCCCGTCGGCACGGATCCAGATGCGGATCTGCGAGTCGGAAGCTTTTATTTCTGACGCAGCGGCCGGACCCGGCTGGGTGAAGACGAGGAACCAGGCCAAAAGAAATGCCACCGCAGCAAACCGCCCCTTCATCGAATCCCCCCTTTTTTCTGATTGTATCGTATACGTCCGGCGGCTGCCCCCGGTTCCCGATGAAACTTGCAGACGTTCCCGTCCGTAGAAAGATAGATCAAACTCGGAGGTGCATTGTCATGCTGGATGCAATTCAGTCGCCTGAAGGACGGATTTCAGAAAAAGCCGTAAAAGTTTGGCGTCTCGCTAACCTGATTACGGAGACTATTATTCTTCTCGTGATCGCGGCCCTGCTTGCGGCAGGAACATTCTATGACTGGTGGCACTGGCTGGTCGTCACATTTTGGGTAATCGGCGGCATCAGCGTGGCATCGGCCGTTTACTCGATCTTGATCGAGCCGGCCCTTAAACAGCGGTACTGGCGGTACGGGGCGGATGAAGAGTTCGTCAAGCTCCGCAGCGGCATCTGGGAAGTATCGGAGCAGACCATCCCGATGACGAAGGTGCAGGTCGTCAACCTGAAACAGGGACCGTTGCTGAGGAGGTACGGGCTTTATTCGCTCGAAATCGAAACGATGGGCTCAAGCCATTCGATTCCGGCACTGCCGGAGGATGAGGCAAGGGAACTGCGGAACCGGATTGCCCATCTCGCCAAAATCCGGGAGGAGGAAGACTGATGGGCGGGACGGAAACCGGAGCCCGCAGAATGCATCCGGCCGGCATGCTCCTGTCGGTCCTATCGTACATAAAAAACACATTTTTCATCATTCTGTTCCTTTTCGTGTTCCGGGCGGGCTCGGAGGCCGTCTGGGTGATCGTGCTCAAGATCGCATTTCTTGCGCTCACGGCAGTCAGCCTGGTCACTTTGGTGCCTGCCTGGTGGCGCAAGACGTACCGGATTGAGGATGATTCGGTAAAAGTGGACAGCGGCATCTTCGTCCGGAAACACCGGAGTATTCCATTCCGCCGTGTCCAGAACGTCAACCGGCAAGTTCCTGCAGCGCTGAAGCTGCTCGGGCTCACGTCCCTGACGCTGGAGACCGGGGCGGGCGGAGAAGAGTCTTCCATCAAGTTCGACGCAGTGACGAAGACGGAGGCCGCCAGGATCGAAGCGGCGCTCGACGGCTACCGCAGCCGGCGGGCGAACGCCGAAGAAACGAAGCCGGATGACGTGCAAATCCCGGCCAACGTGGATGGAGAAACCACGGCTTTTCAGGACATGGTGAGCTCAATTCCCGAAAAGCGGATCATCCATTTCACCCCATCGACGAAAGACATCGTCAAAGCGTCATTCCTGTCATTCAGTTTCATTGCACTCATTCCCGTCGTGGCGACTGTCTACAAGAATGCCGACGATTTCTTCGATTTGGACGGCCGGGCGAAAGGCATCTTTTCCGCGCTGTCCGGATCTTCCCTCCTGCTGGTCGCTGTGATTGCGGCGTTTGTCCTGTTTGCCATGGTCTTCGGAATGGTGAGAACCTGGCTGAAATACGGCAAATACGAAATCTCGTCGGATGACGACCGGATCTATATACGACGAGGTGTTTTCTCCGAGCAGGCGCTGTCTGTGCGTAAGAAAAATGTCCAGGCAGTGGAGATTGTAGAAACACCGCTGAAACGGGTGCTCGGAATGGCGGAGGCGAAGCTCATCACCGTCGGAAGCTTTGGAGAGGGGCTGGAAGACATCAACTCTCTTTATCCTTATCTGCCGAGAAAGCGGGCTTTGGAGATCATCAGCGAACTCCTACCGGACATTGAAGTGGAAGAAGAGATGGACCGGCTTCCGAAGGCTGCGCTTGCCGTCAAGATGATGCGGGTTCCATGGCTCGCACTCGCCGGGTCGATCGCCCTCTTCATCTGGAAACCTGAATTTCGCTTCGTCCCCGATTGGTGGGTGCTCGCTGCCGTGCTGTTCGCGGGCACGTGGCTGCTTCGGCTGTTCGACTACCGCAATACGAGGTACCTGATCAGCGGCCCGCTCGTGCAATTCCGGAAAGGCGGAATCTGGCGAACCACCTTCATCACGAAGCGGGAAAAGGTGATTGAAGCCGAGGTGTCGCAGTCCCGGCTGCAGAAGGTCTTCGGCGTTGCGTCGATCAAGACGGTCAACCGGGCCAAGCCGGTCCATCATCAGGACCTGGATGACGTTCCCGCAGCAAGCGCAGCGGAATTTAACCGGTGGTATACAGGCAGGACTCCTGAACTCATCCCCGTGGAATTGGAGGGGTAGCAGTGGAAGCATTTACAGAACAGATTGTCCGACTGCTGAAAACGGTGCCGCCCGGACGCGTTGCGACATACGGCCAGATTGCCCGGCTCGCCGGAAACCCCCGTGCCGCCCGCCAGGTCGCCCGCATCCTTCACAGCATGAGCCGCAAGCACGGCATCCCCTGGCACCGAATCATTAACGCCAAAGGGGAAATCGCCATCAGCGATCCGGATACCGCCCGCGACCAGGAGGCCCTGCTCCAAGCGGAAGGCATCCCCGTTATCGGGGGCAGGAAAATCGACCTGGGGGCGTACAGGTGGGACCCCGGATTTGAGGGAGAAGATAGAGTGGCAGCAGACGATGAAAGCCGGCGGTGAACGATCCCGCTGGCTTTCTCTCCTTCCCATTGATAGACTATTGGCAAATCCATCAAGGGGGTGCCGAATGATGACTGAAACACTTGCATGCCTAGACGTCATTTATTCATTCAGCAAAGAACATGTGCCCGTAAAGAGAGTCGCCTCCGGGACGACGATCGAAATCGAGACGTACGACTGTTTCAAGAACCAGGTCACTTCACCGGATACAAAGATCGCCGGCATCGACTGGGATGAGATCAATCCTGCAACCGGACCGGTCTACGTGGAAGGCGCTGAGCCGGGAGACGTCCTGAAAGTCAGGATCGATAAGCTCGAAATCGGTGAACAGGGCGTCATGGCGACCGGACCCGGCCTCGGTGTTCTCGGACACCGCCTGGAGGAGCTTGCCTCAAAGATCATTCAGGTGGAGAACGGCCATGCACTCTTCGACGACAAGCTGAAAATCCCGGTAAACAAGATGATCGGCGTCATCGGCGTCGCCCCGGACGGCGAGCCGGTCTCATGCGGCACGCCCGGCGCTCACGGCGGCAATATGGACACGACGCTCATTACGGAAGGCGCTGCGCTCTACTTCCCGGTGTTCGCGGAAGGCGCGCTGTTCGCGCTCGGTGATTTCCACGCGGCCATGGGAGACGGCGAAATCGGCGTGTCCGGCATCGAAGTGCCGGGCAAGGCGACCGTCACACTTGAAGTCCTGAAAGAAGGGGCCCTGCGTCATCCGCTCGTGGAAAACGAGGACGGCATCGCCTTCATCGTCTCTGCGCCCACACTCGATGAAGCAGCGAAGACCGCCGTCGAAGAAATGGCCGACTTCCTCCTCCCGAGGACCGAACTCGACCTTTCCGATCTGACCATGATGCTCAGTGCAGCCGGCCAAGTCCAGGTGAGCCAGATCGTCGACCCGCTCATGACCGCCCGGTTCTTCGTGCCAAAGTATGTTCTGGCAGCGTATGGCGTATCGGTGTTTGAATAAGAAAGAAAAGCCGTTTCCCCGAAGGGGAAACGGACGAATTCATAGATTAGATTTCTTAATTAAAATACCCTTCACTAAAATCATAACTCCTAACAAAAAATGATAGGAAATAAAATCATAGGAGCCATCACTGTTGCCCATCCCGTGGTCTCGACCGTTCCCAACGTCATATAAAGTCCGCTGATTAGCCAAGAGAAAAAAGGTGCAATAATTAACATCAAAGTAATACCCCAAACAACATTTTTCCTTTTCTCTGTTTTTTGTTTACTTAAAAAATACGCAGATGCGATGCCTATAACCAATACTAATAAAGGGATTACTATTCCGATGATCACTGTCCTGTCTCCTTTCATGTCACATCTTACTCTTCTTATGTATACTTCTACTAATCTTCAATATAATAAAATTAATGTTGCAAAAAGGAGTAACTTGAATGTGAAAACCGTATCACCAATAAGGTGATACGGTTTTTTATATGTTTAAGATAGCAATTGAGCTAATTTAGCTTGGGTTTGCGGGCCTGCCATTCCATCCACCGTTAGTCCGGCGTTCCGAACACCGGCTCATAACCGCTCAACGCCCGGGATAAAGCCGTTGCCGCCCAAGGCAGATAAATGGCCTCCGTGAAGAGGAGCTTAAGCTGCTCTTCTTTTGATGTCCCTCCGCCGTTCAACGGCCATGATCCCCCCGATGACGATGAACACAGCGAGAAACGGTACAATTGCCGATGCCACCAGCTTTGTATCCTCGGTCCACGGTGCAGTTCGGATGAGCCATTCGGGCAGGAACAGCGCCGCCGGGATCAGGATGAGAATCCAGGAACGGAGCATGATTGCGCTTGCCAGGAACGCCAGTGCGGACAACAAGATCACGAACCGGTTTCCGGGTGCTGAAGCTGTGTAAAACGGTTCCATCAGCAGTGATCCGACGAGAAGCACCGCAATGAACATCACGATGGTCAGCATTGAGAGGCCAACCGCCATGCCGAATAGCTTTTTCTTGCTCCATGAACCGCTCGCCATCCGCCGGAACATCACCCAGTAAAGGAAGAGGGTGATCAGCACGACGACAGGGAATCCGATCAGTTGGATGAGGTTCAGCTCAAATCCTCCCCGGATGGCAGGTCCCATGGCGGAAAATGCAGTGAACGACAGAATGAATGCGGGCAAGTATTTGAACCAACCGGCACGGTCATCGGTCATCGCTTCACCAAGCGATTTCATATAGAGCTCCGGTGAACCGCCCGTGATCCGTTCAATGCTCTCCCCCCGCCTTTCCAGCTCCTGCAAATGATCCTTCAGCTCTTCGGCCACCTCATCGATCTCCCGCTCGCTTTTACCTGATGTCATCAGGTACATCCGCAGATTGGCGATGAATTCTTCACTTTTTGCGGATAGCTTCATGTTCATCACTTCCTTTCATCAATTGATCGACAGCTCCTGACAACGCATCCCAGCGCCCCCTGAATGCGGCGAGTTCTTCTTCGCCCGCCTCTGTCAGCCGATAGTACTTCCGTTTCGGGCCATTGGGAGACGGCCTCATCACGGTCATCACCAATCCTTCTTTCTGCATGCGAAGGAGCACCGGGTAGATGCTTCCCTCACTCACCATCGTCAGCCCGTAATCCCCCAGCTTCTCCACCATCTCATAACCATATGTTTCGCCCATCCCGATCACCGCCAGCAGGCAACCTTCCAGTACACCCTTCAGCATCTGGCTCGTCGACATCCTGTTCACCGCCTCACTATCTTGCAAAGCCAATTACCACTATCATGTATAGCATAATACACCATCCCTCCGTCGGTGTCCACTATCTTGTAAAACAAACTAGCACCCAAATAAACCGCCCGGCAAAAGCCGGACGGCGTCTTTATTTCTTAATTGGAACGGATGACCGAATAAACTGCGGAACCGACAAGGTCTCCCGCCTCTTTCAGCCGTTCCTGGCTGATATATTCAATCGTATCTTCCGGTGAATGGTAGTACGGTTCCAGGGAGGCGGTCCCGGGCTCCCGACGGATAAAGTTGACCGCCGGAATCCCCGCCTCATGGAAGCTGACATGATCGGAGGCACCGCGCTGGTAAAGAATAAGCTCTGACGGCGTTCCGATACGGGCTGCTGCCGCCATGGCAGACTCCGTGGACAGATTCGACCGGCCATCCACGGTGTTCAGATAAATCGCAGTTGCGTTTTCCCACGAAGTCCCGACCATGTCCATGTTGTAATTGGTGAGGCTGCGGGCTTTTTCTTCACGAGACAGCTCAGACACGTAATACTCTGATCCGAGCAGACCGATTTCTTCCGCACCGACAAAGACAAACCGGATTTCCTTGTCAATCGGATAACTCTTCAATACACGCGCGATTTCAAGAGCTGTTGCTGTTCCTGATGCATTGTCACTTGCACCGGGTGCGAGCGGCACACTGTCAAAGTGTGCAGACACATAGACGATGTCCGGGTTGCTCACTTTTTTCGGCGTCCGTTTGGCGATTACATTCCGGGATTTTTGCCCCTGCAGGGCATCCACCTTGAGCGTAACCGTCCCGTTGCCGGGAATCACATCTTGAAGAAGCGCTTCACCCGACGCCTTACGGATCCCTCCGACCGGCAGCGGTGCATCCGCTCCGATGCTCATATTCGGCGGCGCCGACTGTTCAGAGTTGTCGTAGATCAGCACGGCCACCGCACCTGCATTTGCTGCATTGTCAATCTTCTCGCGGAAGCCGATTTCGCCGCGCCGGATCAATGCAATCTTGCCGGCGGCTTCCGCCGAGAATTCTGCCGGTGTCCCGAGGCCCGCATCATAGAGCGGCGCGGTCAGCCCTTCTGCCGGCGTAACACCCGAACCGGACGGGATGGCAACCTTCACTTCATTGCCTGCCGATGTGGCCAGATGGCCGACCATCGTATCAGGAATGCTGAACTCCTGTATCTCCATTTCATAGCCATAGGACTTGAGACGGTTGTAAATCATGTCCGCCGCTGCCCGCTCAGGCTCGGTGCCCGCCACCCGGGGGCCGATCTCCACGCTAAGCTTGCGGACATCCTCATAAATGCGCTGACCATCGATACGCGCTATGACCTTCTGATCAAACGCTGCCGGGTTACCCGGTTTTGCCGCTTCCGCTGTGATTGGGCCGTTGAAATCGGCAGGCATCAGGACAATGCCCGACAACAACAAAGACGCGGACAAAGTCAAAGCGGCAAATTTTTGTTTCGGTTTCATTGATGAACCCCCCTCTTGTAATATGGATCAACAAAGGGGTTTCTGCTACAGTCCTCTGCTATCCTTCACAAAAGTTGAAAACGGTTACAAACTCCTATCCACCGATGGCCGGCATGGTCCCTTTGTCCCTGCCGGACTTCATCCCACTGCAGATCATCCCGGCATCCGCGCATGGCCGGGCACCGGCAAAACCGAGAGAATCCGGTCAATCCGGAAAGTCCGGCGCTCCTGCCGCATAAAGCAGTATGCCGTCACACTATCCTGCCGGATCTTCAGCAAACGCACCCGCCGCTTCGTGATCATCCCGTCCGAGTCAATATAGATCATATCGGCAAGCTGGTGCCGCTTCATGCACTTCATCAGAAGACCGTGCATTGTTTCCGCCTCCACAAAGAACGTTTGTTCTTATTATATGCGAACAAACGTACCCATACAACTGTAATGTTTTTCCGGAAGGTGACAAGTGAACGACGAAATGAACGAAACCCCTTCAGTCCGAAGTGATTTCCCGCTATACTTTGGAATCGTACAGCAGAATAATGCAAAGGAATGAATGCACATGTGGAAAGACTTTAGAGAGTTCGCCTTCAGGGACAACGTTCTTGACCTTGCCGTCGCAGTTGTCATCGGTGCCGCTTTCGGAAAAATTGTATCCTCGCTCGTTGAGAACATCATCATGCCGCTGCTTGGAATCCTGGTGGGCGGCATCGACTTCACCGGCCTCATCTTCAAAGTGGGCGACGCCAAAGTGACATACGGGGTATTCCTCCAGAACGTCTTCGACTTCCTGATCATCGCCTTCGCCATCTTCATGTTCCTCCGGCTGCTAACGAAACTGAAACGGCATAAGGAAGAAGAAGTGGAAGAAGAGCAGGATGTAAAGGAAGAGTTGCTGAGAGAAATCAGGGATTTGCTGAAGGATGAATAATGATTTGATTAGGCACTGTTAACATTAGAAAACACAAAACAAGCTCACCCCTATTTATAAGAGTGAGCAAAGAAAGTTTTCATTTTATTTTGTAACCAGTTCAAATGGCAGATCAGTAAGGACGCCAACTTGTCCGCCGAAGAATAAACCGAATGCCATAGCTCCCATTGCCAGTGTCAAGAAGACTTTCTTTTTCATCTTCCATCCATCCTCTCGTGTGGTTTAACCCAGTATACCATGCGAAAAGGTCAGTAAATATGCATTTATGCATATTTTGAACTTTTTTCAAGAGTCTTATGTAGGAGTTTTGCGATATATGCCTCTTCCTTATGACTCATTCCCAACCGATTGTTTGTTTCGTGAAGGTAATGGAAAAGAAATTCTTCAAATGGCGGTGAAGGGATCAACTGATCCTCCACCTGGTCACGGACCGAGCAAAGTTCTTCGATGAACGGGCGCACTTTCCGGAGGAGATGGACATTGTTCAACGTCCGGCTCCACTGGGCGAGAAACTGCTTTTCATTCAGCTTGACCGCTTGATCCAGACTGTAGCCAAGTTGATGTTCATTGCAGGAAGAAATACAGTGGTCTGCATACCGTTCCAAAAACTCAATGGCTGCTTCCATACTGCAGAGGCCGGAGCGGATTGACTGGTGCATCAACAGAATGACTGCATCCGTCCGATCCGCGCCGCCGAGCAGTTCATTTTCCAGAACGGAAAACGTTAGATCTGTTGAACGCTTTAGCAATAAATCCGGCCAGACTATCCCGGATGCGGCATTTTCCCTTAGAAATGGTTCTCGTTTAAATGGCCGGACAACCGGCTGTTGTTCGCCTGCCTCCTCCACAAACATGAGACGCCTCCTGCCCCTTGTTCGGTCAGGATCCAGCTCCTGAAGCGCTTTGTTTCCCTCATGCCGGATTCTTGTCTTCATCAACTCCGCTTCTTCCTCGTCCAACCGGAAGCCCGCCAGGATATGATGGCCGTGGTGGTCGTTTCTGCGCAGGAAAAAGTAATAATGGACTTCACCCGTGAGTTCAGAAACCAACGGTTTGATGACTTGCTGGATCACTTCATCCAGTTGATGCTCATATCTCGGATAAAATCTGTATGTGTGCCATTCCTTATCTTGTTGCATCATACTCTCCTCCGTTTTAATGCCAGACTACCGGCACTTGGAATTCTGTCACACATGGGTGTCCCGACCTTCCGACCATATGGGCCCCGCGCTCGGGGAACACTTCCGTCAGGACCAGCATTTTGCCGTTGGCCTCCTTGATCTCATTGCAGAAACGACGGATAAGATGCGGGATTCCAAAATGGATATACCGGTCTTTTTCCGATTCAACCGGGAAGCAAGGATCCGATGTCCGGTACATCACTTCTTTGGGAATTCCAGAGGACACGAGCCAGTCATGGAGACGGACGAAATAATAAAAATCATTTTCATCTTCTTTGATCACCGGAACATCGTGGACAGGAATTCTCCATTCCGCTGCGGTCATCACCACATTCCCCTTTGTCACGCGGGGCGAATGTCCGGCCAGCAGCTTGCCGGAGGCCATTTTTGGGATGCCGACCCAAGGGTTGCTAATCGACAGAAAGATCCTGACAAGCTCCGGCAGCTGGCTGGCAGGTGTTTCACCACTGTATTCGACTGAGACCGGGTGTCCTTCAGGTGACAAAATCTGAAGACTGTCGGTCTTTTCGTCATGTTTTAAAACGAGATCGGCCAATGTGAGTTGCTTGGCCAGCCGGCCGTTCCGCTGCCGCGATGTCGGCCAGATCAACCGGCGGCCTGAACGCCCTTGCTCTGTTCTCCAATCGTCCCCGTACGATAAAATAAGTGGTTCAGCTTCAGGACAGACAGTGTTTCTCCAGTTATCCTCCAAGCTTGCCAACCCTTGGCCCACCCCTACATCGGTAATGAGAACTTTGTAGTCCCCCCGCTCCAGGCTTTGGGCTGAGGAAGCGGCGATCCGAAACTTGATGGTTCCGTTCGGCAGCTGTTCGGATGGGTTAAGGGATAAGACATCCCGCTCTTTTTTTCTGGCCCGCTCAGCATTTACATGCGCAATCCGGATCGATTCATTGACCTTATCCGGACGGCCGGCATATTCCACCAGGAACTCCAGGATGTTTCGGCACTCACTGCCTTCTCCGAATTTCTCGACAAAGAACGTTGATAAGGATTTTGTGATGGCGGAACGTATAACAGCGAGCGAGAGTTCTGAAGTATACCCTTCAATATCTTTTTTTATTTTTTCAGGAAGCTGTACCGGGGGGCCGCTTATAACGGTTTCCTCTTTAAAGAGATCACTTCCATTGTCTGAAGCCGAAGGTACGCCCAGCAGTTGACTGATTTTATTGGCTGTACGGACAGCCCGGTCACGCTGTTTTACGATGCCCTTAGAACTTGTCTCCGACATCACCTGCAACGTGGCATCCAGCAAGTGGAGCAGGCGGCGCAGGCGACGGGCATGCCGGTGATCATTCCCTCTCAGAACCAGCGATAGACCGAGAAGCGGACGTTTTGATGCGAACTGTTCCGGTAAAACCGGGAGGAGCACACCCGTCCGGATGAGTTGTTCAAATCCCCCGTCTTCCCCTGCAATCCCCAGCGAGCGGACCCATTCCTTCTTCCTGCGCGCGACTCCTTTTTTCAGATGTCCGTCCGGAATGAAACGGAGAGGCACGATGAATTCAATGCCCCTGCCGGCCATCAGGACAGAAGGCTTTCCATCGTTATCAAGCAATCCGTCACTTGCACGAAAAGCGAAACCGCTGTTCAGGTTTGAGCTCCCTGCCATTCCATTCATCCAGCATTGGATCACCTGCCCGGATATCAGGATTTCAGTCTCGCTCTTTACCGTGCCGACACGATCTCCTTCCTGCTTAAATGTGAACCTCATATTGGCGGTTGACCGTGTGTTGGAAATCGTGGAGGACAGGACGTGCGGCAATGCCTCTTCGGCAAATGTCCGCAGAGAGTCGGCGTTTTTAGGAACACCTTTTCCGATCTTCTCAAACAGGTCAGGGTGCCAAAGTGCTAACTTCCTCTTAAGCGGTTCCAGTTCAAGCGTACCGACGATCTTTCTGTCCACCCGCTCCTGCTCAAACCGGTAAATCACGTTTAACCGGGCGAATGCCTCTTTTAATTCCTCTTTCCTCCGCTTCCATGTCTCGATGGAACTTTTATCTTCTTCGCTTAGCTGTTTCAGAGAACCGTGCTCCTCTTCAACCTGATCGAGGCTTAGCCCGTATTGGCCAAGAGACCTTTCCGCGTTTTTGACAGCATGGGCAAGCGCCGCCTTTCTCCTACTGATCTGCTGAAGGATGTCAAGTGTGGTGCTGACTGTAAAGCCATCGATGAGAGGGGACGGCAATGAATGGACATGGGCAACCGGAAACAGACTGATTTCAGCCTCTACTTTTACAGGTTTCACATTCATGCTTTCTCATCCTCTCAAATGAAAATTTAGTTTAAATAACGAACATACTTTTGCATAGACTTGACATACAGAGGGAATTTTCCGTTACTATAGGGATATGGCAGCCAAACGGTTGAACCATATTCCAAAGGGATGATAGAGAATGAACCATGTACGACTCGGCGCAGAAATTAGGAAATGGCGTAAACTCCGCAAGATGACCCAAAAGGAATTGGCTGAAAGTATTTGCAATCAATCTGAAATTAGTCGCTTAGAAAAAGGAGATTCCTACCCGAGTATCGATACTTTACATGCCATCTCACTAAAATTACGACTCCCTCTCTCATACTTTTTCGAGGTTCTAATACATGATGACTTTGAAAAAAAGGAAAAAATTTTAGAAGAAGTTAAATTCTACTCTTCCAAAAAGGATTACGAAGGATTATACAATTATGTCCGTTCATTGTTAGACAAAGACAACCTATTACACCCGGAGCTACGAACATATTTGCAATCACATTATTATGTAAGCCTTTATTATCTGAAAAGGTTAGAATACAGACACTGTGTGACCGAGTTATATAGCTTGACTGACACCAAAGTAAACGGAATGGATGTTTTATTAAGCTCGAGGATAAAAAATGCTATTGCCATAATCCTGGCTGAAAACAAAAAGTACGACGAGAGTATGCTTATTTTCCAAGAGATTCTTCAAGAGAATGTTTCCTCAGAAGAACACGAACATATGCGAATAACTGTCATGTATAACGTTGGTAAGTTAAAATTTCTTCAAAGAAAGTATCAAGAATCTCTCTCCATTACTGAAGAGGCTATTTTGTTATCAATCAAGTTAAGTGACATGAGCATCCTCGGCCAACTTCACTATCAAAAAGCCCAAATTCTTGAAGAGCTCAAGCAGCCGGCAGCTGCCATACGTGAGAGCTACGAGAAGGCCCGATTTTTCTTCGATCTGCTGGGCCTGGATTACTACAAAAAAATCCTGGAGACAAAAAAGAGCCAGTATTTAACGTCAACCGGGCAATAACCTTGCCCACTTCTTACTCTACACGGATTTTCGGGCCAAAAATATGCACTTGCGCATATATGCGAAATTCCCATATTTTCATCCGTTCCGACAAAATAAAGACTGTCCGCCTCCGATTTTCCGGAGATGGACAGTCTTTTTGTCAGAACATGCTGAGGTCGTATTTCTTGGACATTTGTTCCATGAGATCCCAGCCGGCGATGCTGTTGCCCCGCTCGTCGAGTGAGGGGCCGAAGATGCCGATGCCGCAGCGGTACGGGACGGCGGCCATGATGCCGCCGGAGACGCCGGACTTGGCCGGAACGCCGACACGGATGGCGAATTCGCCGGATGCATTGTACATTCCGCAGGTGACCATGAAGGTTTTGCAGATCGAGGCGACGCGCGGCGGCAGGATGGTCTCGCCGGTGAGCGGATCCTTGCCGTCCATGGCGAGCACCAGGCCGATTTTCGCGAGGCCGACGCAGCTCATTTCAATCGCACACTGCTTTGTGTAGAGCTCCATGACCGCTTCGACGTCACCTTCGATGACATCGTACTGTTTCAGATAATAGGCGAGCGAGCGGTTCAGGTCTGCGGTCTCCAACTCTGACATGGCGACTTCTTCGTTGTAGCCGATCCCTCGTTCACCGGTGATCAGTTCGCACAGCTGAATCAGTCGGCTGAGCCGTTCGTCGAGTGAATCCCCTTTGATCATCGAGGTGACGGCGAGCGCGCCGGCATTGATCATCGGATTGAGCGGCTTGTGCGGCTTCGTCGTTTCCAGCTTGATGATGGAGTTGAACGGGTCGCCGGTCGGCTCCATGCCGACCCGGTGGAATACATATTCCTCCCCATTGTCGAGGAGCGCGAGCGCCAGGGCGACGACCTTCGAGATACTCTGCAAGGTCGCTTTCTTCTCCACGTCCCCGGCCGAATAACAATTACCGTCCGGGAATGCCATCGCCACCGACAATGAGTCAGGGTCGGCTTTTGCGAGGGCCGGTATATAATCGGCGACTTTCCCTTTCGCCGTATGTAGTCTTGATCCATGCACGATCTCCAGAAGCTCCTGATCCGATCTGCAATCCATGGGATCCCTCCTTGGCACATTTAATATGTCAGGCTAATGACAGTCTACCCGAATCCTGCCGCCAAAAGCCACCACCGGATTGCCCGTGTGACCGGCGGATGCTATAATGTAGCTGAACTGCCTGTCAAAGGAGTGGAGACGCACATGTGGTTTATGTATATTCTGTTCATCGTTTTTGCGGTCATCATCGTCGGCACGGTCGCAGGCCTCATCCTCACATTTACGAGCAACCAAGACTGATCGGTGATTCAAAAAGGGACTGTTCCGTGCATCGGCCAATGGCCGGGATGCGGAACAGTCCCTTTTTTCCATACGTTCATGGATGACCCAGCGCCTTTGCGCCGTTCCGGTCATCGGGCCGCCACCCTGCGTTGAGCTCGCGGAGCGATAAGCCGAACGTCATTTCAAGGTGCGGATAATCCTTGAAGCCTGTCCAGTCTCCGCCCCAGGCGAAACCGAGTGACTTGGCGATCTCCGCCGTTTCGGTCCAGTCACTTTTCCCGTTCCCGTTTCCGTCCCAGCCGAGATCCCAGATGATCCGTCCGTCTGGTGTCCGCAGCGCATAGTCGACGGCCAGTCCAAAATTATGATAAGAGCTGCCCGCACGCGCATGGGTGACGATCTTGCCGGGCGCTGTGCGTCCTTGATCGTAGAGTCTGTCCTGTTCCTCGCCGGACCGGTACCCGTCCGTAATCACGACATCGATCCCCTGATCCGCCGAGAGTCGTACCAGCTCCGCCGCCTTCTCCTCGACTGCCGGGTGGAGGCCTTCGGGCAGCGGGCGTTCCGCCAGTTCCTCGCGGAAATCCAATTCACGCTGGACAAATATATAAATGGCCATTGCGACGGCAACGGCCAGCACCGCCTTGGCAACATGCCTCCCCCAGGCGGTCTTCTTTTTCTTCCGGGCCATCCGCAAGGCCCCCTTTCGCCTTTTCCTTCAATCATCTTAACGCAAAAGGGGCCCTCCGGGTTCTCCGGTTCCTTTTCCTTTTTCATCCTTCTATCTTCAGATCTCCTTTTGTCACCGGCTCGGCAAATTCTTTGAGCTGGACCGTCAGGCTTCCGTCTTTTTCAAGATAAGCCCGTTTCACTTCTTCAATCGAGAAGATTCCCTGCTTTCTCAGCGCTTCACCCAGGTCACGTGAATCGACCCGGTTCTTCCGGAGCCGGTCTTCAATCGGCTCGCCGTCGAGGATGATCAGCTGGTGTTCTCCGGTAAGGATCCTCTCGACTTTGTCCGTACGGTAAAGGATGTTGTCGAAAAGAACTTTCAGTCCGCACCAGACGACAATCGTCAGCAGGACCACATACCATTTCACCTGGGGATCATAGAGGCCGTTCCCGAAAATCTCGGACAACATGATGCTCCATATAAAGTCGATCGGCGTCAGATTGGAAACCCCTTTGGCGCCTGTCCATTTCATGCACAAGATCAGCGCCAGGAATCCGCTGATCATCTTCACCATGATCAAACCGATGCTCATCCTGCTCCCTCATTTCTGTCGAAGGGAAATTCCCGGTCCGTCATCCAAATCGGGAAGGACCGGCGCTCCCTATTTTCTCTGTTTCTGCCAGCCAGCAAGCAGGCCCATTATTCATTACCACCGGTGGGCAAATAAAAACAAAACCGCCATCCCGGTATCAACGGGATGGCGGCTCCATGTAGATTCATTCAATTCTCCAGCGGCAGTACGACCGGCCGGACAACCGGCGTCCATCTCTTTACCTTCTCGGAAAACTCATCGACTTCCCCGGTCGTGAAGAACAGATGGTTTTCCCGGTTCACAGCGGACAGCCCGCCGCTTTTCTGAAGCGCTTCACGGACTCTTTCCGCCGTGCCGAGGGCCGGGTCGACGAGGTTCATCCTGCCGCCCCAGACTTTCCGGATCTGCTTCTCTGCAAGCGGGTAATGGGTGCATCCCATGACGAGGGTGTCCGCCTCCGAAGAGCGCAGCGGAGCCAGATACTCCTCGAGTGCCGCAAGCATCTCCGTTTCCAATGTTTCATCGTTTTCCAGGTAGTCCACCAGCTTCGGGCAGGCCTGTTCGAATACGGCTGCACCGGGAAGTTTCTCTTTGATGGTCTTTTCGTACATACGGGATTCCGCCGTTCGCCGGGTGGCGATGACCCCGATCCGCCGGTTCTGCGTCGCACCTGCGGCCATTTCGGCACCCGGCTCGATCACTCCGATCACCGGGAAGTCCAGCATCTCCTTCAGTTCATCCAGCATCAGGGCCGTGGCCGTGTTGCATGCGACGACGAGCATCTTGAGCTCGAACCGGCCGAGAAAGCGGATGACCCGAAAGACGGCCTCCTTGATCTCTTGTTCGCTTTTATTTCCATAAGGGCAGTTTCCGTGATCTCCGACATAGATGATCCGTTCGCCGGGGAGGCGTTCGAACAACCGGTTGGCGACAGTCAGCCCGCCGCTTCCGGAATCAATCACCGCGATGCTTTTCATTGTTGTAAACCTCTTCTGTGGCGCTTCGCCGATCCGCGAAGCTGATTAAATTGATTCCTTCATTGTAACGCATCCGGCTCTTCCGATGTTCCACGGAGTCCTCCACGGAAGGAAATGGATACCCGGAGTCAGGCAGTGACATCCCGTCTGGAGAAGACGAGGTAGCTGACCGCGAGGAACAGGACGGCGTATGCGCCGAGGACCGCTGCTGCGAACGGAAGGGTCACGTCGTCGATGAATGTCATGCCCTGCGCGAGCGATACGAGGTCATGCGAGAAGAACAGGTACTTGGCAATTTCATACCGGCTCAGCAGCATCGATACGGTATTCCCGCTAAAGTAAATGAAGAGCGAAAGCCCGATGGCCAGTGCCCCGGAGCGGAAGACGCTCCCGATCATGAACGCGAATGTCGTGTACACGACGATGTTCACGAACCCGAGGAACAGATAATAAAGGGCCGGGCTCCAGATCGAGATCTCCGACACTTCCCCTCCCCTGACCGCCAGTTCCGTCCCGCCGTCCGGCGAAAACAGAATGTACGACATCACGACCGAGGTCAGGAACCCGATCAGCATGAGGAGTGCGCCGAACAGCACAGTGGCTGCAAACTTCGAGGTCATCACTTTCCACCGCTTGACCGGCCGGGCGAGGAGCATTTTGATCGTCCCGTCCGAAAACTCGGTCGCGACGATTCCGGCCGCGACGATGATGGCAAACAGCATTCCGAGCGAGGCGATGCCGGATGAGTCTTTGATGAGCTGCTCCCTGCTGTAGCTTTCGTGCGGCGCGGCGTCTTCCGCAAGACGGTACTCCGCGACTTTCAGTTCGTCTTCAAGCTCTGACTTCCGGGACGCCGAGAGATCCGGGTCTGCAAGCTGCGCGGTCAGCTCCGCCCGCTCCGATTCAGTCTGTGCACGCCAGTCCGGCGAGGCCGCCGGTCCTTCAACCGATACCCCGTCTCCGCCGGCCTCATTTCCTTCTAGAGTGGAAATCCACTTCGTGAGGCCGAGCATGCCGGCGACCCCGACAACGAGCAGGATCGCCATGACCCATGTCGCTTTTTTGCTCCAAAGCTTCATCCATTCATTCTGCAGCAGTTTCAGCAATTTGTCCGCCTCCCGTCATCTCGATGAATTCGTCTTCCAGCGTCCTGCGGTGAGGCCGGACGGCGTACAGGGCGAGGCCGCCCTCGATGATGCTCTTCGCCAGGGCCGGGATATTGTCCGCCCTTTCCTCGATGATGAACCCGTTGCCGAGCGGCTCGGCTTTGTAGCCCTTTGAATCGAGAAGGGCCGCGAGCCGGTCTGCCGGACGGGCCTCGATGTAATGGTGCGGCTTTGTCTCTTCCTTCATCTCCCGGATGTCCAGAAGCTTGCCGCCCTGGATGACGGCGATCCGGTCGCACATGAGTTCGATTTCCGAAAGCATATGGCTGGAGACGAATACCGACACGCCGGCTTTTGCGGCGAGGCTCCTCAGATACGTCCGGAACTCCCGGATGCCGGCCGGATCCAGCCCGTTCGTCGGCTCATCGAGGATGAGGAAATCCGGCCCATGGAGAAGGGCCTGGGCGAGGCCGAGCCGCTGGCGCATGCCGAGCGAATAGGTCCCGACTTTTTCATGGATCCGTTTTTCCAGCCCGACCTGGCGGACGATTTCATCGATCCGCTCCTTCGTGACGCCCTTGTGCATGCGTGCGAAGTGCAGGAGGTTCTTGTAGCCGGTCATGTATTTGTACATCTCCGGGTTTTCGACGATGACCCCGACATGGCTCATCGCACCTTCAAAATCTTGGGTGATCGACTTCCCGGCGATGATCACATCGCCCGACGTCGGCTTCATGAGCCCTGCCATCATCCGGATCGTCGTCGTCTTCCCTGCCCCGTTCGGTCCCAAGAACCCGGTCACCTGTCCGGGATACAGATCAAGCGAGACGTTGTTGATGATCTTCTTGCCCCTGATCGTCTTTGTGAGGTTTTTCAGACGGACGATCGGTTCAGCTGCTGTGTGCACCAATCGGTTCACTCTCCTTTTCATACAATGATTTCATCCAGGCGGACGGGCCGCCTCTGTGTTCGTCCCGAATGTCCTCCGTCCGCTCGTGGGCAATGATGCGGCCGCCTTTCATGACGGCGATTTCATCGAGAAGCGGTGCGGCGTCCTGCAGTTCGTGCGTGGTCATGATGACGGTCTGCCGTTCGGGATCCGTGAACCGGATGAGCCCTTTCACAATCTCTTCACGCACCATCGGGTCAAGCCCCGAAAACGGTTCATCGAGGAGATACACGTCCGCCTGCCTGGCGAGCGTTGCGGCGATTTTGGCCCGGCCCCGGTTGCCCTTCGACAGGTTCTTCAGTTTGGATGTCCGGTCAAGCCGGAGGAAATCGGCCGCTTCATAAGCCTTTTCCATCGAAAAGTCGTCAAATTGCGTGTCATAGAAGCCGAACAATTGATCAATGGTGAAATACGGGAAAAACAGATCGGCATCAGCCATATAGGCGATCCTGCGTCCGGCAAGCGCCCGGGTCACCGGCTTCCCGTCCAGCAGGACCGAGCCGGAGTCCGGCCGGAGGAGACCTGCCATCATCTTGAGAAGCGTCGACTTGCCGCTCCCGTTTTCCCCCACGAGCCCGACGATCCGGCCCACCGCGAACGTGGCCGCCGCCCCGTCGAGCGCACGCCTGCGCCCGTAAGATTTGGTGACTTGTGCGATCTCAATCATTCCGTCCCCTCCCCGTCATGTAATCCGTGATTTCTTCCCTTGTAAATCCGAGCGCTTCGATATCCCGCAGGAAGTCGGCGATGAGCTGTGCTTTCCGCTCCTCCCTCAACGTCTGCAGCCGTTCCGGGTTTTCCGTGACAAACGTGCCCTGGCCCCGCTTCGTCTCGGTGATGCCCATCCCCTCCAGTTCTTTGTACACCCGCTGCATCGTGTTGGCATTGACGCCTGCCTCCACCGCATACTCCCGCACCGACGGCAGCTTCTCCCCCGGCCGGATGACCCCCCGGATCAGTTCGCCCGTGATCCTGTCGATGAGCTGCTGATAAATCGGCTTGTCGGGCAAAAATTCAAAGCTCATGCCCCCGCCACCTTTTTGTCGAACAGCAAAAGGCCAAGCCAGAACAGGAGAACCGAGACGGCGAGTGCAACAACAAGCCCTCCCGCGGCGAGCGATCCCGATAGCTCGATGCCGAGATCCGAATATTGTGTGAGCCGTTCGGTGTTCGGAAAGCGGAACTCTCCCGCTCCGAGCAACCGCTCTGCAGCCGGCAGGCCGGACAGCTTGTCATTCAGCCAGAAAGAACCGATGAACAGCAGGAAGGTCACCGGGACCGCCAGGATCCTGCCGAACTTATGGCGGAGCCCCTGATAAATCGACCAGAACAAAAATCCGACGGAGAGCTGGATGAGGGAAATCAGAAGCACGAGCGAACCGATTTCCCCAAAGAATCCGATGAACACTCCCGTGCCGAGCTCCTCCGGTATGCCGGCCGCCCCGCCTGATGTCAGGAAGACCATCATCAGGATAAATACGAGCCAGACCATGGCTGCCACCGTCGTCACGACGGCAAACAATGCCTTCGCGCCCACGAGCACACCGACGGACGAAGGGGAATGCAGCCAGATGTCAGCCCGCTTCATGTCCATCGTCAGGCTCGTGAAAAGGCTCAGCACCGGCATATAACTCAGGAACAGCAGGGTAAACGAACTGAGCACAAATCCATAAGTGATGACGCTCGTCTCCCCGGAAATATACCGGTGAAAAAGGAACGGGAGAACCCCGATCGCAAGCAGCACGGCAATCATGACCGCCGCAAGCCCCGGACGTGCCACGATCCACTCTTTATACAACAGGCCCTTCCACCGACTCATGGGCATATTCACTCCTATTCTTTGAAGCATCGGGTGTATTAGTTACATGGTACACTAATACATTTGTCTGCTCAAGTATTTTTTGGCAAGAAAAAACGCCTCCCTATCGGAAGGCGTCCGTTCGTGTATGAAGAAGTGTTCAAATGAAGTGTTCAACGGCAATCTGGATGATGAGAAGCAATGTGACGAACCGAAGAATCGGCTTGACGAATTTCGGGTTCAGCTTTTCGGCGATGTGTACGCCGATCCGTGCGCCCGTCAGAGAGCCGAGGGTCAGGGCAATGGCCACTGGCCAGATCATGTTGCCGGATGAGATGTAGCCGATCGCCGCACCGAAGGCACTTGAAAACGTGGCGACCCGTACGAAGCCGATGGCCCGGATGTAGGAGATGTTCAGGTGCCCGAACAGCTGCAGCAGAATGGTGGCCTGCCCGGGGCCGAACAGGCCGTCGTAGATCCCGATGCCAAACAGGCTCGGGACCGCGATCTTGTCCGGCTTCAGCAGGGCGTCCCCCAAAAAGTCCCCCTTTGACAGAAACGAGAAGATGAACGCGACGACCAGCAGAACCGTCGCAATCGTAAGCATCGTTGTATCGGTGAGCCGGTTTGCAATGAAACCGCCGGTCAGGCCGCCCGCAAGCGACAGCGGAATGATCCAGTACAGTTCCTTGAAGGAGATTTTCTTCTTCAGGAGGACCGTCAGGAACGTCGAAAGCGAGCTGACCGTATTGGAGATCTTGCTCGCCCCGACTGCGGCATGGACCGGAATGCCGATCAGCAGCATGGCGGGCAGGGAGATCAGGCCGCCGCCCCCGGCAAGCGTCCCGATCGTCACCGCCACAAGTCCGATGAAAAACAATCCGATATATTCCATCACCGCACCCCCTTTTCATTTGTTGCTTTCAGTATATTACTGAATTGATGATAAGTAAATTTTAAGTTTTTTATTGATTGACTTAAGAAAAACTTATATCAAGGGGCCGGAAAGTCCAAAAAAAAAGCAAAAAGCAGGACTCCGGCCGCTTTCCGCGGTCCGGCATCGGGACTCCCTGTGGAGTTTCCCAACGTCCTCGCTTTTTGCTTCCTGCCTGTCATTTCAGTGAGCCCTGGTCAGCGCCGTCTCGCGGCGGACCGGTCTGATGGCGACCGGTTCCGCCCGCGCCTCCAATGTAATTCGGTCGATGGACAGCCGGGTTCTTAGCGGCAGGCCGACATTCTCGGACAATTCATCATAAAATCCGAACAGGACAATGAAGAGAATCCGCCGGACGAAAGCGTACATCAATGCCTCCTCGCCCGGGCTGCCCGGTGACGGGTCGCCTGCCGGCTCCCCTTCCGGGATTTCAAAGCGATCCGTGAAAAGGAGCGGCCCGATCTCGATCCGGCGCCTGCCGAGATGAAGGAACATCACCCGGTCCGTCATCCGGCCGACGCCGGCAGCCGGGCGGCTCCTGTCGAGGAGCAGTACGTCAAACTGTCCGGCACTTTCCTCTTGCACCGTTTCAAGGCGGACATAGGGAATTTGCTTCAGTTCCCCGGACAGCCTTCCGAACCGTTCGGGGTCCAGTGTGGATCCGACACGGAAGGGGGCTTGTTCCCCGAGAAGGTGCGCGATCAGCCGCTCCGCCCGGATGAACGGCCTGCCCGTCAGGAAGTGGTTCCTGAACAGGTCGAAATCAGAACGTACGGCGGCGCGAAGGGAACGGGGCCAACCCTGTCCGCATTCCGTGAACAGGGCGGGGAACTTTTCCAAGAAACCTTCGGCATACTGCTGTTCCGCAGACCGGTCTGCAGCATGTCCTTCAAACCCTTCATAGAGCAGCCTCCTGAGCCGGACATAGTCGAGATCGCCCTTTCGGACCGCGCCTTCCACAGTCTTGCTCAGACTGTCCTCAAGCGTGATGATACCGCCCCGTTCTTGAAGAGTGCCCTGGAGCTTTAATATCCACATATTGATAATCACCTACCCTAACAGTAATGTATACAGCACCGCGTCCCCCGTTCCGATGATTTCTCCGAGGGGCAGATCATAGAATCCGCCGAGCGGCAGTGACCGGATGCCGAGATAATTGGCGACCAGCTGGATGTTCTGGCCGATATGGCCCGCCTCCTGCTGGATGAGCTTATAGGAGATGTCGGTGTACTTGTCCGAAATCGCTTCGAGATCGGCCGAAAGCACCGCCGCGAACTGCGCGGAGCCGACACTCTCTTTCTGAATATAGGCTTCTTCAATCCGCTCCCACGGAACCGAGGCTTTTCCCGCGAGGCAAGCGCGGTCGGCATCCACTTCACACACATTGAACCTGCCGAGCGCTTCGCCATCCACCCTGGAAGGGTTGAACAACAGATGGATCTTGACCTCGTAGCGCGCCCCTCCCGACGGATACGTCCTTCCCTGCCGGTCATGACCGATAAAGGCCAGCTGAGCGAACCTGGATATGAAGGGCAAATCGATGGTCCGCTCGTTCGGGAACGGGTACGGCCAGGAGTGGCGGCCGATCAGCGCACGTTCAAGACCATTGGCCGGGTCGGGTTCATACTCCAGCGGATAAATGACGGTGCCCTCCACGGGCGGAGGCGTCCTCTCGCTGTGCTTGTACACTTGCATGCTGGTGAATGCGGGATCATTGACCGTCGTGTAATGATAATCCAGGAACAGCCGGTCATACCCTCCGCCGAAGTCCCACAGCTTCATACAGCCGCCCTACTGCCGGTGAAGACCCCGGACAGGAACCGCTCATTCTCGGGGGAAAGGCCGAGCCGGTTGTTCATCATGTGAATATGCGAGACCATCAGGTAATGGACCGAGCCGGGCGGGAACGTGTTCTGGTGAGCCAGAATCTGTTTCATCAGCCGCTGAAGTTCTTCCAGATAGGGACGGTAAACGGCCGGAACCTCCGCTCTTTCATGATTCCGGACCATCCGGCTGACAAGCGCTTCCCGCACCGCCTCCTGCCGCTCATCCGTTTCAAATGCATCCCAGACCCGCCGGTAATCCGAGAAGAACGCCTCTTCCGACCCGGTCATCCCGAGTGTCTGGGCAATCACAAAACTGTACTGCATCAGGTCAAATGCCACCACATACCGTTTAGGCCATGGAACCGACCCGATGATCGACGCGGCCGTCTCCGATGAGCGGCAGAACAACGATTCCGAATATGGCATCGCCTCCTCGCCGCCGTAACGGTCCAGTTCGGGAATATACGGGATGTCCCGGATACTGAAGTTCGGATGGATCCCGAGATCGTCCACCCCCTCCAGCCGGACAATCCGGGGATCGTAGTCCACCGGCCGGAAATCGTGGCCGCCATGCATCTGCTCAAATGCCCTCAGTGTGTTCTCCAACAACCGGTCAAATGCAGCCTTCTGTTCTTCCTCGGCGAACCGGTATCGGAGACGGATATGGGGCCCGCCCTGCCAGTACCGGATAAAGAACCACTCATCGGGCGGCACCTTCTCCGTCAATTCCTTCAGGTGATCGCTGAGGAACCGTTCGATCAGCCCGAAGTCATGAATGAAAATATGTTTTGAATACCACATTCCCTCATCCCCCTTCCGTTCTTTCTGCAGACGGGACCCGGATGGACGCAGCCTGGTTCCGGTTCGGGAACACGATTCCCGAATAGCCGATGGCCATCTCCCCCGGGAGGCCCGTCTTCCTCCTGAAATAAGCATCGTCATAATTTTTCAGTCCCCGGACGCCCCGGCCTTGTGCAGCCATGGACACCGAGACGAACTGCATGAGCCTGCCCATGTCGATGAATCGCTCCTCTGCATCCTCCTCTGAGATTTCCTTGTCAAAAATCATGAAGAGCCAGAAGTTGAAGCCATGGAAATTCGAGTACTCCCGGTAATCCCGCAGCAGCCGGAGATCCTCCGGGCCGTTTCCAAAAGCGCCCGTCCATTCCAGTCCTCCGCAATGGACACGGTAATAGCCGGGCGCCGTATCTTCCACATCGTTCACGGCCGCATAAAGCCGGATTCCGGCCTCTTCCGCCGCGGCGGCCGTCCTGTCGAGCAGCCGGATGAACGGCTGCCGGCCGAGTGTCCGGTGAAAGAACACATCTCCATCGATCCGCTGATCGGCGGACCGGCGGTAGAAATATTCTGGAACCAGCCCCTCGAACAGCGGGTCCGGATCGGGCAGGCCCGCCGGGTGAGGTTCCGCCCCGGCACGGATGACGGCACGGAGCCGGACGGCCGGATCTGTCCGCAGCATCTCCGGAATGGGCGACCGCCCGCCGGCAAATCCGTATGGCCTTCCGGAATGCCGGAGGGCAAATTCCAGATTAAACAGCACATGCCCGGCATTGAGTGCGGACAGCATCCGGTGAAACTCTCCGTAATACCACTGCAGCCTGCGGTCATCCGTGAGAAGGGCAAATAGCAGGTCTCCGGAATCTGCGGAGGCCGCCCTCCCGATGTCGATGAGCCGGTCCGCCAGCGGATTGAACGCGTACAGGCGGTTGCCGCGCTGTGAAATGATCCGTGCCGTTTTCAGGTTCCTGGCACCCGGTGCTGCCGGATGGAACGCATATTTGCTGGCCAGGTCCACCCGGACGATGCGCTCGGTCAGCCGGTATACGGGTAGAAGCAGCCTTTCCGCCTCCCTGTCCGCAGGATCAAAGGACGCCGGGGAGATCAGCTGCCCGAACGGATCCGGTTTGCCGGGCGGACGCCCGTGGGCGAAGTGTAGATGGCGGCTGTCCGTGAATGCCTCGAGGTAAGCGGCATCCATCCCGCCGCTCTCACGGGAACGGATGCGGGACATCCCTGAGCCAATCTTCATCCAGCCGTCCCCTCCCCTTGAGGCGGATTGCCCGCTCGACCCGGCGCTTGATGATCCGCCTGTTCTGATGGCCGAATGTCATCGTCAACATGCCGGGCACGATATACTTCACGTTCACAAATCCAATCTCGTCCAGGTTCGGGTTTGGCGTCACGGCGCGGAAAACTTTATCCGATCCGGCTTTGAGGATCCGGTGGAATTCGTCCAGCACTTCTTCATAGCTCCCCCCGAATCGTTCATACGTCCGGTCGAGTTCATCCATCGGCATTTCATGAGGGGTCCGGAGTGCAAACTCCAGATATTTGGCCGAATCCGGATTTGAATAGAGCAGCAGGTGGTCTTCCAGACGACTGACGGCTGACGGCTGACGGCTGAGCATCTTTTTCCGCTCGCGGAACTCCGCAGTGCGGAAGACATTCTGGAAAACGGATATGGCGGTCGTTGCCTCGATCAGCGCCTTTTCCATGGCATCCTCCAGTTCAAACGAAGAAGCGGCCGCGGTGTAGAACGCCATGTCCTCATCGCCGGCACCGACCTTTTCCAGCAGGACCCAGATCGTCGGGATTCTCAGTTCCATCGAGATGTCGAACAGATGCACCCGGATCCCCTTTTTCTGCAGGGCGACGATGTAGCTTCGCAGGACCGGCGAGTGGATCGATCCTTCCGCAATCCGGACAGGCGGGATCTGACCGTACCAGGTGGCCAGGAACGCGTCCCGCTCAAACAGTTCCAGCATGGCGTACAGGCTCGCTTCGCTCACCGTGGAACCGAGCGCGCTGCCGTTCGAACTGTCAAACAGGTAACGGGGTTCGCCGGATACGTGATGGGAGTCAAAATAGATGAGCTGCTCCGGGATGAGCCGGTGTTGCCCGCTGTGAAGCTCCTCCGCTTCCCGGTAACGGACCGGCTTGTCCGCCGAATAATCGCCTGGCGCCATGTCCGCCCCCTGCATCACTTCAGACAGGGTCAGGCCGATTCTCGGGTCCTCTCCCTCGCGGAAGACGCCGTCCGGACTGCCGTAGGGAAACGCGGTGGCATACCGTTCCAGCGATTCGAGGATCGAGGTGTACCGGGATTTTCCGTAAGTACCGGTGCGCCCGTAGGACAAGAGGGAAACCCCGTTTTGGTGCACTTCCGTCTCGACCATCGGGAGACCGAACGAGTCACCCGACCGGTTTTCCCGGCTGACGATCGACAGGCGGCTGCCCCGGACCATGGCCGAATGCCGGTCGATCCGTTCCGTCACCTCTTTCCAGCTGCGGAGTCTCGGATCGGCCGGGTTGAAGGGCCGGCCGGTCCCGGATACGTCCGCAACGGACTTTGCACCGGCCGGACCCGTTGAACAGGCCGGGCAGTCACCGCGTTTGTAAGTCGACAGGACGGCCACTTCTTTCGTATTGCGGTCAAGCGCATAAAGGATATGCCGGTCCCTTGATGTCCGCAGGCGGTCCGAATACATGCCGATGAGGCGCTGCTCGATGCGGTCCGGCTCCTGGGGTGAGTCCCCGCTTAGATAATGGTCCGCCAGCCCTACCTCTTCGATCCGCTGCTCCAGGCATGCCGGGCAGAAACCGTTTTGACCGTGCAGCGGGCCGATGAACAAAAACCGGTGGGCAACGGTGACCGGCAAGTCTCCATCCTTCAGTTTCCGGGCCTCTTCCCCAATGTCCGACTTCGTTACCATGAGCCGTTCACCTCCAGTGGTTCCCTGATTGTGCGGATGGCCGAGTATGGGAGGGCCTCGCCGTCCACCCCGTTCTCCTTGGCGCTGATGTAGCTGTATACAGCAAGCGGGATGAACTCCCGTGCAACCCGGAAATCAAACATGGATGTCCGGCCGGTCTGCAGGTCACCGATTCGGATCCAATACTCGCCATTTGAAGCTTCCCCGGCAGTGATGGACAGCTCCATCCCCTTGTCTTCGATGAGCTGCCGGATCGTGTCCCATTCCGGGAACTCGTCGGGACCGAGCATCCTTCCCGGCCCATTCAATTCTTCCTTCCGTTCGTTCCCGTATGCACGGCGCATGACTTCGCGGAAAGCGGTTGCCGAAACGAAGTCTGCGAGCCGTTCGTAGTCCAGATCTGCAAGGAACAGATTCCGCACGGTGTCGGACGGATCTGCGTACTGGATCGTGAGCACTTGAAGCGGCCGCTGACGATAGTCTTCATATTCCGGATTTCCGTTGAAGGAGAGGATCCGGGAACTTCGGCTCCCGACAAAACGCTCAAGCCGGTTGAACCGGGCGAAGGGATCTTCTCCCGCTGTCTCCCCGTCTACCGGGAAGGCGTCTTCGGACCGGTGGAGCCGTTTCCGTTCCACTTCCGCGTCTTCATTGATCAGGAAAACGTCCGGTGCCTTCCCGATGATTTCCATGATCAGCTGACTGAAGACGAAAGGGGCGACCAGGCCGGGCGAAATCCAGTCATGCGATTCCCTGCGTGATCCGAGAAATCCGATCTCCTGCCGATTGGCCGGGGCGATGGCCAGCACCCTCCCGTTTCCTTCCACTACGTTGACCCGCCCGTCCCGTCCTTCTGTCCGGACCTGCACATCGTCTTCCTGGTCGCCGTCGGTGCAGGCGGACAAGCCGTTGTCCCGGAGCAGCACGGCCAGTTCCCGGCCGGCCTCAAAACTGGTGGAGATGGAGATCCGGGCAGCGGCGATCTGCCGCAACGCTGCATCCACGTCCTCCGCCTCCGTTTCGACAATCCGGAAATAGTCCGTCCGGCCGTGCCGTTCCAGCAGCTGTGCATCGATGCGGTACAGCAGGTCCTGTTTTTCCAGCAGTTCCAGAAGCTTGCCGTATTCAGGATACCCTTCGGAGAGACGGGATTCCGGCACCCCGTCCGACAGCTCGCCCAGCATCCTGTGGATTTCGGTGTAAACCGTCTCTGTCGCCCTGATGCTGAACTTTTGGCGGTCGCCGGTGAACAGAATGGCCCCGTCCCGGTAATGGATCCGGCAATTTGACCGGTATTTCAATAGGTTCAACTTTTCCTCCCCCTTTAGTTTCTCGCTTTTCTCGTCACCAGCAGCATCGAGATGAACACGAGCGCCGCGATGTAGCCGAGTGAGATGGCCGAATCCCCGTTCAGGCTGAACATTCCGTTCCAGACATCGATGAACAGATGGTTGATGTGGTAGATCGGATTCAGGTTGGCGATCACCTGGATGAATTTCGGCATCCCGTCGACGGGCACCGTGAAGTCAGCCGTGAAGAGCACGATCTGGAACAGCACGATTGAGAAGACGAGCGCGCTTTTCATTTCTTTGAAGAACGAGTAAATCGCGGATGAAATGGTCAGGAGCGCCGCATTGATGAGGATGAACACCCCGTAGGACTTCAGGAAGTCGGCGAACCCGATTTCCAGGCTGTACACGGTGATTCCGATGAACGTGATCGTCATGAAGCCGAGTGTCGTGATGATCACCGATTTGATGATGTTGGAGAACAGGAGCGTGCGCATGTCGACGGGCGCAATGCTGATCCGCTTTTCAATCCCCATCGACCGGTTCATCACCTGATCAAAACCGAAGGCGAAGAACACAACTGAAAATGTGATCAGGATGATGAACGACGGCGTGTAGAACTGCACATAGTTCAGGTTCTCGCCGTAAGTGGCTCCCCCGAACAGCTGCCCCATGAACAGATAAGTGGCGGGCGGAATGACGATGGTGAAGATCAGATAGAAGATTTCCCGGAAGAACATCACCAGGTCGTATTTCAGTTGGGTGGTCAGCATGGCACGGCCTCCGTTTCCCCGATCTGCGCGAGATAAAAATCGTTGATGGATGCATGACCCGACGCGGCCAGGATGTTGGCCGGCTTATCGAATACCTGGGCCCTGCCTTCGTGGATAAGGAGTACCTTGTCGCAGTAGCGCTCCACTTCGTCCATATAGTGCGTGGACAGCAGGATGGTGCCTTTATGCTCACGGTTGTGGCGGATGATGTTCTTCCAGAGGACATCCCGCATATACGGATCCAGTCCGGTCGTCGGCT
The DNA here is from genome assembly GCF_900156305.1 of Edaphobacillus lindanitolerans. Lineage (GTDB taxonomy): Bacteria > Bacillota > Bacilli > Bacillales_A > Planococcaceae > Bhargavaea > Bhargavaea lindanitolerans. The sequence continues at coordinate 113,212 of NZ_FTPL01000003.1, read as the reverse complement.
CATCGAGGATGACCAGCCTCGGGGAGGTCATGAATGCGATTGCGAGCGCCACGCGCTGCTTCCATCCGCCCGACAGCTTGTCGAACGGTGACTTCATATGTTCTCCGAGCTCGAATCGGCGGATCGTCCCTTCCAGATCGGCATCCTTCCCGTAGTACGCATTGAACAGGGAGAGGAGCTCCTTCACCTTCAGGTTCTTATAAAAGTTGGTCGGCTGCAGGACGGTCGACATGTCCCTCTTCAACTCACGGACCGCCTTGGCATTCAGTTTGCGGATGTCTTTGCCGAACAGTTCGATCCGGCCCTCATCGAAATCCCGGATCATCATGAGGGACTCCAGGAACGTCGACTTGCCCGCCCCGTTTTTCCCGATGACCGCAATCACTTCTCCCTGTTCCGCACTGAAGTCCAGCCCTTTCAGGACTTCCTTGCTGCCGTATGATTTTTTCAGACCTTTGACAGTGATGTTTTGCATGTTGTCCGCTCCTTTTCAAGTGAATATTCGACCAGAAACTCATTCAGCGGGATATCGGCATCGGGCAGCAGCTCTTCGAGATAGGCGCCGTCCTTCAGCTCATTTGCAAAGAACTTGAGCAACAACGGAACCGTTACATCGAAGAACATCGGCTTCTCCACAGTGAACTCACCTTCGTTGCGGAAATATTTCAGGAAGAACCGTTTCGGCAGCTGCTGCTCATCAAAATACCGGTTCACGTTCAGGTACAGCTCTTCCGCATCCGCCGCCCCGCGGATCAGCTGTGTCAGCTTTTCCGTATCCAGCCGCCATTTCCGCCTGGACAGGACCACATTCCCCATCCGGATCCGCGGCGCCCTGCTGTATGGCCTGGCCAGGGAGGCCAGATCAAAATTCAGCCTTCCGGACTGGAAGAGATGCAGCATGACGGAAAGGATGCCCGGCAGGAATATCGGCACAAGCGAAGATTTGTAGGTGATCCGGCAGGAACGGCCGTCCCGGTCCAGGAAATCCAGCTTCCGGGTGTCCGGATCGTACCTGACCGTCATGTCGGCCACCGGGTGGCCGCCGTCGTCCGAGAACTGGCGGTAGCCGACTTCCAGCTTGGCCGTCTTCAGGTCCTTCCGGTAATGGATGCCCCCGTTAAAGCCGAACAGTTCGTCCACTTCATAATAGTTGCGGTCCCGGAACACCCGGTCCACGTATTCTTCATAATCGGGGTTTGTCCCGGCCGGCCCGAAGAAGTCCTTGAACCGGGAAATGAACTTCTCATGCCCGTCATACACATCGTTGAGGACGACCGTGCCCGCTCCCGCATATTGGAGAAACAGCGAGGAGGAAACGTCCGTGTCCCGCTTGATATAGTCCGGAATCCGTCCGCTGTATGCCCGGATCAGCTCCCCCGCTTCCACCTCCGCTTCCCCGCTCATGGCTTCGAGGAGCCCTTCAAACTCGTCCAGAAACTCGTCGCGCAGCCGGTCCAGGAGCCGGACCTCATCCGAAACCGCCTCCTGATAGCGGTATCGCTGGTCCTGGTAATACGGGTAGAAATGGTGGATCTTCTTGAAAAACACCTCGTTCAGCAGCCGGCTGTCCGTCAGGGGACGGGCCTCATGCCCGTATTTGTCGCTGAACAGGCAGCCGATTTCATACTGGACCCGGACATTGACATCAAACAGGAGGAGGAAATCCCCGAGGGTCTTCATGAACTCCCCGTCGACAAGGCCGGATACAAGGTCCGGTTTGGTGCGTCCGAAGATGACATCTTCATAGACCAATTCCCTGCCTGCGTCGCTTTCCGGGCTCATGTCGCGGACCAGCTCCCGGATCCGTTTCCAGTGGCGGATCCGTTCGAATGCCGGCTTGGACTCGAACGCTTCCAGCTCGGTGTCCAGTTCATCAAGCTGCGGAAGGAGGCGCTCACCGATTCCGAATGTCCGGAACAGCTCTTTGGCGGATCCGAGGATTCCCCGGTCATTGGAAAGGCCGGCCTGCTGCCGGAGCAGCTTGAGGGAGATCAGCTTGGCAAACAGCGCGCCCTCCTCCCCCCGGTATTCCGGGATTTTCGCAGCCTGTTCCGCAAACGCTTCGTAAGTCAGTGTCTTCTGCTTTTGTCCCGAGAGGAACCGGATCAGCTTCGGATGAAGCGAATATTCCACGAACTTGTCGCTCGTTTCGAACACTTTCCGTGAATGGTCCACGCTGTGCTGGCTGACATAGTAGATCCGGCCTCCGCGGACCCCGAACCGTTCAACTTTTACGGGGATATTCCGCAGTGCGTCCGGGTCGGTCCGGATGAACTGATGAACGATCTTCAGCATGATGGAGTGGTTCATCTCGCAGAAGCTCCGCCTTTCAAACTCCAGATCTTCCTGACCGGCAAGACCGGTCTTTGTCAGATAGGAGAACGGGCTCGTCTTCATGGAACCCCGGACCAGCAGCTTCATGAGGAAAAAGTCGAGTTTCTTCAGCTTCTTGTTGTGGGCATCCGGTTCGGCCGACAGATACCGGCCGAGTTTTTCATAGATCTCGTCATTGTAGAAGGCGATGGATTTTGCCAGGTCTTCATCCGCCGCACTTTCCCAGAGCGCCTGGCGGTTTGCCGTCATCGACTGCCGGTAGCCTTCCCGGTATTCGTCCATGGCCGCTTCATGTTCCGTTTCTCTCTCGACATAGGTCCGGATCGCCTCCAGCATGCCGGCAGGACCCGGTTTTTCCAGTGCATTCCGCAGCTTCCCGAGACGCTTGTTGAACAGATCCCGCTTCAGATTGAGCAGATCCGGGTTTTTCGTTTCGGCAAACAGGCGCTCCAGCCGGGAGACCGCCTCATCGAGGGCCGCTTCCGCCCGTTTACCGGTTTCTTCGAGCTCCCGGATGAGGTCCCGGATCGGTTCCGACTGTGCGGACATCCGTTCATACCAGTCTTTCGGTATATCACTTCCTCTATATAAAACAATCGGGTTTTTCAGCACCTCTGTGTTCAAATTCCGATCTCCTCTCTCCACGTGCGGGAAGTTAGCGTTTCATTGTACCGGTAAGCCATATAGATGAACTGCTGTTTTTTCAAAGCACTGACTTTCAGGAAGGGCAGGGAAAGATACAGAACGTTGACCATGAAGCGGTAGTTGATCGCCTCCATGTCCGACAGGAAACCGGTCCGGTGGAAGAATGCGGCAAACTGCCGGTGGAAGTCATTGTTGAATCCTGACTCCAGTTCCCTCACCGAATGTTGGATGGTCTCCTGGTAGCTCTCATCGATGTGCCGCCGAATCTCTGATTTGTACGACTCCGATATCTTTCCCCACACTTCCTTCCAGTGCTCAATGTGGGGATCGCCTTTTGCGTCAAGCGTGCTGATATCATGAGCGTGAATCCGGAACTGCTTTTCGAAATCCGGTTCGCTGTACGGAAGACCCTGCTTCGCGGCTAGTTCGAAAAACCCCTGGACATGCGAGATGAACGAAAAGTATCCTTTGTTCTTTCCGCTTTCCCGATAGGTTTCTGCCACATGGTGGAACAGGAGGGGCATCAGTACCGGTGCCGGCTCCCCGTCCCCTTGAATCCGGAAGTAAGTCTCTTCCAATGCCCGCTGGAGTTCGAATCGCATGTCATGGATGATCCGGGTCAGGCCTGGATTGTGATAGTCAAATCGGTTGTCGGCCATCCTGACCGTACCGTGATCAGCCATGTCTGCCGGGACTGCTTTTCCTTCGAGCAGCGCGATCCGGGCTGCACTTTTCTCGTACTGGGACCGGATGCGGGCCTGTTCCCCGGCTTCTGCCGGGATCTTTTCCGCTTCCCCGTTCATCAGCCCGGCAAATCGCTCCAGATCCGCTTCCCCCGCATGCCCGTCAAACGTGACGGTCAGATGGGGGCCGGATTCCCAGGAGCGCGAAATGTAGTAAGGGACCCCTATATCTCGCGCCCGGGTGATGAGCGTCCGGACTAATGCGGTATCCGCTGCCTTGTTGAAGTTAAAGATTTTCACGTCTTTCATGATATCCGCATCCTTCTTCTTGTTTTGGCCGGCATGCGGCCGGTGGTCCGTCTGTTTTCCGGGCGGCCCTTAGCAGGAACCGCAGCAGGAAGTCGAGCCGCAGGTGGACGTGGCGCTGCAGGAAGTCGAGCCGGAGCTGGCCGTCGTCTCAGGAATGGCGCTCACTTCGTCAAGATCCAGGAAATCGACATCCAGTTCAAATTCATTTTTCACAGTTTCAGCAGGTTTGTTTGTCATGTTCAGTTCTCCTTTTTTGTTGGAAGTATTTTTTGTTCGCGAGCCGATGGATCCGTGTTCTCCGGGTTCACCGGTCTTTTCAGCAAGAGCCGCAGCAGGAAGTCGAGCCGCAGGTGGATGTGGCGCTGCAGGAAGTCGACCCGGAACTTGCCGTCGTTTCAGGGATGGCGCTTACCTCGTCAAGGTCCAGGAAATCTACGTCCAGTTCAAATTCCTTGTTCACATCGGTTGCAGTTTTTTTCGTCATGTTCATCGCTCCTTAATGAAGTGGGTTAGTTTTTTTGTTTCAGAGAAGGCTTGCTTCCCTTTCTGTAATCCATTGCATGAGGACCAACGGCTGCCCGGATAACTCCGGGACAAGCTGCACGGAATCCGACAAGTTACCGTGCAGCTCCAGAATGGAACTGAACGACCTTGCCAGAGCCCGGCTTTTCTCCGGAAGATCTCCGGGATCCCCCCCGGCATTTTCCGATTTCCGATATGCGATGGCCATCGGGGATTTCGGCTCCGACAAACCACTTTCCTCCAGCAGGATCAGCGGGTCATCCGGATCAGCCGAACGGAACAGTTCGTTGCTGAAATCCGCCAGGTACACTCCCGGTCCCGGAAGCCCGTCAACCGGACGGTCATCAAACAGGACCACGATCGGCTCGAGTTCCGGCTCAACCGGCATCCGATGATGAAACGCTTCATAAAGCATCTGGGCCAGAATGTTCAGATGGATCATCGGCTCCGAAGTGGGCAGATCCTGCACGTTTCCGTCTTTGCGGAAAATGCGGAACGGAATCGCCCCCCGGCCGGCCCCCGCCGGACCGTAAAGCTGCGGCTGCCCGGCTGTGCCTGTCACATCAGGTCACCTCCTTTCTTGTAGCCCAATCGTACGGTGCTTCAAAAGTAAAGCTCAATAAGTAAAACACGCATAAAAAAAGACCCGTTCAACCATGGAATAACGGGCGGAGTTTACTAAATAAAGTGTTGTTTAATTTCAATTTGATGGCTTAATTATTAACTGAATTTTACCTCTTTTCTTTTACCTTTCTTTTTCATTACGATGTAGTTACAAACAAGCCGGGAGGGAACGAACATGAAAAAAGCGAAGATGATGATGGCGATGGCCCTGTTGATGGCAGTAATCGGAATTCCGGGATTTGTGTCGGCTGATATGCAGGACAACCAGGCGGAGACGCAAGACATCAGTCCCCTTTCCAAAGATCGCGGCGAAGAATACGATTGAGCAACAGGACTCCGGTTCTAAATAACAGAGAAAAAAATCCAGACAAGCCGGGCATTCCGGCATCCCCTTCTTGGGTCCATCCGCTCAATTCCTTCCTCGTTGAAGGGATTTTTTGTTGTGCCTCGAATCGGATAAAATAGTTTCTGAGTTTTGGCTAAAGTTTCGGGAGTGGTTATTTAGTTGCATGTGGATCACAATCGGAAACAGGGGGCGGGAACATGAAGGTGGGGGAAAGACTGCGACAGATCCGCATACATAAAGGATTTACACAGTCGGAACTGGTGGAAGGCATCTGTTCGGTCACTTACATCAGCCGGATTGAAGGCGGGAAAGCGAAACCATCCGAACGGTTTATCGGGGAGGTGGCGGAAAGGCTGGGGGTTCCCCGCTCACTGATCCTCGAGCCTGACAGTGACCGGGATGCCCTGGAGATCAACCGGGTTTACGGGGCGTTTGCAAAAGGGGAGCCGTTGCCGGAAGCGGATTTGTCTTTTCTGGAGATGACCGCATTTGAAAATCATCCTCCCGAAGTGTTTTATCAGATCTATGCCATGCTGATCGGGCATTTCAACCGAACTGCCCTTCACTCCTCCCGTACCGAAGAACTGGTGCGCCGGTCGGAAAACCTTCTTCCCGAAGAACCGGAGGACGGGCAGCAGGCGGCGGCCGTCAAGTACTTCCGGGAAGCCGGACGATTCTACTATTCCAAACAGCAATACGAAAAAGCCTATCAGTACGAGCAGCTCATCGAGAAGCATCTGCCGGAAAACTGCCGGACTGCCGATCGTGCCCGGAATTATTACAACCTGGCACTCGTCCGGACTCAGATTGATGAAGATTCCGATCTGGAGATGGCCATTCATTATGGCGAAAAGGCGCTCGGACTTTACCGGATGATCGAAAACAAAAAAGGCGTCGCCGACTGCCTCACCTCCCTCGCCATCATGGCACACCGCATGGAAGACTATGACAAAGCGCTTTCCTGCCTGGATCAGCTGGACGAAGAAGCGCTCAGTTATCTGGCGGACCTGGATATAGAGACAGACGGCAAGGCTTCACTGTCCAAGCAGGCGGTCATTGACTACAATTACGGACGGATCCATCAAAAAACCGGCCGCCCCGAGAAGGCCCTCTGTTATTTCGAAAAAAGCCTGGATGCCGACCTGAAAGCGGGCAATGAACATCACACCACTTCTGTGCTCACCCGGCTGGCCGAGTTGTATGCGAGCTGGAAAGACTGGGAAAAGACACAGCACTACCTGGAGCAGGCATATGCCGTCACGGAGCGCCATGATCTGCCGAACTCACAGGTCCTGCTCCTTCATCAGCAGGCCGGCCTTCACAAAGTGAAGGGTGACGAGCCGGCATATGAAAAAGAGATGCAAAAAGCCGTCCAGCTCGCCATGGACTGGAAGTATACGGCCGACCTGAAAGAGATCAGCACCGAGCTGGCGGACCACTATTATGGCGTGCGGGCCTACAAGATGGCGGCAAAATATTATCGCATCGCATTGGAAAAAGACTCATGACCAAAGGGCATGAGTCTTTTTTTATGACAAAATGATCTCCTTTTCCCGCTCGGCCAGTCTGGCGATTTCTGCGTCTGTCCGCTTCAGCCGGTCGGCCAGTTCCCGGAGGATCCGCTCCACGTCGGCCAGCACCCCGTCAAGCTGGGATTTGGCGTCCGTGATCCGCGAGTGGACCATCCAGTCGGTGAACATATTGTCGAAGAAGAAATCGGAGAAATTCAGGAAGTCCCGCTTGTTCACGGTGAGCCGTGCCGTATCGAAATTCTCCACGTCGGCGAGTTCCGACTGGAACCGCCGGAGCGCACGCTGGGCACGGTGGATCTTGTCGTCGGAGCTGTTGATGCTCGAGTACTTCATCGCGGTGACGACCATTCCGCCCCCGAGGAATGTATCCCACATGGACATCCCTTCGGCATTGCCGAGCTGATCCACCGCAGAATCGAGAACGCGCTGGGCTTCCCGTCCCGCATGGATCGCCTCTTCGATCTCCCGGCGCATCGACTGGAGCGTCGCCCGCTCATCCGCCACCTGCTGGAGTTTCGTGATTGCCCCGGTATCGTTGTTCCGCATCCAGATTTCCTTCTCTTGAAGGAAGGCGTCCCAGTCGTCGTCGAGGAACTCGTATTCAGGCCGGTCAAGCTCCGTTTTCAGGGCAGCGGTCTCCTCTTCCAGATCGAGGAGGACTTTTTCCGCTTCATTGAATTTCAGTTCGGCCTCTGCCGCCTCATTCAGTTCCTTTTCCATGATCTCATCCATTTTACCGGTAAGCTGGCGGAATTTGTTCGCAAACGAAAACTGGCCGAGCCTGAGCACGTCCTGCTGTTCCTTCGTCAGCCGGGCCTGCAGCCGGTCCCGTTCCCGCTTTGCCTCCTGGCGTTCCGCCTCTTTCGCCTCATATCGTTTTTTAATCCGGCCGAGTTCCGTCATGCGCATGCGGAGCTCGGTTTGCCGGTCATAGATTTCATCTCTCATCAAACGGTCCACCCCCTGCCTTTCCTACGATTTTACCATGGGAAAGATTCACTTATCGATTCGGATGAACGAAAAAAGCCGGACGGCAGAGGGCATCTGCTGTCCGGCTTTTCTTTAGAGAGCGTCCTTGATCGCCATCCGTTCCTTCCGGTTGGCCCGGCGGGCGGGCGCCTTGTCGTACAAGGCCTTTTCCGCTTTCGTCTCAGGGTAGACCGGTGCGACGGGCGTCGGCCGGTTTTCCTCATCCATCGCCACCATCGTGACGAACGACTCGGTCGTCAGTTTGCGCGCGCTGGAAAGCAGGTCGATCGAATGGACGGTCACAAACACTTCCATCGATGTGCGGCCTGTCGACGTGACGACCGCCTCGATTTCCAGTACTTCTCCGACTGTTGCCGGGGAGACGAAGTCGACGGAATCGATCGAAGCCGTGACGACGGCGGCACCTGCATGTTTCATCGCCGCAATCGCGCTGATCTCATCCAGATAAGACAGGACCTGCCCCCCGAAGATTGTTCCATGGTGATTCGTATCCGGCGGCATGACGAGCTTCGTCGTCTTCGTCCTTGATTGGCTCATCGGAATCGCTTCAATCGGCATGAGACATGTCCCCTTTCGATAATGACCGCGGAACTGCGCGGTGATTGGTATGCCAAGTATAACCGAACCCCGTCCCATTTTGCACCGGTACGGCGAATGACGGAGTGTTTTGAATCGGGGAAGACTTCCGGCTTTGGCCGTCACGTTCAATTTTTCCGCCGGACGTCCAGGATTTTCACCCGAAAAAACAAGGATACCGGGCCGCTTGAGAGCGGCCGGTACCCTATTTTCCAATCGGCCGGCATTACCGGTTGCCGTTTTTAACCCATCCTGCGACTTCCACCGTGCGTTTGGCCTGGTGTTTCACCGCATCCTTGACGTCTTCGACCATCTTGCCGTCCTGGCCGACCGTGACGCTCGTTCCGTAGGGGTTCCCGCCTGCGGCGAACAGAACAGGATCCGTGTAGCCGGGTGCTGCGATGATTGCACCCCAGTGCATCATGGATGTGTACAGGGAGAGGATCGTGGCTTCCTGGCCGCCGTGCGGATTCTGTGCGGAAGACATGGCGCTGACGACTTTGTTGACAGTCTTGCCGCTTGCCCAGAGTCCGCCCTGGGTATCCAGGAATTGCTTCATCTGGGAGGCCATATTGCCAAAGCGTGTCGGCATGCTGAAGATGATGGCGTCCGCCCATTCGATGTCTTCGGAGCTGACGACCGGAATATCCTTCGTCCGGTCAACCGTGGCTTTCCAGGCTTCGTTCCCCTCAATGACGGATTGAGGTGCCAGCTCCTGCACTTTCAGCACCCGGACTTCGGCGCCCGCTTCTTTCGCGCCCTCTTCGGCCCACTTCGCGAGCTCGTAGTTCGTCCCGCCCATGCTATAGAAAACAACTGCCAATTTTACATTCGACATTTTATCCATCTCCTTCGGTTTTTTGAACAGCTTATCAAGTATACCCATCTTCAGATCTCCTTCTTCGCGGGTCGTTCCCCATCCCGCTGTTATTCAGCCGAGCCCGGTTGAACATTCCTCACCTTGATCGGGATCAGTCTTCGTTCAATCTGTTCCCGGTACGGGTTGAACTGCGGCGGCAGCATCAGGTTCCCGCCCAGTTCTCCGTAGGCTTCGTCAATTGCAAAGCCCGGCGGATCGGTTGCGATCTCAAACAGTATCCTCCCGTGCTCACGGAAATAAACTGCATTGAAGTAATTCCGGTCTTTGACGGGGGTGACTGCATAACCGCTAGCCGCGATCAGCTCCTGCCACTCTTCCTGATCCCGGTCATCCGTTGCCCTCCATGCAATATGATGGACGGTTCCCGCGCCGATCCGGGCATTGCCGCTCGTGCCGGCCTTCAGGTCGATGACGTTCCCGATTTCGCCGGAAGAGATGAACCGGATGTATCCGCCCTCTTCTCCCGCCATCTTGAACCCGAGGCCGTTTTCCAGCAGCCGGGCCGTTTCCCTGAAGTCAGCCGAAAACAGGGTGGCACCGCCGAATCCTTTGATTGCCGCTTTCCGGGGGATTCCGTCGTGCAGCCATTCGTTCGGCTCACCTTCTGCACGATCTACGATTTCCAGCTGGAGACCGTGCGGGTCGTCAAAACGGATGGATTCCTCACCAAATCTGTTTTCATGCCGGACGGCAATTCCAAAGCCTGTTAACCGGTCTTCCCAGAACCCGAGGGCTCCCGCGGGAACGGCAAATGTGATGACTCCGACTTGTCCGTCGCCGATCACGCCGCGGCTTGCACCTGGCCACGGGAAGAATGTCATGATCGTCCCGGGCCGGCCCCCTCCGTCTCCGAAATACAGATGATAGGTACCCGGATCATCAAAATTCACGGTTTTCTTCACCAGACGCAGACCGAGTATCCCTGCATAAAAGTCCACGTTCTCCTGAGGATCCCCGACAATTGCAGATATATGGTGGATGCCGCTTGTGAACTTCTTCAACGTAATCACCTCCAAATAATCCTTAATTCGAGATATATGCATAAAAAAATATTCATGATGCACTGATTGCCGCAGGAAGAAAACAAAACATCTTTAATTCGAGATAATCATAACCCCTTGAAAGCCTTTTGTCAAAAGAAAAAATCCCGGATCCGCAAAACCGGATCCGGGACAAACCCTTTTTTCATTGATGCTGCAGTTCCCGGCCTTCCTTCGCCATGATCTCCGGGTCGTACAAGTGGCAGGCCACCTGGCGTCCCGGTTCGACCTCGCGGAACACGGGATCCACCGCTGCGCAGCTGTCCATCGCAAATGGGCAGCGGGTGCGGAACCGGCAGCCAGACGGGATATCCGTCGGGCTCGGAACGTCCCCGCTCAGGATGATCTGTTCCCGGGTGCGTTCCTTGTCCGGATCGGGCAGGGGAATCGCGGACAGGAGTGCCTGGGTGTACGGATGGAGCGGCTTTTCGTACAGCGCCTCACTCTCCGCGAGTTCCACGATCGTGCCGAGGTACATGACGGCAATCCGGTCGCTGATATATTTCACCATCGACAGGTCGTGCGCAATGAACAAGTAAGTCAGGCCGCGGTCCTTCTGAAGTTCTTTCAGCAGGTTGACGATCTGGGCCTGGATCGAGACATCGAGCGCAGCGATCGGCTCATCCGCGACGATGAATTCCGGCTCAACAGCCAGTGCACGGGCAATGCCGATCCGCTGCCGCTGGCCGCCCGAGAATTCATGCGGATAGCGTCCTGCATGGCTCTTGTTCAGCCCGACAAGCTCAAGCAGCTCATGCACCCGCTTGTCCCGTTCCTTCGGCTTCATGTCCGGATTGTGGATGACGAGGCCTTCCGAGACGATCTCCGTGACCGTCATCCGCGGGTTGAGCGATGAGTACGGATCCTGGAAGATCATCTGCATGTCATGGTTGAGCCGCCGCTTTGTCCCACGGTCGATGCGCCCCCCGATCTTCATGCCGTTAAATTCGACTTCGCCGGAGGTCGGTTCGTAGATCCGGGTGAGCGTCCGGCCGACGGTCGATTTTCCACATCCGGATTCCCCGACCAGCCCGAGCGTCTCTCCTTTTTTGATGGAGAAGCTGATGCCGTCGACCGCCTTCAGGACGGTCTTGCGGTCCAGGCGGAAATGTTTTTTGAGGTCTTTCACGACGAGCAGGTCTTCCCCGGCGCCGGATGCGCCGCCTGCCGCCTGTTGATTCGCTTCGGTCGTCATGCGGTCACCCCCTCGGCATCTGCGGCCGCTTCTTCGGTCGATCGCCGGCCTTCCTTGATCTCGGCCGGAATGTGTTCCGGCGGCGTCCGTTCGTCTTGCAGCCAGCAGCGCACTGCCTGGGATTCACTGATGGCGACAGCGCCCGGATTGTAGTCGTGGCACACTTTCATCGTATACGGGCAGCGTGCCGCGAACGGGCAGCCCGTCCCGAGCGCCGACGGGTCCGGCGGGGATCCCGGGATCGGGATGAGCGGCTGGGCCCGGCTCGCATCGAGATTCGGCATCGAACGCAGCAGGCCGAGTGTATACGGATGCTGGGGCCGGTAGAAAATCTCATCGAGCGTGCCCTGTTCGACGACTTCTCCTGCGTACATCACCGCGACCCGGTCCGCCATGTTGGCGACGACGCCGAGGTCGTGGGTGATCAGAATGATGCCCGTGTCCATCTTCTCCTGAAGATTGCGCATGAGGCGCAAGATCTGGGCCTGGATCGTCACGTCCAGCGCGGTCGTCGGCTCGTCCGCAATGAGGATTTTCGGGTTGCAGGCGAGGGCGATCGCGATGACGACACGCTGGCGCATCCCGCCGGAAAACTGGTGCGGATATGCGTCAAGCCGGGTTTCCGGGTTCGGGATGCCGACCAGTTCCAGCATCTCCTTCGCCCGCTGCCGTGCCTGCTTTTTCGTCAGCTGGGTATGCCGGGAAAGGCCTTCCATGATCTGCTTGCCGATTTTCATCGTCGGGTTGAGCGATGTCATCGGGTCCTGGAACACCATCGAGATGTCAGAACCGCGCACGGACTGGATTTCTTTGTTCGAGAATTTCAGCATGTCCTTCCCTTCGTACCGGATTGTGCCTTCAGGGATGACCGTGTTCTGCTTCGGCAGGAGCTGCATGATCGACTTGGCGGTCACCGACTTGCCGGAGCCCGATTCGCCGACGATGGCGAGCGTTTCCCCTTTTTTCAGTGAAAAGCTGACGCCCCTGACTGCGGGAACCGCCCCGTTCCGGGTCTTGAATGAAACATGCAGGTTGTCGACTTCAAGGATGTTCTGGTTCATTTTCTGACCCTCACTTTCTCATTTTCGGATCGAGCGCGTCGCGCAGTCCGTCCGCCAGCAGGTTGAAGCTGATCATGACCAGGCTGATGACGACTGCCGGGATGAGGAGCTTGTATGGGAACGAGCGGATGGCGTCGTAGCCGTCCTCGATGAGCACACCGAGCGAGGCGAGCGGCGCCTGGAGGCCGAGCCCGATAAAGCTCAGGAATGCCTCGAAGAAGATGGCCGTCGGGATCGTGAACATGACGGTGACGATGATCGGCCCCATGACGTTCGGAAGCAGGTGCTTCCGAAGCAGCCGGGCGTCCGAGGCGCCGAGCGTCCTGGAGGCGAGCACGAACTCCTGCCCCTTCAGCTGGAGCATCTGGCCCCGCACGACCCGGGCCATTCCGACCCAGCCGGTGATGATCATCGCCAGGATGATCGACCGGATTCCCGGCTCCAGTATGAGGATGAACAAGATGATCACGATCAGGTTCGGGATCCCGGTGAGGATCTCGATGATCCGCTGCATGACATTGTCGATGCGGCCGCCGTAATAGGCGGATACCCCGCCGTAGACGACCCCGATCAACAGGTCAAGGAACGCGGCGACGAGCGCGATGAACAGCGAGATCTGGGTCCCCTTCCAGACACGCGTCCATACGTCACGGCCGAATTCGTCAGTGCCGAACCAGTAGTTTGTCTCCACGCCGCGCTCCGCATAGACGTCCGTTCCGGTAACGTCCTTGCCGTTGAAGCCGAGCCATTCGAGGCCCGAGATCTTCGGCGGCAGGTTCGAGTGCGGGATGTGCTGCTCCCGGTAGGTGAATTCATTCATTGAAGGGCCGACGATGGCCATCACCGACAGGATGATCAGGATGGCGAGCGAGACGACGGCACCTTTGTTCTTGAACAGCCGCTCCATTGCTTCCTTCCAGAAAGTCGGCGCCGGCTTTGAAAGCTCCTCGCGCACCGACGCCTCAAGCGGCTCAGGGGTGAACAGATCGGCGGTCGGTTCCGCCGGCAAGCCGTCCGCTTTGCGGAGGCCGGCTTTCAGATCTCCGTCTTTTGGAAACATCATCGTCATGCCTGGCTGCCCCCTTTCAGGTCGATCCGCGGATCAAGGAAGCCGTACAGCACGTCGACGATGAAGACGACGGCGATGAACAGTGCACTGTAGAAGAGCGTGATGCCCATGATGACGCTGTAGTCGAGCACAAGGATCGACAGGGTGAACTGTTCCCCGAGCCCCGGCACGCCAAAGATCTTCTCGATGACGAGGGTGCCCGTCATGATCGAGACGGCAAGCGGCCCGAGCATCGTGACGACCGGGATGAGCGCGTTCCGGATGACATGCTTCCAGATGACGCCGGATTCATTGAGCCCCTTGGCACGGGCGGTCGTGACATAGTCCTGTCCGAGCACTTCCAGCATCTCGCTCCGGATGAACCGGGCGACGGTCGCCGTCACGGTCACCGACAGGGCGAGCGACGGCATGATCGTACTCCAGTAGTTCTCCCAGAGCGCGACCGGCAGCCAGCCGAGCTTGACGCCGATGTAATACTGCATGAGCGCCGCGAAGACGAACGACGGGATCGACATGCCGAGAACGGCAAGCGTCACCGACGTGTAGTCGAGCCAAGTGTTGTGCCGGAGCGCCGACACGATTCCGAGGATGAGACCGATGATCGTCCCGAACACCAGACCCTGGAGTCCGATGAACGCCGATGGTCCGACCCGGTCACCGATCATGCTCATGACCGTCCGTCCCTGATACTGGAACGAATAGCCGAGGTCCCCTTGCAGCAGGTTCCCGATATAGGTGATGTACTGGACGGCAACCGGCTTATCCAGGCCGTACTTCGCGTCCAGGATGGCCCGCTGGGATTCCGTCAGCTTCTCGGCGTTCGAGTACGGTGTTCCCGGCAGGAGCTGCATGAGGAGGAAAGTGGCCGACACGATGATGAACAGCGTGATGACCGAGTATAGGAAGCGTTTCAGCAAGTAGCTTTTCATGATGTCCGTTCACCTCTCTTAACTTCCTGTTGATTTGGTTCCGGTGAGCGTGAAGCAAACCGGGCCGAGTGTGAAGCAAATGCCCGTGAGTGTTAAGGAAACCACCCCGAGTGTGAAGCAAATGCCCGTGCGTGTTAAGCAAACACTCCGGTGCCGACTATTTCTCCAAAACAGGAAAGCGGAGGATGCACCAGTGGCTCCCCCGCTTGTCTGCTGCTTGTTTTGGTTATTCGACCGATGTCCACTTCAGAGAAATGTCTGCGCCGGCCGGGTGGATGACGAGATTTTTGATGCTTGGACGGGTGAGGTACGAGTTCCCGCGCTGGTAGAGCGGTGCGATGGCCGCGTCTTCCTCGAGGAGGACTTTCTCGATTTCGAGAAGCGTCTCATAGCGGTGGCTCAGATCTGTGTCCGTGCGTGCATCGGCAACGAGCTCGTCCAGTTTCGGATTGTGGTAGTCCATCCGGTTGGCGGAGCTGCCTTTGACCCACATGTCGAGGTAGGTCATCGGGTCTGCATAGTCAGGGCCCCATGTGGAGAGGGACAGGTCATACTCGATCGCCTTCTCGATTTCAAGGCGCTGTGCGAACGGAACTGCCTTGAGTTCAAGCTTGAAGCCCGGGAGGTTGTCTTCGAGCTGTGCCTGGAGGTATTCGCCGACTTTCTTCATCTCGTCAGTGTCCGCCATGTTGATCGAGACGGTCAGGCTGTCAGCCCCGATTTCCTTAAGGCCTTTTTCCCATGCTTCTTTCGCTTCTTCCGGCGTGCCTTTCGTGACGTCGCCGTTGAGCTCACGGAAGTCGGTGCCTTCAGGGGACGTGTAGAAGCCTTCCGGAACTGCACCGTAGAGCGGAACGGATCCGTCCTTGAGGATGACGTCGGTGAGACCCTCGCGGTCGATCGCCTCCGTGATGGCGCGGCGGATGTTCACATTCGCAAGTGCTTCATTGTTATGGTTGAAGCGCAGGAACACGGTGCCCGACGCTTTTTCGTTCGTGAAGCCGTCATTGTCCTTGTACTGGTCGACGAGGGAAGACGTCAGCTTCACGCGGTCGACTTTGTTCGTTTCGTACAGGTTGGCGCCGGACTGCGGGTCTTTGATGACGAGGAACTCAGCCTTGTCGATTTTCACGCTGTCGGCATCCCAGTAGTCTTCGTTCTTCTCAAGTGTCCAGCCCTGCTCCTGCTGCCAGGAAGTGAACTTGAACGGTCCGTTCGACAGGACGTTTTCCGCTTCCAGCGCATACTGGTCGCCCTGCTCTTCAACGAACTTCTCGTTCTGAGGAAGGAACGTGGCAAACGCAAGCAGTGTCTCGAACAGCGGGTTCGGCGCTTCGAGTGTCACTTCGAGCGTCTTGTCGTCGATCGCCTTGATGCCGAGTTCGTCGGCATCCGCTTCTTCGTTCATGATCTTCTCGGCGTTTTTGATGCCTGCCGTGACGAGCATGTAGTTGTACGGGCCTGCTTCGCGCATGACGCGCTTCCACGAATATTCGTAGTCATGGGCCGTAACGGGATCACCGTTGCTCCACTTCTGGTCACGGAGCGTGAACGTGTGCGTGATTTCATCATCGCTCTTGTCATGCTTCTCGGCCCCGGCCAGCTCCACATCGTTTGACTCGTTCTGACGATAGAGGCCTTCATTGATGTTGTTCAGGACGTTGAATGCAATTGCATCGTGTGCCTTGGTCGAGTCCATCGTCGGGATGTCGGAGCTTTCGCTCAGGATGATCGTCTGTGCCTTGGAGCCGTCCCCTTCGGCCCCTTCCTTGTCCGAGCCCTCGGAACTTTTGCCGCCGGAGTCGCTGAAATTGCATCCGGCAAGCATGAGCATGGCCGCGGCCGGGAGCATGAATCGCTTGACCCACTTTGTATCCATATTTTCCCCCTTCTTTCTGTTTAAAGATAAGCCTATTTTATATATACTAATGCTAGAATGCAATATCTTTTTAAACAATTTAGAAACTTGCAATCGCTAACATTTTGCAACGAAAGGAAGTCTGTCATGCTCCGGAAATTAATTCCGTTCCTTTTCTTTATTCCGCCTGTTTTTGTCGGGTATTCATGGATTTCCGGCACACCGAAACCGGTGACCGCGGCGGACCTTTTGTTCTATGCCAGTCTGGCACTCATGCTGGCCGGCGGCATCCTGTACATCGCCCGGCATGAGGTGACGGACACATTCGCGCGCAACTGGAAGCGGTTCTTCCGGACAGGCCGCCGGGAGGCATTCATCCGGGAAAAGGAAGGACGCGCGGAGAAGGCCCGTTTTAAAAAGGAGCCGCTCCCCGCGCGTCCGGTGTTCCTGTTCGGACTTTATTGTTTCACCGTGAGCCTGATCGCATCATTCCTGCTGATGTGAATCAGCGCGGCATGCGCTCGAGGAAGTTGCGGTGGGCAAAGCCTTTCACCTGGTCCTCGGTGTAGCGCTTGAGCAGTTCGTTGATGAGGTTCTGCTGCATCGAGGCATCTTCCAGACGGACCACCTTGTCCGTGATGCCGTCAAAGTCGGAGCCGAGTCCGATGTGCTTTTCCCCGCCGATCGAGCAGAAGTGGTCGATGTGCCGGATCAGATCATCGATCGTGACTTCTTCCGCTTCCCGGATGAACGCCGGGCAGTAGACGACGTGCGTCATGCCGCCCTTGTCCCAGAGCGCCTTTGCCTGGTCGTCGTACAGGTTACGGACATGGTCTCGGACTGCCCGGGCATTGGAGTGGCTCGCAATCGGATAGTCCGCCGTCTCGATGACGTCCCAGAATGCACGCTCACACAGGTGGGAAACGTCGGTCAGGATCTTATGGCGGTTGTTGAAATCAACGATTTCCCGGCCGAACAGGGTCAGCCCGCCGCCGCGCGGTTCGCCGGCGCCGTCTGCGGCAAGGTTTGCGTTGTTCCATGTGAGGCCGACCGAACGGACGCCGAGCCGGTGCAGCACGCTGAGCTTCTTCAGGTCGTTGCCGATCGCGTCGACCCCTTCAAGCGTCAGAAGCGCACCAGTCTCCCCCTCCTGCAGGGCATCAATGTCGGACCAATCGCGGATCAGCTTCATGTCCGGATTGTTGCCGAGCACGTCCTCGTAGAACCAGTGCACCTGATCGAGGGCAGCCTGGAATTTCTCCTCCGCCTTCATGCCCGGCCAGATGAAGATGGCGAACGCCTGGATCTTCACATCCCCTTTTCGCAGTCGTTCCCGGTTTGTATCGAGCTCGGGGGCGTCTGCGAATTTTATTTTCCCGTCGGCTTCGTACAGTTTCAGCAATGCGTCACAGTGCAGATCGATGATTTGCAACGGTACCCGCCCCTTCCTTTGCAGTTTCGATGAATCGGCTGAACAGACGCAGCGACGGCTCGTCGCCCGCTGCAGCGAGGGCTTCCGGATGCCACTGCACACCGACTGCGAACTTGTGCTCCGTGCTTTCGACCGCCTCGATGACGCCGTCGGAAGCGATGCCGGAAACCGCGAACGGCGCCTTGACCTCACGGACGGCCTGATGGTGATACGAGTTCACACGGAAGCGCTCACCTTCGGCAGCCTCGCGGAGGATGCTCCCCTCCGCCGTCTGGACAAAGTGGGAAGCGTGCGTGCGGGCCGCTTTCTGGCCGTGCTGGAGCAGCTCACGGTCGATCTGATCGTAAATATCCTGATACATGTCGCCGCCCGCCGCGATGACCATGACCTGAAGGCCGCGGCAGATCGTCAGGAGCGGGAGGTCACGGTCGAGCGCAGCCTGGATGAGTGCAAGCTCCGAGGCGTCCCGGCCCGGTGAGATTTCCCCGAGGCTGCGGTGCGGCTCTTCTCCGAACAGCGTCGGGTCGATGTCCCCGCCGCCCGAGACGACCAGGCCGTCAATCCGGTCGAGGATCTGCTCTGCATCTTCCTCGATGCCGATCGGGATGAGCATCGGAATGCCCCCGGCGCGTGAAACGGCCGTGATGTAGTCGTGGTTCAGAACGTGTTTGCTATCCAGCTCCACGTGGGTCGTGATGCCGATGATCGGTTTCAATGGAGGTCCCCCTTCAGTTGCGTTCTATTTATTCTATGCCCGGCAGAACGGTGAGCGTTCTCGCGTCTGCGTCCAGCAGTGCCTGTGTGCCGAGCGGTACGGCAAAGTGCGGCTGGCAGTGCCCGATCTTGAATCCGGACACGACCGGTTTGTCGAAGTCCCGGAAAAAGCCGTCGAAGACGTCTTCATACGTATGGTCGCCCTTGTGGTCCTTCGGATACCGGAAATCTCCTATGGCCACTCCCGCTACCCGGCTGAGTGCACCGGACAGCCGGAGCTGATTGAGCATCGCATCGACCTTATACGGCGGCTCGTCCACGTCTTCGATCAGCAGGACCACCCCGTCGAATACCGGTGCGAACTTCGTGCCGAGCGATGCGGAGATCAGCGACAGGTTCCCGCCGGACAGAGGGCCGAGGGCACTGCCGCCGGACAGGGAGACGAGCGGTGATACGGTCTCGTCATAATGGAGCTCAACCGGTTCAAACAGCTGGCCGAACATGCGGGCGGACAGCGGATGAAAATCCGGCTTCCCGACGTCGGAGGCAAGCATCGGCCCGTGGAACGTCACCAGGTCAGAATACTGGCTGATCGCCGTGTGAAGGGCCGTAATGTCACTGTATCCCCAGAAGATTTTCGGGTTCTCCCGGATCATCGGATAATCGATCCGGTCGAGGTAACGGGCCGAACCGTACCCGCCGCCTGCACAGATGATGCCTTTGACTTCCGGGTCTTCGAACATTGCATGCAGATCGGAGAGCCGCTCATCGTCGGTCCCGGCGAGGTAGCGGTTTTTGTTCCGCACAGCCTGGCCCATTTTCCACTTAAGCCCGAGCGTTTCGAGGAAAGCGAGCGAGCGGTCAAGCTGCTCCAGGTTCGGCGGGCTGGAAGGCGAGATGATGCCGACCGTGTCGCCTTTTTTCAGGCGGGGCGGCCTTATGAATCCGCGGCTCATCGATAAGTCGTCTGCAGGGCGAGTTCGATCATGACGAGCATCGCCCTGTATGCCTCGAGGATGTCTTTCGCCTCGAACCGGACGATCGTCGTGCCCGGCTCGATTTCGCAGCCCGGCATGAACGCCGCCCATTCGGCCTGTCCGTAGTTCGTGAATTCAATGCGCAGCACCGGATTCTCCGGAGGCGTGAGCGGCTGGACGTTCGACCGGTTGCTGATGGCTTCCTGCGCCTTCTCCATCAGGAGGTCGTACGATCTGGACGGGGAAAGCGAGCGGACCGCAGAGCGTGTGAGCGATTTTTTCACGGCCGCCGTCACCACGCCCGGAATCAATTCCTCCGCCTCGCGGCATGCCCCGTCATCCCCCGCGACCATGAGGATCGGAACGCCGTGATAGCCCGCGACATAGGCGTTGAAGCCGATCTCGCCGATTTCCCGGTCATTGATCCACATGTTGCGGACCCCGTGGATCATCGAGTGGCTCATGACGCCCGGCTGGCCCGCGCGGGAATGATAGCCGGCAAGAATGGCTCCGTCAAATCCGCCGTCGATCCCTTCCACCATCGAATACAGCTTCACGCCGCCGTTGATGAGCTCCGCATCCGGATGGAGCATCGAAGGCAGGAGATTGTTCATCTTCGAGTGGCTGTCGTTGACGAGCACCTGCTTTGCACCGGCAACAAGCGCGCCCTCGATCACCGCATTGGCATCGGCGGTCATGAGTTCGCGCCCAATTTCATAGTTATGTGCCGACGAATCAACGAATGTGTAATCCGGGATGCCTGTGATCCCTTCCATGTCGACCGAAAGATAAATATTCATCGGATCGCCCCTTCTTTTCTGAACTGTTGTCTTTTTCGGAATACAATTTCACTGTAGCAGAATGAAAGTGACGGGACAATGCAGAGTTTCGCGGGGACCCAAAAGAAACTGTTTGAAACAGGATAGTGGTGGATTCTGCGGGCCAGGCGCTGGGTCGCGCTGATACAATCGGACTCTTAGCGGGCGCAATCGGACTCTTAACAGAGAGAATCGGTCTCTTAGCAATAAAACGCCCCTGCATTAATACAGAGGCGCATTTGTGTCCCGGGACAGTCTCCCTTATTACTTGGCGATATGCTCGGCTTCCCATCGGTTTTGCTTTTCGACGGGGTCGAGCTCCGACAGATCCTCGTAGCCATAATCGATGTTCATCTTCCCGTCACGGGCCAATGAAAACGTCAGGCTCGTCCAGGGCTGTTGTTCCTGACGGCCGAATTCGACCCACAAAGCCTTCAGGACGTCATACAGTTCTTCATCCGATTGATCGAACTGTTCTTCACTCACATCAAAAATGTCCGGAATATCGAGACTGTAGACCGGTTCGCCCCCGCTTGAGGGTGCATAGTAGAAGAAGGCCGTATGATAGCCATCCCAATATTCGTTATACAGCTTGATCCAATCCCACTCCTCCGGAATCATGCTAATCATTGCATGGGCGATCCGGGTATACTGTTCTTCCATTTGTTCCGTATTCATTTTCTCGTCCCTCACTTCTATACATAAAGACAGTTAGTCGATCCCGTACTTGGCCTTCCATGCTTCGCGCTGTTCTCCCGGGTCTACATCGCTTAAATCTTCATACGCGTAGTCAATTTTGAACTGTCCATCCTTACCCAAAATAAAAGTAAAGCTGGTCCATGGCTCCTGCCCTTCTTCTTCAAAAACCTTCTGAAGAGAACGCCCCACTTCAATAAGTTCATATTCCTTCATCTCGAAATCGTCTTCATCTATATGGAATCGTTCTGGAATATCATGACTAAGAACAGGAGAGGCACCTGTAGTTGGATAATAGAAAAAATAAACAGTGGAAGAGTCATCCCAATCTTCCATATACATCAGAGTCTTATCCCATTCTTCAGGAATCAGTTCATCTAAAGACCGTGCAATTTGCTGATAAATTTCATTTGCTCTGTTGGTGATCATTCTAGACTCTCCTTTGAATTGCGAATGGTTCTATTATATTTCACACCGTCAATCTGATAATTAACGATGATTGTGCTGGACCTTTCAGAATTCCCTTCGAAAACTGGCCTAATTTTTACCTCGACGTTTTTGGGTGGGTCATGGCTAAGTGCATTTTTCCATTGATTTTCAATCCGTTTATAAGAACTCTTGTTCACAAACTCATCCATTGCAACAAGGTTATCAGTATTGCCGGAGCCCTTAAAGATGGTTGCAATGAGGTGTCCCCCTTGGTCAGTCTCTTTCCGATCTTCCCGTCCAACCACTTTCTGCGCATACTGATTTCGTTTTCCTTGCCCTAAAGATAATTTACCTTCCACACTTTTAATTCTTCCTAGTTCATCCGTCCGGTACTTGTATCCGTTCGGATCTACATATTCAACATTCGACCTCAGGACTTTTTTACGATTTTTCCATGTATACTGCTTTCCATATTCAACAGGAACGACGGTTACCTTCGTTGCATCGGCATTCTTCTTGGACGGCGTATTCCTGAGTTTGGCAGGCTTATGATTTGTTGTCAGAGCGAGAATGCCTTTTTTGCCGATTTTCCTGAGAAGGCTCCTTGGATCTGCGTAATGGATAATGGCCAGCGGTGTTTCATCAAACATATTGTCCAATTCCCGGACTCCGCCGTCCACGAATTCAGCCTCGACTTCAGGGGCAACTTCATATGTCACTTCACCCGAGAAGTTGGAGTATTCCTTGATAATGAGGCCGTTCTCATAGACATGGAATCGTAGGCTGGCGTAATTACCGTATGCCGGACGCTCGATGGTTTCTTTCTTTCCTGCTTCAAGCGCCTTATAGGTCGAGGCGGCAACTTCGGTGCCCGCCAGAAGCTCTTCGTCGCCCAATGCGCATGCCTTGGCGGCTTCCGCTTCCGCATCTTCAATCGCGGAGCGGACTCCACTGCTATATGTAAGTATTTTCCACTGCGGTGATTCAAATTCAGTGAGCAGTGCGCCATCTTGAAACAGCCCGTCCAACCTGGCGATCCAGTCGGTCATCTGATTGGCTGCATCAAACAACCCTTTCAATGATCCGGCTGCGTCCGCATCAAACTCACCCAGACGTTCGACCGTATCATCTTTCTTTTTCCGGCTGTCACGGATGCCCTCCTGCACGAAGCTGTCATCCAGATGGGGAAGAGCCACGATGTCCGAGACCCTATCCATGATGGCGTTCGCCTCTTCCGTCAGGCTGTCCGTGATCCGGCTGATTTCCTTGAGGCCCTTTTCCACTCCCCTCTCGAGGAACGGCTCGTCAATGTGTCCGTCAGGTGCAGGCTCCAGCGAGGAAAGAGCCGAGGAGATATTGGACACGACCGACTTCGCCTCCTCACAAAAACCGATGGCAAATTTCAGAAATGGGATGTCCCGAGCGCATCAGGCGTGACGCTCCATACAAAAAGCCAGTAGAGGGATATCCTCTTCCGGCTTCCGGAGTACGGGTTGCTAACGTTTGTTTGAAATTCCTTTTGTATAAAGGTTGAAATCTCCTCACCTAATTTAGGGGGACATGGAGAAAGGCCTCTGACATCGGCGAAAAACCCCGAAACCGGACTTTTAAAGTGTCCGTGTTTCGGGGTTTGGTTCAGTATTGGGCCGCTTCCGCCCGTTTTTCCACTTGCTCCCGACCCGGTCAAATTTCTTTCAAATTATTGTCTTCATCGTAATGAACTTCATCTCGGTCATGCCTTCGATGGCGTATTTGACGCCTTCCCGGCCGTAGCCGCTCATCTTGACGCCGCCGTACGGCATGTTGTCGGTGCGGAATGTCGGGATGTCGTTGATGATGACGGCCCCGGCTTCGATCTCATCGGCAGCCTTCATCGCCGCTTCGATGTCACGCGTGTAGATGCCGGCGTTCAGGCCGTACTGGGAGTCGTTGACCAGGTCGATCGCCTCGTCGAGATCCGAGTATTTCATGATCGTGACAATCGGCGCGAACACTTCCATGCAGACGACGTTCATGTCCGGCGTGACATCGGTCATGACGGTTGGCGCGATGCCGTTCTGAATCCGCTCTCCGCCCGTGCTGACGGTCGCGCCGGCCTGCTTCGCCTGTTCGATCCATTCCATCGCACGGTCCGCCTCGCCCGGATGGATCATCGAACCGACGTCGGTCGATTCGTCTGCCGGATCGCCGACTCTGAGTTTCTCGGTCTCCTTCACGAACAGGTCCACGAACTCGTCGTAAATGCTTTCATGCACATACACACGCTGCAGCGAGATGCATACCTGCCCGGCAAAACCGAATGCGCCCGTGACGGCGCGCGGCATGATTTTCTCCAGAGGCACGTCCGGCTCGACGATGAGCGCCGAGTTTGAACCGAGTTCGAGGGTCATCTTCTTCAGTCCGACTTTGGATTTGATGTCGAGTCCGACCGGCACGCTTCCGGTGAACGTCACTTTCTTCACAAGGTCGTTCGTGATGAGCGGTTCGCTCAGTTCGCTGCCGCTGCCGGTCACGATCTGGAGCGCCCCGTCCGGAAGCCCGGCTTCCTTGAAGATCTCGGCCAACGCAAGCGAAGAAAGCGGCGTCTGTGTCGCCGGCTTCAGGACGACCGTGTTGCCGACGGCAAAAGCGGGTCCCAGCTTGTGGGCAACGAGGTTCGACGGGAAGTTGAACGGCGTGATCGCCGACACGACGCCGAGCGCCTCGCGCTTCGTCCACCCAATTCGATCGGTCACGCCCGGCGCCGCATCCATCGGCACCGTTTCGCCGTACATCGACTTCGCCGCCTCGGCCGAAAACTGATAGGTGGCGATGGTCCGGTCAATTTCACCGAGCGCGGTCTTGATCGGCTTTCCCGCTTCCTTCACGAGAAGCCCGGCCAGTTCTTCCCTCCGTGCCTCAATGAGGTCAACCGCCCTGTACAGCAGTTCAGCACGCTCGTATGCCGGCCACTTCCTGAACTCAAGAAACGCCTCATGCGCACCTTCGATCGCGCGCTTCACGTCCTCTGCATCCGCCTTGGCGATCGTGGCCACCGGTTCCTGGGAATACGGAGATTTCAATTCATAGGAGCGGGCCGCATCCGTCCATTCCCCGTTGATCCAAAGTTTCCAGTTTTCCATGTACAAGCACCTCCTGGTTCTCATTGTATACCCAATTTCCATTCCGGCGAAATGCTATACTCGGAAGCAGGACAGTTATCGGGAGAGGATAGTATGCACGAATTTGACGTAATGATCGGCACAAGCGAACTGATCACGAAAGAGATCCTGAAGGGGCAGCTCGCCGGCGCAGGCATCCGAAAAGGCGACCGGATCATCGTGCACTCGTCGATGAAGGCGATCGGATGGGTGTCCGGCGGCGCCCAGGCGGTGACCGAAGCGCTCCTTGAAACGGTCACGGAAAAAGGGACGGTCGTCATGCCGGCCCAGTCCGCCGATAACTCAGACCCGGCAAACTGGCAGATGCCGCCGGTTCCGGAAGACTGGCAGGAGCCGATCCGTCGATCGCTCCCTGCCTACGACCCCCACCTCACCCACTTGCGGGGTATGGGAAAAGTGGCGGAATGCCTGCACCGCCATCCCAAAACGTTCCGCAGCCCGCATCCCTCGCATTCTTTCATCGCCTGGGGATGTGATGCGGAGGAGTGGATGCGCGAACACCCGCTGGAAGACTCGTTTGGCGAAGGCTCTCCGCTCGGGAAAATGTACGGGACGGGCATGAAAGTTGTGCTCCTCGGGGCCGGCTACGATTCCTGCACGGCCCTGCATCTTGCGGAATACCGGGCACCGGGACTCCGGACATACCGCGAGGGCGCGGCGGTGATGGTGGACGGAGAGCGGCACTGGGTCGGATACGACATGGCGGTGCTTGACTCGGACGACTTCCCCGTGCTTGCCCGGGCGTTCGAGCGCGAACATCCTGGAGAAGTGGCCCACTGCCGGATCGGACAGGCGAAAACGACGATCGTTGAAATGGATCCGCTCGTCGACTTCGGCACCGGCTGGGTCGGGAAGCTGCGGGCCAAGAAGGAAGCCTCCGATATCGGGGAAACCCGTGATTGAAGACGAACAGGTCATCTAAAAACACCCGCTGCCTGAATTCAGGGAGCGGGTGCTTTCGGTTTGCCGTTATTCAGGAACTGCCGTTTGAGGATGAAGAGGCGGCCGCCGCGGAAGCAGCCACGCCGGCGGTCATTGCGGCCTGCTGGGCACGCAGGATCTGCTCGATCGAAGCAGCCATTCCGATGTCTACGGCATTTCCGGTGCCCGCCGCCTCTTTCAGGACGGCCTGTATGCCGAATGAGAACGCCATTTCCCGGTACCACCTGAAAAGCTTCATCTCCGAAAGCGAGCGGGTTGCGCTGACGATCCGGTCAAACGCCGATTGTTCCACATGGAACGCTGCGAGAAAGCCGAGCATCGGGTAATGGAGCGGCTTGAGCTTCACACCGGCCTGTTTGAAACGTTCCCGGAGATCGGCCGCTTCTTCCGCCCGTTTCCGGTCGAAAGTGGCGCTTCCATACGTGAGGGTCTGCGACATCCACTGCAGTTCGTTGCCTGCCCGAAAACCGAGCGAACGGAGTTCGGTGTAATAATCCTTCATCACTTCTGCGAGGGCCTCCGGATTGCTGCACTCTTCTCCGAGCAGGACCGCGAACGCATAGTCATCGTCCGATGTCAGGAATCGGTGCCTCCGCTTCATCTCGTCGTACAGCAGCTTGCCCGCAACCGCGCGCCTCCTCGCTTCGCTTTCCTCCCGCGGCAGCAGGATCGCCGCCAGATAAGAATGGATTGTGTTCCGGAATCCGAGCCCCCGGAGCATCTCCTGATTTTCCATCAAGTCATTGACGACCGAATCCGGTGTCCCTTCCTGATTGTCCAGCAAAGTCGCGAGCATCGGGTGGATCTGTCCCCGGACGGGAGAGAACCAGCCGGACCGCCTCTTCAGCTCGTCCGAAATCTCCATCAGCCGCCGGCCGTCAAACGGCCGGTCGGCGAGTGCATAGGCCCCCGCCATCGACAGAAGGATCCGTTTGTCGACCGTCCAGCTGAACAAATTCTGCAGTTTTGGATAGACCTCTTCAAAACGTCCTTTGAGTTCCGCGTTTTCCATGGGGATCACTCCTTGTGCCGATATATACGGATGGTCGCGGAAAAAGATTCATCCAGTCCCGGCCTTGGCAGGGCGGCTCCGGTTTCCCGCGGTTTCTGACACTCACCCGCGCTTGCTTCACATCGAGTGAAGTCTTCGATCATCCGGCACGGTTTGCCGTCCCGTGATACCGGGGGGCGTGCTGGTGCCCCGAGTATATCATACGAAACCGTAAAAAAAGGGCATCCGATTTTGCTTTGGATTGCCCTTTTCCTTTATTCCGCCGGAACTGGGGTATTGCGTGCCGCACGGATCAATTCAGAGATGGAAACGAGGTCGCCCCGGTGGAACGCATCGACGATCACGCTGCCGACGATGACGCCGTCCGCCGAGCGTCCGAACTCCCGGACTTGCGCCGGAGTGGATATTCCGAAGCCGGCGAGGACCGGAACGTCCGCGATCTCCCTCAGCCATGCCAGCCGGTCGGCGGAAGATCCGGCGAATGAGTCCCGGGCGCCTGTGATGCCGTCGACGGTGACGGCGTAGATGAACCCTTCCGCTTCTCCGGCGATCGCCCGGATGCGGTCATCCGGTGCGGTGAGCGGGATGAGCCGGATAAAGTCGACATCGGCCATCCGGAGTGCGTCCTCAAGCACCGCATCTTCTTCAAAGGGGACGTCCGGGACGATGACGCCCGCAATCCCCGCTTCCCTGCAGTCATTCGCAAAAGCCGCAATGCCGTGGCTCAGCACCGGATTGAGATAGGTCATAAGGATGACGGGGATGCGGATTTCCTCGCTGAATCCGCCCACGGCCTGCATCACTTTTGCGAGAGTCGTTCCTGATTCCAGCGAGCGGATGCCGGCCTGTTGGATGACGGGCCCGTCCGCCGCGGGATCGGAAAACGGGATGCCGAGTTCGACGGCGGTCGCCCCCGCTTCCTGGAGGAATAAAATCTGTTCCTCCAGCCGGCCGAGTCCCCCGTCCCCCGCCATGATGTACGGGACGAAGGCACATCCGCCCCTTCCGTTCGCTTCACGGATGGCCCCAGCCAGTTTGTCAGCCGTCATGGCGCCCGCCTCCTTCCAGTGCTTTGCGCACAGTGATGACGTCCTTGTCGCCGCGGCCTGACAGGCAGACCACGACAATGCTGTCCGGCGGCATCTCCTTCGCGAGCTCCGTCGCGTACGCAACGGCGTGTGAACTTTCAAGTGCCGGAAGAATCCCCTCCTTGCGGCACAGCAGCCGAAGGGCCGACAACGCCTCCGTGTCGGTCACCGAACCATACGTGACGCGGCCCGTGTCCCGGAAGTGGGAATGCTCGGGGCCGGCACCGGGGTAGTCCAGTCCGGCCGAGATCGAGTGGGCTTCCTCGATCTGACCGGCATCGTCCTGAAGCAGATACATGTATGCCCCGTGGAGGGCACCCGGCCTGCCGCCGGTCAGGGCGGCGGCGTGCTTGCCGGTTTCGATGCCGCTCCCCGCGGCTTCGACTCCGTAGAGCGCGACCTCCTCATCATCGACGAACGGATGGAACATGCCGATCGAGTTGCTGCCGCCCCCGACACAAGCGACGACGGCATCCGGCAGGCGCCCTTCCTTCCCGAGGATCTGGCGGCGGGTCTCGGTGCCGATCACCCGCTGGAAATCCCGGACGATCTCCGGAAACGGATGCGGTCCGAGCGCGGACCCGATGATGTAATGGGTGTCCTGTACGTTTGCGACCCAGTACCGGAGCGCCTCATTGACCGCATCCTTCAGCGTCCCGGATCCCCCGCCGACCGACACGACCCGTGCCCCGAGCAGTTCCATCCGGAACACATTCAGCTCCTGGCGGCGGATATCCTCGCGGCCCATGAACACGATGCACTCGAGCCCGAGGAGCGCGCAAGCCGTGGCGGTGGCGACACCGTGCTGCCCGGCCCCGGTTTCCGCGATGATCTTGCGTTTGCCCATCCTCCCGGCAAGCAGCGCCTGCCCGAGTGCGTTGTTGATCTTGTGGGCGCCGGTATGGTTCAGGTCCTCCCGCTTCAGGTAAATCTTTGCCCCGCCCGCGGCCTCGGTCAGCCGCTCCGCAAAATAGAGCGGCGTCTCCCGGCCGACATAATCGGTGAGTATGGACTCCAGTTCCGCGTTGAACGCAGGATCGTCCTTCGCCTCCCTGTAGGCCGCCTCCAGTTCAAGGAGCGCCGGCATGAGCGTCTCCGGGACGAACCGGCCGCCGTATTCCCCGTATCTTCCCTTTGCATCCGGTGCGCTATAAACCGCCCGATCCACTTTCACCATCATGCCTCTCTCCTTTCCCTGACCTGTGCAATAAACGACCGGATGAGTGCCGGGTCTTTCCGCGATTCCGTTTCCACGCCGCTTGATACGTCGAGGGCGAACGGCCTCACTTGTGCAACGGCATCCGCCGCGTTCCCTGGATGCAGGCCGCCTGCGATGATCGTCCTCTCCCGCGGGATGCCTGCCTTCTCGAGCAGCGTCCAGTCGAACACCCGGCCGCTCCCGCCCCGGTAATCGGTGCCTGGCGCATCAAACAGCCAGTAATCGACGTCGTAGTCCGATGCCCGCTTCACGTCTTCCTCCGTCCGGACCGAGAATGCCTTGATCGCCGGCAGGCCGATCCGGCGGATGGTTTCGGGCGATTCGTCGCCGTGATATTGAATCAGGTCGAGCGGCACATTCCGGTGGACGGTGAAGATTTCCTCCTCGGGTGCGTTCACGAAGACGCCCACCTTCAAAACCCCTTCCGGGACGAGTTTCGCGAGTTCCGATGCCCAGGCCGGATCGACCCGGCGGCGGCTCGGGGCAAAGACGAACCCGACTGCATCAGCGCCTGCGCCGACCGCTGCCTGGACGTGTTCGGCTTCCATGAGTCCGCAGATCTTCACTTTCGTCATTGCGGCACCTCCTCCTTTCGGATACGCCGAAAAGCCGCAATCTGTTCCCCCGGATCTCCGCTTCTCATAAGCGCTTCTCCGATGAGGAGGCCAGCCGCTCCGGCTCGCGCTGCACGGGCTGCTTCTTCCACTGTGGAGATCCCGCTTTCGGAGATGAGGAAGCCCCCTTGGCGGTTGCCGGCCAGCGCCGCAAGTTCCTCCGTACGGCAGAGGTCGACCCGGAACGTCTTCAGATCCCGGTTGTTGATGCCGATGAACGGGGCGCCGATCACCAGCGCCCTGTCCATTTCACCGGCGTCATGGACCTCGACGAGCACATCGAGCCCGCATCCGGACGCATAGCTGTACAGCTCCGGAAGCCGGTCCCCCGGAAGTGCCGCGGCAATGAGCAGAATGACGGATGCCCCTGCCTGGAGCGCCCGGTCAATCTGCAGCTCATCAATGATAAAATCCTTGCACAGGACCGGGATGCGCACCGTCTCCGCCACGGCGGCCAGGTCTTCATAGGATCCCTTGAAATAGGCTTCCTCCGTCAGGACCGAGATGCAGGCGGCGCCGGCCCGCTCGTAGGCGGCCGCCTGTTCCGCAGGATTTACCGCTCCGTTGATCCATCCTTTTGATGGCGAAGCCCGCTTCACTTCGGCGATGACCGTCAGTCCGTCCTGCTCTGAGAACATGTCTGCGAGCCGCGGACGCGGGTGGCGGATGGCGGGGCACGCCGGCAGTTCGTCCCGCAGCGTCCGGAGACGCCGCTTCTTTTCTTCCAATATCTCGTCGAGGATCGTCATCGGGCCACCGCCTCCTTGCTGTATTGTTGCTGGAACGCCGTGACGGCCTCCAGTTTCTCCATCGCCCTGCCGGACTCCAGTGTGTCGATTGCCAGGTCCACGCCTTCCCTCGCCGTCCGGGCCCGGCCGGCGGCAAACAGGCCGATGCCCGCATTGAAGGCTACCGTGTCAAAATGAGGGCCGCGCACACCTTTGAGCACACGCCAGATCATTCCCGCGTTTTCCCGGCCGTCCCCGCCGCGGATGGCGGACGGGGGCGCAGCATCCAGGCCCACATCTTCCGCATCCAGCGTGAACGGGATCAGGTCACCGCGGTCAAGCAGGACAAAGTCATTCGGTCCCGCAAGCGACGCCTCATCCATTCCGCCGGCACCGCAGACCACAACCGCACGCTTGCGGTTCTGCATGCGCAGCACCGAGGCGTAGGCCATCGTGAACTCCTTCCGGCTGATGCCGGTGAACTGGCTTTCAAGCGGGACCGGGTTCGTGAGCGGGCCGGTGAGATTGAAGATCGTCCGGCGGCCGAGCTTCTGCCGGACAGAGCCGACCCGCTTCATCTTCGGATGAAACCGGGGGGCGTACAAAAAGGCGATCCCTTCCCTGCGCAGCTGTTCGGCCATCTCTTCCTCACTCTGTTCAAGCCGGATGCCGAGGGCTTCGAGCACATCCGAGCTGCCGGACTTGCTGGAGATCTTCCGGTTGCCGTGCTTGGCGACCGGAACGCCCGCCGCCGAAAGCACGAATGCCGAAGCGGTGCTGATGTTGAAGCTGTCCGACCCGTCGCCGCCCGTCCCGCAGTTGTCGGTGTAGGCCACCGGCGGGACATCCGGCGTGAGGGCCAGGCTCCTCGTCACCTCGGCGAGTGCCGCCACTTCATAGGCGGTCTCCCCCTTGTCTGCCAGTGCAGCCAGGAACCCGCCGATGTCCGCTTCGGACGTGCGCTCGTCAAACAGGAACAGCGCCGCCTCGGTCATCTCCTCATAGTTCAGGTCCTTGCCGTTTCTCACTTTCCTGATCCATTCTCTCATCTCTGCTCCACTCTCCTCTGCTGATCTGTAAACCGGGCTTATTCGAACCGCTGCGATTCATCCGGATTCAAAAGCGACTCACTCACCGTCCGTCGGCTGTGGAGACTGTCCGGCCGCTGCCGCCCGTTTGCGGAACTGCCCGGCTTCAGCCAGAAACGCTGCGAGCAGCCGTTCACCGCCTTCGGTGCCGACGGATTCGGGATGGAACTGGAGGCCGTATACCGGATGGTCCGTGTGATGGACCGCCATCACGGCGTCGTCCTCCATCGAGAAAGCGTCTGCGCACAGGGCATCCGGAAGCGATTGGCGGCCGAGCACCTCCGAATGGCAGCACATCGCCCGAAACGGCTGCGGGATGTAGGCGAACAGCCCATCGCGGTCGTGCCGGATGGCGGCCGTCTTGCCGTGGCGGATCGACTGCATCCTTCCCCTCTCCCCGCCGTACGCTTCCGCGATGATGAGCTGACCGAGCGAGATGCCGAGCACCGGCACATCTGCCCCGAATTCGCGGACGGCCTCCACAGACAGCGGCCAGTCGGACGTCGACCCGGCTCCGGACGAAAGGACGATCGCCGTCGGATCAAATTGCCGGACAGCTTCAACCGTCACTTCCCGTGCGGCCATGATTCCGGTTTCTTCACCGAGCATTGCCAGTGCACCTGCCAGGTTGTGAACGAACGAATCTTCATGATCAATCAGCAGGATCATTTGACCACCTCCATGAGCGATCGCGCCTTGTTCACCGTTTCGAGGAACTCGGCTTCCGGTCTGGAATCAAATACGATCCCTGCCCCTGCCCGGACCGATGCTTCCCCGTCCCGGATGAAAAATGTCCGGATCGCGAGTGCCATGTCCATGTTGCCGTTGAAGCCGATGTAGCCGACCGACCCTCCGTAAAGACCGCGCGGAGCCGGTTCAAGCCGATCGATGAGCGCCATCGCCCGGCCCTTCGGCGCGCCTGTGACCGTTCCCGCCGGCAGGCAGGATAAAATGGCGTCAAACGCGTCGGCATCCGGCCTGAGCCTGCCCTCGACTTCGGAGACAAGATGCATGACGTGTTCGTATTTCACCAGCTCCCGGTGGGCCGTCACCTTGACCGAACCGGGCACGGCCGCCGCTGCAATGTCATTGCGGCCGAGATCGACAAGCATGTCATGCTCGGCCAGTTCCTTCGGATCCTGCCGGAGATCCGCTTCGAGCTCCCGGTCTTCTTCGGGGTCCGCACCGCGCGGGCGTGTGCCGGCAATCGGGTTCATCGACAGCGTGCCGACCTTCACCTTCACGAGGCTTTCCGGCGAGGTGCCGGCGACAATCGTTTCACCGAGATCGATGAAGTACATGTACGGCGAAGGATTCTGCTTCCTCAGCTTTCTGAAAAGGGAAAACGGATCACCGGCGAACGGGGCGCGAAGCTCCCTCGACAGAACAGCCTGGTAAAGCCGGCCGGCGGAGATCTGCCGTTTCACCTCGCACACGGCCGCTTCAAAGGCTTCACGGTCCGTGTCCGGCGTGAAGTCGCCGAGTGAGAAAGGTTCATCCGCTCCTTCTGTCCCCCGGAGAATCTCCTCCTCGAGCAGGTCCGCCGCTTCCCCGTCTTCCCCTTCAAGTTCCGTCTGCACGATGGACACTGTCCCGAGCAGATGATCAAACACGACGACCGTGGAGTAGACGTTGAGCAGAACGTCCGGCCCCGACTGATTCCGGCTGCCCCCTTTCACCGCCGCCCCGTAGCCGATCGCCCCGACTGCGCCTCCGGCGAACGGAAACCCCGGATGGGCAGACACCCTCGGCAGCAGCCGCTTCATCAATTCGATGGAGTCCCCTTCATGCCGGTATGTCTTCCCGGACCGGCAGTGCCGCTCTTCCAGGATGCCGCCTTCGCCACGGAACACCTTCACCGGATCTTGGCCGATATAGGAATACCGTCCCGAACCGTCCTTGGCCCCCGAACTCTCGAGCAGAAACTTCCGCGTCCCCTTCATCCTCCTGAAAACCGCAATCGGCGTCAGGCCGTCGCCCTCCAGCTTCCTGACTTTCACTCTTTCCTCAACTGCACTCATCTCGGCTCAGCTCCTTTTTGGGAATAAAAAAATCCCCCGCAACAGGCACAGAAGTCCTGTTGCGGAGGACGGAATCTCTTCCGCGTTGCCACCTCCGGTTGGGGCGATTGCCCCCACTCGGCCACATCCGGGATCCGGATGTGCTCCCTTAACGCGGGAGGCACGTCCGCCACAGCACAGGCTGCGGCGGCTCTCACAGGTCCATTCACATGCGGGACGGGCCGGCTTCCACCAGCACCGGCTCTCTGGGTCCGTCCTTCGCACGCTACTCTTCCTGCTCTGCAATTTCTCGGCTATGCTCTGCTCACTCTGCTTTTAAATCCAAGGGCGATGCCGCTCCCGGCACCTTCTGCCCGTCCGGACGAAAAAGTTGATTCCAATCTTACACTGTTCAGAAAGTTGGGTCAACCCCCTTTTGGGGAATTTCTCCAAAGCTTTGTTTTTGTACCCGGGCGTTTTCCGGAAGTCTGCCGCTTCACTGAGCGCCACGGCTTTGCGGCTCCCGGTCCGGTTTTGAAGCGGCTTCCCGCTCCTCATTCTATTTCCGTGGCCGGACTTTCATGCAAAGCCCCTGTTCATTGGCCTGCAATGGCTTCGGCGATGTCGTCCTGGATCGGAGTCACGGAACCGGCAAGATAGTTGTTCATCAGGATGGAGAAGATGTACTTTTCTCCATCCGCTCCGGTGACGTAGCCGGAGAGGGTGGACACACCGGTAAGGGAGCCGGTTTTGGCCTGCACATTTCCTTTTGCCGGCCCTTCTGTCATCCGGTTGCGGAGGGTGCCGCCGGTCATCCGGTCTGGGTCGCCGGCCACAGGAAGGGACTCCAGGAATACCGGGAACCACGGTTCAGCCTGGATCCCGTGAAGCAGTGTGGACAGCTGCGAAGCGCTGACCAGGTTTTTGTGCGACATTCCGGATCCGTCACGGAGACGCATGGCGGACGGGTCAACCCCGTACTTGGCAAGCACGTCCGACATGACATTCAGCCCGGCATCCCAGGACCCTTCATCCATCGAGGCTCTGCCGATTTCCTTTACGAGCACTTCGGCATGGCCGTTATTGCTGAGCTTCATGAACGGGATGTAGAGATCACGCAGCGGCATCGACTGCTTGGAAGCTAGACCGGCTGCGCCGTCCGGCACGATGCCCTTCTTCGCCTTGCCGGAAATCGAGATGCCCTCGGCTTCGAGCGCCTTCTTGAACAGGTCGAGCGCGTAAAGGGACGGATCCTGAACGGCTGTCCACGACCGGGAAGCGGCGGCGCCGGCCGGGATGGTGCCTTCGATGACGATCGTATCGGTTCCGTGTGCCCGCTCGATCGTGATGCTCTTTCGGCCGTCTTTGGCGACGGTCTTTGCGCGATTATCGATCTTCACGGCGTCCGTGGCCGGGTCGAGCGTGACGGCGGCCGGGTCGCCGGCAGATTTTCCGGGATCGACGTTCACAATGACCGTGCCGGCGTCATAGTCGGTGTTCGGGGAGGCGGTGAGTGCCGAGACGGCCGCGCCCGTGTAATTGGACTCGTCCGACCAGTTCAGGTCTTCAGACAGAAGAATATCATCGTACCAGCTGGCATCGGCGATGAGATCCCCTTTGATCTTCTTGACGCCTTTCGATTTCACGTCTTTGGCGAATCGTTCAAAGTCTTCCTTCAGGAGCGTCGGGTCTCCCTTTCCGCGGAGATAGACATTGCCCTGCAGCACACCGCCGTTGTTCAGCCGGCCGTCGTGGGAGACATCCGTCGAGAACCGGTAGTCGGGGCCCAGCACATCCAGTGCCGCGATTCCGGTCAGGATTTTCATATTCGATGCAGGATGGAGCAGCAGATCATCGGTGTGGGCGTAGACGGTCTCCCCGGTGTCCGCCTTGGAGACGTTCACCCCGAATGTCGCACCGGCAAGCCGCGGATCATTCAAAATTTTGTTGAGCGTGTTGCCGAGTGCGGCATGGTCTTCGGTTGCCATGGCGATTTGGGGACTCTCGGCGGCGCCTGCCGGGACAAGCATCAGGGCAGACAGGGCAAGTGCGGTAAACCATTTTTTCGGTGAGGCCGGCATGGGTGTTTCCTCCCTTTGAATTGGCTTTGTTTTATCCAGTCTAGCAAGGAAGTCTGAATGTTCCATCATATGAATGGCACATTTTAATCTTGCCTTTATGAGCAAAAAGGCCCACCCCGGACATTCGGCGACTAACCGCATCCAAAGAGGGTATAGGTGAAACACAGTGATAGCAACGATTGGAGGCGAAGGAGTTGGTGGTCAAGGAAAACCAGGAGGAATTGACAATTGCCCTCAACCGGACACTCAAGGAGGGCGACCGGGAAGGATTTATGAAGCTGCTTAAGGATCTTCGTCCGTACGACCAGGCAATTCAATATATGAGGATTCCGAGGAAGCTGCATCCGCTCTTCGTGGAGTGCTTGGACTTGTCCATGCTGACGGAGATGCTGCCTTATCTGAAAGCTTCGTCCCAGGTAGAGCTGATTCAGTCGCTTGAGCCGGAAAAGGCGATCCCGATCCTCGATATGATGCAAAACGATGATCTGGCCGCGATGCTGACGGACTTGGATCCGGAGGAAATTGACAGGCTGACGAACATGATGGTCCGGGAAGAAGCCGAGAACGTCCGGCGGATACTGGATTATCCGGCTGACACGGCGGGCCGCGCAATGACGAACCGTTTTGTCTGGGTCCACGAGAACTACACGGTCGGGAAGACGACGGAGAAACTCCGCTATTACAGTGGTTATGCGACATCGATGAACTATATATACGTCATCAACAGTGACAAGCAATTGATCGGTGTTGTGTCGTACAGGCAGTTGCTGCTCGCCGACCCGGATACACGGATCACGGACATCATGTCCCGCCGGGTCATCTCAGTCGATGCCTTCACTGACCAGGAAGACGTGGCCAAGCAGTTTGCCCGCTATGACTTCGTCTCGGTTCCGGTGACGAACGAGGACGGCACGCTTGCCGGGATCATCACAGTCGACGATGTGATCGACATCATCGTACGCGAAGCGAACGAGGATATTGAAATGCTCATGGCAAGCGGCAAGCAGATTGACTTTCATACAAAGCCGTTCACGGCAGCCTGGAAACGGCTCCCATGGCTGATCCTGCTATTATTCATCGGACTCGTTTCCGGCAGTATCATCAGCGGATTTGAGGCGACCCTCGAACAGGTCGTCGCACTCGCCTTCTTCATGCCGCTCATCGCAGGCATGACGGGAAACACAGGGACACAGTCACTTGCCGTTGTCGTCCGGGGGCTTGCTTCCGATGACATTAGCCTGAAGGAATCACTAAAGCTGGTGTTGCGTGAATTGGTCGTCGGCATCATCATCGGCCTCACCTGCGGATTCCTGATCGCCGTCATCGCATTTATCTGGCAGGGCAGCTTCATGCTCGGCGTTGTCGTCGGTTCGTCGCTCATCCTGACACTCATCATCGGTACACTGGCAGGCACGGTCATTCCGCTCATCTTAAGCCGGTTCAGGTTTGACCCGGCCGTCGCGTCAGGTCCGCTCATCACGACGGTGAACGATATCCTGTCCCTGCTCATCTATTTCGGGATCGCGACGGCGTTCCTGTCCAAACTGACCTGATTTCGAGAAATATAAATAAAGCAGCCGCCTTGGAGGCCGGCTGCTTTATATTGTTTGTCCATGTCAGGCTTTACGCCCGTTTTTATCCGGACTTACGATTTAAATACCTGTTCTTTCACCAGTCTGCCATTTATCTCATCAATCTGTTTTTGAAGCAGGTATAGTCTTTGCTCCAGTTGCTCTTCCTCGATCTTTCTTTCTTCAAGGCTGATGGCAGCTCCGACGATTTCCAGCGTTCCTCCGATCAACGCCAAAAGAGCTCCTGCGAAACCGATGGCCACACCCCGGCTTATGTCGCCGCCCCTTAAATGGTCCTGGCCCAAGTTGAACGGACGCGTGTCACGCACGGTATCACTTCCCCGATATTGTGGCTTTTCGAGTCAGTATATGCCGGGACACCCGCAACGGGACTACCGCCGAAGTCCGATCGGTCAGCGCTCGTACTCCACCTGCCAGCCTTCTTCGGTCCGGATCAGCCCGGTCCCTCTCCAACCATCGGCAAGAAGCGCCTGCTGGCCGCTGATGTCGTCCATGGGCGCCTGCCGGGATTCGGTCCTGCTGCGATCCGTCTCCTCCAGGTCTTTGACGAACACATAGCGCAGCTTGCCGCCGTACTTGTCCTTCAGCGCGGCCACTTCCAGCCCTTGCGAGAATTTATCCTTCAGACTCGGGATATTGCCCGGCATGACGGTTGCACAGACATACCGGTAGCGGCTCCGGTCCACCCGCTTCATGAGGACGGATGCCATCATCTTCTGCAGTCCGTTGCCACGGAACCGGGGCGACACCGCAGAAATTTCCTGATAGATGACTTTCCCGATTTCCTCTTCCGGCACCCCCACATCCCGGCCGAGACCTTCCTGGTCATTGTCCGGTATGAGCATCGCCCGCCAAGCGATCATCTCTTCCCCATTGAACACACCGATCATGTCCCCGTTTCCTTCCAGGAGAAAAAGGAATTCATCTTCAGTGAGGGGCTGGAGGCGAGCCTTGTCTTCGAGGGCTTCAACCACCTCGTCCTGGAGCCGGAGGATTTCCGGCAGCCGGTCCGTGCCGATCGGGCGCATGGTGATGGGCACGCCGTTTTTTAACACGCCGTCAAAAAGATTCTCTGTCATGGTGATCCCTTCTTTCTGTTTTCCATCGTACTTTACAGAAAGAGTTCTGAAAAGTACCTTTAGGATAATCAAACGGGAAGGGGTTGGGATCAATGGGGAACGGAACAATCGGTCAGATCGGACTGCCGGTTCAGGATCTGGATCGGGCAACGGCGTTTTATGAGGAGAAGCTTGGAATTCCGCTTCTGTTCACAGCCGGGAACATGGCATTTTTTAAATGCGGGGAAACCCGGCTGATGCTGAGCGTGCCGGAGCACGAGACCTTCGCGGCCAGCGGATCCGTGATTTATTTCAATACAGAAGACATCCACAGACGGGCAACCGAACTGGAGGCAGCAGGAGTGCCGTTCATGGGCAAACCCCACTGTGTGGCGAAAATGGGCCAAACCGAAACGTGGCTCACGTTTTTCACGGACACGGAAGGCAACCACCTGGCCCTGATGAGTGAAATTCCTTCAGAGGAAGGCTAAAGCCGTACATCCGGACCGTTGCTTAACACTCAGAGGGGTTTGCTTAACACTCGTGAGCACTTGCTTACCACTCGCGGGCACTTGCTTAACACTCAGTTTTTGGGACACCCATTCACAGACGTAAAACCCCGGACCGATTCAAGTCGGTCCGGGGTTCCTTTTTCAATCGAGTCGTTTTGCCTGTACGATGAGGCGCTGGGCGTTGGAATGCTTCGGCCAGCAAGTGACGAGCGACAGAAGGGTGATGCCGTCCCGGCGCTTAAGCACGCTGACTTCATGCGGTTCCACAACAATACTGCGGAACACCTCGTACGTATAGGTGCCGGATGACGTCTCATAAATGATCCGATCCCCGGCTTCGAGTTCATCAATCCGGCTGAAATACTCACCGAACACGTGGGTCTGGTGTCCGGCGATGGCGATGCTTCCGCCGTCGTCAGCCGGCACATCCAGGCCGGCGACGGAGCCCAGAGAAACATCCAGGTTTTCCGGCGTCGCCCCGTTGAGTACAGGGCGGCGAAGATCGATCTTCGGGATCTCGAGAAGACCCGATAATCCGTCCAGCCCCATTTCCGCATCCTCCCCATCGGGAAGAACGGCTTCTTCTCCCTGGCCATGCGCTTCCGCCTGTATGGACTCGAACGAATCCATCAGACGGTCTTGCGCCTTCCGGGTCTCGAGGTGGCCTGCCCCGAGCCAGAACAGGATCAGGAGGCCGGCAAGGATCAGTCCGCTTCCGAGCAGTCTGACCGATTTCTTCATGGGACCACCTTCTTCTCTCCAATCAGGCAAACTTCCTCAGCCCCGCTCCTCCCCCGATCAGAGCGAGGGCAATCAAGACGAGCATGAGGCTGTTAAGGAACCCGCCGGTCTTCGGCAGCATTTCACCCGTACTCGCTGCAGATGCTGACGACGTGGCCGATCCATCATCGTCTGAGTCGTTCATCCCGACAGGCCATGCCGTATTCCCATCGGTGTTATTCGAACCGCCGGAACCGGAAGTTCCGACCTGGTCGAACTCTTCACCCTCTACTTCACCGGCAGGGTTGCTGCCGTTGTTACCCGGTACGGTTGTGCCGTTGCCCGGGTCGGTTGCACCTTCATCCGGATCGGTCGTACCTGCGTCCGGGTCGGTTGTGCCGCTGCCCGGGTCGGTCGTACCTGCGTCCGGGTCGGTTGTACCTTCACCCGGATCGGTCGTACCTGCGTCCGGATCGGTCGTACCTTCACCCGGATCGGTCGTACCTGCGTCCGGGTCGGTTGTGCCGTTGCCCGGGTCGGTCGTACCTGCGTCCGGGTCGGTCGTACCTTCACCCGGATCGGTCGTACCTGCGTCCGGGTCGGTCGTACCTGCGTCCGGGTCGGTCGTACCTTCACCCGGTTCGGTCGTACCTGCGTCCGGATCGGTCGTACCTTCATTCGGATCGGTCGTACCTGCGTCCGGGTCGGTTGTGCCGTTGCCCGGGTCGGTTACCCCTTCGTCCGGATCGGTTGTGCCGTTGCCCGGGTCGGTTGCACCTTCGTCCGGGTCGGTTGTGCCGTTGCCCGGGTCGGTTGCACCTTCATCTGGATCAGTACCTTCACCAGGTGCTGCCGGGATAAACTGTTCGTTTACAAGGACGTTCAGGTCGATGGGGAGAAGCGGAAGATCCGGCAGTTGGACGGATATACCGCGTTCGATGATGGTCGTTCCGTCTGCCGTTTCCATTTCGTCTTTAGCCAGCACATCGAGTCCAACGTTGCCGAGCAAACCATCACTGAAGTCCCCCTGCAGGAGACCTGAAGAATCGGTTGTCTCTTCATCGTTCGTACTGGAATGGCTATCCAGAACGCCGAGATGCGAACCTCCAAGAAGCGGCAGCCCGCTTCCGATCACCTCTACAATCCCGCTGTCTCCAAAAGTCCCGTCTTCCGTGTCGACAGCATTGCCGCCGAGAACAGTGGCTGTCACGTCATCCAGAAGGTCATTCGAGAGGCCGGCAGAGACAACACCGCCGGTCACAGCGGCATTTTCGCCGTCCGTGGCTTCATGGCGGTCGATGACCCCGACATGCGTGTCTTCAAGAATCGGCAGGTCCGACGCGTTGACATCCACTACGCCGCCATTTGCAGCAGAACCATTTTCTGTTCCGACGGCATTGCCGCCGAGAACATTCGCCGTCATGTCGTCCAGAAGGTCATTCGACAGGTCCGCAGAGACGGCTCCGCCGGACACAGCGGCATTTTCGCCGTCCGTCGCTTCATGGCGGTCGATGACCCCGACATGTGTTTCTTCAAGAATCGGCAGGTCCGACGCATTGACCTCGACAACGCCGCCGTTTGTGATCGAGCCTTTTTCCGTGTCGACAGCATTGCCGCCGAGCACAGTGGCCGACACGTCGTCCAGAAGGTCATTCGAGAGGCCGGCAGAGACAACACCACCGGTCACAGCGGCATTTTCGCCGTCCGTCGCTTCATGGCGGTCGATGACCCCGACATGTGTTTCTTCAAGAATCGGCAGGTCCGACGCATTGACCTCGACAACGCCGCCGTCCAAAGTCGTCTCGGTCTGTTTGCCTCCAAGCACGTTGACTGCAACATCATTGGTCAGCCCGTTGTCGAGACCGACTGATGCCAGCGAGCCTTGCTCCATACCGTCAGCAGAGGAAGACTGGCCGAGCACGTCGACATTCACCTCGTCAAGGATCCCGCCGGTCAATCCGACGTTGATCAACGAACCTGAGTCGGTTTCTCCGTCACTTTGTTGCTCGCCCAGACCGATATGAAGGTCTCCGAGCAAAGGGAGATTGTTCAGATTCAACCCAAGGCCACCATCATCGTGAGGCTCGGCTGTCTGTTCTGCGGATTCGGCTTGAGCAGCAGAACCTTCAGCCGGGCCGGAAGCATTTGAATCAGGATGTTCGTTCGCAGAACCCGCCGGGATACCATCCTCCGGACTTGGCTCAAGCGTCACATTAACAACGCCCGTTTGGTCCGAATCGTCGGCCGCACCTTCGGAGGCTTCCTCATACAGCACGTTCGCCTCGGCATCTCCGACTGGGGTTTCCTCCAGGGTCACACCCGCGACGCCGGATTTTTCCGAGCTGTCGGCCGCACCTTCGGATGTTTCCTCATACAGCACATCCGCCTCGGCATCTCCGACCGGCGTTTCCTCCAAGGTCACACCCGCGACGCCGGATTTTTCCGAGCTGCCACCCGAACCTTCGGAGGCTTCCTCATACAGCACGTCCGCCTCGGCATCTCCGACTGGGGTTTCCTCCAGGGTCACACCCGCGGCGCCGGATTTCTCAGCGCTGCCGGCCGCATCTTCGGAAGTTTCCTCATACAGCACGTTCGCCTCGGCATCTCCGACTGGGGTTTCCTCCAGGGTCACACCCGCAACGCCGGATTTTTCCGAGCTGCCGGCTGCCTCTTCGGAGGATTCTTTGTACAGCACGTTTGCGCCGATGTTTCCGACTGCACTGTCTTCCACGGTCACGTTCAGGACTGCGCCGCCATTATCATTTTCGGATGGCACTTCTGCGCTGACCGTTCCGAGAATGGGCGCATCTTCTACTTTGACGTCAAGTACATCGTCAGCCTCGTCGTCATTTGAAAGCACATTCACATTCAGCTCAAGCAGGTTGCCGTCGCCTTCCGCTCCCGTGGCTTTCGGGGAAAGAGTCAGTGCCAGGCCGAGTGCCATGCTGGTGCCTGCGATTTTCATCCATTTGGTTTTCATGTTTTTCTCTCCTTTTTTTAATTGATCAGATCAAGTTAAAAAAAGGAGTTGTTTTGGGAGGCTGTCCCGGAGGGGCATTCGTCCATTGGCTTTTTCTGAGGTGATTTTCAGCCAGCCACGCGGCCTCGGAGTCTGACAAACCGGCAAAGGCCGTGCCGATCACTCCCTGGAGCACATCACCGCTTCCACCTGCCGCCGATGAGCCCGCGTGGGTTGTACTTCCGCTGCTGCCCGCCTGCTGGTGGAAGGCCGCCGTGCCCGTCATCTGCGCGGTGTCACCGAAAGGAGCGGAAGCCGGCTTTTGCCGGGCTTCGCTTTCTTCGCCGGGATGGCGTTTTCCGGCAACGTTTTTCCCGCCGGTCTTGAGGCCGGCCACGTCTGCTTCCGCCTGCGCTTCAGAGTCCGGCTCGATTGCCACCGGGGCTTGCCCGGCTGTTTTCTCGGGCAACGCCGACACCGCATCCGCAGCAGCCGTTTCCCGTTCAACCGCCATCGGTCTGTCCATTGACGGCTGTTTCCGCTGTCCGGTTACCGGACGGTCACTTTCCCCGGACGGCTCTCCGGGACGGACTGCCGGTTGTCCGATTGGTTCATCCGGAAGGTCAGCCGGATTTTCCGTTGGCGCACCGGCAGCAGGGCTTTCAGAACCGGCTTCCGGTTTCTTCGCCGGAATGCCCGCAATCGGGGCCGTGACCGCCGGAACGGTTTCTTTCACCGCCTCCGTCACGGTTCCGACGGTGTCGCCGACTGTATCGGTTACCGTTCCGGTCGTCCGATCCACCGTTTCGCCTGTTTGATCCAGCACTTGATCCACTACTCCGGTCACGCTGCCGACGGTGCCGTCGACAACTTTGACCGCATCAGAGACGACGGGGAGGTCTTTTGTCGCGCTGTTAACAGAACCGGTCGTTTTGCGAACGGTTTCCGCTGCACTCTTCCCTGTATCGGTCACAAGCCCCGTCACGTCTCCGACCGCCTGTTCGACGACCGGAAGTGTGTTGCCGACCGCTTCATCCACGAACTCCGTGGTGTTATTTACGACATTAGAAATTGGGCGACTTTCCGCCGGGTTTTTATAAGTCTCCGGATCGGTCACCGTCTCTACCGTCTTTTCTGTAAAGTCAGTGACGGATTCCACCGAAGCCTCCACGCTGCCGGCAGCCCCGCCGACTGTGGCGGTCACTGTTTCAGTCGTTTTCCCGACCGCGGTATCGGC
This sequence comes from Edaphobacillus lindanitolerans, assembly GCF_900156305.1. Taxonomy (GTDB): domain Bacteria; phylum Bacillota; class Bacilli; order Bacillales_A; family Planococcaceae; genus Bhargavaea; species Bhargavaea lindanitolerans. The sequence continues at coordinate 69,542 of NZ_FTPL01000003.1, read as the reverse complement.
TGTTCCAAGCGCGGCATCCACCGTCTCTTCAACCACCCCGGTCACTTTTGACAATACAGGAACTTCCTTTGTTTCCTTGCGGATGTTCCGGGTCGTTTCCCGGACAGTATCGGTTGTGCCTTTTGCCGTGTCCTTCACAAGATCCGTCGTCGATTCCACAGCATGTCCGGCAGCCGGCAAGGTGTTTTGGACGGATTCATTGACGAGTTCCGTCGTACCGTTGACCAGACTTGAGACCGGTTTGCTATGAGCCGGGTCCCGGTACGTTTCCGGGTCTGCAACCGTCTTGACCGTGCTTACTGCAAAGCCCGCGGCTGACCCAACCGTTTTCCCGACGCCATCGACCGTATCACCAACCGCACCGATCAGCCCGCCGACGGTTCCCTGGTCTTCCTTCATTTCATCGCCGTCACGCTCTCCCTCATCCGCAAAAACGGCACCCGCCGGCATGGCAGCCAAAAACATTCCAAAAAGGAAGGCTCCAGTCATGAATCGCTTCATGGATTCACCTCCTTTCCCTATTAATCTGTCATCTCTCTTCCCTGAATTTTGAAATATGTAACAAAAAAATCAGAGGAAAGTATCCACTTTCCTCTGAAATATGCTGATTGTCCTATTCACTTACTTCACTGTTGCGCCCAATACGTCCGCAAAGTGACCAATGGCCCATTCATGCCCTGTCTGATTGAAGCTTGCCACGCCTTTTTCATGAACGACGATGCTGAATCCTTTATTGTACGCATCAACTGCCGTGTGCAAAATACAAATATCCGTACACACCCCGACCAGATGCAGTTCTGTGATTCCGCGCTCCCGGAGCCGGATTACCAGATCCGTTCCCGCAAAAGCACTGTATCGGGTTTTGTTCATGTAGTAGACATTCGGTTGTTCCCGGTTCGCCTCATATACATTCTGAAGCACACCGTACAGGTCCATGCCGGGAGTCCCGGCGATGTTATGCGGAGGGAACAGCCGGTTTTCCGGATGGTGTTCGTCTCCCTCTTCATGACGATCGATGGCAAATACGACATAGTCCCCGCTCTGGATGAATTCCTCCGTGAGCCGCACGATCTCGCCTTCGACGGCTTGCCCCGGTTCGCCGCAAGTGAGCTTTCCATCGTCTGCGACGAAGTCCACCGTGTAGTCGATATTGATGAGTGCCCGGTTCATTTTTCCACACTCCTTCCTTATTCAGCTTCATCATACCACGATGACCGTCAACTGTCTTCACACCCAGGACCAAAGAAAACCGGCCCTCTGCAAAGAGAAGCCGGGATGGGTCGGATCAGCGGACTTCCGCTGTCTCCTTCTGTTCTTTCTCGAATTTCATCGTGCCGTTCTCGGCAAGATTCTGATGCCAGGAGAACGCTTTTTCCAGCACATGCGGTGTCTGTCCCCCGCGGCCGAGCGCTTCCTCGTAATAGGCCCAGAGCTGCTCCTTGTAATCCGGGTGTGCGCAGTTCTCGATGATAAGCGGCACGCGTTCGCGCGGTGACAGTCCGCGCAGATCGGCATATCCCTGTTCTGTTACGACGACATCGACATCATGCTCGGTATGGTCGACGTGGGAGACGAACGGCACGATGCTCGAGATATTCCCGCCTTTGGCCGTCGACTTCGTCACGAAGATCGCAAGGCGCGCGTTCCGGGCAAAGTCACCGGATCCGCCGATCCCGTTCATCATCTTCGTGCCGGATACATGCGTTGAATTGACATTTCCGTAAATGTCGAACTCAAGCGCCGTGTTGATCGAGATCAGCCCGAGCCTGCGGATGACTTCCGGATGGTTGGAAATTTCCTGCGGGCGCATGACCAACAGATCCCGGTACTTTTCAAAGTTGCCGAACACCTGCTTCATCTTGTCGTCGGACAGTGTGATCGAGCAGCAGGAAGCAAAATCGACCTTCCCGGCGTCGATCAGATCGAACACCGCGTCCTGCAATACTTCGGAATACACTTCGAGGTGCTCGAACTCCGAGTCGATCATGCCGTGCAGGACCGCGTTCGCCACACTGCCGATCCCCGATTGGAGAGGGGCGAGCGTTTCGTCGAGCCGTCCCATTTCAACTTCCTTGCGCAGGAAGTCAAGCAAGTGGCCGGCCATGACCTGTGTCTCGCCGTCAGGCTGGACGATCGTCGACGGGGAGTCCGCCTGCTCGGTGAAAACGATGCCCCGGATCTTGTCCGGATCGACCTGGATGCCCGGCGTGCCGATCCGGTCTTTGGCAGACATCATCGGAATCGGGCTTCGGTCCCCTTGCCTTCCGGTGTCATAGATATCGTGGACCCCTTCAAGAAGCGGCGTCTGTGCCAGATTGATCTCGACGATGATATGGTCGGCATGCATGGCGAACAGGGAAGAGTTTCCGACTGATGTCGTCGGGATGATCTGGCCGTCTTCTTTGATGGCAACCGCTTCCACGATTGCAAAGTCGACAGGACCCATGACACCGGATCGGACGAGTTCAGCCGTGTGGGAGAGGTGCTGGTCGACGAAGAACATGTCCCCGTTATTGATGCTCCTGCGCATCGTCGGGTCCGCCTGGAACGGAAGACGCTTGTGCACGATGCCCGCATCGGCGAACAGCGCATCGATATCCGATCCGAGGGAGGCGCCTGTGAAGACGTTCACTTTGAACGACTCCTCCTTCGCCCGCTCCACAAGCGCAAACGGAACCGCTTTCACGTCGCCTGCACGGGTGAATCCGCTCAAGCCGAGCGTCATGCCGTCTTCAATCCAGGATGCAGCCTCTTCCGGCGATACTACTCGGCTATGCAGATGGTTATTCTGAATCCGGTCGTATTGCGATGTCATATAGATCAACCTCTTCTGAAAGATGTTTTGGATGGAATAAGTGCAAGTCTAAATTGTCTTGCTACTATTATTCCCTAAAACGCTTTCACCTCTGAGGTTTTCGTATAAGAAAGCCGTTTCGATGACCGGAACATAGAAAAGTGTGTCTAAATCCGTACAATTTTCGAGTGGGAAACCCCGATTCAGAACCCCAGGATCTTCCTGAAATAACTGGAGTAGGACTGGCTCACCGGCACGCGGTCGCCTGAGCTCATCTCCAGCAGGAACGTCGAATGGGAATCCGGGAAGATCTCCCGGATGTGATGGACGTTGACGATGAACGAGCGGTGGCACCGGACAAACATATCCCTCGGGAGAATGTATTCAAACTCCTGCAGCGTGTTTTTGTGCGTCCCGGTCACCCCGTCCGCGATGACCTGCGTCTTTCGCTCCTTCACTTCGAAATACTGGACTTGTCCGAAAGGCACCGGCTTCCATCCGTCTTCCGTCCGGATCGTGACGACCGATTTCCCTTCTGTGTATGCCGGGTAGATTGCCAGCACGCACCCTTCCAGTTCGCCGTCACGGTGAAACGGCACGGCCATCCCGTGATAGGGCACGCCGAAAACCGCCCGGTCAATGAACTCGGACGCCTTCAGCCCGGAGCTCAGCGCCTGATCGGCGATTGTCCCTTTTCGCACCGGATCCCCCGGCCGGATTTTCAGGTCGACCCGCTTGCTCGGCCGGTAATACACATAATGCTCCTTATCCGTCACAGCGATGGATACTTCATCAGAAAACAGCTCGCCCATGACATCCAACAGTTCCTTTTCCGTGAATGGTTCCAAGAGAAAAAACACCTTCTTTCGGTTTCCTTTTCTTCATTATACAATGAGAGCCATTTTCTCCGGCATTCCTGAACCTATAAAAATAAAAGCACCGTGTTGACGGTGCTCTCAGTGGATTCCGGATTATTCGTGGAACGAATCCGGGATGGCATTGAACTTTCTGCGGTGATACAGAAGCGGGTCTTTCCGGTGATTGTCGATCTTCTTCACTTCACCGATGATGATGCGGTGATCCCCGCCGCCGACCGTCGTGTGCAAGCTGCAGTGAAGCACACCCGCGGCGCCTTTGATGACCGGCACTCCGTCTTCGGACATTTCCCATTCACAGTTCTCAAACCGGTCGATGCCCCGGCTGGCAAACAAGGCACAAAGCTCCCCCTGATCTCCTGCCAGCACATGCACGGCAAATTTCTTTGCGTTCGTGAATATATCGTAAAGGGAAACCCGCTTATCGATCGACCAGAGGATCAGCATCGGATCGAGAGAAACCGATGCAAACGAATTGACCGTCATGCCGACCGGCGACCCGTCCGGTGCGGTCGCCGTGATGACCGTCACCCCCGTAGGGTAATTCCCCATCACTTCTTTAAAGTGGGTAATTTTCTGTTCTTCATTCATAGCATTCACCCCATTTCCCCTGCCTTGCTGGTATTCTATGTGTAAAACAATTAATTGCACACCCACTATATCAGAACAGTCGCGCGTTTTACGACCGGTTTGCTCAACGGCTTTTTCACGTGGAACAATTACAATTCCCAAACCGAGAACCGCTCGTTCGGATTCTTTTTTGACAATCCGGGAATCGGAAGGTCCAGTACATGCTCGAACGGGGTATGGTGTTCCATGTGGCTGATGTAATCGAGCGTCGGATAGTAAAGCACGATCGACGTTTTTCTCGGATGGGCTTCCTTGGAAATCAGAATGCTGCTCACCGTCTTGGCAAACAGGCTGACCGAAAACGGATTGAAGTAATAGAACAGGCTGTCGAGCGGCTTGACCTTGTAGTCCTCTGCCCTGCAGTTGATGAATGACAGCGAGCCCTTCAGCTTATTCTTCTTTATCATATACGCATCCCGGTTTTCGAGTGACTCCAGATAAAGCGACCCATCCATCTCGATGCCCGTCACCGAAGCGCCGGTCCGGTGATTCAGGTAGAAAGCCGCCCGGCCCTTTCCGCATCCATAGTCGATGATGCCGTCTCTTCTGCTGATCGGCAAGCGGTCCACGAGCACATCGAGCGCCTCATACGGAGTCGCCTCATACCGGTTGTCATGGATGGAACGGACGCCCCAGTCCTGCATACCCGCCGTCCGGATGCCGAGCAAGCGGTCGATTTCATGTTCATTCATCGGCAACCCCTCCCCTCCAAGAAAAGAACTCACCCGCATTCCGCAAGGTGAGTTCATTATACCGTATGATTCCCACAGTGAATGGTGCATGGGTGCTGCCGGCTGAAGCGGAAACCTCCGGCTTTCCGTGCTCGGCCGACACTCATCATGATTTCGGCTATTCGATGACAAGCATCTCCTGATCATCCGATGCCATTCAGGTCAGCAGGCGACTTCAGGTTTCCGGTTCCAGGCGTCAGCAGATTAATCCGATTCAAGTGCGGGTCTTCTTTTTCTGTTCCTTCATGAATTCCTCGAAAGCCGCCATCATGGAATGAGCCCCGTCCGATCTGTTCGAAGCAGCCGTGAAGATTGCTCCGTTCTCCGGGTAGACTGCTGAATGAAAGCTAACGCCCGGATCATAGCCCATCACATGGAACTTTTTAATGCGGTTTCCTTCTGTGTTGATCCAAACGCCGTATCCATAACCGTCTCCGCCCTCCCTCCCGGCATGCCGGGTAAGCAAAAGCTGCGTGAACTCCTCATTGAGGAGCCGGTGACCGAGAAGGGCATGCCAGAACTTCTGCATGTCCGGAGCAGTCGTGAAGGCCCCTCCGTCGGATCCTCCCATAACGGGGATGGAGTAAGCATTTGACCGCCACGTGCCATCGTCTTCATCTATATAGCCGGTTGCCGTATTCTTTGGCAGCCGATCCAGCGGCCAGTAGCCGGAATCGATCATGTGCGCCGGCCGGAAGATGTGCTCTTCAACATAATCCGTAAATCGCATGCCGGATGCCCTTTCAACGATCAATCCCAACAGGATGTACCCAGCATTATTGTAATGGAATTTTTCGCCTGCTCTAAACATCATTTTCTGGTTTCGGAAAATCGGAAGAAAGTCCCTTAATTCCCGCATTGTATACATCGGATATTCCTGCCATAATTCCTCGAAGTCATCCATGACCGCTTCATCAAAATAGTCGGGCACACCTGATGTGTGTGTAAGCAGATGATGGACCGACACACCTCGGTCAAAATGGGGAAAGTCCTCATCCAGACAGTCCGCCAGCCTTGAATCCAGTGATAGCTTTCGTCGGGCAATCAGTTGCAGAACGGCAACTGCCGTGAAGATTTTGCATCCGGACGCAATGCCGAATCTCGTACCCTCCCGGTTCTCCCGTTCATCAGACCGGTTTGCCAGGCCCCATGCAGCCGTCAGAGACATGCCCTCTTCGTCTTCTGCCGCAACCGCGCCAGAGAAACCATGGTTCCGGGCCGCGTTTTCCATCTGCTGTTCCCATAATTTTAGTGATGTTGCTTCCATGCCCATCTCCCCCTTTTCGTCCTCGCTTCCTGTTCGTCAAGACCGGTCTGGTTCCCTGCATGACGACTGATTAATCTTGACGGACGGAGAGCAAAAAGCCCTCCATCCGGAAGTCGGATAGGGGGCACGGTTGTGTGAGCATTTATTCAGATACCGGTGAACCAGAGGCCGTTTGGAGTGCTCAGTTCAAATTTCTCAACGGATCGATCCGTAGTAGATCTGACCGCCGTCAAGATCGATGACTTTCAGCATGTTCGTGCGCTTGACGAAGATCGACTTGTATTCACCGTGTCCATTTTCCCCTTTCAGCACGATCACACGGTTATTGTGATTGTCCTCGACCATCACGGGCGTGAGGCCGTCGAGATCCACGACAGGCGAAGAAATGCTGTCCGATCCGGGTTTCTCCGGCTGGACGGCATCCTGCTCCGGCTCTTCCGGAGTTTCCGCCTGGAGATCACCATAGTAAACCTGGCCGCCGCGCGTATTGATGACCTTCACTGTCTGCTTGTCCTTCATGAAGATGGACTTGAACTGAACCTGTCCGCGGGCGTTCGTATACTGGACCGTCCGCTTGCTGCGATTATCTTCGACAATACGGCCGTCCAGATCCTGTCCAATGACCGACTTGACCGTCGCGTATTCCGGCAGGTCTTTGACCGACTGGCTGAACTCGATGTTGCTGTACGCGTTTTGGTTACCGGAATACGATGTATAGGCCGCGGGTGCTGCCGCTTCCGCTTTGTCATTGTGGAAGGCTGTGGCTGTGCCGGCTCCTGCAGACGCGATCATGGCGAAGCTGAGTGCGGTTGTGAGTGCTTTTTTCATTCGAATCCTCTCCTCTGTTGTTTGGGATGCTTCCAATTTACCCCCGACAAATGAGAGATCGATGAGAACGGGATGAGAGTTGGCAAAGAAAATACTTACCAGATCTTAAGGAAGTATATGCCAACGCCCAGTTTGTGCAATGAGGGATTGGGAAAGGAGAAAAGTTTATGGAATATGTTTCATTCAAGCCGGAAAGCCATTACCGGGAAGCCGCGGAAAAGCTGTTCAACAAGCAGGCAGCACGCATTTCCGCAGGCCTCCCGCTTGCCCGGATTTTCCATGTCGGAAGCACGGCGGTGCCCGGCTCCCTGACGAAAGGCGATGTGGACGTCCACGTACGGGTCAGCCCGGAAGACTTCCGGAAAGCCGAAGACTTCCTGTCAGCTCTGTTTCAAATCAATACGGGCAGCTTCCGGTCCCACGAATTCTGTGCTTTTGAAGATGACTCCGGAGAGCTGCCGGTCGGATTCCAGCTGACGGCAGCCGGTTCGGAAATCGATCACTTCCGGAAAGTGACCCGTTTCCTCCGGACCCATCCCGACTGGCTGTCCGCCTATAACCATCTGAAAGAACATTATGAAGGAAGTGAAATGGAGTCATACCGGAAAGCCAAATCTGCCTTCCTGGAGTCCATGATGGATGCCGAAGAGTTCCTCGTCTTTGACGAGGCCGCCGGCGGGCCGTCGGATGAATTTCAATGATGGGCGTCTGGCGGCATACTCGGAACAAGCGGTTTTTCCGGAATGCGATATTCTGCATATTGAATGTATAAATATTTATGAAAACCCTTCCAAAGTCGTCTGAAAACACTTTTATCACAGAAAATCGGGGTTTGTGTTTTATAATTATGCATATATCCCATTCCCGAAAGAAGGTATTTCAGATGGACGGACTCCTCGGTTACATTCCCATAGCCATGATGATGGTGGTCATGCCCGGCGCGGACACGATTCTCCTTGTGCGGAACACGCTCAGCCACGGTACAAAAGCCGGGCGCTATTCGACGCTCGGGATGGCGACGGGCCTCTTATTCTGGACGCTCATCGCGGTCCTCGGCCTCGCAGTCGTGATCGCCAAGTCGGTCGTGCTGTTCAATGTCATCCGGTACCTGGGAGCCGCCTATCTGATCTTCCTCGGCATCAAGAGCCTGTTCTCCAAGAGCTTTTTCTCACTGGAGGAAGTGGAAGATGCCGCAGCCGCCGGAAACGATAAAGGCAGCCATCACAAGGAATCATTCCGCCAGGGCATGCTGAGCAATATCTTCAACCCGAAGACCGTGCTGCTGTACGTGACAATCATGCCGCAGTTCATCAACCTCGGCGGCAACGTCAATGAGCAGCTGATCATCCTCGGCCTCATCCTGACGGGGCTTGCGGTCGCCTGGTTCTTCCTGCTCGTTTTCATCATGGAGCACGCGAAGCGCTGGCTGAACAATTCCCGTTTCCAGAACATCTTCCAGAAGTCCGCAGGGGCGCTGCTCGTCGGATTCGGAATCAAAACGGCGCTATAAGCCTCGGTCGGTGCATACCGGAATCATTTATATTGAAGAAGAAAAGCCCCCCGGAACCGATTTCCGGGGGGCTTTTATCATTTAGACGAGTTCCGTCTGCTTTTCGGTGAGCTCAATTTCAAAGCCGAGGTCTTCGAGCATCCGGAAGTCTCTGTTGTCTTCCTGCCCTTCGGTCGTCAGGTAGTCGCCGACAAAGATGCTGTTGGCAGCATAGAGGCCGAGCGGCTGGAGCGAGCGGAGGTTCACTTCGCGGCCGCCGGAGATGCGGATTTCCTTCGTCGGGTTGATATACCGGAACAGGGCAAGCACTTTCAGGCAGTAGCGCGGGTTCAGCTCGTTCGTTCCTTCTAGTTTCGTGCCGTCGATCGCATGCAGGAAGTTCACGGGAATCGAGTCTGCGTCGAGCGCGCGTAGCGACCGGGCGATGTCGATCACGTCTTCCTTCGTTTCCTTCATGCCGACGATCGCGCCGGAGCACGGCGACAGGCCATTGCGCTTCGCCGTTTCGACCGTGCCTACCCGGTCCTCAAATGTATGGGACGTCGTGATGAAATCATGGTGCCGTTCCGATGTGTTCAGGTTGTGATTGTAGCGGTCGACGCCGGCCGCCTTGAGCTTCGCCGCCTGCTCCTCTTTCAGGATGCCGAGACAGGCGCACACTTTCAGGCCGTACTTCTCCTTGATCTCCTCGACCGCCTCACTCACGACGCGGACGTCTTTCGTCGTCGGACCGCGTCCGCTCGCGACGATGCAGTATGTGCCGATTTTATTTTCATGCGCCCGCTTGGCACCTTCGAGGATTTGTTCTTTCGTAATGAACGGATACTTGTCGATCGGGGCAGTGGAGTCGCGGGACTGGGCGCAGTAGCCGCAGTTTTCCGGACAGTAGCCGCTCTTTGCGTTGATGATCATGTTGAGCTTCACCTTCCGGCCGTAATAATGCCGGCGGATCGTGAATGCCCCGTCCAGCAACTGGAGCAGCTCATCGTCATCGGATTCGAGGATGGCCATCGCCTCCAAGTCCGTCAGCTCCTTGCCTTTAATCACTTGCCGTGCGAGTTCCTGCCAATCCATGTCCATCATCCCTTCTTCTGTTGTGCGGGGAGCAGTTTCAATAAGCGGTTCATCCGGTGTGCGAACAGACCTGCCAGGACCGCAAGCGCAATGTCCTTCGGCAGCGGCGGCATCATCCAGAGCCACGCCATGCCGTAGGAGAATCCATCAGGCGCTCCCGCCCAGAGCATATAAGCCGCATACATCCAGTTCGTGCCGAACAGGTAGTTGATGGCTGTGGCGATGAGTGCCGCAAAGATGAAGGCCGGCACCGTCCGGTAGCGTTCCACAATTTTGCCGGCAGCCCATGCGGCGATGATGAAGGACACGATGAAACCGAAATTCGGCGAAACAAGCGAAGAAATACCGCCGCCGAACCGGGCAAATACGGGCGCTCCCGCAAGGCCGACAAGCATGTACACCGTGCAGGCAGCGGCCCCTTTCCGGCTTCCGAGGATGAGACCGGCAAGCACTGCGAAGAAGGTCTGAAGCGTGATCGGGACGCCTCCGACAACAAAGATCGGGGCAAATGACGTGATGTTCGCGCCGATCATCATGAGTGTGGCAAACAATGCGCAGTGGACAAGATCCAGCGCATGCCACCTTGGCCTGGAGCTGACTGTAGCCTGTTGCATGGAAATCTTCCTTTCAGTCGATGAGTTAACTAATATCGTTTTATGGTTTACCCATTTCGAATGTTAAGGAAATCTGCCACTTGTGTCAACTGTATTTTCATACCAGTTAACCAAACCCCGGCGAACGCATATACAGCCAAACGCAAATCCGATAAAATAAAGTCAGGTGATGAAAAATGCGAATGTATGTGAATGACGGCACGATTACAGCCGGCATGACCCTGAAAGACCCTTCGCGATTCGAAGCGAACAATATGGGCCTTCACGCTTGCCTCAATCCGGAAGCCGTGCTGGAGAACCGACATGGATTGGCGGACGCGATCGGCACCCCGCTCGGCAGCTTCGTCTGCGGCCGGCAGACGCACAGCTCAAATTTCCATAAAGTGACCGCAGATGACCGGGGGCGCGGAGCCACCGGAACAGCCGACGCCATTCCCGATACCGATGCCCTCTATACGTACGAACCGGACATTGTGCTCGGCAGCCTGACCGCAGACTGCGTGCCGGTCCTGTTCTGGAACATGAAGGCCGGCCTCATTGGCGCGATTCACTCGGGCTGGCAGGGGACCGTGAAGGAGATCACGCCAAAGCTGTTCCGGCATCTGAAAGAAGAAGAGGGCCTGGATCCACTCGATTTCCGGGTGCAGATTGGTGCCGCCCTCAGCCAGGAGAAGTTCGAAGTGGACCGTGACGTTCATGACCGGTTCAGTGCGCTCGGCTATGCGGACGACTTCATCCGGTTCAATGAGGACACCGGCAAATGGCATATCGACAACCAGAAAACGGTTGAAAGGCAGCTTCTGATGGCCGGCGTCCCTGCGGAGCAGATCTACATCGACCGGACATGCACGTTCAAAAGCCCCGACGGCTTCTCCTACCGCGAGGACAAGAAGGCCGGGCGTCATTTGAGCTGGATCGTAAGGACGGATGGCTGATAAGATTTTTTCGGACCAAAAAAGCACCCTTCACGGGTGCTTTTTTATTCCCGATATGGGTGATCCGGCTTCAATCTCGTCTTGCACAAACGATTATTCAACAGGATTGGCCCCTATTGATCCTGGATGCGATCCTCCAGGTCATGTCGACCGTTTATCTCTCTTACCCGTTCCCAAAAGAGACTGCATCACAAGCCCACCCAAAATCACCGTCGACAAAGTATAAAATGTTGATTTGAATGTGTGGCTCACGGAGTCCATGCTGCTGATCGCCGCACTTCATGTGGACCCACCCTGATCAGACCTGTTTGAAGCACGGTTTTCACACCGCAGCCGGACCGAATTTTCGTTGATTATTGTTTATATCCCGCTTCAGCCGATGATGACCGGGTTGCCTTTGTTCTGAAGAACCGACAGGATACTGAGCGCCACGAGATAGCTCGTTTTCGGGTTTCCGGGCATCGGGGTATTTTCGATTTTCAGCGTCATGTTGCCGAAACTCCCGCCCGCCTGGATGAGGTGGGTGTTCCGCTCCGCATGCGGATCGGCAACCACCCGCACCCTTGTTTTTTCGGTGCCGAGGCCTGCGAGGGACAGCAGCAGCGCAACGTTGACGTTTTTCGGAAATTTGCCGATCGCTTCTCCTGCGGGACCGTCAAACAGCAGTTCTTTCCTGTCCATCGGTTCCAGACCGAGTGATTTTGGCGACTTTCGTGTCTCGATCGTCACTTGTTCAAGGCCGCCCGCCGCATGGGCCGACTGCAGCAAGTCCAGGCCGCCGATGGCCCCGGACGGCAGGAAAACCGACCGGCCGTTCTTTTCCGCCGTCCGCCGCACCGCTTTCAGGAAAACGGGGTCCCTGAACGCCCCGATGCTGCTGGCGACGAAGTCTTTTTTCTCCTCCAGCACGCCAATCGCATGGGCAGTCACAACTTCAATGGCTGCCGCTTCGATCACCACATCCACAGGAGACTCGATGAACGTTTGGAAATCCATATGAAACCGGGCGTCGTGCTGCTCTGCCAGACGCTCTCCGGCTTCACGGTTCCGTCCGAACAATGAAATGACTTCCCCCTCGACGAGTTTTTCGTCATTGATGCACTTCAGCAGATAAGAGGCAATGTTTCCCGTTCCCATCACACCGATCTTCAATGCTTCCCCTCCCCTTTCTGTTGGTTCATGGGTGGACATCCGGTTCAAAATAGCGGTCCGGCCGACGCCGGCTCACCCCGGACTCCGCAGTATGCCGATTAAGCTCAGGTTATCAATCCCGAAATCCCGATGCAAGCCGGTTCCAGCCGTGCACGGCGTCCCGGCAGGTCCTTGCAAGCCGGTCCATTGGCTCGAATTTCCGGCGGCCCCAGCGGCAAATGAATCCACTTTTCAAATATGAAAGGCGTCGACAGACAGATTCCTGCTACTTTCTTTTTTGAATCCGGTCCCTTGCTTATTTCCTCAAACTTTCCATTTGCCACTCTCCAATATTTCGTTATACTAAGGAATGGATTTTTTACACCAGAAAACGGAAAGAAGAGGTTCTCATGAAACACATTTTCCCTGCCCTTCAATGGGCGTTATTCATCCTGATGAGCAGCGTGGTCATTCCGGTGACGATCGCGGCATCCTACGGGCTCGATACTGGGGACGCCATCGCATTCGTCCAGCGTTCCCTCTTCGTGCTCGGCATCGCCGGGCTGCTCCAGACGTTCTTCGGCCACCGGCTCCCGATCCAGGAAGGCCCGGCCGGACTCTGGTGGGGCGTGTTCACGCTATACGCAGGCCTCGGCACCGTCCTGTTCGGTTCTCCGTCCGAGACGCTCCGCGTGCTTCAGTTCGCCTTCCTGCTGAGCGGTGTGATCTTCATCGTGCTGAGCCTGTTCGGGCTCGTTGAAAAGCTCTCCGGCCTGTTCACGCCGACGGTCACCGGCATCTATCTGATCCTGATGGTCATCCAGCTGAGCGGCTCGTTCCTGAAAGGGATGTTCGGCCTGAGCGGAGGATCGACGGTGGTCCAGCCGGAAATCCTGCTGATGTCCGCACTGATCATCATCTTCTCGTATGCCTTCAGGCGGGTGCCGAAAGTCGGCCATTATTCGGTCTTGGCAAGCATCATCTTCGGCTGGTCCGCGTTTGCCCTTCTCGGACTGTCCGAACCGGTCGCCCGGGCGGGACAAGTATTCAATCTGCCCCGGCTGTTCGCGTTCGGCGCCCCCCGGATGGAGGCGGACCTCGTTCCGATGGTGCTCTTCATCACCCTCCTGCTGCTTGCGAACATGCTGGCAACGGTGAAAGTCGTCCAGGGCGTGCTCGAGCGGCAGGGCAAGAATGTCGACCGTTCCAGGACGCGGCAGACCGGCCTCGTGTCGGGGATCAACCAGCTGCTCGCCGGCTCCTTCTCGGCCATCGGTCCCGTGCCGATCTCAGGGTCCGCAGGATTCATTGCGACCACGCGCATCAGCGAGCGGCTGCCGTTCATTCTCGGATCGGCCACGATTGTGGCGATCAGCCTGTTCCCGCCGATCACGGCGTTCTTTTCCGCGATTCCGGTAGCAGTCGGGTATGCGGCCATCTTCCCGGTGTTCGCAAGCACGATCAGCCTCGCATTCAGGGAATTTGAATCACTCGAAGACAAAACAAACTTGTTCCAGGTTGCCGGTATTTCGCTGTTCGCCGGGGTCGGCTCGATGTTCGTCCCCACGGAAGCCTTCTCTTCAATGGCCCCCGTCCTCACCTCGATCATGAGCAACGGCCTCGTCCTCGGCGCCATCATCGCCGTCGTGGCGGAGCGGGTCCTCATGAGCCAGGCACGGCCGCAGAAAAAACCGGAAGCCCGGCACCAGGAATTGCGGAAGCATCTTTGAATTGATCATCTCACCTTCCATTGAGTCAGCAAAGTTCCCTGCGGGACTTTGCTGTTTTTTTATCGGGCCGATGGGGCTGCCGCCCGGATGCGCCCGTCCGCATGCCTGTTCATGTATAATCAACATAACTTTATGTCCGGTTTTTCAGTATCCGATAAAAGAGGTACTTCCCATGACAGCAAGCACTTACTCCAGCACTAAAAACAGATCCAATAAGCCGAAACTTGGCCTCCTCATGCGGATGATCGGCCTGATCAGCCTGCTCGTCATCGTCATCTGCCTCGCATTCGGCCTGTTCCTCCGCCACTTCCTTTCCGAAAGCACGGAAGACCAGGTGGGCAGACGGGCACTCGGCATCGCAGAGACCGTGGCGAACATCCCGGAACTCCGGGAGGCATTCAGCCTCGGGGATCCCGCAGCCGTCATCCAGGGCATCGTCGAGCCGATCCGCAAGAAGACCGGCGCCGAGTTCATCGTTGTCGGCAACCTGGACGGGATCCGGTATTCCCATCCTGATCCGTCAAGGATCGGCAATGAAATGGTCGGCGGGGACAATGACCGGGCGCTCCTGTCCGGCGAATCGTATGTTTCCAAGAAAGAGGGATCGCTCGGCCTGTCCATCCGCGGTAAGGTCCCCGTCATTTCAGAGGGGGAGGTGGTCGGGGTCGTATCGGTCGGCTTCCTGAACGACAATGTGCAGGCGATCGCCCGCGCACAGAGCCGCTCGATCTGGCTCACGCTCACATTTGTGGTCATCGCCGGATTGGCCGGATCGGTACTGATCTCGCGCCATATCAAATCCCTTCTCCGAAACATGGAGCCGGAAGAGATTTCACGCCTGTACGATCAGAAAGAAGCGATTCTCCAATCCGTGCGCGAAGGCATCATCGCCGTCGACGGGGAGGGGCGGATCACGTCCGTGAATGCCGCTGCGGGTGAGATTCTGACAGAGGAAGGGCTGGCGGGCTCCGACAGGATTCCCCGGCTGCCGGTCAGGGAGCTTCTCCCCTCGATCGGCGATCTGCGGATGAGGCTGGAAGACCGCGAAATGATGCTCGGCCGCCAAGTCGTCCTTGTGAACCAAGTTCCGTTCACGAGCGGCGGCACCGGTGCGGTCATCACGTTCCGGAAGAAGAGTGACCTGCAGAAAATGACGGAGGAACTATCGAGGATCCGCCAGTATGCGAACACCCAGCGCGCCCAGACCCATGAACATTCGAACAAACTGCACGTCATCCTCGGCCTGCTCATCCACGGGCAGACCGAAGATGCGATCGAGTTCATCAAAAAGGAAGAGAACATCCGGAGCAGCCGGACAAAATTCCTGTCCGAAAATGTGTCAGACCCGCTCATCGGGGCGCTGATCCAAGGGAAATTCGTACAGGCGCAGGAACTCGGGATCGACCTGTCGCTTGATCCGTACAGCCGGCTCGGGCAGCCCTTGTCAGAAGACGCACAGGACGCCCTTCTCACAGCACTCGGGAATGTCATCGAGAATGCTTTTGATGCAGTGCGGGGAAATGGAGAAGGGAACCGCCGCGTCCGGCTATACTTCACCGATGTCGGGGACGATCTGCTGTTTGAGGTGGAAGATTCCGGTGCAGGGATCCGGGAAGAGGATGCACAAAACATCTATCGGGCCGGATTTTCAACGAAAGGCGACGGTCGGGGCAACGGGCTTGCGCTGGCAATCGAGGCGCTGGGCCGGACGGGCGGCGAGCTGCTCATCGAAGACGGGGATATGGGCGGTGCCTGCTTCATCATCAGCATTCCGAAGAAATCGGGGGTAGACCAATGAACGACGATTATACCGTACTCATCATCGAGGATGACTTCCGGGTCGCCGAGGTGAACCGTCATTACGTGGAAAAAGTGGACGGATTCCGGGTGACCGGCATTGCGCGGAGCGCAAAGGAGGCGATCGGACTTCTGGAGAAGTCGGTGCCCGATCTGATCCTGCTCGACTTTTACATCCCTGACACGGACGGAGCCGGACTGTTCCATGAGATCCGCAGCCGATATCAACAGGCGGACATCATCGCCGTGACCGCGGCGAATGAGGCGGAGACGGTCCGGGAACTGCTCCGCGGGGGCGTGTTCGATCTTATCCTGAAGCCCTTTGACGACGGCCGTTTCAAAAGGACACTGGAGAGCTACCGGGCCTATCGGGAGCGGCTCTCCGGGCGCGTCGGGCTGAGCCAGGAGGAAATCGACGGATTCACCGGGCACCGGGGGCGCAGTGACACGGATGCAGCGGGACTGCCGAAGGGAATCGATCCGATCACGCTCAATGAGATCAACCGGCTGTTCCGCGAAGAAGCGATCGGCGGAATCACTGCCGCCGAGCTGAGCAGGCAGATCGGCACGAGCCGCTCCACCGCCCGGCGATATCTGGAATACCTCGTTTCGGAAGGCCTGCTCACGACGAAGTCCATCTACGGGACCGTCGGCCGGCCGGAAAGACAGTACCTTCCAAAGTGAAACTTATGAACTTTATTCCCCTTATGGAACCTATCTGATTTATGTGAAGAAGATATATTCCCCCCATGACGATATGTTATTTTCAGACTACTGAAAACGCATTCAAGCATAGGGGGTTTTAACATTGAGTCTCAGCCTTGTCGGCTTTCTCATTATCCTGGTCATCGTGGCCCTGCTCATCAGCGGGCGTGTGACCCCGATCGTGGCAATGGTATTGCCGCCGATCGTCGGGGCGATGATCGCCGGATTTGCTTTCTCCGAGATCGGTGACTTTTTCAATGACGGTGTGAAGTCCGTCATTTCCGTCGCCGTCATGTTCATCTTTGCCATCATCTTCTTCGGAATCCTCCAGGACGTCGGACTGTTTGAACCGATGATCAACAAGATGGTCGTCTTCTCCAAAGGGAACGTCGTGGTCGTCAGCCTCGTCACCGTCCTCGTGGCGATGGTCGCCCACCTGGACGGATCGGGCGCCTCCACCTTCCTGATCACGATTCCTGCGCTCCTGCCGGTCTACAAGCGGCTGAAGATGAATCCGTATCTGTTGCTCCTGCTCGTCGGCGGTGCGGCGAGCATCATGAACATGGTGCCTTGGGCAGGCCCGCTCGGCCGGGTGGCTTCGGTTCTCGAAATGGACGTCACCGAACTGTGGCGCCCGCTCATCCCGGTCCAGATCATCGGCCTCGTCGTCATGGTGATCATCGCCGTCCTGCTCGGATTGCGGGAACAGCGCAGGATCACCAGACAGTACGGGTCCCTTGAAGCCGCCGCTGCCCTCGACATTCCTGCAGAAGATCCGTTCTCGGGTGTGGCGGAAGCCGGCGAAGAAAGCGGTTCACTTGCCAGACCGAAGCTGATCTGGTTCAACGCCGTCCTCGCGGTCGCCGTCATCGGCCTCCTCGTCTGGGGAATCATCCCGGCCGGGCTCGCCTTCATGATCGGTGTGGCCATTGCACTTCCGGTCAACTACCCGAGCGTCAATGACCAGATGGACAGGATCCGCGCACACGCGCCGAGTGCGCTCACAATGGCCTCCATCATCCTGGCTGCCGGCCTGTTCCTCGGCATCCTGAACGGCACCGGCATGCTCGATGCCATCGCGGGTGATGCGGTCGGGGTCCTGCCGTCTGCGATCGCACCGTACCTGCACATCATCATCGGGGTCCTCGGCCTTCCGTTCGACCTGCTGCTCAGCACGGATGCCTACTACTTCGGCCTGTTCCCGGTTGTTGAGCAGATCGCCTCGGGCTTCGGGATCGATTCCCTGTCGACCGCCTACTCGATGATCGTCGGGAACATCGTCGGCACATTCGTGTCCCCGCTTGCGCCGGGCGTCTGGCTCGCCCTCGGCCTCTCCGGCCTGGAGATGGGCAAGCACCTCCGCTACTCGTTCTTCTGGATGTGGGGCATCGCCCTCATCCTGCTGTTCGTGTCGGTGCTGATTGGGGTTATTGCGATCTGAATAAAGGAAACAGCACAGTCCCCGGTTTGGGACTGTGCTGTTCTTTTGTCTGGGATCACTTCCGGCTCACTTCGGCCTGCTTTTTAGTCAGTGACGGACGTCCTTCCTGCCAGTCCACGGCAACCGGCAGCCCGAAAAATCCGGAGAGGCATTCGGAGCTGATCAGATCGGAAGTATGTCCGGCATCAAACACCCGTCCTTCCTTCAGAAGGAGCGTTTTATTGAACTCCGGCAGGATCTCCTCCACGTGGTGGGTGACATACAGGATTGTCGGCCCGTCCGGACGCCGGGCAATGCGGGCGACCGAGTCCAGCAGTTCTTCCCGCGCGATGAAGTCCAGGCCGTTTGTCGGCTCGTCCAGGATGAGGAGCGAGGGGTCGGCCATGAGCGCCCGGCCGATGAGGACGCGTTGCCGCTCTCCCTGCGAGAGCGTATGGAAGTTCCGGTTGGCGTAGTCCAGGCATCCGAGCTCCCGAAGGATGTCCACGCCTTTGCGGTCGATCTCCTCGGTGGTGTCCTCATACAGGCCAATCGAGGAGAACGCCCCGCTCAGCACGACTTCGTAGGCATTGTCGTCCGGCCGGAGCTTATGGGCGACCGATGAGGAAACGAAGCCGATCTGACTCCGCAGCCGCTCCGCCAGGTAGGTCTTCCCGAACTCCATCCCGAGCACCCGCACCGTCCCCTCAGTCGGGAACAGGTAGGCATTGATCAGTTCGAGCAGCGACGTCTTGCCCGAACCGTTCAATCCGTACAGCACCCAGTGGTCGCCTTTTTCCACCCGCCAGTCGATCTCCTTCAGCACCCAGCGTCCGTCGCGTTTTCTCGAGACGCCTTCCATTTCAAGAATCATGGCCATCCCCTTCTTGCAATTCTGACTTTTACCGATTTTACACCAACTCCGATGCATTCGAAAAGCCCTCCCGGCGCAGGGAGGGCTTTCTTCACATTCAAGAGAGTTTTCTTAACATACAGAAGGCCTTCCTTAACATTCAGTCGGTCTTTCTTTACATACGGACCGCTTTTCTTAACTTTCGTCCACCGGCCATCAATTCAGGTGATATTGCTCGCCCTTCGTCAGATAGAGGATGCTCTCGGCCATGTTCACCGCGTGGTCGCCGACCCGCTCAAGGTTGCGGCAGATGAACGCGAGCTGGGTGATCTGATTTACCCGCCGGGGGGTGAGGGTCATGATCTGCATGAGTTCACGGATCCGTTCACCGTACAGCCGGTCGACCCGGTCGTCGGTTTCGGCGATTTCAAGCGCGAGGCGCGGGTCTTCCAGGTCATAGGCATCGAACGACTTGCGCAGCATTTCCTGGACGATCGAGGCCATCTTCGGGATGTCGACGATCGGCTTGATGAGCGGTTCGTCCCCGATATGGAGCGTGCACTTGGCGATGTTCGCCGCCAGGTCCCCGACCCGCTCCACGTCCGTCGAAATCTTGAGTGCGGTGATGATCTTCCGGAGATCCGTCGCCACCGGCTGCTGCTGGGCGATCAGCTGGATCACCCAGCCGTTGATCTCTTCGTCGAGCCGGTTGATCTCGGCGTCGCTGTCGATGACGACTTTGGCCAGCAGCAGATTCTGCTCTTTGAGTGCCATCATCGAATCTTCCAGTGCCCGCTCCGCAAGGTCCACCATCCGGAGCAGGGTCTGCTTCAGCGCCTCGAGTTCCTGGTCGAATGTCTTCCTGACACTTTCCGTGCTTCTCATCCGCTCTCCTCCTCAGCCGAACCGGCCAGAAATATAATCCTCCGTCCGCTTGTGCTCCGGGTTGGAGAACATCTTGTCCGTCTCATCAAACTCCACGACTTCCCCGCTCAGGAAGAATGCCGTCCTGTCGGAAATCCGAGCGGCCTGCTGCATGTTGTGGGTCACGATGACGATCGAATAATCTTCCCTCAGTTCCTGTACAAGCTCCTCGACCTTCAGCGTGGAAATCGGATCCAGCGCGGAAGTCGGCTCATCCATGAGGATGACGTCCGGCTCGATGGCCAATGCACGGGCAATGCAGATCCGCTGCTGCTGGCCGCCGGAGAGCGAGTAGGCGTTCGTGTTCAGGCGGTCTTTCACTTCGTCCCAGATGGCAGCCCCGCGCAGGCTCTTCTCGACGATCTCATCGAGGATCTGGCGGTTCCGGATCCCGTGGATGCGGGGACCATAGGCGACATTGTCATAGATCGACTTCGGAAAAGGATTCGGCTTCTGGAAGACCATCCCGACACGGGTGCGGAGCTCCTCGACCGGGTAATTCCGGTCGAAGATATTGCGGCTCCGGTAAAGGATCTCCCCGGATGTCCGGACATCATCGACAAGTTCGACCATCCGGTTCAAAGTTTTGATATACGTTGATTTGCCGCACCCCGAAGGGCCGATGATCGCGGTCACTTCGTTTTCCCGGATCGGCAGATCGATGTTTTTGAGCGCATGGTGATTGCCGTACCAGAGATTGAGCAGCTTCGTATCATAGACGAGCGGCCGGACATCGGGCACCGCCGGAGCGGCGGTCTGTTTCAGCCCTGCCCGTTCGCGTGTCCGTTCCATCACTTGGACCATCTGGCATGCCTCCTTTGATTAATATCGCTTCTGGAATTTGTTTCGGATGAGCACGGCGACGGAATTCATGGCGAGCAGCAGTGCAAGCAGGACAATGATGCCGGCGGACGCAACTTCCTGGAAAGCGGCCTGCGGGCGTTTCGCCCAGTCGTAGATCTGCATCGGCAGCGCCGTGAACGTGTCCAGGACGCCCGCGGGCAGGAATTGGATGATCACCGGCACTCCGATCACGATGAGCGGTGCCGTCTCCCCGATTGCCCGGGAAAGCGCGAGGATGCTGCCTGTCAGGATGCCCGGCACGGCACCCGGAAGAACGACCCGGATTATGGTCTGCCACTTTGTCGCGCCCATCCCGTAGGACGCCTCACGCAGCTCCCGGGGAACCGAACGGATCGCTTCCTGGGCGGCCACGATGATCACCGGAAGGATCAGCAGGCTCATCGTGAAGCCGGCAGCGAGGATGCTGTTGCCGAGGGCGAGTGCCCGGACGAAGATCGTCAGGCCGAGCAGTCCGAACACGACCGACGGCACACCGGCAAGGTTGGAAATGTTCATCCGGATAAAATCGTTGAGCCGGTTCTTTTTCGCGTACTCTTCCAGATAGACCGCCGTCCCGATCCCGAGGATCAGGGAGACCGGCGCAACAACCGCCATCAGCCAGAGCGACCCGACAAGGGCAGCCTTGACGCCGGCCTTCTCCGGCATCCGCGAAGCGAAGTTCTCAAAGAAAGCAGGAGACAGATGGCCGAACCCCTGTGAAACGATGCGGTAGAACAGGACGCCGAGCACGAGGAGGGCCAGCAGCGTCGCAGACAGGAACAGCACGCTGAACGCGGCATTGACCGCTTTTCGGAAACCCATCCGGCCTGCGACGGCTTCGCGGTCGATCAGGACACGGGCCGGCGGCTTTTCAGTGATCCTCATCTTAATACGCCTCCCTGAATCTCTTCGTGATGCGGTGGGCGATCCAGTTCATGAGGAGTGTGAACAGGAACAAGGTGAATCCGACCGCATAGATGGAATAATAGATCGGCGTCCCGTAACCGGCATCGCCCGTTGAAACCTGGACGATGTAAGCCGTCATCGTCTGGATGGAATCCGTGAAGCCGAGATTGAACGCCGGGGTGGCCCCTCCGGCAAGAGACACGATCATCGTCTCTCCGATCGCCCGGGAGGTGGCCAGCACGACCGAGGCCAGGATCCCGGACAGCGCTGCCGGCAGGACGACTTTCACGGCCACTTCAAACCGGGTGGCCCCGAGGGCGAGTGCCCCTTCACGGATCGGATTCGGCACGGCCGACATCGCGTCTTCGGACAGGGAAGCGATCATCGGAATGATCATGATGCCGACGACGATGCCCGGGCTGAGTGCATTGAAGATCTTCAGGCCGGGGATCACCGTCTGAAGCAGCGGTGTGACGAACGTGAGTGCGAAGAATCCATAGACGATCGTCGGGATTCCCGCGAGCACTTCAAGCACCGGCTTGATGATGCGGCGGGTGTTGTCGGAAGCGTACTCGCTCAGATAGATTGCCGCGGACAGGCCTATCGGGACGGCCGTGATCACCGCAATGAACGTGACTTTGAGCGTACCGATGATCAGCGGGAGAATGCCGAACTGCGCATCCTTGTTCGAGAATGGCAGCCACTCTCTCCCGGTGATGAACGACCAGAACGGGACTTTTGTAAAGAACGTCACCGTTTCTGCAACCAATGTGCCGACGATGCCGATGGTGGTGAGGACGGACACCGCGGCGATCAGAAAGAGGACGACGGGAACCGCCCGCTCCGCCGCCCGTTTTCGTTTATTTCCTGCGGACTTTGCAATCATCTGCCGGACTGTTGCCCGTTTCGGGGCAGCGGGATTTCCCATCGCTGTACCTCCTGTTTTTTGCGGCTATTGTGCCGGGACTATTTCAAATGGAGATTTACTTCTTGAACTGTTCGAGCTGTTCTTTTCCTTCTTCATACTTCTCTTCAGGCAGGCTCACGTAACCGACAGACTCCGCCATGTCTCCTGCCTGGTCAAGCACGAATCCGAAGAAGTCGTATGTGGCGGCGTCTTCAGAGAGCGCTTCATTGCTCACGTAAGTGAAGAGGGGACGGGACAATGGCTCATATTCTCCCGACTCGATCGTTTCGTTGTTCGGCTCGACACCGTTGATCGAGACAGCTTTCAGGGAATCCTGGTTCGCCACATAGTAGGCGTAGCCGAAGAATCCGATGGCATTTTTGTCGCTCTGCACGCCCTGGACAAGCACATTGTCGTCTTCGGAGAGCATGACGTCCTTCACCATGTCTTCCTCTTCAAGGATCACTTCATTGAAATAGTCGTACGTACCAGAATCGGTGCCCGGTGCATAGAAGACGATTTCCTCATCCGGCCACTCCGGATTGATGTCCGACCATTTTTTCTTGCTGCCGTCTTCGACCCAGATCTTTTTAAGGTCTTCCACAGTCAGGTCGGACGCCCAGTCGTTTTCCGGATTGACCGCGACCGTCAGGCCGTCATAGGCGAGAAGGAATTCTGTATAGTCGATGCCCGCTTCTTCCAGCTTCTGTTTTTCTTCATCTTTGATCGGACGGGAGGCGTTCGAGAATTTTGTTTCTCCTGCAGCGAATTTCTCAAAGCCGCCGCCTGTGCCGGACACGCCGACGGTGACTTTGACGTCCGTCCCGGTCCCGGTATATTCCTCAACAAGGGCTTCCATGATGGGTGCTACTGTACTGGATCCGTCACCGGCGACGCTTCCCTCAACCTTGGCGTCCTGGGATGTCGAGGCGCCGGCAGTTCCCGTCTCGGCCGATGCGCCCTCCTCTGCCGTGTTTCCGCCGCATGCCCCGAGAAGCAATGCAGAACCGACCGCCGTCAAACCGAGATAGTATTTCCAGCTTTTCATGTGTTTGTTCCCCCTGGGTTTCGTATTGTTTGCAGTTCCAACTTTAACTGCGCCATGTTGAGGAGAAATGAACGGAAAGTAAAGGATTGTAAATTAGCATGGAGTTTCGTTTACAAAGAATTAATAGAGGAATGAATCATGCTGTGTTATGGTGGATTTGTATATGTATGCGCTTTCAATATGGAATGGGGGAATGAATGATGAGGAACTTCGGCAATCAGGTGCAGTTCACCGTCTATCAGCAGCTGGAGAAAAATCTTGTCCCGGTTTCCTATGAAGAGCTGGAAGCCCGGGCAAAAGAGGAGCTGGAGGCGAAGCCGTTCGACTATGTGGCCGCCTCCGCCGGAATCGAGGACACGGCGAGGGAGAACAATCTCGCTTTCCGGAAATGGAAGATCGTCCCCCGGATGCTGCGCGACACGTCCGATCGGGACATCGGCATCGAGCTGTTCGGTCGGAAGCTGAACGTGCCGCTCCTGCTTGCCCCGATCGGCGTCCAGTCAATCGTCCATCCCGAGGGAGAGATTGCCTCCGCCCGCGCCGCGGCATCCATGGGGGTCCCGTTCATCGCCAGCACCGCGTCTACATACAGCCTGGAGAAAATCTCCGAAGCAACGGAGGGGGCTGAGAAGTGGTTCCAACTGTACTGGAGCAATGACCACGAACTGGCGGCCAGCATGGTGAAGCGCGCGGAATCCGCCGGTTACGGGGCGATCGTGATCACACTTGACACCCCGATGATGGGCTGGCGAGAAAAGGACATCCATCATGCCTACCTGCCGTTCCTCGAAGCGAAAGGGATCGGCAACTACCTTGAAGATCCGGTGTTCCGCTCGAGGCTCGAACGCTCCCCGGAAGAAGATATCCGCTCCGCGATCATGCACTGGGCCCAAATCTTCGGCAACCCGTCGCTCACGTGGCGCGATCTCGAATTCATCCGCTCCCAGACGAACCTGCCGATTTTACTGAAGGGGGTTCTCCATCCGGATGATGCGCGGCTCGCCGTCGAAAGCGGTGTGGACGGCCTCATCGTGAGCAACCACGGCGGACGGCAGGTGGACGGATCCATCCCGGCCGTCGATGCCCTCCCGGATGTCGTGGACATCGTCCAGGGCGACATACCCGTCCTCATGGACAGCGGAATCCGCCGCGGGGCCGACATTGTGAAGGCCCTCTCACTCGGTGCAAGCGCCGTCCTCCTCGGCCGCCCGTATATGTACGGCCTCGCCCTCGCCGGAGAAGCCGGCGTCCGCCAGGTGCTCCGCAACCTGATCGCCGACTTTGACCTGACGATGGCGCTCTCGGGGAGCCGGTCGGTCGACGGGCTGGGACGGGACTTGCTCAAAAAGGTGTAGATGCACGAAAAAGGACTGGCCTGTGAAGGCCAGTCCTTTCTTGTGCATATTGGCGTTCGATCGTCAGAATGTGGCCGTCCATCCGCCCTATCCGCCGATGACGATGCATTTAACGAAACCCGAATCGTCTGGAGCAGGGAATAGGACAACATGGATTGACGGCCCGGCAACGCCCCGCGAAATCTGACCTTATAACTTTCACGTTAACTGAACCTTTTCAAAAGCCAGTCCTCTATATATGATTTTTACATTCTCATACAGACAGGGAAGGTTGACATCATGCAAAAGGCTTCTGGCATTCCGGCTTCTTCCACGAGCTTGAAGACGCGGGATCTGATCATCTCCGCCATGCTCGTGGCGCTCGTTTTTGTCTCCACTGTGTTTCTGAACATCAAGCTGCCGATCACGGCGAACGGCGGGCTCGTCCATCTCGGCACAGCGATGCTGTTCATCGCGTCCATGCTGTTCGGACCGAAAAAAGGCGCCATCGCAGGAGCGGTCGGCATGGGGTTGTTTGACCTCATCTCCGGCTGGACGCTCTGGGCGCCGTTCACGTTCTTCACCCGTGCGCTTCAGGGCTACATCGTCGGGAAGATCGCCTGGTCCGGCGGCCGCAACGGCGGCAGCCCGGTGTTCAACATCATCGCGGCAGTCGTGTCAGTCCCGTTCATGCTCGGCGGCTACTACCTGTGTGAAGGCGTTTTGTTCAGCAACTGGATCGTGCCGGCTGCCTCCATCCCGGGGAACATCGCCCAGAACGTCGTCGGCCTCATCGTGGCCATCCCGGTCGCCATCGCGCTGAAAAAAACCCCGCTGTTCAAGTGAACGGAGGGAGGCGGCGAATAGATGGTAACGCCGGATGAATGGACAGAAAGACGCTATGAATGGATAGAAAGCACGCTCGAATAGTTGGAAAGCACGCTCGAACAGACAGAAAGACATCATGAATAGGCCGAAACGATAAAACCCCTTCGCCCGGAGCCTGTCCGGTGAAGGGGTTCTTTGTTGAGCCGTTTATACAGTTTGCGGATCTTCCTCTTTCAGCCCGAGCACTTCAGAGGTGGATTCGAAAATCTCTTCGAAGAGTTCCGGATTGTCCGCGAGCGAGATGCCGTATGACGGCACCATTTCCTTGATCTTCGGCTCCCATTCCTCAATGTGGTCAGGGAAGCACTTGTTCAGGATATCGAGCATGACGTGGACAGCGGTCGACGCACCCGGTGAGGCGCCGAGCAGGGCTGCGACCGAGCCGTCGGAGGCCGTGACGACTTCCGTGCCGAACTGGAGCGTGCCTTTGCCGCCGGCTTCGGTGTCCTTGATGACCTGGACGCGCTGTCCGGCGACCACGACTCTCCAGTCCTCGAGTTTGGCGGTCGGGATGAACTCCTTCATCTCTTCCACACGTTTTTCATTCGACAGCATGAGCTGTTCGATGAGGTATTTGGTGAGCTTCATTTCCTTTGCGCCCGCCGCGAGCATCGTGAAGAGGTTGTTCGGCTTTACGGACGTGATAAGGTCCATGTAGGAGCCGGTCTTCAGGAACTTCGGCGAGAAGCCGGCATAAGGTCCGAACAGAAGGGACTTCTTGCCGTCAATGTAGCGGGTGTCGAGGTGAGGCACGGACATCGGCGGTGCCCCGACCTTCGCCTTTCCGTACACTTTTGCATTGTGCTTCTCAACCATTTCCTCGTTGTCGCAGACGAGGAACAGGCCGCTGACCGGGAATCCGCCGATGTGCTTGGATTCCGGGATGCCGGTCTTCTGGAGAAGGTGCAGGCTGCCGCCGCCCGCGCCGATGAAGACGAACTTCGCGGTATGCGTCTCCAGGCGTTTGCCGTCCAGGTCGGTGACTTTCACTTCCCAGCCGCCTTCTTCCTTGCGCTTGATGTCATCGACGCTGTGGCGGTAGTTCAGTTCCACGCCTTCCTCCTGAAGATGATCAAACAGGATGCGCGTCAGCGACCCGAAGTTCACATCCGTGCCGGAGTCGATTCTCGTGAGGGCGATCGGCTCGTCCGATTTCCGTCCCTCCATCATGAGCGGGACCCATTCTTTCATCTCTTCGGGATTATCCGTGAATTCCATTCCCTTGAACAGCGGGTGGTCTTTGAGAATGTCATACCGCTTTTTCAGGTACTCGACATTCTCCTTGCCCTCGACAAAACTCATGTGAGGAAGCGGCATAATGAAGTCATTCGGGTTTTTGATCAGATTGTTGCGGACAAGATGTGCCCAGAACTGGCGGGACAGCTGGAACTGTTCGTTGACCTTGACCGCTTTCTCGATTTCCAGTGTGCCGTCTTCTTTTTCAGGCGTATAGTTGAGCTCGCAAAGAGCGGAGTGGCCCGTCCCGGCATTATTCCATTCGTTCGAGCTTTCTTCTCCCGGTTCCGCCAGCTTCTCGAACACTTTGATCTCCCATTCGGGAACAAGTTCCTTCAGCATCGAACCAAGCGTGGCGCTCATGATCCCTGCACCGATTAAGATCACGTCTGTTTTCTTATTCATGCTGCTCATGACAACCTTCCTTATCCCGTGTATTTGCAAAAGAATTGATCCAACAGCTCCGGTGCCAGAACCTCATGACACCACCCCAAAAACATTCCATCCTATATTATAGCAATCCTATGTCGAGAATGATTGCTTTTTGTCCAAAATAGCGATAATGCAATTATAAACTGTTTTTGGCTGGTAAAAAAGTGAGAAGTCTTTCCCGGTCCTTCGGTTCATCCTGCCGGATCGGACATTTTTTCCCCGGTTGGACCACATATAAAAGTGTTTTCCGGGTAGAGGAAAGTGTACGGAATAAAAAGCAAGGAGATGAAGATCCATGGGAACTGTACAATTCACTTCTTCTGCCACGGCTCACGGCGGCCGGGAAGGACATGTCCGGTCGTCCGACGGCGTCGTCGACTTTGACACATCGATGCCCGGCACACCGAGAGCCAAGAAATTGGACAACAGCACGAACCCGGAGCAGTTGTTTGCTGCCGGCTATGCAGCCTGCTTTGACAGCGCGCTGGCCCTCGTTTCCGCCAAGGCAAGGGTAAAATTCGATTCCGAAGTCACGGCCAACGTCAGTCTGATGAAAGATGAATCCGATAACGGTTTTAAAATCGGCGTCAAACTGCAGGTCAAGGGGACCGGGATCGAGAAAGACCAGTTGGAGGAGCTCGTGCACCAAGCCCATCAAGTCTGTCCGTATTCCAAAGCCACCCGCGGGAACATCGACGTTTCACTGGAAGTCATCTGAATACAGGCAATCAAAAAGCACCGATCCGGGGCAAGGACATCCGGATCGGTGCTTTTTCTGTTCCGCCCTCACTTGTGATAGGGCTCATTCTTCATGATTTTGAACGCCCGGTAGATCTGTTCGATCAGGATCAGCTTCATCAGCTGATGCGGAAACGTCATCCGGGAGAAGCTCAGCTGCTCGTCGGACCGCCGGAGGACATCCTCATGGAGACCGAGTGATCCCCCGATGACAAATGCAATTTTGCTTTTTCCGTACGTCATCAGCCTGTTGAGCGTGTCGGCGAGTTCCTCGGACGACTTCTGCTTTCCGTTGATGGCCAATGCGATCACATGGGCATCCGGCGGCAGCTTCGATAAAATCCGATCCGCTTCCTTCTTCTTCACCATTTCCATCTCCGCCTCGCTCAGCTGCTCTGGCGCTTTTTCGTCCGCCACTTCAATGAGCTCGATTTTGGAATAGGATCTGAGCCGTTTTTCATATTCTTCGATGCCGGATTTCAAATATTTTTCCTTGAGCTTTCCGACTGTAATAATTGTAATACTCACAGCTTGTCCACCTTCATGTTTTAGGTTATTCACAGAGTTTATACACATATCCACAACCAAAAACAACATATGGTGTCCGACTATCTGTTCGACACAACATATATTGCGGGCTGTGTACAGTAGGCACACGTTGTGGATAACTCTTCTTCCGTGTGGATTTTCTCCATGTCCGGAAAGCTTTCCGTTTTAGCCGTGACTTCATCCAAAGCCCGGTATATGTGGGTTTCACAGCTGTTGATCCGGATATTCTCCATTCCGTCCCCTCCTTTTATCCTACATAAAGTTATGAACATTCGCTCGCAGTTATCCACAATGTGCACATTGCAACGATTAATCGCAAAAACATGAGCAGCCGGCCGGATTGTCCACCGTGCTGCCCGTTGTGGATATTAATATTTGTAACATTCGAAGAAAATTTCTGTCTATTAGTTGCAAACCGCTACAAAGTAAGGTCCTTCGTCTCTTGTTTTCCGTTCCGGTAGAAGGTGACGCTCATCTTGTCTCCCGGTTTCTTCTCATTGTACAAGTGTTTGCGAAGTTCGATCGTATCCGCCACTTTTTTCCCGTCCAATTCCACGATGACGTCAAATCGCTGAAGGCCGGCCTTTGCAGCCGGTGAACCAGCCGATACATCATCGATGACCACACCTTCGGTCACATCCTTGGGAAGTTTCAGCGTATCGCGCTGGTGGACTGCCGGGACACTGAGCAGGTCGATCAGCGTGACGCCCAGCTGGGCTCTCCGGACTTCGCCGTGCTTCTCGAGATCCTCGATGATCGGCACTGCTGAATTGATCGGAATGGCCAAACCGATTCCCTCTACGGTTTCCTCCGATATTTTCATCGAGTTGATGCCGACAAGCTGGCCTGCAAGATTGATGAGGGCGCCGCCGGAATTTCCCGGGTTGATCGCCGCATCCGTCTGCAGGACATCGGCGTTCCAGTCTACCCGATTATCCCCGTTCAGGTCAACCGGGATTGAGCGGTTCGTGCCGGAAATGACCCCGACCGTCACGGATCCCGAAAACCCGAGGCCGAGCGGGTTGCCGATCGCGATGACGGACTCGCCTCTCTTCAGGGCGTCCGAGTCGCCGAACTCGATGACGTTTTTCACGTTCTTGTCCTCCATCTCAATGACCGCCAGATCCGTCCAGATATCCCGGCCGAGCAGATTCCCGTCCACTTTCGTCCCGTCATCAAGCGTCACTTCCAGCTCGGTGGCATTCTCAACGACATGGTTGTTCGTGACGACATAGGCTTTGCCGTCTGCTTTTTTGTAAATCACACCCGAACCGACCCCGACCGGGACCGGTTCGGTCGTATTCGTCCAGTAGTTTCCGGATGTCTGGAGGTTCGTCACCCCGACAACGGTCGACGATGTCTGCTCAACCGCTTCCGTGATGCCGGTATTGATGTCCATGGAAACGGTTTTCGTCTCTTTGCTGTTCGCGGCTTCCGGGTTTTCGTTTTTTTGTCCCTCGTCGGGGTCCTTTCCGTCCGTCGTATTGCCCGGCATGAGGCACCCCTGCAGCAGCAGGGCAGCCAAAACCGCCCCGGCCGCCCCGGTGCGCCGGACATATCGGGAAGGGTGATCCGGTTTTTGCATAAAAAATCTCCTCCTCGTCGTTGCAGATGCCCTTAGAGTACCCGAATCCGTTCGATTGAACACAACAGGTAAACACAACAGGGATCCGCCGCCGGAGGACATGAAAAAGGACCTGTCCCAAATCGGGACAGGCCGCGGGTCAGACCGGGACAAGTTCTGTCGGCTGCTCTGCATCCGTATCAAACAGATGAACGTATTCACCGACCCGGATGCCGCATGTCTCAAGCGTCTGCGACACGCTCAGCCTTGCCAGGTCCTTCATATTATTGTCCTTGGACAAATGGGACAGATAAATCCGGGTTTCTTTCTCCGAGACGACTTCGCTCATTGCGACCGCCGCATCTTCGTTGGATACGTGGCCGACATCGCTCAGGATCCTGCGCTTGATGTTCCACGGATAGCGGCCCATCTGCAGCATGCTGACGTCGTGGTTGCTCTCAAACACGTAGGCATCGGCCTCGCGGATCCAACCCTTCATCCGGTCGCTGACATACCCGGTATCCGTGATGAGGACCAGCTTTCTTCCATTCTCATGGAAGATATAGAACATCGGATCCGCCGCATCGTGGGAAACCGCGAACGACTGGACATCGAAGCTGCCGAACGTCTTCACGGTCTCCATGTCGAAGACGAATCGCTGCTCTGCCGGAACATTGCCGACGAGCCCGTCCATCGCCTTCCATGTTTTTTCATTCGCATAGATCGGGACACCGTACTTCCTGGCCGTCACGCCGAGTCCGCGAATATGGTCGCTGTGTTCATGTGTAACAAAAATGCCGTCCAGTGCCTTCATGTCACGGCCGACTTCACCGAGAAGCTTCTCCAGCTTCCGTGTGCTCAGTCCCGCATCTACAAGAAAAGCATGTTCGTCATTCTCAATATAAATGGAATTGCCGGTGCTTCCACTGGCCAATACACTAAAACGCATATCGGGCCTGCCTCCTAACCGTCTTCCTCGATGATCTGCTCGGGAAGCTTATCCAGGACTTTTCCGTCGACCGCATTCACAAAAAAGTCTTCGGAAGTTCCATCATTCAATTTTACATGAATATGCCAAGTCGGGGCAAATACTTGCGTCTTCGTGAGCTGCACAAGCGGCGAGTAGCCCATTTCGACTTTCGTGATGGTCGAATCCGTCTTCAGATATCCCCGGGAATAGAGGGCGTTGATCGCCTGTATCGGCGGGAACAGATCCTTCTCCTGGTTGAAGAGGACAATTTCATCCATCATCCGCTGCTGGTAGTCCGTCACCTCCAACGCCTCGTTCCAGTGGACGGTCAGCGTGGACGATTGATTGAAATAGAAGGGCAGGGAATCGATGGTCTGGAAAAAGACCGCCTCGCGCTTTTTCTCATCGGCTTTCCAAAGTTTATAATCGGACCCGTTCTTCACATACTTGTCGAGCAGGCCGCCGAAGTCCAGCTTGCCGTCTTCTCCTTTGATGCTCACAGGCTCCTTGGGAACACCGACGATGGTGCCTCTGTCGTCCGTCAAACGGAGTGTCTGGCCCTTGGCATCTTTCACTTCCTTCGGATCAAACACCCACACTTCTCCCGAAGCGAATGAGGCGGTTTCAATTTCAGGGAGCTTTGGATAGGTGATGCCGTCCATTTTGAGCCGTTCTTCGATTTTCGTCTCACCCTGCACGTCAATCCGCTTCACTTCGGTGTAGCGGTTCACATAAAGGGAGTAGAGGAATACGTTCAGGATGGCAAACACGATGATGAAGATCGTCTTCGTCTTATTCCAATCCATTTACCGCACCCCCCGAGTCCGCTCCGACCTGGTGCCACTTGCCGTTTTCCTCGTAGTACCAGGCGGGCTCAAGCAGGTACAGGTTCTGTTGTTCGTCCTGACGCATTGTATAGGCCTGCATGATCTCCCCGATTTTGGAGAAGTCCTCGCCTTTCTCTGCCCGCAGCCATTCGGCTTCTTCCACTCCCGAATCGAGCTCGCGCCGGTTCTTTTCAGGGAATGGAACATCAAGCGTGTAATACGGCCGCTGATAGCGGAAGATGCGGCCGTCCCCCCATGTCTGCCTGATCTCCGTGGATGTTTCTTTTTCCTCGCTGAATACCGGGAGTCCGCCTACCTGAAGGCGGTAGGTAATCTGTTTTTTCTCCGGCTCCATCGACGCAAACAGGAAGTTGTTGGTCCATCCCCCGTGCTCATTGACGAAGTCCAGACTGTTGAGGAGAAGCTCCGACGGAATGGATACTTCCTTGCTCTCGGCCGTAGGGTGCGGATGGACGAAGGAAATTGTCTTCATCCTCGTCTCCACGGTCATGATGGATGAGTTATCGCTGTATTCCTCCCGGGTCAGGCCGGTCTGCTCCCGCTTGACATCGCTCTTGTCCGGGAACAGGGCATCCTTGAACTTGGAAGGGCTGACTTCTTCCATATTATAGATCAACGCATCGACGGAAACCGGTTCGGCCGGCAGATAAAGAGAGCCGGCCCCGTCGCGCCTGACGGCAGCGTAGGTCGGGAAATTCTTCTCGGCTTTGCCGACAAACTCCTTCATCGCCTGCTTGTCCACGCGGGAAGCCGAGGCGGTATATCGACGGCCGCCTTCCCTGCCGACGAAGTGGACCAGCATCTGACCGTCCGCATCGCTTTTTTCAATAATGATCCGTTCAAACGTGGACTCGTTCGAAATCGTGTCCGAGAACTTGAACAGATTGTCGATCACTTCAAACGGGATCGGCGACGGATAGAAAATGACGATCCGGCCCGGCTCTTCGGTGAGCTCATTCAGTTCGCCGGCCGTCAATTCGGGGTCCGACAGGGTGACATTGCGGAGTGACCACGTCTTGACCAGGTCCACGGCTTCGGTGAGCATGTCCGGATCCGTCGTCCCCGTCATTTCATCGTCCCGGTTGACCAGCAGCTTGTATGGCTGGACGACGTCCGAGATTTTCCTTTTATCCACGATGGCCGTATCGACATTCGGGGTCTTTTCGATCGTTTTATAGTTCGGCTTGTAGGTCCAGATGGAGAAAGTCAGCGTCACGCTCAGCACAATCAACAGGATCAGCACGGCCGTCTTCACTTGTTCGATGTACTTCAATCCCATTCACCCGCCTCTTCCAGCTCAAACGGCAACGTGAAGAAGACCGTCGTTCCCTTGCCTTCCTCGCTCTCCGCCCAAATGTTTCCTCCGTGGGCGTTGATCATCTCCTTGGCGATCGCCAGGCCGAGTCCCGTGCCGCCCATGGCACGGGAACGGGCCTTGTCCGCCCGGTAGAACCGTTCGAATATCCGCTTGACGTTCGCTTCAGGGATGCCCATCCCGTCATCGGAAATGGCCACCTTCAGATGGTCATCCTCCACGAGGATAGAGAATCGGACATTCCCGCCGTCCGGCGAATATTTCAATGCGTTCGAGATGATGTTGTCGATGACCTGAGTCATCTTATCCATGTCAATTTCCGTGTAGAGCGGCCCCGGCGGGATGAGCCGGATGAACTGGACATCTTTCGACTTCATGAGCTCGAACCGGTCAATGATCCGGTGGAGGAACTTGACGAAGTCGACAATATCGACGTTGAGTTCATATTCCCGGCTGTCCATCCTCGACAGCTGCAGAAGGTCCGACACGAGCCGGATCATGCGTTCGGTCTCGGTCTGGGTCACATGGAGGAAGGAAGGCGCGATCTCCTCGTCTTTCCACGCCCCATCCGCAAGCGCCTCCAGATAACTCCGCATTGAAGTCAGCGGGGTCCGGAGTTCATGTGA
Organism: Edaphobacillus lindanitolerans; assembly: GCF_900156305.1. Classification (GTDB taxonomy): domain Bacteria; phylum Bacillota; class Bacilli; order Bacillales_A; family Planococcaceae; genus Bhargavaea; species Bhargavaea lindanitolerans. The sequence continues at coordinate 35,520 of NZ_FTPL01000003.1, read as the reverse complement.
AACGTTCGACACAAACTCGCGCCGCTCTATCTCGATTTTTTCCTGCTCGGTGATATCGTGCAGGACGACGATGAGACCGTTCACAAACCCCGTCTCCTTCTGGATGACCGAGAAGTTTGCCCGGAGGATGTACGGCTGCTCGTCCGTGCTGAAATCAATCGTGACCGGTTCCTTCTGGTCGACCAGATCTTCGAACGTATAATCCTGTTCCAGGCCGAGCACCGTCGGGACCGGCCGGTTGAGCACGTGTTCGCGGGGCACCCGGAGCATGCCGAGTGCCGTGTCGTTGATCAGGATGATCCGCCCCTTCCGGTCGGTCGAAATGACGCCGTCCGTCATGTTGGAAAGGACGGACGCAAGCTTGCGCCGCTCCGACTCAGTGGATGACTGGGCCTCCTGCAGCCGGGTCGTCAGGTGGTTGAACGCCTTGGCGAGTTCGCCGATCTCGTCCTGGCCGTAAACCCGGACCTTTCGGGCAAAGTTCCCCTTTGCCATTGCAGTCGCCTGCTTCGTCATGTCCGCAATCGGACGGGTGATCGTCTGGGCGATGAGGATGCCGAGCACGACCGTGATGCCGAGCGAGAAGGCGGTTCCGCCGGCGAGGATCTGGTTGATTTCATTGATCTGTCCGAACACCTTCTCGATGTTCGACTGGATGTAAAGGGCGGCGATCACTTCTCCGTCCGAGACGATCGGCTCCGCCAGCATCCACACCCGCTTGTTCGTCTTTTCATCAAGCTGCGTGGTCTTGAACTCCGATTCGGCATTGATCGAGTTCCGGATCAGGTCGAGGTTCGTCCGCTGTCCGACAAGCGACTGATTGTCGAGCTCCGAAGTGGCGAGGATGCTGTATTTTGCATCGATCACACGCACCTCGATGATATCTTCGGAAGAAAATCCGGTCAGCACGGTCCGGAGACTCTGCTCGAGCGTCGGATCTTCCTCGGAGCGCTGCCTGAGCATTTCTTCCCTTACACTGAATTCCAGCAGGTTCACCCGGTCCATGATGGACGTCTCGAAGTTGTGTCGGAGCGTCTGCTCAAGTTCCCGCGCAAAGTAGATCCCGATAATCTGCATCGCGATCAGGATGAGCAGAACGTAGATGATGACGAACTTCACATGGATGGACCTGAAAAAACCGACTTTCTGCATCCCGGTTACTCCTGTTCAGGGTTGCGCAAATAATAACCGACCCCTCGGCGGGTGACGATCCAGGCCGGATGGCTTGGATTGTCTTCAATCTTTTCGCGCAGCCTCCGGATGGTGACGTCAACTGTCCGCACATCCCCAAAATAATCATATCCCCACACCGTCTGGAGCAGGTGTTCACGTGTCATCACCTGGCCGATGTGCTTGGCCAGATAGTGGAGCAGCTCAAACTCACGGTGAGTCAGCTCGATCTGTTCCCCGCGTTTAAGGACAAGGTAGGCGTCGGGCTGGATCGTCAGGTTTCCGATGACGATGTCATTCGACACTTCTCCTTCGTCCTCTGCCGGCGCGGCCTGGTGCCGGCGCATATTCGCCTTGACGCGGGCAATCAGTTCACGGGTGCTGAACGGCTTCGTTACGTAATCATCGGCGCCGAGCTCGAGCCCGAGCACTTTGTCGATTTCCGAGTCTTTCGCCGTCAGCATGATGATCGGGAAGTCATATTTCTTCCGCAGCTCGCGGCACACTTCCATCCCGTCTTTTTTCGGCAGCATGATATCGAGAAGAACAAGATCAGGCTGTACTTCCTCTGCCTTTGCAATCGCTTCTTCTCCGTCATAGGCAGTGATGACCGAATAGCCTTCTTTTTTTAAGTTGAATTGGAGAATATCCGCAATCGGCTTCTCATCGTCCACTACAAGAATCGTCTTGTTCATGTGAATTTTACTTCCCTTCCGCATAGGCGTTCTACGAGTCCTTTATTCTTCCTATGCTATCATGAGTTGGGCGGTTCCGCATCCGTCCGTGATCTTAATCGGCGGGGGAAATTTCCCCGCCAATTATTTCCCGGGCAATATCCGTCATTTCCCGACATATTTCCCCGGGAATTGCGCGAAAACGGCCGGTGGATGAGCGATCGGACGCGTTATTCACGCCTGTCCGCCGATCATTGCCCAAACAAAATACCCGGCCGGTGAAGCGGATGAGGCTTCTCCCTGGCCGGGCCTATTCATATTCTGTGCAATTATTGGCTCACGACCGTGAGGGGGTCGATCAGGCTGCCGTTCTTCTTCACTTCAAAATGAAGATGCAGTCCGGTAGAGTGGCCGGTGGATCCCATGACGCCGATCTTTGCGCCCTTTTCAAGCTTCTGGCCCGGTTTGACCCCGATGGAAGCGAGATGGCCGTATAAGGTCGTGTAGCCGTTCCCGTGATCGATCTCAATCCGGTTGCCCAGCCCGCCGAGGGGGCCTGCCGCCTTGACGGTTCCGCCGTCGGCTGCGAGGATTGCCCGGCCGGACGGGCGGGCAATGTCGATGCCGTTGTGCTGGCGTCCCCAGCGTTCGCCTTTCCTGCTCGAGATATAGCCGCCCTGCACGGGCCACATGAACATCCCCGACCCGTGTCCGATGGCCGCCTTGGTGCCTTCCCGGACGATTTTATCAACCGGTTCGACCATGACTTTTTCTCCGGTCACCCGTTCTTCAACCATTCGGCCGTTCACCTTGCGCATCACTTTTGACAATTCCTTCGTGCCGTCGCTTCCTGCCTGCTTGACGTCCGTTTCTCCCTTAAGCAATGTGCCGTCTTTTTCCGTCACTGTCCGGCGGGGAAGGGGAACGGCTTCTTTTGACTCCCGGGTCACCGCCACCTGAACGTACGGCTCGCTGTCCGGCACTTTCAGAACTTCCCCTGGATGAATCGGGGCTTCCTTCTTGAGGTCCGGATTCATGGAGAGAAGACGGTCTGTATTGACGCCGCTCTTCCTGGCGATCTTTTCAGCAGCATCTCCCTGCCGGACCTTATAATCTTTTGTGACTTCCTTGCCCTTCAACAGGATCGATGCCGCTTCATCGGCCGGAAGGACATGCCCGGGCTCCGTGAATACGTCATCCGATGAGATGTCGGTCAAAATCTCGACATCCGTCACACGGGTTTCTCCATCAGCCAAGGGAGCCGGATCCGCCCCTTCCTTTTCTGCCTGCTCGAACGCGGCCAGTTCATCTTCTTTTACATTTGCCAGCTTGATCTGCCGCATCATGTCCGAGTAGGCGGCCCCGTCCTTTACATGGGTGACCGTTTCACCGCCGACGACGACTGCCACCGCTTCGGTCTCCACCGACACGTTGTCCTTCAGTTTCCTGCGCACGGCCTCGTCGCTGTCCGGCTCCTGCCCGAACACTTTCTCCTGGACGACGGATACATCCCGTCCGGCGACCAGATCGAGGTCACCGTGTTTGCCTTTCACCGTCTGCAGCTTTTCTTCCTTCACCTGGTCGACAATCTCCGGATTCCCGACGGTGCCGATATACCGGCCGCCTTCATACACATGGTAGAGGTCACGGAGATTCTCTTTCGCAAAGCCGGTGCCGGTGAAGAGCAGCAGTCCGACCATCACGGCCGCACCGGTCCGCCTAACTTTTAAAGAAGCCTTTTTCCTGCTGTTTATGTAATGTCTCGAAGACGGGTGTTTCATTTTTTTGTTCATCTCATTCCGTTTCCCTTCTGATTTCTCTCTATCTTTGTTTATATATTTAGTCATTCAGCTTTCTCACCTTAACAGTTAATAAAGTTGGGAACAATATTCTTTCATGATTTGTAATCCAACTGTAAATCGCGGACCAAATCCATCGCCCGTTTCCAGTTCCTTGAATACAATGCAAAAAACCGCCCTTCCCGGGCGGGAAGGGCGGTTGGATTGTCCGGCTCAGCGCCAGACGCTTTTGATGATATTCGTCTGAGTCCGGTCCGGACCGACAGAGAAAATGGAGATTTGTACACCGGTGAGCTGTGCAATGCGCTCCAGGTAATGGCGGGCGGTTTCCGGAAGCTCATCAAGGGACTTGCAGCCCGTGATGTCTTCGCTCCAGCCCGGCATCTCCTCATAAACCGGCTCGCACTGGTCAAGCACTCTGAGGTTGGCCGGGTATTCGGTCAGGAGCTCGCCGTTATACCGGTAAGCCGTACAGATTTTCACCGTTTCCAGGCCGGTGAGCACGTCGATCGAGTTGACCGTCAGATCGGTCAGCCCGCTCACACGGCGTGCATGGCGGACAACGACCGTGTCGAACCAGCCGATGCGGCGCGGACGGCCGGTTGTCGTGCCGTACTCCTTGCCGACTTCACGGATCTGGTTGCCGACCTCGTCGAACAGCTCCGTCGGGAACGGGCCGTCGCCGACACGGGAAGTATACGCCTTGCAGACACCGACGACATGATCGATTTTCGTCGGACCGACGCCCGCGCCGATCGTGACGCCTCCTGCAACCGGATTGGACGACGTGACGAACGGGTACGTCCCCTGGTCGATGTCGAGCATGACGCCTTGAGCGCCTTCAAACAGGACACGACGGCCTTCGTCGAGCGCGTCGTTCAATACTTTCGATGTATCCGTCACATATTGTGCGATCTTCTGCCCGTAGCCGAAGTACTCCTCAAGGATCTCCTCGACGGTGAAGCCGCCGGTCTCATAGAACTTCTCGAGCAGGCGGTTTTTCTCTGTGAGGTTTCGCGTGAGCTTCTCCTCGAACACTTCCTTGTCAAGCAGGTCGGCAATCCGGATGCCGATCCGGCCGGCCTTGTCCATATAGGCCGGTCCGATGCCCTTCCCGGTCGTGCCGATCTTGTTTGCCCCCTTGCGGAGTTCCTCGACTTCATCCAGCTTGATATGGTACGGCAGGATGACATGCGCGCGGTTCGAGATGCGCAGGTTGTCCGTGCGGATGCCGCGGCTGTGGAGCCCCTCGAGCTCATGGACGAGCGCTTTCGGATCGACGACCATCCCGTTTCCGATAACCGAGATCTTATCCTCGTAAAAGATTCCGGACGGGATCAGGTGAAGCTTGTATGTCTCGCCGCCGAATATGATTGTATGGCCGGCATTGTTCCCGCCTTGATAGCGCGAGATGACTTCTGCATGCTCCGACAGGAAATCGGTGATTTTCCCTTTCCCTTCGTCTCCCCACTGCGTTCCGACTACCACCACTGATGGCATAGATCTGCACCTCCGTTGGACGGATTCGTTCACGTCCGATTTCAAACAGATTCAGTGTATCAGTGTTGTCCGCAGAGGTCAAGAAAAAACACGAACGCATGGATGCAAAGTTGCACCCAACGTTCGTGTTTAGGCAGGAGGCGCTTCGTGCTGGCTCCAGTCGACGTTGACGAATTTATTGTATTCCTTCACAAAGGCCAGCTTGACGGTGCCGGTCGGGCCGTTCCGCTGCTTGGCGACGATGATTTCAATCATGTTCTGATCTTCGGTTTCCTTGTCGTAGTAGTCCTCACGGTAAAGGAACGAAACGATGTCGGCATCCTGCTCGATCGAGCCCGACTCCCGAAGGTCGGACATCATCGGGCGCTTGTCCTGCCGCTGTTCGACACCCCGTGAGAGCTGGGACAGGGCGATGACCGGAACCTGGAGTTCACGGGCAAGTCCCTTGAGTGAGCGGGAAATCTCGGACACTTCCTGCTGGCGGTTGTCCCGGGAGCTGCCGCTGCCCTGGATGAGCTGGAGATAGTCGATCATGATCATGCCGAGACCGTGCTCCTGCTTCAGCCGCCTGCATTTCGAGCGGATTTCGCCCACCCGGATCCCCGGGGTGTCGTCGATGAAAATCCCCGCGTTCGACAGGCTGCCCATCGCCATCGTGAGCTTCCGCCAGTCTTCCGCCTCCAGTGCCCCTGTCCGGAGCACTTGGGCATCTATATTGCCCTCTGCGCAGAGCATCCGCATGACGAGCTGGTCCGCGCCCATCTCCAGGCTGAAGATGGCGACGTTCTCGCCGGCCTTTGTCGCGACATTCTGCGACACGTTCAGCGCAAAGGCGGTCTTCCCGACGGACGGGCGGGCGGCGACGATGATCAGGTCATTGCGCTGAAACCCGGCTGTGATGTGGTCGAGGTCACGGAAACCGGTCGGAATCCCGGTCACGTCGCCCTTCCTTGTGTGGAGGAGTTCGATGTTGTCGTAGGTCTGGACGAGCACGTCCTTGATGTGCTTGAAGTCGCCCGAGTTTTTCCGGCTTGCGACCTCCATCATTTTTTTTTCGGCTTCGGCAAGGACATCTTCCACTTCGTCCTCGCGCGTGAAGCCGTCTTCCACGATGCCCGTCGCCGTACGGATGAGCCGGCGGAGGAGCGCCTTCTCCTCGACGATGCGGGCGTAGTACGTGACGTTTGCCGCCGTCGGGACGGTATGCGCCAATTCGGTCAGATAGGAGATTCCGCCTACGTCTTCGAGTTCTTTCTTTGCCGACAGCTCCTCGGTGACCGTGACGACGTCAATCGCCTCTCCGCGTTCGCTGAGGGTCACCATCGTCCGGAAGATCTTCTGGTGTGCCACCCGGTAGAAGTCGTCCGGGACGAGGGTCTCACCGGCCGTGATGAGCGCCTGGGGCTCCAGGAAGATGGCGCCGATGACCGACTGTTCGGCTTCGTTGTTATGCGGCGGGGTCCGGTCGAATGTTTCCATTGCGTTCTCCCTTACTCTTCCGTCACATGTACCTTGAGTGTCGCTATGACATCAGGGTGGAGCTTGACCGGAACGTTCGTGTAGCCGAGGGCCCGGATGGCATCCGGAAGTTCCATCTTCCGTTTATCGATCTTCATGCCGTGCTGCTTCTCGAGCGCGGAGGCGATCTGCTTGGATGTGATGGATCCGAACAGGCGCCCGCCCTCTCCGGACTTTGCCTTCAGACCGACGGTGACGGCCTCCAGCTTTTCTTTGAGGCGCTTCGCTTCGGCCAGTTCTTCGGCAGCATCCTTTTCGGCCCGTTTTTTCTGGCCTTCTAGTTTGCTGAGGTTTGCCGGGGTCGCTTCGACGGCCATATTGTTCTTGAACAGGAAATTCTGTGCGTAACCGACGGAGACTTCTTTGATCTCCCCTTTTTTCGCCGTGCCTTTGATATCTTTCAGGAAAATGACTTTCATTGATCGGTTCCCCCTTCTGTAGATTCATTTATGGCTTCCTTGAGCATGCTCAGTGCCTCTGCGATCGAGCCGGCTTCAAGCTGTGCGGCGGCATTCGTCAGATGCCCCCCGCCGCCGAGACGTTCGGTGATGACCTGGACATTCAGATCGCCGAGTGACCGGGCGCTGATGCCGATGCGCCCTTCAGGCCGGTCCGCCACGACAAACGAGGCGTTGACCCCTTTCATCGTCAGCAGCGTGTCAGCCGTCTGGGCGATGAGGACGGGGCTGTGAGGCTCGCCGTCTTCGCCGTGTGCGATCACAATGCCCTCGCCGAAGAACTCGACGGTGCGGATAATGTCCGCCCGCTCCAGATAGGTCGCGATGTCCTCGCGCATGAACCGCTGGATCAGGACTGTATCGGCCCCGTTTGAACGCAGGTAGGAAGCGGCCTCAAATGTCCTTGAGCCGGTCCGTAGGGTGAAGCTCTTCGTATCGACGATGATGCCCGCAAGCATCGAGGTCGCCTCGAGCATCGACAGCCTGTCGCCCTTCGGCTGGTATTCAAGGAGCTCGGTGATAAGTTCCGCAGTGGACGAGGCATAAGGTTCCATATAAACAAGCAGCGTATCTTCGATGAACTCCTCACCCCTGCGGTGATGGTCGATGACGACCGTCTTTTCCGCTTTCTGAAGAAGGCGTTCCTCGATGACGAAGCTTGGCTTATGCGTATCGACGATGACGAGCAGCGTGCGTTCTGTGATGAGCGAATGCGCCTCGTCCGGTGTGATGAAGTGACGGAACAGGTCGGGTTCGGACCGGATCTGTTCCATGAGCCGGGTGACGCTCGGATCGAGCTCGTCAAAATCGATGACGACGTAGCCTTCCACATTGTTCATCTGCGCCATGCGACGGACGCCGACCGACGCTCCGATCGCATCCATGTCCGGGAGCTTATGTCCCATGACGATGACTTTGTCGCTTTCTTGTATGAGGTCCCTCAGCGCATGGGAGATGACCCTTGCGCGCACGCGGGTGCGTTTCTCGACAGGATTGGTCTTGCCCCCGTAGAACTTCACGCGTCCGCTCGGCTGCTTGATCGCCACTTGGTCGCCGCCCCGTCCGAGGACGAGGTCAAGCCCAGACTGCGCCAGTTCCCCGAGCTCCGGCAGGGAACCGGAGTCCGCGCCGATTCCGACGCTGAGCGTGAGGGCGGAGCTTTCCCTGGCCGTTTCCTCTCGGATGGCGTCCAGGATGCGGAACTTATCCTTTTCCAGCTCATGAAGGATGGACTCGTTGAGCACGGCCAGGAACCGGTCCGAGCTGAACCGCTTCACATAGATGCCGTATTCGGCCCCCCAGTCGTTGATGAGCGTCGTGACCAGGCTGTTCAGCCGGCTCTTCGTCTGGTCGTCCATGCCGGACGCCAGTTCGTCGTAGTTGTCGACAAGAATCATGCCGAGGACGGTCCGGTCCGCATAATAAAGCGTTTCGATTTCGAGCTGCTCGGTGATGTCGAACAGATAAAACAGCTTCTCTTCCGGCTTGTGGACCACCTTGTATTTCCGGTTTCCGAGGGAGACGACGCCTTCATGCTCTGCGTCTTCTTTTGCAAAGCTCCGGAAGTCTTCCGATAGCCCAGACAGTTCCTCGCCGATGAGCGTGTCATACTCGAGAAGCTGGGTCATGAACGGGTTTGCCCATTCAATCGTAAACCGGTCGTCGACGAGCAGGATCCCGATCGGCATTTCGAGCAGTGCTTCCTCGCCGACCTTCTTCATCCGGTACGATAAGTTCTCGATGTGCCTCTCCGTCTCTTTGTAGGTTTTCTCCTCCATCCGCCAGGCGGCGGCCAGTGCGGCGGCCGCCACGACGGCGAACAGAACACCCGCCCATTCGCGGTAGGCCCAGATCGGCACCACGGCGGCCGCCGCGATGACGGTCAGGACAAGAAGCGGAATCCGTATTGGTCGTTGTCTGAAAAAAGTTCCCATTCGTCAGCCACTCACTTTCCTTTGCTTCCCGTGATGAACCCCCTGATGTTGAACCCGACATCAAGAATCCCGAGCAGGACGACAATCGGCGACAGCGGGATGGCGAGCAGCACCGCGGGCACGAACAACCATTTCGGTATGCCGGTTGCATGCACGGCGAACGCCAGAAGCGAAAGCCCCTGCATGAAGAACAGCACCCTGAGGATGAGCATGGCGTTGCCGATGATCAGGTAGCCCGTGGAGCCTGCCTCCGGCTTTGCCAGGAGCGAGACGATCAGGATGATCGCGTAGTAGAAGAGCAGGACGACCGGGAACTTCAGGTTGCGGAACTTCCCGAATTTCGGAACGTCCGTGCCGAGCTTTCTCATCAGCGGAAAAATGATCGAGACCGTGATGAACGCCGTCAGGTAGGATACGATGATGAACATGGAAGGGATGAGGGTCTGGACCATCAGGATCATCTGATTGACAATCTGGTCATAGTCATCCGGCAGCATATCGAACCTTTTCATCAGTTCGCCCGTCTGTTCATAGTACGCACGGAGTGAATCGGTCAGCTCCGAGATGATGTTGATGTTCATGAACGCCGCGGCGGCTGCGAACTGCAGGACGCCCATGATGAGGACGGCCAGGCCCGACGCCATGAAGATATATAGTTTTGTTTTGCCGGTCCGCACGCCGTCCCCGATGATAAATCCGACCGGTGCGTTGAGGAGGGCAAGCAACAGCCCGCCCGGACCGGCGATGAGGAATGAAAGGACGACCCCGGCAACCGAGACCGTCAGCGACGGACCCCGGCTGTATCTGGCCCCATAGAGGGCGAGCGGGAGCGGGATGACCAACACTGTGATCGCACCGATGACCGGCACGTAGTAGGTCAGTGCGGTCAACAGGGCGAACAGGGCGGCCATCATGGCTCCGAAGGTTAGCCTTCTCGCTTGATCGTTGCCCATTGTCAGCCTTCTTTCAAATTGGATGCCCATTGATAAGACAATGGAATCTTCCTCTCATTGTACCATGTTTCACATGCGGGACCAAAAAGGGACGGCAACCCGCAGCCGGTGCGGATTCCGTCCCCGATATGAAAAGGAAGCCCCGGCAGTGCCGGGGCTTCCTCGCTGTATTACCGCTCTTCCGAAGTGAATGGGAGAAGTCCCATGATCCGGGCGCGTTTGATAGCAACAGTAAGTTTACGCTGCCATTTCGCGCTTGTGCCCGTCACGCGGCGAGGGAGAATTTTCCCGCGCTCGGAGATGAACTTTTTAAGCAGATCGACATCTTTATAGTCGATGCGCGTAATGTTGTTGGAAGTAAAGTAGCAGACCTTGCGGCGTCTGCGTCCACGACGTGGTGCCATGCGATTCGCCTCCTTTTCCTGTTAGATGGATAGACGCTCCTTGATCAGAACGGCAGGTCGTCGTCCGATACTTCGATCGGTCCGCCGCCCGGCGTGAACGGATCCTCGTCGGTGCGTGTATAGTTATTTTGGTTCGGGGTTTGCCCCTGATAATATGGCTGCTGGTTCTGGTTCTGCTGGTTTCCGTAGGACGGTGCGCTCTGCTGGTTGCCATACGACGGTGCGCCGCCCTGCTGGCGGTCCGGCGAAGCGCCCCGCGGTTCCAGGAACTGGACGCTGTCCGCCACGACTTCCGTCATGAAGACGCGTTTTCCGTCCTGGCCGTCGAAACTGCTCGTCTCGATGCGGCCGTCGACGCCTGCGAGGCTGCCCTTGCGGAGGAAGTTGGCCACGTTCTCGGCCTGCTTTCTCCAGGTCACCACGTTGATGAAGTCCGCCTCGCGTTCCCCCCGCTGGTTCGTGAACGTGCGGTTCACGGCCAGGGTGAAACGGGTCATGGCGATGCCTGACTGGGTGTACTTCAATTCAGGATCCTTCGTCAACCTTCCGACTAGAACAACACGGTTGATCATCAGACAACAACCCCCTTTGTGATAGTCTGGCGTATCGTCAATTCATCAGTCTTCTTCGCGGATCGCGATGTGACGGATGATATCTTCGTTGATGTTCGCGAGACGCGTGAACTCATCGATCGCTTCGATAGGAGCGCTGAGCTTCACGATCTGGTAGATACCTTCACGGAAGTCGTTGATCTCGTAAGCGAGACGGCGCTTGCCCCATTCCTTCGACTCGATGATCTCCGCGCCGTTCGTGGAGAGGATTCCGTCAAAACGCTCAACAAGCGCTTTTTTCGCCTCGTCTTCGATCTTCGGCTGGATAATGTACATGATTTCGTACTTATTCATCAAGATGTCACCTCCTTGTGGACGTATGGCCCGGCCGCATTGCGGCGGGCAAGGAGTAAAATAATCAATTACTTACTCACATCGGTTTATTCTACCACAGGGCCTGTCCGATTTCAACCGGGAATCCGATAGGCAGGATGCATTTTATATGGCCGGTGATTTCGATTCAGCCGGACGAGTCTCCGGACTGTCTTGCAGTCCGCAGGGGCCCCGCGCGGGTGAGCATCCATCACGATGCCGCCTGCCGGCATTGCATGGCCACAATCTATTTTTCAAGCTTCCGGAAGTCCTTGGTTCATTTCCCGGGAAACTGAGTGCGGGATTGGTAGGGAAGGGGGCAGTCGAGTATGATTTAGATAGAGAGGAAATGACTTTTCCGAAGAAAGGAAAATGATCCATGGATTTTTCACAGCTGGAAGGGCGGAATCCGGACCGGGTGATTGAACTTGATCTGCCGAAGGTGGCGAAGGAAAGCCTGTGGCTGACCCTCCTGTCCGCGGTTATCCTGTTCCTGGCGAATGCCTTGCTTCACGGGGTTTTTCGGCAGGGCGGGTTTGAAGTGACTTTTTCACTAAAGGGCATCATCGTCGGAACACTCCTGTTCATCGCCGGCTATGCCGTGCTCATCGTCGTCCATGAGGCGTTCCATCTGCTCGGGTTCCGGCTGTTCGGCGGCGTGCCGTTCAAGGAGATGGCATTCGGCCTCAATCTGCAGGCAGGCATCGCCTATGCCACGACCAAAATTCCGTTGCATAACCGGGGAATGCGGAAAGCGCTTCTGCTGCCGCTCTGGATGACCGGCATCCTGCCCGCGGCGATCGGCCTCTGGACCGACAGCTATCTGGTGCTCTTCCTGTCTGCCTGGCTGATCGGCGGGGCGGCGGGGGACCTGGCGATGGACCGGGAGCTCAAGACCCTTCCCGGAGACTGGCTCATCCGCGACGACCCCGAAGAACCGAAGCTCTATGTGTTCAGCACGGACCCCGGTCCGGACGATAGATAAAATGAAAAGGCTTTGCGGGACCGTTCTCCGCAAAGCCTTTTCTTGTTGTCCGTCAAACGTTGAAGCGGAACAGCATGACGTCGCCGTCCTGCACGACGTATTCTTTCCCTTCAAGGCGGACCTTGCCCGCTTCCTTCGCAGCCGCCATCGAGCCGGCTTCGAGCAGGTCGTCATAGGATACCGTTTCCGCACGGATGAACCCGCGCTCGAAGTCGGTATGGATGACGCCCGCACACTGCGGCGCCTTCATGCCTTTGCGGAACGTCCAGGCGCGTACTTCCTTCTCGCCCGCGGTGAAATAGGTGGCCAGGCCGAGAAGCCGGTAAGATGCCCGGATGAGCTGGTCAAGCCCGGCTTCCCGGATGCCGAGTTCCTCGAGGAACATCGCCTTTTCCTCGTCGTCCAACTCGGCCATCTCTTCCTCGATTTTCGCACAGACGATGATCACTTCGGCGCCGTCTTCCTTCGCATATTCCCGCACCTTCTGCACGTACTCGTTGTCTTCCGGATCTGCAATTTCGTCCTCGGAGACGTTCGCCACGTACAGCATCGGCTTGATCGTGAGCAGGTTCATGCCTTTGATGATCTTTTTCTCGTCGTCCGTGAACTCAACGGAGCGTGCAGGCTTTTCATTCTCGAACGCTTCCTTGAGGCGCACGAGGATCGGCTCTTCCAGCATCGCTTCCTTGTCCTTGGACTTTACCATCTTGGACACCCGGACGAGGCGCTTGTCGACGCTTTCCAGGTCTGCGAGGATGAGCTCGAGATTGATGACTTCGATGTCATCGATCGGATCGACCTTCCCCGAGACGTGTGTGATGTTTTCGTCGGCAAAGCATCGGACAACCTGGCAGATGGCATCCACTTCACGGATGTGGGAAAGGAACTTATTCCCCAGGCCTTCGCCTTTGCTGGCCCCTTTGACGATGCCCGCGATGTCGGTGAATTCAAAGGCCGTCGGGACGGTCTTCTTTGGATTCACGAGTTCGGTCAGTTTCTGGAGCCGCTCGTCCGGCACTTCGACGATGCCGACGTTCGGGTCGATCGTGCAGAACGGATAGTTGGCCGCTTCCGCACCTGATTTCGTAATGGCGTTGAACAGTGTCGACTTCCCGACGTTCGGGAGCCCGACAATTCCGGCAGTTAATGCCATGGTTTTCCACAACCTTTCGATCTATGCAAATCAATACGGGGATCCCCCCGCTTCAAGACAGTTTCCACAACTTTTTCATTATAGGAAATTAAGGCCTGCCCTGTCCATCATTCGCCCGCATCCGCCCGCTCGAGAATCCGCTTGATCTTCTTCTCGAACTCCCTTCTCGGGATGAGGACGCTGTGCTGGCATCCGGTGCACTTGATCCGGATGTCCGCCCCCATCCGGATGACCTTCCATGCATTCGTTCCGCACGGGTGCTGCTTCTTCATCTCCACGACATCGCCGATGCCATACTGTTTGTTCTCCATCGCCGCCATTCACCTCCGGATCTGCAGGATTGCCGGACCATGAAGCCGTGTCATGAATCCGTACTTTTGGGCGATTCTTTGTCCACCATGACCATTTTCGGGTAGGCGGTTTCAATATGATTGTCTTCCAGGAACTGTTTCAGGTCTTTCCGGAGCTTGCGCTCGGCCGCAAACTGCATCATCGGGGCCGTTTCCGCGATGATCCGCAGGATGACTTCATGCGCTTCCAGTCTCTGCACGCCGAGCAGTTCCGGCGGCGACAGGATTTCCTCATACTCTTCCTTGCCCATGATTTCCGAGAGGAAGGACCGGATGAGCGACTCCGTTTCCTGCAGATCCGTCTCCCTGGCGATGCTGATGTCGATGATCGCGGTGGAGTTATAGATCGAGGAGTTTACGACTTCCGTGATCGATCCGTTCGGGATGATGTAGAGCTCACCCGTGGCCGTTTTGATCTTCGTCGTGCGGAGGCCGATCTCTTGCACGGTTCCCTCCGCTTCCCCGATCTTTACGTAATCCCCGACCGAGAACTGGTCTTCAAAAATAACGAAGAAGCCCGAGATGACATCCTTCACGAGGCTTTGTGCCCCGAAGCCGACGGCGAGACCGAGGACCCCTGCACCCGCCAGCAGTCCGGCAACGTTTATTTCAAAGATTGAAAGGATTGCCATGATGGCAGAAAAGTAGACCACATAGGCAAGGATATTCTCCAGCAGTTTGATGAGCGTCCGTTCACGCCGCTCCGAAGTCCGGATCGGCCCCTTCAGCTTGATGCTGAATGCCCGCCGGATGACCGTCTTCCCGATCCGGACGAAGAGGGCCGACAGAAGGATGATGACAAGGATCTTCAGCCCGATGAAGCCGACCCGGATCCATGTATCTTCGCTGAAGACCATTTCTTTAAATGAGTTGATCATATCAAATGTTTCTTTGACGTTTTCGCTTACTTCCTCTGAAACCGGCGTTTCCGGCTGCGCCATCCCAATCTACCTCCTTCTTTTAATCCTCGTATATCGTCTCATCTTTTTGCGTATACTTCCAAAAACACGCATGGAGGAAATGAGGATACTATGACGACCATCACGGCTCTATCCGTTCAGGAACGTTTCCATCACTCGGAACCGGGCTGCGCATGGCGCCTGTCCAGCGCCCTTCTTCGCCATGTGCCGTTTGGGCGTCAACCTGTCCGATTCGTCTGCATCGGCACAGACAGGTCAACGGGAGATTCATACGGACCGCTGACCGGCACTGCGCTGGGGGAACAGGCTGATTTCCCGTTTCCGCTCATCGGCACGCTTGAACAGCCGCTGCATGCCCTGAATCTCGAACAGAAGCTGAATCCCGTCGGGAACCCGGCGGACGTCTTCACGGTGGCCATCGATGCCTGCCTCGGCAAAGCCGCGAATATCGGCCAGATCATCGTGGAGGACCGGCCGCTCATGCCCGGACGGGCTGTCGGAAAATCACTGCCTCCGGTCGGCGACCTGTCCATCAAGGGCGTCGTCAACGCCGCGCTCGGAGACGGTCACGAGGCATTGAGGAATACCCGGCTGCATCTGCCGTTTATGATGAGCCGTCTGACCGCCCGTGCCATCCTACTCGCCTGGCACCGGCATGAATCCAAAG
The DNA here is from genome assembly GCF_900156305.1 of Edaphobacillus lindanitolerans. GTDB lineage: Bacteria > Bacillota > Bacilli > Bacillales_A > Planococcaceae > Bhargavaea > Bhargavaea lindanitolerans. The sequence goes on along the minus strand of NZ_FTPL01000003.1, from coordinate 20,112 downwards.
CCGTACAGGACGCCCGTCACAGCGGCAACGACTAGGATGCCCGGTATCAGGTTGGCGACGCGGATTTTTGTCAGGCCGATCAGGTTCAGGCCGATGGCGATGATCATCAGACCGCCGGTCGCCGTCATTTCCCGGATGAAGAACTGGAGCATGTCATCCGGAATGAATGCGCTGATCTGAGTGGAGAGAAGCGTAATGACTCCCTGATAGACGAATACCGGCACGGCGGCCAGGATGACACCGATCCCGAGAGTGGAACTGAGGATCAGCGCGGTGAATCCGTCGATGATGCCTTTAGCGATCAGGACATCATGGTCATTGCGCAGACCGCTGTCGATCGCACCGATGATGGCCATCGATCCGATCACGAAAATCATGGTGGCGGTGATGAACCCTTGGGAAATGCTGCCGAGGCTGCTTTCCTGTTTGCCTTTTCCCGCCTTTGATTCCATCCAGGCTCCGAACCGGTTGAGCCGGCCGTCCAGGTCGAACCATTCTCCGATTGCCGCCCCAAGCACGATGGATATGATGACGATGATGATCTGCGAGGTTGCAAAGCTCATTTGGACGCCGATCGCCAAGACAGCCAAAGCGATTGCATACGTCACCGTCTCTTTCACACGCTCGGGAATGTTGCTGAGGAATCTCCCAATGATTGAACCGATGATGATGAGTGCCACGTTGATGAGTGTTCCGAAAAGCACCATGGGAATTCCCCCGTTCCATTAAAAAATAGACCCGCCCTTCCTCTCGGGGGAAAAAGGGCGAGTGTCTGTTAATCCTGTTGTTCGAGAAGTTCAAGTATGCGCTCAAGATCCTCCTCGGAGAAAAAGTCGATTTCAATCTTTCCCCGATTCTTCGATTTCCGGATGGTGACACTCGTTCCGAAATAATCGCGCAGTTCCGATTCCTTTTCGGCGATGAAGATATCTTTCTTTTCTTTCTTCGTTTCACGTGGAACATTTTCGTTCATCCGCTGGACAAGTGCCTCGAGCTGGCGGACGTTCAGGCCATCCGCAGCCGTCTTCTGCGCAAGGGGAAGGATCTGGGCTTTTTTCTTCAGGCCGAGCAACGCCCTTCCGTGGCCCATCGTCAGCTTGCCGTCGGACAGCATGCCCCGCACCTCATCCGGGAGCGCGAGCAGGCGGATATGGTTTGCGATATGCGGCCGGCTCTTCCCGAGACGGAATGCGAGCTGTTCCTGGGTGAGTCCGAGGTTTTCCATCAGTTGACGGTAGGCTTCCGCTTCCTCAATCGGCGAGAGGTCCTCACGCTGGAGGTTCTCAAGGATTGCGAGTTCCATCATCTGCTGATCCGTCATCTCGCGGACCACGGCCGGGATCGTATCCAATCCGGCTTTCCCGGAAGCCCGGAAACGCCGTTCACCGACGACAATTTCATATTTCTTCCCTTTTTTGCGGACAATGATCGGCTGGAGAACACCATGTTCCCGGATGGAATCCGTCAGTTCGGCCAGGCCGGCCTCGTCGAATATCTTTCTCGGCTGATACGGATTCGGCTTCAGAAGTTTCAGGTCCAGCCGGTCCACATTCTCCGTCTGCTTCAGCGACTCTCCGGGGAAGAGTGCATTCAGCCCCTTACCTAACCCTTTCGCCATTGCGGATCACTTCCTTCGCCAATTCTAGGTACACTTCCGCACCGCGGGACCTCGGATCATAGACGATGATCGGTTCTCCATGGCTCGGAGCTTCGCTGAGCCGGACATTGCGGGCGATGATCGTGCTGAACACCTTGTCCTGGAAGTACTTTTTCACTTCTTCGATGACCTGGATGCCGAGGTTGGTCCGGGCATCGAACATCGTCAGCAGCACGCCGTCGATCATCAGCTCCTGATTGAGGTGTTTCTGGACAAGCCGGATGGTGCTGAGCAGCTGGCTCAGTCCTTCCAGCGCATAGTATTCGCATTGCACAGGGATGATCAGCCCGTCGGAAGCCGTCAGGGCATTGAGTGTGAGCAGGCCCAGCGACGGCGGACAGTCGATGATGATGTAATCGTAGTCATCCCGGATTTCATCCAGCGCGTGCTTCAGCCGGACTTCCCGGGAAATGGTCGACACCAGCTCAATCTCCGCTCCGGCAAGCGAGATGGTGGCCGGTATGATGCTGAGGTTGTCCACCGCCGTCGGAAGGACGGCGCTCCGGACCTCGGCATCGTCTATCAAAATATCGTAAATGCAGTTCTGGACATCGCCTTTGTTGATGCCAACGCCGCTCGTTGCGTTGCCCTGCGGATCGGTATCGATCAGCAGCACTTTCTTGCCGATATGAGCAAGGCACGCACTCAGGTTGACGGATGTCGTTGTTTTTCCGACACCGCCTTTCTGGTTGGCGATCGATATGATTCTTCCCACAATGCACCTGCTTTCCAACTGCTGTTGTTGCGGCAGTGAACCGGCACGGCCGGCTGTTTCACTTTCACGATTCTATTCTATCAAAAAACCCTTTGTTCTGCCTTTTGTCCAATGGCAAAAAACTCTTGCCCGGCAGCAGCCCGGCAAGAGAAGGAGTCACTTCTTTTTCGGTATCCTGACCGTGATCTTATAGAAATCTTCTTCGTCCTCTTCTTCGGTCTTCAGATGGATCCCGCTCTGTTTGACGAGGGAGAGCGACTGGCGGATGGTATTGAGCGCAATCCGGACGTCTTTGCTCACGGCCTTCCGCTTTGTCTTCGGCTTTTTCTCTTCTTCCTCCTCGTCTTCCTCAGGATTGAGGATTTGATGGATCCTTTCTTCCAACTGCTTGACGTTGTACTCCTGCTCCTTTATTTCTTCAAAAAGCTGCAGCTGGAGTTCTTCGTCTTTCAGTGCAAGAAGAGAGCGGGCATGACGCTCGGAGATCTGCCGGTCGAGGATTCCCCGCCGGACCGGATCCGGAAGCTTCAGCAGCCGGAGCTTGTTGGCCACGGTCGACTGTCCCTTGCCGAGCCGCTGGGCAAGCGCCTCCTGTGTAAGCGAATGGAGCTTCAGCAATTTGTCGTAGGCCATCGCCTCTTCGATCGCCGTCAGTTCCTCCCGCTGAAGGTTTTCGATCAGTGCGACGGAGGCCGTTTCCTTGTCGTCCATGTCCCGGACGATGGCGGGCACTTCCGACCATTTCAGCTTCTTCATCGCACGGTAGCGCCGCTCTCCGGCGATGATTTCATATTTCCCGTCTTCGATCGGCCGGACGACAATCGGCTGGATCACACCATGAATATTGATCGTCCTGGCCAGTTCGTCGATTTTTTCTTCATCAAAAATCGTTCTTGGCTGAAATCGGTTCGGTATGATATCGGCAAGCGGAACCTTGATGACATCCTCGGATCGCTCTGCCGTGTCCGTCTCAAGCAACTCTTCTTTTTCGCTGTTCCCGAAAAATCGTGAGAACGTGCTCTTCAAACCGGGCACCCCCTTGTGGACATCCTAGCTCTTTAATCAATTCGATAAGCAGCTTGGAAATCCTTCAATCGCGTTTCACGTGAAACAATTATCTGACGAGCGGCTGCTTGCCGGGCGTTCCTGGCTTTCTCGGATACTTTTTCGGTGTCTTGGCCACTTTATCAAAAACAAATATATTTCGTTCGCTTTCTTCAACCGGCAGGAGGAACGAGTAGGAATCGGACAATCGGCCGCCGAGTGTCTTCACGGCGAATTGCGCTTCATCCAATTCCTCCTCAGCGGCGGCAGCCTTCATGGAGATGAACCGGCCCCCTTCTTTGACGAGCGGGAGGCAGAGCTCCGCAAGAACCGGAAGACGGGCGACTGCACGGGCGGTCACAACGTCGAATGCTTCGCGGAACTCCGGATTGCGTCCGGCTTCTTCAGCACGGGCGTGAACGAACCTGACCCCGTCGAGTCCAAGCTCTGTCCCGAGTTCATTGAGGAACGTGATCCGTTTGTTCAGCGAATCGATGATCGTCACCCGTAGTTCCGGGAAGCATATTTTCAGCGGGATGCTCGGAAAACCTGCACCCGCACCGACGTCGCAGACGGTGAGCTTCCCGTCAAACGGCGTACGGAACGCGACACTCACGGAATCCAGGAAATGCTTGAGGTACACCTGGTCCCGGTCCGTAATGGCGGTCAGATTCATTTTCTCGTTCCATTCGACGAGCAGCTCGTAATACCGCCGGAATTGACGGATCTGCTCTTCGCTGAGTTCGATGCCCCGCTCGGCAAGATGGCGGAGGAATTGTTCTTCGTTCATGACGGTGCCCCTTCCATGGCACGGGCCGATGCGAATTCTTTCACATCGGCCCGTTTTGCCCGTATTTGATTGATCAGCTGGATACTTTCGCAATTTTACCATGTTCGATATAGACAAGGAGGATCGAGATGTCAGCCGGGTTGACCCCGGAAATCCGGGAAGCCTGGGCGATGGAGAGCGGACGCACTTCCTTGAGGTTGTGACGGGCCTCCGATGCGATGCCCTGGATGGCGTCATAGTCGATGTCTTCCGGAATCTTCTTGTCTTCCATCTTTTTAAGCCGTTCCACCTGCTGCATCGATTTGTCGATATAGCCCTCGTACTTGATCTGGATTTCCACCTGCTCCTTCACGTCATCCGGCAACGCGACCGGAGAAGGCGTGGCGCCTTCAACGAGTCCGTAATGGATTTCCGGACGCTTGAGCAGATCCGACGCATGGACGGCTTCCTTCAGTTCGGTTCCCCCGATTTCGCGGATGGCGTTTTGGATCGTTTCATCCGGCTTCAGGACGACGGACCGGAGGCGCCTGATTTCGTCTTCGATCATTGTCTTTTTCTCCATGAACGCTGCGTAGCGCTCCTCACTCTGCATGCCGATCCGGTAGCCGAGCTCGGTCAGCCGGAGATCCGCGTTGTCATGGCGGAGGAGAAGGCGGTATTCGGCGCGGGAAGTGAGCAGCCGGTAAGGCTCGCTCGTCCCTTTCGTCACAAGGTCATCGATGAGGACGCCGATATACGCATCGGAACGGCTCAGAATGACTTCATCCTGTCCAAGCACGCGGGCTGCGGCATTGATGCCGGCCATGATGCCCTGCGCGGCCGCTTCTTCGTAGCCGCTCGTCCCGTTGATCTGGCCGGCGGTGTAGAGACCGCGGATCCGCTTCGTCTCAAGCGTCGGCCAGAGCTGTGTCGGCACGATGGCGTCGTACTCGATTGCATAGCCGGCCCGCATCATTTCGGCTTTTTCAAGACCCGGGACCGTTTCGAGGAGCCGCCGCTGGACATGTTCAGGCAGGCTGGTCGACAGTCCCTGCACATACACTTCGCGCGTGTTGCGGCCTTCCGGCTCCAGGAAGATCTGGTGCCGCGGCTTGTCCGCAAACCGGACGATCTTGTCTTCGATCGACGGGCAGTAGCGCGGTCCCTTGCCTTTGATCATGCCCGAGTACATCGGGGAAAGGTGAAGGTTCTCGTTGATGATTTCGTGTGTTTCAGCCGTAGTATACGTCAGCCAGCACGGCAGCTGGTCCGTGATGAATTCCGTGGTCTCGTAGCTGAAGGCACGCGGTTCCTCGTCTCCTGGCTGTATCTCCGTCTTGCTGTAGTCGATCGTCCGGCTATTGACGCGCGGCGGCGTACCGGTCTTGAACCGGACCAGGTCGAAACCGAGCGCTTCCAAGTTTTCCGCCAGTCCGATCGACGGCTGCTGGTGGTTCGGACCGCTCGAGTATTTCAGGTCGCCGATGATGATCTCTCCGCGGAGGAAAGTCCCGGTTGTCACGACGACCGTGTCCGCACGGTAAACCGCGCCGACCTGCGTGATGACGCCCCTGATCTCATCATCCTCGATGATCAATTCTTCGACGATCCCCTGGTGAAGCAGGAGATTTTCCTGTTCCTCCAGAAGCCGCTTCATCTCCTGCTGATAAAGCACTTTGTCGGCCTGTGCACGGAGTGCACGGACGGCAGGCCCTTTCCCGGTGTTCAGCATGCGCATCTGAATATGCGTTTTGTCGATCACTTTCCCCATTGCACCGCCGAGTGCGTCGATTTCGCGCACAACGATCCCTTTGGCCGGACCGCCGATCGACGGATTGCACGGCATGAAGGCGATCATATCGAGGTTCATCGTGAGCATGAGTGTCTTTGCGCCCATCTTCGCGGCCGCGAGTCCGGCTTCCACGCCGGCATGGCCCGCTCCGATGACGATTACGTCGAACTTGCCTGCTTCGAATTGCGGCATGTTCGTCACCCTTCCTGATTTAAGAATATATAAAGCCGGTTATGACCGGCATTGGTTCATTTTCCGAGGCAGAACTGCGAGAACAACTGGTTGATGAGACTGTCCTGCAAGGTGTCGCCGACAATTTCACCGAGGATTTCCCATGCACGGGTCACATCGATCTGCACCATGTCCACAGGAACTCCCGACTCGGCCGCGACGATTGCATCCTCCACGGCTTGGCGGGCGTTGTGGAGAAGGGACACATGACGGGCGTTGGATACGTATGTCATATCCTGCGATCCGGTATGGCCGCCGAAGAACATCGAGGCGATCGCTTCTTCGAGTTCGTCGACCCCTTCATCCTGAAGGAGGGAAGTGGTAACGAGCGGTGCGCCGGGCGCCTGCTTCCGGATCTCATCAAAATCCACCATGCGCGGAAGATCGGTTTTGTTCGCCACGATGATGACGTCCATCCCGCGGACCGCTTCAAACAGCCGCATGTCCTCTTCGGAAAGCCCTTCGGAGCTGTTCAGGACGAGCAGGATGAGATCGGCTTCCTTCAGGACTTTCCGGGAACGCTCGACACCGATCCGTTCAACGATATCTTCCGTTTCACGGATGCCGGCCGTATCGACGAGTTTAAGCGGCACGCCTCTGACGTTCACATATTCCTCGATGATGTCGCGAGTCGTTCCGGCAATATCCGTGACGATTGCCTTGTTTTCCTGCAGAAGGCTGTTGAGCAGGGATGATTTCCCGACGTTCGGACGCCCGATGATCGCAGTGGACAGCCCTTCCCGCAGGATCTTGCCCTGTCCGGATGTCCGGATGAGCTGGTCGATCTCCGATTTCACCCACGTGCACTTTTCCACCAGCACCGGAAGCGTCATTTCTTCCACATCGTCATACTCCGGATAGTCAATGTTCACCTCTACCTGGGCAAGCGTCTCGATGAGCGCCTGCCGGAGGCTGCCGATCAGCCGGGACAGCCGCCCTTCCATCTGCCCGAGCGCCACATCCATCGCCCGGTCCGTCTTTGCACGGATCAGGTCGATGACCGCCTCCGCCTGTGACAGGTCAATCCGGCCGTTAAGGAACGCCCGTTTCGTGAATTCACCGGGTTCTGCCAGCCGTGCGCCGCTCCTGAGCGCAAGTTCAAGCACCCGGTTCACCGACACGAGGCCGCCGTGGCAATTGATCTCCACCACATCTTCCCTCGTGAACGTCTTCGGTGCCTTCATGAGCGACACCATCACTTCTTCCGCAACCGAGCCGGTTTTGGGGTCGACGAGGTGTCCGTAATGAATCGTATGGGAGGCCATCTCCGACAGCGGCTTCCCCGAGGGCGCACGGAACAGTTTGTCCGTGATGGCGACCGCCTCATCCCCGCTCAGGCGGACGATGGCAATCGCCCCTTCGCCCATCGGTGTGGATATCGCCGCAATCGTATCAAATTCCATCCTGGCCACCCTCTCTCCTTCTATATGTCCGGCGGTGCGCAGCCAAATGCCTTCAAAGCTGATTTGGGGCGACCGCTTTTCTCTGTCCACATGTGGATAACCTGCAGGCAGGCATGGTTATCTAACGTAATATAGTACCATAAATGCGTCCATTTAAAAAGTGGCGCTTTCCGGAAAACTGCAGGAAGCCCTCCGGCAGGCCCCAAGCCGGCCATTCTGCCCTGATTCCGAAGAATAGCCGCTGCAGGGCAAACAGCCACCAATCCGCACACAAAAAGCCGGTCAGCTATGGCTGACCGGCTTTTCATGGATACCTGGTTCATTTATGCGGTTCGATAACGAGGTGACGATGCGGCTCCTTGCCCTCGGAGTGCGTATCGACGTCAAACCGTTCCGAAAGCACATGGTGGATGATCTTGCGCTCGCTTGACGGCATCGGTTCAAGCGCGACCCTCCGGCCTGTCCGGACCGCCTGGTCGGCCTTCCGCTCCGCGAGGATTTCAAGTGTTTCTTTTCTCCTCAGCCGGTAGTCTCCCGCATCCACGGTGACAAGAAGGAACTGTTTCGCGTAATTGTTGGCCACTACCTGGACGAGTTGCTGAAGGGCGTTGAGCGTCTGTCCGCGCTTGCCGATCAGAAGTGCCGCATCCGGGCTGTGGAGGCTGAACTCGAGGTTCTTTCCGTCGAGCATGTGGACCACCTTCACGTCCTTTGCCCCCATCTCCATGGCGACCGCCCTCAGATAATCGGCGGTATCCGCAATCGCTTCATCAAGCAGCCGGATGTCCTCTTCGGGATCAGGATGGTCCGGCTCCCCGGGACGGACCGGCTCCAGCGGCTCCGCTGCCACAACAGGGCTGACCGGCCCCGTCATATCCGCCTTGCCGCCCGCCGACAGGTCCGGCACATCCGGCTCTCCGTGTTCTGCAAGGACTGTTTCCTCTGCTGCATGATCTTCCGGTGGCTCCGGCGCGGTCTGACCGGCCGGTTCCCCTGCCGGAACAGTCGGTGCCGGAGCTTCTTCCGCGGCGGTTCCGCCGGCCGTGCCCGCATGACCCTCCGCTTGTCCACCTGCCGGTTCCTCGATGCCGGCGGCCGTGACGCGCACCTTGGCATCCCTGGCACCAAATCCCAAAAACCCTTTTTTGCCTTCGTCAATGATGTCGATGCTCACTTCATCACGGGCGAGGCCGAGTTCTTTCAGCGCATTGGAGACTGCCTGATCGACCGTGGCGCCCGTCGCGACCGTCTGCTTCATTTTTTCTTACCTCCCGATTTGGGGCCGCCTTTCTTTCCGCCCTTGGCGGCTTTCGGCTGTCCGGCCGGCTTCGCGCCCTGCCGGTTCCCCTTGTTGGCTGCCGCGGCAGCGGCGGATTCCGACTTTTTCTCCCAAGGCTTATAAAGGAAGAGGTTCGTAATGAATGAGATGATGTTCCCGACAATCCAGTACAGCGTGAGCGCGGCCGGCAGGAATGTACCGAAGAAGAAGATCATGACCGGCATGAAATACATCATGACCTTCATCTGCGGATTGTCCATCGCAGGTCCGGTGCGGAGCACGATGAACTGCATGGCTGCCGCAAGAAACGCGAGAATGATGCTCGGTTCGGCGAGCTGGAAACCGAGGAAGCTGCCGAGCGTGATCTCCGGTGTCGCATTCATCCGGCTGATCGCATGATAGAAGCCGATGAGGATCGGCATCTGGACAATGACCGGGAAGCAGCCGGCGGCCGGGTTGACCTTCCGCTCCGACAGCAGCTGCTGGAACTCCTGCTGATATTTTTGCTGAGTGACTGCGTCTTTCGACTTGTATTTTGCCTGGAGCGCCTTGATCTCCGGCTGGATCTCCTGCATCCGTTTCGAGCTTTGCGTCTGCTTGATCATAAGCGGAAGGAGCACTAGGCGGATGATGATTGTCACCGCGATGATCCCCAGCCCGTATGTCCCGAGCAGGTTCTTGAATGCCGTGATGATGGAGACGAGCGGCCAGACGATGAAGCGGTTCCAGAACCCTTCGCTGTCCTCGTAGATCGGTTCACTGAACTCGGTGCATCCCGCGAGGAATGAAGCGAGCAGTGCGACCATGAGGACGAGCAGCAACTTCTTCTTCAAAATCGTTCCCCCAGACTGATATCTTCTATTATTCTTCTGCCGGGCGGGTACTTCCCGCCCTTTCCCCCCATCGTAACATGGAGGCTGCCGGCGGTTCTACTTCTTTCTCAGCACTTTGGCGATCCGCATCACATGGATGAGGCTTTTCTTCGTCGTGTGGAAATCGATGGCCGCCGCCTGGTGGCGGGCGATGATGATATAGTCCATGTCCGGCCGAAGATCATCGCCGAGCTCGAGGATCGTCTGGCGGACATAGCGCTTGATCCGGTTGCGTGTGACGGCGTTGCCGATCTTCTTGGAGACCGAAATGCCGACCCGGAATTCCTGCTGGTCCTCTTTTCGCAAAGAATAGATGACGAATTGCCGGTTTGCGAACGACTTCCCCTTTTTGAACACCTTCTGGAAGTCTTCATTCTTCTTTACCCGCTGGTGTTTATTCATTCATTCCACACCCACCTGTTTCATTTACTTCTTGACCGGTGCACCTCCAGGCATTCTGCCCGGATCTTTGCTTCCTGCATCCGGTTTCTCGCTGCAAAACGAAAAAAAAGACCACTGAGTGATCAGTGGACTTATGCCGAAAGTACTTTTCTTCCTTTGCGACGGCGTGCTGCGAGGACGCGGCGGCCGCTCTTCGTTTTCATGCGTGCGCGGAATCCGTGTACTTTGCTGTGCTTACGTTTATTTGGTTGGTACGTGCGTTTCATCTATAAGACACCTCCTGGTCGTTGCCGATTAACTTCAGACAGTCTTGCATATTATAATTTAGCAACTTCCATCTGTCAACCATATCCGGCGGAAGTCTCCCCATCCCTCCGATCTGCCTCTCCCTTTGTTCAGGCATTTCCTTCTGTCCCCGCGGCCGTCCCGGATCCGGGAGTTATCCACGGCACGGCCCGGCACCCCTGTGAACACCATTCGACAAGAAAAAAGTTATGCACACCATTTATCGACAAGTTCCGCACAGCTCCACCCCTTGTGGATAAGCGGTTTGTGCACAGTTTCCGGCCGTGTGGATAAGTGCGGCGGAGTGTTGTGCTTTCCGGTTTTTTTTGTTACGATGTTGGAGCATAACTTTTCTCCGGAAATAGCCGGTAAAATTCTTATCCACAATTGTTAATATGTTGTGGATAATTTTTTCCGCGTTTTTTGATAAGCCCTATCCACAGCCTGTGGATTTGTGAGCAAATTCGCCGGCTTGATTGATATTCCGACAAAATAATAAGCAAAGGAGGCTATGTGTTGGAACAGTTCGAGGATTTATGGAACCAGGTGCTGGCCCGGGTGGAGCAGAAGATTTCCAAGCCGAGTTTCGAAACGTGGCTCAAATCGACCCGGATGATCGACTACCGGGGGGATACAGTCGTGATCGGCGCCCCCAACTCATTCACGAGGGACTGGCTTGAGAATCACTATGTCCAGCTCATTGCGGGCATTCTCGCCGAACTGACCGGCGAAGACGTACATATCCGCTTTACCGTGCCAAAAGATGTCGATGAAGAGCAGTTCGATATGCCAAAGCCGAACGCAAAGCCGAAGAACGGCCGCCATGTGGACCCGTCTCCCGGCATGCTCAACCCGAAGTACACGTTCGACACATTCGTGATCGGGAGCGGTAACCGGTTCGCCCATGCCGCTTCGCTGGCAGTTGCCGAAGCACCCGCCAAAGCCTATAACCCGCTCTTTATCTACGGGGGAGTCGGGCTTGGCAAGACGCACTTGATGCACGCCATCGGCCATTACGTCCGGGAGCATAATCCGGACTCCAAAGTCGTTTATCTGTCTTCCGAGAAGTTCACCAATGAGTTCATCAACTCGATCCGCGACAACGAGGCGGTCGAATTCCGCGATAAATACCGGAATGTCGATGTTCTTCTCATTGATGATATCCAGTTCATCGCCGGAAAAGAACAAACACAGGAAGAATTCTTCCACACATTCAATACGCTGCATGAATCGTCCAAGCAGATCGTCATTTCCAGTGACCGTCCGCCGAAGGAGATTCCGACGCTTGAGGATCGGCTGCGCTCCCGCTTCGAATGGGGCCTGATCACCGATATCACGCCGCCTGATCTGGAAACCCGGATCGCCATTCTCCGAAAAAAGGCGAAGGCGGACGGGCTTGTGGACGTTTCAAACGACGTCATGCTCTACATCGCCAACCAGATCGACACGAACATCCGGGAACTCGAAGGCGCGCTCATCCGGGTTGTCGCCTATTCCTCCCTCGTCAATGAGGACATTTCTCCGCAGCTGGCGGAAGAGGCGCTCAAGGACATCATTCCGAACGCACGGCCGCGCCAGGTGACCATCCTGGACATCCAGAAGGCGGTCGGAGAGCATTTTCACGTGCGCCTGGAAGACTTCTCTGCAAAAAAACGGACCAAGTCGATTGCATTCCCGCGTCAGATCGCGATGTATCTTTCACGCGAACTGACCGAATCCTCCCTGCCCAAAATCGGTGACGAATTTGGCGGCCGGGATCACTCAACGGTTATCCATGCCCATGAAAAGATCTCCAAAATGCTGAAGGAAGACGAAAATCTGCAGCAGGACGTCAAGGAGATCAAGGCGGCACTCGGCAAAAACTGAGTGTGGATAAGCCGCTTTTCGCGTGCACGCCGGTACACAGTTTGTGCACATGTGGACAACCTTGGCATCCGGGCGTCAACGGGGCTTATCCACAAATCCACAGGCCCTACTACTATTACTATTATTCTTTTTTACTTTTAAATTAAATATATATGCGGAGGTATGAAGATGAAATTTGAGATTGCGAGGGACCGGCTGATCGACGCCTTGAGTGATGTCATGAAGGCGGTCAGTTCAAAAGCCACTGTCCAGATCCTGACGGGGATTAAACTGGAAGTTGACGATGAAGGTCTCTACCTGACTGGGAGCGATTCCGATATCACGATCCGGACATTCGTTCCGGCAGAAGAGGATGGAGAGCAGCTGATCCGTACGGCCCGGGGAGGTTCGATCGTCCTCCAGGCAAAATACTTCAGCGAGATCGTACGGAAGCTCCCGACGAACGAAGTGGAGATCGAAGTGAGCAATCATCTCCAGACCCATATCCGGTCCGGCAAATCCGAATTCCATCTGATCGGCTCCGACGCCGATGATTATCCGCTGCTTCCCGAGATCGACGACGACCGGCATTTTGCGATTCCCGGAGACCTTCTGAAAACGATCATCCGGGAAACCGTATTTGCGGTGTCGACATCGGAAAGCCGGCCGGTCCTCACCGGTGTCCACTGGCAGGTGAAAGACGGGGAGCTCGTCTGCGTCGCAACGGACAGCCACCGGCTTGCAAGAAGAAAAACCCGGCTGGAAAACGCGCCCGAAGACGAATACAGCATCGTCATCCCGGGCAAGAGCCTCCAGGAGCTCAATAAGATCCTGGCTGATTCCGGAGATCCGGTCGGCATCACGATGAGCAACAAGCAGGTACTGTTCCGTGCGGGGCATGTCCTTTTCTATTCACGGCTGCTTGAAGGGAACTATCCGGACACGTCCCGGCTCATCCCGTCGGAATACAAGACGGACATCACCGTGAACGGACGGACGCTCCTGCAGTCGATTGACCGCGCATCGCTCCTCGCCAGGGAAGAACGCAACAATGTCGTCCGCTTCATGGCGGAGGGGGGCAATACGGTCGAGATCTCGTCCAATTCACCGGAGATCGGGAAAGTCGAGGAACTTGTCGAAACCTCTTCGATCGAAGGCGAAGACCTCAAAATCTCGTTCAGCGCGAAATACATGATGGATGCGCTCCGTGCAATCGAAGGGCAGGACATCGTCATCCGGTTCTCGGGCTCCATGCGTCCGTTTGTACTCAAATCGGTCGAAGACGACACGCTCCTCCAACTGATCCTTCCGGTCCGCACGTACTGAGGACGAGGCGGTCAGAGAACAGCACGATTCACTGCAAAAGGGACGGCCGGCACGCCGTCCCTTTTGCTTATTGGGGAACATCCGATAAGATTAAGGAAACACGTGAATAGCCGGCAGGACCCGGCAGGCAGAAGACGGAACGAGGAAAGGCGGTAAGCGATCATGGAACAGTTGGAGATCGAAGGTGAATTCATCACACTCGGCCAGGCTTTGAAAATGACCAATACGATCGGCTCGGGCGGCATGGCGAAATGGTTCCTTTCGGAAAATCCGGTCTACGTGAACGGCGAACAGGAAAACCGGCGCGGAAAGAAACTGCGCGACGGGGACATCCTCAATATCCCGGGGACGGGCCGATTCCGGGTGACAGGAGCATCCGCGGGGTCCGCCGATGCACATTGATGAACTGAAGCTGACCAACTACCGGAATTACGAGAAGCTCGCTCTTTCGTTCTCCCCGCAGATCAACGTGTTCATCGGTGAGAACGCACAGGGGAAAACAAATGTCATGGAAGCGATCTATGTGCTTGCGATGGCCAAATCGCACCGGACATCCAATGATCGTGAATTGATACGCTGGGGCGCGGATTATGGTAAAATAGAAGGAGTGGTGGAGCGGAAATACGGACCGTTTCCACTTGAGCTGGTTCTCTCGAAAAAAGGCAAGAAGGCAAAGGTCAACCACCTGGAACAGCACCGCCTCAGCGACTATATCGGGCAGCTGAACGTCGTGATGTTCGCGCCGGAGGACCTGCATCTGATCAAGGGCAGCCCTCAGGTGCGCCGGCGTTTTTTGGATATGGAGATCGGCCAGGTTTCCCGGGTGTATCTCCATGACCTGCTTTCATTCCAAAAAGTGCTCCGGCAGCGGAATTCGATCCTTCGGGCAAACCAGGGCCGAAACGGACTGCAAGATGTCATGTTTGATGTCTATACTGAGCAGTACATCGAGCTGGCCGTCCAGATCATGAGAAAGCGGTTTGCCTTTGCCGAGCTGCTCCAGAAATGGGCGGAACCGATCCATGCCGGCATTTCCCGCGGCAAGGAGGAGCTCCGGGTGATCTATGAGCCGCTCAAGGGCATCAGCCCCGACCAGTCGGCAGGGGAGATGGCCGAGCGTCTGGGATCTAGGCTTGCCGAGCTGAAGAGCCGCGAGCTGGAGCGGGGCGTGACGCTTGCCGGACCGCACAGGGACGATCTGACCTTCCTCGTGAACGGGCACAACGTCCAGACATACGGTTCCCAGGGCCAGCAGCGGACGGCGGCCCTTTCGCTGAAGCTGGCTGAAATCGAGCTGCTGAAGCAGGAAACCGGCGAGTCCCCGGTTCTTCTCCTGGACGATGTCCTGTCCGAACTGGACGACTACCGCCAGTCCCATCTCCTGAATACGATACAGGGACAGGTCCAGACGTTCGTCACGACGACGAACATCGGCGGCATCAATCATGAAACGATCCGGCAGGCCGAACTGTATCATGTCGAGGCAGGGAAGGCCTCAGCGGAAAAGAAAGACGTCTGAACGCGCGGAGGCATGGCCTGCCGCGGGTTTTCACTCATATAGGGATTGCTGCACAAGGTTTTGGGTCATGAAAGGGCAGGTGAGCGGAAATTGGCGATGGATGAAAACCATCTTCACGAAAATGACTACGGAGCGGATCAGATCCAGGTCCTCGAAGGCTTGGAGGCAGTCCGCAAACGCCCCGGCATGTATATCGGGACGACAAGTTCCAAAGGGCTGCACCACCTGGTCTGGGAAATCGTCGACAACAGCATCGACGAGGCACTGGCAGGCTACTGCGACCATATCGAGGTATACATCGAGAAAGACAACTGGATCCGCGTCCAGGACAACGGCCGGGGGATCCCGGTCGGCATCCAGGAAAAGACGGGACGTCCGGCGGTAGAGGTCATCATGACCGTCCTGCATGCGGGCGGCAAGTTCGGCGGCGGGGGCTATAAAGTGTCGGGCGGCCTCCACGGCGTCGGCGCCTCTGTCGTCAATGCGCTGTCCGAGCGGACCGAAGTGACGGTTGCGCGCGACGGACACTCGTATTTCATTGCGTTTGAACGGGGACATATCATCGAAGAACTGCACGTGATCGGAGACACCGATGAAACCGGCACGATGACCCGCTTCAAGGCGGACCCCGAGATCTTCACCGAAACGACCGTTTATGAATATGACATCCTGGCGCACCGGCTCCAGGAACTCGCCTACCTCAACCGCGGCCTCCGGATCTCGATCACCGACGAACGCGGCGAAGAGCAGCGGAGCGACTCGTTCCACTATGAAGGCGGGATCAAGTCGTACGTCCAGCATATCAACGAGAACAAGGAACCCATCCATGAGGAACCGATCTTCATCGAGGGGGAGAAAGACGGCATCTCGATCGAGATTGCGATGCAGTACAATGCCGGATACGCGGCCAATCTGTTCTCGTTTGCGAACAACATCAACACGTACGAAGGCGGGACGCACGAATCCGGATTCAAGACGGCGCTGACCCGTGTCATCAATGACTATGCGAGGAAAAACGGGCTTGTGAAGGAAAATGAGCCGAACCTTTCCGGAGATGACGTACGGGAAGGACTGACTGCGATCGTCTCGGTCAAGCACCCGGATCCCCAGTTTGAGGGCCAGACGAAGACGAAGCTCGGAAACTCCGAGGTGAGCCAGATCGTCAACACCCTCTTCTCCACGGGGCTCGAGCGGTTCCTGCTCGAACATCCGACCGGTGCCCGGACGATCGTCGACAAGGGGCTCATGGCGGCAAGGGCCCGCATAGCGGCCAAGAAGGCCCGGGAGTTCACCCGCAGGAAATCGGCCCTCGAAGTGTCCAGCCTGCCGGGCAAGCTTGCCGACTGCTCTTCCCGGGATCCGTCCATCAGCGAACTGTACATCGTCGAAGGGGACTCCGCGGGAGGGTCTGCCAAGAATGGCCGGGACCGCCACTTCCAGGCGATCCTGCCGCTGCGCGGGAAGATCCTGAACGTGGAGAAGGCCCATATGAACCGGATCCTCGGAAACGCCGAGATCCGCGCCATGATCACGGCGCTCGGAACGGGGATCGGAGACGAATTCACGCTTGAAAAGGCTCGGTATCATAAGCTGATCATCATGACGGATGCGGATGTCGACGGCGCCCATATCCGGACGCTTCTCCTGACATTCTTCTTCCGCTTCATGCGGCCGCTCATCGAAGCCGGATATGTATACATCGCCCAGCCGCCGCTCTATCAGGTGAAGCAGGGCAAGACGGTGGAATACTGCTACAACGATGCCGAACTCCAGGAAATCCTGGGGCGGCTTCCCCAAGTTCCGAAGCCGGTCATCCAGCGCTACAAGGGACTCGGGGAGATGGACGCGACCCAGCTGTGGGATACGACGATGGACCCTGAACACCGGACGCTGCTCCAGGTCTCCCTCGAGGATGCACTCGATGCGGATGCCACGTTTGAACAGCTGATGGGAGATGAAGTGGGCCCGCGCCGGCAGTTCATCGAAGAAAACGCGGAATACGTGAAGAATCTGGATATTTGAGGTTTTTGAAAGGAGTCAACTACCATGGCAGACACGCCGAATCGTGGCGTCCAGCGCATCAACATCAGTACGGAGATGAAAACCTCGTTCCTTGACTACGCGATGAGTGTCATCGTATCGCGTGCGCTGCCGGATGTGCGTGACGGGCTGAAGCCGGTGCACCGGCGCATCCTGTATGCGATGCAGGATCTCGGGAACACCGCGGACAAACCATACAAGAAGTCTGCCCGCATCGTCGGCGACGTCATCGGTAAATACCACCCGCACGGCGACAGTGCCGTCTACGATACGATGGTCAGGATGGCGCAGGACTTCAACTACCGGTATATGCTCGTGGACGGGCACGGCAACTTCGGGTCGATCGACGGAGACTCGGCGGCGGCCATGCGATACACCGAATCGCGCATGTCGAAGATCGCGGCGGAGATGCTGCGCGACATCAACAAGAACACGATCGACTACCAGCCGAACTATGACGGCCAGGAGAAAGAGCCGATTGTGCTTCCGAGCCGGTTCCCGAACCTGCTCGTCAACGGCACGTCCGGCATCGCGGTCGGCATGGCGACGAACATCCCTCCCCATCATCTCGGAGAAACGATTGACGCCGTGCTCGCGTTGGCGGACAATCCGGCAATCACGACGGAAGAACTGATGGAAATCGTGCCGGGGCCGGACTTTCCGACCGGCGGGATCATCCTTGGGCGGAGCGGAATCCGCCGCGCCTATGAAACCGGGCGGGGATCGATCCTCACGCGAGGCAAGGTGGAAATCGAAACGGCATCGAATGGCAAGGAGACGATCCTCGTCCATGAGCTCCCGTACCAGGTGAACAAAGCGCGGCTCATCGAGAAGATCGCAGAACTCGTCCGTGAAAAGCGGATTGACGGCATCACCGACCTCCGCGACGAATCCGACCGGACCGGCATGAGGATCGTCATGGAAGTGCGCCGAGACGCAAACGCGCACGTCATCGTCAATAACCTGTACAAGCATACCGCCCTGCAGACGAGTTTCGGCATCAACATGCTGGCGCTTGTCGGCGGCCAGCCGAAGGTGCTCGGCCTGAAACAGATCCTGTTCCACTATCTGGAGCACCAGAAGGAAGTCGTGACGCGCAGGACCCGGTTTGAACTCAACAAGGCGGAGGACCGGGCGCATATCCTCGAAGGTCTGCGCATTGCGCTTGACCATATCGATGAAATCATCGCGCTGATCCGCGCCTCGAAAAACACCGACGAGGCAAAGGCTGCGCTCATGGAGCGTTTCAATCTGTCGGAGCGGCAGTCCCAGGCGATCCTGGACATGCGTCTCCAGCGCCTGACCGGCCTGGAGCGCGACAAGATCGAAGAAGAGTACAAAGAGCTCAAGATCCTGATCGAGGAACTCCGCGCAATTTTGGCGGACGAGCACAAACTGCTTGCCCTGATCAAAGAGGAACTGTTCGAAGTGAAAGAGCGCTTCTCGGATAACCGGCGCACGGAGATCACATCCGGCGGCTCCGAGATGCTTGAAGACGAGGACCTCATCCCTGTTGAGAATTCTGTTCTGACCCTTACACACAACGGCTATATCAAGCGGCTGCCCGCCAGCACATACCGGAGCCAGCGGCGCGGCGGCCGGGGCGTGCAGGGCATGGGCACGAACGACGATGACTTCGTCGAGCACATGCTTTACACGTCCACCCACGACCGGATCCTGTTCTTTACGAACAACGGAAAAGTCTACCGGCTGAAGGGCTATGAAATTCCCGAATTCAGCCGCACGGCGAAAGGTCTTCCGATCATCAACCTGCTCGGACTCGACAAAGGGGAACAGGTCACGGCGATGCTCCGGGTCGATGAATACGACGAAGAAGCCTTCCTTGTCTTTGCAACGAAGCAGGGGGTTGCGAAGCGGACCCCGGTCAGTCATTTTGCCAACATCCGGTCCAACGGTCTGATCGCCCTGTCGCTCCGGGAAGAGGACGAGCTCATCGCCGTCAAGATGACCGACGGACAGAAAGACATCGTCATCGGCACGCGGGACGGCATGCTCATCCGGTTCGATGAAGAAGATCTGCGTCCGATGGGGCGGAGTGCAACGGGCGTCCGGGGCATCCGTCTGCGCGGGGACGACCATGTCGTGGGCATGGACGTCATCGATGAAGGACAGGAAATCCTCGTCGTCACGGAGCAGGGCTTCGGTAAACGGACGCCTGAATCCGAATACCGAAACCAGACGCGCGGAGGCTATGGACTGAAAACCGTCCACGTCACTGACCGCAACGGCCCGCTCATCTCCATGAAGGCGATCGACGGCACGGAAGACATCATGCTGATCACCATCCACGGCATCCTCATCCGGATGGATGTCGCGGACATCTCGGTGATCGGCCGGATCACGCAGGGTGTCCGGCTCATCCGGCTCGGCGAGGGTGAACAGGTCGCGACAGTGGCCAAAGTCGAGAAGGAAGAAGAAGAGGACATGCCTGAAGGCGAGATGGAAGACGTGCTGGAGGAACAGTTCGACGATCCGGAGAAGCTGGAGCCTGAATCCGCCGTCGACGACGAATTCCCGTCGATCGGGGAAGATGAAGAAGACTTCAGCGAACCGGAAGATGAACAAGAGACAGAAACAGAAGAGGAATAAGATGGTGCAGAGAGCCGGCTGGTGAAGCCGGCTCTTTTTCTTTCGGGAATATATTTTAAAAAAGGGGTTGCGCCTGGGCGTCATAGCAAGTATACTAGGGAAGTTGCTTTTAAAGCCGGCCGTTCAGCTGGCAAGAATCAATCGGAATAAAACAGATTAAATTTCTTGTTGACATTCCACGGCGACGATGATAATATAGTAAAGCGGTCGACGAGAGAGACTGCCGCGAACTGAACCTTGAAAACTGAACAGCAAAACGCTGATAAAACTGTTCCCGGAACCCGGCCCCGTCGGGCGAACGGAACAACTGATTCGGACATATC
>NZ_FTPL01000006.1 GCF_900156305.1 Edaphobacillus lindanitolerans | reverse complement strand
TCAGCGCCGATGGTAGTCGGGGGCTTCCCCCTGCAAGAGTAGGACATCGCTGGGCACAAGGCCGTCTCCAACCGGAGACGGTTTTTTTGTGTTTGGTTGCCCAGATTCCCTGAATCCGGCGTCTCCGGTATCAGGCAGGGTATTCCGGGCATCATGTTATAATGGGAACCGGAACCTTTACTCTGCAAAGGAGTTTTACATATGTCTGACAGCCAACAGCGGCGTCCGGTGGTCGGGATGCTGGAGGCCTTTGCGAAACGCGGCCCGATCTCCTTTCATGTGCCGGGACATAAGAATGGAGACATTACCGGGCTCCCCGCCGGGATCCGCAGCATTCTCTCCTGGGACGTGACCGAGCTGCCCGGCCTCGACGATCTGCATGCGCCGGAGGAAGCCATTCTCGAGGCTCAGCAACTGCTGGCGGACTGGTCCGGAGCGGCCCGCAGCTTTTTCCTCGTCAACGGTTCAACGACGGGCAATCTGGCCATGATCCTCTCGGTCTGCCGGCCAGGTGACCGTATCCTCGTTCAGCGGAATGCCCATAAGTCGGTGTTCAACGGTCTCTCCCTTGCCGGGGCAAAGCCCGTCTATCTCTCTCCCGAATGGGATGAATGCAGCCTGGCGGCCGGACATGTTCCTGCCGAAATTGTACGGGAAGCGGTTTCCCTGTATCCGGAGGCAAAGGGCGTCATCCTGACGAACCCGACTTATTATGGCGTCGTTTCAACGGAACTTCCGGAGATTTCGGCGATTTGCAGGCAGGCGGGAATCCCCCTCCTCGTCGATGAGGCGCACGGCGCGCATTTTGGAGCCGGGGACGCATTTCCGGTGTCATCGCTCCGTCAAGGTGCAGACATTGTGGTGCAGTCCGCCCATAAGACCCTGCCGGCCATGACGATGGGTTCATACCTCCATATCGCCGAGGGATCACGGGTCTCCCATGAAACGGTTGCCCGCCAGCTCGGCATTCTCCAGTCGAGCAGCCCTTCCTATCCGCTCATGGCTTCATTGGATGATGCCCGTCATTTCATTGCGACGTATCAGCCGGCGGATCAGGAAAGCTTCCTTGCCCGCCGGGCGCAATTCATCCGCGCCCTCGCATCCATCCGATCCCTGAACGTCGTGGAAACGGGTGATCCGCTGAAGCTGCTTGTCCGGTCGGAAGGGCTGACCGGTACGGCCCTGCAGGAGGCTTTTGTCGAAAAAGGGGTACACCCGGAATTGGCCGATCCTTATCAGGTGCTGCTCATGCTGCCCCTTTTAAAGAAGGGGCATGAGGATAATCTTGATGAGGCCGTCCGGCGGATCCGCGAGGCGATGGGCACGATGGGCGAATCCGCCAAGCCCGCTCCGCCTGCACCATCCGGTCATGCCCCGGATATCATGGAAGCGGAACTCCCGCCCGCGGAGGATCCGGGAATTCCCGCCGAATGGATTCAATGGACGGAAGCGGAAGGCCGGATTTCAGCTTCGTCGCTGATCCCCTATCCGCCGGGCATCCCGCTTGTGCTTCCTGGGGAGCGCATCACGGGAGAAACGGTCAGCCGGATCGGCATCCTGCTCGGAGCCGGCGTCCCGTTCCAGGGGCGGCACCGGCTGAAAGAGGGGCTCATCCCCGTCCTATTACAGTCATCGGAGGCATATATTATATGAAGAAAAGTGGATTGTTCGTCACTCTGGAGGGGCCGGACGGTGCAGGAAAAACATCCGTCATGTCCAGGCTCGAGTCACGTCTGAAGGAGAAAGGGATCCGATATACTGCCACACGGGAGCCGGGCGGCATCCGCATCTCCGAGATGATCAGGGAGATCATCCTGGATCCTTCGAACACAGAAATGGACGCCCGGACAGAGGCGCTTCTTTATGCCGCGGCACGCCGGCAGCACCTCGTCCAGGTGATCGAGCCGGCTCTGCAGGAAGGAAGAGTGGTCCTGTGCGACCGCTTCATCGACAGCTCGATTGCCTATCAGGGGGCGGGACGGGGAATTGGCACGGAGGATGTCCGTGAGATCAACCGGTTCGCCATCGGCAATGTGATGCCCGAACTGACCCTGCTGCTGGACCTTCCGGCAGAGGAAGGCCTGGCCAGGATCGAACGGAACCGGGATAAGGGCCGGGAAGTGAACCGTCTGGACGCAGAAAGCCTGGCGTTTCACCGGACTGTCCAAAAGGAATATGCCGCCATTGCAGAAAATGAGCCTGATCGGGTTATTAGGATCGATGCTTCGGGAACATTGGAAGAGACGGCTGAAAAGGCATGGACTGCGTTAAAAAGCCGTCTGCCCTGATGGGTGTTTGTGATATACTATTATAAAAGCAGGCGAGGAGTTGATCCCAATGAAATTGGTCGTAGCGGTCGTGCAGGACCAGGACAGCAACCGTTTATCCGCCGCATTGACGAAAAACGATTTCCGTGCAACGAAGCTGGCGAGTACGGGGGGGTTCCTCCGTTCGGGGAATACGACGTTCCTGATCGGGACAGATGACCCGCTCGTTCCGAAACTGCTCGGTCTGATCCGTGAAAATTGCCGGTCCCGTGACCAAATGGTCGCGCCGGTGTCTCCGATGGGCGGGAATGCCGATTCGTACATTCCGTACCCGGTCGAAGTGGAAGTGGGCGGGGCAACCGTATTCGTCCTTCCGATTGAGCAGTTCCACCACTTCTGATGATTAGCAACAGACGCCCCGTGCCCGGAGTCATTGCCGGACACGGGATTTTTAAAAGAGAGGGGGCATCGGGATGAACATGGGCTATCCGGTCATGGAAACACAGAAAATCGCCGTCGACGGCTTCCGGGCTGCCTTTGCTTCAAACCGGGTTGCCCATGCCTACCTGATTGAAGGGATCAAGGGATCCGGCAAGGAAGCGATCGCCGGGTTCTTCACCCAGCTGCTTCTCTGCCATCACCCCGAAGAGGCTGTCCCGTGCGGGCAATGCCGCAACTGCCGGAGGATCCGGGAGGGCAATCATCCGAACGTGTCGAATATCCATCCGGACGGCCAGGACATCAAGAAAGGGCAGATTGCGGGCCTGATCTATCAATTGAACAAGACCGGACTCGAAGATGGCCGGCAAATCTATATCATCCATGAGGCGGAACGCATGAATACGGCCGCGGCCAATACCCTCCTGAAGTTCCTTGAAGAACCGGAGGGAGAGGTGACTGCGCTGCTTTTGACGGATACCGGATCGGCCATCCTGCCAACCATCCGTTCGCGTTGCCTGGATGTTCTTCTGCAGCCTCCGCCCCGCGAGCAGATCATCGAAGAACTGGTCGCAAAACACGGGCTCACCCGCTCGATGGCCTCCACGGCCACAATGGTGACGGCCGGCCCCGAAGAGGCACTGGAGCTTGCGGGCGGCGAGCAGTTTGGACAGGCCAGGAAAACGGTGTTAAAATTGGTGGAAGCATCGGAAAAAAATATCCAGGAAGCGCTGCTCTTTGTCCAGACGGATTGGGGGCCGGTGTTCAAGGAAAAGGAAGAGGCCGAACTCGGGCTTGACCTGCTCCTGTTTGCCTATCGGGATATTGCGGCAGTCAAGGCGGGCCTCGGAAATGCACTGGCTTATCCGGACCAGCAGGAACTGTGGCAGCAGCTGGCTCTCCGAATGACGTATGGCAGGCTTTCCTCCGTCCTCGGAGCCATTCTCGGCGCAAAACGGAACCTCCACAGCAATATGAACCGCACGCTTCTCATGGAACAGCTGGTGCTCAACATGCAGGAGGTAAAACATGCTCTATAATGTGATTGGCGTCCGCTTTAAAAAAGCGGGTAAAATATATTATTTCGACCCGGGTGAATATGCCTTGCAGAAGGATGACTACGTCATCGTCGAAACGGCTAGGGGCATCGAATACGGAAAAGTCGCGATCCCGCCGAGGCAGATGAGCGGCGACGACGTCGTCCTTCCGCTCCGCCAGGTTGTCCGCCCGGCCACGGCAGAGGACAGCGAGACGGTCTCGGACAACGAGGAAGAGGCGGTCCGGACATTCGGCATTGCGGAGAAGAAGATCGAAGAACACGGTCTCAGCATGAAGCTGGTCGATGTCGAATACACATTCGACCGGAACAAGATCATCTTTTATTTCACAGCCGACGGCCGGGTCGACTTCCGTAACCTCGTGAAGGATTTGGCCTCGGTGTTCCGCACGCGCATCGAGCTCAGGCAGATCGGAGTCCGGGATGAGGCAAAAATGCTCGGGGGCATCGGTCCGTGCGGCCGGATGCTCTGCTGCTCGACTTTCCTCGGTGACTTCGAGCCGGTTTCGATCAAGATGGCAAAAGATCAGAACCTGTCGCTCAATCCCTCCAAGATTTCGGGTCTCTGCGGGCGGCTCATGTGCTGCCTGAAGTACGAAAACGATGAATATGAAGAGGCGAAGCGGCTCATGCCGGATATCGGCAGCCGGATCACGACGCCGGAAGGCACCGGAAAGGTGGTCGGTCTCAATCTGCTCGAACGGATTCTGCAAGTGGAGCTGTCGGGACAGAAAGTGATCGATTATACGCTTGATGAAATCATGCAGTCGGTATAAAGGCTAGGCGATGAGGTGTAGACAATGAAGGACCGGAACTTCTTGGATAAGGTCATGGAATTTGGCCAGCAGCTCGAATCGGCGAACCGCCAGTTTGCGGAACTGAAGGAATCGGTCGCACAGGTGATGGAAGAAAACCATTCCCTCCAGATCGAGAATCACCATCTCCGCCAGCGACTTGAGGAAGTGGAAGCACAAAATGTGAAACGGGCCCAGAAGCCGGGCAAGCGCAAGATGGCGGCGGGAACTGAAATCGGCGAAGGCCACGACAACCTGGCACGCCTTTACAATGAAGGATTTCACGTGTGCAACGTCCATTTCGGAAGTTCGCGGAAAGGTGAGGACTGCCTGTTCTGCCTGTCATTCCTGAATAAACAGAATGGATAAGGGACCGGCCCCGCGCGTGCTGCGGGTTGCGGTCTTTTCTTATGGAAAGGAAGAAGCCTATGGACGGACAACTTGAAGAAAACGAGCGCCTCGATGATCTGCTCGCGGAAGGGCTGAAGATCATCCAGAGCCCGGAGGTCTTCTCGTTTTCCCTGGATGCGGTGCTCCTTGCAAAATTCGCTTACGTCCCGATCCGGAAAGGGAGTGTCGTCGACCTGTGTGCAGGGAACGGGGCCATTCCGCTTTTTCTGAGCGCGCGGACAAAAGCGGACATCACCGCGGTGGAACTGCAGCCGCGGCTTGCCTCGATGGCGGAGCGGAGTGTCCGGCTGAACGGCCTTGACGGCAGGATCCGGATCATCCAGGATGACGTGAAGGGGATCGCCGACCGGCTGGGTCATGAAAAGCACGACACGGTCACGTGCAATCCGCCGTACTTTCCGGCCCATGAGCTCAGCGACCGGAATATGCTCGAAGAAGTCGCAATCGCCCGCCATGAGCTGACCCTGACGCTCGACGAGGCGGTCGCCAATGCGAGCTCGCTCCTCAAGCAGGGCGGAAAGGCCGCATTTGTCCACCGGCCCGGGCGTCTGCTCGATATCGTGACGGCGATGCGCAACAACCGGCTGGAACCGAAGAGGATCCGCTTCGTCTACCCGAAAGCGGGCCGGGAGGCGAACACCCTCCTCATTGAAGGTACGAAAGACGGCAAGCCGGATCTGAAGATCCTGCCGCCCCTGTATGTGTACGGGGAAAACGGCGAGTATACGGCGGAAGTGAAGGAGATGCTGTATGGACCGGACGTCTGAGGAAGCGCATGTTCTCTATGTGCTTGAATGTGCAGACGGATCGTATTACGCGGGCTACACGAACCGGCTCGAACATCGCGTGAAGGCGCACAACGACGGACGTGGGGCCAAATATACCCGCTCGCGGCGGCCGGTCCGGTGCATTTTCCACGAGACGTTCGGGACAAAGCGTGAGGCAATGCAGGCCGAGTATGCATTCAAGCAGCTCAGGCGGGAACAGAAGACGGCCTATATGGACCAAAAGGGAGGATGCGACCGATGAAATCGCAGCGAAGCGTGCAGGACCCGGGAGGAAAGCTGTATCTCGTCGCCACCCCGATCGGCAATCTCGAGGACATGACCTATCGTGCGATCCGGGTGATGCAGGAAAGTGCGGTGATCGCGGCAGAAGATACCCGGAACACGAAAAAACTGTGCACCCATTTCAGCATATCCACCCCGCTCATCAGCTATCATGAGCACAATCTGTCGGCGGGCGGCGACCGGATCCTCGGTATCCTGGAGGAGGGAGGGGATGTGGCGCTCGTCAGCGATGCCGGCATGCCGTGCATCTCCGACCCGGGCGCGGATATTGCCGCAAGGGCGATCGAGGAAGGGTATGCGGTCGTCCCGGTGCCGGGTGCCAATGCAGCCCTGTCGGCATTGATCGCCTCCGGCCTTCCGTCACAGCCGTTCCTGTTCCATGGTTTCCCGGCGAGGAAAAAGGCGGACAGGAAGGCGCTGTTCACCGGGCTCGCGGGGAGACGGGAAACGATTATCTTCTATGAATCCCCCCACAGACTGAAGGAATCGCTCCGAGATATGGAAGAGACATTCGGGCCCGGCCGCCGCATTGCCATCGTCCGGGAACTGACAAAGAAATTTGAGGAGATCCTGAGGGGGACGGTCGGAGAAGCCGCAGCCTGGGCAGCCGGGACCGAACTGAAGGGGGAGTTCTGTCTCGTCGTCGAAGGGACGGACGAGGAACAGCCGGAACCTGAGGATGAGTGGTGGAGCGGGCTCTCTGCAAAGGAACATGTGGAGGGGCTCATGGACCGTGAGGGGCTGCCGCCAAAGGAAGCGGTCAAGGCAGCCGCGAAGGCGCGCGGCGAAGCCAAGCGGGACGTATACCGTGCCTACCATCTGGAAGAATGAAAAACCGGAACGGCATGGGCCGTTCCGGTTTTAGCGTAAAGTCATTGATCAGGCGTGCTGTTTGCTGCCAATGCGCTCCTGGATCTCTTTGACGAGCTGCTCAGCGCCTTCCTGGCTGAGGATCAGCTTGCCGTCGATCAGGCGGAGGTTGTCGTCGGACACGTCTCCCGTGATGGCGCAAGTCATGTTCGGCATGTATTTTTTGAGGATGATCTTCTCGTCGTCCACATAAATTTCAAGCGCGTCTTTTTCTTTGATGCCCAATGTGCGACGGAGCTCGATTGGAATGACTACCCGGCCAAGTTCGTCCACTTTTCTTACGATACCAGTCGATTTCATCTATTACTGCCCCTTTCATCTCCACTTGTTTTCGTCAAAATTCGACATGGAGTATGCCATGTGTCCATCATACCAACAACTCCCATTAGCGTCAATTTGTTTTGATGAAAGTTTTACAGAAACAATCAATTAATTTTCGATAAAGTAGATTTGTGTTAAATAACACCGGCCTCATGCGGGATCTCGATAATGAAGATCAAAAAAGTGTTAATGGGTAAATAGTAACAGATGGAAATACCCGACTGATCTTCGGACATTGAAGAGCCGGCGCCCATCGGCTAAAATGAAAGGAAACGCTTATTCAAAATTGGAGGCTTTGCCATGAGTTCACAGAACACGTTCTACATCACAACGCCGATCTATTATCCAAGCGGCAAATTTCACATCGGAACCGCCTACACGACAGTGGCATCAGATACAATGGCCCGATACAAACGACTCAAGGGATATGATGTCCGTTTCCTGACCGGAATGGACGAACATGGCCAGAAGATCCAGCGGAAGGCAGAAGAGGCAGGCATGGATCCGCAGGCATATGTCGACGGCATCGCGGACGGCGCAAAGAAACTCTGGGACCTCATGGACATCTCCTACGATGATTTCATCCGGACGACGGAACCCCGCCACCAGGAGGGGGTCGAGAAGATTTTCCAGAAGTTCCTCGACAACGGGGACATCTACAAAGGCGAATACGAAGGCTGGTACTGCACGCCGTGCGAATCATATTTCACCGAATCCCAGCTCGTGGACGGAAATTGCCCGGACTGCGGGCGCCCCGTCGAAAAGGTGAAGGAAGAGTCCTACTTCTTCAACATGAAGAAATATGCAGATCGACTCTTGAAGTACTATGAGGAGAATCCCGGCTTCATCCAGCCGGAATCCCGCAAAAACGAAATGATCAACAACTTCATCAAGCCGGGGCTTGAAGACTTGTCGGTTTCCCGGACTTCGTTCGACTGGGGCATCCGTGTGCCGGGAGATCCGAAGCACGTCATTTACGTATGGGTGGACGCCCTGTCGAACTATATCACGTCGCTCGGCTACGGCACGGAAGATGAAACCCTGTTCGACCGGTACTGGCCGGCAGATGTCCACGTAGTCGGAAAGGATATCGTCCGCTTCCACACGATTTACTGGCCGATCTTCCTGATGGCCCTTGACCTGCCGCTGCCGAAAAAGGTATTTGCACACGGCTTTATCATGATGAAGGACGGAAAGATGTCGAAATCCAAGGGCAATGTCGTCTATCCGGAGATGCTGGTCGAGCGTTTTGGCCTGGACGCGACCCGGTACTTCCTTCTCCGCGAGCTTCCGTTCGGGTCCGACGGCGTCTTCTCGCCGGAGGCGTTCGTCGAACGGCTCAACTATGACCTTGCGAACGACCTCGGCAACCTCCTCAACCGGACCGTGTCGATGGTCAACAAATACTGCGGCGGCCTCGTCCCGGTGAATCCGGCGGGCTCTACGGAATTTGACGCGAAGCTGCGGGAAGTCATGGAAGAGACAGTGCGGAAATACGAGCAGAACATGGACAACATGCAGTTCAGCGTCGTCCTCTCGGATATCTGGGCGCTCATCTCCCGGACGAACAAGTACATCGACGAGACAGAGCCGTGGAAGCTGGCAAAAGACGAGACGAAAAAAGGCGATCTTGATTCCGTCATGCGTCATCTTGTCCTCAGCCTCCATGAAGCCGCGGTGCTGCTCCAGCCGTTCATGACGAAGGCGCCGAAAGAGATCATCCGCCAACTGGGTCTCGGAGAATCCGCCCTCGGCTGGGAAACGCTGCTCAGCGAAGAGGCGGTGCCGGAAGGTGTGAAAGTGGCAGAGAAAGGCATCCCGGTGTTCCCGCGCCTCGACCCGGAAGTGGAAATCGCCTATATTCGCGGTGAAATGCAGAAGAGCGTAAAAACCGGAGACCCGCAGGAGGAAGAAGCGGCAGCGGAAGAGGAAAAGCCGGACGAGCCGGAAATCACGATCGATGACTTCATGAAAGTCGATCTCCGTGTGGCGACCGTGACGGCATGCGAAAAGCTGCCGAAGGCCGACAAACTTCTCAAGCTTCAGCTGGATCTCGGCTATGAAACGCGACAGGTCGTGTCGGGCATTGCCAAGTTCTATGAGCCGGAAGCACTCGTCGGTGAAAAGGTCATCGTCGTGGCGAACCTCAAACCCGTGAAACTGCGCGGTGAACTTTCCCAGGGCATGATCCTTGCCGGGGAGAAAGACGGTGTCCTCAAGCTCGCATCCGTCGATTCCGGATTGGCAAACGGAGCGAAGGTAAAATAACAATTTAAATGAAAAGTTGAATCAATATCAGAGAAAAACCGGGAAATTGGTCCCGGTTTTTTCTGTTTTCCAGATTGTGTGAATCAAACCTTTTGACAATTTCAGGTTCTTGAGATACAAATGGCTATGCTCCAAAAGCACTTTATGTTACTGAAGGAAATCAGATATGTAATCTAACTGTAATATGGCTGTGAAATATGAAATTCTTTTTATGTATAGACTTGTAACAATGCTAAGGAGAGTGGCAGACAATGTTGATTGATACTCACGTCCATCTGAATGACAACCAATACGAGGAGGATCTCGATGAAGTGATCCAGCGGGCGCTCGATGCGGGCGTCGGCAAAATGGTGGTGGTCGGTTTTGACCGGCCTACGATCGAACGGGCACTGGAGCTGGCGGATCGATATCCGTTCATCTACCTGGTGATCGGATGGCATCCGGTCGACGCGATCGACTGCACGGAAGAAGATCTGCAGTGGATCGAGCAGCTGGCCGCGGAACACCCGAAAGTGGTCGGCATCGGAGAAACAGGCCTTGATTATCATTGGGACAAGTCACCGAAAGACGTGCAGAAGGAATTGTTCAAAAAACAGATTGCCATGGCAAAGCGCCTTGGACTGCCCGTGATCATCCATAACCGGGATGCCACGGCGGATGTCGTGCAGATCCTCCGCGAAGAAGGGGCGGCCGAAACCGGCGGCATCATGCATTGCTTCAGCGGAAGCGTCGAAACGGCAAGGGAATGCATCAACATGAACTTCCTGATTTCGCTCGGGGGTCCGGTAACATTCAAGAACGCCCGCATGCCGAAGGAAGTGGCGAAGGAAATCGACATCGAGCATCTGCTTGTGGAGACGGACGCCCCCTACCTCGCACCGCATCCAAACCG
This sequence comes from Edaphobacillus lindanitolerans, assembly GCF_900156305.1. Classification (GTDB taxonomy): domain Bacteria; phylum Bacillota; class Bacilli; order Bacillales_A; family Planococcaceae; genus Bhargavaea; species Bhargavaea lindanitolerans. Next base: position 40,327 of record NZ_FTPL01000006.1, on the reverse strand, counting down.
CGGCAAGCGGAACGAGCCTTCCTATGTGCCGCTTGTGGCAGAGGAAATCGCCCGCCTGAAAGAGATTCCCGTGGAGGAAGTGGCCCGCGCAACAACGGAAAATGCGAAACGGATATATAGATTGGGTGAATAGTTGAGTCGGTTCATTTCCAGACTTCACCCGGAGTCCAACGGTTCCCGTAAGTCGCGAGGGTTGACTTTCCAAAAATGGGACCGATATAATCACTCGGGTGACAAGGAGGAGTTTTTTTGTTAAAAGTTTCAAAGAAAAACATGAATGGCAAGAAAGCCATCATGGCGATCCTGACAGTGGTCCTGTTTGCCGGAGTCATCGGCTATGCCGTATACGAGGGGACAAAGAAGAACGTCTCACTTTCGGCTGACGGAGACAACCAGGAATTCCGCACACATGCAAAGACGGTCGGAGAACTGTTGTCCGAACAGAACATTGCCGTGGGAGAACATGATGATCTGTCCCCCGCCAAAGATGAGGCGCTGGAGGATGGAACATCGATCGAATGGACGAAAGCCCGCCAAGTGACGATAAATGTCGACCAGGAAAGCCAGAAAGTCTGGACGACGGAAAAAAATATAGACGGTCTGCTGAAACAAGCCGGCATTGAATTGACCGAGCACGACGCGGTCGAGCCGGGGCTGGGCAGCGAACTCGGCAGCCTGGACACCGTCAACATTGAGAAAGCGTATGAAGTTGCCATGATCGACGGGGGACAGCAAAGCAAGGTCTGGACCACTTCGACTACGGTCGCTGACTTTTTAAAGAATCAGGGCATTGAACTCGGAAAACTTGACCGAGTGGAACAAAAGCTGGACGAAACGGTCAAGCCGGGTTCTGCGGTGAAGGTCGTCCGGGTGGAAAAGGTCACCGATGTAGTGGAAGAATCGATGAACTTCTCCGTTGAGACGAAAAAAGACGCATCCCTCCTGAAGGGCAGCGAGAAGGTCGTCAAGAACGGAAAAGAAGGAAAAGTGGAACGCACGTACGAAATCGTCAAGGAAGACGGCAAGGAAATTGCCCGCAACATGACAGCAGAGAACGTCAAAGAAAAGCCGGTCAATAAAGTCGTCGCAGTCGGCACGCGCACAGCGGTTGCCGCTGCACCGAAAGCTGCCCCTTCAACTGCTGCCGCCGCACCGGCTGCCAAAAAGCCTGCAGGCAAGGTTGTGCAGGCGTCCAGCAGCAAGTCCGCGGGTGATGCACCGTCCGGCGGCAAAGAATTCTATGTTTCGGCCACAGCTTACACGGCATCTTGCAACGGTTGCTCCGGAATCACGTCCACCGGCATCAACCTGAAGGCCAATCCGAATGCAAAAGTGATCGCCGTGGATCCAAGCATCATTCCGCTCGGCTCCAAAGTCTGGGTGGAAGGCTACGGCTATGCCGTTGCAGGAGACACAGGCGGCGCCATCAAAGGCCATAAGATCGATGTGTTCGTCTCTTCTCAGAGCGAGGCCATGAATTTCGGCCGTAAAAAAGTGAAGATCAAGGTCCTCAATTGACGGACCCCAAGCCCGCAGACATGCTCTGCGGGCTTTTTCATGAGCCGTGCGACAAGTCCTTTATGCGACGCCATTGCAGAATAAGGGCGTCTGCTGAAGAGCAAGGGTGCCGTCTGAAATAAGGAGTGCGGTTGTGATTTAAGGAAGGGCCATTATGCACTAAGGCACGCCGATGATGGACCTCCTTAATGAAATAAGAAGGCCCGTTATGAAATAAGGACATCTGTTGTTGTGGAAGCGTCTGCGCGCCATCAAAGAGAATCAACAGCACAACGCAAATTTCGACAGCATTCTCCAAAAACCGCCCGAATTGGCCGCAGTCGTATCCGCTATCCTGTACATCGCGGCCCGCCCCTTGTAAAATTGGTGAAAACGGACGAAAGAATGGGATCTGACGTGCAAATCGAAGAAATAATTATTGTGGAAGGAAAGTCCGACACGATTGCGGTCCGCCGGGCTGCCGGTGCGGATACCATCGAGACGAACGGCTCGGCCGTCTCACCCGAAACCCTGATGAAAATCCGTCATGCCCAGGAAAAGCGTGGGGTGATCGTCTTTACGGACCCGGATTACCCGGGCCGCCGGATCCGTGCGATCATTGAGGAGCATGTGCCGGGCGTCAAACATGCCTTCCTGCCGAAAGCACAGTCCATTTCGGCGAACGGAAAGAAAGTCGGCATTGAACATGCCACAGATGAAGACATCCGCGCTGCGCTGGCTGCTGTCCGCACGCCCGCCGGTGAACGCCAGGAAGCGCCGGTGACGGATGCAGAACTTGTCCGGCTTCGGCTCGTGGGTCATCCCGATGCCCGGAAACGCCGGAACCGGCTCGGTGAAATCCTGAAGATCGGCCAGACGAACGGCAGAAGCCTCGTGAAGCGGCTGGCGATGTTCCGGATCGGTCGGGATGAATTCATGGCTGCGGTCGCCGCCATTGATGAGGAAGGGGAAAATCATGCATAAAGACATTGCGACACCGGTCAGAACCAAGGAGATCCTGGACAAATACGGCTTTTCATTCAAAAAGAGCCTCGGCCAGAACTTCCTGATCGATCCGAATATCCTGGAGAAGATCACGGGCTTTGCCGAGCTCGACCAGTCATCGGGGGCGATTGAAATCGGTCCGGGGATCGGTGCGCTCACCGAACATCTTGCGCGCAAGGCAGGCAAGGTCGTCGCGTTTGAGATCGATCAGCGGCTCCTCCCGGTGCTCGAAGACACCCTTTCTCCGTACAGCAACGTGACGGTCATCCACTCGGATGTCCTGGAAGCGGACGTCGGGGAAGTGATCAGGCGCGAATTTGAGGGGATGGAGCGGGTCGCCGTCGTGGCGAACCTGCCTTACTACGTCACGACACCGATCCTTATGAAGCTGCTCGAAGCCCGGCTGCCGATCGATTCGATGACCGTGATGATGCAGAAGGAGGTCGCCGACCGGATCAGCGCCCGGCCATCCACGAAGGAGTACGGCTCGCTGTCCATTGCCATCCAGTACTATACGGTTGCGGAGACGGTGATGACCGTGCCGAAGACGGTCTTCATGCCCCAACCGAATGTAGCCTCGGCCGTTGTCCGTCTGAAGATGAGGAAAGAGCCGCCCGTCCAGGTGAAGGACGAGGAATTCCTGTTCAAGGTGACGAAGGGCTCGTTCGTCCAGCGGCGCAAAACGATCCTCAATAACCTGCAGGCTTCCTTGCCGGACGGCAAAGCGCGGAAGGAGGAAATCCTGGCGGCTCTTGGAGAGGCGGGGATCGAACCTTCGCGTCGCGGTGAAACGTTGACGATCGAAGAATTCGGCCGTCTCGCGGACGCGCTTCATCCTGCATTCGGCTGATTTTGATTATAAATTGTTACAGCTTTTTATCAGACGTTTTAAATTTAAAGCAAACTTCACGAAAAACGTTGACATCCAGATTGCTCACTGATAAAATTATAAATTTTAATTGACAGAAATTTATTGGCATGTTATGCTTATACATAGTGAGGTGTAAGCGATATGCCAAAAACATTAGCTGATATCAAGAAGTCGCTGGATTCACACTTGGGGCAACGTCTGCATTTGAAGGCAAACGGCGGCCGCAAGAAGACGATTGAAAGAGCCGGTGTCCTTCGGGAAACGTATCATGCCGTCTTTGTCATTGAGCTCGACCAAGATGAACATGCGTTTGAACGGGTATCGTATAGCTATACCGACGTTCTGACGGAAGCCGTTGAATTGACCTTTTTTAACGGTTCAGAGAAAATGGATTTTGTCGTTAAGTAATCAGCCTTTATTATTTTGGATAGACATCCGGGACTTCCGTTTGGAAGGTATTCCCCGGGTGTTTTTCTTGTTTCCGGCCATACTACGCCTGTCAGCCGAACGAGGAGGAAACCGAATGGCTAGAAACGGCGGAGTAATGTCCCAGCGTCTGAAGGAAGAGATCGCCAAGGAACTTGGGTTTTACGATGTTGTGCAGCAGGAAGGTTGGGGTGGCATCAAAGCTCGAGACGCCGGTAACATGGTGAAACGCGCAATCGAGATGGCAGAACGGGGCGTCAACGGCCAAAACGGCCCGAAATAAACCGGACTCAAAAGACCCGAAATCCAAAAACGGCTGACACCGGAGCAGGCGGATCCCATCCGCCTGCTTTTTGCATGCCTGATCGTAGTCTTTCCCGGTCCATCCCCGGACTTCCCCGCTGGTTTCCCGGTTTTTTCGTTTGGTTCCTACAACCTGATGGGCATGTGGTAAAATAGGGGCACTGAATTTAGATGGGGGTGCCATCCATGCTCCACGAAAAAGCACCGGCGAAAATCAACCTGACCCTTGACGTACTTGGGAAACGGCCGGATGGCTACCATGAAGTCGAGATGATCATGACGACGGTGGATCTGGCCGACCGGTTGTCGATCCGCCCTTCAGAAGACGGGAAGATCCACATTCTGTCCTCGGACCGCTATGTGCCGGATGACCGGCGCAATCTGGTCTGGCAGGCTGCAGATCTACTGCGGAAGAAGGCCGGTATCAGGAGCGGCGTGATGTTTACGCTTGATAAGCGGATTCCGGTGGCCGCGGGCCTGGCGGGCGGCAGCAGTGATGCAGCCGCGGCGCTGCGGGGGCTGAACCGGCTATGGAACCTCGGGCTGTCGCTCGATGAACTGGCCGAAATCGGGGCGGAGATCGGATCGGATATCCCGTTCTGTGTGTTTGGCGGGACGTCGATCGCGACCGGAAGAGGAGAGAAGCTCCGCCATCTGCCCGCCCCGCCGAACTGCTGGGTGATCCTTGCGAAGCCGGCAATCGGCGTTTCGACGGCGGATGCCTACGGCAGACTGAATCTCAAAACGATGGAACATCCGGCAACGGCTGCGATGGAAGCGGCGCTCAAGGCGGGTGACTACGAGGCGATGTGCAGGTCGGTCGGCAATGTCCTGGAGCCGGCAACGATGGGGATGCATCCGGAAGTGGCCATGCTTAAGGACGGGATGAAGCGGTTCGGGGCGGATGCGGTCCTCATGAGCGGCAGCGGCCCGACTGTGTACGGCCTCGTCTCGTCCGAAGCGCGCGTCGCCCGGATTGTCAACGGACTCCGCGGGTTCTGCCCCGAAGTCCATGCGGTCCGGATGCTCGGGGAGATCCCGCTTGCTTAAAGACGGACATTTGTGTTAATCTACAGATAAATCATTCGTGTTTCGTGAGGCCCGGGCTGCAACTGCAGTCGGTAGCCCGGATTGACGATACCAGAGGTGGACATCTTGAAATGGAAGCGCAGTGAACGACTCGTCGACATGACGCAGCATCTGTTGGCAAACCCGCATACCCTCATTCCTCTCACATACTTCTCATCGTTGTATGATGCGGCCAAGTCCTCGATCAGCGAGGACCTGGCCATCGTGAAGGAGACATTTGAAGAGCGGGGCACCGGCCGGCTTATCACGGTTCCCGGAGCGGCGGGCGGCGTCAAATACATACCGGTTGTAGGGGAGCGGGAAGCACGCGACATCATCGGCGGCCTCATCCACTCCCTCGAAGACCCGGACAGGCTGCTGCCGGGCGGTTACCTGTACATGACCGATCTGCTCGGGGATCCGCACCTGCTCGACAGGATCGGCAAGCTGTTCGCTTCCTGGTTCGCCGACCGGCGCGTCGATGCCATCATGACGGTGGCGACGAAGGGAATCTCGATCGCGCATGCCATCGCGCGCCATCTGAATGTCCCGGTCATCGTTGTCCGGCGAGACAGCAAGGTGACCGACGGGCCGACCGTGAGCATCAACTATGTGTCCGGCTCCAACCGGCGCATCCAGACAATGGTGCTTCCGAAGCGCAGCATGAAAAGCGGCCAGCATGTCCTGCTCACCGACGACTTCATGAAAGTCGGAGGGACGATGAACGGCATGAAGAACCTTCTGCAGGAATTCGGCTGTGAGCCGGCAGGTGTCGCCGTGCTCGTCGAATCCGAGGACGTCCAGGAGGAGCGTCTGGTCGAAGACTATCTGTCCCTCGCCAGACTGCGCAAAGTGAATGAGAAAGAACGGACGATTGAACTGATCGAAGGAAACTATTTCACGAAGGGCGGTAACCCACAATGAAAATCATTTCCACCGACAAAGCACCTGCAGCCATTGGACCGTATTCTCAGGGAATCGTGACGGGCGGCCTCGTTTACACATCCGGCCAGATTCCGCTAACGCCGGAAGGTGATCTGGTCGACGGCACGGTCGAGGAACAGACCCACCAGGTATTCCGGAATCTTTCCGCCGTGCTTGAGGCGGGCGGATCTTCCCTGGACCATGTGGTGAAGGCGACCGTCTTCATCTCGGACATGAACAATTTCGGCGCGATCAATGACATCTATGCTTCTTACTTCGGCGACCACAAACCGGCCCGTTCTTGCGTTGAAGCGGCCCGCCTTCCAAAAGATGTAAAGGTTGAAATCGAAGCCATCGCACTTGCCAGGGACTGACAGAGAATCAACCAAAGACGGCAGCAGTTTTCCGGATTCCGGAGAATTGCTGCTTTTTGTGTTGTCCTCAGCATTTTTAAGCGCAAAAATGAATAGTTTAAAAATTTTGTATTGTAAGAAGGAGAATTTCCCTTTATATTGAATGTATATATTTATTGCCGACAGCGAGCGGAAGGTGGTGAAATTATGGAAGTAACTGACGTAAGACTTCGTAGAGTTGAGACTGATGGCCGTATGCGCGCCATTGCTTCCATCACGATCGATGATGAGTTCGTCGTTCATGACATCCGGGTCATCGACGGCAATGACGGCCTGTTCGTGGCCATGCCGAGCAAGCGGACGCCTGACGGCGAGTTCCGCGACATCGCCCATCCGATCAATTCGGGCGCCCGCCAAAAGATTCAGGATGCCGTTCTCGGGGCCTATCATCTTACGAAAGAAGAACCGAAACTTGAGGAGGCGGGAGCCTGATCCCGCAGCAGGCCGTCCCGCTCGGGGGCGGTTATTCTTTTTCCTTGAATCGTTTCTTGATAAGATGGAAAAAGAGAGTAGGGGGATCAGAAGAAATGAAAAAAATCTTGCCGGGAATCCTGTTTCTTTTGTTGCTGGCGGTACTGTCGGCATGCGGAAACAAGGAGACGCCCGAAGAACGGCTTGAAGCATATGTAGGACATTGGAATAAATCCGAATTCACCGAAATGTATCAGGAGTATTTGACGGAGGGAACGAAAACCGCCTATTCCAAAGAAGACTTTGCGGACCGCCAGGAGCAGCTGCAGAAGGACATGGGGGTTGAAAATCTCAAGGTGACCTATACGAAGCCGGAGAAAGGGACCAAATGGGACCAGGATGAGCCGGCCGACTTCACCATCCAGGTCAGCATGGATACCGCTGCCGGTCCGGTGGAGTTTGAAGAGAAGGTGGCGCTTCTCTACGAAGAACAGGAAAAAGAGAAGAACTGGTTCGTCGAGTGGGACCCGTCGTACATCCTGCCGGACCTTGAGCAGGGCGACGAAATCGGAGTCAGCCGGACAAAGGCGAAGCGTGGGGAGATCACGGACCGCAATGGCGTGCCGATCGCCCAAAACGGGACCGGTTACACGATCGGCATCGTCCCGGAAAAACTGACCGACGAATCCAAAAAGCCCGAGATCGCCTCCCTCCTCGGCACGACGGTCGAGGCGATTGACTCGAAGCTGGATCAGGCATGGGTGAAACCGGACCTGTTCGTCCCGATCGGAAAGGCCTCCAAGGACGATGAGGAACGGATCGGAAAACTGGTGGCCATACCGGGTGTCGGTGCCCAGGAAACCGAAATGCGCGTATATCCGTACGGACCGGCGACGGCCCATCTTACCGGTTATATCGGCTCCATTTCAGCCGAACAGCTGGAAAAGCTGAAGGACAAGGGGTATACCCAAACCGACCAGATCGGGCGCCGGGGGCTGGAAAGCCTTCTTGAAGACCGGCTTCGCGGCGAGGACGGGATGAAGATCTTCATCAAAAAGTCGGCAGAGGGCGCGGATCCCGTCACGGTTGCCGAGAAACAGGCGCAGGACGGCGAAACGGTCCGGCTGACGATTGATGCCGTCATGCAGAAGGCGGCCTACGATTCAATGAAGGGCGAACCCGGAACGGCCGCTTCGGTCGACCCTTCAACGGGTGAGGTCCTGGCGCTCGTCTCCTCCCCGGCGTACAATCCGAATGAATTCATCACGGGCATGAGCGGCGATCGCTATAAAGAGCTGGAGGAAGACGAGAAGAACCCGATGTTCAACCGGTTCGCCCAAAGCTATGCGCCCGGTTCCTCCCTCAAGCCGATCACGGCAGCGATCGGAATCGAAGCGGGCACGCTCGACCCGGCGAAGGGACTGACGATCAACGGCAAGACGTGGCAGAAAGATTCGTCGTGGGGAGCCTACCGGGTGTCCCGCCTGCACGAGGATGCCCCGAATCCGATCGATCTGAACAAGGCACTCATTTATTCGGACAACATCTACTTTGCGCAGCAGGCGCTTGCGATGGGCCGGGAGACATTTGCAGAGGGCCTTAAGAAGTATGCCTTCGGCGAAGAGATCCCGCTCGATGCGATGGATCTGACGCCTTCCCAGATCTCCAATGACGGGAAGATCGGATCGGAGGGGCAGCTGGCGGACAGTTCATTCGGACAGGGGCAGATGCTCGTCAACATTCTCCATCTGGCGACCATGTACGAACCGTTCCTGACGAACGGGACGATGTATGAACCGGTCCTCTTCCTCGGTGAAGAGGAACCGAAGGTATGGAAGGAAAACATCCTGTCGGCCGATACCGCGTCGACGATCCGGTCGTTGCTCCGGAACGTTGTCAAGGATGGCTACGCTCAGTCCGCGAATCTGCCGGACATCCCGATCGCCGGTAAAACCGGGACGGCCGAACTGAAGGCGGCAGGAGAGACGAGCGGCAAGGAAAATGGTTATTTCGTTTCATTCAATGCCGACCATCCGTCCTTCATTCTCGCGATGATGGTCGAAAGCGTCGAGGACAACGGCGGCAGCGACTACGTGGCGGCGATGGCCGCGGAGGTATACCGCCAGACGGCCGAGTGACCAAAATGAAAAAGGGCAGGCAGTCCCGTATTTCCGGGGTGCCTGCCCTTTTTTTGAAGGGATGAATTCGGCTGGGATGACTGTTCTGCAGTCCCGGCATCCGGTTTCCGTGCAGGTTTGAAAATGAATCGCAGGGAAAAGTCCTTGTCAAGCTTCCATCCCGAAATTGTTGAAAAAAAGCATGTTTTCGTCTATCGTTAATTAGAAGAAAACGATGATTGGGGACTTGCCTGATGACAAATACATATGCAGTGGTGCTGGCTGCCGGCCAAGGAACACGCATGAAGTCCAAAACGTATAAAGTGCTCCATCCGGTTTGCGGAAAACCGATGGTCAGCCACGTCATTGACCATATAAACGGCCTCGGGGCCGACCGGATCGTCACGGTCGTCGGCTTCGGTGCGGAGCTTGTCGAGGAAGAAATCGGGGACCGCAGTGAGTTTGTCCTGCAGGAGGAGCAGCTCGGCACGGGCCATGCCGTCCAGCAGGCGGAAGGGCTGATCGGCGACCTTGACGGCACGACCATCGTCGTATGCGGGGACACCCCGCTCATCACGCCGGAAACGATGGAGGCGCTCGTCGCCCATCACAACGAGACGGGTGCGAAGGCAACGATCCTGACCGCGTATGCGCAAGACCCGACCGGCTACGGCCGCGTCATCCGCGACGAATCGGGCCATGTGCTCCGCATCGTCGAGCAGAAAGACGCGTCGGAAGCGGAAAAGCAGATCAAGGAGATCAACACCGGGACATACTGCTTCGACAACCGCACGCTGTTCGAGACGCTCCGGAAAGTCAAAAATGACAACGCCCAGGGCGAGTATTATCTGCCTGATGTGTTCGGCATCCTCCAGACCGAGGGCGAGACGATCGCCGCCTACGCGACCGCAGACTTCGAAGAAACACTCGGCGTCAACGACCGGGTCGTGCTGGCGGAAGCGGAACGGGTCATGAAGCAACGCATCGCCGAACGCCACATGAGGAACGGCGTTTCGATCATTGATCCGGCGACCACCTACATCAGCGCGGATGCGGAGATCGGCCGGGATACGGTCCTTCTTCCCGGCACGATGATCGAAGGAAAGACGGTCATCGGAGAAGACTGCACGATCGGGCCGAACAGCCAGATCATGGAGAGTGTCATCGGCAACGGCGCCGTCATCCGGCAGTCGGTCGTCATCGCAAGCAAAATCGGGGAAGATGCGGCAGTCGGGCCGTTCGCCCATATCCGTCCGGACACCGAACTCGGCAGCAGCGTGAAGATCGGCAACTTCGTGGAAGTGAAGAAATCGGTCCTCGGCAACGGCAGCAAGGTGTCCCACCTGAGCTATATCGGCGATGCGGACATCGGCGAACGGGTGAACATGGGGTGCGGCACGATCACCGTCAATTACGACGGCGTGAACAAGTACCGCACGACGGTCGAGGACGATGCATTCGTCGGCTGCAACTCCAATCTCGTAGCGCCGGTCACTGTCGGAAAAGGCGCTTATGTCGCGGCCGGATCGACGGTGACAAAAAATGTTCCGGAAGAAGCCCTTGCAATTGGCCGTTCCAGGCAGGAGAATAAGGAAGGCTATGTCCAAAAACTGAACAAGAAGCGATCAGGAGGAGCAAACTAACAAATGGCGAATCATTATCCGAACGACAAACTGAAGATCTTTTCGTTGAACTCCAACGAATCATTGGCGCGGGAAGTGGCAGAAGAGATCGGCCGCCCGCTCGGAAAATGCTCGGTCAACCGTTTCAGCGACGGCGAAGTCCAGATCAACATCGAGGAAAGCATCCGCGGCTGCGACGTGTTCATCATCCAGTCCACGTCCGCACCGGTCAACGAGAACCTGATGGAGCTGCTCATCATGGTCGATGCCGTGAAGCGCGCATCAGCCCGCACGATCAACGTCGTCATGCCGTACTACGGCTATGCACGCCAAGACCGGAAGGCACGCGCCCGCGAACCGATCACCGCGAAGCTCGTCGCAAACCTGCTCGAGACGGCCGGTGCGAACCGCGTCATCGCGCTTGACCTGCACGCCCCTCAGATCCAGGGCTTCTTCGATATCCTGATCGACCACCTTGTCGCTGTGCCGATCCTGTCGGATTACTTCAAAGACAAAGAGATCAACAATGAAGAACTCGTCATCGTCTCCCCTGACCATGGCGGCGTGACACGCGCCCGCAAGATGGCCGACCGCTTGAAGGCGCCGATCGCCATCATCGACAAGCGCCGTCCGCGCCCGAATGTTGCCGAAGTGATGAACATCGTCGGGAACGTCGAAGGCAAGACGGCCATCCTGATCGATGACATCATCGACACGGCCGGCACGATCACAATCGCTGCCAACGCCCTCGTCGAAAGCGGCGCAAAGGAAGTATACGCATGCTGCACGCATCCGGTCCTTTCCGGCCCGGCCATCGAGCGCATCGACAATTCCAAGATCAAAGAGCTCGTCATCACCAATTCGATCGAACTGTCGGATGACAAGCATTCTCAAAAGATCAAGGAACTGTCCGTCGCCCCGCTTCTCGCCGATGCCATCATCCGCGTCTTCGAGAACAAATCCGTCAGCACGCTCTTCAACTGATCATGTAAAGATCCATCCGGCCGGGCAGGCCAAACTGCCCCGGCCGGATTTTTTTTGTGCATTCAAGTTTTTAACACCATCCAGGGGTTCCGAGTGAGGAGAGTTGGAGCTCGAGTGAGGAGAGTTTGGGTCTGAGTGAGGCGAGTTGCGGACCAGCCGGCCGGACGCTTTTCTCAGGCAAGGTTTGATCCTCCTCGCTCGCTGGCGCCTCAAGACTCATGCTTTCCCGCAGGAGTCGCCGCCCTTCGCTTCCGTCAATCATCAATCAGGTTAAGTTTTGTTTGGAGCGCCCGCAGCAAAAATTACCACGCTCCAACGCCAACCATCCGCATCCTTTCGGCTGTCCGCCGGTTTTATTCAAAGCGGTCGTTCATCACAAGTTTTCCTGAAATGTTTGAACTCTTTCAGATTGGGGTATACAGATTGTCAGAGAATAAATGGGATGGTGACTTGAATGGTACAGACGATCAAAGCAGAACGCAGAGAGAGTTCCAAACGGTCAGATCTATCGGCATTGAGGAATGGTGGGTACATACCGGCCGTCGTTTACGGATATCAGCTCGACAATGTCCCGGTGGCGGTCAGCGAACGTGACCTGATGATGACACTCCGTGAAGTGGGCCGGAACGGCGTCATCCGCCTCGAGGTGGAAGGGAAGCCGGTCAATGTAATCCTCAACGATTATCAGGCCGACGTGCTCAAGGGCGACATCCGCCACGCGGATTTCCTCGCCATCAACATGGACACCGAGATGGAGGCGGAAGTGACCGTCACGCTCAGCGGGGACGAGAACGCGCCGGGCGTCAAAGAAGGCGGAACGATCAACCAGCCGCTCTGGACGGTGCACGTCAAAGCGAAACCGTCGGACATGCCGGAAACGCTTGAAGTCGATGTGTCCGGCCTGCAGGTCGGCGAGACCCTCACTGTCGGTGACGTCAAGGAGAAATGGGGAGTGGAGGTCGCAGACGAGGATGACACGGTGCTCGTCACGATCACGGCTCCGCGCACGCAGGAAGAGCTCGACTCCCTCGATGAGGCGCCTGCCGAGGCCTCCGCAGAACCGGCATCTGCCGGCAATGAAGAAGAGTCCGGGGACGAATAAGGAAATTAGACGAGGCTGCCCTTTGCCGGCAGCCCTTTTTGTCTGCCTTCCCGGTTCAATATGCTAAAATGGTAAGCATCATGGTCACAGAGGAAGATGAGGATGAAAATGATCGTCGGGCTCGGAAATCCGGGCCGGCAATATGAACGGACGCGCCACAATATCGGCTTTGATGCCGTCGATCTGCTTGCAGACCGCTGGGGCGCTCCGCTGAATCAGACCAAATACAACGGCATGTTTGCAACCGTACACCGGCCGGAAGGCAAGGCGCTGCTCGTCAAGCCGCTCACCTACATGAACCTTTCCGGGGAATGTGTCCGTCCGATGATGGACTACTTCGATATCGCGGAGGAAGACCTGGTCGTCATCTATGATGACCTCGATCTGCCGCCCGGAAAGCTGCGGCTCCGCCAGAAAGGGAGCGGCGGCGGCCACAACGGCATGAAATCGATCATCCGGCATCTCGGTACGCAGGAATTCAACCGGATCCGGGTCGGCATCGGCCGTCCGGATGGTCCGATGGCCATCACGGACTATGTGCTGTCCCGGTTCACGAAAGAGGAAGAGCCGGTCATGCAGGAAGCCGCCGGTCATGCGGCGGATGCATGTGAGGCGTTCCTCTCGCGGGAGTTCCTCGACATCATGAATGAATTCAATGCGCGCTGAGCATAACCCCGCCTTTTCCCGCCTATACTGACGGAAAAGGAAGGAGGGGCCGCCCGAGATGGCAATCCGTTATCACTGCCGGCACTGCGAGACGGAAGTCGGCCGGCTCCCGTTCGGTTCAGCCGGAGAGGTGCAGGCCCTGCACCGGCTCGCGGACGGGGAAGCGGAAGATTTCATCACCGAAGGGGAGGACGGCGAAGTGACGGTGCGGTGCATCTGTGAACACTGCCAGGAGTCGCTCGGCCAATTCCCCGACTACTACGCACTGCAGAAATGGCTGCAATGAGCCGTTGCTTTGGCACCTGAGGGTGTCCAAGGCTTTTTCTGTTTTCTCGAAAGGATGGAACGAATGAAAGAGATACTCGATGTTTTGGCAGAGGGCGGGGAAATCCCCGAACTCCTCGGACAGCTGAAGGCCGGCAGGGACCGGCAGCTCGTCACGGGGCTTGCCGGCGGCGCAAGGCCCGCACTTTTTGCCCTTGCCGCCCGCGAACTGGGGGCCCCTCTGCTCATCATTGAACCGAATATGCTTCAAGCCCAGCGGACTTATGAGGACCTGGCCAGGCTCGCCGGGGAAGAGCGGGTCCACCTGTATCCTGCGGATGAACTGACGGCCGCGGAACTGTCCGTTTCAAGTCCGGAGCTCCGGGCCCAGCGGATTGATACGCTCGACAGGCTGCTCCACGGGGAGACGGGCGTCTTCGTCACGCCGATTGCCGGTCTGCGGAAGCTCCTGCCGGCACCCGGGGAATGGTCGGCCTCCATCCTGACGGCCAAAACAGGGGATGAAATCGACCCTGCCGGATGGGCGGCGCGGCTCGTGGCCATGGGCTACTCCCGCCAGCCGATGGTGACTGCACCCGGGGAGTTTTCGCTGCGCGGCGGAATCCTCGACATTTACAGCCTCGACCGGGATGAACCGGTCCGGATCGAACTGTTCGATTCGGAAGTCGATTCCATCCGGACGTTCTCGGCGGAGGACCAGCGCTCGACCGGCAGGCTGGAGGACATCCGGATCCTGCCCGCTTCCGAGTTCACCTGGACGGAGGACCGGCTGTCCCTTCTTGCTGACCGGCTCGAGGAAGAACTCGGCAACAGCCTGAAAAAGCTGAAGGACGAAACGGCAAAGGAGATGCTCCTGTCCAATATCCGGGAAACGATCGCGCTGCTGCGGGACGGGGATATCCCGGATTCCGTCAACCGGTTTGCCTCACTCGTTGGAGCGGACTCGTTCCTCGGGGATTATTTCTCCGCCGACGGCATCGTCTTCTATGACGAGGCGGGCCGCATCCTGGAAGTCGCCGAATCTCTTGAACGGCAGGAGGGCGAATGGCAGATGGATATGCTCGCGGAAGGCAAGACGGTCCACGCCGCACGCATCAGCCATTCGTTCAAGGAGATCGAGGCGATGACCCGCCAGCGCAAGGCCTATCTTTCCCTGTTCGCCCGCTCGATGCCGGGCGTTGTGCTGAAGGAGACGATCCAGATTTCCTGCAAGCCGATGCAGCAGTTCCACGGACAGATGAACCTGCTGAAATCCGAGGCGGAGCGGTGGCAGATGGCGGGCTATACGGTCCTGATCACCGCAGACGGGGAAGGCCGCCAGGAAAAGGTCCGGGCCATCCTCGAAGATTACGGGATGGAGGCGGATGTACCGGAAGCCGGCAAAGTGCCGGGTCCCGGCATCCATATCATCGAGGGCGACCTCTCGTCCGGCTTCGAGCTGCCGCAGCGAAAACTGGCGCTGGTCACCGATTCGGAGCTGTTCCGTCAGAAAGCCCGGCGCAAGTCCCGGCCCCAGAAGCTGTCGAACGCCGAACGGATCAAAAGCTATTCCGAGATCAAGCCCGGTGATTATGTGGTCCATGTCCAGCACGGCATCGGGAAGTATCTGGGCATCGAAACACTTGAAGTCAACGGCACTCATAAGGATTATCTCCATATCAATTACCGCGGGGATGACAAACTGTACGTGCCGGCGGACCAGATCGACCTCATCCAGAAATATGTCGCATCCGAGGACCGCGAGCCGAAGATCCACAAGCTCGGCGGGACCGAATGGAAAAAGACGAAAAGCAAAGTTTCCAAGGCGGTCAGGGATATTGCCGACGACCTCATCAAGCTGTACGCAAAGCGCGAAGCCGAACGGGGGCACGCGTTCCCGGCCGACGATGACATGCAGCATGCATTCGAATCCGCATTCCCGTACGATGAGACCGACGACCAGCTCCGCTCGATCGAAGAGATCAAGCGGGACATGGAGAGCATCCGTCCGATGGACCGGCTCCTGTGCGGGGACGTCGGATACGGCAAGACGGAAGTCGCCATCCGGGCCGCGTTCAAGGCCGTTTCGGACGGCAAGCAGGTCGCGTTCCTCGTGCCGACGACGATCCTCGCCCAGCAACACTTTGAAACGATGAAAGAACGGTTTTCCGGTTTTCCGGTGGAAGTCCGGATGCTGAGCCGGTTCGGCACGAAAAAGCAGCACACCGAGACAATCAGGGGACTCAAGGACGGCACGGTCGATATCGTTGTCGGCACGCACCGCCTGTTGTCAAAAGACATTGAGTACCAAGACCTCGGCCTCCTCATTGTCGACGAGGAGCAGCGCTTCGGGGTCACCCACAAAGAGAAGATCAAGAAGCTGAAGACGAATGTGGACGTGCTCACCCTCACGGCGACGCCGATCCCGCGGACGCTCCATATGTCGATGATCGGGGTGCGGGATCTGTCGGTCATCGAGACGCCGCCGGCGAACCGCTTCCCGGTTCAGACGTATGTCATGGAAAGCAACGGGGCGATTGTCCGGGAGGCGATCGAGCGTGAAATGGCGAGGGGCGGCCAGGTGTTCTACTTGTATAACCGCGTGGAGGACATGGCGAGGAAAGCGGAAGAAATCAGCATGCTCGCCCCGGATGCGCGGATTGCGACAGCCCACGGCCAGATGTCGGAGTCGGAGCTCGAAGGGGTCATCCTGGCATTCCTCGAAGGGGAGTATGACGTGCTCGTCACGACGACGATCATCGAAACGGGCGTCGATATTCCGAACGTCAACACGCTCATCGTCCATGATGCCGACCGGATGGGGCTGTCCCAGCTTTATCAGCTCCGGGGACGCGTCGGCCGGTCGAACCGGATCGCGTATGCGTACTTCCTTTATCAGCGAAATAAGGTTTTGACGGATGTGGCCGAAAACCGGCTGCAGGCCATCAAGGAATTCACGGAACTCGGGTCCGGCTTCAAGATCGCGATGCGAGACCTGTCGATCCGAGGCGCAGGCAATCTGCTCGGGGCCCAGCAGTCCGGGTTCATCGACTCGGTCGGCTTCGATATGTATTCCCATATGCTCGAGGAGGCGATTGCCGAACGGCGCGGCGAACGGACCGAAGAGGAAGCCCGGGACCTTGAAATCGTGCTGCACGAAGACGCCTATATTCCCGATTCATATATTCCGGACGGATTCCAGAAGATCCAGATGTACAAGCGCGTCAAGGCGATGTCCGCCGAGTCGGATTACTCGGAGCTCGTCGATGAGATGTCCGACCGTTTCGGGGATCTCCCGCTTGAAGCCGAACAGCTGCTGAAGATCGGCCGGATGAAAGTCTGGGGCCGGCAGGCCGGAGTCGAGTCCATCAAGCAAAAAGGGGACCGTCTCATCATCTCGCTTTCCGAACAGGGGACCGGGCAGGCGGACGGCCCGAAGATCATGGAAGAGACCATGCGCTTTGGCCGCGCGGTCGGCTTCCATATGGAAGGCGGCCGGCTGCTTTTAACGATCGACTCGAAAAAAACCGGCAAGATGAAAGCCTTCGATGTGCTGGAGGCGGTCATGGAGCTGTTGCCCAAAGCAAGAAAAGAAGCTGCCTGATTTCGTGATTGCATAAATTGGCGATTCGTGATGCATACTAACCCCGCGGGCACATAATCGAACTGTCGAAAGCGAGGCATCACGAATGAGAGCAACCGGAATTGTCCGGCGGATCGACGACCTTGGTAGGATCGTCATCCCGAAGGAAATCAGACGGACGATGCGAATACGGGAAGGTGACCCCCTCGAGATTTACACGGACCGGGACGGGGAAGTCATCCTGAAGAAATACTCTCCGATCAGCGAACTCGGCAACTTTGCCCGAGAATATGCAGACACGCTTTATGAAACGCTCGGCACACCGGCGCTGATCAGCGACCGGGACGAAGTGATTGCAGTGGCGGGCCTTTCCAAGAAAGACTACCTCGGCAAGCGCATCTCGCCGGATTTGGAAGATTTGATGCTCGGACGGACGCCCGTCGTGGAAAAAAACGAAAAAACGCTGGAGTGGGTGCAAGGCCAGGTCGAACAAGTGAAATCCTCCTGTATCTGTCCGATCATTTCGGGCGGAGACCCGATCGGGGCCGTCTACCTGCTGTCAAAAGTACATTTTATCGGTGAAGCTGAACTGAAAACGGCTGAAACGGCTGCACATTTTCTCGGCAAGCAAATGGAACCATGATAGAGACAGGCGGGAAGGGCCGCCACGCGAAACCGGACGATTCCGGGCGCGTGGCGGCCCTTCCCGGTTTTGCATGGAGCGGCATGTTATAATGGGGCCAATCCCGCCAACAGAAGGAAGCAGACCAAGCATGCAACAGCAATGGAACATGAAAACGTTCATGAAAGGCGCGGCCATGCTGGCCGCCGCCGGAATCATCGTCAAGATCCTGAGCGCGGTTTACCGTGTGCCGTTCCAGAACCTTGTCGGTGACAAAGGCTTCTACATATACCAGCAGGTGTATCCGTTCATCGGAATCATGACCGTCTGGACATCATCCGGGTTTGCGGTCGCCATTTCCAAGATCCTGGCAGACCGGGACCGTGAGGAGGCAGGGGGAGTCATGCGGATCGCCCTCCTTTACCTGGCTGCCGTGTCCGGTCTGTCGTTCCTGGTCCTGTTCGCCGGCGCCGGGACGATCACCGGATGGATGGGCGACCGGGCTCTGGCACCGCTGCTCCGGACCGGATCGGTCGTCATCCTGCTCATGCCGCTGCTGGCTCTTTTGAAGGGGGCATTCCAGGCGCAGGGGAGGATGGGCCCCGTCGCCGGAGCGCAGATTGCGGAGCAGGCGGTCCGCGTCCTGGTCATCCTGGCCGGGACATGGATCGCCGTTTCCGCCGGCGCGTCGCTTTACCGGGCGGGCGAGGCTGCGATGTGGGGGACCGTGATCGGCGAGTTGGCCGGTGTCATCCTGATCCTGGTGTTGTACCGGAGATGGGAAGGCCGGCCCGATCTGCGTTCCCGGGTGGCGGTTCCGTTCTGGCCGGTTGCCAGGGAACTGACGGCAGTGAGCCTCGCTGCAAGCCTGAGCTCGCTCATCCTCCTGTTTTTCCAGCTGATCGATTCGTTTACGATGTTCAACCTGATGACCGCGTCCGGTTCGTCGCGCGAGGCGGCCATGGAGGCGAAGGGGGTCTATGACCGGGGCCAGCCGCTCGTGCAGATGGGCATCCTGATCGCTTCGACGCTGTCTCTCACGATGGTTCCCCTTGTGGCTGCGCATATCGGGAAAAAGTCGGGCCGGACTGCCGAGCCGTTCGTCCAGCTGGCCTGGAGGGCCGCGTTCCTGTTCGGCTGGGCCGCGTCGCTCGGGCTGATTCTCGTCATGCCGTATGTGAACGAGATGCTCTTTGAGACGCGGAGCGGTTCCGGCGCACTGATGATCTTCTGCCTCCAGATATTCTGGCTGTCGCTCATCCTGCCGCTCATGGCGGTCTTGCAGGGGCTTGGCCGCGTGAAGATTCCGGCGCTGATTTTATTCGGCGGGCTCGTGCTGAAGGGGCTGGCGAATATGCTGCTCATCCCGGACATGGGCATTACGGGCGCGGCGATCGCGGGCAATGCCGGATTCGCCGCGGCGACGGCCGGACTCCTCGTTTATTTCAAGCGGGTCTGGACGGTCCGCCTGGCGGACGGGAAGTTCTACCGCGCCGTCATCGGTGCATCGGTCCTCATGGCGGCCGTCCTCATCCCCTGGATGGGGCTTTCCGACAAGTGGCTGTTCGCCGGCCTGCCTTCCAGGACCGGGGCGATGCTCACCGGCCTGTCCGCTGTGGCGATCGGTGCCCCGCTGTTTCTGGCGGCGATCGCGAAGTCCCGCATCTTATCGGAAAAGGAATGGTATCTCCTGCCTGGCGGCAGACGCCTTGCGGGAATGCAGTTATATTTGAACAAAAACCGGAAAAGTGAGGGATCCGAATGAATGAA
Source organism: Edaphobacillus lindanitolerans (assembly GCF_900156305.1). Classification (GTDB taxonomy): domain Bacteria; phylum Bacillota; class Bacilli; order Bacillales_A; family Planococcaceae; genus Bhargavaea; species Bhargavaea lindanitolerans. The sequence continues at coordinate 20,679 of NZ_FTPL01000006.1, read as the reverse complement.
CTGACTGTGATCGGCCTCGGAGCGGGTGATTTCGACCAACTGCCGATCGGGATCTACCGGAAACTGAAGCAGGCCGGAAAATTTTATGCCCGGACCGCCGATCACCCGGTATTGGACGAATTACGGGCGGAAGGGCTGGAGATTGAGACATTCGACTCCGTCTATGAGAAGCATGACGAGTTCCCGCCCGTCTATCGGGAGATCGCCGATACGCTGATCGGGCTGGTGAAAGAGGAACCGGTGCTGTATGCGGTGCCCGGCCATCCGCTTGTCGCCGAGCAGACGGTCGCCCACCTGGTCCAGGCGGAGAAGGAAGGGAAGATCCGGCTGAACATCGAAGGCGGACAGAGTTTCCTGGATGCGGTGTTCGGTGCCCTGCGCATCGACCCGATCGACGGATTCCAGCTCATTGACGGGACCTCTTTCCGGAGGGATGACGTCAACATGTCCCATCATGTGCTCATTGCCCAGGTGTACGACCAGTTCAGCGCCTCCGAAGCGAAGCTCACCCTCATGGAGAAGTACGCTTACGACCATCCGGTGACGATCGTGTCCGCCGCCGGGTCGGCCGGGGAATCGCTCGTCACCGTGCCGCTGTTTGAGCTGGACCGGTCGGTGAAAACGGACAATCTGACGACGGTGTACGTCCCGCCTGTCGCCGGCCTCGGGGACAAGCTGAAGGAATGGGCCGCCTACCGGGAGATCATCCGTATCCTGCGCAGTCCGGACGGCTGCCCATGGGATCGCAAGCAGACCCATGAATCGCTCAAGAAGTACATGATCGAAGAAGCCCATGAACTCGTACAAGCCATCGATTCCGGCGACGACGAGGCGATCATCGGTGAACTCGGTGACGTGCTCCTCCAGGTTTTGCTGCACGCGCAGATCGGAGAGGATGCGGGCTATTTCTCGATGGAAGATGTGCTGGAATCAGCCGGCGAGAAAATGATCCGGCGGCATCCGCATGTATTCGGCGATACCAAAGCAAAAGACGCGGATGAAGTCGTCAGGAACTGGCAGGCGATCAAGGATGCGGAAAAGGAGGCATCCGGATCGATCCTGGACGGCCAGGATCGGATCTCCTCATCGCTCCTGACATCGTTCAATTATCAGAAGGAAGCGGCGAAAGCCGGTTTTTCCTGGCCGGACGCCGGTGGAGCGAAAGAGAAGTTCGAGGAAGAATGGCAGGAATTTCTCGAAGCGTGGGCGAATGGGGAAAAAGAGGAGATGACGGAGGAGTTCGGCGATGTATTGTTCACGCTCGTGAACATCGCCCGCTACTGCAGCATCTCGCCAGAAGAGGCGATGACGGGCGCCAACCGGAAGTTCAGGCGGCGATTCGCCCATGTTGAGGAACGGGCCGCGGCCGGCCGCGGGGGATTCGGCAACTACACGCTTGAAGAGCTCGACGGGTTCTGGAACGAGGCGAAAAGAATGGAGAGAGAACGATGAGACTCGATAAATTTTTGAAAGTGTCCCGGCTGATCAAGCGCCGCACGCTGGCCAAGGAAGTGGCGGACCAGGGGCGCATCACCGTGAACGGCAAGACCGCCAAGGCATCCACCGTTGTGAAGGAAGGCGATGAGCTCGCCATCCGGTTCGGGCAAAAACTCGTGACGGCGCGCGTGGATATGCTGAAGGACAGCGTCAAGAAAGACGAAGCGGACTCGATGTTCACCATCCTGAAAGAAGAAAAGCTGGAGAAGGTCGACCCGGCCTTCATTGACGACGAAGATTGATCCGGATACCGCCTGCTGCCCGTCCATGTGACGGCACAGGCGGTTTTTTATGGGCCATCGGAATGGGCGTCCCGGCATGAGGGCGGTCCGCCTTCCCGTCCCCCTGTCATGTTTCCGCCGCCCGGCTCATACAATGCGGTGAACGGACAAGGACAAGCAAAGGGGGAACGATCTATGCAATTCCAGCAAACGGACAACCCGTCGCCAACATACGCCATCCCTTCCGGAGACCATGTGGTCACGATGCGCAACCGGAAGCGGATGGACCTCACATCCGTCAAGACGATCGACCGGTTCGACCAGGAGGAGTTTCTCGTCCGAACTTCACAGGGACAGCTCCAGATCCGCGGAGAAGAACTCCGTATTGTCCATCTTGACGTGGACAAGGGTCTTCTGACACTTGAGGGGAACGTGAAAACGCTCCATTACGATGACGAAGACGGCCATTCCCGCAATATCCTCACCAAACTGTTCGGATGATCGTCTCCCAGCAGCTGCTCGGGCTTCTGGCCATGCTCGCAACAGGTGTCCTTGCCGCGGCTGCCATCGATGCCGTCCGGACTGCAGCGGGAGGCACGCGGGCGGGGATCTTCATGGAGCTGGCCGCATGGCTGCTGCTCGGGATTGCAGCCTATGGGGTGCTGTTCACCGTGCGGGACGGTGAGTGGCGTTTCTATGATCTCCTCGCTCAATTCTCCGGGCTTCTGCTTTATGAATCGGTTTTCAGGAAACCCTTCCGTTTTGCCGGCCGCCTCGTGCGGATCCTTATCCTGAGGCCGGTGTTTCTGATTTTGCGTGGAATCATCAGACTCGTATTATTTGTCGTCGCAATTCCGTTCCGCATCATCCTCTTCATCTTGAAGTTAATTTCGAGGCCGTTCCGGCGTCCTTACCGGGCCGTCCGGCGCCGTTTAGGTGCCAGAGCAAGAAAAATCCGGAAATCGCTCCCCCGAAACCCTTTAAAAAAACGCTCCGCCTGATGTATAATGGATAAAACATGCGATCCGCAGATCAGGCAGGGGGACCAGGGATGGAACAACGAAACAGGCAGTCAAAACCGGCACGGCGGCCCGTCACTCCGATCCAGACTGACTACGTCCGGGCCAAGGAACGCAAGGAACAGATCCGGCAGGCCAGGAAGACCCGGCTGTACCGCCGGCTCGCCGTGTTCGGGCTCATCGTGCTGCTCACGTTCGGCTGGATGACTTGGTCGATCGTGGAAAAGAACAAGGTGCTCGCGGCCAAGCAGCAGGAGAAGGAAGCAGCGCTTGCCGAACTGGAAAAGCTGGAAGAGGAAGGGCACGACCTGAAACTGCAGCTGGAAAAGCTGGACGATCCGGAGTACATCGCCAAGCTGGCCAGGAAGGAATACCTGCTTTCCGAAGAGGGGGAAATCATCTTCACCCTGCCGGACGACAAAGACAAGAAAAAAGACGATGGCAGCAAAGAAGATAAAAAAGAAAAGGGCGGCGAGGACTACGACTCCGGCAAGTGAACAGGCCGGACACCGCCCACCACGGCCTGCCGGACACCGGGCAGGTTTTTTATTTGCGGAAAACTGCGGGCCGGGCCCCCGGTCCCCGGGAAGAACGGCGCTTTTGACACCGGTGGGCCATTTGGTCAGTTTCAGACCTGCGGATGGAGCAAACCCGCTCTGTTCCGGGCGGAATGCCGGCCGGGCCCGAACGGTAAATTGGAAGCTGTCCTCAAATAACATGAGCCTTTGGTCATGCAATCAATTCCAGCCATTTTATTGACACTCTTTTTTTGTAAGTTATAATGAAGTATAAGGGACTTGAAGGGTCAAGACCCCGAATATGCATATGCACGGCTGCAAAGCAGCCCGCTTAATCTTTAAGGAGGAGCATTTTTTTTATGTCAATTGAAGTCGGCAGCAAGGTACAGGGAAAAGTAACAGGCATCACAAACTTCGGGGCGTTCGTCGAGCTGCCTAACGGGAAGACCGGACTGGTCCACATCAGTGAAGTGGCAGATCACTACGTCAAGGATATCAACGATCTTCTGAAGGTCGGCGACACCGTTGAAGTAAAAGTGATGAACATCGGGACTGACGGGAAGATCGGCCTGTCTATCCGTAAAGCGAAGCCGGAAGCCGAACGTCCGCAGCGTCCGGAGCGTCCGTTCCGTCCTCGCGGAAATCGCGATGCCGGCGGGCACGGCCGCGGTGCCCGTCCAGAGAATTTTGAACAGAAGATGGCCCGGTTCCTTAAGGACAGTGAAGACCGCCTTTCCACGCTCAAGCGTGCGACCGAATCAAAACGTGGCGGCCGGGGTGCGAGAAGAGGCTGACTTGCTGGCTGCTTCGACGGAAAAAAATGATCTCGATATATCGTTCTATGACGGCTTTCCGGATGATCATCCGGAAAGCCGTTTTTACTGTTCCGGTCGGGCCGCCGGCAGTGTCGAACGGAGGTTGTTTCATGTGGAACATCCGCGAAAAAAGGGGGAGCATGCCTTTTGGACGTTGCGGGATGGCGGCCGAAAGCACCACTGTGCGAACGGAAGGACGCCGTCTTCTTTTTTGTGGAAAAAGAATAGTTGAGTTTCCATTGAACGACAAAAAACCCGGCAGCCGGATGGACCGGATGCCGGGTTTTCGTGATGGCGGCAGAGGGGATCGAACCCCCGACCTTACGGGTATGAACCGTACGCTCTAGCCAGCTGAGCTACGCCGCCATGTCAGAAGACACTCCAATATCATAACCGCGCCCCGGCCCCGTGTCAATCGGTTTTTTGAAGCAGGGCTGATTCCCTCCGATTCCGTCGAAAAGTTTTGCCGCCCGGACGCCATGAACAGACAAACTTTCGTCCAACACCCCGGTATACTCGACACACTGATCCGAACGAGGGGGAATCGAGATGAGGGTGTTGGGTAGTGAGTCTCTGACAAATGCCGTCTGGCCTTTCCGGAAGTGGCTTGAGACGTTCGGCAAACGAAAAGTGAAGTGGAGTTTTTCAGTGTTTTTCCTGGTTGCATCGTTCTTCCTGTCGCGCGCTGTGCTGTTCGGGGCGGCGGTGCCGTTCCTGTTGCCGATCTGGGCAATCGCTTCAATCCGTTACCGTGCATACTTGCCGCTCGTCATCATCGGGGGCGGCCTCGGAAGCCTGACAGGGGGACCCGGACAAGCCGTCATCCATGTTCTGCAGGTTCTCTTGTTCCAGGCGGTGATCCGGTTCAAGCCGGCGAGGAAATGGGTGCCGCTGACAGTCGCCGTTTCGGTGCTGCTTGTCCAGTCCGGCTGGCAGTTCGTTTCCTATGCGGGCAAGGTACCGGGAGATATCTGGTTCTTCATCGGCTGCGAGGTGCTGCTCACGCTGTTCATGGGCATGTTCCTGTTTGCGGTCCTCACACCGGTTCACAGGTTTCTGCATGAACGCTGGACGGCAGAGCGCGCGGGGGCGGCGTTCATCGTCGGAGCATTCATCATCACGGGCATGGGGGGAGCGGTGTTCGGATACTTCTCGCTTCCTGCCGTGCTGATCCACTTCGCCATCCTGTTTGCCGTTTCGGTGGGAGGCCTCACTGCGGGGACTGCGGCGGCACTCGTGATCGGGTCGATCGTGAGCGTGTCGGAGCTTTCATTCAGCGGGATGATCGCACTTTATGCGTTGACCGGTTTTTGTGCGGGTGCCGCCTCCCGGCTCGGCAAGGTCGGGATTGCCCTGGCAGCGCCGCTCGCATCGCTGTTCTTCTATATGTATGATGCCACCCTTCCGCTGGATGCGGTCCATTTCATGTCGCTGGCCCTTTCGACCCTGATGTTCCTGGTCATCCCGCAGCGGTGGATCGACGAGTGCCGGAACCGGATTTATCCTGACCGTACCGGGCAATCCGAACGCAGGCGGCGCTGGCTCGAGGAGAAAATGGACAGCCAGCTCCATGATTTCCATCAGTTCGCCCATTTCATGTCCCGCCTCGTCGGAGAACATGCGGACGACCAGGATACCGGCATCCGGCATGAGCCTCCGTCGATCTGCCACACGTGCTTCCGCAAGGATAAATGCTGGGGGGGCGATGCAGAGGGGATCGTGCCGGCGATCGATGACTGGATGGCCGCCCAGGCGTCGCCTTCGCGCGGGGCGAGGATCCGTGCCGAAGAGCGGCTCGGCTACAAGTGCGTCCGTTCCCAGGGGCTCATCCGCCAGCTGGAGGAGGATTACTCCGCGGCCGTCCTGAACAGCCAGCTCCATCACGGAAGAAAGATGCTTGCCCTCCAGCTCCGGGACATGAGCAGGCACCTGAACGATATGATGATGAATATGAAAGAAGAGATTAAATCATTCCAACCCGAGGAAGAAGAGCTCTCCGGACGCCTCCATGAACTCGGCATCCCGCATTTTCAGGTCGATATCCTGTCGGAGGAGCAGGGTGCCAGGAAAATTGTCCTCTCGCTCCCGGAACAAAAAGCGGAATGGGAAACCGAGCGGATGGTCGCCGAACGGCTGGTCATGCCGGTCCTTCAGGAGATGTACGCAGAACCGTTCGAAGTCGAAAAGTCCGTCTGGCTGGAAGAGCCCTTCCCCCATCTGCAGGTGACCTTCATCTCGGCCGTCCGGTTCACAATGGATTATGCGGTCGTCTCCTCTTCCAAGGAAGGGACGTTCCATGCGGGGGATGCCCATGAAGTGTTCCATCTGCACGACGGGCTGGCGGCCGTCATCCTGTCGGACGGGATGGGATCGGACATCCATGCCTACCGGGAGAGCCGGAAGGTGATCCGGCTCATGAGAGAGTGCCTGAACCGCCGGATGGACCCGGAGACGGCGATGCATACGCTGCACTATGTCATGTCTCTGAAGGGCGGCGATATGTACGCGACGGTCGACCTCGCGCTCATCGATCTGCAGGACGGCCGGCTCTGGTCGTGGAAGGCCGGCTCGATGACGACCTATATCAGCCGGGGCGGCCGTCTCATGAAGCTGGAAGGGTCCACGGCGCCGTTCGGATTCCTGCCGTCCTTCTCGATCGATGCGAAACGCCACGGCCTGAAGGCAGGCGACACGATCGTCATGATGACGGACGGGATGTTCGCGCCGGGCACGGAGCCGGCCCAGCAGGAGCGGGTGCTCGGGTCGATTCTCGCCAAGTGCGAGGACGCCGGCCCGGACCAGACGGCGGACATGGTGATGCAGGAACTGGCAAGGAAATTCCGCCTGCCTGCGGACGACCGGACCGTCATCGCCATCAAAATCGAGCACACTGTCCAGAAATGGTCTATTTTCAAGCCAAATCCGAAGGTTACCGGGAGGGAAACGGTGGTAAGATAGAAGGAAAGCTGGATGCCGGGTCAGTTGATGACTTGGTCGGCTCCGGTAGCGGGGGAGGTGCGGCGATGGACAGGATGGAACGGGAGGCGCAGGACTTTTTCATGGACAGCGGGCTCGACACGGAAGGGAAACGTCTGCTCGTTGCCTGCTCGGGAGGACCCGATTCCATCGCCCTTCTTCATTTCATGGCCGCGAGGGGCCCGGCGCTCGGTCTTCAGATCGGCTGTGCCCATGTCGACCATATGCTGCGCGGCGAGGAGTCTGCGGAAGATGCGCGCTTTGTCCGTGCGGCCTGTGCGGATCTGGGCGTGCCTTTCCATGGAACCGCCATCCCGGTCGGAGACCTTGTGCGGGAGCAGGGCGGCAATGTCCAGGACGTCTGCAGGTCGGAGAGGTACCGGTTCTTCGAACGGGTGATGGAATCGGATGGCTATGACCTGCTGGCGACGGCGCACCATGCGGACGACCTCCTTGAAACGGTCCTGATGAAGCTTGCGCGCGGCACTTCCGAACCGGCTCCGGGAATCCCGCCCGTCCGGACGTTCGGCCCGGGCCTTCTCCTGCGCCCGCTCCTGATGGCCGGCCGGCCGGATATCATGGACTATGTTGCGGCGAATAATCTGGCGTTCCGCACGGATCCGTCCAATGCCAAGCCGGCCTATACGAGGAACCGGTTCCGGCACCGGATCGTCCCGCTCCTGCTTGAAGAGAACCGGGAGGCCGCCCGCCATTTTGCCGCGTGGGACATGGAAAGGCGGGAGGATGATGAGCTGCTCCGCCGGCTTGCGGAGGAGCACGCCGGATCGTTTTCCGAACGGCTCCCCGAAGGCGGCGCAGCCGTCGACACGGCGAAGTTTTCCGGCATGCCATCTGCTTTACAACGGCGATTCATTCCCATACTATTAGACTATCTGTACCGACCGGGACCGCCCCCTTCAAACAGGCGGCTCGCGGCGCTGATCCGGAGCGAACTGCTCAAAGCGGAAGGCAGCGGAGCAGTGGACCTGCCGGACGGATGGGTGCTGGAACGGACCTATGCCAGGGCGGTATTCAGAAGGCATGCCCCACGGGAACCGCAGGGCGGGACGGAGTCCATCCCCTTTCCGAAAGACAGCTGGGTGCAGGCGGGCAACGGACTCCGGCTTTACTGGTCAGAGTGCGGAACCGCTCCCCGGATCCGTGCGGGCGGCGGGACGGAGGTTCTTTATTTCGATGAAGGGCCTGCGTTTCCGCCGGCCGGCATCAAAGTTCCGGAAGAGGGGGATCGGCTCCTTCTCCCGAACATGGAGAGTCCGAAGCGGGTCTCCCGGATCTTCATTGACGAGAAAATTCCGCGGCACAGACGGGCGGATTGGCCGCTCGTCACCGGCCGGGACGGTCGCATCATCGCAGTGCCCGGCATTCGATACGGGGCCGGGTTCACGCGTGATGCAGACGCCGGCTGCCGGTACATATTCATCGTGGAAAACGCAGCAGGTGCGGTCCACGCACAGGAGGATTCAAAATGATTGGCAAGGATATTGAAAAGACCCTCATCTCCGAGGAGCAGATCCAGGAGAAAATCCGTGAGCTCGGCGCGGAACTGACACAGGAATATGAAGGCAAGTTCCCGCTGGCCATCGGCGTCCTGAAGGGTGCGCTCCCGTTCATGAGCGATCTTATCAAGCAATTTGACGGCTACATTGAAATCGACTTCATGGACGTGTCGAGCTACGGGAATGCGACCGTCTCGTCGGGTGAAGTGAAAATCATCAAAGACTTGAACACGAGTGTCGAGGGGCGCGATGTCCTCATCATCGAGGACATCATCGACAGCGGCAAGACGCTGAGCTACCTTGTCGACCTGCTGAAGTACCGGAAAGCGAAGTCGATCAAGATCGTCACGCTGCTCGACAAGCCGACAGGCCGTAAAGTGGACCTGAAGGCGGACATGGTCGGATTTGAAGTGCCGGATGCATTCGTCGTCGGCTACGGACTGGACTACGCGGAGAAATACCGGAACCTTCCGTACATCGGTGTACTGAAAAAAGAAATCTATTCATTCTGAGGAAAAATTAGGTACCGGAAGCGCCTGCCGGTACCTTTTCCAAAACAGAGCCTTTTCCTTTGGCGGGCGTGAATTCGTGTGATAAGATTTACTATAGTTTTCTTTTATGGTGAGGAGGCTCGGGATGAACCGAATATTAAGGTATACCATCTTGTACGGCCTGATTTTCCTCGTGATCATGGGGATTTTTGGATCGTTCAATAACCCGAATACCAAAACGGACAATCTGACGTACAATGATTTCCTTTCATCACTTTCCAGCGGCGAGGTCAAAGAAGCGACCATCCAGCCGAATCAGCTGGTTTATGAAGTCAGGGGGATGATGAAGAACGCCAAGGAAGGCGAGACATTCATCGTCAACATCCCTCCGGACAATGAACAACTTATGAATGAGATCGATCGGGTTGCGGACCAGACCGACACGAAGATCACGTTCCTGCCCGCTCCTCAGTCGAGCGGCTGGGTCCAGTTCCTCACGGGGCTCATTCCATTCATCATCATCATCATCCTCTTCTTCTTCCTCCTGAACCAGGCCCAGGGCGGCGGGAACAAGGTCATGAACTTCGGGAAAAGCAAGGCGAAGCTCTATAATGAAGAGAAGAAGAAAGTCACGTTCGATGACGTGGCGGGTGCCGACGAAGAAAAGGCGGAACTCGTCGAAGTCGTTGATTTCCTGAAGGATCCGCACAAGTTCGACAACATCGGGGCCCGGATTCCGAAGGGGATCCTCCTCGTCGGACCTCCGGGTACCGGTAAAACCCTCCTCGGCCGTGCAGTTGCCGGAGAAGCGGGCGTTCCGTTCTTCTCCATCTCCGGTTCGGACTTCGTCGAGATGTTTGTCGGGGTCGGGGCATCCCGTGTCCGCGACTTGTTCGAAACGGCCAAGAAAAATTCACCGTGCATCATTTTCATCGATGAAATCGACGCGGTCGGCCGCCAGCGCGGCGCCGGTCTCGGCGGCGGGCATGACGAGCGCGAGCAAACGCTCAACCAGCTCCTCGTCGAGATGGACGGATTCGGCGAGAATGAGGGCATCATCATCATCGCCGCGACAAACCGTCCGGACATCCTTGACCCGGCACTTCTCCGTCCGGGCCGGTTCGACCGCCAGATCACGGTCGGCCGTCCTGACGTCAAAGGCCGTGAAGCCGTGCTGAAAGTCCATGCACGCAACAAGCCGCTTGCCGACAGTGTCGACCTGAAGGCGATCGCTGCGCGCACACCGGGCTTCTCGGGCGCGGATCTTGAGAACCTTCTGAACGAGGCGGCACTCGTCGCTGCCCGCCGCAACAAGAACCTGATCGATATGCTCGACATTGACGAGGCGACAGACCGCGTCATCGCCGGGCCGGCCAAGAAGAGCCGTGTCATTTCCGAGAAGGAACGGAACATCGTCGCCTTCCACGAAGCGGGCCACGTCGTCATCGGCCTCACGCTCGATGAGGCGGAGATGGTCCACAAAGTGACCATCGTGCCCCGCGGCCAGGCAGGCGGCTACGCAGTCATGCTGCCGAAGGAAGACCGGTACTTCATGACGAAGCCGGAACTGTTCGACAAAGTGGCCGGCCTCCTCGGCGGCCGCGCCTCCGAGGAAATTGTCTTCGGTGAGGTGTCGACCGGTGCGCACAACGACTTCCAGCGTGCGACCGGCATCGTTCGCCAGATGGTCACCGAATACGGGATGAGCGACAAGCTCGGCCCGATGCAGTTCGGACAGAGCCAGGGCGGCAATGTCTTCCTCGGACGCGACATCGGCTCGGAGCAGAACTACTCCGACAAGATCGCCTATGAGATCGACCAGGAAATGCAGTCCATGATCAAAGAACAGTACGAGCGGACGAAGAAGATCCTGACAGAACGACGCGACCTGCTCAACCTGATCGCCACGACGCTCCTCGAGAAAGAAACGCTCGATGCGCGGGAGATCAAGCATCTGGAAGAGCATGGCCGTCTGCCGGATCCGCTGCCGGTCGACAAAGAAATGGAAGCGGACGCCGACGTGACACCGGACTCGACCGGTGCGCCGACGGACCCGTCCGCAGGTGACCTTCCGCAGGAGGAGTCGGGCGATGAACCGCTCGGCCCGATCCGCGAAGACCGCCGCTGATCCAACCTAAATGAAACCGTCCGTCCCATCCGGGGCGGACGGTTTTTTCGTTAGGACATCCCGGGCGTGCCCGGGGAAAACTCAACGGAGATTGGGGGGAAACTCGGCGTGGTTTGAGGAAAGCTCAACGTGGTCCGGGTAAAACTCGACGTGGTGAAGGGAAAACTCATCGCGTGTCACGGACTGAGTAAAACTCCACGTGGTTGAAGGTAAACTCGAGATGGTTAAGGGAAAACTCATCGCGGCCACGGACTGAGTAAAACTCGGCGCGGTTTAAGGAAAACTCAACGTGGTCCAGGTAAAACTCGACACGGTGAAGGTAAAACTCAGCGTGGTCACGGATTGAGTAAAACTCAACGTGGTTGAAGGAAAACTCGGGATGGTTAAGGGAAAGCTCATCGCGGCCACGAACTGAGTAAAACTCGACGCGGTTTAAGGAAAACTCAGCGTAGTCCGGGTAAAACTCGACACGGTGAAGGTAAAACTCATCGTGGTCACGGTCTGAGTAAAACCCGTCGCGGTTTAGGAAAACTCAACGTGGTCCGGGTAAAACCCGACACGGTGAAGGTACAACTCATCGTGGTCTGAGAAAACTCAACCTGAATAAGACAAATCTCGGCGCACCCCGGGTAAATTCAAGGCGAAAGAGGGGAAACTCACTATAACCGCCTCACCCGCGCCGGGCCCGCACTGCGAAGCAGACACCGCGCCGAGGACCGGTTTATGCCTGCCGAGTCAGTGCGGTCCGCTCTGCTTTTATCCGGTCATCTCCTTGTGGTATGATGTTTTGGAAACTGGGAGAAGTGAGGAATTGGCCATGATTCTGGTGATGGATACAGGCAACACGAATATCGTTCTCGGCGTCTATGACGGCGATGAGCTGAAATATCAATGGCGGATGGGCACAAACCGCCACAAGACCGAAGATGAATTCGGGATGCAGGTGAAGGCGCTTTTTGAACATGCCGGCGTTGGAATGCATGAAGTCGAAGGGATCATCATCTCGTCCGTCGTGCCGCCGATCATGTTTGCACTTGAGCACATGTGCGAGAAGTACTTCGGTCTCAAGCCGCTCGTCGTCGGACCCGGGGTCAAGACGGGCCTGAACATCAAATACGAGAATCCGCGCGAAGTCGGTGCGGACCGGATCGTCAACGCGGTGGCCGGCATCCAGGAATACGGGAGCCCGCTGATCATCGTCGATTTCGGCACGGCCACAACCCTCTGCTATATCAACGAGCGGAATGAATACATGGGCGGCGTCATCGCGCCGGGCATCGGCATATCCACCGAAGCCCTGTTCGAACGGGCGTCCAAGCTGCCGCGGGTCGAACTCGTCCGGCCCGAGCAGATCATCGGGAAAAACACGGTTGCCGCCATGCAGGCGGGCATCGTGTTCGGCTACGTCGGCCAGGTCGAAGGCTTGATTGCCCGAATCAAGGCAACCGCCCTCACTGAACCGAAGGTGATTGCGACGGGCGGATTGGCTCCGCTCATCGCAGCGGAAACGGACAGCATCGATGTAGTGGACGGCCAGCTGACACTCAAGGGACTCAAGCTGATTTACGATAGAAATCAATAACGGATGGAGAGGGATACAGATGGCTGATTATATTGTCAGAGGGTTGGCGTTTGATGGAACGATCCGGGCCATGGGAGCACGGACGACCGATACGGTCGGGGAGGGCCAGCGACGTCACGGGACGTGGCCGACGGCAAGTGCCGCACTCGGCCGTGTGATGACAGGAACGGTCATGCTTGGCGCCATGTTGAAGGGTGATGACAGCATCACCGTCAAAGTGGAGGGAGACGGCCCGGCCGGCCCGATCCTCGCCGATGCAAATGCCCACGGAGAAGTGCGCGGCTACATCACTCATCCGAATGTCCACTTTGATCTGAATGAACAGGGGAAGCTCGACGTCCGCCGCGCAGTCGGGACGAACGGAATGTTCTCCGTGGTGAAGGATCTTGGGCTCCGTGACTATTTCACAGGGCAGGTTCCGATTGTCTCCGGTGAAATTGCGGAAGACTTCACACAGTATTTGACGGTCTCGGAACAGGTGCCTTCCGCAGTCAGCCTCGGCGTGCTGGTCAATCCGGACAACTCCATCCTCGCTGCAGGCGGATTCATCATTCAGGTGATGCCGGGCGCTTCTGACGAGACGATCACCCTGCTTGAGCAAAAGCTTGCCGCGGCCCGTCCGGTTTCCCGTCAGATCGAAGCCGGCCTTACGCCGGAGGAGATCCTCCAGGAAGTGCTCGGTGAAGAAAATGTCGAATTCATCGACCGGCTGCCGGTCGCTTTCCACTGCAACTGTTCAAAGGAGCGCTTCGGCAATGCGATCGTCGGCCTCGGCGCCCAGGAGATCCAGGAAATGATCGACGAAGACGGCGGAGCGGAAGCCCAGTGCCATTTCTGCATGGAGACGTACCAATTCTCGAAAGAAGAACTGGAAGGGTACTTGAAGGATGCGCAGGGCGGGGAATGAATCTGAGCGGCCGCTTGCGAAACGCCGCCTGAAGACGAAACCTGTCCTTGTCATTCTGACCATCCTGCTTGCGGGCAATCTGTTCTGGTTCACCCTGTGGGTGACGAAGGGCGGATCGTCTTCGGCTGAGGGAAGCGAGCAGGTGGCGTCCGTCGGCAAACAATCGATCAGCCGGGAAGACTGGATGGCGGCGATGGAAAAACAGTACGGCCGGGAGACGCTGCGCGAGCTGGTCAACCGGTCGGTCATGGACGCCGCCGCCAAAAAGTACGGCATCAAGGTATCGGATGCCGAGATCGACATCGAGCTGGCGCTTCTCCGCTCTGAAGGAGAAGGGACCGGTGATGCCTACGGAGATCCGGATGATGATTCCATCGCAGAGCAGGTGAAATCCCGGCTCATCCTGGAAAAGGTGCTGACCAAAGATGTCATCGTCGAGGACGAGGACATCAAGCGCTATTACGAGGAGAACGAGGCGCTTTATGATGTAAAGACGTCTTACCGGACGTCCGCTATCATACTTCCGGGCCAGGAAGAGGCGGAACAGACGCTCAAGGAGCTGAAAAACGGCTCTTCTTTCGGCGTATTGGCCAGGGAGCGGTCGACTGATGCGGCATCCGCCAGCCTTGGGGGAGACATCGGCTATGTGAGCAAGTCGTCGGAAAACGTCGACCCGGCGATCATCGACGCGGTCGTGGGAATGAAAGAAGGAGAAACGGCCGGCCCGGTTGCCCTTGCTGACGGCACCGTTGCCCTTCTCCACGTACCGGGTGTGTATGAAGGCCGGTCGTTCAAGTTCAAGGAAGTGAAGGACCAGATCCGCCGTGAGCTGGCATTGGAGCAACTGACCCAGTCCGTCACGCCGGAAGCATTCTGGGACGAATTCGGAGCTGAATGGTTCTACGGCAAACAATGAATGGATAGCATGCCTTCGGGTGTGCTTTTTCTGTATGCACCTTTCGTTTCCGGTCATACCGGGAGCGGCACGGCCATCCTGGCCGGAGCAGAGACCATCCAAGATCGGCCGGGTTCACCGCATCATCAGCCAGGCGTGATAAAAATTGACCGGATCTGATGAGGGCCGCCGCCAAGAAAAGAGTATTGCCCCGAAAAAGGGGAATAAGAAAGGTATGCGTCCGTTTCGGATTGACAGCCGGCGGCATACATTGATAAGATGGCAATATTAAAACCTATTAGAATAATAGGGATTAGGAGTGAACGAGGATGAAGACGAGAGTCGGGAATACGATTACAGACTTGGTCGGGGGGACGCCGCTCGTAAAGGTGAACCGTCTGACGGGAGCCAACGACGCGGACATTTACCTCAAGCTGGAGTATTTCAACCCGGGCAGCAGCGTCAAGGACCGGATTGCACTCGCCATGATTGAAGCCGCCGAGAAGGAAGGCAAGCTGAAAGAAGGCGATACGATCATCGAGCCGACGAGCGGCAACACCGGGATCGGCCTGGCCATGATCGCTGCGGCCAAAGGCTACAAATCGGTCATCGTCATGCCGGACACGATGAGCATGGAGCGCCGCAACCTGCTCCGGGCATTCGGTGCGGAGCTCGTCCTCACTCCGGGTGCGGAAGGCATGAAGGGCGCCATCGCCAAAGCGGACGAACTGGCCGGTCAGAACGGCTGGTACATGCCACAGCAGTTTGAAAACGAGTCGAATCCGGAGTATCACCGTCTGACGACAGGGCCTGAGATTGCAGATTCCCTTGACCAGGTGGATGCGTTCGTCTCCGCCATCGGCACCGGCGGCACCATCACGGGCGTCGGTGAAGTGCTGAAGGAGCGATTCCCGGATGTGAAGATCGTCGCGGTCGAACCGACAAAGTCACCGGTCCTTTCCGGGGGCCAGCCGGGCCCGCATAAGATTCAGGGCATCGGCGCCGGATTCGTCCCGAAAGTGCTCGATACCGACATCTATGATGAGATCATCCAGGTGTCCGACGAAGACGCGTACGACACGGCACGGAGAGCCGCACGCCAGGAAGGTGTTCTCGGCGGAGTATCCACGGGGGCGGCCATCTTCGCTGCGCTCGAGACGGCGAAGAAGCTCGGCAAGGGCAAGACCGTCGTCGCGATCGTCCCGTCGAACGGCGAACGCTACCTGAGCACGCCGCTGTACCAGTTTGATGAGCAGTGAATCGATCCATCCGAAGAGTGCCGAGTGCACTCTTTTTTTATTTCACCGGCGATTTTCCGGTTTTAATGGAAACCTGCTGACTGATGGCGATAAAATAGACTGGAGCAGGCGGCATTGTCCGTCTGGAATGGAGGGTTTTCATGGAATTCAACGGTTCGGACGGCCGCTACCAGATCGGCGGCACGTCTTTTGATCTAAATAAAGAAACGGTCATCATGGGCATCCTGAACGTGACACCGGATTCGTTTTCCGACGGAGGCCGACATGGCGGAGTCGGGGATGCGGTCCGGCATGCCCGGAAAATGCGTGATGAAGGTGCGAAGATCATTGACGTCGGCGGCGAGTCGACGCGGCCGGGCCATCAGGTCATTTCCGTCGATGAGGAACTGTCCAGGATTGTCCCCGTCATCGAGCGGCTGAAGGATGAGGAAGGGATGTGCCTGTCAGTCGATACATACAAGGCCGAAGTGGCGAAGGGGGCGCTTGACGCAGGGGCCCATATCATCAATGACATCTGGGGGGCCAGGCGCGAGCCGGCAATTGCAGGGCTTGCGGCGGAGCGCGGAGTACCGATCATCCTCATGCATAACCGGGAAAAGGCCGAATACGGCGATTTCTGGCCGGAGGCAAAGGCCGATCTGGAAGAAAGCCTGCGGATCACGAAGCGGGCAGGCGTCGAGGACGGCCAGATCTGGCTAGACCCCGGCATCGGTTTCGGCAAGACGACGCACCATAATATCCTCATGATGCAGCATCTCGGCGACCTGGTGGAGATGGGCTACCCGGTCCTTCTCGCGACGTCGCGCAAGCGGCTCATCGGCAACGTCCTCGGCCTGCCGGTTGACGAGCGCCTGGAAGGAACGGGCGCGACCGTCTGCTACGGCATCCAGAAAGGATGCGGGATGGTCCGCGTGCACGACGTGAAGGAGATCGCGCGGATGGCCAGAATGATGGATGTGCTGACCGGCAGAATGGAGTATGAAGGAGAATGAAAAAAATGGACTTTATCCATCTTCATGACATGGAGTTTTATGGCTATCACGGGGTGCTGCCGGAAGAGACGAAGATCGGACAGCGGTTCCGGGTCAACCTGTCGCTGGCAGTCGATCTGGCAGGGGCAGGCCGGACGGATGACCTTGAGCTCACGGTGAACTATGCGGAAGCCTACACGCTCGTCAGGGACATCGTGGAAGGACAGCCGGTGAAGCTCATCGAGACGGTGGCCGAACGGATTGCCAAAGCGGTGCTCGGTGGATTTGCGGGGAAAGTGTCGGGCTGCCGGGTCCGGGTCCTGAAACCGGATCCGCCGATCCCCGGCCATTACCGCGCAGTGGAGGTCGACATCACAAGGGGGCGGTTCTAATGAATACGGCCTATCTGTCAATCGGGACGAACATGGGCGACCGGGAGGCCCATCTGCGGGAAGCGGTCCGGATGCTTGACGCCCTTCCGGGAACGGGGGTGGACGGGGTGTCTTCCATTTATGAAACCGACCCGGTCGGATTCGAGGATCAGCCGGCTTTTCTTAACATGACCGTCCGGCTGAAGACGGAACACCCTGCGGAAGTGCTGCTCGGCCACTGCCAGGAGATCGAGTCCGGGCTCGGCCGCGTGCGCACTGTGCGCTGGGGCCCCCGCACGGCAGACCTTGACATTCTGCTGTTCAATGATGAAAATATGGAGTCGGAAAAACTGACGGTGCCGCATCCGCGCATGCAGGAGCGGGCGTTCGTTCTCGTTCCGCTCCTGGAGATGGATCCGGGGCTCCGTCCGGCGCTTGAAAAGCGTTTTCCGGGTTTCCCGGCAGTGGATCTGGATCAGGGAATCCGGCTATGGAAGCCGGTCGGAGGGCCGTCAGCGTTTATGGCAGGGGAATGAATCCCCCAGCCCTTTTGAGCAGCAGGAGTCAAAGGAAGCAGGAGGATCATATATGGCGGCAACGGACAAGCCATTCGAAATTGGCGGCATCAAGATGGATAACCGGGTTGTCCTCGCCCCGATGGCGGGGGTATGCAACTCGGCGTTCCGGCTGACGGTAAAGGAGTTCGGCGCCGGACTTGTATACGCCGAGATGATCAGCGACAAGGGCATCGTCCAGCGGAATTCGAAGACGATGGAACTGCTTTATATCGACGAGCGGGAATATCCGCTGTCTCTGCAGATTTTCGGCGGGGACAAGGAGACGCTCGTCGAAGCGGCCAAGTATGTCGACAAACAGTCGAATGCCGATATCATCGACATCAACATGGGCTGCCCGGTGAACAAGATCATCCGCTGCGAGGCGGGGGCGAAGTGGCTGCTCGACCCGGACAAGATCCATGAGATGGTGTCCGCGGTCGTGTCCGCAGTCGACAAGCCGGTCAGCGTCAAGATGCGCATCGGCTGGGATGATGAGCATCTGTTCGGTGTGGAAAATGCGAAGGCGGCAGAAGCAGCCGGCGCTGCGGCAATTGCCGTCCACGGCCGGACCCGTGTACAGATGTATGAAGGAAAGTCGGATTGGGACTGGATCCGCAGGATGAAGGAAGCGGTCGATATTCCGGTGATCGGGAACGGGGATGTCGAGACGCCCCAGGATGCGAAGCGCATGCTTGAGCAGACGGGCGTCGACGGAGTCATGGTCGGCCGCGCCGCACTCGGAGATCCCTGGATGATTTACCGGACGGTCAGATATCTGGACACCGGCGAACTGATCGGACAGCCGACGCTTCGGGAAAAGATTGACGTGTGCCTTCTTCACTTCAAACGGCTCGTGGAGCTCAAAGGCGAGTACACCGCAGTGCGCGAGATGCGGAAGCATGCCTCCTGGTACATGAAGGGGATCCGCGGAAATGCGAAGATCCGCAAAGCGATCAACCAGGCTGAATCCGCGGATGAGCTGACGGCTTTGCTGAATGAGTTCACCGTCGAGATGGAAAGCCTCGGACTTGCGGAAGCACCGAGCGCGGTATAGGAAAGGACAGGGCTGCCGCAGATGCGGCGGCTTTTTTAAATCCGGGGAACGGATGTCCGGGACTGCAGGGGCAAAATGAAGTGAACAACCGGGCAGGATTGTGTACAATGAAGGCATGACTGTAAATCGGCCCACGGAAGATAAAGGAGAGGAAGACAATGTCGCATCTGGATGAATTGAACGATCAGCTCGTGGTGAGACGCGAGAAAATGTCGGAAATGAGGGAGAACGGACTGGATCCGTTCGGCGGCCGTTTTGAGCGCACGCACCTCACTGCCGGGATCAAGGACGAGTTCGGCGAAAAGTCGAAAGAAGAGCTCGAGGCCGAGGAGCATGAAGTGACCATCGCCGGCCGCATCATGACGAAGCGAGGAAAAGGAAAGGCGGGCTTTGCCCATATCCAGGACCTTGACGGCCAAATCCAGATCTACGTCCGCAAAGATGATATCGGGGAAGCGGCATATGAGCTGTTCCTGTCCGCGGACCTCGGCGACATTGTCGGCGTGAAGGGAATGGTGTTCCGGACGAAGGTCGGGGAACTGTCGGTGCGTGCGAAAGAGTTCACCTTCCTCACAAAGGCGCTCCGTCCCCTGCCGGACAAGTTCCACGGCCTGAAGGACGTGGAACAGCGTTACCGCCAGCGCTATCTGGACCTGCTGACGTCCGAGGAAAGCAAGGAAACGTTCCTCACGCGCAGCCGGATCATCCGTTCCATCCGTCATTATCTCGACGGACAAGGCTTCCTGGAGGTCGAGACACCGATGCTCCACAGCATCGCCGGCGGTGCGGCGGCACGTCCGTTCATCACCCACCACAACACACTCGACATGGAGCTTTATATGAGGATCGCCATCGAGCTGCACTTGAAGCGGCTCATCGTCGGCGGTCTTGAAAAGGTATATGAGATCGGGCGGGTATTCCGAAACGAAGGGATTTCTACGCGCCATAATCCTGAGTTCACGATGCTTGAGCTGTATGAGGCATATGCCGACTTCCAGGATGTCATGGAACTGACGGAGAACCTGATCTCCCATGTGGCACAAGAAGTGCTCGGAACATCCAAGATCATGTACGGGGGAGAAGAGATCGACCTGTCCCCGGGCTGGAAACGGCTCCACATGGCAGATGCCGTCAAAGAATACACAGGCGTCGACTTCTGGAAGCAGATGACGAAGGAAGAAGCGCATGAGCTTGCAAAGGAACACGGGATCGAAGTGAAGCCGACGATGGAAGCCGGCCACATCCTCAATGAATTCTTCGAGCAGAAAGTCGAGGAGCAGCTTGTCCAGCCGACATTCATCTTTGGCCATCCGGTGGAAATCTCCCCGCTTGCCAAGAAGAATCCGGAGGACGGCCGCTTCACAGATCGCTTCGAGCTGTTCATCGTGCGCCGCGAACACGCGAATGCCTTTACGGAACTGAATGACCCGATCGACCAGCGCCAGCGTTTTGAGGCCCAGCTCGTTGAGAAAGAGCAGGGCAATGACGAGGCACATGAAATGGACGAAGACTTCATCGAAGCACTCGAGTACGGCATGCCGCCGACCGGAGGCCTCGGAATCGGCATTGACCGGCTCATCATGCTGCTCACTGATGCGGCATCGATCCGGGACGTGCTTCTGTTCCCGCAGATGCGTTCCCGCGACTGACGGAAACCATCAAAAATAACAGCCGCCCGTTCCCGTCCAGGGAGCGGGCGGCTGTTCGATTTACCGGGTTGTGCAAGCAAGTCAGACAGCAAGCGAAAGTGAAGATTCCGACTATGCAAGAAAGGCTTGCGCGGAAGTTTGCCCGGTGGTATATTAATCAACGTTGTGATTTTAACCGATCACAGCCGCGAGAAAAAAGAATGAAAAAAGTTGTTGACTCGGACAGCTGGCGGTGCTATACTAATAAAGTCG
>NZ_FTPL01000008.1:0-2937 GCF_900156305.1 Edaphobacillus lindanitolerans | reverse complement strand
CCGGAGGTTAAGTTAGAAAGGGCGCACGGTGGATGCCTTGGCACCAGGAGCCGATGAAGGACGGAACGAACACCGATATGCTCCGGGGAGCTGTAAGTAAGCTGCGATCCGGAGATTTCCGAATGGGGAAACCCACTGCCCGTAATGGGGCAGTACGGCTGCGTGAATCCATAGCGCAGTCGGGGCAAACCCGGGGAACTGAAACATCTTAGTACCCGGAGGAAGAGAAAGAAACATCGATTCCCCAAGTAGCGGCGAGCGAAACGGGAACAGCCCAAACCAGGGGGCTTGCCCCCTGGGGTTGTAGGACACTCCATTGGAGTTACAAAGGGATGCGTTAGGCGAAGCGGCCTGGAAAGGCCCGCCGAAGAGGGTAAAAGCCCCGTAGCCGGCAGCGCATCCCCTCCGGAGTGGATCCTGAGTACGGCGGAACACGTGAAATTCCGTCGGAATCCGGGAGGACCATCTCCCAAGGCTAAATACTTCCTGGTGACCGATAGTGAACCAGTACCGTGAGGGAAAGGTGAAAAGCACCCCGGAAGGGGAGTGAAATAGATCCTGAAACCGTGTGCCTACAAGTAGTCAGAGCCCGTTAACGGGTGATGGCGTGCCTTTTGTAGAATGAACCGGCGAGTTACGATTCCATGCAAGGTTAAGCCGAGGAGGCGGAGCCGCAGCGAAAGCGAGTCTGAACAGGGCGAATGAGTATGGGGTCGTAGACCCGAAACCAGGTGATCTACCCATGTCCAGGGTGAAGGTAAGGTAACACTTACTGGAGGCCCGAACCCACGTACGTTGAAAAGTGCGGGGATGAGGTGTGGGTAGCGGTGAAATTCCAATCGAACCTGGAGATAGCTGGTTCTCTCCGAAATAGCTTTAGGGCTAGCCTCAAGTTTAAGAATCCCGGAGGTAGAGCACTGTTTGGATGAGGGGCCCATCCCGGGTTACCGAGTTCAGACAAACTCCGAATGCCGGCGATTTATGCTTGGGAGTCAGACTGCGAGTGATAAGATCCGTAGTCGAGAGGGAAACAGCCCAGACCACCGGTTAAGGTCCCCAAGTGTCTGTTAAGTGGAAAAGGATGTGGCGCTGCCCAGACAACCAGGATGTTGGCTTAGAAGCAGCCACCATTTAAAGAGTGCGTAATAGCTCACTGGTCGAGTGGCGCTGCGCCGAAAATGTACCGGGGCTAAACAGACCACCGAAGCCGTGGATTGACACCGTTGGTGTCAGTGGTAGGAGAGCGTTCCAAGGGCGTTGAAGCCGGACCGGAAGGACCGGTGGAGCGCTTGGAAGTGAGAATGCCGGTATGAGTAGCGAAAGACGGGTGAGAATCCCGTCCACCGAATGCCTAAGGTTTCCTGAGGAAGGCTCGTCCGCTCAGGGTCAGTCGGGACCTAAGTCGAGGCCGAAAGGCGTAGACGATGGACAACAGGTTGATATTCCTGTACCACCTCCCCGCCGTTTGAGTGACGGGGTGACGCAGAAGGATAGGGTGAGCGCGCTGTTGGTCATGCGCGTCCAAGCAGTGAGGCGGGGGATGAGGCAAATCCCATCCCCGCAACGCCAGGCTGTGACGGCAAGGGGAATTGTCCCCGGAGTCCCTGATTTCACGCTGCCAAGAAAAGCCTCTAACGAGGCGGGAGGTGCCCGTACCGCAAACCGACACAGGTAGGCGAGGAGAGAATCCTAAGGTGATCGAGAGAACTCTCGTTAAGGAACTCGGCAAAATGACCCCGTAACTTCGGGAGAAGGGGTGCTCTGGTAGGGTGCAAGCCCGAGAGAGCCGCAGTGAATAGGCCCAGGCGACTGTTTAGCAAAAACACAGGTCTCTGCAAAACCGCAAGGTGATGTATAGGGGCTGACGCCTGCCCGGTGCTGGAAGGTTAAGAGGAGGGGTTAGCGCAAGCGAAGCTCCGAATTGAAGCCCCAGTAAACGGCGGCCGTAACTATAACGGTCCTAAGGTAGCGAAATTCCTTGTCGGGTAAGTTCCGACCCGCACGAAAGGCGTAACGATCTGGGCACTGTCTCAACGAGAGACTCGGTGAAATTATAGTACCTGTGAAGATGCAGGTTACCCGCGACAGGACGGAAAGACCCCGTGGAGCTTTACTGCAGCCTGATATTGAATTCCGGTGCAGCCTGTACAGGATAGGTAGGAGCCGTGGAAACCGGAGCGCCAGCTTCGGTGGAGGCATCGGTGGGATACTACCCTGGCTGTATTGGACTTCTAACCCGTGCCCGTGATCCGGGCAGGGGACAGTGTCAGGCGGGCAGTTTGACTGGGGCGGTCGCCTCCTAAAAGGTAACGGAGGCGCCCAAAGGTTCCCTCAGAATGGTTGGACATCATTCGTAGAGTGCAAAGGCAGAAGGGAGCTTGACTGCGAGACCTACAAGTCGAGCAGGGTCGAAAGACGGGCTTAGTGATCCGGTGGTTCCGCATGGAAGGGCCATCGCTCAACGGATAAAAGCTACCCCGGGGATAACAGGCTTATCTCCCCCAAGAGTTCACATCGACGGGGAGGTTTGGCACCTCGATGTCGGCTCATCGCATCCTGGGGCTGTAGTCGGTCCCAAGGGTTGGGCTGTTCGCCCATTAAAGCGGTACGCGAGCTGGGTTCAGAACGTCGTGAGACAGTTCGGTCCCTATCCGTCGCGGGCGCAGGAAATTTGAGAGGAGCTGTCCTTAGTACGAGAGGACCGGGATGGACACACCGCTGGTGTACCAGTTGTTCCGCCAGGGGCATTGCTGGGTAGCTATGTGTGGACGGGATAAGTGCTGAAAGCATCTAAGCACGAAGCCCCCCTCGAGATGAGATTTCCCATTACGCAAGTAAGTAAGATCCCTCGAAGATGACGAGGTGGATAGGTCCGGGGTGGAAGCGTGGCGACACGTGCAGCTGACGGATACTAATCGATCGAGGACTTAACCTCAA
>NZ_FTPL01000004.1 GCF_900156305.1 Edaphobacillus lindanitolerans | reverse complement strand
CTTGATATGTCCGAATCAGTTGTTCCGTTCGCCCGACGGGGCCGGGTTCCGGGAACAGTTTTATCAGCGTTTTGCTGTTCAGTTTTCAAGGTTCATCCGCCGAACGTTTTCTCGTTTTGGCGACTTTATTATCTTAACACCCTCAAGTCAGTGTGTCAACACTTTTTTAAACTGTTTTTCCGGCCCTGCTTTCAGCCGTTTCAGTCTCTTAAGGACAAGAACTACTATACCCCATAGCGGGGAAGAAAATCAACCCTTATCCGCAAGAAAGAGTTTTCTGATTTTCTTTCCGTCCACTACAAAGAGAAGGATGCCTGCCAGGACGACCAGCCCGCCTGCCACCTGGGTGGCGATGAGCTTCTCGCTGAAGATGAAATAGGCGAGGATTGACGCACCGACCGGCTCAAACAGGATCGCGATGGAAATGACATTCGTGCTCACCCACCGGAGTGCCCAGTTAAAGAGGGAATGCCCGAAAAGGTTTGGCAGGATCGCAAGCAATGCAAACCAGAACCAGTCCGATACCGGATAAGGTCCGAAGCTCTCCCCTTTCACAATGACATAAATGAAAAGGGTGACCGTGCTGATGGCATATACGACGAATGTATATGTCACGAGCGTGAGGCGTTGTCGCACATCCTGGCCGAACAGGAGGTAACCTGTGATGAGTGCGCAGGCAATCAGCGCCAGGATGTCCCCATAAAACGCCTGGCCGCTCACCCGGAAGTCTCCCCAGCTGATCAGGACGCTTCCGGCAATGGCAATCGCGCCGGACAGCAATGTCTTGACAGACAACCTTTCCTTAAAGAAAAAGTAGGTGCCGGCAAATGCGAACAGCGGCTGGAGCGTGACCAGGACGGTTGAGCTTGCAACCGAAGTGTAATTCAGCGATTCAAACCATAGAATGAAATGAAAGGCCAGGAAGACGCCCGCGATGGCCGAGAAAAACCAGTCACGCTTCTGCATGAGCTTCAGTTCATGACGATGGCGGTAGAAGAAGGCGGGCGCCAGGACGAGTACGGAGAAGAGCATTCTGTAAAAAGCGGTCACACCTGAATCCGCGCTCGTCAGTTTGACGAAGATGGCGGACAGTGAAACCGTGATCACCCCGATGATGATCGGGATATACGGGTGAATCGGGGGCTTGTCCAAAATTGTTGCACTTCCTTAATTCAGTCTTCATGTGATGTGTTTTTGGGTATCTAAACGAAAGGGCCCAATATAGCCTACCACTAATAGGGACCCGTTGCCCATCGGCAATTTATAGGGGGGATTTTTGTGGACTGGATGTCTTCGCCCGTCTTCACCGATACGTTATTGAAGCTCGGGCTGTCTGCCCTTCTCAGTCTTGTCATCGGAGTGGAGCGGGAACTGAAGCGGAAACCGGTCGGCTTGAAGACAAGCGTGGTCATTGCCACGTTCAGCTGTCTCCTGACGATCATCTCGATTGAAACCGCCTACTCCACCCCACCGCGGGAAGATATCAACATCACGATGGATCCCCTGCGCCTTGCCGCGCAGATCGTATCCGGGATCGGCTTCCTCGGGGCGGGCGTCATCCTCAAACGGGACAACGACAACATCACCGGCCTGACGACCGCCGCCATGATCTGGGGCGCGGCCGGCATCGGGATTGCCGTAGGGGCCGGTTTCTACGTCGAGGCAGCCATCGCAGTCGGAATCGTCATCATCGCCATTGAGTTTCTGCCCCCGCTCATGATTATTGTAGGGCCCAAAAGGTTAAGGATGAAGGAACTCCTGCTGATTGTCCGGCTGCCCGACGAAAAGGACATCAAGCGGGTTGTCGATCACCTGGCGGAGCCGGGGTATACCGTGGAGAAAATCCGGCTGACCACCCTGCAAGCCGATGACCGGTTCACCGGTCATGAGCTCTCTGTAAGACTGTCCATCCCCCCCAAGGTGGATCCGGGATTGATCTACTCCGATCTGCGGGCACTGGATTACATCACATCGATCGAACTCGATATTCTTTCATGAACGGAGGCCATTATGAACGAACTGTGGAAACTTCTTAAAAACGGAAACAAACCATCACTCCTGGCAGGCATCGTAAATGCGATTGTCGCTCTGTTGAAAGGTGCGGGCTTCCTGTTCACCGGCAATGTTGCACTGTTTGCCGAGACGATGCACTCTCTCGGTGACGCGGCAAACCAGTTCTTCGTGTATGTCGGCTCCGCCCTTTCAAAAAAGGCGCCGACTGCCCGGTTCCCGAACGGTTTCGGCCGGATTGTCAATTTGGTCTGCCTCTTTGCCGTGGTCATCGTCGGAATCATGGCCTATGAAACACTGATCGAAGGTTGGCACCACCTCGTCAATCCGTCAGAATCCGCAGGTTTCTGGATCAGCTTCTCGATCCTTGCCGCAGCCACCTTGCTCGAAGCCGGCGTCCTTTACAAAGCCGGCAAAGAAATTCTGCATGATGCGGGAGTTGAAGGCGGCGGGCTGGCACCGATCACGAAAGGCTTCGCCAATCTGAAATATGCCCGTCCTGCCACGAAACTTGTGTTTATGGAAGACACCGTGGCGACGGCCGGAGGCTTGCTTGCACTGATCGCCGTGGTGCTGGCCAATTTCTTCGGCCTCGGCTGGACGGAAGGACTCGCCTCGATGATCATCGGGGGCATGATGTTCTTTGTGGTCGGTGTTGTATTCCTGGAAAATGCGCGCGGAGCCATCGGGGAGACGGATGAAGAAATGCTGCAGCATATTGCGTATCTCGTCGCCGAGGATCCCGACGTCCGTGATCTCCAAAAAGTCGAAGTCATCAAAGAAGGGGAAGCGCTGCACGTGGAAATTGTCGCTGAAGTGGAATCCACACTCTCGTTTGCCGAGGTCGATGATATCCGCGACCGGCTTCTCGATATCGTGGCGAGCCAGAAAAACATCGCGGATGTGGTGATCTCATTCGACGAGGATGACGGAATCCGGACCTACAAGCGCGAAGGAAAGGGCAAAAGCGGAAAACCCTCGCCGGATGTCCTGAAAAAATTGCAGTAAAAAGGAGAAGGCCAATGCCTTCTCCTTTTTTATAGGCTGTTGCGGAGAATCGCTTCCACTTCGCCGGTATCCAGCTTCGCAAATCTGCCGACGGGGCCTCCGCCGGAAGCCTTCTCGGCGATGAGCCGGATGTGCTCATCATCAATCTTATAATCTGCAAGACGGGCCGGCGCACCTAGCATGGACCAGAATTCCCGGAGTTTGCCGATGCCTTCCAATGCGGTTTCCTCCGTTGACCTGCCTTCGGCGTCCACGCCGAAGACATTGACGGCCAGTTGGGCAAACCGTTCCGGCCGGGTCCCCTTTCGCACATTGAACTCCATCCATTCCGGGAAGAGGATGGCCAGTCCGCCCGCATGCGGGATGTCATACACGGCGGAGACGGCGTGTTCGATGCCATGTGTGCCCCAGTCTCCCTGATAGCCCATCTCCAGAAACTTGTTAAGGGCCATCGTGCCTGCATACATGATCGTTTCACGAAGTTCCAGATTGCCGGGATCTTTCATCAGCTCGGGTGCTGTCCGGATGATCGCCCGGAGGACCCCTTCACACATTTCATCCTGAACCGGTGTGTTTTCGGCATTGTTGAAATACTGCTCAAAGATATGGGACATCATGTCCACGATCCCGTAGACGGTCTGGTCTTCCGGGACACTGGCCGTATAAGCCGGATCGAGGATGGAGAATTTCGGGAAGCTGAGCGGACTGCCCCATCCGTACTTCTCCTGTGTTTCCACATTCGTGATGACCGATCCCGCATTCATTTCGGAACCGGTCGCAGCGATGGTGAGAACCGTACCAAACGGCAGGGCTTCCGTTGCCCGTGCCTTGCCCGTGACGAGGTCCCATGCTTCCCCGTCGTATTTGGCGGCACTGGCGATCAGCTTCGTGCAATCGATGACCGAACCGCCGCCGACTGCCAGCAGGATGTCGATTCCCTTTTCCCTGCAGATCTCCGCCCCTTTTGCGGATGTGGTAACCCGCGGGTTCGGCTCGACGCCGGACAGTTCGTGGATTTCCATGCCCGCCTCCCGGAGTACGCGGGTTACATCATCGTAGACACCGTTGCGCTTGATGCTGCCGCCCCCGTATACGAGAAGCACTTTGCTCCCGTAACGGGGAAGCTCTTCTTTCAATTTCTCGACCTGTCCCCGTCCGAAAATCAGCTTAACCGGGTTTTGGAATGTAAATGGATTCATCACTTCGCCTCCTTCCCTGCATTTTCTCATTTTTCACCGGCGTGTGCCAACCGTCCTGCACTTTGTGCATAAAGCAGGCGGGAAACGTCCATCCTTTCTTTAGGAGGTGAGCGGATGAATATCCTCAAGAAAATCGCACTCGCCATCGCAATCATCGGTGCCCTGAACTGGGGGCTTGTCGCGTTTATCGGCTTTGACCTCGTGGCGGATCTGTCCGGCGGACGGGACAGCGGGCTTGCCCGGTTCCTCTATGGCATCGTCGCGCTGGCCGGCATCATCAGCCTCGGCTATCTGTTCCCGGGTGAGCGGGACACGTTGGGGCGCAGGGAGACGGATGAGCTGTCCTGGCAGTACCGCCCGGCGGCCGACATCGACGAAAAAAACAGGACCGCTCCCGATTGAGGGAACGGTCCTGTTTTTTTGTGCTGATTAAGCCCAGCCGCGGAAGCGGGATGCTTCGGCGGTTCTGCGGATTCCCACCATGTAGGCGGCAAGACGCATGTCGATGTTGCGGTTCTTCGCTGTCGTATAGACATTCTCGAAGGCTTCCGTCATCTTCTGGTAGAGCTTTTCATGGACTTCTTCTTCCGTCCAATAGTAGCCCTGGTTGTTCTGAACCCATTCAAAGTACGAAACCGTCACGCCGCCGGCACTTGCCAGAACGTCAGGCACGAGGAAGACACCGCGCTCAGTCAGGATCTTCGTCGCTTCGGCCGTTGTTGCACCGTTGGCCGCTTCGACGACAATTTTCGCCTTGATGTCATGGGCATTGTCTGCATGCAGCTGATTTTCGAGGGCTGCAGGCACGAGGATGTCACAATCGAGCTTGAACATTTCATCGTTCGTGATTGTATCGTCGAACAGCGTCGTCACTGTGCCGAAGCTGTCGCGGCGGTCAAGCAGGTAGTCGATGTCCAGGCCGTCAGGATCATGGAGCGCACCGTATGCATCGGAGATCGCGATGACTTTTGCACCGGCATCATGCAGGAACTTCGACAGGAAGCTGCCTGCGTTTCCGAAGCCTTGGATGATGACGCGGGCACCTTCGACTTCCATGCCGAGCCGTTTGGCTGCTTCACGGATTGCGATGATGACCCCTTCTGCCGTTGCCCGGTCGCGGCCTTGCGATCCGCCGAGAGCAATCGGTTTGCCTGTGATGAAGCCAGGAGAGTTGAACTCGTCGATCCGGCTGTATTCATCCATCATCCATGCCATGATCTGGGCATTGGTCATGACGTCAGGTGCCGGGATATCCTTTGCCGGTCCCATAACCTGGCTGAGTGCACGGACATAGCCCCGGCTGAGCCGTTCCAGTTCGCCCATCGACATTTCACGAGGGTCACAGATGATGCCGCCTTTGCCCCCGCCGTACGGCAGGTCCACAATGCCGGCTTTCATCGTCATCCACATGGAAAGCGCGCGGACTTCGTCGGCCGTCACACCCGGGTGGAAGCGTACTCCGCCCTTCGTCGGTCCAACCGCATCGTTGTGCTGCGCACGGTAGCCAGTGAATACTTTCACTTTGCCGTCGTCCATCTTGATCGGGATCCGGACTTCCGTCATGCGGATCGGTGCTTTCAGAAGTTCGTACATTCCTTCGTCATAGCCGAGCCGGTTCAGCGCCTCGTGGATGACTTCCTGTGTCGATGTTACTAGGTTCACGTTATCGCTCATAGTGTTGATTCGCCTCTTTAAATCATAATGGGATGCTCGGCATCATTGTAACACAGATCGCCGGTGAAATTCACATTTCCTTCACAAAATCCTTAGTTGGAAAAGACTTCGCGGATTTTCGCAAGTGCCCAGTCCAGCTCTTCTTTCGTGATGACGAGCGGAGGAGCAAAACGGATGACCGTATCGTGGGTCTCCTTGCAGAGCAGGCCGAGTTCTTTCAGCTGTTCACAGTAAGGACGCGCCTCGCCGTGAAGCTCGACTCCGATGAACAAGCCGCGGCCGCGGACTTCTTTGATCTCTTTGTTGTCGATTTTCTTCAGTTCGTCCATGAAATATTCGCCGAGTTCCAGCGCACGGTCAGCAAGGTGCTCGTCTTCCAGGACTTCAAGCGCTGCGATGGAGACTGCGCATGCCATCGGGTTTCCGCCGAATGTCGAACCGTGGGAGCCCGGGTTGAAGACGCTGAGGACGTCTTCGTCCGCAGCTACGCAGGAAATCGGAAGGACACCGCCGCCGAGGGCTTTGCCCATGATGTACATGTCCGGCTTGACGTCTTCCCAGTCGCAAGCGAACGTCTTGCCCGTGCGGCCGAGGCCCGCCTGGATTTCGTCGGCGATGAAGAGGACGTTGTTGTCCGTGCACACTTCCCGCACGCCTTTGAGGAACCCGTCGGCAGGGATGATGATGCCGGCTTCGCCTTGGATCGGTTCGAGGATGATGGCAGCCGTGTTTTCGTTGACCGCATTTTTGAACGCTTCGAGATCACCGTAAGGGATGTGGACGATGCCCGGAAGCAGCGGGCCGAAACCGCGCTTGTATTCAGGGTCGGATGTCATGGAGACAGCCGTCATCGTACGTCCGTGGAAGTTCCCGTTGCAGACGATGACTTGCGCTTTGCCTTCTTCAACGCCCTTCACGTCATATGCCCAGCGGCGTGCAGCTTTGAACGCTGTTTCAACGGCTTCCGCACCCGTGTTCATCGGGAGGACCATGTTTTTGCCTGTGAGCTTGCTCACTTTTTCATACCATGGGCCGAGCTGGTCATTGTGGAATGCGCGGCTTGTGAGAGTCGCACGGTCAGCCTGGTCCTTGAGCGCCTTGATGATGTGCGGGTGGCGGTGGCCCTGGTTCACGGCCGAGTATGCCGACAGCATATCCATGTACTTGTTGCCTTCCGGATCATTCACCCATACGCCTTCCGCTTCTGAAATGACGATCGGCAGCGGGTTGTAGTTCTTCGCACCGTATTTGTCTGTCTGCTCGATGATCTGTTGGGAAATTGTCATCTTTTTTCCTCCTTTATAAAAGACGGGGCCCGTTCAAGGAGTCCCGTCTTTTTTTGTTTATTCCATTGAAGCTGTGTTGCTTAGAATACTTCCGATACAGATTTCGCCTGCATGTGGAGCTGGAGGTAGTCAGGGCCGCCCGCTTTGGAATCGGTACCGGACATGTTGAATCCGCCGAACGGCTGGTAGCCGACAACTGCAGCCGTGCAGCCGCGGTTGATGTACAGGTTGCCGACGTGGAAGTCTTCGCGTGCCTGTTCGATGTGGAAACGGTTGTTGGAGATCACTGCGCCTGTCAGGCCGTAATCCGTGTTGTTCGCGATTTCGATCGCTTCATCGAAGTCTTTCGCTTTCGTGAAGCCGACAACCGGTCCGAAGATCTCTTCCTGCATGATGCGCGATTTTGGATCGAGGTCTGCGATGATCGTCGGGTTGACGAAGTAGCCCTTCGAGTCGTCGCCTGTTCCGCCGAGTACAAGGCGTCCTTCTTCCTTGCCGATTTCGATGTATTCCATGATCTTGTCGAACGAGTTCTTGTCGATGACCGGACCCATGAACTTGTCTTCGACCGGATCGCCGACAGTGAGGTCTTTCGAAAGTTCTGCCACGCGCTCAAGAACCTGGTCGTATACATCTTCTACGATGACGGCACGGGAGCAGGCGGAGCACTTCTGTCCGCTGAAGCCGAATGCCGATTTGACGATCGACTGGGCAGCGAGTTCGAGGTCTGCATCGCTGTCGACGACGATTGTGTCTTTCCCGCCCATTTCTGCGATGACGCGCTTGAGCCAGATCTGGCCTTCCTGCACTTTGGCCGCACGTTCGAAGATGCGCGTGCCGACTTTGCGGGAGCCGGTGAAGCTGACGAAGCGAGTGCGCGGGTGGTCGACGAGGTAGTCGCCGATTTCCGAGCTGGAACCCGGTACGAAGTTGATGACGCCTGCAGGGAGTCCTGCTTCTTCCATCAGTTCAACGAACTTGTACGCTACGACGGCAGTGGACGAAGCCGGCTTCAGGAGAACCGTGTTGCCCGTGACCGCTGCTGCCACAGCCGTACCCGCCATGATTGCGAATGCGAAGTTCCATGGGGAGATGACGATGCCGACGCCGAGCGGAATGTATCCGAAACGGTTCGATTCGCCCGGACGCTGATTGAGCGGAACACCGTCTTTCATGGCGACCATCTGGCGTGCGTAGTACTCGAGGAAGTCGATGCCTTCTGCAACGTCTGCATCCGCTTCCGGCCAAGGCTTGCCGGCTTCTTTGGAAAGAAGGGCTGCAAATTCGAACTTGCGGCGGCGTACGATCGCTGCTGCGCGGAGAAGGATGTCAGCGCGGACTTCCGGCTTCACTTTCTTCCATGTCTTGAACGTCTCGTCCGCAACGTCCATTGCCTTTTCTGCGAGTTCACGGCTGCACTTGGAAACGTTGCCGATGATCTCTTCACGGTCGGACGGGTTGAAGGACACCATTTTATCTTCTGTCATGATGCGCTCGCCGTTGATGATGAGCGGAACATCTTGGCCGAGGTATTCTTTGACAATCTCAAAACCTTGCTCGTAGGCTTTCCGATTTTCTTCCTTCGTAAAGTCTGTGAGTGGTTCATGTTTATAAGGAATCATGGTGATCCTCCTTTGGTTTTGTTTACGAAGCGCTAAATTAATTTGCACTCGTTTCTTTTCACACTTATAATAATGCAAAAGATCGTTGCGGATTTCAAGTCTAAAAATTTGATTGACGCAAAAAAACAGTCAGAGGTGGACCATGGCACCTGAAAAAGAAGCATTATGGCCGTTCTTTGAATTTGCAGTCGAGCACGCTGCAGTCGGCGTGCATGCAGTGGATATGGCCGGAAAGACGGTTATCTACAATGAAAAAATGAAACAGATCGAAGGGCTGGATCTTTCCGACCTTACCGACCGGACCGTTCTGGACCTGTTCCGGTTCGGCAAAAATGAAAGCACCCTCATGCAGGTGCTGAAAAGCGGCGTGCCCGTCTTGAATGCCAAGCAGACCTACTGGAACCGGACCGGTCAGGAGATCACGACCGTGAACGACACGTATCCCGTTGCCGGCCCTTCCGGCATGATCGGCGCCATCGAGCTGGCCAGGGACGTGACGGCGCTTGAGAAATTTGTCCATCAGCCGCTCCGTACATACGATGAGAAAGTGACGTTCGCGTCCATCACTGCGGTGAGCGATTCGATGAAAGGCGTGGTCGCGACGGCAAAGAAGGCAGCGGCCGCCCGCCTGCCGGTTCTTCTGTCGGGAGAGACCGGGACCGGGAAGGATCTTTTGGCAGGCGCGATCCACAACGGGTCTTCCTCTTCGGGAAAATCGTATTATACGCTTTTCTGCCCGGGGCTCGACACCCAGGATCTCAGGAACTCGATGGAACAGATCCGGGAAGACCCGGAGTGCACGGTATTCTGTGACCGGATCGACCTTGCCGGCATGAAGATGCAGGAAGAGCTCCTGCGCGAACTCAACCGGCTCGGTGAGGACCACCGGCAGTTCATCGCCAGCATCGGGGGCGACGCCATCGACCTGATCGCCGAAGGAAGCCTCCTGAAGGAGCTCTACTATTTCTTCTCGTCGATCACCATCTATATCCCTCCCCTGAGAAAGCGCATTGCAGATCTCTGGCCGTTCATCGATGATTACCTTGAGCTGCACCGGCGACGGTTCGGCTCGGCGGTCCAGGGCCTTTCACCGGAAGTCCAGCAGACATTCGAGTCGTACAGATGGCCGGGTAACCTCAAAGAAGTCGAATTGCTGCTCGATGAAGTCACTTCGGTCCTGACGACCGAAACCGAGATCACCTACGATCTGCTCCCCCACCATTTCAAGCTGAAAGTCCAGGAAGGATTTTCGCCTGCCAAGCGGCCGCAGGATTTCGTCGTCCAGGAAGGGAACGAATTCCTGCCCCTTGATCAGTATTTGAGGGAAGCCGAAGAATATTATCTATCCAAAGTGATGAATGTATTCGAAGGCAATGTGACAAAGGCGGCCCAGGCCCTTGGGATGAGCCGTCAGAACCTCCAATATCACCTGAAGAAACTGAAAAACGGCATATAAAAAAAGCGGGGCCCGGGGGGCCCCGCTTTTTTGTGTCCGTATTCAAGTTCCCGTTCACTGGCCGGACTGGCGGATCCAATCCTGCAGCTTGTCGCGGAGCGTGTTGAACCCGTCGGCATCCCGCTCGTCGATGCGGTCCTGCAGCGACTTCCTCGGCCGGTCGTCGCGCCGTGAAGCCGGCGGACGCTCCTGCAGTGCACGGATAGACAGGCTGATCTTGCCCGCCTGCTCATCCATGTCCAGCACCTTCACTTCAACTTCCTGCCCGATCGACAGGTATTCATGGATGTCCCGGACGAATCCGTAAGTGATTTCAGATATGTGGACAAGTCCCTGCGTGTCCTTGTCAAGTGCGATGAAAGCGCCGTACGGTTGGATTCCGGCGACCTTGCCTTTCACCACGTCTCCCTTTTCATACTTGCCAGCCATTGTACCGCTCCCAATCGTTGTGGTTTATCCTGTCTGCCTATTCGGCCATTGTAAATTATACCATAGGGCCAAGCCGTCCGGCAAAGGAGACCGGAGTTCAATCAGAAGCGGCCGGGTCGACGGTCCAGACGCCGGACGCGGAATAATCGAGCCAGAGTTCCGCTGGTTCTCCCGAAACATTATCATAGATGAGGACCGGTACCCGGATCCCGATGTCCGCATGGTCGATGGACTCCGGATAGAACGCGACGCTGATCCTCTCCCCGCCCATGCCTGCGGAGATCAGACTGACAGCCTCTTTGACGGAATCCGGTGCCCCCTGTCCGTCCGACAGCAGCGCCTCCATCCGGTCGTCGTCTTTCTCATTGGCCATTGCGAACAGGACGGCCGTCATGACGGGCGGCTCGTCGATGAGCCGGCCGGTGTTTCCGTCTTCCTGGATCTCACGGTAAATCAAGCCGGCGCGGGCCGTAAATCCTTCATCCGGAAGCTCGAGCGTGAATGCCGGAAATGCTGCGCCGGCTTCGCTGATGTCCTCCGTCCCGTGATGGAGGGCATTGATGTAAACCCCGTAGCCGATCCGGTTGTATGCGGCGGATTTCCTCCAGCCTGATTCTTCCATTTCTTCGACCACCGGGCCGGCAATTTTCGCTGCCTGCGAACCCGGACCGAGCGCAGCCAGCTTCCGCCAGGCTTCCCGCCGCTCGTGCGCCACGGTGCCGTCCTTTCCAAAGACCGGACCGCCCATTCCCCCGAACATCAGTTCATTAAAATAATCCTCGGCCAGTGCGCCGACTTGGAAGTTGCCGTTTGACTTGCTTTCCCATTTTTCCGCAAGGGTTTCAAGTTCATGAATGGCATCCGCCATTTCATTCAAAGGGATGCCTCCCTCTTCAACGTATGAGGTCTGGCGCTTCTCCACCAGGCGGACATACGACGCGACGGTCGGATGGAGACTGTCCATTGCCCGATCGAGGGAAGGCATCTTTGAAATGTACGGTATCGTGCCGCCGTCTCCCTCTTCCATCAGCTTCGCCCCGAACCCTTCCTCCCTCATCAGCAGGAAGGCCTTGCGGAGGGGCTCCGGATATCCGGACAGGTCATCGGCTGGACCATCAGGCACGCCCGCTTCGATCGCTTTCAGGAAATCGTCCGGGTAATCGTTCATCCCATTGTAGATAATGCCCGCCAGATCCCAGTTTCTCATCGTGAACAGTTCATAAAACTCGATGCTGGCCTGGAAGTCATCCGTGAGCGGTTCTTTCTTCAGACGCCGAATCATGTCCGATGGAAACTCCAATTGCTGGAGGATGCGGCGGTACTCCGCTTCCACTGTGCCTTTCTCCATCGGCTGCCCGTCGGCAATGGCACGCTCCGCACGAATCCGAAGGTCACTGAACTGATTCTGTATTCCTGCGCCCACCGTAAGGCTCTGAAGTTCTTCCGGCCTGGCCCCCGCTTTCTGCGCGAAACCTTCCAGTTCTTCCTCGAACTGTCTGCTGAGCCGGTCCAGGAACACTTCGTCCGCCGGGCCGTTGCGTGCGGAAAAATAAAAAACGCCGGCGATCAGTGCAACTCCGGCCAAGGCAACGACAACGGCTGCCGCCGTGCGGAACGGCCGCCGGGGCTCTTGGCCCTTCTCCTCCCCGGATTGCTCGTCCGCCACAGGTGGTTCGGATACAGGGAAGGTGATGCGCCGGTAGGCCTGCCGGAGCAGTCCGATCCGCCGTTCAAGAACCCCCTGCTCCTCCCCCGCATGCAGCCGGTCATATGCTTCATCCCGTCGTTTCGCAGCATCTGCCGGACTGCATCCAATCACCTTCCCGGCTTCAACCGCCCCCAGCCCGTGAAAGTCCATCAGCACCATCGGCAGGCGGATATCCTTCTCAAGGGACATGATGGCCCGGTGGAGTTCCTGGTCCTCCGGAAAGCGGAACACCGGCAGGCCGGTTTCCTCGCTGCGGGAAGGAGCCGAACCGCAGCGAGGAAACCGGCCTGCCGTTCGGAAGCGTCCGGCTCCGGATTTTCGGCCGCTTCCTCGATAAGACGCATCGCTTCCCCGTCGACTCTCTCCGGCGCGGTGCCGGCCTGGTGGATCAACCGCCGGAGATCATCCAGTTGGTGCAATAGGGCCGTCCGTCTCTCTTCCTTTTTGCGGATCAGCACCTTTTCGGCTTTCGCCCGTTTTCCAAACATTTCTGGTTCCCCCATCCCATTGTCATTTCCATTATATCAGCGGGCACCTCGGGATAGGAATGTCTGCTGAAGAATTCGGACGGAAGCCCCTTTCTTTCCCCGCTCCTTCATGTACAATGGGAGAATCAATTTCTAAGAGGTGGATCGATGACCAACAGAGATCAATGGACATCCAAACTTGGCTTTATCCTGGCTGCGGCGGGGAGCGCCATCGGCCTGGGCGCCATCTGGAAGTTCCCATATATGGCCGGGATGAACGGCGGAAGTGTTTTTATTTTCCTATTTATCATCAGCACCATCCTGATCGGCCTCCCCGTCCTCATCGCCGAATTCATCATCGGTCGGCGCGGACAGGCAGATGCCGTCACCGCCATGCGGAAGCTGGCACCGGGAACGGCATGGCCCATTGTCGGAAAACTGGGGTTCGTGCTGTCCATCATCATCCTGTCATTCTACAGCGTGGTCGGAGGATGGATCCTGTCCTACCTTGTCCGGTCGTCCGTGTTCCTGGCGGGCGGCGGCATGCCGGACGATTTCGGGATGTTGTTCGACCAGGTGATCGCCGATCCGAAAGAAGCGGTCCTGGCGCAGGCCGTATTCATGCTGCTCACCGTTTTGATCGTCTCCGGAGGGGTCAAGGGGGGGATCGAACGGGCGAGCAAATGGATGATGCCGCTGCTGTTCGTGTCGTTCATCATCCTTGCGGTCCGTTCGCTGACTTTGCCTGGAGCCATGGAAGGCATCCGATTCATGTTTGTTCCGGATTTCAGCTATCTTAACGGCCATACCGCGCTTCTGGCGCTCGGCCAGGCGTTCTTTTCACTCAGTGTCGGAATCGGCGGAATGATCACCTACGCCTCTTATTTGCCCAAAGATGAAAATCTCACGAAGTCGGCATGGAGTGTGACGGGGCTCAATATTTTGATCTCCATCCTTGCCGGTCTCGTCATCTTCCCGGCGGTGTTCGCGCTCGGCGGCTCTCCTGCAGACGGACCGGGACTGATCTTCGTCGTCCTGCCCGCCATCTTCACAAACATCCCGTTCGGCGGATGGTTCATGCTGCTGTTTTTCGTCCTGATGCTGTTCGCCACACTGACCTCTTCCATCTCAATGCTGGAAATCACCGTTTCAATCGGAATCCGCAACAAGTATGACCGGCGGAAACGCGCCGCCTGGGTGTACGGCCTGATCATCTTCATCGTCGGGATACCGAGCGCTCTGTCATTCGGCCTGATGGCGGATGTGAAACTGTTCGGGCTTTCGATGTTTGATCTGGCCGACACGATTGTCAGCAAGTTCGGCATGCCGATCGGGGCTTTCCTGATCTCCCTCTTTGCCGGCTTTGTCCTGAGCAAGACGGTGACGGACGAGGAACTCGGCGGCCCCTCCGCTGCATCCGCTGCCTGGAGGCTGCTTGTCCGGTGGTTCTGTCCCGCCGCAATCCTCGTGATTTTCGTCTCGACGCTCGCCGGCTGATCAGCCGGATTGAAAAAAAAACCGCCATTCGGCGGTTTTTTTCATGCGGGGCAGACATATTTGAGGGCGATCAGCTTGTAGGCGATTTCCATACAGGACTCAAGAGGTATCCACAATTCATAGGAGTGTTCATAGATAAGCCGGATCCTGTTCGCAAGTTCCGATGGATGTTCGGCTTCCTGGAGTGCGGCGATCACATCCGCAATCTCGGTTTCGTATGCTTCCTCCCCTTCATCGAACGGATCCCACTGCTTCAGAATTCCCGCTGCGGAGCGGTTCATTTCGATAGTATCCACTGTCTCACCTGAATTTATATTTTTTTATTCTGTAATTATTGCTATCATAACAATTGTCGAATGAAATTGGAAGAGAGGGTGGTATTTTGGGGAATTTCACAGAAACGATTGACCGCAGAAGCACCCGGTCCGTCAAATGGGACCGGTTGAAAGAGGTTTACGGCGTGGAGGACACCACGGATATTCTCCCGATGTGGGTGGCCGATATGGATTTTGCCGCTCCGGAA
The DNA here is from genome assembly GCF_900156305.1 of Edaphobacillus lindanitolerans. Taxonomy (GTDB): domain Bacteria; phylum Bacillota; class Bacilli; order Bacillales_A; family Planococcaceae; genus Bhargavaea; species Bhargavaea lindanitolerans. Next base: position 261,297 of record NZ_FTPL01000004.1, on the reverse strand, counting down.
CCGGTCATCCGTGCAATGCAGGAGCGGCTGGATCACCCGGTGTTCGGTTATTCCTATGTGTGTGATGGCTGCAAGAAAGCCGTCGCGGCGTGGCAGCTCGACCGCTATGGATGGAAAGTGGAGCCTGAGTGGATGCAGTTTGCGCATGGCGTCGTGCCGGCCATCGCGTCCGTTGTCGAGACATTTACCGAAAAAGGCGACAATATTCTCATCACAACGCCTGTCTATCCTCCATTTTTTGCAATCCCTTCACTCCAGGAGCGTCAGGTAGTCCATAACCGGCTGAGCGAATCGGACGGCGTCTACTCGATCGACTTCGACTCATTTGAACAGGCCATTGATGAGCATGACATTAAACTGTTCATCCTGTGCAATCCGCACAATCCGGGCGGAATCGCCTGGAGCGGGAAAGACCTGAAAAGGCTGGCAGAGATCTGTGCCCGGAAGGATGTTCTCGTCTTTTCCGACGAAATCCACGCAGACCTGATGCTGGAAGGGAAAAAGCATATCCCGATGGCAGTCGCCTCCGAAGGGACCGGCGTCAAGCTCGTCACATCGATTGCCCCGACGAAAACGTTCAACCTGGCCGGCGTCCAGGCCGCGATCGTCATCACCGAAGATCCCGAACTGCGCAGCCGCCTTGAGCATCATGCGATGGCACACGGCCATTCGAACCTGAACGCCTTTGCCGCCGCTGCGCTGACGGCTGCCTATGAAGAAGGCGGCCCGTGGCTCGAGGAACTGATCGGAACGATCGAAGACAATATGAAACTGGTCATCGACCAACTTCCGGATGCCGTTCCGGGTGTGAAAGTCCGGATGCCTGACGCCACTTACCTGCTTTGGATCGACTACCGGGACACCGGCCTGTCCGAGGAAGAGATGATGGATCGTCTGCTCAATAAAGGAAAACTTGCGCTTGAGCCGGGCACAAAGTACAGCGAAGCGGGCCGGGGCTTCCTCCGGATGAACGTGGCGACACCAAAGTCAAACGTCCAGGAAGGCATCAACCGCTTCATCAAAGCGATGGGCAATTAACCGGGAAAGGCGGACAAAGATCATGATCCATGATCCGGACCCGTTTTTCCCCAAATAAAAAACAGCCGCCTCACATATGAGGCGGCTGTTTTGTTTCCCGTTCGGACAGGATCCGCTGTTCAAGCTCCCGGGTGCGCTCTTCTTCCTGGCGCGACTTCTTCCGGATCCAGAGGAAGAACACATAGCCGAGTGCCATGAAAAGGAAAAGCGTCAGGAAAGCCGGAATGTACAGGGTCTTATCCTCGGGAAAATAAAGAAACGGCATGAGAAGAACCATTTCCATGATCATTCACTTCCTTGTCGGTGGCCGTCCTGCACGGACTGGCCGGAATTACTTTTTCAGGATTTCAATCGACTCGATGACCACATCTTCTGCCGGCTTGTCCTGGCCTTTGGTTTTGACCGCAGCGATCTCATCCACGTTATCCATGCCTTCGATCACCTGTCCGAAAACGGTATGGCGCTGGTCGAGCCAAGGCGTGCCGCCGTTCTCTTTGTAGGCTTCGATGATCTCTGCTGGGAAACCTGCGCCTTCCAGCTGTGAAATCATGTTGGCCGGAATCTCTTTCATCTGGACGATGAAGAACTGGCTGCCGTTCGTGCCGGGTCCGGCATTCGCCATCGAGAGTGCTCCGCGGAGATTAAACAGTTCCGGAGAGAATTCATCTTCAAACGTTGATCCGTAAATGCTTTCTCCGCCCATGCCCGTTCCGGTCGGATCTCCGCCCTGGATCATGAAGTCCTTGATGACCCGGTGGAAGATGATTCCGTCATAGTAGCCGTTTTCGGCATGGGTCAGGAAGTTTTCCACCGTTTTCGGAGCCTGCTCACGGAAAAGCTTCACCTTGACCGGACCGTGATTCGTATGGATGACCGCGAGTGCTTCGGACTCGGCGACTTCGTTTGTCAATTGAGGGAACATGAAGATCTCTCCTTTTCTCATCTGCCCGCCCGTACAGACGGTGCAGCACCTGATTATCCTTCCAAGTGTACCATAGAGGAATGCCAAAAAACATGAATAAGCCGTGACACTTTTTTCGGGTTACGAAATGGTCTATAATGGGTATGACTTGAAATAAAAAGGACGTTCGATACATGACCATTCAAAAGCGGAACTTCATCATCATCCTCATTTCGAACTTCCTCGTTTCCGGCACCATCACGATGATCATGCCGTTTCTTTCCCTTTATATAGAAACGTTCGGTGATTTCTCGGAAGCCTATGTCCAGCGATGGGCGGGATTGATCTTCGGCGCCACCTTCGTGTCTGCATTCATCATGTCTCCGATCTGGGGCCGGATTGCCGACAAATACGGATTTAAGCCGATCCTGATCATCAACGCATTTGGAATTTCAATCTTCATCTTCTTGATGGGATTCGTCGACAACGTCATCTCCTTCCTCATCCTCCGCCTTGCAATGGGCGTCGTGACCGGGTTCATTCCGACTTCCCTTGCATTCATCAGTTCACAGACAGCCAAGAAAGAAGCAGGAAAGACGCTCGGCACCCTTCAGATGGGGAGCGTATCGGGAACGCTGTTCGGGCCCGTTTTCGGCGGCCTTCTTGCAGATACGTTCGGGTTTTCCTATGCCTTCATCATTTCTTCGGTGGCCATTTTCATCGCGGCACTCATCGTATTGTTCGGCATCCGGGAGATCCGGCGTGAGAAGAAAGCTTCGGATCATGTCTATGCACGGTCGACGATCATCCGGTCCATCCTCAGCCACCGGCTCATGCTGAACATCATGATCATCACCGCGCTCATCCAGATCGGCAACTTCAGCATTCAGCCGCTGCTGTCCCTTTATGTGGCGGAGCTCACCGGAGCGAAGGAAGTGGCATTCCTTGCGGGCCTGACCTTCAGTGCGGCCGGCGTCGGGAACCTTCTGTTCGCCCGCAAGTGGGGGCAGCTCGGGGATGACCTTGGATATGAAAAGGTGCTGACCGTCCTTCTCTTCCTGACCTTCATCTTCATCATTCCGCAAGCCCTCGTCACGTCGCTCTGGCAGCTCATTGTCCTCCGGCTTCTCTTCGGGATTGCGGTAGGCGGCCTGATTCCAATCACGACGGCTCTCGTCCGGCGTGAGGCACCGGTCGACATCCAGGGGGAAGTGCTCGGCTACAACACGAGCTTCCGGTTCTTCGGCAATATCATCGGGCCGACATTCGGCGGGATCGTCAGCGGCTTCATCGGCATATCGTCGGTGTTCTATGTGACGGCGCTTCTGTTCCTCGTTGCCGTCATCTCCCTCTGGGTCACCCGGAAAAAACCGGTCCAGGACTTCGAGGAAGTGCTGGAACACGAGGAACTGCTCCATCCCCACAATTAACAATAGGTTGTTCAACTTGCAGGCTGCAGCTGCGGAACCGGTTTCCGCAGCTGCAGTTTTTTCGTTCGTTCTTATTTTAATGGTGCATGATCGGATGCCCATTTTTTGTCTTTCTCCCTCAGGAACTCTCTTCCACAGCCTCCATGGACAGTGCCGTTTTTTATAAAAAAATATTCCGCTGTACATATATAGGAAGAGGGGCGGACCGTTTCCTGAACTTTCCGGACAACTCCGTTTCCATCCATGCAACCACTCTCCAGTTGCGTTATAATTAGTCCTGTTACTTATCAACGGAATTGGTTCGAAAGGAGGATCCCTCTTGGTATCCGTGCTGCTGTTATTCGCGCCGGTTGCGGCTGCCCTGTTCGTGCCGATGCTCGCGCGCCGGGTCAAGGCCGTCCATACCGGCTGGTTTGTATTGGCGGTGCCATTGCTGCTGTTCATCTATTATCTGGGCTATTTGCCCTCGGTGAGTGACGGCCGCACCCATATTGCCGAATTGCCGTGGATTCCCTCGTACGGCATTTCATTCGTTTCATACATAGATGGACTGAGCCTTCTGTTCTCCCTGCTCATCACGGGCATCGGCTCACTGGTCGTCCTGTACTCCATCTTCTATCTGGACAAGACAAAAGAGCGACTGGGGAACTTCTATGTTTACCTGCTCATGTTCATGACCGCGATGCTCGGGGTCGTCCAATCCGACAATGTCATTTCACTCTATTTGTTCTGGGAACTGACATCCATCTCTTCCTTCCTGCTGATCGGCTATTGGTATACACGGGACCGTTCAAGATACGGCGCCCTCAAATCCATGATGATCACCGTGTTCGGCGGACTGATGATGCTCGGGGGCTTCATCCTCCTCTATCTGATGGGCGGTACGTTCTCGATCCGTGAACTGATCGGGATGGCGCCGGAGCTCGTGCAGCATCCGCTGTTCACCTGGGCGCTTGTCCTCGTCCTGCTGGGAGCATTCACGAAGTCCGCGCAGTTTCCGTTTTACATCTGGCTGCCGGATGCGATGGAAGCGCCTACTCCGGTCAGTGCCTATCTCCACTCCGCGACAATGGTCAAGGCGGGCCTTTACCTTGTCGCACGCTTCACACCGATTTTTGCGGCTTCCGAGCTGTGGGTATGGATGGTCACGTCAATCGGCGTCCTGACGCTGTTCTGGGGTTCATTCTTCGCCGTGAAGCAGACCGACCTGAAAGGCATCCTCGCCTTCTCGACCGTGAGCCAGCTGGGGCTCATCATGTCGCTTCTCGGTGCCGCAGCCGGCGCCTTCCATGCGGAGGGGGCGGCCGGGACAATCTTCAAGTTTGCCGGCTTCGCAGCCATCTTCCACTTGTTCAACCATGCGGCGTTCAAAGGAAGCCTCTTCATGATCGCGGGGATTGTCGACCATGAAACGGGGACCCGCGACATCCGGAAGCTAGGCGGGCTCATGGCCTTGATGCCGGTTTCCTTCACCATCGCACTCATCGGCTCCCTGTCGATGGCCGGCCTTCCGCCGTTCGGCGGCTTCCTCAGCAAGGAGCTGTTCCTTACCGGGATGCTCAGCCTGCGTCAGCTTGATCTGTTCGCGCCGGCTTCATGGGGAACGATCCTTCTCGTGGCTGCCTGGATTGCGAGCGTATTTACATTCATCTACAGCCTTTACTTCGTGCTCCGCACATTCACGGGCAAGCACAAGCCGGACGAGCTTCCGAAACAGGCCCACGAAGCGCCTGCCGGGATGCTCATCGCTCCGGGGATCCTTGCCGTCATCGTCATTGCGGTGTTCTTCATTCCGAATGTCATCGGCAAATGGATCGTCAAACCCGCGGTTGCCGCAGTGCAGCCGTTCCTGTTTGATTCACCGGCTGCCGTGGACGTCCATGTGGCCGCCTGGCACGGCGGGCTGACGCCGGAGCTCACGATGACGATCGGTGTCGTCCTCGTCGGCCTCCTGCTGTTCTGGCTGTTGCCGAAGTGGCAGGGACTCTACGGTCTTGCACCGGAGGCCCTGTCCCTGAACAAACTGTACGACGCGTCCATGTACCTGGCCGAAGGCGGTGCAAACCGGCTCTCCCGGACATACATGGGCGGATTGATCCGAAACTATCTGATCTATATGTTCACCGGAATCGTCATCATCATTCTCGGTTCGCTCGTCGCCAAGGATGCCTTTGCCATCAGTTTTGAGGGGCTCTCGCCGGTCGGACCTGCCGAAATTGGTCTGATCCTCGTTCTGATCGCGGCCGCCACGACGACGCTGATCGCCCGGAAGCGCCTGACTGCGATTATCTCGCTCGGTGCCGTCGGATACACGGTTGCCCTGCTCTTCGTCGTCTTCAAGGCACCGGACCTTGCGCTCACCCAACTCGCCATCGAGACCGTCTCGGTCGCGCTGTTCCTGCTTGCCTTCTACCATCTGCCGAAGATGAGCCGGCACGATGAAAAGCGGAAGTTCCGGATCGGGAATGCCATTGTTGCCGGAGCGGTCGGCCTCATGATGTCCCTGCTGGCCATGTCTTCCGTCTCCCAGCGCGCATTGCCGTCGATCTCGGAATTCTACAAGGAAACGGTCCATTCCGAAGCCGGAGGAGGAAACATCGTCAACGTCATCCTCGTGGACTACCGCGGATTTGATACGCTGTTCGAAATTGCCGTGCTTTCGATTGCCGCAATCGGAATCATCGGCATGATCCGCCTCCGTCTGACCAGAAAGGAGGATGGCCATGAAAAACAGTGATGTCATCATCCAGACAACGACAAAAGTCGTATTCTTTATGATCTTTCTGTTTTCCATCCATATTTTCTTTGCCGGCCACTATACGCCGGGCGGCGGATTCGTCGGCGGCCTGCTGACGGCCTCGGCGATCGTCCTGCTGCTGCTCGCATTCGATATCCAGACCGTCCGCAAGGCGTTGCCGTTCAACTATACGGTCATCATCGCCATTGGCCTGCTCCTTGCCCTCGGAACGGCTTCGGCCTCAATCCTGTTCGATGTGCCGTTCTTCACGCACGCGTATGACGACTTCCGGCTCCCGTTGTTCGGGCTTACGTCGCTTCATTCCGCAATGATGTTCGACCTTGGCGTTTACCTCGTCGTCGTCGGCGCGACGATGACGATCATCTTATCGATTGGAAGTGATGACTAATGGAAATCATCATGTCGGTCATCATCGGCTTCCTGTTCGCGGGAGCTGTCTATCTGATGCTTTCGCGGAGCCTGCTGCGCGTCATCATCGGGACCGGGTTGCTCAGTCACGGCGCCCACCTGCTCATCCTGACGATGGGCGGGTTCGGCGGGGACGCCCCGCCGGTCCTGACAGACGGCGTGACGGATTTCGTCGATCCGCTCCCCCAGGCGCTCATCCTCACGGCGATCGTCATCAGCTTCGGCGTGACGGCGTTCTTCCTGGTCATGGCCTACAGAGCCTATCAGGAACTTGAAACGGACAACATGAAACTCTTGAAAGGAAATGACGAATATGATTAACCTGCTGTTATTTCCGGTCCTGATTCCGTTCCTGACGGCGATGATCCTGATGTTCTTTCCGAAAAAGGTCCATGCCCAGCGCACGGTCGTGATCATCGGCCTCGCAGGCTCCGTTGCCGCGGCCGTTTGGCTTCTGGCTACGGTGATGACAGACGGCATCCAGGCCGTCACACTCGGCAGCTGGCCCGCACCGTTCGGAATCACGATGGTCTCCGACCCGCTGTCTGCGGGACTCGTGCTGACATCCAATCTCATCACCCTGTTCATCGCCTGGTACAGCTTCAGGTCCATCGGAGAAGGCCGGGAACGGCACTTCTACTATCCGGCCATGATGTTCATGCTCACAGGCATCAACGGGGCCTTCACGACAGGCGATATTTTCAACATGTTCGTCTTCTTCGAAGTGCTGCTGATGGCTTCCTATGTTCTGATTGTCCTCGGCGGTGAAAAACGCCAGCTCCGGGAGTCGATCAAATACATACTCGTAAACGTCATCTCTTCCGCATTCTTCGTAACGACGGTTGCGATGCTCTACTCGGTCACGGGCACTCTGAACATGGCCGATATTTCGGCGAAGGTCTCCGAAATCGGACAGAGCGGGATCCTGACGGTCATCGCCGTCATGCTCATCCTCGTCTTCGGCTTGAAAGGCGCGATCTTCCCGCTTTATTTCTGGCTTCCGGGTTCTTATGCCGCACCGCCGGTTCCGGTGCTCGCCCTGTTCGGCGCCCTGCTCACGAAGGTCGGCGTCTACTCGATCACAAGGACCGTCACGCTCCTCCTCCCGAACGATCCGGGATTCACCCATGAACTGCTCATGGTGCTGGCCGTCCTGACGATCATCGCCGGCTGCATCGGTGCGCTCGCCTACTTCGACCTGAAGCAGATCATCATCTATAACATCATCATCGCCGTCGGGGTCATCCTGTTCGGCGTCGCCCAGATGAACAGCGCAGGCCTGGAAGGGGCGGTCTTCTATCTGATCCACGACATGCTCATCAAGGCGGCACTCTTCATGCTGATCGGCGTCATCATCGCCGTGACCGGCACATCCAATCTCAGGGAAATGGGCGGACTGATGAAGACACACCCGGGCCTGGCCTGGACATGGCTCATTGCGGCATTCGGCCTGGCCGGCATCCCTCCGCTCAGCGGCTTCTTCGGCAAGCTGCTCATCGTGGAAGGGGCATTCGAGGCGGATAATCTTTGGGGTGGCGTGATCATCCTCGCTTCCAGCCTCGTCGTCCTGCTGTCGGTCATCCGCATCTTCATCCACGCCTTCTGGGGCGAACCGCAGCCGATCGCGGGCGTATCCGCCAAGGTCTACCGGAGCCTGTTCATCCCGGCAGCCCTCCTCACCGCCGTCACGGTCTTTTACGGTGTCGGCACCGAGTGGCTCCGTCCGGTCATGACCGATGCGGCGGAAATCCTGCACGAGCCGTCGATTTACATCGACGCGGTGCTAAAGGAGTAGATGGATTGTGGCATTTCAAATTTTGCTGAACTTCATCATCGCCTTCCTCTGGATGTTCATCAGCGGATCGTTCACCGCCTCCACTTTCATCATCGGGTGGCTGATCGGCATGCTGCTCATCATCATGACCCGGCGTTTCTTCCCGGGCCATCTGTACATCCGGAGGCTTTGGGCGGTCATTAAACTGACGCTCCTGTTCTTCAAGGAGCTGGTCATGGCGAACATCCAGGTGTTCATGCTCGTCATCAAGCCGAAACTCGGCATCCGTCCCGCCATCTTCGCTTATCCGACGAAGCTGACGAACGATTGGGAGATCACCCTGCTCTCCAGCCTCATCACGCTGACGCCCGGTACCATCGTCATGAACGTATCCGAGGACAAAAAGACGCTTTACGTCCATGCCCTCGATGTGGATGACGTGGATGATGCCGTCGTCTCCATCCGGGATTCATTTGAAAAAGCCATCATGGAGGTGAGCCGGCCATGAAAATTCTATTCTGGATCGCCCTCGTCTTCGTTGTGATCTCAATGGCGCTGTTCGTTTACCGGCTCATCAAGGGCCCGACCGCTCCCGACCGGGTCATCGCGCTGGATGCGGTCGGCGTGACGCTCATATCGATGATCGGACTGCTGTCCGTGCTCGTCGGGACGAATTTCTACCTGGAGATCATCCTCCTGCTCGCCATCCTGTCATTCATCGGTACGGTGGCCTTCTCCAAGTTCATCGAGAAAGGGGAGATCTTCGACCGTGGAAATTCTGATTAATATTCTGATCGCCGTCCCGCTGATCATCGGGGTCGTGTTCACGCTCGTGACGGCAGTCGGACTGCTCCGCTTTCCCGATCCCTACACACGCGCACACGCAGCTTCCAAAAGCGCGACAGTCGGCGTGCTCGGAATCCTCGTCTCGGTGTTCCTGCATTTCTGGCTTGTGGAGGACCACTTCAACCCGAGGATTCTGCTCGGGATCGCCTTCCTGTTCATCACGGCACCGGTGGGTGGCCACATGATGGCCAGGGCGGCATACTTTGCCGGCGTCAAGCCCACTTCCCTTACCGTTAAAGACGAACTGAAGGAAGACATTGAACGGCAGTCCGGACAACATTGAAAAAAAACGCTTCTGCACATGCAGAAGCGTTTTTTCGTGTGTTCACCAGTAGTACGGATAGTATGGGTAATAAGGATATCCGCCGTACGGGTATCCTCCGTAGAATGGCGAGAACCCCCCATAGAAGCCGCGACCGTACGGGAATAAAGAGGATCCCAGAAGGCCCCCGACAACCCCTCCAAGGAAAGGTCCGCCGAATCCTCCAAAACCACCAAATCCACCGCGGTAAAAATGACCGTAACGAGGCATTTCCATCCCCCTTTCCCCGTTATCCTATGCCGGGCTTTTGTTGCGGTCTGGGCGCAGCGGTTCAGTCTTCCTGTTGTTCCTCCGCCATGAATTCGACGAGTGTGGCGAGCGTTCTCACCATGACGCCCGTCCCGCCCTTCGGTCCGAGATCATGGGCGGCCGAAGAATCGGAGGTGCCGGCGATGTCCAGGTGGATCCACGGCGTGTCTTCCACAAATTCACCCACGAAACCGCCGCCGAAAATCATATGGCCGTCGCTGCCCGGAGAGTTGTTCAGGTCGGCCACTTCACTTTTGCGGATGCGCTTTCTGTCGCTTTCCGTGAGCGGCAGCCTCCAGACAAATTCACCGGTTTCCGCAGCCGCTTCAAGGAATGTCTCAAAGAACGGCTCGCTGTTGGTAAGGGCACCGGTCTTGTCGTAGCCGAGCGCGGTGATGACACCGCCCGTCAGCGTGGCCACGTCCACCAGGTAGTCTGCACCGGCCTGCTTGGCATAGGTGACCGCATCGGCAAGGACGAGACGGCCCTCCGCGTCGGTGTTCAGGATTTCGATCGTCTTTCCGCTCAGGGAGGTGATGACGTCATCCGGCTTGAATGCGTTGCCTGAGATCATGTTATCCGTCGAAGCAATGACCGCCACGACGTTTTTCTTCGGCTTCACATTCCCGATGATGCGCATGGCCCCGAGAACGGCCGCTGCACCGCCCATGTCCCCTTTCATTCCGACAATCCCGGTTTTCGTCTTCAGGGAATAGCCGCCTGTATCGAATGTGATGCCTTTTCCGACGAGGCCGACCACATCTTCCCATTTATCCGTTCCCTGATATTTCATGACAATGAGACGGGGTTCCTCGACCGATCCCTGGTTGACGGCGAGGAGGGCGCCCATCCCGAGCTCCTCCATCTCCGGCTTGCCGAGCACTTCAATTTCAAAGCCGTACTGTTCGGCGAGTTCCGCTGCATACTCGGCCATGGCACTTGCCGTGAGCATATTGCCCGGCGTGTTGACCAGATCCCGTGCCTCGTTCACTGCATCGGCGTAGATCCGGCCGGTGTTGAATGCGGTCATCACCGATTCCCCGTCCTCCTCCGAGAGCAGGACGACTTCGCGGATTTCAGCCCGGCGTTCATTCGAGCCCGTCTTGTAATCTTCAAATCGGTAGGATCCGAGCGAGATTCCTTCACCTGCTGCCCAGGCGACGTCCAAGTGCTCCATTTCTCCCAGTGCGAACGAGTCGGCCCAGACTGCGGCGGACTCCGCCTTCATCTCCCGGAGCTTTTTCCCGGCTGCAGAGAAAACCTTCCGCAGGCCGTCCGCATCCAGCTTCTTGTCATCTCCGAGGCCCGTGAACAGAACCCGCTTGAATGACTGTCCCGGATCAGCGGGAATCTTCGCAAATTCCTTCGGCTTGTTCGGAATATCCCCGTTTCGCATCCATTCCCCGAGACGCCCTCCGAACAGGCCGTCGATTTTTTCCCAGCCGGGCACATGGTCGCTGTGCTTCGGCACTCCGACAATCAGGACATCGGCCTCAAAGCCGCTGAACTTGTTTTCCATCACTTTAACTTCCATTCCATATCCCCTCCATCCGGTTTCCTCCTCCATTATAACGGATACCGGAGCACCGGTCAGTCTTGGCCGGTGATGTGTTATAATCAGGGCAATTCTCGTCACCGAAAGGTTGTGCCGCCACGTGGAACTGTTTCAGAACACCCCGTTGTGGGTTGCCCTGTTCAGCATCTTCTTCGCCCAGTTTGTGAAAATCCCGATCCACTATCTGATGAACCGCAAACTGAACTGGTCACTGTTCACCTCGACGGGGGGCATGCCGAGCTCCCACTCGGCAGCCGTCACTTCCCTCGCAACGGCGATCGGCTTTGAGCACGGCCTGGATTCATCCATCTTTGCCCTGGCTGCCATCTTCTCGATCATCACGATGTTCGATGCGTCCGGTGTCCGTTTCCAGGCCGGGCAGCAGGCGATCGTCATCAACCAGATGAGGGAGGATTTCCGGCTGCTGGTCCAGACGACCCGCGACTGGCCGAAAAAGGACGGACAGCAGAAAATTGAAGAACTCAAAACCCTGCTCGGGCACAAGCCGAGCGAAGTATATGCCGGCGCGCTTACAGGGATCCTCATTTCGGTTTTCCTGTATACGGTGATCCTCTGACCCCGTTCCGACCATGAAAAAAAGGCGTCCGCAATGAATACGGACGCCTTTTTCAGAACATGCGATAGCCTTGCTTCCTCAGGATGATCATGACGATGCCGGCCAGGATGGCCCCGACCATGCCTCCGGACAGGATGATGATATCCGCCGCGTGCAGTGCAGCAAAACGTTCTCCAAGCCGGCTGAAGGCCATTCCCGGGCTTGTGAAGTATTTTGTGAACGGCACATCGTCCACGATCAGGATCACGACGATCGGGTAGACGATGGCCATGAGCCAGGTCATCCTGAGCAGCATATTGAGCAGAAAGCCGATCCCGAAGAACATAACGATGAACAGCAGGATCGATAGGGTCACTTCTATGATGGATAAAGGTGCGTTCACTGCGATAACCTCCGATTTTCCTTACACCAGTTTACCGGAACGGATTCGGTCTTTCAACAGACCGGCCGGGGTTCACCGGATTGTCGGAAATTCATGATGCCCGGTCATTTCCGGAAATAAAATTTATAGCTCGTATAGCCGAAGACATCCCCCGGCCAGGCCCCGATCACTTCGGGCAGCCCCTCCCCGATCGCTTCCCCTGCAATCTCGTGGATGAGGAGCGAGGCGTCGCCCGACTCTGCGAGTTCAAACGGCGTCATCCAGCGGGCCTCTTCGATTTCCTGCTCCTGAGGGATGACCGGCTGGGATTCTGCAACCGGCCGCAAAATGAAAATCGCCATGTTGTCGCTCACTTCATCCCGGATCACCCCGGTTCGGAAACCGGCCATGCCGGCAGCGACCGTCCGGATGCCGGTCTCTTCACGGACTTCCCGGACCGCTGCCTCATCCGCCCGCTCACCGGGCTCTACAAAACCTGCCGGAAAGGACCACTTCCCTTTCAGCCCGCCGTACTTCTTCTTGACGACCAGCCATTTCCCGTCTCCGTCCATGACCAGCCCGGCTGCACCGAGCCATACCTTCCCCCGCTCTTTTCTCAACTGCGTTCCCCTCCCCGGCTTTATACAATTCAACAGTGAAATACAAAAACCGGCCGGAGTGCCCGGCCGGCCAGATCAGTCAGATCAGAAGAACTTGAATTTCCCTTTTTTGACGACGAGCGGAAGTCCGCCGATCATGTACAGTGCACGGTTATCGATCATCTTCTTCATGAAGCTGGCCGTCGTGCCTGTGACTTTCTTGCCGTCGAAGATGTCGCCGATCGCATCGTCTTCGCCGAGGGAGCAGACGGTCCCTTTCAGGTCCGGAACGAATTTGTGCGTCGGCTTGCCGTTTGCGAGCGCAATGATGTTTTCTGCGACCGTCACGCCCTGCTGCATCGCAATCTGGGCGGTAGGCGGGTATGGACGTCCTGCGTCTTCGTTCATGAGGAACGCGCAGTCCCCGACGATGAATACGTCATCATAGCCCGGTGCACGCATATCTTCGCGGACCGCTACACGGGCACGCTTGCTTTCGATCGGCGTCGATTCGATGAGGCTGTTGCCGCGGACACCCGCTGCCCATACGACCGTGCCGGCCTTGATGAATTCGAATTCATCGTCTTTTTTCTTGATCTTCACGCCTTCTGGTGTCGCTTCGACGACCGGTGTGCCGATCGAGAACTCGATGCCTTTGGACTCGAGCTGGGAAACCGCATAGGTTACGAGTTCCGGGTCAAAGCCAGGAAGGACCATCGGTGCAGCTTCGACACAGATGACGCGCACTTTCTCTTTCGGCACGTCAAATTCCTTGCACAGTTCCGGTACGCGGTTGCCGAGTTCGCCGAGGAACTCGATGCCCGTGAAGCCGGCGCCGCCGACCACGATCGTGAGGCGGCTGTCATCCTTCTCTTCTTCAGTGGACCACATGGCAAACTGGTACTCGATGTGCTCACGGATTTTGCGCGCTTCATTGACGTCCGCGATGCTGAGGGCATATTGGTCAAGACCCTGGATGCCGAAGGTCTCCCCTTCGAATCCGAGACCGATGACGAGGAAGTCATAGCTGAAGTCCCCTGCATCCGTCGTCACTTTCTTGCCGTCGACATCGATTGCTTCGACAACCGCCTTGACGAATTTCACTTTGTTTTCATTGATGACCTTCGAAATATCATAACGGACATCTTCGGGCTTGAGCGTTCCCGCCGACGCTTCGTGGAGCCAAGTAGATTCGTAGTGATAGTCGTTCTTGTTGATCAGGACAACATCCATGTCATCGGTCCCGATCTTTTTCTGCAGATTGACGACAGTGGCCAAACCACCATAGCCGGCGCCAAGCACCAAAACTGTAGGTCTCTTCACTTCAATCCAAACCACCTTTAACCGAAATTAATATATTTTGGACGGCGCGATGCCGCGATTGTCACGGCACCCGCCGTTTTCGACAAAAACCATCACCTTTAGTTTAGTCCTTTATAAATATGAATTCAAGGGGAGTTTCCAAAATAAAAAGACCGGAATTCCGGTCTCAGCAGTCACCGGGCGTGCCGGCCTTTGTTTTTGTCCTGAATGAAGTCCCGCAGCCGCATGATGCAATGGCATTCGGGTTGGTGATCGTGAATCCTCCGCCCATGAGCGACTGTTTGTAGTCGATCTTGGTTCCGGTCAGGATTCCGCCGTCTTCCTTGGAAACGAGGATCTGCAGTCCGTGCTGTTCGAGCAGTTCGTCCTCTTCATGGCGCTCTTTCGTAAAGCCGAGTCCGTACGTCAGTCCGCTGCAGCCGCCGCCGTTTACGCCGACACGGAGATAAGAGCCCTCTTCTTCGTTGTGGCGCATCATGTCCTTCACCTGGTAAGCCGCCGCTTCAGTCAATTCAACCGTCTGTGTCATGCGATTACCACTCCTTTTCTCTCATCTTAACAATGTCCGGCACCCCGTACAACAGGTCTGCATCCGCAGGCATGCCGGTATAAAAAAGGATCCGCAACGCGGATCCGGATGATCAGAAGACTTGTTCCACTTCGACGACACCCGGCACTTCCTCGAGGAGTGCGCGCTCAATGCCTGCCTTCAATGTAATGGTTGAGCTCGGGCACGTGCCGCACGCGCCGAGAAGTCGGAGCTTCACGATGCCGTCCTCGACATCAACGAGCTCACAGTCGCCTCCGTCTCGGAGAAGGAACGGGCGCAGTTTATCCAATACTTCCTGTACACCATCCATCATCGATGTATCTGTCACTTCGATTCGACTCCTTTCACTGTTATCATTATAATAGGTAACAGGCGGAAAATCCATTCTTGAATCCGGAGGGGATCTTTTTGAACGGTCGAGATGTGAAAATAGAGGTGTACGGAGCGGATGTCATCTGCGCCAGCTGCGTCAATGCCCCGTCCTCTAAAGATACATACGAGTGGCTTGAAGCGGCGATCACACGAAAATATCCGGATCACTCCTTCACGATCGACTATATCGACATCGAACAGCCGGTCGGGGATGAAGAGCGCGCGGCCATCGCGGAACAAGTGCGCAATGACGAATTCTTCTACCCGCTCGTCCGTATCGGCGACGAAATTGTCGGGGAAGGGTACATCCGGCTGAAGCCCGTGTTTGCGGAATTGGAAAAACGGGGCTTCATCCCGAGTAACTAAAATTACCGGCGAAATCAGCAAACAGGCCGGATTCCGGAAACACGGTAACAAATACCTGTAGGTTTCCGGATAGGAAAGTGGAGCTTCTCACGAATAGATGGGGTTGGGTATTCATTTTCTGGGTACTCTTGGCGGTTTACTTTGGTTACTCTGTATTCGTTGATAATAAGCCGTTATGGGTTAGAATTCTCGGTTTGGCAGTCGTTATAATGTGGGGAATATTTACTCCTGTTATCGGGAAGAGAAAGAAAGCGCCAGAAGGCGAATACTTTAAACGGGCGCGATTATAGAAAATCCAAAGGACGGCATATGCTGTCCTTTTTTCTTTGAAATAGGTTACATTTAATTAAAGCCCAAGAATCAGTTGCCGGATCCATTCCGGAAGCGGTCCGCCCACGGGACTGCTTTTTTATAATGACCGTTTTCACGCGGCTTATCCAAGAAACCATCGTGCCGGACGCGGACCGGAGAGGAATGAAACCGGTATGCACGGATTGCACGGATCTACATCAGTAAGGAGGCAGAGAGAATGCTCACCGGCTTGGAATCCGTCACCTCGGAAGCAAAGAAACCTCTACTCAACCTGCAAAAAGAAATTTCCCGGATCATCAATGACGACCTGATCGGAGTCTATCTCCACGGTTCATTGGCGCTTGGCGGATTCAACCCGGATGCAAGCGACATCGATGCCATCGCCGTAACCCGCAGCACCCTGACAACGGAAACAAAAGAGAAGCTGGCACGGACTTTCTTAAGGACTTCAAATTCTCCGTTCCCTCTTGAGATCCACTTCCTCAATGCCCGCCAGTTGACCCAGTGGCAGCATCCTTGTCCTTTCGACTTTCATTTTAGTGAGTTTTGGAGGGAGCAATATACGGACGACTTGCTGACCGGCACGAAGGACTTTTTAAACGGAATTGCCGCCGATGCAGATCTGGCTGCTCATATTACGATCTTGAACCACAGCGGGATCTGTCTGACGGGCAAACCGATCAATGAAGTGTTCCCGTCCGTTCCACAGTCGGACTATCTTTCTGCCATCATGAACGATTACAGGGACTGTCTGGAAAACATCCACGCCGAACCGGTCTACTCCACGCTAAACCTGATCAGAGTGTTGCGGTATCTGAAGGACGGGAAAATCGCCTCCAAAGCAGAGGCGGGTTCCTGGGGATTGTCAGCCCTCCCTGAGGATCTGCGCCTGACGCTCAAAAAAGTGACAACGTGCTATGCAACAAACGATGCTGCCCATCGATTCGGCAAGCAGGAACTGGAACGGATGAAAAACTATCTGTCCGACCGTGTCCGGGCGCTTCAGGAACGGTTCCCGGACGAACGAAAGAAGATGCCGCCACGAAACTGAAAGTCAGCTTCGGCGACATCCTCAAAGGCGTCAATTCTATACGGAATGTTACCGAAATGTGACTTTCGGTGCTTTTACTTCCCCTTCAACACTCCTGAACCCTTGATACATCAAGGGTTTCCCCACTCCTTAACCATTATGCCACTTGTACATCCACAGGATTCCCGACTTGAGCAGCCGCGCAATCCGTCCCGTGACGGTGCGGTCTGCGAGGAAGGCGAATCCTTTTTTCTTTCCGAGCGATCCGACAAATCCCTGGAGCTTGATCTCCGGCATCTTCTCGGGGAGCGTCTCCCCGTTCCACCGCATCTTCAGCACCTTTACGATCTGCTCGCCCTGCTCCTCCGCCAGATACGCACTTGGTGCGTGCGGAAGCGCCGCACAGTCGCCGACGACATAGACGTTCTCGTTTTCGGGGACGTTATGGTGAGGCGTGAGGACAATCCGTCCTCCCCGGTCGGATTCGAGTTCGAGATTGCGGACCGCCTCGACCGGGCGGATTCCGGCAGTCCAGACGACCGCATCCACCTCGATCGAATTCTCATGGTTGTAAAGAGTGTTCGGCCCCACATTCGTAATGTTCGAATTGCTCACGACTTCCACGTCATGTTCGTCAAACCAGCTCTGGACATAATTGCTGAGACGTTCCGGGAAATCGCGCAGCACCCGCGGGCCGCGGTCAAACAGCTTGATCTTCAGGTCCGGGCGGCTCTCCCGCAGTTCGCTTGCGAGCTCGATGCCGCTCAGGCCGGCACCGACGATCCCGACAGCCGCTCCTTCTCCGAGATTGAGGAGGTGGCGGTAAGTATCACGGGATTTGCCGATCGTCTGGATGCTGTGCGTATGTTCTGCAGCGCCCGGCACATCGTGATAGTTGTCGTCGCATCCGAGGCCGATGACGAGGTCATCATACTCGATCCGGGCACCGTTGCCGAGTTCGACCCGCTTTTCAGCGAGATTGACGTTCACGATTTCTCCGGTCACCATTTTCAGCCGTTCATGCTCCGGAAAAGCGACGCGGACTTCCGCATCCGGCACCGTTCCGGCAGCCAGTGCATAAAATTCGGTTTTGAGGCTGTGGAACGGCGTGCGGTCCACAAGAATGATTTCCCGGTCTTCGGGAAGGTTCGGGAGGAGGCGGAGCAGAATGCGCATATTCCCATACCCTCCGCCGAGCAGGACTAGTTTCTTCATAAAAGTATTCTCCTTTTTAAGTCATAGCCGATTCATGGTTCCATTTCTCCATGCCATTATATATGAATGTGAGAGGTTTCACAATAAGCCATTCAATTGACTGGAAAGACAAAAAGGAGTACGATTTCCGGGTGAGAGAGGTGATTTTTGTGAATCCGATCGTCGAGTTCTGTATGAGCAACATGGCCTGCGGTTCACAGAAGACATTTGAGGAGCTGGAGCAGGACCCGAACCTCGATGTCCTGGAATACGGCTGCCTCAGCTTCTGCTCCCAATGTGCCGAATCGCTTTATGCGGTCGTGAACGGGGAAATCGTGGAAGGTGAAACGCCGGACGAGCTGAAAGACAATATCTATCGTTTTATAGAGGAAAACCCGCTTTTCTAATAAATTGAAGAGAGCCGCGCGATCACGGATCGCTCGGCTCTCTTTTCATTTTTCCGGTTATCTGCCCAAATAGGTCAAGGAGACTTTCAGGTTCGCATTTTTCTCGCGGACCCGGTCCAGCAGGTCCCGGTCCGCCGTATCCGGCTTGCCCTGTATGGCATAGGTGTACAAAATCATCGTACCGAGGTCGGTCGTCTCGACCTGGCGTAGCTCATGGCTGACCGTGAACTCATCCAGGATGCCGTCGAGCAGGCCCTCATGATTCATCGTCTCGGGCACCGTCACTTTGAGGATCTGCATATGCTTTCCTCGCGCATAGCCCGTCCGGTGAAGCAGGTAGAATGCTGCGCATGCGAACACCGTGAGCACAATCGCCAGGTCGAAGCGGTACAGGCCGGCCGTCATGCCGACACACAGCCCGAAGAAGATGTACGAGATGTCTTTCGCATCGGTCACCTCACTCCGGAACCGGATGAGGGAAAACACGGCAAACAGCCCGAATGCCACGCCTGCATTGTCGCTGACGACATTCATGACAATCGATACAATGACGCTCATCATGATGATCGTGTGCACAAACGCCTGTGAGTAACGCTCACCGGAAAATGTCCGCCGGTAAACGACTGTGATCAGCAAACTGAGCACGAATGAGAAGAGCATGGCCAGCATGCTCAGCCCCACCGTTCCGCCTGTCCGGATCTCCGGCTGCAATAATGATTCCAACATGTCCATTCTTATCTTCCTCCCATGATCATCAATTCTCGCTGTCCGTTTGCCAGCAGCTCGTGACTCAGACAGAACTTCGACCCGCCCTTCTGCAGGCAGCCGGCCTCCTGCAGGATCCGTGTCAGCCAAAGCGGCACACTGTTGTCCACCTTGACTTCCAGCACGACCAGTCCCGGATCGACAAAATGCTGTCCGTGCGGGCCGCTCTCAAGAAACAGGTCGTGTTTCCGGCATCTCAGATTGTAGTCGAACGTCACCCGGACCGCCGGATCATCCGCCTGGTGAAGGGCATGGCGGTCATAGCTGACGACCATGTCCGGCTGAAGGCCGTAGTGCGCACGGAACTGTCCGATTTCCTTCAGCACTTGGGCGTTTGATGCGGCAAATTGCTCCGCGGGAACCGTGCCGGCCGCCCTTATGTAGCGATACGCCTCCCTGAGCGGGATACCGGTCCTTCGTTTATGGACAATCCGTCCGTTCTTCTGCTTCATCTCGAAGAATGCCCGTCCATCCGGTCCCGTCTCGTCATACACCCGAAGCCGCAATTTCTGCCGGAACTTAAGGCGGTTCTTCACTTCGTAATAAATCCGGCTTTCGTCATTGTCAAAATACAGGGTGGTCACGGTATAGCGCCCGTCCTTCCCATTTTTGTCCGCACGCAGCTTGTTGCCGGCACGGAGCAGCAGCCTCCTGTACTGATCCACCGTAATCAGGAACTTGAGCTCCCGACGGGTGAAAATCTCAATGGCCATGCAGCTTCCCTCCCATCCGTTATACGCTGTAATCCCAGAATACGGGACGACTATGAGGAATCGGTGAGGACCGGATTAAAAATCGATGAGCGTCTGACAGGGAGTGCAGAAGGCTGCCTTCAATGATCCGAAGATGATCCGGACAAGCGGGATGACAGGCATGTAAAAACGGCCGCCCTTTGCAGGACGGCCGAACAGGATCTAAAGGTATTCAGATTTCCCACTCACTGAGGGAGCGCAGACTGTAGGTCGGCTGCTCGGAATGGCCGGCGAGCGCTTCCTTCCTCGTCACGCCGGTATCCACATGGAGCGTATCGATGCCGAAACGGAGGCCGGCTTTGATGTCGGTTTCGTAATTGTCTCCGACGAGGATCATCCCGTCCTTCCGGAGCCCTTGTTTCCGTGCGATTTCAGCGATCATGTGGCTTTCGGGCTTGCCGATCACCACCGGCTGCACGCCGGTCACCGATCCGATCAGACCGGCAAATGCCCCGTTTCCCGGGACGAGTCCCCGTTCATCCGGGAATGCCAGGTCGCCGTTCGTGGCAATGAAGGGGGCTCCGGCCGAGACCGCCAGACAGGCAGCGGCAAGCTTGTCGTAGCTGATCTGCCGGTCAATTCCCACGACGACCGCTTCGCCGCCTTCCGTGACGATCCGGTGTCCGGCTTCTTCGAGCGCCTCACGAAGCCCTTCCTCCCCGATCATCGTCACATCCATCCTTCCGTATTGCCCGGCAAGATAACCGGCAGTGGCGATGGAGGATGTCATGATCTCTTCCGGTGCAGCCCGGATGCCCATCCGCATCAGCTTTTCAGCCTGCATTTGAGGCGTCAGCGCCGAATTGTTCGTAATGAAGAAGATCCGGCTTCCGCTGTCCCGGAGCTGCCCGATCAGACGGACCGCTTCCGGAATTGCGGTTTCCCCGCGGTAAACCGTCCCGTCCAGATCGAAACACCAGGCTTGATAGTGCTTCAATCCCGGTCCTCCGGCAAAAATGCAGAAACCGGGCCCAGCTCCTCCGTCAAATAGGTCCGCACGCAGCCGGGAAACGCGTTGAGTGCCGGGATGGCTTCACGGATGACCGATTCCGCCTCCTGTCCGTCCACATCCATGAACTCACGCACAACCATCTTCCGAAGGCCGACGAGCTTTTTCAGCGGAGTCTCCATGTCCGGGCCGATCACTTTCTCATCAAGGAGAATGTCGATGATGTCTTCATAACTGCCAGGGTCCCTCATGATGAAGCCGTCGATCATCGTGTTGCCGATGTCAATGACCGACTCGATGAGATTATGGGCAATCCGCTCCAGCGCAAGCTCCGTCACCGGGTCCCGGCTCCACTCAGTCCGCCCTTTAAAGACCTGCAGCAGATGTTCCATATGGGATGCCGTTTCTTCCACCTTGTTGCGATCGATGAAATACATTTCATTTCCTCCTGTTCTTCTTCAAGACGAAAACCCGCAACGGCTTATTCGCCGTCCTGCGGGTCGTCTTCGGCCTGCCCGGTTTCCGTGCTTTCCGAACGCGGCGCATGGGTTTTGGGTCGCCCTGTTTTCCTGAGAACAAAATAGGCGCATCCGAAATTGCAGTATTCATACAGATAGTCCTGCAGGGTGCTGATTTTTGTCCCGACCGTCGCCTTCGAGTTCCGGTCGTCAAAAAATCCCCGCAGCCGGAGCTGGCCGTATCCCCAGTCCCCGACGATGTAATCATATTTGGACAAAATGTCACTGTACCGGGATTTCAGGGCCTCTTCCTGAAAACCGTCCCGGTAATCTTCCAGGATTTCGTATTCGAACTGTTCAAGGCGGATCATATCCGGCACCTTCCTCATGCCTGCGGGGCCGGGGTGAGTTCCTCTCCTCGCCGCTGTCTCTCCCGGGCAGCCGCATTCACCTGCTCGTCGGCATGGTAGCTGCTCCGTACGAGCGGTCCTGCCTCACAGTGCGAGAAGCCTTTCGACATGGCGATTTTCCGGAGTTCCCCGAATTCCTGAGGCGTATAGTACTTCTGCACCTTCAGATGTTTTTTCGTCGGTTGCAAATACTGGCCGATCGTCATGATGTCCACCTGGTTGGCACGCAGGTCATCCATCGTCTCGAGGATCTCTTCCCACGTTTCGCCGAGCCCCAGCATCAGCGAAGATTTTGTCGGGATCTCCGGCTGCATCTCTTTTGCACGGCGCAGGAATTCAAGCGAACGGTCGTACGTCGCACGGGCCCGGACACGCTTCGTCAGGCTGCGGACCGTTTCAATGTTGTGATTCAGAATGTCCGGCTTGGCATCCATCAGCGTCTTCAGGCTGTCATAGTCCCCTGCAAGGTCCGAAGGGAGCACTTCAACCGTCGTGAACGGGCTTTTCCGACGGATCGCACGGATCGTCTCCGCCATGATGCCGGCCCCCCCATCGCGCTGATCGTCACGGGCGACCATCGTGATGACGGCATGCTTGAGATTCATGAGTGCGACGGAATCTGCGACCCGTTCCGGTTCGGCCACATCGAGTTCGTTCGGAAGACCGGTCTTGACTGCACAGAAACGGCACGCACGGGTGCACACCGCCCCGAGGATCATGAACGTCGCCGTTCTCCGTTCTCCCCAGCATTCATGGATATTCGGACAGCGTGCTTCCTCACAAACGGTGTGGAGGCCCTTTTCGCGCATCATCTTTTTCAGGTCCATGTAGTTCTCGTTCGTATTCAGCTTGATTTTCAGCCAGTCCGGCTTACGGATATATTCATCATTGCCCGGCTTGCAAGTCGTCATCCCCATCGGCTCCATTTCTCTCTTAGATATAGATGCTCACTGTTGCCAATGTACCATAAGGCGGCGGAGCCGACAAGAAGCGCGGGGGCCGGTGAAAATGAAAAGCGCCCCGAATCGGGACGCTTTTCTTTATCGGTTCCGGGATTTTGCGACTGCGTTGGCAATGCTTGCCGCAAGTCCCCCCCAGATGATCAGGATGCCGACGATCATCATGAAAATCGCTGATCCGCTCATGACTGTTCCCCCTTCTCTCAGTCTTTGTCATACGGCTGGAGTGCCCGGCCGTTCCATTTGAAGAATGTGAATACGATGCCGAGGACGAGCGCCGCGATGGCCACCGACCAGCCGGCCCCCATGATGAAAGCATCCGAGTATCCTTCATAGTTGCCGGTCGGATTATCAAACCGCTTTCCGAGGTTGGTGCGGAGCAGGTCGAACATCATATACCCGAGCACGATCGGCGTAATGAACATGAGCGAGAACTTCCACCACCCGCCGAGGCGGATATCCGACATCGAGTCGGCATGAGTCTTGAAGAGATCCAGTTTGCGGAACACCCAGGCCACGGCAATCACTTCGACGAGACCGATCGCCGCCACACCGAACTGGTTGATAAAGTAGTCGACCGCATCGAGGAAGTAGAGACCCCCGCGTGTCGCGAACAGAAGCGACACGATCGATGCAAGCCCGGCCCCGAACAGGACGGCCTTGCTCCGGGAAATTCCGAATTTCTCGGACAGTCCCGCTACGTATGTTTCACAGATGGAGATGAGCGAGGTGAGCCCGGCCAGGACGAGCGACAGGAAGAACAGGACGCCGAACAGGCCGTTCAGCCCCGGGAATTCGTTGATGATCTGCGGGAACACCGCGAATGCCAGGCCGACGCCTGCGGACGCGACTTCCGAGACCGCCACGTCATTCTGGACGGCCATGAAGCCGAGCGCTGCAAAAATCCCGATCCCGGCGAGAAGTTCAAATCCGGAATTGGCAAAGCCCGTGATGAATGCGTTGTTCGTAATGTCCGATTTGCGCGGCAGGTAACTGGAATAAGTGATCATGATCGCAAAGGCAATCGACAGGCTGAAGAAAATATGCCCGTAAGCCGCGACCCAGACCGTTCCGTTCGCCAGCTGGCTGAGATCCGGCTTGAAGAACGCATCCAGCCCTGTCAGCGCTCCCGGAAGCGTGACCGCGCGGATCACGACGAGCAGGAACACGATGACAAGTGTCGGAATGAAAATCCGGTTTGCCAGCTCGATCCCCTTTTTGACGCCGGCAAATAGGATGCCGAAGACGATGACCCAGACGAGGATCAGCGGGATGAGCACACCCGGCACGAACCCGCCGGTCTGTCCCGGCGTATCGGCAAGGTTCAAAACAGTGCCGAAGAGGAAGCCCTCCGTGTCGGTCCCCCATTGCTGGCCGACAGAGTAAACCGTATACTTCATGGCCCAGGCAATGATGACCGCATAATAGGTGGAAATTGCGAAGGATACGAAGATTCCCCACCAACCGAGCCACTCGGCCTTTTTTCCTTCCAATCTGAAGAATGAGAGCGGTGCCGAACCCCGATATTTCTGGCCGAGTGTGAATTCCATGACCAGGATCGGAATACCGGCGGTCAAAAGAGCGAATAAGTACGGGATGAAAAATGCACCGCCGCCATTTTCATAGGCGACGTACGGAAACCGCCAGATGTTTCCGAGTCCGACCGCAGAACCGACGGCGGCCAGGATGAACCCCGCCCTTGTGCCCCACTGCGAACGCTGTTCCATGATGTTCCCCCTTTTCTCCCGCTCCTTTCAGAGACAGGATTTTATATTTTCAGATATTTCTATAACTTATTGTAAGTATAACGTCCTGAAAATATGAAGTCAAAGCATTTTTTATTTTTCGACTCTTTTCGCAGACACAACAAAAGGCAGGGGCACTTCCCTGCCTAAAGCCTTAATCTCCTGATTGTTGCCCGGCCACCGACGGCGTGATGGCCCGGCCTTTGTATGCCCAGAACCAAATGACAGCTGCCAGCATGACGACCACAGAAAGGATCCCTGCCCAGACCGAATCGGTCACGCCGAGGACGACATAGCCAATTGCCGAGATTCCCGCGCTCATCAGCGCATAGGGCATCTGGGTGGACACATGGTCAATGTGGTTGGACCCGGCCCCCGTGGAGGACATGATCGTCGAATCGGAAATCGGCGAGCAATGATCGCCGAAGACGGCGCCCCCGAGAACGGCGGCAAGGGAGGCCAGCAGCAGCTCCGGTGCTGCATCGAGCATGACCTGTCCCGCTATCGGGAGCAGGATGCCGAATGATCCCCAGGATGTGCCCGTCGCAAATGCCATGACACCGGCAAGGATGAACATGATCGCCGGCAGCAGGATCACCGGAACGTTTGCGCTCTGGACCACGCCCGAGAGGAAAGCACCCGTTTCCAGCTCACCGATCAGATAAGTGAGCGCCCACGCGAAGACGAGAATCGAGACGGCCGGCATCATCGCTTTGATGCCGCTGATGAACGCCGTTCCGATATACGAATAACGGGCGGTTTCATTCCGTTTCATCTGGGCAGCGTACAGCAGGGCGGCAACAAGGACGCCCGCAATTCCGCCCGTGAGCAGGGAAATCGATACATCGGTCATTTCGAAGATGGTCCAGATGTCCGCACGGCCGTATTCGGCGATGCTTGCACGATATCCGGTGATGAACATCCCGCCGAAGGTAACGGCAACGAGCAGAACGATCGGCAGAACGAGATCAATGACCCTCCCATGATTGTGGACAGGAAACTCTTCCTTCAGCTCTCCTGGAATCTGTTTGGACGGATCGAACAGCTCGCCGGTCTCCAGTGCCCGGCGCTCGTGCCTGCGCATTTCGCCGAAGTCGAAGTTGCTGCTGATCGCGGCAAAGAAAACGAACACGAGCGTGGCCAGCACATAGAAGTTCATCGGAATCATCAGCAGGAATGCCTGCAGCGGTGTATAGCTGACCGCGGTCGCACCGGCCAGGATCGTCCCGATGATGCCGATGAGATAGGCACCCCAGCTGGAAACCGGCGCAATGGCGCAGACCGGAGCAGACGTGGAATCGATGAAGTAAGCAAGCTTCGCCCGGGATATTTTGTGCTTGTCGGTGATCGGACGGGCGATCTGGCCTACCGCCAGCGCGTTGAAATAATCATCGACGAAGATCAGGATCCCGAGAAATGCGGCAAGAAGCTTTGCGCCGCGGCGGGTGCGGATTCGTTTTGTCGCCCATTCGGCAAATGCCCGGCTGCCTCCCGAAAGACTTACAAAGGCGGTGATCACACCGAGAAGCAAAACGAACAGCATGATGAAAATATTATAGGTGTTCAGCCCGCCGTCCCAGAAGCTGACCGTAAAGGCCTTCCAGAGCGTGGACAGGGAACCTCCCGGATTGAAGGAGGCGGCGATGAGTGCGCCGGCGACAATCCCGGCTCCGAGAGAAACGAGCACACGTTTCGTGATGAGCACCATCACGATGGCAATGAGCGGCGGCAGTATCGAAAAGATGGTACCTGACATGTTCCATTCCTCCATTCCGAGGGGAGAGGCTTCTTAAAAAGCAAAAACGGCCGGCATCCTGCGCATGTGCGCAAAAGGAAGCCGGCCGACTACTGTTCGTCAGTTGGAATATAAATCATTACAACGTACGATCTGTAGCTCTCCATGCGGACGGTTTCCCGTCCCGCATGACAGTGCCATTCCTGTTCGGAATGGCCCCAGCGGACCTTCTCTGACTTTCCGGTCCACTTCGGCAATGCTTCCTTTTACGCACGGTCATAGCTGTCAAACTCACGTGGGTTACTCATAAGCGATTGCGGCCTCTACCCAATCGATATTCTTATTAATGTCTTTTAGAATAGCAGAGCCGCTTCTATTTTGCAAGCCCCTGTTTAATCTTCCGGAAGCGGGATCGGCACCTCGATGGACGGAGGATCCACATTGCCTTTGTTGAAAATGTGGGGAACCTGTCCCTGTACGAGTCCGATGGCGATGGGTATCCGCTGTTCGATCTGGGCCGTCTTGGATGCGAACGGAACGATGATCTGGACATTCACCTGAATCGTCGCCGTGACCTCGACGAGCGCGTTGTTGATCCCGAATTCCCGGATTTCCGTCTTGGGATCCGTATGAACGTTGCCGATCACATGGAAGCGGACGGGGATCTTCGGACCCAGGTTCCCGAGCATCGGCATGCCGATCGCCTGCGACAACGGGACGAAGAAGACGATTCCGTCCCGGTCTTTCATCGTCTCCACGTCATATTCGATATTCTCCAGCTTCGGAAGCGCACTGAGCTCGCCCGCCTCCGCCTTATCCAGATAATCCGAGACGAGGCTGTGGGTCTCCGCGACAAAGCGGTTGATGATCTCCGTGTTCAGCTTGGCCGTGACCACCTCGGACTGGTCGGACGGGACGTATTCGATGATCTCGTTGATATCGATCTTCGCTTTAGTATCGAGCGCCTTGGCAATGACTTCCGAGGCGATTTTGGTCGTCTGGACCTCCGCATAGTCGGTGAGTGCCGGAGCCAGCCGCTGATTGAAATAGACGAACAGGGCAACCATCAGGACGAGACTGAGCGGCAGGAGGAGGGGCAGCAGGCGCCTCCTTCCCGTCCGGGTGCGCAGCTTCCTCCTGCGCGCATGCGGAAACTTCAATAAAAATCCCCCTGCCCCATCGTATGGGCAGAGGGCGGCGGTTATGACCGGCCAAACATGCGCACGGCATGTTCCCTGAGCACGTCCCGGATGAACTCCGGCATGTAATATTCTTTCGGGAGCTGCTTGAATGCCGGGAAAAAGAACCCGTACGTGAACAGATCCAGCGTGGCGAGCCGGTATATCGCATGAGGTTCCACCGGACGGTCTCCGACCATCAGCCGGCCGTCTTCCGCACGGCAGAGCCGGTGATGGATCATCGTCCCCATCACTTTGCCCCTGAATCCGAGGCCGCGCAGCCGGATCTCCGGCCATTCCGGATCGAGGCTCAGCTCATAGGCCTCTTCCAGCTCCGTCCCGTTCAGCAGCACGATGCACGGATTGATCGGGTGGGGCATCAGTTCATGCAGATCCATCCCGGACACTCCGCCCTCCCCCAGTCCGCCGAGGAAGATCCCGGCGTTGTACATCGCACAGTCTGCGTTCGTATGGATCCTGAGCGCGTCCGAGAAAAATTTGGAGAGAGGCGAAGGATGGTCCCAGCTTCCCGGCAGCGGGGACGGATTGACGAACACCGGGTCGCCCATGAGGACGGCAGCCTCTTTCCGGAGACCGGCATCAAACGACCGGTCATCCGCAGGAGGGACGAGCGTGTCCGTATCGTACACCGTTGCACTCGACCCGATGACCTCGCCGGTTCCGGTATCAACGGTCAGTGTGACTTCCCCGACGTACTGTCCCCACTTCCCCGCAGCGCCGATCAGCGTCTTCCCGATCCGGCGGCCTTCCGGGTAGACATGATGGGTATGGGCGCCCAGGATGACGTCCACCGCATCCCCCGCCTCCTCTGCCAGACGGTCATCCGCAGTAGACCCCATATGAGAAAGGCATACGAGTACATCACACTGTCTCTTCACCTCTGGCGCCGCATCCGCCAGCCATGTTCCCGGCTTGGCGACCCTCCAGCCGAGGCTTTCGTAGGAGGAGGTGAAGTCGGCCGTCGCCCCGATCAGGCCGATCCTCACACCGGAAGCCGTTGTGAGAAACGCTTCGGCCGAAGCCCAGCCGGGAACAGAACCGTCCTCATACATCAAGTTGCCGAGGACGACAGGGAATGCGGCACCTGCATACAGCCGGTCGAGGTCAGGCTGTGCCAGTGTAATCCCCTCATTGTTCCCGATCGTGACTGCGTCGAAGCCCGCCTCCTCAAGGATCTCCGTGTTCCCGCGGCCGAGCGTCGCTTCGGTATACGGGTGGGAGCGGTCCAGATGATCTCCGATGTCGAACAGGAAGCACGTCTCGCCCGCGGCCTCATGCTCCCTTCTCCGTCCTTCAAGGAACTCCCGGATCCTCGGCCACTTCTCAAAATGGCTGTGCAGATCGTTTGTATGATAAATATGAATGATTTCGTTCATGTCGGTTTCAACCCCATATCCCCTCATAGATCGAACGGATTCCCATCAGAAGCAGAATGAACCGGAGCGCGGTGACGAGCAGTTCGGAATTGAGCCGCTTGTTGAGCGCGGCTCCGGCCTTCGCCCCGATGTATGCCGCCGGGATGACGGGAAGCGTGTACAGCCAAGGCACGTTGCCGAGCGTGATATGACTCACCGAGTTGACGAGCGCAGACAGGAACACCATGAACATGGACGTCCCGACCGCAAGATGCGGCGGGAAGAGGAACAGCAGGATCATCGCCGGCACGATGATCGATCCTCCACCGATCCCGAACAACCCTGAAGTGAAGCCGACCACGAATGTCAGAAGAAGAGCGAATGGAACGGGATAGCCGTATACATGCCTATTACCCTCCCGGTCTATGTATTCCCGCTTTTGCCCGCGGTCTGTGAACCACCTGACCGGCTTCAAGTATTTTCGGACGAGGAGCAGCGTGGACAGGATGAGCAGCAGAATGCCGAAGTACAGGTTGAACGACGGAAGATCGAGCCCTTTGTTCACGTAGGCACCGAGGATCGTCCCCGGGACGCTGCCCGCGAAGAAGATCAGTCCGCTTCTGTAGTCCACCGTCTTTGACTTCATATAGGAAAGGGTCGATGACAGGCCGGTGAAGATCATCATGATGACCGACAGGCCGACAATCTTTTGCGGCGTCAGCCCCGGTACAAGACCGAGCGTGATGCCGAAGTAAAGTGCGGCCGGTACGAGGATGATGCCGCCCCCGAGCCCGACGAGCGCCCCCACGATCCCCGACAGGAGCGCGGCCGCGGCCAGGATGACGTACTCCATCACCAGTCCCCCTTGCCGAACAGGTCAAGCTGCCGTCCGCCGGGGCCTTGCGGATCGATTCCCGCAAGCTTCATGAACCGCTTGGCGTTTTCCGCCGCGTGTCCGCCGGAGTTGTTGTTGAAGACGACATAGACGTCCTCGCACTGTTCCTGGACCTTCTTGACGCCGCCGAGTATTTCCTCCAGTTCGTCATCGCGGTAATCGTACAGGTATCGGACCTCCCGCCATTTCTTATCGTCGCGCCCATTTGCCGTCCAGCCGGCCGAGTTGCGGCCATGCAGGCGGACGAGCGTCTTGTCCCCGCGGGTGGCTGCAGGGACGAACGGGATGCTCCCATCGCCCGCCTGAGGTTCGTCGCATACCGAGTGGATGAAGTGTTGCTCTTGCAGGAACTTGATCGTCCCTTCCCGGTACTTGTCCGAATACCACGATTGGTGCCGGAATTCGACCGCCACGTCGATTCCGTCCAGGCGCTCCCTCAGCCGCCGCAGGACACCGACGTTCTCTTTCGTACAGTCGAACCAGGGCGGGTACTGTGCCAGCACCATCGGCAGCCTGCCCGCCTCTGCCAGCGGCCCGATCGACAGCCGGAACAGATCGTACATCTCTTCTTCTGATTCGTACGGAAGCCGTCCGCGATGATGCCCCGTCATGCCCTGGTAGGCCTTTGTAATGAAGCCGAAGCCGTCGGGCGTCTCGCCGATCCACTTCCGGATGTTCCTTTCCGGCTGGATCGCGTAAAACGTGGAGTCCAGTTCCACGACCGGGAAATGCCCGCTATAGTCCTGCAGCTTCTCCGTCTTTTTCGAGGCCGGGCTGTACACGTCCGGATGGTCCCCCCAGCCGGTCAATCCCACTTTGATCATCCCCAAATCCGCTCCTTCCCACCAAGTCATCACAATCTTATCATATTCCTGCATCCTCACCCCATCGGCGGCTGCCCCGGCAACCAGCTGAACAGCGGGCGCAGCCGGGAGAGATCAGGCAGCCCTCAATAGACATATTTTTGCAGAGATCATGGTTTAAAAACGCCCGGCTGCCATGGAGACAGACCGGACGCGAAACTTACTCGGACACTTCTTTTTATTCTTCCCATGGTCTTTAAATACCACTTATGCTGAAACCTTCACGGGAGGAATCCCACGAACCCGGCATACAGCCGTCATTCAGCCTATGACTGTCAGAACTCCTGATAGACAGCGGGATCCTGCCCGTCAATCCTGCCGTCCGGACTGCTCAGACCGTCGATTTTCCCCATGTCCTCCCCGCTTAATTCGAAGTCGAAGATCGACAGGTTCTCCCGCTGGCGTTCGGGTGAAGAGGATCGGGGAATCGTCACGGCGCCATGTTGATGATGCCATCGAAGGACAATCTGGGCCGGCGTCTTGCCGTATTGCTCTGAAAGCGCCAGGAGGGTCTCGTGGCTCAGCATGCCCCGGCCGCGGAAAAGCGGGCTCCACGCTTCGGTGACGATGCCGTGTTCCTCATGCCATTTCCGTTGGGAAGCCTGGTTGAAGAACGGGTGCATTTCGATCTGGTTGATGACCGGCAGCTCTCCGGTTTCCTTGTCGAGCCGCTCCAGATGCTCCGCCAGGAAATTGCTGACGCCGATGGATCGCACAAGTCCCCGGTTTTTCGCCTCGATCAGCGCTTTCCATGCCTCCACGTATTTCCCTTCCTTCGGGTTCGGCCAGTGGATGAGGTACAGGTCAAAATAATCGAGCTGTGCCCGGTAGAGGGATTCCTCTATCGCTTTGAGCGCCTCATCATAATCATGGTAACGCCCGGGCAGTTTGGACGTAATGATCAGTTCTTCCCGGCCGACGGGGCTTTGCCGGATCGCTTCTCCGAGCGTCCCTTCATTTTCATAATTGTAGGCAGAGTCGATGAGCCGGTAACCGTCCTCGATCGCCGACCGGATCGCCAGCACGCCTTCGCTCCCTTTCAGGAAGACGGTTCCAAAGCCGATCACCGGGATTTCAAGCCCGTCTCTCAGTCTGATGTTTTCGGTCTCCATTACACTCACTCCTTCTCTTTGTAAGTTACCACGATGACCATCCGGTTACACGCGTTCATCAAAAGCTGCGCATGACGACTTCCTCCACTCTGATAAAAGGGATTGATCATTAAAAGGGTTTCCGGTGCCTTTATCGAAATTCACTTTTTAAGAGGAGGGGCAGCCATGTCAGAAACCAAATTACCGGATATGACGGTCAAGGATCTGGATGAACTCAAGCTGGTGGGCTTCCGTGTATTGTGTGCCGGTGACGACTATATCAATGAAATCCCCAAGGCATCTTCCCGTTTAAGCGCACGAATGAAGGAAATCAAACGCGTTGTCAGCCCGGTGCATCAGTATGGAGCGTTCGTTGTAGAAGGGGATGAGGATGACAATGACGGGTATTGGGTTTGTGTTGAAGTAGAAGAGGTTGAGGACATCCCGCCTGATATGGTGACGCTGACCGTGCCGCCTCAAAAGTATGCGGTCACCCGACACCGGGGGAACAACAAAAAGATCATGGATGCCTATGATGAATTGCACCGATGGATCAATGAACATCACTACACAAGATTAAAAAACCAATGGCATATCGAAAAATTCAATAGCTGGATGGATGCGGAAAACGTGGATGTGGAGCTGTACGACACGATATCTGACTAGACACTCACCCACCCGCTTTCACAATTACTCGCGGAAAATGATTTAGGAGGAGCTGAAATTGAGGGACATCGGAGAACTGGACAGCTTGGATATCCGGCTGGCAGCGACTGAAGACAGCCGGGATATCATTCAACTGCTGAAGGAGATCGCCCAGTGGATGAAAGACAAGGGGATCGACCAATGGAGATTTCTATTGGAAGGCGGTGATGATGAAGAGATCCATCAAGCGGTCTGCAATCAAGAAACGTACCGGGTGTCGGATGGTGACGGAGTGGCCGCGACCTTCACACTGCTGTCCCGCCCCTCGGAATGGGACCGGCATATATGGGGAGCCGAAGAGCCTCCAGACACCCTTTACCTGCACCGGCTGGCCGTCGCGCCCGACTTCATGGGCAAAGGTCTCGGCAGACAACTGTTGAACTGGATTGAAAACGAGGTAAGGGATCACGATCATATCCGGCTGGACTGCGTTGAGGACAACGAGAAACTGAACAGTTTTTACAGGGATCATGGGTTTGAATACGTCGGTTTGACGGATGGTCATTGCAAATACCAGAAGCGGATCAAGCGAACTTAAAGCGGCCGGTTGCTGTGCCGGCCGCTTTTGTCATTGCTTCTGAGTTGGTGTACGATTATCCAATTTGAGCTCTTTGGCCGACTCTGCTTTCCAACAGATCAAATCCGAGAAGCGTCGCGAGGATGATGAATGGAGTGGACCGATGCGAGGTGACCTCGAAATACGGTAAAACCAATGCTGAAATGATGATGAGGCTCGCCAGAATGCGAAGGGCCAAAAGGTTGTTGGGTTGTCTCATCGCGCGCAGTCCATCCCCCTTTCCCTTTGTTTTTATCTTCATCATACCAAAAACGGATACCCCAGGCATCCTATTCACAGACATAAAAAGAGGGTTCGAGACATTTGCAGCGCCTCGAACCCTCTTCGTATGACTTTGCGATCGTTTAACCGATCGACCCTTCCATCTCGAACTTGATGAGAAATAGAGATCTTGAACGATTTTATGAGAAGTCTCTCGCTTCAAATATGAGTTCCTTCTATTAAATGACCCATTAGACACTATAAGGCGTCGTGTAAAACAGACATTTTGCAGACATTTAACATTCGCCGCACCTCGGTGCGGCGTTTTTTCAATCCAACTTCTTCTTGTGAGGAGTTCTTATCCACCTGAGTAGCCCTGTCAGCAACAACCGCCCGCCCCACTGTGGCAGACACCTGTTTCAGGCAAATGAAGTTGAACATCATCTGCTGCTACTCGGTCTCCTGCGAGTGAAGCGACGACCGAGCGTACCTGTTCATAACCCGTCGCCATCAGGAAGGTTGGGGCGCGTCCATAAGATTTGGATCCGACGATATAGAAGGCGGGTTCAGGCTGACGCAGTTCCCTCTCGCCATGTGCGGTTACGCTTCCGCAGCTATGTTCATTCGGATCAATAAGCGGAGCAAGTGCCGGAACGGCCTCTGTGATAGCATCACTTTCAAATCGAAGCTCCCGGTGGAAATCAAAGTTCGGCCGGTTACCTGTATTGACAACGAGTCTGTCGAATGGAGCGAGTCTCCGTTCTCCTGACTTTAGAATGATTCCTTCATGCTCAAGCATTTCTGTTATCCGAAATGGTGTCTCCACTTGGATCAACTCGTTTTTGACCAGCTCGGCAATACGAAGGCCAAGTTCCCCGCGCGCAGCGAGTTCATCATTGGTACCGCCTCCGAATGCATCGTCTACCCTTCTTTTCCGCAAAATCCATGTGATCGAAGTGTCTGGGTATTTCTGTTTAAGTTCGGCGAGGGTCAGCAATGAGTTAATCGCAGAATGGCCTCCTCCAATGACGGCGATCCGCTTATTCGCATATCGTTCCTCATTCGCTCGCACATTCGGAATGCGATAATCAATTCTAGAGGCCAGCTCTTTCTCTGCTTTCAACCAAACCCCGTTGCTTAGTGCTGGATTAGGATTATCCCATGTTCCAGTTGCGTCGATAACAGCACGCGCTGTCATTACTTTCAGACCGCTTAGTGATTCCACATAAATCTCGAACGGCTGAGATGAACGGTCCGTAGATTTCATCCGGTCGAGATTCCCGCGCGTGATGGCCACAACATGATGTTCCGTATGGATATTCGGGGCCAATACTGTTGCCAATGGGGTTAGGTACTCTTCGACCAGTTCATTACCGCTCGGCAAATGATTCTCATCCGGCATAGTCCATCCCGACTCTGATAACAGGCGCTTCGCAGCTTCGTCGATATTATATTGCCACGGTGAAAACAAGGTTACGTGGTTCCAAGTGCGAACATTTGCAGCGATTTCCCCTTTTTCAAGAACGAAAAATGGAATCCCTCGTTCTTTTAGATGAGCGGCAGTCGCCAAACCGATCGGCCCTGCACCGATAACCGCGACGGGCAAATCAGGTTCGCAGCATCCTGTTTTCGGTTCACAGCAAGCGGCCGGTTGAATGATTTTTAATTCCATTTTGAAACATCTCCTCGGTTTCGGTTACTTCAAGTCCTGTTTGGTTGCCTCCTGCATGGCTTGTTCGAAGGCGAGCTTGGTTTCAAGTCCATACATCTCCAAATTTCCTTTAAAGAAGATGTCTATGGTCAGGTCTTCTGCTTCTTTTATTGAACCTGCACGTGTTGTGAGCAACAGCCTTAAATATGACAGAAAGAACTCTTTGGTTAAGGCGCCGCCATGATTGACCGGCATCAACAGCACCGGGGAGCATATCCGACCAACGAAATCCCCATTTCCCCATTTGACTCCTCTGCATGGATAGTGACATCCGTGAGCAAGGATTTTACTTGTGGATCGACAGCCAGATTAATGCCATCCAAAACGACAATTTCATCATCCACAGAGGCTGCTGCGATTTCTGCCCCTAGATTTACACCACAACATCCCGAGACACCATAGAAACGAATGGTGTTGATAGACTGGTCGCTTAATACTTGTGTCAAATAAGCTTTTCCTTCAGGTGATATGTTCATTTTGCTTCATCCTCTCTTGCAAATTGTTGAATGCGTTCATCAATCTCATCGCGTACCCGCTGGAATTCCAACCAAATTTCTTCTTCCGTACCGGTTGCTTTCGCTGGATCGTCGAAGCCCCAGTGTTCCCGACGAATCGACGGAGGAGTCATCGGGCAACGGTCTGCTGCATCGCCGCAAAGTGTCACGATAAAGTCAGCAGAATTCATAGCCTCCATATCGAGGACATCGGATGACTGCCCTGAAATATCGATATCAGCTTCCGCCATCGCCTTAACAGCATTAGGGTTCAGGCCGTGCGCTTCAACACCAGCGCTTTTGACAACCCAACGGTCGCCTAAAAGTTTCTTACCGAATCCTTCGGCCATCTGACTCCGACAAGAGTTGCCGGTACAGAGGAAATAGAGAAGCTTTTTAGTCATGGGGATCTCTCCTTAATCCAGTATTAATGTGAGGTATAGGCCGAGCAGTGTTATGAACAATATCGGGAGCGTCAGGACAATCCCTGTCTTGAAATAGGTCCACCAGGAGATCTTCACACCTTTCTGGCTCAGGACGTAAAGCCATACAAGAGTTGCGAGTGATCCAATCGGCGTAATTTTGGGACCGAGATCAGATCCGATGACGTTCGCATAAATGAGCGAATCACGTAGTACGCCTGTTGTGTTCGTCTCTGCAATGGCAAGTGCATTGACCATAACGGTCGGCATATTGTTCATGAGGGACGACAGGATCGCGGCGATGAAGCCCATCGCGATTGTCGCGATAAACAGGCCTTCATCCGCAGCTGCCTCGATAACCGAAGCCAATGCCTTTGTCAGACCCGCGTTCCCCAACCCATAGACGACTACATACATCCCAATTGAGAAAAACACGATATTCCAAGGTGCGCCTTTTACGACGGTTGCCGTATTGACTGCCGGACTCCTACGAGCCATCAGCAGAAAGAAGATGGCAATGGTCCCGGCAATGAAGGATACCGGGATATTCGTCCATTCACTTGAGAAGTAGCCGGCCACAAGTACGATTAGGACACCCCAAGACATGCGGAACATTTTGATATCGCGAATCGCCTCATTCGGTGCTTTCAACATTTTGAGTTCATATGTACGCGGTATCGATTTTCTGAAATATATTAGAAGTACGGTAATCGTCGCAATAAGCGAAAACAGGTTCGGCAAGATCATATGAACTGCATATTCGACGAATCCGATGCCGAAGAAGTCCGCTGAAACAATATTCACTAGGTTGCTTACAATAAACGGTAGGCTTGTCGTATCCGCGATGAAGCCACTTGCCATAATGAAAGGGAAAATCATAGCCTCTTTGAATTTCAAGTTCCGTACCATAGCAAGAACGATCGGCGTGAGAATCAAAGCAGCTCCATCATTGGCGAATAGGGCTGCTACAATCGCACCAAGAAGGCTGACATAAACAAACATCTTCACCCCATTGCCTTTCGCAAATCGGGCCATATGGAGTGCCGCCCATTCAAAGAGGCCGATTTCGTCCAGTATTAAAGAAATAATAATGATGGCAACGAAACTGAGCGTAGCATTCCATGTGATGTTCACCACATCCAGAACATCCCCAAAATCAACCACGCCCACCAGCAGGGCGATCAATGCACCCACACAGGCAGACCAGCCGATATTCAGTCCTTTTGGCTGCCAGATTACAAAAATTATCGTTGTAATGAAAATCAGACCGGCCAGAATTAGCATGGTGCGTTCACCGAGTTGCACCGGCAGGCTGAATCGGACTCAAGTTCATCCACTACCGATTGAACAATTGGAGTCAACTCATCGACCAAGCGGTAATGCTTCCATGTACCCACCTTTCGCTCGGTTACTATTCCGGCCTCCCTTAGCTTCCGAAGGTGCTGACTGACGGCAGGTTGTGAAATCCCTAAGACTTCAACGAAGTCGCAGACGCAAACCTCCCCACTTTTCAGGCAGGACAATAACTTCAACCGATTGCTGTCTGCCAACGCTTTTAGCTGTTTATCCATCAATTGAATATCCATTTGAACCTCCTATATAACCATTTGATTATATACGTTAACACATCTATATTCATGCGGAAACAAAAATGTTCCGCCGCTCCCGGTGTGGCGTTTCATTCCAACATCCGCACTGTGATGATCTCATTCACATCAACCCACCCATCAGCGACACAGATCAGTTTCAGCCGAGGATCCAAGTTCTCGATGACACCTATGTGCGTCCGGATCTCCCCCGCTCTCCAAGTCTGGACCTCCACCTGGCACCGCCTCCGCATCGCCGTGTCAATCTCCGCCTGGATCTCCTGCAGGTCCCATTCGGTCAGTTCCGGGCGTTTGACCAGTTTGTCCTCCTCTTCCCATTTTCGGAGCTCGTGAATGTGCTCCGGCAGCATCATGGCCGTCCACTTGATATTGCCTCTGTCTCTCAGCATGCAGCACCCTCCTTGTGGATATTATAGAACAAGCGTTCTTGTTTTGACCATAAGAAAAAGCCCTCCGGCATTATTTACCGAAGGGCCTACACTGCAATGAGTTTTTGCCCAAACGATTTTTTAGGCTGAAACCCATCAGTTGCCGACTGCATATGCTAATCGAGACTGAAAAATGGAGGTGCCTGTATTGGATGAGTCGTCAATGATTCAAAACTTGGTAAAGGCGATCGACGGGGAATACAATGCTATTTATTGCTATGAGTATTTAGCAAACCAAGCGCCTAATGCCGAAATCAAAAACCGAATCATGGAAATACGCTCAGATGAAATTCGTCACTACAAAATGTTTTGGGAACTACATCAAACTTTAACGGGTCAGGAGTATCAGCCCAAAGTTACTCAGAAATGTCCTAACAACTACTGGAAAGGCGTATCGGAGGCCTTTCTTGATGAGCAAATAACCACTGAATTCTACTTAGATGCTGCAAGAAAAGCATCAAACGTATTAGTTAGAAATGCCTTTGACTCCGCTGCGAGGGATGAGCAAAATCACGCGGTGTGGTTTTTATACTTCCTTACACTCTTATCCATTTCATCAATAGCAAAATAAAAAAAGCGGCCAACCCATAACCGGGAAGGCCGCTTTGTCTTTTTATGATGGCGGCAGAGAATGCGGACTAAGGTGAGATCTCAAATGACGCTTATCCTCTGCCACATTCATGTTGCACAAATGTTTAATCACTTATTCAGAATATCCAACAGCTTTTTATTCTGAGCCGCCGTACCCTTGTACCCCTTGATCCCGTGTTTTTCCGCAAGCTTCTTCCGATGTTCGAAACTCGACGGCTGGCCAATGGCTTTGAGGTAGTCCACAATCGAGTTCGTATTGATTTTCTTCGACGGTGACGCTGATCCAGACTGCAACTTTTTCAAAAGCTGTGTATTCTGCGCCGCGGTACCGGTGTAGTTTTTGATGCCATACTGCGCCGCCAACTTTTTCCGTGCCGAGAATGAACTATCCCGGCCCTGCTTGTTCAGATAGTCCACAATGGATCCTCCGCCGGGGACGAAAGGTTTCGGTTTCGGTGCCGGCTTCGACGCGGACGGTTTTGGTTTCGATGCCTGAACGACACCAGTCTCCAGAGCCCTCGCCGTATCCGGACCAATCAGTCCGTCCACCTGCAGACCTTTGGCCAGTTGGAATGCACATACATTCTTTTCCATGTCGAGACCGAATGCCCCGTCAGCCGCCGTCTTGAACCCTGCTTTGGTCAGTTGCTCTTGTTTCAGCTTGACCTCAGCGCCGGTGTCTCCCGGCCCAAGGTATTGCCGAGCAGGCACGTTAGGGATCGACGGGCGTTTACCGGACCGGAGTGTCGAGAGACTCATGCCACGCTGCATGTCCAGGTGCGGATAGTCAACAAACGATGTCCAGTCACCGCCCCACTGGAACCCCATTGATTTACCAATGGCCGCAACATGCCTCCATTCCTTCGTGACGGTCCAGATGGCCTTTGTGCCGTCTTCAGACACAAGTACATAATCGATAGCCAGTCCAAAGTTGTGGATGGACTGACCGCCTCGGGCGTTGGTGACGATGTTCCCGGGTGCCGTCCGGCCCTGTGCATACAGTTTATCTTGCTCGGCGTACGACCTAAAGCCTGATGTGATCTGGACATTGATGCCTTCATGGTAAGCCCTCTTGATCAGTTCGATCGCCAGTGCCTTCACTTTCGGGTCGATGCCTGAACCCATATTTTTAATGGACCGATCGATTAGAACGAATACGTTTACTCTGCTCATTCTCGCACCCTCCCATCTGGTGTGTCGTTCCCCTTTGAGGTTCCGTCCTGTTTGTCCATCAGCTCGAATAGTCCGGTAGCAGAAAGCCCGGCCAAGCCGCCCGCCCACAGACGCAGGACAAGATCCAGATCCGCCGTGAACGGTGCAGCTGCAGCCCCAACAAAAATGCCCACCGCGAATGCGATGAGCGAGATGAGGTTATTCGGAATGTTGAACGTCTTCTTCACAAGTTGGACAAGTGCCAGGATAATCGGTGCAAGGACTGTCGCAAAAATCAGCACTTCAGTCATTTTTCGTTTCCTCCTCCTTGTTTTTCTTTTTCAGCTTTTGAATCTCTTGGTGCAAGGCTTCCTGTTCCTTCAATAGCTCCACCTTATCCACCCGGTCCAAGATCGGAAGCCTAGCAAGCCGCTGCTCTTTTCCGGTCGGATCCTTGTGGAGCTTTTGGAGCGCGTTGAAAAGCACAGGCGGGATCGGCAGTCCGATCTGTGCACAGTTTTCGAGGATGCTGATCCCCTC
This sequence comes from Edaphobacillus lindanitolerans, assembly GCF_900156305.1. Taxonomy (GTDB): domain Bacteria; phylum Bacillota; class Bacilli; order Bacillales_A; family Planococcaceae; genus Bhargavaea; species Bhargavaea lindanitolerans. The sequence continues at coordinate 221,321 of NZ_FTPL01000004.1, read as the reverse complement.
ATTGACGATAAAAAACGATGTGACGCCGAGCAAAATAAATCCCTTGGGATCCTGGCCGGCAGCCACCAACATATATTCCAAAGCGGCGGCCATCCCGATCATGATCAAGATCGCAAACTTTTTGACGACTCCCGCAAAACCGATCGTGCTGTCCAGTGACTTTGTGACCCATGATCGGAGCAACCCAGTGAGCATGTCCAATATCATAAAAAACACAAGGACGACCACGGCTTCATTGACCACGTCGATCATGTAAATAAAAAAGCTGATGATCAGGGCACCGATGCCCTTAATGCCGGTGACCTCCAATCGGCTCACCTCGGCCACTTCCTTTCTTCATTCACACTCCCCCTTTGACTTTTCTCCAATAAAAAGAGCGCCCGTTTGGACGCTCACATCTCTTATGTTCAACGTAACTTTGGTGTCACCAGGATGGCATCCCGTTCCTTTTCCGTGATGTATCCCTTTGCGAGTGCTGCATTTACGTATTCTTCATCTTTGCCCATGATCCACATGTTGCAGATAAACGGATAAAGTCTGCTCATCGTCTCACCTCCTCTCCTTTACAATCCGAGCAAATAATTTAGCGTATCCTCCGCGACCGCAAGCCGGTCCTCGACGCTCGGTTCGACCTGGCCGGCCGTGCCCTGTTCCCGCTCGGCCACCTCTTCCGGCGACAGGCCCTCCACCCATTCCCCGGCATCGAAGTCCCACCGAGGGACAAAGAGCCGCTTGGTGAAGTTGGGCGGAATATAGTTCTCCGGGATCTCCACGTCCAGCCGGTTCCCGACCGAGTCGTATTCCTGAATGACCACCTCGTTCAGAACAAACCCCTGTTCATCGACGACTGCATAATGAGCCATGTACTGTCTCCTCCTTTACCAGCCCGCATAGAACGGCGGAATGTCCCCTAAACTCATCCAGTTAACCGACGGGCCGATTTGTCGAACGGAACCATTGGCCCATATGTTGACCCGGCCCAGAGTGTCCCTTCCATCGTTTGCAGCGACCATCGCAGCCACATCCGCTTTCGGCCGGTATCCTTCGGGGAGGAGGGCGATTTCTCCAGCTCCGTCCTTAATCATGCCTTCCAGGTGGACATAGCCTGCCGGATCCTTGCGGGCGACCGGGCGCTGATAGGCTCCGCCATAAAAGACCCATCCGTTCCGGAGAGACAGGTTCACCGTGTCTAACGTCTCAAAGTTCTCGCCGATCGGGACTTTGAAAACGACCTTTCCAAAGGAGTTCTTGATATTCCAGTAGGCAGTCGGGCTGGCGATAATTTTCGCCCCAATGTTTCCGTATTTATCAAACTCGATTGAGGACCTTTCCTGGAAGGCAATGGATTTGGCTTCGAATGTATCGGCAAACAAGACCTTTGCTCGATTGAAGCCATTGAGAAAGTCCGCAAGGCTCTCTTCAGGGGAGTACAGGCCCGGCCGCTCGCCCAGCACCATTTGCACGCCGTCAACCGCTACCCAGCTTGCATCCCCGGATGTAGGGACTAAGCGGACGAATTCCGTTCCTGCCGGCGTGGTTGCCGTGACGCTGAAACGCAAAATATCCCGCTCGCTGGAGACACGCGGGAAATCCTTTGTTATCGTGCTGATCGTCGTCCCGTCCCGCTTCATAAAATGAAGCTGCAGTCGCGGGATACCCGCAGCATGGCCAATTGCCTTGCGAACGTGGAAAGATGCCGTGAACTGCATATTCGGGCCGAAGTTGATATCCTGTGACATATAGTTGGCATTATTGACGACGAGCGTCTGGTATCCGAACATGGCGAAGTCTTTGTTCTGGATGAATTCTCTGGTGCTGATAATGCGTGGAGTTCCGGCTCCAACCATCCAACCCTGCCATGAGGCGGCGATGTTCCCGACTGCATTGAACACGAGGCCGGTGACATGGTGTGTCCCATAATCGACGCCCACACTTTCGAAGCTGTCATCTTTGACGAGATTGGTCATCTGCGTGACGACAAACTCCATGCCGGTTTTGCTGTCCAAAAAGATAAAGTCCCCATCTTTTGCGCGAACTACACCGAACGTACCGGTCGCCCCTGAGATGTCCCCCGCGAACTTGGCATTCCCCTTGTCGTCGACAATGACCTTCCCGTTCGCCAAATCCATTGTGACACCAGACATGTGGCCGGCCGTCACTCTCCCCATGTTTGCGGAAATAGCGGCGAGCTCGTCCACAGAGAAAGCTCGTTGATCCATCAGCATAGGCTTCCAAGATCCGTTTTGGAATATGCTGGGGCGGTGACCGTTGGCCGTATCAAACCATAGATCCCTTTCCTCTTTGCCGACCACAGAAGGTTGGGTAGGCTGATAATAATTGGTGTTCTTGCCGTTGGCCGACTCGAGAGCGTTCAATGCGTCCGCCTTCGCCCTCGCCGATTCGAGAACGCCCAGGTCCACTTCCTGCACCATTGGCAACGCGGCAAGAACTGTTTTCGGAGCGTCCGCCGTGTTCGACCAGTTGAGCCAACGCATCTGCATTTGCGTCACGTCAGATTGGAATACGAAGTTGAAATTGTTGTTTTCGCCAAGCAGCTTCATCACACGGGGATCGGTTTCCATTCCCGCCGGCAGTACATAAAAGGTGTGCTTCCGCCATGTTGTTGTCGGCGCATAGGCCGAGGCACCGTAAGCGTTCGTCGTGACAGCCGCCGGAATCCCGGAAGTCTTTGCGACTGGAATCACACCGACGTTGATGTTCGCATCGTTAAAAGCATGGAGTCCTACATATACCAGACCAGTCGTTACGTCTGATTTCAGCCAGATAGAGAACTCGTACATTTTGTTGGAATCAATGGGGAACCGCGACGTGACGTGTTGGACGCTGCCCGAAGACGTACTGGAAAGCATTTTGATTGTGCGTCCATCTACGAACGTATCCGTCACCATGACCGGCGTTGTGCTGGCGTTCCAGTTCGCGTTGTTACCGCTGACGTTAGGGTTATTGACGAGGTTGAGTTTCCCGTCGTCCCCCTTGTCACCTTTTGGCCCGGTCGCCCCGGTGTCTCCTTTCGGCCCGGACGGACCAGCTGCGCCGGTATCGCCTTTCGGCCCGGTTGCCCCTTTATACGAAATGGCATAGCTAAACAATCGCGTGAACGTCCGGCCATCCACAACGATCGTCAGCGTGACGGTACCGCTCGCCGACGTCATGGCAGTCGTGACGTTGAATGTTACGGTCGAGCCGCTGATCGATGCCGTCATACCGGTTGGCATAGTCCCCACGGTGATGCTGGACGGCGTGACCTGGGCCGTGCCCTTGTAGGCGATCACGGAGGTCTGGACACTGGCCGCGACGGCTGCACTGTTGCTCCCCGGGAAGGTGTGGGCCTCATTGGTCAAGAGGACCGTGTATGCGTCCTGCCCCGGCGCGCCCGCGGCTCCTGGATCACCTTTCGGACCGGTCGCCCCTGGTGCCCCCGAAGCCCCATCCTGGACTTTGGCAATAGTGAATGTGTCACTGACAGTCCCATCAGAGGCCCGAACGGCGATTGAGGAGGCTGTCATGCCAGTGCCGGTAATCGTGACCGTATTTCCCGAACGGGTGATGCCCGCCGGCGGAGTCGCACTGAACGCTCCTCCGTTGACGCTGTAGGTCCACGCGCTGATTGCCGTATTGATGGCCGTGCCGGTGACTGTGAGGGACGCTGGAGAGACGGCACCGGCCGCGGACAACTTGAAGATCTGCCCCGAGCCGTCCAGTTTGACCAGTGGCGCGTTGCTCCCCGGTTCCCCTTTGTCGCCTTTATCGCCCTTGTCACCCTTGATTTTTGTCCAGTTGTACATGGCCGGATTGGTGCTGTCGGCTTGGACAAAATCCGTATACGTTCCGATGTACAGCTTGTCCGTCGAATCCGTTGTGCTGAATCCACTTGTGCCTGTCGAGTTGTTGGCCCAGGCCGTGTGGAAATACGGTGTGCGACCGTCATCACCTTTAGGTCCCGGAACCCCCTGGGAGCCATCCGCCCCTTTTATGAGCGACCATTGATACTCTTTCGGATCCGTGCTATCCGACGGGGTATGGTCAACATACATCCCGATGTACGCCTTGCCTGCAGGATCCTGTGAAAATCCGCCGCCGGCGGCAGTATCTGCATAAGCGATATGAGTGTATGAGGATAGCCCGTCTGTTCCTTTAGGGCCTTGAATGCCTTGATCCCCTTTAGGTCCTTGAAGTCCCTGGAGACCGGCCGGACCAGGTTCACCCGGCTCGCCCTTTTCACCTTTCGGACCCTGCGGTCCTTGCTCCCCAGCCGTCCCGTCGTAAACATTGGTCACCGTCTCCTGGGAGATCACGTCCACCTTGTCGGAGAGGACATGGACAATAAACGTCGCTTTCTCCGCAATTTCAGCAGCGGTCACGGTGATGGTCTTTCCGGTCCGGCTCCATCCGGAAACAACCCGACCATCCTTGTCATACTTGGCCCACTCATAGCGGTGGATTGTTCCGTCCGCGTCGAGCTCTTGACCGTTGAGCATGAGGATGGCCGTCAGTTCCGTCTGCCCCTGCCCATTCTTAAAGACCGTGCCTGCACTCGACACAATCGACGGGAGGACCAGCTGGGCAAGCCGGTCTTTCCACAACTTCTGCAGTTCTTTGAACCTCGCTCGAAGATCCTCTTCGCGGTACTCGATGTAGTCTCCGAGAGAGTAATCTTTTTTGGATTCATCCAGGAGACTCCTTTTGACCCGGCGGGCGCGTGCTTCCATATAGAGAGGGGGCTGATAGTGGGTGTCCTTGATCCGTACTGTGTCGGCGATAACAACTTTTTCATGAGCACTATTAAGCACTGCCTGTGTCGTTTCGTATTGCACGATGCTGTTGATCCGTTTGTTGAGCTCGGTCCTTCCCAGCGTCCGCAGACGGGCCTCGGTCATGTCCTGGTCCTCTGTCTCCGGCTCGTAAATCCCCCACAGGTGCTTTCCGTCACGCCCCCATCTTTGAAGGGCGTCCTCGTCTACGACTTCGATCACAAGCCGGGTGCCGTCCTCCCGTTCGGGACCGTAGCACTTGAGGGCCGTGACAATTTCCGAGCTGTCCTCGATCCGTCGAATCTCCAGAAGGTCCTTACCAAACGTGACTTCTTTGCCTACGTATTTTCCGCGTCGCTGATAGAAGTCCACATAACGGCCAGTGATGACATTCCCGTCGGTTTCAATGCGGAATTGCATCTCGACTCCGTAAAGGGTGCAGAGGCGTTTCAAGGCTGTGAAAGCTCCCATCGGCTCGTCAAACGCAACTTTTTTGGAGCCAGCCCATTCGACCATGCCCAGCTGCCACTCCGTACCGAGGAGGAAACGTCCCGCAATGCTCTCAAGTGTCTGGGCATCGAGGGTAAACGGGTCTATGATTTTGCTCTTCTCCAGGTCCAGATAAGAGGCTGAGGCCTGCCCAAAGACCCGGGAACCCGTCTTCTGAACAAAATCGAGGATAAACTCCCGATAGACATCATCTTCCCCTGGAATCACAACACGGTTCCGCTCGGCGATATACTGAGCTTTTTCGTTGATCTTGGCCTCAAAGTCCAGTAGCTCCACCAGATCCAGCGTCTCCTCATGATTGGCCTCGACGAGCTCTGCCCGGAGGGTGGCTATGATTTGATCTGTTTGCTTGTCGAGTAGATGAATCATACGTATCGTTCCCTCCATTGGATGTTGCCCGTAAAGCTACCGGGCGGGTTAAAGGTGAGGATGTTTTCTCCACGTTTCAGCGGAAAATAGTTGGCCCCAAAATCTTTGAGGTCGGTTCGGATCTCGCCATTTACAAGGATGACCTCTCGCTCATGGTCAATCGTCACCTCGTCTCCTGCATCCACAATGTACGGAATGCCGGTGTCCTGCAGATTGTATTTGACGACGACCGCAGAACGGATGCGGGCTCGCCACGGGATCAGATCCGTGCGATAGGTGCCCGTGTGCAGGGCGACCGCAGCGAGCGGCGTCTGAAACTCATTGTGCAGATCCGTATAGGTAAATGATTCTTTATGCCACACCTCATACACGCCATTCACTCGGCGGTCCAGGCCAAACTCCGCGAAAAACTTATTGCCTTCTTTTCGCATGTTGAGATAGCCATAAAAACCGTCTCGGAAGGGCAGGAGCTTGTTACAGAAAAACACCCGGCGCTGGCCGTTGCGGAGGTTGGCCTCCACTTTGGCGCGCCCGGTGTTGTCGTTGCAGGCAACGGAGATCTTGCCAATGATTTCATTGGACGTGGACAGGAGATACATTTCCGCCCGACCCCGTTGTGCCGCCTTGTTGGTGCGGACATTGAAGTAGCAGCGGACAAACCAGTCATCACAGGTTTCTGATAGCGCCTGCTGGATGACCGGCCCGTGCCAGGCAAGGCCGTTTCCGTAGTCCTTCGCCTCAAACTCTTCACCGTCCACAACTTGCATGCTGCCATTCCTCGCTCCGCCGTCCGGCTGGATGATAGAGGCACCCCACCCGACAAGGGAACGGGCTTCATCCCAAATCAGCCGCTTCTGGCGTTGGTATGGCGTATCCTCGACCGACAGCGGCCGGCCGATCGCCATGTAGTCGTCTTCGCTCGCAATCTCGATCATGGTGGAGGGTTCGGTCACATTAAACGAAAAGACCGGCAGAGCTTCGGCCGTCCCCTTGTTTTGGACGACCGTGCCCTCCGAATTGATTGGCATGCTGTATTCGGTTCCGTATTTGAGCGGATCCGCTCGGTAAAGCGTAAATTCACCCGTTACGTCATTAGAGACTTCATCCGGGATTTCCAGACTTTCCAGGGTCCCGTAGTATACCGAATCCTCATCCGTAAACATGACGGGCCTGTCTATTCCGGTCAACATTCCGCGCAATCTATCAAGTCGCCTCTGCAGTCCCCGGGATGTCTGGTCTTTGACCTTAAAAAAGATCTTCAACTCTCCCGCATCTTGCACGGATTCCGCCAGCTGTGTGCCTGCCCGGCCCGGAATCTCCACCGGTGATAGTCGGGCGTGGTAGTTTGACCGGCCCAAAACCTTAGTAGTCCGGAACTCTCCTGTGCTGTCGGTCAGAACTTCGTCAAGATTTACCCCATCGAAGACGGTCTGTATAGTCGCCGTCTTCGTTTGGGGTGCATCTGTTGCTTTTACAAATTCATACATTACGTCCGGAATGCCCCCTCTCGTTTCAACTGTCGTTCTGCAGTCGCATAGATGTCGCTGGAATAAGCAACATAATCACTGTTGCCCAACCGGAGCTGGATGATTGCAGGCTGTTTGGAGACACTGATTTCGCTGTCCAGCCGGCTAGTCATCTGCCCCTGCGCCTGCCGGTGCACCGACTTCAACTGCGAAGCATAGTCCGCATCTGAGAAAGCAAGATCCGGCGAGAATGCAGATGTCATGTCCTGAGACATGGCCGCGACTGCCTGGACGGCCCTGTCGGCTTCTGAGTCTACGCCGATCCCTAAACCTTCAGAGACCCACATCCCGAATCGCCGGAAGACCTTAGACGGGGAGTTGATCTTGAGAAGGCTCTTGGCCTTGTTGATGACTCCATCCACCACTCCGGTGATTGCACCGATGGCCGCGGTCCCCATATTCTTGATCCCTTTAATAAGACCCGAGATCAGGTCCTTCCCCGCTTGAAGCATGGAAGATGCTTTATTCACAACCGCCTTGACCATATCGGACAAGATCGTCCGGATTCGCGACAAGGCCTCCGTCATTTTCGACCGAATCGTGCTGACCACGGAAGAGAACTTCGACCGGACGGCATTCAGGATATTCCCGAGCGAAGACGTGAAGAAGTTTTTGATTGCATTCAGGATGGTGCTAATGAGCGATCTGATCGTGGACATGCTCGTATTCGCAACAGAGCGCATGTTGTTGAACGATTTGGAGAAGAAATTCTTGATAGCATTCAGCGCTGTTGTGAAGATGCTTCTGACCGCAGACCAGAGGGACGAAATGCTGCCCCTGAACAGTCCGACAAACGACCGTGCGACCCCCATAATTTTTCCGATGAAATGCAGCTGGACCAGATTCCAGACCAGGTTGAGCGCACCGGAGAAGATCTGTTTGATCCCTTCCCACATTTTCGACCAGTTGCCAGTGAACAGACCGGCGAACACCTTCACAACGCCCATAATGATGTCGAGCGCTCCCTGGATCACACCTTTGATGTTCTCCCACACTTGCATGACCAGGGCCTGCACTACAGGCCAAACCGCTTGGAATACTGCCGCAATAACGCCCATCACCGTGGTGATGACAGTAGAAATCACGTTCCAGACGTTCTGCGTCGCCTGGAGGATCATGTCTCCGTTCTCCTGCCAGAAGGCTGTCAGCTGGCCCCACAGCCCCATGACGAACGTGACCACCGCCGAGACGACCTGTGTGATGATATTCTGGATGAACGCCCAAACCGTCTGCACGATATTTCGGAACGTCTCATTTTCCTGGTATAGCTTGATGAACACCGGAATGAGCGTGAGTAAAAGCGCAATGATGGCACCGACCGGACCGAACATAAGACTGATCGCTCTGGTTATTCCCTTAAACCCGGCACTCAGGAGCGTCGAGTTTTTGATGACCGGCGCAAACTTGGTAGCCAGCACGCCGAAGTTTCCGATCAGGGACCCCGCCATCACAATGAGCACGCCGATGATGGTCACAATCGGACCAATTGCCGCGAGGAACGCCGCAAAGGCGACCGCCGCCACCTTGACTCCTGGAGACAGCTGAGTCAGCCATTCCAGAAACTTGAGGATTCCGTCAGATGCTTTCTGAAGGTAAGGCAGCAGAATTTTATAGATCTGTATCCCGAGCTCTTCCAAAGCGGACGTGATGTTCCGCCATGTCCCGCCGAGAGTGGCCTCCATAGCAACGGCCATTCTTTCCGTTGCCCCTTCAGAATTGCGGATTGCTTCGGTGAGCTTGTCGTAATCGGACTCTGAGGCGTTGATGACTGAAAGGGCTCCGGCCATTGCTTCTTTCCCGAAGATAGTCGCGGCGTACTGTGCCTGCTGGGCTTCATCCAGTTTCCCGAATTTCTCCCGGAGCTCATCCATGACCTGGCTAAATGGCTTCAATTCACCTTTGGAGTCGGTGATACTGATGCCAAGCTTGTCCATGGACTTTTTCATTTCCTTAGTCGGTTTGACCAGGTTTGTCATCATCGTCCGGAGAGCGGTACCCGCCTGAGACCCTTTTATACCGGCGTTTGCCATCAGACCGAGCGCAATGGCTGTGTCCTCCGCCGTGTAGCCCATCGCCCCAGCAACCGGAGCCACATACTTAAACGATTCCCCGAGAAGGGAAACGTTCGTGTTTGCGTTGGAGCTGGCAGCGGCAAGAACATCGGCAAACTTGCCTGCATCTTGCGCCTGCAGTCCAAAGCCGGTCAGAGCGTCCGTCACGATGTCGGATGTGACGCCGAGGTCCTCTCCTGCAGCCGTCGCGAGGTTCAGAATCGGCGGCAGGCCAGCGATCATCTGATCCGTTTTCCAGCCCGCCATTGCCATGTACAAAAGCCCGTCCGCGGCCTCTGAGGCCGAGTAACGGGTGGTTGCGCCCATCTCTCGGGCGATACTCTCTAATCGTTCAAAATCCTTTCCGGTAGCACCAGAAACAGCGGCAACTTGAGCCATCGAGTCGTCAAAACTCATGCCGGTTTTAATGGCAGCAGCGGCCAGTCCGACCAGTGGAACGGTTAGCCCGGCAGTGAGACCGGCGCCCACCCTCATGACGCTCTTTCCGGAGTCCTTGATGTTGTTTCCGGCCGCTTGGAAGTCTCTGCCGACCTTTTCAATACTGTCGGTAGAGATTCCGTCAGCGGTTCGCTGAAAAGTTTTTGCGGCTTCGGCGGCGGCTCGGAATCCCTCTTCAAACCCTTTAGTGTTAGCTTTCAGAATGGCCTCCACTGCATAGGATTCCATCGTTCAGCCTCCTTTCACCCGTTCGCGACCGCGGCAATGTCTGCGAGTCTGGATTTCCGAGGATCGGACTTCGGTCCGTATAGCCCTTCGAGCTCTTTTTCACGATCGAAAAAGTCCCGGAAAGTTTTATAGACCGGCACCTGTTTCTTGCCCTGCTCTCTGGTTGCCGTGACCATATGGCCGAGCCAGGCCTGCAGGTGCATGTCCTCTTTCTGGTCCAGTCTCTTGAGCGTCTCGGCGTGCATGCGGAGGAGGTATTCTCGCATCGTCAAAAGTTCCACTTCTCTCTCACTTGTGGCTCCGAGATAACGGAAACAGTTGAGCACTATCCGGTCATATGTCAGGCGTTCCCCTGTTCCGCCACTTCCTTCTCCGTCTTTTGCAGTTGGGAGAATTCCTTCTTCAACAGCGGTTGCTTTCCCATTTCTTCGAGTAGCTCCTCAAACAGCTCGCCCAGATTGTCCGTTTCGTTTTCAGCGTCCTCTTCTGCGATGCGCTCGATCTCTCGTTCAACCTGGAACGGCTTGATCTCTTTGTGATGTTTCAAAGCCGCGCAGAGAGTATTATGCAAAGCCGGAAGATTGCCGGTCTTAAGGTAAGGCAGCGCAAACTTCATGCCCATCGAGAACTCAACCTGGCCATTCACCTTCATTTTGTAGTGCTCATCCATTTCTTTGAGAAAGAGCATGCCAAACCGCAGCTCGTAGTCTTTGCCGTTGATCGCGAAATTCATATTGTTTTCCTCCTTATTGGTTCAGTCCAAATAAAAAAGAGGGGTTTCCCCCTCCAAACATCAGGCTTCTGTTGGAATTGCGCCTGCATCCCGGAACGCATACTCGACTGCAGTCTCCTGGTCGGCCGAGAGAGGCGTGTAGCCCCATTTCGGCTTTCCTTCTACTAGCAGGGTCCCGGTGACCGTCGCTTCCTCTTCTGCGCCTGCAGGCCATTCCCATGCGGTCAGTTGCCCCCGGGCATAAGCTGCCGGATAGCCTGCTTCTGTTTTGAGATCCTCGTCCACTGTGACCTCCCAGACTTCGAGAGTCAGTCCCTCAAGGACCGCGACGGTCAGCAACCCGAACAGTGGATCCCCTTTCTTCTGGATCGCCTCGATCGACACTTCCGTTTCTGTCCCGTTGTCCCGGATCACGTTTCCATCTTTCGTTTTAATCGTCTCTTTATCCGGCGAGAAAGAGAAAGTGTGCGAGGTTTGGAACGCGAGCTTGGATGCCGCCTCCGTGTCGCCCAGAACGCGGAATAGAAGGATCTTGTCCTTGCCCCAAATCACACCGTCAAGCGCCTTGCTCTCAAGCAGGGGTGCGTAGTCGTCCCGATATTTCGTAATAGGGTTTGTCATGCTTGTGCCTCCTTCTTAGAATCTAAAAACGGCCTCGATGATCCCATGCAGCAGTGGGGCTCCTGTCGAGTTGTCGGGGATCACCTGGCCGTGAACAGCTTTTGTCTTGAAGGGTTGCCCCTCCGTCTTGCCTAAAACCCACAGACGCTTCCTGAGCTCATGGACCATGCCTGTCAGCTCGCCGCGTCCGCGGTAGTTATGATAAATATGAACGGTTTGCCGGACCTCTCCGAGGACGACACTCTTGTAGATCAGGTCGTCATCGAGCTGCTCGCCAATGAACACAAAAGGATAGGCTTCATCTTCGGCGGGCAGAAAATCGAATGTCCGGTAACCCGCATTCTGGGAGGCTTTGAAAACTGCATCATAGATGATCTGCTGAGGAGATTTCTCCATCACTTCACCAACTTGTCCATGTCGTCTTTGAAGTCCCAGGCTGTGTTATAAAAAGCTGGCCGGAGAAACGGTTGAGCGGCCATGAATCGCGTGCCGTACTCCACATAGGGCCCGTAATGCACACCAACTTTCGTTGTCGCAGTCAGCCCTCCGTCAGAATATCCCGTCCGGATGGAGCGTCGGAGCTCGCCCGTGTCCACCGGCGCATTCCTTTGGGCCAGGCCGTTCATCCGGGTTGCGTGCTTTTGTACAACCTTCGCGGCATCTTGCCGGATGGAACTGCCGGACGCCAGCTTCTTATTGAGTCTTTCCATGCCGTTCAGCTTCACGTCTTCGGCACCTCCTCCAGGTAAAAAGCATTCACCGAGCGCAACGGTGTTCGCCGGGAAAGCGCATAGCGTCTGCCCTCGATCTCGGCATAATCGAAGCGCCGGGAGTACGGCTGGCGGAGTCGGACGATGGCCGTCGCGCGGTCAATCTGCCCGAAGAGTTCCTTCTGCCGGTCAATGCCGACATAGGAGAGATTGCAGGGCAGCGTCTCGCGCCGGATCTCTGGAGGCTCGTGCCGGCCGGTGTCCGGGTTGTACCCGCCGCCCGTCTCCTGGATAAAGGTCACGCGGTCGGCAAATCTCATAGGAAAATCGCCTTCCCGCGCCCCGGCTGGGTCTGATCTTTCGGCCGGTACCGGTTGATAAGGTGGTCGTAAGGTTTGAACTCCTCAGCGAGATCGTAGAAGTTGACCGAGTGCCCCTCGACCGATTCACCCCTCATCCCTTCCGAGCCGATCCGGTTGTACCGGCGGACGGACAGCTCCACCAGGATAAACTCCAGAGCCGAGGGAATCTCGTCGCGCTCCAGTTCGATCTGCAGATGCTCTCTCCGGATCTGGATGATCTCTTGCAGAGCTTCGTCCTGGAGGGCGTCAGACAAACCGATGAGACGTTTCACCCGGCCGAGAATCCGCTTCTCAAGATCCTCCATGTTCTCGCCTCATTTCTGCAGTTCTGCTTCTGCTTTAGCTGCGGCCGTCTTGCCCTGCACTGTCTCGCCGTTGGAGAGCTCGTACCAGCCGCCCCCGTTGTGTTTCGGGTATTCGGCCGTAACGCTCTCAGGAGGCTCGTCATCGACAGCCACGATCAGCACTTCATTGCGCTTGTTTTCCGTACTGGACAGTTCAGCCACACGTTCCTCGCTGACTTTCGCCCCTTTTCTTGGGTACGGATCATCAGCCCGGTATACGTGGCCGCCGTCTTGAAAATCGGTGAAATCAACGATTACTTTGTATTCAGCCATTCTGTCTCCTCCTCCTTATGCGCCGGCGGGCGCTTCTGGTGTTTCGGCAGCAGGCTCAAGTTTCGCGAAAGCCTCGTCCTTGAGGACCATGAAGCCGACGTCCATCGTCGCGCGCATGGCGACCATCTCGCGCTCGAACAGGTTGATCGGATCGCCGTTTTCGTCGGTGATCGTGGAAATCTGGCCCGTGTCGGTGATCTTAAAGTTCAGATTGAACGGGATCCCGTAACGCAGATAGTTGAAATCGCCGGCGTACAGCGTCCCCTTCGCCATTTCTTTGGAATCAAGCTCTGCAATCGGCAGGCCGTCCAGTGTGTTGGCGTTGCGGTTGTACAGGCGTGTCGGATCTACGATTGTGCCATCTTCCTGCTTGAACCCGTCCACAACATTGCGGAGAAGCGACTTGTTCTGCTTCTTCGAGATAAAGGCGTTCACGTCGAACCCTTCATCGTTCACTGCATCCGTGAGGGCAAAGTAGTTCTCTCCGTTGATTGGTCCTGAGATGACATGGTTGTCTACATTGCGGACCGCCTGGTCAAGAGACTGTAGGAACGGATTGTCCACGTTGAGGATTGCGGCCTCATCGAACTTGGTATAGAGAGCTTTTGCGATATGAGGGCGCATCTGTGTGAAGAACTGACGGACCGTGTACTGGAGCGCTTCACGGGTAGCCAGGACGATGACGCCGAGCTTGTGCGCCTCCATAACCGCTTTTACGACAGTGGGTTTCGATGTTTGGATCTTCTTACCTTCTCCCACCCAGTAAGCGCCGAGCGGTCCGGTCAGATAGGTGAATTCTTTCTTTTGCTGAGTCATTTCTTCATACTGGGCCAACTGCATCGTGACCGAGTTTGCCATGACGTCCTCGACAATCACATCGGAGAACTGAGTTGGAATCTCACCCTCCATGAAGTTAGACATGACCACATTGTCCGGATTGAATTTCGCCGAATCTGTTTCGGCAAAGTGTTGAATGTTAAGGCGAAGTGGTGCCTTCATCTTTTGGTAGGTTTTCAAATTGATCTCTCCATTCATTTAATGAGTCGGTGTTTCGCGGCCTTTTCGGCCATGCCTGTGCGAGTGTAGGTCTGAGAGCGGGCATTCCCAGCACCCGGCGTTTCCTGCCGCAATTCTTCCTTCACTCGCTCGTTGACAGCTGCATCAAAATCCGCCTTGATGCCGGTGATCGCCTCTTTGATCGCCTCATTCTCGCCTAGACGGAGGAGCGCGGAAGCGAAAGAAAGAGGAAGTGCCTGTTCTTTTAGATCGGATTCAATCTCGGACAGCAGCTGCTTCTCATTCAAGGCACGCTCCCGGTCCTCAATCTCTTTCAGGCGCTTCTGAAACTCGGCATCCTTCCGCTCTTTTTCGGACATCTTGGCGTACTCTTCGGCGTCTTTCTTTGCGTCTGCGATCGCCTGTTGCTTTTCTTCTTCGAAGCGTTTCTGCGCTTTGTCCAGGGCACTCTGAACAGCCTTAGAAATCTGGCGGTCGATCTCCGCTTGGTTCGGGGCCGGAGGATCTGCGGGAGGTTCGTTCTGTCCGCCTTTTGGATCTGCTGGAGGATCAGCCGGATCGGTATTGCCAAAGTGTTGGATATTCAGGCGCAGGGGCCATTTCTTTTCTGGTTTCATCGGTTCATGTCTCCTTATCCCGCGCACGCCGGTTGGTCCCGTTTCCGCCCATGACAAAAGGCAGCCCCAGACACGCCCGAAAGCCCGTCCAGTTCTGCCCTGTTATGTTTGTATTCCGTTTCCTGCCCGTGCCCGCGCACGATTGATTTAGTAGGTCATCAGCAGTTTTACGCCTTGCCGGGCGCATGCCGCATCACCGGGCGGCCGATCCGGAGATAGATGGATCACTTCCTTTCCCCGCATATCGCGGCAAAACAGCAAACACGGTCCATCACCCCCTCAAAGTAATTTACGCGGCCCGAATGCCGGTCGCCGATCAAGTACCTGGTGCGGACGGCGGTTGTCCATGCAGACCGTCCAGGTCGCGCGGAGTGCCCGTTCTCGATCGATTAATTCCTGGACCTCGGACATTGCTTCTGTAAACCTCAGCAGTCGGTCCCGGAACCTTTCCGATACAAACTCCCACAGCCTCCGCATTGCTTCTTCAAACTTTTTTGCCTCCTCAGCATACTCGCCGGTCTCTCTCGACTCCATCTCGTCTCCTCCTATTCGACAATCGGGATTGTGCTGGATCTGCAGTGCGGGTGCATCGGTGGCGCATTGACGCCGGGTTGCATATCCTTCACCTTGAACACCTTGCCATTTAGGCTACGGCAGTAATGCGAAGTTCGGTTATCGATCCACGCCAGGTACTCATATCTTTCGATGCCGCCCTGCTTATAGGACTCTTCCTGTGCGGCGATCTGCACGCGGGCAAACTCTGTCTGTGCGAGGCGCTGGGCCTGGTATGCCGAGACTTTGAACCGGTCTTTAATCACACTTGCCATCTCTCGGGAGGAGCGCCCCTGCACAATACCGGCGCTTATTGTCTGGTTGAGAGTGGACTTGAGCGCTTCATGATTCGCCCAGATCCGGTCCGAGAAGTGGGCCCCGTGGAAAGAGGCATCGGCAATCGTGCGGAACAACTTCTCGTTGGCGTTGAGCGTCTGTCCCAGAATACCGGCCTGCCGTTCAAACTCTCTCCGGGCTTCCTCCATAGATGCCTTGCGTAGCAGCATCTCCTCTTTGCTGGACAGCAGAATGAGCTCCAGCCGGATATGTTCCTGCAGGAGCTCAAGGCGATTCACTTTCATGGTGAGGTTGTACAAGCGCATCTGTCGGTTGGCAATCGGGCTGAGGTCTTTGGTCTGGATATACTTCTTCGCCAGGTCCTCATATTTCTCCATGTCGAGCTTTTGCACGCGCATCCGTGCGTCGGAAAGGCTAATCCCCTCTTTGTCCGAGTACCAGCTGTAGAAAGCGTCAATCAAGGACTGCACTTCGTCGAGCGTTCGCCGGTACTCCTTATCCAGGACGGCAGCCATCTCGGCATCGGACCGATTCAGCCGTTTCATGTTCTCCCGTTCCCGTTTAACCCAATAGCTTTCAGCCATTCGGCTCACCCTCTACTGTCGGATCTTTTGGGGGCTTTCCGCCCTCATTCGGATCAGCAAGGAAGTCATACGGGATCCGCTTTGCCTCTTCCTCTTCTTCGATGCGCTCCTCTTCCTCGGCAGGATCGTCCACGAATGAAAGCAGGCCGAGCATTGTTCGGTTCGACAGCTTGCCGCCGTTCTGCGAGAACATCTCCAGCTCGTCTTTCACGTTCTTAGGCAGATTCGGAGTGAAGACGATGTCCAGGTCTTCCACAATGAACGAACCTTCCTGGGCGGCCCCCAGCACATTGTTGAGCATGCGGTACCGTTCCATGAGGGAGCGCTTGAAGAACCTTTCTTTCGTTACGCGCTTCTGCTCAAGGCCGAACAGCTTATACACCATAGAAACTCCGGAGGAATTACCCGCGAACTTCTCATCGTTCATGTTCGGTGTGTTGGTGAACATGTGAATGTCATTTTGTATTCTGCTCTTGTATGCTTCAACCCCGCCTACATCGTACTTTTTGTAGATGTAATCCGCGTCTGCGTGCCCCTGCCGGCCTTCCGAATCCGTCTCCGTCTGGAGGAGAAGGATGTTGGCATCCTTCATCTTTTTGGCGTCTGGCAGATCCACGTTGCCCACAATCTTGAGCAACGCATCATTGAGATCCGTCATGTAGTTGGCCGTGTCCGCCTGTGCGGCATCGTACAGGTCAATGAGTGGCAGCACCTTTTCGAAGTCTCCCTGGCGGAACCGGTTGTTTTGGTATTCGATGACCGGCACGCCCCGGAAATGGTGAAACTCAGATGCGGTCTCCTTCATATCCCGGGCTTGGAAGCTCTTAGACTCGTATGTGACCTTCTTGGAGTCGGTGTAGACCTCGACCGTATAGGGCACGTTTGCTCTGAACGCTTTTTTGTAATACCGCACACCGGCAATCGGCTTTTGCTCCACCGTGTCATCGTAGATCACGAATGTTTGCAGCGCGTCTAAACGGACAAACCGGTTACGGTCCGACTTGTCACGGAACAAAAGCTCATAGGCCCGTCCGTAAATGGACAAGTCGAGGATCAATTCCGAGTTGTGGGCGTCGGCATCGTTCTGTCGGTTAATGTCCAGTAGCAGATCATTAACCTTCTCATCGTCCGGATAGGTGACGCGGATCGGGATCCCGGTCATGTAGCCCTGGATGAACTGCGAGACATATTCTGCATAGTTGTGCGGCGGTCGGTGATCGGCCAGATGCGATTCGCGACGACGGACGCCCTCGGAAATCCTTGTATTCTCGCCCTCGTAGTAGTCGTCCAGGATGTCCAAGCGCGGCACTTGGTGAATAAGATGGTGCTCCAGCATTTCTGCCAGATCGTCGAGGTTGTTCAGCAGATCCTCGGCACTGGAGTAGGTGTAGTGGATCCTCGCCTCCGAAGAGAACTGCACGCCTGCCCCCTGGCTCCTTGGCCTCGTCAGGCTTTCATCTGCAGCTGTTTCAAAATCGTTCGTATCAACAGACATACTCTGCCCTCCTTACAGGCCGAGCGACTTGAGCGCTCCGACCTTCTCGTCAGTTCCCTTGCGTGTTCCAAGGTGGTAGCGCTCCATGGAGTAGCGCAAGGCGTCAATGATATGGTTGTTTGCGTCTTCCGGCTCGTTCAGCCAGTTGCCTTCCTTGTCCTGCTGGAAGACGTAGGTGTTAAATTCCTCGATCGTATTCACACAGGACGGATGAATGTAAATCTTGAAGCCCTGCAGGAAGCTGATGCCATGCCGTATGCTTCCCGGCTTCTTGACGGCCGAGTGGATCCGCCGGACGCCTTTTGCTCGGAGCTCGGCGATCAATCGCTTGTCCGAGCTGTCTGCAGTAATGGACGCTTTCAGCAGCCCCTTCTCGGCGATCATGTTGTAGATGTCCTGGGTCAGCATCCCGGTCTCATAATGCTCGTCATAGATCCACAACTCTTTGCGCTTGAGATCCACGGCGGTGGATGGCAAAGTCGTCGGGTCATTTGTGAAGCCGAAGTCCATGCCGTGCGTTGTTTCCCCGACGCGCTGGATGACCGCCTGCTTGTCGAAATCGCGCGCCTCGAAGTTGTCGAATACCAAACCCTCCGCAACGCCCCACTCGCCGTCACAGACGATTCTGGCGCGTCTGGGGTTGGTCTTGTATAGATCAAGATAACGCTGGATGTCTACATCGTCCAGCCACTCATTCATGCGGAAGGTGGACGTCATAGCGAACGTGTCGGCCCGGCGCGTCTCCTCATCAAAAAACGCCTTCTTGAGCCAGTGGCGCTCAGACCACGGGTTGAAGGTGATCGTGACCTGTTTAAAAAACTCCGGATCGTCAACAGTTCCCCGGATCGACTCCACAACTGTGGAAAACTTGTCCTCATTCTCGATCTGATACGCTTCTTCAACCCAGAGCCAGCAGAGGATTCCAACATCCACCGTAATGGACGTAATTTTGAGCGGGTCATCCAGTCCGCGGAAAAGGATTTTCTGTCCGGTCGGAATGTACGTGATCTCAGGCAGGCTTTCATTGAATTTAAAAAGGTGCAGCACTCCCAGCTGAGAGGCCGCCCACTTGAGATCCGTATAGGTGGATTGCTTGTTCGTGTTCGAGTAGCGCCGGACGACAAGCAGGTTCGCCCACGGGTATTTCATGATCCGATGAATAAAATTGAGTGCCGTGTTCTTCGACTTCTTGGAACCCCGGCTCCCCTTATTCACGCGATAGAAGTTCCGGCTATTCCAATACCGGTTGTATCCGTTCCCGATCTTTTCGCTGATCCGAATCGGTTGCACCTTAGTCGTCATCGTCAGGCACATCCTCAATGAACTGCGGAAGCACCACTTCTACCTGTTGTTTTTCGGTCCAGAGCATCATCCTCTTTCCAAGAAGCTCGGCCGCTTTTGTGCGCGCCATTGTGTCAGAACGTTTTTCCCTACGCTCCACGGTCGCTCCAAAGTCCCCATCCGGAACAACGAGAAGGGCCTCGTCTGTTATCTTTCCGCGCATGACGGCAGTCAAGTATTGCAGCACTTCATCTTGATCTGCGATCGATTCTTTGCGAAGTTCTTCGAGCCGCTCTTCGATGTAGGTCTTGATATTAGGTTTTTTAAGGTTCTCTGCACCGATCACGGCAGCAGTCTTGCGGCTGTATCCGGCATTCAAAGCCGACTCGGTCGCATTGCCCAGCCGGATATATTCATCGGCAAACCTACGCTGCTTTTCTGTCAGTTTCACTGCACATCACCACCCACTTTCACGCTGCTCGCTTTTTGTGAAATATAAAAAGCGCCCACCAGTTTGGATGAACGCTTGATAACCTTATTGTTGGACTGCAGGATGCTCCCACCAGTCGGAGGCAAAGTCCTGGATGTTGTTCTGATTTGCTCCGTCCAGCTTGGCAACCGTTTCGCCTGTAAAGTCTGATTTGATCACGTACTCATCGGCAGTCTTCCCGTCAGCAGATACAAGCGGATATTTCACGCTTACTCCGATGTTGGAAAAATTCTCGGCCCCCACCTTAGAATCTCGAATCACGTATAAGGCGTCTCGGATAGACAACTTCATGCTTTTAACCGTCAATTTCGGTGTCATGCTTTCTGTGCCCTTTAGTTCGATCTGTCCGAAGTATTCATCTCCGACAAATACGCCATTTAACGAAATGAACTCATCCCCGAGCTTCTTTTTCAGCGCCTTTTCCAGTACCTTCTGGGTGTCCACTTCCTCGGACTCTTCCTTTGGCTCTTCGGCCTTTTCCTTAGCCGGCTCGGCCTTCTCCTCTTTTGGAGCTGCGCTCGTCTCTTTCTTTTCCGGCTCGTCGTTTTTTTTCTCTTCGCTCTCTCCACATGCAGCCAATAGCAGCATGGCGGCAGCCAGGATAGCTATGATTTTTTTCATATTCTTCACCTCCTGGTGCAATTGTAACTATTCCAGGGATGAATTCCAATGCTGATTCGGCATAGAAAAAAGCACCCCGAAGGATGCTTCACTTTAACCAATCACGTATTTCTTTTAATCCCTTGTATAGCTTTTTCCATGACTTGTTCTCTTCCAGGTACTCTTCGCCTCTCTCTGTCACTCTGGCTGTGCCTTCAAAGAGTTGCGGTCTGTCATCTGCATAAAAAATGCCTACGAGGTACCCCTCTCGATCCAAGTGACGAATAGCCTCATCAAAATCATCTTCAGCGACATCAAAATCCTTTTCGGTCAGTGCCGAATTACCCGAATCGACCTCGCGCAGGATCGCATACCTTAACTTCTTCGTGTCCATGCTTTCACCCCCTTTCCGACAATCTTCACCATTGTCAGCAGGGAATCCTTCAACATCCTGTCATTTTTTCAGATTAATATGTTTCGGTGACTGGAGAGGCGCACTCGTCCGTGCATCCCCCCTGATCCCCCCTTCACTAATGGCAAAACCGTATGGCATCGTATGGCACCATCTTTTTAAGCGATGATCTCCTCGACCTTCTTCCGGGCCCGATTTATGTAGCTCTGGACGGTTGCTTTGCTGACTCCGATCGTCTTCGCAATCTTGCCCATGCTCATGCCTTGAGCACTGTGAAGAATGAAGCACTCTCGCTCACGGTGGGACATGGAGACAAACAGATCAGTGAGCAGGATCTTCATTTCCGTGTCCATTTCTAGACGGCGTTCAATGATGTCGATGCCCAGCTCCTCGACAATATCCGGGATAGTCTCCACGCTCTCGAAAAACTGCCTTTGATACTGCCGCTGCTTGTCCATCCCCCGGAAGGTACCGGGTTCCCGGCCAGTCTCCATCCACTCCATTGAATAGGTCATAGAATCGATCATGCTGTTGATGTGTGAGACGTCCTGCTTTTGGTATGGATCATTCTCGTCGTAGCGTTCCTTCATCGCGTGAAGCGCCTTCCGTCCCACTGTGTATTCTGTAATGAGATGATCCGCCCAGTTTTCAATCATCGTAATTGCTCCCCTCTAAGTTGAATACAAAAAAAGAGGACAACAAATGACACAGCGCAATGCTGTAATCAGATGTTGTCCTCTGGTTGGCCAGTGGGACCTTTAGAAATCTATAAAGAATTTTTTCTTAATCTCACGCTTTCTTTTCGCACTATTCTTGTGTATTGAGTACCTTATTGAGAAGTGTGTAGTGATTTTTAATATTTCAATATTATTTTGGTTAAACTCAAAGAACAGCTTCTTTTTCACTAATTCATTAGGAGCAACATTCAAGTATTCAAACTCGTCAAAAGCAGTAAAAATTTTTCCGGTTTTCCTAGTATCTGAATCAGAGAGAGGTATAGAATATATCAACTTTTTCCCATCGTAAAAATCAACCTTAATATCACTGATACTTTTGTATATCTCGGAGCTATTATAAAAATCTACAACCAGCTCAACCTTGGCATGATCAGCTTCCTTTAAACTTTCTACATTTTTGAAAAAGCCATCCTTATCCTCTGTAATATTAACATTGTCAATGTTAATATTACTGGTTAACCCCCCTGCTTTCTTCAGTAAATGTGTTGTTATTAAAGTTAAAACTGAACCCAGCACGGCGCCTATAATCCCTTCAAACGATTTGATTAGGTCAATTATATCAGCGTTCAAAGCTCTCCCCCTTCTTCATTCTAGCTCTCACATTCTCACTCCCCTATATGCGCGCAACATTCTAATTCTTTTGGATCTCGTACTTAAACTTAAACTGCAACAAGGAAAGAACAAATAAAACAGCCCAATGCTGTAATCAAATATTTTCCTCTGATTCTAAATGAATTTGCAAACTTGCTAAACTTGTCATGTCTATTTTTTTTGCGATATCGGAAATATCTCCAACATCAAGTGTTACATGATCACTCTCAATTTGTTCAACAACTATCCGGTATTCTCGTTGATGCTCAAAAACTTTCCTCTTGTAAAACAAAGCCTTTATGGGATCGCTATCAAAATCTTCTACAGTCAATGGATGAGGAGAATCATAATAAGTAACTTTTCCCATCCAACCTCTAACTCCGATGTTGTTTAATTCCCTATTCACTCTACTTTTGAATTCTTCAAAATCCACTATAATTATAGCGGTTCGATTGTCGAAGTCTCTTTTGAAATCATTATATGTTTCATTTCTTAATACCCATTTGTTTTCACTTTCACAGTGTTCAAAGTCATCTTCGGTTAGCATTAAACTACAAAGTATAGGGAATTTTTTGATGTTTTCATATTGCTGAGCAATCCTCATTTTTGTGAAATGGATTTTAATTTTTGTGTCTCCACTAGTTAAATATACTTCATGTTTACCAGGAATAAGATCTTCGACATGTGCGCCCTCATATTTATCTCCTATGCCTTCAACACCAAGCTCTTTTTCCAAATCTATAAAGTATTGATTCGACTTCATGTAAATGTGGCCTTTCATGAAGTCTTCAACAAATTTCTCTTCCATGAATCTAATTAGAATAGTCAAAACTCTTCCCCCTCTTCCCTCCGCATTCGTTTTACCTTCCCCTGATGCGTCACAATCCTATATTCCCCGAACTTCGGTAGCTCTCGGACCTTTGCCTTGCCTTCCGAAATCACCACGACACAGTTCGCTGGTAGGTCCATTATATCAATCTGCAACCTTCCTTGACCATCAAATACTAGATTTCCCATTCTGTTTCCCTCCCGAATGAAAAACGCCGGCCAAACCCCTCCCCAGGTGGTTTAGTCAGCGTCCGGATTGTTTCCGTAACGTCGGTTATTCAGTTAATCAGTCGTTTATCCGAACTTTGGACTAACGTCCGTGCTTCTCCAAGAATCTTTCCGTGTCCTTAATCCTTGTCATTAAAACACTGTTTGCTCGCCAATCTTCGTGAGAGTCTTTTTTAATTCTGTAAAGAATCTCTAATTCATTTTCGGCACTGTCAAGTTGTCCGTCCAAATAGCCTTTTTCGTACTGTCTCACTTTTATTACCGCCCTTTCACCCTTCTTCTGCCCTATCTATCACATGCGTCAATCGCTGATTAAGTCCTCTCCGTAAAACTGACTTCACACCGCGTCGGCTTGCCGTTTTCCCAAGTGACGACTTGCTTCCCGAATCCGGTCGCCGGAGGGGTAACTTTCTTCGCCTTGCCGTCCTTGACGATGTACACGCCGTCCGGCTTCTCGTCTGCTTCCTTCATGCTGTTTCCTCCCCCCTCACAAGTGTTTGAGGTAATGCAAAGGGTAGCCTTTCTCACTTTTGACTTGCTCACATTCGGTCAGGAACGTTTCATATGGGATGCTCTTCCGTCCGTCCCCCTTGTAGCCCGTCCACGCCTCTAAGAGCAACGGGAAGGGCAGAATGTATTGCTCGTCCAACTTGTCGAATCGGACGACCAGGAAGGCGTGTGCGCCCTTCTGGTGCCATGATTCCAGTATGTTGTACTGATGGTCTGCTATATTGTCCAAGGGGAACCGTGTCCGTTCATTCGTCTGCTTGGCATCGAAGATGATCGGCCGGCCGTCGAAGATACCGAAGTAGTCGACCAGCTCCCCGCGCTGGGTATATCCGGTGATCCGGCCGCGGTCATTGCTTGTGATCTTGACCGGCGTCGGGATCTTTCGGATGTCGGCAATCCCGTTCGCCCGGTACTGCCGGTGGGTCATATCCAGCAGCCGTTCCAGATGTGCTCCTCGGTTGCGATGAGTTTGGCTCTTGAGTTGCCTCATCGTCCCACCGCCTTTTCCGCAAACTCCGCGTATTCTTCGATCGTGATCTGCCGTTTTAGAAACTCAGCTTCCGCCTCGTCATGCTTTTTCCTGCAAGTCGGGCCGTAGCCCACCTCCACGCTGTGCGCCAGCTTGAGTGGCCGGCCGCAACGTTTGCAGTTCGCTCCCTCCATTACAGGCTCCCTCCCGTTCGATTACAGGCGTTTCGCCGCCTTTGCTGATTCGTGTTCATGTTCATCCACAGAGACCGACAGACAAGCCCCTGCGCGTTCCTGTGCTATGAATCTGTTCATAGCAGCCCGTCCTCCCGCATGATTGCCCGCTCATCGTAATATCTGGTGGCGACTGATGAGCTCGGATGATCACCGAACAGGTTCCGCACCTCGGACAGGCTTTTCTTTTCCTGGATTGCTTGCCTCATGGTTCCTAGTTCTTCGGCTGTCCACGGGATTTGTTGTTTGGGCGGGATGGTCGTAGCTTCTTCTGGATCCCAGCCATTCTTCAATCGCTTTCGCAGGGTTCGTCTTGCAATACCATTTCGTTTTGCCTCGGCAGCCATTTCGTCAGTGACCAACGGGTGACACGCCTTCTCCTGTTGGTCCTTCGGTTGCTCCTGAACCATTTCCATTCGCTCGGCATACCACTTCAGGCGAGCTTCTTTCTCACGCTCTCTCCGGTGCCGCAGTTCCCTTCGCTCCCATGGGGTCATGGTCTCAAGCTGTCTCAGCTTTCGTTCCGCAGACATTCCGTCACGAACGCGCCCTTGTTGCACGCTGGATCGCCCCCTCATGCCGCAAGACCGCCCGGTAATCCCTCGGGCCCCTCGACCGATCAACCACAAACGCGAAGCTGTAGCCGGAATGGCCGAACGTGCTGATGATGCGTTTGCTCTCCTCGATCTCCTCGATCGGCTTGCTCATAACGCCGGTGTTGTCGATGCCTGTGTAGTGCATATCTGTCCCTCCTGGTAGGTTGATTGATTAGTAGAGTCGGTGAAAAAATAAAGGCTTAGGCCGCAATGTCCATCCGGTACAGGAAGTCCAGCACGCCTTGCTGGTCCGTCCCGAGGATCTGTTGCAGGTGCTCCAGGTGTTTCAGCATCATGCGGTACTGCTGCTCGTCCTGGTAGCCCGAGGCTTTCCATGCGTTCCCAGCGACGGTGAAAGCGTCTGCGTGGTATTTCGGGGTGTTCGTAATCTTTTCGGCGTGTTTCTCAATTTGGTTCATCGTTTAAGCCTCCAGTCTTGTCCTTTGGTTTCGAGAAGATAGTCTCCGCATTGTCCGATCAGCCGGCTGGCTGCCGCGTACCCAATCCGGTCCGCCAGCGTTCCCCGGTCCTCGTTCGAGGAGAAGACAATCGGCTTCTTGCGCTTGTAACGTTCGTTGATGACGTTGTAATACAGGTCCTCTTTGGATTCGGAGGGCTTTGCTTTGCCGATGTCATCCCACATGAGTACGTCGGCCTCCATGACGCCCCGCATGAGCTCGTGAAATGTTTCGCCGTTGTCGCTCATCCGCTTGGCCGCCATCGTCTCGTCCATGAAGCTGACATCCGAGATCACCAGGACATTGAAGCCGGCCTTGATCAGTTTTTTGCACAAGCCAATCTGCAAGTGCGTCTTGCCGATGCCGAAGCTGTTGTGCTCCTGCTTGGCGGCCGTGCGGCTTTCATCGGGCATCCGGCGGATCCGCTGCTCCCCGAAGTCTGCAACTAATCCGAAGTTCTGCATGCCGTGTTTGTGCAGAGCGTCCCGATGCGCAGGGAACCGGTCAAGGTAACCGGTGGTCATGCGGTGCATGTCCTTCTGCATGTCCGTGTCGTGCTGAAAGTTTTCAATGGTCGCATAGGTGAATTCATCCGGGATCATGGCGTTCTTGAATCGGCGCTTCCAGACTTTGCGATCTTTGCATTCACACGGCCGGCCCATGGAGTAGCCGTCTTCGTCGATATACAGGATCATTTCAGTGTCTTTGCATTGCGGGCACTCATACTCCGCCCCATGCTTGCTTGGCTCGTTCTGCTGCAGCGAGCTCATCTTCATAGCTCGTTCTTGCAGGCCGGCCATGATGTCGCTGATGTTCTGCATCTGATATCACCCTTTCTTGCAGGTAGGATTCGAAGTTATTGCTGAACAATGTCTTGGGGCGTAGGAAATTTTCCATCTTCGAATTCCCCAGCCATTGAGCTGATTTGATATCTATAACCTTCTTGAAGTCTTCAAGTCGGAATCCATCGTTCCATCGAGCTTTAATCAAGCGTTGGGTCTCTTTGGATGTTGATTTAAATTCACGGCCAGTCTTCTCGTTGAAGTAGGCAACGATGTCCCGGTACGGGACACTATCTTTTATCTCTTCCTCTTTATCTATATCTAGTTCTAGTTCTTCTTCTATGTGGGTTACAGCACCGTTACCGTGTAACGTTACATTCCGTTTCTGTTCTTCCAACCGTTTTTTCTCTCGGTGACGGGCCACTCGTTCGCGAGTTTGCTCCCTCACTTTCTCCAATCCTTGAAGGCTCTGATGCTTACCCCAATTCGTTATAGAAATGAATTGTTCGTCATCACATTCAATCATTCCGAAGTCACTGAATACCTTGAGCGCCAAGCGAACTGTGCTCAACGGTCGGTTGAAGATAGTTGCTAGCATCTCATCTGTGTATGGAATGTTTTCAGATAAATAAATGTAGCCATTGGCATTGGTCTTTCCAGCTTGCGACAGGAGCTTGACCCAGATGATGAGGATGGTATCAGCGTCGGGCATTTGCTCGATTAGTCGTATCTTTTCGTCCTCAAACATCTGCGTACTCAGCTTGATCCACTTCACATCACTCATCTATCTCGCTCTCCTTTTGGTACTTTTTAAGAATTGAGGGGCCGTAGCCCCCTTACACCAGTTTTCCTAACGTTTCAGCAGTTGCTTGTTTCTTTTGCTTGTCCACCTCAACCGGCACCGGCTCTTTCTCTGGCTCCTCCCCTCCTTGAGGCATGTCCAGGACCTCATAGTCAGGGGCTTCCAGGAACACATCGTCATTAGGCGTGACGTCCTTGATACTCCGTCCCGTCCCTTCGTCATACTCGACCTGTTCCTGAACCTCGATGGAAATCGGCAGGTACTTCCACATGTGCCGGACGACCGTCTTCTTGGCCATTTCTTCGTAGTCGGTGGACCATGGCGAGAATTTGGAGCCTGCAGCCTTCGAGCGGCCCTTGCGCTGTTCAATGTCTGCCCGGCTCATGAACTCCATCTGATATCCGCCATCTTTGAATTTGGCGACTGCGTAGGCACCGATGAATTTCCCTTTATTGACGTCCATCGTCGGCCGGTGCACGAGCTTTGGATCAAGCCCCAGTTCATATTCGAACTCGTCGTTTTCGTAGACCGCATGAGCGTAAATGGATTCGATGTGGCCGGACCGGCGGGCCAGGTCGATCATGCCTTTATAGCCGATGATGAACTGAACTTCGGTGATTCCTTTGTTGTTATTTTTAAACGGAAGAAGGTAGCAGTGGCCGAGAAGACCGGGCTCGAGTCCGAGCTGTGCGGCCTGCATGACTGCCCCGAGCAGGCTTGCCGGATCCGCTTGCCGCAGTTGCGGGGTAGTGCGGATAGTGGTCAGCGCGATCCGGGTGAGTCGGTCGATGTTCATGTGCTTTGGTAATGCCTCCGCCATCGCCGGGGCCATCTGCTTTAAGTAGTCCTCGATTGTCTTCGGCTGGCGGGGTGCCGGTTGCTGATTCTGTTGAGCCTGCTTCTTGATTTCGTTTACGGTAGCCATTAGTTAGCCTCCTCGATTTGTTTGATCCGCAGAACGCGGGTCTTCGACTGCTTGGTGAACTTCTCGGCGATGTCCGGCATTTCTTCGCGCAGACGCTTGCTATCGATGGTGTTCCGGACCTGTGCCCGGTATGTGACTTCAAACCTCGGAGACACGCCGTGAGGGCTGTTCGCGAGGGTCATCTTGAGTTTGTTTTCGTACTGCTTCTTGAGTGTGTCCAGTTCCTTGATTTCGCCCTTCACTGATTCGAGCGCCTCCAGCAGCTCTTCGTCCGACTTGGTGAGCATGGCAGTCTCCCCGTCGTCCTCCGGATAGAGCTTGGCGAGCAGTTCTCCGGCCGCAGGGCTTCCGTCAATCTCAGGCGGTACCCCGGCGAGGACGTGTTCCTCCCAGAAGTGCTTCTCCCGGTCGATGATGATGTCAATCAGTTCGTCGTCCCGGTCGATTTCCTTCCACACAAAACGGTTACCGCCGATCAGGACCGCAAAGTATGCCTTCTCGTAACCGGTCACTGCCAGGTAGTGCTGGACCTGACAGATGTACGATGCCGGGATGTCCTCCCCCTCCCACTGCTCTGCATTCCAGGCGCTCGTTGTCTTGCATTCCAAAATCGCCCGCTCACCGACGACAACCCGGTCGATGTTTGCCCGCATGAAGTCGTGCTCGGGATGGATCAGCATCCGGTTGTTCCGGCGGACTTTCTTACCGGTCCGTTTAGCGAACTCCTGGGCGACCATATCCTCCAACTGGTTGCCCCAGTAAATGAACTCGTTATCGACTTCCTCGGTGTACTCACCGGTCTTCTCCAGATATAGCTGAAACGGTGACTTCCATTTGTTCAGTCCAAGGATGACCCCGGCATCCGATCCTCCAAGTCCCTTGCGACGCTCCTGCAGCCATTCAGAACGATCTATGTGCAACACGTTTTTTAGTGATTCAGCTTGCATGTTTGTCCCTCCCTTGAATAATCGCGGGCCCTCCGGTTATAATTGAGTTAGGAATTATAGGAAGTGCCCGCAAGTCCGCTGTTACCGCAGCGGGCTTTTTACTTTGCCTTGTAAAACACTGCGCCGGCTAACTCGGTCAGGTAGTCCCTGATGTTGTCCTGCAAGACGATCCGGCCGGCCTCGTCCGTGAAGTACTTGTCCCCTGTCTGGATCTCGTCACCGAAGTAGTCCTCGACCGGATGATCAGCGATGACACTGTGGTCAACTGCACTCCACTGCCGGTCCTCGTAAGTGAGGTGCGACCGGTCCGGATAACCGGTGAGCATTGTGTGCTCGACGTCTGGATGGTTCATGCTTACTCCTCCTTTCCGATGGTTGAATCCCATCAAGAAACGCCGGGGCTGGATTGGGGGAAGGGGAACCCCGACGCTTCTTGATGGGAGCCAGGCTCCCGTGTTATACTTGGTTCAACGGTTTATTGTCTGTTCGGCTCCGGCTTTGTCGGGGCCGTCTTTTTTATGTCTTGATCCAGAAGTCTTTTCATAAGATCACCGTCAGCAAGATCGATCCGATCATTGTTGCTCCGACCAGTGCCATCCAAAACCAGTCCTCAAGAGGAATTGTTTCGTCCTCGTCGCAGAGAAAATATATTTTGAGTGCCGTGAGTATCTTCAAATCATCCATCCTCCAATGAAGCCGATAACCACCGACATTATGTTTTGCAAGATTGTCAGGCCGTCCATCCCGCAGATGAATGCGACCATGACGTCCTGGGCCTGAGTCAATACTGTCCAGTCCCGAAATAAGCTCATGGATGGTTCTCTCCGGTTGTTCTCAATTCGGCTGACGTCGGCCTGCTGGATATGAAGGTGATGTGCCAGCTCTTCCTGCGATAGCCCATGCCGTTCACGGGCGGCTTTTAGTACCGCACCATATTTCATTTTCAGCACCCCCTTCCCTTATGTCGGATTGACATAGTGTTGGGGTGCCATACGGTTTATGATGGAGATACAAGGAGCTCAACTCCCCTTCTCCTTGAGCCACATGAGCAAAAACTCCTCTGTCTCCCTCGCTGGCATCAGCCACTTCCGGCCCACCCGGTATTTCGGGAACCTCGGGTCATAGAAAAAGTTTTCCTTGATGAATGTGATGCTCATGCAGGTTTGCTCAGACAGCTCGGCCATGTCCCAAAACGTGTGCCGGTGTGTCAGTTCCCGCAGCTTCCGCTCAACCTCCTCGCGGATCAAGCGGTCAACCTCCCTCTCGTCAATCTCGATGGCGATCATCGAAACCCCTCCCCATTCGGCCGGGTGCGTGCCCGGCTGTTTTATCCGATCTGCTTAGATTTAAGAAATTTGTTTATGAAATATAGCTGTCCTCTGCCTGTCACCTTTGGTGTGTACTTCAGGTAGGTGCTGCCGTCTGATGAGGTGTGAAGGCGTGTTGAGACTTCGAACAGTTTCATTTCCATTGCCCGCTGAGATGGCTTGTTCCAGTAAGCTTTACTGCTGAGCAAGTAGCCTTTCTCGCGCAGGATTTTGAATAGCCTGTTCTGACCGATCGGCACCCCATTCTGAGTGAGCACTGTTGCCAAGTCTTTAATCAGCACAGCGTTCTCGCTGACTTGGATTGCCTCTGCAAGAAAGACTTTCTTTTCATCGGCTTTCACTTTCTCCTCCAGCTCGATCCTCTTCTTCATTTCCGCTTCTTTCTGCGCTCGCTCATTTTTCAAGTCGGTCGCCAGACGGATGATCGTATCCGGATTAAGTAGAACCTCTTCGACTTTCTCCGGCGTCAGATAGCCCCCGTGTTTCCGAACGGCGGGAAGAACCTCACTCGTCACCCACCTCCGAAACTGTTTAGCTTTCTGGCGGATCAGATCGTTGTTGCCCTGCCTGGATGCACCGAAAATTAGATTGTAGAGACCTGATTCGTTGACGAACTTTTTTCGTTGTCTTCTGCCAAGACGATCGGTGACCTCATGGACCGTTAGGTCATCATCATCCACATGGGTCCGGATGGCGGCATGTGGATTTGAAAAGCTAAGAGCTTTAGCAGCTTCAACAGCACCGAACCACTCAGTGTTGTCTGTGATAAAAAGCGGCAGGTCACCGAAAACATTGTGTTGGAAGTTTTGGAGTTGACTCATTCTGTTGCCTCCTTTGGAAGGTTTCTTCTTCTCCCTGTCGAAATGTGACGGAGGAGGAGGTGGAGTTAATGGCTTATAAAAATGCGATTGCTACTGAAGTTCGTCAGTTAATCAAGGACGCGCCGGACGGTTACTCTGAATACGTTTTAGAACACTTCGTTCAGCAAGATGTTGCCGATACGGTGAATGCAATTCGTTCTGAATATCCTGGCGATACATTACAAGAGACTGATGTATATATGACCGGTACCGCCCCTGTCTGCATTAACAAGTAACCCCCTGCTTCCTTCTGAACCTCCATTCAGAAGGAAGTTAACTTCTAAGATTCCATCTACTTCGGAATAAAGTATTTGCTTACTTTACTCACCTCCTCATAAGCAATCAAAAATTAGCTGACACCCTTCCTTTTACGCGCTTCGTGTACTTCTTTTTCAAAAAAAAGAATCCACTTGAACTTAAGAAGATCACCAATTTTAACAGCCACACCCACATCAGGAGTACGCCGTCCCTGTTCATACATTGCATAGGTAGTACGGGCAATCCCGACTTTCAATGCTACTTGCTCTTGAGTAAGATTTTTCTTTTCTCGCTTCTCTTTAAGCCATAGACGCATTCTTTCACCTCCATTTACGCAATTCGTGTAGCTGTTAAAAGAATCATAATACACATTTAGTGTACTGTCAACCTTTAGTTACGCTATTCGTGTAAATGTATTTAATACACGTAGCGTGTAGGTATAATGAAGGCACAGGAGGCTACAAACGTGCTGATAAAACGATTGAGAAGTCTACGAATGAAGGAGAAATTAACCCAAGCCCAAATGGCTGAGAAGATAGGTGTTGCTAGAACCACCTATGCAATGTATGAACAAGGGAAACGTGAACCAGATAATGAGACCTTGGCAAAAATAGCAGATTACTTTGGCGTGACAACGGACTACCTGCTCGGGAGAACTGATGAACCTGTACAACCAAAACATGTCCAAGTGGGTGTATCGAATGAAGACTATCATTCCCTCTCCCCTTATCAAAAAGAAGTCCTGGATTTCATGCTTGCCAGCGAGACACTCGCGTTTCATGATCAGCCGGAAGACCTGTTGGAAGCACTGGAAGATTTCGAAGTATATTATGAGGTGTGGAAAAAGAGGCGTAACAAAGATAAGTAACGGCCTGATGAAAAACATGGAGATCTTGGTGGTGATGGGATGGAGGACAAAAAGCCGGGAGAAGAGCTTACATACGGGGTATCTCCAGTCAGAATATTAAACAACACTCTTGCTTTCATCGTGGTTGTCTTTGGCCTTATCGGAGCTGCCCTGCTTTTCGAAGGCCCCTACTTGATAATGTTTTGGATGAGCATTGCGATAGTTTGCTTGGCTGCATTAGTTGTCAGCCTTCATCTGCGGCTCAAAGAAGTGGTGAGTATCGGCAATGAAAATCTATCTAAGATGAGTAAAATGGAAGACAACCGTAATACGTTGAAAGCCATTGTTAAAGAGAGAAACAGAGAAATCGACCAACTTAAAAGAGATGTCATTACGACCGATGCTGAAAAGGCAATACTGCTTCATCTATACATGGAGAATAATCATAAACCCGAAAAGAAAGTCATTGAGCAAGCCCTAAGCATTCCGAATAGCGAGGTGGAGTCAATTGACAGAGAAGACGACGTTTAAGGTAGCTAAGATTTTGGATGAATATACATTAATCATTAATGGAGGATCTGCTGATAACGTCCATGTGGATGATACATTCAACATCCTCGACAAAGACGGCAGCCCAGTAAAAGATCCCGATACGGATGAAATAATCGGCCATTTAGATCTGATTAAGGGGACGGTAGTGGTAACACTTGTACAGGAAAGGATGAGTGTTTGCACATCACCCGAAAGAGTTAATTACAAATTTATGGCCAACCTAAATATACTCAAAGGTAATTTTACCTACAGCGAAAAAGAAAGGCTCAACGTAGACTTAGATCAGCTAACGGGTGAGCTTGGTAAATCCGAAGAGCCTATTCGAGTGGGGGATCCGGCAAAGTTGATTAAAACTTCCCGAAGAGAATCTTCCGGAGAGTAAGATGTTCGGCCTCACGCTGCATGAACTCCACCCCAAGCCCATACTGCCGGGCTTTTCTTTTCAACCAAAAACCGAACACACGTTCCAGAAGGAGTGCTTCTAATGAAATACACCTACACAACCATCGAGGAGTATGTCAACGTCATGTACGAGTCAATCGAAATCTATCATCCGCGCCTGTTGGACCCGTCGGAGATTGCAGCACGCCTCCGTTTAAGCACTGAGTTTGTCCCTGCCCCATCTATCTACCGCGATGGCGTGATCTATATAGATGAGCGACAGTCTGAGGAACGACAGTGGCAGGAGTACTGCCATGAGCTCTGTCACGCCATGTGGCATGTGGGGAATCAAGTCTGCCTCCCACCCCCGTTTAAAGAGTACCAGGAGGAGAAGGCACAGATTTTCGCCCGCCACGCTTGCATCCCCAGCGCCATGCTCATGCAGTTGGACATTCCTGATCACGAAGATGCAGCTGTGGATATGCTGTGCACTACGTTTTGCGTCGAGCCTGAGTTCGCCCGCGAACGTCTGCAACAATACATACGCAATCACCTGCAAAGGGGGTGGTGCTCATCAAGCTAAATGACTAATAACGGAGGGAGGAATTATGATGGCATCACTCAGAAAGACATCAGCCGGCCGGTGGAATGCCCGCGTTTGGAACGGTAACCGGTATGTGAATGTGGGGACGTACAGCACTAAGAAGGAAGCGCAAATCGAAGCTGCAAAGATCGAGGAGAGATTAGTGCACGGCCAAACCTTGAGCGATAAGAAGATACTCTTTGAAACCGTAGGCGATGAATGGTTGGAACTTGGAAAGAAACCAAACGTGAAGCCGCAGACGTATGAGCAAATTGAAACTGCCTATCGCTTGCACATCAAGCCTTACTTTGAAGGACGAAAGATCATTCGAATTAAACGTGCTGAGATCAAGAAGTGGATCGGCAACTTCGAGGGCTATTCCTATGGATCACGTATCAAGTATCTCTCCTATCTCAAAAGCATCTTCCATTATGCTTTACATGAGATGGAGGTAATCGAGAAAGATCCATCGGACAGGCTAAAAGTGCCGGAGCAGGATAAGGTGGAAGCTGAAATGGACAGCGAGGTAAAGTACTACAGTTTGGAGGAATACAATCAACTGCTCGATTATCTGCGGACCTATAGGCACGCCAGGTTCCCGGAATACCGGCTCTACTATGAATTGTGCTTATTCCTTGGCCAAACCGGACTGCGCATCAGTGAGGCATTAGCAGTACGATGGACGGATATCACAGATGATGAACTAAAGGTTGAGCGACAGGTCAAACGGAACAACAATAATAACCGGATGATCACAAGCCTGAAGAACACCGCGTCGTATCGAACCATCTCTCTACCCCCGGATCTTCTTGCAGAGTTAAAAGAATTCAAACGCGTTCAGAATAAGCTGCTGCTCTCAGGGAAATTCGAACGCAATTCCGACGGGATCATCTTTCAGAACTTCTACGGGCACTATTTAACCCCCTCCACGATTAGGGAGACTCTAGAGCCGATCTGCAAAAAGGCCGGAGTGACCTACAAGGGAACTCACGTCTTTCGGCACACCCATGCGGTCCTGCTAATTGAAGCTGGCGCCAGCATCAAATATGTCAGCCGGCGACTCGGCCACAAAACGATCAAGACGACCGCTGATGTGTACCTGGATATCACGCAGAAAATCGAAAAGGACGAACTCGAAAAGTTCGCCCTTTACACCGGAAAAAATGCAGATTCAATTTAAAACAGACATTTTGTTTACACAAGAAGGGATTCGAGGTAACTGCAGCGCCCCGAATCCCTTGATATGAATGGCTTTACGCCGTATTATCCGATCGACCCTTCCATCTCGAACTTGATGAGACGGTTCATTTCGACGGCGTATTCCATCGGCAGTTCTTTCGTGAACGGCTCGATGAAGCCCATGACGATCATTTCGGTTGCTTCCTGTTCGGAGATTCCGCGGCTCATCAGGTAGAAGAGCTGCTCCTCGGAAACCTTGGATACTTTCGCTTCGTGCTCAAGCGAAATGTTGTCGTTCAGGATTTCGTTGTACGGAATCGTGTCGGACGTGGACTGGTTGTCCATGATGAGCGTGTCGCACTCGATGTTGGAGCGTGCGCCGGATGCTTTGCGGCCGAAGTGGACGATCCCGCGATAGGAGACCTTTCCGCCATGCTTCGAGATCGACTTGGAGACGATCGAAGAAGAGGTGTTCGGTGCAAGGTGCATCATCTTCGCACCGGCATCCTGGTGCTGGCCCTTGCCGGCAAGCGCGATCGACAGCGTCATGCCACGTGCGCCTTCCCCTTTGAGGAGGACGGCCGGGTATTTCATCGTCAGTTTGGAGCCGATGTTGCCGTCGACCCATTCCATCGTGGCGTTCTCTTCTGCAACCGCACGTTTCGTGACGAGGTTGTAGACGTTGTTCGCCCAGTTCTGGATGGTCGTATAGCGGCAGTAGGCGTCTTTCTTGATGATGATTTCAACTACCGCGGAGTGGAGCGAGTTCGTCGTATAAACCGGCGCCGTGCATCCTTCGACATAGTGGACGCTTGCGCCCTCGTCGACGATGATGAGCGTCCGCTCGAACTGGCCCATGTTCTCGGAGTTGATCCGGAAATACGCCTGGAGCGGTGTATCGACCTTCACGCCCGGCGGCACATAGATGAATGAACCGCCCGACCAGACAGCGGAGTTCAGGGCTGCGAACTTGTTGTCCGCCGCCGGGATGACCGATGCCCAGTATTGCTTGAACAGTTCTTCATTTTCCCGGAGGGCGGAATCGGTGTCTTTGAACACGATGCCCATGTTCTCCAGGTCTTCCTTCATGTTGTGGTAGACGACTTCGGACTCGTATTGTGC
The DNA here is from genome assembly GCF_900156305.1 of Edaphobacillus lindanitolerans. GTDB lineage: Bacteria > Bacillota > Bacilli > Bacillales_A > Planococcaceae > Bhargavaea > Bhargavaea lindanitolerans. The sequence goes on along the minus strand of NZ_FTPL01000004.1, from coordinate 185,802 downwards.
CGAAACGCCGGCCAGGTATTTCTGTTCGGCTTCGGGGATGCCGAGCTTGTCGAACGTGCGCTTGATCTCTTCAGGCACTTCGTCCCACGAACGTTCCGTCGCCTCGGACGGCTTCACGTAATACGTGATTTCGTCGAAGTTGAGTTCGCTCAGGTCTCCTCCCCAAAGCGGCATCGGTTTTTTGTAGAAGATCTCGAGTGCCTTGAGTCGGAAGTCGAGCATCCATTGCGGCTCTTCCTTCATGCGGGAGATCTCTTCGACGATTTCGCGGGTCAGGCCGCGCTTCGAACGGAACACCGAGACATCTTTGTCGTGGAAGCCGTATTTATAATCGCCGATTTCCGGCATTTTCTTTGCCATGCTTCTTCCTCCGTTCTTAGTTTGGATTGGAGTCGCTTGCGACCCCTTTCTCCATCGCCTTCCAGGCGAGTGTGGCACATTTGATGCGGGCCGGGAACTGGGAGACGCCGGACAGTGCCTCGATGTCGCCCATGTCGATGCTGTCGTCATGCTCTTTGCCGAGCATCATGTTCGAGAAGGTTTCGGAGAGCTTGAGCGCGTCCTCCACCTTTTTGCCCTTGATCGCCTGTGTCATCATCGAAGCGGAAGCCATCGAGATCGAGCAGCCTTCGCCGTCGAACTTCGCGTCGGTGACCGTGCCGTCTTCGACATTCAGCGTGAGATGGATGCGGTCGCCGCAAGTCGGATTGTTCATGTCGATCGTCAGGCTTCCGTCTTCGATTTCCCCTTTGTTGCGGGGGTTTTTATAATGATCCATGATGACCCGCCGGTAAAGCTGGTCCAGGTTGTTAAATGACATCGCTGAAATACTCCTTTGCAGTGCGGAGTCCGTCCACGAGCCGGTCAATATCTTCCTCCGTATTATACAGATAGAAGCTTGCCCGTGCCGTGGCTGTTGCGCCGAGCCACTTCATGAGCGGCTGTGCGCAGTGGTGGCCCGCCCGGACGGCGATCCCGTTCATGTCGAGAACGGTTGCCACGTCGTGCGGGTGGACCTCATCCAGATTGAACGTCACAAGCCCTGCCCGTCTTGCCGGATCGGCCGGCCCGTAGATCGTCAGTCCTTCGATCTCCTTCATCCGGTCCATCGCATACGCTGCGAGGCGGTGCTCATGGCGCTCGATCTCATCTAGGCCGATCTCCTGCAGGAAGTCGATGGCAGCCCCGAGTCCGATGGCGCCGGCGATGATCGGCGTGCCGCCTTCGAACTTCCACGGGAGTTCCTTCCAGGTCGAATCGTACAGGTTGACGAAGTCGATCATCTCGCCGCCGAACTCGACCGGTTCCATCCCTTCAAGCAATTCCTTTTTGCCGTACAGGACACCGATGCCGGTCGGGCCGCACATCTTGTGGCCCGAGAATGCGAGGAAGTCGCAGTCGAGATCTTGGACATCCACTTTTACATGCGGTGCTGCCTGTGCGGCATCGACGACCATGACGGCGCCGTGCTCATGGGCGATCGCACCGATTTCCTTCACGGGGTTCATCGTGCCGAGCACGTTCGATACATACATGACCGACACGATCTTCGTCTTGTCCGTCACGGTTTCCCGGACCTTGTCGAGTGAAAGGGTCCCGTCTTCCTCAAGGTCGATGTACTTGAGGACCGCGCCGGTTGCGTTGGCGAGCTGCTGCCACGGGATGATGTTCGAATGGTGTTCCATATAGGTGATGACGATTTCGTCGCCCTCGGAAACGTTCGCACGGCCGTAGCTCTGGGCGACCATGTTGATCGACGTCGTCGTCCCCCGGGAGAAGACCACTTCCTGGACGGAAGCGGCATGGATGAAGTCCGCAACTTTCTGGCGCGCGCCTTCATACTCGTCGGTTGCCCGGTTGCCGAGCGTATGCACGCCCCGGTGGACGTTCGAATTGTCATGTTCATAGTAGCGGCTGATCGTCTCGATGACCGTGTCCGGTTTCTGGGAAGTGGCGGCGCTGTCGAGGTAGACAAGCGGATGGCCGTTCACTTCCTGGTTCAGGATCGGAAAGCGGGATTTGATATCAGATGTGAGCATATTAGCGCACTTTCCTTTCAATGACCTCCGTCAGCTGCTTCTTGACGCCTTCGATCGGAAGCTGGGTCACGACCGGTGCCAAGAATCCGCGGACGATGAGGCGTTCTGCTTCCGCCTTTGCAATGCCGCGGCTCATGAGGTAGTAAAGCTGCAGTTCGTCGACCCGGCCGACGGAAGCCGCATGGCCCGCCGTCACGTCGTCCTCATCGATCAGGAGGATCGGGTTGGCGTCGCCGCGTGCCTTTTCACTCAGCATGAGAACACGGGACTCCTGCTCTGCGTTCGAACGGGTCGCGCCATGCTCGATCTTCCCGATGCCGTTGAAGATGGTGGATGCTTCGTCTTTCATCACGCCGTGCTGCAGGATATGCCCTTCGGAATCCATGCCCCAGTGGATGATCTTCGTTGTGATGTTCTGTTTTTGCCGGCCGCGTCCGACGAGGACCGACTTCGCTTCGGAACGGGAGCCGTTGCCGACCAGATGCGTCACGTTTTCGTAGATGGAATCGCAGTCGTTCATCATGCCGAGCGACCATTCAATGACCGTGTCCCGTCCGGCAATGCCCCGGCGGTTGATGTAGGACGTGAATCCTTCGGAAAGCACGTCGACTGCACCGTAGTCCACGCGGGCGCCGTCCTTGGCGATCACTTCGGAGATGATGTTCGCAAGTCCTTTGGAGCCCGGTACAAGCGAGAGGTAGTTCTCGACATACGTGAGGGAGCTATTGTCCTCGGCCACGACGAGCACGTGGTTGAACAGGGAAGCTTCCTCGGAGTCATGGAGGAAGAGGACCTGGACCGGCTCCTTCACTTCCACGCCTTTTGGAACATAGACGAAAACGCCTCCGTTCATGAGTGCCGCGTGAAGGGCGGTGAGTTTGTGCTCATCCACCTTGACCGCTTCCGTCATGAAGTGCTTTTCAACGAGTTCGGGATACTCCCGGGCAGCGGTGAAGATGTCGGTGATGATGACCCCCTGCTCCTTGAGCTCTTCCGAGATTTTTGTGTACGCCGGCGTGTTGTTGCGCTGGACGTAGATATTCTGCTGGTTCTCGATGTCCACGAGTGCGCGTGCTTCCTGCGGAAGTTCGGCGAGGCCGGTGAGCGGCTCGTCTTTCACGGTGTGGACAGGGAACTCAGTGAAGTTCCAGTTTTGGATCTTTGTCTTGTCCGGCTTCGGAAGTGCGAGTGTTTCGGCCAGTGCATGGGCTTTTTGCCGTTTGTCCGAAAGCCATGCCGGTTCCATGTTCGCTTCCGAATAGGAACGCACGTCCTCGCCGGTCAATGCCAATTTCGTTTCAACCGTCATTTCGTTCGTCCCCTTCCGTTATGCTTCTTGTCCGACAGTTTCGTCTTCGATGCCGAGCTCTTCCTTGACCCAGTCGTAGCCTTCCGCTTCGAGTTTCTGGGCGAGCTCAGGGCCTCCGGATTTCACGACGCGGCCCTGCATCATGACGTGGACTTTGTCCGGCGTGATGTAGTTGAGGAGACGCTGGTAGTGAGTGATGATCAGGCAGCCGAATCCTTCCCCGCGCATTTCATTGACGCCTTTTGAAACGACTTTCAGTGCATCGATGTCAAGACCGGAGTCGATCTCATCAAGGATGGCGAACTTCGGCTTCAGCATCATGAGCTGAAGGATTTCATTGCGCTTTTTCTCCCCGCCGGAGAAGCCTTCGTTCAGGTAGCGCTGGGCCATGTCCGGATCCATCTCGAGCACTTCCATCTTGCTGTCAAGTTCCCGGATGAACTTCATGAGGGAGATTTCTTCGCCTTCTTCGCGCTTGGCGTTGATCGCGGAACGGAGGAAATCGGCGTTCGTGACACCCGAGATTTCGCTCGGATACTGCATGGCGAGGAAAAGACCGGCTTGCGCACGCTCGTCCACTTCCATTTCAAGGACGTCTTCTCCGTCCAGAGTGACGGTACCGGCTGTCACTTCATATTTTGGATGCCCCATGATTGCCGAAGCGAGAGTGGATTTACCCGTCCCGTTCGGTCCCATGACCGCATGGATTTCATTTGTATTGAGCGTCAGGTCGACACCCTTCAGAATTTCCTTGCCTTCGATTTCGACGTGCAGGCCTTTGATTTCTAGAGTAGACATCCGAATACCTCCAGTATTGGTGTGATGAACGGAAATACCGTCCTTATTTATCATCATTCTAATTTTAACTGAAACGAGGGGGGCTTGCAAATCATTTAGACAAAGTGACCAGAAGCAATCAACAAACTTGAAAAGCGGCCAACCAGGCGATGTTCCGGCAGTGCCCCGCCCAGTTGATAGTCATTTTCAATTATGCCCCATTTATTGAGAATGAAATCCCAAGCCTCCTCCAAACTTTTCCTGTGTCCATCAAAGAAAACCGGCCGGAATGCCTTACTGGCAACTCCGGCCGGCTCTCTGTCCGTGACCGATTCATCTGTCCCTCTGTCTATGCTCAGTGGCGGCTCCGGAGTTCCGGACGATTGCCGAACTCCAGGCTGCGGGCATATTCCCGCTCCCGCCTTTTCTCCACTTTCAGGCGCAGTGCAGGATCCATCCGGTAATCCTCGTAACCGAAGCCGTGTGCGCTCCGGAAATTCTGTGCCATCCTGTCTGTGTAGTCAAGCCTCATGGGGTCGATAATGAACCAGTCCTTTCACTGTTTGCCGGCTGACGCCGGTTTATTTACGCTAGTTTATATACCCGCCTATACGGATGATAAACATTAATCATCATGCCGGCTTTGTCCCCGATGCAGACGGCGCCCCGGCCTTCCCGGTCGCAAACCGGTCCGTGATGATGGCAAGCGCGCCGTCGCCCGTGACGTTCGTCGCCGTCCCGAAGCTGTCCTGCGCCATGTATAGCGCGATCATGAGCGCCAGCATCGGTTCCGTGAAGCCGAGCATGGAAGACAGCAGACCGAGCGCGGCCATGACGGCCCCGCCCGGAACACCCGGTGCCGCAATCATGGTGACGCCGAGCATGAGGATGAATCCGATCATCCCGCCGAATGAAACCGTCATGCCGTTCATGAGCATGACGCCGATTGCGCATGAAGTGAGCGTGATCGTGCTTCCCGACAGGTGGATCGTCGCAAAAAGCGGAACGGTGAAGTCGACAATTTTTTCCGATGCCCCTGTCTTGCGTGCCTGGCGGAGCGTGACCGGAATCGTGGCCGCAGAAGACTGCGTGCCGAGTGCCGTGAAGTAGGCCGGCGCCATCGTCTTCATGAGGCCGAACGGGTTCCGGTGAGTGAGTGCGCCTGCAGCCGTGTACTGCAGCAAGAGCATGATCAGGTGCAGGATGATGATCAGGACGAACACGACCGCAAACACGGACAGCACCTTCGCCACCTGCCCGGCGAAGGTCATGTTCAGGAAAATCCCGAAAATGTGGAACGGGAGGAGCGGGATAATGACGGCACTGATCGTCTTTTCAATCAGGACATTCAGTTCGTCAAATACCGACAGCAGCGACTTGCTGCCGATCGCCGCCATCCCGATCCCGAACAGAAATGCCAGGATCAGGGCCGTCATGACGCCCATCAGCGGGGTCATCTCCAGCTCAAAGAACGGGCCCGTCAACGCCTCGGACGGATCTTTGACGGCGTCCCCCGAACCGGAACCGATCAGGCCCGGAAGGATGGCCGAAGCGGCAAAAAATGCGATGATGCCGGCGATGATCGTGGAAATATACGCTATTCCCGTCGCCAGGCCGAGCGTTTTGCCGGATCCTTTTCCGAGCTTGGCGATCCCCGGCGCGATGAACGCAATGATGATCAGCGGAACGACAAAATTGAGAAACCCGCCGAACAGCATATTGAATGTCGCCGCGGTTTCCACAAACCAGTGGACGAATTTCTCGGGAACCTGCCGGAACAGGGACCCGAGTGCGACCGCGAGGACAATCGCAATGACAATCCGACCGAGAAGACCGATTTTCTTCATAATTATGTACCCCCTGAAAGGACATTTGTATTTATCACACAATCACTATAACACAGCGTTCCTCATGCAATGAAGCCCTCGGACAACTGTCAGAATACAGTGTTTTGTAAGCGTGCACAATCCTGTTTTTTGCAGGTAAACTGAATGATATTTCTGAAATCCCGTTCACCATGTGTTCATCCGTCTTGAAAAGGTGGTTTAAACTCCCCCGAAGAGCCGCGGTCAGAGGGGAATAGAAAGATTCTCCAGAAAGAAAAACTGCAGACAGAGGAGCGATCCGCTCACTTTGTCTGCAGTCTGAAGTTCGCCCTCCCGCGGGCAGCTTTTCTCTTTGGAAGCTGAACGGAACAGGATCAGTCGACAGGGACGACCGATCCGCCCCACTCTTTCAGGATGAAGTCCTGGATCTCTTTGGAGTGGAGGACTTCGACGAGTTCCTTGATCTCCTTGCGGTCCTTGTCGCCTTTGCGGACGGCCAGGACGTTTACGTACGGCGAATCGGATTCTTCAAGGGCAATGGCATCTTCAAGCGGGTTGAGCCCGTTGTCGATCGCATAGTTGGAGTTGATGAGAAGCGCATCGCCTTCATCCTGATTGTAGAGTGTCGGCAGGAACGATGCTTCGTAGTTGGCGTCGAATTTCAGGTTTTTCGGATTGTCCGTGATGTCTTTCACCTCGGCGGACGTCTTGTCCACGTTCTCGTCCAGCTTGATCAGGCCTTCTTTCTCGAGCATGGCCAGGACACGCCCGTGGTCGGCGACGGAGTTGGAGATGAGGATCGTTGCCCCGTCCGGGAGTTCGTCCAGCGACTTGTATTTCTTCGAATACACGCCGATCGGTTCGATGTGGATTTCACCGGCGATCTCGAAGTCATAGCCGTGGTCCTTCATCTGTGTCTCCAGGTAAGGGATGTGCTGGAAGTAGTTCGCATCGAGCTCTTCCGATTCCAGATCTTCGTTCGGAAGCACATAATCCTGATACGTCTCGATTTTGAGGTCGATGCCTTTTTCCTTCAGGATCGGTTCCGCCTTTTCCAGGATCATGGCATGGGGCGTATTGGACGCGCCCACAACGAGTTCACTTGTTTCGGCGGCATTGTCTCCGCCGCTAGTCCCGCATGCGGACAGGGCCAGTGTGCCCGCCGCCAGAATGAGGCCTGCCGTGAATTTCTTCATGTTCATTTCCCCCTATATGATCTGATTAATGGATGTGTGTACCCTTGTTCGTTACTCACCGTTTGTCCAGCCGCTTGACGAGCAGGTCGCCGAGCCACTGGATGATAAAGACGATGAGGAGGATGAGGATCGTGGCAACGAGTGTGACGTCGCCGCGGCTGCGCTGGAAACCGTCAAGATAGGCAAGGTTTCCGAGGCCGCCGGCTCCGATGATGCCCGCCATCGCCGTATAGCCCACAAGCGCAATTGCCGTTACGGTGATGCCGGAAACGAGTGCCGGCATCGACTCTGGCAGAAGCACCTTCCGGATGATCGTCCAGGTGGTCGCGCCCATCGACCGGGCCGCCTCGATGACCCCCTTGTCTATCTCGGCGAGGGCGATCTGGACCATCCGTCCGTAAAATGGTGCAGCCCCGATGATGAGTGCCGGCAGAGCTGCGTTCGGCCCGCGGATGGAGCCGAGCAGGAACTTCGTAAACGGAATGAAGAGGATGATCAGGATGATGAATGGTATCGACCGGAAGATGTTGACGAGAGCTGCGGTCACCAGATTGACGAACCGGTTGTGCCAGACGCCCCGCGGACTTGTCAGGAAAAGCAGGATTCCGAGCGCAAGGCCGATCAAGAATGTGAAGAACGTCGAGATCGCCGTCATGTAAAGCGTCTCAAGCGTCGCCTCCCACATCTTCATCCAGTCGACGTTCGGGAACCATTGTTCAGTCATGGGCGATCACCTCTGTTTCGACGCCTTCCGCATGGAGGAAGGCGATCGCCTCCCGGACAGCATTCCCATCTCCGGAAAGCTGGAGGACGAGTGAGCCGAATGCCCCTCCGTGCGTCTGGGCGATATTGCCCTGCAGGATGTTCACATTGATGTCAAACGAGCGGATAAGCTTGGCAAGCACGGGCTGTTCGGCCCGGTCCCCGACGAAACCGAGCCGGATGAGCGTGCCGTCCGGATACGCTTCGCCGAGCTGGCTGATTGCCTGCCGGGCATCTCCCGGCTCGGTCACCTGCGAGACAAACCGCTTCGTGATCGGCTGCTCCGGGGACTTAAACACCTGAAGTACGTCCCCTTCCTCGACCACCTTGCCCGCCTCCATGACCGCCACACGGTGGCAGATCTTGCGGATGACGTGCATTTCATGCGTGATGAGCACAATCGTCAGCCCGAGCCGGCGGTTGATGCTGGTCAGCAGATCGAGGATCGAATCGGTCGTCTCGGGATCGAGCGCCGATGTCGCCTCATCGCACAGCAGGACACGCGGTTCATTGGCAAGCGCGCGCGCAATCCCGACCCGCTGCTTCTGTCCGCCCGAAAGCTCGGACGGATAGGCTTTTTCCCGGCCTTCCAGGCCGACGAGCCGGACGAGTTCCCGGACCCGTTCGGCTCTTGCCGCCTTGTCCGCTCCGGCGATTTCAAGCGGCAGCGAGATGTTCTCTTCCACCGTCCTGGACCAGAGAAGATTGAAGTGCTGGAAGATCATGCTCACTTTCTGGCGCGCCTTCCTCAGTTCCGCCCCGGAAATCGAAGACATTTCGAGGCCGTTGACGGTCACACTGCCGGAAGTCGGCTGCTCCAGCCCGTTGAGCATCCGGATGAGGGTGCTTTTGCCGGCACCGCTATATCCGATGATTCCGTAGATCTCGCCCTCTCTTATGTTCAGGTCCACCCCGTCGACGGCTGTGACTTCGTTGCCGGAACGGGAGAACCGTTTAGTCAGATGCTGCAGATTGATCAACGTATTGTCACTCCTAAACTCAGGGACCCGGCCGGCGCCCATGCGGGTACCGGCCGCTCCGTTCAAATAAAAAACCTTTCCGCAGGCATGCAGAAAGGTCAGACCGGCGCCCAAACAGAACGGCGGCCATACCTCTCATCTGCCAAAGCATGCGCTTTGAGTGATTTGGCACCATTTCACGTTTCCGTGACGGTTGCCGGGCTTCGTCGGGCACGTCCCTCCACCGCTCTCGATAAGAGTATTCCGTATTCATCTTTTTTCAACCGGCGGAGCCGGATGGTTCAATGCTAGAAACTATATCATACACCGGTGCCCGGGTCAACCGAGTTTCTCATACAGATAGGGGACCGAGCGGAATGCATACACCTTTTCCACTGGCTCTCCCTTCCTGGCGATAAGCAGGCACGGAACGCTTTCAACGGCGTATTTCATTGCAACCTCACCGTGAAAGTTGAGGTCGGCTTTCCCGATCGGCAGATCCGGCAGCATTTCCGTCACGACATCGATCATCCGCGAGGCCACCTGGCACGTGCCGCAAAGAGGCGTATACAAATAAAAGGCTGCCTTGTCATTGCGTTCAGCCGCTGCTTCAAAGTTTTCCATGTTCCAAGACTCCATGTTGAATTCATCCCTTACAGCAGAAATTCTGTCTTGATCTCGATGTTGGCGGAAAGCAGCTCCTCCGCGAGCACACGGAGCGGCGTCGTCGCCACTTCCCTGTATACCCGATCTGTGTACAAATGACGCGCTTCCGGGTATTCGCGCCTGAGCAGGGCACGCAGGCGCTCCCCCGAACGGTCCGCGTCGAAGAATGCGAAAATGTCTGCCCCCTCATACGGCTCGAGCAACTCTTCGATCCTTGTCGGGCTTGCAGTGCCGTTCGTACAGATGATGTCCACCGGCTCGTCAAGGAGCGGGGCCAGCCGGTTCTTGTCCGAACTGCCTTCAACCACGATGACTTTGTCGACCATGCCGATCCCTCCGGGCGACTGGCTCGTCGTATTTCCCTCTATAAGATGAAAAAGAACGCCGGAAAATGCCGGCGTCCCCCCTTTATTCAGCCCTGCGTCATTTCTTCGTACTGCTCGGCCGTCATGAGCGCATCGATCTCCGAAGAATCGGAAGGTTCCACAACGATCATCCAGGCCTTCTCATATGGGGATTCGTTGACGAACTCAGGGTTGTCTTCGAGTTCCCCGTTCACTTCGACGACTTTGCCCGAGATCGGCGCATACAGCTCAGAAACCGTCTTGACGGATTCCACGCTGCCGAACGGCTCGTTTGCCTGGACGTCGTCACCGACTTCAGGAAGCTCGACGAAAACGATGTCGCCGAGTTCAGCCTGCGCGAATTGAGTGATCCCGATCCGGGCCTTTCCATCTTCCGTTTTAACCCATTCGTGTTCTTCGGAATAGCGAAGCTCTTTTGGTGTGCTCATTCTGACCCCTCCAGCGTAAAGTATACATTCTCATTTAGTGTGCCACAGACAGGCCCGAAACTCAACAAGCTTTCAATCAGCCCCAGGCCGCTTCGAATTCAGCTTCCCGGAACCCGACCGTCACTTTCTGCCCGTCCGCGACGATCGGCCGCTTCAGGAGCATTCCGTCCGAAGCAAGCAGACGGATCTTCTCCTCGTCCGTCATCTCTCCCAACCTGTCTTTGAGGCCGAGTTCCCGGTACTTCATGCCGCTCGTGTTGAAGAACTTCTTCAGTTCAAGCCCGCTCGCCGAGACGATTTCCTTCAACTCTTCCGCACCGGGCGGATTTTCCTTGATATTGTGTTCTTCATACTCGACTCCGTGTCCGTCCAACCAGGATTTTGCCTTCCGGCATGTCGTGCATTTCGGATATCCGTAATAAACAATCGCCATTCTGATCCGCCTCCTATACGGTCAGTATACCAAACCGAAAAGCCGGGATGCTCAAGTCATCCCGGCCGTTTCATCAAACTGTGTATTTCAGCGCTTCGTTGAGCTTCGCCGCTGCTTCGCGCTTTTTCGGTATGAGGTTCTTCGGCGTGTAGCGGGTGAGTTTGCGGAGGGCGGACAGCATCATGCGCTGGTCGTCCCCGCCGACGGAAGCGACGAGAATCTCCTTCGCTTCCTTCTCGATGCGCTCCATCGCTTCCTGGCAGTAGATTTCGGTATAGAGGATCTTTTGCTGTGCCTTTTCCTCACCGTCCCGGGCAACGGCCTTCTCGGAGCGGAGAAGTGCGGATTCCATTGCGAACACGTCGTTCGCAATGTTTGCGATGTTCACGAGCACTTCCTGTTCATCCTCAAGCTTCGTGCCGAAGCGCTGTGCGGCCATTCCGGCAGCGAGCAGGCCGATTTTCTTGGCATTGCGCACGAGCATCTTTTCCTGTGCGAGGGCTTCGTCGCCCGGCTCCTCCGGCATCATCATGAGAAGCTCTTCCTGGAGCCCCTGCGCTTTCTGCAGAAGCGGCAGTTCGCCTTTGAGCGCTTTCTTCATGAACGTGCCCGGCACGAGGAGGCGGTTGATCTCGTTTGTGCCTTCAAAGATGCGGTTGATCCGGGAATCGCGGTAGGCGCGCTCCACTTCGTATTCCTGCATGTAGCCGTAGCCGCCGTGCAGCTGAACCGCCTCATCAACGATATGGTCAAGTGTTTCGGAACCGACGACTTTGTTGATGGAGCACTCGATGGCGTATTCCGCGATCGCCTGGGCGATCTTGCGGCCGTCATTCTGCTCCTCTTCGCTCAAACGGCCCATCCGGTCGTCAAAGTAGCCGACCGTGCGGTAGATGAGGGCTTCCGTCGCATACAGCTCCGATGCGAGGGTGGCGATCTTCTCCTTTGTCAGGTTGAACGATGCAATCGTGCGCTTGAACTGCTGGCGCTCATTCGTATATTTGATCGCGAGTTCCAAAGCGCGCTTCCCGCCGCCGACGCCGCCGACACCGAGCTTGTATCGGCCGATGTTCAGGATATTGAACGCGATGACGTGGCCGCGGCCCGCTTCGCCGAGCAGGTTCTCGACCGGGACTTCCGCGTCCTGCAGGATGAGGGTCCGTGTGGACGATGACTTGATGCCCATCTTCTTCTCTTCGGCACCGACGGAGACGCCCGGGAATTCTTTTTCCACGATGAACGCGGAGAACTGCTCGCCGTCAATTTTGGCGTAGACGACGAACACGTCGGCGAATCCTGCGTTGGTGATCCACTGCTTCTCGCCGTTCAGGATGTAATGCGTTCCCGCTTCATTCAGTTTGGCCGTCGTCTTGGCACCGAGTGCGTCCGAACCGGAACCCGGTTCCGTCAGCGCGTATGCGAAGATCTTCTCAGCCGTCACGGAAGACGGAAGATACTTTTTCTTCTGTTCCTCGTTGCCGAACAGGACGATCGGGAGCGTTCCGATGCCGACATGCGCGCCGTGCGTGATCGAGAAGCCGCCGGCGACGGCCATTTTCTCCGTGATGAGCGCGGAAGAGATCTTGTCGAGCGCAAACCCGTCATACGCTTCCGGGATGTCCGCGCCGAGGAGCCCGAGCTCGCCCGCTTTTTTCAGCAGGCGGACCGAATGCTCAAATTCATGGTTCTCGAGGTTTTCGATGACCGGCGCGACTTCGTTCCGTACATAGTCTTCGGTCGTCTTCGCGATCATCTTGTGCTCATCGGTGAAGTCTTCCGGCGTGAACACCGCCTGCGGATCGATGTCTTCAATCAGGAATGCTCCGCCTTTTACAAGGTCATGTGTCTTCGTTTCAGTCATTTTGGAGTTCCTCCTTGGTTGTAGGCCGTGGCCTTTGTATGTCGAGCGGAAATCCGCCTGTCTTCCCAATCTTGGTTCACCGCCGGCTCAGATCATTTCAAAGACGCCTGCCGCGCCCATGCCGCCGCCGATGCACATCGTCACGACGCCGAACTGTTCTGCGCGGCGCTTGAGCTCATGCATGAGTTTCAGCGTCAGGACGGTGCCCGTTGCGCCGAGCGGGTGACCGAGCGCGATGGCTCCGCCGTTCACGTTCACTTTGTCCAGATCAAGTCCGAGGTGGCGGATGACCTGGAGCGATTGTGAAGCGAATGCCTCATTGAGCTCCCAAAGGTTGATGTCATCGATCGAGAGTCCGGCCAGCTTGAGTGCCTTCGGAACGGCTTCGATCGGCCCGATGCCCATTTCCTCGGGCGGGACGCCGCCGACTGCGAACGAGCGGAACCTGGCGATCGGCCGGAGGCCTTCCGCTTCTGCCTTTTCACGGTCCATGATCATGACCGTCGCAGCACCGTCAGACGTCTGGGAAGCGTTCCCGGCCGTCACGGACCCCTTGATGTTGAACGCCGGGCGAAGTTTGGCGAGTGTTTCCACCGACGTGCCCGGGCGGACGCCTTCATCCGTATCGAAGACGAATGTTTCTTCCTTCAGCTTGTTGTCCTGGCCGACCGACCGGCGCGTCACGTTCACCGGAACGATCTCCTCCCTGAACCGGCCTTCGCGGATTGCCGCCTCGGCGAGTTTGTGGGAACGGACGGCAAATTCATCCTGGTCCTCACGGCTGACGCCATATTTTTTCGCGACCTGTTCGGCTGTGTGGCCCATGCCCATGTAGTACTCCGGAATCTCCTCCGCAAGCCTCGGATTCGGGCGGATCGTGTTGCCCATCATCGGGACCATGCTCATCGACTCGGCGCCGCCGGCAAGCACCGTTGCCGCCTGGCCGATCATGATCTGCTGCGCTCCATAAGCGATGGACTGAAGTCCGGAAGAACAGAACCGGTTGACCGTCACCGCCGGAACGGTGTTCGGAAGGCCGGCAAGCCCGCCGATGAGCCGGGCGAAGTTCATGCCCTGCTCCGCTTCCGGCATCGCACAGCCGACGATGAAGTCGTCGATCGGCCCGTCATAGCCCCCTGCACGCTTCAATGTTTCCTGAACCGTCAGTGCCGCGAAATCATCCGGACGGACGGTTGCAAGAGATCCTTTCTTTGCCTTGCCGACCGGTGTGCGTGCACCGGCCACAATCACTGCTTCACGCATGTTTCATCCTCCTCCGTCTGCCGTGTCCGCTCAGTTGCGGAGCGGCTTGCCTTTCACGAGCATATGCTGCATCCGCTGCTGGGACTTTGGTTCCGCCACGAGGGCCAGAAAAGCCTCGCGTTCCAGATCGAGCATATATTGTTCGTCGACTTCGGTGCCGTACGGCACGTTGCCGCCGGCCAGCACCCAGGCGAGTTTCTTGGCGATTTTCAGATCGTGGTCGCTGATGTAGCCGGACAGATGCATTCCTTCCGCGCCGATAAGCATCGCCGCATATCCCGGCTCGCCGCTCACTTTGACCGTCCGTTTCGCCGGCGGGACGTAACCGGCTTCGGCTAATGAGAGCGCCGCCTGTTTGGCATCGTGGATCTGGTGGTCCGGGTTGACGCTCACTGAATCGGACAGGCCGAGGAAATTGTTCTCCCGGGCCTCTTCGCCGGAAGTCGACACTTTCGCCATCGCGATCGTTTCAAATACGTGCGCGGCGACGTTCACCAGGTCCGGCTCGATGCCATTCGGCATGCCCTCCAGATGCTTTCGGTACAGGCTGACATTGCCTCCGCCTCCCGGGATGAGTCCGACGCCGGTTTCGACGAGCCCCATGTACGTTTCCATGCTCGCCTGGATATGGGCCGCCGGGAGCGTCATTTCCGCTCCGCCGCCTACCGTCATGCCATGAGGGGCGACGACGACCGGCTTCTTCGAGTAGCGGATTTTCATCATCGTATCCTGGAACATGCGGATCATGAATTCCAGCTCATAAATATTGTCATCCTGGGCTTCCATCAGGATCATGCCGAGATTCGCACCGACCGAGAAGTTCTTGCCCTGGTTCGCAATGACGAGCGCTTTGAAGTTTTTCTCCACTTCATCAAGGGAGAAATCGAGCATCTGGATCACGTCCGGGCCGAGCGAGTTCCCCTTCGAATGGAACTCAAGCAGCGCCACGCCGTCGCCGATGTCAAGCAGGCTTGCACCCGAGTTTTTCTTGATGACCCCGTGGCGCTCTTTCCATTTCTTCAGATCGATCTCTTTATCATTGACCGGCACCGGCTTGTAGCCCTCTCCGTCAAAGAAGTGCAGCTCCCCGTCTTCTTCTTTGTAGAACGATTCATTTCCGGACTCGAGAAGACTCTTCACGAAAGCCGGAACGGTCCGTCCTTCTTCCTCCATGCGGGCAACCGACTTTGCCACACCGATGGCATCCCATGTTTCAAAAGGCCCCTGCTGCCAGCCAAAGCCCCACTTCATCCCGTTGTCGATGGAGACGATGTCATCTGCAATCTCGCCGACCTTGCCGGCGGAATAGATCAGCGTCGGCGCGAGGATGTTCCAGAGCAGCTCTCCTGCCCGGTCGTCTGCGTAGACGAGTGTCTTCAGCTTGGCGGACGCGCCCTTTTGCTGCTTCGCCATCTCGACGGATGGCGCCTTCAGCTTCTTCTGGGGAGAATACCCCAGCGTGTCCGGATCGATCTCGCGGATCTCCTTGCCTTCTTTCAGATAGAAGCCCTGTTTCGACTTTGCGCCGAGCCATCCATTTTCCACCATTTTGAGAAGGAAGTCAGGCGTGCGGAAGGTCTCTTTTTCTTCGCCTTCCGTCTTGTCGAAGACATTGCGCGCAACATGGACGAAAGTGTCCAGACCGACCACGTCGAGCGTGCGGAACGTCGCTGATTTCGGACGGCCGATGAGCGTGCCGGTCACTGAATCCACCTCGCCGACCGAGTAACCGCGGTCGGTCATTTCTTTCAGTGTGACGAGCAGGCCATAGGTCCCGATGCGGTTGCCGATGAAATTCGGCGTATCCTTCGCCACGACAACCCCTTTGCCGAGCCGGTCCTCCCCGAACTTCACCATGAAGTCCAGCACTTCCCGGGAGGTGTCTTTTGTCGGGATGATTTCGAGGAGCTTCAGATAACGCGGAGGATTGAAGAAGTGCGTCCCGAGGAAATGTTTCCGGAATCCTTCCGAACGGCCTTCCGCCATCGCTTCGACGCTGATGCCGGATGTGTTGGACGAAACGATCGCATGCTCTCCGCGGACGCCGTCGATTTTTTCGTAAAGCGCTTTCTTGATGTCCAGGTTTTCAACGATGACTTCGATGATCCAGTCGACATCCTTCAATTTATGAAGATCATCCTCGAGATTTCCCGGAGTGATGAGCGCCAGGTTCTCCTTGGATGCAAGCGGTGCCGGCTTCTGCTTGAGCAGGTTTTTCAAAGCCCCTTCGGCAAGACGGTTGCGGACACTGCGGTTTTCCGGGTCCAGCCCTTTTGATTGCTCCTCAGCCGACAATTCCGGCACGATGTCGAGCAGCAATACCGGAATTCCGATATTGGCGAGATGAGCCGCAATCCCCGATCCCATGACGCCTGAACCGATGACCGCCGCTTTTCTGATTTGGTGAGCCACGTTGCATTGCCTCCTTCAAGTTTGAATGAATGCTCATTCATTTTAAATCCAAAAAAATAACGACTGCCTTGATTCATAGTTTAGAATATTTCACTCGTTTTCGCAAGGCCGCTTTTCAAAAAACTGAATTGCGGCTCATGAATCACTGAAAAACGGCCATTCTAATCAAAATATGAAGCAAGGAGTGACCTGAGTGGGCATCTTTTCCAAAGGGTCCGTCGAACACGGGAACAAGCAGGAAAAAACACCTGAGTTGTTCTCCCCGGACACCGTCACGTCTGCCAACCTGGCAGACATCGAGAGAATGATGGCACACAATCTGCTCATTTCCAAACTGTGCTCGGCCGCCATTTCCACCACCAAGCTGCCGGACCTGAAAAAGACGGTCGAGTCGATCCGTTCAGATCATCTGAAACAGCTGTCCAATCTGCTTGAGTTCCTGAACAAGGGAAAGGAGGGGGCCTCGTGACCGGACAGGACACAAACGGCGGAGAACAGCAAAATCAGGACGGACAGGGACAGCAGCAGGATCAACAACAGGACCAGCAGCAGTGCCAGCAGCAGAGCACCCGGCAGGACCAGCAACCGGAACAGCAAAACGCGCAGCAAGATCAGAAGCAGCAGGGTTCAAAAAGCAATTCTGCCCAGCAGCAGAACCAGGATGATTTCGACGACAAGGAAATTGCACGCCTTCTGCTCATGATGGAGGAATCCCTCTCCTCCCTGATGATTCACAGCGAAACGGAGATCTTCAGCAGTTCCCTTCAATTAATGGTCGCCGGATTCCTGAAAGACTCGGAGAAAAACCAGCGGAACCTCCGCGACCTGATGCAGCGCCATGGCTGGTTCCAGCCCTCGCCTGCGGGGAAAAATGAGTATGAGCAACTGATCCAGTCCTACAAAGACACCGCCCCGCCTGTTCTCTGATACTCCCTGCTATCCCGCAGCCCCCCAATCGGTGTACACTGTCGGTATAGGAGGGATCACTATGGAGAAAATCACGAGCGCAGAACAATTCTATGACATCATCAACGGATCGGACGAAACACTTGTCAAATTCGAGGCAGGCTGGTGCCCCGACTGCCGGCGCATGGACATGTTCATCGACCCGATCGAGGAGAAATACTCGCAGTTCAAATGGTATGACGTCAACCGGGACGCCCTTCCGGAAATTGCCGACAAGTTTGAAGTGATGGGCATCCCGAGCCTGCTCATTTTCAAAGACGGCGAGAAGAAGGCGCATCTCCACAGCGCGAACGCGAAGTCGCCTGCCCAGGTGACCGACTTCCTTGACAGCTATGAGGGATGATTGAAAAGAGGCCTTGCGCCTCTTTTTTCATTTCATCATAAAATACGCACAACAGGTGGTGTGACGAATGAAACAAATCAGCGGATTCATCGGAAAATCGCAGTTTGACCCGGATATCGAAGAATCACAGCGGAGCTCCGCTTGCGGCCCGGTCACCGCCTATACGATGATCATGCACCTGACCGGCAGTTCCCCGCTCCCCGTCTCCCCGCTTTACCGTCAGATCGGCGGGACCCGACTCGGCCTTCCCGTACGGCGGTTCATCAAAGGCATCGAACTTCTCATCGGCTCCGGATGGCGGGCGGAACGTTGCTCGCTCGAAGGACTGAAGGAGGAGATCAACGCAGGCAGGCCGGTGGCCGCGAAGTTCGACAGGTGGTTTTCTTTCCGGTGGTTCGGCAAGTATGACTTTGACTACCACTGGGTGCCGGTCATCGGCTATGAGGAGAACGGGGTAGATACGATCCTCGCCGTCCATGACAACGGCGGTCCCGGCAGGCCGAGCCGGATCCGCCGCATCTCTTATCAGAACAACCGCCCGATCCTCACGTTTGTGCGGGTCGTGCCGAAGAACCGGCCACCGGTGATGGGCGACGTCCAAAACGAACCGGTGTGACCGTCGCCCGGCAATCCGGCCGCGGGAAAGTTGGCGTATGGGGCACGGATTTACGACACGCACAGCCGATTTGCGATATGGAACGCGGAATTGAGACATGGCTACCCGATTTGCAATATGGAGTGCAAATTTGAAATATGGACCACCGATTTGCAGTATGGAATGCGGATTTGAGATATGGCTCCCCGATTTACAATATGGAGTGCAAATTTGAAATATGGGCCGACGATTTGCAAAATGAAACGCGAATATGAAATATGGACCACCGATTTGCAGTATGGAATGCGGATTTGAGATATGGCTCCCCGATTTACAATATGGAGTGCAAATTTGAAATATGGGCCGACGATTTGCAATATGGATCGCGAATATGAAATATGGATCGACGATTTGCAATATGGAACACGGATTTGAGATATGGCTCCCCGATTTGCAATATGGTATGCACATTTAGGATATGGCCACCCATTCAGACACGCAGAACAAAAATGTTGCAGCAAGCAAAGCACGCCATGGGTGAATGAGTCGCTCTGGAGCGTGCTTCTTCGATCATTTTATCCACAGCCGGGAACAAAACCATTGCATCAAAAAACCGGGCGGTCTGCAGTCCGGAAACTGCGGATCACCCGGTTGGTCTTCAGCCAAACGGCCATTCTTCAGGGGTTTCTTCCAGCGGGAACAGGTTCAGCAACTGGCGGGAAGCGGTGCCGTAGTCTTCCGCTTCAAGTGCCTTGGCGGTTTCCCGTGAGTACGGAGGGACCAACAGTTCATCCAGTTCCCCCGGGATCGGGATATGGCAGTCGATTTCGGCCAGTTCCCGGGACAGCTTCAGCATGACCAGTTCATCATCGATCTTTTTCCGGACGGCCGGCTTCAGTTGGTCCAGCTCCGCCAGGACTCCGTCGACAGTGCCGTGATCGAGGATGAGCTTCGTTGCCGTCTTCGGACCGATTCCGCGGACACCCGGATAGCCGTCGCTGGAATCACCGGTGAATGCCTTCAGGTCAACGAACTGAGACGGCTCAAACCCGTATTCTTCCTTGAAGCGGTCATATGTATACACATCGTACACAGTGTGGCCTTTTTTCATGAATGCGATGCGGACGCCGGGTGACAGCAGCTGAAGCAGGTCCTTGTCCCCCGAAATGATCGTAATGTCCGCCTCGTCTTTCCAGCGGTAGACGAGGGAGCCGATGACATCGTCTGCTTCCACGCCGTCGATGCCGAAACTCTTCCAGCCGAGGAGCCAGGCCGATTCCCTGCCCATTTCAAACTGGGGGCCCATTTCCTCGGGCGGGGCCGGACGGTTCGCCTTGTACCCCTCATACAGCTCATTCCGGAACGTGAAGGCGCCCATGTCCCAGCAGACTGCAAGATGCGTCGGCCGGAAAATCGACTGTGCCGACAGCGAATGGCCGATGAATCCCTGGACGGCATTCGTCGGGACGCCCTCCCGGTTGCGCATGAACCGGCCGTGGACGGCGGTCGCATGGAAGGCCCGGAACAATAGCGCCATCCCGTCAATCAGCAAAAGATGGGGACGTTCCCGGCCGTTGTCATTTTCATATTCTTGCATATGCAACGCTCACCTCCTCCCCCATCATACCGCATTTCAGCCCGCAGACGTGATGCCCGCCTCCTGCTTGAGCCACTCCTCAATCTTCGCAATATCCTCGCTGAACACCCGGTCTTCATTCATGGGCGGCGTGACTTTGGCCAGGCCGGCCCATTTCTCACGCAGTGCCGGAGACATCTCTTCCTCTCCTCGGACGGCACACGCATGATGGGCACAGAACGCCTCGACGGCAAGCACCCGACGGACATTTGTAATGATCTCCCTTGCATGTCGCGCTGCCGTCGTCCCCATGCTCACATGGTCCTCCTGATTCGCCGAGGAAGGAATCGAATCGACCGAGGCCGGATGCGCAAGCGTTTTGTTTTCCGACACGAGGCTGGCCGCTGCGTACTGGAGGATCATGGCCCCTGACTGAAGCCCCGGCTGTGGGCTCAAGAAAGGAGAGAGTCCTTCGTTCAGCTGTGGATTGACGAGACGTTCAATCCGACGCTCTGAAATGTTCGCCAGCTCCGCCATGCCGATCTTCAGGAAATCCATCGCAAATGCGATCGGCTGGCCATGGAAGTTGCCGCCCGAAACAATCGTGTCCCTTCCCTCAAAGATGAGCGGATTGTCCGTCGCCGCATTCATTTCGATCTCCAGCTTTTCTTTCACATAACCGAGCACCTGCCAGCTTGCCCCATGCACCTGCGGGATGCATCGAATGGAGTAGGCATCCTGGACACGCAGCTCCCCTTGCCGCGTGGCAAGCCGGCTTCCATTCAACCAACCGAGCATCCGGACGGCCACCTCGGCCTGCTCCGGATAGCCCCTGGCCTCATGGATCGCAGGATGGAAGGCATCCGTGATCCCCCGCAGCGCTTCGACCGTCATCCCCGCAATCCACTCAGCCTGCAGGGCGAGCGCCTCGGCTTCCATGTAGTTCAGCGCTCCGATGGCTGTCATCGCCTGGGTTCCATTGATCAGCGCCAGTCCTTCCTTGGCTTCCAGCACGATTGGCTGTATGCCGTGCTCCTCCCACACCTGCGAAGACGGTACGGGCTTCCCGTCCTTCCAAACCAGCCCCTCGCCGACGAGTACGAGTGCCAGATGGGAAAGCGGTGCGAGATCACCGGATGCACCGAGCGACCCCTGGCTCGGAATCACAGCGTCCATCTTCAGATTCACCATGTCTGCCAGCCGGTCAAGCACTACCCGCCTGACCCCCGAATGCCCCTTCAGAAGGGCATTGAGCCGAAGAACCGCCATCGCCCGCGTGACTGCCGCAGGCAGCGGCTCGCCGAGTCCGCACGCATGCGAACGGATCAGATGAAGCTGAAGGGCCCTCGTATCTTCGGGATCGATCGTCACATCGCTGAATTTGCCGAATCCCGTATTGATGCCGTAGACCGTCCTCTCTTCCCTCACGACCTTTTCGACCGCCGCCCGGCTTTCTGCCGCCCTTGCAGCGGCATCGGGACATATCCCGATCGCCTCTTGTTTGTACACGATGTCCTTCAGCCGGCGGACCGTCAGATTGCTTCCATTTAATGTAATCACCTGCATCTCTCCCCTTTCCATGATGTTATCTTGTTTTACCGCAGCTTTCACTCGTTTTTTGAAAGTTTCCTCTTCATTAATCCATCATCACTTCAGCGGACGGAAGTGCGGTTTAGCCGGTAAAAAGTAAGGGAAAGGGGAATATTACGGATAGGTCTGTTGGTATGTAACCAAGTACGATCCATTACCTTTGACGGAAGCACCGGGATACAAAAAATCCTGACATGAAAGTATCCGAATCGGCCTTTTCACCGGGCGGCCGATCCTTTCGAACCGTTCGCTTTTCCGGATGCCGTTCAATTTTTTTGCCGCATCGGCATTCCGGGAAAACGCGGCTTCACAAGTGCAGACGCATGAAGGTGTTCCGTGATGATGCTCACTTCTGCAGCACCGGTTGCTGACCGGCCGGAGGATTTGGTCGCCTTGACAATAGGCAGGCAAGTGCGTTAAGGTCAAAAACTGTGTGACAAGCGAGCGGAAGTTCATATTTGACTGGAGGGATTTTGTGAAGAAAATATCCAACGTTTTTTGGATAGCAGTCGCACTTGTCATTTTGGCAGTCGGCTATGGAACAATCGCACCTAATAGTTTTGAACAAGTTACAACACGAATGACCAACTTCATTACATCGGCATTCGGCTGGTATTACTTGCTGATCGTCACGGGGATCGTCGTGTTCTGTCTGATCCTCATCCTCAGTCCGGTCGGCCGGATCCGGCTGGGCAAAAAAGATGAACGGCCCGAATATTCCACAATCAGCTGGTTCGCCATGCTGTTTTCTGCCGGAATGGGGATCGGGCTCGTGTTCTGGGGAGCAGCAGAGCCCCTGTCCCACTTTGCCATCGATCCTGCAACCGAGGAACCCGGCACCCGTGAGGCGTTTATCGAATCGATGCGGTTTACTTTCTTCCACTGGGGCATCCATGCCTGGGCAGTGTACGGAATCGTGGCACTGGCCCTTGCCTACTTCCAGTTCAGAAGAGGATATCCCGGCTTGATCTCCGCTACCCTCCGGCCGCTGTTCGGCGAGCGGATGGACGGGCCCCTTGGCACGGTCATCGATGTCCTGGCCGTTTTTGCCACCGTCTTCGGCGTTGCCACAACGCTCGGTTTCGGGGCCATCCAGATCAACGGCGGACTCTCCTACCTGTTCGGAATTCCGATCAGCCTGCCCGTGCAGACCATCATCATCGCCATTGTCACCGTCCTGTTCATGATCTCTGCGTGGTCAGGCCTCAACAAAGGGATCAAATATTTGTCAAACGCGAATATGGTATTGGCTGTTCTGCTGCTGATCCTCGTGCTTGCAGTCGGTCCGACACTCCTGATCATGAACATGTTCACTGATTCGATCGGTTCCTATCTCCAAAACCTGCCGAGGATGAGTTTCCGGTCGGCTCCGCTCAATTCGGGCCAGCGTGAATGGATCAATGGCTGGACCATCTTCTACTGGGCCTGGTGGATCTCCTGGTCGCCGTTCGTCGGAATCTTCATCGCACGGGTCTCCCGCGGAAGGACCATCCGGGAATTCTTGATCGGCGTCCTCATCCTGCCGGCGCTGCTCAGCTTCTTCTGGTTCTCCGTATTCGGTACGACTGCAATTGATGTCCAGCAGAACGGCATGGATCTCACCGGCCTGCTCACAGAAGAAACCTTGTTCGGCGTGTTCAGCCAGCTGCCGCTCACATGGGTCACGTCCATAGTTGCCCTGATCCTCATTGCCACCTTCTTCATCACCTCGGCAGACTCGGCGACATTCGTGCTCGGCATGCAGACAACCCGCGGTTCACTGACACCGCCGAACTCGGTCAAGCTCACATGGGGCATCCTTCAGGCAGTGATCGCGGTCATCCTGCTTTATGCAAACGGCCTGACCGCCCTGCAGAACTCGCTCATCATCGCCGCATTGCCGTTCTCGTTCATCATCCTGCTCATGATGGTTTCGTTATATAAAGCATTGAGCGAAGAACAGAGAAAAATGTTGGCATCCATCTATATGAAGCGCAAATGATTAAGAAACGGACCGCCCGGAGCCAAAATTGGCCGCCGGGCGGTCCGTCTTCTGTTTGTGGATAAGCGATTGCCGAAGCCTTCCTTTCGGGCACCCGAAATGGAATTTCTGCGCTGCCTTATTCCTGTCGACGTTCCAGACCGCCCGGCCTCGATGCCCATGGCCAGCATAGGATAACCTGAACGCGGAAGGAGTGCTAAAAACGGATGGTAAACAGAATGCCAGGCGGATCATGGGGACCATGGGAGTCACCGGGTGATTGGGAACGGAACGAATGGATGCCTTGGGAATCCCCGAACAGCTTTGGGGGCAGCTGGGGAAGACCGGGATCCGGGGGAAGGCCGGATTTCGGTGGAAGACCAGGATTTGGGGGAAGGCCGCCGTCGGTACCGGGCGGTTCAATCGGTCCAAGAGCAGTGGATCCAGGTGCAATCAGGGGATGCCTGTTCAGGGTCACACAAGTGCGATTGGAAGGCGGCAGAAGCTTCTGGTTTTATCCAACCTTTGTCGGAAGAGAATCGGTTGCCGGTTTCCGTTGGCGGTCTCGTCAGGGCCGATGGGAGTACTTCGGCATCGACCTGAACAGAATCCGTTCCTTCAGCTGCAGATGAAGCATACAAGACCCTTCTTGCGATTAGGCAGGAAGGGTCTTGTTTTTTGCCGATTGTTCGACATTGGCTATGTGTATGGTTGAGACGGAGGCTTATTGAAGGAACATGCAGTCAAAAAACAATTCCATCAATGAAAACAAAGAGTTTTTTCTAATGATGTTCCATTGGCACATTGGAAAACTCGATTGGCATACTTTAAATTTCTAATCCAAACAAGTCTTTAAAGCCCGATTTTCCCCGGTCAGTAATAACGACCTCTCTGGAGTTTTCTTTTGTTTCTATCCAATCCAATTCAAGATACCTTTCAAACAAACCATTTCCCAGAGCCCCTCCGAGATGATAAGTACGTTCACTCCAATCCAGGCACGCATTGGAAAAAGCACGACGTTTTTTAGATAAACCGACTAAGTCTACTCCAAAATCTTCAAAAAAGAGTTCTCCCGATTTTGTTACCAGAAATTTTTTATTGTCTCTCTCTATATACCCCGCCTCTTCCATGAGTTTTGTTAAGCTGACACTTACACGTCCGGCCAAATGATCATAACAAGTTCGTGCACTTTCCAATTTCTTTAATTGACTGGACTGGTTTAAAGACCGCACTTCAGGAAGAGGTGAGATGGCCATAATGATCTCGAGGGTATTTGCCACCTCATCATTTGCCAGTCGAAAATATCTGAACCGTCCATGCTTCTCACAAATTATAAGATTATTTTCTTCCAGCTTCGCCAGATGAAAGCTGGCTGTTTGGGGTTTAATGGAGGCCATATAGGCCAGTTCACTTGCCGTATGGAACTTACCATCCATTAAAGCAGCCAAAATGGCGGCTCTCGACCTTTCTGTAAGAAGAGCCGTTAACGCAGAAATATTCGGATGAACAATCATTTTGGCACCTCTGCAATCCATACTTCGATGAGCATCGTATTATTTACGAACTATAATAATGCGAAAGGCGCCTTTCCACAAGGGGGCAGGAGGAGTTTTTTACAGAAAGAAAAATTGATTGGAAGGTCGGGGAATATGAAAAGACATTACTTTTTCGCATTAGTGATCTTAACCACTTTTTTAATGGGGTCGTCCTTTGCCATAGGCAAAATCGGATTAAGCTATTCTTCTCCTTTGTTATTGGCCGGATTCCGTTTTCTTTTGGCTGGATTGATCATGACGATGATCGTGAAAGCTTTAAAAAGAACACACCCTGGTGATAAGAAAGGTTGGGGGAAGATTGCAATTATAGGAACCCTGCAAACGGCTGGAGTCATGGGATGCATATTTTTAAGCCTAAGAACGATAGCAGCGAGTGAATCCTCCATTTTAACATTTACGAATCCATTACTGGTTATTGTATTTGGCACTATTTTTATGGGGAACCGTTATAAATGGTATCAATGGACCGGGGTTGTCATGGGATTTGTAGGTGTGGGTATTACGTTGGGCGGCATCAATGATTTTAGAATTGGGATCGTGTTCGGAGCAGCTTCATCTGTTTTTTGGGCTATTTCCACATTGCTGGTTAATAAATGGGGAGAACATTTTGATGTATGGGTACTCTCTGCATACCAAATGCTATTTGGCGGAAGCATTCTTACTTTTTCCAGCTTCATATTGGAAGAGCCTTACTTTCACCTGAGTAAGCAATCGGTAATCATTCTATTATGGCTAAGTATCATGTCTTCCATTGTTCAATTCGCCGTGTGGTATTTTCTTTTACAGAAAGGCGATCCAGGTAAAACCAGTTCTTATTTATTTTTAGCTCCATTTTTCGGAGTTTTGACCGGAAGCGTATTGCTGAATGAACCTGTTTCCTATTCTCTTATAGCCGGTGGAACATTCATTTTAATCGGCATCTATCTCGTAAATAAACAATTTATAAAAAGAAGAGAGAAGGCACTGCTGTTTTCTGAATAAGTATTCGTCGCTTTTCCAGGCAATCATGATCAGTAAAGGGCAGCTTAATTTTGCCTACAACGATAGGCGGTCACCTTGGGGATGAGGATGTTGCCCCGACATTGGACATCTACACCCACTTATATCTGAGCGTAGAAAAAGAAGCCGTTCTCGGGATCGAGAACGGCTTCCAGACTGCTTAGTTATAAGGTATTGCCATAATGTTACCACGATACCTGTAACCACATGGTTACTATGTATGGTGGAGACGGCGGGATTTGAACCCGCGTCCAGAGACTCCAATACCCTGGCTTCTACGCGTGTAGCTGATCTACTGGGTTTCGCGCAGCAATCTGCCGGTCAGCAGGCGTCCTGTGCGCTATCCTGATGGTCTCTTACGCCCGCCTCAGGCGGCGGTCAGGCGTCGTATCCCACTGATAGGTGAGTCCTGCGATGCCACATGGGCGATGGAACCGAAGGACCGTTTCAGCAGCTTACGCTGCGAAAGCGAGGTTGTTGTTAGTTTTGCCAGTTGTTATACTGTGTCGTTGTTGCGGAGCCGACCCTCCGACGCGCCACCAGGGCTCAGACCATCCCTGTCGAATCCGAAACGTCCCCGTTTGGGAAAATTAGACCGGCCTTGCATGCCGGTTCTTCATGCTTTACTGGCAATCTGTAAAGACATTATAAGACAGATTCGGGAAAAACGCAAGCGGGCGGCTCAGTACTGCTGCCTGGCCTTGAAGGCACGCTCCACTTCCCGCTTGGCTTCTTTCTTCTTCAGGTCTTCTCGTTTGTCGTATTTCTTTTTCCCTTTGGCGATGCCGATGAGCACCTTCGCATAGCCATTTTTCACGTACATCTTGAGCGGGATGATTGCGAATCCCTGCTCCTTCGTCTTGCCGATCAGCTCATTGATCTGCTTTTTGTGCAGGAGCAGCTTCCTGGAACGGAGCGGTTCATGGTTGAACCGGTTCCCCTGCTCATACGGGCTTATATGCATATTGGAGATCCATGCTTCATTGTTCCGGATCCGGACAAAGGCATCGCGGAGCTGGACTTTCCCGTTTCGGACGGATTTGATCTCCGTGCCCTGCAGGACAATCCCGGCCTCAATCGTATCCTCGATAAAATAATCGTGGCTTGCCTTCTTATTTTGTGCCAGCACCCGGCTATCGTGATTTTTGGCCAACCGTTCTCCCCCCTTAACGGCAACGGGACGGCAGTCCGCCGTCCGCTGCACTCCTTATATGATTTTACCTGATTTCAGCTTTTTCTGCCCTGGCCTCCGGAATTGCCGCTCCGGCTGCCCTGGCCTCCGCGACGATTTCCGCCGCCTTGGCGTCCCTGAGCATTCCCGGAGCCTGACCGGCCGCGGCTGCCTCCTCTTCCGGAGTTTCCGCCGCCGTTGCCTCCGCGGCCACCGCTGCCCCCGCGTCCGCGTCCGCCTTCACTGCTGCCCGGCCGCTTTCCGCGGGATTCGCCTTTCGTCCGGATGACTTTCGGAGTCTCCTTCCGTGTGCGCTTCACCGGTTCCGGCATTCCGACGATTTCAAAGTCGATGGCCGATTCTTCCGGCTTGACCGACACGACGCGTACGGTGAGCGGGTCACCGATCCGGAACTGCTTGGCGGTATGCTCGCCGACCATCATCAACTGACGATCATCGAACCAGTAATAGTCGTCAGTCATGTAGCTCACATGGACAAGGCCTTCAATCGTATTTTCCAGTTCCACAAACAGGCCGAAGTTTGTGACGGACGAGATGATCCCTTCGAATTCCTCGCCGATCTTATCGACCATGTACTGGGATTTCTTCAGAGCCTCCGTATCCCGCTCCGCATCAACCGCGCGCCGTTCCATTTCGGACGTATGCTGGGCGATTTCCGGGATCTCGCCGTCCCATTTGGCTTTCGTTGCCGGGGATGTGTCGCCTTCGATCAGATAAGTCCGGATCAATCGGTGAACGATCAGGTCCGGATACCGGCGGATCGGCGAGGTGAAATGAGTATAGAAATCAGTCGAAAGTCCGAAGTGGCCGACGCTGTCCTCGGAATAGCGGGCCTGCTGCATCGAGCGCAGCAGCATTGTCGAAACGACCGGCTCTTCAGGCTGTCCTTCGATGGAGTCGATGATTTCCTGAAGCGCCCGCGGATGGACTTTGTTCGCCGTTCCTCTGACGAGCAGCCCGAAGTTCGTGATGAATTCGAAGAACCGTTCGAGCTTTTCGGATTTCGGGTCTTCGTGGATGCGGTAGATGAACGGGACACGCAGCCAGTGGAAGTGCTCCGCGACCGTTTCGTTCGCGACGAGCATGAACTCCTCGATCAGCTTTTCGGCAACCGTGCGCTCCCGGACAACGACGTCAACCGGCCAGCCCTCTTCATTGACGATGATTTTCGACTCTTTGAAATCGAAATCGATCGCGCCACGGTCCATCCGACGCTGACGGAGGATCGCCGCGAGATCCGCCATGTCCTCAAACATCGGGACGAGCGGCTCATAGCGCTTGCGCAGCTCTTCATCTTTTTCCTCAACGATTTTATACACGTCGGAATAAGTCATCCGCTCCGCTGTCTTGATGACACTCTGGAAGATTTCATGTGACAGCACTTTGCCGTGTTTATCGATGACCATCTCACAGCTGAGCGTCAGCCGGTCCACCTGGGGATTCAGGGAACAGATGCCGTTGGACAGGCGGTGCGGAATCATCGGGATGACACGGTCCGTCAAATAGACGCTTGTCCCACGCTCATACGCTTCCTGGTCGATCGGCGAGTTTTCCGTCACATAATAGCTGACGTCCGCGATATGGACGCCGAGCTTGTATGTGCCATCCGGGTTCTTTGTGACCGTGACGGCATCATCCAGATCCTTTGCATCTGCGCCGTCGATCGTGACGATCGTCTCGCCTCGAAGGTCGCGGCGCTTGAACAGATCCCGTTCACTGATTTCATCAGGAACGCGGTTTGCCCATTCGATGACTTCATCCGGAAACTCCGTCTCGATCCCGTATTTATGGATGATGGAGAGGATATCCACACCCGGGTCGTTCTTATGGCCGAGGATCTGGATGATGATCCCTTCGGCCGATTTCCTGTCGCTCGGCCATTCTGTGATCTCTACGACCACCTTATGCCCGTCGACAGCGCCGAGGGTGTTTTCTTTGGAGACGAAAACGTCCATCGGCAGTTTCTTGTCGTCCGCGATGACAAAACCGAAGCCGCGATGCGCCTGGAACGTGCCGACCACTTTCGTGTTTTTCCGTTCGGCGATCCGGATGATGGACCCTTCCTGCCGGTCGCCGCCTGTCTCTTTCTGGATCTTGACGAGAACCGTGTCCCCGTTCATCGCGGTGTTTGTTTCGTTTGGCGGGATGAAGATATCATCCATCCCTTCCTCTTCCGGCACGACGAAGCCGAATCCTTTGGCGTGTCCGATAAAGCGCCCGCGGATGATGTCCATCCGTTCAGGGATGCCGTACCGGTCTGACCGGGAGCGGATGACATCTCCCTTTTCTTCAAGTGCGACGAGCACTTTGACCAATTCCTTGAAGTCTCCGGCATCCGTCAGCCCGAGTTCTTCCTGTATCTCCTGCACTGTCAGCGGCTTGTAAGAATCCTCTCTCATGAACGAGAGCAGCCGTTCCTTTAACTCTGTCAAATATTCTTCCACATAATCCCCTCCATCCGGCTTCTGGACGCCGGGAGTCAGTCGTTCCAATCAAGTGATTCGAGAAATGCCAGTATATCCTCATGCAGCTGTTCTTTTTCGGGTCCGAGCGTAATGACATGTCCGGATTCCGGATAGATGTTCAGTTTCTTCTGCGGAGACTGAACTTCTTCGTAAATGTAATCTGCCGATGCCGGGTCGATCACATCGTCCAATTCCCCCTGGACGACGAGGATGGGTGCATACACTTCGTCCACGTGGTCCCGGACGTCCAGGACGAAATCCCGCAGGTCAGGAAGCGAGTCCATCCCGGCTTCACGGATGCGTTCCGTTTCTTCCCGGATTTCTTCGGGCTCTTTTCCTTGGTAGCGCTTGTATTCCTCCGCATATTGGAGGACGCCTTCAAACATGATGTCTGTCGTTTTCATGGACATCGGCGCACACATCGAGACGAGCCCTTTCACTGGATAGCTATACCCTAATTTAAGCGTGAACACACCGCCGAGTGACAGTCCGATCACCGCAATCTCCTGATACCCTTCCTCTTTGAGCCGATTGTATGCAGAAACAGCGTCTTTCCACCAATCAGAAGGGCCGGTTTCCAGCAGTTTCTCGGGATCTGTCCCATGTCCGGAGTAATGCGGAGCATAGCACGTATAGTCATGTTTCTCAAGAAAACGCCCGAGCATCCGCACATCGGCAGAATTTCCTCGGAAACCGTGCAGCAGGAGCACTGCCCTTTTGCCGTGTTTGAAGAAAAATGGTTGCGGAGGAGCCACTTTTATCTTTTTCAAATTGATCGCCTCCTATTCTTATCAGCTTCCCCGGAAGCCGGAAAAGCCAAACGGGTCGGCAGGCGAAACCAGGGACGATGCAAATCTATGTAAACCGGAGAAGCCGGGAACGCATCCCGCGAATGCACAAAGCCCCGTACGACATGAAGTGCGACTCACCCAGACCCGAATGCGACCCACTTGCCGCTTGCTTGGCGGCCCGTCCAAGGCCTGTCCCGCCGGTTCCTCGCCCGTCTCCCCGTCCGGATCCGTAAAAAACGCCCGGCCGCACAGGCGGCCGGGCGGTCTCGGTGTATTCAGATCTTCGTCACGGCGATAGCCAGGACAAAGAAAAGGATTGACAGAACGATTGTCACACGCTGGAATACGAGGTCGAGCCCGCGTGCTTTCTGCTTGCCGAAGAGCTGTTCGGCTCCGCCGGAGATGGCTCCTGAAAGGCCTGCGCTTTTCCCGGATTGCAGGAGGACGACCACGATCAGTGCGACCGACACGATCAGCAGCAGCGTCATAAGCAGTGTATGCATTTTTCCACCTCCTGAAACGGATGTACTCTACTATCTATATTTTAGCAAAGCAACGCCGGGGGTACAACACCCCCGGCGAACTTTATTCCCGGTGCCGCAAGCGGGCCGGCAATCATTTTTTCAGGTTATAGAACGCACGGAGACCCGGATACTGGGCTGTTTCACCGAGCTGGTCCTCGATGCGGAGGAGCTGGTTGTACTTCGCGACGCGGTCCGTGCGGGACGGTGCGCCGGTCTTGATCTGGCCGGCGTTGACGGCGACCGCGATATCCGCGATCGTCACGTCTTCCGATTCGCCGGAACGGTGCGAGATGACGGCCGTATAGCCGGCGCGCTTCGCCATTTCGATCGCATCGAACGTCTCGGTGAGCGTGCCGATCTGGTTCACCTTGACGAGGATCGAATTGCCGACTCCCTCGGAAATTCCGCGCTCGAGCTTTTTCGTGTTTGTCACAAACAGGTCATCGCCGACGAGCTGCACTTTGTTCCCGAGTCGCTCCGTCAGCAGACGGTGACCTTCCCAGTCGTTCTCGTCGAGGCCGTCCTCAATCGAGATGATCGGATATTTGCCGCAGAGCTCTTCATACCACGCGACCATCTCTTCGGATGTGCGGCTGACGCCTTCGCCGGACAGGTTGTACTTGCCCGTTTCCTTGTCGTAAAACTCGGAAGACGCGACGTCCATTGCGAGGACGAGGTCTTCTCCCGGCTTGTAGCCCGCCTTTTCGATCGCTGTCATAATGGTCGACAGCGCCTCTTCGTTCGAGCCGAGGTTTGGAGCGAAGCCGCCCTCGTCGCCGACTGCGGTCGCAAGGCCTTTTTCCTTCAGGACGGATTTGAGGGAATGGAACACTTCCGTGCCCATCCGGAGTGCCTGGCGGAACGTCTCCGCTCCGACCGGCATGACCATGAATTCCTGGATGTCGACGTTGTTGTCCGCATGCTCTCCGCCGTTCAGGATGTTCATCATCGGGACCGGGAGCGTCTTCGCATTCACACCGCCGAGGTATTGGTACAGCGGCATGTCAAGGTAATCCGCAGCTGCATGCGCGACGGCCATCGATACGCCGAGGATGGCATTCGCACCGAGCTTGCCTTTGTTGTCCGTGCCGTCAAGCTCGATGAGCGCCTTGTCGACCGATACCTGGTCGAGGACCGAATACGTGTCCACGAGCTCGTCCGCAATGAGTTCATTCACGTGATCGACGGCCTTCAGGACGCCTTTTCCGTTGTAGCGGGACGAATCCCCGTCACGGAGTTCCACCGCTTCGTATTCTCCTGTGGAAGCGCCGGACGGCACGATGGCATGGCCGTAGGCGCCGCTTTCTGTGAATACTTCCACTTCGACTGTCGGATTTCCGCGGGAATCGAGCACTTCGCGGGCTTGGATATGGGTGATGATAGGCATGACTACACGCTCCCTGTCTTTTTTTAGAATAAAGGCTTGCCCGTCATTTCGGGCGGCTGTTCCACGCCGAGCAGCTTCAGCAATGTCGGCGCGAGGTCGGAGAGGATCCCGTCTTCTCTCAGCCGGAGATCCTCCTCTGTCACGATCACAGGCACCGGGTTCACCGTGTGCGCGGTCATCGGTTTGCCTTCCGGGGTGAGGACTTCATCTGCATTGCCGTGGTCGGCAGTGATAATGGCGGCTCCGCCCTTTGCCAGGATGGCTTCGACGACACGGCCGAGGCATTCATCGACCGCTTCCACCGCCCGGATCGTCGGTTCCAGACGGCCGCTGTGGCCGACCATGTCCGGGTTGGCGAAATTCAGGATGATGGCATCGGTGCCGTCCCGCTCGATGACATCGACGAGGGCATCCGTCACTTCATAGGCGCTCATCTCCGGCTTCAGGTCGTAGGTCGCCACTTTCGGCGAGTTGACCAGGATCCGCTCCTCGCCGTCGAACACTTCCTCCCGGCCGCCGCTCATGAAGAACGTGACGTGCGGATACTTCTCCGTCTCGGCGATCCGCAGCTGGCGCAGGCCCGCCCGAGAGATCACTTCCCCGACGGTGTTCGTCAGGTTCACGTTCGGAAAGACGATTTCCGCCAGTCCGTCGAATTCGTCGCTGTACTGGGTGAAGGTCGTGAAGACGAGACCGGCCGGCCGGCGGTACGTGGTGCCGAAGCCGCTGAATTGATCGGACACGAATGCCGAAGTCAGCTGGATGGCCCGGTCCGGCCGGAAATTGAAGAAGATGACAGAGTCGCCGTCATCGACCGTTGCGGCCGTCTGACCGTCTTTTGCCACGGCGAACGGAATGACAAATTCATCCGTCTCTCCCCGTTCGTACGCTTCCCGTACGCCCTGGGCCGCCGAGGCCGCCCGGGGACCGCTGCCGTCGGTGATGGCGTCATACGCCAGTTGGACCCGTTCCCATCGCCGGTCGCGGTCCATGGCATAGTAGCGGCCGCTCACCGATGCAATTCTCCCGGTTCCCGCCAGCGCCATATGCTGTTCCAGTTCCTCGATGTAGCCGAGCGCCGTTTTCGGACCGACATCCCGGCCGTCGAGGAATGCATGGACGTACACGTTTTCGAGACCGTGCCGTGCGGCAAGATCGATCAGCGCAAACAAATGGGAAATGTGGCTGTGCACGCCGCCGTCCGATAGCAGTCCCATCAGGTGGAGCGGCCTGCCCGCTTCCTTCGCATTCCGGATCGAATCCAGAAGGGCAGGATTTTCAAAGAAATCCCCCTCCCGGATCGATTTGTTGATCCGCGTCAGGCTCTGATAGACGATCCGTCCGGCACCGATGTTCGTATGGCCGACTTCCGAGTTGCCCATCTGGCCTTCCGGGAGTCCGACCGCTTCTCCGCTCGCCTGCAGAAAGGCGTGCGGGAACCGGCTGAAATACCGGTCGAAGTTCGGTTTCTTCGCCTGGGCAACCGCATTTCCGAACGCTTCACCCCGCTGGCCGAAGCCATCGAGGATGATCAGCGCTGCAGGACGTTTATTCATTCGAAGCCACCTCCGCAAGGCGGAGGAACGATTCCGGTTCAAGGCTTGCCCCGCCTACAAGCGCCCCGTCGATATCCGGCTGGGCGAGAAGCTCGCCGATATTGTCCGGCTTGACGCTGCCGCCGTACTGGATGCGGATCTTTTCGGCGATCTCTCCTCCGTACAGTTCCGAGAGGGTTTCCCGGATGGAACGGCACACATCGCCGGCCTCTTCCGCCGTGGCCGTCTTGCCTGTTCCGATCGCCCAGATCGGTTCGTAGGCGACGACGGTCCCGGCTGCCTCTGACGGAGAAATCTCCGCGTAGGCAGCCTTCACCTGTCCGGAAACTTTCGCCTCCGTCCGGCCCTCTTCCCGTTCACCGAGCGTCTCGCCGACACAGACGATCGGCGTCAGCCCGTGGCCGAGAGCGGATTTCAGCTTGCGGTTGACGGAGTCGTCGGTTTCATTGAAATATTCCCGGCGCTCCGAATGGCCGATGATGACATACCGGACGCCGAGGTCTTTCAGCTGGACCGGGCTCACTTCGCCGGTGAAGGCGCCGGACTCTTCCTCATGCATGTTCTGGGCACCGACCGAAGGCGCCATGCCTTCGGAAAGCTGGACGAGCCGGTACAGGAACGGAAACGGGGCGCAGATCACCGTCTCGACTTTCGCCGGATCCGGGATCCTGCCCTGTACGTCCGAGTAGAACGATTCTGCCTCGCCCAGTGTTTTGTGCATCTTCCAATTCCCTGCAATGATCGGTTTTCGCACTGTGAATCCCTCCATCACTTATCGTTGAGCGCGGATACGCCCGGCAGGTCCTTGCCCTCCATGAACTCGAGGGAAGCTCCGCCGCCCGTCGAGATATGGTCCATCCGGCCGGCCAGGCCGAACTTCTCGACGGCTGCAGCCGAGTCGCCGCCGCCGATGATCGTATAGCCTTCCGTCCCGGCGGCCGCTTCTGCGACTTTCCGCGTCCCGTCCGCGAATGCGTCCATTTCAAAGACGCCCATCGGCCCGTTCCAGAGGACCGACTTGGATTTGCGGATCACGTCTGCGTATTCTTCCGCAGTTTCCGGTCCGATATCCAGCCCCATCCAGCCGGATGGAATCGACTCGATGGAGACGACCTTCGTCTCTGCATCCGCGCTGAACTCGGAGGCCACGACGGCATCCACCGGCAGATGGAGCTCGACGCCTTTCTCCTTCGCCTTTTCGATGAACGACCGGGCCAGATCGACCTTGTCTTCTTCTACGAGCGAATTCCCGGTATCGAAGCCCTGAGCCTTGGAGAACGTGTAGGAAAGTCCGCCGCCAAGGAGCAGGTGATCGACTTTTTCGAGCAGGTAGTCGATCACGCCGATCTTATCCTTTACCTTCGCCCCGCCGATGATTGCGGTGAACGGGCGTTCCGGATCGGCAAGTGCCTTTCCGAGCACATCGAGCTCCTTCTCCATCAGCAGACCGGATACTGCCGGCAGATGTTCCGCGATGCCCGCAGTCGATGCATGTGCCCGGTGGGCCGCACCGAATGCATCATTCACGTACAGATCGGCCAGCGATGCGAACTGCTTGGCAAGTTCCGGATCGTTCTTTTCTTCCCCTTCATGGAAACGAACGTTTTCAAGCAGGATCACGTCGCCTTCCTTCATCCCGGAAACCGCCTTCTCGGCCTCCGGTCCGACGGATTCGCGGAGCGTCATGACTTCGCGGCCGAGCAGTTCGGAAAGCCGTCCGCCCACTGCTGTCATCCGCATGTCTTCATTCACTTTGCCTTTCGGCCGTCCGAGATGGCTCGCGAGAATGACTTTCGCCCCGTCCCCGGACAGCTGCCGGATGGTCGGCAGGGCTGCACGGATTCGGGTGTCATCCGTAATGTTGCCGTCTTCCTGGGGCACGTTGAAGTCCACACGGCAGAACACGCGCTTGCCGCGGACGTCCAGATCGTTGATCGATTTTTTCCGGATCATGAAAAGACCTCCCGTAGGGGACCGCAGCACGCACCGCAAGCGGCGTCTGCACTGAAGTCCCGCAATTCTATCAAACTAATAAAAGGAACGGGACAGTCCCGTTCCTTTGTCCCATTCCATTATAGAGGTTTCCGCATGGGAAGGCTATCAGATTCCTGCGCGTTGCATATGAAGGAGCAAGTCGATGCAGCGGGCGGAATATCCGCTTTCGTTGTCATACCAGCTGATGACTTTCACGAGGTTCTCCCCGATCGTCATCGTCGACAGGGCATCCACCGTGGAAGAAGCCGTATTGCCGTTGTAGTCCCTGGAGACGAGCGGGAGATCCGATACGAAGAGCAGTCCCTTCAGATCCCCTTCCGCCGCTTCCTTCAGTGCCGCATTCACTTCTTCGACCGTTGCCGGCTTCTCAAGCTCCGCAACCAGGTCGACGAGTGATACGTTCGGTGTCGGTACACGCACGGCCATGCCGTCCAGCTTGCCTTTCAGGGAAGGCAGGACTTTTGTGACGGCCGTCGCCGCGCCCGTCGTTGTCGGAATCATCGACTGGGCGGCCGCGCGTGCCCGGCGATAGTCTTCATGCGGCAGATCGAGGATGCGCTGGTCGTTCGTATAGGAATGGACGGTCGTCATGAGGCCCTTTCGAACGCCGAATTTCTCCTCGAGCACCTTTGCGATCGGCGCCAGGCAGTTGGTCGTGCAGGAAGCGTTCGAGACGACATCGTCCGCCTGTGGATCGTAGTCATTTTCGTTGATGCCCATGACGAGCGTCTTGATGTCGCCTTTGCCCGGAGCGGAAAGCAGGACTTTCTTGGCGCCCGCTTTCAGATGAAGTCCGGCTTTCTCTTTTGAACGGAAGACACCGGTCGATTCCAGGACAACATCGATTCCGAGATCTCCCCAAGGCAGTTCGGACGGATCTTTTTCAGCGAACACACGGATCTTCTTCCCGTCGACAATGATGTTCTCCTCGTCGTGGGTGACTTCCGGCCCGAATGTGCCGTGTACGGAGTCGTATTTCAGCAGATGTGCGAGCATCGCAGAGTCCGTCAGGTCGTTCACTGCGACGATATCCAGTTCCGGGTTGTCCCAAGCCTGGCGGAAGACGACCCGCCCGATCCGTCCAAAACCGTTGATTGCCACTTTCATTGCCATGTTATATTCCTCCCGGGTTTTCTTATTGTCCAAATCCTTGTTTCCGTCAAAAGAATTTCCTTATGTTCATCCATCATTTCGTTCATGAAGGGGTCCGTGCAGCCGGATCATCTCTTCGGCGGCCGCTTCATCCGTCACGAGCACCGTGGCGGGCGGTGCCTGCTTCATGTAAGCGAGAATGGCGGCCGCCTTGTCCTTGCCGCCCGTCACCGCCACCGGCAGTTGCACACGGCCGAGCTGGTCGCGCCCGATCCCGATCGTCCGGATGCTGCCGACTTCATTGCCGGAAGCATCGAGGTAATATCCGAACGCCTCGGCCACGGCCCCTTTTCCGGCCAGGTCCGACAGTTCATCCGGGCCTGCGCCTCTCCGCCCGGCAATTTCAACTGCATTGCCGATGCCGTGGATTACACAATCCGCTTCTCCGTAAAGCCGGAGGGCTTCCCTGACATACGGTTCCTCGAGCAATGTCCGGTAAGACGCTTCTCCGAGTGACTCGGGCAGATGGAACGCCGTCCATTCTCCGTCCGAACCTGCGGCCAACGCGGCGGCAATCATATTGGCCTGGGTCCGGGCTTCGCCGGACGTCCCGCCCCTTGCCGCGATGAACCGTGCATTTTTCCCTTTGCAGCAGAGATCCGCATAGTCGGCGATGCGGGCGACCGTACTGCCGCCCGTGACGGCGACCGTGGCACCGGACGGGAGCCGTTCGCCGAGAAGTTCAGCCGCCTCGCGGGCAATCCTGTCCTTGATCCGCTCTTCATCCGTTCCGCCCGAGGAAGGCACGATCTTTACTTCCTGTATACCCAGGACTGCGGCCAGTTCAATCCCCAGATCTTCCAGTCCCGTCCATTCCCTCAGCATCGGACGGAGAAGTTGCAGAACATCCGCCCCGTCTTCCGTCACCTCCATCCCGGACGCTTCCGAACGGATCAGCCCCTGGCTGCGGAGCACCTCGCACTCTGCCCGGATCTCGCGCTCGGTCATGCCGAGCAGGGCGGTGAGCGCCCGTCTTCCGACCGGCCCTTCTCTCCGGATCGAGTTCAACACACGATAACGGGATTCAAGCATCGACGTGATCTCCGGAAGCAGGCGCCGCTGGGCAGCGGTCAGTTCATCCATCCGCCTTCCCTCCTCAGTGTCCGGGACATAATTCGTCCCGCATATAAAAATTCAGTCCCGCTTACTGCTATTGTATTCTACCGGACGGGGAAAATCAAACAACGGATGCCCAAACGCGATCAGTCGCACACCCCAATTCAGAAGTATGCCCCGATACGCCTGAAAATCCGCATGAAAAAAGGACACGCTACGAGAGCGCGTCCATCAGATCCGCATAGCCGATGTTGCCGTAGAGAAGGACTTCTCCGTCCTTCTCCAGCACCGGGATCATCAGCATATATTTTTCATGAAGCCGGTCATCCGATTCAATATCGATGATTTCCGCTTCAACCGGGAGATCTTCCGAGACGAGGCGCAGGTTCAGCAGCGCCTCCTCACAGAGCGGACAATCTTCCCGTACATAGAGTTTGACGTTCATCCTGTCATTCCTTTCAGGTGCTGCGGACGGGAACCGGATCACCAGCCGCGGCCGGCTCCGCCGCCGCCTCCGGATCCGCCTCCGCCGGTGAAGCCGCCGCCTCCGCCTCCGAATCCTCCGCCTCCACCGAATCCTCCTCCGCCTCCGCCGAAGGAACCCGGGAAGAAGACGACCGGCCCGCGGCGACGGCCGCGAGGGCCTCCACCGCCACCTCCGCCTCCGCCCCCTCCGAAGAAGACTTTGAAGAGGATATAGAGGATGATGATCGTGACGAACGGGCCGAACGGCCAGCCTCCATCACTGCCACCGTCGGGTGCAGCCGGCTGATCAACCGTTCCGTCCCAGTTGTACTCTTTGGCGATTTCGTTGTAGAGGGTTGTGTAGACGGCCACGATGGCCTCATCCGGACTTCCCTGCGTCAAATGCGGCATTCCGTATTCATCAATGATCCTGCCGACCTTGCCGTCCGGCAGCGCGCCCTCCAGTCCGTAACCGACGGACACCTCGAAGGCACGTTTGCCGCTGCTGTTCGGTTCTGTCGACACGAGCAGCAGCACGCCGTTATTCTCGCCTTCCTGACCCGCTTTGTACTTTCTGAGGGCCTGGACGGCATATTCCTCGGGGACCTCAATTGCAGACGGTACCGTGAGGACGATGAACTGGGCGCCTGTTCCCTGGTCGAGCCCGGAGGCGAGCTGTTCAAGCTCCGCTTTCTGTTCGGCACTCAGGATTCCGGCACGGTCCTGGATATAATCATGGCCGACCAGATCCGGGATGTCCGGTTCAGCCGCCTGAACGGCCGTCGGAGCGAGCATCAGCAGGACGAGCAGTATGGCCCTGCACAGCCGTTTCATCAGTCACCAAACTCCCCAAAGTCGACCTTCGGTGCTTCCTGGGCACCGGCCGCCGCCTTGAAATATTCCTTCTCATCGAATCCGAAAATGCCGGCGACGAGGCTGCCCGGGAAGCGGCGGACATTGCGGTTGTATTCCGATACCGTGTCATTGTAGTCCATCCGGGCGACACCGATACGGTTTTCGGTCCCGGCGAGCTCATCCATCAGCTGCCGGAAATTGGCGTCGGCCTTCAGTTCCGGATAATTCTCCACGACGACGAGCAATCGGCTGAGCGCACCGCTCAGTTCATCATTGGCCGTCGCCTGCTCTTCCGGTGTATTCGCACCGGCAAGCCGTGAGCGGGCATCCGCGATATCCCCGAGCACCTTCTCCTCATGCTTGGCGAAGCCCTTCACCGACTCGACCAGATTCGGGATCAGGTCCATCCTGCGCTGCAGCTGGTTCTCGATCTGGCTGTAAGATTTGTCCACGTCTTCTTCAAGGCCCACCAGCGTATTGTACTTCGGCACGAGCATCACGGCCAGGATCACGAGGATCCCGATGATGATCGCAATCGGCCCGAACATTCTTTTCATAGTCTCTTCCCCTCTCGGTCAGCGTTTCGGTTTTGTCATAGTGACCCATACCCTGAACCAACTTATCACAAAACAATCCTAAGCATTCCTACGGACCAATGCAGGAAAAGTTCCCGCAGAAAGAGAAATGATTAAACGGGAGGACCGGCTGCAGGACCGGACGAATACAAAAAACCGCCATCAAGCGAAATCAATCGCTCAATGACGGTTTGCGTCAGCGCCCTCGGCAGGAATCGAACCCACATCTTAAGAACCGGAATCTTACGTGCTATCCGTTGCACCACGAGGGCATTTTGTAACCGTCCATGCCGGACGACATTTTTTATTATACACAGCATCCCGGAATCGTGCAACCCCATTTTTAACTTTTTCGGAAAGCATCCTATTTGACCTTCATTGACCAACTTGTGTATGATAAAGTCACAGCTGATGGGGTATAGTGTTCCAGTGCAGCGTTTAGCCAATCCACTCTGAAGGAGGAAAAACAATGAATCTCATACCTACTGTAATCGAACAGACAAACCGCGGAGAACGCGCGTATGATATCTATTCGCGTCTTCTGAAAGACCGCATCATCATGCTCGGCTCGGGGATCGACGACAATGTCGCGAACTCCATCGTTGCCCAGCTCCTCTTCCTTGAAGCGGAAGATCCGGAGAAGGACATCTCCATTTACATCAACAGCCCGGGCGGCAGCATTTCCGCGGGCATGGCCATCTTCGACACGATGCAGTTCATCAAGCCGGATGTCCAGACCATCTGCATCGGCATGGCCGCTTCGATGGGTGCGTTCCTGCTCGCAGCGGGCACCGAGGGCAAGCGCTACGCCCTCCCGAACGCAGAAGTGATGATCCACCAGCCGCTCGGCGGCGCACAGGGCCAGGCGACCGAGATCGAAATCGCCGCGAAGCACATCCTCTTCATCCGCGAAAAGCTGAACCGGATTCTTGCAGAGCGCACCGGCCAGCCGATCGAAGTCATTTCGAAAGATACGGACCGCGACAACTTCATGACTGCCGAGCGTGCAAAAGAATATGGCCTCATCGACCATATCATTGAGCGCAATGACATCTCGAACAATAAAAAAGAAGAAAAGTGATCGATGGAAATTGAAAGACCCGGCCGAAGCGGCCGGGTCTTTTTCATTTCAGTTTTCGTCTTCAATGATGCCGGAAAGGGCTTCGACCGCCTCTTCCTCATCATGTCCGTCGGCGCTGAGCGTCACCTCGACCCCTCTGCCGATCGCCAGGCTCATAATGCCCATGATGCTCTTGGCATTGACTTTCCTCGTTCCCTTCTCCAGGTAAATGTCCGAAGAGAACCGGTTCGCCTCCTGGACGAACAAGGCTGCCTGTCTCGCCTGCAGCCCGGATTTCAGTTTCACCTCAAGTGTCCGTTCGGTCATGGCCGACATCCTCCTTCATCATCCGATGCTTGTCTATTCCTTTATCGTATCGGAGAAGGGCGAAAAGGACAAGATTTTATTCATTTCAGCGAAATTCCGCCCTTTCTTAGCTTCTCCGCAATTTCATCAATTTTGCGCAGCCGGTGATTGACACCGGATTTGCTGATCGCCGGACCGGACACCATTTCACCGAGCTCCTTGAGCGTGATGTCCTGATATTCCACGCGCAGCCGGGCGATCTCCTGAAGACGCTCGGGCAATCCTTCGATGCCGATCATTTCCTCGATGAACTTGATGTTCTCCACCTGGCGCTGTGCCGCCCCGATTGTTTTGTTCAGATTTGCAGTTTCACAATTGACGAGCCGGTTGACGCTGTTGCGCATGTCCCGGACGATCCGGACGTCCTCGAACTTGAGCAGCGCACCGTGTGCGCCGATCAGGCTAAGAAAGTCGGAGATCTTCTCGGCTTCCTTGAGATAGGCGATGAAGCCCTTTTTTCTCTCGATCGACTTGGCGTTCAGCCCGTAGCCATTCATGAGCCCGACGAGCGCCTCGCTGTGCTCCCCGTAGAGCGTAAAGATCTCAAGGTGGTAGGATGACGTTTCAGGGTTATTGACGGAGCCTCCCGCAAGAAATGCACCGCGCAGATAGCTTCTCCGGCAGCAGTCGTCCAGCACCATCCCGGGCGGAATCCCGCCCGAGCCCGCCATGCCGGCCGAGATGCCGAGCTCCTCCAGCACCTGCCGGGCGCCTTCCCGGATCCGGCAGATGTACACATTGTTCTTCTTCAGCCGCATCTTCTTTCTGACGAGCAGCTCGATTTTGAAAGGATACAGCTTTTTGATATTTAAGTACATGCGGCGCGCAATGGCTGCATTTTCAGTCTGGATATCCAGGCTCATCTGCCGGTTGGACAGCGACAGGACACCGTTCATCTGGATGAACGCGGCCAGTTCGGCCTTCGTGCAGCAGTCGTCCATCTCCACCTGGGTGAGCTCTTTTTTTGTATCCGATGCAAACGACATCAGATCCCCCTCCTTTCACGCAGCACACGCATCATACCGGAATGCTGCCGGGGCTGCCCGGTTTATCCGGCCTGTCCGGATAGGCCATCAGCCATTCCGCCACCTTGCCGGCGTCATGGCGGACGTGGTGGTCCACAGTCGTGGCGATGTCTTTGAACACGACATGCCGGACAAGGGCCTTGAGGGCTGCCGGATCGCCCTCCACAGGCACGGAAAGCTGTTTTTCATATTCCTCCTCGATGATCGTGGGCATCTGCCCGCCGTCATGGACAAGGATGCCGTCAAGGAACGATGTGCCGAGATGATCGTACAGGGCAAGGACATGATCTTCCGCCGTGAAGGCATAGGTCTCGCCCGGCTGCGTCATGATGTTGCATATGTACACCTTTTCGGCTTTTGCCTTCAAAATCTCATCCCGGATCCCCGGGACAAGGAGGTTGGGCAGGATGCTCGTATACAGGCTACCCGGTCCGATGACGATCAGGTCGGCAAGCCGGATGGCGCGCACCGCCTCCTCGAGCGGCTCGGCGTCTTCGGGGAGAAGGAACACCCGCCGGATCCGGCGGCCGTAGGCGGGGATTTTGGATTCCCCGTTGATGATCGAACCGTCATCCAGCTCAGCCCCGAGCGTGATCACCTGATTGGCGGCCGGCAGGACCCGGCCCTTGATATTCAGGATCCGGCTCATCTCGGCAACCGCCCGCGCAAAGTCCCCCGTGATGTGGGTCATGGCCGCAAGCATGAGGTTGCCGAGGGAGTGACCGTTCAGGGAGTCCTCTTTGCCGAACCGGTACTGGAACATCTCTTCCACAAGCGGCTCCACATCAGACAAAGCCGCCATGACGTTTCGGACATCGCCCGGCGGCGGGATGAGGAGGTCTTTGCGCAGCCTGCCCGAGCTGCCGCCGTCATCCGCAACGGTGACGATGGCCGTCAGGTCGGCGTCATACTTCTTGAGTCCCCGCAGGATCGTGGACAGCCCGGTTCCTCCACCGATGGCGACAATCCGCTTTCCCCCTTGTTTTACGGGCATGGGATCAGCCCTTTCTATGATTGATGTCCCGATGCGAAACAGACGTCTTGTATTCTGAGCTGAGCTTCTCCGCGAAGTATTCGGCGAGCGTGACCGACCGGTGCTGGCCGCCCGTGCAGCCGAACGCGATGACGAGCTGCGCCTTGCCCTCTTCCTTGTAGCGCGGGATGAGGAACCGGAACAGGTCTTCGAGCTTCGAGATCAGTTCCTGCGTATCGCTCCATTTCAGGACATAGTCCGACACCTCGGACTGAAGGCCCGTGAGCGGCTTCAATTCTTCGATATAGTAAGGGTTCGGGAGAAAACGGACGTCCAGGGCAATGTCCGCGTCGATCGGCATCCCGTGCTTGTACCCGAACGACATGACGTTGACCGTGAACGTCCCTTTCCCCGCAGTGGAGAAGTTCTCCATGATCTTCTCCCGAAGCTGCCTCGGCAGCATATGGGTCGTATTGAAGATGTAGCGTGCCCGGCCCTTCAGCTCGGACAGCATTTCACGTTCCCGGCGGATGCCGTCGCTGACGAGTCCGTTTCCGGAGAGCGGATGCTTGCGGCGGGTTTCCTTGTAACGTTTGACGAGCGTGCCGTCATCCGCATCGAGGAAGAGGATCCGCGTGTTCAGGTTTTCCCGGGTCGCCAGATTATCGAGCGTCCCGATCAGCGAATCAAAATATTCCCGGCCCCGCATGTCCATGACGACCGCCACCCGCTGGAGCTTGCGGTCCGAGTTGCCGAGCAGGCTGAGAAAAGTCGGCAGAAGTTCCGGCGGAAGATTGTCGATGCAGTAAAATCCGAGATCTTCAAAGCTCTGGATGGCCACCGTCTTCCCTGCCCCGGACATACCGGTGATGATGACAAGTTCCATCTTCTCCTGCTTTTCCTGATGGTTCTCGATCGTTTGCATCATGGTTCCGTCCTT
Source organism: Edaphobacillus lindanitolerans (assembly GCF_900156305.1). Classification (GTDB taxonomy): domain Bacteria; phylum Bacillota; class Bacilli; order Bacillales_A; family Planococcaceae; genus Bhargavaea; species Bhargavaea lindanitolerans. The sequence goes on along the minus strand of NZ_FTPL01000004.1, from coordinate 141,544 downwards.
TCTTCTGAACGCTGGATCTCTTCACGGATCAGCCTGAATTCCTGTGTGTAGGTGAATGTGCCATATTGCATCCCGGGGGAGGAGGCGGCGAACTCCAGGTTCGTCCGGTCCCCTTCCGCCATCGGCAGCGTCCCCAGCTCCGAAACATCATGCCACTCCAGCTTCCCTTCACGGGTCTCTTCCGCCGGCACACCGGTCAGGCCGCGTGCGACGAACGTGTAGAGCATCCACTCATCGAGCGTTTGTTCATCCGCGTCATCGCGGATCACCATCGTATATACACCTTTCAGATGAACGTCCTCCGGGAGGGCGCCGGTTTCTTCCGTGAATTCCCGGCAGGCCGCCGTATAGACGGATTCGCCCGGTTCCATCTTCCCTCCGGGCGCTACGTACCATCCGCGGCGCGGCTTTTTCATGAGCAGTACCCTGCCGTCTTTCACGACGAGCAGGTTCGCAATCCGTTGCATCGGCATCCCACCATTTCAGACATTCTACTCTCCATTATACTATGCACCGGAACCCCGAGACAAACTAAAGCGACGGGCACTCCCCCGCCTGTCCGCAGAAGCCGGGCGCCAGGCGCCCGGGCCGCCCGGGCTTACCCGGCTCCCATAAGCTCAAAAAAAGGCGGCCCCGGGAATGCCGGGAGCCGCTTCAAAAGGTCTTGCTATCATAAAGGGGGGTCAATTTACACTCTTCACTATACACGTTCCATGTTGCAAAGCTGTTACAGGGCTGTTAAGGAACGATTAAATCATGCTTTGGAGCCGATTTTTTCTTTCAGTTCCTCGACGTATTTCTGGGCGGTCTCGGCGGCAATGCTGCCGTCGCCCGTAGCCGTGACGACCTGGCGGAGGGTTTTCGCGCGGACGTCCCCTGCAGCGAAGATGCCCGGGATGGACGTGTTCATTTCTGTGTCCGTCGGGATATAGCCTTGCTCATCCGTGATTCCGAGCGATTTGAACGGTGCAGTGAGCGGCACCATGCCGATATAGATGAACACGCCGTCCGTCTTGAACTCGGACTCGCTGCCGTCTTTGGTCGAGACGAGCGTCACGCCGCCGACTTTGCCGTCCTTGTCATTGATCGACTTGAGCGTGTGGCTCCAGATGAAGTCGATCTTCGGGTTGGAGAATGCGCGTTCCTGAAGGATCTTCTGGGCACGCAGCGTATCACGGCGGTGTACAATTGTGACTTTGTCCGCAAAGCGGGTGAGGTAAGCACCTTCCTCGACCGCAGAATCCCCGCCGCCGACAACGACGAGTTCCTTGCCGCGGAAGAACGCCCCGTCACAGACCGCACAGTAGCTGACCCCGCGGCCGCCGAGTTCAGATTCACCGGGAATGCCCATTTTCTTGTATTCCGCACCGGTCGTGATGATGATCGCACGGGTCTTGTATTCCTTGCCGCCCGCGACGATCGTCTTGTATTCTTCCCCGTCGCGGACTTCCTGGACGTCCCCGTATGCATATTCAGCCCCGAACTTCTTCGCATGCTCGAACATTTTGTTGGACAGGTCCGGTCCAAGGATGCTGTCAAAGCCGGGATAGTTTTCAATCTCTTCCGTGTTCGCCATCTGGCCGCCCGGAATACCGCGCTCCAGCATGAGCGTATCCATGTCCGCACGGCTCGCATAAACAGCCGCTGTCAAGCCGGCAGGGCCTGCCCCGATGATGATCACGTCGTAAATTTTTTCTTCAGCCATGGGTAGTTCCTCCTTAAGCGTTGCTTGAAGCCGCTTCTCTGTTTTTCATGCTATTCGATTCCCCGCAGGGCTTCAACTTTTCTGCCTGTTATTCCGGGAACGGAAGATAGGGGAACAGGTCGCCCACGTACTTTGTCAGCGTCTTCGGGGAAACCCCGTACGAGGCGGCGGTCTCCTTTTTCGTCGCGCGCGGATTTTTGGATGAGCGGTACATGTATTCCGCCGCTGCCGCGATCGCCGGCGGGTTCCGGAACAGATACCCGTCCGCAAGCGCCCGGCTGCAGATGAGGAACCACATTTCCAGCAGCGGTGCGTCTTCTTCCTTCAGCGGTGCGAGCCGCTCGGCCAGAAGACCCGTCGCTTCAAACACCCGGTTGTACATCGCTTCCGCAGCGGTGTTGCCCGGCAGGCGGTGGCCAAGCCCGTTCGCAAGGAAGAGCTTCTCGGCGGTCGTCATCGTTTCGACATCCGGCCAGTCGGGGTGCGTGAGGATTTCATCGCGGAGTGCCGATTTGCCCATCAGGAACAGGGCGAGCAGGCGCACGCCTTCCTCCTCGGAGTCATCCAGCCTCGGGAGGATGAACGGCAGGTCATTTTCAAGCGTCTCCGAAACTTCCCCCTGAAGCCACGGTTCTTTCCCCGCCTTGGACGGATCCATCGAGACGAGCATGGCCCAAGCCTCTTCGGCTGCCTTGTCCTCTCCGCTCAGCGAAGCGGAGTGCGCGAGCCAGAAATAAAAGCCGGGGTCCCCCTCAAATCCGATCCGCTGCAGACCCCGAAGCCAGCCGTATGCTTCCTGATGGTGTCCGACGAGCGCGAGCGTGGCGCCGAGCTTGTACCGGTGGTCGATCAGGAACGGCCGGATCTTCAGCAGGATGGAAGTGATGCGTTCCAGCGCCTCGGTATCCTGCTTGTAGTAATAGAACACCGCGAAGTTGCAGAGCGCATGGAGGTTGCCGTTGTCCCCGCGGAGCACTTCATTGAGGAGCGCCTCCGCCTGCTCGGTTTCCCCGATGTAGAAATAGGCGAGCGCCAGGTTGTTGTAAGCCGCCCAGAAATCAGGGTGCTCCCCGATCGCTTCTTCCAGCAGGTTGATCGCCTCGCGGAAATCCCCTGCCTCCATAAGACGGCGGCCCCGGTCGAGGATGTAGTCGAGCCGGCCGTCGCCTTCCTCGTCTTCCGGCATGCCGTACAGCTCGGTCTCCGCAAACTCGATGATGTCCATCGCATCTTCCCGGTACATCCCTTCCGGCGCCCGGTCAAGGTAGCGCTCGGCATAGTTCACCGCATCGCGAAGATAGCCGAGATGGGCGTGGACTTCCGACAGGAAAAAGAAGGTCTCCGGCTCTTCCGGCCCCGATTCATACGCCTGCATGAGCAGATCGCGGGCATGCTCGAAACGGCCGAGATCCAGCTCAAGGATCGCATACTGGAGCAGAATGTCAGGGTCTCCCGGGCTGAGGTCGGCCGCGCGCCGGAGGAACTTGTGGGCCTTCTCCGTCTCGTCGCGCTTCAGCGCCCGCAGCGCCTTCTGGTAATAGAACTCCCCGGTCGGTATGAAGTTGACGATTTTCTTGTTGTTGCGTTGAGGTTGATGTTTCAAGAGGATTCCTCCGGATATAAAAACAGCCGCTTCGGCCGCTTCATGGTCAATTCAGGTTTCAGCAAATCATTATACCACAGGAATGGGAGACGGGCCCTTTTCGGGGAGTTGCCGGCGGGAGGGCACCGGGATGGGCAGGACAGACAACGGGGCCATCCTGCCTCAGAATCCCATCGAACAGAAAACGCACCGCGTCATTCGGGACGGGGTGCGCCTTCTTTGTTTTTCCGTTCGGCCATCTGTTCGGCCGTGTAGATGACCTTCACGGGATTGCCGCCGGCAAAGCAGCCGGGCGGGATGTCCCGGTTGACGAGCGAGGCGGCGGAGATGATCGCTCCGTCCCCGATTTCAACGCCCGGCAGGATCGTCGTATTCGCACCGATCAGGACCTCTTCGCCGATCAGGACATCGCCGACCCGGTATTCGCCGATCAGGTATTCATGGGCCAGGATCGTCGTGTTGTAGCCGATGATCGAGTTGCGGCCGACCTGGATCCGCTCGGGGAACATGAGGTCCGGCATCGCCATGAGCGCAAACGACACCTGCTCGCCGAGCTTCATCCCGAGGAATGTCTTGTACAGCCAGCGTTTCAGGGAGACGGACGGCGTGTACCGCCCGATCTGGATGAAGACGAAGTTCTTCGCGACCTTCAGAAACGGCACTGTCCTGTAAAGGTGCCAGAGCGAATTGGCCCCTCCCTTCGCAGGATGCCGCTCGGTGCGTCTCATCTGTTCTCCGCCTGTCTGTCCACGATTTCGAGAAGATCCTTCATGCCCTGGAGCATGAAGTCCGGTTCGTACTTTGCAAGGAACGCCTCGCCCTTCGCACTCCAGGCAACGCCGGCCGTGAGTGTCCCGGCGTTCTTGCCGCCCTCGATGTCATGATAGTTGTCGCCGACCATGAGCGTACGGGCCGGGTCTGATCCGAGCATGTCCATCGCTTTTTGAAGCGGCTCCGGATCCGGTTTGGCCCGGCTCACATCGTCAAGCCCGATGACGCAGTCGAACACGTCTTCCACGTCCATGAGCTTCATGCCCCGGGCGAGCACGTCACGGCGCTTCGTCGAGACGACGGCCAGCTTGATCCCCTTCCCCTTCAGAAGGCGGAGCGTCTCCGTCACATCCGGGAACTCCGTCACCATTTCATCGTGCATCGCGGCGTTCCATTCCCGGTATTCAAGGATCAGCGTTTCCGCCATTTCCGGGTCGATCGCCTCAAACGTTTCCCGTAGTGTCGGCCCCATGAACGCCAGGCAGTCCTCCCGGTCAAACCGTCCGGGATAGTGCTTGCCGAGCACGGCCATGAACGTCTGGAGGATCAGTTCATTCGTATCAAGAAGGGTCCCGTCAAAGTCGAACAGGATCGTATCGATTTTATCTGCCATGTGTGACCACGACTCCTTTCTGCTTTGGCTGTTCCGTCCGGTTCCAGATCTTCGCCACGAACATCGTCAGCGCGAACGCAGTAACGAGCCGGATGAGGAGGAGCGGCCAGACCGGAATGCCAAGCGGCACGAAGATGAGCGTATCTTCCACGACTGCGTGGCATGCCACGAGGAAAATGAACGCGAGTGTCGCATCCTTCCGGCTGACGCCGTCTTCGCGGACCGCCTGGATCATGACCCCCGCACCGTAGGCGAGCCCGATCGTCAGGCCGGCGACGAGCGTCATGCCCGCATTCGGTCGGACGCCGATCAGCTTCGTGAATGGGCCCATCCGGTCGGACATCTTCTGCATCCAGCCGCTGTCCTTCAGGAACTGGATGGCCACCATGAGCGGAATGACGATGAGCGCGAGCTGAAGCACGCCGAATCCCGCTTTTTCCAGGCCGAGCAGCAGGACGCCTGTCCAGCCGGACGGATCGGCGGCCTCTGCCGGCGCGAATCCGTAGCGGGCCGTCTCCGCCCCGCCGTGCCAGAACAGGTTGATCAGGATTGCGGAGCCGCCCGCCAGCCCGAACCGGACAAGAAGGATGACCCACAGTTTCACGCCGACCTTCATCGCGACCCCGGACTCGATGAACAGGTTATGGGAAAACGACAGCATGACGGCGAGGATAAAGACTTCTTTCACCGACAGGTCGAGAGAGAGGATCCCGGCAATGCCGGCGTACAGATTGAGTGCATTTCCGAGAACGAGCGGGATCGCCGCTTCCCCGCGGAGTCCGAACAGACCCATGAGCGGCTCCACCAGCCCGATCACCCAGGGAAGGACCGGCGTGTGCTGGAGAATGACGATGAGAAGCGTGATCGGGAAGATGATCTTGCCGAGCGTCCAGGTGGTGCTGAGTCCTGACGACAAGCCTTTGCGAACAGATGACATGTGCTTTCCAACTTTCTGACCGGTAACCGTGAGGGACCGTTGATCTTTTGTAAAACGATGCGGCGCACGGCCGCGTTGGATGGACATGGAGACCAAAGAAAACGGACGGGCCGCAGCGGTCCGTCCGGTTGGCCCTCAGTCCTTATAGTGCGCTTCTTCTTTGAGGACGAAACGTTTGACGACGTATATGACGATCGCCAGGAACACGCCCGCAATCGAGACGAGCTGTGCCGCTTTCAGGCCGAAATACATGAGGCTGTCGGTGCGCATGCCTTCGATGTAGAAACGCCCGATGGAATACCAGGCGATATAGAACAGGAAGATGCTGCCCCGGCGGGGATTGATGCGGCGGAGCACAAACAGGATGAGGAGGAGCCCGACCACGTTCCAGAGCGATTCATAGAGGAACGTCGGATGATAGGTGACCCCGTTGATCGTCATCTGGTTCATGATCCAGTCGGGGAGGATGTTGTTCTCAAGGAACTTGTCCGACACCGGCCCGCCGTGCGCTTCCTGGTTCACGAAGTTCCCCCATCGGCCAAGGATCTGGCCGATGAGCAGGCCGGGTGCCGTGATGTCCGCCACTTTCCAGAACGAGACGCCGCGGATCCGGGTGAAGATCACCGCCGTGATGATGGCGGCGATGAGCGCCCCGTGGATGGCGAGGCCCCCTTCCCAGATTTTGAAGACGCGCGACGGATGGTCCGCGTAGAGGTCCCACTCGAACAGGACGTAGTACGCCCGTGCCCCGAGGATTGATATCGGTACTGCCCAGATGAGGAGGTCCGTCATGAAATCGGGATGCAGCCCCCGCTTCACCGCTTCCCTCTGGACGACGAGGAATGCGAGGATGATGCCGGTCGCGATCAGGATGCCGTACCAGCGCACCTCGATCGGGCCGAGAGAAAAGGCGACCGGATCGATCGCCGCTAAAGAAAATGGCATTTCGGTTTCCCTTCTTCCCTATCTATTGAGGCCGGGTGCCGCTCATGCGAGCGGGTCCTGTTCCCTGCCGATCATATCATTGAGCCGCTCCGAGAATTTCTCCGCGGCGTTCATGCCCATCGCTTTCATCCGGTGATTCATCGCCGCCACTTCCACGATCGAGGACATGTTGCGTCCCGGCCGGACCGGGACGGTAAGGCGGGTCAGCTCGGTGTCGAGGATCCGCTGCTTTTCCTCCTCCAGCCCGAGACGGTCGTAGGAACGCTGGGGATCCCAGTTTTCCAGGTCGATGATGAGCGTGATCCGCTTGTAGTTCCGGATGGCGCTTGCACCGAATAGCATGCGGACGTCGATGATGCCGAGCCCACGGATTTCGAGCAGGTGCTGGAGCAGGTCGGGCGCATTGCCGACGAGTGTGTCCTCTGCCACCTGCCGGATTTCCACGCAGTCGTCCGCGACGAGGCGGTGACCGCGCTTGACGAGGTCTAGTGCGACTTCACTTTTTCCGATCCCGCTTTTACCGGTGATCAGGACCCCCAGCCCATATATATCGAGCAGCACGCCGTGGACAGCGGTCATCGGGGCAAGCCGGTTTTCAAGGAAATCCGTCAGCTTGCTCGAGAGCTTGGTCGTCGTGAGGCCGGATGTCAGGACCGGGACCTGAGCCTCTTCCGCCGCATGGATGAGTTCGGGCGGAATCCGCATGCCGTGGCAGACGGCAAGCATCGGCGTGTCCGGCGAACAGAGCCTGCGTGCACGCTCCATTTTGTCGAGCCTCGGCAGCATCGAGAAGAACGAGATTTCGCTCCGTCCGAGCAGTTGGATCCGGTTGGCCGGATAATGGTCAAAAAACCCGGCAACCTCCAGGCCCGGACGGGAAATGTCCGTCGTCGCAATATGGCGTCCGAGCCCTTCTCCCCCTGCGGCCAATTCCAGGCCAAACCGCTCCATGACGTCTTTCACCGTTACATGATCCATCGGCTGATGCCCCCTTCCAAACCGGATGTCGCCATGACCTCTATTCTAACAAAGATTCCGGCAATGGAAAGCGGTTTTTGCCCCGGCGGCTGTGCGGGTATCCGATTGACATGGAAGCGTCTATGTAGTAGGCGGAGGTGGAGATTAAATGAAAAAAATCATGCTGGACGCCGGGCACGGCCCCGCCACACCCGGAAAACGCACGCCCGACGGCTCGATGCTCGAATTCACTTTCAACTCGGCCGTCGCCGGACTCGCCGCGGATATGCTCCGAAAAGAAGGGATCGCCGTCCGGTTCGCCCATGAGGCGGGCCGCGATGTCCCGCTGTCCGAGCGGGCAAGAAAAGCGAACGGCTGGGGCGCCGATGCATTCATCTCGATCCACGCCAACGCCTACGGCAATGGCTGGAACGATGCCTCGGGAATCGAGACGTACATTTATCCGCAGGCGCAGAAGCAGTCGGAAATCCTCGCCGGCCACATGCAGGGGGCGCTGGTCGCTGCCTGCGGCCGGAAAAACCGCGGCGTGAAGCGGGCCAACTTCGCCGTCGTCCGGGAAACCCGCATGCCCGCCGTCCTGCTCGAATGCGGCTTCATGACGAACAAAACCGAGGCCGCCCTGCTCAAAAGCGGCCGCTACCGTCTCCAGTGTGCCCGCGCCCTCACATTCGCAGTCGGGAACTGGTACTTCGGCAGAGGGCTTTAGAAAGGAGAGGGTGTCGGAGCGTGTTCGGGGAGACCGGGGGGCGTGGGAAAACTCGGGCCTGGGGTAAAACTCGGGGCCACTATAGGAGAACTCTCGACGTGTTCGGGAAAACTCACGGCTACTTCAGGGAAACTCGGACCAGGGGTAAAACTCGGACCAAGGGTAAAACTTGGGGCCACTTGAGGAGAACACACGTCGTTTACGGGAAAACTCACGGCTACTTTGGGAAAACTCGGTCCCCAGGTAAAACTCGTGGCCTCCTGAGGAAAACTCACGGCTACTTCGGTAAAACTCAGACCCCAGGTAAAACCCGGGGTCTCCTAAGGAAAACTCACGCCGTGTTCGGGAAAACTCGGTCCCCAGGTAAAACTCGGGGCCTCCTGAGGAAAACTCGCGACATGGACGGTAAAACTCACGGCTACTTCAGGAAAACTCGGACCCCAGGTAAAACTCGGGACCTCCTGCGGAAAACTCGCGCCGTGTTCGGGAAAACTCACGGCTACTTCAGGAAAACTCGGACCCCTGGTAAAACTCGGGACCCCTTTGGGGAAACTCACCGTCCGTCACTCCGCCCACAACGAAAAAAGACCGGTGCAGCTGGCATGATCGCCAGCCGCACCGGTCTCTTTCAATTCACTTTCCGATATACCCGACAATCACGGTGCCGGTCTTGGCTTCGCCTTTGACGGAGAGCGGCGGCAGGTCCGGATTGCCGCCGGCTTTCGTGAAGCGGACGGCTTTCTGGAGGAACTGCTCCTGTTCCTGGGAACGGTCAACGTCGTGGAGACGGACATCGACGCGTCCGAGGCTGGACAGGGCTTCCCCGTTCAGGCCCGCGTCCTGCGGCACATAGATCTCGACGGCACCGGATACGGCACCCGCTTCGATCTTGTAAGCTTCCGCATCGCGTGTCGTAACGACGACGTGGCCGTTCACGGAGCGGGCATCGATATCTTTGAGCATTCCGTCGATATCGATCTTGCCGTTCATCGTCTCGGCCTCGATCTTTTCACCATGGGCATCGCGGACCCGGATCGTTCCGTTGGCCGTCTCGAATTCTGCTTCCTTGAAGTGCAGGCCGGCCGCGTCGATCTTGCCGTTCGCGGCGCGGACCCGGATCTGGTCTGCAGTCAATTCGTCTTCTGCCCGGAACGCGCCGCTCAGCAGGCGGACCGACAGTTTGTGGTATTGCGCCTCAGGCACGTGGAGGACGATGTTCACCTGTGTTATCTTCCGGTCGCTTGAGATCCGGAGCTTTCCGCCATCCGTGACGAACAGGAAGCGCTCGACGAATTCCCGCTTCGCTTCTTCCTCATCCTCCGCCCGGTATGCCTTCACTTCGCACTCCGCACGGAATTCTTCGCTGTCGGATACCCGGATCTCCAGGCTTCCGAGCGACAGATCGGCTATGATTTCCTCAATGCCCTCCGCACTTTTTACGAACGTCTGGCTGAACGTCACTGGTTCTCCGAACGGCTTCTCGATGTCGAATGTCTTCACCTTGTCGACCGCGGTCTGCATGAATTCCATGAAGCGGCTGCCGAACACCGTGAAGTCCCGGCGTACGTCCTCGAGGAATTCATCCATCGAAGCCGGTCGTCCCTGACGGTTGCCGCCGCGCTGTTCCTGTTCAAACTCTTCCGCCTGTCCTTCATTGAAATCTCCCCGTACATTGTCCGGCTCCGGCGTGCTTCCGGCTGCCGGTTCTTCCTTTTCCGGCTGCGGATGGCTGTCTGCCGCGGCCTCCCGGTTGTTTTCGAACTTCTCCAAAAGACGCAGCGCCTCGTCGGCACTGATCGTTCCCTGTTCCAGCATGTCCAGAATCCGGCTTCTTTCGTCTTTCATGTGTTCGTACCTCCTTCGGCAGCGGCCCGGCCGCCATCCGTTGATAATGTTTATACGCGCGAAGTCCTCAAAAGGTTTCACCGGACAACGGCAGTAAGATCACCGGCTGCTCTCTGCCTCGGCAATCAGCGCCTCGGTCCGTCGGCGGTCGCGCTCCAGGATCGGCTTCAGGTAGCGGCCCGTATAAGAAACCGGGCTTTCCGCCACCTTCTCCGGCGTGCCGGTCGCGATGATCTGGCCGCCGCGCTCCCCGCCTTCTGGCCCAAGGTCGATGATGTGATCGACCGTCTTGATGACGTCCAGGTTATGCTCGATGACGAGGACCGTATTGCCGCCCTCGACGAGACGCTGCAGCACGATGAGCAGCTTGGAAATATCATGGGCATGCAGCCCGGTCGTCGGTTCGTCGAGAATATAGAACGTTTTGCCGTTTGACCGCCGGTGCAGTTCGGATGCGAGCTTCACGCGCTGCGCCTCCCCGCCGGAAAGCGTCGTCGCCGGCTGGCCGAGCTTCACATAGCCGAGCCCGACGTCCGCAATCGTCTGCAGCTTGCGGGAGATTTTCGGGATGTTTTCAAAGAAGACCAGTGCATCGTCGACCGTCATATCGAGCACGTCCGCGATGTTCTTTCCTTTATACCGGACTTCCAGCGTCTCCCGGTTATACCGGCGGCCATGGCATACTTCACACGGCACATACACGTCGGGCAGGAAGTGCATCTCAATCTTGATGATGCCGTCCCCGCGGCACGCCTCGCAGCGCCCGCCCTTCACATTGAAGCTGAACCGGCCCTTCTTGTACCCGCGGACCTTCGCTTCATTCGTCGAGGCGAACACATCCCGGACATCATCGAACACGCCGGTATACGTAGCCGGGTTCGACCGGGGGGTCCGGCCGATCGGCGACTGATCGATGTCGATGACCTTCTCGAGTTCCTCTATGCCGGTGATGGTCCCGTAGGCACCCGGCTTCGCCTTCGCGCGGTTCAGCTTCTGGGCGAGCGCCTTGTAGAGCACTTCGTTCACGAGGGTCGACTTGCCTGAACCCGACACGCCGGTCACCGCGATGAATTCCCCGAGCGGAATCTCTGCATCCACGCTTTTCAGGTTATTCTCTGATGCTCCCGTAATCCGGACCACCCGCCCGTCAGACGGCCGACGCTCGGTCGGAACGGGAATGAACTTCCGGCCGCTCAGGTAGTCGCCGGTGAGCGAGCCGGGATCGTTCATCACTTCTTCCGGCGTGCCCTGCGCGACAATTTCACCGCCGTGGAGACCGGCACCCGGACCGATGTCGATGAGGTGGTCGGCCGCGAGCATCGTGTCTTCGTCATGCTCGACGACGATGAGCGTGTTCCCGAGATCCCGCATGCTTTTCAGCGTGCCGATGAGCCGGTCGTTGTCCCGCTGATGAAGGCCGATCGACGGCTCATCAAGGATGTAGAGGACGCCCGACAGCCGGGAGCCGATCTGGGTGGCGAGCCGGATCCGCTGGGCCTCCCCGCCCGACAGGGTACCCGCTGCGCGGGACATCGTCAGATAATCCAGTCCGACGTTGTTGAGGAAGCCGAGCCGTTCATTGATCTCCCGAAGGATCAGCCGGGCGATCGCCTCGTCTTTCTCGGAAAGCTGAAGCGTGCTGAAAAACTCCATCGCGTCGGTGATCGAGAATGATGTCACCTGGGCGATATGGAGTCCGGCCACCTTCACCGCAAGCGACTCTTCCTTGAGACGGAAACCGTGGCAAGCCGGGCACGGGCGCTCGGCCATGTATTTCTCCATTTGTTCACGGATGTAATCGGACGTCGTTTCCCGGTAGCGGCGCTCGACATTGCGGAGCACCCCTTCGAAGTGGATATGATTGTCCCGGGTCACGCCGTATTCATTCGTATAACGGAACCGGATCCGGTCATTGCCCGACCCGTACAGGATTTTATCCAGCTGGGCGTCGGTAAGCTCGCTCACCGGCACGTCCATCGGGATTCCGTAATGCTTTGCCACCGTCTTGAGCAGCTCGGGGTAATACTGAGAGCTCGTCGGCTCCCACGGCGCAATCGCATGTTCCTCCAGCGAACGGGACTTATCGGGAATGACAAGGTCCGGATCGACTTCCAGCTTCACCCCGAGGCCGTCACATTCCGGGCAGGCGCCAAACGGACTGTTGAACGAGAACATCCGCGGCTCCAGCTCACCGATCGAAAATCCGCACACCGGGCAGGAATGATGTTCGCTGTAGAGCATCTCTTCTCCGCCGATCACATCGATCAGTGCCCGTCCGCCCGCAAGCGATGCCGCCGTCTCGAGCGAGTCGGCCAGACGTGCGCCGACATCGTCCTTGACGACAATCCGGTCGATGACGACTTCGATGTCATGCTTTTTGTTTTTATTCAGCTCAATGTTGTCGTCCAGGTCGTACAGTTCTCCGTCGACACGGACACGGACGTAGCCCTGTTTCTTGATGTCCTCAAACAGCTTGACATGCGTCCCTTTCCGTCCGGAAATGACCGGCGCCAGGATTTGCAGCCGCGTCCGTTCCGGCAATTCCAAAATGCGGTCGACCATCTGCTCGACCGTCTGGGACGAGATTTCGATCCCGTGGTTCGGGCAGACCGGCTTTCCGATCCGGGCATACAAAAGACGCAGATAATCGTAGATTTCCGTCACCGTGCCGACAGTCGACCGCGGGTTCCGGCTCGTCGTCTTTTGGTCGATCGAAATCGCCGGGGAGAGCCCTTCGATCGCATCGACGTCCGGCTTGTCCATCTGTCCGAGGAACTGGCGGGCGTAGGCGGACAGTGACTCAACATATCGGCGCTGGCCTTCCGCATAGATCGTGTCAAACGCGAGCGATGATTTCCCGGATCCCGAGAGCCCCGTCATGACGACGAGCTGGTCGCGCGGGATCGTCACGCTGATGTCCTTCAGGTTATGCGCACGCGCCCCCTGAACGACGATTTCCTGATTTTTCATCAATCCTCACCCCTCTGCTTTCAGTTCCAGTATCGTGTCACGCAGTTCCGCGGCCCGTTCGAAATCGAGCGCCTTCGCTGCGTCCTTCATTTCTTTCTCCAGCGAGGCGAGGAGGCTGCCCTTTTCTTCCTTGGTCAGCTTCTTGCCTTTTGTCACTTTTTCGACGTAAGTGACCGTTTCTTCGGTATCGTGGGTCGCACGGATCGCGTCGCGGATCTGCTTCTTGATCGTCTGCGGCGTGATGCCATGCTTTTCGTTGTACTCCATTTGGATCGTCCGGCGGCGCTTCGTCTCATCGATCGCCGCGCGCATCGAATCGGTCATCCGGTCGGCATACATGACCACCTTGCCGTTCGCGTTCCGCGCAGCACGGCCGATTGTCTGGATGAGCGAGCGTTCGGAACGGAGGAAGCCTTCCTTGTCCGCATCGAGGATGGCCACGAGCGACACTTCCGGGATATCGAGCCCTTCCCGGAGAAGGTTGATCCCGACAATGACATCATACGTGCCGAGCCTGAGCTCCCGGATGATCTCGGTCCGTTCGAGCGTCTTGATCTCCGAGTGGAGGTAAGTGACCTTGATCCCGGCTTCCTTCAGATAGTCGGTCAGGTCTTCGGACATCTTCTTCGTCAGGGTCGTGACGAGGACCCGCTCGTTTTTCCGGATCCTCTCCTGAATCTCGTCGATCAGGTCATCGATCTGGCCCTCGATCGGCCGGACGTCGATCACCGGATCAAGCAGCCCGGTCGGACGGATGATCTGCTCGACCATTTCCGGTGAGTGTTCGAGTTCGTACGGTCCCGGAGTTGCCGACACATAAATCGCTTCGTGGACGCGCTTCTCGAATTCCTCGAATCGGAGCGGACGGTTATCCAGGGCGGACGGCAGACGGAATCCGTGGTCGACCAGCACCTGCTTGCGCGCCTGGTCACCGTTGAACATCCCGCGGATCTGCGGGAGCGTCACGTGGCTCTCGTCAAGGACAAGCAGGAAGTCATCCGGGAAATAGTCAAACAGCGTATACGGCGTCGCACCCGGCGGTTTCAGGTTGAGGTGGCGCGAATAGTTTTCGATCCCCGAGCAGAAGCCCATCTCCTTCATCATCTCGATGTCGTAGCGTGTCCGCTGTTCGAGCCGCTGGGCCTCGAGCAGCTTGTTTTCTTCGCGGAGCACCTTCAGCCGCTCCTCCAGCTCAATCTCGATATTGGCGATCGCCTTCACCATCCGCTCTTCGCGGGCGACGAAGTGGGAGGCCGGGAAGATGGCAACGTGGTCCCGGTCGCCGTAGATCTCACCCGTCAGCGCATCGACCTCACGGATCCGGTCGATCTCATCGCCGAAGAACTCGATCCGGATGCAGCGTTCATCGCGCGAAGCCGGGATGATCTCCACGACATCCCCGCGCACGCGGAATGTTCCCCGCGTGAAGTTCAGATCGTTCCGTGTGTATTGTATGTCGACAAACCGGCGCAGCAGATCATTCCGGCTGATTTCCATGCCCGTGCGGAGCGAGACGAGCATCTCGCCGTATTCCGCCGGGTTCCCGAGACCGTAGATGCACGACACCGACGCCACGATGAGGACATCGTTGCGCTCAAACAGCGCAGAAGTGGCCGCGTGGCGCAGCTTGTCGATCTCATCGTTGATGCTCGCGTCTTTTTCGATGAATGTATCGGTCTGGGGCACATACGCCTCCGGCTGATAATAATCGTAGAAACTTACGAAATACTCGACCGCATTGTTCGGGAAGAATTCCTTGAACTCGCTGTAAAGCTGGCCGGCGAGCGTCTTGTTGTGAGCCATGACGAGCGTCGGCTTGTTCACTTCGGTGAGCACATTGGAAACCGTGAACGTCTTCCCCGTCCCGGTCGCCCCAAGCAGCGTCTGATGTTTGCGTCCCGCCTTGATGCCGCCGACAAGCTTCTCGATCGCCTTCGGCTGATCGCCCTGCGGCGTATACGGCGCCTTCAAATCGAATTTCTGGACCATGGTCTGTCCCCTTCCAGTTTTCACGTTCATTGTGTCACTATCCTACCATATTCCCCTTCATTTCACGAACAAAAAGCGAACAGGTGTTTTATCATCTGTTCGCCTTGCGGTTTTGATTGAATTTTCGATTGGATCGGTAAATTTGACCGGGCATCGGGGCTGGAAAAGACACCGCACTCCCTGCTGTCTTTCCTGTATGACCGGTTGCCCGAATGGCGGCCAGAGCCCGTTCTCACTGCCGGACTTTGGACGTTTCCCCGTCCGCCAATGTGATCTCGACGATGTGGAGACCTTTTTCGCTGACGCGCGACGGGAAGCGTTCGACCAGCCGCTGTTCGTGAATCGGGATGACGCGGGTCGGATCCCGGTCGACGAGGGTCATCATTTTGTCCGTGGCGAGCAGGAGGTTCGTCTGGCTCCCCGAAGCCAGCCCTACAGGAACATAGACGCCGTCCCCGTCTCTGCCCTCTGCGTTGTCAAAGACGTAGACGAGGTCGCCGGCCAGTATCCAAGAGTCTTCCGTGCCGGTTTCCCCGTTTTTCACCCGGACAAACTGGGATCCGAACGTATGCGTATCGAATGCGGCAAACAGATCGATCCCCGGAAGAACATCTTCCCGGTCCCCGTCGATCAACACGAGCCGGCCGTCCCTAGCCAGTTCCGCCCCGCGGATGATGTCGCCCGGATCCATCGCACCCATCAGCCAGCCGAATTGCTCAGGGAGCGACATGGCCCACATCCATTTTGAAATCTCCCTTTCCTGGAGATAGAACGTGGCATTCGGAAAGTCTTCGATGTTTCCGAAGTGATCGAAATGGGCGTGGGTTACGAACACGGTATCCACGTCTTCCGGTTTGACGCCCACTTCATCCAATACCACTTTCGGGCTTTGCCAATTCTTCACGCCAAATCGGTCCGCGAGCACTTTCCCGTATTCTTTGTTATTGAACCCCACGTCCACCAGGATGGTGCGGCCCTTTCCCTTGATCAGGACATAGCAGTAGGGCAGCTTGACATACCCCTCGTTGTGGGCGCCGTAAATTACGCCGCTCTTATGGTAATCCGGCACGTAAGAATACTCCAAAACCCAGATTGAATAGTCCTTCATGTTCAGCCCTCCGATATGTTTTAATGACCGCATGCGCAGCTTGAGTTTAATTCCACCATGTCCAGGCCCAATTCAAAGTTCGACGCGCTCTTCAGGCTTTCGTTTGCCATTTTCAGCAAATACAGCAGCTGATCCGACTGGTCTCTTTTCAGGTGCAGGACCTGCTCGGTCAGCACGAACCGCCGGAAGATCTCTCTTAAACAAGACAGGGCGTCCAAGAGATGCTGATGATGTCTGCTGACCCCGGCCGGTACCGGAAGGCTCCTGGTCTCTTCATCGGCCTTGTCCAACAAATCTTTCGCCGCGGACAACGAATGAAAGACCTCCCTGCCCCCGCCGAGGGAAGCGCTTTCCGACAAGATGATGCAACCGCTTACAAATTGGATGATCTTCTTCACCGAGTTGAACTGGCTTCGGGCCAAAACGAAATACCGGGCCAGCCTTTCCGATTCCTGCGGAGTCCAGCTGTAAGCCGCCAGCGATTCCCTGCTGACTTTCCCTGCGTTCACCTCATCGATCAGACGCGATGTATCGCGGTCCAGACTGATCATGCCTTCACCTCTTTCTTTTTAAAACCGAATGCTGCAGGCATTTATCCCGGACTGTTTGAATACGTATGCAAAATGAATTAACAGAAATGATAGTAACATACTGAAACCGCTTGTCAATTCATCCGTTCCGGCCATCCTCCCCTTCCGGACAGGGCCATTCGCATTCATGCACGCGAGGCCCGGCCCCGGAACACACACGAAGGCACATGAGATTGCGTCATCCACCCACAATAAAACCGCCCGCTCACAGGGCAATTACTTCCCTGACGCGGACGGTTCCGGGTCTTCGTTTGGCTTCAAGAGTCTTTCCTCCAATAAGTCTGTCGTGTCAATCCGTCATGACGCAATCGTCATCGAGGGTTTTCAATTGAGCGGTGTAGTCGAGGAAGCCCGCTTCATCCTTGCGGTCGAGCGCCTCGTCGATCATGCGATGCAGACGTTCCCTCATCTGCTCGCGGTGAACATGCTTGAGGAACAGATCCATGTAAATGTCATTGAGCAGCTGCTCTCCCTGGCTGGCACGGCCCTTGCCGACGGCCTTCAAAAACTCTGCGTACGAATAATACTGTTCCATTCCCTTCACCACCTGGCTCTTTTTCCTATTATATATGCTGAAGGCGGACGGATGCAACCCCATTTTTCGAAATTTCCCCATTCGCTGTTTATTCTAAATAATGAGGATAAAGTCTTGTTTTATTTCCATAATCAACTATAATAGGATGTATGATGACTTTGGAGGGGGAGCGGCCATGGAAATCAAAAAATTGACATCTCCATATTACATTACTTTTGAAACGCTTTCACTGGAGCCGACATTCGTGGACGGAAAGCCATACACGCTCGTGACTGAAAAGAAAGAGCAGTTCCTGCTCGAAAGAAGGCCATTGTACAACCTGAAGCAATCCTGTGAGCTGTACGGAACCACTCTTCGCCAGGCGGTTCAAACTTCGAGCCGGCTGATCGGGAACCACCATAAAGTTCCGGTCCTCATTGTCCAGGATCTCGGAATGCCCTGTATCCTCATGCCCACCCTCTCCCCGCAGTCCGAAGCGAACATCTGGATCGCCCTGCACGGCATCGATGATTACTGGGGGGACTCCGCCGGATGCGAAGTTCGCCTGGAAAACGGGATGATCATCGATGTGGACGTGTCGATCCAGACAATGAACCGTCAGTACGCGCTCTCCTGCCGCCTTGACAAGAAGTTCTCGCGAATGCAATATTTCCTTCGCCACCCGGGATTCAACCGGGAGTACACCTAGCGCTACATACAGATCGCCCGGTCCCCCATCGTCAGGTACACCCCGAGCAGCTCCTCCGACCGGTTCCGCAGCCGGACGTTCAGGTAGCGGCGGCGGTCCTCATATCCCTCGTGGATGAATACATATTCCGTGAACAGGTCATCATGGTCCCCCTTGATGAGTTTCATTGACCGGCGGCGCATGTACAGCCGGGATTCCTTCAGGTCCTTCTGCACGAGCTTCTCGGCCTCCGCCACCATGGCGAGGTACGGGCGCTTGAGCTTGAACGGGCCTGCTTCGAATGCCTTCCGGTCCCGCTCCAGGACGATGAGCAGCATCGGCAGGTAGATCAGGTTTTCAAAATGGGGCAGCGCCTCCGACGGGATGAGCGGCATGGTCCCTTCCCTCCTTTTCTCAAAAGAAAAGAACGTTTGTTCGTATTTCTATCTTACCCCAACCGGCCGTTTTTATGCAACGCCCTTTTTCTTCCGTCCGGTGGCGGAATTTGGCGCATCATGGTATGTTCTACTAAACAGGGGATTTCATAAGGGGGAATTTTTCAAATGGAAACCATCCGCTACGAACAGAAGGGCCATCTCGGCATCGTCTCGCTCGACCGGCCGTCCGCCATGAACGCGTTCAACTATGACCTGATCACCGAACTCGGACAGGTCGTCGAATCGATCCGCATCAATCCGGACATCCGGGTCGTCATGATCACCGGGTCGGGGGACCGGGCGTTCAGCGTGGGGGCCGATCTGAAGGAACGCCGCACGCTGCCCGACCAGCACGTCAAACGGAATCTGTTCAAAATGGGCGAAGTGTTCACCGCCATCGAGAACCTGCCTCAGCCGACGATCGCCGTCCTGAACGGCTACGCATTCGGCGGCGGGATGGAACTGGCGCTGACGTGTGATTTCCGCGTGGCAAGCGAACAGTCGGTGATGGGCCTCACCGAAACGGGCCTCGCAATCATCCCGGGCGCCGGCGGCACCCAGCGCCTGCCGAGGCTCATCGGCCAGGCGAAGGCGCTTGAACTGATCCTGACCGCGAAACGGATGACGGCACAGGAAGCGCTCGAGTACGGGGTCGTCACGAAAGTCGCCCCGCCTGAGGCACTCTGGGAAACAGCCGGCGCCCTCGCGGATGCCCTCCTGGCAAATGGCCCGGTCGCCCTGCAGCAGGCGAAATTCGCCGTCCGCCACGGCATGAACGCCGACCTGCAGACCGGCCTCGCGATCGAGCGCAAGGCGTATGAAGTGACGATCCCGACCGAAGACCGGGTCGAAGCGCTGAATGCATTTGCGGAAAAGCGGAAACCGGAATTCAAGGGGAAATAAAAAAGCACAAAAAACCGCCTGACGATCCATGTCGGCGTTTTTTTGCAAGGCTTTCGGAACTTATCCATCCTTCTCCCGTATACAGAGGACCACCAACTACAGGAGGCTCGGGAACGATGAAGCAGAAGAGACGAAAGAACGGGCCCGGGACCGGATTCCGCCTCACCGATGCCCTGCTGGAAATCCTGTCCTGGTTCCCCCAGCTGTTCCTCTGGCCGCTGCGGCTCGTCTGGATGGCGCTGCAGTTCGGCGCCAGGTCCATCGGCCGTTTGTTTGATTCCTTCTGAACACCAAATCAAAGCGGTGCCGCCAACCGGGATTATCCGGATGCCGGCACCGTCTTCGTTTGTGTCCGGGCCATTTGCCGTATCGCCTGGCGGCTATACCCAAAGAAGGAACAGCCCCATCAGCAGGAAAGAGACGACGGCGACGAACAGGCTGTAAGCGTTTGACGACAGCCGGACAGCCTCCGGATAGATTTCCTTCGTGGCGATCCGGTAGATCATCCCGACCGACAGGCTGATCAAAAATGCGGACAGCCGCTCATGCTGGAGTCCGAGCATTTCTCCGAAAACCGCCCCTGCCCCGACGGGAAAAGCGATCAGGAACGTAATCATGAACATCGCCACGAACTTCAATCCCGCGGCCACAAGCGGCATGAACAGGATCATGCCTTCCGGAACGTTATGCAGGACGAGAGTCTGCATCAGCGAAGCGCTCATCTCGACCGGATCGCCGGCAGCCATCATGATGCCGATCGGAAAGTTATGAATGATGATGGCGAGCGTCAACAAAAAAACCGGCTTGTCGGTCTTTCGGCCGGATGGTCGGGTCGGAAAATGGAAAACGAGATGGATCATCCAGAAGAGGAAGAGTCCGGCCAGAAAACCTGCGGCAACCGTTGCCCAGCCGCCGTACTCGAGAACTTCAGGAACGATTTCAAACCCCATCATCCCGAGGATCGCCCCTGCACAGGCCGCGTAAAGAGTCCCCGTGCTTCTCCTGTATCCATTCATCAGGATCGAGATGAGTCCGCCGATCCCCGCGCCCACAAACGTCGTCGCAAAACCTGTGATCCAGATGGGCGTCATTGATCCCTTCCTTCACTGAGGATAGCTATATGTATGTGATCCGGCCGCAGGCTATGTGGGATGGAAGCCGGCTCCGGCTGGATTAAAGGCCGTGCCGAATCGGCAGAGTGAAATAGTAGCCAGTCGGCAGGGTAGACATCAAGAAAGGCGGAAACCGAAACCGTTTAAAGATCCAGACCGTATACACTAACAATGAGTCAATCTGACTTTCCAATCGAAAAAGAAAGGGTTTGATTTTATGGGACTCCCCTTGTTCGCTTCACTGATCATCAACATTGGATTGTTGTTCATCGTATTTGGCCAATCCAAGAGAATCAAGACATTGCGAGAAGAGAACAAACGAACCCTGCCCTATGAAAAAGATCAAGAGCTGATCAAATTGGTACGAGAAAAAATCAACACGGTCGGGGACATCAAAACCGTGAAGTTTTTGAGAGAGACAACAGGCATGTCGATGATTGATGCCAAGCAATTCGTGGACGAAATGAAAAATCAATAATCCGGCTCCGTCCACTCATACCACAGATTGAAACACAGTACTCCCCAACCTCTCATGGCCCCTGATAAGTAAATCCACATCCAATAAAATGAAATCCGGCTCTTTGTTCATTAGAGAGGCCTGAGATCCCCAAGATGCTAATGGACGAGCATGCCCTTTAGCGTCTCTCTTGTGCCTAAAAAAGCCTGATCACAAGTCCCTTTGTAATTCTTCTCAACGACGGCGCAAGATCAAAAGCCAGAAACCAACTGAGGACAGCTAGATGCAGGCTATGCAGCATGGTTGCCGCTTCCCGCAGATTAGGGGCGGCATCGAAAGGGAACGGATTAAGATACCGCCGGAAATGCGTAGAGGAGGAGAAAAACATGAGCTCCATGGAATCCATCAAAGAGTCGATGTTCACGGACGCATTCAGAAAAGATCCCTATCCCGCCTATGCGGCGCTCCGAGAAAAAGAGCCGGTCTTCCGGAAGCTCCTGCCCGACGGAAATTATGCCTGGTTCATCACCCGCTATGAAGAGGCCGTCGATGCACTGAGAGACCCGAGATTCATCAAGGATTTTTCGAAGCTATACGGAGGCTCTCCGGAATACAAAAGCATCTTCACCCAGAACATGCTGTTCGCGGACATGCCGGAGCATAAGCGGCTGCGCCAGCTCGTCTCCAGTGCATTCACCCCGAAAATGATTTCCGCCATGCAGGGCCGGATCCAGGAGATCACGGATGAGCTGCTCGACGACATGCAAGGAAAGGACACGATTGATCTCATCGACGACTTTGCCTTCCCGCTGCCGATCATCGTCATCTGTGAAATCCTCGGCATCCCCGCCGAGGACCGGGACAATTTCAGGATCTGGTCCAACACGATGATCGAAGGATCAAACGGAGCATACGCCGAAAACATCGGCGAGCATATGCAGGCGTTCACGGAGTATCTCGGAAGGCGCTTTGCCGAGCTGAGGGCAAACCCGTCGGACGACTTGATCAGCCGGCTCATCATCGCAGAAGAACAGGGCGACCAGCTGACCGAGCAGGAGCTGTACGGCGTCGTCTCCCTGCTCATTATCGCCGGGCACGAGACGACGGTGAACCTGATCGGCAACGGGGTCCTCGCCCTGCTGGAGCACCCGCGTCAGCTGGAGCAGCTCAGGGAACAGCCCGGTCTCATCAAGAAGGCGATCGAGGAAATCCTCCGGTTCAACGGCCCGGTGGAGTACAGCACGTCCAGATGGGCCGGAGAAGACCTGGAGTTCGGGGGACGGAAGATGGCCAAAGGCGACCTCGTCATCGTCATCCTCAACTCCGCTGACCGGGATCCGGACAAGTTCGACGACCCGGACGTCTTCGACATCACAAGAAAGAAAAGTGTCCATCTCGCCTTCGGCTTCGGCATCCATACGTGCCTCGGCGCCCCCCTCGCCCGTCTGGAGGGAGAAATCGCGATCAGCGGTTTCTTCAGCCGCTTCCCCGACTGCCGATTGCATGCGGATCCGGACGAGCTGGAATGGCGGCCCGGCATGATTGTGAGAGGCGTGAAAGAACTGCCTGTCGTGCCGGGGAATTGAAGGCAGCACCCGCACCCGCTCCGGGTGCTTTTTTGATTCAGCAAACCATGCCTGATTTCACTCCCTGCGCGACCGATCATTTCAGCGAAAATAAAAAAGGACAGCGACTGCTGCCCTTCTGCTCTTCCCTGTTACACTTGGATGATCACTTTAAAAAACTGTGCTGATTTTAATCTGATTTTGGTTAATCAGGTCTGTTAAAGAGACGCCGTCTATTCTAATGATATGGACAATGTCTTGATGGGACTCCCCGGAACACTCGCCTAACTTTGTCTTCCCATCCCATACAGCCCTTCCTTCCAAGGAACGAGAAATAAAATACTCTTTCGCCTGATAAACAAATTCAATTTCCCTGCCCTGTTCCAAATAAAATAAAAAGTGCTCATAACTTATGCTTTTCCCAAACGGGACATCCTCAAATCCCCTTGGATCATCCATACAGCGCCCCTCCCCAATGTCCGAACCTAACGCCGTTTCTCCAAGTGGGTCTGTTCATACCTTTAAGATTTTCCTCATGCAATCATCTGTGTTACAAATCGATTTTCATTGTCCAGGATCCGCCGTCATCTTGATAGACTTTCTTGAACCCGGACTTTTCGTACAGGCGCAATGCGGCGATGTTGAGGGGATCAACGCTCAAGGATAAAGCCCGATATCCATGGGAGCGGGCATAATCGACCATCTGTGACAGCAAGCGTTTTCCGATCCCTTTCCCCCTGTGGAGGGGCATGATTGCCATGCCGAGCTCGGGCGTGGTGTCATCTATAAACCCATATCCCGCATCTGCACCGTTCAGGATCCTTATCCACACAGCCCCCATCGGATGACTTTCCTCGTCCGAAGCGATGAAGGCGTGGTCATGGACACCGCCCCAGTTTTTCATGTATTTCTTTATATCCGGCTCTTTAAGTATCTCTCTGCCGGGTGCCTGATGGCCTTCCGGAACATAGATGGACTGGTAGAGCATTTCCCATAAGAACGGTATGTCTTTCATCTGGTAGGGTCTGATCAAATTATCCAGGATGCTCACTTCTTTCAACGGTGATGAACCTAAATCATGATGTTAAATGGATACTTCAAATATATTTAAGCGCCCGTTTGATTAGCTTGCCTATTGGTCCATGTATAATGAACAAACTTACACATCTGGCCATTCATTTCAAATTCATCATCACCGGTTTCTGTCCGCCTAAATCCGTTTTGCTCCAATACCTTTTGAGATGCTATATTATTGGTCGTTGTTTTTGCCCTAACTTCTTCAACATCCAACTCATCAATCGTTTCCAATAATAATTTCAACGCGTTCTTAGCCACACCTTTTCCGGTGTAGTTTTGCCCTACCCTATAGCCGAGGTCACCGGCTTTACCGTACTGATGGATATCCGTTAAATTCATTCTTCCAAGAATAGAACCCCCTTCATCCTTGATCAAGTAAAACAAGGAGGTTCCCTCGGCTTGTTCCGCAAGAAGAGATGCATGCCTTGCTTTAAAAACTTCGGGTTTGTAATAGTCATCCCCTCTGGTCGGTACCATTTCTTCAAAGAACGTTCTATTTTCAATTTCAAAGGTATATAAGCTTTCCGCATCTGCGGCTTTCAACTTTTCAATGAAAATTCTCATCTATCCTGACTCCCATCTGTCCGAACGCTTACCAAATCTGATGCCCTCATCAATAATCGAGTTGCCGTAAGGACAATAGCAGGTCTTCATCATGCGTTTTGATGACGTACTTGCGGATTTTGCTGTCAATCCGCTTTTGTTCCTTGCTGTCTTTGCTGAGCCAATTGATCAAATGATACAAAGGACTGCTGATCAGGTTGGCTCCGCCGAGGAATCCCAGTTCGAACCCCATCTTCTCCGTCTCTGACATGGGCAATTGGGTGTTTTTCAAGAACTCGTCTTTGAATGGCTTTGGGATCAAGATAAAGGACCGCTTTTCATCCAGGGCCATGAGCAGCTCCCCTTTGTTGTTTGCGACCACACAATCATCTTGAGGATTGTTCCTCACTTCCGCCGCCTCCTTATTTCTGCTTTACTGAATTACGGATAATTATCTGAAAAGTTTCACTGCACGGGAAATTTCTGTCCCTCTTGTGGCCGGTTCACCGCCTGTATTAAGCAGTTAAGAGGGTACGTGATGATTGCGCGGTGAACCCGCCCTTCATGATTGGATCCGCCTCTTCATGGCCTGGCGCTTCTTCAGCCCTTCGGCGAGAATATAGAATCCCAGGATCGAAAAGGTCATGGCGATCAATGCAGCGATCGGGATCCAAGGAGCCGAGTAGATATCCTGCCTCAGATTGCCCAGAAGCACCGGCCAGGCGTCGGACATTTCCACGGCCCGGTAGCTTCTGTCCAATTGGGAGAAGAACTGCTGGTTGACATAGATGCCGATGACGCCGAGCTGCACGAGGAGAAACATCGTGCGGCCGGCTTCCATGGGGGCGGTGATGACCAGTTCCCTCACGAGAGACGGCCAATAATAATTTCTGAACAGCGTCCATCGGCCTCCCCCGTTGGCAACGGCCGCTTCCATATAGGTCTGCCTCCGCTGGTATTCCATATTTTCATAGAAGATCAAGGCGAGTCTGCCGACTTCCACTGCGGCTAAAATGATCAGGACCCAAAACGACCGGTAGTCAGAGAACATGACACCGGGAACCGCCAGCAGGATTAAAATGATGAAGATGGTCGGCATGAATGAGAACACCGCGTTCCATCCGTCCATCAACAGGCGAAGGCCCTTCGAGTAGAAGGCGCCGATCGAGAGGAGAAGAGCAGCGAATAAACGAACAGCCAGAATGACACCGAGAATATAAAATGTCTCCCTCGCCCCGACCATCAGTCTCGACCACAAGTCCACCCCTTTCCGGTCCGTGCCGATCAAAAATTCATCTGACGGCGGAATTGGCGGAACCAGAAGCGCGCCATCAGAATCCCGCACAACCAGGTTTTGATCCATCGATTTGTCCACAAGCGGCAAAGAAGGGCCAAATAATACCGCCAGCAGGACAATGCCGGTCATCACAATACCGGTCAACAGTATCCGGTTCATCGGCTTCCCTCCCGCAAGGTAACCTTCGCGCGCGCCACTCCGGACACAATATTGAAGAAAAGGATCACCAAGGTGAATAAGAAAACATAACCGATCTGGGCGATGGTATCGGGCGTGAAGAGTGCACCGACATAAAACTCGGTCGCACTTCCGAGTGTGTGATACATATAAAAGGCGGCTCCTCTGTACTCGGTGAACACTTCCACGATGAAGAGGTTCGACAAAGTGTACAGCACCATTGTATTGGAGTGAGAGAGGATTTTCGGCATGCCGTTTTTTAGCATGTGGATATACAAGACCTTCAGTTCTCCTGTCCCTTTGGAACGGGCGGTCCGCACATAATCGAGCCCCTGCTCCGCCTCCAGCGTTTTATATGTAATGTTCGAGATGAACATGACCGGATAAATGGATAAGTAGAGGATGTTCATCAGGACATTCTCCAGCCGGTCATGGCCATACAGGCTGATGTCAACCAGACCATGACGGTACAGGAAGATCACAGCCAACTGAATGGAAACGATGATGACGATGTCCGGAATGGACAACAGTCCGATCGTCACCGGCTGGCCGAGCAGTTTCCGTTTGGACTTTCGATTCTTGAAGTCGAAAATCCCTTTTGTGATGCCGAGAAAAAAGCCGATCACAATGGCCGGAAGGAAGATGAGCAGGCTGCGGAGAAAAACGGTCAGGATCTTGGCCATGATCGGATCCCCCGCTTCATCGGTTCCAAGCCCGCCCGTCTCCCGGATATACGTGAAAAAGGTTTTGATGTTTTCAACGTGCCGGGCAACTTGGTAGTCATACGTCGCCCCCATGAAGGAGCCGCCCCTTCCCTCCACAAATACGGTATCCATCGGAACGAGCAACAAAAGCAACAGCAGAGCGAATGACAAGAACCAGATGATGATACGGGAAATAATGCTTGAGAGCATAGAAAAAACTCCTTGAACCGTATGATATCGAAAAACAGGACTACCGATATTATACGAGAAGGAGCATGACTTATCTAAATATTTTTTATTGATGAAAGCATCCCCTGGCGTCGCTTCCCTGATCTCCATTCAACACCTCCGTTTTTAAACAGGATCGTGATGCTTACCCCTTTTTCCACTCCATCAGGAATTCTACTTCTGACGTCTGTTCGTCCACGGACTCTTCCTTGATGGCAAACCCGTTTTTCAAATAGAATCCAACAGCCTTGGAATTCTTTTTGTACACCTTTAATTCGATGCTTTCTTTCTGACCTTTTATAAAATCCAGCAGTCCTTTTCCGTAGCCTTCACCCTGATGCTTCACATCGACGAATAAGGCGGCCAGATAATGATCCAGCATGGAGACGAAGCCGACAACATCCTGTCCTACGCTGGCCACGTACGTCTCGGACATGGGGATATACTTTTCTTTCATCTCTTGCCGATGCGTCTCCCAATAGCTTTTGTCGATAAAGTCATGCGCGGTCAACGAGCCCTCATACCAAATGCCGACGAGTTGATCGATTTCTGTTTCCTTGTTTGCTCTGATCTTCATCCAATCATCCTTTATATTTGATTTGCCCCGCTTCTTTAACCATCGTCATGAACTCTGCCGTGTCGGTGGCAAAGCGGTCCCTAACCGAGAACCCCAGATTTTCGTACAGGCGGATGGCCCGCTTGTTGAAGGCGGCAACAGATAGTCGGATGGCCATCCCCTGATTGCGCTCACTTATGTAGTCCATGATAAAAGAACAAAAGTCATATCCCAGTCCTTTTCCCGTGTGATCAGGGGACATCCCAAGGCCCATGTCTAGAACATTTTCGCCGTAGACGCCCTGTTGTTCACCCGCCGGAATGCGTGCCGATGCCCCGGTGCAGAAGAAACCGAACACGGCTCCTTCATTCAGCAAGACCCGATAGGATCCATCCAGGAGTTCCGCAATCTCTTCTTCTGTTGCCTCATTGTTATAAAAGTCATACGGCTCTTCGTATCTCCAGCCCAGAATTTCTTTTGCAAAGTCTTCTTCCATCCCTTTGACTTGCAGCTGCATCCTCCACTTCCTCCCTGTTCCGCATCTGCTCCGTCCCCCGGAGATCCGCGGAGCCCGTTATTTGCTGGCCAGCACAGTAAATTCCCAAGGCAGGTTTTCGCCTGTCCATCCCCTGTGCTTTGTGAATTCTTCGATTTTGAAACCGGAGCGGATGACCGCATTCAAGATTTCACTGAGTGTAAAATGCCGGATCGAGACATCCGGGAAGTCTGGTTGTTCGTCTTCATCAAAAAATTGTTTGTAGGCCACATCCCCTTGGCGCAAGGTCCCGTCAAAGTAAACAGGCTGATAAGTTGAATCCGCACCGATGCATCTTCCAAACGGATGATAGTCGCTCAGGATCATCCTCCCGCCCGGCTGTAAAATCGAAAACAAGATGCCCATGAATCGTTCAATGTCATGGAAGTAGTGCAACACCCCGCCCTCGAGATAAAGGACATCAAAGCCTTCTCTGTATCGATCAACGTTCAGGTCATAAATATCTCCGACAACGTAATCGATCGAAGTATTGGCGCACTCCGCCAATTCGAGCGCATACTTCCGGTTTTCCTCCGAGATATCAAACACTGTCACTTCCGCACCCAAGACGGACAGCGGAACCGCCTTCCGTCCGTTCGATCCGCAGACATTCGCTACCTTCAATCCGTTGATCTCCTCAAAATAGTGTCGGTGCTTCTTTAGACTCCCCTTCGGATCCTCCAGGATTTTTCCGGCCTTCTCCCTTGGTGTTCCGTCTCTCTTTTCCCAAAACTCATACGCCCGGTATTCCCAGGCCTTTTTATTGATGCCGCTCTGGTGATTCATCCGGACTCCCCCTGTCCCAAATTCTGTCCGCATGACCCTTTCGGCAAAACAATATGAGAACCCTGCTTTGGCGCAGTTACTGCAAAAAGGCATCGTGATATGCGATGTTCAAATATTGTCTGTGACCATAATTCGAGTTAAAAAAAGGATGCCGCCGCATCCTTTCCACGCCCACTCTATCTTCATTTTGGCTTAATGCTTCATTATAACTCTCATCACGATAACCAAGAAACCGTCCCGCTTCCCGACACCACTGTGTGATTGAAACAACCGTCTTTTCAATTGGCCACAGGCTACATCCATAAAGAAATCAGGTTTCCTAAATTTTTTGGATGATCTGCTTCACGAAATCCTCTTTAAAATTTGTATATTCCTTAATGCCGGTGGATGAAGCTTTTAAATACTCCCGTTTCACTTCAAGGTACTGTTTCCTGGCATCTTCATTGGAATTGAGATGATCTCTGAAGAAGATCAGGTTATTCCAAAGCTCTTTTTGAAATTCTGCGATGTGGATGAAATGAGTCTTGATGCTGTACGTCTCATCCGCAAACTTTGCCAGCACAATTTCGCCGGGTCTCTCCACTTTCAGCCTCAAAAAACCTGCCGCAGAAAACCTTTTTAATAGGGGCTTATCCACCTCCTGTAAATCATCAACCCCTACAAGGATGTCAATGATGGGCTTTGCCGGCATGTCCACGATTGCCGTACTGCCAATATGCTCAATCCTGTCGTCCCCAAGGTTGGTGCACTTCATCAATTCTTTTTTCACTTTGAGAAACTCATCTTTCCATTCGGGCGTATAGTTTTCCAGCCGGACCTCATCTTTACTTAATCCCAATTGCAATGCGCATCTCTCCCCTTATGCTCCTCATTTATTTCAAGTGTACCAAAGAGAGTTAAATTTCAAATCCACTTGAATTCTTCCAATGGAAATGCCGTGGTTCCATTTGGTCACTCCAATCGGATATCTATGGGTTGTGGAGATATCGTAAATCCAAGAGCCATATCGCAAAACTCAGTTCCAGACCGTAAATCCCCAGGCCATATCCCCCCAGGCAACTCACTCTCAAATTTGGATGCCTCATTATAAAAAACGTTCCGTTTCACTCTCGCAATGAAACGGAACGTCGCTCAGTATGATAAAAATCTTTCCGGTCAGTCCTCGATGACCGCTTTTCCTTCTTTCCGCAACTTCTGGAGAGAGGCCAGCATGTGATTGATCTGTTCATCGGTATGCCGCTCCCATGCACCCAATTCTGCGACAACCTTCAGCGGTGACTTCGATCGGTAGGACCGCGTCGGATTGCCCTGGAAGCGCTTGTCGGTGACATTCGGGTCATTCTCAAATTCCCCCGTCGGTTCAACGATGTAAATCCTTTCGGTGGATCCGGAAACGGCCAGTTCGGCGCCCCATTTGGCAGCATCCAGTGTGGCGGTGAAGTAAATATGGTTCGACCGTTTGTCCTGGTAATTGGACAAGTGGCGGGGGTTCAGCAGCTCTCCGATGTTCAATTCCGCTTTTGTACCATGAAAGAATGGGCCGCGGTCCAACTCTTCTGTTTTGTTGTTCATCCGAATCCGCCTCTCATTTTAAAATCCATAAACAGGTGACGTTTGTTTCCCCCAATCAAGTTCACTTCTTCGCTTCCGCCTTCAGGAGATAGGCCACCTCGTATTGTTTGAGTTCATCCACATGGCTTGCCGGGTCGTCATAAAAGTCGGTGGAAAGTCCCTGCATCCGGGGGCCGGCGGAATAACAGATGTCGCCTAGCACCCTTTCCTTCCCGTCCCAGTCGCTGTCACCGGTGAATGGGCCTGACATTCTCGCCATCTTTTCCAGGTCATTCGTCTCCAGCTCCGGCACAGTCACTGAACTTGTCCTCTCTTCACTTTGGACGGCGACATGGACGGTCCGCTTCCCCTCGACATTGGAAATTCCGAAAATGATCGTGCCTTCCTGCTCCACCTGTGCCGTAAAATCGATGAAACGCTCTTCCGTCTTCTGTCCGGATTCGTACTTCTCCACCCAAATGGACAATCCTTTGAACTCGTCACGCAACCTGAAATCAAAGATCATTTGGTCATTCGCAAACGTGGAGAGGATGGCTTCTTCCCTTTCCGAGAGATCTGCCACTTGAATGGTGTTCATCTTTTTTTCGCTGCAGGCTGTGAGGGTCAGGATCAGGATTGCAAACAGCGTCAGAGCAGTCAGCCTTGTTGGCCGCCTCATCATTTTCACCAACCATCCCGTTATTTTTCACGCGGCCTGATGATCAAACCCTGCCTATCGAGTTTCTCATGAAATGACTCTTTCAACTCCGGAGTACAATTCCCCTGCCTCCTGGTCCCTCTTCCGCATCCAGCACAAGCAGATCCGTGTCGGTCAGCTGCGCGTCGACGGCGACCCGGATGCCCCGGATTTTCTGGATCACGTCAAATTCCTGTGGCTCATCAAATGTGATGGAGAACTGGGGTCCGTGATCGCCTGCCTCAACCGTCAGCCGGATCCCTTCCAGGCCGTGTGCGTCCAAGAATTCCTTCAATAAAAGTTCCGCTTCATTTGTGATGATCATGCCCGCTCACCTCGATGATTTATATTCTCCAGCCCATTATACCCGACAGGTCCTCCGGCCCGGGAAAACGAGGCGCTTGGTGAGACTATTATAATGACATGCGTGCCCGTTTTTTGCTTGGCGGCTTGCTTTTTAGGTTGACTAAATGGGCGCATTCTATCTAACGGTATGTTACGCTTACCTTAATATTTCCGGAAAAAAGGGGGATTTGATGTATACCGTGTTTTCAACATTCGACGTTCCCCCTGAAAAATCAGAGGAAGTCATCAATATCTACAAAAATCGGTCGCGGCTTGTCGATCAGGCCGAGGGGTTTGTCGATTTCCTGCTTTTGCAGCGCGAACAGCGCCCCGGTGAACTGACAGTCCAGCTGATTTTTGATACGAAAGAGAATTACTTAAAGTGGGCGCGCAGCAGCGAGTTCCGGAGAATCCATGAGTTGGAGAAGAACTATCCGGATCAGGAGCTGGCGGCCATCATTCCGAAGGTGTCAAAATTTAAGGTGGTGGCCAGGTGAACATAGAAGAACTTGCCGACCGGGCAACCGAAAAAATTTACGAAGCGGAACCTTCGCTGCTCATCCGGTTTGGCGAACGGGGAAAAGAAAAATGCCTCGAAGATAATCACCATCATCTGAAACAGCTCCAGACGGCCTATGAGTTGAACGAGTCTTCTTTCTTCATCGAATATGCCTTGTGGCTGAATGGAATCCTGACCCGGCACGGCATGAAAACAAAGCATCTCATCGACAACTTTGAAATCATCCGGGACCTGCTGGCGACGGGGAGAGAGACAGAACAGACATCGCGCATGGATCATTATTTGACCCGGGCGATCACTGTATTGAAAGGGGAATCCGCGAAGGGAGAGGTGTAACATGCAGCACATTGGGACGCTTGCATCTATTTTGCTTGAAGGCGATGCGGATAAAGCCTGGGAGTGCATCCAGCGTTATCCCGCGGTGTCCAGGCTGGATGTCTATCAAAATTTGCTTACACCTGCCATGCAACAGGTCGGCCACCTGTGGGAGATGAATGAAATCACGGTCGCAGATGAACATCTGGCAACCGCGACCTGCGACTTCGTCTTGTCCAAACTTGCCTTTCATCCCGACAAAAGGCGATCCGGCCGGAAAGCCATGTTCCTCTGCCTTGACGGAGAGCAGCATTATATCGGCTTAAAGATGGTGAACAGCATTTTTGAGGAACAGGGCTGGGAGACACGGTATTTAGGGCCGAGCCTGCCTTTGGAATACGCCCTCGATTTCGCGAAAACCTGGCGGCCGGATGTGATCGGGCTGTCGGTCGGCATTGTTTATCATCTGCCGAAACTTAAAGACTATGCGGAAGCTTTTGCCGCC
The DNA here is from genome assembly GCF_900156305.1 of Edaphobacillus lindanitolerans. GTDB lineage: Bacteria > Bacillota > Bacilli > Bacillales_A > Planococcaceae > Bhargavaea > Bhargavaea lindanitolerans. Next base: position 109,272 of record NZ_FTPL01000004.1, on the reverse strand, counting down.
CTGCCGGACAGTCCGTCGGTTCTTCTCGGGGGTCGTCTGGCGGGTCTTTACGATCTACGTCCCTATTGTTCCGCAGACACCGTGATTCTACGGGACCTTCCGGAAACTGAACAATGGCTCCGACACTTTGAGACGGGAGGAAAGAAACATGCAGGATTTGGATCTACCGCTTCCTCTTCCGTATTTGAGAGTTGACCGGGAAGGAAAAATCACAGGCTCATCGGCTCTCGCCCAGGAGCGTTTCGACCTCAGCAAAGGGCATATCAACTCTATCATCGACGAAGAATCCATCAAAAAGCTGAGTCAGTTCCGCTGGGTGTCGGGATTGGATTCTGTCAAGTTCGAGCTGAATATGAAAACAAAAGATCGGGCTTTGGCCCTGTTCGACGTGCATCTGCAGTGGGATTTGGACGATCATGCCAATATGATCTTGCTGCCGAAAGACAGCGCCAACGAAAAATTGACCCAGAAACTGATGGCGATCCAACACCGCCTGGCAGAGACGGATTTCGAGCTTTTGGAGAAAAAAGAAGAACTCGAACAAGTGCTCAGACGCCTGGATGAACTGTCCGGTCCGTTTATTCCGCTCTCAGGCGAGTTATGCATGATCCCGTTGTTCGGGGATATCACCGCTGATAAAATCAACACCATTTCTGAAAGCTGCCTGCAGTCCGTTTTCAAAGGCAATTATGAAATCATCCTGTTCGATCTCACAGCCGTCGGCGAGGTCAGGACGGACGGAGTGGAAAAGTTCATCCAGCTTGTGAAGACACTCAGCTTTATGACCGGCAATGTCATTAAACTCATCGGCATCAAGCCTGATCTGGCAAAAGTGCTGAACCACTATCATCTGGAACAATGGGTCGAGTTCAACCATTCACTCGAGCAAGAGTTAAGGGTGTATCTGAATCACTGAAACCGGATCTGTGTTCCACCGGCCAGGCGGAAGTTTCCTTGAAGGGACTTCCGCTTTTGATATTCCGTTTCTTGCATCTTGGAGTTTATGCAGTTTCCAAGGAGTTTCGGGATATCTGTTTCTCTAACGCCGGGTCAGGGAAGAGTGGAGTGACACCACTATCACAGGAGGCTGATTCTCATGTCACACGAACAACATCAGGAGCTTTTGTCCGTCCTTCACGAATGCATGGAGGCATGCAATCACTGTTTCGATGCGTGCCTGAAGGAAGAAGACGTAAAAATGATGGCGGAGTGCATCCGGCTCGACCGGGAATGCGCCGATATGTGCGGTTTCCTTGAATCCGCCATCAGCCGCAATTCCCCGTTCGTCGCCCAGCTGGCCAAAGTTTGCGCAGAAATCTGCGAGGCCTGCGGAAATGAATGCAAGAAGCATGATCACGAGCACTGCCAGAAGTGTGCGGACGCCTGCATGAAATGTGCGGAAGCGTGCAGGACCCTGGCCGCCTGACGGACTGTTTGCACACAAAAAAGACTGCAGAACGGAAGGGTCTCCCCTCCGTCTCTGCAGTCTTTTTATGTAGGCCGCCTGGTGTACGGCAAAGTTAATATGGATGATCGGCTCCGACAGTAAATGTTTGGACCAGGCATGGTTCATCATCAATCGACTCTTCTCTTTCGTCAAACCTGATATGGAATTGCCGGTAGATCTTCTTCCAGAACATGACCGCCGGCCGATTCTCCGAGAGCTCAATGACAAAATACTTTCCGGGCTTATCCATGAACAATCGTTCCAAAGTCTGCTGCCCGAACCCTTTGCCCCTGAATTTATTCAGGATGAACATGTCGTTTATTCCGAAGTCATTATCTTTCTTGAGGAGCGGACGTTCCAACAGCAGTAAAAAGCCGATTAGTTCGTCCGAATGCTTTATAAAAAACGGAGAAAATCCTTCTTTGTCCCACAACACTTCCAGACCGTCAAATTGAAACGAACCATCGGATGCGATCTCCAGATTTTCAGTGAACCGCGAGAGGTCATGGAGATAAAGCGAATACAGGTTTCTAAAAATCACCATGTCCTCTTGATCCACTCTCTCAAGAGAAACCTTCAAACCAACTTCCCCCTTTGCCCTGACCTGCATGAAGCGGTCCTATTTTCCGGCATGAACTATTGCCCTATTCCAATTCCCACTTATAACCGACTCCCCTGACCGTCACAAGATGGCGGTCTACCGGGAAGCTGGTCCGGCGGATTTTCTCCCTCAGGTTGCGGATATGCGAGTCAACGGTCCGGCTTTCTGTTTCCGTGTCCCATCCCCATACATGTCCGAGCAGGCTGTCCCGGTCGAATACACGCCCGGGTTTCTGCATGAGCAGTCCTAGGAGCTCAAACTCTTTCGGCGTCAGCGGGATCACCCGGCTGCCGTATGTGAGCCGGAAGCGTTCCCGTTCCCATACCAGGCCATCCGTCTCAATGATCTCTTTCTTCCCGCTGCGGCGGAGAAGGGCCCGGATGCGCGCAATCAGCTCTTCTTCCTCAAACGGTTTGGCCATATAATCGTCGGCTCCGGTCTCGAGCCCCCTTACGACCGCCTCCGTCTCATCGATTGCCGTCAGCATGAGAACCGGCACATCAGAGGACTGACGGATTCTCCTGCACACCTCCCAGCCGTCCATGGCAGGCATCATGATATCCAAAATGACCAGATCCGGCTGCTTCCACTCCAGCAGCCTGAGCGCTTCCGTTCCACTTTCCGCCTTCAAGCAGCGGAAGCCGTTCGGCTGCAGATACAGCTCCAGCAGGTCGAGCATCATCGGTTCATCGTCTACGAGCAGGATGCATGCCACGTCTTCTCCCCCTTTCAAGCGTGATGATCATCGAGGCACCCTTCCCCGGACTGCTTTCCGCCCGGATCGTTCCGCCATGCGCCTCAACAATTTCCTTGGCGATGGCGAGGCCGAGGCCGGTGCCTCCGCTTTTCCTGGACCTTGACTTGTCCACCCGGAAAAAACGTTCAAAAACTGCAGTGAGTTCCTCTGTCGGGATGCCTTCCCCCTCATCGTCCACCCGGATCCGGATCCCCTGTTTCCACGATTCGGCACTCAGCGTGATGGCCTTCCCGGAAGGGGTATGGTGGAGCGCATTATCCAGCAGGTTGAGGAGGACCTGCTGGAACCGTGCCGCATCCAGCTCCGCCGACAGATTGTCCGGAACCTTGCAGATCAGCCGGACGCCTTTTTCGGTGAAGGCGGGGCCGACAAGGTCGATGACCGATCCGGCCAGCTCCGATAGCCGGACGGAGGAGGTCCGGATGGCAAAGTCGGGGCGGTCCAGGCGGGCAAGGTCGAGCAGCTGCCCGACGAGCACGCTCAGATGTCCGGCCTCTCTTCTGATGATGGCCGAGTACTCTTTCCGTCTTTCCTCCGGAGTGTCCGGCCTTGCGGCAAGATCTGCGTAGCCCTTGATGTAAGTGATCGGTGTGCGGAGTTCATGGGCCACGCTCGCCAGGAAGTCATTGCGCTCGGCCTTCAGCCGGTCGAGATCTGCCGACAACTGGCCGATCGACCGGGCCAGGTCTCCCAATTCATCCGTCCGGGCATCATCAAGTCCGGAAAGACTTCCGCCCGTTGCCAATTGTTCGGTCGCCTGCTTCATCTGAAGGAGTGGCCGGGTGATGAACCGGGTCAGAACCGGAATGACGACCAGTGTGATCAGTACGGACAGGCCGCCCACTGTCATGAAGCGCCTGCCCAGTTCAGCCACCATCTGCCGGATCATCCCGGAGGGTGCGAACATCAGGACATGTCCCGCATGGTTGCCGTCGAGCACAATCGGGCTGTCCGTGACGATATAATCATGGTTTCTCCAGGCCGATTCAAGAATGCGTCCCCCATGCGGCCCTTCTGCTCTTTCCGATTGCTTCAACCATTCTTGCAGGTCTGTGTCCAAGGGATCCGACTGGCGGATCACCCCGCCGGTTTCATCCGTTATGACCACCGTGAATCTGGACGCCGATTCCATCATCGCCACATGGCTCAGCGTGGAATCATCATAAACGTCTTCCAGCGCATTCCGGTGGGTGTTCCCTCTCGCCAGAAGCTGCCCGATCACTTCCTCTGAGCGCTCATCCACGAGTGTGACGTACAGGACCGCGTACAGCACCAGCTCAATCAGAAGAAGAAGGCCGAACAGCAAAATCCCCAGGCGGACCGAAAGTTTCCTGTGCATCGCTCTTCCCCTTCCTCTTTAAGTCTTTCTACATTCTAAACCAGTTCAAAGCACTTTTGGTGCAGGGCACCGGAACCTTCAGCAATCGTTCATGGCTTCTGCACCGTCTCTGCACCCGGATTGGGTATGCTATGACGAGAATGGATCTGGGAGGTTTTATGATGAAGGGACGACTGAAGCGGCATGGAATCATTACTGCAGGGGCGCTCGCCCTCTTCCTGGCCGGATGCCAGGCGGGAGAAAAGACGGAGGACCGGGGTGCTGCCGGTGACACGGATAACGCAACGACCGAACAGTCCCGGCAGGAGGACAGTTCAGCGGAGAATGGCGGCATGGACCATATGATGCACGGCGGAACCGGTGAAGTTCCGGAAGGGCTGAAGGAAGCGGGATCCCCCGCCTATCCGGTTGGCACCAAAGTGATGATGCATGCCGACCATATGCCGGGGATGGACGGTGTGGAGGCGACCGTGAGCGGTGCATATGAGACGACGGTCTATTCGGTTTCTTATACACCGACGGACGGCAGCGAGCCGGTGAAGGACCACAAATGGGTCATCCATGAAGAATTGGAGAACCCCGGAGACGCACCGCTCAAGCCGGGTGCGACCGCCGTGCTGAAAGCGGATCATATGCCCGGCATGGAAGGGGCGGAAGCAACGATCGACTCCGCACAGCAGACAACCGTCTACATGGTCGATTTCGTCCCGGAAGACAGTGATCAGGAAGTGAAGAACCACAAATGGGTGACGGAAGACGAACTCTCGGCAGAATAACCATCTGCCGGTGCGTCTCCGAAAAAGACGTGCCTGGCAGCAAATGTTCGCGCTGCCAGGCGCGTTTTATTTGACCCGGCTGCAATCTCCGGCAGCCGCTTTTTGCTCCTCTGTCCGGTTTTTCTAAAAATAGTGCCAAATCCCGGCCGTAATGTGAAACTTCCTGCCGCGGATGGTGTCTTATTTAAAGACCTGCCTGCGGAAATTTGTCACTCATAGACATTCGAAATGATCATTTTTCAAAATATTGATCATTTCTGATGGAATTGTGTCAAAAGCATCACAAAATCGATAGCCGTGTAATCAACGGCTATCGTATAATGTAGATAGGATGATCAACCATTCTATGGAAACCAGAAATGTGTGAGTCATCCGGGATCGGCGGCCTGAGCATTTTACGCCTGCCGGTTTAACAAGAGATACAGTAGGAACGTGCGGCTGTCGCAGGTCAACATTCACCGACTGCAAAGACAAAGAACAAGCAGCGGTGGCGATCATGAGGAGGGGGAACATTGAGCAAGAAAGCGAAAATCTGGACGGGGGTCATCGTGTTGGCCGTCGTCCTTCTCGGGGCGGGAGGATTTCTTCTAAAAGATATCCTGCTGATGTCGGGACATGCATCAGAAGAATTTGAGGAGCCGGTGACGGTACAGCCGGTTGCCCTCCAGGAACTCGGCGAGACGATCCTTGTCACAGGACAAATCATCCCGAGCGACGAGCAAAAGGTTTATCACGAGGCGGAGAACGGAGAAGTGAAAGAGTTCCTCGTCGCCGAAAACGACAAGGTCGAGGCGGGAACCCCGCTGTTCACGTATGATGACTCGGCGATCATCTCCGAGTTCAACAAGGCGGTCCGCACGCGCGACCTGACGAACAAGCGTCTCCGCATTGCAAACGATGAACTGGCTGCTTCCCAGAAGCAGCTGAGAGATATGAAGAAAAACCCGGAAGTGACGAAAGAAGAGATCAACGCGGCATCCAAGGAAATTGTCGGGCTTGAGATGGAGATCGAAGGCATCCGGGACGAAGTGAGCTCTGCCCAGCAATCGATCGATGAGCTCGCCGTGCAAAAGGAAAAGCTGACCGTCAAAAGTAAAATCGACGGCACGGTCGTGAAGGTCAACAAAAACATCGAGCCGTCCGAAAACGGCTCGTCGGAACCGGTCGTCCACATCATCTCAAGCGGACCGTTCAAGGTCATCGGTTCGATGAGCGAGTTTGACACGGTGAAGGTGAAGCACGGCCAGCCGGTCGTGATCCGGCCGAAGGTCTATAAGGACCGGACTTGGGACGGCACGATTGAAAGCGTCTCCCACTTCCCTGAAGGCGATCAGGGCGGCATGGAAGACTACGGCGGCGGAGGCGGCAACGTGACGATGTATCCGTTTACCGTCACGCTTGCCGGCGATACGGCAGATCTCCGCCAGGGCTTCCACGTGTCTCTGGAGATCAACGTATCCGACCTCGAGCAAAGCGAGCAGATCGCCATTCCGCATATGGCGCTCGATATGGATGAAGACGGCAATGAGTTCGTCTGGGTGATCAACAACGACAACATGCTCGAAAAGCGAACAATCGTGCTCGGCGAGATGAGCGACGAGTTCGCGGGCGTGGCGGAAGGCCTGGAGCCCGGCGAACTGCTCGTCACAAACCCGTATATCCTTCCCGATAAGGGCCTCGAAGAAGGTTCAAAGGTGCCTGACTACGTGAACGAATCGGAAGGCATGCAGGATGCGGAAACGACCGAAGAAGGCACCGTCGAGGAAGCCCCGGAAGAGTCGGAGGAAGCGCCGGCCGACGAACCGGCTGAATCCGAAGCGGAGGATTCTGAACATGATGAAGCTCAGTAACATCACCAAATCATATGGTGCCGGAAGCCTTGTCGTCCCGGTGCTCCGGGGCGTGGACCTGGAGATCGGCGACGGGGAGTTTGTCGCCATCATGGGCCCTTCCGGCTCCGGCAAGTCGACGCTCATGAACATCATCGGATTCCTGGACAAGCAGTCGGACGGCGTGTATTCGCTGAACGGCGAGGATGTGAAGGAATCGAATGAAAAGCAGCTCGCACGGCTGCGCAATGAACATATCGGCTTCGTCTTCCAGCAGTTCTTCCTGCTGCCGCGGCTGAATGCACAGAAGAACGTGGAGACTCCGCTTATTTATTCCGGCGTGTCCAAAAAGGAGCGGATCGAACGGGCGCGTGCGCTGTTGCAGAAAGTCGGCCTGGAAGACCGGATGAGCCATCTGCCGAGCGAACTGTCAGGCGGTCAGAAGCAACGGGTCGCGATCGCACGGGCACTCGTCAACAATCCGTCCGTCATTCTGGCGGATGAGCCGACGGGCGCCCTCGACTCCAAAACAGGGGCTCAGATCATGGAACTGCTCACCGGACTGAACCGTGAAGGCAAGACCGTCATCATCGTCACCCATGAGGAAGAGATCGCCGCTTATACGGACCGGATCATCGTCCTGCGGGACGGGATGATCGTGGAAGACAGGAAGGTGACGGCATGAACATCTGGGAAGGATTCGTCGTCGCCCTCTCCTCGATCTGGAACCACAAAGTCCGGTCGATCCTGACGATGCTCGGGATCATCATCGGGGTGAGTGCGGTCATCATCGTCGTGGCGATCGGCGACGGTGCCCGCAAGCAGTTGGCCGATGAGATGTTCAACACGGATGAGAACGCAGTGCCTCTTTATTTCGAGCAGATGGAAATGGAGGAAAACGGGGAATTCATCTGGGTGGATCCGCCGGCTGTGAGCGGTGACCAGCTTGACCAGGTGAAAGAAGTCCCCGGCGTCAAATATGTGCTCGGCACAAACAGCGGCTGGGGCTCGATGATCCATAACGAAAAGAATGCCGATATGGAAATGCTTGGCGTAGACAACCAGTACTTCATCGCCAAGGACATCAAGCTGCTCGAAGGCCGCAGGCTCAACACGCGGGACAATGACAGTTACTCGCGGGTCGTCATGATCGACTCGCTCACGCGCGAAAACATGTTCAAGGATGACGAAGAAGCGGTCGGTGCCATCATTGAGATCGACAACAACCCGTACAAGGTGGTCGGTGTCTTTGAGACGACCCTGCCTCCGGAGTTCCAGCAGCTGGATGACTTCTCGAACGGCCAGATGCTCATGCCGCGCACACTCATCTCGATGATGTTCGGCGCTCCCGAGATCGATACGATCAGCGTCATTGCAGACAATCCGGAAACCCTGTTCGACACCGGTAACGCTGCGGCGGACAAGCTGAACGAGCTGACGGCAACCGATGGCGGCATGTACATTGCCCAGGATATGACCGAATTCGTCGAGGAATTCGACAGCTTCTACCTGACGATCACGCTGTTCATCAGCAGCATTGCAGGCATTTCGCTGCTTGTTGGCGGCATCGGCGTCATGAACATCATGCTCGTCTCGGTCACCGAGCGGACACGGGAGATCGGCCTTCGCAAAGCACTCGGCGCGACACGCGGCCAGATCCTCGGCCAGTTTCTCATCGAGTCGGTCACCCTGACCTCGCTCGGCGGCATGATCGGCATCGGCTTCGCGGCGCTCATCACGGCCGTCGCTGCCATGTTCCTGCCGTTCACCCCGATCATCAATCCGATCGTCGTCGTGATCGGCATCCTCTTCTCCTCTTTCACAGGCATCGTCTTCGGCATCCTGCCGGCGAACAAAGCCTCCAAGCTGAGCCCGATCGATGCGTTGAGGTATGAATAAGCAAAAACAAGCCGGAGCCCGCGCTGATGCGGGCTCCGGCTTGTTTTAATCGGATGCGGGAATTCAGTTTTCCATCCCTTTGAGCATCCGCAGGCCGTTCAGGATGACGGCGAGCGTGCTGCCTTCGTGGATAATGACCGCTGATGTCATATTCATGTTGCCGTTCAGGTTCACGATCACGAGGAACATGACGACCGCCAGCGCCATGACGATGTTCTGCAGGACGACCTTCCGCAGTTTCTTCGCGACTCGATGGGTGTAGGCAAATTTCATCAAGTCGTTTTTCATGAGGACCGCATCCGCCACGTCGATCGCGATGTCCGTCCCCTCTCCCATGGCGATCCCGACGTCGGCCGCCACTAGTGCCGGCGCATCGTTCACTCCGTCCCCGACCATGGCGGTGACCGGATAGGTCTTTTTCAGATCGGTGATGATGCTCGCTTTTTCCTCGGGCATCACGTTGCCCCGCACTTCATCGATTCCGAGCGTCCGGCCGATCGCTTCACCCGTGCGAACCGCATCGCCGGTGATCATGACCGTATGGATGTTTTGTTCTTTCAGGTACCGGATGGCCTGTTCTGATGTTTCCTTCGGCACGTCCTGGATGGCGACAAGGACGAGCACTTCCTCCTCATTGCCGAAATAAACGACCGTCTTCCCTTCCTTTTCAAACGCTTCGGTCCGCGTATGGAAGTCACCGGAAAAAGTCCCATAAGACGACGGTTTGCCGATCTTGAATACCTGGCCGTCCACTTTGGCCACAAGCCCGGTGCCGATCAGGTTCTCCACTTCAAGGTCAAGCGGGGCCACATCCGGGTAATGTTTCAGAATCGCCTGCGCGAGCGGATGGTTGGACTTCCTTTCCATCGACACGATGATTTGCGCCAGTTTGTTTTCCTGCTCTGCTGTCACCCCATCACCGAAGTACGTATCGGTCACGACCGGCTTTCCGGTTGTCAAGGTCCCCGTTTTATCGAACGCCACAGCAGTCAGGTCGGACAGGTTCGACAGATAGGACCCGCCTTTGAACAAGACGCCGCGTTTAGCCAGGTTGCTGATTGACGACAGGGTGGCCGGAATGTCGGTCGCCGCAAGTGCACACGGTGAAGTGGCGATGAGGAAGACCATCGTCCGGTAGAAGCTTTCATAGGCGCCCCATTGAAATACATAGTATCCGAGCAGATAAAACAGCGGAGTCAGGAGAAGGACGATGTTGACGTACACCGGCTCCAGCCGCTTGATGAACGCTGCGGTCCTCGACACATTGTTCTGCGTCTGGCTGACGAGCTGGATGATCTTTGATATCACCGTTTCGGAGCTGTCTTTCGTCACTTCCATCGTCAGCGTCCCGCTGCCGTTGATCGTGCTGCCGAACAGGTCATCTCCTTCCTTCTTCTCGACCGGCATGCTTTCGCCCGTGATCGAGGATTGGTCGACCGTCGAACTGCCGGACGTCACGATGCCGTCCGTCGGGATCTGATCGCCGTTCAGGATGGACAGCCGGTCGCCGACCTTCAGTGCGGAGACGTCGACGATTTCAACCGTTCCGTCGGCGCCGATCCGCCTGGCGGTCGTCGGGTTCAGCTTCAGAAGACTTGTGATTTCCTTGTTGCTTTTGCTTTCCGCGTAGTGCTCCAGGAAATGGGCTCCGGCAAAGATCAGGATCAAGAGCGCCGCTTCCCGGTAGTCTCCGATGATGACAGCCCCGATCGCGGCGAGGGTCATCAAAATATGCACATTCGGCGTGAGTTTCTTTTTGAGTACCGTCTGCCTGAACGTGTCGGCGAACCCCTCGATGATGATGTGGTAGCCGGAGACGACGAGAGCCGTGATGTACAAAATCGCCTTCCACATGTCCGGACCGATGAAAAGTCCGATCAGAAAAGCGGCCAGCCCGGTGAAATACAGGATGACGGCGAGGTTCCCGCCGTGCTGGTGATCATGTTCGTGGTTGTGGCCGCACGACCTGGCAGCATGATTCGTCGACAGTTCACTCATAATTGTAGATCTCCTTTACGTGTTCGATCGCCATATGGAAAATCTGGTGGACATGATCATCGTCCAGCCGGTAAATCATTTCCCGGCCCTGCTTCTGATTCCTGACGAGACGCGCAAGCTTCAACTCCCTGAGCTGGTGCGACACCGCACTTTGAGACACATCCAGCCGGTTGCTGATCTCTGTCACCGTGAGCGACTGCTGCTTCAGCAAGTAAAGAATCTTGATCCGGGTCGGGTTGGACAATGCCTGGAACAGGGCAGCCATATCCTGTTCCACCTCCGGGCTCAGCATTTCGGTCTCCTGCATGTTTTCCTGTCCGGTCATCCCCATCTCTCCTGTTCTTATATCCATTAATATATGATGAATTGTTCATATGTTTACAGGTCAAGTGTACACTATCTGAAAATTTAAGTCTACGGATAGCCTTAATTTTTTGCGGGGTCAAACGAGTCGCTGCCAATTGCCTGCGAATCCCTACCTATTGTTTACGAATCCCTACCAACTGCCTGCGAGTCCCTACCTATTGTCCGTGAGCCGCTACCAACCCCCCGCGAGCCCCTGCGAACCCTTACAAATCCCGTCAAATCTCACCAAAGAGCCATTGTCGGCGCTGTGCCAAGAAAGGCACGAAAAAGCCGGAGCCCGTCTTTGAGGCTCCGGCTTCTAATTCATTCAAGGATTCAGGATTCCGTCCCGATTCCGAGGAGTTTCAGAATGTCTTCAGGCTCATTCAGCACATAATCCGCCGCTTCGAAACCGTCCGTCGTCTTCGCGCCCCATAACGCGAGCGCAAACTTCACGCCTGCGCCATGTGCGCACTGCATGTCGTAAATCGAATCTCCGATGTAGAGCGAGTTGTCCGGATCCGCGTCCAGCCCGTTCAGACAATGCAAAAGGGGATCCGGGTGGGGCTTGTGGTTGTCCGTATCACTGGCAGAAGTGATGCAGCCAAAAAGGTGGTTCATGTCAAACGGGTCAAATTCATCGATCAGCTCTTGTTTCGTTTTGGACGTCACAATCCCTGTTTTGAGACCGGGGTTGCCAGAAAGCTTGCTGATTACTTCTTTCAGCCCTTCAAACACCCGAACTTCATGCGAGAAATCCAGAACGGTCTTTGACCATTTGGCGTGCACGCGTTGCATCTCATCCACCTTGAGTATCCGCAATGCATCCATTCCCGGGATGCCCAGCGCAAACTTCAGCTCATCCTGGGAATATTCCCGGCCTTCTTCCCGCAGGACTTGTTGAAGTGAATTTAAAATTGCTGTCTCTGTATCCAGGATCGTTCCGTCCACATCAAAAATGATATTTTTATACATACGTCATCTCCCTTCGAACCAATCGTATCTGCCGGGAAAACCGAACCGTTCTTTTAAGTCATCCCAGAGGCTCTTCCCCGAACCGCTCCCACAGTTTCGGGAACATCTCCTCCAGGTCATCCTCTTCCCAGTCAAATTCGATTTCCGGTTCTGCCGGCAGGCCACGCCCGGCGAGCTGATCGAGCAGTTCGTCGTAAGCCTCATCGTCCCATTCGGTGTCGCCTGTCTTGATGAGTGTGTAGGCATCCGCTCCGGCAGAGATCAGTTCCTCGTTTTGAGGATATCCCTCATCATCCAGATTGTCTTCATCAATGTATTCGGCCAGGTATTCCGGATCATTGACGACCCGTTCATACACCGTCTCTCCCTGCCCGATCAGCCATCCGCGGAAGTAGTCAAACGTGTCATCGGAGCAGCCGCCCATGAGGACATAAGCCGCTCCCCAGAGCCGGGACTGATAGCTTTCCTGCATCAGCCCCTGAAGGATCCATTCAAAATCGAGCACGTCCTCCAGGCTTTCCTGCGACAGTTTCTCCAGCAGCCATTCCGCCTGTTCACCGGATCTCCTGGATTGTTCGATCAGGTTCCAAAATTTCGTTTTATCCATTCGGTTCACTCCCCTATGAGCTGAAATGCAAGATACAGGGCGATTCCCCAGATGAGCAGGGCCGATGCCTGGTTCAGCCGCTTCAGAAACCGGCCGCCCGTGTCCAGGTTGCCGATCGCCTTTCCGGCCAAGGCGAGCCCGAAAAACCAGATCCAGGACACCGTGATGCAGGCGATCGTGAAACCGGCAAGTTCCCGGCCTGAATAAGAGATGGAACTCGGCCCGATCACCCCGATGATATCGAGGATCGCATGCGGATTGAGCAGCGAGACCGAGGCCGCGAATAAAATCTGCTTCTTCGGAGAGATCTGCCTGTCTCCGGACGTCCCGCCGGACTGGCCGGGCGCACTCCGGAAAATCGACCAGCCCATGTAAACCAGGAACACGACCCCGGCCAGGAAGATCAGATTCTTCAGCCATGCAAAGTTCAGCACGATGAGCGACACGCCGGTCACCGCCAGCAGGATGAGCGCCGTGTCGCAAATCCCGGCCGTGATGACTGCCGGCAGCGCGCCCGACAGCCGGCGCCGGGCAGCCCCCTGATTAAAGATGAACACGTTCTGGACTCCGAGCGGCAGGATCAGCCCCAGCGCCAGGATCATTCCATGCAGCCATGCAGCACCCATCGCCATTCCCCTGTCTTCTATCTGACTCTTATATTAGCGGAAAATTCCGGCGTACGCTATGGTGTTCAGGTGATTGCGACGCACTCGAAGGTCAATGCGACTCACTCACTTAAAAAAGCCGGCGCATCCTCATTGGACACGCCGGCTTTCTCCCTTACCGCTCTTTATTCAGCTCTTCCCACTCTTCCCGCAGCATCCCCATCCGAATTGAATCGTAGTATTCTCCGTTCCAGTAGCGGACTTTGCGGAGGCGGGCTTCCATCTTGAAGCCGAGTTTCTCGCCGGCACGGATCATGCGCTCATTGCCGGACCAGGTCGAGTAGCCGGTGCGGACGAGCGGCATCGTGCTGAACAGATGGTCGTTCCACATCCGGAGGGCGGTCGTGCCGATGCCGCCGCCCCAGTACTGCGGTTCATAGATGACGATGCCCATCTCAAGCCAGCGGGACGGCTCGTGTTCCCAGTACCAGCTGACCATGCCGATGACTTCTCCGTCACGCTCGATCAACCAGAAATCGTCCTGGCCGACGAGGTTGGCCCGTTTCTCGCGGAATGCCTCCCACGTCATCGTGGAGTGCGGATAATACGGGGCGTCCCAGCGTTTCCATTCAGGATCTTTGTCCCGGAAGCTGAGTTCCCAGAGCCGCCGGAGGTCTTCTTCGCGGACCGGGCGGATGGTCGTACCTTTGTCTGTATAACTCAAATGATTCTTCCTCTTCTCTTACAAGTAGCGCTCGAACCAGCCCGTGATCTCGCCGAGCCGCTCGATGCGGAGGTTCGGCAGGCCGTTGCGGGACAGGTTGTGGTCGGCCTCCGGGAAGCGGACGAATTCGGTTTCCTTGCCCATGTGCCTGAGCGTGATGAACAGCTGCTCTGCCTGTTCGATCGGGCAGCGGAAGTCTTTCTCGCTGTGCAGGATGAGGAGCGGGGTCTTCACGTCCGCCGCATATTTCAGCGGGGAAATGTCCCACAGCGCATCGACGTTGTCCATCGCGGCGCGGTGCTGCCATTCGCTGAAGTAGTAGCCGATGTCGGACACGCCGAAGAAGCTGATCCAGTTCGCGATTGAGCGCTGGGTGACGGCGGATTTGAATCGGTCGGTGTGGCCGACGATCCAGTTCGTCATGAATCCTCCGTAGCTGCCGCCCGTGACGCCAAGACGGTCCGGGTCGACCCAGTCGCAGTGCTCCAGTGCATAGTCGACTCCGGCCATGATGTCGCCGTAGTCCCCGTTGCCGTAGTCCCCGCGAACCGCATCGACGAACTCCTGGGAATAGCCGTGGCTGCCGCGCGGATTGACGTACAGGACGCCATAGCCCTGCGCCGCCAGCAACTGCAGTTCATGGAAGAACGTGTTCGCGTACATCGCATGCGGGCCGCCATGGATTTCAGTGATGAGCGGGTATTTCTTCCCCTCTTCGAATCCGGCCGGCTTCAGGATCCAGCCGTGGACGTCCCGTTCTTCCGGGCCCTTGAACACGATCGGCTCCGGCTTGACGAGCTCGTGTCCGCCGAGGAATTCCCCGTTGAATGAAGTGAGCGCATTGCGGCTGCCCGAAGCGATGTCCTGTACGGCGAGCTCGCCCGGGTTCACCGGGTCGCTGACCGCGATGATCGCGGTCTTGCCGTCGCGGGAGATGTCGTAGCCGTAGACATGCTCGTCCTCCGGTGTGGCCGGATACAGCTCGCCTTCCAGTGTCGCGTAGTACAGGCGGACATCGCCCATCACCGACACCTGGAAGTACAGCGAGGCGTTGCCTGCCCAGACGACCGCCGGTGCATTGGCGCCCTGCTGGAAGTCGCCGACCGCCATATCCCCTACCGGCGCGTCGAGCGACTCGGTGAGCACGGTGCGTGTGCCCGATCCGATGTCATATACATGCACATCCGCATGGGTGGCATTTTCCAGCCGGCGGTCTGCGCCGATGAAGGTGATTTTTTGGCCGTCCGGAGAAAATGCCGCCCCCCCGTAGTAGCCCTCTTCGTCGATGATGACGGTCTCTTTCTTCGTTTCCGCATCAGCCAGATACAGCGTGCCGCGGAACTCGAAATCCTGGTTTTCTGCGCGGTTGACGCTGAAGATGATGTGCTTGCCATCCGGAGAAACGGCGTTCAGCGAGTGCTGGTGATCGCCTTCCGTGAACTGCGTCACTTCCTTGGACTTCAGGTCGACCGAGCCGATCTGGCGGAACTGGTCCTGCGGCAGCAGTCCGAGCCCGTCCGCCTTGTACTTCATTTTCGTCACGCGGACCGGCTCCGGCTGTTTATCGTCTTTCTTCTCGTCTTCTTTGTCCGTGAACGTCTTGCCCTGCTTGACGGTTCCGTTCACCCAGATCTTCTTGCCGCACGGCGACCAGACGAACGAGGAGACACCGTTCGCGAATTCGGTCACCTGTTCTGCTTCCCCGCCTGCGGCAGGCATCACGAACAGCTGGTTCTTGCCGTCACGGTCGGACAGGAACGCGACCTTCGCGCCATCCTCCGACCATTCCGGCTGGCCTGTCCGGCCTTTGCCATGCGTCCACTGTGTCACTTTTCCCGACTTCAGGTCGGCGTGGAACAGGTTCGAGACATACTTGTTTTCTTTTTTGTCCATATGCGTGCGGATGAATACCGCCTCATCGCCGTCCGGCGAAAGATGCGGATCCGTCACGGAATAAAGCTCAAACAACGACTCTGCGGTGATTTTCTTCTTCGTCATCTTAAACTCCCCCTTTGCAAAACCTATCAACATTCTAAACTATTTCGAGTTGCGGAACAACTCCGAAAGAACACGCAACGGCCCAAAAAAAAGACCGGCAGAGCAATCCGCTCCACCAGTCCTAATCACCCGGGATCATCGGCTGTTCGTCGCCATGTTCTTCAGCGAACGCCTGAGAATCTTGCCGGTCGTGTTTTTCGGCAGCTCGTCGAGGAACTCGATGTCAGCCGGAATTTTGTACTTGGCGAGCTTCCGGCCGCAATACGCCTTCAGCTCGTCCGCGGTCACCGCAGCACCTTCTTTCTTCACCACATAGGCACGGATCGCCTCCCCGTAGTTCGGATCGGGAACGCCGACGACGGCCGCTTCGACGACGGCCGGGTGTTCGTACAACACTTCCTCGACTTCCCGCGGATAGACATTGAAGCCGCCGACGATGACCAGGTCTTTTTTCCGGTCGACGATGTAGAAGTAGCCGTTCTCGTCCTGGCGGGCGAGATCCCCCGTATACAGCCAGCCGTCCCGGAGGGCGACCGCCGTATCTTCCGGCTGCTTGTAATAACCTTTCATGACGTTCGGACCCCGGACGATCAGTTCGCCGACTTCCCCGACCGGCACATCCTCGCCGAATTCATCGACGACCCGGTTCACGACGTTGACGATATTCGTGCCGATCGAGCCAGGCACCCGCTCCCGGTCCAGCGGATTGAAGCACGTGACGGGAGACGCTTCGCTCAGTCCATACCCCTCCGAGACCCGGACGTCGAACTTCTCCTCGAAGTTATGGAGCAGTGCGACCGGCAGCGACGATCCGCCGGAAATCGCCAGGCGGACCGTTTCGAAGTCTTCTTTCCTGCCTTCGGGATACTGGTACATGAAATTGTACATGGTCGGCACGCCTGCGAAAATGGTCGCCTTCTTTTCCCGGATGAGCCGGAACACGTCGGCCGGGCTGAACTTCGGCGCGAGCAGGACTTCGGCGCCCCGCAGAAGCGGCGCATTCACGACGACGGTGAGCGCAAACACATGGAACACCGGCAGTGTCGCGAGAATGCGGTCTTCCGGGCTGAACCCGAGATAATCGGCGACATCCCGGGCGTTGGAATACAGATTCCGGTGGGTCAGCATTGCGCCTTTCGGATGACCTGTCGTCCCGGACGTATACAGGATGATCGCTGTGCCGTCCGGATCGGCCTCCTGCACATCCGCCTGGCCGGACGCACCGGCAATGATCCCTGTAAACGGTTTCACTTTGCTGCGGACGGATTCGGGCATGGCGGCGATTTTCCCGGGCGTGTCCGGATTCGTCTCGGCGATGATGTACGTGTCCACTTTGGGGAACGCCCCGTCTGCCCGTTCGATGAGCGGCAGCAGCGCATCAAGCGCGATGACCGCCTTCGCATCACTGTTGTTGACGATGAACGCAATTTCTTCCGGCGAATAAATCGGGTTGACCGGCACGGCAGTTGCGCCGATCCGCATCGTCGCATAAAGCGAAATCAGGAAATGCGGCGTATTGCCGAGCAGGAATGCCACGTTGTCCCCTTCCCCGATTCCAAGATCCGCCAGACCAGACGCGAACCGTCCGACGGTCTGGTCGAATTCGGCATAGGTGGTGTCCTTGCCCATGAAATGATACGCAATCTTTTCCGGTTCCTCCTGTGACGTCTGATGCACGCGCGTCACGAGATTCATATAGCCATCCCCCTTGGTTGAATGAACAGTCATTCATTTAATCCCCATTGCTATTATATAAGAATAATTTCGACAATACAACCCGGCGAACGACGGCAAAACCAGAGGAAGAACATAAAAACAAAGAATTTCCAGTTAACGCCGCCTGATCAAAGGAAAACTGCAAAGCAAAAAAGCCGCACACGGCGGCTTTCCCTGCTGCGCAATCCACTCAGACCGGTCCCCGTATATGCGCGAGATACCGCCACCGGATCAAGTAAAAATAAAGCAGCTGGATGATGGTGAACGCGACCAATACGAGGGCCATCTCCTTCACGATCGACAGGTCGGCAAGGTCCTTCCAGATTGCCTGCAGGGACAGGAAAGCAAACGTGCTATGGAGCATGGCCAGTCCCCACGGGAGGAAGAATTGCGGAACGAGCTGGCGGTTGACGATCTTCACGAACTCCCGGTCGGTGAAGCCGAGCCGCTTCAGGACAGCGGCCTGCCGCCGGTCCCGGTCCAGCATCGTATACAGCTTGAAGTAGATGAAGCTCCCTGCCGCAAGCAGGAACACGGCCGCGACGAGCAGACCCGTCAGCAGCAGCAGATGGAACGTGGAGCGGATGACCGCGTAGTCCGAACCCGGATTTTCAAAGTAAAACGACAGGTCCTCCGGACGTTCGTCCAAGGAAGCCTGGGACATGAGCCCCGACAGGCGGAGCCCGATGCCGACCGTCTCTTCCCATTCCGGCACATCGAAGGCGTAAAATGTGTACATCCTGTCGGCGTGGGCGGAAGCCGTTTTGATAAAATCCGTTTCGCTCAGGACGATCGAGTTCGTCCCGAGGGCATAAGCCGGGAACAGCATTTCCTTCATCGTGCCTCGGACAGCGACTTCCACGCCGCTCCCTTCGAGGACGGTATCGATTTCCGCCCCCTTCAGCTTGGATGCGGCATCCGGGGAATATGGCAGGAAAGCGCCTTCCCCCGGCTTCAGCCGGATCCCTTCCCTTCCGAGCACACGGGCGAGACGGTTGACCTCGCTTTCCCGGAGCACATTCAACGGTTGCCCGGAGTAGGACGACTGTTCCCGGACGACGGTCAACCGAACTTCTTCATAAGCTAACCCGCGCTGTTTCAGTTCCTTTTCAAGGCTGGTGATATGGGCCTGTTCGTCCGGGTTGTCCGGCTGGCTGAGATAGACGAGGCCGAGCGGATTGAGCGCCCGGTACTGTGCGGTATAGGTCGCCAGGCTGGCCAGCGTGCCGACCGAGAGGAAGGCGACGGTCGAGACGATTGCGACGATGAAAAACATGTTGGCGTTGTCTTTGATCTTGACGGCTGTTTCCGCAAATGAGACGAGCCGTGCATGCCGCCAGTAGATGCTTTTCCTCTTCCTCATCAGATCTATGAGCCAAAGCACGGTATGCGAAAAGAAATAATACGTGCCGAGCGTCGCGGCCGGCGGGAGGAGCACGGCCAGATAAAGGACGTTCACCCTGCCGGCGAACAGCGCGGCGGCATAGGCACCAATCAGCAGCAGCAATCCGGCAGCCGCCTTGGCAGCAGAGTAGCCGAACGGATCTGCCGAAGCGCCGATTCCTTTCCGGTATTCATTGATGTCCCGCATCCGGACAATCCAGGAGGAGAGGAATCCGATGAGCAGGAACAGGCTGAGGAACGCCCCCGCCGTCAGTGCGAACGGCTGCCAGGACACGTAAAGGGGCAGTTCCGGCAGATCGAGCAGTTCGCGGACGATCATGAAAAAATACTTGGAGAACGCAAATCCGGCGGCGATGCCGCTGCCGATCGAAGCGACGCCGAGCAGCAGCATCTCAAGGAACAAAAGCCGGCCGAGCTGCCGCCGCTCCATCCCGATCTGCAGCAGCAGCGCGAACTCGCCCGCGCGCGCCTGCATGAACGCGCGCATCGAGTAGAACAGGAAAAAGAGCGTGAATACATACAGGATGATGTCCGCTGCAGTCATCCCGACGACCGTGATTCCGGTGATGAACCGCTCCCCGAGCCCGGGATGGAACATAAGCATCGAGTAAAGAAAGAACACCATGACCGAGAAGACGCTCGCGAGGAAGAAAGCCGCGTATACCCGGCGGTTCCGGACGACGTTACGGTAGGCGAACTGACGAAAGGTCATCGACATTCCCCCCGAGAAGTGACAGCATGTTCAGGATGCGCTGGAAGAAGGTCCGGCGTCGGTCGTCCCGATGGATTTCGTTGTAGTATGCCCCGTCCTTGATGAACAGCACCCGGTCGCAGTAGCTGGCCGCAATCGGATCATGCGTCACCATGACGACGGTCGTCCCGTTTTCCCGGTTGATCGTCGCCATGAGGTCGAGCACTTCCCTGGCCGCATGCGAGTCGAGGTTCCCGGTCGGCTCGTCTGCGAGGACGAGCGACGGCCGGTGGACGAGTGCCCGGGCGATCGCGGTGCGCTGCTCCTGTCCGCCGGAGATTTCATCGGGCCGCTTGTGGAGAATATCGGCTAGACCGAGCCGCTTGGCGACGGCCCTCATCCGGGCATCCATTTCCTTGATCGGCATCCCTTCCAGCGTCAGCGGCAGCACGATGTTCTCCTCGACCGTCAGCATGCGCAGCAGGTTGAAATCCTGGAAGATGAAGCCCAGCTCCTGGCGCCGGAACCGGGCGGCCTCATCGGGCTTCAGTGTGGACGGATCCGTTCCGGCGACGCGAATATGGCCGGATGTCGGCCGGTCAATACCCGAGATGAGATTGAGCAGCGTCGTCTTTCCGCTTCCCGACGGTCCCATGACCGCAAGGAACTCGCCGTCCTCCACTTCAAAGCTCAGCCGGTCGAGCGCCCGGTGGGTCACTTTTCCTTCATAGATTTTAATGACCTCTTCAATCTGCACGATCGGCATCGGATTCCCTCCCTTCTTCCGGATGGTCTGCGAACAGGATGCTCAAGGCAGTCCCTTCTCCCGGTGTTGATTCGATCGAAAGCGGGTGCCCGAGCTGGTCACACACTTCCTTGGCGATGAACAGCCCCATCCCGGTGGATTCACCCGTGAGCCGCCCGTTCTCACCCGTGAAGAACGCCTTCGTCACCCGGTTCAGGTCGGATGCGGGGATGCCGATCCCTTCATCCCGGACGGTGAGGCGGATTCCTTCATCCGTCCGCTCTGCCGTAAAGTACACATGGCTGCCCGGCTCCGGCGAGTATTTCACCGCATTTGTGATGAACTGGGCGATGATCGTCTTCATCCATTTCGGATCGGTCGTGACCGCCAGTTCCTCTCCGACGGATGACACCGGGTAGACCCGGTTGGAAATGAACAGTTTTTTGTGATCGGAAATCGCTTCGCGTACGAGCGAGCCGAGATCGGCGCGGGAGATGTGCATATCCCGCTCGAACGTGCCTAGCCTTGCGGTGAGCAGGACGGTTTCAAGCCCACGGCGGATTTTATCGGTCTCGGTCCCGATGGCGTCCCGGTCGATCTCCTCTTCCTGCAGCAGCAGCGTGATGACCGATAGCGGCGTCTTCATCTGGTGCACCCACTGGTTCATGAACGTCTCATGGCGGCTCTTCTCTTCATAGAGCGCCTGGACTTCACGCTCATAGAGCACATATGCCTCGTGGGCGAACCGCTCGACTTCCCTCGGCTCCGGCGATTTCGCCGTCCGGGTGAGCAGCCGGTCCATCTTGTCGGGCTTGCGGAGGATCGCGCCGTAGAATGCCCGGCGGTTGATGAAACGCGCGGCGAGGAACAGCCCCGTCAACAGCACGACCATGACGACGGAATACACGGCCGTATCGACATTGCGGAACCCGTCCAGCCAGTAGAGTGACAGGATGAAGATGGTGAGCAGTGAATGGAACACGAGGTAGACGGAATGCTCGGCGAGGAACAGCCGGAGGGATTTCATGCTTCCTCCCGGTCAGCGATGAACCGGTACCCTGCCCCCCGGACCGTCTCAATCTGCGACTTGATGTTGTATTCGGCAAGCTTTTTCCGGACACGGGTCATGTTGACGTTGAGCGTGTTTTCATCGACGAACGACTGGTCATCCCACAATTCCTCGAGGAATCGCTCGCGTGTCACGACCTTCGGCGATTCAGAAAGGAGCAGTTCCAGGATGACACACTCTTTCTTCTGAAGCGGGATCTCCTCCCCGTGCGCATGAAGCTCCATCCGCTCCGGATACAGCTCAAGCCGCCCGAGCCGGATCGTCCGCTCTTCCTGCTTCGGTGCATATTCCCCGAACGAGCGGCGGAGATGGCTGCGGATCTTCGCAAGGACGATTTCATAATTGAACGGCTTCGTGATAAAGTCATCGCCGCCATTCTCAAGCGCAAACACCTGATCCATCTCTCCCGAACGCGCAGAGATGAACAGGATGGGCACCGTCGTCCGCTGGCGGAGCTGGCGGCACCAGTAATAGCCGTCGTATGACGGGAGGTTGATGTCCAGCAGAATGAGGTGCGGCGAAAAATCGGCTTCCTCCTCGAGGATCCGGTCGAAATCCTCCGCTGCCCGGACTTCATAATGGTATTTCCGGAGCGTATCGGCGAGCAGCCGCGCGATTGTCCGGTCGTCTTCAATAATCAGGATTCGGTGCTTGTCCACGGTCTTGCCTCCATTTCCGGCCGCCGGTTTTGATCGATTCGCAGTGAAGCGCCATCGATCTTCGGTGAAAGGTGATTGATTTGAACGGAATGATCATGATCTCCATTGAGCGGTTATTTATTGTTGGCGGGACAGGATTCATCTTGTGTGAGACGTCCCTGATCCGGCGCAGCGAAAAATTGCCCGCTCTGCACGGATCCAACATCACTTTCTCCTTTCATCATAACAAAAAGGCCTGACATCCGTCAGGCCTTCCTGGTGCTTCCATCAATAGATGAGATCGATGAATTGTTCTTTTGTGATGCCGCCGAGGAGTTTCTCGATGTCGATGCCGGAGAGGGCCTGTTCAATCGCTTCAAGGCTGTACGGGATGCCTTTGAGCGCTTCCTCGATTTCAGCGACTTCCCCGACGCCAAAGAAGTCACCGAAGATGGCGGCGTCCTCGATCTTGCCCTTGTTGACCTCAAGTTTCACGTCGATGCCGCCGACCGGGAAACGCTGGGAGTGGGACATGTTGAACTTCGGCGACTTGCCGTAATTCCAGTCCCAGTTCCCGTAGCGCTTTTCGGACAGCTTTCGGATGTTCTCCCAGTCCTCATCGGTGAGCGTCAGGTACTCGATGTTTTCCTTGCCGCCGAAGATTTCCTCGAGCAGGTACTGGCGGAGTTCCTCGATCGTCATCGGCTCTTTGAGGAACTCGGAGATATTCGCCACGCGTGAACGGATGGACTTGATCCCCTTCGACTCGATCTTGTCCTTCTTCACCTTCAGCGCGTTGACGACCTCGTCCACATCAGTATCGAACATGAGCGTGCCGTGGCTGTACATCCGGCCCTTCGTCGAGAACTGGGCGTTCCCGGAAATCTTGCGACCTTCCACTGTAAGGTCGTTGCGGCCCTGAAGCTCTGCGTTGACGCCGAGCTTTTGCAGCGCGTCGACGACCGGCTGCGTGAATTTCCGGAAGTTGCGGAAGCTTTCCCCGTCGTCCTTCGTGATGAAGCTGTAGTTCAAGTTGCCGAGGTCATGGTAGACCGCGCCCCCGCCGGACAATCTGCGGACCACCTTGATGCCGTTCCTGTCCACGTAGTTCGCGTCGATTTCCTCGATTGTGTTCTGGTTGCGCCCCACGATGATCGACGGACCGTTGATGTAGAACAACAGGTACGAATCTTCATCCGTGTCAAAGGTGTTCAGTATGTATTCCTCGATCGCCAGGTTGATATACGGATCGTGAATGCCGTTATTATCGATGAATTTCATGCGTTCAGCCTCCCGGTTTCTGTTGTGTCCTATTTTACCATAGCCCGTCCATATTCACCGTTCATCCGCCCAATGCCCCCTTTCGTCAGTAAATTTGCTCAATTGGGCGAAAAGCGTTGACACTTTCGATTCTGTTATAATACACTATGAATATCCAAACCAAGTTGTATAACAAAAAACGAGAGGAGAATGTCCCATGATTGAAAACGTCGTTGAATTTTTCAAGAACCTCCCTCCGAAAATGTGCACGAGCTGCGGTGAGCAGATCGAAGAGCAACACGAGTGCTACTCCAACAAATGCGACAAATGCAACTGCGAATAAGCCAAGTGACCCGTCACGGGAATAATAAAAAGCGTATCCCCCGGCATAAGCCGCACGGGATACGCTTTTAGTTTTGGGTGTTTTTCTTTTGCAGTATTTTCGAGCTGAACAGCAGTGCGGTGGCCACGATGACCAGCGGCGAAGCAAATAAGGCAACCCACCGGTTATCCGTTAACGATAAAATGATGAATGCCGGGACAGCCCCTGCAAGACAGCTCAACACGAGCCGGGACTTCTTGGTCAATATGATCACCTTTTCTACAAAGACAAGGCAATAATCAACCCAAAGAACAACGAGCCAATGATGAGAATCGGAATAAATAAAAGTCCACTGTACCTGACCAATCTGTTTCCTGTTTTATTTTTGAAGCCTAAGATGCCTTGGATGATGCTCACAATGAAACAAAGCAACCCTGCACCAGAAAAAGTATAAAACAGGGTCACCTCCATAGTCGTCAGAGGCGGTGGTCCGCCCGGCACAGCCACCCCTCTGTTCCATCCTGCTGATATCCCTGAAAGAATAAAAAACAAAATCCCCAAAGTCCCGAAAACCATCGCATAGACGGAAAGGCGATTCATAAAAAGCCTCCTTTCATTCATACGACCTGTATATCAAAAAGTACTGAATAACTGTACGCCATCTTGAGCCCCCACGGTCAACTGGAAGGCGGGGTGTGCTGCCGGTAACAAGGTATGGATACAGCGGCAGCACAGACGTGCCCTGAAGTTAAATGAAGTAAAGATAAGCGCCTGTACCGAGAACGCCTGCCGCAATCATACCGATCCCCTTCAATACATTCCGATCCGAGCCCGTCAGCTCCGCGGTTCCGGCCACCATCCAACCAAAGATGATCAAACCTGCTCCAATATGCCGAACAACCGGAATATCCAGCCCCAATACCGAGCCGGTAAGATAAATCGGCAATCCGATGCCCATGGGCAGGATACCGAATTGAAACAGGGGTTCTTTGATTTCCCTTCGAACCTTTACACGTTCATCCTTATCCAAATTCTCAAGAGAGTGCCAAATCTGCAATGAAGGCACCCCCCATAACAGTAGGAAAAACAGGTATTGAATCAACCGCATACCACCCCCTCTTTCTTATCTCTGCAATTCTTGCTGATCTAAACGACCTGCCAGTACAGACTTAATGACCCGCATCGCCTGCAATTGGTTCGGGTGACCGATCACCGGCAAGCTGAAGCGGAAACAGAATCCAATTAATGACCCTTCCAAATGACCACTTTCTTTTATGTTTACTTCCCTATCAGCAGCGTTACTCCTTTTTCCCCGAAAGAAAGAGCCCCCGCTCCAAGCAGGGGCTCGTTACAACTTCGCTTCTATCTCACTGCTCCTGTTTCCCGATGCACCGCTCACACTCGTGATGCGGGGATTCGACCTTCTCGATGATTTCGCAGCCGCACTCCACACAGATCTTCTTCATCTTCGGTTCACGTTTGATGTTGTTCATTCAGATCTCCTCCTGTGTTGGTTGGGATTCGTTCAGTCGTCCATAACCCGGCAGCGTGAGGAACTCTTCAAATTCATCGTTTTCCGTGAGTTCGGTGAACAGGTCGGCGGCCTGCTGGATCTTGCCTTCGGCGAACCGTTCGGCGCCCATTTCCTTTCGGATCTTCCACAACTCTTCCTGGAGGAGCTGCCGGAACAGGCCGTCGGTGATATCGCGGCCGTCGTCCAGCCTGGCCTGTGGGTGGCGGATCCATTGCCAGATCTGCGACCGGGAGATTTCGGCGGTCGCGGCGTCTTCCATCAGATTGTTGATCGGGACGGCGCCGCTTCCGCACAGCCATGCGGCGATGTAGCGGATGCCGACATTGATGTTCGTCCGGATGCCTTCCTCGGTGATCGTGCCGTCCGGTACCTGCAGCAGGTCCGCGGCGGTCACGTGCACGTCTTCTCGCTTGTTGTCGAGCTGGTTCGGCCTGGCGCCGAGCACCCGGTCAAATTCGTTCATGGCGACCGGGACAAGTCCCGGGTGGGCGACCCACGTGCCGTCGTGGCCGTCGGTCGCTTCGCGCCGCTTGTCTTCCGCGACTTTCCGGAATGCGTCGGCATTCGCTTCCTCGTCGCCTTTCACCGGGATCTGGGCGGCCATGCCGCCGATCGCCATCGCGCCGCGGCGGTGGCACGTCTTCACACAGAGCTGCGTGTAGGCCCGCATGAACGGCGCGGTCATCGTCACCTGGCTGCGGTCGGGCACGAGCACTTCCGGCTGGTTGCGGAACCGCTTCACGTAGCTGAAGATGTAGTCCCAGCGTCCGCAGTTGAGTCCGGCCGCATGGTCGCGGAGTTCATAGAGGATTTCATCCATCTCGAATGCCGCGAGGATCGTTTCGATCAGGACGGTCGCCCGGATCGTGCCGTTCGGGATGCCAAGCCGCTCCTGTGCGTACTCGAATACATCGTTCCAGAGGCGGGCCTCCAGATGGCTTTCGACTTTCGGGAGGTAGAAGTAAGGACCGGTGCCGCGGCGGATCTGTTCCTGCGCGTTATGGTAAAAGAACAGACCGAAGTCGAACAGCCCGCCGGACATCGGCTCGCCGTCCACCATCACGTGGCATTCGTCGAGGTGCCACCCCCTCGGCCGCACGATGAGCACGGCCGGTTTTTCATTCAGCTTATATTCTTTTCCGTCGGATTCCCTCGTGTAGGAGATCGTCCGGCGGACGGCGTCGAACAGATTCTTCTGCCCTTCGACCATGTTCCCCCACGTCGGGCTCGTCGCGTCTTCAAAACAGGCCATGAAGGCTTTCGCACCGGAGTTGAGCGCATTGATGACCATCTTGCGTTCGACCGGGCCGGTGATCTCCGTCCTGCGGTCTTTCAGGTCGTCCGGTATTGGTGTGACCGTCCACTCGCTTTTCCTGATCTGTTCGGTCTCGGGAAGGAAATCCGGCTGTTCGCCGGCGTCGAACCGGGCCTGCCGCTCCTGCCTCTTCCCGAGCAGCTCGAGCCGCCGCCCGTTGAACCGTTCATGCAGTTCGCCGAGGAAGCCGAGTGCATCCGGCGTCAAGATTTCCGATGAGGACGGCGTCTTGCCGCCCGAAATGGTGATCGTCCGAAATTCTGTTGTTTTGTTCGTCATCTCGATCCGCTCCTTCCCTCACACAAACTGTGCCGTTTCCGTCGACCCTTTCATTGCGGTCGTGGACGAAGTTCCGCCTGAGATGACCTGTGCCACTTCGTCGAAGTAGCCCGTGCCGACTTCGCGCTGGTGGCGGGTCGCCGTGTAGCCCTTCTCCTCACTGGCGAATTCAGCC
Organism: Edaphobacillus lindanitolerans; assembly: GCF_900156305.1. Lineage (GTDB taxonomy): Bacteria > Bacillota > Bacilli > Bacillales_A > Planococcaceae > Bhargavaea > Bhargavaea lindanitolerans. Next base: position 82,224 of record NZ_FTPL01000004.1, on the reverse strand, counting down.
TGCTGGAGGCGGGAGTATGCGGCCATCCCTTCATCTTTATAGGCATGGGCCAGCTCGAACATGCCGTGGTTGAGCGCGTGGAAGCCGGCGAGCGTGACGAACTGGAACTTGTAGCCCATCTTGCCGAGTTCGCGCTGGTATTCGGCGATCGTCTCCTGGTCGAGGTTCGCCTGCCAGTTGAACGACGGCGAGCAGTTGTAGGCAAGCATCTTGCCCGGGAATTTTGCATGGATCGCATCCGCGAACTGCTTTGCCTCCTCCAGCGACGGGTGGGACGTTTCGCACCAGACGAGGTCGGCATACGGCGCATAGGCGAGACCCCGGGCGATCGCCTGGTCAATGCCGGCACGTGTGCGGTAGAAACCTTCCGGCGTCCGCTCACCCGTGATGAACTCATGGTCCGCCGGGTCGACGTCGCTCGTGATCAGATCCGCCGCATCGGCGTCGGTGCGGGCGATGATGATCGTCGGTACACCGAGGACATCTGCCGCCAGTCGTGCCGCGACCAGGTTGCGCACTGCATTCTGTGTCGGGAGAAGGACCTTCCCGCCGAGGTGTCCGCATTTCTTTTCGGATGCGAGCTGGTCTTCGAAGTGGACGCCCGCCGCACCGGCTTCGATCATCGACTTCATCAGTTCGAATACGTTCAGCGGACCGCCGAATCCGGCTTCTGCGTCGGCGACGATCGGTGCGAACCAGTCGAAGCATTCGCGGCCTTCCGCCCGGTCGATCTGGTCTGCGCGCTGGAGTGCCTGGTTGATCCGCTTGACGACCTGCGGCACGCTGTTCACCGGATACAGGCTTTGGTCCGGATACATCTGTCCGGCGACGTTCGCATCCGCCGCCACCTGCCAGCCGCTCAGATAGATCGCCTTCAGTCCGGCCTTCACCTGCTGCATCGCCTGATTCCCTGTGAGCGCGCCGAGCGAGTTGATGAACGGCTCTTCATGGAGTGACCTCCAGAGACGCTCCGACCCGCGGCGTGCCAGCGTGTGCTCGATCCGGACCGAGCCGCGCAGCTTGTAAACATCCTCCGCTGTATACGGGCGTTCGATTCCGTTCCAGCGTTCCTCTTCCCAGCCTGCCTCAATTTGTTGGATTTCCACTTGTTTCGTCGTCATATCCGCCACACCTTTCTGGAATTTTGATGGCTGCCGTGAAAAATAGTCCTTTCAGACTGTTCCACAACAGCGGTTGTTGTTGTAGATTACTATATAACAGATTAATCGATCTTGTCTGTGCTTTCTGACAAAAAGGGGGAAACGGAAGATGAAGTCGGGGGAAAATCCGATGAATGGAGGAGACGGGATGACAAATGTGGTACTGGAACAGTTCACGCGCATGATGGGGGAATGGATTCCGGAGGAGGCGGCGCTCGCCGTCGCGGCGGGCGGCAAGTATGTTCATTTCAACGGGAAGGGGCATCAGATCCCGCTCGCGGCGGGTGCCCCGGTCGAACCCGGCAGCATCGCCCACAGGGTGCTGAAGTCAAGAAAGCGGACGGAGGCCTATCTCGACGGCAGTGACGAGACCCCGCCCTATTACGGGATCGGCTATCCGGTCGAAATCGGCGAAGAACCCGGCGCGGTCGTCGTCCTCCTCCCGCCGGGCTGGCGGCCGCCAGGGGAAGATCCGGTCCGCTTCCTCACCGGACGGCAGGACGACGAGTGGGTCCCCGTCCCTGTCGGCAAGATCACGCATATCGAAAGCGCCGACAAAAAGACCTGGTTTTACTCGGACGGCGAAGCCTATTGCACGACCCAGACGCTGAAGCAGCTGGAAGCCGTGCTGCCGGAGAGCTTCCACCGGATCCACCGGTCTTATCTCGTCAACACCGACGCCATCACGCGCATCCGCAAAGACTTCACCGGGAATCTCCTTGTCGAGACGACCGACGGCGAGGAGCTGCCGGTCAGCCAGACGTATGCATCGGCACTGAGGGGGACATTCGGGTTTTGATTGCGGGAGATTAACATCCGAGAGGCCTGACTTCATTCAAAATAATGCCGCCCTGCTGATCCACAGCAGGGCGGCAATTCACTATTGAATATCAGTCAGCCTTCCACTTCTCCTCTTTCCTTCCGAGTGAGCAGGAACAGCCAGATTGTCAGGGCAAGCGGGATGAGGGGGTGTAGCCGGCCCAGAAGAAAGGCGGCATGGCACCGAGATACCAAGTGTCGGGATAGATCAGGATGGTGCTCGCAAGCATCCACTTCCATGACCGCTTGATCAGAGAGACGATGAAACAGGCGGCAGCTGCAATCAGCGTCGGGTAAAACAGGCCCAGATGACCCAGCAGGACCCCCATGATTGATTCTATGATACCTTGGCGCCTTCCCTTGTTTTAGATGTCACTATCTACTATCAGCTTACTTCTCTTCTTTAATCGGAATTCCTTCAGGAGCGCGCCACTGTCAGTCTCTGTTGCACCAGCCCAAGACCGTATCCGGACGACTCATTCCGGATACCACTCTATGGAATGAATAATGCCGCCCGGTTCCAGCCTTTGCAGGACGGGATTTTGCATTCGAATCAGCGAGTGAGGGGAGTTTGGCCTTGAGTGAGGAGAGTTTCGACTCGAGTGAGGAGAGTTCGGCCTTGAGTGAGGAGAGTTCGGCCCATCGGGCACACCGCCCTCCTCTTCTCTTTTCTCCGATCAATAAAAAACCAGGAGCGGGTCGATTCCCCTGCTCCTGGTTCCGTCAATTATGGATTCACAACGTCCATCACCGCATCCGCCATCGCGTCGATGAAGAGCGGGTCGGTGTTCGGCATGGCCGGGCGGTAGTACGCGGCGCCGATGTCGTCGCAGACGACTTTGCATTCATAGTCGTTGTCATACAGCACTTCGAGGTGTTCAGCGATGAAACCGAGCGGCGTGTAGACGAATGATTTGTAAACGTGTTTGTTGTAAAGGTCGCGAGTCAGGTCCCGGACGTCCGGTCCGAGCAAAGGGTCCGTCATTAATTTGAAAAGTGTATGAAAGCCATCAGCTATCCATACTCTTTTTTCCTTTTCAGTCTGTGGCTAATTCCTTTCTTCTTGTCAAAAGATAGTAGATAAACTCACCTACTAAAAAACCTAGTAACGCTAAGCAAATACCAGATAGAAAAGTTGGTCTCTCAATTAAGAAAGGAGCCCACGAGAAAATGAAAGCTATTCCGAACAGCATTGACAAGTAATTCGTAATCCTGGATTTCAAATAACTCATACTTTTCCTCCCGCGCCAAGTATTCATACTCCTTATATTACACTATTTGGAACAGAATAAAAATAATATATATTTAAATCAACTAAAGTTACCATACAAAAACCAGGAGCGGGTCGATTCCCCTGCTCCTGGTTCCGTCAATTATGGATTCACAACGTCCATCACCGCATCCGCCATCGCGTCGATGAAGAGCGGGTCGGTGTTCGGCATGGCCGGGCGGTAGTACGCGGCGCCGATGTCGTCGCAGACGACTTTGCATTCATAGTCGTTGTCATACAGCACTTCAAGGTGTTCGGCGACGAAGCCGAGCGGCGTGTAGACGAACGCTTTGTAGCCGTGTTCGTTGTACAGGTCACGCGTAAGGTCCTGGACGTCCGGTCCGAGCCAAGGGTCCGGCGTGTTGCCTTCGGACTGCCAGCCGACCGCATACGTTTCGACGCCGGCTGCATCCGCAACAAGCTTCGCCGTTTCATTGAGCTGATCCGGGTACGGGTCGCCGAGTTCCTTGATCTTCTCCGGCAGCGAGTGCGCGGAGACGACGAGGCAGGCTTCGGCACGCTCCTCTTCCGGCATGGATGCGTATGTTTCCTTGATCTTGTCCGCCCAGTACTGGATGAATTTCGGCTGACGGTAGAAGTCGTGAACCGACTGGATCGTCATGTTGCCGAGCTCGGCCGCTTTTTCTTCGGCACGGGTGTTGTACGATTTCACCGAGAAGGTCGAGTAGTGCGGCGCGAGGACGATCGTCACGGCTTCCGTGATGCCGTCTTCGTGCATCTTCTCGACGGTGTCCTCGATGAACGGGTGGATGTGCTTGAGTCCGACATACACCTTGAACTCGATGTCATCCTGGATTTCGTTGAGGCGCTTCCCGAGTGCCTCTGCCTGCTCGTCTGTCGTGCGCGCGAGAGGGGAGATGCCGCCGATCGCCTCGTAGCGGTTCTTCAGGTCTTCGAGCTGCTCCGGCGCCGGCTTGCGGCCGTGGCGGATGTGCGTGTAGTAAGGTTCGATGTCTTCTTCTTTATACGGGGTCCCGTACGCCATGACGAGGAGGCCCATTGTCTTTTTCGTCATTCTGTTCACCTTCCGGTTGGTAGAATTATTTACGAAGTTCGGCTGAGTACGTATGGACGAGTTCGGTGAGTTTCTTCAGCGTGGCCGGCTGGACGTCCGGGAAGACGCCGTGGCCGAGGTTGAAGATATGCGAGCCGTGCTCGACGCCCTGCTCGATGATTTCCTTTGCACGGGCTTCGATGATCGGCCAGTCGGCGAGGAGCAGCGACGGATCGAGGTTGCCCATGACCGGCTTCTTGATGCCCCGCTCTCCCGCTTCCTTGATCGGCAGGCGCCAGTCGAGTCCGACGACGTCGACCGGGAGATCGTTCCATTCATTGGCGAGGTGGCTTGCACCGACGCCGAACGTGATGAGCGGAACGCCCGTCTCTTTCAGTTCGTTGAAGATGCGGGTCATGACCGGCTTGATAAACTTCCGGTAATCCGCAACATTCAGCGCCCCGACCCATGAATCAAACAGCTGGATCGCCTTGGCACCGGCCGCCACCTGTGCTTTCACATACGCGATGTCCATGTCCGCGAGCTTGTTCATGAGCGCATGCCAAGCTTCCGGCTCGGACACCATGAACGACTTGGTCAGGTTGTAGCTGCGCGACGGGCCGCCTTCGATCATGTAGCTCGCAAGCGTAAACGGTGCGCCTGCGAATCCGATGAGCGGGACGTCCAGCTGTTCCTTCGTGAGGATGCGGATCGTCTCCAGCACATACGGCACCTGGTCTTCCGCATGGAACTCGCCGAGCTTGTCGACGTCGGCACGCGAGCGGATCGGATTGGAGATGACCGGCCCGACGCCCGATTTGATCTTCACGTCGACGCCGATCCCTGCGAGCGGCGTGACGATGTCCTTATAGAGGATCGCCGCATCGACGTTGTACTGGTCGACCGGCAGCTTCGTCACATACGCGCAGAGCTCCGGCTGGTGAGTGATTTCCTCAAGCGAGTACTTTTCCTTCAGCTTGCGGTATTCCGGCTGCGAACGGCCCGCCTGCCGCATGTACCAGACCGGCGTGTGATCGATTTTCTCCCCGCGCGCCGCCCGGATCAGTGTGTCATTGAATGTTCCCATTGGCATTGATCCCTGCTTTCCCGATATAATCCGTTTTAAATATAAGTGTCCCGTCATTTATTGTATAGAGCGGCGGGCGAAATGTCATAGAATTGACCTCGATGCCGCCATCTTTCGGACACAGTTGTTTGAATCGGCAGGCGGACGGGGAAAAAGGAACTAAGCAAACGCTTGATCAGGGAGGTCTTGGAAGATGAATTTCTACACGACAACCGGTACGCCGGACTTTATGGAAACGATTAAAAACAAGCACGGCGGCGAGGACATGGTCCTGCTGTACGGAGCCGGGAACGCGCTCCTCATGCATGAAACGGAAGGCAAGACGCTGTTCCAGACACCGAAACGCTACGAAGTGATCGGGAGCGCCGGCCCGCTTGCCAAACACGGCTATTATGTGATCAACAACATCCCGGTGACCGATGAGGGACGCCCGATCTTCGAGCACCGGTTTGAAAACCGGGCGAAGATGATGGACGGCGTGCCCGGTTTCCTGACTTACCGGCTGCTGCGGCCGGTGAAGTCGGACACCTACCGCGTGCTCACCGCATGGGACAGCAAGGACCATTATGAATTGTGGAAAGGCTCGAAGGCGTTTGAGCAGGCCCATGCCAAACAGCGCGAAACCCTGCCCGCCGAGAAGGTGCAGCATATCTTCACGAGCGCTTCGTATGTCACGGAGTACACGACCGAGAAAGCCGGCGAGGAAGAGAATCAAGCATGACTGTGCCGCCCCCGTATTTGATGGGGGCGGTTTTTAGTTATCCAGCTTTTCGGCCGCTTGAGCAGACCGATTCCTCCCGCGAGTTGATCGAATCCACCCACGAGCAGGCCGATTCTCTTCACGAGTAGTTCGAATCTCTCACCGAGCAGACCGATTCCGCTTGCCAAGAGTCCGATTCCCTCTTCTAAGAGACCGATTCACCAAAAAAGCCCGGACCGGGAGTCTAGCTCACCGGTTGCACGGGCCTTTCTTCAATCACTGGGCGATTTTAGTGTTTTCCAGATCGAATGCATCAATGAGCGGGCAGTAATGGATGATGCCCTCCGCGACTTTCTGGGCGCCCATCATGCTTACAAGAAGCTGGGTGCCGGATGGCTTTTCTTTTGACATCTTGGCGATGGAATAAGCCAGAAGCGTCAGGCCGCCGGTGATGCGGACCATGGAGTTGACCGTGCCGATGTTCTTCTTCATGCTGATTCCTCCTTCATCTGCGTGCTGTCTGTACCTATTCCCGCTGGCGCCGAACGCAAACGGAGATTCCTGAAAGTTCCCATTGCCCCGGCATTCAGACATTGATATAATAATCAACATTCAAACTATTTCGCTAACCGGAGGGATTTTATATGACGGAACAAACGCTCGGGAATCCGCAGGTCGCCATCAAAGAAAAGCTTTTCGCGAAGCTGGAGGCCGCAAATGACGACATGATCCAGATCCGCCGCCATCTGCACATGCATCCGGAACTGTCATTCAAGGAAGAGAAGACGGCCCGTTACATCCAGGACTTTTACAAGGAACTCGGCGTCGAGGTCCGCGGCAATGTCGGCGGCAATGGCGTCGTGGCCCGCATCAAGGGGGCACATCCGGGCAAGACGGTTGCTCTCCGTGCCGATTTCGATGCCCTCCCGATCGACGACCAAAAAGACGTCGAGTACAAGTCGACCGTACCGGGTGTCATGCATGCATGCGGACATGACGGACATACGGCGACACTCCTGACGCTCGGCAAGGCCCTCCATGAACTCCGCGATGAACTCACCGGTGAATACGTACTCATCCACCAGCACGCGGAAGAATACGCACCCGGCGGAGCAATTTCGATGGTCGAGGATGGCTGCCTTGACGGCGTCGATGCCATCTTCGGTACACACCTCTGGTCTCTCAATGCCGTCGGCACGATTGAATACCGGACGGGTCCGGTCATGGCTGCAGCCGACCGGTTTGAGATTAAAGTCCAAGGCCGCGGCGGCCACGGAGCAAGCCCTCACCAGACGAAAGATGCTGTCGTGATCGGCGCCCAGCTCGTTACGAATCTCCAGCAGCTCGTCTCCCGCCGTGTGGATCCGGTCGAATCCGCCGTCCTGAGCGTCGGTTCATTCGTCGCGGAAAATGCCTTCAATGTCATCGCCGACTCCGCCTATCTGGCCGGTACCGTCCGCACTTTCAAGCCGGAAATCCGTGACCTGATGGAAAAGGAAATCGGCCGGGTCGTCGAAGGTACGGCGATCGCCAACGACTGTGAAATCGAACTCGACTACGTCCGGGGCTATCCGGCGGTCGTGAACCACGAAGCCGAAACAGAATTCATGAAGCGGATCATCGAAGAGGAACTGCCTGGCGTGGAAGCGAAAGAAACCGCTCCGCATATGGGCGGCGAAGACTTCGCCTACTACCTCGAAAAGGTGCCGGGCACCTTCTTCTTCACCGGCGCGATGCCGGAAGACCCGTACCCGCACCACCACCCGCGCTTTGACATCGATGAGCGCTCCCTGCTCATCGCGGCAAAAGCACTCGGTGCCGCAGCGACCGGTTACCAAGAAGAAGTCTCCGAATAAAACAACGCAAAGAAATCCCCGGGCCTCCACTGGCCCGGGGATTTTTCATGCCCGGTTTGCTATCCGGTCCGCCCGCCTCTTTTCCAATCCATCGGCGAGCAGCTGAAAACCGATGATGCTGAAGGTGATGAATGCCATGGCAGAAATCGGGATCCATTGGGCCACCCTCAGATCTTTCTGCAGATCGAGCAGGAGCACCGGCCAGGCATCCGACGTCTCCACCGCCGCAAACGTTCCCCGTGTTTCTTGTGACATGAATGCCTGGTTGATGAACACGCCGATCACGGCAAGCTGGGCAAGCAGGAACATCACCCGCCCCGCTTCGCGGGCAGCAATCCCGGTGAGTTCCCGGCCGATCATCGGACTGTAATATCTCCGGAACATCCCCGGGATGCTTCCGCCGTTGGCCACCGCCGCCTCCATGTAGGTTTCATTGCTGAGTTCAACCATCTTGCTCCTGATGTATTCTGCAAGCCTGCCGGTCTCGGCCAATGCGATGATCAGCGCAGAAAGGACAAGGCGATGCGGAGAAAACATGATCGGCGGGATTGCCAGCAGCAGAACCACAAAAATGATGGTCGGCATGAACGAAAAAACGGCCTCCCATATTCTCAGGAGCACGGCCCCCGCACGGGTATAAAACGAAGCGATGCCCAGGCTCAATGAGACAATTGTCCGGACGAGCACAATTCCCGCAATCGTCAGGAGTGTTTCCCTCGTCCCGATCACAATTCTGGATAACAGGTCCACACCCTTCCGGTCAGAACCGATGAGGAAATCCCCGGATGGTTCGTACGGAGGCGGAAACAGCTTCCCCTCGCCGGTCTTGAGCACGATCGTTTGTTCAAGGTCCGCGTCAACACCCGGAAAATGGGGGCCGAACAGGGCCATGATCAGGATCAGGCCGGTCATGAACAGGCCGATCACCAATGTTTTATTATTCAAAGGATCCCCTCCCTGCCGCGGACGTCCAGCCAATATTTCGCCAGGCCGGAGATCACCTTGATCGCCAGGATCAGCAACGTGAAGTAAAACAAATAGCCTGCGATGGCAAACGTATTGCCGGTGACAAGCGTCCCGAACGAGAATTTCGTCGGATCGCCGAGCGCCTCATATAAATAAAGTGCGGCCCCCCTGTAATTCGTGAACACCTCGATGATGAGCAGATTGGACAGGATATAGAGAATCATCATGTCCGCCTGTGCCAAAATCGGTATGATCCCGTTCTTCAGCATATGTACATACAACACCCTAAACGGGTTGGTCCCTTTTGAGCGGGCCGTCCGAACATAATCCATGCGCTCCTGGTCACGCAGTGTCCTGTAGGTGGCGTTTGCAATGAAAACGGTCGGATAGACCGAGAGGAACAAGATATTCAGGAGCGTCTGTGCCGGGGATTCATGGCCATACAGTTCGATATGAGGAATCCATCCTTTGGAGATGGCCGTCAAAAGACCGATCTGGACAAACACGATGATCACGATATCCGGCACGGATAGAAAACCGAATGTCACCCAACGGCTCGCCGCTCCTCCTTTTCTCTCTTTGTAGAGGAAATCCAGGATTCCTTTTGCCATCCCGACAATCATGGCGATGAGGGCAGCCGGCACGATCAGCGCCAGACTCCGGCCGAACCGTTCGGCGATTTCAAATGAAGACGGGCCGCCATCCAGTCCCCCGACCCCGGGATGACCCGCAAGCAGTGAAAAGAATTCACGTATATTCGCCAGATGCGCTTCCGGGCTGTATTCATACGTAACCCCCTCGAACCTCAGGAAGACATTCCCCTCGACGAACACCACATCCGTCGGCAGGAGGACGATCAGCAACAGAAAACCGAACGCGATCAACCAGATGACCACGGCAGATCCTAATTCCTTGAGCATCCCTTCACCCCTTCAACATTCAGAATAGCATGAATTCTATCCGCATTAAACCCCGATTTAGGTAAAAGGGTCCATGGGTTGACCCGATGAACAGTCAGCGGCAATATAGGAAATGAACGTCTGATGACAAAAGGACTGACTAATCATGAAAGAGATTCACAGTGACATCGTCCAGTTCCGCGGCACCCATTATGACTTCGGCGCTCTCCAAGGAGGGCGGCTTCGCGATTCATTGACCCTTCACAACCGGCAGAGTTCATGGAGGATCCGGAAGCCTCGTTTCAGGATCGACGCCGGTGAAGCGGAAACAGTCTTCCGGACGTTTGCCCCGGGTGTCTGGGAAGAGCTCCGCGGCCTCCGGGATGCACTCGGGTTCCCGATGGAAGAAGTGCTGCGCGACTTCGGCGGATACCGGTCAGAGATCCCAAGGGCCGGCTGCTCGACCATCACGGGCGATCGGTTCATCGCCCGCAACTATGATTTCCATCCGAATACGTATGAAGGGCTTTACACTGTCTTTCAGCCTTCGGACGGCGGACAGGCGGTCATCGGCCCTGCCCAGCGGATCACCGGCCGGATGGACGGACTGAACGAAAGCGGCCTGGCGATGGCGTACAACTTCACCAACCGGAAAAAGCCCGGCGACGGGTTCGTCTGCTGGATGGTCGGCCGCATCCTGCTGGAGGCGTGTACGGATGTGGACGACGCGGTGCGGCTCCTGCACGAACTCCCCCACCGCGGCTCGTTCAGCTACAATCTGCTCGACAAAGGCGGCAGCCGGGCGCTCGTCGAAGCAGGGCCGAGAGGCGTCACCGTCAGGCAATCCCCTTACTGCTCGAATCATTTCGAAGTGCAGACCGGCGAGAACCGGAACTACCTGAAGGACTCGGTCGAACGGCTCGAAGCGATGGAATCCGAACCGGCCGCTCTGTCGGACGCACAGGCAGCCTGGCACCTCCTGAACGACCGCGGCCGCGGCGTCTTCGCCGACAACTATAAAAGCTGGGCCGGCACGATCCATACGTCCGCTTACTTCCCCGACACCCTTACCGCCTGGTTTGCCCTCGGCGGCGACACCGGCCCGGTCGCCTTCGACTTCGGGCGCTGGCTCGACGGCGAGGACTTTGAACGGGAAACCGTGAACGGCAGCGTCGACACGGACATCGGCTTTGCGAACACGGACCGGTTGAGGGGGAAATGAAAAAGATTTCTTGACTTACAAACGGACGCTTCCCAAGTGCTTTGGAAGCGTCTTTTTCTTTTCGACTGGAAATACCATTTTTCATTAAAAGGATATGATTCCGAAGCGTCTAATACATTGACTAAATGCATTTTAGAAGGAGGGAGCAGAATAAAGAGAATCTTTGCTTTGACCATTTCTTTAAGTTTGGTTTTGTCGGCGTGCAGCGGGATCGAGGATGAACCTGAAGCGATGACAGATCTGAAAACCGAGGAATCACTCCAAGAGGTCAGCCAAGATGACAGCACCTTTTCAATTGAATGGTTAGTTGACTCGATGGATCGGGGGAATCATGATCTCGATACTGATGTCCACGGAAAACTTGTAGTCTCAAAGAATGTTGAACCTCTCGAGAGGGGCGATATTATTTACTATGAGCATAATCAGGGTGAACACATCGGAAGAGTCGTAGGGCTGCCCGGGGAAACGATTGAGATAAAAAAGGGACAGGTGTTTATTGATAGCCGGAAGCTGGATACATTCTATGGAACAGCAAGCGTTCGCGGTGATGGGGAAAAAGAATACTTTGAGAAAACACCGAAGGAAAATTATGATTCCGCAGCAATGAAAGAATACTTTCAGACCAGTATGGAGCCGGTTGTTGTAAAAGACCATACCGTGTTTGTATTGGTTGATCACTGGTGGCGGGGATATGACAGCAGATATTTCGGACTAATCCCAAACTCCGAAATAAAAGGGGTAATTGTTGGCCATGAAAAAAACTGAGGCACATGAGTCCTCAGCATCTTTTCGTGTCGGAGGACGAGTGGCGCAAGTTCACCTCCCGAATGAACTGAGTCCCCCTCAGCAGGTCCCTGCCTCCTATCACAGCGGACTGTTGATCCGATAAGACCAAAAAGTGATGCGCAGCCACCCAGGCTGCGCATCACTTTCGTTCATTCCCCCGTAAACCGCATCGTCAGCTCCGACACCGCGTACACCGTCAGTCCGAGCAGGATCGGAACAAATCCGAACCCAAACTGGAACGATGCCGCCACGATGACAAGGACGGCCTGGACGGCCTGGGCACGGCGGACGGTTCCGCGCGCGGCTGCGGCTTTGGCGCCGGCCGGCAGCGGATACAGGCGGTCCATCCGGAATTCCGGGGAGCCGGCGAGCGCGTCGCGGAGCTGGTAGGCGCAGGCGAATGCGAGTGCGGCGCTGAATATTCCCGATGCGACGGGAATCGGGATGAACGCCGCTCCGAGGACCGACAGGACGGTCAGCCGCACCCACAGGTTGAACAGATCATCGGTCCGGATGAATGTCCGGGCGGCCAGATAACGCGCCGCGCCTTTCCGGCTATACGGGATCCGGCCATACAGCCAGTCGAGCCAGCCTCTTCTCCGGACGGCACCGCGGAGATGCGGGACGTCGGTGAATTGGTTGGCGAATCGGTAGAAGCGGGTCATGCGCCCGTTTTCCAGTTCGATGAAGTGCAGGAACGGGAACGGCACGCCGTTCATCGACCGCTGCTTCAGCACCCCGTACACGACGGCGGGCACGAGCAGCAGGACGCCCAGCCACCATTTCCCGTAGAGGGCGGCCGTGACCGGGGCGGCCGACAGGATGAACCGGATGATCCGGTCTCCCCAAACGCCTTCGCCCTGGTCCGACCAGCGGTGGGCGAACTCGGTCCGCACGTTCCACAGATGCAGGGCCGCCACCCCGATCACGATCGCCAGCAGCGCCAGCCCCTTCAGGCCATACACCGTATTCAACAGCGGGATGAACACGACAAACACCGCAACCGGCATGAATATCCCCGACGCGATCGTCCATTTGAGCGCCCCCTGCATGTAGGTGCCGAGCTGGCGCTCCATCGGAAGGAAGAACACGGCGTCCGCTTCCTTCAGCAAGGTGACCGGCGGCGCGTAGGCGAGGATGATGCCGAGCAGGATGCCTGCGAGCGGCGCGGCCGGGAACCCGGCGGGCACTTCCTTCAGCCAGTTGCTGTATGCATAGCCGCCCGCCCCGAGCAGAAAGACGAGGACAATGGCGAGATGCCCGGTGAAGATGAATTTCATGTAGCGCTGCAGCTCCTCCATGTATCGGGTGAAGCGGCTGCGCCACACATCACGCAGGCTGCCCATCGTCCGGCTCCTCCGCCATCCGGATGTACAGATCGTCCAGCGAGGCGCCCGGCATGCCGAACTGCCTGCGCAGGTCGTCCATCGTCCCGGAAGCCCGAAGACGCCCCTCATGCAGGAGGAGGATCCGGTCACAGTACTTCTCGGCCGTCGCCAGAATATGCGTCGACATGAGCACCGACGCGCCTTCCGCTTTCTTCTCGCTCATCTGCTCGAGCAGCGAACGGATGCCCAGCGGATCGAGGCCGACGAACGGCTCGTCGATGATGTACAGCGATGGATTCACGAGGAATGCACACATGATCATCACCTTCTGGCGCATCCCTTTCGAGAAATGCGACGGAAACCAGCGCAGGCGCTTTTCCATCCGGAATTCGCGAAGAAGCGCAGCGGACCTCGCCTCGAATACATCGCTCGGCAGTCCGTACGCCATTGCGGTCAGCTCGAGATGCTCGCGGAGCGTCAGCTCATCGTACAGCACCGGCGTCTCCGGGATATACGAGAACGCACTCCGGTACTTGTCCGGGTCCTCATGGAAGGTCGTTCCGTTGATGCGCACCGTCCCCTCGATCGGCTCCATGAGGCCGATGATATGCTTGATCGTCGTACTCTTCCCTGCACCGTTCAGTCCGATCAGGCCGACAAGCTCGCCCGGCGCGACCTGGAACGACAGGTTGTGGAGAACCGGCTTGCGTGTGTAGCCGCCGGTGATATGGTCTACTTCCAATACGTTCATGTTCACACCCCATTCTTCCCTCCATTTTAACAAATCGGACCTCTTTTTGCCCGGACTGCCCGCACTCTGTTTTCTGAACTTAGGTGAGAAGCACGGTGAAGGCTTGGTTTGGGCTTGTCTAAATGTTTATGCATCAACGCCATGTTTTATTTGGTCTTCAGGCTTACCGGGAACACAGTTAGAGTGTGAATGGGTGTTGCGACTGCATTCCATGGCAACTCAAAAAAGGACAGCCCGCGCTGCCCTCCTGCCACATTCAAGTTGGATGAAGCTTGTCAGCTATTTCTCAACAGCGGCTGCGTGCTGCATCTGAAGGATCCGCCGAAGCTTCTGGAGATTTCAAAGTCTACATACTCCACGCGGATTCCCCTTTCTTCCAGCTGGGCCCCGATAAATTTGAATGCCGGGTCTGTGATATAGACTTCTTCATTGATGGGAAGGCCGTTTGTCGCCAGTCTCGATGCATCATCCAGGGAAACGTATATTTTGTCCCAGTCCTCAAGCTGTTTTGGAATCCCTTGCAACAGTGCGTCCTCGCAGACAATCATGAGGCCTTCCCTGACCAGGCTGATGGCACAGTCCAGATGGAGGATCGTTTCGTGAAGGGGAACCTCCACAACCTCATAACCGTAGTTGCGCACCAAGTTTTTCAACCAATGAACCCCATTCACATTGGATGCAAGTCCGGACCTGCCCACGAAAATCGTTTTGCCGAGGACCAGCACATCCCCACCCTCCAAAAACGGACCATCTTCCGAGTCAGGTCCCGCAGAAAGATCAGGAGTTGGAATAGAGACGTACAGACAATCATGTTCGTTGGATTCTGAAGCAAGCAGTTTTCGGACCGGCTGGATTTCGTTCCGGCGGTGGCGGAATCTGAGGGAACCTTCGATCAGGAACGGGCCGACTGTGAAAAAGGGGTCTCTCACAAAGAAGTTGCTGTAACCGTCTTCCTTTCCCATTTCCTTTTCGTAATCCGTCAGCAGCCTTGGATGCAGGACATCCACACCATATTTCTCAAGCACCTTCTTGAGGTTTTCCCTTTCATTTTCCCATTTTTCCTGTCGTTCCGGAAAGACCTCTTTATAGTTTTTCCCCTGGACATCTTTCCCCATATACAGTTCTCTCGTTTCCTCAGTCAGGAACTCATCTTCACCGAAGTCATCATCGGATGGAAAGGCAAATTCAGACCGGGCCAGCACCACCCGCTTCAGCGGTGCAAACTCACTTTTCACGAAAACTTGACTCATGGTACTCCTCCTAGCTGTTCATGGTGATTCATTTTAATGGCTCTACTTTCGATCTCGGTACAGGCACTTCTCATATCTATTTTAATACAGTCGTGCTAAAAAGGAAACAAAATTAGCCGCTATCCTATTAATCGGCAGCTTTCACGCAAAATAGCGCCCCATCAAAACCAGGGACGCCACCATGTGAACGTTCAATGTGATAAAGTTCAATTATTGCATCTTTTCCACAACACACTTAGAAGGGAGGCATCGCTCATGAAAGGCAACTATTTCTCACATCATGTGAATGCCATCGTTTCTGCGATTCATCAACGCCTGAAGGACCATCAAGGTCCATTGATCGTTTCTTTAGATGGCGGAAGCGGCGCCGGGAAGTCGTCATTGGCAACAGAAGTTTCTTCATCCATTAAATCTACAGTCATTCCTTGCGATGATTTTTTCAACATCAGCATTCCGGATAAAGAGTGGGACAGTTATTCACTCGAAGAGAGATGCCGGTTATGCATCGAGTGGGAACGGATTCGCAATGAAGTGTTGTCCCCTTTACGTTCAGGGGAACAGGCAGCATATCTTCCATATTATCATTCGACGACGAACGATCCGGCAACGGGGCTAATCATCAAAGAACCATCGGACATCATCATTCTCGATGGGATCTACAGCTCACAGTGGCTAAACGATCTGGTTCATCTTACAGTTCTGGTGGCTGCTTCACCCGATGTTCGGTATGAGCGGCATAATCTCCGGGAAGGAACCGAGGATATCGAATGGCATCAGCGCTGGGATCCGGTAGAAGACTATTACTTTACAGTTTTACGTCCTCCCCACACATTTGATCTCGTATTGGTGAACGAATCATTATAGAAGGATGCCGGATCAACACACTCTCGGTGTTGATCCGGTTTACTCATCCAATGCCATCCAACTGCTTCTGCTGAAGTTCCTTTCTAATTCTATTTTGGAATGTCGAATTCCCTTTGCCTTTCCTGTTGATTATTTTCTTTTATCTCCATGAGTTCTGAAATGGTCACAAACCGATAGCCTTTCTGCTCGAACTCCGGCAAGATTTTCTTCAGTGCCTCCACTGTTTGTTGTCGATTTCCTCCGCCATCATGAAAAAGCACCACATTTCCTTCTCTTGCCCCGTTCGTGACCGTGCTTACGATTTTCTTGACGCCGGGATTCTTCCAATCCAACGTGTCCAGGTGCCACGACCACATGACTAATTTATAACCCTCTTTAGTCACAGCCTCCACTTGATCATCCGTGTATGACCCTTCGACAGGACGGAATAATTTAGGCTGTTCTCCGGTGATCGCTTGGATGGCCTCATGGGTTTTTCTGATTTCCGCAATCAATTCAGAGGTCTCCATATTTCGGTTGTGTGTGTATGTGTGATTGGCGACTTCATGTCCTTCGTCGATCATTCTGAGCACGAGATCCGGGTTCTGTTCAACATGCGCCCCGACTACAAAGAATGTCGCATTCGCCTGATGGTCTTTCAGGATATCCAATATTTCCGCTGTATACTTTCTGTGGGGGCCATCATCAAAAGTTAAAGCAATGACTTTTTCTTCCGTGTTGATTTCCCACAAAATCTGCCCGGCCTGCTCATAATATTGTCTTCCTTTATCGGCATGGGAACTTTTAATCCCCACAAACAGGCCCAAGAGGGCAATAAAAAGGGATAAAGGCAATATCAGCTTTTTCATGATTTCACTCCCCGAGAACAGTTTGATGCTGTTAGTTTTCATCATTCAGTAAAATCAATCCCTGCTCGTTTTTGGATGTACATCTACATTGCTGATATTGGAGCGGCTTATTTTTTATGAAGTGCTCTGTCGTTGACGAGCCGGTTCACATGCACTGCAACAGAGAAAATGCACAGATATTCAGCGTTTTTTGTTTTGCATGTACGGCGGCACTACACTCCCAGTTAGTGATTTAGAATGTGAGTAAATGGGGGCTGCTGAAATGAACGATGAACATCTATTAGATAAACTCAAACGTGTAGCAAAAAAGTTAAAGCAAAATCTATTCGTTTTATATTTATCCTATAAAGACGACAGGACGCCATGGTTTGCAAAGGTGGTAGCCATTTGCGTTGTGGCCTATGCGTTTAGCCCGATTGATTTGATTCCGGATTTCATTCCGGTTTTGGGTTACTTGGATGATTTGATGATCGTCCCTCTCGGCATCGCCTTCGCCTTAAAACTCATACCGCCTGAAATCATTGAACTTCATACAGAACAGGCAGAAGAGATGAGAAAGAAGGGCAAACCGCAAAATTGGTTTGTCGGCATTCTCTTTATACTCATTTGGGTATTACTTGCGATCTGGATTTGCAGACTAGCCTTTCAAGTATTTTCATGAACATTCTTCTGAACATTGATTGGGAAGATGATCCGAGTTCCCCAACAAACGGATAGACTCCGACGGCATCATGGCCGTCCATTTGAAATTGCTTAGTTCTGTAAGGGATTAGAAACACGTCCCCAATCCACCCACAGCAAAAAGCCCTCCGGTTATTTGAACCGAAGGGCTTTCCCAACCATAAAGAAAGACCGTTGCATCTATTGGCAAAGTGCCATTGAATAAGCCCCGGAATATTTGTGGTCTTGAGCTATTTAAACACTAGGGTAAGTACATCTTTTAAGAAAAGCGAAGCGATATTGAACGCGCCATAAAAAAGGAAAAATAAACCTCCGAAAATAACTGCGTCTTTTTTAGTGAAAGACAGAGAAATTTCGTATTTGCTCATTCCACGAACACCTCGCCTTTATTTTTTGTAGATACCCTCTTCACCAAGACTTTACCATTGATTTTCGGTTAAAGTAAATAATTATTAGTCAATTCAAAAACAACCAGGTCTGCAAGGCCTTCCATTGTCTGAAGCGTTAAATTTTTTAATGAATTAATGTTTCTTATATAGTTGGTTTGGTACGATGCACTATTCATTTTTTAGCTTGATAATCCGAGTCTGGCTCCTACTTCTGCATACTCTATATCTTTTCTTTCTGCATTCCAATTACCAAATGTTTGTCCGTCCCATATCGCTCCGGTTTCAACGAAACCGACAGACGCATACAACTTCCGGGCGGCTTCGTTTACCATCCAATATGATGTAGAAACTGCATCGGCTTTTCCTTGTGGAAACGACTTTATGTAATCAATAACTTTCATCATTGCTTGTTTGCCAAATCCTTTGCCTTGATGCTTTTTATCAATCATAAAGCGATTAAGTCCATAAGTAGATTTGTCTCCATATTTTTCACATAAAAATGCACTTTCTGCCAGTTCGAAAAATCCAATATCGACATATCCTATGACTTCATCATTGTTGCATATAGCGAAGATCATAGGAGGTTTTTCGTCGTTGAGTATCTTCACATAGGCTTTAGCTAAACAATATATGCTGGAATCCACATTTCTTTTCTGCTCGTCTGTTATGCTTAACTTCAACACTGCCTCAAAATTATCGTGGGTAATTTTTCTTAATTCAATCATTTTTCTCCCCTACTTCCGAAAATATAAATTTATTGCATCTGCCCGTAACGCCGTTCCCGTCCCCAAGGGCGAAGCGCAGACAGCCGGACAGCGTTCCACGTACCTCCGTGCCTTATTTTGAGTAATAAGACCCCTAATACTGACGGAATCTTGATATCGAAATGGCTTCTTGGCTTTTTAAAATCACAATATAGGAAGGAAATTGTCGTCTAGAAAACCAGCATGAACCAGCATGAATAAGTCCAACTACAATCATAAAACGCACTGAGGCACGGCATCAAGCATAGTGACGACCAATTCATCTATTATTCAAATAATGCATCGCCGTTCAGTCCGACAACGTTGAGGCAAGTGTTGAACAAACGGTTCTCGAGGAAATAGGTGGGTGTCCCTGCCATCTTCCTGTACGGACTGCGACACACACGTCTCTTTGCTCCTTGTCCAAAGGGTGACTGCTCATCATGTTTCCGAACGTCCGGACAATACCGTAGAGTTAATTTATATGGTCTACGGACATGCTTGGATTGGGGGGACTTTCTGGAGAAGCTTTCCTCGACTGACGACTCAAACCGCCTGGTATCCATGGTTTCACCAGGCATCCTCCATTGTCTGAAAATATGATAGACTGAATGAAAGATATGAAAAAGGAGCTGTTGACCGATGACTGAATGTATTTTCTGCAAGATTGCCGATGGCACGATTCCGTCGGCGAAAGTGTATGAGGACGACAATGTCCTGGCATTCATGGACATCATGCCGACGACGAAGGGGCATGTCCTCCTCATCCCGAAGGTGCACCGCGAGAACATTTATGAATTCAGCGAAGAAGAGGCGGCGAACCTGTTTTCCGTCGCACCGAAGATCGCCAATGCACTGAAGGCCGAGTTTGAGCCGGCCGGCATGAACCTCCTGAACAATACAGGGTCGGCAGCAAGCCAGAGCGTCTACCACTTCCATCTTCACTTCATCCCCCGCTATGATCGCCAGACGGACGGCTTCGGACTCAAGTGGGAGACGAAGGAACAGGATTATCCGCCGGAACGCCTGCAGGAAATCGCTGGCGACATTGCGGCCCGGCTTGGGAAGTAAACCTTGAAAGAAACCGGATAACGCGGTAAAATCGGTCTACGCATCCCGCCTGCGGCCAAGAGGGCACGCAGGGGGCGGCTAAAAAATGAGTCCAGTTGAGGAGAGATGAGCAATGAAAACAAAAAATCTCGTATTGATGGCGCTGCTGATCGGTATCGGAACGGCCCTGTACATGGTGATTCCCGGATTCAGCGGAGGCATGAAGCCAGACTTCATGCTCACGATGATGTTCATCGGGATCCTGCTGTTCCGTGATGTGAAGAGCGTGTTCGTCCTGTCGCTTGCGACGGGGGTCCTGTCCGGTTTGTTCACTACATTCCCGGGCGGGTTCATCCCGAACGTCATCGACAAGACCGTCACCGGCTTTGTCTTCTTCGCGGCGGTGCTTGCACTCGGCAAACTTGCCGGCAGGCTTCCTGCGGCGACGGTGCTGGCCGGGCTCGGTACGCTTCTTTCGGGGACAGTCTTCCTGTCGGTCGCGATCTTCGCGCTCGGTGCAGACTTCCCGTTCACCGTCCTTTTCGTGTCGGTCGTCCTGCCGGCGATCTTGATGAACGGCGTCGCCTTCTTCATCATCTACCCGATTGTCCTGCAGCTCGCGAAGCGTTCTTCGTTCGAAACAGCGCCATCCCATTGAACCTGCATAATCTTTCCCCGGCCTCCTTCGGCCGGGTTTTTGTTTTGTTTCAATTGCTCGCTTCTTTTGCCCATGTTTTAATAAGAATAGGGTAAGGAATACTTAATAGCAGCAAAGAAGGGAGAGTGCCCTCATGAAAGCTTCCTCATTTTTCCTCGGACTCGCAGTCGGCGCCGTCGGGAGCGCAGCCGCAGTTTTATTATCGGCTCCCCAGTCGGGCAAGGAACTCCGCCTGTCGGTGAAAAGCACGTCCGATGACATGAAATTGAAAATGGAAGATGTCAAAGAAAAAGCAAGTGAACTGAAGGACTCCGTCAAACATCTCGCGGACGAGGCAAAAGCCCGATTCCCTGAGATGAAAGACGGGCTGATGGACTCGATCGACGAGTGGAACCGCGGGACCGAAACGAACCGTGACCGGATCCAGAAGCGGATCGAGCAGATTCAGACCTCCATCTCGGAGCTCGAATCCGCAGTGGCCGCCACACAGAAAAAATAAACCAAACCGTCCTCCGGCATTCCGGCGGACGGTTTTCATTCTTTTTGGAGCATGTTATCTTTGGTCCCAGACAGGAAAATCATGCTTGGGGCGTATCCCGTTGGAAATGTGCAAATGGACCTTCTTTCTTTCAAACTTTATTGATATAATACCTATAAACTATCCGAACATTGAGAAAGAAGGTGAGGAATTGGCAGAACAACCTTACACGTTGAAAGAAGCCATGATTTACAGTCAGAGGATCGCCCAGCTGTCGAAAGCCCTCTGGAAAGCCGTAGAAAAGGACTGGCAGCAATGGATCAAGCCGTACGGCCTGAATATCAATGAGCATCATATCCTCTGGATTGCCTGCCATCTAGAAGGCGCGACGATTTCGGAAGTCGCAAAATTTGGGGTCATGCACGTCTCGACCGCCTTTAATTTTTCGAAAAAACTGGAGGAACGCGGCTATCTGTCTTTCTCGAAACGCGAGGACGACAAGAGGAGTACATATGTCGAGGTCACGCCTGAAGGTGAAGCCCTCCTCCTTCAGATTAATGAACATTATTATGATACAGAGCATACTTTTTTGGAAGGATCCCTTCCCATCAAAAAGCTTTACGGCCGATTCCCGGAATTCATCGAGCTGATGGCGGTGATCCGGAATATTTACGGTGAAGATTTTATGGAAATTTTTGAAAAGGGTTTCAAGAACATGGAGGGCATGTTCGAAGAAACAGACGGCAAATTGTGCCCGAAAAATCCGGCAGAGCCCTGTGACAGCCGGATTGAAGAAGTTCTATAACTTTTTCTCGTTTTATGGTTGATTTTTTCTTGAAATCGCAGTACGGTATGTATCGTCCTAAACGGCCAACACAAAGGAGATGCGACCTGATGCACTGCTGGAAAACCATCAATGTGAAGAAACACTACGGCCTGAGCAGGCTCTTTCTCCTCTCGTCAATTCTCATGGTGGCGGTATTTATCATTTCATACATCAGCTTCAACCTCATCCATGACGGGGATATGACCGACTCGCTGTTCGTGTTTTTCCTGGTGATGGTCTTTCTGCTGTACCCCGTTCACAAGGCTGTCCACTATGCAGTGCTCTGGCGGTACCGGAATCGCATTACCCTGTCGATGAACAGGGACTGGCCGATCTTCCCGGTCATCCAGCTGCGCGTCCGGGAACCGATTCCGAAACACCGTTTTGCGGTTTCACTCATCATGCCGTTTCTGACGCTCAATCCGATCTTTATCGCAGGCGGTGCCCTATTCCCCGCATTCACGCATTATTTCGCCGCCCTGCTCGCTTATCATTGCGGGATGTGCCTGATCGACCTCGTCTACGTCAAAAACCTGTCCCGTTCCCCAAAGGCCTGCTATATCGAAGAAACCGACAGCGGCTATGAAATTCTCGTCCCGTTTGCAGATTGAGGTTTTCATTTGAACGTCCTTCTGTTATGCTAAGACAATAGTCAGAAGGGGGGAAACCGGGATGATCATTCTTGTCACAATCCTGTTTTCGATCTTTTACTTGTTCCAGATCAACAAGATGACCTATGCTCTTTGCGAGTCCAGGGAGATTCCGGAGGAAAAGCAGCCGAAGATCTACCGGACCGTTAATATTCTGATCACGATCCTCATTGTCTCGTTTTTTGTCGAGATCATGACTGCCGTCTCTTAATGTGACGACCTCGGTTCAATAAAGTACGGGTTGCCGTTCTGCGGGTTCCCGATACGAATAAAAAAACGTCCATCCGCCCATTTCCGGGCGGATGGACGTTTTTGATGGCCGTGCATTGCCGCGGGCCGGCATCAGCAGCGGCTCATCATCAGTTCCGATCAGTATACGTAGGCTGCACCGACGATGATCAGCAAGATGAAAAGGACGACGATCAGGGCGAAGCCGCCGCCGTAGTTGTATCCTCCGCTCATTTGATCACCTCCTCTCTCCTGCTATCGTATGCAGGGAGAGGCTGGGCCTGTGGGCGGGAGACGGGAACCTTTTTGTAGAATTGACGTTTATATGGTATATTAAATGCTGTTGTACACCACAGTTAGGGGAGAAGAGAATGAAGAAATCAATCTGGGCTGCCACCATCGCAGCATCCGTCCTTTCGCTTTCCGCCTGCAGCAACAACGCCGGCGAAGAGGCGATCGTTACATCGAAGGCCGGAGACATTACGCAGCAAGAGTTTTACAATGAAATGAAGAGCTCCGTAGGCGAACAGGCGCTCAGCCTGATGGTCATTCAAAAAGTCCTTGAAGATAACTACGATGTCGATAAGAAAGAAATCGATAAAGAATTCAAGAAGTCCAAGGAAGAAATGGGCGACAGCTTCGATGCCTTCCTTGCACAGAACGGCTATAACGAGGACAGCTACAAAGATATGATGTATCTGAACAAGCTTCAGCAGGCTGCCCTCACGGACGGTGTCAAAGTATCGGACAAAGAGATCGATACATACATCGATCGGGCCAAGACTGAAATCCACGCTCAGCACGTACTCGTGGCCGACGAAAAAACTGCCCAAGAAGTGAAGAAAAAGCTTGAAGACGGCGCTGATTTCGCAGAAGTTGCGAAAGAATACTCCACAGAGGAAGCCGCACAGCAAACCGGCGGAGACCTCGGCTGGTTCGGACCGGACAAAATGGTCCAGGAATTCACTGACGCTGCTTATTCCCTTGAACCAAAGAAAATCAGCGACCCGGTCAAATCTGACTTTGGCTACCACATCATCCAGGTGCTGGAGAAGCGTGACGCCGAAGAAAATCCGGCAGAAGGCAAAGACCGCAAAGAGATCAAGGAAGAGCTTCTCATGAAGAAAGCCGACCAGGACAAACTCATGGACAAGATCTCCCAGCTTCTCATCGATGCGGACGTGAAGATCAAGGATGACGACCTTAAAAACGCCCTTGACCAGTTCTACGGCCCTGCGAAAGACTCGAAAAAATAATCCATCCACGAGGCACCTTCCAAGGTGCCTCGTTTTTGTATGGACTCCTGTGCGGGCCGCCCGTTTTCCCGGTCACGGGCCGGACGGAGAACTGAGGGAAAAAGACTTCCTTATAGTTAACGCAAGAATCGATCAAGTTGCCGCTCGCTGCTTGTTTGGATCAAAAAAGCTGAGCGGCATGCCCGCAGGCAATCCGTTCAGCTTCTTTTTCTTATTGCCCTCACTCGATCCCGGGTTTGTAAAATTGGCGGTTGTCGAGCGGAAAGAGCCGTTCCGTGAATTCTCCCGGGGCCGTTTTGGACAGCGCCCGGTCGAGCATGTTCATCTTGGCGTCAATGTTGTCGATGTAATGGAGGATTTCGGCTTCCTTCAGCATCGGCTTCTTCGGGCTGCCCCATTCTTCCTTCCCGTGGTGGGAAAGGACCATATGCTGAAGAAGCATCACCTCTTCCCCCTGGATGCCGAGTTCCGAAGCGGCCATGGCGATTTCGTTCACCATGATGGAGATATGCCCGAGAAGGTTGCCCTCGACCGTGTAGACCGTTCCAACCGGTCCCGAGAGTTCGAGGACCTTCCCGACGTCATGCAGGATGATCCCGGAATACAGGAGGTCCTTGTTCAGGCTCGGATACAGCGAAGCAATGGCCTTTCCGAGCTTCAGCATCGAGACGACATGGTCGATCAGGCCCGACACGTAGTCATGGTGGTTCTTCGTCGCAGCCGGATAGACGAGGAACGCTTCCCGGTGTTTCTTCAGAAGGTGCCGGGTGATCCGCTGGATGTTCGGATTTGCAATCTCAAAAATGAACGGGGACAGTTCTTCATAGAGTTCATCCTTGCTTTTTTTCGCACTTGGGACGAGGTCCGATATCTGGACCGGCTCATCCGCCTTGGCCGGGCGGATGCTCTTGATCCGGAGCTGCGTGCGTCCCCGGTAATCCTGGATCTCCCCTCCGACCCGCACGATCGATGCCGGTTGGTAGATCTGTTCCTGCTCTTCTTTCGCATCCCAAAGCTTCGCCTCGATGTCCCCCGTCTTGTCTTGAAGGATGAGCGTCATAAACGGACTGCCCTGGTTGGTCGTCCCCTTCGTTGCCTGCTTGATGAGCAGGAAGGTCTCCACCCGGTCTCCCGGCTTGCAAGTTCCGATTCCCTTCATCTTGTCAACACATCCTTTCCGCTCCCCGCACCTGCGACGTCAATGATTGCTGCATCTTTGAACGCCGTCTTCATGTCGTGGCAGGTAAAGTAGAGGAACTGACGATCTGTCTTCCATTCTTCCATCAATTCTATCATATGACCGAGCCGTTCCTTGTCAAAGTGGACGAACGGGTCGTCCATGATGACCGGAAACGGGGCCTTCTCCCCGAGGGACATCGCCAATGCGAAGCGGAGTGCAATGTACGCCTGTTCCTTTGTCGCCTGGCTCAGTTCGTGGATGCCGAAACGGAGGCCGTTCCGGCTCTCGGC
Organism: Edaphobacillus lindanitolerans; assembly: GCF_900156305.1. Lineage (GTDB taxonomy): Bacteria > Bacillota > Bacilli > Bacillales_A > Planococcaceae > Bhargavaea > Bhargavaea lindanitolerans. Next base: position 56,974 of record NZ_FTPL01000004.1, on the reverse strand, counting down.
TTCAAACCGGCCGTCCGGTGTCAGGACGAGTGCAGACTGTGCCCCGCCCGTGAGCCTGCTGAACAAGCGGCTGGCCTGCCTGATGGCATCCGGCAGCTTTTCCTCCTTCATGCGGCCGACGGTACGGGCAACCGCCGATGCCGCCGCTTTCCTGGCCGCCCACTCGCGGGCCAGCCGCCGGAATTCGGCTTTCTTCATTTCAAACGTCTGCAACCGTTCATCATATGCTCGGTCGGTCAGGAGATGCGCCATGCGTGCCTCGAGATCGGCACGTTCCCCGAGCAGCCGGTCGCGTTCTTCTGCAAGCCCCGCAAGGCTTTTCTGACAGCGAACCAGCCTTGACCCGAGTTCCTCATCAGACAAGATCCCGTCAAATTCCGGTCGGCCGATCAAATCGAGCTGTTGTCCGATTGTCCGGAGTTCTTCCCCGAGTGCCGCTTTCCGGGATGCCTGATCGGCCGCTTCGTAAAATGCCGCTTCATCGTCCGCTACCGCCTCCCGGAACAGGCGGAATACCTCCTCCGAAAGTCGTCGGCGGCGATTTTCCTGTTCATCCAACTCTTCCAGGAGCCGTTTCCGTTCTTCCTGCATCCGATTGCGGTCCGCCCTCTCGGCTGCCAGGCCATCGGCAAGATCTTTCAGACGTCCGAACAGCATGTCATCTGATTCCCGGTTACCGAGAAGCCCGTGGGCCCTGCTGCGGATTTCATCGATTTGTTGACGGGCCTTGTCGAGCCGGCGCCGGTCGGCTTCCTGCCTCCGGAACGTCTCCTGGGTTTCACGGACAAGCCGGAAGAGCTCTGGAACGAGCGCCGGAGAGGGAAGCCCCCGGACGCCATAGCTCCCGACAAAATGAATCAGGTCCCTTTCAGCGGACACACAGTCGTTCTCGGTACTTTCGAGCTCTTTCCTGAGACCCTCTGCTTCCCCGCGCAGCCGTTCTTCCGCTTCCGCCAGCCGGTCGAGTTCGGCGAAATGATGCCTCACCCGGTCGGCTATCCGCTCCATTTCCTCTTCGCGGCCGCCGAACTCGGCAACCAGCTTCTCCTCTGCCGCACTGAGCCCTTCTGTCCCCCTCTTGCCCTTGAACAGGAACGCAGCACCGGCTACGGCCAGTCCAGCCGGAAGCAGCAGCCACTGCCTCGTGATCACTGCGAGGAGAACGAGCAGCGCACCAAGCGCGGCCAGCAGTTGAACCGGCGCTTTTCCGGATTGTTCCGCGTTTCTTTTGGCATCGGCCTCTGCCAGCCTTCGCCGGATTTGCGGCCACCGGGCGGCATGATCCACTTCCCGGTCGTCCGGACCGCTTTGCCCGAGACGGTCCATCTGAAGCGCAATCCGCTTTCCTTCCTCTTCTTTGTCGGCAATTCGCCCGGCAAGGATGCGGCGCTTCTCCGTCACCGCCGCATGCCTGGCCGTGAGCCGGTGAAGCTCCTCTTCCTTCTGCAGGGAAGTGTCCGCAGATCTGAGGTTCAGGACAGCTGTCCCTTCAAGCCCGAGCCGGCTGATAAGTCCGGCCTTCTCTTCTTCCGATTCAGCAAGCGATTCTTCCAGGCGGCGGGCTTCCGACCTTGCTTCATGCCAGGCAGGCTCTTCCGACAGAGCGGCCGTCACTTCGGCCAGGAGGGCTCCGTCCGTTGCCTCCGGCATGGCTGTGTCCAGCTTTCCGACCCTTGCCCGGACGGACGCAATCGCTGCATTTGCAGCGAGCTCACGTTCTTTCACTGACTCATACCGCCTGACTCCGTCTGCCGGGAACGGAGCATCACCGAGCTGCGCCAGTTCTTCTTCTATCAATCGCCGCCTGGATTCGAGCGGCAATGCCTGGCGGGCAACTTCCAGTGTTCGCCTTTGTCGTTCATGTTCCATCATTTCCCGGGAAATTTCGTCAAGCCGTCGTCCGGCTTCTGCAGAACGTTCCCGCATCGGCGCATAGCCATCGGCCTTTTTTCTATGGTCCGCGAGTTCTTCTTCCATTTTCCGCAATTCTGAAATCATCGCATTCATCTCAGGCAGACGTCCGGATTTCTTGAACAGGCCGTCCGTCTCTCTTTGCATCCGGCTTTCGAATGCCGCAAGATCGTCGGCTCCCGTCGTACCGGAAGCGATGAGCGCACGGCCGAGCTCCTCTTCATTCATCTTGCCGATTTCCTGCAATTGCAGGAGCGAGAAGGAAAAGATCGACTCAAACGATTGCCGGTCATGCCCTCTCAATAACAGGGCGAGTATTTCTTCCCCGCCTGTCCGGCCATCCGGGAAACGGACCGTCACTTCGCCGGCGGATCGTCCGGCCACCCGTTCTATCACACACGGCCCGTATTGGGGATCCGTGACATGCAGCTGGCCGCCGTAAGCACCGCCGGCCTTCGGTTCATACCGGAGAAGATTCGCATTGCGTGCCGGGAACCCGAACAGCGTATGGAGGATAAACTGCCGCATCGTTGTTTTCCCGGCTTCATTTCCGCCGTATAGCACGTTGATGCCCCGGTCAAGGCAGACTGTGATGTCCGAGTGCTTGCCGAAGCCGTAGATGACAAGTTTATTGATCTGCATCATCAGGTTGTCCCTCCATTGCCGATCCCGGAAGCAAGCATCCGCTCTGCCTCCGCCTTCACTTCTTCGATGAAACCGGCATCCATCGTCTCCACATACCGATAGGCCTGGCGATGGCCGTACAGGCCGCTGAGCAGGGCCCGCCACTCCGCTGCATCCCATCCGTCCAATTCCTCAAGCACATCCCGGTAAAGTCCCGCCGGCGCAGCCGCCGGATTTTCATGCCGGAAAGACAGGCGGTGGAGCCCGATGTCCGGAAACCTGTCGGCCGCCGCTTCTCTCAGGAATGCCAGCCACTCGGACTCGGGTGCGTCCGCAAACAACCGCTCTTCTTCCGGACCAATCCCCGTAACCGCCACATCGGCGATCCCCGGACCGTGTTCGGATTGGAAATGGCCGATTCCCTCCAGGCAGCGGGCAATCCACTCGTCCGCATGCCGGTTTCCGCTGCAATCGACCTCCACCCTGCCGAAAATCAACGCGGATGACCGGACAAATTTCAGCACCGGCCTTCCTTCTCCGATTGTCACTTCATAGAAGCCTTTGGGACCGGTTTCGTTGCGGTGCAGACCTTGGATATTCCCCGAATACACGACCGGCGGATCCTCGCTCAGCAGGCCCCGCTTGTGGATGTGCCCAAGCGCCCAGTAATCGTAGCCTTTCGCAAGGAGTTCGCCCAACGTGAACGGCGCATAGACGTCATGCGCCTCGTCTCCCCGGACGCTTCCGTGAAGCATGCCGATATGGACGGAGCCGTCGGCAGAAGCATCCGGATATTCCCCGATCATCGGCTCCCTTACATGCCTCTCGGGATAGCTGAATCCGTGGATCTTCACTGTCCGGCCCCCGACGTCCAGCGAAAAGGCGGATACATGAGGTCCGAATATCCGGACATTGTCCGGCAGTGAAAAACGGACCCATGTTCCGGCGAGATGGTCGTGGTTGCCGTGGGACACGAACACCGGGATGCCGGCGGATGAAAGTTCCTGCATCCCCTTCCTGAACACCTCCTGCGCCTTCAGGCTGCGGTCTTCGCCGTCATACACGTCGCCCGCGATGAGCAGGAAATCGGGACGGGTCTCGACCGCATGGCGGACCAGTGTGCGGAATGCGTTGAATGTGCTCTCACGGACGGTCTCGAGCACCTCCGGCGAAAGACCGGCGAATCCCTTGAACGGACTTCCCAGATGCAGGTCGGCCGCATGGATGAAACGGATTGTCATCGGGACACCTCCAATAACCGAATGTTTGTTCTTATTCTATCATATTTGGCCGAAAAGTGGGAGAGTCGGCTGAATTGAGTCTGCAAGTAATCTGTCCTTCCATCCCGAAAAGCTTGAGTGCGTCGCAATGTCGGTGGAGCCGTCGCATTGGACCGCGGGTCAGTCACGAACACCCGGAAGTGCGCCGATGGCCTGTTCAGGAACTTCTCTATAATAAGAAGACAACAAAAAAGACACCGGAACGAACAGCTGCCGATGCCTGTATGCTTCACTTTTCCTCTTATTCCTTCCCGAGCTGAACGGCTTTCTTCAGATCCTTCAGCGAGCGGGACGGGCCGTACATGAGGACGCCGCCTTTGTAGACGCGTGCGCCGAACCAGCCGAGGACGGCGATGGTCAAGATCATGATCACAATCGACAGGATCGGTTCCCACAACGGCAGATCGAGCATGCCGACACGGAGGAACATGACAAGCGGTGCAAAGAACGGGAAGTAGGAAGTCCACTTCACGTACGCGGCATCCGGCGTGCCGAGACCGGTGACGGCAATGATGAACGCAATCACGATGAGCATCGTCATCGGCATGATCAGCGACTGGACATCTTCCGTCCGGCTGACAAGCGATCCGAGCAGTGCGGCGAGCACCGCATAGAGGAAGTAGCCGAGCAGGAAGAAGACAACTGCGTACACGATCGTCATGACGTTGATGTCAGAGAAGCCGAAGAACGAGAATGCCCCTTCGGACAGTTCGGACATCGCGGACGATGTTTTGAGCGCAATGTAGCCGAACACACCGAACAAGGCCATCTGCAGCAGTCCGAGCGAGCCGATGCCGAGCACTTTCGCGAACATGTGCTTCACCGGTGAAACACTCGAGATGAGGATTTCCATGACGCGGGACGACTTCTCCGTGGCCACTTCCGTCGCGATCATGCTCGAATACATAATGACTGCAAAGTAGATGAGGAACATGAGCACATATACGAGGCCGCGTGCCTGATTCAGTTCCTCTTCTGTTTTTCCGGAATCAGACAGCGTCGTCTGGCTGAATGCGACCGGTTCGAACAGGGCCCCTGCCTCAGCCGGTGACAGATTGAGGCTTTCCGCGCGCATCTCTGTCTGGATCGACTGGAGCGCCTCCTGCACCATCATCGGAAAGCCGAAGTCCATGGAGTCTTCCGTCACGTATTCCGCATCAATCGTCCCCCCGCCTGATGCAAGAACGAGATAGGCATCGATGTCCCCTTCCTTCACCTGGTCGTCAAGAACGTTCCGCGGCTCATCCGACACTTCGGGAACTGTCTCCTCGCCCATTGCCTTCAGCTGATCGGCAAGCCGCTGGACGACGGCGCCGTCTTCCGTGATGACCGGAAGCGTGTCGCCCGCCGAGTCCTCCCCGCCGAACTTGTCGATGATCGTCGTGATATTCGCCAGCAGGAAAATCCCTGCGATGACGATCGCGGTCGTGATAATGAACGATTTCGTCCGCGCCTTCGTGGCAAACGCCTGCTTGAAAATGATCCAGAATTCACGCATGTTCCGCACCCACTTTCGCAATGAAGATGTCCTGGAGCGAAGGCTCCTCGATGCTGAAGTGGCGGACCGGACCGGACTTCAGCGCTTCCTGCAGCAGCCGGTCGGCCGTCTCGTCATCCGCCACCTGGAAAACCGCCCCGTCCAGCGCATAGGACGAATTCCGCACCCCGCTGACCGCCTGCAGGCCGGTGATGTCGTAATCCGAGCGGATCCGGACGTTCTGCCGTCCGAACGACCGCTTCACTTCACGGAGCGATCCCTTCACGACCTGCTTGCCGTGGTCGATGATGCTCAGCTGCTCGCAGAGCTCTTCCACATGGTCCATCCGGTGACTGGAGAAGACGATCGTCGCGCCGGCATCACGGAACTCCTTGACCGCCCCTTTCAGCATTTCTACGTTCACCGGGTCAAGACCGGAGAACGGCTCGTCGAGGATCAGCAGCTCGGGATTGTGCATGAGGGAGGCGATCACCTGGATCTTCTGCTGGTTCCCCTTGGACAGCTCCTCCACTTTCTTGCTTTGGTACTGCGGAACTTCAAATCTTTCGAGCCACTTCCGGATTGCCGCCTTTGCATCATTTTTCTTCATTCCGCGGAGCTCACCGAGGAAGCTGAGCTGATCCTCGACCTTCATCTTCGGGTAAAGCCCCCGCTCCTCCGGCAGATAGCCGATTTCATGGGAAGTGCTGTACGTGATCGGCTTCCCCTTCCAGCGGATCGTGCCGCCGGTCGGTGTGAGAAGCCCGAGGATCATGCGGAAAGTGGTTGTCTTCCCTGCGCCGTTTGCGCCGAGGAACCCGTACATCGTCCCTTCCCCGACCGTGAGGGACAGATCATCCACCGCAGTGAAATCCCCGAATCTTTTTGTGACATGTTCCAGTTGTAAAGTCATCATCTCGCCCCTTTCCGTAATCCTTGTACGGTTTCTGAAGGTTAAAAGTTTCGGATCAATTTTTCCGGGCGGCAACCACTGCCCCGATCAGATACGAAAGCATATGCAGCAGATAAACGGTCATGAGGACGAAGAACGCCGTGCCCGGCGGCTCCATGAACATGACGATTCCCCAGGCCACGAGGATGACGATGGTCGTCACCGCCCAAGAGAATGACCGGGCCGACTCATGGATCTTCTTGTACCGCTCGTCAAAACGACGCTCCTTCTTTCCTTTCCTCCAGACCAAAAAGCAGACAATCCCCGCCACCGCCATGCCGAGCGGCAGCCCGGCCAAAAATGAACTCATCTCAAAGCTTTCGTACATCGTCAGTCCTCCTCGGGGTCAAATAAATCTTCTATTCGGCAACCGAATACCGCAGCCAGTTTGAATGCAAGCTCGAGCGACGGATTGTAACGCCCCTTCTCGAGCGAAATGACCGTCTGCCTGGAAACGCCGAGCGCCTCGGCCAGGGCATCCTGCGTCATTCCGTGCTCGGCCCGGTTTTCCTTGATCTGATTTTTCATGGGTACCTCCTACATCCTTTTTGTCAGCACCATCATCGTGATCAGATTGGTGATCCCGAGGACGAAAAGGGTGATCAGTGCCGTTTCGATCCCGCCCAGACGCATACCGCCTACCATCTGAAAAACGATCAGCAGCAGGAGAAAGCCCATAAGCACCATCGCGCTGATGGACAGCGACCGTTCCCGGATCCTGCTCCACCTTTCATCCTCCCCCTCACTGTGAAGCAGAAAATAGCGGTTTGATAAAAATGCCACTCCGATCAGAAATGGAGGCAATGCGGTTGTCCAGGAAAATTCACCCGGTCCGAACAACCTTGCAATCCCCCATATGAAGACGAGACCCGCCAAAATACCGAGCAGATTCCTCTGAAAAGCCGTGCTTCTCTTCATGATGTTTCTTCCATCCCCTTCTTCAGTAAAGCTACCTTTACGTAAAGCATACTTTACTCTCGTTAAAGACGTCAAGCCTCCTTTACATACCTTTTATATAATTTTTTCAATAAATCTTTTATAATGATAGAAAGGAAAGGGGGCGATGGGGAGATGAAGACATACAAGCTGACTGCCTACAAGCCGGACGGGGAACTGATCATCGAGGAATCGTTTGGCGCGGAAAACGATGAGGCAGCGAAGGAAAAAGGACGTGTGCTGATCGACGAAAAGGGGCTCGCCGACAAGACGCACCGGCTCGCTTCCCCGATGGGCAAATTGCTGCTGTTCCACTCCTGAACACATAAAAACCCGCCAGACCGGATTTCCGGCATGGCGGGTTTTCTGGTTCATTCCCCTTTAAAAATCGGTTTGCGTTTTTCGATAAAGGCGGTGATCCCTTCCAGATGATCGGCGGTCTGCCGCATCGCCTGCTGGGCGTCGCTTTCGAGCCGGAGAATCTGGCGGAGCTCCTCCAGCTTCGCGGTGTGGAGAATGCCCTTTGAGGCAATCATCGCCGCAATCGGCGTCTGCAGCAACTGCCCGGCCATCGATCCGGCATGTTTGGCAGCTTTGCCGTCCGGCACGATTTCATCGATGAGGCCGAGCGCCTTCGCCTTCTCGGCCTGCATGACTTCACCCGTCCAGATGAGCTGTTTCGCCTTCGGCACCCCGATCCGCTCCTTCAGGAAGAAGTGACCGGCCCCGTCCGGCACGAGTCCGATGCCGATGAAGTTCATTGCCAGCTTCGACGACTCCTCTGCAAGGATGACATCACATGCCAGCGCCATGCTGAAGCCGAGACCGGCCGACGCCCCGCTGATCGCGGCAATCGTAATCTGCGGCAGCGTGTAGAGCGCCTCGGCCAGCCGGGACACATCCGCCATCACATTGCGGATGTCCATCGGGTTGTCCGGGTCGGTCATCTGCTTGATGTCGCCCCCGGCGGAAAATGCCCGGCCCCCGCCGCGGATGATGACAAGCTGGACTTCCCGGTCGTCCTTCAATTCCTCGAACGCCTCCGCCAATTCCTTCATCATCACATCGTTCATCGCATTCATCGCATTCGGCCGGTTCAGCACGACCGACGCCATGCGCCCTTCCCGCTCCAGCCTGATTGTTTCATATGCCATAAAAAAAGACACCTCTCTCCATAAAAGTGAATGTTGATTCACCTTTAAGATTTCGGTGTCGATTAATGGATACCCTTTATTTTGTCAGAAATCGTATGCCTCGCCGTCAGCAGGAACGAACACATTGTTCTGCATCCCGTGGTCTAGAATATACTCCTTCAATTCTTCCCGTGATAGTGTCCAGTGATTGACTGCTTCCATATGTGCAGCAATGATTTTTGCATCCGGTGCTGCTTTGTACACTTCGTGGACATCTTCTTTGCCCATTATGAGAGAGCCTCCTGTGTTGAATTGGTTATCTCCTGCGTTAATGACGATGACGTCCGGTTTATATTTGATGATTGTTTTCTCCACTTCGTGATACCAGACGGTGTCTCCCGCAACATAGAGCGTCTTTTCACTTGGATGGGTGAAAACAATTCCGCACACATCACCGGCAATGTTGAGAATTTCTCCTCGGCCATGCTCGCCTTTTGTCTTGGCAAGACAGATTCCGTTGATTTCAGTGTCTTCCGTCAACACTGTCACCTGTGTAAATCCGCCTTTTCTAACTTCTTCAGCATCGGCGTCATTCTGAACGAACATTGGGATATTCTTGGGCAGGACTTCGATCGCTTTCTCATCATAATGGTCCAGGTGCAGGTGAGTGACGATTACTGCATCTGCATCTGTCAGTTGATCGATTGCAACCGGAAGTTCCACAAGCGGGTTCTGTTCTTCCTGTCTGGCGGAATCCGGAAACGGCGGATAGGAACCTTTTTCAGCCAGAAATGGATCGACCAAGAACTTCGTACCAGCATAATTGATGTTGAGTGTTGCGTTTCGAATCAGCTGGATGTGCATATTTTCATCTCCTTTAGTATGCTTTCTATAATACTTTAATGGATTGTTGTGCGCCTCGTACACAGAACCATTCAAGCTTTTCCGCCGTTTGACTTGATTATTCAAAGGAGATGGATGAAGCCATGTTCGACCGCACAGACCGCCTCATCATTGAGGAGCTGTTCAAGAACAGCAGGATTACGATGAAAGAACTAGGCCGGAAAGTTCACTTGACCGGACAGGCGGTCGCCGACCGGGTCGCAAAACTCGAGGACCGGGGAGTCATCGAAAGTTATACAATCAAAGTCAACCAGGAGCTGCTCGGCTATCCGGTGCATGTCTTGCTGACCATCCAAATGACCGGCGGCAACCATCGGCCGTATTTATCTTTCTTGGAACAGCAGCAAGAGTACGTTCTCCACAATTACAAAGTGAGCGGGCACGGCTGCTACCAGCTCGAGTGCCGCTTCCCGTCAAATGAGGAGCTGGATCAGTTTTTGACCGCACTAGGTCGTCACGCCAATTATGCACTATCCATTGTAATCAAAAGTTAAGCCGGCTGACATTCGAACATCACGGGCTACTGTTGCTTAACATTCGACAAAAAAGCAGGAAGGGAGAGAGTCGCTCTTCTCCTTCCTGCTTTTTATTAAGTCAATTTCATTTCGCCGGTACCGGCTCCCCGAACAGCCCGTCCAGCATCTCGATCTTCTTGTCGATCGACTCGGAGTAGCTGAGGATGTAGGCGGCGGGGTCTTTCGGATTGTGGAACTGGGTGATCCGGCCGGTCTGCGGGTGGACGAACTTGCTGGAAGCGCCGCAGCCGAGTCCGATGATCGTCTGGACTTCTTCCATGATGACGATGTTGTAGATGCTTTCCTCGCCCGGCTTGGAGTAGCCGACATTCTCGAGGTTGCCGAGAATGTTCTTCTGCCGGTACAGGTAGTACGGCACATAGCCGTTCCCGGCGGTCCAGTCTTCGGCCATGTTCATCATCTTCACGACGGTTCCGCGGTCGGCGACTTTGTATTTCTTTTTGTTGCGGGTCATTTCGGATGCCCGCTTGAACGACAGCGTATGGACAGTGAGCGACTCCGGCTGGAGCTTTTCCGTCTCGGCGAGCGAGTGGGCGAATTCTTCGGTGCCTTCATTCGGCAGGCCGATGATGAGGTCCATGTTGATGTTGTTCATGCCCATATCGCGGGACAGGTGGAACTTGTCGATCGTCTCCTGCACGGTATGGAACCGGCCGATCGCCTTCAGTGTCTCATCGGTGTAGGACTGGGGGTTCACGCTGATCCGGTCGATGTCCCATTTTTTGAGGACGTTGATCTTCTCAGGCGTGATCGTGTCCGGACGGCCGGCCTCCACCGTGATTTCCCGGACTTCCCGGATATCCGGGAAGAAGGCGAACAGCTTCTCGTACAGGGCATCCATTTCATGGGCCTCGATCGACGTCGGTGTGCCGCCGCCGAAGTATACGCTCGTCACCTTGACGCCCCGCTCTTTCAGCCAGGCACCGATTTCCTCGATCTCCACATGCAGTCCGTCAAGGAATGACTGAACCCGGTTGCCGCGGCGGGGAATGGCGTACGCCGGAAATGTGCAATAAGCGCACTTCGTCGGACAGAACGGAATGCCGATGTACACGCTCACTTCTTCCCCGATCCGGTCGAGGTCTGGGATCATCTTCAGCTGTCGGTCGACGATCCGCTTCATGAGTTCGATCTTTTCCGGAGAAATCCGGTACTCGGTCACGAGCCGCTCCGAAATCTCGTCATGGCTGAGCCCTTCCCTGCGCATCTTATGATACAGCTTCGTCGGCCGCATGCCGGTGAGGATGCCCCATGGCTGGATGATCCCTGTCGACTGTTCGAGCACATCGAGGAACACATGCGACAGCACCCGCTTCAGCTGCCTCTTCCCGTCCTTCGGGTCCCCGCTGTGGACGGCTTCCTCGCGGTAATCCGAGCTGAATGTGTCCGCCCCGTCCCGGAGGTCCGCGCGGCCCCGAAGCGTTCCGGCATCTTCTTCCCATGCAAATGAAACACGGACGGCCGATTCGTCCGATGCCGAACCGCCTAGCGTCATCTCCGTCTCTTCAAAAAACAGGTTGGCAATGTTCTGGAACATCCGGACCCAGTCCTGTTCGAACTGCTGCTCTATATCAATCGGTTTCATGACGATCTCCTTGCTTGTTGTGGAATGAAAATTCTCCACCCATTATAGCAGATGACCGTACGCGCGGTCCCCTTTCCGTCAGCCGAGAATGACAACCGCCGGAATGCTGAGGATAAGTCCCGTCCGGACTATCACGGACCAGTGCTTTTGGCCCTGAACCAATCAACCATGAATCCACCGCGGGCTGTGTGTGCTCACTCGTGCCTTGTATGAAACCGCTCGCGCACCGTTTGCGCCTACTGGCGCTTCATGCGTTGCCACTCAACTAGCAAAAAAAACCGGCCGCAGCCGGTTTTCACCATTCATCTATTCTTTATTCCATTCCCTCATACAGTTCCTGGACCGGCTTCATGAGGACTTGGTTGACGTCCTCGACAATCCGGCTGAGCTGCATTTCAGCCTGCAGCATCCCCGCAATTTTCGGGTTGTGCTGGGCGAGCTGGGCGGTTTTCTGGGCGTACTCGAGCTCTTCTCCGCTGATCTCCTCGCCGGACATCTGCTTTTGCTGGAGAGTGAGCTGAATCTTCCTGAAGCTATCAAACAGCTTCCGCGCCTCTTCGTCACCCTTCACCGCTGCGATTGCCAGCGAAAGTGCGGCATATTCATCGGTCTGGCGGAAAGTCGCCTCAAGACGGTTGATGTCGTTGTAAATGTTCACAGTCATTTCATCCACTCCAATCAATTAATTAGAAAGACGAGCAGCCCCTGCACAATCCCGATGAGCCCGCCGAGCACCGCACCAAGCACGGTGATCATCTTGAACTCACGACGGGAAATGCCGAGCACCAGGTCTTCCAGTTTGGCGACGGGGAAGGTGTCGACCTGTTCCTTCACCATCTGGTCGATCTTCAGCCTGCGCAGAGCCTCTTCCATCTTCGCCTCCGCCTGGCGGAAGCCGAACGCCGTCAATGCCGGCGTCACATTTTCACGGAGCCAGCCTGCACCGCCCGGCCAATATTCGAGCAGTGTCTTGTCGAGCCGTTCACCGGCCGCGAGTTCCTGCTTCACATAACCGCGGATCGATTTCCGGAGGCCCTCCCAGTCAAATCCGCCTGCAAGCTCGTCCATCGGCCGGGCTTTCAGTTTCTCCCATTCACGGCCGATGAGATCATCGAGCAGATTGGCCGTGCCGGGAGCGGACAGGAACTTCAGCCCTTCCCGCTGGACTTTCCCGACGAGTTTATCAGAACCGCCGAACATCGACTGCAGCATGCTGCCGAGCGTCCCTTTCGACTCAAGAAAGTCGTCGATCATCTTTCGGATCGTCGCCTTGCCCTCAATCGACGACACATAGTCCATCGCCCGGACAATCAGATACCGGCGGGCCTTCGGCAGGCGTTCCTCCATTTCCCCGATCCAGCGGTCCGGCAGCTTCTCCCCGACGGTCCCGTCGAGCAGTCGGCCTTTTGCTTCGGCGAACTTCGAATCGACGAGTCCGAGAACGGCCTGTTCGATCTTCTCATCAGCTCCGCCGACGCCGGCCGTTTCCAGCCAGCCGCCGATCGTCCGGTCCCCGGCGAACAGCTGCTTCTCGATCATCGCCTGGATCGCCGATTCCGCCTTCTCCTGCATCGCGGGCGTGAACAGCTTGTTGCGGAACGTATCCGGCGTCAGCAGGTAGTCGACAACGATCCGGCCGAACTGGCTCGCCAGCTCATCACGGCGCTTCGGGATGAGGCCCGGTGTGAACGGGATGCGCCAGTTCCCGATATATTTCGCTTCGTGCGGCCGGAACAGCATCTTGATCGCAAGGTGGTTCGTCACGCCCCCGATCACCGCTCCGATCACAGCCATCACGGCAATGGTCAGCACTGCATTCAATCGCTTCACCTTTTTCCTTCTGGGTTCGACAATAGTATAACAGACGAACCGCAGTAACAGAAAAAGGAACGCCGCACCCGATCAAGACGGGATGAAGCACAGCGTTGCAAACTGTCTAATTGTTGATCCACCCCGGACAAAAATCTTTTCCGGTCACCGGCAGCTAAAGGGCGTTATACATCATCGAAAACCGGATCGCATGCTCTGTCTCGTCATGCATGGCGAGGAACAAGGGATTGTATGCCTCCGGGATCGGAATCTCGAGCAGCATCACTTTATACAACTCGGCCGCTTCAAGTTCGTCCCGGACCGCCTTCTTGGCGCAGGATTTCAGGCTGTCGCACGGCCCCGGCTTCCGCAGACTTTGAACGAATGAACCCGTCAGCATATAATAGAGCTGCTGAAACATTTCATAATGGCTTTTTTCGTCTTCCATTGCATGATGGATGAAATCAAGCCAATACGGATCTTTTGTGAGCGAGGCCATCGATTTGTAGAAGTGGTACGCCTTGTATTCTTCCTCAATCGCCTCGCGCAGCTGATCGGTGAACACGGCCGCATCCTTTCATCGCGTTTATTCTTATGAATATGCGATCCGGACGGCCATCATGAAAGGGATGAAGGACATGCTGCAGCATTTCACGTACAAGCCGATGTTCGGGGACGGACGGCTACCGGGATGGACGTTTTCATTTCTCTACAAAAACACACGGTACTCCGGCGACTACAAGCAGGACGGCACGATCGCCTGGACCGGCGATACGCCGCCGGACGAAGAACAAGTGAAAAAAATGATCCACGAGCTCATGACCTTCCACGTCTATGAGTAAACCGTTTGGCCTGCCGCATTTCCGGGAATACTGAGTGTATCACCGGAAGGAGGAATCCCGATGGCAGACAAGAAACCGGTCCAATTCACCGACGAGAAGCAGCAGCTCGATGAACAGCAAAAGCGCGAACAGGAAAAGATGCAGGACAAGCAGCGCATCGCGGACGAGCAGAACCGCATGACCGACACGCAGAACCTGCGAAAATGAGTTCAAAAGGACAGCCCCCGTCCCGGAAAGTATCCGGTGACGGGGGCTTCTTTTGGCCGATACGATTAACGAATGATTTTGAGGGAGTGTTTAAAGCAGCCCGATTCTTCTACGAAATAACTAACTAAAAAGGATTAAAGATAGCGGCGGACCTTTTGGCAGTAGGATACAAATTCCTCACCATAGATCTTTTTAAGCGATTCTTCCTCACGAAGTACTTGTCTATGGAATAGCCAATAACCGGCAACCAGATATAAAAGCAGAATCCAGTTAGGGTAAATTAGAAACTCCCCTAATAAAACCATTCCAAACGCTGTATAAATCGGGTTTCGGCTAATAGCGAACGCTCCATTTGTAATTAATGAACCGGGGGTGTCTTCATCAATTCCTACCCTGAAGCTGTGCCCAAACGACATTAAACCGAAAAGGAATAGGAAAATGCCAAGAGCGCACAAGCCCGCCCCTATCCAACCAGCGATCACATTGTTAAAGAGTTCTGTTCCCAGCCGCGGCATGTTAAATGCATTGGAGAAAATTACATACAATAACAGCAAGGCAAATGGAGGTATAAAGAAATCTTTTTTATCCAGTTCACCAAATTTAAATGCGTGTATGCCTAACTTTTTTAATTGGACCAAACGACAAATCACCAAGACGATCAATAGAACGATGGTGATGGCCGCAATGTACTTTTGCAATTCCATACCTCCTCTCAATCATTCATTACGACCACAGTCCCTGACATCCTTCCCTGCCAACTATCACATTTTAAATAACCTGTTTAGATTATAAGTAAAACTCCCAGTATAAGAGATTCCCGCCCAGCACGACAGCGGTGATTAGGGTAAGGATCCGGAGCAACCGCTCGCGTTGATGGATCTGTCTATTCCTTATCAATTGAACAAGCATGCAGCAGCCGAGGAACGTTGAACCGGCCACATACAGCAAATTGGCAGCCAGGAACGGCTGAATGGCTGAATAGGTGGTCATTGATCCGGCTTTGTAGACGATCCAGACGACGTTAAGTCCCACCAGCACATTCAATCCGTTCTGAACCAGCAGGAGCCGGTTATTCCGCTTCCTGTTCAAAAGGAGGACAATCACGAAACCGAAAGAAAATAAGCCGGCCAGAGCGGCCAGTACAACCGTCGCCCATTGGAACACATGCAGTGACCGTGGGATGTAGAGCAAGTCGCTCACTCCGGATGACAGGAGTTTATCCCCTTCCGGTCCGGTCGAATAGACGTCGAGCGCAAAGGCACTGAAGTCGTCTTCAGTTACATAAACACCCGGTTCCGTCTGAGTGTATTGAAGTCCTTTCATCGTTAAACCGTGGGCGCCGGCGGGTTCTGCCTTGCTTCTGAGAAACAGGCCGTACACTTTGCTGAATCCATGGCGCGGCACACGGGCCGGCTCATAAATCCCGCTCCACTTTGAGGCCATTTCCAACGGTTGATTTCGGTTCTGAACCGGGGGCTCCCCGAAGACAAGTTCGGGTATGCCAAGTGTGAGGGCACTTTCATACGCCGTGTTCGTCATGACCAACACACCGGTGTCCACCGCCCTGTCCACGTAAATGGAGGAGCTGAACGCAAGGGTATTCCCGCCGTGCCCGAGCGTTGATCCGCTTGCGGACGGCAGGAAAAACAGACCGTTCGCGATCCGGGGCACATCCGTTCCCGGATAAAACAGAGAAGGCCGGAACAATGATTCGATCGTTTCCTTCTGTTTGAACAAAGGAGTGCCGTCTTCACTGAGCAACGCCTGCATCAGCTTTTGCAGATCCGAAGCAATACCCGTGACGCTTCCCGCCGGATACATGGGGATCACATACCGGTTCGGCTCGATCAGCTGCCGGTCCTCTGTATACCCTTGGATCTTCCGTCTCTGCTTTTTCACCCATTGATTGTCATCCTGCTCGGGATCGATGGCGGTTCTCATCATTTGAAGGGGTTCGAAAATATGAGACCGGACATAGTCCCCGAAATCCAGCCCGCTCACTTCTTCAACGATGTAAGCAGCGAGGCCCGCCCCATAGTTGGAATACGCCGTGACCTGCCCCGGCGGGAACACCTGCCGGACATCGGCGGCTTCCAGCACTTCTCTCAATGACGCTTTTTCGGACGGTTCCAACACCATCAAATCCGTGTAACTGTCATCGAAACCCGCCGTATGATTCATCAGATGGTTCATGGTGACCGGATGGCCGTCCGATGTTTTCGAACGGAAATCCGCCGGCAGATATTCGTCGATGTCCTTATCCAGATGGATCTCCCCGGCCTCTGCCAACTGAAACACACTGATCCAGACGAGAAGCTTGGAAACAGACCCCCATTCAAAGACCGTCTCCTCATCGACCGCAATCTGTCGCTCCCGGTCTGCAAACCCGATCATCCGATACGTGACTTCGTCTTCATTGATCACAATCACCGCTGCCCCCGCGGCAGTCCCTTCATGCTCCTTCAGATATTCCGCCAATTGATTTTCCGGCTCTTGCTGTTTGGATGCCGAAACAGCGGGGTGAAAGAGGAACAGAAATACTGTGAAAATCAGAGCAGCATAAACGAATAGACGTGATGGTGGAGTGCCCTGTGCGTTCACCGATTATCAAACCACACTCTCTGCATGTTTTTTCCACACAAACCGACTCTGGCAACATTTTACTGCCAGAGCCTATGTTTTCAGTCTATTCTAACATGCCATGATCAAATAACCGAACCTTCCTTTTCCCGGAAACATCACTCCCCCGCAAGCTTCCTCCTTCCGAACACCACATAATAATAGGTGGACGAAATGACATACAGCACGCCCGTGATGGAGAACGCCCACGCATAACCCCAGTAGGATCCGTATGCGACGACGAGACCTGCGGAGACGGGGCCCATCGCGGCCCAGCCGGCCTGGAAGACGGTCTGGTTGACGGAGTTGGCGAGCCCTTTGTATTTGTCGTGGACAATCTCCATCGAGATGGCGCTCTGGATCGGGTTGCCGGCATTCATGAGCGCCTGGCGCATGAGGAATCCGAGCGAGGCGAGGCCGAGTGACATCGTGTAGGCCGTCAGGAACAGGAACGGAATCGACGCGAGCTGGAAGAAGATGAGCGCCTTCACCTTTCCGACGCGTTTGACGAGCGCCGGGCCGACCATCATCGCGACGGCGGTCATGGCGGAGCCGAGCGACAGGATGAGCCCGATATAGGCGTTCGACGCCCCGAACCGGTTGGCGAAATACAGGTTCAGGTAAGGGATGACAAGACCCGATCCGAAACCGATGAGCAGGTTGGCCACACCCAGATGGAAAATGAGCCTGGCGTTTCGGCCGAGTGCTGCGTCTGCCGGATCTTCCTCGGACGGCGGCTCGGGGATTCTTGCGGGGGTCGCCTCTTTGTCTTCCTTTGCATGTTTACCAGACGACAGGAAAAACAGCGGCCCGATTCCGGCCGTGAAGATTGCCGCGCCGGCAATGAGCGACCAGCGGATCGATTCCACCGCGGGCAGCCCGAATGTTTTCTCGAGCAGGTCCGCGATCACTCCGCCGCCAAGGCTTCCGATGACGCCCGCTACAGTGACGAGCGAGAAATAGATGCTGAACAGATGGACGCGCTCCGAGGCATTGGAGTTCTCCGCGAGGAACGGAACGCCCGACACCTGTAAAAACGCCATCGTCAGGCCGGTGACGAACGCGGCGGCGACGAGCGTGCCTTCCGCCGTTTCCACCGACCGATAAAACAAGGTCAGCACCGTGAGTCCGGATCCGCCGATGAGCAGCCATTTCCGGCCGAACCGGTCACTCAGCAGGCCTGCCGGAACGAGGATGATCGCCGTCGCAAGCGCGGTCATCGAGATGACATTGCCGTTTACCGTCTCCGGCATGCCGAGCGCCTTGATATACAGGTTGTACATGACGGCAAACACCCCCATCCCGACCTGGATGAGGATATTCGCCAGCATGAACAGCCGCACGTTCCTGCTGAACCCCGAAATTTTGGTTTTCCAGTCTTTGAGCCAGGCCATCATTGGAGGGAGCTCCTTCGTTTTCCGTTTATTTCGACATTCGGATTATACGATTCGGTGAGATAAAAAGCAATACCGGCGGCAGAGCCTTGACTCCGGTTACGCTGCTCCGCCGGACCCACTCTTCCGCGATGCTAATCCACTCAAACCGGATATGAAACAATTTGGGCTTTTTATGAAACCACTCAACTTCAACAGGAAACCACTCGGGCAGCGGATGCCGCCACTCACCGTCCCCATGAACCGCTCAAGAAGCAGTCGCCTTGGCAGGCCCCCTTCGATTCAAAAACAGCCCCGGCGAACCGATTCGCCGGGGCTGTTTCCTATACAGATGCTTATCTTCAACCGCTCTTCCCCGCTGCCTGCGTTCCCGCCTGCAGCTTATACATCTGGGCATATTGCCCGCCGTACGCGAGGAGCTGGTCATGGTTTCCTGCTTCCACGATCTCGCCTTTGTCGAGCACGAGGATGCGGTCTGCATTTTTGATCGTCGAGAGGCGGTGGGCGATGATGAAGGTCGTGCGGCCTTTTTTCAGGACGTCCATCGCATGCTGGATGATTTCTTCGGTTTCGGTGTCGATGTTCGACGTCGCTTCATCCAGGATCAAGATCGCCGGGTCGAACGCAAGTGCACGTGCAAATGAAATGAGCTGCCGCTGGCCCGCAGAGAGGGTGCTTCCCTTTTCCACGACCGGCGCGTCGATGCCGTCCGGCAGATGCTTCAGCACACGGTCGCCGCCGACCGCTTCCAGCGCCTGTTCGACTTGCTCGCGGGAGATCCGCGGGTCGCCGAGGCTGATGTTGGATTCGATCGTTCCGGTGAACAAGTACGGATCCTGCAGCACGATGCCCATATGGTCGCGGATCGTCTGCCGCGGCAGTTTCGTTATGTCGGAGCCGTCGATGACGATGCGTCCCTTGGACGGATCGTAGAACCGGAACAGAAGGTTCATAATCGAGCTTTTCCCCGATCCGGTATGCCCGACGAGCGCGACGGTCTCTCCTTGCTTCGCTTCAAAGTCAATGCCTTTCAACACGTATTCATCGCCTTTATAGGCGAACCATACGTCTTCAAAGCGCACATTGCCCCGGTAGCGGGCGATCTTCTTGTCGCTCACCGTCTCCCCTTCCTGATCGAGCAGCTCGAACACCCGCTCCGCCGCGACGAGCGAGTGCTCGAGGCGGGAGAACTGGTTGACGATGCCGGTGATCGGATTGAAGAGGCGGGTGATGTAGTCGACGAACGCGTAGAGCGCACCGACCGAGATGGCCTGCGGCGCGGTGAGCGCCACGTTTCCGAAATACAGGACGAACAAGAGGAACGTCATCGAACGGAGTGTATCCACCAGGTTGAACGATGTCGCGGAGTCCATTTTCAGGAGCTTGTTCTGATAGCGGAAGTGCTCGTCATTGAGCGCTTCGAACTCTCCTTCCATCTGCTTCTCCCGGCGGAACGCCTGGATGATCGTCATGCCCTGGATGGCTTCGTTGATCATCCCGTTCAGGTCGCTCACTTTGCCCCGGATGATCCGGTTGTATTTGGAGGCGAATTTCCGGTAAGTGATCATCCATACATAAAGCACCGGGATGAGCACAAGCATCATTCCGCCGAGCTTCGGATCCAGCCACAGCAGCGCGATGAAGATACCGCCCATATACATGAAGCTCGTCGCAAACTGCGACAGGACGGTCACGTACATGTCACGGATCGCTTCCGTATCATTCGTGACGCGTGCGACGACCTTGCCGGCCGGCAGGTTGTCGAAGTACCGGATCGGCAAGGTCTGGATCTTGCCGTACACTTCATTGCGCATCTTCTGGATGATCCGGTTCGCCCCTTTTTGAAGCAGGAGGTACTCGGAGTAGCGGAAGATGGCCGTGATGACGGCGAGCCCCATGAACAGGGCAAGCAGCCCGGCGATCGGACCGAATTCGATGCCGCCCGTCTCGCTTCCGGCAATATGGTTGTCGATGATGGTCTTTGCGATGAGCGGTCCGGCCAGGTCTGCCGCGACGGCGAGCGCCAGGCAGATGATGCCGGGGATGACATAGCCTTTTTGTCCGACGGCATATCGGACGAGCCGTTTTCCTTTATTCATGCGAATCCACCTCCCCGATCTGCTGGCGGTCGAATTGCTCACGGTACCAGCGTTTATTCCCGAGGAGCATGTTGTGCGTGCCTTCCTCGATCACACGTCCGTCTTCCAGCACGATGATCCAGTCGGCGTGTTCGATCGCCGACAGCCGGTGGGTCGTGATGATCGTCGTCTTCCCTTCCCGGCCTTCCCGGATGTTCCGGATGATCGCCGTCTCGGTCTTTGCATCCACCGCGGACAGCGAGTCATCCAGGATCAGGATTTCCGGGTCTTTGATGAGCGCCCGGGCGATCGAGATCCGCTGTTTCTGGCCGCCGGACAGGGCGACCCCTTTTTCGCCGACGAGCGTTTCCAGCCCTTCCGGCAGCATCGCAAGGTCCTTGCGGAAATGCGACAGCCGGATCGCTTCGTCGATCTCATCATCGGTTGCGTCCGGCTTGCCGAACAGGATGTTGTCCCGGATCGAGCGGGAGAACAGGACGTGTTCCTGCGGGACGTAGCCGAGCCAGTCGCGCACTTCGTCTTTCGTCAGGTCGTTGATCGAAACGCCCGAGAAAGTGAGCTCCCCGCTTCCGGCAGGATATTCGCGGAGCAGCTGGCGGACGAACGTCGTCTTGCCGCTCCCCGTCTTGCCGACGATGCCGAGTGTCCCGCCCCGCTCCAGATGGACGCGGAGCCGGTCCAGGTTCACCGCAGCTGACTGTGGATACTGGAAGGTGACCTCATTGAAGTCCAGCTCATCCGGGGTTCCCGCATGCTTCGGGTCGGCGGGATCCTTCACGTCTTCCTCGTACGCGAGCGTCTCGGACACGCGGTCGAGCGAGGCATTCCCCCGCTGCATGACGTTGATGAGCTCGCCGATCGCGATCATCGGCCAGACGGCCATCCCGAGATAGACGTTGAAGGTGACCAGGTTGCCGAGCGACATATCACCGGTCGACACGAGGAATGCGCCGTATCCGAGACCGATCGCGTAGCTGGCGCCGGTCAAAATCTTCGACGTCGGTGCGAAGAGCGCATCAACCCGCTCGACGGCGATGTTCTTTTCATATACTTCTTCGGTCTTGGCGCGGAATTTTTCTTCGGTCGCATGCTCCTGGACATACGCCCGGACGACCCGGACACCGGCGACCGCCTCCAGCACGTCGTCGTTCAGATCGCCGAATGCGTCCTGGGCGACGACATACCGTTCATGGATCTTCTTGCCGAGCACCTGCATGATGATCGCGAGGATCGGCAGCGGGATGATTGCTGCAAGCGTCAGCTTCCATGAAACAATGAAGCCCATCGTGAGAAGGATCGTCGCCAGGTACAGCGTGGAGTCGATCAATGTCATGATCCCGAAACCGGCCGTCTCGGAAATGGCCCGGAGGTCGTTCGTCGACCGGGCCATGAGATCGCCCGTCCGGTTCTTCTCATAAAATGTCGGCGTCATCTTCAAGAAATGACGCATGAGCCGGCTGCGCAGCGTCCGTTCGATCACATTTGCCCCGCCGAACAGCTGGTACTGCCAGACAAAGTTGGATGCATAGCCGACCGCCATGATGAGGAGCATGATCCCGGCGAAGCCCCACAGGAACCCCGTCGTCATGTCCCCTTTGTACATCGTGTCGATTGCCCGCCCGATGAGCCAGGGCGGCAGGACGACGAGCACGTTTGTGAGCGTCAGCAGCACGAGGGCCACTGAATACCGCTTCCAGTTCTCCTTGAAGAACCAGTCAAGTTTAAACAATACTGAAAACATAAAACCCCTTCTTCCCGAAACGGATTACCCTATCCGCCTTCTTTAGATTCCTTGATGAGAGTTTTCCTTTCCTTCACGATGCACATCGCGATTTCTCCTTTCCGGATTGTTGTTTATGCAACGCACGGCTGTTTTCCGTGCGGTCACACCATAACGGCGCATAAAAAAACAGAAAGCACGCCCCCTGTCCAAGGAGGCGCGCTCATTGAAAAAGGATCCGGCAGGCATGCCGGACCCAGGAAATAAACTGCGGTTCCCGAATTAAATTACGGGACGCATGGCGGGCAGGCATGACGATATGCTGTTTTTGATGATGGCAGTACGCACTTTAAAGTTGAACATCGTTCATGCCTCCCTTCCGCAGAATTTTAATAATTGTTCCGTTACTTTAACAGCCTACCGTTAAGTGGCTCGGCTTGTCAACTGTATTCTGAAAAAATAACCAAATTGGCATTCCCGGCATGAGAACAAATACAGTCTATGCACCCCTTACCGGTTTGATTCACCCTTGAAGGATATGGATTGCCGCTCCGAGCACCCCGGACACGAGCACAACAAGCCAGGGCGGCTGCTTCGCGAATTGCAGCAGTGCAAAGCCTGCCGCAGCCGCGGCCGCATCCCAGAAAGTGAAGATCGAGCTCGGAATAACCGGATCGATCAGCGCCGCAAACAGGATCCCGACGACCGCCGCGTTCACTCCGCTGAGTGCGGCCTTCAGCCACCGCCTGTTTCTGAGCACGGCCCAGAACGGCAGCATGCCGACGACGAGAAGGAATGACGGAAGGAACATCGCCCCGACGGCGACAAGCGCCCCCGGGATGCCATCCATCGTCATTCCGATGTAGGCGGACAGTGTGAAAAGCGGGCCCGGGACCGCCTGGGCGGCGCCGTATCCTGCAATGAACGCCTCCGCACCCATGTATCCGGCAGGTACGACTTCCCGCTCAAGCATCGGCAGGACGACATGCCCGCCCCCGAATACGATCGAGCCGACCCGGTAGAACACATCCAGGATCACGGCCAGCAAATGACCGGCAGCCGCCCGGACAGCCGGGAGAAGGACGAGCAGCAGCACGAACAGGATCCATGCCGCAATGCCTGTTTTGCGGCTGACCGCGATCGGTGTTTCTCCATCTCCTGCACCGGCCGGCTGCCTGTTCCGGTAAATCACATATCCTGCGGCTCCAGCCAATACGATGAGTCCGATCTGGCCGGCCGCCGTCGGTATGAGCAGCACCCCGGCTGCGGCGGCGGCGGCAATCAGCAGCCGGGGCCAATCCGGCGTCAGGTTCCGCCCCATCCCGATGAGCGCATGGATGACGATCGGGACAGCAACGATCTTCAGCCCTCTGATCCATCCGGCGTCAAAACCCGAACCGCCCCCGACGAGCCAGGCGAACAGCACGAGCAGCAGGACGGACGGCATCGTGAATCCGAACCAGGACAGGAAAGCGCCTGTGAGCCCCCCGCGCATGAGTCCGATGCCGATGCCCACCTGGGAGCTGGCCGGACCGGGCAGGAACTGGCAGAGCGCCACCAGGTCGGCGTAGGCCCGGTCGTCGAGCCACTTCTTTTTCTTTACATATTCATCCCTGAAATAACCGATGTGGGCGGCCGGCCCGCCGAACGACGTCAGCCCAAGCTTCAGCGAAGTCGACAGAATCTCTCCGTACCGCCCCCTATTCTTCTTTTCCATCAAAAAACCCCTTTCCGTTCACTCCTGCCCATCTTACTCAAAGCAGTCGTTGCCGGAAAGGGAATTTACAGAACCTTAACAATCTGACCGTCAGCCGTGTGTCCGGATGACCGCCACTTTCAGGTAATCGGATTCCATATGGTGCCGATGTGTGCGGAAGTCCGCCGGGAGCCGGAATTCCCGCTCGATCGAATATTTTCTCCCGGCAGCCTTGAATGCCTTCTCGATGAAGCCGCGGAATTTTTTCATGCCGAAGCCTGCGTGATTCGTCGAGGCGATGATGATTCCGTCTTTTGCCGTCACAGAGAGCGCATCCTCCAATAGTTTCGGATAGTCCTTGGCCGCGCTGAACGTCCTTTTTTTGGAACGGGCAAAACTCGGCGGATCGAGGATCAGCAGATCGAATTCCTTTTCATGCCGCTTGGCATATCGGAAATAGTCAAACACGTCCATGACAACGATATCCTGTGCCTCATAATCAATGCCGTTTGCGGAAAACTGCTCGATTGTCTTCGGCAGGCTGCGCTTGGCGAGATCCACACTCGTCGTGCCCGCCGCTCCGCCAAGCGCCGCCGCTACCGAAAAGGCACCCGTATAGGAGAATGCATTCAGCGTCCTGCGCCCGGATGCGAATTCATCGCGGACCGCTTTCCGGACATCCCGCTGGTCGAGGAAAATACCGGTCATCGCCCCGTCGTTCAAGTCGACGGCGAACTGCATGCCGTTCTCTTTTACCAAAATCGGAAAATCAGGCTTTTCACCATAGATGAAGTCATCATCGTCCACGTATTGCCCCTTCGAATCAAACCGCTTCTTTGCAAAGACCGACTTGACTTCCTTCAGACCCGCAAGGGCATCGTAAACATGACGGCGCATCGCATAGATCCCTTCGCTGTACCAGTTGATCAGGAAATGGCCGTCATAATCATCGATCGTCATCCCGCCGATTCCGTCCCCTTCCCCGTTGAACACCCGGAAAGCGGTCGTTTCGGCATCCTCATAGAAGGACTCCCTGCGGGCGAGCGCTTCTTTGATCTTCCGGGCGAAAAACGCAGCGTCGATCCCTTCGCCCTCTTTCGTCGCGAGCACCCAGCCGGCCCCCTTGTTCTGGGTCCCGTGATAGCCGGTCGCCACATACCGTCCTGCCGGGTCAACGATTTTAAGGAGAGTCCCTTCCCGTCCGAGCATCGCCGGATCTGCCACCGCCTCCTTCGGCAGGAGCGGCTGCCCCTTCCGGATGGATTCGGCTGTTTCCGCGTCCACCTTTACTTCTTTCATATTCATCCATCTTCCGCCTTCCTGTTCGTTCATCTTCCCATTATCGCACGCCGGACATCACCTTGACGAATCTGCGGCTGACCGGGTAGTTTATCCATTGTGTTTTTTTGACTCCGGATATAAAATTAAAGTAACTCACAACTTTTTTCTATTAACAGGAGGTGTACACTTTGTCCTCCCCCTCATTTGGGTCAGGGACGAAGTCTTTATTTGGACATTGCCATACGATTGGCAGCATTTGCTGCCTTAATCGCCTTCACCGCGTTTTTTGTCGCGAGTGAATTCGCAATCGTGAAAGTCAGGACAACACGCATCGACCAGCTGATCGCGGAAGGCAACCGCAAAGCCGTGCGGGCTAAGAAAGTCGTCTCCAATCTGGATGAATATCTTTCTGCCTGCCAGCTCGGCATTACGATTACCGCCCTCGGCCTCGGCTGGCTCGGCGAACCGACCGTCCAGCGCCTGCTCGATCCCTTGTTCAACCGGTTCGAGATCCAGGGCAGTGTCGCGTCGATCCTTTCTTTCATCATCGCCTTCTCAACGGTGACCTTCCTTCACGTCGTCGTCGGCGAGCTGGCCCCGAAATCCGCTGCAATCCAGAAGGCGGAAGCGATCACGCTCAACTTTTCGGGACCCCTCGTCGCCTTCTACCGGCTCATGTACCCGGTCATCCATGGCATGAACAGCACGGCCCAGGGCCTGATCCGGCTGTTCGGCCTCAAGCCGATGTCCGAGTCCGAAGCTGCACACTCTGAGGAAGAACTGCGGATGATTCTCTCCGACAGCTTAAAAAGCGGTGAAATTAACCAGTCCGAATATAAATATGTCAACAAGATTTTCGAGTTCGACGACCGGATCGCCAAGGAGATCATGGTGCCCCGGACTGAAATGATGTCCGTCGAGAAAGAGATGACCCTCCGCGAAGTGTTCGACGTCATGGGCGTCGAGCAGTATACGCGCTATCCCGTCACGGACGGCGACAAGGATCACATCATCGGCCTCGTCAACATGAAGCATCTTCTCACGGCGTTCATCAAAGATCCGGCGAACGGCACACGCCCAGTGATGGACTTTACACAGCCGGTCATCCGGGTCATCGAGTCGATCCCGATCGGGGATCTTCTTCTGAAGATCCAGCGCGAGCGGATCCATATGGCCGTGCTTATGGATGAATACGGCGGCACGAGCGGGCTTGTCACGATCGAGGACATCCTCGAAGAAATCGTCGGAGATATCCAGGACGAGTTCGACGTCGACGAAGTGCCGGATGTCCAGGCCGTCGGCGAGAACCACTACATTTTCGATGCCAAGATGCTCATCGAAGACATCAATGACATTCTCGGCATCCATATCGACGAAGAAGATATCGACACGATCGGAGGCTGGTTCATGGCCAAGCGTTTCGATGTCGTCAAAGGCGAGAGGATCATCGAGCAAGGCTATGAATTTCTCGTAAAAGACATGGAGGGGCACCATATCCTCTATATCGAAACGATGAAAGCGGACCCTGAACCCGAGCTGTCGCTGGAAGACCATGCTGCTGCAGCCGAATCCTGATCAACATCCCCGGACCATGGGTGTCCGGGGATTATTTTATTTTCTGAAAGACGGCGGGATTAAACGGGACAGCGGCATTTAGGGTATACTGGATTGTCCGGAGGTGACGCTATGGATCTTTATTCCAATCTAAAAAAAGGTGAGCGTGGAGCCTGGGTCAGCATCTGGACTTATGTCGTGCTCAGCCTGGTCAAATATACGGCCGGAACGCTCGGTGCCTCGGACGCCCTGAAAGCGGATGCCCTCAACAATACGACTGACGTCATCGCATCGGTGGCGGTGCTGGTCGGGCTCCGGATTTCCCAGAAGCCCCCGGATGACCAGCACCGGTACGGCCACCTTCGTGCCGAGACGATCGCTTCTCTCATCGCCAGCTTCATCATGGCGGCGGTCGGCCTTCAGGTCCTCATCGGCGCCATCCGGTCGCTCGCCGAGGAAGAAACGGCCGCCCCTTCCCTCTTTACCGGACTCATCGCACTTGCAAGCGGGATCGTCATGTACATCGTCTACCGGTACAACCTCAAGCTTTCCAGGAAGATCAACAGCGCGGCATTGAAGGCGGCCGCATTGGACAACCGGTCCGACGCCCTTGTCAGCTTCGGCGCGGCGGCCGGGATTGCAGGCGCCATTTTCGGCTTCCCGATCATCGACACGATCACCGCGATCATCATCGCCATCATGATTCTGCTTTCTGCAGGCGCCATCTTCAAAGAAGCCGTGTATACCCTGACAGACGGTTTTGACGAAGAGGAAGGTCAGGAACTGTCCAAGCTGGCCGAATCGGTCAGCGGTGTCATCCGCCTCAAGGAATTCAAAGGAAGAATGCACGGCAATCATGCGTTCATCGACCTGACCGTGACAGTGGACCCCATGCTGAATGTCATCGAAAGCCACCGGATCACAGAAGAAATCGAGCGAAGACTGGAAAACGTGAAACCTTTCAGCACAGTGCTCGTACATATAGAACCGGAACTTTCGGACAATAGATAAATCAGGGGGAACTTACCGTCATGTACGATTTTGTCGATCAGAAGCGGGTCGTCTCGTTTACGCTGGCCGTCATCTTTTTCATCCTGGCCATTTTCGGCCCTGCAGCCCTTTTGCTTCCATTCAAGAACGGATTCATCACAAGGGAGGCCCAGGCAATCGGCACATCCGGCTGGTCGCTCATCACCGGCGGCGTCGGGTTGCTCGCCGTCTCCGGCATCTTCATGGTTTTTGCCACAGTGGAAAAGACGTCAAGGAAAGTCATCCTGACGCTCGTCCTGCTCCTCGTGGCCGTGCTCGGCATTGTTCTGTCATCCAAAGACTATTACTACTACACGCCGGAACGGTTCGTCATCAGCCCGCCATTCTCGCTCACATCCCACACGTACGAGTGGGATGACTTCGAGCAGGTCGATGAAAACCTCACGAAGGAAGGCGGGACGCTCACCGTGAAATCCGTCGATTTCCTCATGAAGGACGGAACCCGGTACAGCTTTGACAGGGGCGTGATGATCCAGCGCTATCAGCCGATCATCTTCGCTGTCCAGAATGCCGGCGGAAAGTATGTCAGAAAAGAGTCATGACCGAAAAATCCGGCATGCGGTGTGATCCGCATGCCGGATTTTTCAGTTCATCAAGATCCGTTGTTTTCTTCGTCCGTTTTGTCCAGCATATCATTTTCGTCCGTCGTTGTATCCGTTCCGTCCATGTCTCCCGTATCTTCGTCCGATTCCGTATCAGTGTCCGTATTCGTATCCGTATCCGTGTCGGTGTTTGTGTCATTGTTTGTGTCTGTATTCGTGCCCGTGCCGTCTTCCGGCGCCTGGTCCACGTCTCCCGTCGGCGTGTCTACATCCGTGTCGTCATTGTCGTCGTTGTTGTTGCCGCAGGCGGCGAGCATGCCGACCGACAGCAGCGCGGCCGCTCCGGCCTTCATCCATCTCTTTGCTTCCATGTTGGATTCCTCCCAGATGTCTGTTTTCCGAAATGTCTTGATGTACTCATTATTCCCCATATTGAGGGATTCAATCACAGGAAGCTAAAAAACAGGAAAAGCCGTCCATCCGGGCAACTTTCGGACAGACGGCCATATCGGTTCATCCAGGGCAGCAGGTGAGTCAGTCTTTCTTGTATTCCACTCGGTACACGTCGTGCCGGCGGTCCTTCAGCTGCTTGACAGTGCCGTCCTGCCGCTGGCGGCGGAGAATTTCCAGGTCGATGTCCCCGATCAGGGCCATCTCGACATTGGCGTTCGTCTCGCCGACAATCCCGTCACGGGCGAACTCGAAGTCCGACGGTGCGAAAATCGCCGACTGGGCGTACTGGATGTCCATGTTCTCGGTCTGCGGGAGGTTGCCGACCGTACCGGAAATGACGGTATACACCTGGTTTTCGACGGCGCGGGCCTGTGCACAGTACCGGACGCGCAGGTATCCCTGCCGGTCTTCCGTGCAGAACGGTGTGAAGATGATGTTCGCGCCCATGTCCGTTGCAATTCTCGCAAGCTCCGGGAATTCGATGTCGTAGCAGATCTGGATGGCGATTTTCCCGCAGTCGGTGTCAAAGACCCGGACGGCGTCGCCCGCACTGATGCCCCACCACTTCCGTTCATTCGGCGTGATGTGGATCTTGTATTGCTTCTCGATCGAGCCGTCACGGCGGAACAGATAGGCGATATTGTAGATTTCCTCATCATCTTCCTTCACAAAGTGAGAACCGCCGATGATGTTGACGTTGTAGCGGACGGCGAGATCGGTGAACAGCTCGATGTATTCCTCCGTGTACTCGGTCATCTTCCGGACCGCGATGCTCGGAATCGGCTCGTTGAGGAAGGACATGAGCTGGGTCGTGAAGATTTCCGGGAAGACGACGAAATCGGAATGGGCATCCGATGCCACATCGACGAAGTACTCGACCTGGCCGGCCAGGTCCTCAAACGAGGAAATCTGGCGCATCAGGTACTGGACCACACAGATCCGGACCGGATAGCTCGTTTTGAAATGCCGCTTCGACTGCGGCTTGTAGTCGATGTTGTTCCACTCCATCAGCGTCGCGTATTTGCGGGATGCCTTGTCGTCCGGCAGATAGTCCGGGTTCACCCGCATGAGCGTGAATCCGTTCATGAGCTGGAACGACAGCACGGGATCATAGATTTTATGGCGGGACACCGCGTCGACGTATTCACGCGAGGTCATTTCCTTTTCGTGCTTATAGTAATTCGGAATCCGGCCCCCGATGACGATCGATTTCAGGTTGAACTTCCGCGCCAGGTCTTTTCGCGCTTCGTAGAGGCGCTGCCCGACTTTCATCCGCCGGTAGGCCGGGTCGACCATCACTTCGATGCCATACAGGTTGTAGCCGTCCGGATTGTGGTTCGTGATGTATCCTTCATCGGTCACATCGTCCCACGTATGCTTATCGTCATATTCGTCGAAGTTGATGATGAGGCTGGAGCAGGAACCGATGATCTGGCCGTCGAGCTCCGCGACGAACTGGCCCTCCGGGAAAATGGCGAGATGACTCTCAAGATGCCCGCGCTCCCACGGATCCATCCCGGGGAAACACGTGTCCTGCATCCGCAGGATTGCGTCGATGTCCTCGCGGGTCATCTCTCGGATCACCATACTTTTTTCAAACGAAGACAAATCAAATTGCTCTGACATGGGAGAGCCCCCTTTCTGTTCCAATACCCATTATTATACCCCGATACGGCCTGAACCGAAAACTTCCCGCTGGGCGGGAAGCTGCATGCCATTAAGTGAATAAATCGTGTCCATCCCCCGAATCTGCCGGCCCGGATGCTTGCAAAACCTTTGTCACCCGCGTTTTCTCCTTCTATAATCGTAGGGAGTCCAACAATCAGGAGGCCCGCTGTGGAAAAAAGATTAGAAAACTCGCTTCTCTTCATCTGGACGGTTTCACTCATTGCAACGGCCGGTTCTCTCTATTTCTCCGAAGTGAAGGACTTCATTCCGTGCGAAATGTGCTGGTTCCAGAGGATCCTCATGTACCCGATCGTCATCATCGGCGCAATCGCCTTTGTCCGGAAAGACTTCCGTGCAGCCGCCTACACGGCCGCTCTGTCGATCATCGGAGGCTCGGTCTCCCTTTATCATTACGGCATCCAGAAAGTGCCGTTCCTCCAGTCATCCGCACCTTCCTGCGGACAAGTGAGCTGTACGGGGGCATACATCAACTGGCTCGGGTTCATCACGATTCCGCTGCTTGCCCTGACCGCATTCATCATCATCGCCGTCCTCAGCTTCCTCATGCTGAAGTGGCAGAAGGAGTCGAAGTAATCTATGAAGAAACTGCTCATCATCGGAGGCTCGGTCATCATCCTCCTCGCCCTGCTCGTCTTTGTGAACAGCCAGGCGAACAAGTCGAAGCTGGCGGACAGCCCCTACGGGGACAAGCAGCTGAGACAGTCGACGATCGACCAGCTCGACGATGAAAATTACCAGAACATCATCCTGCCCGACGAACTGGAAAAAAAGATTGAATCCGGCGAACCGGTCAACGTCTATTTCTTCAGCCCGGAATGTGAGCACTGCAAAGAGATGACGCCGCGCCTCATGCCGATTGTCAAGGACATGGACGCGGAGATCGTCCAGTATAACATCCTTGAATATGAAGAGGGCTGGAACCAGTACAACATCGAAGGGACCCCGACACTTGCCCACTTTGAAGACGGCCAGGAAGTGGATCGCATCGTCGGCTCCCAGCCGGACGAGACCATCCGGGCATTTTTTGAAAAATATCCGAAGTGAAATGAGAGCCGCGCAGCATGCGCGGCCTTTTTTAGGAGGTGCGGCCCGTTGGCGTTTGAATTTGATTACAAAATCACGGAAGACGGAATGACCGTGGAGCGGCTGTTGCGCGACGAATGGCGGCTCGGCCGGAAGATCGTGCACGAACTCCGGATGGCCGGCGCCGTCACGCTTGCCGGCGGAGGAAAACTGAGATGGAACGAAGAACTCGCTGCCGGTGTGGTGCTGACACTGAACGTGCCGGAGACCGAATCGGCTTATGTGCCTGAAGAGGGAGATCTGACGGTCGCCTACGAAGACGGCCATTGCCTCGTCGTCCACAAGCCGGCGGGCATCGCCGTCCATCCGAATGTCCCGGGCGGGAACGGCACGCTCTTGAACCGGGTAACCGGACGCTCTCTCAAAGAGGGACGCCCCTATGCCGAACATGTCCACCGGCTTGACCAGGGTACATCGGGTCTCGTCCTCATCGCCCGGCATCCGGTCGCCAAGGCCCTGTTCGACCGGATGCTTGAAGAGAAGGCCATCCGCCGGACATACTTGGCCGAAATATCCGGCCGCCTACGCCGACCGAAAGGCACGATTGATGCGCCGATCGGCCGTGACCGCCACCATGCGACGAGGCGGCGGATCTCCCCCGGCGGACAGACAGCCGTCACCCATTATGAAGCGGTCCGGGCAGGGAACGGAACTTCTCTCGTATCCCTGGACCTGGACACCGGCCGCACCCATCAGATCCGCGTCCACCTCGCCCACCTCGGCCATCCGATCATCGGTGACACGCTATACGGCGGCAGGCCTTCTCCGGCCGGATACCGGCTGCAGGCGGACCGCCTCTCGTTCACCCATCCATTTACGGGAGAACCGCACCGGATCCAAGACCCGGTGCAGCCGGACTGGCTGAAGGAATCCGGCCGGATCGAGTGACGGGGTCGGACACCGCAATCCATGCTGCCGGGAACCATACGGGCTTGAACGCCTGCCCGTCTATTCCATACGAATACCGGGACACCGCAAAAAGCCCCGGACCTCCATGAAGGAAGGTCCGGGGCTCTTTTTTCATTCATCAAAAGTTCATGTTGTCCGGGTCCGTGCCAGTCCGCTCGAACCGGTTGATGCCGTCGATTTCCTCCATCTCGGAATCCGTCAAGTCGAAGTCGAATACGTCGGCGTTTGCGGCCACCCGCTCCGGATGCACGGATTTCGGGATGACGATCAGATCATGCTGGAGATGCCAGCGGATGACCACCTGGGCAGGCGCTTTGCCGCGCGCTTCCGAAATCCGGGTGATGACCGGTTCATCGAGCAGGCGGCCGCGGGCAAGCGGAGACCAGGACGTGACGGCGATGTCCTGTTCCTGGCAGAACGAACGGAGCTCCTCCTGCGACAAGTACGGATGAAGCTCGATCTGGTTCACCATCGGCTTGACGTTCGCCGTGGCGAACACTTCCTCCAGATGATGCCGATGATGGTTGGATACGCCCGGAACCCGGATCAGCTTCTCCTCATACAAGCGCTCGATCGCCCGGTATGTATCGGTGAATTTCCCTTCAATCGGCCAGTGGGTCAGGTACAGGTCCAGATAATCCATCTTCAGTCTTTCCAGCGACTGTTCGAATGCACGGAGCGTCTCATCGTAGCCCTGGTCGGTGTTCCAGACTTTTGACGTGATGAACAGGTCTTCCCTCGGAATGCGGGATGCCCGTACAGCCTCGCCGACCTGGGCTTCGTTGCCATAGACGGCGGCCGTGTCGATCGCCCGGTAGCCGGTTTCCAGTGCCGTCCCGATCGCCCGGAGCGTCTCGTCGGGGTCGGTCATCTTGTAGACGCCGAGGCCGAGCCGCGGCATGTCCACGCCGTTTGCCAGTGTTTTTGTCGATTGCAGATTCAGTTCCATCCAAAATCCCTCCTCGCCTTGCTGATTCCATTTTAACCGAGCAGACGGCCGGAATCGAATTTTCCGATTTTCAACTGCCAATTGAAATTCCAGCCCAAAACGAATATTATAATGGATGGATTATAATTTTGTTCGTCTTTTAGGAGGATCCACCATGTTTCAGTTAAAAGAAAACGGGACAACCGTCAAAACAGAAGTCCTCGCAGGGATGACGACATTCCTGACGATGGCTTATATCATCATTGTCAACCCGATTGTCCTGAGTGATGCGGGCGTTCCGTTTGACCAGGTGTTCATGGCGACCATCATCGCAGCGGTGATCGGGACTCTGTGGATGGCACTGTTCGCCAACTACCCGATCGCCATCGCACCGGGCATGGGGTTGAATGCCTACTTCACCTCGGTCATCATCGCCTCCGACGGAACGCTTGATTACGTGACGGCGTTTTCTGCCGTATTCGTCGCGGGCATCGTGTTCGTCATCCTGTCGCTTACGCCGCTCCGGGAAAAGCTGATCGACTCCATCCCGCAAAATCTGAAACATGGAATCACCGCAGGCATCGGACTGTTCATCGCGTTCATCGGACTTCGCCAGTCGGGCATCGTCGCGCATCACGAAACGAATCTCGTGAAGCTGGGTGACCTGACGTCCGCACCCGTCCTCCTGTCGCTGTTCGGTCTGATGGTGACGGTCATCCTCATGGCCCGAAATGTATACGGGGCCATCTTTATCGGAATGGCCCTCACCGGGATTGCGGCATTCTTCACCGGCCAGCTGAAGTTCGCGGAAGGCTTCGTGAAAATGCCCCATCTTCCGGAAGGAATCATCGTCTGGAACCCAGTCACTGCGATTGGGGATGTCGTCTCCCATGGCCTGTACGGAGTCGTCTTCGCCTTCCTTATGGTGACCCTCTTTGATACGACGGGCACGATGGTCGGCGTCGCCAGGCAGGCCGGCCTTCTGAAGAACGGCAAACTGCCGCGCGTCCGGCCCGCTCTTCTGGCCGACTCCGTAGCAGCCACGGCCGGCGCAATGTTCGGGACAAGCCCGACATCCGCCTACGTCGAGTCTTCTTCCGGTGTCGCAGTCGGGGGCCGGACCGGCCTCACGACGGTCACTGTCGCCGTCCTGTTCATCGTCGCTTCCTTTTTCGGTCCGCTCGTCGGCGCGCTTTCGGGAGTTGCGGCCATCACTGCGCCGGCACTCATCATTGTCGGCAGCCTGATGATCGGCGTGGTGAAGGAAATTGAGTGGGACTCGTTCGAAGAGGCCTTCCCGGCTTTCCTCATCATCCTGACAATGCCGCTCACGTCGAGCATCGCAACCGGCATCGCCCTCGGTTTCATCTCCTGGCCGATCATCAAGATCGTCACCGGGAAATGGCGGGCGGTTCCTCCCCTGCTCTACGTCTTCGCCATCATGTTCGCCTATCAGCTTCTGTTCCTGCCCCATTGACGGCCGGCGGGATAAGCACAATAAAAAGAGCCTGCATCCTTCGTGTCAAGGATGCAGGCTCTTTTATAGTCAGTAATACTTTGGACGGGAGATGACCGCCTGTACGGCAAGCACGACAGCCGTCACAAGATGGAGGAACCATCCGACGAACGGGATCCAGGCGAATATGCTCGTTGCAAGCCCGAGGATGGACCCGGACTTTGCCGAGTGATCCCGGATGGCCAGGATGAGCGTCACTGCGTGAAGGATGAACATCACCCCGAGAATCGAGTAGCTTGTGCTGAGCACGACAATTCCGCCGATGAACGGGACGGCCAGGAATGCTTCGCCGATCGCCGTCACCCAGCGCATAACTGTAGAACCTCTCATATCTATCCCTGCTTTCTATTGTTTCGGTATCTGTTATACGGAAAAGCCGGTCCGAAAGTTTCATGCCGTTTCTTGTCAATTTATTGTCGGTCCCCTGTAATTGACGGTTCCCGTGCGGGGACCCGTTTTCTTTTTGTGCCGGTTGCGGTATACTGTTCATAGACCGCAACTTCGAAACAGGAGGTACCGTCATGAAACTTATCTTGATCCTCGGCGTCATCTTCGCGTTCCTTTCCGCCATCCTGACAGGCGGCTATGAAGACAAGCCCGGTTCGACAGACAAGTAATACGCAGAGGCCCGCCAATTCGGCGGGCCTCTTTTTCATGCCGTCCGGAGATTCTCTGTCCGTCCTCCCTTCAGGAGAGCCCGGGAAATCCCCTCTGCCGTAGCGCTTCATAGACGAGGATCGCCGCGGTGTTCGACAGGTTGAGCGAGCGGATGTGGTCATTCATGGGGATCCGGAGGCACCGCTCGGGATGTTCGGCGAGCAGATCCTTCGGCAGGCCCGTCGTCTCTTTGCCGAAAATGAAAAACACGTCCTTCCCGGGATCCGAAAAGTCCCGTTCTGCATAGTGACCGGTTCCGAATTTCGTCAAATAGTAAAAATCCCCGTCCGGATAAGCATCGAACACTTCCTCGATTGCATCATGATACTCCAGGTCGACGTGCTCCCAATAGTCGAGGCCGGCCCGTTTGAGCATGCGGTCATCGGTCGAAAAGCCGAGCGGCCGGACAAGATGGAGCTTCGTGCCGGTGCCGGCACAGGTTCTTGAAATATTTCCCGTATTCGCCGGGATCAGCGGTTCATGCAATACAACATGGATCATTTAGGCACTTCCTTCTGCATGTCTTCGATGTTTCTGATGGCAGCGCGGATCTCTTCAAGCGCTTCTGCATCCGTTTCCGCGGTTTCTGCATGGCCCAGGGCAGTGATCGCTTCGTCGGAAGCGATCTTCCCGAGCGCATATGCCGCTGCGCCGCGCATGTAAGGGCGGGCATCTTCCCGCAGGATGCGGACAAGTTCCGGTACAGCCGCTTCTTCCCTGAAATGGCCGAGCGCATAAATGGCGTTCCGCTGGATCGGATTTTTGCCGCGCCACGAGCCGGACATATGGCCGAACCGTTCCTTGAATTCGCGGTTCGACAGCGAAAGAAGCGGCGTCAGCAGCGGTTTGGCAAGCTCCGGCTCCGGCTCGAACGCAGCATGGAACCGGTTGTGCCTGCCTTTGTTCTTCGGACAGATCGTCTGGCATGTGTCGCACCCGTACACACGGTTTCCAATTTCCGTTCTGAATTCCTCCGGAAGGCTCCCTTTCGTCTGGGTCAGGAAGGCGATGCACCGCTGGGCATTCAGGCGGCCGCCTTCTATGAGGGCTCCTGTCGGGCAGATGTCCAGGCAGAGGGTGCAGTCCCCGCAGCCATCCTCGATCGGCTCATCCGGCGCGAACGGGATGTTCGTGATCATCTCGCCCAGGTAGACGTATGATCCGAATTCCGGCGTGATGATCGAGCAGTTCTTGCCGGACCAGCCGATCCCGGCCCGCTCCGCCACCGCCCGGTCAACGAGTTCGCCAGTGTCCACCATTGACTTGAGGCGGGCCCCGGGGCACCGCTCCAGGATGAATGACTCGAGCAGGGCCAGTTTCTCGCGGAGCACGTCATGGTAGTCCTGTCCCCATGATGCCCGGCAGAACATCCCCCGCCGCCCGCCTTTCTTCCCTTTTGGAGGGTTGTCCATTTTGGACGGGTACGCGACGGCGATGGCGATGATGCTCTCGGGACGGTCCATGAGCATCGAAGGGTCGGTCCGTTCATCGGGTGTCCCTTTTTCAAACCCCGACTGGAATCCCGACTCCTGCTGCCGGCGCAGCCGGTTTTTCATCTCCAGAAACGGATCGGCGGTCGTGAAACCGATCTTGTCGATTCCCGCCGACACAGCAAACTCGCGGATCTCCCGCTGCAATTGAGCGGTCTCCATTTCGTCACTCCTTTCCAATATGGTACGCTATATGAAAACAATGCGGGTGATAACTTTGAGAATTCAAGCGGATGAAACTTTGTTCGAAACGGTGCCT
Organism: Edaphobacillus lindanitolerans; assembly: GCF_900156305.1. Taxonomy (GTDB): domain Bacteria; phylum Bacillota; class Bacilli; order Bacillales_A; family Planococcaceae; genus Bhargavaea; species Bhargavaea lindanitolerans. Next base: position 19,840 of record NZ_FTPL01000004.1, on the reverse strand, counting down.
GATCTGAAATTCGGCATTCTCCATTATAACAGAATCAGCCTGGCCGACGCGCCCGGTATGCTGTCGGGGCGGATCAATCTGTTCTACGAAGAGCTGAAACTGGATCTTGCGGACAAGCCGGTCACCGACTTTCCCGGCATCGCGGAATGGCGGAAAGTATGGAAGGCATTCGGCAAAGATCCGGGACGCTACCGTCCCTCCGCAGAGGCACTCATGCGCCGGCTGAAGAAAGGCGAAACTCCGTCCCCGATCAATCTCGGTGCGGATCTGAACAATTTCATCTCGGTTCGGGAAGCGGTTCCGTGCGGTCTCTATGACTTGGACAAAATCACCGGACCGGTCGAAATCCGCAGTGGCGGTGAAGAGGATGAATACGAAGGCCTCAACGGCAGGATGAACAATCTGGAAAACCTCCTTCTCACCGCTGACTCTGTTGGACCGTTCGGAAGCCCGTTTGTGGATTCACGCAGGACGCCGGCGTCCACGGACACGGCGCATGCACTTCATGTGATTTACCTTTGCCCATCGCTGTCAGTGGACGAAGCTGCTGAAATGACGCGCGGCATCGGCAAGCTGTTCACATCCGTCACGGGCGGCCGCTTTGAGCCGGCCGTCCTTCATGCCGGCCGTCCGGCGGCAGACCTCTCTGCAGCGGAAGGGAAATAATAAGGCGGGACAGCTGTATCCTGAATGTGAACCGTTTCCCCGTCACCGGTCCATGTGCACGGGCCGCGGGACACCGGTGAGACATGCCGGGTGTGCCTGACAAGACAGGCATCAGACGCTTGCGCCCGGCTGCCACAGGCCGTTGAGAACATGAAAACGCCCCCGTCCGCTTTGATATGCTCCCTCCAAAGTAGACAGAGTAAAAAACAAAACTCTGTTTTCCTTGGAGGGAGCTTTTTATGGCATACAAAGGTTTTATTCTTGAAGAGAAACTTAAGGCTGTTCTTGCATATGAAAACGGCGAAAGTTCTTCAGCACAGCTTGCAGTCCAATATGGAATTTCCCTCGACACGGTCAAGGCCTGGATCAGCCAATATCAGGAATTCGGGATTCCCGGTCTTGAGCCCTCAGCGGGCTGGAAATCATACCCCGAAGAACTGAAACTGGAGGCAATTAATGACTATCAGATCGCCGGCCTTTCACAAAGACAGATTGTCATAAAATACGGTATCAGCGACCGCTCTGTTTTTCGACAGTGGCTGAAAAAGTATAATGGTCATGGAGAAGTCCCGAAGGGACGCAAAGAACGGAGGGTTCCCATGACCAGGGGAAGAAAAACGACATGGAAAGAGCGGATTGAGATTGCCCAACAATGCATCGCAGCTGGAAAGGATTATCAGGGGATCGCTGAGAAATACGAGGTTTCCTATAATCAGGTCTATCAGTGGGTCAAGAAATACGAGACAGGACACGTTGAGGCGCTAAGGGATGGCAGAGGACGGAAGAAAGAGAGAGAGGAATTGACGAACGAAGAGCGTCTTAAACTGGAGATCAAGAGAATCGAGCGAGAAAACGAACGTCTTCGTGCGCAGAATGCACTTTTAAAAAAGTTGGAGGAAATCGAAAGGAGGCGGCTCTGAGCAACGTTCGTCAGGAGAACCGATATTTGGCAATCCGGGAGGTTCATGAGGAAGACAGGTTCACCCTTGAACTCCTCTGTGAACTGGCTGGGGTGGCCCGTTCTGCGTACTATAAATGGACAAAACGGTGCCCGACGGAAGAAGAGAAGCTAAACACGGTACTCCTTGCGGAGATCCGGGAATTGCATCATGAGCGCAAGGGCATCTATGGATACCGGCAGATGAAGCTGCAATTGGATCGCCGGCACGGCCGTAAATTCAACTACAAACGAATCTATCGCTTGATGAGAGTGGCTGACATCCAATCGGTAATCCGCCGTAAAAAGAGGCGCTATATTCCATCCACTCCGGATCATGTGGCAGAGAATGTCCTCAACCGTGACTTTCACGCAGCACAGCCTAATGAAAAGTGGGTGACGGACATTACGGAATTTAAATATGGCGGTGAATGCAAGGCCTATCTCAGCGCGATCCGGGATCTCCATGACGGTTCTCTCGTGGCCTGGGTGCTTGGACGCTCCAACAACAATGCCCTGGTGTTTGAAACGCTGGATCAAGCCCTCCGGGCTGAGCCTGATGTCACGCCTGTCCTGCATAGTGACCGGGGCTTTCAATACACCAGCAAACAATTTAAGACGAAGCTAAAGAAGGCTGGCATCATACAGAGCATGTCACGGGTAGGAAGTTGCATCGACAACGCGCCCATGGAATCATTCTGGGGAACATTGAAGTGCGAAGAGTTTCACTTGAATACCTATCAGACGTTTGAGGAACTCAGAAAAGCGATTGAAGCCTATATCCACTACTACAATAATGAACGTCTACAGGTACAACTAAACGGCCTTAGCCCTATGGAATACAGGGCTAAAGCCGCCTAATCAAATTTATTTATTTCGACTGTCTACTTGACGGGGTGCAGTTCACTTATGCGGAACCGGGGCGTTTTCAACATGGACAGATCATCCGTTCAGCACTGCATAAAACAGGTAGATACCGAAACCGCAAAGTGAGACCATCATGCCGATTGCCAGTTCCGCACTCGTCCATTTTTCATCCTGGTCCACTTTCTCCACCCAGCGTCCGGCCTCGACCTCCACACCCATCCGCTCCTGCTCCTCGACCTGCTTGATCATTTTCCGGCCCCTCTCCTCGAGGGCAAAATTAAACAACACAATCGGGATCAACAGAAGGAACAATCCGATCAACTGCATGACGTCTTTCTCCCTTTCCGCTCAATGCTGCATCGTCCGCCGGTATCCGGCGGATTTCTTTGTCCCATCGTTCCCCATTATTCTGCCGGTCATCCCTTCAATCCCGCCGGAATCAAAAAATCCTGTCCGCTTGCACGGACAGGATTGTGAGTATGTGGACATCTGCTTTACATGGCGGTCAGACCGCCGTCGATGACGAATTCGGAACCGGTCGAGTAGCCCGATTCGTCGGATGCCAGGAATAGGACTAGATCGCTCACTTCTTCCGGCTGGGCCATGCGGCGCATCGGGATGTGCTTGGAAAACTCCTTGATCGTCTCCACGGCATCTCCCTGCGTGACCATCGGCGTCTCGATGACACCCGGGTGGACAGAGTTGACGCGGATGCCGAGCGGCGACAGCTGCAAAGCCGCAGCCTTCGTCAGACCGCGCACTGCAAACTTCGTGTCCGTGTAGCCCGGCGCCCCGCCGACGAGCCCGTTCATGGAGGAAATGTTGATGATCGATCCTCGCCCGGCTTCCTTCATCACCGGCGCGACTGCCTTGATGCCGAGAAACACGGAAACCTGGTTGATGTCGACGATTTTCCGGTAGTCCGCCTCCGTCATATCGAAAATCGACTTGCTCATGCTGATGCCGGCATTATTGACAAGGATATCAGGGGGTCCGAACGCTTTCTCGGTTTCCCTGATGACGGACTCCCAGTCGGCAGCGCTTGTGACATCTTGTCTGACGAACCGTACAGATGCGCCAAGCTCCTCCGCCAGCTTCATGCCGCCTTCTTCATTCAGGTCGGTGATGACGACGTTCGCGCCTTCCTCGACGAATTTTCGTACATGGGTCGCCCCCATCCCCTGTGCTCCGCCTGTGACGATGGCCACTTTCCCTTTCAGTCTGTTCATGTCTTCTCCTCCTCTCAATTTAGTATAGCGTTAAACTAAATTTTATTCATATAGAATGCTCTTTATTTAGAACCAAAATAAAAACACCTAGCCGCTTCCGGCTAGCGTTTCCCTATGCCCGTTTTCTTTTCAGCGAATCAAAGATCTTTTGCGCCTCTGCCTTCGCCCGTTTCAGATCCTTGCTGTATACGGTGATCAGCTTGTTCTCGATAATAAAATTCCATTGACGACTCATGTTTTCCACCTGCCTTCAAAATCTATGCTTTACTCTTATACCACCCAGCAGCCTCCTTCAAACATTCATTCAATGAGAGCCCCTGGACAGGCCAACGCCGCGACCTGCGGAAAACATAAAAAGCGTCGGATACCGTAGTATCCGACGCATAAGATCAGCTTTTGTTTGGTACCGGTGGTCGGGGTCGAACCGACACTCCGTAAGGAACACGATTTTGAGTCGTCTACGCTGACCAATTCCGCCACACCGCAGTCATATCAACGGTTTTAGAAACCCCACCTTGAATCACTACATACGATTTCCTTTAATTATGCATCTAAGATTGGAAGTCGTCAATAATATTGATTTCAAATCCTTTAAGGGGGCCGTGTTCGGGTTTCCACTTCTGATGAATTATTGTGCTTATTCCACTTAGTAGTTTTTCTGGTTCATCAGATATCTCTCTCGCGAAATCAATGTTGAAGTTGTAACTTCCATAGAATTTCCCGTATCTCAATACTTCGATTCCCTTAGTCTTACTTCTTCTTTTCCTGTTTGAAGTATATCCTCTCCTGGAAATCTCATCTCTTGCTCCATCATACTTAAAATTATATTTCGCTTGCCCCAAACTTCTATACCTAAGAATCAGCTTTTCTTCATATAAACGTGCTTCTTTAAGAACATCAAACTCAGCTACTACTTTGTATTGTAGCTTCCTCTTCTCCATAAGCGATTTATGTTCAAGATTTCTTCTAGTGCTCGATCTTCTCATTCGATACCATTTTCCCGAGCCTACATACACCACTTCACCGTCTATTAAATGAAGATAAACGATATACTTATCAACTCTTCGAAGCTCATTGGCATTTAATCCGTTCGTTTTGATCAGCTGTTGGACCTTTTGAAACGTGACGCCATGTTGAGAAGCTATATCTTGATTCGTCATTTTTTCTTCTAAGTATCTAATTAGCTTATTTTTATTAGGCAGCAAAATAATCACCTTCACATGTTTTATCTATTGAAAAAACCCGCCAATCAAATTTTTCCTATAAAAAAATCACCCCATAGCGGGGTGATACTCAATCTAGTTCTTCTACTTCTAAAGGCGGAAGACTATTGACTAAATCAACTGTCTGAACAGCAACATTAATTGCTCGTAACAATAAATTAAACACATATTTTTCATCGTTTGAATAATCGTTTGGATCATCTACAATACCAGAATCCGTATCTTGTCTCACTTGATATTGTTCAATAATCCAATGAATAATAGAACGACCATTCACTACATACTCATAAGCTTTTTCAGGGATATTATTAATTGTTATATCATTGTTGAATATTACAGTATCGAGTTTATTTTTATTTGGATGCTTCATCTTGTGTACTTTAAAGGATGGATTTGGTTTGTGAATTACCTCTACTGATTTATATGGCTCAACTGATTCATAATTGAGGTGTAAATCAATTAGTCTATTACCTATTTCGACAAATTTTTTGTAGTTTTTAGCATAAGGTATAGACGGTAATCCTTTTATTAATTCATTTTTGTTGGTAGCTATATAATCTTTTGAATGAAGGACTCCGTAAAGATAGGAGAATATTTCTTGGTTCGACATATGAACATTATATTTTTCTTGCCATGACTTTTTGTATTCGATACTAATAGCAGGCATAGCATTGCTGTCAAACAAGGAGTCGTTACTTTCATTATATATTAGATATGGAAAAGCTTGTGATCCGCCAGTAAATAGATTCAAGTCAGAAACAACATCAGTTACCAAACACGAGAATTCTTTGGTACCAGCTTTCCCTGGCACTAGTATTACTTTGTTTCTAGAAGTAGGGGTAGGGAAAATTTTTGGCATCATGTACTGCATATCTAATAATGAAGCTTCAAAGTAGAGGTTTTTCTTAGTAAACGGACGATATAGACAAGTGTATAATCTATCCTCAATAAAATCTAATCGTCTTTTCTTTGAATATCTAGTTATTAGTCCCCTTGTCCATTTAATTTTTGTTGGGGATGATAATAGCTCCTGCGCTAGACCTTTTTCGAGCCCCTCATTATAATTATTTATCAATGTATTGATATTCTTCATAAGTTTCTTTGAAGAAAAGTTGTATGACCAAGCATCTCTGCCTGTTTTTATTCCGCCAGAATAATTTAAAAAGACATTATTTTCTTTCGACTTTTTACTTCCAATCAATACTGAGGGAGAACTTTTTCCCGTGATACGTTGATTTATCCAATCACTGTATTCATTTGGGATAATCGTACTGAAGTCTAAATTTTTAATTGACTGCCATGAACTTATTTCGTTTAATTTCTGTTCTCTAGTAAGATAATCATCTATTTCTTTATAATGAATCGTATTTGAGTTCTTAGAACTGTTTTTCACTAATATTACTATCGCTATAGTCGTTCTAGATCCTTCTCCGAAGATACCTCCTCCTTCTTTTTTTCTAATTTCTCCTTGTGTACGAGCGTTGCCCCGGAGATTAATAATATAGATATCATTAAATTCTTTATATAATGAATTTCTTATTCCATCAGTTGCTGCTCCATCAATAAACGAGCCGTTACTTACAAATGCTACAACTCCGTTTTCCCCAATTCTATCAGTAGACCATCTAAACGCACGTGCGTACGAATCATAAAGCACTTGTTTGTTCGTTGCTGTTGAATGCGCAACATATGTCTTCTCTATAGATTCATCAAGAGCTGGGTATTTAAAGTTATGCAAGTTGTCATTGTTACTCTTTTGTTTTGATGAATATGGGGGGTTACCTACAATAACAAATATTGGACTATCTTGTTGCTTTTTTATGCGTTCATTATTCTCATCAAACAATTCACTAACAAGTGAATCCTTCGACTCTGTGCTTTCAAATGTATCTGTTAATACAATGCCTTCAAAAGGTTTGTAGTCTCCACCTGATAAACTGTGAAATGTTTCTTCAATATTTATAGCTGCAATGTAATAACTCAATAAGATCATTTCATTCGCATGAATTTCCTGAGTATATTTTCTAAGAAGATCTTCTTTAGATATCAATCCACTCTGGAGCAGACGAGTAATAAATGTACCTGTTCCTGTAAATGGGTCAAGCACATGAATTCCTTTGTTGGACAGACTTTTTCCGAATTCCTTCTCTAAAATATAATCTACGGAATTAATAATAAAATCTACTACCTCGACAGGGGTAAACACAATACCCAATCGCTCGGTAGTTTCCTTAAAACCAACCTTAAAGAACTTATTATAAAGTTGAATGATAATTTCTTGTTTTGCTTTTAGATTATCGATTCCTTCTGCTCGAATCCGTACACTCTCATAGAAATCTTCGAGTCTTTCTTGTTCCTTAATGAGCCCTTGAGCCTCCAAAACTCTCAAAATTGAATCCATTGCTTTAGATACAGGGTTGTTATTAACGAAACTGTATGACTCGAACAAAGCTTCAAATACAGGCTTGGTTATTAAATGCTGGGCCAACATTTCGATAGCTTGATTATTAGTAATAGAACCATTTATGTTGTGTCGTAAGCTTAATACGAATTTTTCAAACTCACTATAGGCTTCACTTTTCTCATCTTCTAACATGACTTGTATTCGCATCATATGTTTACGAGCAATTTCCGCAACGTCTTTTGACCAGTCTTCCCAATATCGTACATTACCGACTTTGCGAACTATCTTCCCAAAAATCGCTCGTTCTATGTCAGTCAAATCTTCCTCATTTAATTCCAAAGCTAGTTGGTGAGAAACAGGATCTAACTCACCTCCTTCTGGAGCATCGCCTACACCGACAACCTGAACTTGATCGGGTTTCTTTTTATTTAGTTCTAACTTGTTTATCGTCGCATCAAATCGCTCATCAATGGAACGTAACGCGTTTAGAACTTCCCATACGACTCGATACTTTTCATTATTGTCTAGAACATTTTTTGCATCTGTACCCGCTGCAATCCCTATTGGCAAAATGATATATCCATAGTCTTTTCCTTCTACTTTACGCATAACCCTGCCTACAGCTTGTGCGATATCGATTTTGGATTTTCTTGGCTTAAGAAACATTACAGCATCTAAGTCTGGTACATCTACTCCCTCAGTTAAAAATCGAGCATTTGATAGTATCCTACAAGTGTTTTCAGGGACATCTTCTTTCAACCATGAAATCCTTTTGTTCTTCTCAAGAGCATTCATGGATCCATCCGCGTGGTCAATTTCAATATTGTATTGTTTTTCATAGTCTTTAAGATCTTGATATAAGTATTGATCAACAACATGAGAAAACATGTTAGTAATTAATTTTGATTCACGTATGGTACCAGTAAAAGCAATTGCTCTTTTCATCGGTGCTCCAAGTGCCTCATCAGAATTACTTCGTCTGCGTACTAATCCATTCCAGCAACCTATAATTTTCGTTACATCATCAAATTCCAACTCAGAATCCTTAGAAAGCATCTGTTGAAATCGCCGAGCTATCATTTCTTCATCTACCGCAAGTACCATTACCTTATAGTCAGTCAGAATTCCTTGCCGGATGGCCTGTCCGAATCCGATGCGATAGAATTCTTCTCCATATAGTTCGGTATCACTCATATCTGCTATAAGTACAGACATTTCATCCGCTTTCTGTCTAGCAGATTCACCGTAAACTCGAGGCGTGGCTGTCTGATAAAGGCGTTTAGCTGCTTTAATATTAGTGTTGTAATGTACTTTAGTAAAACTACTACCTTCTTTTCCGAGTTCAGTGGCTCCAGTAGTACGATGAGCCTCATCACAAATTACTAAGTCAAATTCATAAAACCCATTTCTTTGAGCTTCAATAACGACATCAATCGACTGATATGTTGAAAATACAGTTAGTATTTCTCCTTGTTCCTCACGAGTGTCAATCTGTTTTTGATATTCTAATAATCTTACATGATTAGTAGTAGCTGGATAGCCGAGGTCTGCAGCAGCTATGTCTTCTAGCTCATTTTCTCCTTGTGCTTTAGTTACTTTTCGGTCTGAGCAAACAGCAATCGAATCCATGCTATAGCTAATATCCGCATTCCATCCTCTAAGAGTTTGGGAAAGCAGTTGAATACTAGGAACTAAATATAGGACCCTAAAAACACCATTTTTCTCAGCTGCCATCTTTTCAGCTATGGCCATAGAAGTATACGTTTTACCAGTCCCAGGGGCCATTATCAATTTCCCGCGATCAGTATTCTTAAATCCATTTACCACCGCTTCAATAGCAGGAATTTGATGCGGTCTAGGAGTTTTTTTGTCTTGTAATATGACCTTCTTAGGGTTATTAAAGGAGTAGGCAGACCAATCAATTTTACTCTCTTGCAAGTCCATTAACGAAATCCGCGCAATGGCTTTATTTCTAAACCTAAGAGCGTCTTCAGCGTTAGAACTCCAATTATTTGTAGTTGTTACAATGATCCCTTCAGAATAATAGCTCTTTCCAACTTCATTTAAAAAGGAATCAATATGTGCTTTTCTTATAACAGTGTCTTCGGAATAATACTTGCATTGAATAGCTACTAATTCGCCGGTATCCCGCTTTTTTGCAACTAAGTCCACTCCGGTGTCTTTCTTTGGAATGTTGTATTCTTCAGGAACATCACTTAGCTTCCAAACTTTTTCAAACAGTCGTTCATACATCGGTTCATTCTCGAAATATGAAATAGTTAATAGTTCAAACAACGTACCTCTATCTCGCTGAGTTCGGTATTCAATGTCAATTTCTTTAACTAGCTCTACAAAGCTAGTGGTTTTTTTCATTTCCAAACTCTTCACCGTCTTTCAATCATGATTTCGTGGATTAATATTATCTTATCATGGAAGACAGACTAAGACATTACAGATAATAACTGAGTCAGTGAGATGTTGAGATCTCTTGCTTTCACGGAGTTTTGGTCAATTGGTACCGATAATGTGCGCACCCTCCCCCTCGTTAATTCCGTGTCCTCTCTGCTTTTTATATACAAAATAGGGGTATCCCTCAGTAGTTCCCTCTGAACCACCCGTAACTGTAAGTCTCCAACCCCGAGTTCTTGAGTTTAGTATTCACTCGAAATGCTACTTCTCTTCGGTTGAACTTCCTTCCATATGAATCAGTTTGTTCCGAGTAGTACTGTGCCCAGATGTTTGCTACTCCAGTTCTGTATGCATCTTCCCCAATGGATGTTCTAAGATGATCCAGTTCCCTTACCTTCTTCTCTGCCGAATTCAATTGTTTTGTTTCATCATAATAGAAATGTTCTACAATCATCGTACTCAACTCCTTTATAGATTCGCTCGATGCATATCGAGAAGTCCTGAGAATACGTATGCCAGCTCTGATGCTTTCGTATCCTTATCAATATGTATAGCTCTATTCTCGTACCAATGAGATATCAGATTAAGTGCAGCCATTGTAAATTCAGCAGGAATATTTTGCAGCTCATTAAAATCTGCACCAATATAATTCTGCACATAATTCTTTGAAGCTGATAGCATTGTTAACAGCAGATGATTATCTTCATCATGCTCAATCCTTAGATACTGCTTAACATGTGAAATATCCAGTTCGGTAATTTTAACTTCCATTCTTCTTCCTCCCTTTCAATAAAGAAAAGAACAGGAGCTTACGCCCCTGCTTCATCTTCTGCTTCTACTTTTGTAAGTGCTCCGGAACCTTGAAGTGCAAGGGACCATGTTACGAGATCATCGTAAGGAACTTCCAGGCTGAAGTCAGTGATTGTTGCGTTACCTTCATATTTACGTCCAGATGGGAACTCAAGATAAACGTCAACGTTCTCAGAGTTCAGATACGCAGATTCAAGAACAGCATACGCTTCATCGGTTTCAATGAAAGCTCCGTCACTGTCAATCGACCATTCCTTAAATCCAGCAATAGATTCTTTCCAGAATCCTTCTGTATCCTTGGAAGTCGAATCAATTGTTTCAGCACTCCGGTTCAGAGTTGCGTTTCGTTGACCTGCAAGAATCTTTCCTGTAGCAGCATCTTTAATAAATAGCTTTACTTTCATTCCTGAAATTTTGGCCATAATATATCATCCCTCATATTTCAATAAAAAAGAGAGCAGATAAAAAATCCGCTCATCTTAAAGGTCTTGCTGTTTTTATAGGTAGGGCTATTACGCCTTGACTTCCATTTTGACTACAGCCTGTGGATTTACGACTGCACCATCCATGTAGCCATCAAGGACAAGCAGCTGAGTACCGTTCAGAACAGTCTTCGTGTCTGTAACTTGCTGGATAGCCATACCTTTTTTGACCATGATAGAATACGCTTCTGCCATGTTCGCAAAGACGACCGGAGTCTGATCTACTGCTTCTCCTGCATCAAGAGCATCGGTGACATGGACTGGAACTCCGAAGATGGTATAAACGACTTTACCGTTTACGACACCGTTCTGGAGGTAGAAGTGACCGTTGTTATCTTTCAGCTTTGCGATCTTATTGAAGAACGGACGAGAGAAGTAGAATGCAGCACCGTTAAGGAAATCAGGGTGGATTGCAGTATACATTTCCATAAGTTCATCAACGCTAACGACGCCAGCTGTTGCTTCAACAACCTTAACTTCTGCATCACCGATAATGCCTGTGAACTCAGTTGTACCGTTACCTTTGAAGATTGCTTTTTCAGCAGTCTTAGCTACCCGACGACCAAGAAGATCATTTGTGTAGGCAACGATATCGACAGCTGCATCATTGATCAGCATGTTCGAAACCGAAGTAGCTGCACCAAGTCGTTTTTGTTTCAGTTCAACGTGAGTGAAACCAAGAGTCGATTCGAGGATATCTTCACCTTCACCGAAGAAGCCAGCAGTTACAGTATCGTTTTCACGAGCTACTTTAAGAGTGCCGGATTCAGAAGGGATCTTCCGTGCATTAGCAAAGGCCGGCGATGTTTCTTCCATACGTTTTACGATCTCGCCTTGTACCCCTTCAGGAACAACAGCTTGACCAGTTGTGGTAGTAGCAAGGTTACGAAGTTCCTGCTCGTAGGAAGCTTCCATTTCTCGTTTTTCAATCTTCATTTCTTGTACCATAAATTGATTACCTCTTTCGTTTTGGTTTATAATGTCCGAGAATTCTAATATTTCATCAGGCACTTCGACATCTTTGACAAGTTCAATTCCTCGGGCAGATATTTCTGTTTGGCTGTAAGCAGGATTCTTCACGACCGATACTTCAAACAGTTCAAGCTGCTCAATGGTCCTTACAGCAATGCCTTCGACTAATTTCCAGCTATCTTTAATAGCACGGAAACCGAACGACATATTCTGATAGATGCCGGATTTGATTAGCTCGTAAGAATCCTTGCCGTACGTTGTTGGGGTAATGGTTGCGCGCATAAAAAGACCCTGCTCATCTTCTTCAAGATGCAGGGAACCGTTGCGGGTAGATGAAAGGATTTGTTTTCTATCATGCTCTGCCAGGAATTCAATTTCCTGAGCTGCTTTGATTGCCGAAGCGAAGGCTCCAGGAGCAACCATTTCTCGAAACTTCCTAGCTGTGCCAAGAACATTCGATAGCATGTTAGTTTTGTTTACATATCCTTCAACAACCATATCTCCATTAGACTGAAGCTCGATCTTCTGGCTTCTTAGTTCCATCTTCATGAAGGGCAACATCTCCTTGTTCAATTGTTGGTCCGAGATTCAGAAACACTAGTTCGTTATCATCGGAATATTTCATAACGCTTCCGATACTTAGAAGTCGGAAATCCCGTGCTTCTGGAGGAAGGTCGAGTTTATGCAACGATTGATTCAAGGTCAGAAGTCCAGCTTTGAATTCTTCTGCGATCGTTTTAACTTTCTCAGCTTCTGTTGTTCGAAGAATTTCAGAAGTATCGAATCTGAAATAATATCCATTCTTCTTTTCTTCGCCTGTAAGAAGATGCTTATCAAACGAAGATTCCAGAGCAGTAATAATCGGCAGCAAGGTATTCTGAAGGAAGTAAACGTTATTTGCTTCCAATGAGTTGTACTTGTTTGCGTTACTGTTCAAGAGGGATTCAGGGATATTAAACAGCCGAGCAACATCAGAAATAATCTTCTTACCTGTTTCAGAAAGTTGAAGTTCTTCAGGTTTCATCGACAGGGGTTGGAAATCAAGTCCTTCTTCCAAGACAATTGTCTTGCCAGTATTTTTCGGACCTGTATAAAGCGAAGTGAACGATTCTCTAAGTCGTTTGATTGCCGCTTCAGTGAGCCATGCGGAAGCCTTCAAAACACCGACTGGAACTGCACTGTTCTCAAGCAAGGACAAAGTATAGCTGACTTGATTCGTGGCAGTTTTAAGAATTTCTTCTCCATCAACAAGAATTCCATTTGTACCAGAATCGATTACCATTACTTCATGTTCTTGAAGGGTTACTGTTTTGATCCCTTCATAGATGAACTCTTTTCGACTGACAGTGATTCCATCAACCGTGAATTCTTCTACTTTGACGTTCCTTGCAGGTAGATGATGAATTCCGTTATCAGTTCGGTAAAGGTAAGCAATACCTCTCAACAGATAATCTTGGACAGCCTGCTTAGTTACCATCTGAGCTGTTTCGTATTTGTTACTATCGTGGTTTAGGATGCTTACTCGTTCATCATCGATCTTTTCTACTTCTCGTTCGTTTACTTCCTTGTACAGGTAAACAGGAAGGGTTGAAATTGCATTTGTTACAAGTTCAACTGCTGCCTTAACAGCAGGGATCTTTAGGGCCTGCGCTTCTGTAATTGAAGTTGGGGGCCGAGTTGTTAAGATAGCTGTCGAAAAATAATCTTTCGGAACTTCCCCGTCTTTTCGATTCCAAGCAAATGGATTTGCCAAACGAATTCCTCCTTTATGTATTTTGCAATATTCTGCAAACTAGAAAAATCATAAAAAAAGACTGACACTGTTAATTCAGTGTCAGTACAGTGGCCTTGGAGTTGGCCAGATATGAAACAAGAAAAAGAAACCCTGGTGGCCGAGGGGGCCATGATAATAAATGCGACATAGAGCTTTCCCTACCTATATCATCAGTAGGCAAGGAAAGTTATTCGCCAAGGAAAGGAGGACCTTGTGTTATTCAATTGGAAGACGAAGACCAAGAGAACAACCATGAAAGAAATCGAAACAAAGGAGGATAAAGAATGACTTTGACTCTAAGAGAAATGCAAAACTATGCAACTCTCTCTATAATATATTATATAGAAGTCGGAGTTATTAGACAGTTTTAAACCAATATGTTTATATTCTTCTGCTGATATCACTGTGAAGAACATTAGTTGTTCTCCTGCTGCTATCGTTGAGATGAACATAAATTGTTCTTCTGCTGATACTGTTGAGAAGAACAGAAGTTGTTCTTCTGCTGATACTGTTGAGAAGAACAGAAGTTGTTCTCTCTGATATCCTTGAGAAGAACAAGAGTTGTTCTCTCTGATATCCTTGAGAAGAACAAGAGTTGTTCTCTCTGATATCCTTGAGAAGAACAAGAGTTGTTCTCCTGCTGATATTATTGAAATTACTGATCCCTACCTCCTTCCATAAACATACCCTCTATCATTCTATAGATATGATTTTATTTAGTATTCGAGAAAAACTTGTTTTTCTCGAATAAATTAAATATTTATAGTAGATATTTATTGTATATATTTATAGTGTTTAATTTTTACACTTATTAAGTTCAAAAACTAAATCTGGTTAGTTTAAAATCTAAACACAGTTAGACAATAAAAAAAGACGACTATTAAATAGTCGTCTTTACAAATTCATCTGTTTGAATTTCGGCCTTCTCTCCTTTTGTGAATGAATTTCGCGCTACAGGAAAATAAACTACATAACGATTGTTATTATAATTATTTTCAACATGCTTTCTACGTACAATCCGAATTAACTTCTTTTCTTCTAAGTACTTAATTGCATTTGAAACTGTAGCATTACTTCCAAACCCTAAGGCATGTTGAATTTGCTTCACAGTTGGAAAAGCATAATTATATTCCTTATTAAAGTTCTTAACCAGATAGCTATAAATCATGTATGCAGCGGGTTTACCAGCCAATACCGTAAGTGCAAGGTCTGGCATTTGGTGAAATTTTTCGTTCATCTTATCAATCCTTCTTACTATATAAGTAATCTCTTTCTCTTTCTCAATTTTCTCCATACATCATTCTCCACCCTTTAGTTTTTCTTAATATGATTATTTCCGTAGAAAGAAAAACGTAAATTAAAAGGAGGTACTTTTTTAAAATTTATAAGTGAGTATTTTCCCCCTACCGGATACATATAGCTAACGACACACCAAACATGTATTATATGGATAGTAAGAATTCTCTAATAAAGGAGTGATTAAGTTGTTTAACACAAGAACCATTGAAGATTTATCCTATAAAGAAACAGTTGATAAGATTGTTGAACTTAACGAACACATTCAAAAATTTTGGTCTAAGTCGCAAGGATGGGCTCCAATTGATGCCGCTAACTTGCTTAGTAAGTCGAGATTAGATTGGTTAGTCTCTTTAAGTCACTCACTCTATAAGTGGGAAAGTGATCCCAGTGAAGAAGCGGAGTATGGCGATTTAATTTTAGCATGGGCTAATCTTGGCGCTTTGGTAGAAGGAAGCATGAAATTCTTCCTTTCTGTTTACTATGAGGATTATAAGAATGATAAGAACGCAATCATTTTATGGGGTAAGCAAATTGACCCGGATGGAGCAATGTTTGGTAAATTGAAAGAATTCTTCAAAAATAGTGTCTGGCTCGATCATGAACGAAAAGAAAAGAATGACTGGCTATCTGAAATTCAACAAAAAAGAAATGCAATCCATGCTTATCGGGAACGAACAATTGATGACTTTATCTCTTTCAGGAAACAAGTTAAAAATTATCTTTCATTCTTAATTGGCCTATTACGTCGTGTCCCCTATCCTGACGATATTTATGGTCCAGACTTATTGATTTGGTAAATTACTGTTAAAACGGATTTGGACTGTTATCTATTATGACTTTTTCAGCCTTTTTAATTTCACCATTAAGTTCCTCAAGGCTGGCTTGATGGAAGGCAACCTTCTTACAGCTGTCATTCAGGATTTTTTTTATCGAGATTAAATGGAATTCTTTTTCCTGTAGTAATTTATCCAATCGGTTTTCAATCATCTCAGTCATCTCCTTGAAGAAAGTTTATCCAGGAAAAACCGACTGTAAAGCTAATTTATAAAATAAGAATTTTATTATTATAGCCCTGTAAGGCCAGTGCAGTTTATGAATGAGTATTTATATTACTCCTTCTGTACTAAGCCTTACAGGGCCTTCTGTAGCCTTCAATAGATATCTGGGGTACCCTTTTAAATCGTCGAGCTCCCCAGGTAGGAGTGTTTTATGAATTATTCAATTCGATGGATAAAATCATAGAACTTCGCACTCATTGATTCTTCTTCATACGGATTGTTAGGTAAATCCCCACCTGCATAACGAATTTTATTAAGATGGCGTTTTAAGGTCGTCTCTAAACAAGACCTTAGATACTTTTCGTAATTCCAGAGATCTTTTTTACCTTGAACTTCATTGATTACTCGAATAACGAGTTCTTTTGGCATACCTCTCGTTCTATATTCATTTGATAAATAATGATTTAACTCTTCTCTGTTAACCTTCTCATTGTTAACAGTCTCTTTTATATCTTTTATTGTATTTATTTCTTTTTTATCTTTATATGCATTGACCTTTTGGACAGGCAAGCCTTTACCTTTTGGAATAGCAAGAGTTGACCTTTTGTCACTTTGCAATGCCTCAGAATCCGCTTTCTCCGCCTTATCTTCGTTCTCGCAAGTTGACCTTTTGTCAGAGCTGAAATGCTCATGAATCTTATTAGTGATGAAGAAGTGCTTCCTTCGCGGAGAACCCATAAGAACAGTTTCAATATATCCAGTAGCTTCAAGTTCCTTGATAGCTTTTGATTGTTGCTTGTAAGTGAGAGCTGTTTCTTCTTCAATCGTTTCGCTCGTCAAATAGAAATAATGCTTTCCGTTCCTCTTTCTTAGCATCTTTTTCTTTGAGAAGCTTTCATAGCTTGAGCAAAGCTGTCCAAATACAATTGCTCCGTTTACTGAAACTTCTCTCGCCACTTCTTTGTTGAACATGACGAACGCACTTCCTCCTAGGACTGATAACAGATTCATTCCACTTCTCTCCTTTTCTTGACAGAAGAGAGCAATCCTTGCTATCGTTGATAGCGGAAGGACGTCTCGTGCTTCCATCCCTATGCCGATTCTTTAGCGCCCCACGCTATAATAGGAATCGGTATATTTCTATTTTATCATTTCCAGAATATTCCGTAAATTTATATTACAAATTAAGCTTTCCAATCGTGCTATGCTTTCTTGATATTTGTTCTAAGTCGGATCCCCATAGAGAGACGTATCTTTTTGTCACTGTTAAATCAGAGTGCCCAAGTAAGGCTGCTAACGAGAAGGCGTCAATTCCTGACATAACCATTCTCTTCGCAAATGTGTGGCGTAAGATATGAGGACTAAACTGCTTCTGGATTCGACTTTCATTTTTATACTTATTAAACCGGCTCTGGATTGCTCTAGGCTTCAATGGACCATTATCAACATTAACAAATAGCACGTCTGTATCCAGCTCCCCACGAAGCCTTAAATATCCCTTTAAATAGCCCTGGGTTGTTGAACTTAGATAAACTTCTCTCTCCTCCAAATTCTTCGTTATTCTTACTCT
Source organism: Edaphobacillus lindanitolerans (assembly GCF_900156305.1). Lineage (GTDB taxonomy): Bacteria > Bacillota > Bacilli > Bacillales_A > Planococcaceae > Bhargavaea > Bhargavaea lindanitolerans. The sequence continues at coordinate 2,200 of NZ_FTPL01000004.1, read as the reverse complement.
CAATTTGTTGCCTTGAACATCTTCGACTTCTACCCCACATATTTCAGACAAACGAATTCCTGTATCGAGCATGACAAGAAAGATGCAAAAGTCTCGCACCCCTACAAAGCTATTCTGTTTCTTTATTATCTGTGCGATCTTTTTAATTTCTTCATCTGTTAGCGTCTCAATAATCCTTCTTCTATCCCTGAGCTGCTTCATTTCTGAAACTGGATTCTTCTTGATAAACTTCTCTTTCTTTAATAACGTGTAGAATGCCTTTAAAGCACGGAGACGAGTGTTGATGGTTACGATCTTCAGACTTTCTTTCCAGTACAGCAGAACGTCCTCAACGTCTTTCTGAGTCACTTCAGATAGCTGCTTGTTAATGTTGATTTCCTTTAATGACTTTTTAAAAGCTGAGAGCTCATTTCGATAGTAACGAATGGTAGCAGGGCGAAGATTTTTTAGTTGACAGCTCCTCTCGAAACGACTGAAAGCTTCTTCATCAGTTAACGACGTCATAAGCAACTTCTTTTCTTCAATGGAGAGTTCTCTTGATCGACGCATACGATTCACATCATTAGATTTTTGATAAAAAAATCGTATTCAGCGAAACAAAAAAACCCCTAACAAAGTTAGAGGTTTCGGTGATACCCGAGGCCAGACTTGAACTGGCACGCCTTGCGGCATCGCATTTTGAGTGCGACGTGTCTGCCATTCCACCACTCGGGCAAATCGTTATTTATGACTGGTTTCAAGTGTTTTAAATTTATCAGCTTTTGAGTCGTGCGCGTCTGCCTATTCCGCCACACCGGCATGATTTAAAATCATGCAGAAATAAAAAAATGGAGGCGGCAACCGGACTCGAACCGGTGGTAAGGGAGTTGCAGTCCCTGGCCTTACCGCTTGGCTATGCCGCCAAATAGAAAATGGAGCGGAAGACGGGATTCGAACCCGCGACCCCCACCTTGGCAAGGTGGTATTCTACCACTGAACTACTTCCGCATAAAACTGGGGTAGCTGGATTCGAACCAACGAATGACGGAGTCAAAGTCCGTTGCCTTACCGCTTGGCTATACCCCAATGGGGCGGCTGATGGGAATCGAACCCACGAATGCCGGAACCACAATCCGGTGCGTTAACCACTTCGCCACAACCGCCATAATCATATTTTCTTTGACCGCTGATCCAATAAGTCATCAGGGATGGGGCGACTGATGGGAATCGAACCCACGAGTGCCGGAACCACAATCCGGTGCGTTAACCACTTCGCCACAATCGCCATCAGTCAAAAATGGCAGGGGCAGTAGGAGTCGAACCCACAACGGAGGTTTTGGAGACCTCTGTTTTACCATTAAACTATGCCCCTATGAATGGTGGAGGGGGGCAGATTCGAACTGCCGAACCCGAAGGAGCGGATTTACAGTCCGCCGCGTTTAGCCACTTCGCTACCCCTCCAAGGTGGTGCCGGCCAGAGGACTTGAACCCCCAACCTACTGATTACAAGTCAGTTGCTCTACCAATTGAGCTAGGCCGGCACATGGTGGCTTGGGACGGAATCGAACCGCCGACACAAGGATTTTCAGTCCTTTGCTCTACCGACTGAGCTACCAAGCCAACATAAGTTATGTATAAAATAAATGGCGGTCCCGACGGGAATCGAACCCGCGATCTCCTGCGTGACAGGCAGGCATGTTAACCGCTACACCACGGGACCATTGGTTGCGGAGGCAGGATTTGAACCTGCGACCTTCGGGTTATGAGCCCGACGAGCTGCCACTGCTCCACTCCGCGATAATAAAAGATGGTGACCCCTACGGGATTCGAACCCGTGTTACCGCCGTGAAAGGGCGGTGTCTTAACCGCTTGACCAAGGGGCCATATTCAAATAATAAAACTGGCGGAGAGCAAGGGATTTGAACCCTTGATACGCGGTTAGCGTATACACGATTTCCAATCGTGCTCCTTCGGCCACTCGGACAGCTCTCCATAAATGGCTCCGCAGGTAGGACTCGAACCTACGACCGATCGGTTAACAGCCGATTGCTCTACCACTGAGCTACTGCGGAATAAAGTTGATTTGCTTACTTGCATGTTTGCTTGTTTGTAACAAGCCCGGCGGCGTCCTACTCTTGCAGGGGGAAGCCCCCGACTACCATCGGCGCTGAAGAGCTTAACTTCCGTGTTCGGGATGGGAACGGGTGTGACCTCTTCGCCA
>NZ_FTPL01000005.1 GCF_900156305.1 Edaphobacillus lindanitolerans | reverse complement strand
CTTGATATGTCCGAATCAGTTGTTCCGTTCGCCCGACGGGGCCGGGTTCCGGGAACAGTTTTATCAGCGTTTTGCTGTTCAGTTTTCAAGGTTCATGTCCGCCGCTCCGAAAGCGACTTCTCTATTATAGCGGCGTGTCTCCGGCGAGTCAACCCCTATTTTTCAAGGTTTTAAATCATCGTCCGGCGGCTCTTCGCCGCGCCGCCCTCAAGCGACGTTTACTATCATAAGCGATTTACTTGCCACCGTCAACACCCTTTTTAAAAAAACTTCCCCGCCTGGACGGGGAATGTTCAGGGCGGCGTCCGGACCTCAGTCGGATCCGGACGCCGCACGGTAATAGCGGTGCTCAATCCGGCCGTCCTTGGCCGGCTCCTGGACCACTTCTATATACTCTTTTTCAATCAGGTATTCGATGAATACTTCCAGATCGGCGGAATAGTTTCGCAGTTCCTCCTGCTCATGAAGCTCCTGGATTGTCCAGACCGGACGCTCGGACATCACCGACACGATGTGGCGCGCTCCGTCAGCTGTCCGAGAATGGATGAAGAATTCGCCGGCAAGGAAAAGCAGTTCGAGCCGCTTTTCAAGCGTTTCATCGCTCAGCACTAGTTCTTCATAAAGTTTATAGATCGCCGGCTCGATCTTTTTCACCTGCGACCAGACCGTCACTTCCGGGAACAGGCCGCTTTCGATGACCGAAAGCCGGGCAAGTCCATGCAGGGAACGGACCACGTCATTGTAGGCGTCCAGATGGTTCTCCTGTTCGAAGAACATCCTTCCCTCCATATAGTGCCGGATGAGACGCGCAAATTCGAGTCCCATCTTGATCTGCCTTCCGTAGAACGGGAATTCTTTCATTTCCCTCTTGATTGTTTCTATATATTCATTGCGGTCGAACAAGACCCGTCCAAAGATGAGCCAGTCGACAATTTTACGGTTCGTGCCGAGAAGAAGCCATTTCTTCAGCTGTTTTTCCGAAATGATGTGCATGGCTGCCTTTTCGGGACCATCGGTGTAATGCTTTGTGTAAACAGGACGTTCGGCATCTCTTGCTATGATGAGCAGGATTGCATCGAATGTATCGGTCACCGGATCAAGCTTTCCCCTCTTTTCGACGAGAAGGACGGCAAGCGTATCCGGATCCCCCGCCCGCTCCTGGTAGATCGGCCGCAGCAGATGCTCCATGGGATGATTCCTCCTTTTCACATGTAGCAAGTTCGACACCGCCGCCCCGAATCCTTCTTTGCATCTTCGAAAAACGACGGTCTCCCTCAAATGTGCTATAGTATACGGGGATGCAGAGTCACTCTGGCTGGCCCCGACAAAGGGAGGAAAATCGGGAATGAAACCTTACAAGAATAAAATCAACCGGATCCGATCCTTTGCCCTCGCTCTGATTTTCATCGGGTTCGTCATCATGTACTTCGGGATCTTCTTTAAGAAATACCCGGTTGTCATGGTGATTTTCATGCTCCTCGGTCTCCTGAGCATCGTGGCAAGCACGATCGTCTATTTCTGGATCGGGATGCTCTCCACGAAAGCCGTGCAGGTTGTCTGTCCGAATTGCGGAAAGCCGACGAAGGTGCTCGGCCGTGTGGATATGTGCGGGCACTGCCGCGAGCCGCTCACGCTTGACCCTGAACTTGAAGGCAAGGAATTCGACGAATCCTATAACCGGAACAGACCGGCGCGGGAAGGCAAATAATCATAAAACAAAAACTCACGGGCCCGATCAGGGACCCGTGAGTTTTTATTTTCCGGCTTCACTGGACTGGCGCTGCCGTTTTCTTTTGTGTGCATTCCGGACAGGTTCCGTACACTTCCATCCGGTGTGCGTCCACTTCAAACCCCGTGACGTGGGCGGCAAGATGCTCCACTTCATCCAGGCCGGGATAATGGAAATCGACGATCTTTCCGCAGTCATTGCAGATGATGTGGTAGTGGTCATTTGTGACAAAATCGAACCGGCTGGAAGAATCGCCGTAAGGCAGTTCCTTCACGAGTCCGGCTTCACGGAAAACACGGAGATTATTGTATACAGTGGCTACGCTCATGTTCGGGAATTTATCCTCGAGCGCACGGTAAATGTCATCAGCAGTCGGATGGGACATTGATTTTACGAGATATTCAAGAATTGCATGCCGTTGGGGAGTGATCCGTACACCCGTCGTCTTCAACGTTTCCAGCGCTTCCTGCAGCACAGTTTCAGACATGGACATGCCCACCTCTTTTCATAAAGATTCCTTATTAATAATCGTTACAATAAGTTTATCGGAATCAGGGCAGGTTTGTCAATGAAGCCGCGCAGCGCCTGGCGGATTTCCTCCATGCCGGGCCGCCGATTCAGGAATGGAGGATGTCTTCGCTGCAGCCGAGTTTCATATTCACATAGCGGGCAGCGACAAACAGGAAATCCGACAGCCGGTTGAGATAGGCAATGACGTCTGGGTTCACATGACCGCCGAGTGAAATGGCCGCCCGCTCCGCCCTCCGGACGACCGTCCGCGCGAAGTGGAGCCCGGCCGCAGCCGGGTGTCCGCCCGGCAGGATGAAGTTCCGGAGCGCAGGCAGTTCGGCATCGTACTTGTCGATCCATTCCTCCAGCGCCCTGATTTCCTCCGGTTCAAGCGTCCATTTCACTTCTTTCCCTTCCGGAGTCGCCAGTTCGGCGCCGACATGGAACAGGGTGGTCTGGATGCGTCCGAACGCTTTCAACAGTTCATCTTTCTCTTCGAACTGCTCTCCGCGGAGATGGGAAACCCCCATTCCGATGGCGCTGTTCGCCTCGTCGCAAGTGCCGTACGCCTCCACGAGCGGGTCCGTCTTCGCCACCCGTTTTCCATAGATCAGGGAAGTCGTTCCCTTGTCGCCTGTTTTCGTGTAGATCTTCATCAGTATCCCCTCTCGGTGTCGATGAGATTGTCCATGTCACCCGCCTTGCCTTCAAGCCAGAGCTTCAGGTTCGGGATAAAGATGTCGAGCGAACGGTCCACGTATTTGCCTGAGAGAGAAGATGCGTGCGGCGACACCGTCACCTGATCCATCCCCCAGAACGGGTGGTCTTCCGGCAGGGGCTCCGTTTCAAACACATCGAGCACGGCGGCAGCCGGCCGCCCCTCGTTGAGCGCATCGATCAGATGCTGCTCGTCATACAGATCCCCGCGGCCGAAGTTGAGGAAAACAGCCGTGTCTTTCATCGACAGGAAGTGCTCTTTGTTCAGAAGCCCCCTCGTTTCAGGGGTGCTCGGAAGCACCGAGATGATGAAATCCATTTCAGGAAGGACATCGGTCAGTCCTTCGAATGAAAGCATCTCATCCATGTAGTCGGCCTTCCGTCCCGAACGGTTGCAGCCGTATGTCTTCACGCCGAATGCCTGAAGAAGGCGTCCGGCCTCGCCGCCGATAGCCCCGGGACCGAGGATGAGGGCGGTTGAGCCGCGGAGTTCCCGGCTGCCGGTCTTCTTGCTCCATTCCCTGCTCGCCTGCTGTTCATAAATCCTCTTCAGTCCCCTCTTTCCGGACAGGATGTGCGCAAGAATCGATTCGGCCATCGGCGTCTTGTGGATCCCCCTGACGTTCGTGACCGTGATCCCCCGCTTTGAAATCTCCTCCTGTGGAAGCTGCTCAAGGCCGGCCGAGGCAACCATGAGCCATTTCAGCGCCTCCGCCTTTTCAATATGGGCTGCGTCCAGGTCCGCCCCGTAGGTGACGATCACCTCGCTCGTCCCGATCGCCGGGTCGTCCGGCTTCCGGTCAAAGAGGAAATTCACATCCGGAAATGCCTCCTTCAGGCGCTGTTCATGGTGATCCTTCAACGGAAATAGAAATAAGATGTCCATTGCCCTTCCCCCTCGTCAGTTTGTCAGTTTGTCAGTTCTTTCAGTGTTTCAAGCGCTTCTTCCACATGCCCCTTGACGCTCACCTTTCTCCATTCCTTCACCACTGTCCCGGTGGGATCGATCAGGAATGTCGACCGCTCGATCCCCATATACTCCCGGCCGAAGTTCTTTTTGAGTTTCCAGACACCGTATGCTTCCGCTGCTTCATGTTCTTCGTCGACGAGCAGGCGGAACGGCAGGCCGTGCTTGTCGGTGAACTTTTCGTGGGATGCCGCGCTGTCCGGGCTGACGCCGAGGATAACCGCGTTCAGGGCTTCGAATTCACTGTTCCGGTCACGGAAATCGCAAGCCTGCGTTGTGCAGCCCGGTGTCTGGTCCTTTGGATAAAAGTAGAGGACCACATAGCTTTTCCCTTTGTAGTCTTCGAGCGAAACCGTTTTTCCGTCCTTGTCCTTCAAGGCAAAGTCAGGGGCGCTTAGCCCTTCGAGAGTTTTCTCCATCACTGATCCCCTCCTGTTTTCTTCATCGTACCGGAGCAGCCGGGGCGTGACAATTCTTTTGGTGTTCAGCGGATGCATTGCTACAATGATGGATGGACACTTTGAACGGAGGGATTCTCTTGAAATTGGAACGGACAAAATCAGAAGAAATCTACAGCGAAGCGCTTGAACATATCGTCGGCGGCGTCAACAGCCCGTCGCGTGCATACAAAGCGGTCGGCGGAGGCGCCCCGACGGTCATGGAACGCGCGGAAGGCGCATACTTCTGGGATGTCGACGGCAACCGATACATCGACTATCTGGCTGCCTACGGTCCGATCATCACAGGTCATGCGCATCCCCACATCACCGAGGCGATCAAGCATGCGGCCGAGACCGGCGTCCTGTACGGAACACCCACACGCCATGAAGTGAAATTCGCCAAGATGCTGAAAGACGCCATCCACTCCCTTGATAAAGTACGGTTCACCAACTCCGGGACCGAATCAGTCATGTCGACGATCCGGGTTGCCCGCGCCTATACCGGCCGGACGAAGGTGCTGAAATTCGCCGGCTGCTATCACGGCCACTCGGACCTTGTGCTCGTGGCGGCCGGTTCCGGTCCCGCCACGCTCGGCACGCCGGATTCGGCCGGAGTGCCGAAATCGATTGCCGAGGAAGTGATCACGATCCCGTTCAACGACTCGGATGCGTACCGGGAGGCGATGGATCGCTGGGGCGATGAACTGGCATGCATCCTCGTCGAGCCGATCGTCGGCAACTTCGGGATCGTCGAGCCGAATGAAGGCTTCCTGCCACTTGTCCATGAACTGGCGAAGAAACACGGCGCCCTTACCATCTACGATGAAGTCATCACGGCGTTCCGTTTCCACTACGGCGGCGCGCAGGATCTGCTCGGACTCACGCCGGATCTCACGGCACTCGGCAAGATCATCGGCGGCGGCCTGCCGATCGGGGCCTACGGCGGCCGCAAGGAAATCATGGATGAAGTCGCTCCCCTCGGCCCTGCCTACCAGGCCGGCACGATGGCGGGGAACCCGGCATCGATGCTGTCGGGAATTGCCTGCCTGGAAGTGCTCCGCGAACCCGGCGTCTACGAAGAGCTGGACCGTCTCGGCGAGATCCTGGAAAAAGGGCTTCTCTCCTCTGCCGAAAAACACGGTATGGACATCACGATCAACCGCCTGAAAGGCGCACTCACGGTGTTCTTCACGAAGGAGAAAATCGAAAACTACAAGCAGGCCGAAAATAGCGACGGGGAACAATTCGCCCGGTTCTTCCGTCTCATGCTGGAACGCGGCGTCAATCTTGCGCCGTCCAAATATGAAGCCTGGTTCCTCACGACCGCGCATACCGAAGAGGACATCCGGAAGACGATCGAAGCGGCAGACGCCTCGTTTGCAGAAATGGCACGCGGCTGAGGGGCCGGACGTCAACCGGCGGATTGATTTGGGTGCCGTTGTTCGGGTAAAGTATGTAAAAAGAGCGATTCGCACGGAAAGGAAAATTGTTGCATGAAACTCGGCGCACGAATTTTAAAGACGGGTGTCGCCATCATCCTGGCGCTGTTCCTGGCGCAGACTCTCCATATGCCGACTCCTCTGTTTGCCGGGATTGCGGCGATCTTTGCCATTCAGCCGTCGATCTACCGCTCTTACCGGACAATCGTCCAGCAGGTTCAGGGGAATATCATCGGCGCGGTGGTCGCGTTCGTTTTCGCCCTCATTTTCGGCGACCATCTCATCGGCGTCGGGTTTGCAGCGGTCGTCATCATCGCGATCATGCTGAAGTTCAAGCTCGAAAATGCCATCACGCTGGCGCTCGTCATGATGATCGGGATCATGGAGCTTCCGGGCAATGAGGATTTCGTCATGTACGCCATCCTGCGCTTTTGCACGATGCTCACCGGCATCCTCGCCGCCTTTCTGGTGAATATGCTGTTCCTGCCGCCTAAATATGAAACGAAGCTGTTCCAGTCGATCCAGACCACCGAGGATGAGATCATCCGCTGGACCCGCCTGGCGGGAAGGCAGGCATCCGAGCACTCGGCCACCCAGAAGGCGCTGAACAAAATTGACGGCCGCTACCAGAACATTGACCTGCTTTATTCATTGTTCAAGGAAGAACGCGGCTATACAAAGCATTTCATCCACCGCAAAGGCAGGAAGCTGGTCATCTACCGACAGATGATCCAGACCTCAAAAGGCGGCTATGAAGTGCTCAAGCGCCTTCATCAGTATGAAAATGAACTGCTCACCCTGCCGCCGCATTTCCGGATGATGATCCAGGAGCGGCTCGATGAGCTTCTCACCTATCATGAACAAATCCTGCTGAAGTTCGCCGGAAAGCTGAAAGACGAGCGGATGACCCGCTCCGGGATGGACTCTGCGCTCACGAGGCAGGAAGTGATGGACATTTTCGTCAAGGAAATTGCCGTCACGAAGGAAGAGGAAGAGTTTTCCGCCTACCACCTGCTTCATCTGCTGAGCTCGATCCTGCGGTATGAAGAGCACCTGGAGCACCTCGACCGGCTCATCGTCAGCTACGTCAAGCGGCACGGGGCCGAGATGGATGAGCGACTGAGGGAAGATGTTTATTGAACGGTACGGAAGCCGGATGAGGCCTGATCCGGCCCCGGTAAAACACAAAAACCGCGGAATGGGCAATATTGCCCGTTCCGCGGTTTTTTCTGTCAGTTTTTCATTCTCGGGTCAAGGGCATCCCGGAGCCCGTCCCCCATCAGGTTGAAGCCGAGCACCGTCAGCATGATCGCCAGTCCGGGGAAGATCATCGTCCACGGAGCATCGCGCAAGTAATTCCGTGCATCGGCAAGCATCTTGCCCCACTCGGGAGCGGGTGCCTGGGCACCGAGCCCGAGGAAGCCCAGGGCCGCTGCCTCAAGGATGGCCGTCGCGACAGCGAGCGTGCCCTGTACGATGACCGGCGCCATCGAGTTCGGCAGGATGTGGGAGAACAGGATCCGGGTGTCCCTCATCCCGATCCCCCTTGCAGCCGTGATGTATTCATCCTGCTTGATGCTGAGCACCTTCGAGCGGATGAGCCGGCCGAAGTTCGGGACATTGATGACCGCGATGGCGATCAGGGCATTGCGGAGCGACGGTCCGAGGACCGAGACGATGGCGATCGCCAGCAGGATCGACGGGAAGGCGAGCATGATGTCGAACAGCCGGGAAATGACCGTGTCGACCCATCGTCCGTAGTAGCCCGCGATGATGCCGAGCGCACTGCCGACGACAACCGATCCGATCACCGAGAAGAATCCGACCCAGAGCGAGATCCTGGATCCGTGGATGACCCGGGAGAGGATGTCGCGGCCGAGATCGTCGGTCCCGAACCAATGAGCGGACGACGGTGCCATCAGACGCTTGGTGATGTCCTGCTCGTTGATCCCTTCCGGTGCGATCAGCGGGCCGACGAGCGCAAGCGCGACGAAGAACAGGACGATGAATGCGCCCGCAAGCGCCGCCTTGCTCTTCTTGAACCCGGTCCATGCTTCGCGCCATGGGCCGGCTGTTTTGCCCTCCGGAATGTCCGGTGACTGGTTGGTGGCGAGCTGAGTCATGGCATTGTCCCTCCTTCAGTCGTATTTGATGCGCGGATCGACTACGCTGTACAGCACGTCGACGAGCAGGTTGATCATGACAAAGATGAATGCGACGACGAGGATGCCGGACTGGACCACCGGATAGTCGCGGAAACCGATTGCGTCATAGATATAGCGGCCGATGCCCGGCCACCCGAAGATCGTCTCGGTGAGGATCGCGCCGCCGAGCAGGATCCCCATCTGCAGGCCGATCACGGTGAGCACCGGGATGATCGCATTTTTCAGGGCGTGCTTGTACACGACGAGGAACATTTTCTGCCCTTTCGAACGTGCCGTGCGCACGAAGTCGGAGCGCATCACTTCCAGCATGCTGGACCGGGTCATCCGGGCGATGATCGCCATCGGGATCGTGGCGAGAGCTATGCCCGGCAGGATCAGGTGCCGGAGAACCTGGCCGAACTGGTCGAACCGGCCCTGGATCAGCGTGTCGATCACATAGAGGCCGGTGATGGCATGCACCGGATTCCTGACATCCTCCCGGCCGGTCGTCGGCAGGAGGTCCATCTCGATTCCGAAGACCCACTGCCCCATGAGGCCGAGCCAGAAAATCGGGACCGATACGCCGATCAGGGCAAGGATCATTGCCGTGTAGTCGAACCAGGAGTTCTGGAACCAGGCGGAGATGATGCCCGCATTGACCCCGATGATGACGGCGATGATCATCGCGAATACGGCCAGTTCGATCGTGGCGGCGAGATATGGCCAAAGTTCGTCCGCGACCGGCGAGCGGGTGCGGAGGGATTCGCCAAGGTCTCCGCGGAAGATGTTCATGAGAAATTCGAAGTACTGGGTGTACCACGGCTGATCCAGGCCGAGTTTGGCTTCCAGTGCGGCAACCGCCTCCTTGGACGCCTGCTGGCCGAGGATGACCTGTGCGGGATTGCCCGGGATGGCACGGATGATCATGAAGACAATGAATGTCATGCCGAGCAGGACCGGGATGAGCTGCAGCAGCCGCTTTCCGATGTATTGGAGCATTTGAACCACTCCCTGAGTTCAGTTTGCAAAGTCTTTTCAAACCCAAAGGGGGAGGACGTCAGCCGCCCTCCCCCTCATCCGTCACTTGAAATCCACGTTGGTCAGAATGTCCGAACCCGTCGGATGGGCTTTGAAGCCAGTGATGTCAGCAGAACCGCCGAGCAGCGGGATCGAGTGGGCAAGCGGGACCCAAGGAGCATCTTCGTGAACAATCTCCTGTGCCTTTGCATACAGCTCATTGCGCTTGTCTTCGTCCACTTCGGTCTGGGCTTCGATCAGGATGTCATGAAGTTCGGCATTGTCGTAGTAGGTGTAGTTGTTGCTGCCGATGCTTTCGCGGTCAAGGAGCGCATAGATGAAGTTGTCCGCATCCCCGTTGTCCCCGGTCCATCCGAGAAGGAATGCATCCGCCTCCCCCTTGCTCGCTTTTTCAAGGTAGGTTGCCCATTCATACGAAACGATGTTCGCTTTTACCCCGATGTCGGCCAGGTTTTTCTGGATGACCTCTGCCACCTTCTGGCCGTCCGGCATGTACGGACGCGGCACTGGCATTGCCCACAGGTCCATCTCGAAACCGTCCGGATATCCGGCCTCGGCAAGAAGTTCCTTCGCCTTCTCCGGGTCGAAGTCGTAGCCTTCGATCGCATCATTGTATCCGGATACGGACGGCGGAATCGGGTTCTTCGCGATTTCGGCCGCACCTTCGAAGAAGGCATCGATGATCGCCTGCTTGTCGATCGCATGGTTGAATGCCTGGCGGACCTTCGCGTCGCCGAACGGCTCGCGTGTGACCGTCATGCCAAGGTAGCCGATATTCATGGACGGACGCTCGAACAGCTGGAGATTGTCATCGCCCTCGATCGTGCCTGCGTCCGAAGGGTTGATGCCGTCGGCCAGGTCCACGTCGCCTTTGATGAGCGCGTTCAGACGCGCCGCATTGTCCGGAATGGACCGGAAGATGACGCGGTCAAGTTTCGGCAGACCGTCTTTCCAGTAGTCTTCATTCTTTTCGATCGTGATGGAGTCGTTTCGCTTCCACTCGACGAACTTGAACGGCCCGGTTCCGACCGGATTGTCGCCGAACTTGTCGCCGTCTTTTTCAAATGCGGTCGGGCTTCCGATCCCGAACATGGTCATGGCGACATTCTTCAGGAACGGGGCCTGCGGGCGCTTCAGCTTAAAGATGACCGTATAGTCCCCGTCCGCAGTGACAGAATCGATCACATGCCCTTCGTCTCCCTTGAACCCGCCGAACATCGACTGATAATAAGGGAACGTATCGGCATCTCCGTTTGCCCAGCGCTCAAAGTTCTTGACGACCGCTTCCGCGTTAAAATCGGTACCGTCATGGAACTTGACGCCTTCTTCAAGCTGGAACGTATACGTGAGACCGTCTTCGGACGCTTCCCATTCCTTGGCCAGGCCCGGGTGGATCGTCGTGTCCTGCTCGCCGAAGTTGAGGAGCGTTTCAAAGATGTTGGCTGCGACTTTCATCGATTCGCCGTCGGTCACAGACGATGGATCCAGAGAAACGGAATCCCCGCCGCGCCCGAAGACGAGCGTTTTGTTGCCTCCGCTTGAGCCGCCGTCCCCGCTGCCCTTTTCTCCCTCGCTGCCGCTGTCCCCCGATGAGCAGGCGGCAAGCATCATCGAGAAGACGAGCAGGACGATGAGCGACCATATTTTCCCCTTTTTCAAATTGACCCCTCCGTCACTAGAGTTTTATTATCATTGCCGTCCGCTTCCCCTCCATAGAGGTGGCAGGCGACAGAATGACCGGTATCGGTTTGCCGGAGAATCGGCACAGTCGTTATGCAGACGTCCATCCGGAACGGGCATCGTGTATGGAATGTACAGCCGGAAGGCGGGTTGGCCGGGCTCGGGATATCCCCCTCGAGCACGATCTGCTCCCGCTCGAAACCCGGATCCGGCACCGGAACGGCCGACAGGAGAGCCTGCGTATACGGATGGAGCGGCTTGTCGTAGAGCGCCTCGCTGTCCGCAAGCTCCACGAGCCGGCCGAGGTACATGACGCCGACACGGTCACTGATATGGCGCACGACGCCGAGATCATGCGCGATGAAAATATAGGTGAGCCCGAATTCGCGCTGAAGGTCCTGCATGAGATTCAGCACCTGGGACTGGATCGACACGTCTAGTGCGGACACCGGCTCATCGGCGATGATGAGCTTCGGGTTCGTCATGAGCGCGCGGGCGATCCCGATGCGCTGTCGCTGGCCGCCGCTGAACTGATGGGGATACCGTGAAGCGTGGTAACCGCTCAGCCCGACGATGTCGAGGAACTCGCGCACTTTCTTCTTGCGGTCGGCGGCATCCTTCACTCCGTGCACGATCAGCGGCTCCTCAAGGATCTTCCCGACGGTATGGCGCGGATTGAGGGAAGCAAACGGATCCTGGAACACCATCTGGATATCCCGCCGCACTTTCCTCATCTCTTCCGGACCCAGGCCCGTCAGTTCCCGCCCGTCGAACTCGATCCGTCCCTCCGTCGGTTCGAGCAGCCGCATGAGCATCCGCCCGGTCGTCGACTTTCCGCAGCCGGATTCCCCGACGATTCCGAGCGTTTCCCCCGGATACACGTCAAAACTCACACCGTCAACCGCCTTGACATGGCCTCTTACACGGCCAAGGGGCCCTTTTTTCACCGGGAAATATTTTTTCAGACCTTCAACTTTCAACAAGGGTTTCGTCATGTGCCGTCTCCTCCTTTTTGTCCCGGAGGAAGCAGCGGGCGAAATGGCCGGGTTGCGTGCCGTACAGTTCCGGGTCCTCCGCCGTGCAGCGGTCGAACCGGTACGGGCAGCGCGCAGCGAAGCGGCATCCGTGCCTGATGGCCCCGGGCCTCGGCACGTTGCCCGGGATCGGCTCCAGGCGCTCCTGTTTGAATCGCATGTCCGGAACAGATTTGAGCAGTCCTTCGGTGTACGGGTGCTGGGGATTGCGGAAAATCTCTGTGACGGGCCCCTCCTCGACGATCTGGCCTGCGTACATGACGATCACCCGCCCGCACGTTTCCGCCACGACGCCGAGATCGTGCGTGATGAGCAGGACCGCCGTATCCAGGCGCTCATTCAGCTTTTTCATGAGTTTCAGGATCTGGGCCTGGATCGTCACATCCAGCGCGGTTGTCGGCTCATCGGCTATCAGGATGTTCGGCTCGCAGACGAGTGCCATCGCGATCATCACCCGCTGGCGCATCCCGCCCGAAAGCTGGTGCGGATATTCGTCCATGATCTCCTCGACGCGGGGAAGTCCTACGAGCTTCAGCATCTCCGCCGCCCGCCGGCGCGCTTTCCTCTTGCCGAGATTCGTATGGATCAGAAGCGCCTCGGTCATCTGGCTGCCAATCGTGAACAGGGGATTCAGGGAGGTCATCGGCTCCTGGAAAATCATTGCGATGTCATTCCCGCGGACCTTGCGCATCTCCCGTTCCTTCAGTTTTGTCAGATCCCTTCCCCCGTAAAGGATCTCTCCTCCTGTAATTTTGCCGGGCGGGCTTGGGACGAGCCCCATGATGGAGAGAGAAGTGACGCTTTTGCCGCAGCCGGACTCCCCGACGATGCCGAGGATCTCCCCTTCATATAGATCAAAGCTGATGCCATCGACCGCCGGCACGATGCCCCCGTCCGTGAAAAAGGACGTCCGGAGCCCATTGACACTGAGCACTTTCGGTTTCCCGACCATGCCGTCCCCCCTTTTTTCTCTTCATTTTTCTGACTGTTCAGCGTTATCTTATTATACAAATGTTGTGCAAATATGCAAGAGGGCCCACTGAAGTCATACAACGTACATTCGGGGACATCACCGTTTCTCTTGGCGGCAGATCCCCCCGCATCACCGGCCGGACGGACTCCTTCTTCTCGAAAAAAAAGAAGCTGCGCGGAGGCCGTTTTCCGGTCTCCGCGCAGCTTCCGTTATCCAGTTTAATGTTCCGGCACATCAAGTTCCTGGACGAGGAACAGGTCATGGTAGATGCCGCCGGATTCAAGCAGTTCCATGTGGGTGCCGCTTTCTTTCAGTTCGCCGTGATCGATGACGAAGATGTTGTCCGCATGGGTGATCGTCGACAGCCGGTGGGCGACGACAATCGTTGTCCGGTCGTGGGCAAGCCGGTCAAGCGAATCCTGGATGAGCGCCTCGCTCTCCAGATCAAGCGCAGAAGTCGCCTCATCGAGAATGAGGATCGGCGGGTTTTTCAGGAATACCCGCGCGATGGCGATCCGCTGCTTCTGCCCGCCCGACAATTTGACACCGCGCTCCCCGACCTCCGTGTCATATCCGTACGGGAGGCCCATGATGAAGTCATGGGCGTTCGCGGCTTTGGCTGCCGCGATCACTTCTTCTTCCGTCGCCTCCGGCTTGCCCATGAGAATGTTGGACATGACCGTGTCGCTGAACAGCAGGTTGTCCTGCAGCACGATGCCGATGTTGCGGCGGAGCGACTCGACCTTCACATCCCGTACATCCATGCCGTCGATCAGGACGGCGCCGTCCGTCACATCATAGAAGCGGGGGATGAGGCTGATGATCGTTGATTTGCCGCCGCCGCTCATGCCGACGAAGGCGACGGTATCGCCGGGGTTCACGGTGAAGCTCAGATTGTCGAGCACCGGTTCCCCGTCCGGCTCATAATTGAAGCGGACGTTGCGGAACTCGACCTTGCCGGCAGCCTCGGGCATCTCAACGGCGCCCGGCTTGTCCGTTATGTCGTATTCCTCGTCCATCAGTTCATACACCCGGTCCATCGAAGCGACCGCCTGGGTGAGCGTCGTCGAAGAATTGACGAGGCGGCGGAGCGGGTTATACAGCCGGTCGATGTAGGCGACAAAGGCGACCATCGTTCCGACGGACAGGCTTCCGCCGATCACATGCCAGCCTGCATAGCCGATAACGAGCAGCGGGGCGACGTCTGTGATCGTGTTGACGACGGCAAAGGCCTTCGCATTCCATTTCGTATGGGCGACCGCGGCATCCAGGAACTCGCCGTTCGTTTCGTCGAACAGCTTCTTCTCCCGCTTTTCAAGCGCGAAGCTCTTGATGACGCTCATTCCCGAAACCCGCTCGTGCAGATAGCTCTGGACGTTGGCCAGTTTCTGGGAACGGGTTCTGGTGAGTTCCCGGAGGCGTCCGAAGAAGTATTTGACACTCCACGCGTAAAACGGGAATGCGAGGAGTGTGACGAGCGTCAGTTTCACGTCCATCGTCAGCATGATGCCGACCGCGATCAGGATGGTCGCAAGGTCCAGCCAGACGTTCATGAGGCCGATCATGACGAAGTTCTTTGTCTGCTCCACGTCGTTGATGACGCGGGAGATGACTTCCCCCGCCCGTGTGTTGGAATAGTATTTCAGGCTGAGTTTCTGCAGGTGGTCATAGATCTGGCTCCTGATGTCGAACAAGATCTTATTCGACGTGTACTGCGCGTAGTATTGCCGGAAATACTCGACTGGCGGGCGCATCAGGAAGAACAGGAGCGTCGTGCCCCCGAGCCACCAGATGAGCTGCTCCTTCTTTTCGGCGGCACTCAGGATATCGGAGCCGATGATATCGTCGATGACGATTTTGATCAGATACGGTATGAAGAGCGGGATGGCGAATTTCACGATCCCGATGATCAGTGTGAGGGCAATCATCCAGCCGTACGGACGGACAAATTGCATATAGCGTCTCATGCTGCCCAGTGTGCATCATCCTTCCTTTTAGACAGCTGAACAGCCCGCCCGTTTGGGGCAGGCTGTCAGTTCCGTGCCTGTAACTGCTTGTGGAATTCGTAGCGGGACGTCCAAACATCGATGAAATCGGGTGCAAACGGTCCGCGCCGCTGCTTGATCCAGCCGGTCAGCTTATCGACGTTCCGCTTCAGGATTTTGTCAATGACGTCCGGATACTTCATCAGTTCCTTATGCTCCTCATATTCATCCTCATCGAGGAGATTATAGGACATGTCGGGGAACACTTTCACATCCAGGTCATAGTCGATATACTTCACCATCTTGTTGTCGTAGACGAACGGTGAACTCATGTTGCAGTAGTAATAGACGCCGTCGTCCCTCAGCATGCAGATGATGTTGAACCAATGCTCCGCATGGAAGTAGACGATTGACGGCTCGCGCGTGAGCCACGTCCGCCCGTCCGACTCGATGACGAGCGTGCGTTCATTCGCTCCGATGATGATGTTCTTCGTCCCTTTGAGCACCGTCGTTTCCTGCCAGACCCTGTGGATCTTCCCGTCGTGCTTGTAACTGTGGATCTGGACCTTTTCTCCTTCTTTCGGGATTGCCATCGTATCAACCCCCCTTGCAAGACGGCCGTTCGGATTATTTGTTATCTTTTCATTATAGCAATGAACCGGCCAAAGATAAATGAAAAGGACCGGAGGGGCAAATGCCCCTCCGGCTGGTGGTTAAAATCCATTCCGTTATTTGTTGTTCCGGTTCCCGCGGAAGGAAGCCTGTTGTTTGTTCTGTTCAGACTTCTGGTTCTGGCGGCGGACTTGCTGCACGTCCGTTTCAGATCCGAATTCTTCGCCCCGAATCTGCTTTCGGACTTGCTGAATGTCCGTCTCAGAGCCAAACTCTTCGCGTTGCAGCTGATCGTTGTTGCGGTTGTTGTTGTTGTTCCGCTCGTTACGATTGTCCCGCTCGTTGCGGTTGCGCTGCTGGTCGTTGTTGTTCTTCGTCATGGATTTCTCACCTCCGTGCTCATTATGGTGTGCACGGAGCGTTTTTTTATTCGGGTGGTAAAATTTTCTTTAAAATGGGTCCGTTCGGGACGGTTCAGTCTTACTTGAAACCCGCCGCTCCCAATCAGTCATTTCAACGCGCTTCCCGTTCATCATCCCCCGATCACCGCATCCCGCACTTTCTTCGTCGGATTCGGCAGCGTGAGGGAGTTGATCTCTTCGGGCAGGAACCATCCGCTCCTTCCGGAAGGAACACCGACGGCTGACGATGTGGCTTCGAACGCTTCGACTTCCCAGATGCGATGTGTGAATATGTGCTTGAACCGGACGGCCTCCTTTAAAGGACCGAGATCGAGTCGGTGGCGTTCGGTGATCTGCCGGACCGCTTCGGCCGGATCGCCGGTCTCTGCCGTCGGGAACTGCCACATGCCGGCGAGGAGTCCGTCATCCGGCCTTTGCTCGAGCAGCCAGCGTCCGTCAGGACTTTTCACGGCGATGACCGTCTGCGGCACGGTTTCTTGCTTTTTCTTTTTTGATTTGACCGGCAGGCTCTCTTCCCTGCCTTCATGGTAGGCGCCGCACCATTCACGCACCGGGCAGAGAAGGCACTTCGGCCGGGTCGGCGTGCATACGGTCGCGCCAAGTTCCATCAGCCCCTGATTGAACGAGGACGGATCGTCCCGGTCGATCAGGTCCATGACCGCCGCCTCGAAGATCTTCCTCGTTTTCGGCTTTGCTATGTCTTCTTCGATGAGAAGCACCCTTGAGAGCACCCGCATGACATTCCCGTCCACCGCCGGTGCGGGGATGCCGAAGGCGATGCTCATGACCGCTCCCGCCGTATAGGGACCGACGCCTTTCAGCTTTCGGAACCGCTCCGGATCTGCCGGCACTTCCCCGTAGGTTTCATAAGCTTCACGGACGCCCGCCTGAAGGTTCCGGACCCGGGAATAGTAACCGAGCCCCTCCCAATTTTTCATCAGTTCCTGCTCCGGTGCATAGGCGAGGTCCTCCATGGTTGGATAGCGCTCCGTAAAGCGCAAATAATACGGGATGACCGTGTCCACGCGCGTCTGCTGAAGCATCACTTCCGAAATCCAGATCCAATACGGATTGCAGGTACGGCGCCACGGAAGGTCACGGCGTTCCCGCCGGTACCAGTCTGTGAGCACTTCCCTGAATTTTGTTTTCCAGTCGTTTGAACGCACGATTTTCCTCCTGTTGTGTTACGATTAGGCAAAGCTTCTTGGGGTATATAATTGTTTAGCGGCCCCCGCTTTCGACGGGGCCATCGAGAGGGGGAAACGCCATGGATACCGGCACCCATATCGTCATGGGGCTTGCACTTTGCGGCCTTGCCCACGCCGACCCGCTCGTTGCCGAACACACGGCAACCGCATCGGTCGTCTACGCCGGCCTCATGCTCGGTTCCCAGGCTCCTGATATCGATACAGTCCTGAAGCTCAGGAACAATGCCGTCTATATCCGGAATCACCGGGGCTTCACCCATTCCATTCCGATGATGCTTGCCTGGCCGCTCATCATTGCCGTCCCGCTTTCGCTCATCGTGCCTGGGTCGGACTTTCTCCATGTCTGGCTGTGGACGCAGCTGGCGGTCTTCCTGCATGTGTTTGTCGATATTTTCAACTCATACGGAACCCAGGCGCTGCGTCCGTTTTCAGACCGCTGGGTGGCTCTCGGCGTCATCAATACATTCGACCCTTATATTTTCGGGACTCACGTCCTGGCATTGCTCGCCTGGCTGCTCGGCGCCGATCCGGTCAGGACCGTTGTCGTCCTTTACGCGGTCCTCGTCGTTTATTATATTGTCCGTTTTGCGGTCCAGTCCGCGGTGCGAAGTGCCGTGAAACGGACGATTCCGGATGCCGAGGAAATCATCATCGCGCCGACGATAAAGTTCATGCAATGGCGGATCGCCGCCTGCTCCGGCTCCCACCATTATGTGGGCCGTGCATATGGCCGCTCCGTCACCATCTACGACAAGTTCCGCCGCAGGGAAATTCCGGACAATGAACTGGTCCGGACGGCGTTCAAGGACCCGAACCTCCGGGCATTCCTGAGCTTTTCCCCGATCTACAGGTGGGAAATCACCGACCTCGGCCAAGTATGCGAAGTCCGGCTGATCGATCTCCGCTACCGGAGCAAGGAATACTATCCGTTTGTAGCGGTCGCCCATATCGATGACCGCATGAGGATCCGCAACTCCTACACCGGCTGGATTTTCAGCGAGGATAAGCTGAGGAAAAAGCTCCAGTTCGCCCATGAAGAAGGATGATGAACCAATCAGAACCGCCGGACCGACAGGGCCCGGCGGTTTTTTCATGGAGTGGATTCAGCTGACCGGTCCTTCTTCATCGAGCAGTGCGGCAATCTTCAGATTGGTGGCCTTGAATTCATCAAGCCGGCTGCCATAGGCATCGATCCAACGGTTGACCATGGCCACGGTCTGTTCGTCTTCCATCATGCCGTATCCGGCGCGGGCATATGACGACTCAATGTCTGACACGAGCAGCTCGCTCCAAGTCCTCGCCCGATCCGCAGACAGGCTTCCGTTCTCTTCCATCAGCCGGACGGCGAGCGCTTCCATCTGGTCATGTCCCATCCGATCACTTCCCTTTCTTCAGGTTTTCCAGCATCGAAATCGGGAGCGCCTCAAGTTCGAGTTCCCCGCCGAGACGGTGGCCCCAGGCAAACCGGCCTTTCAGATAGTCCACTTTGAAGAAGTTCCCTTCGTCCCCGAGAATGCGATACACTTCGCCCGGCTGGATGGTGGACGGGTCCGTCAGATAGGCCATCGCCATCACCGCTTTCCGCTCATAGACGGCGAATTCATTGACGATGCCGAGCTGCTCGGCCTTCCGCGCCTTCTCCTTTAACCGGGCGACCTCCGTCCGGAGTTCATGTTCTGTCATCTCGCTGTAGCTTTTTTCGTTCATTGTTCCTCTGCCTCTCTTTCCTCGATGAACCGGTCAATCCGGTCTGCCGGTATGCCTTTCTGGTACATCGCCTGCTTCACCCGGCGCCGCCTTTCCGCACCGGTGTGCTTTCCGCTGTGGGTCCGCCAGGCCTTTCCTCCCCACTTTTCGGTGAGTTCGTCCCATTCGTCTTCTTCGGGCAGCAGGTCGTCTTCGATCCGCCCGAGCACGGTCAAAATGATGCCATGGCCGTATCCTTTCCTCATGAGCGAATCCTGGATCTTCTGCTTCAGCTGCAGCGGCGTCCGCCCCCCGCTCCTGTCGGCCATTTTGCGCGCGAGCTCCTCGGCGAGCCTCAATTGTTCCTCTTCCGGGAACGAGGCCATCGCCTCTTCCTGCAGATCCTGTGAGATGCCTTTTCGCCGAAGTTCCTGGCGGATGGCGGCAGGACCTTTCTTCGCCGTCCGCTTGCGCGTCTCAAGGAGCGCTTTTGAGAACGATTCATCATCCAGGAAGCCCTGCTCGCGGAGCTTCACGATCGCTTCAAGGGCAACCGATTCGCCAAAACCGCCCGACAGCAGCTTTTCCTTCACCTCGTGCTCGCTTCTCATCCGGAAGCCGAGAAACTGGATCGCCTTATTATAGGCTTTCTTCACTTCATCCCCATAGATGATTTCATCGATTTCCCAATCGTCGAGCACTTTCCCCTTCATGAGTCCGAAGCGGATCAGGATCTGCTCATCCGCGCTGAAAGCATATTTTCCGTCCAAAAAAATATTATAGCGCTCGGCATTGTTTTTCTGCAGAGCGATTTTTGTGATTTCGGGCATACACGCACCTCCCGTCCTGTTCTTCCATTATACCTGTTCTGGCAATGCCCTTCACGCCCGGCGGGCCTTCCTCTGGCAGAACGGGTATACTCATAGAAAATGGAGGGATGCGCAATGAAAATCGCCATCACCGGCGGCACCGGATTTCTGGGCCGGACGCTCGTCCGACTGCTCATTGAAAATGGGCATGAACCGGTCATCCTGACAAGGAACCCCGGAAATTACGGCGGTCCGGCACGCGAAATCGGATATTTGCGGGACGGCAGCCGGCCGGAGCTTGAACTCGGGGAAACCGATGCCATCGTCAATCTGGCCGGCACGTCGATCAACGACGGCAGGTGGACCGATGAACGAAAAGCCGACATCCGTGAAAGCCGGATCCGGGCTACTGCCGAAGTGCTCCGGATCATCCGTGCGCTTCCCGTCAAGCCGGAGGTGCTCGTCAACGCAAGCGCCGTCGGTGTTTATCCTTACTCGGAGACGGACGTCTTTACGGAAGACAGCCGGCAGGGCGACGGTTTCCTCCCGGGTGTTGTCAGGGAGTGGGAGTGGAAGGCCCGATCGGCGGAAGAATTCGGGGTGCGGACGGTTTTCATGCGGTTCGGCATCCTGCTCGGACGGGGCGGCGGAGCACTTCCGCTCATCTCGCTTCCATACAGGCTGTTTGCCGGGGGCACGGTCGGCAGCGGCCGGCAATGGGTGAGCTGGATCCACGTGGAAGATGCTGCACGGGCGATCCTGTTTGCAATCGAAGCCGGCTCGTTGTCCGGACCTGTGAACACGGTTGCGCCCGGAGCCGTCCGGATGAAGGACTTCGGAAAAGAAGTGGGCCGGGCACTCGGACGCCCGCACTGGATGCCGGCGCCGTCATTTGCCCTGAAGGCCGCTCTTGGCCAAAAAAGTGAAATTGTCCTGAAAGGCCAGCATGTCGTGCCCGCCCGCCTGAGAGAAGCCGGTTTCGAATTTCAATTTCCGGAAGTACGTTCTGCCCTTGAATATATATATCAGGCATAAAACAATTTTCACGGCGCAACCTATAGAAAAAAGAAAGGTTGCGTTTTCATATGTCCAAGACTCACGTGACCGGAATTTTCATCGCAACGGCCATTCTTGCGGTCGGTCTGCTGATGAGCCCGTTCCGCGCCGAAGCCGGGGAACTCCACTGGGGCTTCAAGAAAGCGACGGGCGGTGTCCCGCCGGATGCCGGGGCGGAGCTCAACGGCCTGCTTGAAGAGTATGGTGCCCTATATAAGGGATCTCCCGACAAAAAGATCGCTTACCTCACGTTCGACAACGGATATGAGGCCGGGTATACCGAATCGATCCTCGATACGCTGAAGAAAGAAAACATCTCGGCGACGTTTTTCCTCACCGGCCATTACCTTGAAAGTGCCGGCGATCTCGTGAAGCGCATGGTCAAGGACGGGCACACGATCGGCAACCATTCCTACGGCCACCCGAACATGGCCCGAATGTCCGCATCAGAGCTGGAGACAGAATGGAAGAAATTCGACGACCGCCTGCGTGAAGTGGCAGGCGTCGAACGGACGCACTATGCCCGCCCGCCGGAGGGGACGTTCAATGCCAATGTTCTCGAAGTCGGAAACCGTCTCGGGTACCGGCATATTTTCTGGTCGGTCGCTTTCATCGACTGGCACCGGGACCAGCGAAAAGGCGGTCAATACTCATACAACGAGCTGATGAGGCAGCTCCATCCGGGTGCGGTCATCCTCATGCACACCGTCTCTCCCGACAACTCGGACGACCTGCCGGCATTCATCCGGGATGCACGGAAACAGGGCTATACGTTCGGGACGCTCGATGACCTGGTCGAGGAGGCTTTCTTCCCCGAGGACCATTGAGGCAACCTTCCGGATCTAACGGAAACCCCATCCAAAACAAATGCCGCCGCTCCGGACAGAGGAGCGGCGGCACTGTGTTTACGGGATGCGGGAATCACACGGCACGTTTTGGCTGCGGACGCCCGATCAGGAAAACGATGAACAGCAATGCGATAAACATGGCAATGAACGTCAGGTAGCCGATGCCCGCTTCCCGGCCGACGACGTAGCCGCCGAGGATTGGTCCGGTCAGGCTGCCGACGCTGAAGAAAATCCCGCATAGAAGGTTGCCCATCGGCAGGAACATCTTGGGTGTCAGATCGGTCATGTAGGAGATGCCGAGCGTAAAGGTCGATCCGACAAAGATCCCGGCGATGAATACGGCGACCAGGACTCCGAGAGCTTCCGATCCCGCAAAACCTGCTCCGAAGAAAGCGGCCGCACCGCCACCAAGCGCGAAAATGATGACCGAGCGGCGCCCGATCCGGTCACTGAGCATGCCGAGCGGAATCTGCGATGTAATGGCACCGACGGAAAATGCGGCGAGAATGAACGATATGTACGAAACGTCGATGCCTTCCCGGAGCGCATACACCGGGTAGATGGCATTGAGCGAAGACTCGAGGAATCCATAGCCGAACGGCGGAATGAAGGCGACCCAGGCCACCTTCATCGTTTCCCGGATGCGGCGGATGAACGACAGGGATGCCTCGTTCCCCTGGATGATATCCGGGAAATCATTTTTCAGCAGGAACACGAGCGACCAGGCAGCCATGCAGAGCAGGCCCGATACGATGAACGGCAACCCTTCAAACACATGGATAAGCGGAACGAACAGCGGCCCGACCGCAAACCCGGCGCTGAACATAAGGCCATAAACCGCGATATTGCGGCCGAGCCGTTCCTGCGGCGTGGTGCTCGTGATCCATGTCTGGGTCGCGAAGTGGAGCGCATTGTCCCCCATTCCGATTATGAGCCGGAGAACGAACCAGAACATGACGCTCTTCCACAGAGGGAACAACAGGAGCGACAAGAAGACCGCCAGTCCGCCGAACACGATGACCGGCTTGTATCCAAAACGGCGGAGCGGCGCTTCCATGAACGGCGAGATGATGAGCGTTCCGATATAAAGCCCGGTGGCATTCAGCCCGTTGAGCGTCGAGGACACGCCGTCCTGTTCAAAGATGACGGAGATGAGCGGCAGCAGCATCCCCTGGGAAAATCCCGAAATGGCCACGATCATGACGAGGACCCAGTACCTCGCCCGGCCTGATTCAATTTTTGCCAAAACCTGTTTCCTCCCCGCCGGTATACGATCTTCGATTCCGGCACTTAAATCCTGTACAATTCTATCATATAGGGAGGGATGGCTATGAAATATTCAATGACAGAGCACGGATTCCGGACAGAAACCCAATTTGGAACACTCGATGTCTCGGCAAATGATGAATATGGGTTCCGGCCTTATCAGCTGATGGTCTCCTCGATTGCAGTGTGCAGCGGGGGCGTCCTCCGGAAAGTTCTGGACAAGATGCGCATGCCCGCGGAAGACATCACGATCGAAGTGAAAGACCTGTACCGCAACCCCGACGAAGCCGACCGGATCGAACGGATCCACCTGCACTTCACCATCAAAGGTGACGTCAACGAATCGAAAATGCCGCGTGTGATGGAGCTGACGAAGAAAAACTGCTCGATGGTCCGCTCGGTGGAAAACTCGATTGATGTGAAAGAGACTTACGAAATCACGAAATGACCGCACGCAAAAAGGCTCAGTCATCGGATTCCCGGCGGCTGAGCCTTCTACTTTTGAGTACACCATGTTAAGTTTTTCATCATCTCGTATTTCGCGGCTGTTCTGCCTGTGAAAGTCCGAATCCCCTCCTTCGCTTACGTTCAGGATGCCAGTTCCGACTCTTCCACTACGGCCTCCCCTCTTTCTTTAAGTTGAATTCATTGTAGCATGTTAATAGACCATTGTAAATATTCAAAACCTTTGTTTTATTTAAAATAATGCTTTTGTCCTATCCGGTTTGAAATCCCCGGCATTTCCCTTTACAATCAAACCATCCAGAATTGAGGTGTGTGTACGTTATGAAGCAGCATGATCACAAACAGCAGGTGGAATACCTGAAGGAACGTTTGAGCGATTTCCTCGATACACTCGAACATCTTGAGCCGGAAACCGCGGACCTCGAGGAGATCGACCGGCTGATTTCCATGATTGACGAAATCGACGAGAAAGTATCCCAGATCACCCGTTCCGAAGGCTGAAGCACGGAAGTCTGAAGCCCTCCATACGTTAGGGGGCACCCACACATCACGACCCGATTTTCGTCAGAAGCCGGCTTCCGCATTTGGGGAAGCCGGCTTTTTGTAGGGATTGCCGGTCGCGTCATCCTGTTGCCGAAGTTTTCATTCCGGAACGGAAAAAAGCGATGCCCGGGGTCAGGCCCCGATGACACCGCTTTTTTCTTTTGCCCTTTTCACTTCCCGCCTCTCCTGCATGACTGCGTTGATCTGGCCCCCGACGATCAAGATCATTGCAGACAGATACATCCAGATCATCAGGACGATGATGCCCCCGATGCTTCCGTATGTATTGGAATAATTGCCGAAGTTTCCGACGTAGAACGAGAATCCGAGAGAAGTGAGGATCCATCCGACGGTCGAGAAGATTCCCCCCGGCACGGCATCCTTGAATCTAACTTTGGCATCCGGCACAAGCCAGTAGATCAAGGTGAACACCGTAAAGATCAGGACCGGCGGGATGACCCAGCGGATACTGTTCCACAGTGTAAGGAACCCTTGCTCCAGGCCAAAATAGGAAAAGAGCGTCTGGCCGATCTGCTGGCCGAACACCGGCAGCGCAAGCGCCACCGCCACGACGGCGACCAATGCAAGCGTAAACACGACCGACAGACCCCGCGTCACGAAGTATGAACGCTTCTCTTTTGCGAAGTAGGACTGGTTCAGCGCCTTGGACAGGCGGTTCATCCCGCTGGACGCCGACCAGATCGTCCCGATGATCCCGAAGGACAGCAGGCCGCCTCTCCGGGTATCGAGAATTTCTCCGACCGTGCTGTCGATGATGCTGTACACGTTCGCCGGCGCATATTCTTTAAGGAAGCTGAATATGGCGGACTGGTCGATGTTCAGGTACGGCAGCAGGGTCAGCAGAAAGATGAGGAGAGGGAACATCGACAATAGGAAGAAATAGGCGAGCTGGGAACCGAGGCCGGTCACATCGACCATTTTGATGCGGGTCAGCAATTCCTTGAAGAATCCCTGTCCGGTCGTCACGTCAAACCGGACCAGATCGCCGTCATTCACGTCCTCGACAAACGTTTTCACTTTGTCTTTCAGGCCTTCCTCCCCATTGACTGCTCGCCTGCCATGTTCCCGCTTTTTGCGGTCAGTCGCCATGGCGGTCTCCCCCCTTTCCGTTTGTTCAGTTTTTTGCGCCGTTCTCGTCAACCGTCCCGTCCTGATATGCCTGTTCGGGCACAAAGGTCTCATCGGTGCCCTGCATCGGCTTTTTGGCGATGTCTTTGTATTCACCCTTCGCCTGGACGATCATATCCTTGGAATCGGTGAACGCTTCCTTCGTGTCCTCAACGAGGCTTTTTACAGTCGGCGTGAGTTCTTTCAGTTCGTTCGCTTTTTCGACCAGATATTGCTTGTCGGAGCTGAACTGGTCGGACAGCGCCCTGTATTTATTCATCTGCTCCTGAACTTTCCACTGAAGGATGTCAGGATTCTTCGCATAGTACCTCATGTCCGCCCCGAGCTTCTTTGCAGTGCCCATCATCGACTCCCGGGTATTCCGGTCGAACATGCTGATCACAGCCCCTGCAAGCGCCCCGAGTGCCACCATCTTTCCAAACTTACTTCCTGCCATCATGGATCCCTCCGTCTTATCAATTTTCTGCTTCATTTGCATATTCCATTATACCCCCGGTACACAGGCGACAAACAAGGGGACTTGGGCACCAACTTAAAATTGGGTCTTGACTAACGAGCCGACTTTTCGGAATATTAAAAGATAAGAGGTGATATAGAACAGAGGCCTCTTATAATTAAAAAGAACAACAGAAAAAGGGGGAAACAAAATGGACGCTCTGTCAAAGTTTCTGGACACGATCAGCGGATTCATCTGGGGGCCGCCACTGCTCATCCTGCTCGTCGGGACAGGTATTTTCCTGACATTCCGTCTCGCATTCATTCAGGTCCGGCTGCTGCCCTACTCGCTCAGGCAAGTCTTCTCCAGAAAGCATGACAAGCGCGCAGAGGGGGATATCTCCCAGTTCCAGGCGCTCATGACCGCGATGGCCGCGACGGTCGGAGTCGGAAACATCGTCGGGGTCGCCACCGCCATCACGCTCGGCGGACCGGGTGCAGTGTTCTGGATGTGGCTCGCCGGATTCTTCGGGATGGCGACCAAATACGGCGAGGCCATCCTGGCCGTCAAGTACCGCACGATCGATGTGAACGGCCAGATGGCCGGAGGACCGATGTACTACCTGGAGCACGGGCTCAAGGCCCGATGGCTCGGTCTCATGTTCGCCCTCTTCGGCACGTTCGCCGCATTCGGGATCGGGAACGGAACCCAGTCCAAAGCGGTCGCCGACGCGGTGAACATGACGTTCAACGTCCCTTACTGGGTGACAGGCCTCGTCCTGATGGTCCTCGGGGCGCTCGTCATCCTCGGCGGCATCAAATCGATCGGGCGGGTCACGGCCTTCTTCGTCCCGATCATGGCTCTGTTCTACTTCATTGCGGGCGCCATCGTCATGGTCACGAATTTCGACCTCGTGCCGGGTGCGTTCGCCACGATTTTCAAGCATGCATTCGGCATTGAATCCGTCACGGGCGGAGCGATCGGTGCGGTCATCCGCTTCGGCGTGGCGCGCGGTCTCTTCTCGAACGAAGCCGGCCTCGGGTCCGCGCCGATTGCGGCAGCGGCTGCTCGGACGGACATGCCGGGACGCCAGGCGCTCATCTCGATGACCCAGGTGCTGTTCGATACGCTCATCATCTGCTCCATCACCGCCGTGACGATTGTCATGTCCGGCGCATGGCAGGACGACGGAGTGACGGCCGGGACGCTGACGGCGACCGCGTTCGGTACATTCTTCGGAGGAGCGGGACAGTATATCGTCGGCATCGGAATCATCTTCTTTGCCACTTCGACGATCTTCGGCTGGGCCTATTACGGGGAAAAGTGCTTCCAGTACCTGTTCCCGAAAAAGCCGGGTCTTCTTATTTACTATCGGCTGTTCTTCGTCGTGGTCATCTACTTCGGCGCAACGGCGACACTCGACGTGGTCTGGCTCTTCTCGGATGTCATGAACGGACTCATGGCCATCCCGAACCTGATCGGCCTCCTCGGACTCTCGGGCGTCATCGTGGCGGAAACACGGCGTTTCCGCGCAAAGATCGGAGAGGAAAAAGCAGCGGAAAAAGGGCTTGCCGCAGCAGAACCTGCCGAGTGATCCCGGCCGGAGCCAAGTTTGACACCCTCGCCATTTAGTGCAAAAATGGTTCGAGTCAGACGAAAGGCGTGAAACCTATGAATCTCACAAACCCGTCAAGCGAAAATATTGAATACATGATCACCGCCATCAAAGAAAAGCTGCGCATGGTCAACGTGGACGCCATGAAATCGGAGCACTTCAACGGAAGCGACTACGAAGATCTGCTGGACCTCTACGAAATGGTCATGAAACGGGACAGCTTCAGCCCGAATGAAATGCAGGCCATTGCGGCCGAACTCGGCAACATGAGAAAATGATGACGTGAACACGGGAAAGCCGGGGCGCCGCCAAAGGCGACCCGGTTTTCTTTTGATTTTTTTGAGTGGTGACGGATTCGGGGTGGCTTTCGGAGCGGGTGACGGATCAGGCGTATATTTCTGGCACAGGGCGTACCGGGCGTGAACGTTTCTCGATCGGCCGCGAATTGCCGGACGGCTTCACATCGGTCGCGAACCTTCCTCAATCGGACGCAGACTTCCCACGACCGGACGTGAATCTTCGGCACAGTGGAACATCGGTCGCGAAACACCCCCGATCAGACGCGAATTGCCGGACGGCTTCACATCGGGCGCGAACCTTCTTCGATCGGACGCGAATCTCGGGCACTGCATCACATCGGTCGCGAGCTTCACACGATCGGGCGCAGACTTCCCACGATCGGCCGTGAATCTTTGGCACTGTGGAAAATCGGTCGCGAAACACCCCCGATCAGACGCGAATTGCCGGACGGCTCCTCATCGGCCGCAGAGCTCGGGCGCAAACTTCCCAAGACCGGCCGTGAATCTCGGGCACAGTGCAACATCGGTCGCGAAACACCCACGATCAGACACGAATTGCCGGACCGCTCCACATCGGCCGCGAACCTTCCTCGATCGTACACGAATCTCGGGCACTACATCACATCGGGCGTGAACTTCCCACGATCGGCCGTTAAAAACCCGAACCGCCACCGCATCGGACATAACCCCCTGAAGCCGCACGGCCCCGGCTAAAAAACCCTCCCAAAAAGTTTGAGGATCTGTCCACTCGCACGTTGGCGGAAACCCGCCGGAATTGGTAGACTATTCATAGAACAGAAAGGGGTTTTGAATGATGGCGACTTTTGAAGAAAATCTTGAAAAATATGCGGAACTGGCAGTGAAGGTCGGTGTCAATGTCCAGCCGGGCCAGCCGCTGTACATCGGGGCGTCGATTGAATCGGCGGAGTTCGTCCGCCTCGTCGTGAAAAAAGCATACGAAGCCGGAGCCAGCCACGTGATCGTGGACTGGGGCGATGACGAAGTGACCCGCCTCCGCTACGAGCTCGCACCGGAAGCATCGTTTTCCGAGTTCCCTGACTGGATTCCCGCGATGCGCCAGGAGCTCATCGACATGAATGCGGCATTCATGAACATCGTCTCCCAAAGCCCCGACCTGCTGAAGAACGCGGATCCGAACAAGATCGCCACGTTCCAGAAAACGGCCGGCCAGGCGCTCGAGGGCTACCGCCAGGCTGTCCAGTCCGACAAGGTCAGCTGGACGGTCATCGCCGCTCCGTCCGCGGCCTGGGCGGCAAAGGTCTTCCCGGACAAGCCGGAAGCGGATCAGGTGCCGGCACTCTGGGACGCCATCTTCAAGGCCGTCCGCGCGGACACGGAGGATCCGGTCGCCGCATGGAAGAAACATGATGAAACCCTGCACGAAAAAGTCGAGCATCTGAACGAGCG
Organism: Edaphobacillus lindanitolerans; assembly: GCF_900156305.1. Taxonomy (GTDB): domain Bacteria; phylum Bacillota; class Bacilli; order Bacillales_A; family Planococcaceae; genus Bhargavaea; species Bhargavaea lindanitolerans. Next base: position 174,728 of record NZ_FTPL01000005.1, on the reverse strand, counting down.
CAAGTATGCCAAGCTTCATTACACTGCACCGGGAACGGACCTGACGATTGGCCTTCCTGAAGGCCACCTGTGGGCCGGTGCCGGCAGCATCAACGCGAAGGGCAACGAATTCATGGCCAATATGCCGACGGAAGAAGTGTTCACCGTCCCGCATAAAGACCGGATCGACGGCTATGTTTCCAGCACGAAGCCGCTCAGCTACAGCGGCAACATCATCGACAACTTCAAGATCACATTCGAGTCCGGCCGGATCTCCGCGGTGGAAGCTGAACAGGGCGAAGATGTGCTGAAGCACCTCATCGAGGCGGACGAAGGAGCCAAGTCGCTCGGAGAAGTGGCGCTCGTTCCCCATTCCTCACCGATTTCGACTTCCGGCATCCTGTTCTTCAACACGCTGTTCGATGAAAATGCGTCCAACCACCTTGCAATCGGAAGTGCCTATGCCTTCTGCGTGGAAGGCGGCAAGGAGATGGACCGGGCTGAACTCGAAGCGCATGGGCTCAACCAAAGCATCACGCACGTTGACTTCATGATCGGCTCCGATCAGATGGACATCGACGGCATTCTGGATGACGGTACACGCGAGCCGATTTTCCGCGGCGGCGAGTGGGCATTCTGATTGGATTGACCGGCGCTGACCTGTGTACAAATCTGTCACAATTCGGAACGGTTCCATTAACCCCCTCTTAAATTTGTGCGGGAATTGTAGTATACTGGCTATAGACTACGACAGAACCTGATTTAGAGAGGAGTGTTCCCGCATGTGGCTCATGTATACAACCGTCATCGGTTATATGGTCATCCTTCTGTTCGTCGGACTCTTCATCATGCATTTCCTCAAAAAAGGAATGGTGGCTGAGGACTCCAACATCATCGATCCGAAACCTGAACACGATCATAACTTCGATCTATAAAAAAAGCTGCCGGCAACGGCAGCTTTTTACATGATATTTTATTTACGAACTGATTTCATTACGATGAAAAGTCTGTAACAAAAGAGGCCTTTGGTCTCTATTTTTTTCCTTTATCAAGGAAAAATTATCCCTTTGACCTCATTTCTTCTGTCATAATCCAACATTCACCATTTTGCCTTGTGAAGGCTTTCCACTATACTATGAGAAGCAGAAATCACGGTCACCGGGAGGCATTTCACCATGTGGAACTCTACTGATATTGGAATAGATCTTGGCACAGCCAATTTGCTCATTTATACGAGCTCGAAAGAAATTGTCTTCAATGAACCTGCCGTTGTCGCCGTGGATCAAAGCGGTGCCATCATCGCAGTCGGCAACGAAGCCAAAGTGATGATCGGCAAGACACCGGGCCAGATCCGGGCTATCCGCCCGATGCGGGACGGCGTCATCGCCGATTATGACATGACTGCGGTCATGCTGAAATCCGCCATGGCCAAGGCGACCAAGGCGATCGGACAATCCGTCCGGAAGCCCCGCGTTGTGGCGGCCGTCCCTTGTGGCGCGACTTCCGTCGAACAGCGCGCCATTGTGGACGCGATCAAGTCTTTCGGCGCGAAGGAAGTCCATCTCATCGAGGAACCCGTCGCCGCCGCAATCGGTGCCGATCTGCCGGTCGATGAACCGATCGCCAATGTCATCGTCGATATCGGCGGCGGCACGACCGAAGTCGCCATCATCTCCTTCGGCGGAGTCGTCTCGTCCAACAGCGTCAAATTTGCCGGGGACAAAATGGATGAGGAAATCATCCAGTATGTACGGAAGCGCCATAATGTCCTGATTGGCGAACAAACTGCCGAGGCGATCAAGAAGGAAATCGGATATGCCCCCGTCGCCCATGAAGCGAAGACGATGGAAGTCCGCGGACGGGATGTCGTCACGGGCCTACCGAAGACGATCACGCTCCATTCCCGTGATATCCAGCACTGCCTGAAAGAAGGAATGGAAACGATTCTGGAAGCCATCCGGACTACACTGGAACTGTGCCCCGCCGAACTGTCCGGCGACATTGTCGACCAGGGCATCGTGCTCACCGGCGGAGGCTCTCTACTCAACGGGCTTCAGGACTGGCTTTCCCAAGTCATTTCCGTCCCGGTCCATACCGCGCCTGAACCAATGGCAGCCGTCGCGGTCGGCACCGGTAAAGCGCTCGGCACCATCATGACCTTGAGAAAAGTGGCATTGTGATAGAAGGAAGAAGAAACCCGTTCCGGCCTTTGTGGCGGAACGGGTTTTTGGTTGGGACTGCAGCTTCCTCGGGTGCATGCTGAGGGCGGAGGTCGCGAGGCTTTCCAGGGCCCCCTGTTCCCCCGCTCATGCACCCGCCTCTTCCCTTTCCTCCCCCTTCACCCAAAGAAACCTGTTCCGGCTCACCGGAACAGGTTTCTCAGTTTGGACAGATGTCTCCGCAGGGCGGCCTTGCCCTTTCAATGGTCGTCTTCAAGGATGGCGTACAGGTAGTGGTCCTCCCATTCACCGTTGATGAAGAGCAGTTGACGGAGCAGCCCCTCCTGCTGGAGGCCCGCTTTCTCCAGGACGCGGACGGAGCCGGCATTCCTCGGAGACACATAGGCTTCGATCCGGTGGATGCCCGCCCGCTCGAAGCCGAACCGGACAATAAGCCGGACCGCTTCCGTGGCGAGGCCTTTGCCTGTTTCAACCTGGTCGATTGAGTAACCGACGAATCCGCTCAGGAACGGGAGCCGCTTGATCCCGTAAAGGGAAATATGGCCGATCAGCCGGTTGTTGTCCGCACGGAATATGCCGAAGCTGTATTCCCTTTTCTCCCTCAGCTGCTGGAGGGATTCCCGGATTTTTTCCCGCTGTACGGCGACCGTATAATAAGAACTGTCATGGCGCGGCTCATAAACCGACCAATACAGTTTATTGCGTGATACGAGATTGGTCATCGCAAGCGCGTCGTCATCATTGAGGACACGGAGCACGACATTCTCGCCTCTCAGCGTAATCACGGCGCATTCATCCTTTACGTGCAGTCAATTCAAGGAACTCTTCCACGTCGCGGACACAGAGCCGGACGCCCTTCTCCCAGAATTCCTGCTTCATGATGTCTTCCCCGAGGTGCTTCATGGCCAGGTCTTCCACCGTCATGACGGCCGTATCCCGGAGAAGCGCCATGTATTTCTCTTCGAACGCCTCGCCTTCCTCGAGCGCTTTCGCATAGATGCTCAGGGAGAACAGATAGCCGAACGTGTACGGGAAGTTGTAGAAGGGCACACCGGTAATATAGAAATGAAGCTTCGATGCCCAGAAGTGCGGATGGGCTTCGCCCAGTGCGCCCGCATACGCTTCGCGCTGTGCCTCTTCCATCAGTTCGTTCAGACGGTCGGAAGAAACGATGCCTTTCTTGCGTTCTTCGTAGAACCTCGTCTCGAACAGGAAGCGGGCATGGATGTTCATGAAAAACGCCACGCTGCGCTGGATCTTGTCTTCAAGCAGCGAAAGTTTCTCTTCTTCTGTCTTCGCTTCCTTCACTGCCGCATCGGCCACGATCATCTCCGCGAACGTGGACGCGGTCTCGGCGACATTCATCGCATATCCGCGATTGAGGGAATGGACCGGACGGAGTGCGTATGAATGGAACGCGTGGCCCAGCTCATGGGCCAGCGTGGCCACATTCGACATCGAGCCGCTGTACGTCATGAAGATCCGCGATTGTTCGGATTGCGGCATGCCTGTGCAGAAGCCGCCCGGCCGCTTGTTCGGGCGGTCCTCCGCCTCGACCCAGCCGTCCTCCAGCGCCATGCGGGCGAACGACTGCAGCTCAGGCCCGAATTTGCCGAAGTGGTCGATGATGAACTCGGCCCCTTCCTGGTAGCCGATCGTCGCCGTCGATTCCGTCACCGGCGCGTCGGCGTCATACCAGTCAAGCTTCTGCTTGCCGAGCAGTTCCGCCTTCCGCCCGAGATAGCGGGCAAACGGTTCTTTGTTCGCAGAAATGGCCCCCCACATCGCGTCGAGTGTTTCTTCCTTCATCCGGTTATACTCAAGGGGCTCCTTCAGAACGTGATCCCAACCCCGTTTTTCATAGACGGCCAGACGGTAGCCGGCGATCGAATTCAGCGCCTTTGCAAAGAACTCTTCCTTCTCCGCCCAGGCCGCCTCGAGTTTCTCGAATGCTTCCTTCCGCACCGCAGCGTCCGGGTGGGAACTGAGGTTGTTCGCCTGCCCGACCGACAGCTCGCGCGCTTCCCCGTCGACCGTCACGGTCACTTTCGTATCCCCGACGAGCAGGTCATACAGCTCGCCCCAGCCGTGGTAGCCGTCGACCGACAGCGCCGTGATGAGCGCTTCCTCCGCTTCCGGCAGCCTGTCGGCGGATTTTCTGCGCCACTCTCCGAGGATGAAGGCGAATTCCTTCAGACCGTCCTGCCGGAGCAGTTCATCCCAGACCGGGCCGTCCGTCTTGGCGAGCTTTTGCTGGAATGACATGAACGCAGTCTGGAATTTCGCGCCGAGCGCAGAGGTCTCTCCCTGCAGCAGAAGCGCCTGCTTGTCGGTCGTGTCCTGTGCCAGGTAGCATCCGATGACCGCGCCCGCCTCCCGGAGATGGTTCATCGTCTCTTTCGTCTCTTCCAGGAGCTCTGCCACCCGTCCGGCGTCCGAAGTGCTCTCCGGAGTGTGGAAGGCGGAAATATGGTCCGCAAAGCCCTGCACGAGATCCGAGGCCTCGTCGAGATGGCTCCGAAGTTCCGAAGAGGCACTGCCGCCCTTGAAGAAGGTTTCCAGGTCCCAAGTGACCGGATAAGTCTTGGTTGTCATCAAAATTCCCCCTGCCCGTTTGCCAATTTTCACAAAAATCGATCCCCTCCATTATATCACGGTTATTCGATTGGCGAAACGTTCCAACTGGCAATAAGATGTCACACTTTCCGGCGTACAAATCCTCAAACGTATGTATACTATTCTAAGTAGGAGGTGAAGATGATTGATCCGACAACTGATCATGGGCGTCGCGCTGCTCGCTGCAGCCGGGTTCCAGGCGGCTTTCTACCTGATGCCCGCAGGCGGCCATCCGGCGGCCGAGATTGCCGGACGTCTTCCGGTCATTTTCATGCCGGCCCAGTTTTCGGCAGTGCTCCTGCTGGCCGTCTACCCGCTCCTCGCCCTCTGGGTGATCCGCTTCGGAAAAAACGGTGCCGGCAGCGGGGTCCTGACGATGCGGGCCGGGTTATTCATCGGCATCTGCCTCGCGCAGATCGTCAAACTCACCGCCTGGCAGGAAGTGAACCTGTTCACCGCGCTTCTGGCCGGATTTGTTCAGATCATTCTGCTGGCCGTCCTGTACTTCAGCTATCCGCGCCGGGAAAACTCGCCGGCAGGCCGGATTCCGATATCAGCGATGTTCTCATGGAGCCTGTTCTGTCTGTTCGCAGTCATTCACTATACACTGGAATATTACGATTGGAGCGGTTTTGGGCTGAGCGACCCGCTTTGGGCCATCATCACCAATACGCTCGTCGGGGCAGTTGCACTCCACTTCCTCCATCATTATGGAGACCGGACATTCGCACTCGTCTTCGCCTGGAACGCAGCCATGGTGGCGTTCCACAACCTTTTTGAAGAGCCGTTCGTCACGGCGGCTTCGCTGTTCCTGGCAGCCGTCGCGGTGGTCTGGGTGTTTCTGGACATGCGGAAACCTGCACGGCGGCTGGAACCGGCCGAGGACAAATAACCCCATAATCAAAACGGCCCCGGACTGATTCCGGGGCCGTTTTTCTGTACTGACTTTTAAATTTTCACAGCTCGGTGATAAGTTCGGGACCGTCTTTCGTCACGATCACCGTATGCTCGATCTGGGCGACGAGCGACTTGTCCGGCGTGATGAACGCCCAGCCGTCTCCGCCCTCGATGATATGCTCCGCCTTCTCCGAGATGAACGGCTCGACGGCAAGGACCATGCCTTCCTTCAAGATCGTCGTATCCCAGCGCTCATAGTAGTTGAGCACATGCTCGGGCGGCTCATGAAGCGACCGTCCGACCCCGTGTCCGGTGAGGTTCTTGATGACATGCAGGCTGTTGTCGCGTGCCTCGCGCTCCACGGCCTTGCCGATCGCATTCAGCCGGCCGCCGGGCTTCACTTTCGTCATCGCCCGGTCAAACGCACTTTTCGCGACATCGCAAAGCTTCTGCTTGCGCTCATCCAGCTCGCCGACGACGAACGAAATGCCCGTATCCGCAAAGTAACCGTTCCAGGAACCGGAAACGTCAATGTTGACCATGTCCCCTTCCTGGATGGCATGGTTTCCGGGGATGCCGTGCGCGACCACATGGTTCACGCTGATGCATGTATACCCGGGGAAATCGTACTCGCCCATCGGTCCGGACACCGCTCCCGCTTCCTCGAACATCTTCCCCGCTATCTCATCGAGTTCCTTTGTCGTCACGCCCGGCTTCGTTGCCGCCTTCATCGCTTCGCGGATCTCCGCCATGATGCGGCCCGCCTTCCGGAGCGACTCGAAATCCTCTCTCGTCTTTGCGATCATTTATCAGCACTTCCTTCTATGGTTTCCATCTTCCACTATACCACAGACCGGGCACTGCAAAAAACGGTCAGCTCCGGAGTGCCCGCACTCCCGCCGCCACACACCAGAGGAACGCCAGGCCCTGCGCCCCCGCGAATAAAAGGGCAAGCAGCAGCTGTACCCCCGCATGGCCGACCGCCGGAACTCCTCCCGTGAACGGCGCCTGCCGGAATGCATTTGCCGCCATGACCGTCACAATCAGAAGGGCTGCGAACGGAACGGCCGGGATGAGCTGGATGAGACATGCCCGCTTCGCATGGCGCCGGACGGACGGCTCGCCCGATGTGAAAAACACAATGGCGGGAAACAGGAACGGCGCAAACGCGATGCTGAAATAGTTGAGTGACGACAGCAGGCGGGATGTGTCCACAGGGGAATTCCTCCTTTCTCGTTTCGGCAGGGCCGGATTCCACAGCCGGTCTGCGGCTGGAAGCCTGTTTCATCGTACGGCGGCCTGACGGAAAGCGTGAACCGCCGGGACCGGGGAACCGGAGAGACTTGAAATCATCCGTCTTATGTACTACACTGGAAGCGTCCATACTGAATATTGAAACCACAAGGGGAGCCGCCGGCGCGGCTGAGAGTGGACGGCAACGGTCCAGACTCTTCGAACCTGTAAGATCATTCTTGCGCAGGGATGTGGATGGAAAACGATGCCCGAAGGCGTCCGGTTCTGTCCCGGACGCCTTTTTATTATGCATCCCCATCTTGCGACAACTTCAACTGGGGGATATCAATCCATGCAACGAAGCAAACTGCAATTCTTGATTGAAGTGGCGATTTTCTCCGCCATCGGTTTTGTACTTGACCAGATCTCGATTAAACTGTGGTTCCAGGGCGGCTCCATTAGCCTGACGATGGTGCCGATCATCCTGATGGCCTTCCGCTGGGGCCTCGGAGGCGGCCTGCTCACCGGCTTGGTCCTCGGCGTGCTCCAGATGTTCGCCGGCGCCTATATCATCCATCCGGTGCAGGGCTTCCTCGATTATCCTGCCGCGTTCACCGTCATCGGCTTTGCCGGCCTCTTCGCCCGCTTTGTCGCCTCTGCGGCAAAGAAGGACAATAAGGCCGCGATGATCTGGGCCATCTCTGCAGGCACCCTTCTCGGCGGCCTGCTGCGGTATGCCTGCCACGTCCTTTCGGGCGTCGTCTTCTTCGGGGCCACCGCACTGGAGCTCGGCGACAACGTCTGGTGGTACTCGATCGTCTACAACGCCGGCTATATGATTCCGTCGATCATCCTGACCGCCGCGGTCAACGCGCTTCTTTTCTCTTCCGCCCCGCGGCTTCTCAAGCAAACGCAGCTTAAGCTGCAGTCTGCCCGATAAGCGGCCCGGCTAAACCGGCCGCACTCATTCAGAATGGACCACCCCGCCCACCCGGCGGGGTTTTTGATTTCCGGAAGTCCGGTCCGCCTAATGGAACTTCCTTCACTCGGACGGAAACTCTCCTCACTCAGACGGAAACTCTCCTCTCGAGCGGAAACTCCCCTCACTCGAGCGGAAACTCTTGCTCACTCGAGGGGTAACTCGCCTCACTAGGACGGAAACTCGCCTCACTCGAGGGGCAACTTTCCTCACTCGGGGGAACTTGCCTCACTCAAGGGGCAACTCTCCTCACTCAGACGGAAACTCTCCTCACTCGAGCGAAAACTCTCCTCACTCGAGCAGAAACTCGCCTCACTCGAGCAGAAACTCTCCTCACTCGAGGGGCAACTCGCCTCACTCGGACGGAAACTCTCCTCACTCGAAGGGCAACTTTCCTCACTCGGAGGAACTCTCTTCACTCGTGGGGCAACTCTCCTCACTCAGACGGAAACTCTCCTCACTCAGACGGAAACTCTCCTCACTCGAGGGGCAACTCGCCTCACTCGAGCGGAAACTACGGGCCCTAAAATTCCCCAAAGAAAAAACCTCCGGGTTTCCGGAGGTTTCGGGCAGGATGGCGTGGATGCCCCTTGTTCGGTTGTATTGCGGATCGTCGGACGGGCGGTCCGCCGATGCCCGGCGATCGTCCAAACCGGACGCTTTGCCGTCCATCCGCTTGCGCATTTCTGCAAATGAAATCGGATTCGGCGGCGGGAGCTCCCATTTCGTGACGCTCATCCGGTACGGCGATGCGTCAAAAAATGCATTCGCCATCTGGCGGTAGCCTTCGCCGGACGGATGGACATCACCGGGATTTGGAATGAGCGCCTTTGCCGCCTTTCCTTCAAAGCGTTCTGCAACGGGGACGAAGACGGCACCGGCCGCCTCGGCTTCCTTCTTCAGGATTGCGTTCAGCCGGTCAAGCTGCGCCCGCGTGCCCGGCTTCATCTTCTCCGCCACATGGGGATACGGGAAGTAGTAGCCCATGACGTACACTTTGGCTCCCGGTGAACGGTCTTTCAGCTCGCCGAGAATCTTGGCCATGTTGTTGCGGACGCTGTTCAGTGCATAGTCCGCGGGGATCTGGTCAAATGCCAGGGTACCGCTCACCGGATCATGCCGGAATAGCCGGAGGAGGTCATTCGCCCCCGCCGAAATTGTAATGAGATTCGCCTGTTTGAGCAGTTGCCGGGACTCTTCGGATCTGACCCTGTCGAGCACCTGGGCGGTCGTGAAGCCCGGGAAGCTCAGGTCTTTCGAATAATAAGCCAATCCGGCGTAGCGCTTCAGCTTCATGGCGATCAGATCCGAATAGCCGGTATCGATCGCCCGGGCCGGCGTCTGGCCGGCAGCGAGCGAATCGCCGAGCGCCACATAAACGACCGGCCGTGCGGCGCTGGCCGGCCCGGCTGCAGGGATGAGAAAAATGACGGCGAGTAGGGCGGCCGCGATTTTTTTCATCGCTTCCCGCTTCGCTTTCCTCCCGGATGGCCGCCGGATTTTCCTTTCACCTTTCCTCCGTTTTTGGACGAAGGTGTTTTGCCGCTTCCCGTCCGGGACTTGTTGCCGCCTGCAGCTGCGACCGTCTTCGATGAGCCCTCCGTGAGCGCCCCTTTGTGCCAAACCTTCTGCACGGGCTTCTCCGAAAGCTCACGGGTCAGCTTCCGGTACGTCTTTTCGTCCGGATACGATACGAATGAAAGGACCTCACCGTCTGCTCCCGCACGTCCCGTCCTGCCGGAACGGTGGGTGTACTGCTCCGCGGTCCGCGGGACATCGATGTGGATCACATGGCTCAGTCCGGTGATGTCCAGCCCACGCGCCGCCACGTCCGTCGCGATCAGGATGCGGACTTTGCAGTCACGGAAGTCATCGAGCGCTTTCTTGCGTTCCATTTTGTTCATCCCCGAGTGGAGGACGGCGACCGGTGCATCCCCGAATTTCAGCTTGGATTCCTTCATGAGCAGCTGGTCGGTGTTGTTGATGAAGGCAAGTGCCCGGATGCCTTCCTGGTGCGACAGTCTCCGGACCAGATCCGTTTTTTCCCGCTCCTCGACCTTCACGAATGAATGCACGACTGTTCCCTGAGCCGGCATCTCGTCCGTGCTCACCTTCAAATGGAGCGGATCTTCCATGAACCGCTCCGCCACGAGCCGGATCTCATCGGTCACGGTCGCGGAAACGACAGCGACCCGGCTGTCCGGCGAGGCCGCCCCGATAAGCGACTTGACATCCGTCCGGTGGTCGCGGCCCAGCAGCTGGTCACCCTCGTCAAGGACGATATGGCGGATGTCGTGCATCTTCAGCTTCCGGTCATTCGCAAGCTCCCACACACGGCCAGGCGTCCCGACGACGATCGTCGGCTTTTTCTTCAGCTTTTCAATCTGGCGCTGCTTGTTCGCTCCGCCGATCAGCTGGGTCACCGTGACGTCGGTCCCTTCCGTCCAGTCGCGGAGCACTTCCACGATCTGCATGCACAATTCCTGGGACGGCGCCATGATGAGCGCTTCCGTCCGGTTCGAGCCCCCGTCGACGAGCATCAGGAGCGGAATGACATAGGCGAGTGTCTTTCCCGAACCGGTCGGCGATTCGGCCACGATATCCCGGCCGTCCAGCATGGCCGGAATCATCTGCGCCTGGATCGGCATTTCCTCTTCAAATGTCCATTTCTTCTTCAGTTCAGGATCCAGCCGTTCCAGAAATCCCATCTGTCATACCCCGTTTCAATTACATTGATAGTTCCATTTTATCACATAGGCGAGCCCTTCTCACTGCCCGGGAAGAAACAGACGGCTTCCAGTCCGTCCTTTTTCTTTTAGCCCGTTTCCGAGCCCCTTCTCTCCCTTTGATAAAAAACAAGAGGACGCTTAAAAGCGTCCCCTTCTCTGTATAGCTCATTTTTCTTGAGTGCCGTCAAAAATGTGTTTGACCGGCCCGGATCCGCTATCCGTGTCTATTCCTTCAGCCGGTGGCCGCATGCTTCAATCGCCGCCTCGGCCAGGACCCGGAGCGAGTCGAGATAGCGGTCGCCCAGTGTCAGCTCCTGCTTCACGACCGACAGTTCGGTGCAGCCGAGGATGATGCGGTCGCAGTTTTTTTCGGCCATGTGGCGGTCGATCCGGTCCCAGACGGCCGGGTCTGCCGGTCGCCCGGCCTTGATATGGTCATAGATGACCGACATGACGTCGCGCTGGATGTCCGGCGACGGCAGGATCGGCTCGATGCCGCGCCGCAGGCAAGCCTCCTGGTACACTTCGGACGCGATCGTCCCGTCCGTCGCGAGGATTCCGAGCGTCCGGGCGCCGTCCCTCTCCCCGCGTGCGATGGTCTCTTCGATCATATTGAGTACGGGGACCGGCGAGGCGGATGAAATTTCGTTGTAAAATGTGTGGGCGGTGTTGCACGGGATCGCGATCAGTTCCGCGCCCGCCGCAGCCAGCCGCTCCGTATCGGAAATGATGACGGGTACCGGATCCGGCTTCGACCGGTCGAGAATATATTCGGTGCGGTCGGGGATATCCGTGTTATTCGTGATCACCATGTTCACGTGATCCTGATCACAGGCCGCCCCGGTCCGCCGGACGATCATCTCACCGAGATACATGGTTGCAAGCGGGCCGACACCGCCGAGTATGCCTAATGTTTTTTTATTCATGCTGTCCAATCCTTTAGCAAACCGTTTTCTTTACAGTGGACCATTATATCACATCCCGGGGACCAAACTCTCCTCACTCAGAGCCGAACTCTCCTCACTCGGGGCCGAACTCTCCTCACTCAGGGCAGAACTCTCCTCACTCAGAGCCGAACTCTCCTCACTCGAGTCCCGGCGCCGTCCTTCAGAGCTCCGGCTTGATCCGGCCCCGGACCCGATGCTCGAAGGCAAACGCATATCCGATCAGGTCCGGCTCCGCAAATGCGCGCCCGTAGAACGTGATGCCGAACGGCTCCCCTCCCTCTCCCGCTCCGAACGGGACGGCGACTCCCGGGTAGCCGGCCGCCGCGCCGAAGCTGCAGCCGTGGCTTTTCGGAAAGACAAGCGCGTCGATCCGATGCTTCCGGAATGCGGACTCAAGCGCCACTTCCGCCGCCAGATGCCGGTTCCTCTCCAGCGCCTCCAGATAGCCCCGTTCCGTCAGTGTCCCGGACGTCCGCTCACTTTCCTCGAGAAGATTTTGCCCGAACCGCAGCGTTTCGTCCGGATGGGAGTTGTTGAACTCGATCACATCGGCGAGCGACCGGATCGGATTGCCCGGCTCCGTCCGTCCGAGGTACCCGTTCAGGGCCGACTTGAATTCGTGAAGCAGCACATCATAGCCGAGGTCGTCCTCCATGACGCCGAGATCGATGTCGTCGATGACCTCGGCCCCGCAGTCCCGCAGCGCGCCGAGCGCCTCGTCGAACCGCTTCATCACCCCGGTGTCCGCTTCCCGTTCGAAAATGTTCCGGGCGACTCCGATCCGGACACCGTTCAGCGCTTCCGGATCGAGCACCGCATCCCAGTCGGTCCCTGCCCAGACTGCACTCAGCGCCGTGACCGGGTCCTCCGGATCAGTGCCCGTCAGCGCACGGAATACCATCAGCGCATCTTCCACCGTCCGACCGAACGGCCCCGGCGTATCCTGCGTGACCGACAGCGGAATGACCCCCGTCCGGCTGACCGCGCCGACGGTCGGTTTGATGCCGACCAGGCTGTTTTGCGATGCGGGCTCGATGATCGATCCCGTCGTTTCCGTGCCGACCGATGCGGCTGCCAGATTCGCCGCCACTGCGGCCGCCGAGCCGGAGCTCGAGCCGCCGACGTCAAACGGGCCGTATGGGTTTTTCACCTGTCCGCCGCGGGAACTCCATCCGTTCGTCATCTTATCCGACATGAAATTCGCCCATTCGGTCATATTCGTCTTGCCGAGGATGACGGCTCCCGCGTCGCGGAGTTTTTTGACGAGGAAGGCATCCTCGCCCGGGTAATGCTCCTTCAGCGCAAGCGAGCCGGCACTTGTATGCATCCTGTCCCCCGTATCCATATTGTCTTTCAGGAGCACCGGAATGCCGTGAAGGCCGGACCGCGGGCCCGTCATGCGCCGTTCGTAATCGAGCATCCGGGCAATCTGCATCGCGTCCGGATTCACTTCGAGCACAGAATTCACGTTGCGGTCCGTCTCCGATATTTCGGCCAGGTACATCGTGACCAATTCCTCGGCAGTCACTTCCTCCCGCTCCATCTTCTCCTGCATGTCACGGATCGTCGCTTCCGGCAGCCATTCTTTCCGAAGCTTGTCCAGTCTCTTGTTTTCCATCACAGTTCCCCCGTCCTCATCGCTAAAATAAATTCATCCAAAAAAGCCGGCCGGCGGGGGCATCCCCGCCAGGCGGCAATTCAGTCACTGGGTGTTCCGTTCTGTATATTCCTTGATCAATGCGTAAATGGGAAGTTCATACAGTTGTTTTCCGTCAATTTTAAAGACCCCTTCGTCGACGAGCCGGTCGATGATGACCTGTTTCTTCTCGTCCATCGGGCTTTCGTGTAGTTGCTTCATGGTGTGACCTGCTCCTTGTTGTCTATTGTTCCGAAGTTATGTTTCCCGCTGTCTTTATTCCCTTATAGGACGGCTTCAAAACCCGGGAAGTTCCTGAACAGGACGGTCAAAGGAAATAAAACCCGATCCCCATGATGAGATAAGCGGCGACGAGCGTCAGCCCTTCAAACCAGTTGGATTCGCCGTCAATCGAGATCATGATCGTGAGCAGGGCGGCCGTGATCATTGCGACCAACTCGGGCACCGTGAAGACGAGCGGCATCTGTTCGGGCATCATCAGGGACACGAGGACGAGTGCGGGCGCGACGAACATCGCCACCTGCAGCGTCGAGCCGACCGCAATCTCAACCGAGACATTCATCTTGTTCTTGAACGCCATCATGAGCGCGGAAGCATGTTCCGCAGCGTTCCCGACGATGGCGACGATGATCACCCCGATAAAGAGCTCCGACCAGCCGAACTGCGCCCCGATATCTTCGAACGTATGGACGAGGTTTTCCGACACGAAGGCCACGGCGAGGGTCGCCAGCAGAAGGATGAGGATCGACTTCCCCTTTGTCCATTCCGGTTCCTCTTCGACGGACTCACCGGACCCACCGGACTCTCCGGAATCATTTTTATCCGATCCGGCGAAAAAGCCGCGGTGCGTGACCAGCTTGAAGAACAGTCCGGCAAGATAGAGTGCGATCATGATGACGGAAATCCCGACGCTGAGCTTGATCGTCCCCCCGTCCCCCATGCCCTGTGAGAAGATTTCGGGGATGACGAAGGCGACAACTATGGCGAAGACGAGCAGCCCCGCATTGTATCGGGCATCGACGAGGCTGAAATTCTGACGTTTGTGCTTCAGCCCGCCGAGGAAGAATGAAAGCCCGAGTACGAGCAGCAGGTTACCGATGACCGAACCAGTGAGGGAGGCCAGCACGATGCCGACGAGGCCGGCCTTCAGCGAGAAGATGGAAATGATGAGTTCCACCGCATTCCCGAATGTTGCGTTCAAGAGTCCGCCGATCCGGGGACCCGACACGATGGCGAGCGATTCGGTCGCCCTTCCCATGATCGCAGACAGCCCGATGATGCTCACACAGCACAGGATGAACATGATCAGGCTCGACCAGTGCAGGAACGAACCCGCGAGCACGAGCGGGACTCCGATGAAAACGATGATTGTAAAAACCCTGTTCAATCTGCAACCCTCCGATCAATGGCTATCCTTAAAAAGATACCCCCTCGGGGCGATGGATAACCCGCAGCGTCCAGAAAATCGGGATCCGCCGGCCGCCGCCACATAAGGAAAAACGCCCCGGCCGGGAAAACCCGGCCGGGGCGTCACTGTTAGTTTCTGAGCTTCTTTTTCAGTTTCTGGAGTTTCGGAACTACGTGGACGAACATGGAATAGAGGAACGGCTTGTACACTTTATCGACCTCGCCGATATATTCGGTATGGCCGTCCTTGTCGCAGAAGCTTTTCTTGAACAGATACAGGCCGTCTTTCGGGCTCAGTTCAAAGACGCCGCCGAAGTCGTACTGCTCCGCACCTTCGGATATCCCCCATTTGATCATCTCATAGTTCATGAGGTGGTTCGGGTTCAGATTCCGCTTTTCATTCGTGCTTCCGGCGTACAGATAATACAGCTTGCCGCTGTAGTTGATCGTCAGGCCCGCGGCAAGCTGGTCGCCTTCGTGCTCGGCGATGTAGATGCGCAGGTTCTTGCCGAACGCCTCCCGCATTTTCTTGAAGTAATCGATGGATCGGGTCGTGATTTCATTGCGCTCGGCCATCGTCCGGTAGATCCGATAGAAATCCTCCAAATACCGGTCGTCGTCTCCCCAGCTCACGGTGACCCCTTTTTTCACGGCACCGCGGATGATGTTCCGGCACTTTTTCGAGAACTTCATCATGATCGACTCTTCGTCGCAATCATCAAAGTAAAGGATCATATTGAGACGCGGCTGGATGAGCGCTTCCTTCTCCTCTTCCCGGTTGCGGACTTTGAAGCCCATCCCGGAGAGCTGTTTCTCCAGTTCTTCCGAGTACCGCACTTCCGGGTCGAATTTCAGGGCAAACGCCTTATGCTGCCTCGCCACCTTGTCCGCTTCGGCGAGCAGTTCCGCGAGCAGCTCCTTGTCGTTCAGGTCGCACACCGGGCCGCGGGGTGCATAAAGAAGGGAAAACCCGCCCGGCACTTTCTTGATGAGCAGCGACATCGCCGCCGCGATCTCGCCGTCTCGCTCCACGTACACCTGGGCGTTGCCCCAGTCGTCCTTCACATGCGCCCACTGCAGGTCCTGCGTGAGGGCGCGATGCGGGGAGCCGGCGACAAAGCGCTCGTAACGTTCCGTCATTTCCTTGTTTTTCTGATCTAAAATCGGCACCGCTTGAATACCTCCAGTTTCCATCGGCAAATGATCCCGCCGTCACGGGAGGGCGGGATCATGCTTCCGGTTTGAAGTACTGCGCAAACCGCTGATGGTAAGTCTTGTAATAGGAATGCAGCTTGAACCTCCGGATGAGGCTCATGTCCTTGTTGTAATAGAGCGTCGAGGCCGTCTTGCCTTCTTTGATGAGGCGGCGGACCTGTGCTTTCAGCTTCGGATCCTGCGTGTACTGCACGAGGATCTTCAGCGGGATGCCATGCCAGAGGACTTCATTGTCCCCGTAGACGACCGGGTTGTCCCGGTGGTAGACACGGTCTTCGACGAGATACTTCGCCATGTTGTAGCCGTTCGCCGTCACGAAGAACGAACTCCGGCCCTGACGGATGTTGAGCTCAAAAATCTTGAATTTGCCGTCCCTGCGGTCGTACTTCAGGTCAATGTTCGCATATCCCGTAAACCCGATCGCTTCGAGGAACTGTCTGTACTGATCATACAACTCCTGATTGCGGTCACCGACGATGCCGACATAATTGCCAATCAGGATCGGTGTCGGGTCTTCAAGGACGACGTGGCCGAGACACATCATGCGAACTTTGCCATTGCGGTCGCAGTAGGCGTTCAGCACATACATCGTATCGTCGCCGCCCGGTATGTAATCCTGGATGATGAGCGTCCCGTCGTAGGTCGAGCCGTAGATCGCATTGATGGCATCGACGAATTCTTCCCTGCCGTCCACGATGTAGGCCTTCTTCTTTCCTTCGAACTGGGCATTAAAGTACCGCATCGAATCGGACGGTTTGACGACCGCCGGGAAGTCGAACGGCAACTCCATATTCGGGTCCATCCCTTTTTTGAAGATGACCGTGCCCGGGTAGTCGAGTCCGTATTCCTCGCACATCGAATAGAATTTCTCTTTGAAGATGACGTCATCCATCATCTCTTCGGATACGAATGGAAGGATATAATGCGGCTCGAGTACCGGGCGTGCCCGGACCGCGAGCTCCACGTAGTTTTCATTGCTTGCGATGAGCAGAAGCTTGTCCGCCCGTCCGAGAAGCTCGTCCTTCAGCTCCAGCAGGCTTTCCGCGAACGTTTCCGGTTCATCAAACCGTTCATAAATCCGCTTTTCGACGATCTTGCTGTGCATGGTCGACAGAAGATGGCCTTTTGTCGCCACGATGCTCTTGATGCCGTACTGTTCATGGAAGGCGCGAGCCATTCCGTATGCATTGTCGTCCGATCCGAGAATGACCGGCAGAAAGTCCATTTTCGGCATATTTTTAACCCCTTCGGTGGTCGCACGGCCGATTGTCCGGACCGCGCAAAATCACCCTTCAGTCTATCCCAGCAGTCGTGTCAAGTCAAGGCGGCACCCGGCATTACGGCACCCCTGCCTTCCCAAAACTTTGTTGACGCGCCCGCCCCCCTCCTCTACATTTATAGGGAAAGCCTCCGGCCACAGAGAAACTGCCGGAACTTAAACAACTGAAAAAGGGGATTTACATGAACCAGCACGGTCTCACCTCGACGCGCGAAACGCTCTACTTTGTCTTATCGGCGGTTTTCAGCGTCCTGCTTTACGTGATTGCGGCCATCTCGATCATCGGGATCGCCATCGCACTCGTCATTTTCGCATTTGTCCTGCTGTCAAATGCCCTCATGCTCGGTTCGATCCGGGGCAATGGCATCCAGTTGTCCGAGCGCCAGTTCCCGGATGTCTACGCAAGAACGGCGGAATTGTCGGAGCGGATGGGCCTCCGGTCCGTGCCTGATATTTTCCTCATCCAGTCCGAAGGCGCATTGAACGCGTTTGCCGCCCGATTCTTCGGCCGGAACATGGTGGTGCTGTACTCGGAGGCGTTTGAACTTGCCCGTGAAGAGGGGCAGGCGGAACTTGATTTCATCATCGCCCACGAACTCGCCCATATCCGCAGGCGGCATATCTGGAAGAGCATCCTCGTCATGCCTGCGAGGTTCATCCCGTTTCTGTCCCAGGCCTACAGCCGGTCCTGCGAATACACCTGTGACCGTGAAGCGGCATGGATCACGGGTGACGGCGAAGCCTCCATGAGGGCCCTCACCCTCCTGGGCGCCGGCAAAAAAATGTACCGGGAAGTCGACCGGGATGCCTGGCTCGAACAGATCAGGAGCGAGTCGAACGGAGCGGTCTGGCTGAGCGAAATCCTCTCTTCCCATCCGAATCTGCCAAAGCGCGTACAGGCGGTCGGCGGATACATGGAGGTCGAGGGGACGCCGCGGTACAGCCAGAACAACGGCCGGATCACCGCATGGGCATTCGGCATTGCCGGGATTCTCATCGCGGTCTATATCGGGACTGCCGCCGCGCTTGCAGGAGGCGGCATCGTTTACGGCACGCTGTTGCCGGCGGTCTTCAGCGGTCCGGAATTCGATGATTTTAATGATCCGGAACCCCCGCCGATCTCGGAGGCGGTCATTGACGGCGACCTCGGACAGCTGAAAACCCTGATTGAAGAAGGGGCGGACATCGAAGAGGAAGATACGGAAGGAACGACTCCCCTCCATTATGCCGCATATTATGAAAACACCGATGCGGCCGCCCTGCTCCTGGAGGCCGGAGCGGATCCGAATGCCGAAGACATCCATTCGACCGCACTCATCACCGCGCTTGATTCCGGAGACTACGAAATGGCCCGCCTGCTCTATGAACACGGGGCCGACCCGTATGCAACGGATGCGGGCGGCTACACGGCGTTCGACTCGCTCGGTGCGGAGACGATAGAAGAGTTTGAAAATGAATTGAACGGGCAATGAAGATTATCTGGCCCGGACGATTGACGAACCCGGCTTATGCCGGGTTTTTCCATACCCAAAAACATTTCGATGAATATATTGCCATAAAATTAATTGATAATTTATGTTATTCTTATATAGTAAATTGATCACAATTTATAGTGAATTCTTAACATATCAATTGGTAAAAGTTATTTTTGACAATTGAAAACGTTAAGGGTTATCATAAATAAATCTAAAAGGAGGTTACATGAATGTCACGCCTGACCAAACAGGAAATTGCGGCAAGTGTCCCGCAAAGAGGATTCTTCGGCCATCCGAAGGGCCTGTTTACACTGTTCTTCACTGAGTTTTGGGAGCGCTTTTCTTACTATGGAATGAGGGCCATCCTCGTTTTCTATATGTATTATGAAGTGAAAAACGGCGGCCTCGGCCTAAGCGAACCACTGGCCCTGTCAATCATGTCCATCTATGGCTCTCTCGTATATATGTCCGGAATCATCGGCGGCTGGCTTGCCGACCGGGTGTTCGGAACATCCCGCGCCGTGTTCTTCGGCGGAGTGTTCATCATGCTTGGACACATTGCGCTCGCCATTCCCGGCCAGCTTACAATGTTCTTCATCTCCATGGTGCTCATCGTCATCGGGACCGGACTTCTGAAGCCGAACGTCTCGACGATCGTAGGGGATATCTATCCGGAAGGCGACAACCGCCTCGATGCCGGCTTCAGCATCTTCTACATGGGGATCAACCTCGGGGCGTTCATCTCGCCTCTGATTGTCGGCGAACTCATGAAGAAAAGCTTCCACCTCGGCTTCGGAGTCGCAGCGGTCGGAATGTTCATCGGGCTCGTCCTCTTCCTCATCACGAAGAAGAAGAACCTCGGCCTTGCCGGAACACAAGTTCCAAACCCGCTCTCTTCCGAGGAGAAGAAAAAGTGGGGCATTTACATTGTCGTCGCCGCAGCGGTCATCGGCATCGCACTCGCTGTCATGATTCCAAGGGGCTGGGTGACGATCGAAGGCATGGTCGCACTCGTCGGCGTTCTCGGTATCTTGATTCCGACGATTTACTTTATCGTCATGTACCGCAGCCCGAAAACGACGTCTGCCGAGCAATCGCGGCTTCTCGCGTACATTCCGCTGTTCATCGCAGCCGTCATGTTCTGGGCCATCCAGGAGCAGGGATCCACAATCCTCGCCCGGTTTGCGGACAAGCGGACGGATCTGGATGCATTCGGCTTCCACATTTCGCCGGCCTGGTTCCAGTCACTGAACCCGCTCTTCATCATCACGCTTGCGCCTGTGTTCGCATGGCTCTGGGTGAAGCTCGGTGACCGCCAGCCGTCGATTCCGAAGAAATTCTCGATCGGTCTTCTCTTTGCAGGGCTGTCATTCCTCGTCATCCTGCTGCCTGGCCAGCTCGGCGGCGCGGACGCACTCGTCAACCCGCTCTGGCTCGTCCTGAGTTACTTCCTCGTCGTCGTCGGCGAGCTCTGCCTGTCACCGGTCGGCCTCGCTGCCACGACACGGCTTGCGCCTGCCGCGTTCTCTGCACAGACGATGAGCCTCTGGTTCCTGTCGAACGCCGCAGCCCAGGCGATCAACGCACAGATCGTCAAGCTGAACACGCCGGAAACAGAAACACTTTACTTCGGTACGATCGGCGGACTGTCGATCGTACTCGGGATCATCCTGTTCCTGGTCGCACCGAAGCTCGTGCGTTTCATGAACAATGCCCATTGATCCGGATTCAACCCCAAAAACCCGTTGCCGCTTAATAGCCGGCAACGGGTTTTTTCTGTCAAAGCCCAAGTTCCTTGAACGTGTCCCCGTGATCCAGGTCGCCGTACTGGTAGCCCCGCTTGAACCAGTACATCCGCTGTTCGGATGTCCCGTGCGTGAAGCTTTCCGGAACGGCGTAGCCCCGGGCACGCCGCTGGATCGTATCATCGCCGACCGCGCTGGCGGCACGCAGGGCTTCCTCGAAGTCGCCCGGGTCTAGATAGCCGCTCTCCTGGTCATGTTTCGCCCAAACGCCGGCCAGGTAATCGGCCTGCAGCTCCATGGCAACCGAATACTTGTTGTATTCCTCCTCGCTCACCCGCTGGCGGACCTTGGCCATTTCATCGCTGATGCCGAGGAGTGTCTGGACATGATGGCCGACTTCATGCGCCACGACATAGGCCATCGCAAAATCACCGGGTGCCTGGAACTGAGTCTGCAATTCGTTGTAGAAGCTCAGGTCGATGTAAAGCTTGTGGTCTCCCGGACAGTAGAACGGCCCGACCGCCGCACTGCTGAGCCCGCATGCCGACTGAACGCTTCCCGTATACAGGACCATCTTCGGATCCTCATATGTCATATCCTCCTGCCTGAACAGCTCACTCCATACATCTTCCGTATCCGCGAGAACGACCGATACGAAATCGGCAAGCTCTTCTTCCTGCTCGGTGCCGGCATATTCCCCGGACCCTCCGTCCCGGACACCGGACGACGGCTCTTCGCCGCCGAGCAGGCTTCCCGGGTCTCCGCCCAGCAGCAGGAAAAGGATGATTCCGATGATGCCGAGACCGCCTCCGCCAATGGCGATCGGCCCCCCGACACCGGGGCCCTGTCCCCGCCGGTCCTCGATATTTGAACTGCCCCGTCTCCCTCTTGTCTTCATGGAATGTTTCCTCCCTGCGCTTTGCATCGTACTTCTGACTTTCCTATACCCCAATTTCCGGCGGGATAAGACGGACGATGAAAAACAGTGCACAATTACCTGATCCCCATGATGTCCCGCTGCCCGCCCTGATTTTCCGGGCACGAAAAAAGCCGCACGCGGCGGCTTGTCTTCGTTGGACGGTCAATCCCATGGAACCGGACTGCTTTGGAGCGCTTGCTGGAGGGAACTGTACGTGGCGAGACCCGAGAAGTTCAGACCGAGGTGAACCGATGTCTGGGCGATCTCCGGCCGGATGCCGGTGATCGTCGCCCGGATGCCGAGAAGCCCGAGGATTTGGGTGAGCTCATACAACTGGTGGGCGACCATCGTGTCGATGATCGTGACCCCGGACAGGTCGATGAACAGCTGGACGATCCCTTCCTGTGAACATCTCAGGGGCACCAGGGATTTGATGATCTGGGCACGGTTCGTATCGATGTCGCCGACGAGCGGAAGAATTCCCCGTTCGCAGTCGATTTTGATGACCGGGCTGCCGAGCTCATCGATCAGGCTTTGCTGTGCCTTCAGGCGACCCTGCATCAAATCATGATATTCGGAGGAGAACGCCACGACCAGTTCGTCAAAAGAGCTGTTCAGCTCTTCGCTCCAGCGAAGCAGATCTTCCCGTTTCACGGAGCTGTCGTTTTCTATAATGAATTTTTCCACGAAGGACCAGAAGACGAGCCTAGCAGAACCGAGCGCCCGGAGAACTTCGTGGATCGGCGTGCCGGATTTCACCCGGCTGCCGGCCACCAGTTCGGCCCACTCATCCTTCCGCTTCTCGAACTGGTCCTGGTCTCCGAGCAGGCAGGTCGCCAGAGCGAGGTTCGTCAGACGGTTTTGCTCACGGAGTGCCTGTTTCGTAACGCCGTCTGCAGTCGGAGCATAGATCGATCCTTGCTTTCCGTCGCGACGGGCGAGCCATTCATCCGTGATCTCCTCCGTATGTTCCTTCAAGTAGTCAAACAACGCACGATTAATCTCTGCCATTGGGACACACGCTTCCTTTCGTGCCGGCATGTGCTGCGGCGCCGGCCTTTTAAAACGACCCCTTTTCCAACAGTCTACCACCTGAATGGGCACATGAAAAGATTCTTATTGTTTACAGGTTTAATAGGAGGGAAAATTGTCATAAAACAGATGGAAAGAGGGTAGAAAATGGATTTGATTAAAGTGAACGGTAAAGTCGACGGAAAGAAACTCATGCAGGCCATTGCCGTCCCGGTCATCGGAGGCACGATTGTCGGATTGTTGACGGCCAAAAGTTCGAAGGATGAATTCAAACGGCTCGAAAAACCGGGTTTCGCCCCTCCACAGGCTGCATTCCCGATCGCCTGGACCTCGCTGTACACGGTCATGGGCGTTGCCCGGTACCGGGCAGGCCAGGCCCGCAGAGAGGAAGGCCGCGCCGGATCATTCACCGCCTACGACATCCAGCTCGGACTGAACTTCCTCTGGTCTTTCCTGTTCTTCAAATGGAGGCTCCGCGGAACGGCACTTGTCGAGATGACCGTCCTGCTCGGTGCCATCATCCTGTCCATGGCCGAGTTACGGCGTGAAGACAAAACCGCCGGCGTCCTCATGATCCCGTACGTCGTCTGGGTCGCCTACGCCCTTGCGCTGAATGCCTCGATCTGGGAAAAGAATAAGTGACGGCAAAGCCCCTGACCCGGCACCGGCCGGCCAGGGGCATTTATCTGTCCCGGCTCCTGATGAGCATCCCGATCAGATGACGGCACATCCAGAGAAAGAAAAGAGCCCAGGCAGTGATGCTGACCGGGAAGAACCACCGTGAAAGGACACGGAGATCCGGCATGTCCACCGCGCCGGCCAGCTGATAGGTCGCGGCAGTGTACATCGCCAGCGGAAACGCCATCCCCCAAAACTGGGGATCGTATGTGATCGGATCCCGCTTGATGAAATAACGCCAGCCAGCCAAGGAAGCCAGCAGCGGGATCCACCACGTCGCGAAGGTCCATGCCATGAGCGTCAGCCCCTTCAGGAACGGCATCATTCCGGCGGTCAGATCCCCGCCGTCCGTCTCCGTGATGAGCATCGAGCCGGCAAGCGTCGTGATGGCCGCCGCACCCATGCTGATCCAGTAAGTCGGCGCAAACTGCCTCGGACGCAGCTTTGCGAAGACGAGCCGGTGGAAGATCGGAATGATGATGAGCAGATACAGCATGAATCCGAGATAAAACATGCAGAGAGAAGCAAACACCCAGTTCCGGGGCGCCGGGCTGTGTCCCGAGAGGAGCACCCCGAGGATGGAGAGCGACTGTGTGGCCACAGCGGCGATGAGCCATGCCCCGCCGATCCCGGACGGGAGATCCGGCTTTTCTTCCCGGACGATGACGGCGGTGAAAAAAGCATACATGATGAGCACCCACAGGAGTGCGGCAAGCCCATACAGGAAAGCGGACGGGCCGGTCCTGCCCGTGATCACGATGAGCTCGCTCCCGAACACGGCCGTCCCGGCCACAATTGTAAAAAATCCGGGTCCGGACATGTGATTCCCAATATCCGCTGCCATGCGGCGGGGATGGAAGACGAGCCTGGCCCCGGTCAGCACCCACAGCAGGATGAACAGGACCGCATTGACCGCCAGCAAGGCAGCCGACAGCCGACCGTAACCGAGCAGATGAGCGGAAATCGACAGCGCGCCCGTCGCCATGACAACGGCAAAATACCCTGTAAACAAATATTCGGTTTGCCGCTTGATGAACTCCAGCATGAATGCCACTCCCAAAAAGTGTTCCGCCCTGTGACAGGGCCATTTTCATTGTATATCAGGATGCTCCGCGACACCGATTATTTGCCACAAGAGGAAGAGGCCCCGGAATCCTGTCCGGGGCCATCTCTGGTTCAGCCGTTGAACCGTTCCTTCAGCTTCAAGAAGTCGTCCTGCATCTTTTTCTTGTATTCGTCCACTTTCTTTTCCCGCATGGCGGACCGTTCCTCGGCCATCTTGTTCCTCGCCTGTTTTTCAAGATCGTCCTGCACCTCGCGCGCATGTTCGATCTCTTCCTGGATTTCTGCCGCCGGGTATCGCTCGACCACTGTTTCGAACTTGCCGAATATGCGGTTGAGCGGTTCCTCCGACTTTTCCTGGACAACCGCGACGATGGCCACGTCCCCGTCTTTCATGCGCAGCGTCATCGACCAGAACAGGCCGGCTTCCCTCTTCATGTCGGCCGCATCGGCAAGCAGTCCGACAGAGCCGCCGATGCCGACGCCGAGAAGCACGCCGAGCGGGCCGGCGATAATTCCGGCCAGTCCCCCGACGATGCTGCCGATCAGCGTATCATCCGCCGAAACCTTGCCCGTATCGAACGAATCCTTCAGCAGGATGTTGCCGTGTTCCTTCTTCAGCACCCCGACCTGGGAGAGGACCGCTTCATCCTCATATTCAGACAGCTTTTTGAGTTCGGAAAGCGCCTGGAACGCCTCGCTTTCCACACGGAAATAACTGATGACTACGTTTTCCACAAAATCTTCCCCTTTCCGGATAAAAAGTGATCGGCTTAGGTATTCCCGTTTTGAAGGGAACTCAAGCAACCGGAAAATCCGACCCGATCCATTGCTCGCCGGACGTTGACTTGATCCCTGTCAGACCCGTGCGGAAACCTTCCCCGCCCCCTCAGCAGCCCATCAATAAACACGAATGTTATCTGTTCATAAAAACGTTTACAATCGTGTTTCATCAATGTTTCTCTGAATTCCCACCCTTTTCCCCTCAATAATTTCTTAATCCCGAACGAAGGAAAAGGGTTGACTTCTCCGGAGTACATGCTAAGATTATTCATAATTTCATAATTGAACGAACAATTGCGATGGAGACATGCGGATGGACCGAGGGATTTTCAGAGAGCCGGCGGCAGGTGCGAGCCGGCATTCCCCGCCATCCGTTCCGCTCCGGATAGATTGGCGGGCTGAAACGAAGACAGTAGGCCCGTCCGGCACATGCCCGTTACGCATGCCAATGAAGGCTGCCTTCCGGAAGGAGGCAGCAAATGAGGGTGGCACCGCGAGGCTTCAGGCCATTCGCCCCTTGCACGGATGATGCAGGGGACGAATGGCTTTTTTCATTTTCAGAAGGAGGAGATTCATGATGCTTCAAGACCAACAATATTTGCGGATTCCGGGACCGACGCCGATCCCGCCGAGCGTAGAGCGCGCCATGACCAAGCCGATGGTGGGCCACAGGGCAAAAGTGACCGACGACCTGCAGGAAAAGATCCAGCCGCGGATCAAAAAAGTGTTCGGAACGGAACAGGATGTCCTGATCGTGGCCGGAAGCGGAACGTCCGGACTGGAAGCCGCCGCCGTCAATACCGTCCGGCGCGGCGAAGAAGCGATCGTCATCATCTCCGGCTCGTTCGGGGCCCGTTTCGAGAAGATCTGCCTGGCCCACGGAATCACCGTCCACCGTTATGAGACGGAATGGGGCGAAGCGCTTGATCCGGAACATGTCCGCACGATGCTGAAAGAGCACCCGGATGTGAAGGCGGTCATCTCGACTTATTGCGAAACATCAACCGGTGTGGTCAATCCGGTTGCGGAACTGGCCAAGGTCGTCCGGGAGGAATCCGATGCACTCGTCATTTCCGACGGCGTATCGATCATCGGCGGCGTGGAAGCCAAGATGGACGAATGGGGACTCGACGTCCTCGTCACCGGTTCCCAGAAGGCGATGATGCTGCCGCCGGGACTCATGTTCGCGGCAGTGAGCGAACGGGCATGGAAGCAGATTGAAGCGAACCCGGACCGCGGCTTCTACCTTGACCTGGTCCAGTACCGGGAAAGCATCCGCAAAAACACGACACCGTTCACGCCTGCGACTTCCCTGCTTTACGGCCTCGACCAGGCGCTTGATCTCATTGAAGAAGAAGGCATCCAAGAAGTCGCCGCGCGGCATGAGCTGATGCGCGACATGACGAGGGCCGCCTTTGCAGCCCACGGAATCCCGCTTCTCACTTCCGCTGAGGCCGGTTCCCCGACGGTCACGGCCGTCCGGCCCGATGACTTTGATGCGGAAGAGTTCCGCCGTATCCTCCAAACCGAGTTCGGCCTGGCAGTCGCCAGCGGACAGGGCAAGCTCGCCGGGAAGATCTTCCGGATCGGCCATATGGGCTATTGCTCCCCTGCCGACGTACTCCAGATGATCGCGATTTTCGAGCTCGGGATCATAAAAGCCGGAAAGCAGATCGAGCCGGGCAAAGGGGTCACGGCCGCACAGCAGATTTACCTCCGGAAAGGGGAACCGAACCAATGAATGCCATTGCAGAGACCAAGCCAGATACCCGTCAAGCCGTCATCCTCATCACCGACCCGCTCAGCGAAGAAGGGCTGCAGCCGCTCCGCGAAGCCTCCGTTGCAGAGCTGCAGATCCGTCCCGGCCTCCCGCACGCTGAACTTCTTCAGGCCATCAAAACTGCCGATGCCCTGATAGTCCGCAGCGGGACCCAGGTCACCCGCGAGGTGATCGAAGCAGCGGAAAACCTGAAGATCATCGGCCGTGCCGGCGTCGGCGTCGACAACATCGACCTGGACGCGGCGACCGAGCGGGGCATCATCGTCGTGAATGCACCGGACGGCAACACCAATTCCGCGGCCGAGCATACGATCGCGATGATGACCTCGCTCGCCCGCAATATCCCCCAGGCCCACCGTTCATTGCTGGAAGGCAAATGGGACCGCAAGGCATTCGTCGGAGTCGAGCTCAAGGACAAGACACTCGGCGTGGTCGGACTAGGCCGGATCGGTGCGGAAGTCGCCCGCCGTGCAAAGGGGCAACGGATGAATGTCATCGCATTCGATCCGTTCCTCACCGAAGAACGGGCAAAGGAGATGGGCATCACGGCCGGCACATTCGAGGAAGTGATCCGGGCCGCTGATTTCATCACCGTCCATACGCCCCTCATGAAAGAGACCCGCCACCTGATCAACGCCGAAGCGTTCGGCAAGATGAAGGACGGGGTCCGAATCGTCAACTGTGCTCGCGGCGGAATCATCGACGAAGATGCCCTCTATGAGGCGATTGAAGGCGGAAAAGTCGCCGGCGCAGCACTTGATGTCTTTGAAACCGAGCCGTTCACCGGCCATCGCCTCCTCGGGCTGCCGCAGGTGATCGCCACTCCCCACCTCGGGGCAAGCACGATCGAGGCGCAGGAAAGTGTCGCCATCGATGTCGGCCGGGACGTGATCCGCTTCCTGAACGGAGAGCCTGTCAAAAACCCGGTGAACCTTCCGTCCGTCTCAAAGGAAGTTCTCGCCAAGATCGAGCCGTTCTTCGACCTTGCGGAAAACCTCGGACTGTTCCTGTCCCGCCTGTCAGACAAGCCGCTCACCGATGTCACGGTCCGGTATGGTGGCGATCTGGCCGACTTCGATGTCCGGCCGCTCACCCGCAATGCCATGAAGGGACTGCTGAAGCGCAATCTGGGCACTCATGTGAACGATGTGAACGCCAAATTCCTGGCGGACTCGTTCCATATCAGTGTGGATGAGCACAAAAGCCCCAACAGCAAAGGCTTCCAGCAGCTCATTACCGTCGAGGCGAAGATGGGTGATGAATTCCACCGTGTCGCCGGTACCCTGTTGAACGGGCTCGGCGCACGGATCGTGAAAGTCGATGACTATGTGGTGGACGTCGTGCCGAAGGGCCATCTCCTCCTGATCCGGCATAAGGACCAGCCGGGGGCCATCGGCCGGGTCGGCATGCTGCTCGCCGAGGAGAACATCAACATCGCCACGATGCAGGTCGGCCGCTCCGAAGCCGGCGGCGCAGCCATCATGATGCTGACGGTCGACAACGAAGTGAAGCCGGAGGAAATCGGCCGGCTCCTCAAGATCGACGATATTTATGCGGTACGGACCGTCGATCTCTAAATTAGAAAAAGAGCTGTCCCAAAAGTAATTTCACAACAAAAAAAGCAAAAAGCAAGGACTAAGGCCGCTTTCCGCGGGCCGGTCGCCAAGCCTCCTCCGGCATACAGCCGTGCGGGGTCCCGGACAACCGGCCATCCCGCAGGAGTCTCCCGACGTCCTTGCTTTTTGCTATCTTACGGGGCCCTTCAGCAATAACTGGACAGCCCCAGTTTCGTTCATCGCATTTCTTTCAGAATCGTTTCAATTTGGTCCAACCGGCTGATTTCATAGTCCGGGGTGACATCCGGAAGCCGTTTCTTCCCTTCCCGGTTGATCCAGACCGACCGGATGCCGGCACGGCCGGCACCAAGGATGTCGGTCATGAGGTTGTCGCCGACCATGAGGGCTTCCGATGCACCGGTGCCCGTCTCTTCCAGCACATGACGGAAGATCGACTCGTCCGGCTTCCCCCGGCCAAACGCCCCCGAGATGACGACCCGGTCAAAGTACGGTTCAAGTTCCGGCGTGATGGCGAGCTTTTCCCGCTGGAGAGAAGGAGCCCCGTTCGTGAGCAGCACTAGTTGATAGTCCTCCCGGAGCCGGTCGAGGACATCGAACGTTTCTTCATAGATGAACGGCGCATTCCTTCGCTCCTCGATGAAACGTCCGGCGAGTTCCCCGCCGAGTGCCGGATCATCGACACCGAGTGCCCGGAGTCCGTTTGTCCAGGCTTCCCGCCGGTAGGCCGGAACGATCTCCTTCATCCGCCCGAACTCCTCGCCAGGGTCGTCGAAGGATCCCCAAAGCCCCTCAAACGGGTTGATCCCGATCATCTGTGTGAAATCGTATGTATCATACGAAGAATACAGCGCGCGGGCCGCCTCTCGCACTGCGAGTTCCAGTGCGGCCGCATCAACGGCGGCTTTGTCCGCGGCATACCGGCACGTTCGATCAAATGCCGTCCCGATGCTTTTCTTGTCCCAAATCAATGTATCATCCAAGTCAAAAATGATCGTCCGGATCATGTAGGATGCCCCCTTTCCCTCCGATTGTACAGGAAGCCCGGTGAAATGACAGCCGGTTCCGGGCTTTCCGCCCCGATTGGTCCTTTTAATTCTCCTAATATGATAATATATAGAAAAGTCAGTAGGAAAGGGGTGGGGATGATTCTAACGATGGATAATGTCATGCAGAACCGGCTGCTCAAGGCGATGCTCGACGGCAGCAAGACGGCCGCACTCGTCACCGATCCTTCCCAGAAGGATAATCCGATCATTTTTGCAAACCGGACATTTGAGGAACTTACCGGCTATCCGCCAGAAGAGACGATCGGGCGGAACTGCCGATTTCTGCAGGGGGAGAAAACAAATCCTGCGGACGTCCGGAAAATGCGGGAGGCCATTCAGAACGAAAAGGCCATTACCCTTACACTGAAAAACTATCGCAAGGACGGAACCCCGTTCTGGAATCGTCTGCAAATCGAGCCGATCCGGGTGGACGGAAAGCTGTATTTTTCGGGTACGCAGACCGATGTCACCGTTGAGCGGAAACAGCGCCGGGAAATCGATGAGAAGGAAGCCCTGATCGAACAGCTCGCCCTCCCCATCCTCGCCATTGAAGACAGCGTGGCCGCGGTTGCCATTACGGGCGTCATGTCCCAGGAACGATTCAGCCTGCTCAATATGAAGCTGAGCGACTATGTCCAGCAACACCTTATCACCAACGTCATCATCGATGTGACCGGCATGTACTGGGAAGAAGGGACGCCGGGGGTCAATTTCCTGCATATCCAGAATGTGCTGAAACTGATGGGCTGCCGCCTCTACGTCACCGGCATCTCCCCGATGATTGCGCGCAAGCTCGCCGAAACGCTGGGTCCGGCCGATGAACTGCATACATTCGCCTCCATCCGCCAGGCGATGAAGCTGGTCAGATAAAAAACCCCGATCCGTCAGCCGGATCGGGGTTTTGAAATGCATGAGTCAGTTTGCGACAGGCGCTGCCACGCGGAGGGTTCTCAGTGCCCCCGTCCAAGCGTTCACTTCGTCAAGCATGACCGTGATGTTTGTGAGATGAAGCTCCTGCGGCTTGAAGACGGAGAAATTCTCAAAGTCCGTAAAGAGCGAGAGTGTCGGATGGGTGCGGACGTCAGCGATCTTCAGTTCGCCCATGATGCCGCGAAGGTGTTCCGCTGCGCGTGCACCGCCCGTCGAGCCGTAGCTCACGATGCCGGCAGCCTTGTCATTCCAGGCTTCGCGTGCCAGGTCGAGGGCATTTTTCAGCGCGCCGGTGATGCTGTGGTTGTACTCCTGGACGATGAAGACAAATCCGTCAAGGCTCGCGAGCTTTTCGTTCCAGGCCCCGATTCCCGGCTCTGTGCCGTCTGTCGTTCCGAGAAGCGGAAGCTGATAGTCCGCAATATCGACGATTTCATAATTTGCATCGCCGCGCGCATCCGCGATCGTTTTCACCCACTCGCCGACCTGCGGGCTCACCCGTCCGTCACGCGTGCTTCCGAGAATAATCCCGATGTTCAGTTTTTCTGTCATATTGATGACCTCCATCATTGTCGTTGGTTACTTTCAGTTACCACTATAACCCGGATCTCCTTCCCTTACAAGCCTTTTATCTCGAATTATAGATTTTTTATTGCCATTCCAAGTAACGCAAGGAGTTCACCGTTTAATATGGGCTTCGTGTCAGCCTTTAACAAAGAAGTGCATGGTCTCCTTGAAACCCGCGGAACATGTGCGCTATCCTTTGGGTACAACTGACAGTCTCCGCCTTCCCGGTAAAGTCATTGGCGAACATAACGTGCTTTCAGTTTCTATGAGGTGAGGTGATCCGATGAACAAGGTTTTGGCTTTCTCGATCCTGGGCATGGGTTTGACCGGTGCCCTTCTAATCATCTCGGTCCCCCTG
This sequence comes from Edaphobacillus lindanitolerans, assembly GCF_900156305.1. Classification (GTDB taxonomy): domain Bacteria; phylum Bacillota; class Bacilli; order Bacillales_A; family Planococcaceae; genus Bhargavaea; species Bhargavaea lindanitolerans. The sequence goes on along the minus strand of NZ_FTPL01000005.1, from coordinate 143,658 downwards.
TTGTTCAACTCCCCGACAGGAAACGCCTTGCCGATGGCGGCCGCCTCGGCAGTGGCTTTTGCAGTGTTCGCCGTCTCGGCCCTCGTATTGCGGCAGCGCTTGGACGGCAAAGGTTAGTATGAAGGAGCAGGCAAATTGGCCTGCTCTTTTTGGATGGGTTTGAACAGGAGAAATGAACCCGCCCCTGCAATCTCACCAAATGGTGCCGCCCGGCCAATCCCCGCAGCTTTTCATAAACTGCAGGGTAATCGGGAGGCGGATGTTTTGCAATGGTTGACGATTGTATTTCTTGGAATTGCGGCGAACTTGGACAATCTCGGGATCGGCCTGGCATTCGGCATCCGGAAAACGGCCATTCCGTTCCGGTCCAATTTCGCCATCGCGCTCGTCTCGATGGCGATGGCGCTCGTCGCCATGCTGGCGGCGGAATATGTGACCCTGTTCCTCTCCGAGACAACGGCCAACCGGCTCGGCGGGGGCATGCTGTGCGCCATCGGGGCGTGGATGCTGTTTCACAACCAGTCGCCGCGGCCCAACCTCCTGGACGATCCAGACGCCTCGGATACGGACGGCGACCGGGTGCTGTCGGTCCGGGAAGCCCTGCCGCTCGGTTTTCTCCTGTCGGCGAATTCCCTGGCAGGCGGCTTCGGCATGGGGGTCAGCGGCGGACCCATGGCGGCAACGGTGCTGGCCATCGGGGTCTTTTCCCTTCTGACGGTCGGCTGCGGACACCGGTTCGGCGGACTCCTCACGCGCACCTGGTTCGGCCGGTATCCATCAGAGATTGCAGGCGGGCTGCTCATCCTGATCGGAATGGCGGAGATGATCATCTGACCCGTCATGATCCGGAAACAAAAAAAGCCCGACCGGTTATGTTTCGCCGGTCGGGCGATTCGTGTGGGTCAGGTGCGGTCCCAGAAGCGTTTTATGGCAAGCGCATCAACGTACTGCCGGGCGAACTCCGGATTTGCGGATGCGAGCACGACGCCCTCCATGTTGTTGTCCTCTGTCTGCAGGACATATTGTTCGGCATCTGCCGACACGGCGATCGGCTTCATGTGCATGTACTGCATCTTGAAGAAGTCCATGACCGCCTGGTCGAACTTCATCTGGTTTTTCGCCTTGCCGCCTGCGACGAAGATGGAATCGTACAGAGTCGGGTGGACGGTCAGGAAAGTCTGGGTCGGTGTGAGCTCGAGGCCGTCCGAGCCCTTGACCGGCGCAAGCGTCTCGGAGACGATATCGACCTTCGCCTTCACGCCTGCCAAGGCGTCGAGCACCTTCTTCAGCTCTTCCCCGTTGAATTCATCCCCGATGAGAACGGCGACTCTCGACGTCCACGCCGAGTGCGGGGTGTTCAGCTGGCTGAGTGCGGACGAGCTCTTTTCATAGTCCACATGGGCCGTCTGCGGCGGCTCGACACCGATGTTTTCGGCGAGCATCGTCGCAAAGTCCGTGTCCACGTTTCCGAACATCTCCACCGTTTTCTGGCGGATGTCCTTGTTCTTCACACTGCCGACGTGGAAGCTGAACGAATCGACAAGGTCCTGCTTCTCCGGCATGGACAGGCTGTTCCAGAACATCCGGGCCTGGGAGTAATAATCCTGGAACGATTCACTCGGATGCTCCCGCGTCACATGGCCTTCGACCTGGCCCGGATAGTTTTCGTAGCCGCCCTCTTCCGGCGATACTTCGGCCGGCGTATTCTCCGCCTGCATATTGTTATGGAAATGAACCGAGTCCTGTTCGATCGGGTACTTCAAATAGCTGTCCCGGAGGTTGTGGTTCACGTCGGAAATTGGGCGGTTGATCGGCAGCTCTTCATAGTTGGCCGAATGATGGCGGTGCAGTTCCGTGTCCCGGTATGCGAACGAACGGCCCTGGAGAACCGGATCGTTCGTGAACTCGATGCCCGGCACAAGATTCGACGGGTTGAACGCGGACTGTTCATTCTCGGCGAAGAAGTTGTCCATGAGGCGGTTGAGGGTCATCTTGCCGACGACTTTCGGCGGAACTTCTTCTTCCGGCCAGAACTTCGTGTCGTCGAGAATGTCAAAATCAAACTTGAACTCGTCTTCTTCGTCGATCAGCTGGACGCACAGCTCATATTCCGGGAAGGCTCCGTTCCCGATTGCTTCGACAATGTCCCGGCGGTGGAAGTCCGGATCGACGCCGCCGATGATATTTGCTTCATCGAGCATGAGCGAGTGGACGCCGAGCTTCGGCTTCCAGATGAACCGGACGAATGTGGACTTGCCCTCTTTGTTGATGAACCGGAATGTATTGATCGGATAACCTTCCATCATGCGCCAGCTACGGGGCCGGCCGCGCATCGACATGACCCACATGACCATATGGGCAGATTCCGGGTTGCTCACGACGTAGTCCCAGAAGTTGTCGTGTGCCACCGTCGCCTGCGGCATATGTTGCCGGGGCTCTGGCTTGGCCGCATGCGTGACGTCCATGAACTTCATGGCATCGGCAAGGATGAATACCGGGAACTGCAGGGCGAGCATGTCGTAGTTCCCCTGTTCGGTATAGAACTTCGTGGCAAATCCACGGATATCGACGGCCGTATCCTTCGAACCGCGGTTCCCGATGAAGTTGGAAAACCGGACGAACACCGGCGTCTTCGTGCCCGGCTCCAGAAACTTCGCCATCGTATACTCTTCAAGCGACTCCGTGGCTTCGAAAACGCCGTGGACTCCGAAGCCGCGTGCATGGACGACTTTTTCCGGGATGCGTTCCCGGTTGAAGTGCGACTGTTTCTTGTAAAAATGGAAGTCCTGCATGAGCAGCGGCCCGCGCTTGCCGGCCCTCAGCGTTTTCTGGTCGTTTGCCACCTTCTGGCCATTGATGTCGGTCATCGGATTTCCTGTGTTCTGTCGGCGGAACTGATCCAGCTGTCGGTCTTTCTTGTTCTGGTGCATCTGGTTGTCTTGTTTGTCATGATCCATCTCTTCACACAGCTCCTCTCGTTCGTATGGCGACGGCCCGTTTCCGGACCGCAGGGCAAGGGATCCATTCCGGCAGCCGGCACCCGAAATCCTTGCAGGCTGCCGGAGTCTATCATTCCCCGGCCAGTCCATAGACTTCTACCCTTATATCGGGCGGACAAACCGCAGAATGAGAGGAAGACAAGAAAACAGGCAGCGGCGCGGACCGGCCGTATGAGTCATCACGATTTTTCAGTCCGCAGGCCGTCCGGAAGCGACCGGCGGAACGCAAAACCCGCCGGGGAGGGACCCGGCGGGTTTACAATCGAATCGATGCATTTTAGCAGGTGTGCCGGACGTGACCGGTGCAAGAGCTCGGTCCGTGACGGAAATTTCCCGGCCGTCCCGGATATCAGACATTCCGGTAAAACAGTCCGTGCTGCGTGCAATACCACAATAGCGTTCCGTGCCGGCGCTTGGGCAGCCGTGCCTGCAATGCCCATTCCGGATACTGCTTCAGGAGTGTCACCTGGTCGCCCGTGGCAAAAGCGATGAACGAAATATAATGCTCCTTCTCCATCGGGTGATCACTTGTGATGTACCACTCCCCGTCCACTTCGGACACGCTGAGCATTTCGTCCTCTCCCTCTTTCTGCGGAACCAGGGCTTCAAGCTTCCTTCCGCAGCAGGAGACGCTCGCATTTCCTGATGAAACGGCGATATTCCCGCACGACGGACAGCTATAATAATTGGATTTCCTCATATTTCCTCCTACAAATTCATTGACGGACAATTCACCGCCAAGAATGTCTTCTATATTTGTGCCGAGAACGGATGAGAGGTCCGGCAGCAGGGAGACATCCGGAAACCCCTTCCCCCGTTCCCATTTTGAAATGGTCCGGTCCGAGAGATTCAACCGGTCTGCCAGTTCTTTCTGTGTGAGTCCCTTCTCTTTGCGCAGCCGCGAAATCAGCGAGCCCATCTTGCTGCTGTCCATACCATCGCCTCCCGTACTGCTTTCATGTTAGCCGGTTCTTTCCCGGCCCGCAACAAACGTTCCGTAGAGTGGCTGCCCGTATCCGGACGGACCCCTTTCTCAAATGAAAAAAGGTTCTCCGGGATTTCCCCCGAGAACCTTCTTTCACAAGATGCCGGTTCCTCAATTTTGCATGGCAACAAATCAAAAGACCGTCTCATAAAGCAGGAACAGGTTGAGGGCGATGATCAGGACGGCGATCAGCCAGGCCGTCACGGTCGTGATCTTTTTGTTCACGAGCCCGCCCATGAGCTTCTTGTCGCTCGTGAACAGAATGAGCGGAATGAGGGCGAACGCGATGCCGAATGAAAGGACGACCTGGCTCATGACGAGCGCCTTGGACGCGTTCACACCGAGCATGATGATCACAATCGGCGGCAGCATCGTGATCACCCGCCGCAGATAGATCGGAATCCGTTTTTTGATATAGCCCTGCATGACGATGTCACCGGTGAGCGTGCCGACGGATGAACTGGACAGGCCAGCTGCGAGCAGCCCGATTCCGAACAGGATGGCCACATGCGTCCCGAGCATTGAGCCGAACTGGTCATAGGCGACTTCGAGATCATCGACCTGAATGCCCGCCTTATGGAACAGCGCCGCAGCGACGATGAGCATGCTCGCATTGATGGCACCTGCGATGACCATGGCGATGATGACGTCGACCGTTTCGAACTTGAAGATCTTCTTCCGTTCGGCCTCGTTCCGACCGACAATCCGTTTGTTCGTCAGGCCCGAGTGCAGGTAGATGGCATGCGGCATGACGGTCGCACCGAGCATCCCCGCCGACAGCAGGATGCTGTCCACTCCTTCGAACCTCGGTGTGAAGAGACCCGCGAGCAGCGGACCGGCCTCCGGCTTCGCGACGAACACCTGGACGCCGAACGCAATCACGACGACGAAGATCATGCCGGCGATGATCGCTTCAAGGGAGCGGACACCCCGCCGCTGCATTTCCAGGATGGCGAACGAACCGACAGCCGCGATGAGCGCCGCTGCCACCATCGGGATATTGAACACGAGATACAGACCGAGGGCCGCCCCGATGAACTCGGCGAGGTCGGTCGCCATGATGACAAGCTCCGCCTGGATCCAGAGGAAAACGGACGTTTTCTTCGAGAACCGCTCCCGGCTGATTTCCGGCAGGTTCCGGCCGGTGGCGATCCCGAGCTTGGCGGACATCATCTGGATGAGCACCGCCATCAAGTTCGATGCCAGGACCACCCAGAGCAACTTGTACCCGTATGCCGAACCCGCGGAAATATTGGTCGCATAGTTGCCGGGATCGATATAGGCGACCGCCGCGATGAAGGCGGGGCCCAGGAACGGCAGGAGCTGCCGGATGCCCTTCGTCTCTCCGCTCAGGACAGTTCCCGCGTTTTTCTGCAGAGCCGCATTATTAATATTCTCTTCTTCGATGTTTCTAGGCTCCATCGAAATCCCTCAATCCTTCTGAATCCCGCGAGTTGCGCAAGGGAAACTTTCTGATGGGATTTATTATAATTTACTTCCAATTCGGATGTCAAACTCTCCGCTTGTCCCGGCTGCCGGGCGCGCCAATCCAATCGGTCTCTTGGCAGGACGAATCGGTTCCTTGTGCGTGTGAATCCCTACCTTTCCCTCCTGAATCCCTACCTTCCATGTTTGAATCCCTACCTTCCCCCCGCGAGTCCCTACCAATCGTGTTCGAATCCCTACCTATCGCCAGTGAATCCCTACCTCCGACTCGTCCTCTGCACTTCAACGTGGTGACAACGGACTCTCAGGTGAGCGAAACGGACTCTTAGCGGAAAGATCGCCCTCCTTCAACACTGTCGCAGGGTCATCCTTCATTCTTGGCGAATCTCCCGTAACGTTCTTTCGACGACCTTGCTATTTGCTGTCTCGCGGGGCGTTTCAGTACTTTTCGAACAGCCCCTTTCTTAACAGCCGGTCATTCTTAACCTACAGGGCGTCCTTCTTAACCTACAGCCTCTCCTTCTTAACCTACAGGGCATCCTTCTTAACTTACAGCGCCTCTTTCTTCACATACAGCTTTTCAGTAGCCTCTCCCGGGACAGCTACGTTGATTCTAAATGGACTTTTTCAGTGGTCCCTGTGAACCAAGGGATTTTTTGTGCAAACAAAAAAAGACAGCCTGCGCTGCCTTCCTGCCGATGATGGAACTATCCATTCCCCTAAAAGATCCACGGCTCTTTCAGAAACGGGACGAGCTCCTTGACCGCCCCGGCCACATTTTCCGCACCGGGCGGCGGATCGACCGAGCCCCGGATCCCCTGCACACGGCCGTCCGAATACCGGATCGTCACCTCGTAACTCCAGCCGTCCAGCACGGGCGATCCGTAATCTTTGACCCACTCGTCGACATGGAATTCGGTGACGAGGGCATCCAGAAATTCCGCCGATTTTTCGGGATCGATCCGGTAGGCATCCTTGCGGAACTCCATTCCTCCGTCACCGGCCTCCTTCGTTGAAAGGACTTCATGGGTGATCTGCCCGCTGCGCAGGACCTCCACTTCGTGTCCACGCTCCTCATCCGGCCGGAGCGGACCGCTTGCATACATTTCAAACCGGATGGATTCGATCTTTCTGCCCATCTGTCAGCCCCCTTTATATTTGTGCCGGCACCGTCCGCCTGAGATTCCATTAGAAGCATGGTTCGTCGTCATTTGGACCTGCTTCCAGGCAGCTTACCAACAGCTCCGGTCTCGATCAAGTCATCCATCGCCCCGATGGCCAGTTCGATGGAGCGGATTCGCCTCCTCAGCAGTGTTCGCTGCGGACCGCCTTCCTTCGACTTGGCGAAGGCTTCTTCAACGGTCGGCAGTAACCCTGCAAGCGTTGCGCGGAAATCGGCATATTCTTCTGGAGCATGCACGAGCGGCTTCTGATGCCAGGCGTTTTCCAGCACGTCGAGGCCGGCCAGCAGGGCGCTGAGCCGCTTTTCGATCAGTGTCGTATTCGCGCTTTTCGGGCCATCCCTTCAAAGGCTTTTTCGGTTTTCCGGATGGTCGATTCGAACGACCGGATTGACTCCATCTTCACTTGTTCTGGTACTGCCTCCATACCGGAAGCCTCCCTTCCGCAAAAAACGAACCCCGTTCCCGGGATTCGTCATGATAAAAGAATAGGATTAACCTGCGTGGGATCCGTCCGCATTCTGTTCGAACGCCGCCAGCAAAGCCCTCGCCTCATCGGTCGATTTCGTGTTCATCAGCCGGTTCCGCAGCTCGCCGGCTCCGTGAAACCCCTTCACATAGATCTTGAAAAAGCGGTGAAGGCCGGTGATCGGACGCCGGATCTGATCGATGTACCGGTCGTGGAGATCGAGGTGCAGCCTGAGGAGGTCGAGCAGTTCTTTGCTGCTGTGTTCCCTCGGCTCTTTTTCAAAGGCGTACGGATTTTTGAAGATCCCACGCCCGATCATGACACCGTCCACTCCGTACCGTTCCACGAGTTCCAGGCCGGTCTTCCGGTCGGGAATATCCCCGTTGATCGTCAGGAGCGTATCCGGCGCCACGCGGTCACGCAGCTTCTTGATCTCGGGGATCATGTCCCAGTGGGCATCGACCTGGCTCATTTCCTTCCGGGTCCGGAGGTGGATCGACAGGTTCGCGATGTCCTGTTTCAAAATATGGGTCAGCCATGCTTCCCACTCATTGATATCCTCAAAGCCGAGCCGTGTTTTTACGCTGACGGGCAGCCCGCCCGCCTTGGCTGCCCGGATCAATTCGGCCGCAGCGTCCGGGCGCAGGATCAGGCCGCTTCCCTTGCCCCGCTCCGCCACATTCGGGACGGGGCAGCCCATGTTGATATCGATGCCTTTAAAGCCCATTTCCGCCATGCCGATGCTCATTTGCCGGAAATACTCGGGCTTGTCTCCCCATATATGGGCAACCATCGGCTGTTCATCTTCCGTGAACAGCAGACGGCCCTGAACGCTGTTGATCCCTTCCGGATGACAGTAGCTATCCGAGTTCGTGAACTCCGTGAAATATACATCCGGCCGCCCGGCTTCCGCGACGACATGGCGGAACACCACGTCCGTCACATCCTCCATCGGGGCGAGCACAAAAAACGGCCGCGGCAGGTCAAGCCAAAAATTCTCGTTCATTGTTTCAATTCCTCTCGCTTCAAAGCATTAGACTCATTATAGCTTAATTAATTGTACAGATCAGGTCAACGAAATCATCCGGATCCGGCCTGCCCGCATGCCCGGGGGATCAGTGATCCGAAATAGGTGCACTGCTCAAGAACTGGAAAGCGTACGCGATCTTCCTTGCGAAGTCGAGAGGGGGCTCAACTGACTGAATATGAACATACATGATCAATGGTTTTGTGAAGATCCAATGATTGTGGACCGCACTGATGGTCAGCCCGTACTGTGACAATGCCTGGATGAATGCAGGAATCTCCTCCTGGAGAACGGCCACCTCCGCCAGATTCAGTGCATGGCCATGCGGATCGAGGGATTCGAACGACACGTCGGCCGGCATGACGCGGGTGCTTTTTTTCCCTTGCACGGTCGTTTCGAATGCCCGGTGCAGAGAAACCGAGCATCCTCCTTTTTCCGGCTTGCCCTGCCCGTTGAGAATCTGTCCGAATTGCCTGCACAGCTGATCGTCCATCATCATTTTATCGTCCCCTTTGCATATTCCGCTTGATTAATACAGCATACGGAAGCCTTCCGGGATCTGTGCGTGACAGGACGTTCCGGGGTCCCTGAGAAGTGATCAGGGATAGTGGTGTTTCGTTCCGAGTTTGTCCGGCCATCATTGGTGGAAGAACTAATGGAAACGGCACCATTCATGGAGGAGGTTATCTGTTGTGGCGAAAACCGGGCAAACCGTGGCGGAATTGATGCTTCACCAGCTGTCCCTATACGGCGTGAAACGGATCTATGGTGTGGTGGGCGACGCCACATTCGGCCTCATCGACGCGCTGGCCGGACAAGATGAGATCGAGTTCATCGCATGCAAACATGAATCCACCGCTGCCTTCATGGCATCCGCTGAAGCAAAACTGACCGGGGGCCTTGGCGTATGCACGGCGACGATGGGACCGGGGGCGACGAACCTGCTCAACGGGCTGGGGGATGCGCATGCGGACCGGGCCCCTGTCCTGGCGCTCACCGGACAGGCCCCGACCGACAAGATCGGCACGGCCTTTCCGCAGTTCATCAATCAGCAGGATCTCGTAAAGCCCTTCGCTGCGTATTCTGCGAACCTGGCGAGCCCTGATGCAGCGCTTGACCTGCTGGAAAAAGCGGTCGGGACCGCACTCGGTCAGCGTGCAGTCACCCATCTGTCCGTACCGAAGGATCTGTTCATGGCAAATGCGAGCGCCAAGCCTCGGCCGTTGCCCGACGTGATCGAAGGGGCCTCCGTCTTTACGGAAGAGAGCCTGGAAAGCGCCGCCGCGGTGATGAAGTCCGCGAAACGGCCGATGATCCTGGCGGGGTCCGGGGCTGCCGGTGCCGCACAGGATCTTCAAAAGCTCGCTGAGTCATGGGGCGCCGGCATCCTGGCCAGCCTGGGCGGAAAAGGGCTCGTAGAAGACGACTCCCCCCACATGCTCCAGGGCATCGGCGAAGGCGGCAATCCGCATGCGTCAGATCTATTCAAAGAAGCGGATGTCGTCCTTCTCGCGGGCACGACCTGGTGGCCTGAAGGGCATGTGCCGACGGACGCCAGGGTGATCCAGATCGACCCGCACTTCAACCAGATCGAAAAGAACATTCCTGTTGAAATCGGCATCACCGGCAAAGCGGAGGAGGTCCTCCCGATCCTGGCGGACAGCCTGGAAGGATTCTCCCGTTCCGACGACTGGATGCGCCGTTGCCGGGACGTCAAAGAGAAATGGGCCACACAAAACGAACAGGAAGGCGGCACCGAAGGCTTTCCCGTCCATCCTTCGCGGATCATGCGTGCCCTCGACCGTACGGTGGCTCCGGACGCTGTGCTTGCGCTGGATACCGGAGACAACACCGTTTGGACAAACCGCAATTTCCGCCAGAAAAACCAGACGACCGTATTCTCCGGATACTGGCGGACGATGGGCTTCGGACTGCCCGCCGCCATGGCGGCCAAACTGGTCAGCCCCGACAAGCAGGTCGTGGCGATCGTGGGGGACGGCGGGCTGCAGATGGTGCTCGCGGATCTTTTGACCGCCACCAGATACGGACTCAATATCACGGTGGTGGTCCTGAACAACGGATCGCTGCAGATGGAAGTCGACAAACTCAAAGTCCTCGGCGCAAAGGGCACCGGAACCGACCTGACGAACCCCGACTTCGTGAAGCTGGCGGAAGCATGCGGCTGGAAAGCATTCCGGCCGGGATCGGATGATGAGCTGGAGCCGGTGCTGGAACAAGCGCTGCATTCGGACGGCCCGTCACTCGTTGATATTCGAACGGCCCGGGAGTTCTTCCCCGAAACAGAATAAACAGAAACGGCGGCTGGAGCATCGGCGGCCGCTTTTCTTTTCTGTGATCGGGAAATCCGTGCAAATCAAAAAGACCCGCCCACAATTGTGTGGCCGGGCCTTCTCCGTCGATCAGAATTTCACCGCTTCCGGAATGTCTGCTTGCTGCACTTCATCATAGGAGGTGACTTCTTTGTCTTTATTCAAATACAGCTTCAGATAAGCGCCTTCCCGCAGCTGTTTCATTGCCGTGAACTCCACGTCGATCTCTTTTCCATTCTCTTCGTAGGCCGGGCCCGTGTACACATATCGTTTCATGATTTCACCGGAATCCAGTTTATCTTCTTCCACTGAAGAAGGCTCGCCGATTTGATAGTAGGCGTTCCCTTTTCCCATCCGGTTGAAGTCCAGTCTTCCGACCGTGACAACGGCGCCGATTAATACGACCACGATGACACCTGCTGCAATCAATCCTTTTTTCATGATCAGCCCTCCATATATTCTCTTCTGATGGTTTTGTTGAAGCTCCGTACAGTGGCAAAATAGTAGATTCCATAGATCAGCGTGTAGGCCGCCATCCAGATGATGACCGGTACGAGGAAGTTCATCGACAGCAGATTGGAAACGGATGCCAGCGCCACGCCCCCGTGAATGAGGCCAAGGGCGAGCGGAACGGCGAAGATGATGCCGATCTGGCCCCGGATGGTCTTTTTCATGTCGGCGTTCGATACGCCGATTTTATGGAGGACCGCATATTTGCTTTTATCCTCTTCCGCTTCGGTCATCATTTTGAAGAAAATGATGCTTCCTGTTGCGACGAGGAACACCAGCCCCAAAAAGCTTCCGACAAAGAGCAGCGCACCCGATGATTCCACGACAGCCTTGTAATCCGCAGTCCTGCTGGAGAAGTTGTCCGTAGCGGCTGCCAGTTTGTCCGACAGGTCAGCCCGCTTTTTATAGTCCGAGACCTGGACGGCCTGCACCAATTTCTCTTCCGATTGGATGTCTCCATACAGTTCGTCCGGCACGACGATCGCCGTTGATCCGAGCGTCCCTGTATTGAACGGTGCCTGTTCGTAGAAATGGGCGACCGGATAATCCGTATCGTTGATCGTGACGGACTCCAATTTATCCGACCAGCGTTCATCATAAAAGCCGTCGATTGCAAAGACCTCATCCCGATGGAGCTTCTGTATATCGGTCCACTCCAGGTTCTTCGCCAATTCATCGAAAGTCGACTCATCGATCACGGCATATTCCATTTCGGTCTCATCGTACGGCAGGCGGAGCAGTTTGCTGTTGAACGATGTTTGGGACTCGACGATGGCCGGGTCGATATCCTGCTTCTGCCCTTCCCACATGAATGTGTAGGGAGTCATTTTCTGGACGTCTTTTTCGGCGTTGTAATAAACCCCGAATACCGCGCCGCCAGCAGTGATCGTCGTGGCGCTTAGCACCGTGATGATCGTCAGTGTTTTCGCGTTCCCCCTGATCCGGTAAAGCAGCTGGGAGGCCGTCATGAGGTTCAGCCCTTTCCAGGCCCAGCGCGGATTTCTTTTCAGGACGGACAGCACATAGACCAATACGCTGTCGAACAGAAGATACGAGCCCAGCACCGTCAATGCAATGACGGCGAGCGGCGTGCCAATGCCCAGCAGTCTCCACACTTCAGACTCAAGAACATCCTGAAGTGCAATATAGTATGCGGCCGCGAGCGACGCCACGCCGGCAATCGCGGTGATCACTCTCACCCTCGGGATTTCCTCGCCCTTTTTCTCCGCATGGAACAGGTCAATCAGCTTGAAGCGGTAGATGATGCGGTATCCCAAAAGAGATGTGAACAGGAAAATCACGAAAAATACAAGGCATGTATTGATGAGCGCATCCATCGAGAAGGTGAATCCCGCCACGACCTCCATGCCCATCAGCTTCAGGAGAATGGAGAGCAATCCGCGGGATAGCAGGAATCCGAGGACCACGCCGATGATGAGCGATACGAGTCCGATCACCATGTTTTCGAAGAACAGCAGGAACCCGATGGACTTCTTGCGGACGCCCAGCAAGGAATAAAGCGCGACTTCCTTCTTCCTCTTTTTCATGAAGAACGAGTTTGAATACACGATGAAGATCGCGACGAAGACCATGAGCACAAACGCCGACGCCCCCATCACCGCCTGGATCTGTTTCGATGCTTCGGCCATGCCGCCGATGTCCCCACTATATTTCAACGTGGCAAACGTAAAATAAATCAGGATGGAAAAGACGGTGGACCCGATGTACAGCGAGTAGTTCTTCATGTTGCGGCGGATGTTTTTCAGCGCCAGGTCAAATAGCGTCATTTGCTGCACCACCCATTTGAGCCAACTCATCGAGGATCATTTGGAAAAACTGCTTGCGCGTCCGATTGCCGCGTGTGATCTCCTTGGACAGCCGGCCGTCTTTGATGAACAGGATCCGGCGGCAGAAGCTTGCCGCATAGGCATCGTGTGTCACCATCATGATGGTCGTCTCATGCTGCTCATTCAGGGAACTCATGCTCTCAAGCAGGTCCGTCGCCGACTTCGAATCGAGTGCGCCGGTCGGCTCATCCGCGAAGATGATTTTCGGATTCGATATCAACGCCCGGCTCGCGGCGGTGCGCTGCCGCTGCCCGCCAGAAATCTGGTACGGGTACTGATCAAGCAGATCCGAAATGCCGAATGTCGCAGCGATCTCATCGACGCGCTTTGCAATTTCCGCCGGTTTCTTCTTTGCGATGGCAAGCGGGAGCAAAATATTTTCCCGGACGGTCAGGGAGTCCAGCAGATTGTAGTCCTGGAAGATGAACCCCAGATGGTCACGCCGAAAATCTGCGAGCTTCTCCTCGTCCATTTTCGCGATATTGTCTCTCCCGATGAAAATGTCTCCGTTAGTAGGCGTATCGATCGTCGCCAGCACGTTCAGCAGCGTCGATTTCCCCGCGCCTGAAGGCCCCATGACCCCGACAAACTCTCCATGATCAATTTCAAATGAAACCTGTTCAAGCGCTTTGGCTGTATTGACGCTCTTCTTATAGCTTTTCTCAACGTTTTTCACGAGCAGCAATGGCTCCATATGTCAGCACCTCTTTCGTATGCCTTCACTATACCGAGCGAACCTTAACCCAAATTAACTCCGGTCTTACATTATCCTTAAATCCGGCGGATCACGGTAATTTGATTTATACTTGAGCAAAGAAACACCCGGTGCGAAAGGGAGTGAATGAATTGGAGAAGCCACGGGTCCTGGTCGTGGATGATGAAAGCGATCTGCGTCTTCTGATAAAAACTGCACTCATGAAGGAAGGGTTCTCTGAAATTGAAACGGCGGGAACCGCACGTGAAGGTTGGGAGCAATTCCAGACGTTCTCCCCCGATATCGCCATTTTGGACATCATGCTTCCGGACGGGGACGGCTATGATTTATGCAAACGCATTCGGGAAGTTTCCCGGATTCCGATTTTGTTCCTGTCTGCGAAATCCGACGAGACGGATAAAATCCTGGGTCTTGCCATCGGTGGCGATGATTACATTACGAAGCCATTCAGCCCGAAGGAAGTTGCGTTCAGGGTGAAAGCCCAGCTGAGGCGGGCAGGCTATTATGAGGAAGAGATGGCCGCACAGCCCAAAAAGATCTCTGTCGGCCCGTTTACGATGGATGAGTCGGAAACCGAAGTGATGAAAGACGGCAAACCATTGGAACTGACGGCAAAGGAAATCGGCCTGATGGCTTGCTTCCTGCATCATCCGAACCAGATCCTCAGCAAAGAGACGCTGTTCCAGCGGGTCTGGGGAGAAGACTTCTTCGGGGCGGATAATACGCTCATGGTCCATATCCGGCGCCTTCGCGAAAAGATTGAAGATCACCCGTCGAAGCCCGTCCATCTCACAACGGTAAAAGGGCTAGGTTATAAATTCATTTCGAAATAGGTGTTTTGATGAAGTGGAAACTGACAGTCCAATATTTGATCTCGATATTGTTCATCGTGTTTGTCGTCATCTTCGTCAATCTGCTTGTCCTCCTCGGCTTGCTTGCTTACCAGCAGACCCACGGCAATGACAGCTTGTCGGATGAAACCGGAGAAACGTTCACGCGGCAATTTTCCCAATACCTGTCGATGGAAAACGGACAACCCGCCATTTCAGAAAAGGGAATCGAAGAACTGAAGAAATTTGGGGGATGGCTGCAGGTGCTGGACCAAAACGGGCAGGTCGTCACCTCAGCCCTGGCACCCGATGAAGCCCCTTCGCACTACAGTCCCGTGGAACTTGTACACAAATACAAATACCTGGATGAACAGTACACGACCCATTATATTGGCCAATTTGAAGATTACAGCTATCTGCTGGGTGTCCAACATTCCGCGGAAGAACGCTTCGTCATCATGTTTAATGCCCAGTCCGTCACCACCTATGTGTCAAAGGCAATCATGTGGATTACGATTGCGGACCTGCTCATCGCGATGCTCATCGGATTGCTGTTCAGCTCGATCATCACGAAACCGGTTTCGTACATGATCGACCGGATCAGCCAACTGAAAAAGCGGAATTTCTCCGTTCAGAAGACGACCCGCCATGGTATTTTCAAGCCGGTCTTTTCAAACTTGAATGCCGTTTCCGAAACGTTGGAGGCCCATGAGGAAGAGCGCCGGAAGCTGGAGAAGATGCGGGAAGAATGGATCAGCAACGTCTCACATGACCTGAAGACGCCCCTCGCCTCCATCCAGGGATTTTCGGAATTACTGAAGGAGCCGGACATCACGGAATCGGAGCGCGCGGATTATGCGGAAATCATCGAACAGAAATCGATTTATATGAAGGAACTGCTGGATGACTTCAATTTGACGATGCGGCTGCGCAATCAGGAAATGCCGCTCAACCGCGAGGGCACCCGGCTGGAACGCTTCGTCCGCGAGCTGGTCATCGAAGTATTGAACGACTCGAAATACAGCGAACACGCCATTACATTCAAAAGCAGCGGAGAAGATTCGATGCGGCAAATCGATCGGCATCTGATGAAACGGGCCATTTTGAACTTCATCAACAATGCCATCGTCCACAACGATCCGGACACCGAAATCACCGTCTCCGTCACGGAAACCGGGATCACAATCGAGGACAACGGCAAAGGCATCGCCAAGAAGGACATCGAACAAATCTTCAACCGCTACTACAGGGGATCCAATACGGAGAACATCGAGGGGACCGGACTCGGCCTTGCCATCTCCAAAGACATCATCGAAGCCCACGGAGGAAGCGTCACCCTGACGAGCGAGATCGGCAAAGGCACGAAAGTGGAGGTTTTGCTTTAGTTAAGGGGCCGGCGAATCGGGGGATTTGATCAGGAGTGATTTCTGGTCTGAAGATCCGTTTCGGGCGGCGAATCGGCCGATTCTCCCTTTGAGCAGACCGAAACACTCTTCGAGTAGACCGAAACACGGCGTGAATCGACCAATTCTCCCCTTGGGCAGACCGAATCACGACGCGAATCGATTGAATTAGGAAACACAAAAAAAGACGCGGTGGCCGAAACATCGGTCACCGCGTCTTCTTTTTATCGTACAAGAGAACCTGATGTGATTTCTCCTTTGTGCATCGTCAGCACCCGCCTCGACCTTCTGGCGATGGCTTCCGCAGAGCAGGTGGCGTCCACCAGGACGACGCTTGCCTCGTCTCCCGCTTTCGGCCACACTTGTTCCCCTTCGCGGTTCAGCGGTGTTTTTCCATCCGTGATGAAGGACAGGGTCTGGGCCAATGAACGTTCGTCTGTCCATCCTGAAATTTCGGCGAGGCGACCTGCGCGTTCCAGGATGTCTCCGTTTCCGAACGGGGACCAGACATCAAAAATGTTGTCGCACCCGACTGCCACCGATACCCCCTTCTTGTGCAGGAGTCCGACGGGCGGGAACTTGCGGTTGATCGGCACGCTCGTAATGATTGTGATTCCGGCATCAGCGAGGATGTCCGCCATCCCTTCCGCCTGGGCCAGCGGGATGTCCCCGAGGCCGAACGCATGGCTGATTGCGACTTTTCCTCGGAGTCCGGCTTCTTTCGTTAATTGGGCCAGTCGCTTCATCGTGAAAATCCCGAGGTGGTCGGCGTCGTGCAAGTGCAGGTCGATCCCCGCATTGCCCTCTGCGGCAAGCTCGACCATCTGCTGGAGGGAAGCCTCGATGTCGCCGTCCACAGTCGCCGGGTCCACACCGCCTACAAAGTCCGCCCCTTCGCGAAGGGCTTCTCGGACGAGCTCTTTCGCATCCGTGCGCAGCAGTCCATGCTGGGGAAACGCGACGATTTCATAGGTTAACTTCCCCTCGAATGTACGCAGCGCTTTTTTGACTTCCTCCAGATTCTTCAGGCCTGCTTCCGGATAAATGTCCACATGGGTCCGCACATGAGTCACACCGGACTCCACGTAACGGGTGAGCAGCGTTTCCGCACGCTCTTGTGTGGTCGTCTCCAACGAAGGCAGGACGTCCTTCTCGATTTCCAGGCGGTCAAAAATACTCTTCACAGGCGTGACCGGACGCCACCGGTCACCGAGCAGCGTTTTGTCCAGATGGCAATGCTTTTCGATGAAGGACGGGAGCATCAGCAAGCCGTTTGCATCCTTTTGCGGAAGATCATCCGTGATCGTTTCGGAGTCAGGGATGATTTTTGAAATGTGCCCGCCGTCAATCAACAGATGAAAGCGCGCAGTATCGGTACCGGTCACGACACCTTGATGAGATTGATAACCGGTTTCCAATGTTGTATTCGTCAGCCAATAGGCAGTATGCATATGATCGCTCCTTTAATTTTTTTACAATGTGCCGGCAACCAGGTCCCCTTTAAAGAAGACGGCGACTCTGTCCGCTCTCCTTGCGACGGCTTCTGCCGAACAAGCGGCATCTACGAAAACGAAATCCGCGGTGTCGCCTGTCTGTGGCCAATTCCTGCGGCCATCCTCATGCAAGGCCGTTGTTCCGCCCGTGATATAACCCAGTGTTTGTCCGAGCGAACGTTCATCACTGAGCCTGAAGCGCTCCGCCAACGTTCCCGCCTTCTCCAGGCTGTCCCCTTTCCCGAACGGGGACCAGTGATCCGTGATGCTGTCATCCCCAAGGGAAATCCTGACTCCTTTTTCACGCAATAGCGGAATGGGAATCGTTCGTCCGACGGGAACCGACGAAGCGATCGATATCCCATGATAGGCAAGCATTTCCCCCACTTCCGCCGCTTCTTCAAGCGGGACGTCCGCAAGTGCGAGTGCGTGGCTGATGGTCACTCTCCCCTGCCATCCCGCTTCCTCCGTCAAAGCGGCCAATCGCTTGAATGTGAAAATGCCAAGATGACCCGGATCGTGGATGTGAAGATCAATGTCTGCATCGGCCTCCACCGCCAGATCCATCACGGTATTCAATGACTTCTCTATGTTTCCGTCGATCGTCGCCGGATCCACACCGCCGACGAGGGTGGCGCCGTTTCGCAAAGCTTCCCGGACGAGTGAAACCGACTGGCTCCGGAGCAGGCCATGCTGGGGGAAGGCGACCACTTCGACCGAAGCCTTCCCTTTGTACGCTTCTGCCGCACGCATTGTGGCCTCGAGATTTTTGAGTCCGATGAACGGATCCACATTACAGTGGGTGCGGATATGCGTCGACCCGTTGCCTGCCAGAAGATCCAGCAAGTGCTTCGCCCGTTCCTCGGCAACGGGCAGCTGGCGCGGAAGCAATTCTTCCTCTTCTTCCAGCCGGGTAAGAATCCCTTTTGCCGGAATGGTCGGCGCTTTCCAAGGACCCCCGTAGTACGTTTTGTCGAGATGGATGTGCATATCTCTGAATGAAGGAAGCATTAAGTACTGGTTGGCATCCAGCTCAGGCAGTTCCGTATGCAACGGCTGCTCCCCGGGGATGATTTCTTGGATTGTCCCCTCTTCGATCCTTACATGAAACAATGCCGTGTTTGTTCCGGTTACGGAATCCTGTTCAAATTCATATCCTGTCTCCAATGTCACATTCGTTATCCAGTAATGTCGTCCGGTCATGTTGTCCCTCCTTAACATGATGTCTTTGCGATTGCATTCTTCCAGCGGCCTGTCGGGCTTCCAGGTGGATTTATGCCCCTGCCTTCTTCAAAATGCCGGCGACTTCCTCATATCCATGGCGCTCGGCATGCTGCAATGGCGTTATCCCGTCCCGGTCGGCGATGTCGACATCCGCCCCGTGATCAACGAGCAATTGGACGATTTTTTGATGGTCCCGCCCGCCGTTGCCTAGGATCACCGCCTCCAGCAACGCGGTCCAATGCAGGTCATTGAGATGGTTCACATCGATCTCCGAGTTCGTCAGGAGCTCTTCCACGACCGCCACATGACCGCGTTCCGAAGCCGGGATGAGCGCCGTGCCGCCGTAACGATTGGTCAATGCAGGATCGGCACCGGCCTCCAGGGCAAGCTGGACGATCTCAAGCAATCCTTCTGCTCCTGCGTACAACAGCACATTATCCTGCCGGTGATTTCGGATATCGATGTCGGCTCCCCGTTCGATCAGCTTCCTGACCGTGTCAACTTCATTTCTCTGCGTTGCCGCCATGACGGCCGTCACTCCGTCGGAATCTGTTGCATCAATCGGGGCGCCCGCTTCCAGCAACTCCAAAACCGCTTTCGTATCCCCTTCTGCCGCTGCAGTTATCAGCTTCTGTTCCAAATCCCCACCATCCTTTTTTTCTGATTGTACGGGTAAACTGTGTTCATTGTCCGGAGCGGTGCTGCATCCGGCAACTGCGACGGCAAGCAAACTGATGACGATTGCGCTCAGTGTCCTAATCGCGTGCACCCCCTCTGACATTAGGCTATCATGAGGACGACTATATGAAAAATATTAAAAAAATAAGCTTTTGCAATCTTTATCATATGCACCAGAGGAGGCGGAGGATGGATATCCGGCAACTGCGCTATTTTATTGCGATCGTGGAAGAAGGGAAAATTTCGGCTGCGGCGAAGAGGCTCCATATGTCCCAACCGCCTTTAAGCCAGCAGCTGAAATCGATGGAAGAGGAACTCGGTTCCAAGTTAGTGGAGAGAAGCGGCAAGTTTCTGGAGGTGACCGAGGCGGGAAAAGCCCTCTATAAAAACGCTTTGCAGATCGTTCAGTTGATGGAAGAAACGAAAACAGAGGTCATGGATGTCAGCAAGGGCGTGCACGGAAAACTGGCCATCGGCGTCAACACCTTTTCCGTTGCGGGGCTGCCCCGCATACTGGAACAGTTCCAAGAACGGTTCCCGAACATCACGTACAAGATCCAGCAAAATGAATCCGCCCATCTCTGCCAATTGGTCCGGGACCGGGTCGTGGAGCTGGCGTTCATCCGGCTGCCGCTGAAAGTGGATGATTTCACGGTGCTGCATCTGTGCAATGAGCCCTTTTATTTCATCACTTCAACGAAACAGGACGCATGGGGGCACGACATCTCACTTGCTGATATCGGGCAGGAACCCCTCCTGTTTCCGAGCACAGAAGGACTGGGCGTGCACTATTTGATATTGGAAGCCTTTTCCCGCTCCAAAATGCAGCCTGTTGTTGTGGGAGAATGCTCGGACATCAGCCTCCTGATGGATCTCACCGCAGCAGGCTTTGCCGCTTCGATCGTCCCGGAAACGCTGCTGGACCGATATCAGGGCTATCCCATCCATGCTTACCGGCTATCCGACGCCGATGGATTGACCGGCTCCGTCGGACTGATCTGGCTCAAAGATCACACCCTGTCCAAAGCCGCGCAGAATTTTATAGAGATGATGAAAATATGAAAAAACCCGGCTGACCTTCCTGCAGGAAGTCAGCCGGTTTTTTCTAATGCGGAGAAATGAGGGCGAGCGCAGGAGCGGGCCATTTAAACACCGAATTTTTCTTTAAATACGGAACTTAACTCGCTCCATACATCAAACTTATTCCCATCGATGTCGCTGAAAACAAAATTGTAACCAGGATGCCCGCGGTCTTCAATCTTCCCTACGGCGACTCCTTTTGAAGCTAAAGAGGAATGAAGTTCCCTTAGTTGTCCGAGTCCATCCACTTCAAAGGTTACTGAAAAATGTTGGTTTCCGTAATGGTCAATAAAACCGGAACTCTCCCCTGCCTTGGCCTTTACGCAAAAAAAGCTTTGATTCGCAAGGTCAAGAATCGCCTGATCCTCATTTCTAAAGTTCTCGACTGCCCCCAGCATATCCTGATACCACTTCGAGGCTTTTTCCGGGTCAGCAACTGGAATATAGATCGTTCCGACTCTCTGTAACAGAGCGCTCAACAAAATCCCCCCACTCAACATTTTTCAAAACGTTCATCCAAGAGGAATGATTGCCCTAATGGGTTGTGTTCAGTTCAATTCCAGCCATGTGACGGCTTCCACATGACTCGACTGAGGAAACATGTCCACCGGCTGGACTTCCTTCGTCCTGTAGCCGCCGTCCTCGAGGATCCGCAGGTCGCGGGCAAGTGTGGCCGGGTTGCAGCTCACGTAGACGATGCGCTTCGGACGGTAGTCGAGGATGGTGCGGAGCAGGTGCTCGTCGCAGCCTTTTCTCGGTGGGTCGACGACGAGGACGTCGAATCGCTTGCCGTCTTTGTACCAGCGCGGGATGACGTCTTCGGCAGCGCCGGCCTCAAAGTGAGTGTTCGCAAAGCCGTTCACTTCCGCATTGCGCTTCGCGTCTTCGATCGCCTGCGGGACGATTTCGACCCCGTACACTTCCTTCGCCTTCTTCGCGAGGAAGAGGGAGATCGTGC
The DNA here is from genome assembly GCF_900156305.1 of Edaphobacillus lindanitolerans. Classification (GTDB taxonomy): domain Bacteria; phylum Bacillota; class Bacilli; order Bacillales_A; family Planococcaceae; genus Bhargavaea; species Bhargavaea lindanitolerans. Next base: position 122,483 of record NZ_FTPL01000005.1, on the reverse strand, counting down.
CGATGCCGCAGTAGGCGTCAATGACGGACTCATCGCCTGTGAGGTTCGCATACTCGAGCGCCTGGGAATAGAGCACTTCCGTCTGGTCCGGGTTGATCTGATAAAACGAGCGTGCGGAGATTTCAAACCGGATGCCGCCGATTTCATCGGTGATCACTCCCGGACCATAGAGAGGGATCGTTTCATCGCCCATGATGACGTTCGTCTTCCGGTCGTTGACGTTCTGGATGATGGATGTGACGTCCGGCAGCACGCCCTGGATGAGCGAGACGACGGCATCCCGCTGCGGGAACTTGCGCTTGCGCGTGACGAGGACGACCATCGTTTCGCCGCTTGCCTTCCCTGTACGGATGACAACATGCCGAAGGAAGCCTTTGTCCTTGTGCTCATCGTATGCCTTGATGCCGAGTTCATGGAGGCCATGCTTGATCGTGCGCATGACGACGTCCGCCTCGGTCGACTGGATGAGGCATGTTTCGGTGTCCATGATCGAGTGCGTCCCGCTCCGGAAGAATCCGGCGACGACTTTTCCGTCACGCTCGGCGTACGGAATCTGGGATTTATTGCGGTAGCGCCACGGGTGCTCCATCCCCTTTACCGGATGGACCGGGACGTCCGGCAATTTTGCAATCCGGTCCATCACGTCGCGGACCATCTTGCGCTTCCGCTCGAGCTGCCCGTCGTACGACAGGTGCTGGATCTGGCAGCCGCCGCATTCAGGGAACACGGGGCAAGGCGGCTCGACGCGGGATTCGGACGCCTCGAGCACGTTCAGGAGCTTGCCGAAGCCATATTTCTTGAGTGTTTTTGTCACTTTGAATTCGACGGTCTCCCCCGGCAGGGCACCGGGAATGAAGAGCGGATAGCCGCCGATTTTCGCGACCCCCGCTCCGTCATGTGTGAGGTCGATGATTTCGGCGGTGAGCCGGTCGTTCTGCTGGACTGCATAAGTCATGGATGGGTTCCTCCGTAATAGGGCTGTTGCCTTCATTTTACCAGAAAAGCTGGGGAAAGCAGAGCTGGCGGTACCCGGGCCTCACTACTTGTCTGGCTGCCTGAGTTGAAAACGGATCGATTCCCCCTTGAATAAGCAGTTCACGTTTCAGTGAGCTTGTCTTTTGGGGGCAAACCCGATCCGGGGCTCACTGTGTTCCCCAGAACAGAACAGAAAAGACCAGCCCTTTTCCTTCCCGGGGTAATCGAGCATTTCAACTCTTATGTAAAAAAGCCCGGGAATCATCGCTGCCCGGGCTTCGGTCGGTTACTCAGATCCGTATTCTTGATCCAATTTCTCATACTTGGCTGTATACTCATCCGTGATTTTCTCGAGCTGCTCCTGCTTATCGCTGATTTCCCCGGACAGTTCAGCCGTTTTCTGTTCAAAGTCTTCACCAGGATCGGCGGTCAGTTCCAGTAACTCGGAGAGCTTCGTAAAGGAATCAATCAGCAGGCCCAGTTCTTTGTCTTTCAGCCCGTTCAGTTCCTTGAGCTCTTCGTGGGTCAGCCGGCCTTGCCAGTCTTCCGACAATGCCTTCGATTCCTCGAGCATCGGGATCATTTCTGTTTTTAGGTATTGATCCGCTTGCTGCGGATTGTCCAGCATGGAATTCATCTGATTGCCCATCATGATCAGTTCCATGGAATTCTGGTACATCGGGGTGATGCCCTCGTCTTTGTATTCCTTGTATTCGGCGGCGATCCCCGGACTGCTGCAGGCCGCAAGTGCAACGACCAGCAACAGCACCATTAGTCGGATTAATTTTTTCATGATGCACCTCCAATTCACCGCTCTTTTAATCGCTGTGCCAGTCATAAAGCCTAAATCATTGTTTATTCACAAGTTCGTCAATTTGCCGGTCCATTTCCTCTCCAGTTTGATCGATTTTCTCCTGCAACTCTATGTTCTCCTCATTCAGCTTGACGGCCTTTTGGTACGTTTCTTCGGTCGCCGGTTCAAGTTCGAGTGCCGACAAGCCTGCGGTCTTCCGAAGTGAATCGAGATTCAGATCCACATACTCGATAGTCGTCTCGTTCAGTTCCCTGATCTCTTCATTCACCAGTCCATCATGGGCTTCAGAAGCGATTTTTTTGGTTTCTTCCATAAACGGAATCACTTCTTCCTCCAGATAGCGCTGGGCTTCCTCGGTTTGTTCGACGATGGATGCATAATGGTTGAGCATTTCTGCAATCTTAATTGATCGCTCATCCAGAGGCTCGAGGACATTCTCTCTATATTCATCAAATTCTATTTCCACACTGATATTCTTTGATTCTGCTCCGTTGCCACTGTTGCAGGCGGTGAGTAACCCTATCAAAAACAACATAAGCGTTAATTTTAGATATGATGGTTGTTTTTCCATGATCAGCCTTCCCTCTGCAATTTCCATCGTCATATGTAACATTTCATTTCAATTCAAGACCCATATTCTGATTCAAGATCTTCAACTTTTTTATTGGACTCTGCTGTTTTTTCATCGATCTGTTCTTGCAGTTCCATGACTTCAGCATACACCTCTTCGGACTTGGCGTAGGATCCATCGCTGACAGGCGGAATATGGAGCTCTAAAAATTCCGCTTGTTTGTTGAAAGATTGAATCATCAGATCCAGTTGTTCGTTCGTGACTTTATTCACATCTTGAATTTCTTTAGTAACCAGCTCATCCTGTAAATTTTCTGCAAGTTCTTTTGTTTCTTCTGCATATGGAATCATCTCGTCAATGATATAGGTCCGGGCGTTTTCCGTTTCGGCGATCATGGAATTAAAATGTCCGCTCATTTCGGCAAGCTTCAACGATCGCTCATAAAGCGGTTCGATTCCTTCAGTCTTATACGTCTCAAACTCATCAGCCGGTTCAATGCCATTCCCGCTTTCCGAACCGGTGCAGGCAGCCAGAAAGATCATCACAAACAACATCAGCTTGACCAATGCCCACTCTTTTTTCATCATTCCACTCTCCAATCCAGAACGGACGAGGAAAACAGCATCGGCTACAGTCAGACCATTGCACCCGGTTCTTTGCACCGAGCCAGATGCCGTTTCGCGTTCCTGCACGCCAGTCTGCCAGCCTTACCCGCTCCGCAGCCCTTTTCCAATTCAGTTACTTTTATCATAACAAAGTAAAAGGAATGAAGGTGCAGGAAAAACGGCAGGTACCGAAAGATCCCCGTCGTTTTCCGTCTTGCTTTGGGGCATACGGAATGGCGTTCCGACGCTATTGCGGCCTCGCGTCTTTGAAGGCATCTTGACCGACATGCAGAAAAAAAGACGTCGGAACACAACGTCTTTTGTCCGTTTATATAGTTAGGGCATGGCCACTTTTTGCTTTTTAAGCATGACCCACGTGAGAACCGACAGAAGAAGGATATAGAGGAATGTATACAACCCCAGAGCTCGCGGAGCGTGACGAACCCACTCACCGGGTATGCGCTCCCACTCATACAACGAACGACTCCACTTGGGTCACCTTTACACCCACGCGCACATCATTTGGTCTCATTCGTTTCATGACGTCGGCAGGTCAATCAATCGCTGCCTCCGCGAATAGATAGAATCCTCCCATGAATAGATAGAACCGTCCCCCGAATAGATAGAATCCCCCCGCGAATAGATAAAACCGTCCTCTTCGCAATCGAAGCCGCACCCGGCCTCACAAAAAAAAACGCCCCGGCACATTCGCCGGGGCGGTTCACTTCGCTATTATTTTTTCTTCCGTTCCTTCGGTCCTTTCGTCACCGCGTCATCAAATGGAGAGATGACGAAGGCGGCGATGATCACGCCGATCAGGACGATGAACGGGGCGTAGAAGATGAGAAATTCGTTCATGCGGTTTCCTCCTTCATTTCCGTCAGGCGTGCTCGTCGCTCTTTTTGCCCTTCACGTAGTCCTTGTTGAACAGGAACAGGCGCAGGAGCAGGTAGAGTGACGGGACGAGCAGGCAGAGCCCGAGGATGAATGCCACGATGAGGGCGGTCGCCATCGCCGGGTTCGTGAAGCTGTCGTAGATCGTCAGGTGCGGGTACAGCAAGTACGGGTAATGCGAGAAGCCGTATCCGTAGAAGGCGAAGGCGAACTGGCCGAACAGCATCCAGAAGGCGAGCCCATAGTTTCGGCGTTTCCAGAGCAGCCAGACCGTGCCGACAAACAGAATAGCCGAGACGGCGAACATCCATCCGAATTCAAGCAGTCGGGCGTAGTGTTCCGGGTTATGCGCACGCAGTTCCCAGATAATCCCGCCGGCCGTGATGATCGTCGGAAGCGACCAGATGAGCGCATACTTCCGGAGCAGGTCCGTCGCTTCCCGGTCACCTGCCTTGTTCGCATACCAGGTGAGGAACACCGCCGAGATGTAGAGGACGGCCGCCAGGCTCAGGACGACGATCGACCAGGTTAGGGGACTCGTAAACAGCGCGCGGTAATCGAGCACCGGATTGCCGCCGACGATATCGACAAAGCCGCCTTCGGAAATTGTGAGTACGATCGACATCGAGGCCGGAAGCAGGAGCCCGGCTGCACCGTACATGAATGAGTAGCCCTTATGGCCGCGGGCGCCGTACGTTTCAAACGCATAATATGATCCGCGGATTGCGAGCAGGATGATCGCCAGGCTCGCAGGTACGAGCAGTGTCGTCCCGTAGTAGTACGCCGAGGACGGGAAGAAGCCGACCATGCCGACGAAGAAGAACACGAGGAACACGTTCGTCACTTCCCAAACCGGGGACAGATAGCGTTGGATGACATTCGTCAGGATGCGCTCCTTCCCGGTGAGCACGCTATAGGCGTTGAAGAATCCTGCCCCAAAATCGATCGAGGCAACAATCAGGTAGCCGAACAGGAATGTCCAAAGCACCGAAATTCCGAGGATCTCCAGGGTCATGCCGGGTCACCGCCTTTCGCTTTCTCCTCAGCGATGCGCTCCGCTTCGCGGTCCGCGATTTCCCGTTCCACGGGATTGCGGCGGAACATCCTGCGCAGCACGACGACACTTCCGACGCCGAGGACGAGATACAGCAGGGCGAACAGATACAGCATGAGATCCACCTGTCCGCTCGTAGTCGCCCCCTCCGGCGTCTTCATGATCCCCCGGAGAATCCAAGGCTGCCGGCCGACTTCCGCATACCACCAGCCGGCCTCAACGGCGAGGACCGACAGCGGCCCTCCTGCAAAGAGGATCCAGCGGAACCACCGGGAGCGGATGAAGGCCCAGCCTAGGCGGCTGCCGAGCCAGTACAGGCCGGAAACGGCAATCATGAGCATGCCGATCGAGACCATCGTATCGAACAGGTAGTGAATGTAGAGAGGCGGAATTTCATCGGCCGGATACTCATTCAGCCCCTTCACTTCCGCCATCGGATTCGAGTGGGCGAGGATGCTGAGCGCAAACGGGATCTTGATCGCGTATTTCACTTCCTGGCCGTCGAGCACGCCATAGAGCATGAGCGGCGCCTCGCCTTCCGTTTCGAAGTGCCACTCGGCTGCAGCGAGTTTCTCCGGCTGGTACTCCGCCAAATACTTGCCGGACAGGTCACCGATGAGCAGCGCGCCGAGTGAAAAGACGAGTCCGAGCTTCACGGTCAGATGCAGGGCCTTCTTGTGATAAATATGATCCGAACCCTTAAGCAGACGGAACGCGGCGATTGCGGCGAGGACGAACGCCGAGGTCATATAGGCGGTCACGACGACGTGTGCCACTTTTGTCGGCATCGCCGGGTTGAACATGGCCAGGATCGGCCGGATGTTGACGAGTTTCCCGTCGACGATGTCAAACCCTTGCGGCGCGTTCATGAATGCGTTGACGATTGTAATGAACACCGCGGAGAACGAGGCTCCGAGTGCGACCGGGACGAGCAGCAGCAGGTGCTTTTTCTGGTTGTCGAACCGGTCCCAAGTGTACAGGTAAATTCCGAGGAAGATTGCCTCGAAGAAAAATGCAAATGTCTCCATGAACAGCGGCAGCGCGATCACCTGTCCGGCGAGCTCCATGAAGTTCGGCCATAAAAGCGAGAGCTGAAGACCGATCGCGGTCCCCGTGACGACACCGACCGCCACCGTGATGACAAACCCGCGTGCCCACCGGCGTGCGAGCAGGATGTAATGTTCATCGTTCTTCTTGATGCCCACCCATTGGGCGATCATGATCATGAGCGGGACGCCGACACCGATTGTCGCATAAATGATATGGAAGCTCAGGGTCAGCTCGGTGAGTGCCCGTGAAAAGAACACCGCTTCTTCATTGCCCATGCAGGTTTCCCTCCTTCATAGTGGAACGAATAAGGATCTGACCGGGTTTTTCGGTCCGATAATCCGGGTATATAAACCAGGCAGTTCCGGCTTCTTCTCTATGCCCGCGTCATCCGGGGCTCAGCCGCCGAAAATCCTGCCGACTATTGAAAGCAGCATGATGGCGCCCACTGCAAAGGCCAGCCACATCAGCCACCGTTCCTGTTTCTTGTACATCGGCGCCCCTCCTTGTCTCCCACTATTATACCCCGAGACAGAGAGCCGCTAACGTGCAATGATGTCGGAAACGTGGAAACGCCATGACAAATCGGTGGATGTCCAGTGACAAATTTATGACAATAGCATTGAGAATGTTCGGATCATTTGGTATACTGATTAAATCAACTTACAGGAGGTGCCGGCCATGGAACTAAGAAGAAAAGTACTGGCATATATCACACGCGGAGAAGGGCCGGACCAGCAGCTGCTCGTCTATACCGAGAAGAACCATCCCGAATCCGGCGCACAAGTACCCGGCGGGACGATCGATCGCGGAGAACTGCTGATGGACGCCCTTTACCGGGAGATTGAGGAAGAGACGGGCATTTCGAAGAACGATCTCGTCCTCGTCGGCAAACTGGCGAAAAACACATTTTTCCCGAGGCACCGGGACCGCAAATATGAACGCAACATTTTCCAGCTCAAATACACCGGCAAGGGACCGGAGGAATGGGAACATATCGTCACCGGACGCGGAAAGGACCGGGGCAAAGTGCTTGCGCTCCATTGGACGCCGGTCGAGCACATCCCGGAACTCGCAGGCAGGCAGGACATGGCGCTTGATGCGCTTTAACAGGAAAAGGACTCCTATCCAATCCATCGGGGTCTACTAAAGAGGCGGGATTGCAACCGTAAATCGGTTCGCAATCCCGCCTTTTTTTGGTTCCTTAAAGGTTGAGGGTGGGCGTAACTTAACTTAGAGAGGGACTTTCTTAACCTACGGCCCTTCTTTCTTAACCTACAGCCCCTCTTGCTTAACATACAGCCTTTCCTTCTTAACCTACAGGCCCTCTTGCTTAACATACAGCCAGGCGAGGCCCGGCAGAGAGCATAGGAGGCTCAAGAAAACAGCTCGGACGACGAGTCCCTACCAAACGCGTGCGAACCGCTACCTATCACGGTTGAGTCACTACCTTTTGTGAACGAGTCACTACCTTTCCCTCCCGAATCCCTACCTCCACTCAACCAGGAATTGAATAACGTCCATTTCGGCCTGGTTGAGCCCTTCTCACCGTGACGACCGGCCTGGATTGAGGATCCAACACAAAAAAACGCCCCCCTACGGGAGCGTGCGTTCATTCATTCAGTCAATCATCCCTGCCGCGTGCACCCGGTCCTTCTCCGGAATTTGGTCGAGCGGAACAAACATGCGGATATGCCGCGGGAGGTTTGTGAATTCGGCCGGCAGCAGACCGCCGAATTCTCCGTCCAGGTTGAGCTGGACCTTCTCGTCGGACGTCACCTTGATCTTCGATGGCTTCGCATGCACGACGAGCGGATCATTCACGTGCTCCCCCCGGAGTGCAAGTGAGACAACGCGGATGAATTCGGCAATGTTGCACTTCTTCAGGATGAACATGCTGAACTTGCCGTCATTGATGCTCGCGCCAGGCGCGAGTTTCTCGAACCCGCCGACCGAGTTGGTCAATCCGACGAGGAACAGCATCGCTTCATCATCGAACACTTCGCCGTCATATTCCACGCGCAGTTGGGACGCCCGGATCGACGGCAGCATCTCGATCCCCTTCAAATAGTACGCCAGCTGTCCAAGCACCGTCTTCAGCTTGCTCGGCACCTCGTATGTCAGTTCGGTGATCTTGCCGCCGCCTGCAATATTGATGAAATGCCGGCCATTGACCACGCCGACATCGACCGGGATCGTTTCGCCGGCGATGATGATATCGAGCGCTTCATCGATATCGCGGGGGATATGGACGGCCCGGGCAAAATCGTTCGTCGTCCCGGTCGGGATCAGGCCGATGACCGGGCGCTTCTCTTCGTCAAAGCTGCTGATGCCGGCCACGACTTCATTCAGCGTCCCGTCACCGCCGACTGCAATGACCGTCTCAAATCCCCGCTCGACCGCTCGCTTCGCCGCTTCTGTCGCATCTCCCTCGCAAGTCGTCGCATGGCAGGATGTCTCATATCCAGCCTTCTCCAGCCGGACAAGCACCTCTGGGAGATGCTTCCGGAAAATTTCCCGCCCCGATGTCGGGTTATAAATGATCCGTGCACGTTTCATCTGGACTGTCCTCTCGCTTTACAAAATTCTCTGTTGCTTCATATGACGCCCCGGGGATACGGATGTTCCGGTCCCCACGAAAAGGAGCCGACCCACGTCCGGCTCCCCCTAATCTCCATCTTATTCCTGCCGGGCCAAATTCGCAACCCGCAAACATTTCCCAGGGAAGTCCATGAATTGAACGCACGTCCAATCCTTTGGAGATGAACGCCTTGCCGGGCCGGTCCCGTCAGTCCTGTTTCTGAAGGGCGGCCATGAACGTTTTCCGGATATCTTCATATACCCAGAGCCAGAAATCCCCGTTTGACGTATTCTGCTCCATCATCGAAGCATACATACTCTTCTGCTTTTCCTCGAAGGACGGATCCTCCTTGGGCGGCAGGGAGTTCTTCTGCTCCATGACAAACTCCTGCAGCTGCGGCGCCCGCGGCCCCCATTTCGCAAGAACCTCGCCGGCATCATCCATTAACAGATAAACCGGGATCGACCGGCCCCCGTTAGTCAGCCAGCGATCGATCAGTTCCGTGTCCGCGTCCCGGTATGCGACACGCGCATCGATTCCGGCAGTTTCCGCAATATGGCGCAGGATCGGATTGTTCATCATCGCATCCCCGCACCAGTCTTCGGTGATGACGAGGATATGCGGCTTCTTCTCCTGCAAGAGCCCGATGAACTCATCACCCTGCGGCATTTTGAATCCTTCATAGACCTTTTGGCTGTTTTCCTTGTGGGTCGTCATGCCTTCCATGTACGTCCCGAGCGGAATCCCCTCTTCGAAATACTGCTGTTCCGTCTTCATGCTATCCCCTCCTTCCTAAATTGTACGGATTGCCAAACCTTTAGGCAAATGGAACACAGGAACCATAATAAAAACAGACTGCAGAACTTGTCTGCAGCCTGTGCTTCCGGTTACTTCTCGATGACGCCACAGGCGATCCGGTCACCGGCGTCCCCTGCCGGCTGTGAGGTGTAATCGTCTTCGCCGGAGTGGATGACGAGCGCCGTGCCGTCTTCGGTGAACACCGTGTTGTCTTCACCTTCCTTGAGTGTCACCTGGTCTGTATCGAACTGGACCTCGGCCTTGCCGTCTTCATTCACCTCGATGTTGTCGAAGTCGCCGGCATGCTTCCCGTCCGTGCTGTCCTTGCCGTGTTCCTTGTCTTCCGGATTGTAATGGCCTCCGGCCGATTCAAAGTCCGGCGCTTCACACATGCCCGTCTCATGGATATGGAACGCATGCTTGCCAGGCGGGAGATTTTTGACGGTCAGATCCACATGGACCATCCCGTCCTCCCCTTCGCTGAGTACGGCATTCGCCACTTCTGCCCCGTCTGCATCTTTCAGCGGGACGTTCACTTCCTGTGCACCTTCCACGGCGTCATCGGTGTCTGTCCCTTCCTCTGCCGTTCCCGTGCCGCCGGTTCCCTCATCGGTCGCCTGGTCTTCGGATGTGTCCGTGCCATTGTTGCCCGTGTCGTCAGACGGTTCCGCTTCTTTGTCGCCGCAGCCTGCCAGAAGGGCCGCCAGAAGGCCACCCGCCATCAACAGTCTCCACTTATTCATCTCTCTCATCTCCCTTCTATGTATTCATCTTTTGTTTTCACCTTACAAACGCTTCTAAACTGGGCGGCACGGCCTGTTTTTCGCAGCCACCAAGGAGGGTGTAAAGTCACCGGAAGCAGCCCTGACCGGCGGATCAATCCGGCAGACTCGTCCCTTCGTCGGAAGCCCCATCCAATATCCGCCATCATGGAGACACAAATATCCAGACAACAACCGGTTCGGACAGCTCCGCCCCACAAAAAAGACCGCCTTTTCGGCGGTCTTTCCAATCAGCGCTTTCTGATTTCTTCGTTGATGAGCTTGTTGACGAGCGGCGGGTTCGCCTGGCCTTTCGTCGCTTTCATGACCTGGCCGACGAGGAAGCCGATGGCGCGGTCTTTCCCGGCCTTGAAGTCCTCGATCGACTGCTCGTTGTTGTCGAGGATTTCGGTGACGATCTTCAAAAGGGCACCTTCGTCGGAAATCTGGACGAGGCCTTTCTCCTTGACGATCTGTTCCGGATTCCCTCCGTTGTCGGCGAGCTCCTTGAACACTTTCTTCGCGATCTTCGAGGAGATCGTTCCTTCCTCGATCAGCTTGATCATGGCAGCCAGGTTTTCCGGCGTGAGGCCGGTTTCGCCGAGCTCCTTCTGGTTCGTGTTCAGGTAGGCGGACACTTCGCCCATGAGCCAGTTGGACGCCAGCTTCGCGTCAGCCCCTGCCCCGACGGTCGCGTCGAAGAAGTCCGACATGTCCTTCGTGAGCGTCAGGACCATCGCATCGTATGCCGGAAGGCCGAGATCGTTCACGTAGCGCTCTTTGCGGGCATCCGGCAGTTCTGGAATTTCCGCGCGGACTCGCTCCATCCACTCATCGTCGATGGACAGGTCGGTCAGATCCGGTTCAGGGAAGTAGCGATAGTCGTCGGAGCCTTCCTTGACGCGCATGAGAACCGTCTTGCCCGTCGACTCGTCGAAGCGGCGGGTCTCCTGCTCGATGATGCCGCCGGAGAGGAGCACTTCCGCCTGGCGCTTCTGCTCATGTTCCAGACCCCTGCGGACGAAGTTGAACGAGTTCAGGTTCTTCAGTTCCGCCTTCGTGCCGAACTTTTCCTGGCCGTAAGGACGGAGCGAGATGTTCGCGTCGCAGCGGAGCGAGCCCTCTTCCATCTTCACGTCGGAGACGCCCGTGTACTGGATGATCGACTTCAGCTTCTCGAGGTATGCGTACGCTTCTTCCGGCGTCCGGATGTCCGGTTCGGACACGATCTCGATAAGCGGCGTTCCCTGTCGGTTGTAGTCGACGAGGGAGTAGCCTTGATCGGTATGGTTCAGCTTGCCGGCATCCTCTTCGAGGTGAAGGCGCGTGATGCCGATGCGCTTCTTCTTGCCTTCGACTTCGATCTCGATCCATCCGTGCTCGCCGATCGGCTTGTCGAACTGGGAGATCTGGTAGGCTTTCGGATTGTCCGGATAGAAGTAGTTCTTACGGTCAAATTTCGTTTCCTGGTTGATCTGGCAGTTCAGCGCCATGGCGGCCTTCATGCCGAACTCGACGGCCCGCTTGTTGAGGACCGGGAGGACGCCCGGATAGCCGAGGTCGATCACATGGGTGTTCGTGTTCGGGCCAGCGCCGAAGTGAGCAGGCGCCGGAGAGAAGATTTTCGAATCGGTCTTCAGTTCGACGTGCACTTCCAGACCGATGATCGTTTCAAAGTTCGTCATGCTTGCACCTCCCGGATTTCGGGCATCACTTTATGGTGGTCCGTCGCCTGTTCGAACGCATGGGCCACGCGGTACACCGTCGACTCGTCAAAGTGGCGGCCGATGATCTGCAGGCCGAGCGGCAGGCCTTCCGTGAAGCCGCACGGCACGGAAATCGCCGGGACGCCCGCGAGGTTGACGGGGATCGTCAGGATGTCATTGGCATACATCGTGAGCGGGTCGTCGACCTGGGTGCCGAGCTTGAATGCCGGCGTCGGCGTCGTCGGTCCGATGATGACATCGTAGTCTTCGAAGGCGTTCATGAAGTCGCCCTGCACGAGCGTGCGGACCTTCTGGGCCTTCTTGTAATAGGCATCGTAGAAGCCGGAGCTGAGCGCGAACGTGCCGAGCATGATCCGGGTCTTCACTTCGTCGCCGAATCCTTCGGAACGTGTTTTCTTGTACAGGTCTTCGAGCGTCCGGACGTCGTCCGCACGGAAGCCGTAGCGGATGCCGTCAAAGCGTGCCAGGTTGGACGACGCCTCGGACGAACTGAGGAGATAGTACGCAGGGAGTGCGTACTTTGTGTTCGGAAGCGACACTTCCGATACTTCCGCACCGAGCGATTCCAGGACGCGCGCAGCTTCCCGCACGGCGTTTTTCGATGCATCGCCGACGCCTTCGCCGAGGTACTCGGAGGCGATGCCGATCTTCAGGCCCTTGACGTCGCCCGTGAGCGCCGAGGCAAAGTCCGGGACGTCCACACCAAACGAAGTCGAGTCGTACGGATCATGGCCGGAAACGGCAGAAAGGAGGAACGCGTTGTCCTCGACCGTGCGCGTGACCGGTCCGATCTGGTCGAGCGAAGAGGCGAACGCCACGAGGCCATAGCGGGACACGCGGCCGTAGGTCGGCTTCATGCCGACGACGCCGCAATAGGCCGCCGGCTGGCGGATCGATCCGCCCGTATCGGAACCGAGTGAAAACGGAACTTCACCGGCTGCAACGGCAGCGGCGGAGCCGCCGGACGAGCCGCCCGGCACATAGTCCAGGTTCCACGGGTTGGCCGTCTTTTTATAGAAGGAGTTCTCGGTCGATCCGCCCATGGCGAATTCGTCCATGTTCAGCTTCCCGACGGTGACGAGGCCGGCTTGGTCCAGCTTCGTCGCAGCGGTTGCGTTATAGATCGGGTCGAACCCGCCGAGCATGCGGCTGGCGCATGTCGTCTCGAGTCCTTCCGTCACGATGTTGTCCTTCACGCCGATCGGCAGTCCGTGGAGCGGCCCGCGGTCCTCCATCGGTGTGTTGTCCAGTTCTTTCGCACGTGCGGATGCACGCTCCTCGTCCAGTGCGAGGAACGCCTTGACGTCACCGTCGACCGCCCCGATGCGCCGGAACGATTCGGCCGTCAGTTCCGCTGCGGACAGTTCCTTTTTATGTATCAGAGACTGGAGCTCCTTCGCGGATTTGTTGAATAGGGTCATCTGTTTCTCCTCCTCTGTCCGTCAGTCAAGAATCGATGGCACCTTGACCATGCCGTCTTCGTGTTCGGGTACATTCTTCATCATGAGGTCACGGTCAAGTCCGGGAACCGGCTTGTCCTCACGCAGCACATTGATGAGCGGCACCGGATGAGTTGTCGGTGCGACGCCTTCCGTGTCGACTTCATTCAGCTGCTCGGCAAACTCGATGATGGCGCCCAGCTTGTCGGCATAGTAGTCTGCCTCTTCATCGGTGATGGCTAGCCGTGCAAGGTTGGCGACGTGCTTCACCTGGTCTTTTGTAATATCCGCCATGTCGTCTCCTCCGTTCTCTTAACTGTCTGTCTGTTTTGGCCTTGTCCATCATATCACGGACCGCCGGCTTCCGCAGTTGCTGATCCGGCCCGTTCCCGTCCGGAGGCCGGCTGATTCCATTTGGCATGGAGCCCGGCGGAACGGACCGTGCCGTCCAGGTTCTTTCCTCCTGACGGTCAGTTGCCGTAGATGTGGGTGTACGGTTCGTCGCTGCCCGGTTCCTTCACAATGACGGAGACCGGCCCGTTGACCGAAGTGACGCTCACTTCCACCTTCGTCGCCGGGAAGTGGTCGACGACGAGGCCGGAGAGATGCTGGGTGAATCCGATCACTTCAGCCTCCCCGTAGAATTCGATCGGCACGTCGATCTTCAGCGAGGCGATCGTCCCGTTCTGATAGAAGCCGGTGCCGATCACGTTGACGAAGCTGCTGAAGTACTTGTCGACGTCCTGCTTGAAGTTCCGGAACTTCGTATCCATGTCCCGGTACTTGTCTGCATTGGTCGACGTCGGGAAGATGACGTATTCCTCGTCGATCGCATCCCAGCCCGACAGGACGTCCTTCCCTTTCTCCGCTGTGGAAACGGCGAAGTAAGAGCCCGGAGAGATGTCGTTCTTGCTGCTCTGGCGGTATAGGCCGACCACAATCGGCACCTGGGCGAGCCCCTCGATCTTCCGCATCCGCTTGACGACTTCCGCGGCGGCCTTCTTGCCTTCCTCTTCGATCTTCTTCTGCGGGATGGCTCCCCCGCCTTCCGTCGTGTTGACCGAGTTGAGCGCGATTCCGATTGAGATGCCCTCAAGCCGGATCTTGTCCTCGGAAGTGCGCTTCAGGTAGTTCTGCTCGATGATGTGCGCCACATACACCGGAACTTTCCGTCTCGTTTCCTCGGCGGATCCGGATGCCTGGGGATTCAGGCCTTCCGGATAGTCCTCGGACTTGTGGGCAAGCCAGGAGCGGACCGTCTTTTCATCAAGGTACTGTCCTTCCTGGAAAAAGAAATCTTCGGTCGGATACTTCCGGTGCGACAGTCTCATCAGGCCGCTTTCCGCCTCGATGACATTGTACTTGGAATTCAGGTTGTTCACGACGAGGCCACGGGATGCGCTTTTCTTGTATGGGAGAAGCGTCCGGTAATACTCATCGCTGAGCTGCATATTCGGAATGATGACCCGCTGCTCCGTTTCCTGTTCGGGATTGTTCACGACATCCGGCTCTTTTTTCGCCGGCAGGCATCCGGAGAGCAGCACGGCGGACAGTGCCGCCGCAGTGATTAGCTTGATTTTCAACGAAGTAGAACCCCTTTATTCACTGATTGCCCGAGAAAGTGCCGCCTCGTCCCAAATTTCGATGCCGAGGCTCTCTGCCTTTTCGAGTTTGGAGCCGGCGTCTTCGCCTGCCACGAGCAGGTCTGTCTTTTTGCTGACGCTTCCGGTCACCGAGGCGCCGAGCGATTCAAGCGCGGCTTTCGCTTCATTGCGCGTAAACCCTTCGAGCTTCCCGGTGAGCACCACGGTCTTGCCGGCAAGCGGACCGTCCGTCGGGATATCCCGCTTGCGCGGTCCCGTATATTCTGTGTTGACGCCGGCGGCCTCGAGCTTTCCGAGCACCTTCCCGACGTCTTCGTTGCTGAAGTACGTCACGACCGAATCGGCGACTTTCTCGCCAATTTCATGGATCGCGGTGAGCTGTTCCCCGGTCGCCAGCCGGAGGGCATCGAGCGTTCCGAATTCCCTCGCAAGGATCTGGGCGGCCTTCTGCCCGACGTGGCGGATGCCAAGGCCGAACAGCAGCTTCTCGAGCGAATTCTTTTTGGATTGGCTGATGGCGGCGATGAGATTGGACGCCGACTTCTCGCCCATCCGGTCAAGGCCGATCAGCTGTTCTTCGGTGAGGCTGTACAGGTCGGCCGCATCCTTGATCAGCCCTTCCCCGAACAGCTGCGCGACGACCTTCTCGCCGACGCCTTCGATGTTCATCGCGTTTCTGGAGACGAAGTGGATGACTGATTCCTGCAGCTGTGCCGGGCACTGCGGGTTCACGCAGCGGAGGGCGACCTCCTCCTCGAGATGGACAAGTTCCGAATCGCAAGCCGGGCAATGGGTCGGCATCTCGTACGGTTCCTCATTCCCGGTCCGGCGCTCGGCGAGGGTCATGACAATTTCGGGGATGATGTCTCCCGCCTTGCGGACGACGACTTCATCGCCGATGCGGACGTCTTTTTCGCGGATCAGGTCCCCGTTGTGGAGCGAGGCGCGCGAGACGGTCGTGCCGGCAACACGCACCGGCTCAAGGATGGCGGTCGGGGTGACAACGCCCGTCCGGCCGACGGTCAGCTCGATATCGGTCAGCTTCGTCACGACCTCTTCCGCAGGGAATTTGTAAGCGGTCGCCCAGCGCGGGCTCTTTGCCGTGAATCCGAGCTCTTCCTGCTTGTGGAACAGGTCGACCTTGATCACGATGCCGTCGATTTCATACGGCAGATCCGGCCGTCGGTCCTGCCAGGACTCGACGAATTTGAGCACTTCTTCGATGTCCCGGCAACGCTTCGTCTCCGGGTTCGTCCGGAATCCGAGCTTCGCCAGGTATTCAAGGGAATCGGAGTGGGCGGAAAGGCCGTAGTCCGCGCCGTTGCCGCCCATACCGTACATGAACACGGACAGGTTGCGGCTCGCCGCAATCTTCGGATCGAGCTGGCGGAGTGAGCCGGCCGCGGCGTTTCGCGGGTTGGCGAACACGTCGAGCCCGTCTTCCTCACGGGCCTCGTTCAGCTTCATGAAGCTTTTCTTCGGCATGTAGGCTTCGCCGCGCGCCTCGATGTCGACTGGTTCGGTGAGCGTGAGCGGGATCGCCCGGATTGTGCGGAGATTCATCGTGATGTCCTCGCCGACGGTCCCGTCGCCGCGCGTCGAGCCCTGCACGAACCGGCCCTGTTCGTATTTCAATGAAATCGCGAGACCGTCGATCTTCAGTTCGCACACATACCGGACATCTCCGGCATCTGCACGCACGCGTCGGTCGAATTCCCGGATGTCTTCTTCATTGAAGACGTTCGAAAGGCTGAGCATCGGCGTGTCGTGGACGACTTGGCTGAATCCGGGGAGCACTTCCCCGCCGACCCGCTGCGTCGGGGAGTCCGGCATGATGAGGTCGGGATGAGCCTCCTCGATCCCAATCAGTTCTTTCAGGCGCGCGTCATATTCGGAGTCCGGCACGATCGGCCGGTCGAGCACGTAGTACGCGTGCCCGTATTCGTTCAGGAGCTTATGCAGTTCCTTGACGCGCTGTTCCAGTGCAAGTTTATCTTCCATTCGGATCCCTCCGGATCGGTCGCTATTTGGTGTGCCAATTCCGGCAGAAATGAATAATTAAATCAGTGATTTCCGTACCGGTCGCTCGCTTTCCGCGGGCATGGCCTTAGCCTCCCCGCCGCTGCGCCGCTGCGGGGTCTTCGGCTCATGCTATTCCCGCAGGAGTCTCGTGCCCTTCACTTCAATCAGACACATAGTGAGTGACTTCTTTTCAGTCCAGTTTGACTGACAGTGAACCGGATCACCGCAACTTGCCCCACCGAACGGTCAGGCTTTTTCGATCGGGGCGAATTTGGCGAGGAGGCGCTTGATGCCGACGGGTTCCGGGAAGGCGATGTCGAGTTCCTTGTTTTCCCCTTCGCCGCGGACGCTGACGACCATGCCTTCGCCCCATTTCTTGTGCTTCGCTTTGTCGCCGGCCTTCCAGCCCACGGATTCTCCACCGGTCGTCTGCTGGGCCGGGCGCTTGACCGCCGGGCGGGCCTGGCGCCGGCTGCCGAAGCCGCCGGAGATCGGCGTGCGGCCGGAGTCGGAAGCGGAGCCGCCGGATCCGATAAACTGAGTCACGTCATCCGAAATCTCGGAAATGAAGCGGGACGGGCTGTTATAGTTTGTCCGTCCGTACAGCGTGCGATACTGTGCGCTCGTCAGGAACAGCTTTTCCTCGGCACGCGTGATGCCGACGTACGCGAGGCGGCGTTCTTCCTCCATCTCTTCTTCGTCGCCGATCGACCGGGAGTGCGGGAAGACGTTCTCCTCCATCCCGATGATGAAGACGACCGGGAATTCAAGCCCCTTCGCCGAGTGCATCGTCATGAGGACGACCTGTTCGGACGAGGCGTTCTCTTCCTTGTCGAGCGAGTCGATGTCGGCGATGAGCGCCAGGTCGGTGAGGAAGGCGACAAGGGACTTGTCCCCCTCCTCTTCTTCCGCACGCTTCTCGAACGCTTCCGTGACGGACAGGAATTCCTCGATGTTCTCCAGCCGGCTCTCCGACTCGATCGACTTTTCGTTGCGGAGCATGTCGCGGTAGCCCGACTTGTCGAGCACTTCCCCGACGAGTTCGGTGACGCTCAGATACTCCTGCATCCGGGTGAACCCGGAGATGAGGTCACGGAAAGCGGCCGCCTGGTTGATCGCCCGCGGGGTGAGCCCCTGGATGAAGTCAATCTCTTTCAATGCCTCAAAGACCGACATGTCGTTGATGATCGCATGGGAGGCGATCTTCTCGAATGTGGTCGCCCCGATGCTGCGCTTCGGTTCGTTGATGATCCGGGCAAGCGACAAGTCGTCGTCGTTGTTTGAAATGAGCCGGAGGTAGGCCAGGAGGTCCTTTATCTCTTTCCGGTCATAGAACTTCGTGCCGCCGACGATCGTGTACTCGAGGTTCGACTTGACGAGGTATTCCTCCATCATCCGCGACTGGGCGTTCGTCCGGTAGAGGATCGCAAAATCGGACAGCTTGCGGTTTTCCGTCTTCATGAGCTCCAGGATCTTCGAGACGACGAACTGGGACTCGTCCTTCTCGTCGGATGCCTTGTAGACATAGATGTGCTCGCCCTCGCTGTTGTCGGTGCGGAGGTTCTTCTCGTAGCGGCTCGCATTGTTCTTGATGACGTCGTTCGCGGCTTTCAGGATCCGCTGCGTGGAGCGGTAGTTCTGCTCGAGCAGGATGACTTCCGCATCCGGGTAGTCCTTCTCGAAGGACAGGATGTTCTGGATGTCCGCGCCCCGCCAGCGGTAGATCGACTGGTCGGAGTCGCCGACGACGCACAGGTTCTTGAACTTGCCCGCCAGCATGTTGACGAGGCGGTACTGCGCATTGTTCGTATCCTGGTACTCGTCGACGTGGATGTATTGGAATTTGTTCTGATAGAATTCAAGCACTTCCGGGACCTGCTCGAACAGCTTGAGCGTCACCATGATGAGGTCGTCAAAGTCGAGCGACTGGTTTTTCCGGAGCCGCCTCTCGTAGGCCTGGTAGACGTCTGAGACGATCTTCTCCATCGGATTGAACGGGTTCACCGTTTCCGCGAACGACTTGGCGTCGATGCATTCGTTCTTCGCATTGGAGATGGCGTTCAGGAGCGAGCGCGGGTCGTATTGCTTCGGATCGAGGTTCAGTTCCTTCAGGACATTCTTGACGACCGTGAGCTGGTCGGAGCCATCGAGGATCGAGAATGTCTTCGAGAAGCCGATCCGGTCGATGTCGCGGCGCAGGATGCGTACGCACATCGAGTGGAACGTGGATACCCACATCCGCTCGCCGGTCCCCGGCCCGAGCAGCCCGTCGATCCGGTCGCGCATCTCGCGCGCGGCCTTGTTCGTGAATGTGATGGCGAGGATCTTCGACGGATATACCTGCTTTTCGACGATGAGGTAAGCGATCCGGTGCGTCAGGACGCGTGTCTTTCCGGATCCGGCGCCGGCCATGATGAGCAGCGGGCCCTCCGTCGTCCGGACGGCTTTCGCCTGTTCCGGGTTCATGCCGTTGAGAAGATTATTTGAAATGGTTTCCATGTTGGCTCCTTTCGTTCGTGGCTGGTGAATGGTAATGGAGAGCGTGTTGATCTGCGTGCCTGGCACTCGCTTTCCGCGGGCATGGCTTCAGTCTCCTCGAGCTTCGCTCTGCGGGGCCTTCAGCTCATGCTTTTCCCGCAGGAGTCTCGTGCCCTGCACTCCGATCAACTTTCAAAGTCAATCATTCACCCTATATCAATCAAATCAGACCGTTATCATTCAAGTCAGGTCATTTTATCGGTTTCTTTCACCGCACGCACGGTTTTAAGGGCGGCGGCAAGGTTGTCGTAGAGGGCGTTTCCGACGACGATGAGGTCGGCGTGTGCGGCCATTTCGGCGGCCTGTTCCGGACCTCGGATCCCCCCGCCATAGACGAGGCGGGTCTGATGGAGGACACCGGCTGCCGCGCGGACAGTTTCCGGGTCTCCGTATGTACCGCTGTACTCCAGATACAGGACGGGCAGGCGGAAGAAATGCTCCACCATCCGCGCATAGGCAAGGATGTCTTCTTCGTCGATCGCGGCGTCCGCCCCGGTGAGCTTCGCCGCCTTGCAGTCCGGGTTGAGGATGACATAGCCTTCCGGGATGACCTCTTCAAAATCCATCAGTTCCCCGAACTCCCGGATCGCCGCATGCTGATGGCCCTTGATCCACCTGGCATCATTTGTGTTCAGCACGGACGGGATGAGAAAGCCGTCGAAGCCCGGCGTGATCGCATCGGGGTCCGACACCTCCAGCATGACCGGCACCGAAAAACGCCGGATGCGCATGAGGATGGCGAGGACATTGTCGAGCGTGACCCCGTCGGTTCCCCCGACGATGATCCCGTCCGTCCCCGACTCGCACACCCGCTCCAGCGCCTCATCATCCAACTCCTTGGCAGGGTCCAGCTTGAACGCATGCCGCCATTCCAGAAAGTCCTTCATCTTGCACCCACCTGTCTTTGTTTGCGTCCCTCCATTATAACAAAAAAACGGCCGCTCCGGCCGCTCAAAAGGGACGCGGCCGACGGGACTTCCTCCCAAGGGCAAAGATACCCTGAAAAGTTGCGAGTGAGGAGAGTTTGGGGCCGAGTGAGGAGAGTTTCGTCTTGAGTGAGGAGAGTTTGACCACGAGTGAGGAGAGTTTCAGCTTGAGTGAGGTGAGTTTTCCCGATTCACGGGCTTTTGGTCCAATCGATCCCGTTCAGACAATAAAAAACACCGGCATTGCGCCGGCGTTTTTAATACTCTC
Organism: Edaphobacillus lindanitolerans; assembly: GCF_900156305.1. Taxonomy (GTDB): domain Bacteria; phylum Bacillota; class Bacilli; order Bacillales_A; family Planococcaceae; genus Bhargavaea; species Bhargavaea lindanitolerans. Next base: position 101,859 of record NZ_FTPL01000005.1, on the reverse strand, counting down.
TATGAGTGAAGCCGAATGCCGAAGTGCTGTTCAAGAATGGCTGTTTTCTCACCGTCCTCAATGTCTCTGCTTTCCTTTTCCCCGTTCCGCGTGATCGTCAGTTTGTCATCCGACAGCGTGATCCGGCCGTCCGGCACGGCAATCGTGGCGATCTGTTTCTGTGTGAAGTTCGATTCCGGGGAAGTCTGGTTGAACCCACAGGCTTCTTCGAACTCGTCCAGCTTCCTCGGCGTCAGGTCAAACTTGAGCAGCGCATGCCAGCCGCCTTCCCCTTTCCGCTGCAGTTCGTAGGTTCCCTCTTCCACTTCCACGGCACGGTAGACTCCGCTGACATCTTCTTTCGCTTCACCGGTCAGCGAAATCGGTACCCGTGCGGAGTCGCCGAATCCGACATCCACGAGGTACGGCTGATCCAGCTCCACAATCTGCGCTGCATGGCTTTTTTCCATTGCCCACGTACCGTCAGGCCTCAGGACGGTCGCCGCGATCAGACGCGTGTTGTAGCCGAGCTCGCCCAGCAGCCAGTTGAACAGGCCGTTCAGTTCGTAGCAAAATCCGCCGCGGTGATGTTCTACCACCTTTTCGTAATAGCCGGCCGGATCCAGTCCGATCGGGACCTTGCGCATGACGTCCAGGTTCTCAAACGGAATGTGAAGCATGTGCTGTTCCTGCAGCCGACCGAGCAGTTCCAGATCGGCTTTACCGGTGTCTTCCACACCGATCCGTGCCAAATAACGCTTGATGTCCATATTCACGTCTCCTTTTCCAGCGGGCCGCTGCCTGCATCCTCATCCGCTTATCTATAAATCCAATTATATAAGAGAATCCCCTTCAATGTGCTGCCGGCGGATTGGCGCGCAAGGCCTCGGACTGCCGGCCCCGATCGGCTCCCAAACAAAAAACTGCAGACAAGGAGGAAGGGCCTCACTTTGCCTGCAGTCCAAGCGGATTTACTCATCCGCCGCATTTCCGCAATCTTATTTAATCGGGATCCAGATTTCCGAATACAGGTCCGGGCTCGATGGATCTTCATCTGAATAAACTTCCAGCTCCGGTGTTCCTGCATGCGCATAGCCGCTCGAGGGGAACCATTCGGAGAAGATTTGCTTCCACACCTTTTGCATGGCATCCGGCATCGGTCCGTGGACCTCGAATACCGCCCATCTGGATGCGGGGATCTCCAGTACGGACAATCCGTCGACGCGCTCCCCCTCGTACGCCGTGCCGATCCAATAGTCAATGGCGCTGGCAGTTTTGCCGACGCATACCCCCAGCACTCCCTTGATCGGGCCATTGTTCAGCTTGAACAATAATTCGTCGGTTCCGTCTGCATTGACCTCATCCCACATTTTCGGGATGCCGGCAAGGTTCTGTTCATTGACCAGTGAAAATTCCCGCTTCACCCCGGCTACCTCAAAAGCATCACGATCGACAATCTTGTAATTCAACGGTTCTGCCCCTTTCAGATTCACCTGGACGACCAGGCGTTGATAAGATGTCAGCTTCCCCATAAACTTCCGTGCTTCCGACGGGGTGACCCCGTGTTGCCGGCGGAACGCTTTTGAGAAAGCCTCGGGGGTTTCGTACCCATACTTGTAGGCAAGATCGATAATTTTCGTGTCTGAACTCGTCAGCTCTTGCGCAGCCAATGTCAGGCGGCGGCGCCTCAAATACTCACCGACCGACATCTCGGTCAAGATCGCAAATGTACGCTGGAAGTGAAACGCCGAAAAGTTCGCCTGCTGCGCGATCTCCTCCATCGAAGGATCATCGAGCAAATGGTCTTCCATATAATCGATTGCGGCCTGTAAAGATCCGACCCACGTCATGTCCGTCACCCCTTGTTTACATCTTATCCGCGCTTCACCGCTGAATCCTGTCATTCCGTGCTTTGCTTGAACAGGTCGACGCCCCGGTCGTCGTACATATGAAAAATCGACCGTTTCGTTTCGTTCACGACGAACACATCCGGCGGATACAGGCTGCCGGCGTGCCGGAGACGGGGTTGTCCCGCGAAGTCCCGGCCGGAGATGGCGCACAGAAGCGGGCGCCACCGTACATCCCCCTTCCTGCATGGGAGGATGAGCCGGCAAACCGGGATGCGTTCTTCGCCGTCATGCCAGATTTCCCGTCCCGAATCCATCCGGTATTTCAATTTCGGGTGTTTCAGGTATTTTCCAATCACGCCGGGCCTGGCCGGATAGCCGTTCATGACGAGGATCAGTTCATCGTCCGCGTCCGTCTGCCTGCTGAGCAACACGAACGCCCGGCGGGCCACTTCTTCGAAGTATCCGGGAGCGAGCCTGCCATCCGCTCCCAACGGGTCCAGTCCTTCATTGAGCGGAACGTGGACCGTTTCCCGCCAGTGAACGTGAAAACCCGGGAGCAGCCTGACTCCCGGGAAATTCTTCATGACTTCTGACAGCCTCTGGGCGGCGGGGGATTTCATTCCCCGTCCTCCTCTCCCATCCGGCTCAGGATCTCGTTGTAGCCGCCGGAACCGTAGTCGAAGCAGCGGCGCACGCGGGAGATGGTGGCAGTGGAGGCGCCGGTTTCATTCTTGATGTTTTCATAGGTGTAGCCTTTTTTGAGCATGCGGGCAACGTTGAGCCGCTGGGACAGCGACTGGATCTCGCTGATTGTCGCAAGGTCGTCGAAGAACCGGTAGCATTCATCGAGATCGCGGAGCTCCAGGATGGCTTCAAACAGTGCATCGGTCTGTGGTCCGCGCAGTTTATCGAGTGCCACGGGCGGCCCCTCCTTTATGTCTATTTCAAATACTGTTACTCTGTGTAGCCGACGCTGCCGGACAGGCCCGGCGAGTCCGGCACGACGTGGATCCACGTCTTTCCTGGTGCGAGCGGGAACGGCTTGCTGCCGTCCATGACAGTCGGAACGCCGCCGAGGCTCTTCCACTCGGCCTTTTGGAACAAGCCGTCACGGAATACGTAGGCCGCTCCGCCGGTGCCGAAGTCGATGGCCCGCCGTCCCTTTTCATCGATGATCCGGTGTGGGGCTTCCAGGACGAGGATGTTCGACAGGGCAAGTTCCTCCCCCGTTTCGGCGTCCGCTGTCGCCTCGCCCCCGGACGACCGGGCATACGTTCCTTCGGCCGGATCGTATGTGTACCGGCTTTCGAATGCCTGGTTGCGGCCGTACGAGATTTCGATCGTGGCCGCATTTTCGGCCGCGTCCGGCAATTCCTCGTCAAACCGCCAATCCGGGTCCGCCGGTCCGTTCATCCGGAATCCGTTTTGATCTGCGCCCTTCAGGATGGCATCGCCGGAAATGTAGGAATTGTGCGGAGCCACCCGGTCAGACGAACGCTTGAACAGCGAACCGTCGTACTTCATGCCGTTGAGATGGTCGACCGCTCCCGATTCCAGCATCGTCTGGGCATCCGGACTGTAGCCGTGCGCGATGTAGAGCGCATCATGCGCGGCTGCCAGATCGACGAAGTAGTCCCGTGCACTCCGGACCGGACCGATCCGGTCGGGCAGTTCCGATTGATACAGTGCGAGCAGCCGGGTGATCTCCCCTTCTGCCAGCATTTCATAGACGATATCCGCTCCGGACAGCCCCGACTGCGGCCGGGCCTTTGGATGATTGTTGACCGTCACGAGCACCGGCCTCATGTCGGGCGCTTCCGCCATGCCGAGCCCCGTATACGGCGCTGTATATGAATTTTCCGCGGGAGCCCCCGTCGTCACGGTCCCGTCGTCTCCGGGTTCCGCCGTCTCCGGTCCGTCTTTGTCCTGGCACCCCGCCAGAAGGCAAATCACGGCCAAAGCCGGCATCCAACCTTTCTTCATCTACTCAAATTCCCCCTAAACCATTCACTCTCTATCCAGTCTATGTCACGTCCGAGTCAGCGCATGAGCGCCGGGAACAGCACTTTCCGGTTCATGACGTCATAGATCCCTTTTTGGGTGATCCGCACGTACGGCAGATGCGTCGACATGAGGAACAGGAGCGTGTAGACGGCGTCGCCATGCTTGTAGCCGCGTGCACGGAGCTCGGCCTTGATCGTCTTTTCGTCTTCCATGAGCGCTTCCATCGGCTTGTCCGACATGACGCCGGCCAGTCCGAGCGGGAGTTCCGAGACGACTTCGCCGCCTTCCGCGAGCACGAGCCCGCCGCCGATCTCCTTCATCCGGTCGAACGCAAGCTTCATGTCGGCCGAATTTTTCCCGATCATGATGATGTCGCCGGTGCTGGAATAAGAGGAGGCGAATCCCTGCACCTCGTCCGCAAATCCTTTGATGAGCGTGTTCACACGCCATTTCCCCGCGCGGTCGATCAGGATGAGGAAGCTCTGGTCCTGACCGGACGGCAGCCGCTGGTCGGACGGGTCGACATCGACGCTGTACGGCTTCGTGATCACGTCGTTCACCATCTCGATCCCGAACGGGAAGGAGAACTGGAAGTCGCCGTCATCCAGCTCGTACGGCACATCGAATCCGCCGAGCCACGACCAGTCAATGTCCTTGAACGGTTCGGTGTCTTTCCCGTCGCGGCGCAGCCAGACTCCCTTTGAAAGGACATCCGTCGGCACCGGGTTGTCGATGCTCTCGAGGAAATTCAAATTCGCATACCGGCCGGTCGCAATGAGTCCGTGCAGGTCATCCATGTCGTAATACCGGGCAATATTATATGTAGCCATCGCATAGGCGTCTTCCGGTTTCACACCGGCTTCGAGCGCCACCCGGATGCATTTGTCCATGACGCCGTCTTCATGAAACGAAGGCGTCGAGCCGTCGGTCGTCATCATGAGCTGATCAAACACGTCGAGTTTCCGTTCGAGGACGCCCTTCAGCAGGTCCGGCAAATCCGGACGGATCGACGAGTGACGGAGCGTCACCGCATAGCCGTGGAGCAGCCGGTTTTCCACTTCGTCGATCGTCATCGCCTCGTGGTCCCCGTCGGCGCCGAGCAGCTTCAGCCTTGCAAGCGTCCGGCCCGAGGCTCCCGGAAAATGGCCTTCCACTTTCATGCCGGCATCTCTGGCCTGCTGCATCCAGAGCAGCATCTGGTCGTCGCCCGCGACCAGCCGCGGCCACGCCGTCAGCTCTCCGCCCATGAGCACGTCCGGACGGGCGATCCATTCCCCGACCGACTGGTGGGTGTACAGCTCTTCCTCCCGGTCAAGCTGCGTCTGCGAGTCGAACCTCGACCACCAGTAAAATGAAAACGGCAATTCCTTGAGCTGATCGAGGATTGCAAACGCTTTCCAGTTTTCCATCGACAAAAACAGCACGCTGTTGTCAGAGATGAAGGTCGTCGTTCCCCGCCTCGATGCATAATCGGCAAACTTGAGGGGATTATAAAGCTGATACGGGTGGACATGCGGCTCGATATAGCCCGGCACGATCACCTTGCCCGCGGCATCCATGAACTCCGTGCCGTCGGTGTTTTTCGGCATGTCCGGCCCGGCATAGACGATCCGGTCACCGGAGATCCAGATGTTCCCTCCGATCCATTTTTTCAGGACCCCGTGGAGGTACGTCGCGTTATGAATGACGAGCTCCGGCGCCCGCTTGCCGTCGATGACCGCGGCCTGTTTCCGGAGCTCGTGGATTTTCCATGAAGAATGAGCCAACGTTCGTCCCCCCTGTCTCTCTGCTTGCTTTATCTTATCACAGTGTGAAAGCGAAAAAAAGACGCGCTGCCTGGCTGCGCGTACGGAAAGGTTGAATGAATGATGAACGATCAGACAATCAACATCGGCACAAAAAGTGCTTACATGCGGTTCGGATCGGGCATGGCAATGCTCGCCTGGGGCACCGTGCGCATGATCCGCAAGCCGGATGAAATGGCCGGACCGCTTCTCGTCCTGTTCGGCGCCTGCAAAGCGGCGGAAGGCGTCGCCCGCTACTGCCCGATGAAGGAAATGATGAACGGCGGTGCCGAGTCCCTCATGCAGCCGAACGTGAGCGGCGGCACCCTCCCGAAAGTGTCTCCGGCGGACGGCTCGGGCAGCGGGTCCTCTTCCGGCGACACCGGCTCGATCATCCAGGCATTCCTGCAGGGCGGCAACGACGGAGCGTCGGGCCAAGGTTCCGGCCAAGGTTCCAACCCGAATCAGGGCTCGAAACCAAGTCAGACCGGCAGCAACTCGGGACAAAACGCCCAATCCGGCCAACCCTCCAATTCCGGACAGAGCTCCAAGTCCGGTCAAAACTCCAATTCCGCTCAATCCTCCAATTCTGGACAAAGCGGGAAGCAGGGACAGGGCTCCGGCAAAAACGATTCTTCATCCGCCAAGAAAAATGACCCGATGCAATCGATCTGAATCAGACAACCCTTTACCGGACGGCCTGGCCGTCCGGTTTCGTGTGCGCCCGCCGGTCCGGCAAAAGCGAGCCCAGGCAGCCATCACGGAGAGCACGGCACGGGTTCGGATTGTATGAATATAGCCGACTCTCGGGATGCGGAAGCTGAGGCCCATTATCGTCCCCGCTCCTTTCCCTCATTTTATCATATCCCGCATCCATATGTTAGAATATTTAAAACAAATGACGGGAGGATTTCAGCATGGTCTACCGGAAGGATCAGTTCGTGTTCAGCGGGCACCGGCCGCTCCCCGCTGTGATCCGGCTCTACAAGGAAGAAGATTTCGATGGGCTCATCGACATCCAGCGCGAATGTTTCCCGCCGCCGTTTCCCGAAGAACTGCTTTGGTCGATGGAACAACTGGAGAGCCACATCCGGCATTATCCGGAGGGCGCACTGTGCGCCGAAGTGGACGGTGAACTCGCAGGCTCGGTCACGTCGCTCCGGATTCATTTCCAAGAGGACGATCCGGATCACTGCTGGGAAGACGTGACCGGCGGCGGGTTCATCCATACGCACGTGCCGGACGGCAACACGCTCTACGTCGTCGACATCAGCGTGCGCCCCGCCTTCCGCCGGATGCAGATCGGCCGCCTGCTCCTTCATAGCCTGTACGAGCGCGTCGTCGCAGACGGGATGGACCGCCTGCTCGGCGGAGGGCGCATGTCCGGCTATGCGGCATGCGCCCACGAAGCCGCCCCCGACGAATACATCCGGCAGGTGCTCGCCGGGACTCGTCAGGACCCGGTCATCACCTTCATGCTGAAAAGCGGCCGGACCCCTCTCCGGGTTGTCGCCGATTATCTGGAAGACGAAGAATCCGCCGACCACGCGGTGCTTATGGAATGGCGGAATCCGTTCAGGTTGACCGGCGGTTGACCGCGTCCCGAAAAACGATCAAAAGTCCGGATCCGCATCCGGACTTTATTAATTCACCATCCAATTGCGGTTTCCCGCATCCTGACCTCATACGATGACCGGCCGGTCTGCAGAGGAATGCCCCTCAGCCACTTCCCTGATCTTTTCCGCGATTTTCTGCTCCAATTCCCCCTCCCCGATAACGGACTCTTTGGCAAGAGGTGCAAGCTGATCGTGATGGCCGATCATCACGGTGTGGACTGCATTTTCGAACATCGTGATATCATTTGCATCATTGCCAAATGCCACATACCCTTCCTTCTCGATTCCGAGCGTCTTGAGCGCACTCCATTTATGGATGCCTTTCGGGCTTATGTCCAGCACCTCCTCATTGCCGTGCCTGTTCACATACACGTCGAGTTGGGTCAATCGTTCAGCCAGTTGCCCATGATCCCTTGAAGTCAGAATCAATACTTTGACAACCGAAGCCAAGGTATCCAGTGCCACCCGTTCAGCCAGTTTTGCAGGATCCACATTCTGTAAGATCGGATGATCTGCAGGGCCGGTGTAGGCATAGTCCCAATCCCCGTCGATCAGGAAGGTGGCCTCGAATTCATCAATCAGCCGTGTGATCTCAATGAATTCTTCGGGTGAGAACGCTGCCGAATGAACGATCTCTCCCCGGTCTGAGATCAGCGACCCGTTGCCTCCAATCAGGACATGGCGATGAAAATCCCCGCGCAGGACCGGAAGCATGTCCCGGATCGGCCGGGCAGATGCGAAGATCACCTGATGCCCCTTTTCCGTAAGTTCTGCAAGGGCATCGAGGATTTTGTCTGATACGGGCTGCCCCTTAAAACAAATTGTTCCGTCCAAATCAAATACAAAATTCATTTTCCATGACTCCTGACTGTTCGTTTTTGAAGCCGCCTGGCTTTTCTGCAGCCGGCCCGGACGGCCATCTTTGCCCATGACGTTAAAAGCACAAGAAGCGCCGGTGAACAGCATTGCTTCTTGTGCTCAATTTGGTGTGCAATCGGCGATCAGAATAAGCGAATCGCGGTTCTCAATCCATCGCACGCCGGCCGATGTCGGACCGGTAGAAGAACCCCGGCCATTCCACCGAGTCGAGTGCGGCGTATGCTTTTTTGCCTGCTTCTTGCAGCGACTCCGCAGTGGCGGACACGAGGATCACGCGGCCCCCGCTGCCGGCGAAGCGGGCGCCTTCAGCTTTTGTTCCGGCGTGGAACACGTCGAGTCCCGCTTCTTCAAGGCGGTTCAGTTCCGGAAGAAGAGAGCCTTTCTGCACGTCTCCGGGATAGCCGTCCGCGGCGATGACGACGCCGAGGCAGGCGCCTTCCTCCCACTCCGGTTCTGCCGGATTGCCATCCAGCAGTCCGGCGAGGAATTCAGCGAGGTCCGATTTGAGCTGCGGCAGGACGACCTGGGTTTCCGGGTCGCCGAAGCGCGCATTGAATTCAATCGTTTTCGGTCCGTCTTCGGTAAGGATGAGGCCGGCGTACAGGATGCCAGTGAACGGCGTGCCTTCCGATTCCATCGCCCGGACGGTGCGTTCGACGATCTGGTCATATGCGGTGCGTACCGCTTCCTGCGGGATATGCGGGACCGGCGAGTAGGCGCCCATGCCGCCCGTGTTCGGCCCTTCATCCCCGTCGAATGCCCGCTTGTGATCCTGCGACAGCGGCATCGGGAAGATCCGGCCGCCGTGCACGAATGACATGAAGCTGAACTCTTCCCCGTCGAGGAATTCCTCGATGACGACCCGGGCGGACGAATCGCCGAATTTGCGGTTGCCGATCATGTCGTCGACCGCTTCGAGCGCCTCGTCGAGCGTCATGGCGACGACGACGCCTTTTCCGGCAGCGAGTCCGTCCGCCTTGATGACGATCGGTGCGCCTTCATCGCGGATGTATGCCTTGGCTTCGTCCGCGTCGGTGAACGTTTCGTACTTGGCCGTCGGGATGCCGTATTTCTTCATCAGTTCTTTGGCGAATGCCTTCGATCCTTCCAGCTGCGCGGCCGCTCGGTCAGGTCCGAACACGCGGAGGCCCTGTTCTTTGAAGTGATCGACGATGCCGCCGGCGAGCGGCTGCTCCGGCCCGACGAATGTGAGTCCGACTTGATGATCTTTGGCGAAGTCCGAGAGTTTGTCGAACTCCATGACGCCGATCGGCACGAGTTCGGCGTCATTTCTCATGCCGTCGTTTCCGGGTGCCACATATACTTTGCCGACCGACGGAGATTTGGCGAACTGCCGCACGAGCGCATGCTCCCGGCCGCCGCTTCCGATTACGAGAACGTCCATTTTTCCACTCCTTGCGAAAACAACCTGCTTTCCGGCAGGTTGTTTTCTGTGATGGTGGGTTATGACCCTGTTTGCTTAACACTCGGAGGCCTTTGCTTAACACTCACAGCCGTTTGCTTAACATTCAACCGCATTTGCTTAACACTCAGCGCCCGTTGCTTAACATTCGGCAAATCCCGATCAATGTTTGAAGTGACGGATGCCCGTGAAGACCATCGCAATGCCGTATTCGTCGGCTTTCTTGATCGAGTCTTCGTCTTTTTTCGAGCCGCCGGGCTGGATGATCGCCGTGATGCCGGCTTTGGCGGCGGCTTCGACGGTGTCGTCCATCGGGAAAAACGCATCCGATGCGAGGGCGGCACCATTCGCACGTTCACCGGCCTGCTCGAGGGCGATTTTCGCCGCGCCGACGCGGTTCATCTGGCCGGCGCCGACGCCGAGCGTGCGGTGGGCGTCCGAAACGACGATCGCGTTCGACTTTACATGCTTGACGACTTTCCAGCCCAGCTTGAGCGCTTCCCACTCTTCTGCCGTCGGCTCGCGCTTCGTGGCGACACGTACTTCCGCATCGTCCAGAGAAGCCGTATCCGGTTTCTGCATGAGGAGTCCGCCTTCGACGGTGACAGATGTCCACTCGTCGCGCTTGCCTTCCGAGCCGCCGAGCTTCAGCAGGCGGATGTTCTTTTTCTTCGTGAGGATTTCAAGCGCCTCGTCCGTGTAGCCCGGCGCGATGATGATTTCCAGGAAGATGCCGGCGAGCTGCCCGGCCGTGGCGGCGTCCACTTCCCGGTTGAGGGCGATGATGCCGCCGAAGATCGAGACCGGGTCAGCTTCATATGCGGCCTTGAACGCATCGGAGAGCGTGGCCGCCGTGCCGACGCCGCACGGGTTCATATGCTTGACCGCGACGGCCGCCGGATCGCCGAACTCGCGGACGATGCCGATTGCGGCGTTCGCATCCTGGATGTTGTTGTAGGAAAGTTCCTTCCCGTGGAGCTGCTCCGCGCGGGCGATCGAGAACTCGCCGCCGAGCGGCTTGCTGTAGAACGCCGCTTTCTGGTGCGGGTTCTCTCCGTAGCGGAGCGGCTGCTTCAGCTCGAACGTCTGCGTGACGCTCTCCGGGAATTCCTCGCCGGCGAGATCGGTCAGATAACCCGAGATGAGCGCATCGTAGGCGGCCGTATGGCGGAACACTTTTGCGGCAAGGCGGCGGCGCGTTTCAGGCGTCGTCTCTCCTTCCCCTTTCAGCTCTTCCAGAACGGACGGGTAGTCTGCGGAATCGACGAGCACCGTGAGATACCGGTGGTTCTTCGCGGAAGCGCGCAGCATCGTCGGGCCGCCGATGTCGATGTTCTCGATGGCGTCTTCGACCGTGACGTCCGGCTTTGAGATCGTCGCCTTGAACGGATACAGGTTCACGCAGACGATGTGGATCGGAAGGATGCCGTGCTCTTCCAGCTGGGCCTGATGATCCGGATCGTCATGCTTGGCGAGCAGGCCGCCGTGGACGAACGGATGGAGCGTTTTCACACGGCCGCCGAGGATTTCCGGGAAGCCGGTGACTTCATCGACTGCCGTGACGGCAACGCCGTTTTCCTTCAGATGGTTCATCGTCCCGCCGGTCGACAGGATCTCGTAGCCGAGCGATTCCAGTTCTTTTGCGAACTCCAGAATGCCGGTCTTGTCCGATACGCTGAGCAGTGCTCTCTTTTTCACGGGTAGGGCCTCCTTATGTATGGGGAAAATAAACGCAGAACGCCGGCGGTCTGATCGGGCCGGCGTACTGGGAATGATGACAAGTGCGGGGTGCGAACAGCCGGTCAGACCCGGGTCTGTTCCTCCGCCAATAGTTTCTGCAGAGCTTCCTTGTACAGGACATGCTCGACTTCGTGGATGGCGGCTTCGGTCAGCTCGCGGTTGCCCGGGACGACCGGGACTTCCCGCTGCAGGATGACCGGGCCGGTGTCCATGCCTTCATCGACAAAGTGGACGGTGACGCCGGTCGTCTCTGCCCCGGCATTCAAAGCCTGGCCGACCGCATCCTTGCCCGGGAATGCCGGGAGGAGCGACGGATGGATATTGACGATCCGGTTCGGGTACGCCTCGAGCAGCGTCGGGCCGATGAGGCGCATGTAGCCGGCGAGGATGATCCAGTCGATCTCCTCGTCACGGAGCCGGGCAAGGATGGTCTGTTCGTACGCAGCCTTGTCCGGGAACGCCTTCGGATTGACGGCTGCGGCCGGGATGCCGAGCCGTTCGGCACGCGTGATCACGGCCGCCAGCGGTTTGTCGGTGAGCAGGATCGGGATTTCGGCGTCGAGCTCGCCTGTTCGGACCGCTTCTGCAATCGCCTCGAAGTTCGATCCGCTGCCGGAGGCGAACACCGCGATGCGGGGCTTTCGGCTCATGCCTCCCCGCTCCCTTCGGGGTTGAGCGTCCCGTCATGTGCTCCGTTGAAGACCACGCCTTCACCACGGACGACGCGGCCGATGATCGACGCGTCTTCACCGTGTTCCGCAGCCAGGCGGACGGCTTCCTTCGCATCCGCTTCCGGCAGGGCCATGATGAACCCGATGCCCATGTTGAACACGCTGTACAGGTCGCGGTCGGCAAGCCGGCCTTTCTCCTTCAGCATCCGGAACACCGGAAGCACCGGCCAGGATCCGAGGTCGATCTCCGCAGCCAGACCTTCCGGGAGCATGCGGGGCACATTTTCATAGAATCCGCCGCCCGTCACATGCGCCATGCCGTGGACGTCGAGTTTCCGACTGATCTCCAAGACCGGCTTGGCGTAGATTTTCGTCGGGACGAGCAGGGCTTCCGCCGCCGTTCCGAGTTCCTCGTAGCCTGCGATGCGCTCGTCGGGACGGTAGCCTTCCTGTTCAAAGACGATCTTGCGGACGAGGGAGTAGCCGTTCGAGTGGATCCCGCTGGAGGTGAGGCCGACGAGCACATCGCCTTCGCGGATCGCCCCTCCGGTCACGATGTCCTTCTTCTCGGCCGCACCGACTGCAAAACCGGCGAGGTCGTATTCGTCCTCTTCATACAAGCCCGGCATTTCGGCCGTTTCGCCGCCGATCAGTGCGGCGCCCGCCTGGACGCAGCCGTCGGCGACGCCTTTGACGATCGCCTCGACGCGTGCCGGGACCGCTTTCCCGAGTGCGACATAATCGAGGAAGTACAGCGGCTCCGCACCTTGGGCGACGATGTCGTTCACGCACATCGCGACGCAGTCGATGCCGATCGTGTCATGCCGGTCCGCCATGAAGGCGACTTTGAGCTTCGTGCCGACGCCGTCCGTCCCCGATACGAGGACCGGCTCTTTCAGGCCGAGCTGCGACAGGTCGAACATTCCGCCGAATCCGCCGAACGCCCCCATGACGCCTTTCCGTTCGGTGCGCGCAACATGCGACTTCATGCGTTCGACCGATTCGTACCCGGCCTCGATGTTCACGCCGGCCTGTTCATATGCTTTTGACATGGTTGAGGGTCCCCCTTAGACGAGTTCCTTTTCATGCGGCAGCTTCGTGTCCGCGTAGATGTCGGTCGGATACTTGCCGGTGAAGCAGCCGAGGCAGTGGCCGCAGTCCGGATCGGTGTCCGGGCGGCCGACCGCTTCGACGAGTCCTTCGGTCGACAGGAACGACAGCGAGTCGGCCCCGATCAGTTCCCGGATCTCATCGATCGAACGGCCGGTCGCGATCAGTTCGGAATCGGTGCTGATGTCGACGCCGTAGAAGCACGGGGCGATGAGCGGCGGTGCGCTGATCGCAACGTGGACTTCCTTGGCACCGGCGTCGCGGAGCATCTTCACGATCTTCTTCGACGTCGTGCCGCGGACGATCGAGTCGTCGATCATGACGACGCGCTTGCCTTCGACCACCTGGCGGACCGGCGACAGCTTCATCTTGACCCCGCGCTCACGTAGTTCCTGTGACGGCTGGATGAATGTCCGGCCGACGTAGCGGTTCTTGATCAGGCCCATTTCATACGGAATGCCGCTTTCCTCTGCGTAGCCGATCGCGGCTGAGATGCTCGAGTCCGGCACGCCGGTCACGACGTCCGCATCGATCGTCACTTCCTGGGCGAGCTTCTTGCCGAGGCGCTTGCGGGCCATATGGATGTTGATGCCGTCGATGTCCGAATCCGGACGGGAGAAGTAGATATATTCCATCGAGCAGATGCCGCGCCGGGCTTTCGGTGCAAACCGCTCGCTCGATAGCCCTTCGTCGTTGATGATGAGCAGTTCGCCTGGTTCGACCGAACGGACCGGTTCCGCCCCGATCAGGTCGAATGCCGACGTTTCGGAGGCGACGACCCAAGAGTCCCCGAGCCGGCCGAGCGAAAGCGGCCGGATGCCGCTCGGATCCTGCGCGACGATGAGGGAATCTTCCGTCAGCATGACGAACGCGAACGCGCCCTGCAGGAGGGAGAGCGCCTTTTTGATGCGCTCCGTCTGCGGGTAGCTGCCGCTTTTCTTGATCAGGTGGGCGAGCACTTCAGTGTCGGAGGTCGTCTGGAAGATGCTCCCCTGTTTCTCGAGATGGCGTTTCAGTTCCGTGGCATTGATCACGTTGCCGTTGACGGCGAGAGCAAGGCTTCCGGTCGTTGAACGGAAGACGAGCGGCTGGATGTTTTCAAATGCCCGGCCGCCTTCCGTCGTGTAGCGGACATGGCCGATGGCGCCGCGGCCCGTCAGCTTGTTCAGCCGGTTCCCCTGGAACACATCATTGACGAGGCCTTCCCCTTTTTCGACGAGCAGGTGGCCGTCGTTCACCGTGCAAATGCCGGCCCCTTCCTGCCCCCGGTGCTGCAGGGCATGGAGGCCGTAGTACGCGAGCTGGGCGGCATTGTCATGCCCCCATATTCCAAAGACGCCGCATTCTTCGTTCATTCCGCTGAGTTCAGCAAGCATGGGATGGCCCCTTTCCAGGCGGTTTCGAGTCGGTTGATCTCTTCTTCGATGAGTGTGCCTGCGTCCGCGCTTCTGATGACAAGGCGGGCGTCATCCGTGATGGTTCCGATGTGTTTTGCGTCTTTTACTCTCTGCCCGAACTTCTCTGCGTCTTCCGGTTTCACCGTGACGAGGAAACGGGACTGCGTTTCGCTGAACAGGGCCGTAATCGGGGATCCGGTGATTTCCACATCCGCCCCGAGTCCTTCCGTTCCGAACAGCTTTTCCGCGAGGGCGACGGCAAATCCGCCTTCCGCCAGGTCGTGCGCCGAGCGGACGAGGCCGTCCCGGATCGCCGACAGGAGTGCTTCCTGGCGTGCTGCCTCGACACCGAGGTCGATCGCCGGGGACTTGCCGGAAATCTTGCCATCGGTTAATTTTTGCAGTTCGCTGCCGCCGAATTCGGTGTGCGTTTCACCGATGAGGTAAACCTGATCTCCGGCTTCCTTCGCATGCTGGGTCGTGACGTGGTCGAGCTTCTCCACGAGGCCGACCATGCCGATCGTCGGCGTCGGATACACCGCTTCGCCGCTCCGTTCGTTGTAAAGGGACACGTTGCCGCCGATGACCGGTGCATCGAGTGCCCGGCAGGCGTCGCTGATGCCGTCTGCGGACTTCTCGATCTGCCAGAAGATGTCCGTGCGTTCCGGCGAGCCGAAGTTCAGGCAGTCGGTGATCGCGAGCGGCTTGCCACCGGAGCAGACGATGTTGCGTGCCGCTTCCGCGACGGCAATCTTTCCGCCCGTCTCCGGATCGAGGTAAATGTAGCGGGAATTGCAGTCCGCCGTCATGGCGAGCGCTTTGTCCGTGCCGCGCACCCGGACGACCGCCGCATCGGAACCCGGCTTGACGACCGTGCTCGTACGCACCTGGTGGTCATACTGGTCGTACACCCATTCCTTCGACGCGATCGTCGGCTGCTGCAGGAGGGACACGAGCGTCCCGCCGAGGTCTTCCACTTTCGGCTCGGCTGCAGCCATTGCCTGGAAGTCGCGGAAGTATTGCGGTTCCGCGGACGGCTTGTGGTAGACCGGCGCTTCTTCCGCGAGTGCGTCCGCCGGCACTTCGGCGACGACTTCGCCGTTATGGTACAGGCGGAGCATCTTGTCGTCGGTGACCCGGCCGATTGCGACCGCATCGAGGCCATATTTATGGAACAGTTCGTTGATCTCTTCTTCGCGGCCCTTTTTCACGACGATGAGCATCCGCTCCTGTGACTCGGACAGCATCATCTCGTAGGCCGTCATGCCCGTCTCGCGCTGAGGGACCAGGTCGAGGTTCATCTCGACGCCGTAGCCCGCCTTCGATGCCATCTCGGCGGAAGACGAAGTGAGGCCGGCCGCGCCCATGTCCTGGATGCCGACGAGCGCATCGGATTTCACGAGCTCGATGCACGCGTCCATGAGGAGCTTCTCCATGAATGGGTCGCCGACCTGGACGGCCGGGCGCTTCTCGTCCGAATCCTCGGTCAGTTCCTCGGAAGCGAATGTCGCGCCGTGGATGCCGTCGCGTCCCGTCTTCGCCCCGACATACATGACCGTGTTGCCGACACCCGACGCGATGCCGCGCTGGATGTCTTCGTGGTTGATGAGGCCGACCGCCATCGCGTTGACGAGGGGGTTCCCTGCATAGCACGGGTCGAACTGGACTTCCCCGCCGACCGTCGGGATGCCGATGCAGTTGCCGTAGCCGGCGATGCCGGCTACGACTTCCTCGAACAGGTAGCGCGTGCGCGGATGGTCGAGTTCACCGAAACGGAGCGAGTTCAGCAGCGCGATCGGCTGGGCGCCCATCGAGAACACGTCCCGCAGGATGCCGCCGACGCCGGTTGCCGCACCTTGATACGGCTCGATCGCGGACGGGTGGTTGTGGGATTCCATCTTGAAGACGACGGCCTGGTTGTCGCCGATGTCGACGATCCCCGCACCCTCGCCCGGTCCCTGGAGCACCTGGGGGCCTTCCGTCGGGAACTTCCGGAGGACCGGCTTCGAGTTTTTGTACGAGCAGTGCTCGGACCACATGACGGAGAACAGGCCGATTTCCGTATAATTCGGCAGGCGTCCGAGGATCTTTTCGACCATCGCGAATTCCTCGTCGGTCATGCCCATCTGCTGGTAGAGCTTCTCGTCACGGATCTGTTCGGCAGTCGGTTCAAGCATAGTTGGCATGGGATTCCCTCCACTCTTTCACGATCGATTGGAACATCTTGAGTCCGTCATCGGAGCCGAGCAGTTTCTCGACCGCGCGTTCCGGGTGCGGCATCATGCCGAGCACGTTGCCTTTTTCGTTCAGGATGCCGGCGATGTCGCCGACCGAACCGTTCGGGTTGTCTCCCGAATAAGTGAAGACGATGCGTCCGCTTTCCTTCAGCTTGCTGTACGTCTCGTCGTCGCAGTAGTAGTTCCCTTCGCCGTGCGCGATCGGAATGGTGAGCTCGTCGCCTTCCGCATATTCGGCTGTGAACATTGTTCCGGCGTTTTCCACTTTGAGGGTCACATTGCGGCACATGAACTTCAGGTCCCGGTTGCGCAGGAGCGCGCCCGGCAGGAGGCCGGCTTCGGTGAGCACCTGGAAGCCGTTGCAGACGCCGAGGACAGGCTTGCCGGCCTCCGCCGCCTTGACGACTTCCTTCATGATGTTCGAGAAGCGCGCAATCGCACCGCAGCGGAGATAGTCGCCGAACGAGAAGCCGCCCGGGACGAGGACGCCGTCGAAGCCCGACAGGTCCGCTTCATCGTGCCAGACATATTCCGCTTCTTCGCCGAGCACGTCTTTCACGGCGTGGTACATATCGAGGTCGCAGTTGGAGCCCGGAAACTGGATCACGGCAAATTTCATGCCCGCTCTTCCTCCTTGATCTCATAGCGATAGTCTTCAATGACGGTGTTCGCGAGGAGCTTTTCGCACATTTCCCGGACGGCGGTGTCCAGATCACGTTCCGACTCGTCGATCGTCAGTTCCAGAAACTTGCCGATGCGGACATCCGACACTTCGGCGTAGCCCATCGAGTGGAGCGCATCTTTCACGGCGACCCCCTGCGGGTCAAGAACACTTTCACGCAGCGTAACGAACACATTCACTTTAGTCATTTCGGTTGGCCTCCCAATCGGTTCTAATGCTTTCATGTGAATCAAATCGGTTTGCGGGTATTGCGGGTAATCTTATATCTCCGGGCGTGCTTGCAGATGAAGGTAATCTCCGCTCCGGGCCTCGCTTTCCGCGGGCAAGGCATCGAGCCTCCTCGTCCGGCTTCGCCGTCCTGCGGGGTCTCTCCGCACTTGCTTTCCCGCAGGAGTCTCGGCCTGCGCTTCGATTACTCAATATTCTTTGCAGTCTCAACTGTTAAAACATATAGCCGGTTGATTGGAGTGAAGGACGGCGACTCCTGCGGGAAAAGCATGAGCTGAAGGCCCCGCAGACGCGCAGCGTTGAGGAGACTAAAGCCATGCCCGCGGAAAGCGTCCGTCCGCAACGGAAATCAACTGCACACTCAGTCAATCAATCAGTCATTCAACCCGCAGCGGTCGAAGATGTCGTCGATGCGCTGGAGGTGGTGGTGGTAGTCGAAGCAGTCGTCAAGTTCGTCTTTGCTGAGCTTCCCGGAGATGACCGGGTCGGCTTCGACCAGTCCGCGGAACGGGACTTGTTCTTCCCATGCCTGCATGGCGAGCGGCTGGACCGTGTCGTATGCGGCTTCCCTGGCCATGCCCTTGTCGATCAGGGCAAGCAGGACGCGCTGGGAGTAGATGAGGCCGAGCGTCTTGTCCATGTTGCGCTTCATGTTTTCCGGGAACACGGTCAGGTTTTTCACGATGTTGCCGAAACGGTTCAGCATGTAGTTGATGATGATCGTCGCATCCGGGATGATGACGCGTTCCGCGCTCGAGTGCGAGATATCGCGTTCATGCCAGAGCGGCACGTTTTCGTAGGCGGTGACCATGTAGCCGCGCATGAGGCGCGACAGACCGGTCATGTTCTCCGAGCCGATCGGGTTGCGCTTGTGCGGCATCGCGGACGAGCCTTTCTGCCCTTTCGCGAAGAATTCCTCGACTTCGCGCGTCTCCGATTTCTGGAGGCCGCGGATCTCGATCGCAAACTTTTCGATCGACGTGGCGATCAGGGCGAGCGTCGAGATGTACTGGGCGTGGCGGTCGCGCTGGAGGGTCTGCGTCGACACCGGCGCGGCGGCAAGGCCAAGCTTGCTGCACACATACTCCTCGACGAACGGCGGGATGTTGGCGAACGTGCCGACCGCGCCGGACATCTTGCCGGTCTCGATCACCTTCGCGGCCGCTTCGAAGCGCTCGAGGTTGCGCTTCATCTCTTCGTGCCAGAGGGCCATCTTCACGCCGAACGTCGTCGGCTCCGCGTGAACGCCGTGCGTGCGGCCCATCATGACGGTGAATTTATGTTCTTTTGCCTTGTCGGCAAGGATCTGGATAAAGTTCTTGAGGTCTTTGCGGATGATCATGTTCGCCTGCTTGATGAGGTACGACAGCGCCGTGTCGACCACGTCGGTCGATGTCAGTCCGTAGTGGACCCATTTGCGTTCCTCGCCGAGCGTCTCCGAGACGGCACGGGTGAAGGCGACGACATCATGGCGCGTCTCCTGTTCGATCTCCTGGATGCGGTCCACCGAGAACGAGGCGTTGTCCCAGAGCTTTTTCACATCTTCCTTCGGGATGTCCCCGAGTTCCGCCCAGGCTTCGCAGGCGAGCAGCTCGACGTCGAGCCAGGCATTGTATTTATTTTCTTCCGTCCAGACATTGCCCATTTCGGGGCGTGTATAGCGTTCGATCATTTATCTTGTCATCCTTCCCATATGCCGGTCTTCGCGACCCGGCGCAGCGTCTCTTCATTCTCTTCGGATAGGATCGTCACATGGCCCATTTTGCGGTTGTGCTTCGCTTCGGCTTTGCCGTACAGGTGGACCGACCAGTCCGGATTTTCCGGAATCGCCTTCAGCAGCGGCTCGACATGCTGGCCGAGCACGTTCACCATGACCGCCGGCCGGACAAGTTCCGGCTTGCGGAGCGGCCATCCGCAGATGGCGCGGATGTGCTGGCCGAACTGGGAGATCGTGCACGCTTCGATCGAATAGTGGCCCGAATTGTGCGGGCGCGGCGCGAGTTCGTTGATGAGGACGCCGCCGTCTTCGAGGACGAACATCTCGACCGCGAGCGTCCCGATAAGCTCCAGGTGATCAGCGATCTGCCGGGCCGCTTCAAGGGCCGCCGTTTCCGTGCGGCCGCTGATTCCGGCCGGCACGATCGTCTCATGCAGAATGTGGTTCTTGTGGACATTCTCCTGGACCGGCAGGCACTCCGTACTGCCGTCCGTACCGCGCTGGACGATGACCGAGATCTCCTTCTCAAACGGAACGAACGCTTCGGCCACGCAGGCCGAATGGGCGAAGAGCCCCTCGGCTTCGGCGAGCGCCGACTCTTCCTTCACAATCACCTGGCCCTTGCCGTCGTACCCGCCGCGGGCGGTCTTTACGACACACGGGAACCCGATCTCGCCGACGCGGGATTTCAGTTCCCCAAAATCCGTTGCTTCTATATAAGGAGCGACCGGTGCGCCAGCTTCCCGGATGGCCGCTTTCTCGGCGATGCGGTCCTGGGTGATCCGGATGAGTTCCGCTCCCTGCGGCACATAGGCTTGCCCGGAGAGCTTCTTGAGCCCTTCGTAGTCAATGTTCTCGAATTCGTACGTGATGACGTCGCTCACTTCCGCGAGTCGTCCAAGCGCCGCTTCATCGTCATAGGCAGCGACGATTTTCACATCGGCCACCTGGCCGCACGGCGAATCTTCCGCCGGGTCGAGCACCGCGATGCGGAAGCCCGCCTCTTTTGCGGAAAGGGCCATCATGCGGCCGAGCTGGCCGCCGCCGATGATGCCGATTGTCTGTCCGGGGAGAATCATCGTCATGAAAGATCACCTGTGCTTTCGATGGATTGACGGGCGAGCCGGCTGCGTCGTTCTTCGAGTCGGCCGCGAAGGACTTCATCATGAACAGCGAGCATCTGGGCGGCGAACAAACCCGCGTTTGTCGCACCCGATTCGCCGATCGCCATCGTCGCGACGGGAACACCGCCGGGCATCTGGACGATCGACAGAAGTGAATCCTGCCCGTTCAGCGCGCGTGACTTGACCGGCACGCCGATGACCGGCACGAGTGTCTTGGCGGCGACCATGCCCGGCAGATGGGCGGCGCCGCCCGCACCTGCGATGATCACCTCAAGGCCGCGTTCCTGCGCCTCCTCGGCGTAGCGGAACATTTCATCCGGTGTCCGGTGGGCCGACACGACCCGCTTCTCATAACCGACTTCCAGTTCCTCAAGGATGTCGCATGCCTTCTTCATCGTTTCCCAGTCGCTTTTGCTTCCCATGATGACGCCCACTTTCACGTCCATTCCGATCCGCTCCTTCCGGCAGTTCCCGCAAAATTAACAGGTCCCCGAATAGACTGCTTCCATTAAAGGAAAGCAATCGATCCGGGGACCCGAACATGTTCGAACAAGATGTTTGTGCACATAGATGCCCACACCTTTCGTTCCGATTCCTTGATCCGCTTTCCCTCATAGTCCTGGCATTTCCGGTGCCGTGGTAGAGACGCCGAGGCCGATTCCTCAGCATATATGGGGGGATTTCTTAACCTTTTCCATTTTAACAGCGGAGAAGCGGGAAGTCAACGGAATAAACGAACGTTGAATTTTATTAAAGGTTAAATGTTCGTCTTTCAGGCGTTGCTCGAGGCCGATTACCGTCAAAGAGACCGATTCCGCTGTTTAAGAGTCCGATTTGGCCGGCTAAGAGACCGATTTCCACACGGAATTCGTTTAGTAGAATCTGTGCCGATGTGAAAATTGTGCCCATTGTATGGTGTAACTTCATCTGTCGCAGAAATCCGGACGCCATCTGTTAAAGGTTGAATCGTCCGATTCGTTGTCCGGGCAGATCGATTATGCGTCTGAATAGACCGATTCCCCCTGCCAATAGACCGATTCTCTCCCCCAATCGTCCAATTCCGCCCCACTGCCCAGATCCGGGCATCAAAAAACCGGGAGAGCCGCAGCCCTTCCGGTTTTCATTCTTCTCTTAATACACCCTTGAACCGGATGCGCTGCCGGACGGGGACCGGTTCGCCGTTGCGTTCCTCGAAGATCGGTTCTTCTTTCCTGCCTGCGGCCATGTAGCCTTCCTGCTCCATGCGCGCGAGGCAGTCTCCGATCGATTCGCCTTCCGCCACTTCAAACCAGACTGTTTTCTTCTTGGTCATCGAAATAACTTTCCTCTCCGTACTTGTTTCACCCAGAAGCCGCCGTGGATGTTGCGCGCTTCATAGGTGATGATGAATGCTTTCGGGTCCAGCTCCTTGATGAGCATGTAGAGTTTCAGTTCATACTTCTTCGGCGTAAGGATCTGCATGGCGTGGCGGGAACCGTCCCGGCCGTTCGCCTCCCAGTCGGTGATGCCATAGCCGTTTTCCCGGATGACGCGGACCATCTTGCGTTCGATGTCTTCCGTGATGACGTTGACCATCACATAGCCGAGCGCCAGCTTCTCCTCAATGATCGAGCCGATGATGACCCCGGTTCCGTATCCGATCGCGTAGGCCACCAAGTTTTGAATCTGGTTCAGGTTGTCGAGCACGAGCCCGAGGCCGACCACATAGATGACGATTTCGATCACACTGAGCCCGGCCGCGACCCAGCGGTAGCCTTTCATCGTCAGGATCAGGCGGACCGTGTAGAACGTGACGTAAATGACGTTGATGGCGAAAATGATGAGCACCATCTTCAACGGCAGAACCTCCTTTCAAGATCCGGCTGCCAGCCTTCCCCCAATGGTATCGGATGCCCCTCCCGATGGACAACAAAAAAATCCGCTCCCCGCCGACTGTCCGGCTGGGGAGCGGCATTATCCGTTATTTACCCTGAACAAACACGAAATACGCAACAAAGATGAAGAACAGGCCGTACATGATCGGATGGACTTCCCGGCGGCGGCCGGCGAGAATCATCGTGATCGGATAGAAGATGAAGCCGATCGCAATCCCCGTGGCGATCGAGTAGCCGAGCGGCATCATGATGACCGTCAGAAATGCCGGCACGGCGATCTCGAAGCGATTCCACTCGATGAGGCCGAGCGCGGACACCATGAGCACGCCGACGATGATGAGCGCCGGGGCTGTGACTGCCGAAGTAATGACCGACAGAAGCGGATAAAACAACAGCGAGACGAGGAACATGACACCGGTGACAACGGCTGCGAATCCGGTACGGGCACCCGCGGCCACTCCCGCGGTCGATTCGACATAGGAAGTGGTCGTCGAGGTACCGAAAATGGCACCGGTCACGGTTGCGAGGGAGTCAGCAAGCAGCGCCTTGCCTGCACGCGGCAGCTTGTCCCCCTTCATGATCCCGGCTTTCTGGGCAACGGCAATCAGGGTTCCCGCCGTATCGAAAAAGTCGACGAACAGGAAGGTGAGGACGATGACGAGAAACTGGATGGTCATGAGCGATCCCGGATCGTTCATGAGCGGCTGGAACGCAGCGCCGAATGTCGGGCTCACGTCCGGAATGGATCCGACCACGCCGTCAGGAAGCGGAACGACCTTGAAAACCATGCCGACAACTGCCGTGATCAGCATCCCGAAGAAGATGGCACCCTTCACATTCAGCACCATGAGGATGACGGTCAGAGCCAGACCGAAAATGGCAAGCAGCGTAGCCGGCTGCGACAGATCGCCAAGACCGGTGAGCGTCGCGTCATTGTTCGCAATGATTCCTGAGTTCTGGAAACCGAGATAAGCAATAAAGAGGCCGATCCCCGCGCCGACCGCGAACTTGAGTTGAGAAGGGATGGCATTGATGATCTTTTCACGCAGCCCGGACAAGGAAAGAACAATAAAGATGATTCCCGAAAACAGGACGCCCGTGAGCGCAGTCTGCCAAGGGATGCCGTACGTGAGGACGACCGTGTAGGCGAAGAAGGCATTGAGCCCCATCCCCGGCGCGAGCCCGATCGGATATTTGGCGATGAGCCCCATAAAAAGGGAACCGACGGCAGCCGCAAGCGCGGTGGCCACAAACACAGCCCCTGCATCCATGCGCATGTCAGCCGGAAGGTCCGGCACAGACTCAAGCGACAGCGTAAGCGGGTTGACGACAAGGATGTACGCCATCGACAGGAACGTGGTCAGGCCCCCGATGATCTCACGGCGGTAATTCGTGCCGAGCTCATCGAAATTGAAATAGTTTTTCATGATTTCCTCCGTTTTGCCCGTCTCTCCCGGAATAAGAAAAAGGACATGGGTCGAAAAGCCGCATGTCCTGACGAATGGGGGCGCATGAATTAATGAGAACGCCCCCGATCGTAGTCGAGCCATTTACGGCAGCTCGGTAGAAACTTCCGGACCTTATCTCCGGGGATATACGACGGGTTGGGTTATGTTGTGTTTGATAATAAGAAGAGTATAGCGGAATAATAAAAAATCCGCAATAGAAAACGAACATTATCCATAATTTAAAAGGTAATGTTCGTTTCCATATCCTCATACAGCGCAAACGACTCGAGATTATAAACCATACCGTTCCGCACTTCCATCTTTTCTGCAATTCAAACACTAACGATTTCCTCACTCCAATCCATCCACCTTCAACACGGTTCCACGAGATCAAACACCGTACGAAACTAAAATTATGATAAAAAGATTAATCAAAATCAGGCTTTCACGGAGGATTGTCGAATATAATAAACTAAATTACCAATCATTTTGGTTTGCCTTTTTTTATATAAACTCCAATAGTTAGAGGGGAATAAATGAAAACAAAATGGCTTTTGAGCAGCAGTGCCGTGATGATGGGTGTGTTGGGGTTGGCAGGAACCTTTATTCCCGAAGAAATCGCAAAAGCTTTAGGGGTTGACCCTTCGCCCGTTATTCTTATTTTCCTGCAAATCATCGGAGGCTTATATTTGGGGTTCGCCATGTTGAACTGGTTTACCCGTTCTGCCCGGATCGGCGGCATCTATAACAAACCTGTCGTATTGGGAAATCTGATGCATTACATCGTTGTCTTTTTTGCCCTGTTCCGGCAGTTGGCGGAGCAGTTTCATTTCCTGTTCGCTATTTTGGCAGTCCTTTATCTCGGGTTTGCCGTCTGGTTTACGTTGGTTCTGCGTTCGAATCCTTTAAGCCATCAATAAAATTGTCTGTCTCACGCAATGACCTCGCCTAGCGAGTTCTGTAATTCCCACTATAAAAAAACCCTCTTTCTTCACAAAAGATGTGAAGAAAGAGGGTTTTTTATTGCAGCTGATCATATCAGATTAAGGTTTATTCCCACTCAATCGTTGCAGGTGGCTTGCTCGTCACATCGTACAGTACGCGGTTGATGTGTTCGACTTCGTTCACGAGGCGGGTGCTGATTTTCTCGAGGACGTCCCAAGGAATGCGCGCCCAGTCAGAGGTCATGCCGTCAATCGAGGTGACGGCGCGGATGCCGATGGCGTAGTCGTAGGTGCGTTCGTCGCCCATGACGCCGACGCTGCGGATGTCCGGGAGCACCGTGAAGTATTGCCAGATGTCGCGGTCGAGGCCGGCTTTGGCGATTTCTTCGCGCAGGATGTAGTCGGATTCGCGGACGATTTCCAGCTTTTCTTCGGTGATTTCGCCGAGGACACGGATGCCGAGGCCCGGGCCCGGGAACGGCTGGCGCCAGACGATTTCATCCGGGAGGCCGAGCTGGGATCCGAGTTCGCGGACTTCATCCTTGAACAGCGTGTTCAGCGGCTCGATGAGCTTGAATGTCATGTCTTCCGGCAGGCCGCCGACGTTGTGGTGGGACTTGATCGTCTGGGCGGTCGCGGTGCCGCTCTCGATGATGTCCGTGTAGAGCGTGCCCTGTGCGAGGAAGTCCATGTCCGTGAGCTTCGCGGCTTCTTCATCGAACACATAGATGAACTCGTTGCCGATGATCTTGCGCTTCTTCTCGGGATCGGAGACGCCTGCGAGCTTCGTGAGGAAGCGTTCGCGCGCGTCGATCTTGACGACTTTCATGTCGAACTTGCCGACGAAGGTTTCCATGACGCTGTCGGCTTCGCCTTTGCGGAGCAGGCCGTGGTCGACGAACATGCAGGTGAGCTGATCGCCGATCGCCCGGTGGATAAGCGCCGCGACAACAGACGAGTCCACCCCGCCGCTCAGTGCGCAGAGGACATTTTTGTTTCCGACTTCGCTGCGGATCTTCTCGATTTCAAGATCGATGAAGTTCTCGATCGTCCAGCCGCCCTTCGCTCCGCAGATGCCGAAGACGAATTCGCGGAGGAGTTCGTTGCCGTTGATCGAATGCCGGACTTCCGGGTGGTACTGGACTGCATACATGCCGAGGGATGTGTTTTCCATCGCGGCAATCTTGCAGGACGGGCTTGTCGCGATCAGTTCAAAGCCTTCCGGAACGGCCGTCACATGGTCGCCGTGGCTCATCCAGACGATCTGGGACTGCGGCTGGCCTTCAAACAGGCGGGCGCCTTCCGTGATCGTCATTTCCGATTTTCCGTATTCGCGGCGGGACGAGCGTTCGACCTTGCCGCCGAAGTGATGGGCCATGAGCTGCATGCCGTAGCAGATGCCGAGGACCGGGATGCCGAGGTCGAAGATGGCCGGGTCCGGACGGAACGATCCTTCTCCGTAGACGGAGTTCGGGCCTCCGGAGAAGATGACGCCGACTGCGTTCATCTTCTTGATGTCTTCCGCGGTCACCGTGTGCGGGTGAAGCTCGCTGTATACGCCGAATTCCCGGATGCGCCGGGTGATGAGCTGGTTGTACTGGCTGCCGAAGTCAAGGACGACGATCTTTTCCTCTTCCAACAAGAGTGAGTCTGCGGACATGTGGATTCCACCTTTTCCATTTGAAGACCGGGCCAAATGAAAAACGCGCAGAAACCTGCTTCCGCGCGTTCTCATCTCTCCACAAAGGCGGGCGCCCCTGTATGCACAAAAGCACCCGCCTTCATAGACAAGCCGTTTACGGTGGCTTGGTAGAGACATCCGGACCTTATTTCCGGACTTATATGAGGGGCGACCCGGTCTATCCGATTTTAAGTCAGTTTACCGTTTTGGGCGCCGAAAATCAACCGCCAGTCCTGTAGATTAAATTTTCCCAACTTTCCCGGAGGCTGTCCGCGCGCGGCACCGTCTCGCGGCCGCCGTACAGGTTCTCCTCGTAGGCCCCGGTCAGGCGGCGCATGTCCGTTCCGCCGAAGTGGGCATCCACCTCGTCTGCATAGTCGGACAGCGTCTTCCCGTCTGCCCGGGTCAGCCCGTACTTCCGGAGCTGCTTGAGCAGCCGGCCGTATGCCCGTTCAAACCCTTCCCGGTCGAACTGCCGGCGGCGGTAGCGGGCCACCAGGTATTTCGGCAGCCATTTGGAACGGGTCAGCCAGGCGAACACTGCCGCGGCCAGGAGGACTGCAGCTGCGCCGTAGAAGAAATTCCGGTGATTGGAGAAGAACTCCCCTGCGGATTTCCAGAAATCCGATCCGGCGGCAGCGGCCTGCTTCTCCTCTTTTTGCTGCTCGGGTTTTTCGGCCTGCTCCGGGGTTTCCTGCTGTTCTTCAGGCTGGTCATCAATATTAAGGTCATAATCAATGCCGCCGGCACCGTTGAACCCGACGGTGGGCTCAAACGGCATCCAGCCGACGCCCGGCATGTATGCTTCCACCCAGGAGTGGGCGTTGTTGTTTGTAATTTCAAAGCGTCGGGTCTCCCCTTTCCGCCCGGTGTCCTCCCCTTCCGAGAATCCCTTCACCCAGCGGGCCGGGATTCCGGCGGATCGCAGGAGGACGACCATCGACGTCGAGAAGTTGTCGCAGTAGCCCCTCTTGCTGTCAAACAGGAAATGGTCGACATAGTCATCGCCCGCCCCCGGGGAGGCGACGTTGAGCTGGTCGTACACATAGCCGTTCTGCGAGAAGTACCGCTCCACGGAACGGGCCTTCCCGTAAAGGGTCGGTTCGTTTTCGGTCAGTTCGGCCGCCAGGTCACGGACCCGCTGCGGCAGTTCGTCAGGGAGCTGGAGATACCGCTCGAAGCCGCTTTCCGGCAGCTTGTCCGGCATGGTCTGCCGCAGGGCGGTCAGACTGTAGGCCGGCTCGCTGTAGCTGACCGAATATCGTTCGAGGGAAACAGGCGCACGGTCGCGGAACGGGACGACTTTCCCGGTCACGCTTTCCTTCAGGAACTGTACGCCTTCGACGGGTGCAGGCTCCTGTGCCCCGTAAGGCTGGACGATGAATTTGAAATCGTGGGTCATCGTCAGCTCTGCCGTGTCCTCGTCGCGGGACTTCCCGGCGAGCAGCGGATCGGCGATCGGCGTCCCGTTGCCGACCGGAATAAGTTCCTGCTCTTCGGCTGAGTTCACCCAGCCGCGCATCGTGTAAGTGTCTTTCGTCTCGACTTTCCAGTACTGTCCGCTTTTCACGTTGGCCTGAAAGACGACGGTGTTGTCGCCGATGAACGGACCCCCGAGCATGGAGTCGTCCTCGCCATAGCCGATCTTTCCGGCTTCCCCCGGCCCGCCGGATCCTGCACCGTCCGCAAGCGAACGCAGGAACGGAACGGGATCCGGCCAGGCCGGCTCGGACTTCGGCAGCATCTGGCTCAGCGCGCCGGACACACCGACGATCAGCACGAGCGGAACGGCCATGAGCACGGCCGAGGGAAGCGACGGCATCCGGCTCTGGCCAGACGCAAGCTTGGCAAGAGACAATAGGCCGACGAGGAGCAGGCCGATGACAAGGATCCGGAGAATGGCTGCATCCGCCCGGTACGGGCTGAATGTGTCGAGCACCGTGATGAAGATGAGCGTCATGCCGTAGAACAGGAGGACCGACATCCGGGTTTCAATCCAGAACTGGATCAGATACGACGCCATCCAGATCAGGGCGAGGAACAGGACGGTCCGGAACGAGTCCGTGATCCCCGCGAAATCCCCCGACAGCAATGCCTGTGTGTTCACCCTGAATTCCTCCGCAAAGAACCGGAGGACCGCGCCGATGCCCGTCGGTCCCTCCAGGTAGGCCCTGGTGATGAACCAGGCGGAAAAGACGACTTTCAGTGAAGCCGACAGCCACCGGGGCGTGCCGGCAAGCGGAAGGGCGAAGCAAAGTCCGACAAAGATGAGAAACAGTCCGAGATGTCCGGTCCCGGTCAATTTGGCGATCGGGATCAGCCATTCCCGGACGAGAAGGAAGACGAGCGTATAGATGACGGCGAGGAAAAGCCGTTTCTGCCATTTGCCGTTCATGACGCCCTCCCCTCTTCCCTTCGCACCGCCACAAAGTCGCGCTCTGTCACAAACCGGACATCCAGTCCGCGTGCAGACGCTTTTTTTGCTGCGGACAGCGCTTGTTCATCCGGGCGTTCACCCGGACCGAGCACCGACAGCAGGATCCCGCTGCGGAGCCCGGCACAGTCCGCCAGCAGCGCATCCGTCCAGCCGGGGGTGATTTTGCCGGTGATGATCGTCATTGTCGCGGCACCCGCAAGCAGGCCTCGGCCTTCATACGGGATCGCCCCCTCTGCGGACGGCTGCAGGCGTGCGAGGTGGCGGAGAACTTCATGGTGGCCGTCCAATCCTTCCACTCGCGGGAACGCCGCACCGGACGGTCCGAGCGAGACGAAACCGGAAGCAGAACGGTCTGCAGCGGACATTTTCAGAACGGACGCGGCCAGGCTCACCTGCTCTTCAAACGTGCCGGAACTGCGGCCGTCCAGGACGAGAAGCAGGTCCTGGGAGCGCCGATCCTCGAATTCTTTCGTATGCAGGCTGCCGGTACGCGCAAAAGACGGCCAGTGGATCCTGGACATCCGGTCACCCGGCTCGTACTCGCGGATGCCGGAAGCCGACGCGGGGTCCCTGACGGCCGCGGCGGATGAAGCGGCGGCCCCGCGGTCATCCGCCGCCGAGACCGGCAGCTGCCGCAGATCCAATATCTTCGGGAGGACGAGGACCGTCTCCCTGCCCGGCAGGAACACCTTTTTCTTCATCCAGCCGAAAAAGTCGGATGCCTCGATCGTCAGCCCTTCCAGGACATGTTCCCCCCTCCGGAGAGGGGCGGTTTCGTATTGCCACGTTTTCCGCCTCCGCATACCCAGGAGGAGGAGCACCGCGGATCTTTTGGCCGTCCCGCCGTTATGGAGTTCTTCAGCCGCCGAAACATAGAGCAGCGGAAACGGGATCTTCCGTGCCAGTGTCACTTCGGCTTTGAGCGTCCCGCCGAACGGAAGCTCCCGCCTTTCCAGTTCCCGCCTGAAACCGATGTCCCGGAGCGGATAGAAAAACAGCAAGATTCCATAAAGGACGAATGGGAGCAGCATGTAAAACACCGTCCAGCTCACCCGCCCGCCCTGGAACTTGGCGTAGGCGAACGTTCCGGCAAGGAGCAGGATCAGCCAGGCCAGGCGCAGCACCGGCGCCGCTTTGCGGAGCCGGCTCATCGTGTGCCCGCTCTCCTCACCGGCACTTTTGTCTTGATGACGAGCCGTTCGATCAATTCTTCCGCCGTGATCCCTTCGTAGCGGGTTTCAGGCTGCAGGATCATCCGGTGGCCGAACACATACGGGACGAGATACTGCACATCATCCGGGGTCACATAGCCGCGGCCGCGCAGGAATGCGTACGACCGGGCCGCTTTCATGAGCGCGATGGATCCGCGCGGGCTGACCCCCAGCCGGATATCCTGGCTGTTCCTC
The DNA here is from genome assembly GCF_900156305.1 of Edaphobacillus lindanitolerans. Classification (GTDB taxonomy): domain Bacteria; phylum Bacillota; class Bacilli; order Bacillales_A; family Planococcaceae; genus Bhargavaea; species Bhargavaea lindanitolerans. Next base: position 71,628 of record NZ_FTPL01000005.1, on the reverse strand, counting down.
GTCGCTTCGGCAAGATCGACGATGTACCCTTTCACGGTATCATCGATCAGCACTTCCTCCGCCTTGCTCCGGACTTCCACGAGTTCTTCAAGCGAAAGGACCGGTTCAATCCGCTCGATCGGCGCCTGCCCTTCGGAGCGCCGGAGCACATCAAGCTCTTCTTCACGGGTCGGATAGCCCATCCGGATCTTGAATAAAAACCGGTCGAGCTGCGCCTCCGGCAACGGGTATGTGCCTTCGTATTCAATCGGGTTCTGGGTGGCCATGACAAAGAACGGATCCGGCAGCGGCAGGGTCTTGCCGTCAATTGTCACGGATGACTCTTCCATCCCTTCCAGGAGGGCGGACTGTGTCTTGGGCGAAGTCCGGTTGATCTCATCCGCCAGGACGATATTGCCCATGACCGGTCCAGGCCTGAATTCGAACTCCATATCCCGCGGGTTGTAGATCGATACGCCGACCACATCCGACGGGAGGAGGTCCGGCGTGAACTGGATCCGCTTGAAGTCTGCGCCGACCGACCTGGCCAGCGCCCGGACCATCATCGTCTTCCCGACGCCCGGGACGTCTTCCAGCAAAACATGGCCGCCCGACAGCAGCGCCGTCACGCTCAGCTCCGCCACTGCCCGTTTCCCGATCATCACCTGTTCAATGTTATCAATTACACGGATTAATTTTTGCTGTTCATCCATCGGGTCCACCTGTCTTCCTGCCGGTTCGCGGCCGTCCTATTTGGAAAATTTATAGTATAGATCTAGTCTAAAGGAAGGAGAGGCAGCCGGTCAATCGGGGATCAAAAAACCCGCTGCCCTCCATGGGCAGCGGGCGCTTCTCCATCTGCTTCATTCTTTCCAGAAGTTGTCGAACACCGTGATCGGCAGATGTCTTTTATGGCGTGATCTCATGTAGAGGTCCTCGAGTTTTTTGCGTGGTTCTTCCGGGATTTCCCTGCCTTCAAGGAAGTCATCGACCTGGTCATACGTAACCCCGAGGGCCACTTCATCCGGAAGGGCAGGCTTGTCTTCTTCCAGATCGGCGGTCGGCACTTTCGTGTACAGGTGCTCCGGGCAGCCGAGTTCTCTCAGCAGCGCTTTGCCCTGACGCTTGTTCAGCCGGAAAAGCGGCATGAGGTCCGCACCGCCGTCCCCGAATTTCGTATAGAAGCCCGTGAGCGCCTCAGCCGCCTGGTCGGTGCCGAGCACGACCGCATTCTTCATGGCGGCGATCGAGTACTGGACCTTCATGCGCTCGCGTGCCTTTTCGTTGCCTTTTACATAGTCGGTCAGGGTGACGCCCGCTTCCGACAGCGAGGCCACGCTCGCATCGACCGCCGGTTTGATGTTCACCCGGTACGTGACGGAAGGCGAGATGAATTCGATGGCGTCATCGACGTCCGACTCGTCGAACTGGATGCCGTACGGCAGGCGGACGGCGTGGAACTTGTACCGGTCTCCCCCGTCTTCGCCGTTCAGCTCATCCACTGCAAGCTGGGCCAGCTTCCCGGCAAGCGTCGAATCCTGCCCGCCTGAGATTCCGAGCACGAAGCCTTCAAGGAACGGATGCCGGCGGGCATACGCTTTCAGGAAGTCGACCGATACCCGGATCTCCTGAGCCGGATCGATTTCCGGTTTCACTTTCAGTTCACTTATGATCTCCTGCTGCAAAGTCATCAGCGGTTCCTCCTCCATGTTCATTGTTCACGGTCCGCACCAAACCGGACCGGGCGGATTTATTCCGCTTCCTTCTCATGAAGTTCAAAGTCATGGATGCGCTCACGCACTTCGTGGATGTTGCGCATCTTGTTGTCCCAGCACTTCTGGCTCAGGTCGACCGGATATTCTTCCGGGTTGAGCGAGCGTTTATACTCGTCCCAGAACAGGTCGAGCCGGGCATGGGAAAATTCGACGATCTCATCGAGTGTCGGCAGTTCATAGACGAGCTCCCCGTCCCGGACAACCTGCGTGTGCAGATTGACGGCGTCAAAGTTTGTGACGAATTTGGAGATGAACGTATGGACCGGGTGGAACAGTTTGAGCCGCTGCTCCTTTTCAGGCTCTTCATCGGCGAGCGTGATGTAGTCCCCTTCGGATTTGCCGTTTTCACGGTCGATGATCCGGTAGACCTTCTTGACGCCCGGTGTCGTGACCTTCTCGGCGCTCGAGGAGATCTTGATCCGGTCTTCCATCTCACCCCTGGAATTTTCCACGGATACAAGCTTATAGACCGCTCCGAGTGCGGGCTGGTCATACGCGGTGATGAGCTTCGTGCCGATGCCCCACTGGTCGACCTTGGCCCCCTGGAGGTGCAGGTTCATGATGGTGTACTCGTCCAGATCATTCGAGACGATGATCTTCGCTTCCGGGAATCCGGCCTCGTCGAGCATCCGCCGTGATTCCTTGGACAGATAGGCGATGTCCCCGCTGTCCAGGCGGATGCCGAGGAAGTTGATCTTGTCCCCGAGTTCCTTTGCCACCCGGATGGCGGTCGGCACGCCGATCTTCAGCGTGTCGTACGTATCGACGAGGAACACGCAGTCCTTGTGCCGCCGGGCATAGGCGTGGAACGCTTCATACTCGCTTTCATACGCCTGGACCATCGAATGGGCATGGGTGCCGGCAACCGGGATGCCGAACAGCTTCCCGGCCCGGACGTTGCTCGTCGCCTCGACGCCGCCGATGACCGACGCCCTTGCACCCCAGATCGCCGCGTCCAGTTCCTGTGCACGGCGCGAACCGAACTCCATGACGACGTCGCCTTTGACGACCTGCTTGATCCGGCTCGCCTTCGTCGCGATGAGCGTCTGGTAGTTGATGATGTTCAGGAGCGCCGTCTCGATGAGCTGGGCCTGGATGAGCGGCGCCTCCACACGGATGAGCGGTTCGTTCCCGAACACGACCTCTCCTTCCGCCATCGAGTACACATCCCCCGTGAACCGGAGGTCCGCCAGATAGGCCAGGAAGTCCTCCCTGTAACCCAGTTCATCCCGCAGATAGCCGATGTCGCTTTCCGTAAACCGGAAGTCATTCAAGTATGCGAGCGCCCGCTCCAGTCCCGCATAGATTGCATATCCGTTCCCGAACGGCAGTTTGCGGAAATACAGATCAAACACCGCCTTCCGCTCATGGATGCCATCTGCCCAGTAGGACTCGGCCATGTTGATCTGATACAGATCGGTATGGAGCATCAGGCTGTCATCTGCGTAGTTCGTCGACATGAAAATCCCTTCTTCCGAAACGTGTTTTCGATTAGTATACACCATCCATCACGTCCCCTGTCCTCCACATACCCCGTCCAGCACGGGGACAACCATGGATCCCGGCATCCCGGCCCGTGCACCGCCGGTTCATCATCCCGGATAAAAAGAAATGGGCCGTCCAGGATGATCTGGACGGCCCGCTTTAGCGGCTCACCGGATGGAGGATGAACTCAGTCACACGTCATCATCGCATTCGGGCAGGACATGGATGATCAGATAAGCGACGATCAGCTTGTTTTCTACGAAGAGCTGCGCAGTCGGACATACTTTGCATCGGATGGCCACGGAGATGACGTCACAGAAGTCCGGACAAGTGAATGTATCCGGGTCAACGTCTTCACACAGCGTCTGTCCGACACAGGTCGAACCCGAAAGCGAGAACGGAAGGGTGTTGACATCTTCGCAGGTCTGCCATGGATTATTGAGAGTCGTGTCGAGACTGAAGTTGAAGTACCAGTTGATCTCTCCGGAGACACGGACGTCGGCTTCGGGGTCTGTGCCGGCGCCGTTCTTATGCTTGTGCCCGTGCTTGTGCCCGTGCTTGTGCCCGCAGCCGCATGGATCGTACGGAGGCGTCGGATCGGTATCGTCCACGAGGCAGCATTCCAGGTCGGAGGCATCGTTATTGAGCACAGCCGCCCCCGGGATCTGATCCGGATCGACAATCGATCTCTCCGGCAGCGTGATCGTGGCGAGGTCAAACACGAGCCGGTCGATCAAATCGGTATCGGTCTGGGCGAGTCGTGTCCGGATCATCAGGAGACCGCGGGCCTCGTCATGTTTCCCCTCCTGACGTGCTTTGGAGATTTGGGCATCGAGATTTTGCAGCATTTCCGGCATTTCCTGCTGGATGTGCTTCATCAAATCTGCGTTGTTCAAGTCTATCACCTCCTTTCAGTTCGTTTTTGGTCTTGCTTTATCAATCTATTCAATCGTTCCGTTTATGTACGGGCGAATCTTCCAATGCCCGCCGGTTCTTTCGCCCTGATTTCTCCCAAAAGAGAAATCCGCACAGCGGGCAGCGCGCTCCACTGTGCGGATTCATCAGGGACGGAAAGGTCATTCGCCTGCACCCGGGTCTCATTGCCCGCGCCCGGCGATAGAAGCGGGACGGGCGCAGGCAGATTGGTCCGAGAATCGTTTGCTTCAATCAATGCGGGCTGGATGGCCGGGCGCAATATCCCGCATTCCGCAGGGAGTCTCCCGCTTTTCCCCGGTCTTCAGACTGAAGACGAATTTTCCAAATCAAAAACCGGCACGTCAGCGAATGTTCCGCTGTCCGTGCCGGTTTCAAGTCAGAGGGATACACCCTTGAAGGCTGTGACATCTTCATCGAGCAGGAAGTCCGTGCCGCGCTTCTTGTGCGCCGAGATGAAGAACGACGCCGTGATGAAGAGGGATGCGATGGCACCGCCGATATAGGAATAGGACAACTCGATGCCAAAGCCCATCGTCGGTTCGTACAGGATATACACGAACACCATCGATGTCATGAAGATGGCCGGCACCGTTGCGATCCAGTGGTTCTTGTGCTGCAGGAACAGATACATCGCCCCGACCCAGAGTGCGATGACCGCCGTCACGCCGTTGGCCCATGAGAAATAGCGCCACAGAAGGTTGAAGTCTATTTTCGTCAGGACATAGGAAAAGACGAACAGCGGCACGGCGATCCAGAGACGGCTCAGCAGCTTCGCCTGCCCGAGGCGGAAGTAATCGGCGATGATCATCCGGGCCGCGCGGAAAGCCGTGTCTCCCGAAGTGATCGGAAGAACGATCACACCCAGGACTGCGAGGGTCCCGCCGAATGCGCCGAGCATCAGGGTCGACACTTCGCTGACGACGGCGGCAGGCCCTCCGGCTGCGATCAGTTCATTCAACCCGCCGTAGCCTCCGAACAGGCTCATCGAGGCCGCTGCCCAGATCATGGCGATGACCCCCTCGGCGATCATCATGCCGTAGAAGATTTTGCGCCCTTCATTCTCCTTTTTGGTCGTGCGCGAAATGATCGGAGTCTGTGTGGCATGGAACCCCGACAGGGCCCCGCAAGTGATCGTAAAGAAGATCAGCGGGAAAATCGGCAGGTTGCCCGGATGCATGTTGGTGAATGAAAGTTCAGGGATCGGTGCACCCGTCATGACCAGCCGGATCCCGACGCCTGCCGCCGAGACGACCAGGAGCGCGCCGAACCACGGATAAAGCCTTCCGATGATCTTGTCGACCGGCAGAAGCGTAGCGAGAATATAGTAGAGGAAAATGATGCCGACAATAACGCCGAGCGCCACTTTGCCGTCAACAAGCGTATTGATCAGCATGGCCGGCGACGTGACGAACACCGTGCCGACCAGGAGCAGCAACAGCAGGGCGAAAACGTTTACAACATGCTTCATGAAATTCCCTAGGAACTTCGCCGCAAGTTCCGGCAGGTGGGCGCCCTTGTTCCGGATTGAGATCATGCCCGTCAGATAATCATGGACCGCACCGGCGAAGATGCATCCGACGACGATCCAGATAAAGGCGACAGGGCCGTAGAGGGCCCCGGCGATCGGGCCGAACACCGGACCCGTCCCCGCAATGTTGAGCAGCTGGATCATTGAATTTTTAGGTGTCGACATCGGAACGTAGTCGACGCCGTCCCCGTTTACATACGCGGGCGTCGGCCGATTGTTTTTGGGACCGAACACTTTCTCCACGTACTTGCCGTATGTGAAGTACCCGACGATCAAAAGCAGAATGCTGAGCAGAAACGTAATCATTCCCCCACCTCCATTTTTCTTTATTTCAGATTTTATCAGCCTCCCCGTGTAAATTACAACCATATTTTCTGAAAACTATGTTCCGGATGCCGGATTCCCCCCGCATCCTCACCGGTCATTTTTCCGAATGGAATCGGAGGACACCCCGACCCCTATTCGAATTAGTCGAACAAAACAATCTTTTTGCGTTTCATTAGAAAAACCGATGCCATTCCGTATAATGACGTAGACAGGATGCCTCTTACGTGAATACTTCACTTCAAAATGAAGGCGTCCGATGGCTGTCGCCCATACAACAGACGGAGGTTACTATGAACAGCAAAACGCAACCGGAACAACAGATAGACAGCACCGAGCAGTATCGGGTGGTCCCGATCATCACCTCTTTTTTGATCGCCGGATTCATCGGTTTGTTCAGCGAAACCGCATTGAACATGGCACTCGGTACGTTGATCAGGGACTTTGGTGTCCATGAGACGACCGTCCAATGGCTGACCACCGGCTATTTGCTCACGCTCGGCATTCTCGTACCCGTGTCGGGACTCATTCTTCAATGGTTTACAACGCGACAATTGTTTGGCACTTCACTTGTTTTTTCTATAATAGGCACGCTCATTGCGGCGATCGCCCCTTCATTCGCATTCCTCATGGCTGCACGCGTGATCCAGGCGATCGGTACCGCACTCATGCTGCCGCTCATGTTCAACACGATCCTGCTGATCGTCCCGCCGTACAAGCGGGGACGCATCATGGGATTGATGGGACTCGTCATCTCCTTCGCGCCCGCCGTCGGGCCGACTTTGTCCGGACTCATCCTGAACAACCTCACCTGGCACTGGATTTTCTGGATTTCCCTACCGGTCTTGGTGGCAGCCTTTGTATTCGGGATGGTCTATATGCAGAATGTCTCGACGCTGACGAAGCCAAAAATTGACGTGCTGTCGATTGTCCTGTCAACGATCGGATTCGGCGGCATCGTGTTTGGTTTCAGCAACGCAGGCGAAAGCGGCTGGGGAGACCCGCTCGTCATCGGATCGATTGCTGCCGGGTTCATCGGACTGCTCCTCTTCACCATCCGCCAGACTCGGATGAAGCAGCCGATGCTGAATCTCCGGGCGTTCAAGTATCCGATGTTCGTGATCGGACTTGTCCTTGTGCTTGTCTGCATGATGGTCCTTCTCTCCTCGATGATCCTGCTCCCGCTCTATTTGCAGACGTCACTGGCACTCGGCACATTTGCGGCGGGCCTCCTTTTGTTGCCGGGCGGTGTGGTAAACGGATTGCTGTCGCCGATCATGGGGAATCTGTTCGACAAGTTCGGCCCGAGATGGCTCGTCATTCCCGGACTGTTCATTGTGCTCGGTTCCCTCATCGGATTCTCGACCATCGACGTCGATACGCCGGCAGGGTTTTTGATCGCCATGCATATTCTCATGATGATCGGATTCTCAATGGTCATGATGCCGGCGCAGACCAATGGCCTGAACCAGTTGCCGCGTGAGCTGTACCCGGACGGCACGGCGATCATGAATACACTCCAGCAAGTTTCCGGTGCGATCGGGACGGCCGTTGCCATCTCGATCCTGTCCGCAGGGACAGCCAGATACATGGACACTGCAGCGGACTTGGCAAATCCGCAAACCCCGCTGCTTGCCTTTACATCCGGTGTCCAGGATGCATTTATTTTCGGGATTGTCGTTGCCGTGATCGGCCTCATCATCGGTTTGTTCGTCAAACGCGTCGAAGTGGCTCATCCGGGATCATAAATCAAAAATAGAAGGCGGAGAAAAACATCTTGTTTTTCTCCGCCTTCTTTATTTGTCCGGAAAACCGGTTATTGTTCGCCGGTGCTTTTTTTCGCCTGCTTCATCTGCCCCCGGCCGCTCTGCTCCGGTTCCAGATCAGGCATCCCGGCGTCCGGCATGCCGGTGAACCCGTCATCCCCGTCCGGTCCGAGTGCCAGCTTCTCCGGATCTTCCGAATGTCTTCCCTCTTCTTTGACGGGACGGTTTTCCTGCTTTTTGTTGTCGTCGATTCCGCTCTCCCCTTCCTCTTCTAGACCTCCTTTACCCGGATCCCGGGGAGGGCAATCAAAAATCCCGCACGCTCCGTTGCCGGAAGTACGGGATGGGAAGATTACTTGGCCGAAGCCGTTTCTTTTTCGTAGAACTTGATGAAGTTGTCCACGACCGTGTCGAGGAACGCCAGGGTCGCTTCATCGTTCAGCAGTCCGTTTTCATCCAGTTTCGTATGGACGGCGCCGATGTACACTTCGTTCTGCGGCAGGAGTGCCGGAGCGAGGTTCGGGTTGGACAGGATTTCCCGGAGATGCTGCTGGGCACGGACGGATCCGAGCAGTCCCATGGAGGCGCCCACGATGAATGTCGGCTTGCCTTGGAGAACCAGTTCGCCGCGCGACATCCAGTCAATCGCGTTTTTCAACGTGCCCGGGATGGAGAAGTTGTATTCCGGAACGGCAAACAGCACTGCATCCGAGTCTGCAACATCCGCCTTGAAGTCGAGCACGTCCGCCGTCGGGTTGTTCTCGATGTCGATCGCGAACGGGTCGAGCGCATTGATGAAGACAGGCGTGATTTCGAGCTTGTCCGCATAGCGCTTCCGCATGGATTCAACGACTTTCAGATTATAGGAATTGGAGCTCGTGCTCCCGATGATCGCTTTTACTTTGATTGTCATGATGAAACTCCTTTTTGTTAGATTTCTTGTCCTATGATACAGGATTGTGCCCGATTCTTCCCGGAATATGCCTTGAAACCGAGGTTTCGCGGTTGGCAGCGCTTACATGAAAATTCTTTAAAATCAGGCTTGTGAATCTTCGCCAAGCATGATAAGGTTGGTTCATCGAAAGTTGTCAAACAATTAAATCATGGATTTCTTATCGAGAGAGACGGAGGGACTGGCCCTTTGATGTCTCAGCAACCTGCCGAACCGGCAAAGGTGCTAATTCCAGCGGACCTGATTTTCGGGTCCGAAAGATGAGAAGATGACTCCGCGACCGGCCGGACCCTCTTCTTATTTGAGGGTCCATTTTTATTTTTCTGAAAAAAAGAAAGGGACGATGTACATGACCAAGAGAAAAGTTTCCACTTTGCTGGCCCAGCTCGGAAACCGCACTGATTCCCGCACGGGGGCGGTGAATCCTCCGATCCACCTTTCAACGGCCTACGAGCACTCCGGCCTCGGGCAGTCCACAGGCTATGATTATTCCCGGAGCAAAAACCCGACCCGTGCCCTTCTCGAAGAAGGGTTCGCCGAGATTGAGGGCGGGGACGCCGCCTTCGCCTGTAGTTCCGGAATGGCGGCAATCGGCCTGGTCCTGTCGCTGTTCCGGCCCGGAGACGGCATTCTCGCTCCGGAAGACCTGTACGGCGGGACTTACCGGCTGTTCGAACATTACCGCAAACAGTACGGGATCCCCGTCGACTACCTGCCGTTCGACGCCCCCGCGGAAGTCGAGCGGGCGATCACGGGGGGGACGAAGGCCTTGTTCATCGAAACCCCGACCAATCCGCTTCTGCAGGAAATCGACCTGCGCGCCTACGGAGAGCTGGCCGGGAAGCACGGGCTTCTGCTCATTGTCGACAATACCTTTTATACGCCGATCCTCCAGCGGCCGATCGAGTCGGGTGCCGATATCGTCGTCCATAGCGCGACCAAATATCTTGGCGGCCATAACGATGTCCTGGCAGGCCTCGTCGTGGCCAAAGGCCGGGAACTCTGCGAACGGCTGGCCGCCCAGCACAATGCGGAAGGGGCGGTCCTCTCTCCCTTCGATTCCTGGCTTGTGATCCGGGGACTGAAGACCTTGCCGCTCCGGATGCAGCAGCATGAAGAAAATGCGCGGCGGCTCGCAGGTTGGCTGCGCACCGAACCGGCGGTATCGGAAGTCCTTTACCCGGGACGGGGCGGGATGCTCTCGTTCCGGGTGAAAGACCCTGCCATCGTCGCACCGCTTCTTGAAGAACTGGAACTGATCGCGTTTGCCGAAAGCCTCGGCGGGGTCGAGAGCTTCATCACGTACCCATCGACCCAGACCCATGCCGACATCCCGTATGAGGAACGGTCGAGGCGGGGAATCGATGACTCGCTCCTCCGGCTGTCAGTCGGCATCGAAGACCCGGAAGATCTCATCGATGATCTCCGGCAGGCATTCGGGCTGTCCCGGCTGCACGCACAGAACTCCGCCGCCGGAACCGTCGTGAACGCCAACTGATCGTGTTGAAAGACCGGGACGGAAGACCGTCAATCCGGAAAATATAAAAACAAACAGAAAGAAGGAATCCAAATGACCACGAAAACTGACGAAACGAAGAAAATCCGCTCGCCGTTCAAAGCCGACCATGTCGGGAGCTTCCTCCGCCCGGCCCGGCTCAAAGAAGCACGGGAAAAATTCAAGGAAGGGCTCCTTTCACGCGAAGAGCTGACCAAAATTGAAGATCAGGAGATCAAGGCGCTTGTGGAAGCCCAGAAAGCCAACGGCATCCAGGGCGTCACAGACGGGGAATTCCGGCGCAGCTGGTGGCACCTCGACTTCCTCTCCGGGCTCGACGGCATCGAACTGTATGAGACACCGGACGGCGTCCGCAAGTTCAATGCCGTGCAGACGCGTCCCGTCGGCATCCGGGTCGTCGGCAAGGTCGGCTACGGCGGACACCATCCGTTCATCGACCACTTCAAGTCATTGAAGGAAATCGCCGGTGAAGGGGCGACCGTCAAATTTACGATACCGAGCCCTAACCTGGTGTTTGCCCGGGCGGCGCTCGAAACCGATGTGTACGCAAAGCATGAAGACGTCTACGAAGACGTCACTGCCGCCTACAATGCGTTGATCAAGGATCTGTACGCAGCGGGCTGCCGGTACCTTCAGATTGATGACACGGCATGGACTTCCTTCTTCACGGAAGACGAACGCGACCGGGTCCGGGAACTGGGCTCCGACCCGGACGAACTGATCCATCAATTTGCCCGGGCCATCAACGGCTCCATCGCCGGACGGCCGGATGACCTGCTCGTCACGATGCATATTTGCCGGGGCAACTTCCGGTCCCAGTACTTCACGAGCGGCGGCTATGAGCGCGCGGGGGAGGTCATCTTCGGCGGGCTCGACGTGGACGGATTGTTCCTGGAGTTTGACGATGACCGTTCCGGCGGCTTTGAGCCGCTCCGCTTCGTCAACCGGCCGGACCTGACGATCGTGCTCGGCCTGATCACCTCGAAACGTCCCGAACTGGAAGACGAAGAGCAGGTCAAGGCCCGGATCCGTGAAGCGGCCCGGTATGTCCCGCTCGAACAGCTTGCGCTGAGCCCGCAATGCGGCTTCGCCTCTACCGAGGAAGGCAACAATCTGACGGAAGAGGAGCAATGGGCCAAGATCCGCCATGCGGTAAAGATCGCGGAAGACATCTGGGGGAAAGACCCGCGGTGACAGCCCTTTATGGCCGAACGGCTTCGATGTTGCTTGCCGTCCGGTCAGCCAAGAACCGCATTCCAGACTTAATACTCTTATGCAGAGAGGCGGAGGGACCGGCCCGATGATGCCCGGCAACCACCCGAACAGGGCAAGGTGCCAATTCCGGAGGCGCTGCTGCGCCGGACATGAGAGCGACGGAAGGCCATGCCCCGCGCCAAGCGGGGCATTTTCCATTCGCTCCGATCAGACAACCAATCGGATGGAGTGACATAAGATGAGCAGAAAAGAAGGATTGAAACATTATCATACGATCTGGGGCATGCTGTTCCTCGGCTGGTTCGTTTCATACATCGACCGTACGGCGACCGGGCCGATCATCTCGTACATGATCGAACATGAAGTGGCGTTCTTTGCAGGGGCGGCGAATCCCCATGCGATCGGCGGGCTGATCGGCAGCCTGTTCTTCGCAGGATTCATGCTGACCCAGTTCCCCGGAGGCTTTCTCGGAGACCGGTTCGGCTACCGGGCCATCATCGTCCTGAGTGTTTTTTGGGCGGGTGTGGCCACCATTCTGACCGGGCTCGCCGGAGGGCTCCTGGCATTCATCATCTTCCGCGTGCTGCTCGGCCTCGGGGAAGGGGTCTTCTATTCCAATGACCGGTCGTATATCGCCTATCATTCCCCGCCCGAGAAAGTCGGCCTCGGGATGGGCATCGCACTGATCGGCGTTTCGATGGGACTGACGGTCGCCACACTCGGCGTGCCGCTCCTGCTCGGCTGGGCGGAACCCCACTTCGGAAAGAACGCCTGGCGGATTCCGTTCTTTGTCCTTGGCGGAATCACGATCGTTTCGGGACTGGTCATCGCCCGGTTCCTGAAGCCGAAGCGATGGGCGCCGGGTGCCGATCCCGCATCGCCGGGCATCAAGGCCGAATACAGAAAGGCCCTGCCCCCCCTCTTCGGCTATTGTGCGGTCTTCCTCGCCATCGTGCTCGGCATCTATGTGATCGCGACACGGTTCGGTGTATCCGACATCGGCATTGCGTTCATGCTGACCGCGCTCTGCCCGATCCTGATCCTCTTCCTGTACAGGCGGAAGAAGGAAGAAATCGGACCGATCCTAAAAAACCGCAATCTGTTCCTCATCTATCTCGTCTTCATCCCGATCATGTGGCATCTCTGGTTCTATGGTTTCTGGGCAGTGTCAATCGTCCAGGACTTCGGTGGCAGTGCGCTCGTCACCGCTGCGCTCGTGGCTTCCTTCAACGGGCTCGCCGGCATCATCGGTTTCCCGCTCGGAGGGATGATCTCGGACCGGGCGGCCGTCAGGACGAACGGACGCCGGAATGTCCTGGCCGCCCAGCTGGCCATCGTGACGGTCCTGACCTTCATCTTCGCCGGTTATGTGATGGCCGGTTTCCACAATCCGGTCGTCCTGTCCGTTCTGCTGTTCGTCTCGGGCCTGTTCTTCTTTTCCTCCCACCCGGTCGCCCATGCGCTGGCGAATGACCTGGCCCCCGCCGAACAGCGCGGTTCGATGTTCGGCATGCTGAACCTCATTGCCGAGATCGGCGCCATTCTCTCACCCGTTGTGTCCGGCGTCATCCGCGATGCATCCGGGAACTGGGGGGTCCCGCTGCTGTTGGATGCGGGACTCATGGCGGCCGCCTTCTTCTTGGTCATAGCGGTTTCGGCAAAAGCCTTTAAGCCGGCTCCAACCGCCGCCTGACACTGCTCCCGGAGAATTTTCTTGATGGCAGGGATGCCGGCCCGCTTAAACCCTTAATTCTTATTGACTTTGTATGTTTTATTTTATATAGTGTGGGCATGTTGAAAAAGTCACATAACCATTTACGGGCCTTGGACGGCCCGTAAATATTTGATTTAATCCCGACTATTCCGCTTTTCTTTTAATATGATAGACAATCAGGAGGAGATGCAACGATGGATTTATTCATTCGGACAGAACTGCAGCGGCAATGGGTGGCACGGCTCGATGAGATCGGACGCCGGTTTGCCGAGGATGCCCAGGAGCGGGATGAGCGGGGAGAATATCCCGTCAGCCAGATCCGGGAACTCGCCGCCTCGGGCTACACGGCGCTTGCAGTCCCTCCGGAATTCGGCGGCGCAGGGATCGGTGTGTACGAGATGGTGCTGTTCCAGGAGACGATCGCCAAATACGACGAAAACCTCGCACTTTCGGTCGGCTGGAATCTCGGTGTCCCCGGAGCCGTCTTTGAAAAGAAGGACTGGGACCCGGGGGTTCTCCGGTTTTTCGCCGACGAACTCATCGGCGGCGCGCTCGTCAATCGGTCCGTGAGCGAAGTGCTGACCGGCAGCCCGTCACGGGGCGGGCGTCCCGGCACGACCGCTGTACGTGACGGTGAGCGATACGTCATCTCGGGACGCAAGTCTTTCACGACCGGCTCCCCCGCCCTCACCTATTTCCTCACTTCCGCATGGATCGAAGACAAGGAACGGATCGGTTTCTTCCTGCTTCACAAAGACCTCGACGGCCTGTCAGTCGATGAAACCTGGGATGTGGTCTCCATGAGGGGAACCGGAAGCCATGACCTGGTCCTCGACGGCGTGAGCGTGGAGGAAGGTGCCCTCGTGGAACTTCCTGAAAAGCCGGCCGGCGGGCCCGCATTTGACGGCTGGCTCCTCCACCTCCCCGCCGCCTATCTCGGCATCGCCCAGGCAGCCAGGGACTGGGTGATCGCCTTTGCCGACCGCCATTCGCCGAACAGCGTGAAAGGACCGATCAGCGGGCTTCCGAATGTCCGTCAGCTCATCGGCGAAATCGAGCTGGAATTGATGCAGGCACGGCACGTGCTGTACAGCGTGGCCGAGGCCTATGACGATGAGAATCGGCGGCCGCTCATGACGGGTGAGGTACCCGCCGCAAAGACGTCCGTCACGAACGCGGCCATCTCCATCGTCGACAAGGCGATGCGGATTGCCGGGGCACAGAGCCTCCAGCGGACGAACCCGCTCCAGCGCTACTACCGCAATGCACGGGCGGGGCTGCACAACCCGCCGGCGGATGACATGACCATCCGTTCTCTCGCAGAAACCGCCGTTGAACAATCCCGTTCCCGCCGCTCGGTCAAAGACAGCCAGGGATAACCGGCATCAAAGAAGACGTTCAGATTAAAAAGGGGGATCACCCAAATGAAAATCGGCAAATCGATTAAAATGCTTCTCCTCGGAACATCCGCCGCGCTGTTTCTCGCGGCCTGCGGATCCGGAGATGACGCGGAAGGCGATGACGCGGTGAGGAAAGTGAAAATCGCCTATGACCAGGCATCAAAGCCGATGTCCTGGATCGATGAGAACGGAAAGCCGACCGGCTACGACGTGGAAGTGATGAAGCTGGTCGACGAGCTCCTGCCCGACTATGAATTTGAATTCGTCGGCACGACCAGCGATGACCTCCTCATCGGCGTGGAGCAGGGCAAATTCCAGGCCGGCGTGAAGAATGCTTTCTGGACCGAGGAACGCACGAAAAAATTCCTGTATCCCGAAGAGTTCCTCGGCCTGAGCAGTGCAGGCCTCGTCCTCCGGAAGGAAGACGAAAACATCAAGTCACTCGAAGACTTCGCCTCTGCAGGATATTCGCTTGCCCCGATTGCCGCCAATAATGCCCAGTACACCGTCATCGAAGAATACAACAATGCCCACCCGGACAATCCGGTGAAGCTCCAGGCCGGCGACTCGTTCACGGTCGACGTCGTCCAGTGGGTCAATGAGGGGCGTGTTGACGGAGGAGTGATGATCGAGGGGCCATTCGAAAAGCAGGTCACGGCGAAAGACGGCCCTTACCATCATCTGGAGGAGGAAGTGGTCTACAACGAATTTGACGTCATCAAGACTTGGCCACTGTTCAACCGGGAAGAAAAAGAACTGGCCGCCGCCTACGACGGTGCCGTCAAGAAACTGAAGGAAGAAAAGAAACTCGAAGAGCTGAGCGAGGAATTCTACGGGCGCAATCTGTTCGATGTCCTCGACAGCGTCGACCGGTGACAGGCGGGAACACCGATGATCGAAAAATATTTTGACCCCTCTTATATTTGGACCGCCTTTTCCCAGCTGATGCCTTTTCTGAAAGTGACCTTTGCGGTCTCCGGCCTGTCCATCCTGTTCGGAACACTTCTCGGCCTTCTCCTGGCTGCAGCCAAACTCGGCAAAAGCACCGCTGCCAGGAAACTGGCCGATGCCTATACGACGATCATGCGGTGCACCCCGTCGATCGTCCTCTTGTTTCTTGTCTATTACGGTGTCCCGTTCCTCGCGGGACAGTTCGGGCTGAACCTGCATGATGTCCATACCGCAGTGTTTGTCGTCATTACGTTCACCCTGCAATTCGCAGCCATCATGTCTGAGGTGGCACGGTCCGCCATCCTGTCGGTGAACCGCGGACAGTATGAAGCGGCGGTCAGCGTGGGGCTCTCCCCGCTTCAGGCCTACAGGCGGATTGTGTTCCCGCAGGCGGTCGTCGTCGCACTCCCGAACTTCGCAAACGGGCTCATCGCCCTTCTCCAGGAAGGCGCGCTCGCCTATACGATCGGGCTCATTGACATCGTCGGAAAGGCGAATCTCATCGTGGCGGCGAACTTCAACGCGCATGCGCTTGAAATTTTCATCGCCCTGGCACTCATTTACTGGGTGCTGTCCATCCTGATCGAGCAGTTTTTCAGCCTTCTCGAACGCTGGCTCGGCAGGGGCAAGCGGACCATCAAGACCACTTAAAGGAGGCGCCTCTCCGTGCAGCAAAGCTTGAACATCCCATTTCTGATCGACACCTTTTTCACCGCGCTTTCCGGCGTGCCCATCACGCTTGCCGTGACGGCCGTCGCCATGCTCATCGCGGTTCCCGCCGGCTTCCTGCTGGCCCTCTCCCGGGTCAATGAAGTGCCGGTCCTGCGGGAAATCACAAAAGTGTATGTGTCGTTCGTCAGGGGGACTCCGATCATTGTCCAGATCTTCATCACGTATGCGAGCGTGCCGCTCATATTGACGGCACTGTTCGAGAAATACGGGATCCAGGCAAACGTCTATGAACTCAATCCGATCTGGTATGCGTTCATCGTGTTTTCATTCAGCACGACGGCGATCCTGTCGGAAGTGTTCCGCTCCGCCCTGTCCACGGTCGACCGCGGACAGCTGGAGGCTGCGTGGTCGGTCGGCCTCACCGGCTTCCAGTCGTTCCGGCGGATCATCATTCCGCAGGCCCTCGTCTCGGCATTGCCGAACCTGGCCACCGCGACGGTGAACCTGATCAAGGCCACTTCTCTCGGCTATGCGCTTTCCCTGCAGGAGATCACGCTGAAGGCAAAGGTCGCCGCCAACGCCGGATACAACTACATCGAAGCCTATATCGACATTTTCCTCGTGTATCTCATCCTGTGCAGCGTCGTGGAATTCGCATTCAAGAAATACGAACAGCGTGCAGCGCGCTTTAGGGTGCAGCACGTATGAAAGGAGCACCGACATGCTTGAATTCAAAGGCGTCCGGAAATCCTTCGGGCCGCTCCAGATCCTGAAGGGGGTCGACGTGGAGATCGGCAAGGGGGACGTCGTGGTCATCCTCGGACCGAGCGGCTCGGGCAAGACGACCCTGCTCCGCTGCCTGAACTTCCTGGAACGGGCGGATGCCGGCACGGCACGCCTCGGCAGCCTGGAAGTCGACCTGAACCGCGCCACGAAAAAAGAAGTGCATGCCGTCCGCCAAAAGACCGCATTCGTCTTTCAGAACTATAATCTGTTCAACAACAAAACAGCACTGGAAAACGTCATGGAAGGACTGATCACCGGCCGGAAGCAGCCGAAGGAGACGGCACGCAAAAAGGCGGCCGCAGCGCTGGATAAAGTCGGGCTGTCCGATAAATATGATGCCTATCCGGTGCAGCTATCCGGCGGGCAGCAGCAGCGGGTCGGCATTGCCCGCGCCCTTGCGCTGGATCCGGAAGTCATCCTGTTCGATGAACCGACTTCCGCACTGGATCCCGAACTTGTCGGAGAAGTGCTCGGGGTCATGCGCCAGATTGCCGCGGACGGCACGACGATGCTCGTAGTGACGCATGAAATGCAGTTTGCCAAAGATGTGGCCAGCCAGGTTGTGTTCATGGACGACGGGGTCATTGTCGAGGCGGGCACGCCGGGACAGATTTTCGACCGTCCGGCGGAAGAACGGACAAAGCGGTTCCTCCGCAGGGTCCTTCCCGATGAATACAACTATTCCATTTGAATGCCCGTCCGGTGTTTCCGGATGATGATGGATGAACGACGGCCGCCCGCCATCCGGGCCGGCCGTCATTTACATTCCGGGAGTTGTCCCGGCTGCTGCATTGTTCTCTGCAGCCCTCTCCCGGCAAGCATTAATTACTTCCTCCCCCGTCCAATCGCCCCGCTTGCTCGGGCGGCACGGCATACGGTAAGAGGAGGAGGTGAATACAATGACACAATGGTCATGCAACGGCCTGGTCGGCCTTTTGCTCGCAGCGATCCTGGCCGGCTTTGCGCTGCTCGGGCTGATTTTGCTCTTGCCGATTCTTCTGGCAATCGGCGGCTTGCTTGGCATTCTGGCCATCATTGTGGTGCTGCTGATCGCGCTCTTTGCGATCGTCATCATCCTCAAGGCACTGGCCCGATTATTTAAGGGCTGCAAGTAAGGCCCACGGCAGCGGTTCCTACAGGAACCGCTGCTTTCTCATTTCCCCCTTCCGGTCCGGAAAGACCCCCGTCCTCTCCCTCATGTATAATGAATTCAAAGAACGCTTAAGGGTGGGAAACGATGGAACGACATGACGGCAAGCGGGGGGACGCGCCCGGGGAAGATATCCGGAAAACGGAGAGACCGGAGGATCCGTCCAACGGACAGCAGACCGGTACGGATCGGGAAGAAGAGACATGGGAAGATGAGGGATGGGAAGACGAGGAAATCTGGGAACCCGATGACTGGGTGATCTGGGATTCAATCGCGGAAGGCTCCAGGGAACCGATCGATGATGACGGGCTTGAGGGGCCGTTGGAGGAGATGGAGGATCGGGACAATCTTCCGGATCCGGAGCCCGTCGATCCGGAAGATGAAGAGATCCGCCGGCTCGTTCTGGAGGCCCAGCGCGAGGCGCTCCAGAACGAGGTCCGGGAGCAGGGCGCACCGAAAAAGCCTTCGTTCGGCACGAAGGCGATGATCTGGCTCATCTCCCTTGCCATGTTCGTGAGCACATTCGCGTTCATCTTTGAGCTGTATCCGATCGCCGCGGTGGATTTCCTCCGCACTTCGACCAAGTTGTCTGAACAAGAGACTATACAGGCACAAAAGCAATCCATCGTCTCGGTCGTCACCCCAGACGGTGCCGGAACGGGCTTCGTCATCTCCGACAGCGGAACAATCCTGACAAATCACCACGTCATCGAGGGACATGACCGGGTCTCGGTCGTGCTTCCGGACGACCGGCGGTTCATGGCGGACGTCACCGAAGAGTATCCGGAAGCGGACATGGCGGTTCTGGAAACCGGCGAAGAGGGACTGCCTGCGCTGGTATTGGCCGAATCAATGAACCTCATCGAAGGAGATCCCGTTACGTTCATCGGAAATCCTCTCAGCTTCCGGGGCGTAGCCAATGAAGGAACCGTCATCGGACCGATCCGGGTGGACGGTCTCGGGCAGCCGGTCATCATGATCAAGGCGCCGGTCTACCGGGGAAACAGCGGCAGTCCGGTCCTTGACCGGGACGGGCATGTGATCGGCATCATTTTCGCGACACTGAACCATGAATCGGAAGGGACGGTCGGCCTGTTTGTACCCGTCGATGAATTGTACCGCCAGCGGGACGGCGGGTGACGCCGGAAACGTCCGTTGAAAATCAGGGATTGAGCGATCGGGGCAAACAAAAAGCAGGGAGAGAAACTCACCGTTTCTCTCCCTGCTTTATTGGCTTCAGATTGTCTTTGCTTCAGCCGGCACACCTTCCATGGCCGGATCGCCAAGTGTCCCCTCGGACTGGGCAACGACGACTGCACAAGCCGCATCACCCGTGATGTTGACGGCCGTACGGACCATGTCGAGCAGACGATCCACCCCGAGCACGAGCGCGATGCCCTCGACCGGCAGGCCGACTGACGTCAGCACCATCGCGAGCATGATCAGGCCCGCACCCGGAACCGCTGCCGTCCCGATGCTCGCCAGGACAGCCGTCAGCACAACGGTGACCAACTGCCCCATCGTCAGATCGACGCCGAACGCCTGGGCGATGAAGACGACTGCCGCCCCCTGCATGATGGCCGTGCCGTCCATATTGATCGTCGCGCCGAGGGACTGGGTGAACGAACTGATCGACTCAGGCACCTTGAGCCGTTCCTGTGCCGTCTTCAGGGAGATCGGCAGGGCCGCAGCGGAACTGGCCGTGCTGAACGCGACCACCTGAGCCGGGAAGAAGTTCTTGAAGAACCAGACCGGATTCCGCTTTCCGAGCAGCGCGACCGAACCACCGTAAACAATCACGGAATGGATCGCGAGCGCACCGAGCACGACGCCCATGTAGAGGCCCATCGCACGGAGTGCATCAAACCCCTGGCTTCCGACGGCGGAGGCAATCAGGCCGAACGCTCCGTACGGGGCGAACTTCATGATGAATGTGATCAGATACATGACGAGCCCGTTCGCCTGCTCAAACAGAACGACCAGGCGGTCCGTCTTCTTGCCGAGCATGGCGAGCCCGAACCCGACAAGCGCCGCAAAGAAGATGATCTGGAGCATATTCCCTTCCGCCATGGCCGTCACCGGGTTTGTCGGAATGATCCCGAGCAGCGTGTCGGACACAGGCGGCGCCTCATTCGCCTCATAGGAAATCCCTTCCGTCTCAAAACCGCCTCCGGCACCCGGCTTCACCACGAGTGCAAACGCCAGTGCGATGAAAATGGCCACAGCCGTAGTGATCAGGAAGTACGAAATTGTCTTGGCACCGATCCTTCCAAGTTTTTTCGGATCCCCGATCCCGACGGTCCCCAGCACGATCGAGATGAACACGACCGGCACGACGAGCATCTTCATCAAGTTCAGGAAAATGGTGCCGAGCGGCTTGAACAGGAACAGATCAGCTTTCGAGAACACGCCCGGCGCAAACAGATTAAGAACAAGACCGACCATGACACCGGCAATCAGGGCAATCAGGATATTCCTAGCCAGTTTCATCAGAATCCCTCCATTCTTTTTCTCTTCGTTTCCCCCTGAAAGAATGAAAGCGCTTTCTGCGATTATATTGAAATGGCGCCCAGTTTGTCAATGAGTTGGCTAAAATTTCAGTTTTTTACCTCACCTTGTAATGCGATGTACCTCGTATTACAATGTATATAACCAAAACTGATCTGGAGGGAGTCCATTGGAAAAGGAAATGCTCAAAGGCAGCATCGATCTGCTGATCCTCTCGCTGCTGCGGAAGAAAGACCTTTATGGCTATGAGATTGTCCAGCTTGTCCACGAACTGAGCGACGGCGCCTATGAGATGAGCGAAGGCACACTCTATGCGGCACTGAAGCGCATCGAGCGGAAAAACTGGGTCGAGTCGTACTGGGTCGAAGGGAGCGGTCAGAGACGCAAATATTACCGTCTCACCGACAAAGGCGGCGAGACGGCAGAAGAAAAGCTGGAAAGCTGGAACCGGGTGGACGCACTGATCCGCAAAACTGCGGAGGGATACCGATGAGGCCTGCCCTGCTCCGCTTTGCGCGCGAGATTTCCCGGAGAACAGACGGAACCCGAATGGAACGGCAGGATCTGGAAGAAGAGATGGCCGGCCATCTTGAAGCCACATTCAGCCGGCTGATCGAAGAGGGGCATACCGAACAGGAAGCGGAGGAGTTGGCGATGTCCCGGTTCGGGGACGGCAAGAGGATCGGGCGGCAGATCCAGCAGGCCCTTTATCCGTACCGCCGCGAAATGATCCTTGGACTTTCCGCCGGTTCCCTGCTCTTCGGATTTGCCGTATTCTTTTCGGTCCTTCTGACGGCATGGAGTGCCTATATCCCGTGGCTGATCCTGTGTTCCCTGACCGGTTCCGCCCTCCTTGCACTGGCAGTGGATCCTCCGGCTTCCCTGAACAGGCGGTTTGTCCTGAACGGCCTGTTCCTGCTCCAGACCGGCGTTCTGCTCTCGGGCATACTCCTGACGTCCGCTGTTCCCGGGAATGCCGGGAGCATCCTGGCCATGGCCGGGTGGCTGCTCATCCTGCTGGCCATGGCGCTCGTCTACCGTACGAGCGCCTATGATTACCGCACCCGAAGAGTCCGGCTGGAAAAACACGATATGGCGATCAATGCCGCGAACGTCACGACGGGCATCCTTTCAGTCAGCATTTCCCTGTTCATCCTCTGGGCCTATCTGGCCTTCTCGGACGGGACCGACCGGGTCTGGATGTTCGCGCTCATCCCCGCCCTGTTCTGGGCGCTCACTTATGCGGCACAATGGCTGCTACTTGCAAAAGGCCGGGTGAAAACTGCGTACGGGATCACCGGGCTTCAGATTGCCGTCATCGCTGCGGCGCTTGCCCTGTTTTTCCGGATTACCTGAAGGAGATGAAGTCTGATGAAGCGTCCATTATTGATCGCCCTCATTTTAATCGGGGCAGCCACGGCCGCGTCGGCTGCGGCCGGCCTGGCCCTCCAGAAGCCGGAAAACGAAACCGAGGAAGGCTTTTCCGGTGTCTATGACGTCACAGCCGACGGCTCGATCGCCGTGGTTTCCTTTACCGAAGGTCGTCCGGGGATCTATCTATTGGACGAGGAAGCCGCCTCTTCCGGTCCGCTCGCAGAAAGCGGAACCGACAGCCGGATCAACTCCCTCTCCTTTTCTCCGGACGGCCGCTCGATCGCGTTCACCGTTTCACCGAAAGACCCCGCAGCCGGCGGGCTGAAAAGCATAATCCGCCTGCTGGATCTGGAAAGCGGAACGGAACGGGCGGTCTTTCAGGACAAGGGGTTGATCACGGAGTTGACATTCAGCCCGGACGACCCGGACCTGATATATTTTCTGCGGGCCGGCGTATTTGAAAACTATTCGCCGGTCGCCGCTCAGCACCCGCATGATTTCGACGTCCATGAATATCGGCTGTCGGAAAACAACACGCGGCCGCTTACCGATCTCAAAGCGTATGACATGCAATCGCTCGACGTGCCCGCCGGATCGGATTCGGTCTACTTTTCCATGTTCGGAGATGAAGAATATGAATCTGCAGAAGAAACGTTCGACGCAACCCAGCAGATTTACCGGATTCCTGAAGAAGGAGGCACGCCCGAGCCGGCAGGAGACGGCTATCCCCGTGACGTCTACGGATTCGCCATCATCCCGGATGGAGGAGCGATTTATCAGGCCGTCAGCAAAACGTCGGACGAAGGGATTTTTGAGTACGAGTTATTCCGATCTGATTCCGGGCAAGGAAACGGCAGGCAATTGACCCGGATGCGGACCCATGCCGGAAACCCGGTGCTCAGCCCGGACGGCAAGACGCTCTGGTTCGTCGAAGACCGGAACTTCGGGAAGGAACGGCCTGATTTCCATCTGTACCGGATGCCTGCGGACGGCGGAACTCCGGAAGCGCTGTTCCCCGCCGAATAAGCAATGAACGACGGATGACAGAGGCCGCGGAACACCGCCGGTTCAAGGCCAATAGAGACGCGGGGCGCACCTGACAAACAGGGTGCAGCCCCGTCTTTTTGTATGGCCGCAGACCGGACAATCGTGAACATGAAAAGAGCCACCACCCCAATAATCGGAGTGATGACTCTTGTGACTTTATTATATGCCGTTGCGCCGCCGGCGTCCGGCCCTGACGGACAACGGACATGGAACCCCGTGATTATTCTGACGGAGCCGGCGGCAATTGTTCCGCCTTCGGCCTTTTCCAGAAGTAGGACAGGGCCACCCCGGCAAACAAGACGAGCGTGGCAAAATAAAACGGAAAATCAAGCTGGATATCAAACAGTTTCCCGCCGATGACCGGTCCGAACACGTTGCCGAGGCTCGTGAACATCGAGTTCATCCCGCCGGCGAAGCCCTGCTCGTTCCCCGCCACTTTCGACAGATAAGTCGTGACGGCCGGCCGCACGAGGTCAAAGCCGATGAACACGGTCATCGTCACAAGCAGAATGAGCATGTAGGACGAAACGAGCGTCACACAGAACACGAGCGCCCCCGAAACGATGAGGCACCAGCGGATGAGGCGGATTTCCCCCAGCCACTTGTCCAGCCGGTCAAACAACCATACCTGGGCGACCGCCCCGATGACTGCACCGCCGGTCACCATGATGGCGATATCCTTTGGCGTGAAGCCGAATTTATGGTCTGCGTACAGGGCAAACAACGATTCGAACGAAGACAGACCGAATGACAGGATGAACACGATAAGGAATGCGATAAAGTAAATCGGTGCAAAGATCCGGCGGAATCCGGAGCCTGCCACCGCTTCCTCCTGCTGTCCCTGCCGATCCGGCTCCCGGAGGGACAGGAATGAGAAGACAGCCGCCACGAATGCGAGGACGGCCGCGGCGAAGAACGGCACCCTTGTCCCGATTTCTGCGAGAAATCCGCCAATCCCCGGCCCGATGATGAATCCGGTCGAAATGGCGGCGGACATGTAGCCGAGCGCCTTCGGACGCTCCTCCATCGTCGTGATGTCCGCGATGAATGCCGTGACGGCCGGCATGATGAATGCCGCGCTCACACCGCCGATGAGCCGTGAAGCAAACAGCACCCACACCGACTGTCCGAGCCCGAACAGCAGCTCCGACGCACTGAACAGGATGAGACCAAAGACGATCATCGGCTTCCGCCCGATGCGGTCGACCAGCCGCCCGGCGATCGGGGATGCCAAGAGTTGTGTGATGGCGAATGCGGCCACGAGGTTCCCCGCCGCAGATCCGGTCATCCCGAGTTCGTTCAAGATTGATGGGAGCACCGGGATGACGAGACCGATGCCCATGAAGGCGATAAATAAATTGATGAGCAATGTCGCAAGCGTGATGTTCATTTTCTTTTTCATCAGTATGTTCCCCTTTTACCCGATTCCTTCTATGATACAGGGGGCGCCTGCAAGAGGCCAGTCATAGGCATGTACAAAGAGCAAATCCATTCTGGATTGAAGATTCACGGCCGGAAAGCGGTCTGAACCGGCTCCCGTTCTCCTACCGTTTGCCGGACATTTCCGGGGAAAGCAGCAGGCGGGTCCACGGTTCAGCCGGCGGCGGGAGCGACTCGAAGACCATCTCCTCTTTTTTCACCGGGTGCTCGAATGACAGCGTGCGGGCCCAGAGTGCCAGCTGCTGCCCGGGACGGTTTATGTTGGCGCCGTATTTCTGGTCCCCATAGAGCGGGCATCCGGACGCAGACAGCTGCACGCGGATCTGATGCGGCCGGCCGGTCAGGAGACGGACTTTCAGCAGACTCAGTGACTTGGACTGTCCGACCGTCTCATAATCTAGGATCGCCTTTTTTCCTTCCGGATGTCCGCGCCCGACGACCGATACCCGGTTCTCCTTCCGGTCCTTCGCCAGATAATGCTCAAGCTGGCCCGCCTTCTGCCCCATCCGTCCGCGGACGGCCGCGATATATTCCCGCCCGACGTCATGCCTCCGGAATGCATCCGACAGCCTGGACGCCGCCTTCGACGTTTTCGCAAACACGATTACACCGCCGACCGGCCGGTCCAGCCTGTGCACGAGGCCGAGGTATACATTGCCGGGCTTATTGTACCGGACCTTCAGATATTGCTTCAGGAGGGTGAGCAGGTCCGGATCCCCGGACTGGTCCTCCTGCACCGGCACATTCACCGGCTTCTCGACGACGAGCAGATGATTGTCTTCATAAATAACTGGAATTTCCATGTGCTTCAAGCTCCTTATGATGATTTCCAGCACCATCTTCCCCCATTCCCAGAGAAAAAGCGAGCATTCCCCGCCGCTCCGCCAGACCGGCAGATTCCAACCGGCGGCCGCTCTGCTATACTGGACGGGAGCCATTCTGACGACACCTGCCGGGCCTTTTTCCCGGCGGGATATTTGGAACCTTTCTTCAGAGAGGAATTGACCATGACCTCATTACTCATCCGAATCGAACAAAACCTGAACCAGTTGTCGGACGCCGAGCGAAAAATCGCCGAATACGTGCTCGGCCACCCTGAAATGATCCCCAATATGACCACGAGGGACCTGTCGAAGAACAGCGGCGTGAGCGAGTCGAGCATTGTCCGATTTTGTAAGTCCATCGGAATCGGCAGCTATAAATCGTTCAAGATGGAACTGGTGAAAGACCTGACCCTCTCCGGCATGAATCTGACGGACTTCAACATCCTCCAGAAAAAGGACGAGCCCTATGACCTCTTCCAAAAGGTCACCCATGTGAACAAATCGGCCATCGAAGCCATCCCTTCGGTGCTGGACCGGAAAGAATTCGAACGGGCGATCGGCGCGCTCCTGCAGGCCGGCCGGATCTTCTTTTTCGGAGTCGGCGGCTCGGCGACCGCGGCGATCGACGCCCATTACAAGTTTACGAAGCTCGGATACCACAGCCTGGCCAACCAGGACTTCCACTTCATGCTGTCGGCCATTTCCCATCTGGATGCGAAGGATGTGTTCTTCGCCGTCAGCATCTCGGGCAAGACGAAAGACGTATTGGAGCTTGCCCGCTTCGCAAAAGCAAAGGGGGCCACGGTCATCGCCATCACCAATCTGGACAAGTCCCCCCTGTACAGAGAGGCCGACATCCGGCTCTGCACACCGATTGTGGAACACGATCACCGGATCGGCAGCATCCCGTCCCGCATGACCCAGCTGACCATCATTGATGCGCTCTATCTCAGCCTGTTCCATCAGAAGGGCGTGCAGGTCATCGGCCGCTATCAGGACGCACGCGATGAAGCCATCCGTCTCCGGCGCTAGCCCCCTCCCGGCCCGAAGGCCGCTGATAAACGTTTGAGGCAGATTGAATCAGAGGCGAGATTACACCCGTTGACCGGGCCGTAATCTCGCCCCTTTTTAGTGTGCGCCTTTTGACTGGACGTTTGGTAGGGACTCACGGGGGATTGGTAGGGACTCAAAGCGTATTGGTAGGGACTCGCGGTTGATTGGTAGGGACTCGCGCACAATACGTAGGGACTCACGGGGATTTGGTAGGGACTCGCGGGCAATAGGTTGCGACTCGAGCATGATTGGTAGGGACTCGCGGGCAAGAGGTTGCGACTCGGCAATCGTCCTATATGGAGGCGGAAGGAGCTTGCCTCCGGCAGGAAAAGCGGGACTTGATTTCCGCAGCGGAAATCAACTTCACACCCCTTGGAAGCAATAAGATCAACCCCTGGAACCGACTTTGTTGATTCATCATGAACTTTTTTCAGCCATCTCCCCCGCCGACAGGTCTTTTTATTGGAATAAGAAAATAAATATTTAATATATTGACATGAAGTTTCTTTTTATTAGAATTAAATTATGAAATAAAATTTCACAAAGCGGGTGAAAACGTGCTGAATCGACTGACAACAGAGATGAGGAACCCGAAAAGCGCAGAAATCGACACCCTGCCCGTCCGGGACCGGCTTCTCCTGATGAACGATGAAGATGCCGGAGTGGCCGCGGCGGTCCGCAGCGAAATCGACCAAATTGAGAGCGCTGTCAACCTGGTCGTCCAGGCATTCCAAAACGGAGGAAGGCTCATTTACGCCGGTGCCGGGACGAGCGGTCGTCTCGGTATCCTCGATGCCTCCGAATGCCCGCCGACATTCGGAGTGGACCCTGCAATGGTCCGCGGGCTGATCGCCGGCGGGGAACGGGCGATCACGACCGCCATCGAAGGGGCGGAAGATGACGAGGGGCTGGGCCGCTCGGATCTGGAGGCTCTCTCGCCCGATCCCCGGGACGTCGTCATCGGGATCGCCGCAAGCGGCCGGACGCCCTACGTGATCGGCGCTTTGGAAAAAGCGAAGGAAGCCGGCGCAAAAACAGTGGCCGTCAGCAACAACAAGGACTCCAAGATCGGCCAAGCCGCGGACGTCGCCATTGAAGTCGTGACGGGGCCGGAGATCATTACCGGTTCCACCCGGCTGAAGGCGGGCACCGCACAGAAGCTCGTGCTGAACATGATCACGACCATCGCCATGACCGGCATCGGGAAAGTGTACGGAAACCTGATGGTCGACGTGCAGCCGACGAACCAGAAGCTGATCGAGCGGGCCAAGCACATCATCATGGAAGCGACCGGATGCGATGCGTCAACAGCAAAAGAAATGTATGAAAAAGCGGACGGTCAGGTGAAGACCGCCATTGTCATGATCCTCCTCGGATGTTCATATGAAGAGGCAGTCGGGCAATTGGAAAAATCAAAGGGGATCATCAGAGAGATCAACTAATCTGGAGGGGAAAAGATGAAGAAAGAGGAGAAGCTCGCCAGGGGGATACTGGATCACATCGGCGGCGGGGACAACATCCGCTCGTTCACCCATTGCATGACCCGGGTGCGACTGGATCTGAAAGACGAAAGCCTTGCAGACATCACGGGCCTCAAAAACACAGACGGCGTCATGGGCGTCATCGAAGACGACACGCTTCAGGTGGTCGTCGGACCGGGCACGGTCAATAAAGTTTCTGCCGAAATCACCCGAATCACCGGCAAGCGGATGGGGGAAACGCTGGACGTGGACGAGGGTGATGCCGTCAGCGCCAAAAAAGCGGAACTCAAGAAAAAGAACAACACGCCGGTCAAGAACCTGCTGAGGCGCATCGGGAATATCTTCATCCCGCTCATTCCGGGGCTCGTCGCTTCGGGGATCATAAACGGGATTGCCGGATTCGCGAAAAACGCGGGCTATTCAGAGGAACTTGCCTGGATCCAGATCTTCTCCGTACTCGGCGGAAGCATCTTCGCTTATCTGGCCGTCCTCGTCGGCTGGAACACGGCGAAGGAATTCGGCGGGACGCCTGTACTCGGGGCGATTGCCGCCATCATCACGATCAACCCCGGCCTTGCAGACATTGTCCTGTTCGGCGAGAACCTGCTGCCGGGCAGGGGCGGCCTGTTCGGCGCCATCTTTGCCGCATGGCTGATGGTCGTCTTTGAACGCCTGTACCGGAAATTTATCCCGAGCGCAGTGGATATCATCTTCACTCCGCTGCTCACCGTACTGACCGTCGGGCTGTTGACGATCGTGGCGGTCATGCCGGCTGCCGGCGTGCTGGCCGACTTCATCACAAAAGGGATCCACAGCATCCTTTCGGTCGGCGGTCCGTTCGCGGGTGCCGTGCTGGCCGGGTTCTTCCTGCCGCTCGTCATGGTCGGGCTTCACCATGGGCTCACGCCGATCCATATGGAACTCATCAACTCGGTCGGCTACACGTCACTTCTTCCGATCCTCGCCATGGCGGGTGCCGGACAGGTCGGGGCGTCCATCGCGATCTTCGTCAAAGCCCGCAACAAGCGGCTGCGCAACGTCATCAAGGGCGGTCTGCCCGTCGGGTTCCTCGGGATCGGAGAACCGCTTCTCTACGGGGTCACCCTGCCGCTCGGCCGGCCGTTCATCACCGCATGTATGGGTGCAGCCGTCGGCGGTGCGTTCCAGGCGATGATGCATACCGCTGCCGGCAGCGTCGGGGTTTCCGGCCTCTCCCTGATCCCGGTGATCGTCGACAACAAATACCTGCTGTACTTCTTCGGCCTGCTCATCACCTACACGGCCGGCTTCATCTTCACGTACCTTTTCGGCTTCACGAAGGAAATGGACGAGAATTTCTAAAAACAATTAAACAAGGGAGACGGCAGGAGCAAGCGGGATTTCTCATCGATCCCCTCCTGCCGTCTTTACATTTTGCCACCCGGAAGGAGACTGACCCATGCTTGGAATATCCGTCTATCTGTCGGAGCAATCCGCCGACGAGCAAGAACAAATCATTATAAAAATGAGTGCTGCCGGTTTCAAGAGCATCTTCACTTCCCTGCACATCCCCGAAGACGATCCCGGACTGTACGCCGGGCGCCTGAAGACGCTCGGCTCACTTGCCCGGATGCACGGGATGGAGCTGTTCGCGGACATCTCCCCCGGCTCCCTCGGTCACCTGGGGTTCACATGGGACACTGCTTCGGGCCTGCTGGAGTGGGGGGTATCCGGTCTCAGACTGGATTACGGCATCAGCGAAGAAACGATCGCTTCCCTGTCAAAAGGGATGAGAGTCGCACTGAACGCCAGCACCCTGACACAGGAGAACATCGACAAGCTCCGGAGTGCCGGACTTTCCTTCTCCTCGGCCGAAGCCTGGCATAACTTCTACCCCCGCCCTGAAACCGGACTTGACCGCGAGGAATTCAACCGCCGGAATGCTTGGCTGCGGTCCGAAGGCCTGCAGGTCATGGCGTTCATCCCGGGAGACGGCCTGAAACGCGGCCCGCTCCAGCTCGGTTTGCCGACGCTGGAAGATCACCGCGGCACTTCTCCGTTCGCCGCCTATCTGGACCTGCTTGGAGAACCGGCCGTCGGCAAGATCCTCATCGGCGATCCATCGATCAACGATGAAACACTTGAACAATTCCGCATCCGATGTGGCGGCGCCATCCCGCTCCGGGCACGCCCCGCCACATCGGATGCCCGGCTCCTGGAACAGCTCGAAAGCGTGCAGACCAATCGTCCCGATCCGGCCAGGGACGTCATCCGTTCTGCCGAATCCCGGCTTGAGGGCCTCGTTGACCTGCCGGTGGAACCTCTCTCTGCGGGCCCCCGTCCCGCAGGTTCGATCACTGTCGACAACCGTCTGTACGGCCGCTACCAAGGCGAGGTCCAGATCACGAAACGGGACCTGACCGCAGATGAAAAGGTGAACGTCCTCGGCCGGGTCATTGACGAAGACCTGCCGCTCCTGCGGCATATCGGCGGGGGCCAGCCGTTCCGCATCCGATGGGTCCGGTGATCCGCCGGGGCCGGCTGCCCCGCCCTCTGCTATAATAGGATCACTCTTATAGGATCAGGAAGAAGTGATTTCCATGCATAGAACGATCGGTGTGCTCGCCCATGTGGATGCCGGCAAAACGACATTTTCCGAACAGCTCCTCTATCATACCGAGGCCATCCGCAGACGCGGCCGGGTGGATCACCGGGATGCGTTCCTCGACAGCCATGAGATCGAGAAAAACCGGGGAATCACAGTGTTCGCCGATCAGGCCGTTTTTCAATACAACGGCACGGATTACACGCTCATCGATACGCCGGGCCACGTCGATTTCTCGCCGGAGATGGAACGCGCGACCGGCGTGATGGATGCGGCCATCGTCATCGTGAGTGCCGCCGACGGGGTCGAGGGCCATACCGAGACCGTGTGGGAACTGCTCGGAAAACAAGGCGTGCCGGCCTTTTTGTTCTTGAACAAGACCGACCGGGAAGGCGCCGATCCGCAGCAGGTGCTCACCGGGATCCGAAGCTCCCTCAGTGAGGATGCCTTTCTCCTCGATGACGGCCTGACCTCCGAACTCGCCGAATGGATCGCCGAACGCGACGAGGAACTGCTCGAGCGGTTTGTCGACGACCGGTATGATGAGGAAGTCTGGATTGCCGCCATGAGGCGGATGATTGCGGAGAGGCGGATCTTCCCCGTGATGACCGGCTCCGCACTGAAGGACACCGGCATCGTCGAATTCCTCGGCTGGCTCGACCTGTTGACCGAAACCGCATGGGATCAGGACGCCCCTTTCGCCGCCCGTGTCTATAAAATCCGCCATGACGACAGCGGACAGCGTGTGACGTTCCTCAAGCTGCTCGCCGGGCGGCTGTCCGTGCGGGATGAATTCACCCTCCACGGCGAAGCCGAGAAGATCACCCAGATCCGACGGTACAACGGCCATAGGTATGAGGCACGGGATGCTGCATATGCAGGTGAACTCATTGCGGTGACCGGCTTGTCCGGTGCTCATGCCGGAGAAATCATGGGCGGGGCCGGCAGCCGGGCCGGATTCACGCTCATCCCTTCCCTGTCCGCATCGGTCCGGTTCGACCCGTCAATCCCGGCGACCGACATGCTGGGTCATTTCCGCAAACTCGATGCGGAAGACCCGTCGCTTTCCGTCGTCTGGGACGAATCTTCACGCGAAATCCGTGTCCGGGTGATGGGCAAGATCCAGCTCGACGTTCTGAAGGAAGTCGTGAAAGAACGGTTCGGCACAGAAATCTCGTTCGGCGAACCGTCGATCCTTTACAAGGAGACAATCCGGTCCGCCGTGAACGGCTATGGACATTTCGAACCCCTTCGCCACTATTCGGAAGTCCATCTCCGGATTGAACCCGCCGGGCGCGGCACCGGTATTTCGTTTGAAAGCGAATGCCATCCGAATGCCCTTGCACCCGGTTATCAGAACCTCGTCGGCCAGACGCTCACCGAAAAGCCGCACCGCGGCATTCTCGCCGGGGCACCGCTCACAGATCTGAAGATCACCCTTACGAATGGACGGGCGCACAATGAACATACGGCAGGCGGCGATTTTCGGGAAGCGTCGCTCCGCGCACTCCGGCAGGGCCTCGAGAAAGCGGACAATGTCCTGCTCGAGCCGGTCTATGACGTGAAGGCGAAAGTCTCCCCGGATCAGATGGGCCGGGTGCTGTCCGACATCCAGCAGGCACACGGCCGGTTTGAAGCACCGGAACAGGCAGGCGGTGCGGCACTCATCAAAGGCCGTGTCCCGGTCGCCACGTTCATGGACTATCCTGCTGCATTCGCTTCGTTCACGAACGGAAAAGGCACCCTCTCGCTCCGGCCGGGCGGTTATGAGGAATGCCACAACACGGAAGACGTGATCGGCCATGCCGGATATGACAAAGATGCCGATCCGGAGTACTCGTCCTCATCGGTCTTCTGCGCAAAGGGCAAGGGCTACACCGTCCCGTGGGATGAAGCCGAGGAAGCGATGCATCTGCTGTGACAGGGAAAGGGGCATCCCGGAAAAGACCGGAATGCCCCGTGAAAGCGGAACCGGCTTTTCAACTGAACGGCAAAAAGCAAAGGACGACAGGCGGCTCCCCGGGGAGCGTTGCCTGTCGTCCTTGCTTTTTTATTTTACGCTTTTAAGAAGTCGGGATCGAGGAAGGCGGGATCCGGATATTTGTAGAACCCTTCGCCGGCCGCACGGCCGAGCTTCCCTTTGTCGATATACTCCGTCTTCAGCATGTCGGCGATGCGCTGGGCGTCCGGATTGTGTGTGGCCTGCGCCTCTGCCTGGATAATATTGTAGGCGGTTGTGACACCGACGATATCCAGGATGGCAAACGGACCGTTCGGAGCGCCTGTGGCAAGCATCCATGTTTTGTCGATCGTCTCGACGTCCGCCACGTCATTGGCAAGAAGGGCCTGCGCAGCGTTCAGGAACGGGACGAGCAGCGAGTTGAGGATATAACCCGGCTGTTCCTTCCTGACTGCCAGGGCGACCATGCCGATCGTCTTGGCGAACTCCATGACCCGGTCGAACACTTCCGGATCGGTTCCTTCATGCCCCATCACTTCCGCCGTGTTGTTTTTCCAGATTTCATTGGCAAAGTGAAGGTGCAGATATTTTTCCGGACGGCCCGTCACTTCTGCAAACTGGCTCGGCAGGAGTGTGGACGAGTTCGATGCGAAGATCGTCTTTTCGGGTGCCACTTTCGCAAGCCTGCTGTAGAAATCGGTTTTGATGTCGGTACGCTCAGGAACCGCCTCGATGATCAGGTCGGCATCCTTCACCGCTTCTGCGAGGTCGCTGTAGAACGACATCCGGGCAAATGCCGCCTGGAGCTGCTCATCGGTCGCGCCAAGGTCCCGCTTGTAGTACGGCATCCACTCCCGGATCCGGTCCTTCGCTTTTTCGAGCGCCTCGTCGTTGATGTCATACACGCTGACCGGATAGCCTTTATACGCGGTCTGGAAGGCGATCTGGCTTCCGAGTACCCCGCTTCCCGCCACCGTAATATGATTGAATCCCATCTTGAATCGCTCTCCTTTCACTAACGATTCTACTACCCGGTTCCATTAAAAGTAAAACAATTAGCTTGAATTCGAGTCATTTTGTTTGCCGTGGAGATCGGGTAAGGATAAGTTAGAGAGAACAGAAAGGATGGTGCCAAATGAAAGACATTTATGGGATCGACCGTGCGGCCGGCATGGAAATCGGACTTTATTCACTCGGTGACCATATGATGAATCCGCATGACGGCGAAAAGATCAGCGCCGGGCAGCGCATCCGGGAAATCATTGACGCCGCAAAGCTCGCGGATGACGCGGGGCTCGATGTCTTTTCGGTCGGCGAAAGCCACCAGCGCTATTTCACGACACAGGCACACAGCGTCGTGCTCGGCGCCATCGCACAGGCGACGAAGCGGATCAAGATCGCCAGTTCATCGACCGTGCTCAGCGTCTGGGACCCGGTGCGGGCATTCGAGGACTTCGCAACGATCGACCTCATCTCGGACGGACGGGCCGAAATCATCGCGGGCCGCGGCTCCCGGACAGGCGCATTCGACCTGCTCGGCTACGACCTTGATGATTATGAAGGACTGTTCGAGGAGAAGCTGGACCTGCTCCGGAAGCTGAATGAAGCGGATGGCCCGATTGACTGGGAAGGCGAATTCAGGCCGCCGCTCCGTAATGCGGAGGTCCTGCCCCGGCCGAAAAACGGCAGGCTCCCGATCTGGCGTGCAGTCGGCGGGCCTCCCGCAAGTGCGATCAAAGCCGGATATGCGGGAATCCCGATGATGCTCACGACGCTCGGCGGCCCGGCGATGAACTTCACCGTGTCGGTGGATGCCTACCGGGAAGCGGCACAGCGTTCGGGATATGACCCGGCAACGCTTCCGATCGGGACGACCAGCCTGTTCTACGCGGCAGACACCACACAGAATGCGCTGCGGGAATACTATCCGCATCTTCACCACGGTTTTCTCGCGATCCGGGGAACCGGTTATCCGAAGCAGCAGTTTGCCCAGGCCGTCGATTACCGCGATGCCCTCATGATCGGCAGTCCGCAGCAGATCATCGAGAAACTGCTTTATCAATACGAACTGTATGGCCAGCAGCGGTTCATCGCCCAGATCGACTTCGGCGGAGTTCCGTATGAAAAAGTGGCCCGGAACATTGAATTGATCGCGACGGAGATCATGCCGGCCGTGAAGAAATATACAAAAGAAGACGAAGAGGAAGTGCATCCCCGATGAATGTGATCGCCCTTTCCGGCTCAACGGTCGGAAGCAAGACCCGGACCGCCGTCGAAGCGGCTGCGTCCCGGCTGAAAAACGCAAATCCGCAACATGATGTGACCGTGATGGACCTGGCCGAACTGCAGATCGCGTTCAGCGACGGCCGGGATTATCGGGACTATGGAGGAGACACATCCCGTCTGGCGGAGGCCATCATGGCAGCAGACGCCCTCATCATCGGAACGCCGGTATTCCAGGCCTCCATCCCCGGGACCCTGAAAAATGTGTTCGATCTGCTGCCGGTCAATGCCTTCCGCGACAAAACCGTTTCCATCATCGTCACAGCCGGATCGGCAAAACATTATCTCGTCGCGGAACAGCAGCTCAAACCGATCCTGAGCTACATGAAAGCCCAGATCGTGCCGACGTATGTATTCATTGAGGAGAAGGATTTCATCCGGGATGAAATCATCAATGATGACATCCACTTCAGGCTGGACCGGCTCGCCGAGGACACCCTCCTGTTTGCAGAGGCGTATGCAAAAATCCGCGAGGAAAAAGATGCCGCCTATGATTTTTGAGCCCTGAAACAGAAAAACCTTCCGGCCCGAACAAACGGGCGGAAGGTTTTTTCTTGTCCCGGATGAAGTCCCGCTTCAGCGGGCATCCGTCACTTGAGCATATTGATCGTCGTGATGATGATCGGGGCGCTGAACACGACGTCCATCAGGAACGCGCCGACAATCGGGACGACAAGGAATGCGGTGCGGGAAGGGCCATACTTATTGACGGTGGCCCCCATGTTTGCCATGGCATTCGGCGTTGCGCCGAGGCCGTGGCCGAGGAAGCCGGAGATCATGACGGCCGCATCATAATCCTTGCCGAGGAAGCGGAACATGACGAATACGGCAAACAGGATGATGAAGAAGACCTGCACAATCACGATGCCGACAAGCGGAAGGGCCAGACCCGCGAGTTCCCAGAGCTTGATGCTCATAAGCGCCATCGAGAGGAAAATCGCGAGCGAGATGTCGCCGATCAGGTTGATTTCCTTCATATTGATCGTTCCCGGGAACAGGCGGTCCATGATATTGCGGACGATGACCGCGACGAACATCGCACCGATGTAAGCCGGCAGGACAAAACCGGTCGCCTCGGTGAACAAGTCTCCGAGATAAGTGCCGCCTGCCATCGAAAGCGTGATGAGGGCAATCTGGACCATGAACGACCGCTCATGGATCGGCTTCTCATCTTTTTCCACGTACTCTTCGATTTCGCCTTCAGCCGGCTTCAGGTCATGTTTTTTGATGAGATGCCTGGCAATCGGACCCCCGGAAAGACTGCCGCAAATCAGGCCGAGCGTGGCCGCGGCCATCCCGATCGTCACGGCTGAAGTGATGCCCAGCTCCTCGATCGTCTGCCCGTAGGCGGCAGCCCCGCCATGACCTCCGCTCATCGTCACCGCTCCGCTCATGACGCCGAGCAGGGGGTCGATGCCGAACAGTTCTGCAAGCGACACGCCGATCAGATTCTGCATGAAGACGGTCACTCCGCAGAGGAGCAGGTAGATGAGGAGCAGCTTTCCTCCCATTTTGATCAGCTTAAAGCTCGCTCCGAGCCCGACTGTCGTGAAAAATGCAATCATGAACAGCGTCTGGAGTGAAGTATCCAGCGAAATTTCGACAACCCCGGTAGTCTGCAGCACCAACGCCAATATCGCGAAGATCAGGCCGCCGACGACCGGCGCAGGGATCAGGAACCGGTCCAGGATCCCGATTCGGTTGATGAGCGCCATGCCAAGCAGATAAAGCGCGACCGCCAGGAAAAGAGTTGTAATCTGGTTGATCTCAATCATGAGGTACCCCTTTCTGAAGAGCCGGTATTAAAAGGGCAGGATCCATCCAAGCCCAAATATGAATGGAATCGCTTTCTTCTTTGCGTGTAACCGGATTCACAATTTATGTAGGATAAATCATTCAGTCATAAATGCACTGATTGACAATCATACAGCAAGGAACCGATCAAAATCAATAGATAATGACAAAGCCTGTCTTTTTAGTAAAGATGAAATAGTCAATCATATGTTTGTCTGTATTTCATCCCGGTTCCCATGGACCGCAAAAATAAAAAGCCTTCCGGGCGTTAGGCCGGAAGGCATGTTTCCCACTTTGATTTTCCCCGTGCGGCTCCCGCTCAAACAAAAAACGGAGGAAGCGCAACGCTTCCCCCGCCTGATATGATTTGCACGGCCGCTGTTGCCGATTAATACGGATCGGCTTCGTGGCCCTTTTGAACGGCTTCGTCCACCGCCTCGTTTTGCTGGACCGTGCCGCCTTCGCCGTACTTCGACTTCGTGCCGGCTTCGTGGCCCGGCAGACGCTCGTCCGCGCCCTGCTCGTCCAGTTCTTTCATTTTTGCCTGGATGCCTTCCTTAACGCGGCGGCCATAGTCTTCATCCGCTTCTGTGAAGTGATGGATCATGGCTTCCTGGATCCGCGGATCGCAGATGGCGAGCACGTCCGACAGATTGGAGATGAGTTCTTCACGCTCCCACTCTTCGAACGCACGGTATGTCTCGCCGGCCTGTCCGTAGTTGTTCGGACGGTCGATCGGCTCGCTCATCACCTTGCCGCTGTACTCCGGATTATGCGGAGTCCGGCCTTCGATATCCGCTTCCTGCAGGCCGCCCACCATCGACGGCTCATAATTGATGTGCGGATTGCCGCCGGCTTCTTCCGGCGTGCGCATGCTCATCATGCCGCGGTGCTGGTTGGTGCGGACCTTCGCTTTGGACGCATTGGTCGGGAGCTGAAGATAGTTCGCACCGATCCGGTAACGCTGCGTATCCGAATAGGAGAACGTGCGGCCCTGCAGCATCTTGTCATCGGAGAAGTCCATGCCGTCGACGAGGACGCCCGTCCCGAACGCCGCCTGCTCGATTTGAGCGTGGAAGTCCGTCGGGTTTTCATTCAGGACCATTTTGCCGACCGGCATCCACGGGAACTGATCCTCCGGCCAGAGCTTCGTGTCATCAAGCGGATCGAAATCAAGTTCAGGATGGTAGCCGTCTTCCATGATCTGGACATACAGTTCCCATTCAGGATACTCTCCGCGCTCGATGGCCTCGTAAAGGTCCTGTGTCGCATGTGAATGGTTCTTTCCTTGGATCTCCTGGGCTTCTTTCGTTGTCAGGTTCCGGATGCCCTGCTTCGGCTCCCAGTGATACTTGACAAGGACTGCCTCCCCTTGGTCGTTGACCCACTTGTACGTGTTGACGCCGGAACCCTGCATGTGGCGGTATGTCGCCGGACGGCCCCAAGGCGAGAACAGGAAGGTGATCATATGGGTCGCTTCAGGCGAACGCGACACGAAGTCGAACATGCGGCGAGGATCCGGAACGTTCGAAGCCGGATCCGCCTTGAAGGCATGGATCATGTCCGGAAATTTCATCGCATCCCGGATGAAGAAGATCTTCAGGTTATTGCCGACCAGATCCCAGTTTCCGTCTTCCGTGTAGAACTTCACGGCAAACCCGCGGGGATCACGGTCTGTCTCCGGCGCGTCCTTCGAGCCGGCAACCGTCGAGAAGCGTACGAGGACAGGCGTTTTCTTGCCCGCGCCCTGGAACACTTTTGCGCGCGTGTACTTTTCGACCGGCTCGTCGCCGACCTTTCCGTATGTCTCAAAATAGCCGAGCGCGCCGGTTCCCCGGGCGTGGACGACCCGTTCAGGGACTTCTTCCCGGTCAAAATGGGAGATTTTCTCGATGAAGTGGTAGTTCTCCATCATTGCAGGTCCGCGGTTGCCGAGTGTCTTGATGTTCTGGTTATCCGTCACCGGATGTCCCTGTCTCGTCGTGATCGTCTCACGTTCAACCTGTTCGTTTGAAGCATTCATCTTTTTGTCTTCCGCCAAAATGAAAACCTCCTCTTGGTTTGCTTACTCCCATCCTACCTTTTTTCTGAATAATTTTAAAGCAGAAAGGGTATTTATTAAGAATGAATTCTTTTCGAGAATCATTCTAAATAACTATAGACACAGTATAAACGAACCAGCCTCCGCCTTGCAACCGATATGGGCCGGATCCTTCCGATCCATGGCGGCTTCACGCGAGGCGGTAATGCCAGATGCCCCCGGACATTTGCTTTTCTACCCGGCCCCCGGATTCCAGCCAGTCCAGATGGCCGATGATCTCCGACATGACCAGGGAGAACAGGGTCCGGTACTTATCCCCGTAATAGGCCGCTGCAATTTCTGCCGGCACGGTCTTCCCCCCTGCGATCAGATCGAGGATCCGTGCGTCTTTCCGGTCCATCTTCCCGAGCCGGTCCGCGACAAGCCTCCGCTGGCCGGTGATCGGCTCTCCGTGGCCCGGATAAAGCACATCCGCATCGAGTGCCCCGATCTTCTTCAAGGATTCCCGCTGCTGAAGGACGGACGGCAGCCGGTTTCCTCCGGGATCCGGGTCGATGATCGCATTGACGGATGAACCGCCGAGCAGCACGTCCCCGGTGAACGCGATCCGGGCTTCAGGATCAAAGAACGTGATGCAGTCGGGGGAGTGACCCGGCGTGCCGATCACCTCAAATCCGTAAATGCTGTCTCCTTCCCCGATTTCGATGATCTCGGTCCGGAGCGACCTCTGCCCGGCTTCCCGGATGGTCTGTTCGAGTTTTTCAAAACGGACGGACCCCATTTCCCCGCAGCCGGCCTCCCGGTACAGGCGCCTGAAAAACTCCAGCCGCATCCCAAGGAAATCCGTGTCCATCAGAAGCCTCGGGGCTGCATCCCCGTGGGCATAGACCGGAACGCGCTTTTCTTCCAGAATGCGCGGAACGAGTCCGATATGGTCCTCATGGTGGTGCGTCAGCAAGATGGCGTCCAAGTCCGTGATTCCGGCGCCGATCCGTCCAAGCTCACCTGAAAGACTCTCCATGCTTCGTTCGGAGCCGATGCCTGCATCGATCAGGATCAGCCGGCCCTCCCTTTCCACAAGGAAGAAATTAAAGGTGCTCAGCGAGGCAAATTCCGAAGGCACCACCACCGGATGGACCGGTTTGATCTTATCTTCCATAGCACTGATCAAATTCCCTTCCCCCCTATCGGATCTCTGATAATCTGCCCATTGCGTCCACCACGGATTCCAGAAAACCGCCGATTTCCGTCATATGGGATTCATCCAGCCGTGTCCGGAATTCCGCCTCGACCCGGTTGGTCCATCCTTTCCCGCCGTGGGGATATTCAAAGCTCAGTGTCTGGCTGATGCGGATATCATGCTCCCATAGCTCCGCAAGCAGCCGCCCGATCTCCTCGCACTGGCGGGCAGCATCGATTACCTTCACGTCAAAACGGACGCCCAGCGTGACCCCCGGCTCCGTACCGGGAACTTCCAGAATTTCATCTGACAGATCTTTTGCGGAAGCCGTCAGCATCACTTCCGCAGGCACTTCGGGAACGTCCGTCCGGACAAACCGGAGGGTGAGACGGCGCGAAAGATCTGCAAAATCCATCAGGTCGGAGCGTTTTTGGATCCGGATCCTCCCTTCCAGATTGTCCAGATCGTAAAGATGGTTTTCAAACGCGACCTTCAAATTTTCATATATCGTCGGATCGGACATCGAGGCCGCCCCCTATCAAAAGTTCTTCCCTTTCCATCTTACGGAAGGCGGCCGAGGAGTTCAATAATTCTGAATGGTCATTTTCATGAGTTCGGACAGCCCCGGCCCTCATTTAAAGAGAATCCGGTCCTGCATCAAAAAAGTCACCTGCTCCCCCTTCGGGAAACAGGTGACCATTGAACAGGCCGGTTTCATTCAGACCGGACGGACCGTGATTTCATTCACATTTACGTGAGGCGGCTGCGTGGCCGCATACACGATCGCCTGGGCGATATTTTCGGGATCAAGGATTTTCCGGTCCACGCTCCGGGCTCCCATGAGCGGCGTATCGACCATGCCCGGTGAAATGTTCGTCACCCGGACGCCGGTGCGGGCAAGCTCCTTCTCAAGACCCATCGAGATGGCACGGACCGCAAACTTCGTTGCGCTGTAGACCGTGCTCGTCTTCGTCACTTCATGCCCGGAAACGGAATCGATGTTAATGATGTGGCCGGTCCCCCGCCCGATCATGTGGGGCAGCACGGCGTGGATGCCGTACAGGACACCCTTGATGTTGACATCGATCATGTTCTCCCATTCGTCCGTCTTTCCTGAACGGACTGTCCCGGACAGCATCTGACCCGCGTTGTTGACGAGGAGATCGACCGCCCCGTATGCTGCCTTCGCCTTCCCCGCCATCGCCTCGACGCTTTCCCGCAGGGCCATGTCGGTCGGCACGGCGATCGCTTCGCCGCCCCCCGCACCGTTGATCTTCTCCTCCAGTTCGGCCAGCTTATCCATGCTGCGGGCAGCCAGGATCACATTGGCCCCTTCTTCTGCGAGCCGGACTGCGATCGCCTTTCCGATTCCGCTGCTCGCCCCTGTGACGATTGCGGTTTTGCCCTGTAAACTTGTCATCGGTTTCCCTCCTCCTGGTCATTCCCTTTTTGTTTACCCAGAAGTGTCCGTGAGTAAATAAGTCCGGCCACACCGACCGCGGTGAACAGGACGGCGCGGATCATGACCGAGACGGCGGCCATGTCGACGACAAACAACTTGAAAAATGACAGAACGAGCAAGGTGAACCCAGCCGCACCGACCGCTTTCCATTTCTTCTGTCTGCCCGCGGTGATCGATGCGAAGGCAAACAGGAACAGAAGGACCGTATGCGTGAACAGGATGGCCTCGCCATGCCAGTTGAATTCCCCGACGGCTGAAAAGAACCATTTATTCAGGAAGACAAAGTAGATCGCCTGGAGCGCAAAGGCGAGGGCTGACGGCTTGAGTTCCGGCAAGGCTGCAAAACGCTTTCTCGCCGCGGCACGGAACAGGTAGGTGAAGCCGGCCGTGAACAGCAGTCCGACGGCCAGGCTGATCCAGTAGCCGCCGCCACCCCAGTTGCTCATCGGCAAAACGAGGAGTACGGCGCCGAGCAGCAGGAGTTCGATCGCCCCTGCAAAGGCTACGTACCTGCCGTGTGCGGTCCGCTGCAGACTGAAGCTGCCGAATGCGAGGAGTCCGAGAAGTCCGATGCGGATATGCCATTCCGGACCGAACGCCAGGCCGGCATCCTGCATGAATACACCGGACAGCCTGAACAGATAGAGCATCAGGATCAGCTGGCCCGCGATGAGCGAACCATCGAGTTCGGACGGCTTCGCCCAGGCCGGACGGTATTTGTAAAACGCGGCATAAATGACGGCAGACGTCCCGAGAAGCATCAGCCATGCGGCATGTTCCGGAGACCAGACGGCGTCAAACCATCTGAAGGCGACTGTGGTCGCTGCATTCACTGCATACAGCAATCCGGACACCGCAAGCGTCCGGTTTGCCCGCAGCCTGAGCGCC
Source organism: Edaphobacillus lindanitolerans (assembly GCF_900156305.1). Classification (GTDB taxonomy): domain Bacteria; phylum Bacillota; class Bacilli; order Bacillales_A; family Planococcaceae; genus Bhargavaea; species Bhargavaea lindanitolerans. The sequence goes on along the minus strand of NZ_FTPL01000005.1, from coordinate 29,560 downwards.
GTCCAGATGCCCGCCGCTCCGATGATGAGCAGCGCCATCAGGATGACGGACGGATCATCCGGGCTGAAGCTCAGGATGAAGATGGCGGAAGCCGCGACGGCCATCGCCGAAAGGACATCCTGCAACGGCGGATCCTGCAGAAGTTTCGCATAGACCGCCAGTGCCGCATAGAGCACTGCCAGCACCCCGTATGCCGCCTGCTCGACCGGACCGGCAAGCGCGGCAATCCATATGAGGCCCGCTGCGAAATTCAGATACAGTAGGACCTCCGTGAATATATGCCGCGGAATGCTCCCTTTCAGGTAGAAGAAAAGCAGGACCAGGTGCTGGACGAGTGCAGTGCCCGCAACCAGATTCTCGTGCCCGTCCCGCAGACCTTCCATGACGAGATAAGAGAACAGGGTCAGATTGGACAGCACAAACACGATATAAAAGGTCACCCTGTGGTGCCTGCGGATGGATACGCCGAACAATGCGAGGAACAGGATCAGGACATAAACGCAGAACATCACGGCCGACGCCCCTTCCCCTTCCAGCAGGAACGGAAGAAGGAAGCCGGCTATTGCAGTGAATACGGTGAGTGTCTCGGAGTCCGTTCGGACCGATGCATACAGGCCTGCAGCGATATATCCGATGCCGATGACGAATGCCGGGATGAGCGGCAGGAAGCCATACAATTGGTTGGCCGCAAAGGTCGTCAGGATTCCGAGCGCGATCGTCCCGCCCCAGAGCGTAAGTCCGAATCCGCGTCTGTCCCGGCGGATGGACCGGTAACCGAGGTAGCCGAGAAGGATGGAGGCGAGGTAACCGAGCATCACCCTGGTCCCCTGCGTGATCCACCCCATATCAAAGCTGACCTTCAGTCCCCAGAGAACGCCGAGGAGCAGGATGAACATGAACACACGCGGCAGCCAGATCGTGAATTGTTGTTCGAAATTAAACGGCTGCTGCTTTGGAAATGCCTGTTTTTCCGGTGTCGCCAAAGGACGCTCCGGCGGCCGCTTGGACTCTGATGCAGGGGTTTGCAGCCTCCCGTGATCATGGTCCGGGACATACCGGTCTATCCACTTTCGATCGGCCGGCATCCGGTCCTTGTTGCCGTTGCCTTCAGCAGGGACGCCCCCGGCCGGCCGGACCGCTTCGCCGGACGGTCCGCCGGGCACCATCCCGATGCTTGCCATCATGTCCGAAAGTGAAGGTGCCCGTACCTGTCCGTCTTCCTTGCGGCCCGCTTCCCCCTGTGCATCTGCCGGCTTCTCAGGATCATCATCGTCCGCCGTGATGTCCGGGTGTCCGGATTCCCGTTCATCCTCTTCCCCGAGCTCCATACCGTGATGCAGACGCCCTTCCCGGGCTCCGGGCAGCCCTTCCGGTTCCTCCGGTTCGCCGGCCTTCTCCGGTTCCGGCTGTACGTCCGGAACCGCATCAGCCTGCATCGCCTCCAGCAGGCTCCTGATCGCACGCATCTCCTCTTCCGTTCTTTCCAGGCGCCTGAGCAAAATCTGCAGTTCGTTGTCCATGACACACCTCCTTGACTGATTTCGTACGATTCCGCTATGAACTTCACTATTATCATACTTTTTTCATGCATGGTCCGGCAACAGCCGTTCCGGAAGACCTTTTTTCAGCCGAAAAAACAACCAGAACGTTTTAAAGAATGATTATTAGGAAAGAGTGGATGGTAGACCATTCCCGGCTTCCTTGCTTGCCGGAAAAGGCAGGTGTACATAGGGGTTTGGTCCAGGCACCCCTTACAACCATTATTTTTACAAGGAGGCAGATACTATGGCTGATCCGAATTCAACACCCGAGAAAAAGGGCATGGACCGCAGGCAATTCCTCAAAAACAGCGGACTGCTTGCAGGCGGGCTCATTGGAGGCGGACTGCTCGGAAGCCTCGTGACGAACGAGGTGAAGGATTCAAAGAAAGGGACCCAATCCGGTACTACAGGCGGAAAAAACGGGGCCGACCATCTGTCGGATGCCCGGATTTTCTTCAGCCGCGAGGAAGACTTCCAGATCCTTGCGGCCGCCACTGAACGGATCTATCCCGAGGACAAGAACGGGCCGGGTGCCATCCAACTCGGGGTCCCGTATTTCATCGACCGCCAGCTTGCCGGCGAATGGGGGCTCAATGCCCGTGAGTATATGAAGGGCCCGTTCCTGAATATTCCGGAATCCAACGAATACGAAGACCTGAGCAAAACCGACAAAGGGCGGTCCGACCAGGGACCGAGCGGCGACACGCTCAACCCGCTGCCGACACCACGGTATCAGAGCCGCATGACCCGCGCCGAGATGTTCGTCGTCGGCGTGCGTGCGATCGACGAGGCGGCACGCGAGAAATTCAAGAATGGATTCACTTCGCTGGAACCCGAACAGCAGGATGAAATCCTGACCCACTTTGAAAAGGACGAAGTGCATATGCCGAGTGTCTCTTCCTCGACTTTCTTCAATCTGCTCGTCCAGACGACCATCGAAGGCTGTTACTCCGATCCGGTGTACGGCGGGAACCGCAATATGGACGGCTGGAGGATGATGGAGTATCCGGGGCCGCGCGCAAGCTACGCCGACCAGATCGAGCCGGATGAATTCATCGTTCTTGAACCGAAGGGCCTGAAGGACTATCAGGGACACTAATGACTGGAGGAGAGTAAATGGTTACTAGGAAACTGGAGAAAGTCGATGTCGTCGTAGTCGGCAGCGGCTGGGCCGGCGGCATCGTCGCAGCCGAGGCTGCCAAGGCCGGACATAAAGTCGTCGTCCTCGAACGGGGCAAGAATCAGAAGCGTTCCGACTTCATCGGTTCAAAAGACGAGCTGCGTTACACGGACCGCTTTGACCTGATGCAGCCCCTGTCATCGGAAACGATCACTTCGCGGGTGAACATCGACGACGTGGCACTGCCTGTCCGAACCCAGACGGAAATGATGGTCGGCAATGACCTCGGGGGCGGGAGCGTGCACTGGGCCGGCTCCACTTACCGCTGGCGTCCGTATGACTTTGAGATCCGTTCCAAGACGATCGAGCGCTATGGCGAAGGCAAAATCCCGAAAGACAGCACGATCGACGACTGGGGCATCACCTACGATGAAATGGAACCTTACTATGACAAGTGGGAAAAAACGGCCGGCGTATCCGGCGAGAAGGACCCGCTCGGCCCGCCGCGGAAAAATGACTGGCCGAACCCGCCGCTGAAGGAATCCCCGCCCCTCAAACTGTTCAAGAAGGCAGCGAAGGACCTCGGCTACCATCCATACCAGCTGGCCGCCTCCAACCTTTCGCAGGCATATACGAACCCGGACGGCGAGACGCTCAACCCGTGCATGTACTGTTCCTACTGCACCATGTACGGATGCGACTTCAGCGCCAAATCCGACCCGCTCGCGACGGTCATCCCCACTGCCCAGAAAACGGGCAATGCGGAGTTTCGCACAAATGCACTCGTCCGCAGGGTGCTCCACAAAGGCGGCAAGGCGACGGGCGTCCTGTATACGGATGTCATGACGGGAGCGGAATATGAGCAGCCCGCAGACGTCGTGGTGCTGGCCGCATTCACCTTCTCGAACAACCGGCTCCTGCTCCTTTCGGAAATCGGGGAGCCGTATGATCCGAAAACACGCAAGGGCGTGATCGGCAAGAACTTCACCATCCAGGGCGATATTACATTCCTCGGAGCCCGAGGGTTCTTCGAAGACAAGAAATTCAACCTGTACGCAGGTGCAGGTGCGCTCGGCGCCGGATACAGTGACTACGATGCAGACGAATTCGATCATACGAATCTGGACTTCATCCACGGCGGCGGAATCGAGCTCAGGCAATACGGCTATGCAGCGGTCGGCCTTAACCACGTTCCGAGAGACACGAAGAAGTGGGGCGCCGAGTTCAAGCAGAAGTCGCTACACTACGCCTACAGGAATCTGGTCGTCTGGTACACGATGGCAGTCATGTCCTACTGGCACAACTATCTGAGCCTCGATCCGACCTACAAGGACGACTACGGAGATCCGCTCCTGCGCGTGACGAACAAGTATACCGACCAGGAGCGCAATCTTGCGAGATTCGGTATCGAGAAATGTGCCGAAGTCGTCGAGAAGATGGGCGCGGACATCATCGACAAGGACACGGTCGCCGATGATGAGGAATTCGACCACATCTACGACGGCGGACACTACACCGGCGGCGTCATGATGGGGCCGGAACCGGGAACGTCGGCAGTCAACTCGTACCTGCAGATGTGGGACATGGAGAACCTGTTCGTCGTGGGCGGGTCTGCCTTCCCTCAATTCGGCAGCCACCACCCGACCCCGACGATCGGTGCACTCGGATACCGTGCGGCAGAAGGCGTGATCAATTACCTGAAAGAAGGCGGCGGCCTTCTCGTCCAGGGGAAATCCGCCAAGGCGAATGCGTAATGAAGCTTAAAAGATCCGCGGGCAAGGGCCCGCGGATCTTTTCTCTTTATTGACGGCTATCCCACAGGACCGGCCGCCGGGCCGTGTCTATGCGATCGGACTCTTAGCGAGCGCGATCGGAATTTTAGGAGAGTGAATCGGTCTCTTAGCTATAAAGCCCCTGCATCAGGGGCATCCTCCATTCCTGGCGAAACACCCGCAGGAGCCGCCCCGGCGTCCTCATTGAGGAGATTCATCCCAATTCACCGAAAATAAAAAGTAGTTGTAATTAAATGTTTTTCATTATAGGTTTGTAATGGGGATGTTACAACCTCAACGAGGCAGTCATCGGCCATGCATATTTTGATTATGGAAAGGTGTGCGAAGAGAGATAGGGAGGGATGTTTGTGTCTGTCCAGACCAAGAAAATATTCAACATGGGCTACGCGGTGTTTTTGATGATCCTTGCAATTGTTTATTTCACGGTGGACCCAAGGAACATTTTTATTCCCATCCTTGCATTGACACTATTATTCGGTTTGTTCAATGGTCTCTTGTATTTTAGAGAAAAAAGGACAACACGGGAACCTCTTTGAGGGAAGCGTTATCGAATGGTGGGTGATAACCGTCTGTTCTCCGCTTCGTTTCTCGTTTTATCTTGGCGATCATCGCGGTGAACCTTTGTCCGAAACAAAAAGGAACAGGCCTAGTTCAGGCCTGTTCCTTTTTCTTTGTGATCCTTACGCGTTGACCGTCTCGGTCTGATGGCGGACGAGATAGTCGAATGCGCTGAGGGATGCAGTTGCACCGCTGCCCATCGAAATGATGATCTGCTTGAAGGCGCTGTCGGAGCAGTCTCCTGCCGCGAAGACGCCCGGTACATTGGTGGCACCGCGCTTGTCGACGACAATCTCGCCGGCCCGGTTGCGCTCGACGGAGTCGCCGAGCCAGTCCGTGTTCGGGACGAGCCCGATCTGGACGAATACGCCGGCCAGCTCGACATGATGCTCTGCACCCGTCGACCGGTCGATGTAGGAAATCCCGTCGACTTTATCGGTCCCGGTGATTTCCGTCGTCTGGGCATTTGTCAGGACGGTCACATTCGGCAGGCTGCGCAGCCGCTGCTGAAGGACGGAGTCCGCCTTCAGTTCAGAACCGAATTCCAGTACCGTGACGTGGTTCGTAATGCCCGCGAGGTCGATGGCCGCTTCGACGCCGGAGTTTCCGCCGCCGACAACCGCCACGTCCTTGCCCTCAAAGAGGGGACCGTCACAGTGCGGGCAGTAGGCGACGCCTTTGTTCCGGAACTCGGCCTCGCCCTGCACGCCGATGTTGCGCCAGCGCGCTCCGGTCGCGAGGATGACGGATTTGCTCTTGAGCACGGCTCCGTTTTCAAGCTCGATCTCAATGAGGTCTTTCTTCTCAAGGCGTGTTGCACGCTGGAGGTTCATCACGTCGACATTGTAGTCTTTGACATGCTCTTCCAGGCCGGCCGCGAGTTTCGGGCCTTCCGTGTGCTTCACGCTGATGAAGTTCTCGATTGCTGCCGTATCGAGGATCTGCCCGCCGAAGCGTTCAGCGACGATGCCGGTCCGGATGCCTTTGCGCGCCGCATAGATCGCCGCGCTTGCTCCTGCCGGGCCACCGCCGACAACGAGGACGTCAAACGGTTCCTTGCCCTCGAATTCGGATGCATCCGCACCGCTTCCGAGTTCTGCAAGGATTTCCTCGAGTGTCTTGCGTCCGTTCGTGAACGGCTCGCCGTTCAGGTAAACGGTCGGAACGGCCATGATGTTCTTGCGCTCGACTTCATCCTTGAACACCGCACCGTCAATCATCGTGTGGGTGATGTTCGGGTTGAGGACGCTCATCGTATTCAGCGCCTGAACGACTTCAGGGCAGTTCTGGCAAGTGAGGCTGATGTACGTCTCAAAGCGGAGTTCATCCTTGATGTTCTTCACTTGCTCGATCACTTTTCCGTCCACTTTCGGCGCACGTCCGCTCACCTGGAGCAACGCAAGGACGAGGGAAGTGAACTCGTGGCCGAGCGGAGTGCCGGCAAACACGATGCCGGTCTCTTCGCCCGGTCGGTTGACGCTGAAGCTCGGAGTTCTGTCCAGCTCGGCCTTTTCCACCTTGATGCGCGATGACATGGCGGCCAGTTCGTCTGTCAGCTCCAGCATATTGAGGGAAGCCTTCCCGGAGTCTGCGCTCACTTTGAGGACGACGTCGCCCTCCATCAGTTCAAGATATTGTGCCAGCTGTTGTTTGATGTCTTTATCCAATGCCATGCTGATCCGTCTCCTTAGATCTTGCCTACGAGGTCGAGGCTAGGCTTGAGTGTTTCTTCGCCTTCCTGCCATTTTGCAGGGCAAACTTCGCCCGGGTTGTTGCGCACATACTGGGCTGCCTTGATTTTGTTCACGAGCGTGCTTGCATCGCGGCCGATGCCGTCTGCGTTGATCTCTGCCGCCTGGACAACACCGTCCGGGTCGATGATGAACGTACCGCGCTGCGCGAGGCCCGCTTCCTCATCGAGGACGTCGAATGCACGGGAGATTTTCTGGGACGGGTCGCCGATCATGACATACTCGAGCGTGCTGATCGCATCGGAGTGGTCATGCCATGCTTTGTGGGTGAAGTGAGTGTCCGTCGATACGGAGTAGACTTCGACGCCGAGGTCTTTCAGTGTTGCGTATTCTTTTTGAAGGTCGCTCAGTTCAGTCGGGCAGACGAACGTGAAGTCTGCAGGGTAGAAGCAGACGATGCTCCATTTTCCTTGCATGTTGTTGTCCGACACCTCGATGAATTCGCCTGTGCCTGCATTGTAAGCCTGTGCGTTGAATGATTCGATTTTCTTGCCGATGAGTGACATTGAAAATTCCTCCTGCTCGTATGTATTTATAGTTGTTCGGAAGGGCCCCTCTGTGAAGGCTCTCTACTTAACTATAATTATTCTAATTACACATTCATTATTATATGAATTCCCCCGTTAGTCAACCGATATGCCGTCCATCTCCCGAAAGACACGGATTGTTCGAATTTGGGGAAAGTGATCCGGTCTTCGGGCCGTGCAATAGATGTCTTCCCCTCCCTTTCCTTTTCTCAATAAGCATATTTATTTTCAGTTGTGGCTCTGCTGTCTGCAATTCCCCATTTTTTGATGCCCCTGTCCGGGGACAGACTACTTTGGTCCCATCACCGGGGGCGGCATCCAGCTTCCCAAGGCGAAAAAAGGCAGTGCCGCTCCGGAAAGGAACCGCACTGCCGTTTCTTCTATTATTGCTCGTTCGGATCATTCCTGGCATCTTCATGCGTCTCATGCACAGTCCCCGGTTTGTGGTCGGGATCCGCATAGATGGAATAGATCTTCAGCGGCTCATCGCCCTTGTTCGTGATGTTGTGCCACGTGTTTGCGGGCACGAGGATGGCATCGTCATCGCCCACTTCCTTCTCGAAATTCAGATCATCTTTGGACGGCCCCATCTGGCAGAGGCCCTTCCCGCTCTCGACCCGCAGGAACTGGTCGATGCCTTTATGGATCTCCAGGCCGACATCATCCCCCGGCGGGATGTTCATCAAGGTCACCTGAAGTTTTTCGCCCGTCCAGATCGTCGTCCGGAAGTTTTCGTTCTGACGTGTGGCTTCTTCGATATTGAGTACATACGGTTGTTTCCCATGGTCTTTGAAATCGATGGACATGGATAAATCCCTCCCTATGCTTATCTATACACTTGCCGGGCAAAAACTAAACTTAAACACGTTCAGGACAATCAACAAAAGCGCGTCCCCGATGGGGCGGCGCTTTGCTGAAGTTTTCTCGTATTGCGGGAGGTTAGTGAAGCTTCAGTTGTTGTTCCTCGAGTACATACACATCATCGGCAACCCGGTCTACAAAAGTCCGATCATGGGATACGAGAAGAACAGTCCCCTCATATCCCCCAAGAAATTGTTCCAGCGCCTCGATGCAAGACACATCGAGGAAGTTGGTCGGTTCATCCAAAATCAGCACATTGTATCTGCCCAAAAATAAGCGGCACAGCACAAGGCGGATCGCTTCACCGCCGCTCAGATGCCGGACATTCTTTTTCAGGTCGTTTCCCGCAAAACCCATGGAGTGAATAGCAGAACGGATCTCACTCTCTTCATAGTCACTCCTGTCCTTGACGTACCCGACGACCGTTTCATCCTGGGTGAATTGGTAGCCCAGCTGCTCATAGGACCCAAACACCACTTTGGGAGAAACGGTGAGCCCGTCACCGCTGGTCAAAATATGCCGGAGAAGCGTGGTCTTGCCCGTGCCGTTATTCCCCGTAATGGCAATCGTCCGGCCCGCTGGGAACTGAAAATTCGCTTCGCTCAGAAGCAGTTTATCTCCTGCGGTCAGTGTCAGCCGATCTGCCATGATCGGGAATTTATTGTGCAGCTCCAGCGATTTGGATTGGCGGAAGCGGATGACGCCTTCTTCCTTCGGAGCTTCCACGAATTCCAGTTTCTCTGCCCTTTGCTCGATAGATTTTGCGGCACGCCGGATTGCTTTTTGACTTGTGCTCTTTGACTTGGTCTCGATCATTCGGTTCGCCTTTGCCTTCGGTTCCTTCTTCGAAGACTTGGCTATTTTCTCGGCCTTCTTCATTTTTTCCCTGGCCGCTTTTTCTAGGCGGTTCTTTTCCTTCCTGTAGAGTTCGTGGGCCTTGCCTTGCTGTTCCCGCTCGAGATTCTTCTGTTCCATGTACGCACTGTAATTTCCGGCGTACACGTTTACTTTTCCTTCATCCACTTCCCAGATCGTCCCGACCAATTCGTCCAGCACAGACCGGTCGTGGCTGATCAAAACGAGCGAGCCATAGTAATGCTTCAGCTCATCGAGCAAAAAGGAGATCCCCTCTTGATCCAGATGCGTCGTCGGTTCATCGATCAACAAACATTCGTTGTAGTGGGTGAACAATTGGGCGATCTTCAGCCTGGTCTGTTCACCGCCGCTCATCCCGTCGGCTGCATCCCGCACATGCAATTTCCCGAGCAGCCGGGGATCCGCCTCAACGGCTTCCGGCGCCTCCATTTGCTCAAGATACCCTGCATTCACATGGCGTTTTACTTCCCCCTTGGAGGGTCGGACAATTCCTGCGAGCAGTTTTATCAACGTGCTCTTCCCTGCTCCGTTTTTCCCGATGATCCCAATCCGGTCAAACTGATGGACCGCCAGCCGATCGATCTCCAATACTTTTCGGTCAAGAAAGGTCACTTCCACATTCTCTAATTCAAAACATACTTGTTCCATCTTCGCTACCTCCCGAAATTTGTTCATTTCGTATCGATAGCCACCCATCGATACGAGCTTCTGGAACAAGCCCGTATCAAAAGAACAATAATATCTGCATCATGCTTTTCCTCCTATTCGGTTTTCGCTGCAACTACCCCGTTTATCAAGATTAAAATGCCCATAACCGAAAACAGCGCAGCCACACCCGCGGCATGGATCAATGCACCTGCCTTTCAAAAACAAAAAAGACCACAGTCGGTCCCGCTGTGATCTGGAGTAAAAGGGAATCCCTATTTGATTGAATTGATCTATGCCCCAACATCATCCTGTTGGAAAGGAGCGCACAAAAAGAAGAAAGGCATTCCAATCCCCTTTCTCCATTTTGCATCATTGATTTTTCGAATGAAGACCATTGAAAAATGAACAGACTGATCCCGTTTACCCTGCAATCATATACAGAGCCTGTAACCTTATTCAGTTACTGGTTAAAAAGATAGGATCCAGCGTTTCATGGCGTGTGTCATTTTTAATGGTCCTCCTGACGTTCAGATTGTTATGTCCTTCGTACAAGTGCTTTCCGGAAAAGTCAAAATGTTTATATGTAGACCCTGTTTGAAGAATTCCTCCATGACAAGTTCATGACCGACATTCCAAACGATTGAACAAGGTCCTTCATCAGCTTCCGGCACTGGTGAAAGACCCGGTTTGGGCGGCTGCCGCCAGCAGCCGATGACTTGGCTATAGATGTGCCGAACATAAGACAATGATGCGGTACGGGACCGTCTGGGCGGGGATGCTTCTCGTGGACGGTCCATACTGCACGATCAAATCACGGTTTGCCGGATACTTTGTAAAGAGCTGCCCATTTGTTGATAACAATTCGGTCGTAGGGGATAAATTGAGTTTCAGCATTTGATCGCTGCTCACCAATTGATTGTCGAAGTGATCCACTTTCACGTTTTGTGCCGGGTCATCTTTCACCATGACAAGCGCATGATATTGCGGCGGATAAATCAGGATCACCGGTAAATCCCCGTCATAATAACCGGTTACCCGGTCCCCCACACGGACGATTTCATGATTCACGAAATAAGTGGAAGGCGAGACGACGAAGTTCACGATCAAACCGGAATCATTCTCAACGGTGAACAGTTGATAGCAGCCTTCACTTTCACGACTCTGGCCAATGCCAAAGTCACTGATCGCAGTGACCGTTCCATGAAACGAATAAAAATTGGTCATGCCGTCCCTCCAAAAACCATAATGGATTACTGATCCTCTTTGAGCTGCAGGAATTCCTTGACGGCCTTTACATACGGCTCTTTAGGATATTCATCGTATAAAATACTGGCAATCCGGATCGGATCACCAAAAAAATACCGCTCATATTGCATTCCCCGCATGCCGAAAGAACTCATCGTCAAATCCCATGCCAGCCGGAAAATCTTTACCCGATCTTCTGCGGACTTCGTGGCGCCTTGAAGGTACTGATCCAGATCTGACCGAATGCTGGATTGGAAGGCGTTTTCCGTCGGAATCGTAATCATTCCGCTGGCACCGATGATCTGGATGATTTCTGTAAAGCGGGGATACAATTTTGGGTACACCGCACTGGCTGTGTTCAGGGGGATCACATCGGGACGCATCACTCCATGCTTATCTGTGGACGCATGATTTTCCGCCTTCTCGAGCAATGCCTTCATGGTTTCCAGGCCTACAATGATCTCTGAAACTTTTTCCTGTATATGCTGGTAGCCATTCACCTTGATGGTTTCGGTCAATAACTGGGCGATCCCTAAAATAAATTCGGTCTTCACAATTTGCCTCGTCACGACTTGATGCTTGGCAAATGCGTGAAAAGAACTTTGCTTGATGAATTCTTCGGCCACTTCACCATCATTGTAATAGAACACCCGGTCCCAAGGGACCAAAACATTGTCGAAAACGACAACAGAATCCATTTCCTCGTATCGCGAGCTTAAGGGATGATTGAACGGCGAGGCACCTCCGATAAATGTGTCCCGGCAAATGAATTTCAACCCCTTCGTATTCGACGGGATCGAGAATGCAAATGCCTCGTCTTCATTGAATAGAAATTTGCCGACACTAAAAACCAGGACCTCATCGGTCAATCCGCCCTGCGTGGCAAGTAAACGTGCACCTTTGATGACAATCCCGTCCGGATTCACATCCACCACTTTCGCTGCGATGGGTTCTTTGCTCGTTTCGACATAGATTTGAGAACGGTTTATCTGCGGGCTGACGAATGTATGGGTGAACGATAAGTCCTTTTCTCTGGCCATTTTATAAAACGCGACAAGATTTTGCGGATAACTATTTTCCTTTCCCTCCAAAAAGCCCGCGCAAGAAGCAAAGCTCATTAAGACAGAATTCAAATAATCAGGACTTCTTCCCATCATCCCAAAGCTTCGGGTAGCCCAGTGTTCCATCATTTCCCGTCTTTTTTTCAGATCTTCCATGCTTTTTGGCTGCATATACGACAGACCGATCGGCTCACCCGTTTCAGGCGAACGAAACGTCATCTTATCTTTGTACCGGGGATCGAGTTGCATGTCGTAGAGAGCCGCTTTTTCCTGGATGATTCCCTTGAAGACAGGATGACTGGAAATCGGCCCTTCCACTCTTTTGCCGTCGAGCCAGATTTCATTGTCCAGGCTGTCTATTCGCTCAATATACGCCTTCCCGTTGATGGCTCCCACTTGGTCACTCCTAATTAAAGTCTGGAGGCGACAGCACCGGATGGCCGCCCTTTCTATGCTATGCATCAGCCCGCTATTCCTGAACCTTGGCAAATCAGGAAGACAATGATATTCAGTGTTGAACTTCGTCCTTTCCCTCGCCTGCAGCTTTGTGCATCCATCCACTTTGGAGGTTGGTCCAAAGTGCTCCGGATGCAACGGCCGCACCGATTTGATGAAGATTGAGAGATTTGAACTATTGGAATGTTGCTGTTCATTGTTACACTATGATAAGAGATCCATCCGTCGGATCATACATCAATCAGTTAAATGGGGATTTAAGATGCTAAGGATTTTAAAAATCGCCGGAGCTTTTGTCGGCGTCATTGTCGGTGCAGGCTTTGCATCGGGACAAGAGGTTTTGCAGTACTTTACCAGCTTTGGCTACAAAGGGACGATTGCAGCGGTTGTCGCGACTGCGCTGTTTGCCTATCTCGGCATGATCCTGACGAATATCGGAAGCCGGCTGAAAGCAGATTCGCATAAATCCGCCATCTATGCGATCAGCGGACGCTATCTCGGCGTGATCGTGGATGCGATCATCATCTTCACCCTGTTCGGCGTCGGCGTCGTGATGATCGCGGGTGCGGGTGCGACGGTCAATCAGCAATTCGGACTGCCTGTTTTTGTCGGCAGCATCATCATGTCGGTCCTTGTCGTCCTTGCCATGATGCTCAAGATTGATAAGGTGATCGCGGTGATTGCGAGCATCACACCGTTCCTCCTCGTGTTCATCGTCATCATTTCGGTGTACAGCCTGAGCACGATGGACGCATCTTTTGCAGCACTGAACCCGGTCGCGGAAAGTCAGGAAAAGTCGTTTCCGAACTGGTTTGTCTCTGCGATCAACTATGTCTCCTTCAATATTGCGCTCGGTGCCGGAATGGCGTTGGTGACAGGGGGATCGGAAAAGAATCCGCGGATCGCGGGCTTCGGCGGCCTGCTCGGCGGGCTTGCCATCGGCGTGATGATCGTCCTGTCCCACCTCGCCATCTTCGCCAAGATCGAAGAAGTGGCGTCGTATGACCTGCCGCTGCTGAAGATTGTGGAGGACATCTCACCCGTCCTGGCGATCCTGATGTCCATCGTCCTGTTCGGGATGATTTTCAATACGGCGCTTGGCATGTTCTACGGATTTGTCGCCAGATTCTTTGAAATGGATACGAAAAAAGCCCATACGGCGACGATCATCACCGTGGCCACCGGATTCGTCCTGAGCTTTGTCGGCTTCACCACGCTGGTTTCCAAGTTTTATTCGCTGATCGGCTATCTGGGGCTGTTCCTGATGGTGGCCCTCATCTACGCACCGTTCAAGCTGAAACGGGAAGGGAAATAAAGCTGAACTCCGAAGAGGCCCCTCCTCCATATCGCATGGAGGAGGGGCTTTTTTGATTGCTCATTTATTCAGGCATGGGCGAAATAACCCGACTGCCTGAGGGGATCCAGATCTTCGTCCCCGCCGGCAAGTTCAATGAAGAAGCCATCCTCATCCAGTTCAAATACCTTTTCCAGCTCTTGTACGCATTCTTCAAACCGGCCGAGCTGCGACAGATAGCAGGCCCGGTTGTACCGGGCGAACAGATGGGCGGGATCTGCCTCCAAGGCATGTTCGGCATATCGCAGTGCCTCTTCATTTTTGCCCTGCCTCCCGAACAGGATGCCCAGCTCATCCCATCCTTCAGGGTCGTCCGGAAACAGTTCCACCGCCTTTCTCATGGCCTGCTCCGCATCACGGTACCTTTCCATCTCGGCATATGTTTTTCCGAGCAGCAAGAAGCCGTTTTCGATTTCCGGCTCTACTTCCAGACATTGCAGAAATGCCGTTTCCGCCTCGGGCCAGCTTCCCTGAAGGAAAAGCGAGTAACCGAGCAGATGCAGATCTGCAGGATCGTTGCGCCTGTTCATCAGGTTCTCCAGCAGCTCTTGTGCCTTTTGTATATGGATGGCCTGCTTTCTCTCGCTGAAGGGTTCCCGCTCATTGATATACAGCAACGCAAGCCGATACGCAATCTCGTCATCCCAGTGTCGGCCGAGCGTTTGTACAAGCGTCTTGATGGCATCTTCGGGCAGGGAGACGGCCATATAGAAATCGGCCAGCCAAACGGCGGCCTCCATGTTTTCCCGGTCGCACTTGATCGCCGATTCATATAAATCGACCAGGACACCGATCTGGATGGTGACATGGGTGAGGTTCTTCAGCTTCCGGATCAGCCCTTTTTCCTCCCGCTGACTGTGCGCCTCCAGCGTGGGCTGCAGCGCCTTTTCAAATGCTGCGGCCCCGTACATGAAGGCGCGGCTCTTTTCTTCCCTGGACAGCTTCAGACCGTCCAGGGATGGCTTGATCTTGCCTGCGGATTTCCCGAGGAACCCGATGAGCGTGTCATAGTACTCCCGGTCATCATAGTGGGCCTCCATCAGTCCGAGCAGAAGCTTCCGGGCCGATTTCGCTTCACCCCGACGGTACATTGCCTTTGCCTGCTGGTGGAGGAGTTCCGGGGATTCCGGGGATGCTTTAAGGGCCTTGGCCAAGTATTCGTCCTCTTTCTCCGGGGAGCCGAGTTTTCCGTGGAGGACCGCCATCCGGCTGTACAGGAAATCGGCGCCATTCCCTTTCTTGTCCAGTGATTGGAACTCTTCCAAAAAGTGTTCGAGCTGCGCCCGGTCCATGAGCTCGGCAGCCGCCTCCACATCCACGGCACGGGGGTTGAGCCTGAAGGCTTTCAGCAAGAGCTCAAGCGCCTTGTCATCCTCCCCCCGCTCGCGGAAGATGCCGGCGAGATCCAGAAGCGCCGGCCCATGAGACGGATTCAGGCGGAGGACGCGCTCATAATAAGATGCTGCCTTCTCCATGTCCTCCATTTTGACATGGAGTTCCCCGAGCAGGTACAGCGGCTGGACCTCCTCTTTCCGCTCCAGCGCCCGCCCGTAGGCCCCTTTCGCTTTCTCCGGGTACCCATTCTGCTCGTGGAGAATGCCGGCATGACACAGGAAGATGCCCCCGTCTGTCCGGTCCTGCTGTTCCTCGAGAAACGCCGCTCCCCTTCTGTAGTGGGGAGTATCCCCGATGAGGGAAACATAGAGTTCAAGCGCTTCCTCCAATGCCGATCCGGCCATGTGCAATCCCTTTTCCATCCAGGAAAGCCCCTGCGCAGCCCGGTGCTCTGACGTGCCCGAATCTCCGGCTGCTTCAAAAATCAGTTTCCCTCCGTTGATCAGGAACTCACTGTCTTCGCCGAACCGTGCCTCCAGACCGTCCATCTCCCGGAAGAATGCGTCTGTCTGCCCTACTTCTTTCAGAAGGGAGACCACGTTCAGGGCGGCGATGGGGTTCTCAGGCTCTTTCTCCAATGCCTTGGTGTACCAGATTTGGGCTTCCTTCAGGTTTCCTGCCCGTTCATGCAGTTCCCCCAGTTCACCGAGGAGGATGCCGGATTCCTCCGTTGCCGCCAGCCCCCTTTTCAGTACCGATTCAGCCGCAGCCGTGTCCCCGCGGACAAATTCCCAGATATCCGCGAGCTGCTTATACAGAACAGGATGGGAAGGATCGAGGCGGATCGCCACCGAAAATCCTCTCTCTGCCTGATGGAACCGGCCAATCTGCATATCGCATCGTGCGCGTTCATACCAGAAATGCGGCTGGTCGTTCTTCAGGCGGATCGCCCGTGTGAAGCATTCCCGTGCCTGCCCGTAACGTCCGGCATCAAACAGGATGCGGCCGTGGCTGGCCTGGGTGAAATCATCTTCCGCCAGGATATCCAGCGCAATCTCCGAGAATTTCAGCCCCTCTTCCGATTCTCCGGCATCGGACAGGGCGAGCCCCCGGTAGGACCAGAGATGGGCCCGGTCGGGTTCCAGCAAGACCGCCTGTTCAAAGTCCCGGGCCGCACGCCGGAACTCTTCCAGATTCAGATTGACCCGGCCCTTCAGGTACCAGTAATCCGCCGAACGGGAACCGGATGACATCCCTTCCAGGCGGGCGTTCGCCAGCCCGTCCTTGCCCGCCTGGGTATAGGCGAGCGCAACCGCCAGGTCCCGGTAGAGCGGGTCGGAGATCGTTCCGTCCACCGTGCGGACCATCTCGGTCAGCACGTCTTCTTCCAACATGCCGGCAAGATATTTGGCCCCGTATACCGACACGACGGGTCGATCAAGATGGGTCCGGAGAAACTCGGTGTCCTCGCGGCTCAGCGGCCGGTCACAGTTTTCGGTCAGATGCAGGATCCGTGCGAGCACCGCATGCTCCTGTTCATCCAGGAACGCGAGCTTGTCCCGGTTCTGAACAGGCACAACCGCCACCGAGAGAGCCCGGTTGTTTCCAAACTCCCTTTCAAGGCCGGAGTATTCGACGGCATGCGGTTCCCCGAGGTTCGGATCCTGGATGAAGAACACGCCCAGGCGGTCATCGTAGCCGGCCAGCAACTGGACATGGGCCTCCGTCGGATAGTCAAGCGTGATCAGGACACCCGCCTCCACGTCGATCAGCCGCTTATAACGCGCTTCATCCCCGTGGAAGAGCACGCAATGGAAACCGTTCTCACGGAAGAAATCGATCGCCCGGGACACCCGGGAGCCGTCAGATTCAAATATCTTCTCCGCCACCTCGTCCTGGCCGATTTCCGTTGAGAACATGCTGAACAGCATTTCCGAGCCGGCGGGCAGACAGTAATTATATTTCTGGATGACCCGCTTGTAGACCAGCATTCTGCACGGTTTTCCCGCATCCCCCGAATAGTTCTTGAAGCGGGGGATTTTTCTCAGGGCAGGATGGGCAGCCAGGTGCTCTTCCAGTTCTGTCCATTGTTCTTCCTCATACAGACTGACCGCCTGATAATAATCACACATGTCCCGGAGATCATGAAAAGGCGAAACCGCGAGAAGTTCGGCAATGCCGGCCCTCATTTCCGGCCATCGTTTCCCGTTATAGAGGATCCGGATCTTCTCGGCCAGCAGCTTCGGATAGGACGGATGGGACTGCAATCCTTCGGCCACACAAGCTTCCGCCGCATCCTGCATTCCGCGGAGGCTGTAGTGCTGGGCGAGCAGGAGATAGGCGTAAACCCCGTCTTCCCTGTCCTGTTTCCCCCTCTCCAACAGGCGGATGGCGTTTTCCCAGTCGTCTTTAAGCAGGAAATAGTAAGCCCATCTCACATTCATGGGTTCTTTGGAAATCCTTTCGCATTTCTCCATGTAGGTGCACGCCTCATGGAACCGGCGCATCCGGACAAGCAGGACCGCCAAGTTGAAATACAGCTTCTCGGCCGTTTCTGCCGGCGGCTCGTCTTCCTCCAGCCGCTTCAGGAGGATTTCCGCTTCGACGACCTTCTGATCATCGATCAGTTCCTCGCAGTGCCAGACCAGTGTATTCGGGCTGTTCAGCCTTCTGTGGCTGAAGCGCGCGACGATCCGGCTCCAGGTGTCCATCATCGCTGTATCCATGATCTTCAGAAGATCGCGGATCTGCCCTTCCGGACGGTCCATGAATTTCCGGACATCGGAGAGGCGGCTCAGCCCCTCCTGTTTTAGAGACTCTGAAAAAAGCGCCAGCGCTTCCGTGTACTGCCGGCTTTCAAGCATTTGAATCATCCGTGTAGTCTCCATAGGTCCCCTGTTCCCTCTCTTTTCCACAATCCCGGCAGCCAATACGTCTTCATTGAATATGAATTAAAACTAATATAAACCATTTCTATGACTCTGCCATTCTTTTTTTGCAGCCGTTACACAAAAAGATTTCAGCCATCTGGCGAACGGCTAAAACCTCAGGCAAGCGGCAGCAAGAACGGACTCCTCAAAACAGATCAAGACTTCAATTCTTTCCCCGGTACCGGAGGATTCACCGATTGCCTGTGTCTCAATTTATTAAAGGCCGGTTCGATTAATGAAAGGCGAGTTGAGTTGCTGACCAAGTGAAGTCGGCGGTTCAAAGTCAGAACCTCCGGAATGACCTACAGCTGGATTTGGCATGGGGTACATCCGTGCAGGTGGCGAATTATCCCGCCGTAGTCAGATTCATTACAGATATTCATGGTATTGCAATCTGTTTACAATCAAATTAAGAATCGCTCATATCGGCCCTTTTCCAAAGGTTTTCCTTTATAATGCCACTAGATGAGACACTTCCAAGGAAGGAGATCGGTATGTTTGAAAAAAATGATGTCTATTATAATGATCAGCTTTTTGGCTGTTGCTTTAGCGGCTTGTGGGGGTAATGAAAAAAGCAGTGGAACGGACAATGATGATAAAGCCAAGACAGCGGAAAACGATCAGCAGAAGCAAATGGAAGACATGCAAAAGAAATTGGAAGCACAGCAAATCGATGAGAAGAAAACCGTCGCCGTCGTGAATGAGCAAGAAATCCTCGGGAACCAATACAATGGTGCATTGGCTTCATCACAGGGACAAATGCAGCAAATGGGACAAGACCCCACTTCCAAAGAAGCGGCAGAGCAATTAAAAAAACAAACCCTCGACAACCTGGTCGGACAGACTCTTCTTCTGCAAGAGGCCGATAAAAAAGGCTATCAGGCTACAAAATCCGATATTGATCAGCGGCTGGACGAAGTGAAAAAGCAATTTAAAACTGAAAAAGAATTCGAAGCCGCTCTTAAAGAATCCGGCATGGACATGAAATCACTTAAAACTCAAATCGCCGAAGACCTTAAATTTCAGCAGTATGTTGAGAAAGAAGTGCCGGCAGGTGAAATCTCCGACGAAGAAATCCAAAAAGCCTACGATCAATATGCGGAACAAGCAAAGGGTGCAGGTCAGGAAGTTCCGAAACTTGATGAAATGAAACCACAGATCGAGCAGTCTATTCAACAGCAAAAACAGCAGGAACAACTGGTTCAGCAGGTTGAAAAGCTGAAGGAACATGCGAAGATCGACATCAAGATATAAGAGATGATACAAAAGAGGTGAACCATTTTTTCTATGGTTGGCCTCTTTTCTTGGCCTTATCGCGTCCTCTGCCCTTTTAAGCGTGTATACCTTATTTAAAATGCAAAAGACCTCTTACATGAAATGTAAGAGGTCTTTCTATTTCTAACTGTGAGCATGATGATGGGGCAGCAGTCACATGACCGACCCCATCGCGGCCCAAGGGTCAGAAAAGATTACATCATTCCCATGCCGCCCATGTCCGGCATGCCGCCGCCTGCTGCAGGCGGTTCCGGAATGTCTGCGACGACTGCTTCCGTCGTGAGGAAGAGGGCTGCGACAGATGCGGCGTTCTGAAGCGCGGAGCGCGTCACTTTCGTCGGGTCGACGATGCCGGCTTCGGTCATGTTCACCCAAGTGCCTTCCGCTGCGTTGAAGCCGATGCCGACTTCTTCGCGCTTCAGACGGTCCACCACGATGGAGCCTTCGAGGCCGGCGTTTTCGGCAATCTGGCGTACCGGCTCTTCGAGTGCGCGAAGAACGATCTTCACGCCGGTCGCGACGTCGCCTTCAGAAGCTTCCTGGATCTCGGCCACTTTGTTGTAAACGTTGACGAGCGCAGTACCGCCGCCCGACACGATGCCTTCTTCGACGGCTGCGCGTGTCGCGTTCAGCGCGTCTTCGATGCGGAGTTTGCGTTCTTTGAGTTCCGTTTCCGTAGCGGCACCGACTTTGATGACCGCAACGCCGCCGGCGAGTTTCGCAAGGCGTTCCTGGAGCTTCTCTTTGTCGAACTCGGAAGTTGTTTCTTCCACTTGCGCACGGATCTGGTTCACGCGTGCTGCGATATTGTCCTGATCCCCGCTGCCTTCCACGATCGTCGTGTTGTCTTTGGAGACGACGACTTTCGCAGCGCGGCCGAGTTGTGTCACGTCAGCGGACTTCAGCTCAAGGCCGAGGTCTTCCGTGATCACCTGGCCGCCGGTCAGGATGGCGATGTCTTCGAGCATGGCCTTGCGGCGGTCTCCGAAGCCAGGTGCCTTGACTGCAACCACGTTGAACGTGCCGCGGAGCTTGTTGAGGACGAGCGTTGCGAGGGCTTCGCCTTCCACGTCTTCAGCGATCATTAGAAGCGGACGGCCCTGCTGGACTACCTGCTCGAGAACCGGGAGCATTTCCTGGATATTGGAGATCTTCTTGTCCGTGATGAGGATGTACGGATTTTCAAGGACAGCTTCCATCTTGTCGGAATCCGTCACCATGTAAGGCGAAGCATAGCCGCGGTCGAATTGCATCCCTTCCACGACATCGAGTTCCGTCGCGAAGCCTTTGGATTCTTCGATCGTGATGACGCCGTCGTTTCCGACACGTTCCATCGCTTCTGCAATCAGTTCGCCGACTTCGTCGTCGCCGGAAGAAATGGCTGCCACCTGGGCAATCGATTCCTTGCCTTCGATTTCGGTCGAGATGTTCTTCAGTTCATCAATTGCAGCGTCAACCGCTTTTTCGATGCCTTTGCGGATGCCGACCGGATTGGCGCCTGCGGTGACGTTCTTGAGGCCTTCACGGATCATGGCCTGTGCAAGGACCGTCGCAGTCGTCGTGCCGTCACCGGCAACGTCATTTGTCTTGGATGCAACTTCGGAAACGAGCTTGGCACCCATGTTTTCAAACGGATCTTCGAGTTCGATTTCCTTTGCGATCGTCACGCCGTCGTTCGTGATGAGCGGCGAGCCGAAGCTCTTCTGGAGCACAACGTTGCGGCCTTTAGGCCCAAGTGTAACTTTAACTGCATCTGCAAGCTTGTCGACGCCTTTCAGCATCAGGCTGCGTGCGTCTTCGTTGAACTTGATTTCCTTTGCCATCGATGAGTCCCTCCTGATAATCGTTTCGTTCTGATGTGGTTTCAATCCACCCGGTTTTTATTCAGCCAAGGATGGCCAGAATGTCGTTTTCGCGGAGGATAAGGTACTCTTCCCCGCCGTATTTGACTTCTGTGCCTGCATATTTCGAGAAGATGATGTGGTCGCCCTCTTTGACTTCCAGGTCCACTTTCGTGCCGTTGTCGAGGTAGCGGCCGGTTCCGACTGCGATGACCTTTCCTTCCTGCGGCTTTTCCTTTGCGGAATCAGGAAGTACGATGCCGCTCGAAGTGGTTTCCTCCGCTTCGATCAATTCAATGATGATGCGATCACCCAATGGTTTCAACACGTGAAACACCCTCCTCTTGATCTGTCGATGATTGTCGTTTGTTAGCACTCGCTAACCAGGAGTGCTAACACAAGTATTATAATAATCAATCCGTTCCGGTTTTGCAAGCGGGACGCGCAAGGTCCGGGCTTTGAAGTTTTACGGTCTTCCCTCTACAATCAGATCATAACGACCTGCTGGAAGAAAGGATTCTGACCTTGAAAAAACGCCATACTTCACTTTGGATATTTCTCGTTTATGCCGCGGCGCAGCTCTCCGGAGGACCGGTTCTTGAGCAGATCATCCCCCGGCTCGTCGCAGCGGGCCACGAGGAACGGGAAGCCGCACTTCTTGCGACCGGATGGTGGATCTTCATCTCGTTCGGGGTCGCCGTGGCAGCGACATTGCTTCTCGTCCGCTCCGATAAAACCTATCTAAGGACGCCCAAGGGCCCAAAGGCCTCCGTCGGCGTGTCCGTCCTGCTCGGGGTTGCCGGATTCTTCATGGTCCTGTTCGGCCAGGGGCTGGCCGGCATGATCGAGCAGATGCTCGGAGTCGAAGCCGGATCACAGAACACGGCCGCACTCGTGACGGTGGCGGATACAGCGAAGCCCGCCATCTTCGCCATCGTCTTCTTCGCCCCGATCCTGGAAGAGTTCATCTTCAGGCGGATCGTGTTCGGCGGCCTCGTCGACCGGACGAACTTCTTTGTGGCGGCGGCCGTGAGCTCCATCGCCTTCGCCGCGATGCATATGGAGTTCACGCACATCCTGCTTTACGCCGCATCCGGATTCATCTTTGCATTCCTTTATCACCGGACGAAACGGATCACCACCTCGATCATCGCCCACATGCTGCTGAACGGATTCGTCATGATCGTCCAGCTCAATATGGACAAGATCCAGGAGTTCATCCGGACGATGGAACGCCTTTCCAATATCCAATAAGCAAAAAACGCCTCCCGCGGAAACTCAGTCCGCGTGGAGGCGCTTTTGTTGTTCTTCCAGGATCCGCTCGCGTTCCGCCTGCATCTCTTCCTGCTGCCGTTGCTGTTCGGCCTTCAGGTACTTCCGGTAGCCCGCACGCGAGATCAGTACGCTGATCTCATAAAGGATGATGAGCGGGACGGTCGTGAACAGATGGGAGAACAGGTCCGGCGGCGTGATGAACGCTGCCAGCACGAACAGGCCGAACCAGGCAAACTTCCGGAACCTGACGAGCAATGCCGGATCGAGGACCCCGAGCCGTGAAAAGAACAGCAGGACGACCGGCAGCTGGAACACCAGACCGAACGGCCAGGTGATCTGGAACAGGAAGTTGAAGTATTCATTGACCCCGATCGTCTGCTGGATGTCCAGGTTGTCGGACAGGTTTGTCATGAACGAGATCAGATACGGAAACAGGACAAAATAAGAAAACGAGATGCCCGCCAGGAAAAGCACGAAGGCGAACGGGATATAACTCAGCGTCACCCGCCGCTCCGTCTCCGAAAGCCCCGGAGAGACGAACGCCCAGAGCTGGTAGAGGATGACGGGGGAAATGATCACGATGGCGATGAAGATGATCACCTTCAGGTAGATGAACATCGGATCGGCCACGCTGAATGCGTTCAGCTGGAACTGCTTGGCCTCTTCGCTGTTCTGGAGGAACTGGATGATCGGCCTCGCGAGAAAGAATCCGCCGATGATCGCAATAACAAAGAAAACGACGATAACCATCAGCCGTTTTCTCAGTTCCTCTATATGTTCGATGATCGACAGTTGTTTATCATTCATGAAAGATGACTTCCTAACTGATGAGGCGTCTTATTTGACGTCTTTTTGTTCGGCAGCTTCTTTTTTGCTGTCCTCGTCATCGTCTACGAGGCCTTTTGTCGCATTCTTGAACTCGCGCAGTGATGAACCGACTGCCTTGCCGAATTCAGGAAGCTTTTTAGGACCGAAGATGATCAAAGCGACGATGGCAATCAGCACAAGACTCATTGGACCTGGTGACATGCCGACACCTCCCTTGTTAATAACACAATTCTACATGATTCCAGCCCATAATTCCATTTATACAGGAGCCGGTTTATGTCGATTTTTCGTCATTGCGGATGGAATAGATGAGCGCCTGCATCTCGACGGACAGATCGATCGAGTGGATCCTGACTCCCTCGGGCACGGAGAGCCGGACCGGCGCGAAGTTCAGGATGCCCTTGACGCCGAGTGCCGCCAGCCGGTCGGCCATCTCCTGTGCGGCCCTGGACGGTACCGTCAGGATCGCCATCTCGACATGGTATTCGCCGAGCCGCTTTTCCAGCTCGTCCGGCCTGAAGATCGGAATGTCATTGACGATTGTTCCGCCGTCGCCTGCGTTCGGATCGAACGCCACGACAATCCGGGTGTTATGGTTTTTGTGGAAATTATATTTCAAAAAGGCGTTCCCGAGGCTTCCCACACCGACAAGCGCCACATTCGTCGCCTCGTCCTGATCGAGCGTCTTCCGGAAAAACTCCAGCAGCGTCCTGACATCATATCCGTAGCCCTTCTTCCCGAGCGCACCGAAATAGGAGAAGTCCCTGCGGATCGTCGCAGAGTCGATCTTCATCGCATCGCTCAGTTCCTGGGAAGAAACTCTCTCCTTGCCGGAGTTGGCGAACTTCTGGATGAACCGGTAATAGAGGGGAAGCCGCTTGGATGTCGCCTGCGGGACTTTATTAGTTTTTTCGTCCATGTTTTCCTCCTGTGGAACCTTCCTTCTTGAACCGCTTCCATCTTACAGCAGTCCCCTTCTCATGTAAAGGCGAGCCGTTGCGCCGTGCGGTCCCATCGATTAAACTGGAGAGGAATAGAGGTGGAAATCATGATCGTCCTTCAAGTGAACAATGTGACAAAATCATTCGCCGGAGAAGAGATTCTTTCAGGCGTCAAATTGGAAGTGCAGCACCGGGACCGGGTGGCGCTCGTCGGCCGCAACGGAGCCGGAAAATCGACCCTCCTGAAAATCATCACCGGGGAGCTGAGCCGGGATGAGGGAGATATCATCATGCCGAAAGACGTCCGGATCGGCTATCTCGACCAGCATACCGGACTCGACTCCGACCGGACGATCTGGGAAGAGATGATGACCATCTTCCAGCCGCTCCATGACATGGAGCATGAACTCCGGACACTTGAACAGCGGATGGCGGATCCCTCCGTCTACGGGGACGAAGAGTCCTACCGGAAGGTGATGGAAGCCTACGACGATCTGCAGCACCGGTTCCAGGAAGCCGGCGGCTATCAGTATGAATCGGAAACCCGCTCCGTCCTGCACGGCATGCGCTTTTATCCCGAAGACCGGGACAAGAAGATCCACACGCTTTCGGGCGGGCAGCGCACCCGCCTCGCCCTTGCACGGCTCCTGCTGTCAAAGCCGGACCTGCTGATCCTCGATGAGCCGACAAACCATCTGGACATCGAAGCGCTGTCCTGGCTTGAGCGATACTTGCAGGGCTATGAGGGCGCCATCCTGATCGTGTCCCACGACCGCTACTTCCTGGATCAGGTCGTGACGATCGTCTATGAAGTATCCCGTCGAAAAGTGACGAAATACGTCGGAAACTACAGCGCCTATCTCGACCAGAAGGCGAAGAACTATGAACGGGACCGCAAACTGTATGAAAAGCAGATGGACGAGAAAGCAAAGCTCGAGGAATTCGTCCAGCGGAACATCGCCCGGGCCTCCACGACGAAAATGGCCCAGAGCAGACGGAAAGTGCTCGAGAAGACCGACTGGATGGACGCACCGGACGGCAATGAAAAATCCGCCGCCTTCACGTTCGGCATCGACCGCAAAAGCGGCAACGATGTCCTCGCCGTCCATGACCTAGCCATCGGACACGGCGGCACGCCCGTCTCCGAGCATCTGGACTTCCGGGTCTACCGGCAAGACCGGATTGCGTTCATCGGGCCGAACGGCGTCGGCAAGTCGACCCTCCTGAAGACATTGACGGACCGGCTGCCTGTTCTCGGAGGAGAGATCGCAGTGGGGACGAATGTCCAATACGGCTTTTATGACCAGGAGCAGGCCGAACTCACCGGCTCAGGTACGGTCCTGCAGGAGATCTGGAATGAATGGCCGCTCATGAATGAAAAAGACGTCCGGACACTCCTCGGACGCTTCCTGTTCAGCGGGGATGATGTGACGAAACCGGTCGCTTCCCTTTCGGGGGGAGAGAAGGCGCGTCTCGCGCTCGCCAAGCTGGTCCTTGAGAAATCGAACACCCTCGTCCTCGACGAGCCGACGAACCATCTGGACCTCGACAGCAAAGAAGTGCTGGAAAATGCGCTGCTGGACTATCCCGGGACGCTCCTGTTCGTCTCGCATGACCGGTATTTCATCAACCGGATTGCGACAAAGGTGATCGAGCTCTCACCGGAAGGATCCGAAGAATTCCTCGGCGACTACGATTATTATGTGGAAAAGAAGAAAGAACAGGAAGAGCTGCTGCTTGAGCTCGCTGCCGAGCAGCAGGCCAACCAGTCCCGGAAAGCCGCTCCGGTCCCCGGGAAGCCGGTGCCCGAGAGCAAGGAACGGCAGCGGGAACGCCGGCGGCTCCAGCGGGCCCTCGAGGAAGCGGAGCAGGAAATGGAATCTCTTGAAGCCGAAATCGGCAGACTCGAGGAAGAACTGAACAATCCAGCGCACTCCGACGACCATGTAAAGCTTTCGGAAATCCAGGCGGATCTTGACCGCCGGCACGAACTCCATGAAACTTGCATGGAACGGTGGATGGAACTGCAGGCCTCCCTGGAAGAAGCCTGACTGATGAAAACAACGATGCAAGCTGCCGGGCAGACAGGCCGGCAGCTTTTCATTTTCCTGCAGAATCTCGCCATGGCGATGAGATTTTCCACAAACTTATTCACACGGCCGACCGCATGAAAACGGGATATGCACACAGTTATCCACTATATCCACAGAAACCATCTGAGTTTTGCACACTATTTTTTCAAAAGCAGAGGATAACCGGCGCATAAATCCCCAACTTATCAACAAGTTATCAACAAATGTGCATAAGTACAGACGTTCCCTCTTGACAGACTTTGAGGATTATGAAGAACGAGAGAGGAGCTTGTCGAATGACAGGCTCCTCTCTGTTCACCTATTTTTCTGTTCATTTTCAGCCGTCCAGCCGAGCAGTTCCAGCCCCGGCTTTCCGTTCATCCGGAGATCGCCCCGCACCCCTGCTTCAAACATCGACGAACCTGCCGCTGCGATCATCGCCGCGTTGTCCGTGCAGAGATTGAGCGGGGGAACATGGAATTCGATCTCTTCCTTCCCGAGTGCCTCGGCAAGAGAGTCCCGGAGACCCCGGTTGGCCGCAACACCGCCGGCCGCGATCACCTGCTGCACACCGAACGCCTTCGCTGCCCGGACCGTCTTCCCCGTCACGACTTCCACGACGCTCTCCTGGAATCCTGCGGCCACTTTGGCCGGGTCGACGGTCTCGCCCTTCTGATTGGCATTATGCACATAATTGATGACCGCCGACTTCAGACCGCTGAAACTGAAATCATACGACCCGTCTTCCAGCCATGCCCTCGGAAACTTGACCGACTCCTCTGCCTCATGGGCGAGCCGGTCGATATGCGGTCCGCCCGGGTAGGGCAGTCCGAGGATGCGGGCAACCTTATCATAGGCTTCGCCCGCCGCATCGTCCCTCGTCTCCCCGATCAGTTCGAAGGAACCGTCCCGTTCCATGTAGACAAGCTCGGTGTGCCCTCCTGAAATGATGAGCGCCACCAATGGGAACTCCATCCCGCCTGCGAGGCGGTTGGCATAGACATGTCCCGCGATATGATGGACACCGATCACCGGCAGTCCGTGGGCGAACGCAAATGCCTTCGCGGCATTCACTCCGACCAGAAGGGCTCCGACCAGTCCGGGTCCCTGGGTGACGGCCACCGCGTTTAATCCACCGGGCGTGATTCCGGCTTCGCGGAGTGCCTGTTCAATGACAAGCGTGATCTGCTCGACATGGTGGCGGGAAGCCACTTCCGGCACGACGCCTCCGAAACGCTTATGGCTCTCAATCTGGGAGGCCACTACGTTGGAGACGATCTCCCGTCCGTTCCGAACGACGGATGCCGCCGTTTCATCACAGCTTGTCTCAATGCCAAGAATATAAATGTCCTTCATGCTGTCAACTCCGTCCACATGACGAGGGCATCTTCCCCGTTGTCTGTGTAATAACCCCTGCGGATGCCGCCTTCACGGAAACCGAGCTTTCGGTAAAGATTCCGTGCCGGCTCATTGGACACCCGCACTTCGAGCGTCATCGTCCGGGCACCGTGGCCGGACGCCCGGCGCATAATCTCCCGCATGAGCGCCTCTCCGATGCCGGTTCCTCTATAGGAACCGAGCACCGCCACGTTTGTGATGTGGCTCTCATCGAGGATCAGCCACATCCCCGCATACCCGACGACTTCCTCTTCCTTTTCAGCGAGCACGTAATAGGCATATTCGTTCCGGAGCATCTCCTGCTCAAATGCCTCGAGCGACCAGGGTGCCGTAAAGGCATCGGTCTCCACCCGGTAGACCGCCGGCACGTCAGTAAGCACCATTTTGCGGAAGGTGACCGTGGTTTGCGGCTTATCGTCCATCCGGGACATTCCCTTCCTGCGATTTGCGCCAGTTTGACACGGCTTCAGGGATCCGGCGGTACTCCGGCGTAAACGAATGCAGATCCCCGACAGGCGGCAGGTTCTGCGCCTCATCGATCAGAAGGGAAGCACGCGGGATGTCCTGCCCGGCATGTGCGCGGACCGCCCGGTGACCGAGCGCCTCGCCGGCAGTTTCCCAGTGCACGCTCGCGCCGGGACCGAGAAAGACGACGGGGCCTTCCCCTTCTCCAAGTCGGTCAAGAAGGTCGGAGAAGGCCTGATGGCGGTCTTCCTCCACCACTTCGATCGTTCCTTGCCGCGTCCTTTTGTAAAGACCTGCAAACACATTGCCGCGGCGCGCATCGATCAGCGGACAGATGGTCACGTCCGGCGAAAGGACATTGGCGGCGAGGACCCGGAGGCTCGAGACGCCGGTCAGCGGCTTATCGAGCGTCCAGGCGAGCGTTTTCGCGATGGTGACGCCGATCCGGACACCGGTATAGGATCCCGGGCCTTCGGCAACCGCGATGGCATCGATGTCCGACGGGGCAAGCCCGGCCCGTCCGAACAGCTCGTCCACGGCCGGCATCGCTCCCTCGGAATGATTGAGGCCCACAGCGGAATTCAATTCAACAAGCAGCTCACCGTCCCGCACAAGGGCGGCGGAAAGCGGCAGATTCGATGTATCCAGACCCAGCCAGATCATAATCCGATCTCCTTTACCAATGCTTCATAGCGGCTCCCGGACGGACGGAAGCGGAATAGCCGTCCCTCGTCCCCGGTACGCGCGATTTCGATGTCGAGCCGCTCGTCCGGGAGTTCCTCGGATATATAGCGCGCCCATTCAATGACCGACACGGCGTCTCCGAAGAACAGTTCGTCCCAGCCGAGATCCTCATCGCTGTCCGCCAGCCGGTAGACATCCAGATGATTCAGCGGCAGCCGCCCTTCATATTGTTTGAGGATTGTGAAGGTCGGGCTGTTGACGGTACGCCGGATGTCCAGCCCTTTCGCCAGGGCCTGCGTGAATGTCGTCTTTCCGGCACCCAGATCCCCTTCAAGCGTGATCACTTCACCGCCCTTGAGCAGGGAAGCCAAACGCAAAGCCAGCTGCTCCGTCTCCCGGAGTCCCGTTACTTCTATCGTCCATTCCATCTTCTCACTCCATCTTCCAGGCCGCCCGGCGGCAATTGGTCGTTTCTGCTGAACCCAGTGTACCGGAACAGCCGGGGATTTTGTACTGATTTGCTATCAACGGCGAAGTGGAGGGAGAGTATTCTTCCGTCCCAGTCGAAAAAAACGCTGGGGACGTTCCGTGCGATCCTCTTCTTCTCCCGCCGAACCTTTATAAAACATGAAAAAACCGTCTCCGGTTGGAGACGGCCTTGTGCCCAGCGATGTCCTACTCTTGCAGGGGGAAGCCCCCGACTACCATCGGCGCTGAAGAGCTTA
>NZ_FTPL01000007.1 GCF_900156305.1 Edaphobacillus lindanitolerans | reverse complement strand
CTCTTCAGCGCCGATGGTAGTCGGGGGCTTCCCCCTGCAAGAGTAGGACATCGCTGGGCACAAGGCCGTCTCCAACCGGAGACGGTTTTTTTGTGCGTTCATTTTGGCCTGACCGGCACAGCCTGCGCCGTTTCTTTTGCGTATCCCCGCACTTCGGGGTACGGTTATAGAAAGGAGAGGAGCGTGTCCAGATGGCAGAAACGGTTTATGCGTTCAGTGCGACGAAAGCATTGGGCGGAACTCAGCCACTCCGCGATTATGAGGGCCGGGTATTGCTGATCGTCAATACGGCAAGCCAATGCGGCTTCACTCCGCAGTTTGAGGGCCTGCAGCAGCTCTTTGACGAATTCAAAGGGGAGGGATTGACGGTTCTTGGATTCCCTTGTGATCAATTCATGAACCAGGAATTTGGCGATATTCAAGAAACGCTTGATTTCTGCCAGGTGAACTACGGCGTGACGTTTCCGATGTTTGCCAAAGTGGACGTCAAGGGACCGGATGCCGATCCGCTTTTTCAATTCCTCACGGCACAGAAGAAAGGAATTCTTGGCGGCGCGATCAAATGGAATTTCACCAAGTTCCTCATCGGCCGCGACGGATGCCCTGTTGAGCGATATGCACCCCAGACCAAGCCCGAAAAGATCCGTGAAGACATCATTAAGCTGATCCGTGAATAATGGGAATACTTTTTCTTCAAACTGTTTCTTGACAGCCTTTTGGCCCGTTGTTAACCTAACAATAATATTCAGCGATATGGGGGCGGAAACGATATGTGGGAGACGAAGTTTGCCAAAGAAGGCCTGACATTTGACGATGTGCTGCTCATCCCGGCTGCATCGGAAGTATTGCCGAAGGAAGTGGATCTGTCGGTCCGCCTGACGGATCGGATTACGCTTAATCTCCCGATCATCAGTGCGGGGATGGATACAGTCACCGAAGCGAAAATGGCCATTTCGATGGCACGCCAGGGCGGCCTCGGCATCATTCATAAAAACATGAGCATCGAGGAGCAGGCCGAGCAGGTGGAACAGGTCAAGCGTTCCGAGAACGGCGTCATCACCAACCCGTTCTTCCTTACGCCGGAACACCAGGTGTTCGATGCCGAGCATCTGATGGGCAAGTACCGGATTTCGGGTGTTCCGATCGTCAACAATGAAGTGGACCTGAAACTGGTCGGCATCATCACGAACCGGGACATGCGGTTCATCGAAGACTACTCAGGCCAGATCAATGATTTCATGACGAAGGAAAATCTCGTGACGGCACCGGTCGGCACAACTCTGGAGGAAGCAGAAAAGATCCTTCAGAAGTATAAGATTGAAAAGCTTCCGATTGTCGATGAGGAAGGAATCCTGAAAGGCCTCATCACGATCAAAGACATTGAAAAGGTGATCGAGTTCCCTAAAGCCGCGAAGGATTCGCACGGCCGCCTTCTCGTCGGAGCCGCCATCGGCGTGACCTCGGATACGATGGTGCGTCTTGAGCAGCTCGTCAAAGCGGAAGTCGATGTCATCGTCATCGATACGGCGCACGGCCATTCCAAAGGCGTGCTTGACACCATCAGAGAGATCCGCGGAACCTATCCGGACCTGGATATCATCGCAGGGAATGTCGCCACTGCAGAAGGGGCAAGAGCCCTTTATGAAGCCGGCGCAGATGTGGTGAAGGTCGGCATCGGTCCGGGTTCCATCTGTACGACCCGTGTTGTCGCGGGAGTCGGGGTTCCTCAGATCACGGCCGTCTATGACTGTGCCACCGAAGCACGCCGCCAAGGCAAGACGATCATTGCGGACGGGGGCATCAAGTACTCGGGTGACATCGTCAAGGCGCTTGCAGCCGGCGGCCATGTCGTGATGCTCGGCAGCCTTCTTGCCGGCACATCCGAAAGCCCGGGCGAAACGGAAATCTTCCAGGGACGCCGCTTCAAGGTGTACCGGGGAATGGGCTCTGTTGCATCCATGGAGCACGGTTCCAAAGACCGTTATTTCCAGGAAGACGCAAAGAAACTCGTACCGGAAGGAATCGAAGGCCGTCTCCCTTACAAAGGGCCGCTCTCCGATACCATCCACCAGCTTGTCGGCGGAATCCGTGCCGGCATGGGCTATTGCGGATCGAAAGACCTCCAGGCACTTCGCGAAGAAGCGCAATTCGTCCGCATGACGGGTGCCGGCCTGCGCGAGAGCCATCCGCATGATGTTCAGATCACGAAGGAAGCACCGAACTATTCCATGTGATGTCCGATCGGACAAGCCATGCCTTTCCTCCCGAATCCGGGCGGAAAGGCATTTTTTTACCGGAACCCGGAGCAGTTCCTGTCGTTCTATGTTAAAATGAGACGGTTGATAAACAGATATATTCGGAGGGAAAGAGTTTGAAAAAGTTGTGGAAAAAGACGGCCGTGATCTTCATGATCATCCCGGTACTGATGATGTCGTTAATGGCGCAGCCGGCTTCAACCGAAGCGGCGGAGGATCTCGGCCTGCATGTGGATGCAGCCATCCTGATCGACGCGGATACGGGGCAGATCCTGTATGAGCAAAATGCGGAATCCCCGCTCGGCATCGCCAGCATGTCGAAGATGATGACGGAATACCTGCTGTTTGAAGCGATCAAAGATGGCAAGGTTACGTGGGACCAGGAATATACGGTGACCGATTACACGTACAAAGTCTCGCAGGATCGCGCGCTGAGCAACGTTCCGCTCCGTCTTGGGGAGAAATATACGATCCGTGAGCTCTACGAGGCACTGGCCATCTATTCTGCCAACGCCGCGACCATCGGCATCGCAGAGACGATTGCCGGTTCGGAGACGAAGTTCGTGAAGATGATGAATGACAAGGCCTCCGAACTGGGTCTGGAAGGCTATACATTCGTCAACTCCACCGGCCTGAATAACTCCCACCTCCATGGCATGCATCCGGAAGGGACAGGGGAGAAAGACGAAAACGTCATGCCGGCCAAGTCGGTCGCCCTCCTTGCCTACCGTCTTCTGAAGGACTATCCGGAAGTGCTCGACACGACAAGCATCCCAACAAAAGTTTTCCGTGAGGGCACGGACGACGCCATCAAAATGGACAACTGGAACTTCATGCTGCCGGGCTTCGTCTACGCCTATGACGGTGTGGACGGGCTCAAGACCGGTACGACCGAATTTGCAGGGCATTGCTTCACGGGTACGGCCAAGCGCGGGGATACCCGGCTCATCGCCGTTGTCATGAAGGCAGTGGATGAGAAAGGAAACGGATCGTACAAGGCCCGTTTCGACGCGGCCAAGGCGCTCTTCGAGTATGGGTTCAACCAATTCTCAGAAGAGGAGCTCCTTTCTGCCGGCCATCAATTCAAAGGCAATGAGACGGTACCTGTGAAGAAGGGCAAGGAAAAGACAGTGAAGGCCGGCGTCGAAAATCCGTTCAAGATGCTCGTGAAAACGACGGACAAAGATGAATACGGCGTCGAATTTGCCAAAGGCGACAGCAAGTCCCTCGAGGCACCGGTCAAAAAAGGCACCGTTGTCGGCAAGGCCAACATCGTCCGCAAAGATGGCGGAGAGTTGTATGGATTCATCGAAGGCGGACAGCTGTCCGCGGATGTCGTCACACTCGATTCGGTCGAAAAAGCGGGCTGGTTCAAACTCACCCTCCAGGCGATCGGAGACTTCTTCTCCGGGGTCTGGAACAAGTCCACTGACTTTGTCAAAGGACTGTTCTGATTCAGATTGATTCAAATGATAAGACGGGAAGGCATCTGCCTTCCCGTCTTTTTTGTCCTTATCTTATTCCTCCGGGGACGGACCAGCAGTCCATCAGCATCCGGATGACCGCCGGGATCCGTTTGTCCGGAATCCCGCCGAATCCAAGGACGATTTCAGCGATCCCTTCCCGGGGCACCGGGCTGATCGAGTAGGATCCTGCGCCTTGTACCCGGATTCCGGCACGGGCCGCCAGTGCGACGAGTTCCTCTTCCGTCCGGTCCGTCCGGACGGAAAGACGGAGGTGCATGCCCGCCTGGCTATCTTCGTATCTGACCGAATTGCTGTAGGGAGCGAGCGCTGCAGTGAGTGCGGTGTATTTGCGGCGGTACACTTTGCGCATCCGGTTCAGGTGGCGCGAGAAGGAGCCGTCCCGCATGAACCCGGCGAGAATGTGCTGGTCAAAGCGGGGGACCGTGGATGCATAATGGGCAAAGAGCTCCGAGTACCGGGGGAGCAGCCGGGGAGGAAGCACCATATAGGCAATCCGGAGAGACGGCATGAGTGATTTGGAGAAGGTGCTGATGTAGAGCACCCGGTCACTTCGCCCCATCCCCTGAAGGGCAGGAACGGGGATTCCCCCATAGCGGAACTCGCTGTCATAGTCGTCCTCGATGATGTAGCGGTCCGGCTTTTCTGATGCCCAGGCGAGCAACTGGCTTCGCCGGTGGGCGGACAGCACAGCTCCTGTGGGGAACTGGTGTGCCGGTGTCACATAGGCGGCATTTGCGCCGGTTTCGCCGAGGCGGAGCACGTCGATTCCTTCATTGTCGACCGGGACGGGGATTGCCCGCCGGTCGTTCCTCCGGAATATATGGTGGGTGAGCGGATAGCCGGGGTCCTCGATGGCATAAATGGTGTCCGGTCCGAGGAGCCGGATGACAAGCGGCATGAGCTGCTCGGTTCCGGAGCCGATGATGATCTGTTCCGGCGTGCAGGCGACTCCCCGGGAGTGGTTGAGGTAACGTGCGATCTCCTGCCTCAGCTCGGGTTCTCCATGCGGATGGCCCAGGAGAAGAAGGTCGGCCGAAGACTCGTCGATGACCGATTTTGCCTGCTTCCGCCATGCATCGAACGGGAAAGATTCCGTGTCGATTCTTCCCGGCGAAAAGTCATATTCGTAATCGGCCGGAGGGGGCTGGAGCGGCCCGGATTGAACCGGGGGCCCGGATGCCGATGGGGGTGCATAGGCGAGCTCGCCCACGTCCTGCACGAAAAAGCCGCTTCTCGGCCGGGAGCTGATATAGCCTTCTGCAAGGAGCTGTCCATAGGCCAGTTCAACCGTGGTGTTGCTGACGCTGAGGGTTTCTGCGAACTTCCGCTTTGACGGAAGCTTCGTGCCGACAGGCAGTGACCCATCGGTGATTTTGTTCCGGACGCCTTCATAAATCTGGACGTAGATCGGTCCGCCGTCCTCCCGGTCGATCGGTACGATGAGCATGGAATCCATCCTTTCTGTCATGAACTGGCCTTTTATTTTTAATAAATCTGGTCATTTTAATGTGGTCATCTTTCATTATACTGAAAAGTGGAACGAAACAACAGGGGAAGGAAGGATGATCATCATGCAATTTCAATACGGAGGCGTCATCATGGACGTCATCAATGCAGAACAGGCAAAAGTCGCGGAGGCGGCAGGGGCGGTAGCGGTCATGGCGCTGGAGCGGGTACCGTCGGATATCCGGAAAGCGGGCGGCGTTGCCCGGATGGCAGATCCGCGCATCATCGAAGAAGTGAAGAACGCGGTATCCATTCCGGTCATGGCGAAGGCGCGCATCGGTCATATCTCGGAAGCGCGTGTGCTCGAAGCGCTCGGTGTCGACTACATCGATGAAAGCGAAGTCCTGACACCGGCAGATGAAGAATTTCATCTGCTCAAGAGCGAATATGAAGTTCCGTTCGTCTGCGGCGCCCGCGACCTGGGCGAAGCGGCCCGCCGTCTCGGGGAAGGGGCGAAGATGCTCCGGACGAAAGGCGAGCCGGGTACCGGAAATATTGTCGAAGCCGTCCGCCACCTCCGCAAGGTGAACGCCCAGGTCAACCGGGTGATCCATATGAGCGAGGATGAGCTGATGGTTGAGGCCCGCGATTTGCAGGCGCCTTACGAAATCCTCCTTGCCATCCGTGAGAAAGGCCGCCTGCCGGTCACGAACTATGCTGCGGGCGGCGTGGCGACGCCTGCGGATGCCGCGCTCATGATGGAACTCGGAGCGGACGGCGTGTTCGTAGGATCGGGTATCTTCAAGTCGGAAAATCCGGAGAAGTTCGCCCGGGCCATCGTCCAGGCGACCCGGAACTTTAAGGATTATGCCTTGATCGGCGAGCTGTCGAAGGACCTCGGCAGCCCGATGAAAGGATTGGAAATCGCCTCGCTGGCGCAGGAAGAGCGCATGAGCGGACGCGGCTGGTGACGTGACGATCGTGAAACAGGGACGGGAGAATCCTGTCCCTGTTTTCTGTTCCGGGTGTGCCATACGGGACGAGGCTTGCTAATTCCCTTCCGGTGTAGTACAGTGTTGTTAATTTCACAGTCGAGTCGATGAGGGGAAGCAGTAGCGGGTCCCATCCTTACCAGAGAGCCGGCGGCAGGTGCGAGCCGGCAAGGATGTCCGTGAATCCGTCCCTGAGCAGCCGGGCTGAACCGAGGAGTAGGCCCGGCCGGCGGATGGACCGTTATTCCATGAAAGCGGGCTGCAGTTCATTGCGGCCAATTCGGGTGGCAACGCGGGAAAGCTCTCGTCCCTTTTTACGGGGACGGGGGCTTTTTTGTCTGTTTGCCCCTCATCGGACCGACCGACAAGGAGGAAGCAGCATGCTGGATATCAAATATGTCCGGGCTCATTTTGATGAGGTGAAGGAGAAGCTGTCGAAGCGGGGGGAAGACCTGGCCGATTTCGACCGGTTCGGCGAGCTGGACAGCCGCCGGCGCGAACTGATCGCCCAGGCCGAGGAGCTGAAGGCAGAACGCAACGCGGCGTCCCAACAGATCGCCGAGATGAAGCGCAA
This sequence comes from Edaphobacillus lindanitolerans, assembly GCF_900156305.1. GTDB lineage: Bacteria > Bacillota > Bacilli > Bacillales_A > Planococcaceae > Bhargavaea > Bhargavaea lindanitolerans. The sequence goes on along the minus strand of NZ_FTPL01000007.1, from coordinate 17,809 downwards.
CAAAGAGAATGCCGATGAGGCGATCAAGAAGATGCGCGAAGTGGGGGACCGGATCAAGGAGCTCGACGGCGAGCTTCATCAGGTCGAGGATGACCTGCAGTATATCATGATGCGCGTGCCGAACATTCCGCACGACAGTGTCCCGGTCGGTGACAGCGAGGACGACAATGTCGAAATCCGGCGCTGGGGAGATGTTCCGGAATTCGGTTTTGAGGCGAAGCCGCACTGGGAGATCGGCACCGATCTCGGCATCCTGGACTTTGAGCGGGCCGCGAAGACGACCGGCAGCCGCTTCGTCTTCTACCGTGGCGCCGGCGCCCGGCTCGAGCGCGCGCTCGCTGCGTTCATGCTCGATCTTCATACCGACGAGCACGGCTACGAGGAGATGCTGCCTCCGTTCCTCGTCAACCGCACGAGCCTGACCGGCACCGGCCAGCTGCCGAAGTTCGAGGAGGATGCCTTCCTCGTGGGGGAAGAGGATTATTTCCTCATTCCGACTGCGGAAGTGCCGGTGACGAACTTCCACCGCGACGAAATCCTCGACGGCGGGCATCTGCCGGAATCTTATGCGGCCTACAGCGCCTGCTTCCGCTCCGAAGCGGGATCCGCAGGCCGGGACACCCGCGGGCTCATCCGCCAGCACCAATTCAACAAAGTCGAGCTCGTCCACTTTGTGAAGCCGGAAGAGTCGTATGACATGCTCGAGAAGCTGACCGGCCATGCCGAAAAGGTTCTCCAACTTCTCGGCCTCCCGTACCGAGTGCTGAAAATGTGCACCGCCGATCTCGGATTCACGGCTGCGAAGAAATACGACATCGAAGTATGGATTCCGACGCAGGGCGTCTACCGTGAGATCTCGTCTTGCTCGAACTTCGAAGACTTCCAGGCACGGCGCGCGAACATCCGCTTCCGCCGCGAACAGGGCGCGAAGCCGGAATATGTCCACACGCTCAACGGAAGCGGCCTGGCCATAGGCCGGACGGTTGCGGCGCTCCTGGAGAACTACCAGCAGGAAGACGGTTCCGTCCTCATCCCGGAAGTGCTCCGTCCGTACATGGGCGGCAAGGAACGCATCGTTCCGTCCAAGTAACTGCAAACATGAAAAGCCCGCTGCCTCGGGGAGGCGGCGGGCTTTTTCATATTGGAGGATCCGTGTCCGTGATTACGCCGGGGCCAACGGATTGAGATATGGAACGGAAAGTTGAGTTATGGCTTTACGATTTACGATATGGAGCGGGAATTTGAGATATGGGCCGCCGATTTACGATATGGAGCGGGAATTTGAGATATGGGCCGCCGATTTACGATATGGAGCGGTGATTTGAGATATGGACCGCCGATTTACGATATGGAGCGGTGATTTGGGATATAGACCGCCGATTTACGATATGGAGCGGTGATTTGAGATATGGCCTGCCGATTTACAATATGGAACCCGAATTTGCGATATGGCCTGCCGATTTACAATATGGAGCAGGAAATTGAAATATGGGGCACCGTTTTTCAATATGAAACCGGAAATTGAGACATGGCTCGCCGATTTACAATATGGAGCTGTGATTTGAGAGATGGCCCTCCGATTTACAATATGGAATTGGAATTTGAAAGATGGCCGCCAGATTTACGAGATGGCCCCGTATTGAGATCCGCCTTGACGGTCTCCTATTATTCTCCGGCGGACTCCCGGTTTTCCTGCTCCCGCCGTGCCAGTTTTTCAGCTTTGCGCCGTTCCCGGATCTGCCGGAAGAATTCCGTCAGCAGAGCCCCGCATTCTTCGCCGAGGACGCCTTCCGTGACATCGCAGCGGTGGTTGAAGCGGGGGTCATCCAGCAGCCGATAGAGGGAATCCACACAGCCGGCTTTCGGATCCCGCGCCCCGTAGACGATGCGGGGGATGCGGGACTGGAGGATGGCGCCGGCGCACATCGGGCATGGCTCGAGCGTGACATAGAGCACCGTGTCCTCCAGCCGCCAGCTTCCGGTCCTGCGGCAGGCTTCCTCGATCGCCGCCAGTTCGGCATGGGACGTCGCCTGCTGTTCCTGCTCTCTCAGGTTGTGCGCCCGGGCAATGATTTCCCCGTCCTTGACGATGACCGCTCCGATCGGAACCTCGCCGAGACGTTCCGCCTTTCGTGCTTCCTCGATCGCAAGAGACATGAAGCGGCGATCGGCAGCTTCGGCGGTCCCGTCCGCATTTTTCAACTGATCCTGGTTCTCCTCATTCATTCCGGTCCCCGCCTTCGTTGTTTGGTCCTGTCCAGTTTACCATGAACGGCCCGGTCGGCCAGCCTCCGCTCTTATCACGGAAGCCCGCCTTTTTGCATATGATGAACCGGACTGATTGAGGAGTGATGGAATGATCCATGTCGTGAAGTCGGGCGAGAGCCTGTTTACGATTGCCCGGAGATACGATACGAATAGTGCGACCCTTGCAGCGGTGAACGAGCTTCCGGATCCCGATGTGCTCGTCGTCGGCCAGGCTCTCTACATCCCGCAGACGCCGGATCCGGACCGGCGGACGATCGAGACGAATGCCTACGCAGAATGGTATACGGCCGAACCGCCCGCCTCGCTGATGAATGAGATCCGCAAGCGGGGGCCGGAATTGACGTACATCATGCCGTTTGCCTATGAAGTGAGACGCAACGGTTCGCTTGTGCCGTTCAGCTGGGGGGATATCGGGGAAGCGGCAGCCAGGCAGGGGGCGTCCACAGCCATTGTCATCGTCAACATTGAAGAAGGCGGCTTCAGCGATACACTGGCCGAAGCCCTGTTCGACGATCCGGCAGCGCAGGACCGGATGATCCGTGAAATCATCGCGATGGCGAAAGAAAAAGGTGCAAAAGATGTTCATGTCGACTTTGAGTATCTCGGCAGGGAAAACCGGGAAAAGTATACGGCATTCCTCCGGAAACTGAAGAACGGCATCTCTCCGGAAGGACTGACGCTGTCGGTCGCCCTTCCCCCGAAAACTTCCGCCGAACAGCCCGGCAAATGGTATGAGGGACACGATTATGCCGCCATCGGGAATATTGCAGATTTCGTCGTCGTCATGACGTACGAATGGGGGTACAGCGGCGGGCCGCCGATGGCCGTCTCGCCGATCGGGCCTGTCCGGGATGTACTGGAGTTTGCCGTCAGCGTCATTCCGGCGAATAAAGTCCATATGGGGCAGAACCTTTACGGCTATGACTGGACGCTTCCGTACAAACAGGGAAATCCGCCCGCACGCACGCTGAGTCCGCAGGCCGCGCTGGCCCTGGCCAGGGAGCGGAATGCGGCCATTCAGTACGATGAGACGGCGCAGGCCCCGTTCTTCAATTACTGGCTCGACGGAAAGGAGCATGTGGTCTGGTTTGAGGATGCCCGTTCGATCAAAGCGAAATTCGACCTGCTGAACGAGCTGAAACTGAGAGGGATCTCATACTGGCACCTGGCATTTCCGTTTCCGCAGAACTGGCAGATCTTGTCGCAAATGTTCCACGTGAAAAAACTGTGAGCCGGTTTCCATCTTCTTCAGGAAGATGGACCCGGCTATTTTTCATCCTTTTCCTGTGATAAAATGAGATGTCGAATCAAGCGAAAGCAAGGGAGGAAACCCGGATGCACGTTCCGTTTATCGCGGTCGAAGGGCCGATCGGCGTCGGCAAGACGTCGCTGGCAGTCGACATCGCGGAAACGTTCCGATTCGGGCTGCTCAAGGAGATCGTGGATGAGAACCCGTTCCTTGGTAAGTTCTATGAAGACATCGAAGAGTGGAGCTTTCAGACCGAGATGTTCTTTCTGTGCAACCGGTACAAGCAGCTCGGCGACATCAAAAAGGGCCTGCTGGAACAGCAGCGGCCGGTCGTCGCGGACTATCATATATTCAAGAACCTTATTTTTGCAAAGCGGAGCCTGCAGCCGGACGAATATGCAAAATATGACCGGATCTACAACATTCTGACGGCGGACATGCCGATGCCGAATGTCATCGTCTACCTGAATGCGAGCCTTGAAACGCTCATGGACCGCATTGCCAGGCGCGGGCGGGAATTTGAAAAGAACATGGACCCGGCATACATTGCGCAGTTGTCCGCAGACTATGATGAATTCATCGGCCGGTTTGAAGCGGCCAATCCGGATATCCCGGTCCTCCGGTTCAGCGGAGACCGGTATGATTTCGTCAACAACAGCAACGACCGCACTGAAATCCTGGAGGAAGTTCACCGGGTAATTGAAAAAGGGGCCATCAGCAAATGAATCTACGCGAAAAATACAATATCCCAAAACATGCGGTCATCACCGTCGCCGGGACTGTCGGTGTCGGCAAGTCGACGATGACGAAAGCCCTTGCGGATGCGCTCGGCTTCCGGACATCTTTTGAAAAGGTGGACTCGAACCCGTATCTCGACCGCTTCTATGATGACTTTGAAAAATGGAGTTTCCATTTGCAGGTCTATTTCCTCGCGGAGCGGTTCAAGGAACAGAAGCGGATGTTCGAGTACGGCGGCGGCTTCATCCAGGATCGGTCGATCTATGAAGACACCGGCATCTTCGCCCGGATGCATTACGAAAAGGGGACGATGGATCCCGTCGACTATCAGACATACACCGAACTGTTTGAGGCGATGGTCATGACACCCTACTTCCCGCATCCGGACCTGCTCATTTATCTGGAAGGTTCGTTTGACCGGATTATCGAACGCATCCAGGAACGCGGACGTCCGATGGAGCAGTCCACCCCGATTGCCTATTGGGAAGAAATGTACGGACGCTACACGCGATGGATTGACTCGTTCAACGCGTGCCCGGTCCTCCGGCTCGATATCAAGGACTACGATCTGATGACGGACCCGAATGCCGTCGAGGATGTCATTGAACGGATGGGCCATTTCATGAAACAGGCCGACCTGCTCGGAAAATGAATGCGGTGAAACAGAGGAGCCCGGATTTCCCGGGCTTTTTTTGTATATGTAAAAACGCCCTGCCGGATCCAACCGGCGGGGCGTTCACGAACCATCGGGCCGCCTCAGACGGAGGAGACGGCGATGGGGACGAAAAACTCATTATAGACGGCACGCAGGGCTTTTTTCTCGTCCGCTTTGTGGACGCCGAACACGATGCTGACCTCGGAGGAGCCCTGGTTGATCATCTCGATGTTCGTTCCGGATCCGGCGAGGGCCATGGCAGCGCGGGCGGCGAGTCCTTTCGTATGCCGCATCGCTTCGCCGACAAGGACGATCATCGAATAGTCGGAGTTGAGATGGGCGTGGTCGACTTTTAGTTCCTCGTAGCAGCGGCGGAGGATGCGTTCCTCTTTTTCGGGCGTAAGGAATTTGTTGCGGATGATGACGGACATGTTATCGATGCCGGATGGTGTATGTTCAAACGAGATATTCTCGTCTTCGAGTATGCCGAGCAGCCGTCGGCCGAATCCGATTTCACGGTTCATGAGGTATTTGTCCACGAACAGCGTGCTGAATCCGCTGTCCGCTGCAATCCCGATCACCGGCTGGGTCTTGCAGTTGCGTTCCTTGACGATGAGCGTGCCGGGAGCGGACGGGTTGTTCGTGTTCCGGATGTTGACCGGCACCGATTTCAGGAAGGCCGGCATGAGCGATTCGTCATGGAGGACATTGAAGCCGTTGTAGGCGAGTTCGCGCATTTCCCGGTAGGTCATTTTCCCGATCAGTGCCGGGCGGTCGACGACATTCGGATTGGCGGCAAAGACCCCGTCGACGTCCGTGAAGTTTTCGTAGAGGTCGGCCCCGGTCGCCGCAGCAAGGATTGCCCCGGTGATGTCCGAACCGCCGCGTCCGAACGTGCAGAGGATGCCGTCTTTCGTGTACCCGAAAAACCCGGGGAAAACGATGACGCGCGGATCTTCCTTCAGCCCGGCAAGCCGCTCATAGCAAGCCGCGTCCGCCATGCCGTCTCCCGCCGGGCCTTCCACGATGAGGCCGGCATCCCGCGGGGACATATAGACCGCATCGACGCCGATCTGATTGAGATAGGCCGCAACCAGACGGGCGTTGTTGTCCTCGCCCGCCGCCTTCATCAAGTCCAGGAACCGGCCGGCATCGGGACGATCGGCACGGAGGCGTTCGAGCAAGTCCCGTTCAACCGATTCCGCGAATCCCGCCGCAAGCCCGAGTTCATCTGCAATGGACCGAAAGCGCCCGACGACTTCACCGAGATGCCGGCCGGTATCCTTTCCATCCAGCGCTGCATCGGCGAGGCGGATGAGCAGATCGGTCACTTTCGTATCTTCCGGATTTCGTTTGCCGGGAGCCGATACCACGATGATCCGCCGGGAACGGTCCGATGAGATGAGTCCTGCGACTTTCATGATCTGCTGTGCCGACGCGACTGAGGTACCACCGAATTTGCACACTTTCATCCCATCAAGTCCCATCTGAAGTGATTTCTTGCCCACAAAGGTGTTCAGCAAGTTGGAATTGTCCTAAAATATATACGGACGGGGTTGTCTCTGTCAACCTCGAAGTTTATAATGTCCTTGTGACGTGAACATTTGTTTCTTCATAGTGTACATACATCCGGAGGTGGCGTCAATATGGAAAGCAAACCGACTGCAAAGCGATGGAAAGGCCTGATCGAGGAATATCGGGAGTGGCTGCCGGTGACGGAGGACACGCCGAAGCTGACGCTGCATGAGGGCAATACACCGCTGATCCGGCTGGATCATCTGTCCCGCCTGTGGGATATCGACCTGTACGTGAAGACGGAGGGCACCAATCCAACGGGATCCTTCAAGGACCGGGGAATGGTCATGGCCGTTGCCAAGGCGAAAGAGGAGGGCAAGTCTGCACTCATCTGCGCATCGACCGGCAATACGTCCGCATCCGCCGCTGCGTACGGGGCACGGGCAGGCATGCGGACGGTCGTCGTCATCCCTGAAGGCCGCATCGCCCTCGGCAAGCTTGCCCAGGCAAAAATGTATGGTGCGGAGATTCTGGCGATCGAGGGCAACTTCGATGAGGCTCTGCGGATGGTCCGTGAAACCGCCGGCGATGAAATTGCACTCGTGAACTCGGTGAATCCTTACAGGCTGGAAGGCCAGAAGACGATCGCCTTCGAAACGATCGAGCAGCTCGGCAAGGTGCCCGACGTCTTTGCGCTCCCTGTCGGAAATGCGGGCAACATCTCGGCGGCGTGGAAGGGCTTCAAAGAATATTCGGACCGCAGGCAATCCGACCGGCCGCAGCTTCTCGGGGTCCAAGCCGCAGGTGCCGCACCGATTGTGAACGGGGCGCCGGTCCCGGACCCTGACACGGTGGCAACGGCCATCCGGATCGGAAATCCTGCGAGCTGGGAGCTGGCGGAAGCCGCGCTCGCGGAATCTGACGGCAACATCCTTGCCGTCACCGACGAGGAAATTCTCGATGCCTATAAGCTGCTGGCCGAGACGGAAGGCGTATTCGCCGAGCCGGCTTCCTGCGCGACGATCGCCGGTATCCGGAAACAGCTTGAGGAAGGCGGCCTTAAAAGAGGGGCAACGGTCGTCGGCGTGCTCACCGGCAACGGGCTGAAGGATCCGGACACGGCCATCAGCGTGAATGAAGGACAGGCTCCGATCACCCAGGAAGAATTCGAAGTGTTCATCGGTGCCCTGAATCCGGAGGAGGCCTGATGGAAAGCCGCATGATCACGGTCCGTGTCCCGGCGACGACAGCCAATCTGGGTCCCGGGTTCGACTGTGCGGCACTTGCCCTGTCAATCTACATGGAAGTACATGCCGAGCCGGCAGATCGCTGGGAGGTCGTATATGACGGCAGGGAGTATGCGTCCCTTGAAGGAGGGGAGGACAACCTGATTGTCCGCGCCCTTGTCGGGACGGCGGCACTCGGCGGCAAAACGGCACCGCCCTGCCGGTTGCGGGTCCGGTCGGACATTCCGCTCGGCAAAGGTCTCGGCAGCAGTGCGACGGCGGTCGCGGCGGGAATCGAGCTTGCAGACCGGCTGCTGGGCATCGGCCTTTCCCTGGAGGAAAAGGTCAAGATCGGCAGCGGCATGGAAGGGCATGCGGACAATGTCGTCGCAGCACTGCTGGGCGGCGCGACCTTTTCCCATTACCGGTCCGGCCGGGTCCATACGATCCACATTCCGGCGCCGGATGTGAGCGGGGTGGTCCTCGTGCCGGAAAACCCGTTTTCCACTGAGGAATCCCGGGGACTCCTGCCGGACCGGCTCGGTCACCGGGAGGCTGTCGGGGGCAGCAGTGCGTCGGGCGTGCTGGCGGCAGCCTTCGCGACGGGTGACTGGATGACGGCGGGCATGATGATGGAAGAGGATGTGTTCCATGAACCTTACCGGCAAGGCCTCTTTCCGGATTTCGACCGGATCCGCTCGTTCAGCCGGTCAGCCGGGGCTTTCGGCACGGCCGTCAGCGGCGCGGGGCCGTCGATTTTCGTGCTGGCCGCTCCCGGTTCCGAAGAGGCCCTTGCCGCCAAACTCGGCGAGGAATTCCCCGGATACGATCCGATCGCCGTCCGGGCAACGGCCGAGGGGGCCTCGGCGGTACCTGTCTGAGGAGGAAGAAAGTATGCTGATTTACTTTTGATCATTCCGTTTTTCCTGCACAAACATTGAAAGGGGAAGAACGGAATGAAGATCGAATACACGAATGACACCAAAGGGATTACGCCCGACATGCTGGAAGGCTTCTTTGTCGGCTGGCCCGATCCGCCGGAGCCCGGAATGCACTTGACTCTCCTCCGGCAGAGCAGCCACCGGGTGCTTGCCCTGGATCCGGCTGAGGGGCGGGTTATCGGATTCATCACCGCTGTGAGCGATGGTGTGCTGTCTGCCTATATCCCGCTGCTTGAAGTCGTGCCCGGGCGGCAGGGGGAGGGCATCGGACAGGAGCTTGTCCGGCGGATGCTAAAGGAACTCCAGGACTTTTACATGGTCGATCTGTGCTGTGATGCCGGGCTCGTTCCGTTCTATGAACAACTGGGCCTTCACCGGGTAAACGGCATGGTGCACCGGAATTACGGACGCCAGTCCGGAAAGAGATAAAAAAGAGCGGAACCCCAGGGGTTCCGCTTTTTTATGGTCATGGGTTCTAAAGGGGGAAGCCCACGCATAAACTATCTTGTTGGACGATTTGCCGGCCTGTGTGCCGTCTTTTTTTATTCGGCCGGTACGGTCTTCCGGGCCATCATCGGGGGACGGTCTTCGGAAGGGACCGGGCCGATGACTTTGTCTGCCAGCCGCCGGCAGTTCTCCCTGTCGAAGTAGCCGAAGTAGTGCGGGGCCTTTTCATAAAACGGGTTTGTATTGGCACCGGCTGTGATCCGGTCCAGGAGATTCGTGACCTCTTCTGCCGTTCGGGCTTTGTAGCCGTAAAGGTCCCCGTCGAGGTCGAGGTAGGTCCCCCGTTTTTCCTCCAGTTCTTCCTGGTCAAACATATAGAAGATGATCGGTTTGTTCTGGTAAAGAAAATCCCAGGAAACGCTCGTATAGTCGGTGAGCAGCATGTCCGCCCGGATGACCTCTTCCTTGACCGAAATTTCATCGAAGCTGACGAACCGGATCCGGGAAGAGCCCGGCAGATTTCTGAAGACGGACTCAAACCGCTTCATGAACGGATGAAGGGCCACTTTGACATGGAGCCCCCGTTCACGGATAAGCCGGCGGATTCCGGGGTCTTCCAGCATTCCGACCGTCCGCCGGAAATATTCGCTCTCCATGAACTGCTCATCCGTCAGGCCGAACAGCCATTCCCGCCAGGTCATCATGACGAGGATGTTGCGGACCTCGGGTGCCGGGCTGTCCGGTTCCAGCCGGTCGAAGCGGGCCATGCCGGTGATGATGAGCTTTTCGGGCGGGAAGCCCCAGCCGTTCAATTTGATGTCCCGTTCGTAATCCGATGCGCAGTTGAAATAGTCCGTCCGGCGCAGGAGGGGGACGTCTTCCGGCTGGATCAGGATTTTCTTGAACCCTTCGATCCCGTGGCTGATATGGGTCATGATCGTCTTTTTGTTGTGGTGGATGTATGGATCGATGCCGGGGGCAAGATCGTAGAGGATGGAATGGCCGTGGAACGTGTAGTCCGCCCGGAAAAACAGAACGTAATTCCGGAAGCTGCCGAGCGGGACCGCGTTCCTGATGCCTTCGCGTTTCACATAATTCGAACTCCGGTCGTACAGCCAATAAGTTTTTAAATCAGGGCGTTCCCTCGTGAGGTATGTATGGAACACCGAAGCGTTGTCTTCATATTTCTCTCCAAGGTTCCCGCCGACAAGAACGATCGGCTTGTCCCCTGACGGAAGAATCCGCGCCAATATCCGCGCGGCAGCCACCTTGACGGCGACAAGGGCCGGGTCGTACCATCTGATTTTTTTAAGTCCCATAAGCTCCCGCCTTTCTTTATTTGTTTTCTCTCTATTTTATATGATTACCCGATTTTTCTAGAAGTATGTTAATTTTTGTTTGAATTTTAATGAATAGGGTATACAAAAGTACTAAACTGCATTTTTTCGGCGGTAGTTCCCTACAGGTAAAAGAGATTGTGAAAGGGGTTGTTGTCTGAATGTGCAAAAAGATATTGTTCATCTCAGACCATGGTGACCCGCTCGCAGAACTGGGCGGCAAACAATCGGGCGGCCAGAATAATTATGTGAAGCAACTGGCGTGTGCCCTGGCGGAGCGGGGGCTTGAAGTGGATGTCGTGACCCACTGGAGTGACGGGGATTCACCGAGGATCGAGCCTTTCGGCGGATCCTGCCGGGTGGTCCGGATTGCTGCCGGCCGCCGGGGATATGTCCCGAAATCCGAGATGGTCCGGCTCCTTCCCGAATTCCAGCGAGAAATGCATGCAATCCTTCCGCTCGGTGATTATGACGTCGTCCATACCCATTACTGGATGTCCGGGCTGATCGGCCTTGCGCTCAAGCGTGAATTTGGCATTCCTCTCATCCATACTTCCCACTCTCTCGGGATCGCGAAGGCGAAGGCGACCGGCGTGAGGGAGGAAGAGCGGCTCAAGGCAGAACGGCAAATCCTTGAGGCTGCAGACCGGGTGATCGCCACCACTCCGACAGAGAAAGACATGATCCTCGACTACACGGAAGGCAGATCGACCATTTCCGTCATCCCGATCGGGGTCGACGAGGCATTTGAAAAGAAACAGGCAGAACCAAAAACCGACCGGCCGCTGTTCGCCTATGCGGGACGCTTTGAGAAAACGAAGGGCATCCTGACGCTGCTCCGGGGGTTCCGGCTGTTCCTCCGGCACGGGACAGATGCCCATCTGATCCTGGCGGGAGGGGCAGCTGAAGATATCGATCCCAAATCGGGCTTGCCCGTCCAGTCGAAACTGCGACAGGCGATAGCCGGGATTGAAGACCATGTGACCTTCCTCGGACCGCTTTCACAGGAAGAGCTGGCGTCGCTGTTCACAAGGGCAACGGCTGCCGTGGTGCCGTCCTATTATGAATCATTCGGGATGGTCGCAGCGGAGGCGCAGGCGTGCGGGACTCCCGTGATCGCGTCGGAGGTCGGCGGCCTGCAGGATGTTGTGCAGGACGGAAGGACCGGACTGCTCGTCACGGCACGGAACCCTGCGGAATTGTCCCGTGCACTCCGGAAACTGGCCGCAGACCGGGAACTCGCGGACCGGCTCGGCAAGCAGGCGGCCCAGAGGGCGAAGGCCCTGTTCAGCTGGCCGTCCGTGGCAAAGGCGGTACATGAAGTATACGAGGTGTTGCACGGTGCAGAAGATCCGGCGTTTGTTGGCGACTGACCTTGACGGCACCCTTGTCGGTGACGAAGACGGGCTGCGGGAACTCCTCCGGTACTACGAGGCACAGCCGGACCCGGTAGCGCTGGTCTATGTCACGGGACGGCACAGGGCCTCTGCGGAGGAATTGATCCGGGAAGAAAGACTGCCGGATCCGGATCTTCTCATCACGGACGTGGGCGCGGCCATCTTCGAAGGGACCGGACTGGTTGAAGACCCGGACTGGTCGGCACGGATGTCGCAGGACTGGCAGCCGGATCAAATTGCGGATGAGGCTTCCGGGATCCCGGGCATCACCCGCCAGGAACTCCCGGACAACCGCCGTGTCTCGTTTTACAGCGAGGGGCCGGAACCCGCCGGGGAACTGAGGGAACGGCTTCGTGCGAAGGGCATTCCCCATACGTTCATCTTCAGCTCCGGGCGGGATATCGATATCCTGCCGGCAGGAGGGGGGAAAGGCGAGGCGCTTCGCTACGTGACAGAAAAGTGGGTCGAGGACGGGGCAGACATATTGATTGCGGGAGACTCGGGGAACGACCGGGACATGCTGACGATCGGCCACCCTTCGGTCATCGTGGCGAATGCGCAGCCGGAACTGTCGGAGTTGGGCGCACGTGAAGGCCTTTTCCGTGCGAGCCGTCCGTGTGCAGGCGGTATTCTGGAGGCATGGTGCCACTTTTACGGGAATCCGAAATGAACTGAACGCTGAGGAGAGCCGCTTTCAAGAGCGGGCTTTTTCCGTTTGGGAATGAGGCTCACAGGCGGGCGCCCGGATGAATAGGATAGGCTATCCGACAAATCGGGGTGACTCATTGATGGAAAGTTGCTTTATTCCTTCGCCGGTTTTCGTCATGCGTCCTGCAGGGTTCATGCTGGTGCCGGTCATAAATGCAGAAATGCCGGGAGGGACCGGAAAGTATGTCACGAAGAAGGCAGCCGGGCTTAAGGCGGATATGCGCCTTCTCTGGGAACAGCATATTACCTGGACCCGGATGACCATCACCAGTCTGGTTTTTGACCTCCCGGACACAGATTTCACAGTAAAGCGACTGCTGCGGAATGCGGAAGACATGGGGAACGCCATCCGGCCATATTACGGCGACCGGGCAGGCGACCGTTATGCCGCCTTGATCAGGGAGCATCTGACGATTGCGGCAGAGCTCGTGAAAGCGGCAAAGGCGGGGGAGAACGAAAAAGCGGAGCGGATCGAGAAGGAATGGTATCGGAATGCCGATGAGATTACGGACTTTTTCAGCGGCCTGAATCCATATGTAGACCGGGAAGATCTTCGGAAGATGTTTTATGAACATCTTTCCCTCACCAAAACGGAGGCCGTCTGCATGATCATCCGGAATTTCGAACTGGAGATCGAAGTCTATGACCGGATCGAGTCCGCTGCGCTCATGATGTCCGACATGATGTCCGACGCCATCATCCGCCAATTCAGGCTGTGACGAAGCGGCCGCCGGTCATCCCATCAAAATAAAGAAGCGGCCTGCAATTGAATGCAGGCCGCTTCTTTTGTATATGAGTTCCCGTTCTTTGAAATTTTCAATCAGGAACATGAGAGAAAAAATCGCTGCCGGTGCGGTGCAACGAGTTTTTTCTATCTCAAATTTATGCGCGTTTTGTGAATGGCGGAGGAGGAGGGATTCGAACCCCCGCGCGGTTTGACCCGCCTGTCGGTTTTCAAGACCGGTCCCTTCAGCCAGACTTGGGTACTCCTCCGTGTCACGCCTTCTAATTTATCATGGTCCGATCTCCTGTGTCAACGGAATTGAACAGAGTGACCCGGTTGATTTTTATGGCGGGAAGCCGTATAATGAAACTCGCCGTGCTAGGTGGGAAGGTAGCGGTGTCCTGTAACCCGCAATCCGCTCCAGCGGGACTGAATCCCTTTCCGAGGCTGCTGTCATGCAGGGTCTGCCTTCTGCACGTAGTGTTGACGTTTGGGTCCTGCGCAATGGGGCCCCATGAACCATGTCAGGTCCGGAAGGAAGCAGCATTAAGTGGTATTCTCCATGTGCCGCGGGGCAGCCTAAACCGAGCCAACGACAGGAGTAACGCTTGTGTGCATCGGTCGAAGAAAGGTGCACGGCATTGATTTCAAATGATCGGCCCGTCCGGATCCGGACGGGTCTTTTATTATGCGGAAAAGTCCCGGGAGACTTCAGGAAAAGCCTTCGGAAATCCGGATGTGAGAAGGGCATGCGGGACCCCGCTGTGGTATAATGGAAGCATGTGAAAAAAGATCTCAGAGGAGGAGGGGCAGCCGATGTATCAGGCGTTTTACCGGGCATACCGGCCACAGACATTCGGGGACATGAGCGGGCAGCAGCATGTCAGGCGGACGCTGCAGAACGCCCTCCTCCAGGGCAAGACAACCCACGCTTACCTGTTTTCCGGTCCCCGGGGGACGGGGAAGACGAGTGCAGCCAAGATATTTGCCAAGGCCCTCAACTGTGCCGAGGCCCCGGCTGCGGAGCCGTGCAATGAATGTGCGTCCTGCCGGGGGATCATGGACGGATCGGACACGGACGTCATTGAATTTGACGCCGCCTCGAACTCCCGGGTCGAAGAAATCCGGGACATCATCGAGAAAGTCCGGTTTGCACCGTCCAATTCAAGGTTCAAAGTGTATATCATCGATGAAGTCCATATGCTTTCGAACAGCGCGTTCAATGCCCTCCTGAAAACTCTGGAGGAACCGCCGGCGCACGTGGTCTTCATCCTGGCCACGACCGAGCCGCACAAACTGCCTCCGACGATCATTTCTCGGTGCCAGCGATTCGATTTCAAACCGCTCTCGCGCGCCGATCTGACGAGCAGGATGGAGCAGGTGCTTGAGGACGTCGGAACCGGCTACGATATCCAGGCGATCAGGGTGATTGCCCGGGCGGCGGCGGGCGGCATGAGGGATGCCCTCAGCATGCTGGACCAGGCCGTTTCATTCGGCGGCGACGGAGTGGCGCTTGAGGATGCGGTCATGGTGACCGGCTCGATCGGCGAAGAGCTGTTCCAGGACATCGCCCGGTCCCTTGCGGAAAAAGACGCTGCAGGCGCCCTGTCGATTTTGGAGCGGCTCGTCTCGGAAGGGAAGGATGTCGTCAGGCTGACCGAGGATCTGATCACGTTTTTCCGGGATCTGCTCGTCATGAAAGCAGCCCCCGGCATGCCGGATCTGTATGAATTGATCTCGGATCCGGAAGGGGTTTCGGCGCTTGTCGAACAATTTCCGGAAAGCAGGCTGTATGCGTTCATCGATATCCTCTCCGAAACAAGGCAGGACATGCGGTTCTCGAACCATGCCCGGATCTATCTCGAGGCGGCGCTTCTCCGGATGATCCAGGCGGACGGGCAAATCCCGTCTGCTGCCGGGCAGTCCGATTCCGGATCGGGAGCGGGAGTGGAAGAGCTTCAGCTGAAGGTGGGACGCCTGGAGCAGACCGTGCTCGAACTCCGGCAGATGCTGAAGGACGGGGTTGCCGTGCGAGACGGCGCTCCGTCTTCCGGCGCCCGGCAGGCGGCTCCGGCAAGGAGAGCGGCTCCGAAGTCGAAGAACGGATTCAATATCCAGGAAGGCCGCATCAAAGATATCCTCTCACGCGCGACAAAAGAGGATATCCAGGCCATCAAGTCGAACTGGGCCGCCGTGCTTGGAGATATGCAGAAATCACAGGCGGCACTGCTCAATGATGCGGAACCGGTCGCGGCATCGAACGACGCCTTTGTGTTAAAATTCAAATATGCAATCCACTGCGGGATGGCCGCGGGCAATCCGGACTTCATGGGTTCGTTCAGCCAGCTGCTCACGGGACGCACCGGCACCGCCTATGAAATGGTGTTTGTTCCGGAAGAGGACTGGCTGAGGATCCGTGAATCATTCATCCGGGAGCATGGCCTCGGCAAAACGCAGGAGAAGGGCGACCGGCCGGACGACCGGCATCCGGACGAGATGGCTGCGGAAGAGGCGCTCGGCCTTCTCGGCGAGTCGGGGGCGCTCGAGCAGGATCCGATTGTTGAAGAAGCGGAGAAACTGTTCGGGAAACAGGCCGTCCATGTACATGATGACTGACTTTTAATCTTGAGGAGGAATTTGATATGCGCGGCATGGGGAATATGCAAGGCATGATGAAGCAGATGCAGAAAATGCAAAAGAAAATGGCGGAAGCCCAAGAGGAACTTGGTGAAAAGCGTCTGGAAGGCACGGCGGGCGGAGGAATGGTCAAAGTGGTCGTCTCCGGACACAAAGAAGTGCTTGAGGTAACGGTCGATCCGTCGGTTGCCGATCCCGAAGACGTTGAAATGCTCCAGGACCTGATTGTCATTGCCACGAACGATGCACTCAAGCAGGCGGATGAACTGACGAATTCAACGATGGGACAGTTCACAAAAGGCATGAACCTCCCGGGGATGTTCTGATCCGGAGAGACGATGCAAATAATTCGGGACGGGCCGGCACCGGATGGGTGGGGCCCGTCCTTCCTTTCGCGGAAATGATGAGGAGGAGCGAACAGATTGCATTATCCTGAACCGATTTCCAAGCTGATTGACAGCTTCATGAAGCTGCCGGGCATCGGGCCGAAGACGGCTGCCCGGCTCGCTTTCTATGTTTTGGACATGAAGGAAGATACCGTGATGGAATTCTCCCGTGCCCTTGTCGATGCCAAGCGTAAGCTGACCTATTGTTCGGTATGCGGCCATATCACCGATACGGACCCGTGCCGCATCTGCCAGGATTCCGGGCGGGACCAATCGATGATCTGCGTGGTTCAGGAGCCGAAGGACGTGATCGCCATGGAGAAGATGCGCGACTACAACGGCCTCTACCACGTCCTCCATGGCGCCATTTCGCCGATGGACGGAATCGGTCCCGAAGATATCAATATTCCGGACCTCCTGAAGCGATTGCAGGATGAAACCGTGCAGGAAGTGATCCTGGCGACCAACCCGACCATTGAAGGGGAGGCAACGTCCATGTACATTTCGCGGCTCATCAAGCCTTCCGGAATCAGGACGACCCGGATTGCCCACGGCCTCCCGGTCGGCGGCGATCTGGAATATGCGGATGAAGTGACCCTCTCCAAAGCACTCGAGGGCAGAAGGGAATTGTGAAGTCGTCGGCAAAGGCGGGGGGATAAGTATGTTCGGGCGCAGAAACAAGCTGAAACGGGAATTCGATGAACGCCTGGTCCTCCTTCTGGAGACAACGAGGGAAGAATGGATGCAGGCGAGGGAGCTTGAACGCCAGGCTGGACGCTTCGATGAAGAGGGAGTGGCGAAAGTGCAGAGGCAGCTTGCCGAATGCCGCCATTTCTATCTGTTCAAGGAAGCCCGTGAGCGAAATCTTCATATGAAGTAAGACAGACGGCACCGGACAACCTGATTGTCCGGTGTTTTATTTTTGGCGCACCGTTTTGCATAAGGAGGGGCATGATGGCATACAGTGAGTCGTGTTGAATTTTTTAGAAGGAAGTGATCGGATTGAAGATTGCATTGGGAACGGCAGCCGTCCTGTTCGTCCTGTTGATCTGCATCCGCAACAAGCGGATCTTCTATACAGTTGCAGAAAAGCTGTCTGTTTTCTGGTTCAGGCTGGCGGCATCTTTCCTGATTCTGTTCCTGTTGAATCTTGGAGCCGGGCTGATCGGGTTCTTTGTCCCGATCAATGTGGCATCGGGCCTGCTCATCGCCATTCTCGGCATTCCGGGTATCGCCTCCGTCTGTGCGCTGTCGGTGCTTCTCTGATTTATTTCACACGGATTGATAAAAAGGGGTTGCATTCATGAAGGGAAGGGAGTATATTAAGGAGGTCGCCTTTTGGGGCGGAAAACACGATTGAAAAAAGTGTTTGACACCACGATGACGACGTGATATTATAATAAAGCTGTCGCAAGAAAACGCGGCAACGAACTGAACCTTGAAAACTGAACAGCAAAACGCTGATAAAACTGTTCCCGGAACCCGACCCCGTCGGGCGAACGGAACAACTGATTCGGACATATCAAGCAGATATGCCAGCAACAAAGTATGAGCTTACTCATACTCTCTTATGGAGAGTTT